>NZ_KI973185.1:0-1767 GCF_000534435.1 Enterobacter sp. BIDMC 26 | reverse complement strand
TTCGTTTGGGAGAAGCGGCAAAAATGGAGGCGGCCACCGCCCAGATCGGTGCTAATGGCTGGCTATATATTCCCGTTTCTGGCGGCAAAAAAATGCTGCTGCAGTGGGGGCTTTTAACCGGTGCGAGTAATTATTCTTTTAAATTCCCAATTGCATTTCCCGTAGGTGGTTTATGCCTGGTTGCAATGGCCCATACAACTGATTCCGCTGATGTGAGCATGGTAACTATGACTAATGGATTTATCAGGGATAAAACCAGCGCGTTTGCTTTGTGCGCCAGAACAGTGAACGGCGTGCAGCAACCTTTTGAACGTAGCGTTTACTGGTTCGCTGTTGGCTACTGACGTCAAAAAATTGTGTGATTACTCACACATGGTAGCTAGATAATTATTTTACGAAACCGCACTTACGATCTGAGTCTCAAACTAAGGAGTGCGTTATGAACTATTGGTTTAGCCCTGCAAATAATGCTTTTTACCCCGTAGCTTTAAAGGAGTCTTATGTAAATGCAGGTAGTCTTCCTAATGATTTAATCGAAGTGGAGGATAGTGTTTTTAGCGAATTTTCCGCGACGCCACCAGAAGGGAAATTGCGTGGCATTGGATCTGATGGTTTTCCGATCTGGATTGATATTCCCATTGTGGAAGAAAGCCCGGAACAAATCCAGGCACGCGCCCGTGCTTTGCGGGATGAATTCATCGTCAGTACAGATCGAATGCTTGTTTCTGATTACACTATCAACAATGTTTTATTAACCTCTGAGCAGCAAGCGGAACTTTTGGATGTAAGGCAAAAGTTTAAAGTTTGGCCTGAGAGTGAGGGATGGCCGGACATAGCGTTGCCTGCGATACCTCAATGGATTCTCATTGAGGCAGCAAACAACGGTTACGTAGTAAAAAATTGGCCTGAGTGAAATAAAGCCCGTAAGGGCTTTATTTTTATACAGTCGGGTTAACTACAGGATTAAATTAAAACCCTATTGCAAACCACGTAAACATACGGGAATTACCAGGCAGAGTATCGTCAAGGAAAAACTGAGCGTTAACACCCGTTTTCGTTGGGTAGCCGATTGAAACAGCTTGCCTTAAAGTTCTATAGATTGGCACATAATCATAATCGGATGCCCTCACGCCTGCGCTTGAATAGACGCCGAAGCAGGCCGCAGGAAACGCTACGGGAAAAGTTATATCACACTTATAAGTAGTGCTTGTTACACCTCCCTCCCATCGTCCCCACTGCACCATTAACGTAATACCGCCGATTAATGGGAATTTCGACCAGCCGCTATTAGACAAAACGCCGCTCGCTGCGGCGAGTTTTGCCGCTTCTCCCAAACGAACGTTATTTACCGATGGCTATAATCATGGTCCCGTACTTTCCTGCCTTTGATGTTTTAATTTTTGCGAGCGTTCGATCACCACCGATGATTTTGTACGTCGGTGCTTCTGTCTGCGTTGGGTCTACCCATATGGCGGATATAGCCAGTAACGAATAAGGGAAAGCTATTGGATAAACCGCAGGCGTTCCCTCTACATCCGAGCTGTAAACATCAACCGAAAAAACCTGCACAATATGGCCGCTAGGTAATTTGAACCATCGCAGATCAGATGTGAATGCAGTCATATCCGGTATCTGATTTGCACCGGTTCCAACAGTCCTTTTAGCCGCTTCCCCCAAACGAAGGTATTCGATAATCCCATCTGCGGTTTTTCCAGACAAAGTTGTCAGCGTGCTATCCAGCGGCTGCTTGCCTGCCAGCGCATTTGT
>NZ_KI973184.1:0-2476 GCF_000534435.1 Enterobacter sp. BIDMC 26 | reverse complement strand
TCGGTTTGGGAAGTAGCGCGACAAAGGACGTCGGAACGACTGCCGGGAACGTCATGCAGGTGGGGGCATTCGGGTTGCCAACTGGTGATGCCAGGGCCTTTAAAACAGATATGGCAGTTGCTCCTGACGGGACAAACTTCAATAGCCTAACTGAGCCCGGTACTTATCGTTTGCTGTTAGATATGGCGAAATCAACTTCAGGGCCAATCACCAGCTGGTATGGGTATGTTCAAAATTATGTTCGTATTTCTGATGCAGCCTTAACGCAGTTCTGCTTGCCGTATGCCAGCAAAACAGATGCGGGAAGATTTTTTTTCAGGGGTTACAATACTGATGGATGGAGCCCATGGAAGGAAATAATGACGTCTGCAGTTTCTGACAGAATTATGAAAAATATTGGTGACGACCTCGATCCAGAAGAGGCGCTGGGCAACATTTCGCGGATGGAGTTCAAACACTTCACCTTCAAAGATGATGAAACGCAAACCCCACGTCGCGGAGTGATATCACAGCAAATTCAGACAATCGATCCAGAATATGTCAAAGAAATAGGGGGCATATTACACCTTGACCAGACACCTCTTTTGCTCGATGCGCTGGCCGCGATAAAAGCCCTGGCAATCCGCGTCAGGGCTTTAGAAGGTAAGAGAGAAAATTAAACGTTTGGGCAGTCCTTTAGCGCAGCAAGTTCGCTCTCAACACCTTTCAGCCGGTTGGTTAATTCCTTGATTGCCTCAACGTAGAGGGCGCTCATTGCGCTGTAGTCTACGGTTTTGAGGTCATTAATCTCTTTGCCTTCCGGCGTTGTGCCGGAGCCGTCAGAGCTCACTGCAACCGGCAGAACCCGCTCCAGTTCCTGGGCGATGATGCCTGCGCTGCGTACCGACTCCGATTCTGTGAGCTGAATGCCGAACGTATAACCCGTCAGGGAACAAATCTTCTCAAGTGCTTTACTGACGGGCTCTTTATCGAATTTCACTCGCTCATCAGAAGTCTGGTTCATCGTGACGCAGGTAAACTTACCATCAGCTCCAAAAATGAAGCTGTAGCCATTCGCGCCACCATTATCGTTGTTATCGGGCCTGAGTCGGATATAGCCATCCTTGCCAGCATAGATTACCCCACGTGATGCATTCCCACCTGTACCGTAAAACCACACATGGACGTTACTCGCATCGTTGGGAGCCCATATGTTAGCCGATGTTACGGCTTTGACCGAGCCCTCGGCGCTGATGCTATTTTGACAGTAGATGGGGTTACGGAATTCAAAACTATCCCCGATAAATACGTATCTCCCGCCGTAAAATGTGAAGTCCCCTTTACCAATAGAGCCGCTTGAATTGCCCCCACACAAAATGCGCGCGTCATAGTCGTTAGTACCCAGAAAATGGAAATCAACAAAGCTTGCTGAAGAAGGTTTTTTGGCTCCGATCTCGAGGCTTCCGAAGTTGGCTGTGGCGCTGTCTCCCAAACCGAGGTTTGCTATTCCATCCGAGGAACTGAGAGAGCTGAAGTAAAGTAATAAAATGTGTGGGTTAAAAAACAGGCATTATGTTGGGATGTTTTGCTGCGAGTGTTTTACCTCATTTATTTTTTCACGCGCTTTTTCTGGATCGGTTAGTGCAAGGTCAATCAGGCTGAATAGTTCTTTTATGGCCTCAGTGTGGTAAGCAGCCGACACGCCAGAGGTATCAAGAAATTTAAAGTTCTCAATCACCGTTTCATCACTGAACTTACGGTCTCCGTATGTCTTGACTGCATCGGGGCACCACTTCTCAACATCCTGGGCAATTAGGCCTACGCCCCGGCCACCGTCTTTAATCTCGTATGTCGTGCCGCGCCAGCTAATAACTGCGGCCAGAGAATTTTTCACAACCTCAATATCAAATTTGTGACGGATATCAGAACCATTAACCCACGCGCCCGGAGAAGTGGCAGAACCATCGTAATTAAAGCTCCACAGTTTTGACCCTGTGCCATACGATGCACCGTTATAGTAGATGGAGTATGTAAGCGTGTTGGTACCTGAACCACGAGTTATCCCGGCGATCCAGCCGTCGGCATACCAGTTGTACTGAAATGCTCCGACATACCCTGTCGCGCCAGTGTTACCATCGCCGGAAACAGTCAGTATATTGTTATCTTTGCCTGCCCCCTGCTGTACTCTCCCCCTCATCAAAAATCCCTTTGCCAAATCGACATCGAGACCACCGTTTGCGGAAATAACAGAGTTGGCATCAGCTGCAATGGGTGCGCCTTTCAAATTCAGCGGGCCTGTAAGTGTTCCGCCTGAGGTTTGCAGAGCTCCTGCAATACGTGAATCATCGCCAGCAGCGACCGTACCGGCCGCCGTGCCAACGTTCCTGGTGGCGCTGTCTCCTAAACCGACGTTTTATAGATTGCCCTTTGGTGGCCTGGCCGATAACTTCATCTGATTTTTTTGTGAAAATTATTGGGTGAAAAGTATGCAAATTGG
>NZ_KI973183.1:41378-55825 GCF_000534435.1 Enterobacter sp. BIDMC 26 | reverse complement strand
GGGTTCGGCGGAGATTACCCGGTTACGCAGTAAGCGGGTTAGCGGAGTAGGGCAGACGACCCGGCAACGCCGGGGAGCCGAAGGGAGCGCCGGAGTAATGAAAAGAGCCAGGCTATTTATTTGCCAGGCGTTTTTTAAGGTCAGCGTTTTCTGCCAGAAGCTCGTCCAGCTTCGCCTTTAAAACCGCCGCTTCGTCAGGTAAGGCACTGCCAATTACCTGATCTAATTCAGCTTGCCAATCTTCAGCAAACTCACGAACGCATCCATTTAAAGTCGCCAGTAAAGATTTAGTTTCAGTTGGCAACACAAGACGACCTGATAGATAGACAGCCAGGTTAGTAGCCGCCGCGCTCGCTCTCTGCAATGGTGTGACACCGTCAGTTGGGCGGCGAACAATCACATAGTCAGGATGCTGGTTGATTAGTAGCTGGAAATAGTGCTGCTCGGCCACAGAAAGCCGGTTGATACCTTGTTCTTTTTTCGCCCAAGCGCTCAACGTAATACCAAAATATTCTGCAATCCCTTGTTGCGTCAGCCCCAAATTCACGCGAACGGCCTCAGCAAGTGACCCAGCAACAGCGGGTTTCGCTTCGGTTACTTCCTCTGCTGGATTTACCGGCGTTATCACGATACGCCCATCTTCCATGTCAATATTTACGGGATCATCAACATTCAATGAGAGCGCTTTCAGAATGGCTGAAGGAATTCTGACGGTTACACTATTACCGGATTTTTTAATTGCTATTTGCTTCACGCGTGATGTCTCCCTTCAAAAAATCTATGAACTTCTGCACAAGCTCTGGTTGCGGATACTCAGCTGGAATAATCACAGCCTTATGTTCGACGTAAAATTCCTCTTCCATAGCCTTAAAGCGCTTTTCCTTCGCGCCCGCAGCTCTTTCAGCTTTTGAGGGATTGGTACGATCAAGGGTAGTGAACAGAAAACGGTATTGCTCACCGTCGCTATAGACGTCAAGCGACTTTCTCACGCGCCCTTTACCTCGGGTATAGAAAATTTTTTCCATTTTAACACTCCTGCACAGAGCCAACAGAACAGCTGGAGGGGGTTCGATGCCCCCGGAGGCTGTCAGCGCTGTAAACCAATTTTCGGATGATTGCACTAAAAAGCGCCCTCATGGGCGCTGTATAGCGGCTTATTTTTTCGTTTTATCAATTTTCTCGATAGCGTCGGAAACCGCGCCCTGATAGCCTCTGTGCGAATATTCGCGGCCAACATATAACAGAGCACCACTCTTATATGCCTCTACAGTAACTTCTTCCGGGAAATCATCGCCATCTTCTTTGCGCAAGATCTCTATGGCTTCAGCGATAAGCGAATCACTCCTTTTTCGTGATGTGCTGATATAGTCCACGCCGCCAAAGGCATCATTAAACGGGTTGTTATGATAGTTATAACAATCTGTCATTCCATCAAAACTGCCGTGTTTAAAACGAGAAATCACGGCATTAACCTTATCTTCCGGAGCAGCATCTTCCCACGACACATAGACGCTTCCGTAGTGAGGCATACGGACAGAGAATTTTACGCCAGGGAAATGCTTTTTAAGTAGGATACGAATGTTTTTAACAGCTGTTTTTGCCGAACCGCAGGTATTGTTCACTTTCACCAGTAAGGCATTATCCGGATCTGCGTTGATACGTTCTTTGGCAGTATCACGCGCGGCTTGCTGTTCGCGTTCTTCAGCCTCACGCTGGTTGATTGCCCCCTGTACCACACGACGGCGATCACGAAGTTCATCAAGAGAGAGTTGGCGGGAAGACAAGCCATAATAGCCCAGGGACGTAGCCAGCAGATTTGTACGCGTCAGGGAATTTAGCCCTAAAATGGTGTATGAAAGTGTGCCGTCTTCCAGATTAACCGCGCTTACTACATACTCAGAACCTGCGGAAGTAATACACTGCCCTATTGATAATGTCTTCATATTTTGCTCCTGGCCGACCGGCCTTTATTGGGAAAGCAACGCGCCTTCCATGTAATACATATTACAGATTTTAGTGGTTTATTTCAACATGCACATTAACTTATTTCGTGTTCCGCGATAAAAAAGGCGGGTTTCCCCGCCTTTATTGTTACTGATTCAATTCAATCAGAACCAATTTAAGCCGCTCAGCTTCAGCAAGCGCGTTAGCAGTGATTTTCCTAACCCACGCCCCCCGGCTTGGACTCCACTTAAAAGCTCTGGCTTTTAACGCTGCGCGAATTGCATCTTCTGGCTTGCCATCGAAAATAAACATAATACGGTTTTCATCATTGTCGATTTTCATCACAAACCCCTCATGCTCTTCTTCAACTTCTTCAGCGTCTTTTCTGACTGCTTGCAGCTGCATAATGCGGGTCTTAAGCCGTTTAATCTGCGCATTATTATTTTGCAATGAATAGGAGGCAAAACCGATACGCCCGCAAAAATCCCCTTTTAACAGCGTGCGTGCATTATCTTCCGTTTGCCCGAGCGCTAACAGGGCGGCTAACTGCTTTTCTTCCGTCTTGTTTCTACGGATTGCCGCATTACAGGCTTTCATAGTTTCTTGCGCCTTAATGCGCCCCTGTAGCTGTTCCAGAAGTTTACGTACGGCATCCGGATCATCACCAGATATTCCCCCGCGACCAACGCCCTCGGCCTTACTGTCATAATGGCTAGCCTTGCCAGCGCACTCAACAAACGCATGACGATAGAGATTATCCATTTTTTCAAGCGTCCGACGGTGGCGGCGTTCGCTGTGATGTCCAATGAGAATAGGCTGATCCGGTGGATTTGGAGCCATATCATGAGCGCGTTTTAATGTTGCGCTGCCCTCGGCTCTGGCGCGTTCAGCTCGATCTGCATAGCGTTCCCGCCGCTGTTCCTGGCGTTCTTCGTGCGGATTGACATAATCTGCACCACGTTTTTGTTCTTCCAGCCAGGCAAGACGCAGCTGCTCGGTAACGTCAACCAGTTCAAGGGAGAGTTTACCAACGGAAGGATACGCCGCGCCGTCCTGCGTCAATTCACCCTTTTCATTCAGCTCAAACGGGATTTCACTCTCACCATACATCACTTTACGCCCTTCAAGATGGCGTATTAACTGCCCCTTATCCGTCATAAGCTGGCTTGCCGGGAATGCTAACCATGTAGAAAGATGATTTGAAGAAAGAGCATTAATAGTAGTCATTTTTTTCTCCTGGCCGACCGGCCTTTATTGCCCCGATTAATACGGGGCATAGGTTGGTTTATTGTTTAATTACTTTTTTATCTTTAACTAACTGACGAAATTCATCTTCATGAATCATTTCGCCATGCTTCAGCGATGAATATACATTTCCAACAATCCAAAAACCTTCTTCTTTATTATCAGTATACCAGTGAGCATCTTTGAGAATTAAAACCGGTTCACAATCGTTTTCTTTTTCGTAAATCCAGATTGTATCAATATCTTTACCGGTGTTATTCTGACCTTTAACACTAGGATCAAATTCAGAATTAAGTTGAGCATCGAAATATTTGTTGAGGAATCGAATAAATTTTACTGTACGTTCCATTTTTATCACCTGGCCGACCGGCCTTTATTGGAGAGCACCGCGCCTTCCATGTAATACATATTACAGATTATAGTGATTAAGTGCAATGTATTTATTCATTAAGTCGAAAAAAAACCCGGTAAACCGGGTTCTTTTTCAGCAATCAGCCATATGTAGTAAATCGCATTTTCTTTTTCGCATCCTTATCATATTTATACGCGTTCTCGCAGCAATCAATCTGAATACATGGCTCAGAAGCATGTTCTTTAACTTGCCTCTTATAAATATCATTTCCTATGAACGCATCGAAAACAGGGGTTAAATAACTGTTAGCGTTAATATATGTAACTTCACTATCAATAGGACGGATACAGACTGTTTTTTTGCCATGAGTGCTAATCACCTGATAAAACCCGACGTTCGTTTGCTCATAACCCCACGAGGAAGCAAAAACATCACCAACGGAAACAGTGCCATTACGAAACTCTAATTTTTTCATTTTAATTTCCTGGCCGACCGGCCTTTATCGGGAGACACCTAGCCTCCCTTGCAAATACGCTTAAAGTTTTGCTCCATCCTGTCAGGATGGTTAGCCGTTGATTTCAGGCTTTTTCGCCTCTTCAGCCAACATTTTTGCAACTTTCGTGAAGTTAAAAAGAAGGTTGCCGTCAGCAGCTGCGATAACCTGTTCAGCAGTTACCCACACGCCATGATCGCGGTTAGCAATTTTGATTGTATGGGCTACGCGTTCTTTAAATCGTGCTGCGGCAATCTGTCCAGCCATAGCCTCCGAAAGTAATTCACAATAGGCTAAAAAATCGGCTTTACGGCTATATGCTAAGCATTTTTCAAACGCGGCCACCACTTCAAAACGATTGATATCTTCCCATTGGGATTCATAACCCGCTAATACTTTTGAACGCTCCTCAATTTGACTCTTTGCTTTCTTCAATGTATTGAGAGTGCAATCAGTATGCGCAGAATCGGCAATGTATTTAATTTTTTCCGCTGTCTTGACGTTCATTTATAATCTCCTGGCCGACCGGCCTTTATCGGAAAGCACCGCGCTTTCCATGTAATACATATTACAGATTATAGTGTTATTTTGCAATGGTTTTGAATTAAAAGAGGCGACAAATACACGTCTATTTTGCATTGCCGGTGAGTGTCGCCGGGGACGCGGCGCAGCCGCCTGGATAACTCAATATGACACGGCACAACCCCCCTCCCTGCAAAGCCCAACTACCACCGGCCTTAACGCCACGATTCCGCTAGGATTAAGCCAGTCCCGGTGAGCGGTCAGGATGGCGCTTGCGACATGCTGAGCGTGATTTCCGGGTGCGTGGTACGGCGACGTGTCGCCGTTCCCGCATGGCTGATACCTCGATCATGTAGCGGCTCACAATACAGCAGAGACTGCCAGCATTTCGCCAGCTGCAGCTGCGACCGGCGACGCTTTTTTGCTGGCTTTTTGGTTGACCCGGGCGCGATGGCCAGACTTTTTTTGACGGCAAAAGAGAAGGGGGTTGGATGTTCGCTATCTGACCCTAGCGATCAGCCCGAAACCGCGCCTTTGCGGGTTCGGCGGAGATTACCCGGTTACGCAGTAAGCGGGTTAGCGGAGTAGGGCAGACGACCCGGCAACGCCGGGGAGCCGAAGGGAGCGCCGGAGCAATGAAGGGAGCCAGATTGCTTTTTTGAGTCGAAATAATATACTGGTTATATATACAGTACAACACACAGGTGACGCGATGAAGAGCGACTATAATCCGGGGCAACGGGAAGGTTTAAATAGTTTCAAATGGCATGGTGAAGACGTTTTGATTGTTCACCCTGGCGCATATCCGCAATTTATAGAGAACGGCCAGATTGTAATGTTCAGGCGTTATGACGGGTTAGTTTGGTGCGGCCGTGTCTGGGAGTATCCAAAACCTTCCTGGTATGAATTTGAAATTGATAAACCTGTGGACTCATTCGAGGCTCTTCAGTGGCTAAGCGAGAAGCATCGCATGTGGTTGGCTAATGAGAATGATTTCTCAGGGCAGGAAGAATTGCCTTTCTGACGGGAGACTAACCAAAAAAAAAGCCCCATATTGGGGCATTTAAAATGCCATCATTTCATGCGCCAGCTGCGTTGCCGGCATCGTCTTTTTGATGTCAAAAACGTTCACCGGTCGCAGCTGGCCGTAGTAATTATGCCGTCATCCTAGAACGGGATATCATCATCGAAATCCATAGGAGGTTCATTCGATCCCGGTGGTGTTTGTGGCGATGGTTGAGGCGTTGGTTGCTGCCCGTTCCCACTGGTTGCCGGTCGTCCACCTAGCATTTGCATAGTACCGCCCACGTTCACTACAACTTCCGTTGTGTATTTTTCGATGCCAGCCTGGTCTGTCCATTTCCGAGTACGTAATTGCCCCTCGATATAAACCTGTGACCCTTTACGCAAATACTCTCCAGCAACCTCTGCCAGCTTGCCAAACAGCACTACCCGATGCCACTCCGTTTGCTCTTTCATTTCACCGGAAGTTTTATCACGCCACGTTTCAGACGTTGCCAGGGTGATATTAGCAACCGCGCCACCGTTTGGCATGTAACGAACTTCAGGATCTGCCCCCAAATTGCCTACCAGAATTACCTTGTTTACACCGCGAGATGCCATAGTTATTTCCTCTTGTTATTAAACATCAGTGAAACGCTGCCATCAGCCTGCAATTGCAGCGCCGCATCATACTTTTTGCCTGTCTTGGCGGATTTAAAGCCTTTTATTTCGCGTGTTTTACCTTTAGAAAGAAGGTCAGAAATTTGGGTGATCGTGAGAGCTTTACCAAACTGAGTGCCCCACAACACAAACTTGCACGCTTCATTCGTACAGTTACAGGCTTTAGGGTGATACTTCATCTTGGCTTTGCAGCGTGGGCAATTTGCCTCAAAATTCATCGCCGTAAAATCCGGTTGTCCGTTACGATCCGGAACAGCATTTCTGCACTCTGGATAGTTGTTACATCCCCAGAACGCGCCCTTATCGTTTTTACGTCGAACATAGCGCCCACCGCAATCACACGGATAAATAGTGACCTTAAGCCGGGAAAGGTCTACGTTGTCCACTTGAAAAGCGACGAAGGTTTCAAGCTCGTCAAGAAAGCTATCAACAGTCAATTCGCCTGACTCAATCATCTTTTGTTGCTCGTGCCACAACGCCGTCATATCTGGAGTCGTCATAATCGGTGGCAATGCCTGGATAAGGGAGATACCCAGCTCAGTTGGCACAATTTGCTTTTTGGATATGGTGTAGAATCCACGCTCAAGTAACAGCTTGAGTATTGCCCCACGCGTGGCCGGGGTTCCGATACCGCCCTGTTCCTGATCATCTTTTTCGGTATCACGGTCGAGAAGCAATTGCTTAATCTTTGGGTCTTCCACATACCGCGCCACCCGGCGTAAATCCTCCAGAAGTGAAGCCTCTGTATACAGAGGAGGCGGCGTTGTTTTATCACGAACTACGTCAACCTTGTGACACTCAACCGTATCACCTTCTTTCAGCGCTGAAAGTGCATCAAACAAGGTGTTATTTTCCTGTTCCCCGTCTTTCTCTTTGAGCAAGGCAGACCAACCTGCATTAGTACAGCGGGTAGCCCTGAGTCGGAATGTATATTTGTCTATTCCGAACTCAGCAAGTGCTGATTTAAATTCTTTTTCTTCGAGGAATTGCGCAAGGTATTGTTCGACAATCGCCTGATACACCTTCTTCTCATTAACTGTGAGAACGCTGGCATCGATGGTTGTCTGCGTTGGGATTATCCCTGTGTGTGCTGTTGTTTTACTTTCATTAAACGCCCTGCTTTTACGGCTACTGTCTGCTTTGGCAAAAAATGGTGCAAGCTCCGGGAATGTGCTCGAAATTGCACGTAACGTACCGGGGGCATCTGCGAATTGCTCTTCATTCAGATACCGGCAGTCCGAACGGTTGTACGTTATAGCATGGTGCTTTTCGCGCAAGGCCTGAGTGATCGCCAAAGTTTCCTCTGAGCTAATGTCATACAGACGGCTCATTTTTACCTGAAGATCAAGCAAGGCAAATGGCAACGGTGGTGCTTTTGCTTTTGACTCTACCGAGGCAGCAGTCACGATGGCTTTTTTGCCTGTGCAAGCAGAAGCCAGCTCCGTAGCGTAAGGCTCATTATTAATTTTGCCTTTATCGTCAACCGGCGCATCTTCAGGAATTACCAGCCCTGCAATGATTGGGGTGTCCGGACTGCCTAAATGCGCTCTAACCTGCCAGTACCATGATTCTTTATGATTTTGATTGGCAAGGAAACGACGAACGATCATTCCCAAAACAGGGGTCTGAACTCGACCAACAGAGATAACTTCAGTATGTCCCAAATCACGAGCGGCAACGGTGCAAGCACGCGTTACCGGAATACCATAAATAAAGTCCCCTACGCTACGAGCAAAAGCGCGGTTAGACAGGCCTTTAAATTCAGCATTATCACGTAGATTTAATAAAGCCCGGCGAGCTACTTCAGGGTTCAGATCGTTTATCAGTACGCGTTTAACAGGAGCAGTACAGCAGCAATATTGCAGCACTTCATCGACGAGTAATTGCCCTTCTTCATCCGGATCGCCAGCGTGAACAATTTCTTCAGCCTGAGAAATAAGTTTTGCCAATATTTCAAACTGTTCGGCAGTACGTTCAATGACAAGGTGCTGCACTGGCCGCAACTTCATGTGAAGAGTATCCTTACTCCATCTTTTATATTCAGGATTGTAATGTTCGGGGGGCGCGATTTTTAGTAAATGACCAACGCAATAAGAAACAACGTCATCACCACAAACTATGTATCCATCTTTATATTGAGGATTCCCTAACGCTTGCGCGATCACCTGCGCAAGATTAGGTTTTTCCGCGATAAACAAACGCTTCATGATTCTTTCCTTTAACTATAACCGTGAATGCGTAAAGAATTTATTCTTTACGCATGAGGGGTTGGACAAGTCATTTATGACGCGGCAGTATTAACCGTTTTTAATGCGTCCGAATTTATTGATAACCTCATTGATGAACTGAGCTGGAGCCATACTTGATGGGCACTCGTCCTGCAACATTCCTTTACGAGCATCAGCTGTATGATTAGGCAAAAAGGAACCTTTCTTTTTCACCTGCTTTTTAAAAAACTTTTTAATCTGCCCCTGACATTCACTACTACTTTCCCCCTTGACCTTCCCCCACATACATAAAGTCATGTTGCAGGGTTCATCTGCCAGTGCTGAGGTTGAAAATAAAGAACAGAGTAAAACAGTGACGCCGCCAATCATGTTTATCTTCATAATAAATTCCTTAACTGTTTAAAATGGTGCTCATAAGCCTCTAAACGGCTGTTCCCGCTGGTCACACCCGTTAAGACCCCGGAAATCACGCTCAGAACGTCGCACAGCGCCGTCCTGACCGCTCACCGGGGCGTTGGCCTTAACTCAGTGACAAAATCGCTGTAAGCGCGTTTTGGCTTTGCAGGGAGGGGGGTTGTTCTGCTCACTTTCAGGATCGTAACCGGCTGCGCCGGGTCAGGCGCGGATTTGGCTACGGTGCTCTATGCTCGTCCCGTTCCGCGCCTCCATGCGCTACGCGCATACAGTGACAGGCTGCGCACTGCTCGCCCGTCTGACGGCCAACCACCACGACCAGAACCGGAGTGCCAGCAGTTCTGCGCCTGGCGCCCGTCCTCGATGCCGGGTTTCGCCAGCATTTCGCCAGCTGCAGCTGCGACCGGCCACAATTTTTTGCTGGCATTTACACGTCTTCAGGTTTGCTCTCTTCATCCACATCGCTAATAAGAAGATGAAAAATAGGCTGACTGAGACAATCATCAACATACATCTTGCTCTGTTCGCTAAGCTTGTTATAAGTAGATGAATATGCTTCAGCGAGAATTTTCAGATGATTAGTGTTGGAAAAGAAAAATTCATTTTTTGAATTTATTTCGTCGAGTATTTTATACAAATACTCTTGTTCACCATCCTCTTCTAGCTCCTTAATCCAATCCCTGAGAAGTACAATATAGACACCTAATTCTTTCATCTCCGTCGGTACTACAGTTAACTTATGAGGATGCAATCGGGCATCAAATTTATCCTCATAAGAGGGAAACCGCTTGTTCCCAAAGAAAGATGTTGTTATACGTTCTCGTTCTACTGTGGGAAGGTTTATATACTCCGCTCTAAAACGAACGATCCCTTCACTGTCAACTTTATTATACGTCCAGTAATTATCATCATCATTAGAATTGAGATCATCAGTTAGTGTAACCATCGCTGACTGCCTTTTTACTAAAGTCCCTCCCTCTTCGATTTGTTTACAACGGGCGCGGTATGGTGTATTAAAAAAACCACTCCACAGAAAATCTTCCTCTGTTACAGCATCAAATTCATTATCGCTAACATGATAATACGTTTCATGCCTTGAAATTTCACCATTAACAGCCCATCGAGTAATTACTGTAAAGTCCTCTACCACCTTATCGACTTCAACCAGAATTCCATTAATTGCCTTGCGCCCTTTTTTTCTGCATATCACTTTATAGTTTTTATTTGGGAATGGGGTTCGAATGACAATATCAACGTTCGCTTTCAATATTAATTTAAGCTCTGGTATTTCAACATCAATAACATCAACCTGAACATCACTATACTTTGCATAATATCTAGGTGTTAGGTGAATCAGCATTCTGATCTCCGTGGTTAGTTGTTATCTTTCATCTTCTGATTTTTCCGCCATATCCACGGTTCTACAGGGTGTTTTTCTACCCATAAACCGCGTCTATCTTTTCTTGCCTGAGTTTGGATGTCTGGCAAGGTATAATCTGTGTTGTAGCGCTCGTAAACCCATGCTGCGCCGATTCTAACCATGATTAAATTGGCCTCCGTTCCAGTCGCTGTGAACACTCGCCCGATAATACGCCCGTATTGGTCTTCCTGACTGTATGACACGGTTACAGGCTTTCCGGCAATCAGGCTTTTAAGCTGATTCGCTGACCAGTTACCAAACGCCTGTTTCTTTTCAGGAGCATCGATGTTTGCCAGGCGAATCCTTACAGGCTTTTCATCCTGCACTACCTCAATAGTGTCTCCATCCAGTACGCGTATTACTCTTCCCTTCAGCTCGGTTGCCGTTAGGGTAAAGGGGTATAGTAAGGCTGCATACACAAACAGTTTTATCGTTTTTAGTCGCCGCATTGATTAACCCTCACCTGTTAAAGCAAGATACTTTGCATATACCTTCTTTGCGTATTTCATACGGAATGGTGCATTAGCTCCTTTAAATCCAGCATTATATGCACCTACTGATTCCCAATTCACGCCATTAGAAGAAATGTTCTTTGCAAGTATCCACGCTCCAACATAAATATTTTGGCAGGGATTATTTAGTAAATCATTACGTGTGATACCCATTCCTGCCAGCGTTGGAAACCATGAAGAATTGATTTGCATTAAACCAACATCCTCACTTATTATTTTTCCTCCACGCTTGTTTAACCCAATTGCTTTCGAATTCATACCGCTTTCTACTTGAGCAATAGCAATAAGCAATCGGTGATCGATTTGGAAGCGCTCTGAAGCTTGATTAAAACAGTGACTGAGATTCACGTCTATTGGTTGAGTTGTTGCAACGCTAAAAAAAGGGATAACTAGCAGAAAGATTAAATAATGCCTAAGAGTATGCATGTTTGACATCCTGTGAAGGTGAAGTAAGCAACCGTTACAAGAGGGATTTTTTTAACCCATCGGGAGAACAATAGAACCAATAGTAAATTAATCAGCATTAAAGATGCCGCGTACTCAGGAGTAATCATAAGTCCTATAGCTGGGAAAATGTAGTAATCTCCGGATGCGATCCATTTCTCTTTCTTCAATACATAACCATAAGCGCTAAATAATAATGCTGGCATCAAATAAAACAGCACTGCCCAAAATGAAATTATCAAATCAGTTGTTCGCAAAGACAACATTGCTACAGCCAGCAACAAATAAATTGTGAAATCTGGTATCCATCGAGCACTTAAATCTGTGTATGCTACCACTGACAAAATGAAACAGAATGAAGATAACAGCATATTTTCTGAAAGAAAAAATATCAGCACCGGCATTGCGAACATCACAATTGCCAAAACTGGAAATCGTCCCACCTCTTCATTTTCGGTTAGTAGTTGCTTCCCTTGCTCTATTGCATTTTTCTTTTCATTTAAGTATATCGCCGGGAAGGTTTTAGAAAGAACATATGCGAAAGTGCTAAGCACGATTAAATAAAAGATCATCGTTATCTCACATAGACAATATAGCCCGCTGGTATAAAGTTCGGTTTCGGGTTTTTTCCCGCAAGCGAAATAATTGAGGTGCTATCTGTAAACCCAATTAACGCGCTGTAATCGGTTGCTCGCATGACCTCCGAGAGCACACCACTCGCGGAGGGCATGAAAACATAACCGTAACCACCATTCACATACATTTTTATCGTCGTATCCTTTGGTAGCCATACTGGTAATGTGACCTTATTTGTCACATCACCATTTGCGCTACCGTTTGCTAAGTAATAAGCATCGAATGCGGCCGTATAGTTCAGAAACAAAGACGCCTTATTTAACTTTAAAGTATCATTGTAAGAGCCATTACCTTCGAATGAACTTTGATAGATTGCAACCACTAGAACACATAGCGCAACTATAAGTAAGGATTTCATCACATTCCCTCATCAACACTACATTAAAGGATTTATCAATATTAAATCCTCAGCAACCTTACCTATCTGTCCAGGACTAGGTATTCTTTTTCCTGACTGTGCAGCAATTGCCAGCTTTTTCAATAGTTCTACTGACGCATTAGCCATGACTTCATTTTTATTGGCACCTGTTACTTCGAATGAATCAAAATCAATAAACGTCACCCTGTATTCATTGTTTATGAATCGCCCTATTGCTGGATATGGCACGAAGTATGACGCAATCTTATTTACAGACTTAGCTTTTGCGTCGATCTTCTTAACTAACTGATAAGCTCTTAAGTGTGTATAACGTTTAAGCATTGCCAGTGACTTATGACCAGAAATAGACGCGATCTCTATCATGTTTAATGTACCCAGTTCAAAAAGCCTGCTTATGGCCTCATGGCGCAAATCATGAAATCTAAGGTCATGTATCCCTAAATTTTTTATGCTCTTGCGCCATTTAGATTTGAATGAATTAGAAGTAAATGAGAAAACCCGCCCACTCGTTTTAGGTTCCATACCAAGAAGTAACTCTCTTGCTTTCTTTGATAATGGTACATCGCGCCAAGTCCCATTCTTTGTTTCTGGTAAATGCGCGACACCAATACTTAGATTCACGTTTTCCCATAACAAGCCTATCATTTCCCCTTGTCTCATTGCAGTCTCAAGAGCAAGATGAAAAACTATGTTCATATTTTCATCATGCATTTCAAAATATTTGGTTATTTTCCTTTCTTCACTTTTGAGAAGTCTCCGTTCTCTACCCTTACCAATCTTAGGCTTGCGAACAGCAAGCACTGGATTGTTATTACATACTCCCCATTCAACCTGCGCCAATTTGAATACAGACGACAAGAAGGCAAGCTCAAGCCTGACTGTATTCCCAGATATTTTTTTCTTTGTTCGTTCATGAATCGAATTCAATCGTTCATCACGGTAATTTGATATATCAACCGAAGATATTTCATGCATTAGCAAGTCAGCGATGTCATAGCGCTTTATAACGTTTGCTCGATATAACTCCTGCCGCCATCCCTTCTTTTCGTTTGATACCGTATTGACATATTTATCCAGTGCGTAGCGGAGCGTTACAGCCCTTTTTCTTGTCATCATTAAGCCTTTCGTACCGAAAAAACGATGCACTTTAAAGGCGTTTACAAGATTGTCAATCCGGTGTCTGGGTATCAGCTGCTAATCACAACGGAAAATACTCATCACTTGGGGCATTTGTATCTGTCTATACATCGGTCAACAACACGGGCAGACCAATAACGGTTTATGCATCAGGGGGGGTATCAACGGTAGATCGTAAAATTAAAGATGGCGATAACTGCCGAAACACTTGGGATTTGACAGGTGTTGTCGATGGTCGCGTCATTACTTCAGCAGGAACGGCCAACTCTGATTGGAGTAAATCAGGATCTATTAATTTTATCATTCCTGCTGGTTCTACTTTCTCGGTTACATCTAACCCTCTGCCCTCATATGGATGTTCACCTGGCAGTTTTAATCTCGTAACTTACTCGTGACTGCCAGCAGTTCTGTTACCGGCTGCGCATCCGGGGGAACAATTTCGCCAGCATACCATCAGCTGCAGCTGCGACCGGCCACAATTTTTTGCTGGCATTTTTTACACTGTTTCTGATTGTCAATCCGGTGTGTGGAGCAAAATAGGAGGAGAAGAGAAAATCTCAACCTACAGCTCAACTTTTCCTAACAATAAGATAGACATGGGACAACATTCAATGTGCGCTCTAAGTTACGTTAGAGTAATCAAAATTGGCTATGATGATGACACGTCAAGCTGTGAAGTGACAAAGTCGGGCGGTAACTGGTTGCTGCAAAGTACCCCCCAACATTACTCAACTTACCGTTGCGATGCAGTGTGCCTAAATTAAATATTTCCTGTCTCATAGAAAGGCATTGCGGCCTCACCAATCAAGGCAAATGGCTGTCTCGCTGCCGTCCTTTACAGTGATTCGCCATGAGCCATCAGAAAGCATTTCTACACCGCGCCAAGAGTCATCACGGTCGTTTTCGTTGCCATACTGCGAGGTACAAAAATCATGAACACCAATGTTCAAGTAATTGAATGACGAGTTGTAATTAGTGTAGGTATACGGCGTTAGTCTCGGCTTTCCGCCCGGCGAACGCCACACACCGGATTGACAA
>NZ_KI973183.1:40457-41278 GCF_000534435.1 Enterobacter sp. BIDMC 26 | reverse complement strand
TGGAGGCATACTTTCTTGTCAATCCGGTGTCTGGTCAGGTGCTTCAAAGATTAAAATGCAAACCATTTTTGGGGAGACAGCTTGCGCTAACAAATCTGTTGCTTATGCGTATTGCCCAGCAGGCACAGTTGCTATTGGCGGTTCCTATGCATTAAGAAGTTGGTCTGATGGTTCAAACCATAACTCCCCAGATTCAATGGCTCTCGATCCGGTTAACAATCGGTTCTACATTGGCTTACCCAACAACTCAAAGGGAGAAGCGTGCTTCCAGGCCATCGTAAACTGCACTACAGAATAAAATTGTCAATCCGGTGTCTGGGTATCAGCTGCTAATCACAACGGAAAATACTCATCACTTGGGGCATTTGTATCTGTCTATACATCGGTCAACAACACGGGCAGACCAATAACGGTTTATGCATCAGGGGGGGTATCAACGGTAGATCGTAAAATTAAAGATGGCGATAACTGCCGAAACACTTGGGATTTGACAGGTGTTGTCGATGGTCGCGTCATTACTTCAGCAGGAACGGCCAACTCTGATTGGAGTAAATCAGGATCTATTAATTTTATCATTCCTGCTGGTTCTACTTTCTCGGTTACATCTAACCCTCTGCCCTCATATGGATGTTCACCTGGCAGTTTTAATCTCGTAACTTACTCGTGACTGCCAGCAGTTCTGTTACCGGCTGCGCATCCGGGGGAACAATTTCGCCAGCATACCATCAGCTGCAGCTGCGACCGGCCACAATTTTTTGCTGGCATTTACACGTCTTCAGGTTTGCTCTCTTCATCCACATCGCTAATAAGAAGATGAAAAA
>NZ_KI973183.1:0-39551 GCF_000534435.1 Enterobacter sp. BIDMC 26 | reverse complement strand
ACACCGGATTGACAAGAAAGTATGCCTCCAGATGCATCGCGGCCTATAAGCCCATTGGGTGAGCAAGATGCTCCCGCTGTCGCCACGCCATTAACCTGCACAAATTCGTTAGCGGTCATGCGACCATTCGACTGAATTGTCCCAGCTTGAACCTGACCGCCTGTATAGATCGACTTGTTGTTATAAGCCCGAATCCAGGTACTGTCGGTCATATTGAACCCGCCGCCCCACTTCTCGTTATACCAGCCTGTATCGCCGGTAGTGCGGAACCAACCTCCTGTGTAGGTTTCTCCCGCTGTACGGGTCGTCTGGGCGTTAACATTGGTTGCAGTAACGTTAGTAGAATTGACGTTTGTAGCGGTAACTGTCGTTGCATTCGCATTTGTGGCGTTCAAAGTCGTTGTTGTCGTTGTTGCCGCATTAGTAATGTTGTTTCCCCCCATATTCAACGCCGTACTCATCGTGTTGAGTTCTGGGTGGCCGGGAACAGCCTTACGGTAGAGATAATCGCTGATGTTAATCCCGTTCTCGTAAAATCCAGCGATCACTACGCTTCCTTCACCTGGGTTATAACCACCGAATGAAGAGAGGTTCATAGTCCAACTGCCCAACGCTCCCTGCGCAACGCCATTATCAATAATGCCGCCATCTGCCCCGATTCCGATAGCGATCTTGCGAGCCAGGCTTTTTGAGATTTTTACCCCTCCATTCAAAAAAGTCATTGAATTGAGTTTATTTGCTGTTGGTTCAAATACACGAGTTTGATATGTAGCTGAAAAACCATTCTGAGATGAAAATCCAGCTGGCAGATAACCACTACTAATAAGTTGAGGAACACCGAATATAAACGGTGTTGTTGCTGTCGCTGTTGCTGCGATTGTGTCGTGGTTATCTTTGATATAAGTATTTACTGCCTGCTGTACACGCTTGGCCTGAGTAGCTGCAACAGTAGCTCTATACTGGTCTACAAACCAATTGCTCATTGGAATAATGATAAATGTTAAAAACATAAGGAAGATGCCAATTGCCCATACTGCATCACTTATTTGTGCAACACCTTTTTTCATGAGGTAGCTCCTTTAAATGTATAAACCATACCACTAAATTCATCTGCCAGTGCATTGTAATTACCCTGGATTATTTTTGATTTGATTGAGTTGGATTGGTTGCAATGGACAAGGTTATATCCGCTAATGTCAATATTTCGACCTGTGATTTCGCCATTCCTGATAACAGAACTCATTTTCTGGTGCGCAATTATAAAAAGTGTATTTGCGATGTTTTGTTTTGCATTTGGATTGACTTCTTCACAGAACATAACGTATCTGTCGATAGCATCAAAAACCGATGAGGCATGAATAGTAGAGACGACAAACATCGTTAGAGAGGCTTTAAGTACCTCATGCGCAGTATGGCTGTCTCGGATCTCCCCCAGAAGCAAGCATGAAGCTCCTGTTCGCCATGCTTTTTTCGTAGCTGAGGCGTATGTTTCATACTGACCAACTTCCATCTGCATACATCGCCCATGCCCATGACGGCCATTAAGAAGTGTTTCAATAGGATCTTCAATCGAGACTCCCAAACCTCCAGTTGTTTCGATACGGCGTTTGAGGACAGATGCAGCCGTGGTTGTTTTACCACAACCCATTTCACCGGCTATGAGGCACAATCCTGTTGCACCTTTCAGTTCAATGGAACGGCGCAAATCGGTAGAGAACGATATTTCGCTGAAATCGACAATATGCTCAGGTGTTTGTCGTATAACAAAGCTAACACCATCAAAAACGCTACTCAAAACTGTAATTCTGTAAATTCGATTATCGTATCTCAATGAAAATTCTGTCTTACCCGATTCTTTGTGTATTTTCTCACATTCATTTTTTAGGTTTTGTGCATCAACACTATAAATATCGGGAAGGTCAGAAAGAAATGAAGTTGCACCCTTTAGCCCTTTAATCTCGGCATAATCACGGCCTAAAATTAAATCTATGAAGCTTAAGTTATTTAACGTATCCATTTATCTGCCTGATAAATGCCCCTGTCGGGGCATTAATTTTGAGTCGGTTTAGGATTTAGTAGTAAACGCCACGGTGTTACTATCGGTGGTACAGGCTGACGTTGCCATTACAGCAGTAACTTCACCGGTGAAAGACTGAGAGTTAATTTTGGTTGATGCCATTTCGGAAGTACCCAACTTCTGTGCAAGGTTAATACAATCTTTGTTTGAAAGCATAGTATCAGTCACAGTAAACCCAACCCCCGCGCCTTTAACCGTAATTGTACCGCCTGAACGGTTGCTAATTGTGCTCCCTGAGTAAGCCACACTACTAGGCAGCGCTCCAGCACTAATAAGAGCCTGATTATAGTCAGAAGTACCATACCCACTACTTGCTCGCATGTTTTTAGTTTCGTTGATAAGGTTACTGATAATAGTCACCTCATTCGTTGCATAAAATTTAGAGTAGCCCAAATACGCCAACGCCATAACAGCAGCAATCATTACTAACATAATACCGATAGAAGTTACGGAGTCAGTAATGTTTGCAATCCCACGTTTCATAGTTACAGTTTTCATGTTTTTTCCTTATTTCAATAATAGTGGCAGAATAAAGTATGCAGCAAGAGCAATGATTGCCAGCACACAGAAAAACGATATAACCGGAACAGTAATATCTACAGTTCCCCTTTTGATGTTTGTAATCCTCATTCATTTACCTTAATGGAAAAATGCCTGTTGAATTAAGTCAGACATAATTAAGATTAAAACACCGATAGAACCCGCACAGCCAAAGTATCCTAGTATTCTGAGTAACTCTCCTGTTTTTTCAACTGATGCAACTGTTTTGTCGAGCCATTTACCTGCAAATCTCTTTAAAGACCCTTCTGCATTGGAAGTTTCGAAAAGGCTCTTCATTTTAATAATGGCAGCATCGCCGGGAAACTCGAACCCAATGTTATCCAGCGCTGTACCTAAATTTTCCACACCGGATTCAATTGCACCATGAAGGGCTTCAAGTCTTTCAAGCATCCACGGAGATTCACATGAATCGACCATGTTATTTATGGCTGTTTCCATAGGAATGCCAGCTGAAAGCATTGCATTGACATTCAGGATAAACGTAGCCCCGTTTAAGCGCTTATAAATTGAATATGGAGGTAGCCTGTCAAAGTAAAAGCGTATATCACCTGTCCAGCGGGAAAGTGACTTAAAAGCAGCAAAGCTTATTATCCCAATTACAGCAATTATCACATACCAATATTCTGTAACTATTACATAGAAGTACCACACACATAATTGCAAGGCATTCCACTTTTCCAATGGAACATTTTGTTTGAGTGTAGGGACAAGCAATATACAAAACATGGCGACAACACCAAAAGACAAGGAAAACATATACGTCATAATCATTAATGACGATTTGATAGAACTCAATATTTTCTCTGTACCTTCGGCAATGAACATAGCATTAAGAAATCCGTCTGCGACTCTACCGGCAGTGTCGCAGGATTCAATAATGCTTAGTTCCTGATCCGGAATCCATTCTCGCAACGATTCTGACAATGAAAAACCGGCTTTCAAATTATCACTACATTCTTTCAAAATTTTACCGATAGGGTTTCCGGGGTTTTCTCCTCTGCGAGTGTAGTTGTCAATTAACTTTGCAAACGTATCTTGTGCGCTTAATCCATCGAGAAGGTATTGCCTAAAATCATCATATAGCTCTATTCGATCTGCCGCACTAAACGTCCTTTGATATATATAACGCTCAAAGTTATTCATTAAATTTCTCGTCCCGATCCAGATTGCATATTTTCTTATGCGCTATTACGGGGTCAACTTTCCCCTGATTTATTAACAGAGTGATATTTCCGCAAAGCGTTTCGCCTCCCTTACTTCGCCAATATTTCCATGCAGCGAACTTACCTTCCCGCTCGTAAAGCGACATAAATGTATAATCAGTCTCTATAACTTCAAATACACCAGTACGTCCTTTAATACCTGTACCTTCGCACTGCTCACAGCCTGATTCATTAATGAGGTACGCATTGTGTGAATCAGTATGTTTTTCAATAAGCTCTTGCAACTCTTGTTCAATTTCGCTTTTGTGCGAAGTGTATGGCCGTTTGCAGTTCGGGCAAAGCAATGGTGTAAGCCGCAGCCCTATCAGACAGGTAATCAACGTTGCATCGGTCAGTAAATCCTGATCCACACCAAAACGACGCAAGCGCTGGATGATATCTATCGGATGGCTTGTATGGATGGTAGTTATAACGTTGTGGCCTGTCTGCGCAGCTTCTATTACTCCTGTGGCAGACGTGCTATCCCTGACCTCTCCAATATAAATAAAGTCAGGGTCAAGACGCATCAGGTTTGAGATAGCTTTTCCCCATGCTTTCCCCATCAACTCACGATCGCTTCGGTCGGCTAGAATGAGTGGGGTTTGAACAGCACCACGGATAGGCGATTCAATCGGGTCTTCAACCGTCAGAAGATTTATCCCAGAATCATCCCTCGTTACGCTTTCGGCCATACATTGCGATAACGTTGATTTACCGTGGCCGGTTGGTCCACTGGAGAAGATCGCTCCGGAAGGTTTTGAAAGCGTTCTGCGTATTGCCGAGGCCTGTTTCTGCGTCAATCCCAGATGTTCAAGCTCCAGCTGCTGTTTACGTTTCGAGATCAGACGAACAACCGCCAGTAATGTACCCGAATTGCCTGGACGGCTGGCAAATCGCCCGGTACTGAGTCCAAACTCTGATACAAACTCTTCCTTAATACGAGCATCACTCGCTTCAGTTGAACTCAGTGTGCTAGTGCTTTGTTCAGTACACATCGAGTTAAAAAGGGCATTTACTAGTTGCCGACCGTTTTCGGCAGAGTCTTCAAATTTTTTGATATTCCTTTTGATACCGTCAACTCTGAATGCCACTTGGAAATAAGTAGTATCAATTCGGAAGTGAATATCTGATGCTCTCTGATCAACAGCATGTTTTATAATGCTAATAACTTTATTTTGAGCATCACTTTGCGAATCTGAAGATGTAGATACCGAAATATCAAATGCGCTAGATATTTCGGCAAGCTCTTCCCTTCCCACCCATTTCACGGTTGGTCTTATTGACTTCTTCACCAATTGGTTTTTGAAGTCAAAATATAAAGGATCTTTATCCAACTTATCCATAACTATAAGTTGATAACCATCACCTTCGTTGTTTTTTAAAAGGCGTACATTATCAACTATTTCGCTTGGAATTTTAATACCCGGTAAATGCTTAGCAATATTAACAAGACTATGAGTACGTTCAGAGTAATCCATAGTTCACTCCTAATTTATAATCTGTGTCCGTTGAGTGGCAATGTTTTTTACCTTAACCCCGCCCAGACCAATACTGACCACTTGCCAGCGGCCACCGGGAAGCAATTGCCCAGCTGTGACTGTAGTTGTGTTACCGTCAGGCATACTGATAACTGCATTACGTCCATTAATTTTAACTAATTGCGGAAGTGTATCTCCTGCCGGAACATTACTGACCTGTACGCCGCCATTTGGGAAAACGTTAGTATTTGCTGCCACACCACTTTCTCGGTTTTCAGCTTCAGCCTTAGCTTTATTTAGCGCAGCTTTTGCTTCATAAAGCGTTCGTTGCGCCTGAAGGTTATCTAAATCCCAAGCAGTTCCATTATCTGCACAAGCGCCGAACGAGATAAAAGCAAGAAATAACACTAACTTTTTATGGCTTGAGAATGCGTTTACCATATACTGACCCCGTGATTTTATATGTAACAGAACCTTCATCCTGTCCGAATTCATAGATAACACTGTTAATTCTCATTCCAATAAATTCATCATTTTTAAAAACAAGCTGAGGTGGAACAGTTGTTTGCACATCGAATGTATTCTCCTCCCAATCCTGCAATGGTAAATCCTCACCTTCATCATTTTTTTTGACATCCTTAATTGCGACCTCAGTTAATGATGCGGGTATATTTACCCCCTGAAAGAGCGAAATGATTTTCAGGCGCTGATCACCCATATTTTGAAAAGGATCATCACCATTTGGCGGTAAGTTATGCTCAATAAAAAATACCGCCATAGAAGTTTGTGTGATGTTGAATGCCGGGTCAGTTCCGTATACCTGCCTCACCGCATCGACAAAACTATCAGCAGTTGCCGAGGAATTATCAGGCCTATTGTAGTTAGCGGTCATACCTTCCTGGCTACATTTTATTGTTGCAAGTTGCCATCCCTTAATTGAAAGATTGAGTTTTTTTAACCCTTCATTGCATCCCTGTAAAAACACAGGGATTGATGATGTTGTTATCCACGGATGCTTTAACTTATCAAGAGCGGCCTGATATCTGGCTTTTTTGTTTATATCCTCTTGTTGCCTCATCATTGCCTGAACAGCAGCCCTTTTAATGCGATCCTGTTCATCAAGATGATTCAGAATAAAAAGTACAGCCACGCCCGACATCAGCAGCGCAGCTGTAAAACCGAATAGCTGATTCTTTGTCATACCCCAACGAAGGGGTTTAAGACGAAAATCTTTCCTGATATTTCCGGGTTTCAGTATATTCTCTAAATCCAGAGATTCCGTTACCCAAGTAAATTTATCCAGTTCCCCATAAACCGGAATTTCAGTATTCTGTTGATTGCCTCGCAAATCCTGCTTTAAGTCCAGAACAACTTGTTTAATTTCAGACTCAGGATAAATAACATCAGAAATAGGATGAATAGCACCTTTTTCTGTGCGACCAACGATAGTGTATTCACTTTCACCACTCTCGTTAGTTCCTACCGGAATTACTGCAATACAGCTTCCCTCAAGGAGGGAAGCAAGCGAGACAATTAGTGAATAAGCACCACGCAACTTTTGACGGGATTTAGGCGCAAACCCTGCCTGAATAGCTTCAGCTTTTCGAATAGCTACCACATCCAGATTTCGCGTCTTGCCAATCTTGCGAACTTCCTGCATTACCTTGCGGTGAGCCTTTATTGTCTCCCATTCAAGCCCCACGACAAAGCGATGGTTGTTAATAGTTAGAACGCGTATGCCAGTATCACTGGCTATGTTTTCCGGTTTGGATCGCCTAATCTTAGATTTAGCGTACATAAGGTGTCACCGTAATAACAAAGCTCTGTTTTGTTTTTGCTCCAGACAGTGAACCGCCAAATAAAATATTACTTGGTGATCCAACCCCCTGACGGTTTGAGTTGTCTGTGTTCTGCTCAAAGCCTGACATAATGAGTGTTTGTCCTGGCTTCAGCCATACACGTTGCTGTAATGAGCGAGTATCAATATCAGGCGCTTCAATTTTCTGTGTATCAGACGTAATTGTGCGAATCTGTTTAAGGCTCGATATATCCATAAACATATTCAGCATCAGACGATCTGAATCTTTCAGAATTTTTGGCAGGATTGTAATGTTTGTCCCGGTTGTCACGCTTCCCGGAGTAAGTGACTGTGATGGAACAGTTGCGTCACCGGTAGCATATGCCGTAGTTGTTACATCCTTCAGGTAAGTCGTTTGCTGACCGACAAGCACCGGCGCTGCGGCCATGTTAGTTGTCATTATTGTACTGGTCTTAACGTCCGATACCTTCGCCTGTTTTGAAAGGGCATCAAGCAGGAAGGATGATCCGGCGAACTGTGCTGCCGACCCTGTAGCTGTATCCAATACATTAAAACCACCCGATATGGCATCACTGGCTACGCCACTGTTTGTATTGGCAAGCTTAATGCCGTAGTTCCCATTCAAGGATTTCCAGACAAGGTTCCAGTCTATGCCGACCATATCACTTACATCTGTATTTACAGTGTAAGTAACCACCTTCAAGATCACCTGACGGCTCAGGGTACTGTTCTCATCATCAAGATAGTCACCAACGCGACGTACTACATCAGGGACGTCTGTAATCATCAGCGTGCCAGTGGTCGCGTTAAGACTCAGCCGACCCACACCCGGCGTTAACATGCTTTGTACAGTTTCTTTGAGGTCTTTATAAAGGTTGTTCCCCATTGCTACTGTGGAGGACATCGTTGAACCGCCTGAGCCAGAAACACCGGAGCTGGATGTTCCCCCTCCATTACCGCTGTCTGTACCTGTTGCATTAGACAGGCCGCTTGTAACTGTCCCTGTTAGATCATACTTGGCATCGGCAGGCTGAATATCGAATCGCTTCGTTTCCAGATAGTAAAAAACAACGTTCCCGTCCTCGTATTTCCATGACACCCCCATACGGCCAGCAACTAAATCAAGTAGCCCGCCTAAAGCCCCTGTATAACTCACGTCAGAAACAGTACGCGTTACGCCCGAGTTAGTTGATGTTTGGCTGTTGCTGCCATCTGCACCAAACATCGCCAGAGGTTTCATTTCACCGCTGTTCATTACTGGTGAAGGAACAGCAGATAACCTCTGAGTCTTTGAGCCACTTTCGCCACCCGCGCTTAAATATGCCGCAGCATCTGGAGTAACACGTACCCGGATTCGACACTGCTCGCTCATATCCTGAGCAAACTGGAAAATATCCTGTGGCTTAGCCGTCTTGTAAGTCACCTGGCAACTTACCACTTCACGAGGAGCTTCATATTTAGGCTTAGGTAATGGGGCTGTATTCACATACTGACTATTCTGAAACTGCACTACAGGATAATTATCACCCATTTGCTGAATCAACGATGATGCTTTGATTGCGGTATCTCCCGCGTCTTTACTAACTTCATTCATGCGCTGAACAGCACACCCAGAAAGCAATAAAGCGGTGGCGATTAAAGTTAATGATTTATTTTTCATAGTTTCACTTTCTGTCGCTAATAATAATTAAGCATTGATTTCGATATCCGCTTACATAAAGCGGCGCTTGAGCTTTCCTGTACAAATTAAATAATTGGCTGGTTGCGTCTTCAAAATTTGAGGCACTAAATGAAAGTGGGTAATCAATCGGATAATCTGTATCAGTCTCCCAGCGCACAGACCATTTACCTTTACCTACTGGACAATTTTCTTTTGAAGTCCATGCCATATAACCTGCTTTAAGCGTTGTTCCTTTTTCCATTGTCCACGGTTTAAAAATCGGCGCAGGTTTAGCTAATGGCGGAACCTTGATAACAGGATCATGTTTCCCCTGTTGAGTTGATTTATCCAACATCGCTGGCTTAGTCCCTTCTGTTACTTTCGGGATAAGCGGCGTTTTAAGAAAAGTAGCTGTATTAGCTTTAACAGCTGCTGTTGTACTGGTCGGTTGCACTGGTAGCCCATGAGGAGCTTTCACAGGTACGCTGACCTTCTGAGCATACTGAACAATAACTTCTCCTCGGGAACTGTTCACATCAGCCTTAAGGCCATTAGCAACGAGCATTTTTTGTAAAACATGAGGCCACTGATCGCCGCCACTCCATGAAACAGAGGAACGGAAGTTTTGCGCTACATCTGGTGCAAGCCTTACCGTCATGGAGTCAGGAACTATTGCTTTGAGAGCTTTATAAAGCGGAACATTTTTACCGTCGGACTTAACGAGCATTGGTAATGTGCTCGTTGAAGAAGTTAGCAAAGGCTTAATTTCATTTTTATCACTTACGGCTGAATTTTTTGGATTAGCCATGTCCTCAGCGAAAGGATTTCTAATCTTAACTGGCTGAGGTGTTACCTGTTGAGATTGAGGTACATCAAAACTAATCCAGTCGCCATCTGGTTCAGTTAATTTTGGCGGCGAACTACAAGCTGTAATTGCATTAGCGGCCAGTGCGACTATGAATACCTTTTTATTTATCATTTCAGAGCCTTTTATTTTGTTCCTCATTAATCAATGCGGAAAAATCTTCATTAAAGTCAGCGTTAATCGCCTGCTCTTTTTTCCGCATAGAAACAACAAGACCAGAAAGTTGTGCTGGAGAAGCAAGTGGAATATTTGGCTTTGGCATATTTGCACGAGCAGTAAACACCTCTTCTTCATACCAAAATATTTTCCTGGCTTTAATATTTAACGGCCTGGATTTTCTTGTCCCCTGAACAAATATCAACTCTTCGTCATAAGGCATTTCCTGAATTTCTTGCGGAAGCATCAACGGCCTAGACTGTTTAGACCTGCTTTTAGTCCGGCTACGTTGCTTATGTCCAAAATTATCAGAATGATTGACAACATCGACAGTAGTAGTACCAAGAGATTTACTGTATTCCTCCGCTGATTTTACATCCTGCTTTGGTGGCGCATACACAATTTCTACGTGAAATGCATTCATCATGGCATTGGCTGTTTCAGTACCATACATATTACGTGCGCGGAGTTGGTCTTTATTCTGGAAAATAAAATTAAATCGGAATCCGTATCCGCGAAGCAGTGCGGGACCATTCTCAAATGCTTTTATACGCCCCATCACTTTTGTTTCATCCATAAACATGCCTATCTGATATTTCAGTATAGGCTCTCCATTTTCATCAACGCCTCCATCTTCAGGAAGAACTTTTGAATTAGCTCGCATAAGTTGAGTGAAGAATAAATTCATGAGTGTACCGAACTTTTCTACTGCCCCTTCGGTAACAGAGAAATAAACACTCATTCTTTTTTCGCGCATTTTGGAGAAATCTATATCGTTTCCAGATACTGCCCAGGCAACTTTTTTCTCACCATAAACGCCGAGAATTTCAGAAAGAATATCTGTATAAATCCCCCACGATTTTTCATTCGCTGACATTGCAACGACAATCATCAGCTCACGAATAGTCTCGTCTGAAAGAGGTCTGTTTGCATTCTCACGCGCCTCAATGGTATCTGTAATCCAGCCAGGTAGTTCATCCCCCAAGCTGGTTATTTCATACACTTGTGGAAGCGTTAATGGCAGTTCAGGAGTCTCCATGAGGTACAGGATTATTGCTGAACAGATTTTACCCGCATTGTTATAGAAGGACTGATTTTTTCCATCAGGGTCAACGAACAATGTGGAGGATAAGGATTTAATGTCTCCAAAACGATCAAGTTCATCTGTTGCCAGGAAGCTTAAAGGATTCCAACGATGTGTTTCGAGTAGTTCTGGAGAGAACCGGTAACACTCATGCCCACATGCAGCTCGGAAACCAGAAGTGATATTCCAGTTTTCGAATTTTGGGTCATTGACTGCGACAGAATCGGGAAACGAAAGAAGATTTGGGATAATAAAGCTAACCCCTTTACCGCTCCCCGGTGACGCTGCAAGAAGCACAAAAGTCTGACCATAGCTGGTTAAAAATATATTTTTTGTGGGATGCTTTCCTAAGATAATGCCGGGGTATTTCTTTTGCTTCGCTTTTTTCATAAATCACCCTTCACGAAAATTAATTGTAATCACCTTTATAGTGGAATACTTCCATTTCCTTATTGGTAGCAAACCTTGCATTTCCGTAAAGAGATTTGTTTTTAGGAAGCAAAAATAACCAGATAGTCACAACGGTAATTAAGACGGGAATGAATACAATCCATGCGGCGAGAACACTCCCCCATATAGCACTTGAAAAGTCTGGATGTTTATAAGGCAGATGGACACCATTATATAACGTATCCCATGTCACATTGCCTGCTGGCGCTCCAGCCAAGTAAAGATATAAAGCGCCGCCTGAATAATTACCGATAATGACAGAGAGGATTACAGTGAAAATAAATATCACTGTCCATATTAGATACTTTTTCATTTATCGTTACCTCGCAGCATTAAGCAATCGAAGTTTAGTTTCTGGTTCATAATGAACTTCTAAAATGCGGGTATGCTCCATATAAAGCACAATATCGAAAGATGTACGAACGCGACGCTCTATGTACTCATAATCAAGCCCCATCCCCACAGGAGATTGCTTAATCATTCCGCATACGCGGCCGTAACCTGAAAGAGTGTCATTGGCATGTGCTGTAGTGATCGTTCCCGGATGGCCGGTGTTTAAAAGCTCCATGAAATCCCATGCTTCATCACCGGTTAATTCTGCAAGAAATATATGATCTGGCTTCATTCGTAACGAGCAGGAAACCAATTCTTTCGGGGTGATGATATCGCCATAAATCAAATGCACATGATTTGGATGATAGGGCATCTTCAGCTCGTTCACTGCCTCAATAGTCAACATCCGCCGGTGTACAGGGAACAAATCTACAAGTGATTTCGCGAACGTCGTCTTACCTGAGCCGGTACCACCAAAGATAATGATATTAAGACGGCGTTCTATCGCAAGCATGAAAAAATTGAGCCAATCTTTTTGCGCATGGAAGCGCTTTAGAGAAATCTGCCATTCCTCCAGTTCTGTTCCGCGTCCAGTAAGGGCTAAAGCCTCATTAAACCGACCGCTATCGATATATCCCTGAAGCGTATAACGGTCATTGGAGGGCTTACGGAACGTCATCGACAACGTGCCAGGCTCACATGCTGGAGCCATTACGATCAGTCCACGTTCGTTATCTGGCAACTCAACTGTTTTGATTGGCGATTTGACGGTTAGGCTCTGATTGTTATATGCAGCGAGCGCGTTAGCGAGGCGGCTGCACATAGACAAATCGAGCGTAGGCCTTTCCTCCCTGACCCAGCCATTCTCATTTTCAAGCCATATCTCGCCAGGCCGGTTAATGGCAACATCCCTGACCCCCTCACGATTAAGGCACTCATGCACACCACTTTGTTTAAGAAAGTCACGAGCAAGCGTTGCATTATCAAAACTCATATTTAATTCCCAATATTATTAACGCTGAGGGCGTGTTTTAAACACTGAAGAAAAATCCACATCCTGAGCGACGATCACATTAATAACCGTTCCCGGTAATACATATCCCGTAGGAGGAATGTTAATGCTACTGTCGAGCGCTTTTGTTGCCATACTTTCAGCATTACTTTCACTGTTATCGAATGAATAGGTGGAATTATTATTTTTCGTTGCATTCGCAGCTGAAGCAAAAGCATCCTGAATAAAGGAGAGCATTACAGCACCACCAAAACGTTGACCATAGTGATTATCAACATAGGCATTGGTACCGCTTTCGCCCATAGCACCAGTTCCTAGCGCGTTGAGGCTCGCCCTCACACCTACAGACGTTTCAAGATCCGTCCATGTTGTAAACACACTGGATTGCCCCGGCTTGATTTCGACCTTCTGCTCCCCGTCAAGCTCAGCTCCAGCTTCGGCCAGAATAACGCTGCCATCAGACGAGTACAGCGGCTGCGTCAAAATGCATTTAACAAAGCCCGGATGATCCGTTTTAACGCCCGTATAAAGCGCACAGCGCAGATTAGATTTTCTCTTTAAGAGGAATTTACGATCAGGTGACATGTAAGCGCTTGTTGATGCATAGCTGGTTCCTCTTAAATTAGAAAGATTTCCCCTGCTGTTATCCACTGGAGTTCCCAAACCAGCGCTATCACTGTCTTGATTCAACGCTGCAGCTGCTTCAGGTGCGACGACAGCTGTGTTAGCTGTCTGCTGCTCGCTGCTATCTCCGCTTGAAGAAACTGACTGGCCGCCCCCCGTTTCCTGTACCGTGATTCCGCCGCTAAGTTTACGTAAATAAGCCGCACTCGGCGGTGGTGGCTCTTGCTTACCCGTGGCAGCTACAATGGCGGGAGTCGTCTGTACTGGCTGAGGCGGAGTTTTGGCCTCCTCTTCTTTCTTTCTCCTTAAAATTTCAGCTCTACGTTTTTGAAGCTCATCATCTGAAATGGGTTTTGAATTCAATGCCGCATCTGCTTTCACGTTCGTTTCATCGACGGGATTAGGGTTATTCGCCTGCATAGCCTTGTATGCAAAAAAGAAAATAGAGCTGATAGCAATAAACAGAAAAAGAACACCTCCGCCAATAACCAAAATTATCTTTGTTTTAGGTTTCTTATCTTTTTTGACTCCTAATAAATTGAAATCACCGCGAGGTAAGTTTTTAAACAGATCATCTGACTCATTATTTTCTGTCATTCTTCACCTCTCTTATCTCGCCTGTAGTAGTCCCGTTGTAGTTGTAATACCCGGTATTGTTCACGCGAGTTCTAACAGCAAGAACTAGTTTGTTCAGACGTAATTTATACATGGTGCTGACGCTATGAATTACCAGAATATCGTTAACGGTATGCGAGTTTACCAATGTCTCAGTCCCATCCGGTAAAACTTCATAGACAACAGGGCGAGGCGCATTTGTCGGGAATCGCATACATGTGAAAGTACCATTATCCCAAACTTCCGAAGGAGAGATAGCAAGGTCGCCTTTTTTCTCATAACGTCTGTTCTGATTACCGGAACATGGATTTTGATTCAGGTCACGACCAACAAAAGGACTTTCAACCGGCGCTGGCGGTCTCGGATAATTAAACCTCAAAAGATAGGTTGTTTTTGAAATATCCGTAACTAATTTCAGTTCCAGAACATAGGTTCGCTTATTAGTCTTAATTATAAAGTTGGTATCTGGCTCCTGATCCGTTTTAGGTTTTACTGTCACCGCATCGCCTGACTTATTAGGACCAACTTCCCACGCGCTTGGATCACCCATAGCCATAATACCGTTATCGCGGCGAATGGTTTCGCCATCTTCAAACTGGACAATGGTTGCTCGCCCAACTGAAGCATTAATTCGAAAAACGTTGTCTGGTGAATAGGTGGCTGTTTGGATGCGCCTGTCAAGCTGGGTTCCTCTGCCGGACGTTTCAGCCTGTGCTGAAGAAACGATGGCTGAAATAACAAAGAACGCCAGTAGTTGAATTTTCATTACTAATATCCAACCTCCTGATTCAGCTGGTAAGAACGTACAGCAAACCCGCGAGGATTCATCCACTCTTCCTTTTTAATTTTTGGTGGTTTGTTGTAATCAAAGACAATAGTTGCAAGCCAGGTTGTCGGAGGGATGCTCCCAACAGGCTGCCCCACATTATCCAGAACATTTTTATCAAAGCGAATCTGAATAGATGTTGTTTTTCCATCTACACTTGGCACAGGCTCACTAATATTACGTATACTGACCCTGATTTGCTGTTTATCACCTAAAACCTCAAGATAACCCTTCTTGGATAACTGGAAGTTCTTATACTCAGTAAATACGTCAGCATATGAAGTAAGCTCAACAAATTTTGACCGTAAATCCTGATTGGAGAAATCATAACTTTCTCGGTTCAGGATATATGTCATCGACCAATAAGCATCATCAGTTTTAGCTATACTCTGGTCGGCACCAGTACGTACTATATCGGTATAGCCGGAATTATTATCAACACGGATTACATAGGGAACCACTGTTTTCAGTGGAGTGAGTAATAAAACAGCCGCAACCGACATGAACGCAAGACCACCGAAAAAAATGCAAAGCCGTTTAAACTGTTTTACTTTAGCCTTTTCTTCCTCAGCAATATGCTTTTCAAAAAACTGAGCGGCATATGTATAGCTTCGAACTGCCAGACTAATTTCTTTTGCTTCTTCGGGGGTGAAACTATCCTTGTATTTTTCAATGTTGTAGGACTGTTCAATTACGTCTTTCTTTTTCCTTTTGAACATTTCAATCTCCGGTGTATTTATTAACCTTTATCCATTCGTCTGCATGAATGTTTTTATTGGTTGTTGATACACAACCAGACAAAACAAAAAGAGAAAGGAATAGACAGGTAATATGTTTCATTGTCATTAGGGCTAGCCCCCATTTTTAGGATACTTCGGTAGTTAAGCCGAACGGATACGGTTTCTGAATGAGCCTGCAAAGCGCTGAGCAGCTCCTAAACCTGTGCCTTTAAGGAATAGCTTTTTAAGGCCATGAGCACCGCTTGGCGCGCCTCCCATAACAGAAGCTGCGTAGTTGGGTATCTCCGTTGCGATGGCGGTGAATGTGCCGAAATAGAGCAGTAGGGCAAATGCTCCTTTAAACGAACCACTCATAGCTCCGTTTGGATCTGAGGTTAAAACAAAGGAATTAAGGAAACTTATTTCCAGTGTGATTGCAATACCGAAAATAATTTGCGTTAGCATGAATCCCCCCATAAGAGACACCCACCCCCAAAAATACTGCCTCGTCTGATCAAACAGGCCGAACGCAATGAATAATGGACCGACAACCAAAAAAAGCGATGTAGCGACTTTAAGTGTCATTAAGGTGGCAACACAAACTCCGAGGAACGGGATTCCGCCAAGCAAGAAACAAATCAATACGAGGACACTAGCAATACTTTCTTTAAAGTTGAAGATAGGATCAAAATCAATATTTTTGATAAATTCCCACAATCCATTAAGGTAGGTATTTATTAAAGCATCTACTTGATTGGTTCCTATTGGTACTCCTGATAATTGTTGTATTGTCCATGTAGGCATATCACTGACGAAAGGAACAACAACCTTCATGTACCATCCAACGTGAAAAGCACTATAGATAATAAAAGCAGACTTTATTGCATTCATTATCTCATTCTGCAATATCCCATTAAAACCCTGAAAATACCAGTTGATTGAATTTACCGTTCTGTCGATAAGCCAGAAAGCACCAAAAAGAGAACCGACACCGATCATGAGATTTGCGGTGCCGGTTGTAATTATTCCTGATAATGCATCATCGATAGCCCGGTATAGAGTTTGTGCAATTTCTAACTCTATAGCCATTCACTACTCCTTCTGACGTTCATACATAACATCATTTGCAATTAGTTTATTGTCTTTGATGTAAATAGAAGCAATACCGTTGCCTTTCATCAAAGTTGAACTATCTTTGATGTTCCAGTCGGAATTGCTAACTAATTCATCATCGCTCAACACACTTTTCTTTTTGTTTATGATATGACATGCGGCTTCAGTGCAAGTTATATTCATAACAGAGCTGTATTTTGGATGTAATGCGCTACCATCTGCCTTACTGACAGCTTTCCATTGACCAGAAAAGCCATCAGTCACCTTTTGTTGATCATCACAGCCCGAAATTACTACCGCAGACAAAATCACAGCAAACGCACAAATAAACTTTTTCATTTATTATCCCTCGTTAATATACAACCACATTATTGCATATTACCTTTAATTTTTAAAGAGAGATAAAGCCGATTTTATGACGATTATCAAGGATTTCCTTCGAGTTTATTCCAAAACGCCTGCGCCCTTTTTTTATCTTCAATTTTTTCTTTTTGATCCATCAGCATTTGAATATTTTGCAACTTTATTTGTTGGTTTTGCAGCTCCAGCTGCTCTTGCTGTAAGCGTAATGCCAACTCTTCGCGCTCCTGCGGAGTCTGAACCGTATTTAATCGCTGACGTAATTGCTCAGCATTATCTACACGCTGTGAAGAGGCATTGTAGGTATCTTCCAGAGCGCCAGCTTGTTGCAGCAACTTATCGAACGCCTGCTGTACTTTCGGATCACTGGAAGTCAATCCATAGCGGCTGCGCAAATCAGCAAGATTTTTTGTATCGCTATAAATATCATTCCAGTCGTTGAGAGGTAATACTTTGTTTAAAAGTGGATCATTTAAGAAATCACCAAGTTTGTTATTACCTGTAACTAAGTTTTTATAGTGGTCGTATTGGCTTTTCGCCTGCTGGATAGCTGCTTTCGTTTCATTCAGTTGATCCAGCGCCTGCTGAGCTTGCTGCTGAGCGTTGGAAACCAATTGAGCTATATTTGCCACATCAACCGTTGGGATACCTGAAGCATAACTATAATACGGTGCTGCATATAAAATGAGTGACAGGCATGTTGAAATAACCTTAATTTTCATAACTAATCCTCTGTTTGTTTCATTCTCTGTATTTCATCAAGGAACACATGTACCCACTTAGCAGGATCGTCTGTCCCTAATCTCTCTCTGACACTTGCAGCAATAGCCGCATTACCATCTTTCCCAATGGTTGTAGAAAGGATAGGTAGCCAATATTTCAAATCATCGGGTAAATCAAATGATAGTACCGTTGACTGTTGCCCTTGCTTAATAAGAAATTCACGCGCTAACGGGTTAAAGTTAGAAATTATTTCGAACTCTTTCCCTTTAATATTAAACTTCGCATATTGCTTTTCATCAGCTTTATCATTTGCTAACCATATTTGCGTAATTACCTGCTGAATTACCGCTGGAGCATGTTCACTCTCGCTTAAATCTTCAGGGCTTTGAGTGTCCATTATCAATATTTCGCCCCTTGTTCGGCCAGCTTTTAGAACCTCCTTAAGTGAATCTGCTGTACTTTCAAACGAGAGTGGTATCCAGCACTCAGCGATCATGTTAATCAGCAAATTTCCCGGCTGATACTCATGCATCATTCGTTTCAAGAAGAACATATTATTCAGGAATATCTCCATGATATCCCGATTTTTCATAAAGAAGCTTTTCTTCATTATCTGCGTGCAATCGAACGCAAGTCGCCGGAACTTCTTAGGATCGAAGCGGTTGACAGCTGCGTCACAAACCCATGCATTTCGGCCTGTTGAGCCATCAGGACAGATTCGACACCATTTCGCCAGGCGCACATGAAGACAGTTTTCATCTTCTGTAGGCGCTATGTTTTGCAGCAGGAGTGACATACCTCTGTTCTCAACCACAGAATGCGACATAACCGCATCGATAGAGCTGCGTATTTGTTTCTGTTCGGCTTCGCTTCCTCCCCCGGCCATTGTGAGCACTTGGTCAAATAAGTGAGTACGGAGAGCTGGCGTATCTTCCAGTTGAAACAGGTTAATTCCCGTATCTTCACCCGGCGAAATTACATAATATTTTGTATCAAGCGCCCTGAGTAAATTTTCAAAAGAACGGTTGTAATCCAGACCAAAGTACATAGGATTCCATCGACTCGCAAATAAGACTAACTCTCCTTCAAGAGTTGTCTTTCCCGCCCCCGTCATACCGACAACGGAAACGTGCCCTGGCATACGCTCGCCAGTATTGTTTTTCCCTACAGGGCTATTATGCGCATTAAAAAAGTAAAGTGCGTCAGTGGCTGAACGAAATGGCATCCATGCTTTACCATCTCCGGGCGGGTTTCCATCTGCTTTTCCGACTGGAGAAGCATGAAGCGAAAAACCACATGCCAGATTTTCTGTTGATTTAGGAACCGGATACATCGCTATAGTGCAACCGGGAAATAACGAGTAGTAAGTATCGTCATTTGTCACAGTTGATCTGATAAAGCGGGTATCGCGAGCAGAAAATATAGAATCCAGCGTAGCACCGTTCTCAATGGCTTTCTGCGGTGTTTCGCCATACACAATGAGAGCTGCGTGATAGCGGCCAAAAAGCTTGTCACCTTGCGTTATATCCTGCACAGCGTCTTCCAGCTGCTTGGTTTGCTTCGTTTCACCTTCAGCAGAAGTCAGATCCACAGTTTGTTTTTTGAAATTTACTTTTGATTTATTTCTGTCCTCAAACATGAAAGTTTGCACCAGAGTAAAATCAAACTGTTCCTCTATAGCTTCATCCCACATTCCAGGAACTGTTTTGGCCGGATAATCGCGGAGGTCATAGGTAGTGGCATAACGCGCTCCACCACTGTTAGGCCGGTTCTCCACATAGTCATACGGTGCGAAATTAGTTACGCTGTCGATCACAGCATCCCCTAAGCGTGTCGAGGAGGCCATAACATTCTGCTCTTCGCCGTTCAACAACATCGACACATATCGGCCAACCTGAGAATACACAGACCCATTGGCGCTTTCTTCCATACCTAATACTGAAGGTTCAAAGGCATCAAGCATTTTATTGACCATAATGAGGATGTCATTCATTCGGCCAATACCTTCATCGAGGTCTTTATACTTCAAAATGAACGCAACAGTATAACCAACCTGCCTATACTTACCTTTCCGAAATGGTGCGGTGTAGGTATCTACAAAATCCTGAAATACTGGGAGATCCATTTTGTATTCAGCATCAAGGCTGATGGAGGATTTGGTAGTCCACGTTTGTATCATTAAATTCTTCCCTTCTTTTTTACCTAAAGAAAGGAAGAATCTGTTTTCATTATTGAATAATTTATTAAGCTCTGGTTTTTCTTTCGTACCGTAGGAAACACCTTTGAATCTTACGATACTCAGTAACCTCTGACCGGATAAAGTAACCATGTTTTCATGTACATGATAATGTAACCACGGCACTCTATTTTCTGGTGATAAACCTTTCTTGCGTAATTCGCCTGCCATAAAAATTATTCCATCGAGGGTTGCAAGGGGTAATTAATAAAGCTCGCCCATAGACCATATTTCGCATATACCGCCTCAGCATAAAGCGGAGGCGAGTAAGAAAGCGGCTGTCTGTCTCACAAATGATACGGACAACAACAAACATGGTTACGGGGATAATAAGGGCAATCAAACCGAACCAGCCAAATAGTGTGCAACTGAGAGCGGTAATGACAATACCCAGACCAACTATCCCTAACAGCACAAATTGAGGAACGCCAGCATAAGATGCTGCTCGCCCCATCGCGTTGTAACTGTCAAAAGATAAGTCCTGCTCGTCCATATTATCCCCCGCGAATCAGGAAGTAGTGCCGAATACCTGCCACATTGCCGTGAAGAACACAATCGCACCGCCAATCCAGATTGCCATGCTTAAATCACCGATATAATCCCAGAAAGTTTTATCGTGATTCCCAGCCATGCGGGAAATAGCCAAACGGATACCAGAAACAATTACACAGCACAAAACTATCGTACCCGCCAGTGTGTAGAGGCCAATTTGAATATTCTTTGCATACTGATTAAGAGTATCCAACCAACCAGTATCACCGGCAGCTAATGCATAAGGTGAAAAAGCCAACATCAGAATTACCACAAGGTAATTTCTCAATGTTGACTTATTCATATGGTTAACTTTTAACATCCGTTTGTTCCTCTTGAGTTGTATCAGCAGACGGTTCGCTTATGCCTTGCGTTGGAGCGCTATTGCTTTGCGTTGGTGCGCTGTATTTTGGATATTGCTGTAAAACATCCCAGGCATCGTACGTTGGCCGTTCTTGTCTGGGAGACTGATCAGGTATTCCATTATCATTTAAAGCGGGAACCTTAATACCTGTTGTATTCACGGCTACCACTCTATCAACATAACTAGTACCGTTATTTTCCTTTACAAACCCCCTTGTATAATTACCGCTGTAGTAACATGAAAATGTCTTCAAAAGAGCCTGTTGTTCATCACCCGAACCTTTTAAGGCTCTGGCGTAACAATCTTTTAATAAATCCGAACTCATTTTCAAATTTGTACATGGAGAAAATACTGCTTCAGCATTATCGGCATCAAAATACTGGCGATTGATCTGCCCTAGACCGATACTGAAATTTGCTTTCTCCTTAACAAGCTGTTTGACAGCTGCTAACGCTTCTTCTTTCGTTTGTGGTTGGCGTTTAAGCGACTTACCTACAACTCCTATTGCCCACGGATTAAAACCAGACTCAGTTTTTACTATCCGGGCTAAAGTATCAGGGGCAACATCAGGAGCGCACTGAATCGCCAGCGCCAGAAAAGTCGCTGTAGAGATCATGGCCGTACCTTTGATTTGTTAATTGTCGCTGTTTTTGAGGATTTTCTTTTTTGCCTGCTCACCAAAATTTTCGATAAGGTATCTTACGAATGCTGAAGCTGGCATGTTTTTTCTACGTTCGTAGCCGATTTCTGTGCATAGTTCCTCAAGCTTCTGTCGCGGCTCCGCTGCGATATAAACATTATTTGAGTATTTTGTTTCCGGTTTATCTTTGTTTTGCGCTTTACTAGGCATTATTGCTCCGTGATATACGTGTAGGTAACTCCAGCATCGAAAATAAAATGTCAATGCGAACAGCGGGTTCTTCTGCTGACGTAATTTTTTCTATCTTCTTTTTTAACTCGCTGGGTAGATTAATTTTCTCTTGAGGACGTTCAAAATGGACAAGCTTTAAGGCTTCTATTTCGGCTTGAGATATCGTTGCGATTTCGTTACCGAATCTGACAAAATCCATCGCTCCGGGTATGCGCTTAATTGCAGTGGTATGGATATTGGCCGGGTTGAATCTTACAAAGATATAACCGGGAAATGCCGGTGAGTTTATGAGTCTGTAGGCATTTTTTTTATCGCTCCGTCGTCTACGTTCTAAAATTAATGGGCAGCAAGTTTTAAGCCCTGCTTCATTAAGGTTCTGCTGTATGGTTTTCCAATAATTTTGACGGCAGCGCAGAAGATACCAGGCATCGGTAAATGTGTCCTGCATAGAGGCCTCCGAATGTCATAAGATATTGAAATGCAATAGCTAGCGCACTGCCTCATCCCTAGAAGCAGTACATTTATTAGAATATTTAAGATTATTAATTCCCTAAGTTTGAGGGTTGTTTGATCTTTCGTCTAATTGTTTTGATTGATCAATCCTTTTGACATTGATCGGTTTAAACGATCAAACCTATCAGGCTTTGCTGCCGATAATATTAGGCCACATTGTTAGTTAAACAGCAAATTGTTAGAATATCTATATAAAATCACAGTGTTAATACGCCTAAACTCCCTCGATACCGATTGCGGAGGAATGGCATGATTGGTAAGCGATTGAAGGCCGCACGTAAAGCGGCGCACATGACCCAGACAGAACTGGCGAAACGTGCTGGTATCGATGAACTGACCGTCAGTAGAATCTCGCATTATGAGACAGATACACACAGCCCCAACTTTCAACAAGCTTGTCGCTTTGCTGAAGTTTTGGATGTCCCTGAGTGCTATCTTTACTGCCGTGACGATGTTTTAGCTGATCAACTGTTAGCAATACATAAAAGGTATAAAAAATTCCGTTTTAACCCATCCGAACTCAGCGAATTGGAGAGAGCTGAAAAGGAACTCAAAATTGCACTCGAAACAGTATCATCACTCTTAAGCAAGAGGACGGAAATCATGATCAACGATGAATTACCAGCCTCTTTGAAGCCTTAGCATTTAGTGGGACGCTACTAAATTTCTTTATCTTTTCTCTGTTCAAAAAACCAAATATCCTCTTATAATCCTCGAAGATCAGTATCCGGGGTGGAACTGATTAGTAGCAGTTGCCGTTTCCAGGGGTGGTACGGCAGCTGCTATGCCTACTTACCTCATGATTGAGGCTACTAAATGCAACAGGAGAATTCTAAGTGTATGAATAAAATAGATTGGCTAATGAAGTTAAGACGCTGCAATTGCTTAGATACACTGGAAAAAATAATTGAGAAAAACCGATACTCTCTTTCTGTAGATGATTTAGAAACATTCAACTCGGCAGCAGATCATCGTTTGGCCGAATTAACCATGAATAAACTCTATGACAAAATCCCGGCGTCAGTATGGCAGTTTATAAAATAAAATGAAGGGTGACAAATGTTTGGTAACGAAACCATAATTAACGCCTATATAATATCTGGAATCCTGCTACTTGCATTCACATCTATTTTTAGCAAGGGACTACTTAGTAATGTAGCTACTGTGACCGGCCTTTTTTTAGCAGGGTTTGCACTTTTTTCATGGTTCTGATTAGCAGGTGATAATATGTTTTGGATGATTTTTAACACCTTTACAGGCGTTTTATTCATGATTTTAAGCCTGTATCTCTTTTTTGGTCTTGTTCTTCATAGCGCCGAATTTACGCAGGGGCAATTATGGAACATGGCAGGATTGAGTTTTGCCTCTACCGTCGCCTGGGTGTTGTCATTTAAGCAAGCCGGGGAAAATATATATATCTTAAAATCGAACCATAAATAATTCCCCGAATCCCTATAGAATTGCTGGCGTTTCGTCTACTGCAGCTGCGCGGCCATGCTTAAAAATGCTGGCAAATATCCGTGGCGCCAGCTGGCACCCGTCGCAGAACTGCTGGCAAACCCTGTTTGTTACGTAATCCTCTCAACATACTGGACGTTCCGGTTATTCCGTCCAGTTGCTAATTGAATGTGTTTCACATACTATCTGTGAATTATAGTTCATATAAGAAAACATATGTACAAACCAACAAAAGAAGAATTTAAAGCCGAAATGAAGCGAAAAGGCTGGTCACGTACGGCACTCGCTGCCCGTTGGGGGAAGTCAGAAACTTGGATCAGCAAGATTGCCGGAAACCAGGATAGAGATCAGCACTGGAATGATGCTTTAGCCGGGCTGCCCCTTTACGGTGAACTATAGTTCATAATTCCCTTGCATAATTGTGAACTATAGTTCATATTGGGTTTATGCCAACAGAATGCTGCAAAAGCAAAACTAAATATAAGTGAGGTTAAAGTGCCTGGGTTGATTTTAGGTTTTTTTATATTAACGTTTCTCTTTTTAGGGTTATTTTTTATTCCCTATCAAAGAATTGGAGCTTGGCTAAGTAGATTTTTTCATTTGAAAAGCTTTTTTGGGGGGATTGCTCTAATCGTTTTTGGTTTAGTTGCTAAGGCTGTAACTGGAGAGGAAACTACCGCTCCAACTACTAATAAAATGGGGGCTATATTACATTCTTATTCTACTGCGTACTGGCAGTTAGCTTTAGTTCTTGGCTGTATATTCATAATTGCATCCATTTTCTTAAATCGATGGTTTAAGAATGGTGAGTGATATGAAAATTGCAAAAGATAGCACAATCACAATATCTAAAAGTATTAAAATTATCTTTCTCATTATGTTAACTGGCCTTGTTGGGTGTGACCAGAATAATGAAGATTCAAGAGCTAAATCTGAAATCGTGCAAAATCCACAAGTGCGCATTTATGGATTTGTTTGTAATAAGGACGGTGAACTATGGGAGCGTCATAGAGAAAAAATAGATGTAACTCAGGCGGTGTTCATCGATGGAAAATTAGTTCATTGCACCCCTGATAAAAGCGATACTGCCATTGATAATGGTAGTTATTTAATGGGGCGTGAAGGGTACGTTATCATTGATGGGGTGAAATACCCACGCAGTGAAATATTTGACAGGTGGGATAAGTATCAACTTAACTTATAGGCCGCGTCAGCGGCCTTTCTTCTGCCCGTTTAGCTTACTGGACATTATCGGTCAGCAAGTGAGTAGTTATAAAGTCAGCTGCAGTTGCGCGGCCACGCTCAAAAATGCTGGCGTAATTTCCTCTCCGGATGCTTGGCCGGTCTTAGAACTGCTGGCAAACCGCCCCCGTTACGTAACTCCCGCGCCACTTTGGACGTTCAGGTTATTCCGTCAAGTTCTGCTGGCAGTGTGGGATCTGACCTTGTAGAATTGTACCTAATTAGCTTTATGGAGGCATGGTATGAAAAAAATAGTATCTATATTCACTAATGGTAATAACAGAGCGATACGCATTCCTCGTGAAATGGATTTCGAGGGTGTAAGCGAGTTAGAGATACAGCGAGAGGGGGACACGCTTATACTTAAGCCAGTGCGTCCGACATGGAGCAGTTTGAAAGAGGAAGCAAAAGCAGATCCTGATTTCCTGCAAGATAGACCTAACGTAATTGATGATACACCACAATAAGGCCGCACCAGCGGCCTTTTTTACGCCCCTTGTTCAACTCCTCGCGCGGTTGGACATATAGGAAATTCTGTCCAGTTCTGCTGGCAGTGTAAGATCTGGCCTGGTATATTAAGAATATAACTCTGATGCTCAAATGAGGTTGTGCTGATGGAATACAAACTTTATCTATACTGGCTACATGGAAGATACGGCTATGACATCCCTATTGTTGAAAATGCGTATTTTTTAGCGGCTACGTCAATGGAAGATGCCATGAAGAAGCTTAATAAGGTGATTGACGATGGATATCAAGTTTACAACGTCAGGGAATGCAATGTTGATGAACTACCGGATATTTTCGCTAAACTCCCTCGCCGGTAATTTCGCCTAGTTTAGCTGGCTGTACGGGATCTGGCTTGGTATAATATTTAAAGAAAGGATATAGTAAGAATGATAAATCTAGCAATGAAGGTGATCAGCATAAGAAGTATTATTTCAAAGGCAATACTAAGTATCAATATCACTGCCGATAACTATCACCTCAATGAGAACATCAAAAAGTCTGTAGAACGTTCGTGCGATGTTGTTAATCATATTGCACAAGCAATTATCGGTGACTTCATTAAACCAAACATTCTTATTCAAGATTTACAATCAGCTAAATATCTTATTGAAGTCTTTGAAAAAGAATTTGTTCATGTTAGTTCAACTGTGCCGACAAAGAATGAAATCGATGTCCTCATTAAAGAGATAGAACGGAAAGCGGCTTAATTGCTGGCATTCTGTTAGCTGCAGCTGCGCGGCCACGCTCAAAAATGCTGGCGTAATTTCCTCTCCGGATGCGCAGCCGGTCGCAGAACTGCTGGCAAACCGCCCCCGTTACGTAACTCCTGCGCCACTTTGGACGTTCAGGTTGTTCTGTCCAGTTATACAGCGCCGTCCCGCTTTTATCCCCCGTTTCTGTGGATAATCAACATGTGGTGTCCATACCGGCTGTGGCAGACTCTATATAGTGTCCATCCTGCTGCCGTCCCCCCCTCCCCTGCCCCGAACCACCTGAAAACACCGTCGCCAGCCTGGACAGAACGGCATATCCGGAAAAAATGTCCAGTGAACGAATTTCGGTGATCGGAGTTTTTGCAGTCGGACACCGGCGCGGATTAGGTCATAATTGAGGCGACGGTCCGGAACGCGAGATTTTAAAAATTGAGTCATTTACCCCGCGAAATTTTGCAGAATTCACGTAGCGACGCCTGGCTAAATCCGGGCAATGCTCCCCTGCCGCTCGAAACCGCCAGAGCAATGAGGGATTACGCCGCACAGCTGGGCGGTGAACTTCCCAAATACCTGCTCGCGCCGGAAGTGGCCGTACTGCTTTCTTACCTGCCCGATCTTAATCAGCGTATGTATTTCGATACGCTCTGGAACACCGGCGCACGTCCGGGTGAAGGGATGGCATTAAGGCCGGTTGATTTTGTGCTGGAACCGACGCGCCAGCATCCACAGCCACTTGCCGTGGTGAAAACGTTGAAGCAACGCGAGCGGGAATCCAGTCGTCCCCCCGGACGACCACGTAAGGAAACACATCAGCTGGAGCACCATGATTCGCGCTACCGGAAACCGCCTGAACCTGTAACGCGCCTGGTTCCCTTACTTGATGCCGGATATGCGTTACGAATGAGGGAATTTCTGACGACATGGCGCAAACGTGTGAAGCATCAACCTGTGTGGCCGATCACCTCCCGGCAAACGCCGGTTAACTGGCTCAATGCAGCACTGTTACGTGCGGCCAGTGACGGTGTAACATTTCCGATAACCGTCACACCACATACCTTTCGTCACAGCTTCGCGATGCATTTGCTCATGAATGGAGTACCGCAGAAGGTCTTACAGGGATTACTCGGCCACCGTTACAGCCGCAGCACTGAGGCTTACACGCGGGTCTTTGCAATGGATGTTCTGGCTTTGAAGGGACTTAATTTTTCTATGGATTTATCCATTGCACGTACTTTCATTTACTCGAATAGCAAAACCGCCTGACGGCGGTTTGTATGCACAATGTAATTACAACAGAAATACACATAAAATACAGTGTATTTACTAACGTGGACTGAATCCAGCTTCGCTTAGCGCACGCATTACAGCATTTACTCCATCCATCATGAGATAGGCTTCATCTTCTGATTCAGATCGTTCCACGCAATCAGAGTGTGTTGTGCGCTTACAGAGCTGGGCAAGCGCCCATGCTATTGAACTGTCTAACTCAACGGCGATAGTTACGTTTTCTTGTTTTACGCTCATATACCATCCTCATTGCATGTGACGTAAACGGATTAATTATGTATTTGCATCATATTTACGATGTAAATACACAACAAATACAACGTATTTACTTGCTACATTTTGGCACTTTCAAGTATCCAGTGTTTTTTTGTGTTTTCGTCCAGACTTTGCCAGGCTGCAAGAGCCGCTTTTAAAATGTCGGTATTCCCTTGCCCCATCAGTTTTGCATCAGCTTCCATTACATCTATAAAGACCTGATTCAGCCGGTATGTTCTCGATACTGCCCTTCCCTTTGCTGGGCGCTTGTCGCCGTCAGCTATAAATCTGGCAACTTCATGCGCTGTAGGAGTTGCAACCTGATCTACATTGGCACTAGGTTTCTTCAAAATAATGGACATATGTTAATCCTCGAATTACACATGGAATACAATGTAAATACATTACCGTAAATACATTGTATTCCTAAAGTATTCCAATTTCCTGGGCGAATAGCTCTATTTGCCCTTTTGCTTTTCCTAGACTGTTTCCACGAGCTACATCGTGTACACCGGCACCTTCGTTACATGCGCTTTCGAAAATATCTAAAGCTGAGATACGAGTTCTTAACGGTTGAATCCATACAGGATCTGAACGCAGCAACTTATCAAGTTCGATAGCATCCTTTACTTTGCTCGGCTTGTTAGCCTCAATTCGGGTAAACAGTACCCACGGCTGCAATCGCGTGTTAACCGACTGAGCTTTGCGTACCTTATCGGTTACGTCTGTCAGAGTGTCACGCTCAAAGCCGGACGATGGTTTTACCAGCGTAACAAGAATATCCGCCACAGTAAGAGCACTACGAAACTCCTGGCTATCATGCCCTGCACAGTCAACAAGCAAGACCCCATGCAAATCTGACAGGCGTTTAATTTCTTTACTGATATCACCATAGGCTTCATACACAGGAACTGCCGGAAGTCCATTTTGCTGACGTTTTGTGTTCCAGTTGATTAAGTCTGGGTTTTTATCCGATTTAAGAATGCCCACAGACTTTCCTTTGCTTACAAGAGCAGAGGCAACGTTGGCTACTGTCGTTGTTTTACCAACGCCGCCCTTGTCTGAACCGAAGACCGCTGATTTACCCATTTAGCACTCCTTCAAGATTTACAGTGTAGTTATCATGTAAATACACAAACGTATTTACCCTGTTATTACACTGTATTGTACAAAGTGTATTTATTATGTCAATACACCGTATTCCATAATTAGTGAATACATTGTAAATACACTGTAATGCTTTCGAGATTCAACCCTTCTTTCATTCCGGATTGCCGTCAAAAAAAGTCTGGCCATCGCGCCCGGGTTAACCAATATGCCAGCAAAAAATTGTGGCCGGTCGCAGCTGCAGCTGGCGAAATGCTGGCGAAACCCGGCATCGAGGACGGGCGCCAGGCGCAGAACTGCTGGCACTCCGGTTCTGGCCGTGGTGGTTGGGGTCCGCTTGGAAAACGGAAATTTTCCTACGTTAAGCGTTTTGAGCTTAACGAGTGATTTCGTTCCATTGAGCGCGAACCCCTGACCGTAAGGGATGTACGGAACGATCTGACTGTCCGTTAACAGTTTTGCTTACTTTCGTACATGTTATTGGCATGGTGTACGCAATCGTTCGGTTTCGGACGTTTAAGTCACATGCACGTTAACTGTCGGTATTCATCGCCTCACTAGTACTACTCTGCTAGTTCATCATGTTCTTCGAGAGCATATTCAAAATCGGCAACAAGCAAGAAATTTTCTATCCTATAAGCCTGATTTAACTTAATTCGTTGGTATCTTTCGTTCAATAATCGCCATGCTGTTTTCCGTAGTACCATCGGTACGGATTCATCTTTTAAAGTACGCATGAGCACAGAACAGGTTGTCAGAAAAGCAGCGTCCTTACGTTTTCGGTAATACGCATCAGTCGAACAAACCGCAATGATCTCGATTGATTCAGGGTGATGACAGATAGCATTAACCGTAGTTTGTTCATGTATCTGTGCCTTGAGTTCAGCCTGAATTTTTGATTGATGATACATAGCCTTGAGATAGCTAAACATGATTTCCCCATCGAACAGTAAGTCGTGTCAATTCCTAGAGTTAACACATTTCTGATCATGACTCACACGTTACGTTCAGTCGGTAGCCATCTGTGCAAAAAATGCGCTTAGCGTAGGATAATTTCCTTTTTCCAAGCGGACCCCTGGTTAGCCGTCAGACGGGCGAGCAGTGCGCAGCCTGTCACTGTATGCGCGTAGCGCATGGAGGCGCGGAACGGGACGAGCATAGAGCACCGTAGCCAAATCCGCGCCTGACCCGGCGCAGCCGGTTACGATCCTGAAAGTGAGCAGAACAACCCCCCTCCCTGCAAAGCCAAAACGCGCTTACAGCGATTTTGTCACTGAGTTAAGGCCAACGCCCCGGTGAGCGGTCAGGACGGCGCTGTGCGACGTTCTGAGCGTGATTTCCGGGGTCTTAACGGGTGTGACCAGCGGGAACAGCCGTTTAGAGGCTTAATTCCTCGGGATAAAAGCAATTTTTAATGACACTGGAACCTATGGGAGAGGTGAATCTATGCCCGCCTTTGGCGGGTGCTAACTATGGGAGCGTAGCGACCATTAAACCGAACCGTCGCGAGCGTAGCTCGCTGAAAGGGCGGTCATTATCGCTGTCCACAGGACAGCTGACGAATAGGTTTTCTTTTTAATAGAGAGATAAATATCTTTTTAACAGAGAGATCTAGCAGGGGTTTAAAAGAATTGTTGCGCTTTAAAACTAAGTCGATTTGCGCTTTCTGAGGCTGTCGTATGGAGGTTAAAGGAGATAGCCCCTTGCAGTTTTATGTTGATAAGTCGTATACGGCTAAAAATGAAGCATCGAGGTTTGATTTTGTTGCTGGGTAAGGGGAATTATGCGGAATAGCTTGCCCAAATGTCGCCTGATCTGATTAAAAGTTGAGCTATAAATGTGTTTGGTCGAGCGGAATCCTCCGGAGTCAACCGGAGGGCAGGGGGGTTAATCAGGCATAGCTTGGTGGAGCAAGGCGGCTGTAATTGCCTCTCGCCATGATAGTTCTTTCGCTTGTGCGTCGCTGCACTTCATTGAACACTGCCAATTTATCTGCCGGGAACCGACCATCCGCGATTTCTCGGGTCAATTCACGTTTAACCAGAAGCTCAATATCTTTGCGGCTGCGCTCAGCATCACGCTTCGCTCTGGCTCTTTTTAGGCCATGTTCGCGCCGTTCTCTGTGATACTCACGGAATTTATTACGTACATAGCTGAAAGCGCGGTTGGCCAGCTCTTCCAGGTCGAGCCGTGGCAGTCCTTTTTTCTCACGTTGCTTGTTCTGCCATTCGGCACGACTTTGGCGTACTGCCTCAAGCGACAGCATTGATACGTCTAGCGCTTCGAACAATGCTGGAGTGAACTGGATATTAGAAGGGGCATTACAACCGAGTTCAGCGACAAACTCAGTGTCATATGTGATCAGACCAAAATCCTTATCTAAGGACTCAAGCGCACGAGTGACACGGGTAATAGACAGATTGCCACGCTTGGATTCCGTCGCCAAGTCACATTCAATCGCTAATGTCGTAACAGAACACTGGACACGTCCATATTCGCCAGCCAGCGGATCGTAATGAAAACTCATAGCCTGAAGTAAGGCATCAATGGCTTTACAGCGTAAAGGAGCTGGCTTGCGGTGACGTTTACCTAACGAACGCGAAAAAGCAACGTGCATGAGGAAGTCAAAACGCTCAGTGAATCCCTGTGCTTTGTCCATAAGCTTTCGACAAAACGGTAGTGTCCGTTTGTCGTCTGGCTCGACAAATTTTGGGTTGGGATTTTTGACTTGTTTATATTGTGTTGCAGAGCTAATTGATTGTTCAATCACACCCGCCAGCACTTATGCCGGTGCAAAGGGGTTGTATGTGATTATACATTTGCTATAATCCTTACCAGGCCAGCGCCTGCTTTACGACCCCCTGAATATCCTCCGTTCCGGCAAGTTCGATAGGATTTCAGGGGGTTTTTGCATTCAGGGGTTTGGCATTTGCCTGTCCCCCTATCCCTAGACGCTATTACCGGGAACGTCCCACCCGTAACAATTCGTAAGCCTGCGTAATCTAGCACGATCAAATGTGACGATCAAACTACGCCTGCAATAAGATAACTCCTAACTGTCTGTTCTATAAACAGAAAATCTCACTTTTCATTAGACTCAAGAATAATAAATCTAATGAAAATTTAGATTAGAAAACTGCCAAATCAGGCAGTTAACTTAGTTAGATTGATGCTTTTTACCTATTTCGGCCAGCTCTAAAAGTTTTCCATACTCTTCTGCTGGTACACAGTAAAAGGCTGGATGGTTGCGGCTCATAATCGCCAGAGCGCCCTTACCGGAATTGACACACTCAACTGGGTTCTTCCGGAACTCAGTGATACTGATAACCCTACGGCTATGGATAACTTGGGTCATGTGTAAATTCCTCTCATCACGTCTGTTAACGCAATCATAGGCACAAAACCATACGTGATCAAGTACAAATAAAAGTACGTGATCTGTACACAGGAAAGTACACGATCTCGATCACAAAAAAAAAGCCAGGCAACGCCTGGCTTGGAAGTGGGGAAAAAGTTTGGCGCTAAGCTAAATCAGGGCTTGTATCACCGGTATTGACCGTACGAAAACCTTTAACAACATCGCTTTTGGATGCTTCAGTTGCCTTTTTCGGTTGTGGACCATCAAGCCTGGTCGCTTCCCATACGTTACGAACAGCTTCACGAGTGGAGAAATGCCCATTTTCATCACGCACACGCACTTGAACCGGCTTGGACTCTTTCAGCTCCAAAGAGACTTCATGACCACGGCGGAATCCTTTGAGTGCATCTTTTAGGCCGACTCCCCACTGTGTCGTTTCCTGCCCGTCCTTGCCCTTGAGGGTAACATAGTAACTTGCACTGTTACCTTCCTTATCTAAATACGGTGCTTCCCCATGCTTAACGATTTTACCTTGCAGGGTGGATACAGATCGATAAAGTGGGGTGTGCTCACTTCCAACATCCTGGGCAGTGCTTTCAGCTTTATCGTGGAGATCTTCGCTGCCGGTAGATTCCCTACCAGTTTCCAGCTCCGCCCCCTCAATCGTGAATGCGGAATCACGGCTGCTGCTATCCCGCTGTTCTTTAGCTTTCTCCAGCTCCTGACGGCGCAGCTGCAACGCTTCATTCATTCGCTTATCCGTGAAGTGAATGTCCATACCTCGCTCAGCTACTACATCAATCACCATTTCTTTGAACTGCTTTGACCCTTTGATATTGAGAGTGCTACCAAAGCGACCTTGTGCAAGTTCGAGCGCAACAGCAACACTGTCTTTGCTAAGACCATTTTTACGCATGGTGATCAGCTGGCCGTTATCAACGAACAATGTTTTATCACTGGTCTTATCGAGATAATGAACGTGGCCTTTCCGGGTGCGCTTGGTGTATAAATTGCTCGCATCCAGGTGATGTTCTACTGACTTACGTGAATCATCGGCCACTTTTGAATAATTAACAGGGTTACGAAGCTTATCCATAACCCGAGAAAAGCGACTTTCGGCGGGTTGTTCTTTTTCAGGTTCAGGTGCGCTAATCGTAAAACCGGATAGGTTTTTCCTGTTATTACTCATCATTTGGCGAATATCTTTACTCCCCATTGAGAAACCCTCTTTTTTATTAACGATGGAATCTTTCCGTTTTAGCCTCTCGAAATGCATGACAGAAAGAAGCTGGTTCTTTTCTTGATATGTAAAACGTTTGTCTGCTAATACCTCCCGCTTAATGTCATAAAATTCACGATCAATACTCCGTAGCAATTTGTTGATATTCTTTTCAGGAGACTCCGTTTCTTTTACTCGTCTAATCAGCCAGCCGGGAACGGAAGATGTACTAACGTTTACATCGCGTGCAATAGAAGGTGATTTGACTGATATCTTTCCACCCTTTATCGTTCCTGCATCTAAAAGGAATCCCCCACGTCGCTGAATATCTTCAAGCGTTGGGATTCGATTCTTAAGGCGTGGTAAAACCGGAAAAGGTGTCAGCTGTAATTTTGATCGTCTTCGTGCATATCGCCCCACGGCTCGTAGCGAGCTTCCACTGGAGGCTGTTGCAGATTCACGTTGTTGTTTTGGAGCTGGAGAAGTTCCTCCTCCTCCTCTGGTTCCTCGTACAGCGCGTCGCAATCCAGAATTTCCGTTGGTTTGCTGGTTTGCCAGGTGTAAGCGTGCATTACCCGGCAATAACTCTTTATTTCCTTGCCCTGATTGTGTACCTGCCACATAGCCATCGGGCAGGTTTTGCAGGCGATCGGCAAATGGGGGAGCAATTCCTCTTTGAGATTCAGGAGAACGTTGCTGATTATTTCTCTGCCGTTGATTTCGTAACTCATTTTGACCTCGATATTTTTCATAGAATCGATTTGTGAAATCTGAAATCATCTTTGACCGCTCATTACTTTCTGAGGCGTAATATTTATCTCGATAAGTAGGGGAGGCAATCTTATCCATATACTTGATTTCAGCTGCACGCTGTCTCCACTCAGAGAAGCGATTACTAATAATTTGTTTTTCCAAAGGTGGCTTGGTTATTTTCCTTTGAATAATAAAGTCGTCACTAAAAATACTTTCTTTAAGATTAGTAAATTTCTTATCACCATCTAGCTTTACAGCAATGTATTCACCGGGCTTACCTTGATTCCTAATTCTCGTTTCACCATACTCTGCCACTAGGTCATAAAATCCTTGTCTAGACCGTACATCTTCCTTGAACACTCTTTCTAATAAATCTACTTTAAATTGTTTATTCTTGGCTCGGAAATCGTCGCCTTTATACCGTGAAAGCATATCTGCGTAACTGGTTGGAGTAGCGCGGATATTATCCCTGGGTGATTCGAGATTATACTTCTGATTAATATATTCCTGAAAAGCCTCTAGATACTTTTCATTTTGCTTATAGCTGCCAACAGGATTCATTTCGTTACCAGTAAGAAGATTCTTTCGAGGAATAACAATATGAATATGTGGTTTGCGATCTACCAGTTCTCCCGATTTTTTATCTTCCATCGTTTTTATCTTCGGAAGATGTGCCTCAGCATAGAAATTAAATTCATCAGTCTCATAGGCAGTCATGAGAAAGGATTTAAATTCTTGTGTGATTTCGATTAGTTTGTCATGCTCAATTTCATCTTCCTTAAATGCAAGAGTGAAAGTTAGATAGCGATCCTGTCCTTTATCTGGAATACTTTTGTATATCAATTCCGTAAGTTCTAGGTTTCCGTCCAGTATTACTCGTTCGTCTAACTCATTCCTTGAAAGCTCGCGTCCAGACTTTTGACCTTCTTCTAAATATTCTTTAACACCTGAATTATATCCTCTGCATCTAATCAGCATCCTCAACCGCCTTTTTCATCAGTGATTCAATATTGATAAGAGCATTTAAAAGAAGAGTGTACTTCCTCTCTGATATTGTACCATTTTTATGTGCCGAGTTAATTTTTAAAGCCAGCTGATTAATATTATTGCTAGACTTGTTAAAGAGGTATAATAATTTACTGGTGTCTTTAACCTCAATATTAATCGAATCACCTTTACTCAACGCCAGCTTTCTAAAAAAAGCTGAACGGCTGAGTTGTGATTCTTTTATCTGTTGTTCGAACGGAGAGAACTCATCGCGCATCAAGCGAAATGACACGACAATATCTTTATTCTGCTTAGCAGCCATGACACACCTCAATAACTGGTGATGATGTTCCCGCAAGGCGGGGTTTCAAAGGGGCGTCCCCTTTGGCACGCGACTGTATGCAAAGGCCGACAGGCATTTGTATACAGTCGGTAACGTGCCTCTGTTTTGATTCGGCAGTTGCATTGGATTGCATTAGATTGCACTAAATTGCATAAAACCATTTGACAGTTGCACTATATTGCATTAGATTGCATTACAAGATGTAACGGTTGCACTAGATTGCACTACGTTGCATTAAGTGCCCATAACCATCTAAAATGGAGCCATTCTCAACACATGGGGTAGATCATGTCAGACTGGCGTAAACAACCTAGACAGGGGAGAAGCCAATTCCTTCCATTACTTGACGAGATAAAGAGTCGTCTTGTGCTTGGTGAAACTCAGAAGATGATTTTTGAGTCATACCCTGATTTAGAAATGAGTTACCCGCAGTTCACTCGGTACGTAAAAAAATACTGCCTCAGTGAAATCACCCAGGTAACAAAAGTACCAGAACATAAAGTAGCACCTGAGAAAACAAATACTGACGATGGGCAGCTGGACAATAAATCCAGAATGGTTGTTAGAAACCCCAGCGACCTGAAAAAACTTAGATCGCAGCCCATCGACTTAGAAGAACTTCAAAATTCAGCAGGAGAAGAAGATGAAAGTAGCAATTCTTAACTATACCGGTACTGTTGGCAAAACAACCGTTGCAGCACACTTATTAGCACCTCGCATGAATGGCGCAACAATATTCGCTATTGAATCCATTAATGAAACAGCTCAAGGCTTAGGAATTGATGTAGAAAAAATGAATGGCGATAAATTCCGTGAGCTGTTTAAAAAGATAATGCTAGAAGACGATGCGATTATTGACATTGGAGCCTCTAACATTGAAGACTTCATGACTAATATGATCAAGTTTGATGATTCTCATGAAGAATTCGATTACTTTGTTGTACCTGTCACTTCTGGTACAAAAGAGCAGAAAGAAACAATTCAAATGCTGGACACTCTCGCAAGTATCGGCATACCGGCGGATAAAGTGAAGGTTGTTTTCAATCGTGTAGATGTTGATGTTGATGATGAATTTCCATTCATCATTGCACGCCATAAAAAAGAAAAATCATTCTCCTTAAATAAAGAATGTGCAATCTATGAAAACGAATTGTTTGATGCTTTATCAATCAAGGGGCTAACTGTTGATGCTCTGCTTGCAGATGATACCGATTACAAAGCCCTCCTTAAAAACAAAGAAGCAAGTGCAAAAGATAGAAATACATGGGCAGATATGTTTGGCCTTAAGTCACTCGCCAAAAGCGTCAAACGCAATCTTGATGATGTATATGCCAACCTTTTTTAATCTTAAGGAGCAGTCATGCAAGAAGAAGCTAGAGCACCTAAGACGGCGCGTGATGCTCTTCTGATTGAATTAATCGGTGATCTAGGGGTTCTTCACGACCAAATAAAATCACTTCCTGAAGAGATCAATCAGGCAACAACAGGTTCAATCGAAATTATTGCAAATGCAGTTGAAGAGGCGGAAAAGACCGCCTCAAAACTGAGCGAAAATATTGACAAAAAAAAGGAGGCCGTTTTAGCTGAGCTGAAAGCATCAGTAAAACAAACTCTGGATGAACACGCTGTTAGCGTGTTTGCCGAACTTGAAGGTAAAGTTAACACCTTACAAACGAGAATTTCATCTTTCGAGCTTTCTGATCCTAAAAGCCGAAGACTGAATATTGTTCTCGCATGTACGCTTGCATTTTCTTTGGTATTGTCAGCTTCTGCTATTTTCGCTGTCTATAGCGCGGCAAAATCTACAATATCCGATCTCAATATGATCATTAGTTCGCAAGAAAAACCGCCCTCAAAATGACCACCATAGCGGGCATTTGCCCGCTAAATTCATCGCTTCATTTCTGACTCGATAAGCCTCTAAACGGCTGTTCCCGCTGGTCACACCCGTTAAGACCCCGGAAATCACGCTCAGAACGTCGCACAGCGCCGTCCTGACCGCTCACCGGGGCGTTGGCCTTAACTCAGTGACAAAATCGCTGTAAGCGCGTTTTGGCTTTGCAGGGAGGGGGGTTGTTCTGCTCACTTTCAGGATCGTAACCGGCTGCGCCGGGTCAGGCGCGGATTTGGCTACGGTGCTCTATGCTCGTCCCGTTCCGCGCCTCCATGCGCTACGCGCATACAGTGACAGGCTGCGCACTGCTCGCCCGTCTGACGGCCAACCACTACGGCCAGAACCGGAGTGCCAGCAGTTCTGCGCCTGGCGCCCGTCCTCGATGCCGGGTTTCGCCAGCATTTCGCCAGCTGCAGCTGCGACCGGCCACAATTTTTTGCTGGCATATTGCCGCCTACATGAAAAAACCACGCTTTTAAGCGTGGTTTTTTCTGCGTGCCCGGAATGTCAGTTATTTTGCCAGTTCATGCCGCGCTGCCTGAGCCAAAAAATGGCTCCGATCTTTATACGCTGAACGATTCCCCTGGATAAATCCATCGATTCGCTTTATCAGCACATCTGGCAATGTAATATTCACGCGTTGCTGTTTACCTTCAAATTCGGACAGATCCACGTCAATCATAAACCAAGAGTCACAATGCGCGTATTCGGCATTAGCCGAATAAACCATAAAGCCAGCATCTTTAATATCTTCGACAGAATGCGCTCCGCTAAGCAGCATTTCTTCCACGATACTTAAAATAGCCTCTCGCGCCATTACGGGTATATCAGATTGTTCATCCGCAGCGGATACACACCCATAATCAAACTGATCAAAAGCCGGTACGCTTATACCGAATGCTGTATCAGCATCTTTAGGAGATTCAACTCCGACAGAAAAAAACATACTCACCTCCAAAGTCGGCGGGGATCAAATCCCCGCCATTTTTTTGATTGACCTGACAGTACCTAGAGGCAAATCCTTTTTCGGATGCGGAACAGGAAAAGTTTTTCCTGTTATGGGCGACCACCAAATCTGGTGGCTTCCCCCGTTGTGCCGTCGAAGTTCACACCCTGCGGCTATCAGCTCTTTCAACAGGTCAGCAGATTTCATAAGCCCTCCGTAACCTGAAACCCATTATACACACATATACACACAAGGCAAGAGAGGTTAGCGTAAATCGCAAATTTTTTGCAGCCTAACGGATGACTAACGCCCCGTGTGGGGCGAAGCTTGGGAGGGAATGACTAGATTTTATGACTGTGGTTAATTGTACATCATTTCAGCGTGAAGAGGCGAGCCATACTGACTTCAAAATCAGCAATACCGGCAGACATACTTTGAGATCGCTTGCGTTCCTGCGCCAGCTCACGTTGTAGCTTCAGGATCATTTCGTTTTGCTCTTTAACCTTGCTGATAGAAACCAGAAATGCTTTGCTGACAGTTGAGACACCTAAATACTCCTGGGCATCTTTGATAATTGCATCATCTTTTTCGCTAGTTCTGATTGTATAATTTCCCATTGTATGACCCTTTTGCTATCAATTTCACTATTGCCGGTTACGCAGCTGGAGAATAATTGCTATCAATCATGTGCATCGAGGCCGCACCGGTGATAAATAAATGCTGGCACATTTGGAATAGGGGGGCATCCCCCCCCATGTAACCTTAAAGCAAGTCTGCTCCAAGATTTTTTACCCACCATAAAACTTCTTCCAGCTCCCATCCTGTGAGTTGAGGCGTTTTAACTGGTCGCTTCTGCTGGATACCCTTTACAATTGAATTTGCTAACGATATGATCTGATTGGTTGACATAAAATTTACCTGTAAGTGATTTTTTTGTCATGAGCGTTAGACTGTTCCCGCAGCCTAACGCTTTTCTTTTATATCTATTAAATTACGTATGGTTTAATTTGTTTCTCCAGTTCGTCCAGGAAGGATGGCTCAAAATCCCATGCACGCCATATTAAACGGCCTGTAGCTGCATCACGGATTTCAACCTGCTTATCATTATATTTACTGACGTTTGCGATCTTAATTGTCACAGCTTCGGAAAACTTATACTTACGAATTACGCTTTCAACGTTAACTGCCATTTTAATCTCCTGGCCGACCGGCCTTTATCGGAAAGCACCGCGCTTTCCATGTAATACATATTACAGATTATAGTGTTATTTTGCAATGGTTTTGAAT
>NZ_KI973182.1:4548777-4983972 GCF_000534435.1 Enterobacter sp. BIDMC 26 | reverse complement strand
TTTTTTCTCTTCAACCGACCGGGTTAACTGTGAAGTGATTCACATCTGCCGTGTCGATGGAGGCGCATTATAGGGTGCCACCGAGGAATGACAAGCGGAAATATGCATTTTTATTTCGACCGCTCACCTTTTCACCAAAAAGGCTATTTTTGGTGCTTTTTAATCTCTTTTGGCAGCTCTGCCAGGCTATTAATCACCCAATCCGCGGCACTCTCTGCTTCAGGGGTCACAGGTTTGCCGGTGCGCACAAGTATTTTAGTCCCCACACCTGCGGCGATTGCTGCCTGCATATCTTCCAGTTTATCGCCCACCATATAAGAAGCAGCCATATCGATATGCAGGAATTCCTGCGCAGAGATAAACATTCCCGGATGCGGCTTGCGGCAATCACACGTCTGGCGAAACTCTTCTACAGTTCCCTGCGGGTGGTGCGGGCAATAGTAAATGCCATCAAGTTCGACACCGCGGTCAGCCAGCGACCAGTCCATCCATTCCGTCAGCGTCTCGAATTGCGCCTCGGTGAATTTTCCACGTGCGATACCGGACTGGTTGGTCACGACCACCAGCGCATAGCCCATCTCTTTCAGCTGGCGCATGGCATCGATAACGCCCTCGATAAACTCGAACTCATCAATCTCGTGGACATAACCGTGATCCACATTGATAGTGCCATCACGATCGAGAAAAATTGCGGGTACTGATTTTGCCACCGGTTTGCTCCTGAAAAAGGCATGTACAGCTAGTATCTCATGAATCGCAGCGCAATAAAGTGCTCATCGTACAGAGTTGGATTGATTTAGACGTCTGGATGCCTTAACATCCGTTTTGTTTACGGTCATCACCCGTATCTGGCAGAAGAAAATGCCACGGCTAACTTACATACGATAAAAATAATCTAATGATTAAACTTTCCAATATCACCAAAGTGTTCCAGCAGGGGAACCGAACCATTCAGGCGCTGAACAATGTCAGCCTGCATGTTCCTGCTGGTCAAATTTATGGCGTCATTGGCGCATCGGGTGCAGGTAAAAGTACGCTGATCCGTTGTGTTAACCTGCTTGAGCGCCCAACCCAGGGTCGTGTAGAAGTAGGCGGGCAGGAACTGACCGCCCTTTCAGAGAAAGAACTGACGAAAGCACGCCGCCAGATTGGCATGATCTTCCAGCACTTTAACCTGCTGGCCTCCCGTACGGTGTTTGGCAACGTTGCCTTGCCGCTGGAACTGGACAACACGCCAAAAGAAGAAGTTAAGCGTCGCGTAACCGAACTGCTGGATCTCGTTGGACTGGGTGATAAACACGATAGCTACCCGGCAAACCTGTCCGGTGGACAAAAACAGCGTGTGGCCATTGCCCGCGCGCTGGCAAGTAACCCGAAAGTGCTGCTGTGCGATGAAGCCACCAGCGCATTAGATCCCGCCACTACGCGTTCCATTCTGGAGCTGCTGAAGGACATCAACCGTCGCCTCGGCCTGACCATTCTCCTTATTACACATGAAATGGACGTGGTGAAACGCATCTGTGATTGCGTCGCGGTAATCAGCAACGGTGAGTTGATTGAGCAAGACACGGTCAGCGAAGTGTTTTCCCATCCGAAAACCCCACTGGCACAACAGTTTATTCAGTCCACGCTGCACCTGGATATTCCGGAAGATTATCTGGAGCGTTTAAAAACAGAATCGACCGCGGACAGCGTCCCGATGCTGCGTATGGAGTTCACTGGCCAGTCCGTCGATGCACCGCTGCTGTCCGAAACCGCGCGCCGCTTTAATGTGAATAACAACATCATCAGCGCGCAAATGGATTACGCCGGTGGCGTGAAGTTCGGCATCATGCTGACGGAAATGCACGGCACACAAGCAGAAACCCAGGCGGCCATTGCCTGGCTGCAAGAACATCACGTAAAAGTAGAGGTACTGGGTTATGTCTGAGCCGATGATGTGGCTGCTGGTTCGCGGCGTTTGGGAAACGCTGGCAATGACCTTTGTATCAGGCTTCTTTGGTTTTGTGATTGGTCTGCCGGTCGGCGTGCTGTTGTATGTGACGCGCCCGGGACAAATCATTGAGAACGCGAAGCTGTATCGCACCCTGTCTGCACTGGTGAATATCTTCCGTTCTATCCCGTTCATTATTCTGCTGGTGTGGATGATTCCATTTACCCGTGTGATCGTGGGAACGTCTATCGGTTTGCAGGCAGCCATCGTTCCGCTGACCGTAGGAGCTGCGCCGTTTATCGCCCGTATGGTGGAAAACGCCCTGCTGGAAATTCCGACCGGTTTGATCGAGGCTTCCCGCGCGATGGGGGCAACGCCAATGCAGATCGTGCGTAAAGTCCTGCTACCTGAAGCGCTGCCAGGGCTGGTGAATGCGGCAACCATTACGTTGATTACTCTGGTGGGTTATTCCGCGATGGGCGGTGCCGTTGGCGCCGGCGGTTTAGGCCAGATTGGCTACCAGTACGGCTATATTGGTTATAACGCTACCGTAATGAATACCGTTCTGGTATTGCTGGTTGTGCTGGTTTACTTAATCCAGTTCTCTGGCGATCGCATCGTCCGGACTGTTACTCACAAATAACGTTACACACAACACAAACTCGACGAGTTAAGGATATAACATGGCGTTTAAATTAAAGACCTTTGCAGCGGTAGGCGCGCTGATCGGCTCTCTGGCACTGGTGGGTTGCGGTCAGGACGAAAAAGATCCAAACCACATCAAAGTGGGCGTTATCGTGGGTGCAGAACAGCAGGTTGCTGAAGTCGCGCAGAAAGTCGCGAAAGAGAAGTATGGTCTGGACGTTGAGCTGGTGACCTTTAACGATTACGTTCTGCCGAACGAAGCGCTGAGCAAAGGCGATATCGACGCCAACGCCTTCCAGCACAAACCTTACCTGGATCAGCAGATCAAGGATCGCGGCTATAAACTGGTGGGTGTGGGTAACACCTTTGTTTACCCTATTGCCGGTTACTCCAAGAAAATTAAATCTCTGGACGAACTGCAGCCAGGCTCTCAGGTTGCCGTCCCTAACGACCCAACCAACCTTGGCCGTTCCCTGCTGCTGCTGCAGAAAGTGGGCCTGATTAAACTGAAAGACGGTGTTGGCCTGCTGCCAACCGTTCTGGATGTCACCGAGAACCCGAAAAATCTGAAAATTGTTGAGCTGGAAGCCCCACAGCTGCCACGTTCTCTCGACGACGCGCAGATTGCCCTGGCCGTTATCAACACCACGTACGCCAGCCAGATTGGCCTGACGCCAGCGAAAGACGGTATCTTCGTTGAAGACAAAGACTCCCCGTATGTAAACCTGATCGTGACTCGCGAAGACAACAAAGATGCGGAAAACGTGAAGAAGTTCGTACAGGCTTATCAGTCTGACGAAGTTTACCAGGAAGCCAACAAAGTGTTTAACGGCGGCGCTGTTAAGGGCTGGTAATCTCACCTCAGTGTAATATCATCAAGACGGGCTTATGCCCGTCTTGTCATTTGTGCAGTCAACTGATTCAATATCTGACGTTTTGATTATCCATTGAGGAATTATTATGCGTGCTTTACCGATCTGTCTTTTAGCACTCATGCTGAGCGGCTGTTCTATGCTAAGCAGATCTCCTGTTGAACCTGTCCAAAGCACGGCAACCCCGCCAAAAGCAGAACCCGTAAAACCGAAAGCGCCTCGCCCTGCGCCGGTTCGCATTATTACCAAAGCTGACGAACTCGTGGGTAAACCTTTCCGTGAACTGGGTGAAGTAAGCGGCGAATCCTGTCAGGCTACCAATCAGGACTCTCCACCGAATATCCCAACAGCGCGTAAACGCATGCAGATCAACGCGGCAAAAATGAAAGCCAACGCGGTTCTGCTGCATAGCTGCGAAGTGACCAGTGGAACACCGGGTTGCTACCGTCAGGCGGTTTGCATCGGCTCGGCGCTGAACATTACGGCGAAATGAGTTCATTTCAGTTCGAACAGATAGGCGTTATTCGCTCTCCCTATAAAGAGAAGTTCGCCGTGCCACGCCAGCCAGGTCTGGTCACCAGCGGTGGCGAGCTTCACTTGATCGCGCCCTACAATCAGGCCGATGCCGTACGCGGGCTCGAAGCATTCAGCCACTTATGGATTGTGTTTGTGTTTCACCAGACGATGGAAGGTGGCTGGCGTCCGACCGTACGCCCTCCTCGCCTGGGAGGCAACGCCAGGATGGGCGTGTTTGCGACGCGCTCAACCTTCCGTCCAAACCCTGTCGGGATGTCGCTGGTCGAACTGAAAGGTATACGCTGTCAAAAGGATCAGGTCATACTGGAATTAGGCAGCCTTGACCTGGTTGATGGCACGCCGGTTATCGATATCAAGCCGTATCTCCCCTTTGCCGAAGCGTTACCCGACGCCCGCGCAAGCTATGCACAGGAAGCACCGCAGGCAGATATGCCTGTTCACTTCACGGCTGAGATAACCACGCAGCTTGAGCAGCTGGAAACACGCTATCCCCGCCTTCGTGACTTTATCACCGAAGTGCTGGCTCAGGACCCCCGTCCGGCCTATCGTAAAGAAGAGGACGCCGGGAAAACCTACGCCGTCTGGCTGCTGGATTTTAACGTTCGCTGGCGCGTGACCGGGGCAGGTTTTGAAGTGTTTGCCCTTGAACCCAGGTAATTTTGTCCTCCTCTCTTTTGGCATCTTTGCCACACTGGTAAACTAAACCACTTTTTTTGTCTCAGGCTGGTGTTTCAGCCTGTTCCAATCGTCGAAATGGAACCGTAACAACATGCGTACTAGCCAATATCTGCTCTCCACTCTGAAGGAGACGCCTGCCGACGCCGAAGTGATCAGCCATCAGCTGATGCTGCGCGCCGGGATGATCCGCAAGCTGGCCTCCGGGTTATATACCTGGCTGCCGACCGGCGTGCGCGTCCTGAAAAAAGTCGAAAACATCGTGCGTGAAGAGATGAACAACGCCGGTGCTATCGAGGTGTCCATGCCTGTGGTTCAGCCCGCTGACCTGTGGCAGGAGAGCGGCCGTTGGGAGCAATATGGCCCTGAGCTGCTGCGTTTCGTTGATCGTGGCGAGCGTCCATTCGTCCTCGGCCCAACGCATGAAGAAGTCATTACCGACCTGATTCGTAATGAGCTGAGCTCTTACAAACAGCTGCCGCTGAACTTCTTCCAGATCCAGACCAAGTTCCGTGATGAAGTTCGCCCACGTTTCGGCGTCATGCGCTCACGCGAATTCCTGATGAAAGATGCTTACTCTTTCCATACGTCTCAGGAATCGCTGCAAGAGACCTACGACAAAATGTACGAGGCTTACAGCAAAATCTTCTCCCGTATGGGGCTGGATTTCCGTGCTGTGCAGGCTGATACCGGTTCTATCGGCGGAAGCGCGTCTCATGAGTTCCAGGTTCTGGCTCAGAGCGGCGAAGACGATGTGATCTTCTCTGACTCTTCTGATTACGCCGCGAACATCGAGTTTGCAGAAGCGCTGGCCCCTAAAGCGCCACGTGCTGCTGCAACCGAAGAGATGACGCTGGTTGATACACCTCACGCAAAAACCATTGCCGAGCTGGTTGAGCAGTTCAACCTGCCCGTCGAAAAAACGGTAAAAACCCTGCTGGTGAAATCCACCGAAGGTAGCGCGTACCCGCTGGTTGCCCTGCTGGTGCGTGGCGATCACGAACTGAACGAAGTGAAAGCTGAGAAGCTGCCTCAGGTTGCCAGCCCGCTGACGTTCGCAACGGAAGCGGAAATCCGTGCCGTCGTGAACGCAGGTCCTGGCTCTCTGGGCCCGGTGAATATGCCGGTTCCGGTGGTTATTGACCGTACGGTAGCCGCAATGAGCGACTTCGCCGCTGGCGCTAACATCGACGGTAAACATTACTTCGGCATCAACTGGGATCGCGATGTCGCGACGCCGGAAGTCGCTGATATCCGTAACGTGGTGGCAGGCGATCCAAGCCCGGACGGCCAGGGCACCCTGATGATCAAACGCGGTATCGAAGTGGGCCACATCTTCCAGCTGGGGGATAAATATTCCCGCGCGCTGAATGCCGCCGTTCAGGGGGAAGATGGCCGCAACCAGATCCTGACCATGGGTTGCTACGGTATCGGTGTGACGCGTGTGGTTGCAGCCGCCATTGAGCAAAACTACGACGAACGTGGCATCGTCTGGCCAGACAATATCGCCCCGTTCCAGGTGGCTATTCTGCCAATGAACATGCACAAGTCTTACCGCGTGCAGGAGCTGGCCGAAAAACTTTACTCCGAGCTGCGCGCTCAGGGTATCGAAGTGCTGATGGATGACCGTAAAGAGCGTCCAGGCGTGATGTTTGCCGATATGGAACTGATCGGTATCCCGCACACCGTAGTCATCGGCGACCGTAACCTCGACAGCGACGACATTGAATACAAATACCGTCGCAGTGGTGAAAAGCAGATGATCAAGACTGGCGACATTCTTGATTACCTGGTGAAAGCCATCAAAGGTTAACGTTAAACAAAAAACCCCGCTCAGGCGGGGTTTTTTAATGGGCCGATATCGGCTTATTTGCTGTTACAGTCTTTGCCCGCAACAAACTTCGCGTCTTTATCTGCCACCAGCGTTTTCACCAGCTCTCCGCTGTCCGGGTTCGGCTCCAGCGTAAAGTGACCATCTACCGTCAGCAGGACTGGCTTGCTGTCATTGCCACGCGCAACAGCGTAATCACGCTCCAGCTGCGCATTGTTCGCCACGCTGATTTTCTTGCCGGTGGCGCAGTCGGTAAAGATCGCCGCATCCGCCATATAGAAATACATCCCACGCATTGGCATTGGCGTTGCAGGCAGGGCCGCTTTCACCGGGGCCAGCGTATAGTTGAACTGGGACTCAATCGGATTGCCTTCGCGGTCGAGCATCTCCATCCCTTCACCTTTGGCGCGGAAATAGGTTTTCTCACCGGTGGTATCCGTCAGTACCAGCTTCTCAGCCGTACGCGCCCATGTCCCGTAGCTCGCAAAGGAAGATGGTTCTTTCGCCCCCTGATAACGCTGGTTCATAACCCAGGTACCGTCTTTCTGCAGGAACAGTGACGTTTCAATGCCCTCGCAGTCGGCACACGGTAAAACGCCGCGCCAGCTCTGCTGCATTGGTTTTAACTCTTCATTCTGCGCAGGCTGCACGACCTGCGTTTCAGAACGGTTGTTACACCCGAAAAGCGCAAACAGCGTACTCACTGCCAGCGCTGACAATAATGCTTTTTTCACAATGAATTCCTTATGAAATTGTGTTCCTTTTCGTCACTCCGTAGGGCGACGAACTTTACCGCGTAGTGCTTTCACTGTGGATTTTTGGGCCTTCGACGATAGCCGACGCTCTTTCGATGCGCGGGTCGGTCGCGTTGCCCGACGGCTTTTTTGCACTGCCGTTAGTTCTTTAATCATCGACACCAGTCTGGCAATCGCCGCTTCGCGGTTCAACTCCTGGCTGCGGTACTCCTGCGCTTTAATCACAATCACGCCATCACTGGTGATCAGATGATGGCTGGCAGCGAGCAGGCTTTCTTTGTAATACTCTGGCAGGCTGGAGGCCCGAATGTCAAAGCGCAAATGGATAGCCGTTGAAGCCTTGTTAACGTGCTGTCCACCCGCCCCCTGAGCACGGATGGCGGTGATCTCCAGCTCATTGTCAGGGATGCTAACGTTTCGGGACAAGACAATCATGGCGCTGGCTGCCACGCCGTCAAATGAATTTCCAGATTATTCTGAGAATCAGAAAGCCAGATAGCGCCGTCCTGAATTGTGGCCTGCAGGACCATCGTCCGGCTGGCAAACTCGCTCAGCTTCGCCAGCTGCTCATCGTCCAGATACCAGACGGTAAGGTTGGCAAACTGCCCGCACTTGCTCTTGCTTTGCTGCCACCAGATTTCCGCAGCACGTTGATTATACGCGAATAACGCCACGTTAGCGGACTGCGTGCAGGCCTTTTTAATGCGGCGCTCATCCGGCAGACCGAGTTCAATCCATAAATCGATACCCAGATGATCGTTGTGCAGCCAGGCCTCTGGCTCGTCCTCAGCGCTTAAGCCACGGCTAAATTGCAGACGCTCGTCAGCATACTTTATCCACGCCAGCAGGCGCAGCATCATGCGCTCCTGGGTTTCAGAGGGGTGGCGTGCCAGAGTGAGTGACGCATCCAGGAACTGGTTGCGGTCAAGATCTGCCACATTGACCACAGCTTTATAAATTGTCGCTTTCAGCGCCATGAGAGAACTCCTTTCGAATCAGGCGCACATTGTAGCGAAAAAGGAATAAAAAGGCTGTTCCCGGGTGAACATTCACCGGCTATCAAGGCGCTGATATTGCTTAAATGAGTATGGTATAGTCACCTTGCTAAACCGAGTTTATCTTCGTAGGCTTAATGATATCTCACAGTAAGTCAGTGCGCTGGCGGGAGGGGATGTGAATAATTATTGTGAGTTAATTCGCAAACGGTATGCGGAAATCGCCAGCGGAGATCTGGGGTATGTCCCGGACGCGTTGGGCTGTGTATTGAAAGTGCTTAATGAAGTGGCCTCTGATGAGGGCCTTTCAGAATCGGTCAGGGAAAAAGCAGCGTATGCTGCGGCGAATTTACTGGTGAGCGATTATGTCAATGAATGAAACTTATCAACCCATCAATTGTGATGACTATGACAACCTCGAACTCGCCTGCCAGCATCATTTAATACTGACGCTGGAGTTAAAAGATGGCGAAGTGTTGAAGGCAAAAGCCAGCGACCTGGTTTCGCGAAAGAATGTGGAATATCTGATAGTGGAAGATGCCGGGGCGACGCGTGAGCTACGTCTGGACAAAATTGCCAGTTTCAGCCACCCGCAAATCGGCACCGTTGTGGTGAGCGAATCCTGATGACACTAACGGGCAGCCCGGCTGCCCGTTACGCTTTCCACTCAAACTGCATGCCCGTTTCTGCCCACCCCTCTTGCGTAATGAATACCCCTGCTGCAGCAATCAGCGTTTCACCGTAGAAAAGTAGCGGCGTGGTATCGCGTCGCCAGGGCGGCACATTGCTCTCCTGCCAGATTTTCTTCAGCTTCCGCCCTCCGTTGCGCCCGACAATATGCAGCAGACCGCCCGCCTTAAAGCGCACGGTGACCGGCTCCCCGGGTTCAGGCAGACGTACATGGCCGGTTGGCACCAAAGACACACGACCGGCATCACAGGGCAACAGCAGCGGTTCCGCAAGCGACGGCCAGTCGAGTACCCTGTCGGCGAGCGAGGGAGATGATTTAACCCACCAGAGCGCCCCTTTATAGCGTCTGACGTCGAAACCGTTCAGGTGCACACACGGCGTAGCATCTTCCCGCGCCAGGGCGACTTCATCCCAGAAACGAGCCAGCATTGCCCGCGACGGCATAGCGGCACCGTGAGAGGCCAGCCAGCGTCGTAACAATGCGGCCCGACGCGCCGGGCTCATCGCTTCCAGCGGTGCGATGGTAAGCGATCCCTGCGCGGAAATCAGTTCCGCCAGCTCTTCGCTCAGCAGCTCATCCAGCAGACTCTCCTGTTCAGCGCACAGCATGGCGCTGCGTGCTGCCGCTTCTGCAAAGTGCGGCCAGCGTTCGCTCAGAAGCGGTACGACACGCAGACGCAGGAAGTTACGGTCATAGCGGTCATCCTGGTTGCTTTCATCTTCAATCCAGCTCAGCTCGTGTTCCCGTGCCCACGTTTCCAGCGAGGCTCGCGTCTCGCCAAGCAGTGGGCGAAGGAGGTGCGATCCGGCGAAATCAGCCCGTTCTGGCATCGCGGATAATCCCGCCGGGCCGCTTCCTCGTTTGAGGGCCAGTAATAACGTCTCGCACTGGTCATCGAGATGCTGCGCCGTGACCAGCGCTTCGTCAGGCTGTAATTCAGCGGCAAAAGCGGCATAGCGTGCTTTACGCGCCTGCGCCTCAATGCCCAGCCCCTCATCCTGGAGATGTACACGTTCAACAGTCAGCGGGATCGCCCATGCCGCACACACCGCCTCGCAGTGTGCCACCCACGCATCCGCGTGCGGGCTTAACCCGTGATGAATGTGCATCGCCCGAAGCTGAATATCAGGCTCGTTGTCACGCCAGAGTTTGAGACGGTGGAGCAAAACGGTGGAATCCAGGCCACCGCTAAACCCCACCAGCAGCTGGCGGTACGGTGAAACGGCTTGAGCAATCGCGGGTAGGGTCATAGAAAATCACATATAAAAATGCCCGAACTGAGCGGGCATTATCACACAGGGTGGAAATTACTGCTGGTAAAGCTCCAGCGGAAGGCCATCCGGATCGTTGAAAAAGGTAAAACGCTTGTCGGTGAACGGGTCGATACGAATCGCTTCGCACTTCACGCCGTGGGTTTCCAGATGTTTTACGGCGCGATCAATGTCGTCGACGCTAAAGGCAAGGTGGCGCAGGCCGCAAGCTTCCGGGCGGGACGGACGTGCTGGCGGAAAAGGAAAAGAGAACAGCTCAATCACATATTGCCCGTTTAAAGCGAGATCGCCTTTCCAGGAGTCACGCTCCTCACGATACGCCTCGCTTAACAACGTAAAGCCCAGAATATCGCAGTAGAAGGCCTTACTTTTTGCGTAATCGGTGGCAATGATCGCAATATGGTGAACCTGTTTTAAACCCAGCATAGCTTCTCCTTTTTATGATGCCTGAACGTTACAACCGACAACCCGGGCCTGGCAAGCTGTCGCCCTTATTTTAGGACTCGCACCCAGTAAACCCCTTGCTCATCGCGCTTCGCCCCGTGAATATCAGTCTCAAAGCCCGGATAGTGGCGCCCCACTGAGCAGAGCATCAGCAGAAAATCGAGCACCGCCCGACTCTCTTCGGTGATCATCTCCCCCGGCATCAACAACGGTACGCCCGGCGGATAAGGCAGGATCATGTTAGCCGACACGCGCCCGACCAGATTTTCCAGCTCAACGGTTTCAACCTCCCCTTTCACCTGACGTTGCCAGGCCTTGTGTGGGGTCAACTTCATCTCCGGCAGCACGTCAAACGCCTGCAGCATCAGGCGCGGCAGATCGTGCTGACGGATCAGCCGATGGATCCCCTGAGCCAGATCCTGAATGCGCATATTGCGGTAGAAGTCAGGATCTTCAGCATAAAGATCCGGCAGCATATTTTTCACCCGCAGGTTGAGATCGTAAGCGCGCTTAAACTCCATCAGTCCGCGCAATAAGCCCATCGCACGGGTTTTATCTATCCCAATACTGAACAGGAACAAGAGGTTATACGGGCCGGTTTTCTCCACCACTACGCCACGTTCATCAAGGAATTTTGCCACCAGAGCAGCAGGAATGCCTTCGTCACTCATCGTGCCTTGTTCGTCCATCCCCGGAGTCAGGATCGTTACCTTCACCGGGTCGAGGAACATATGGTCGGCGTCGGCATCGCGAAAACCGTGCCAGCTCTCGCCAGGTGAGACAGGCCAGCACTCGGCCTCATCAATCTCTTCGGGTTGCCAGATATCGAAGAACCAGCCGTCTGCTTCATCTTTAAGCCGCTGGACTTCTTTACGGAAATGCAGCGCCCGCTCCACAGACCGATTGATCAGACGCTTGCCCGGATTCCCGCGCAGCATTGCCGCCGCCGTTTCAATAGAGGCCACCAGCGGATAGCTTGGCGAGGTGGTGGTGTGCATCATAAAGGCTTCGTTAAACGTCTCTTCGTCGTACTCGCCTTTGATGTGAATAAGCGAGGCCTGAGAAAACGCGGCCAGCATTTTGTGCGTCGACTGCGTTTCGAAAAACACTTTGCCCGGCACGCGCTCACCGCTCATGCCGCTTTTTCCCGCGTAAATCGGGTGAAAGTTGGTGTATGGCACCCACGCGGAGTCAAAGTGGATCGACGGGACATCCAGCGTCTGCTTAATCCAGTTGGTGTTATAGAGCAGACCGTCATAGGTGGAGTTAGTGATGACCGCATGGATCGGCCAGCTTGCCCCCGGGATCGCCGCGACCTTATGTTCAATCGCGGCGTGGCTAAATTCACGACGCGGGATCCCGCCGAGGATCCCAAGCGCGTTTCGCGTCGGGGAGAGCCATAACGGCACGACATCGCTCATCATCAGCAGATGAGCCAGCGACTTGTGGCAGTTACGGTCAATCAGCAAGGTGCTACCGGCGGGTGCGGCGTACATTCCGACGATTTTGTTTGATGTCGAGGTGCCGTTGGTCACCATATAACTCTGCTCGGCCCCAAAAGTCCGGGCAATGTATTCTTCAGCTTCCAGGTGCGGTCCGGTGTGATCGAGCAGCGATCCGAGTTCAGTGACGGAAATCGACACGTCCGCTTTGAGCGTGTTGCCCCCGAAGAAATCATAGAACAAACAACCCACCGGGCTTTTTTGATAGGCCGTCCCTGCCATATGGCCTGGCGTGCAGAAGGTGTATTTGCCTTCTTTGACGTAAGTAAACAGCGCGCGGGTAAACGGTGGCGTGATGTTATCGAGATATTCACCGGTGTACTGTTGAATACGGGTCGCAATATCTTCCGCGACACCGAGTGAGTATTCAAAGAACCACAGCGCCATTCGCATATCATGAGCGCTCACGTCCATTGTCGAGTGGGTATTAATAAAAGCGTACAGCGGGAGATATTCGTTCAGCTTATTGATATCGCTGCACAACTCCATGTCGTACTCGTCCCAGTCGAAGATCACGCCACAGATGCGAGGGTTGTGCTCGATAAATTTCAGCAGGTCGGCGCTATTGTGCGGCCAAATCAGCTGGTACCCACGGGACTGAAGGGCGTGCTCCAGCTCCTTAATGGGCTCGTCTTTATAAAAGACGCCGTGCGGCCCCATAATGGCGATGATGTTCACGGTTTACCTCCTTGAAAAACATTAGCTAAGCATAGTTAAGGTAAACGGCAGGCATAAAAAAAGCCGCAACAATGTGCGGCTTTTAGGATAATTGTGAAGCTTACGCGTAACCGTAGGTCATCAGACGCTGGTAACGACGGTTGAGCAGATCTTCTGTGCTCAGGACATCCAGGTCCGCCAGGTCTGCCAGCAGCTGCGCTTTCAGGGAAGCCGCCATCACTTCCGGCTTACGATGCGCGCCACCCAGAGGTTCAGGGATCACGGAGTCGATCAGCTTCAGCTCTTTCAGACGTGGGGCAATGATGCCCATCGCTTCTGCAGCCAGAGGCGCTTTATCGGCGCTCTTCCACAGAATAGAGGCACAACCTTCCGGGGAGATAACGGAATAGGTGCTGTACTGCAGCATATTCACTTTATCGCCCACGCCAATCGCCAGCGCACCACCGGAACCCCCTTCACCGATAACGGTACAGATGACCGGCACCTTCAGGCGAGACATCTCGCGAAGGTTGCGTGCGATGGCTTCTGACTGGCCACGCTCTTCCGCGCCCACGCCAGGATACGCACCCGGGGTGTCGATGAAGGTGATGATTGGCATCTTGAAACGCTCAGCCATCTCCATCAGACGCAGGGCTTTACGGTAGCCTTCTGGTGCCGGCATACCAAAGTTACGGCGAATTTTCTCTTTGGTTTCACGACCTTTCTGATGACCAATGATCATCACCGGGCGCCCGTCCAGACGTGCGATGCCGCCGACGATAGCTTTGTCGTCAGCGTAAGCGCGATCGCCTGCCAGTTCGTCAAATTCGTCAAACGCCAGGCGGACATAATCCAGGGTGTACGGACGCTGTGGATGACGCGCCAGCTGGGCGATCTGCCATGCGCCGAGATCGGCAAAGATTTTGCGCGTCAGTTCTACGCTTTTCTCACGCAGACGATGCACTTCTTCATCGATGTTAATATCCAGTTTTTCATCCTGACGGCTTACCGCTGTCAGAGAATCGATTTTCGCTTCCAGCTCAGCAATCGGCTGTTCGAAATCAAGGAAATTCAGACTCATAGTATTCCTGTATTAGTCAAACTCCAGTTCCACCTGCTCCGAACCAATGAGGCCACGGAGATCGTTAAGTAAACGATCGCTCGGAGAGACACGCCACGTTGCACCAAAGCGCAACCGCGCACGTGCATCCGCCCTCTGATAGTAGAGATGTACTGGAATTGTCCCCGAGCGGTGGGGTTCCAGAGACTGACGGAGTCGGTTTAAAAGCTGGTCATCAATTTGCCTGTCCGTCAGCGAGATAGCAAGCCCGCGAGCATATTTTTCCCGGGCTTCGTCAATGTCCATCACTTCGCGGGCGGTCATTTTAAGCCCCCCACTGAAGTCATCAAAGCTGACCTGTCCGCTGACGATAAGTATGCGGTCTTTTTCCAGCAAATGCTGGTATTTATCCAGCGCGTCGGTGAACAACATCACCTCCAGACGCCCGGAACGGTCATCCAACGTACAGATGCCGATACGATTGCCGCGCTTGGTGACCATAACCCTTGCAGCAATCACGAGCCCCGCAGCCGTGGTGATTTTACCACGTTCTGTCGGATGCATGTCTTTCAGCCTGTAGCCTCCGACATAGCGCTCAATTTCTTTGATGTACTGGGTGATGGGGTGCCCCGTCAGGTATAAGCCTAACGTTTCACGCTCTCCATCCAGCACCACCTGTTCTGGCCACGGCTGGCAGCTGGCATAAGACTGCTCTATCTGCTCTGGCTCTTCCGCCAGTACGCCAAACATATCCGCCTGACCGATCGCTTCCGCTTTGGCGTGCTGATCAGCCGCTTTCAGCGCATCGCCGAGAGAGTTCATCAGCGCGGCGCGATGCGGCCCCAGCCTGTCGAACGCGCCGGACATGATCAGTTTTTCGAGCACGCGTCGGTTCAGTTTTTTGGTGTCCGTACGGGCGCAAAGATCGAACAACTCGCGGAAATAACCGCCGTTGTTACGCGCTTCGAGGATTGCCTCAATCGGGCCTTCACCCACGCCTTTTATCGCGCCAATCCCGTAAACAATTTCCCCGTGCTCGTTGACGTGGAAATGATAGAGACCGGAGTTGATATCCGGCGGCAGGATCTTAAGCCCCATGCGCCAGCACTCATCGACCAGACCAACCACCTTCTCGGTGTTGTCCATATCGGCAGTCATAACCGCCGCCATAAATTCAGCAGGATAGTGCGCTTTCAGCCACAGCGTCTGGTAAGAGACCAAAGCATAGGCAGCAGAGTGGGATTTGTTAAATCCGTACCCGGCGAATTTCTCTACCAGGTCAAAGATTTTGATCGCCAGCTCGCCATCAATACCGTTTTTTCTTGCGCCTTCTTCGAAAGTGCCGCGCTGCTTGGCCATCTCTTCCGGCTTTTTCTTACCCATCGCACGACGCAGCATGTCCGCGCCGCCAAGGGTGTAGCCAGAGAGCACCTGGGCAATCTGCATAACCTGTTCCTGGTACAGGATAATGCCGTAGGTTGGCTCCAGAACGGGCTTCAGGCACTCGTGCTGCCACTGCACATCCGGATAGGAAATCTCTTCACGCCCGTGCTTACGGTCGATAAAGTTATCTACCATCCCTGACTGTAGCGGGCCCGGACGGAACAGGGCCACCAGTGCGATCATATCTTCGAAGCAGTCAGGCTGCAGGCGCTTAATCAAATCTTTCATGCCGCGGGATTCAAGCTGGAAGACGGCGGTGGTCTCCGAGCGCTGCAGCATGTCGAAACTTTTCTTATCATCAAGCGGGATGGCCGCGATATCCAGCGGCGGCTCGCCATTCTTCTCGCGACGGGCGTTGATCATCTCCAGCGCCCAGTTGATGATGGTGAGCGTACGCAGACCGAGGAAGTCAAACTTCACCAGCCCGGCGTATTCGACGTCGTTCTTGTCAAACTGGGTGACCGGATGCTGGCCCGTTTCATCGCAGTATAGCGGCGCAAAATCGGTGATTTTGGTCGGCGCGATAACTACCCCACCCGCATGCTTACCGGCGTTACGCGTGACGCCTTCCAGCTTACGGGCCATGTCGATCAGCGCTTTAACTTCTTCATCGGCTTCGTAGATTTCTGGCAGCTGTGGTTCAGCTTCAAACGCTTTTGCCAGCGTCATACCTGGGTCAGGTGGAACCAGTTTAGAGATACGATCGACAAAACCGTACGGATGCCCCAGTACACGGCCAACGTCGCGAATAACCGCTTTCGCTGCCATCGTACCGAAGGTAATAATCTGCGATACCGCGTCGCGGCCGTACATGTCCGCCACGTGTTCAATAACCTGGTCGCGTTTCTCCATGCAGAAGTCGACGTCAAAGTCGGGCATCGAGACACGTTCCGGGTTAAGGAAACGTTCGAACAGCAGGTCAAATTCCAGCGGGTCGAGGTCGGTAATTTTGAGTGCATAGGCCACCAGCGAGCCCGCACCGGAGCCACGCCCCGGTCCAACCGGTACGCCGTTATCCTTCGACCACTGGATAAACTCCATAACGATCAGGAAGTAGCCCGGAAAACCCATCTGGTTGATCACCTGGAGTTCAATATCCAGGCGCTCGTCATATTCTGGACGACGCTTTTTACGCTCTTCTTCATCCGGGAAGAGGAATTCCAGACGCTCTTCGAGGCCTTCTTTTGACTTCATGACCAGGAAGTCTTCCGTGGTCATGTCCCCGGTCGGGAACTGCGGCAGGAAGTATTCGCCAAGGCGCACGGTGACGTTACAGCGTTTGGCTATCTCTACGCTGTTCTCCAGCGCTTCCGGGATATCGGAGAAGAGTTCGCACATCTCCTCTTCATTGCGCATGTACTGCTGCGTCGAGTAGTTGCGCGGACGTTTCGGATCGTCAAGCGTGAAGCCATCATGAATCGCGACGCGAATCTCATGCGCGTCAAAATCGCCAGGCTCAAGGAAACGCACGTCATTGGTTGCCACCACGGGCAGGCCGCGTTCTTCAGCCAGCGCAACCGCGGCGTGCAGGTAACTCTCTTCGTCCTGCCGACCGGTGCGGATCAGCTCAAGGTAGTAACGATCCGGGAAATGTTCTTCATAGAACGACACGCACTGATCCACCAGCGCACTGTTGCCACGCAGCAGACATTTGCCGACATCACCCATACGGCCGCCGGAGATCAGCAGCAGCCCGTCGTTCAGCTCAGCCAGCCAGTCCCGGTCAATCCACGGCCCCAGTGCGCCATAGCCGCGCTGATAGGCTTTGGAGATAAGCAGAGTCAGGTTTTGATACCCTACGTTATTCATCGCTAACACGGAGATTTGCGTCAATTCATCGCCGATAAGATCGCTTTGGACGTGAAAATCCGCGCCAACGATGGGTTTCATCCCCGCGCCATGTGCCGCTCCGTAGAACTTCACCAGGCCACACAGGTTGGTAAAATCGGTGATCGCCAGCGCAGGCATGCCAAGCGAGGCCGCCTTTTTTACCAGCGGCCCGGTCTTCGCCAGCCCATCGATCATGGAGTAGTCGCTATGCACCCGCAGGTGTACGAAACGTGGTTCAGCCATCTTCAGATTCCGCGTTACTTAATTGCTTGCGTATTGATTCAGGACACCAGTCCCAGCGCGCGTTTCACCGGGCCAAAGCTGCGTCGGTGATGTTCAGTTGCGCCATGTTCAGCCAGCCTTTCCAGATGAAAGGCCGTTGGATAACCCTTATGCTGGGCGAAGCCATACTGAGGGTAAGTGAGGTCCAGCGCGGCCATTTCGGCATCACGCGTCACTTTGGCAATGATAGAAGCCGCACTGATTTCTGCGACCCGGCTATCGCCTTTCACCACCGCCATTGACGGCATCGGCAACGCAGGGCAGCGGTTTCCGTCAATCAGGACATACTCCGGGGCAATTTTCAGACCCGCCACTGCACGCTGCATCGCCAGCATAGTGGCATGCAAAATATTGAGTTCGTCGATCTCATGCGGCTCTGCACGCCCCAGGCTCCAGGCCAGCGCCTTTTCCTGAATCTCACTAAACAGCGCCAGACGGCGCTTTTCAGACAATTTTTTAGAGTCGTTTAACCCGATAATCGGGCGAGCAGGATCGAGGATCACCGCAGCGGTCACCACTGCACCCACTAACGGGCCACGACCGACTTCGTCCACACCCGCCACGAGGTGGGTGTGAGGATAAATAAATTCCATCATTTTGCTAACTCCAGCACCGCTTCAGCCGCTTGTTCATCGGCATTACAGCGGATCTGCTGATGCAGTTCGCGGAACGTATCATGCATCTGGTGGCTGGTTTTGCCGTCGGCCAGTAGCGGTAACAACGCATCGGCCAACGCCTGCGGCTCGCACTCATCCTGCAGAAGCTCTTTCACCAGCTCGCGCCCGGCAAGCAGGTTTGGCAGAGAGACATAGTCCGTTTTCACCAGACGTTTCGCCAGCCAGAAGGTGAACGGCTTCATGCGATAGCCTACCACCATCGGGCATTTCGCCAGCATACACTCCAGCGCAGCGGTGCCCGAGGCCAGCAGTGCGGCGTCGCTTGCGACCATCGCCTCACGGCCCTTCCCGTCCAGCAGATGAACATGGAGATCCGGAGCAACCTCCGCCTTGATGCGCTCAAACTGCTCGCGACGTTTTGCATTCACCAGCGGCACAACCACTTCGAGGTCAGGATAGGTCTTGCGAAGGATTTGCGCCGTTTTCAGGAAGTCCGCGCTGAGCATCTCGACTTCTGCACCACGGCTACCAGGCAGCAGTGCCAGACAGTGCGCATCATGAGAAATACCCAGCACATCGCGCGCCGCGTTTTTATCCGGATCCAGCGGCATTGCATCCGCCATGGTATGACCGATAAAACGGCACGGGACATTAAATTTGTCGTAAAACGCTTTTTCGAAAGGCAGAAAAGCCAGCACCAGGTTGGTTGACCGTCCGATTTTGAAAACGCGTTTCTGTCGCCACGCCCAGACAGACGGACTGACATAATGAATGGTTTTGATGCCCTTCTGCTTCAGATTCCCTTCGAGGGTAATGTTGAAATCCGGTGCATCGATACCGACAAACACATCGGGTTTGAGTTCGGTAAAGCGACGGGTGAGATCGGCTCGAATGTGCAGCAGACGACGCAGGCGACCCAGCACCTCAACGATGCCCATCACAGCCAGCTCTTCCATTTCATACCAGGCTTCACAGCCTTCGGCCTGCATCAGCGGGCCAGCAACGCCTACAAAGCGCGCATTGGGTACCCGGGCCTTGAGCGCACGGATAAGACCTGCACCAAGAATATCGCCGGAGGTTTCTCCGGCGACCAGGGCTATCGTAAGCGGACGACTGTCGACCATTAACGAATCAGACCCCTTGTGGAACGGTCAAAGAACGTCATGAACTCGTTCACTTCAGGGTGCTTTTCCGCCAGCTCGACAATTTCCGGCTTCGCCTCTTCCAGCGTTTTACCGCTACGGTACAACAGTTTGTACGCGTTGCGGATTGCAGTAATCGCTTCGCGGCTAAAGCCACGACGCTTGAGGCCTTCGATGTTCACGCCAAACGGCGTGGCATGGTTACCCTGCGCAATGACGAACGGTGGGACATCCTGCGCCACACCGGAGCATCCGCCGACCATCACGTGTGCACCAATGATGCAGAACTGATGGACTGCGGTCATGCCGCCAATAATTGCGAAATCATCTACCGATACGTGTCCTGCCAGCGTTGCGTTGTTGGCAAGAATACAGCGGTTACCTACCGTACAGTCGTGCGCGATATGCGCATTAACCATAAACAGGTTGTCGCTGCCCACCTTCGTCAATCCACCACCCTGTACTGTTCCACGATGAATGGTGACGCTTTCGCGAATGCGGTTACGATCGCCGATTTCCAGACGGGTCGACTCACCAGCATATTTAAGATCCTGGTTTACTTCGCCGATGGAAGCGAACTGATAGATCTCGTTATTGCAGCCAATAGTCGTATGACCATTCACGACAACGTGAGATTTCAGTACTGTACCCTCACCAATTTCGACATGGGGTCCAACAATACAAAATGGGCCAATATGGACGTTAGCACCAATGATGGCACCGACTTCCACAATGGCGGTAGGATGAATAAAGGCGGATTTATCAATCACGTATCAAGACTCCCGGCTACGAGCACACATCATAGTCGCTTCGCAAACAACTTTGCCATCAACCAGAGCTACGCCTTTGAAGCGAGTCAGGCCGCGACGCGTTTTTTCAAAAGTGACTTCCATGATCATCTGATCACCAGGCACGACAGGACGCTTGAAGCGCGCTTCATCGATACCCGCGAAGTAGTACAGCTCACCCGGCTCCAGTTTGCCCACGCTTTTAAACGCAAGAATACCGGTAGCCTGTGCCATCGCTTCCAGAATCAACACACCCGGGAAGATAGGTTTACCCGGGAAGTGTCCCTGGAAGAACGGCTCGTTCACGGAAACATTTTTCACTGCGCGCAGAAAACGACCTTCTTCAAAATCCAGCACACGGTCTACCAGCAAAAACGGGTAGCGGTGCGGCAGAAGTTCTAAAATCTCTTCAATATGCAGAGTATGAGTGTCAGTAGTCAAAATACTCTTCCTGTCAAAATGTACTGATAAAAATAATAACACGGCCTGCCGGTTTATAAGAAAGCCGACAGGCCGGGGAATATAGCATTAAACGGATGAACGCTTAGTCTTGTTGATCGATTTTGCGCTCAAGAGACTTGAGTCGCTTGCTCATATCATCAATATTCATCACCAGAGCAGCTGTTTTACGCCATACCTTGTTGGGTTGCAGCGGGATGCCAGAGGAATAGACGCCAGGTTCGGTGATAGGACGCATTACCATGCCCATTCCTGTCACGGTCACCTTGTCGCATATTTCCATATGGCCATTAATCACGCTCGCACCGCCGATCATGCAGTAACGGCCAATTTTCAGGCTGCCCGCCATGATAACGCCACCCGCAACCGCGGTATTGTCGCCAATCACAACGTTATGCGCAATCTGGCACTGGTTATCGATGATAACACCATTGCCAATAATCGTATCGTCAAGTGCACCACGGTCAATGGTGGTACAAGCACCGATCTCAACACGATCGCCGATAATCACGCGACCAAGCTGTGGGATCTTAACCCAATTACCACGATCGTTAGCGTAGCCAAAGCCATCAGAACCAATCACTGTGCTGGACTGAATGAGGCAATTTTCGCCAATTTCTACTTCATGGTAAACAGACACGTTGGCCCATAAACGGGTCCCGGCGCCGATTTTCGTATTTTTCCCAACGAAGCAGCCTGGGCCAATGACAACGTTATCGCCCAGCACCACGCCAGATTCGATAACGGCATTTGCGCCAACTGCCACGTTGTGACCAAGCTGAGCCGTCGGATCAATCGCTGCACTGGCAGCAATGTCCTGCGCCGGCTGCGGCGTGGAATCAAGAATTTGTGCCATGCGTGCATACGTCAGGTAGGGATTTTTCACTACCAACGCGCTTCCAGTGGCAAACGGAAGATCGTCCTGCGTCAGAACAACAGCTGACGCCTGGCATTGAGCCAGTTGCTCACGGTACTTAGGGCTTACCATGAAGGTAATAGTGCCGGCTTTAGCAGATTGCATGGACGCAACAGCGGTGATGACGAGATCGCCATCACCGTGTAATTCTGCATCCAACTGCTGAGCTAAATCAGCCAGTCGAATTGAAGGCATTACTTATTTAACCTGTTTCAGAACATCAGCGGTGATGTCTTTAACATCGCTGCTGTTGAAAGCAACGGCATTCGCATCAACAACCAGATCGATGCTCTGATCGGCAGCAACTGCTTTAACAGCAGTCTGAATGCGAGTCACCAGCTTGCCACGCTCTTCGTTAGAACGACGCTGACGATCCTGCTCGAAAGCCTGCGCTTTCTGGGAGAATGTCTGACGCTGAGCCATTACGTCTTTTTCCAGCTTGCTACGGTCGCTCGCTTTCATGGTAGAACCATCACGCTGCAGACGCTGCATTTTGGACTGAAGATCGTTTTCCATACCCTGCAGTTCGCTTGCACGGCCTTTGAATTCGTTTTCCAGCGTCGCAGAAACACCAGTTTTCTGTGCAACCTGCTGGAACAAATTACCCATGTTGACGATTGCAATTTTGTCTGCTGCCTGAGCAGAGGTTGCCATCGCTAAACCGAGACCTGCAGCTAATAACCACTTTTTCACAATTAACTCCTTACCATCCCATTGGCACCAGAAGGTACCGTTCTTTGCGTGGCAAGGCGATCGTGTTACCGATCGCCAGTTGTCAGCGCTACACTGCCAACGCATTCCATTGCAGCGGATTATTACCAGGTTTTACCAATGTTAAACTGGAATTGCTCCGCTTTGTCTCCATCGTATTTCTTAAACGGCTGGGCGTAAGAGAAGACCAACGGCCCCAGCGGTGACATCCATTGTAATGCGATACCTGCAGACATGCGAATATTGCTCGGATCGCTGTAGTCTGGTACGCCTGCCGCACGCATCTGGGCAGTATTCTCCCAGTTGGTATCCCATACAGTACCGGCATCCCAGAAGATGGATGTACGGACTGAGTTTGCGTATTTATCACTGATGAACGGCGTTGGTGTGATGAACTCCAGGCTGGCAACGGCCATGGCGTTACCGCCCACCGCATCATCAGAGCTACAGACTTCAGAAGACGACGATTTATTACAGTTATCGGTGTCGTTACCGCCGTAATAGACCGCTTTCGGACCAATGTTGTTGGACTGGAAGCCACGGACGGTGCTGGAACCACCGGCGTAGAAGTTCTCATAGAATGGCAGTTCTTTGCCACCTAAACCATCGCCATAGCCCCAACGGGTACGACCCAGGACGACCCACTTGTGGTCGTCATCAATTGGGAAGTAGGACGCGGTGTCCAGCGTTACCTTGTAGAACTCGTTATCAGAACCCGGAACGGTCACTTTACCGTTCAGGTTGACACGAGAACCTTCCGTCGGGAAGTAACCGCGGTCGAGACGGTTATAGGTCCAGCCATAGTTGAAGGTGAAGTCATCAGCAGCAAAGCCGTTGTTGTCCCCATTTTTACTGGTTGACTGGCCAATAGAGTCCAGATAACGCCACATCGCCACCTGCGGTTGCATGTTGGACAGGTCGTTATGCACATAACCTAAACCAGCGCGCAGCGAGTTGTATTCGTTAACCGGGAAGCCGAGCGTGCCATCTACACCGTAGCTCTTGTTGGTGTAAGAAGACAGATCCGCGTCATCTGCTTTAAAGTCGTTATAGAAGATACGACCGCCCAGGCTCACACCATCTACGGTGAAGTATGGGTTGGTAACAGAGAACTCAGAGTAGGTCTGGTAGTCGTTTTTGGTACCGTTGATACCTACGGAGTAACCCGTACCCAGCCAGTTATCCTGCTGTACGCCGACCTGGAAGCTGACGCCACTTTCAGTACCGTAGCCCACACCGAAGTTAAAGCTACCGGTGTTACGCTCTTTGACTTTATAAACGACATCAACCTGATCCGGGCTGCCCGGAACACGCTGGGTATCGGTATCAACCGTTTCGAAATAGCCCAGACGGTTCAGACGCTCTTTACCCTGGTCAACAAGGTCGCTACCTAACCATGCGCCTTCCATCTGACGCATCTCGCGACGCAGGACAGAATCTTTAGAGGTGTCGTTACCTTCGAAGCGGATCTTACGCACGTAGAAACGGTTACCCGCATCAACGTTAACGTGAAGCTTCACAGTTTTATCCGCGTCGTTGATTTCAGGCTGAGTTTGTACACGCGGATAAGCATAACCATAGCGGCCGAGCAGCTTCTTAATGCTGTCTTCCATTTTGGTCACTTTAGACCCGCTATACAGCTCGCCCGGCTGAATTTTGGTCAGCGATTCGATCTCAGCAGAATGGCCTGCCAGGTTACCACTCACGTCAACACCAGAAAGCTTGTACTGATCGCCTTCTGTGATGTTAATCGTAATGTAGATGCCTTTCTTGTCTGGCGTCAGACTGACCTGAGTCGAGTCGATGTTGAAACGGGCATAACCGCGATCCAGATAGTAGCTGCGCAGGGTTTCAAGGTCGCCCGCCAGTTTCTGCTTCTGGTATTTACGATCGCCCACCACGTTCCACCATGGCACTTCGTCGCGCAGCTGGAACGTAGAGATCAGTTCATCGGTGCTGAACGCGTGGTTACCCACGATGTTGATCTGTTGGATCTTCGCAGAAACACCTTCCTGGAAGACCAGTTTCAGGTCAACACGGTTACGTGGCAACGGCGTCACAACCGCTTTCACGCTGGCACTGTATTTACCCACGCTGTAATAGAAATCTTCCAGACCTTTTTCTATGTCTGAAAGGGTTGTGCGGTCCAGGGATTCCCCCACACGTACGCCAGATGCTTCAAGGTTCTGCTTGAGCATGTCATCTTTCACCGACTTGTTACCGGAGAAGGTGATACTGGCGATCGTCGGACGTTCTTTTACCTGAACCAGAAGCGTATCACCATCGCGCAGGACGCGGACATCCTCGAAGTTGCCAGTGGCAAACAGAGCACGGATGGTGTTACTGATGTCATCATCATTAACCGTATCGCCGGGGCGCACAGGCATACTGAGGAGGGCCGCACCAACGGCGACACGCTGAAGGCCTTCGAAATGAATGTCTTTCACTACGAACCCGTCAGCACCGTATACGGTGGCGCTGCTAAACAGCAGCGACGCTATGAGCAACTTTTTCATCGCCATCGTTATTATGCGTTCTTCCTAACTAACTCTCTTACAACCGAGAGAAATCATTGAAAAGTGCAAGCCCCATTAACAGCACCAGCAAAATCGAGCCAATGCGATAACTAAAGTCTTGAACTCGCTCGGATACCGGCCCGCCTTTTAGCTTTTCAATCGCCAAAAACAGCAGATGACCCCCGTCTAAAACGGGAAGCGGGAACAGGTTGATTATCCCAAGGTTCACGCTAATGAGCGCAAGAAACATGAGATAGTAAATCACCCCGAACTCCGCTGACATCCCAGCCCCCTGAGCTATTGAAATTGGCCCACTGAGGTTGTTCAGTTTCACATCACCGGTTATCAATTTCCCCAACATGTTTACCGTCAGCTTCATCAGTTGCCATGTTTTATCCGTGGCTTCAAGGATGGCGCTGAACGGCCCATACTGGCGTATTGTCTTGTACTCATCTGGCAGCGGGATGACTTTTGGCACAACGCCTGCAAACCCTTCTGCCTTTTTGCCGACCGACTTCGTATCCGGAGTCAGCGTCAGCGAAAGCGGACTGCCCTGCCTTTCAACTTTCAGCGCGAGCGACGTGCCCGGATTATCGCGCACCAGAGTAACAAAGGTCATCCACTCTGTTAATGGTTGACCATCGACTTTAACGATCCTGTCGCCCGCTTGCAAACCTGCTTTGCTGGCAGCCGAGTTTGCCTGTACTTCGGCTAATACCGGCTCAATCTGCGCACCGCGTGGACGAATGCCCAGCGCAGAGACGGGATCTTCTTTGTCTGGCTCGAAACGCCAGTGACGTAAATCGAGCACTTTGTCCTGCCGCTGGTCAGAACCAAACGGCGACACGCTGAATGTTGTCTGCCGATCGCCAATTTTGGCTACCAGCTGCAGACGCACGGCATCCCAATCAGGGGTTTCGATGCCATCAATCGCTTTAAGTTCCATCCCCGGCGTAATTTGCGCACTCGCCGCGATGGAATCAGGCGCAATTTCACCCACAACCGGACGCACGCCAGGCACGCCGATGATAAACACCAGCCAGTAGGCGAAAACAGCAAAGATGAAGTTGGCTACCGGCCCGGCAGCGATGATGGCGGCGCGTTGTCCAACGGTTTTGTTGTTGAATGCGCTGTGTCGTAGCTCAGGGGCAACAGGCTCAACGCGTTCGTCGAGCATCTTAACGTAGCCGCCAAGCGGGATAAGAGCGATGACAAATTCTGTGCCGTGGCGGTCAGTGCGCGTCCAGAGTGATTTACCAAAACCGATGGAAAACCGCTCTACCCGCACACCGCAACGGCGAGCAACCCAGAAATGGCCAAATTCATGCACGGTAATCAGTACACCCAGTGCAACAATGAACGCCGCCAGATTCCAGAGAATGCTCAGCATAAAACCTTCCGTTAAATCGTCCCGAATACCAGTAAAAGCAAGCACGCAAACACTGGAACAGCCGCTGTCAGGCTATCAATGCGATCCAGTATACCGCCATGTCCTGGAATCAGGTGTCCGCTGTCTTTAATCCCTGCTTCACGCTTAAACATACTTTCGGTTAAATCACCGAGTACCGAGGCCAGCGCAGCAAAAATAGAGCACACCAGCAGTATTGACGGTGCCACTTCCAGATTCGCCCAGACGCCATAGCCCCAGGAAATGATTGCTGCCGTAAACAGGCCGCCGATGAATCCTTGCCAGGTTTTGCCCGGAGACACTTTTGGCGCCAGTTTATGTTTGCCAAACAGTTTACCAAACATATAGGCCCCAGAGTCAGCCCCCCAGACGAGAATCATCACATAAAGCAGCCAGATCGCGCCGCTGTAGTGGTTTTCGTCATAGTGCCAGGCGCGCAGTGCGACCATACCCCAGAAAAAAGGAACAATTGTGAGCAGGCCAAAAATAAGACGCAACACTTTTGAATTACGCCAGAATGCCGCGGAACCTGGGTAAAAAAGCACCAGCAGCAGCGCGGCAACCCACCAGCCCAGCGATACCCAAAGGGAACCGGCTACCAGCGGTTGATGAATATCATGGTGATATTCAGGCAAGGTAAACAGCATCAGGGCCAGGATAAAGCCACAGAGTACCGCCAGCCATACCCGCTGAGTGCGTGAGGTAAAGCCGCTAAACTGACCCCATTCCCACGCGGCGAGCATGCAGACCACCAGCGTCAAAATAGCGAATCCCACCGGGGGCAGTAAAAACAGCGCCGCAATGACAATGGGTATTAATACAAAAGCGGAAATCAGGCGATACTTCAGCAAAAGCTACCCCCATCAGGCTTTGTCGCCACCTGGCTCGGTGCCGCCGAAACGACGCTCTCGATTGGCAAAGGCATGCAGCGCACCTTCAAAGTCTTGTTCATCAAAATCGGGCCAAAGAACATCAGTAAAGTAAAGTTCGGCGTAGGCAATTTGCCACAGCAAAAAGTTACTGATGCGATGTTCTCCCCCTGTCCTAATTACCAAATCCACAGGTGCCAGTTCATTCATGCAGATTTGCTTACTCAGCGCCTCTTCATCAATTTGGTCGGGTCTCAACAGCCCTTCCTGAACCTGTTCGGCCAGATGCCGAACGCCCTGGATAATATCCCAGCGTCCACCGTAATTCGCCGCGATATTGAGCGTCAGACCGGTATTATTTTCAGTCAGCGCTTCTGCTTTACGAATCCGTTCCTGCAAACGTGAGTTAAAACGACTGGTTTCACCGATAATACGCAGACGGACGTTGTGGCGGTGCAGGCTTTTTACTTCGCTATCGAGCGCCCACACAAACAATTCCATCAACGCGGTCACTTCCTGCGGCGGTCGATTCCAGTTTTCACTGCTAAAAGCATAGAGCGTTAACGCATCAATGCCGTTATTGGCGGCAAAAGAAACGGCGCGGCGAACAGATTTCGCCCCAGCTTTATGCCCAAAGGCTCGTATCTTCCCTTGTCTTTTCGCCCAGCGGCCGTTGCCATCCATAATGATTGCTACATGACGGCAGCCATGAGCTGGCAAGTTTTCGCTTATTGGTTGATTCGCAGACAACATAACGCGTTTTTGGTCCCTGAAAAGGATTTAACGGTACTCAGGAATACTGAAGCCTATACGTAAAAAAGCCGTGTCAAACCACGGCTTACCTGACCACGTAAAGTCAAATACCTGCGATCAGGTGGCGCAGACTATATCACTGAAGCCCAACGCTAACAAATAGCACAACCACTAGTGCTTGCTTTATCACCAGCTTGCGAGGCGTGTCACCTGCTTACGTGCAATAACGCGAGCCTGTGCATCCACCGCCAGCACCTCTTCCACGCTTTGTGGTTCGCGCAAATCCATCATTTCCAGTACCGATAAATTCAACGTCGCAATATCGGTAAAGCGGATCTGCTGATTCAGAAATGCCTCAACGGTAATTTCATTAGCTGCATTAAGTGCCGTCGTCGCCGCCTGCCCCTGGTCAAAGGCTTTCATCGCAAGCTTCAGACACGGATAACGATCGTAGTCCGGTTCGCTAAAGGTCAGTGAACTCAGCTTGCAAAAATCGAGCGGTTTCGCCCCGGACTTCACCCGATTCGGCCACGCCATGGCATGCGCGATAGGCGTGCGCATGTCCGGTTCGCCCAGTTGCGCAAGGACGCTGCCATCCTGATAGCGCACCATCGAGTGAATCACCGATTGCGGGTGGATCAGCACTTCCATCTGTTTCGCCGACGCATTGAACAGCCAGCGCGCTTCAATGTATTCCAGACCTTTGTTCATCATGGTGGCGGAGTCAACGGAGATTTTACGCCCCATTGACCAGTTCGGATGACGGCACGCCTGCTCAGGCGTCATTGCGCTCAGTTCAGACAGTGGCGTTTCACGGAACGGGCCACCTGACCCGGTAAGCAAAATCGATACAACGCCATTCTGCTCCAGGTCAGCGTACCCCAGGTTCTGTTGAAAAGGTTGCGGTAAACTCTGAAAAATCGCGTTGTGCTCGCTGTCGACCGGTAAAAGACGCGCCCCGCGCTGCTTCACCGCCTCCATAAAGAGACGTCCGCAGGTCACCAGCGACTCTTTGTTAGCCAGCAGAACCTCTTTACCGCCATCAATAGCGGCAAGCGTCGGTAGCAGCCCTGCAGCCCCGACGATTGCCGCCATGACCTGATCAACCTCATCCAGCGCAGCCATGTCGCAGGCCGCCTGCTGGCCACTCAGGACCTCGGTACGACAGCCTTTCTCACGCAACTGCGCGGTGAGCAGGCGGGCGCTCTCTTCGTCATCCATAACCGCATAGCGAGGCGTAAACTCCAGGCACTGTTCGATCATACGCTGCACATTCTTACCGGCCACCAGCGCGGTCACGGTGTAATGTTCAGGATTATGGCGAACAACGTCGAGAGTGCTGCAACCGATAGAGCCGGTTGAGCCAAGGAGTGTTAAATGCTTCATGAGATGCCCGAAAAAAGTTAGACCAGATAAAAGCAAAACGCCGCCAGCAAGACCCGAAGTCCTTCTGAACGGCGTTTATCAGTGTACGACAGAAATCAGAACTGCATCAGTTCCGCTTCTTTATCTGCCAGCGCCGCATCAATTTTCTTGATCGCAGCATCCGTCATCTTCTGAATGTCGTCCTGAGAACGACGATCGTCATCTTCACTGATCTCTTTTTCTTTCAGCAGCGCTTTGAGTTTATCGTTCGCATCACGACGTACGTTACGCACGGATACGCGACCCTGCTCAGCTTCACCACGAACGACTTTGATCAGGTCTTTACGACGTTCTTCCGTCAGTGGAGGCAGTGGAACGCGAATGTCAGCGCCCGCAGAGCTTGGGTTCAGACCCAGGTCAGACGCCATGATCGCTTTCTCAACCGCTGGGCTCATAGAACGATCGAAGACGTTGATTTTCAGCGTACGGGTATCTTCAACGGTAACACTCGCCAGTTGACGCAGTGGCGTTGGCGTGCCGTAGTATTCTACGATGATGCCATCCAGCAGGCTTGGGGAAGCACGGCCAGTACGGATTTTGCTGATTTGGGTTTTGAACGCTTCTACGCATTTTTCCATGCGTACTTCAGCATCTTTTCTGATTTCGTTAATCACGTTACGAATCCTTGAAAACTTGTCTCAGGCAGACTATCCGCCAGCACAGCGCTACAGGTGTGCTAAGTATAGTCGCGTTTAATTCTGACAACGCCAAAGGCGCGCCCAGGTAAGATACCACTACAAAATAAAGCGGAATCTTACCTGTATTTATCGCCGACGGAAATTATTCCGTGATCAAAGTGCCTTCTTTTTCACCCATGACCACGCGACGCAGTGCGCCAGGTTTGTTCATGTTGAAGACACGGATCGGCAGTTTGTGGTCACGAGCAAGCGTAAAGGCGGCAAGATCCATCACTTTCAGCTCTTTTTCCAGCACTTCGCTGTAGCTCAGCTGATCGTACATGGTGGCAGACGGATCTTTTGCCGGGTCGGCAGTAAACACGCCATCCACTTTGGTCGCTTTCAGAACCACATCGGCTTCGATCTCGATACCGCGCAGGCAGGCAGCGGAATCGGTAGTAAAGAACGGGTTACCCGTACCGGCGGAGAGGATCACCACGCGGTTGTTGCGCAGCAGGCTAATCGCCTCTGCCCAGCTGTAGTTATCGCAGACGCCATTCAATGGGATTGCGGACATCAGGCGGGCGTTCACATAGGCGCGATGAAGCGCATCACGCATTGCCAGGCCATTCATCACGGTTGCCAGCATACCCATGTGGTCGCCCACAACGCGGTTCATCCCCGCTTTCGCCAGACCAGCGCCACGGAAAAGGTTGCCACCGCCAATGACCACGCCAACCTGAATACCCAGTTCGACCAGTTCTTTGATTTCCTGTGCCATGCGGTCAAGGATGCTTGCGTCAATACCGAAGCCTTCCGATCCCTGCAGCGCTTCGCCACTCAGCTTAAGCAGAATGCGTTTGTACACGGGTTTTGCATTGGTAGCCATGTTTCTTTCCTGAGACTGTCAACGATTAAGATGGGGGTTAATTCTGGCGACATGATATGTCGCATATCAGCACAGGGATACTGGAGCCTGTCTGATTTCGTGTGACGGGTGACAAAAAGAAGCCGCCCTCAGGCGGCTCCTTTTCAATCATTAAGACTGCTTGGACATTGCAGCAACTTCTGCTGCGAAGTCAGTCTCAACTTTCTCGATGCCTTCGCCCACTTCGAAGCGGATGAAGCCAGTCACGTCAGCGTTGTGCTCTTTCAGCAGCTGAGCAACAGACTTGCTTGGATCCATAACGAATGGCTGGCCAGTCAGAGAAACTTCGCCGGTGAATTTCTTCATGCGGCCTTCAACCATTTTCTCTGCGATTTCTTTTGGCTTACCAGACTGCATCGCGATGTCCAGCTGAACCTGGTACTCTTTCTCTACCACTTCAGCAGACACGTCTTCTGGCTTAACGAATTCTGGTTTGCTTGCAGCGATGTGCATAGCCAGCTGTTTAACCAGCTCTTCATCAGCGCCTTTAGCCGCAACCAGAACACCGATACGTGCACCGTGCTGGTATGAACCCAGAACGTCGCCTTCCAGAGAAGCAACACGACGGATGTTGATGTTCTCACCGATTTTAGCAACCAGAGCAACACGTTCTTCTTCGAACTGTGCTTTCAGAACTTCAACGTCAGTGATTTTGCCCGCAACAGCTGCGTCCAGAACTTTGTTAGCAAATGCCTGGAAACCACCATCTTTAGCAACGAAGTCAGTCTGGCAGTTAACTTCCAGGATGATGCCGTAGTTGCCGTCGATCTTAGTGATGATCACGCCGTCAGCAGCAACGTTGCCTGCTTTTTTAGCTGCTTTGATCGCACCGGATTTACGCATGTTTTCGATTGCCAGCTCGATGTCGCCGTTCGCTTCAGTCAGCGCTTTTTTGCAATCCATCATGCCTGCGCCAGTACGCTCGCGCAGCTCTTTTACCAGGGATGCGGTAATTTCAGCCATTCTTAAATCCTCGGGAGATGTGAACTGCCCGGCCTGAGGCCAAACAGTGTAAATTGAAAAAAGGGGCCGATAATTGGCCCCTATTCATACACGGTACTAATAAGGGGTGAAACCTTATTATTCAGCTTCTACGAAGCTTTCTTCCGCCTGAGAAGCCAGATCCTGGGAACGGCCTTCACGAACGGTAGCAGCTACAGCGCTCAGGTACAGGCTAACAGCACGGATTGCGTCGTCGTTACCCGGGATAACGAAGTCAACACCGTCCGGATCGGAGTTGGTATCAACGATAGCGAATACCGGGATACCCAGGTTGTTAGCTTCTTTGATTGCGATGTGCTCGTGGTCTGCATCGATTACGAACAGCGCGTCTGGCAGGCCGCCCATATCTTTGATACCGCCCAGGCTGTTTTCCAGCTTGTCCAGTTCACGAGTGCGCATCAGCGCTTCTTTCTTAGTCAGCTTGTCGAAAGTACCGTCCTGAGACTGGGTTTCCAGATCTTTCAGGCGCTTGATGGACTGACGAACGGTTTTCCAGTTAGTCAGCATGCCGCCCAACCAGCGATGGTTCACGAAGAACTGATCGCAGCTGTTAGCAGCATCTTTCACAGCTTCGCTTGCAGCGCGCTTAGTACCAACGAACAGAATCTTACCTTTACGGGAAGAGATCTTGTTCAGCTCAGCCAGGGCTTCGTTGAACATTGGTACAGTTTTCTCAAGGTTGATGATGTGAACTTTGTTACGTGCGCCGAAGATGAAAGGCTTCATTTTCGGGTTCCAGTAACGGGTCTGGTGACCGAAGTGAACACCAGCCTTGAGCATGTCGCGCATGGAAACAGTTGCCATGTTTAAAACCTCTATATTAAAAGTTGGGGTTATGCCTCCACGTATCCCATATTACCGACCCCGAAGGGCACCCCGGAATATGTGCCGATACGTGTGTGTTGTTACACAAAGTGAGATTTGTCGCTTCCGTCCAGCCTGTGTATCTGAAATGGATCGGAAGTCCGGCGCGCTTTATACCACAAAACACGACCAGAAACCAACAGTTGTTGGCCGAGTGTGCTGTTAATGATTCTCAATTTGGCACGGGGTGCGCCTGACTGATACCATTAACGACACTTAGACTAGTATTGTCGAAAAAATCGACACTGATGGACAGATTACATGGCTATCTCTATTAAGACACCTGAAGAAATTGAAAAGATGCGCGTCGCCGGTCGTCTGGCCGCAGACGTGCTGGAAATGATCGAGCCGTACGTGAAGCCGGGCGTGAGCACGGGTGAACTGGACCGCATTTGTAACGACTATATCGTCAATGAGCAGCACGCGGTCTCCGCCTGCCTTGGCTATCATGGTTTCCCGAAATCCGTCTGCATTTCGATTAACGAAGTGGTTTGTCACGGTATTCCGGACAACGAAAAACTGCTTAAAGATGGCGACATCGTCAACATCGACGTGACGGTCATTAAAGATGACTACCACGGTGACACCTCTAAGATGTTCATCGTGGGCAAGCCGACGATTCTGGGCGAGCGTCTGTGCAAAGTGACGCAAGAAAGCCTCTACCTGGCGCTGAAAATGGTTAAACCCGGCATTCGCCTGCGCACCATCGGGGCCGCTATCCAGAAATTCGTTGAAGCGGAAGGTTTCTCCGTTGTGCGTGAATACTGCGGCCACGGCATTGGCCGTGTCTTCCACGAAGAGCCACAGGTTCTGCACTATGATGCGGATGACGGCGGCGTGGTACTGCAAAAAGGCATGACCTTCACCATCGAGCCGATGGTCAACGCCGGTGATTACCGCATCCGCACCATGAAAGATGGCTGGACGGTGAAAACCAAAGACAGAAGCTTGTCTGCGCAGTACGAGCATACTATTGTGGTAACAGACAACGGCTGCGAAATTATGACGTTGCGCAAGGATGACACCATCCCGGCGATACTCACGCACGATGAATGATAAAAAAGCCGGCAGATGCCGGCTTTTTTAATGGCTATAGCTTTTTCTTATGGGTGGCGCACGATGAGTAATCTTTTACCCGAACAGTATGCTAACACAGCACTTCCCACCCTACCCGACCAGCCCGATAACCCGGGCGTCTGGCCCCAGCAGGATCTGACCTGCGCCGGTATCAAGGCGCATATGGATGTCTTCCAGCGCTGGCTCGGAAGCGCATTTGATGCCGGCATCTCCGCGGAGCAGCTTATTGAAGCACGCACCGAGTTTATCGACCAGCTCCTGCAGCGTCTGTGGATTGATTACGGGTTTGGGCAGATCAGTGACGTGGCACTGGTCGCCGTCGGGGGCTATGGCCGCGGTGAGCTTCATCCGCTTTCCGATATCGACTTACTGATTTTAAGCCGCAAAAAGCTGCCGGATGAACAGGCGCAGAAAATTGGCGAACTGCTGACGCTGCTGTGGGATGTGAAGCTTGAAGTGGGCCACAGCGTGCGCACGCTGGAAGAGTGCCTGCTTGAAGGATTATCTGACCTGACCGTCGCCACCAACCTGATTGAAACCCGCCTGTTGATTGGCGACGTCGCGTTGTTCCTGGAACTGCAAAAACACATTTTCAGCGACGGCTTCTGGCCTTCAGAAAAATTCTTCGCCGCGAAGGTCGAGGAGCAGAATCAGCGTCACCAGCGCTACCACGGCACCAGCTATAACCTGGAGCCGGATATTAAAAGCAGTCCGGGCGGACTGCGCGACATTCACACGCTGCAGTGGGTGGCCCGCCGCCACTTTGGCGCCACCTCAATGGACGAGATGGTTGGCTTCGGCTTTTTAACCGAGGCTGAGCGAAACGAGCTGAATGAGTGTCTGCACCTGCTCTGGCGGATCCGTTTTGCCCTGCATCTCGAGCTTAGCCGCTACGATAACCGTCTGCTGTTTGACCGTCAGCTCAGCGTGGCGCAGCGCCTCAACTACCGCGGTGAAGGTAACGAGCCGGTTGAGCACATGATGAAGGATTTCTTCCGCGTTACCCGTCGCGTCACTGAATTGAACCAGATGCTGCTGCAGCTGTTCGACGAAGCGATCCTGGCCCTGACGGCGGACGAAAAACCGCGGCCGATCGATGATGAATTCCAGCTGCGCGGCACGCTTATCGATCTGCGCGACGAAACGCTGTTTATCCGTGAGCCGGAAGCGATCCTGCGGATGTTCTACACCATGGTTCGCAACAGCACGATCACCGGGATCTACTCCACAACGCTGCGTCATCTGCGCCATGCGCGCCGTCATCTGACGCAGCCACTGTGCTATATCCCGGAAGCCCGATCCCTTTTTCTCAGTATGTTGCGCCATCCGGGGGCCGTCAGCCGTGGGCTTCTGCCGATGCATCGCCACAGCGTGCTGTGGGCCTATATGCCACAGTGGTCACATATCGTCGGGCAGATGCAGTTCGATCTGTTCCACGCCTATACGGTGGATGAACACACGATCCGCGTCATGCTCAAGCTGGAGAGCTTTGCCAGAGAAGAGACACGCTCACGTCACCCACTGTGCGTCGAACTGTGGCCACGTCTTACCCACCCGGAACTGATCCTGATTGCCGCCCTGTTCCACGACATCGCCAAAGGTCGCGGCGGTGACCACTCGGTGCTCGGCGCACAGGACGTGCTGAAATTTGCCGAACTGCATGGACTGAACTCTCGCGAGACGCAGCTGGTTGCCTGGCTGGTACGCCATCACCTGCTGATGTCCGTCACCGCGCAGCGTCGTGACATTCAGGATCCGGAGGTCATCAAGCAGTTTGCAGAAGAGGTTCAGACGGAAAACCGCCTGCGCTATCTGGTCTGCCTTACGGTAGCCGATATTTGTGCCACCAACGAAACGCTGTGGAACAGCTGGAAGCAAAGCCTGTTGCGCGAGTTGTACTTTGCCACCGAAAAACAGCTGCGCCGCGGGATGCAAAACACCCCAGACATGCGCGAGCGTGTACGCCATCATCAGCTGCAGGCGCTGGCGCTGTTGCGGATGGATAACATTGATGAAGAGGCGCTGCATCAGATTTGGGCGCGCTGTCGTGCCAACTATTTTGTCCGCCACAGCCCAAACCAGCTTGCCTGGCATGCGCGACATCTGCTTCAGCATGATTTATCGCAGCCGATGATCCTCCTCAGTCCGCAGGCCACGCGCGGCGGTACCGAGATCTTTATCTGGAGCCCGGATCGGCCTTATCTGTTTGCTGCGGTTTGTGCCGAACTGGACAGGCGTAATCTGAGCGTTCACGACGCGCAGATTTTCACCACCCGGGACGGCATGGCGATGGACACCTTTATTGTACTGGAGCCAGACGGAAGCCCGCTGTCGTCGGACCGCCATGAAGGGATACGTTTTGGCCTGGAACAGGCGATCACCCAGCGCAGCTGGCAGCCACCGCAGCCGCGTCGTCAGCCGTCGAAATTACGCCACTTTACCGTCGATACCGAGGTCAATTTCCTGCCGACCCACACCGATCGTAAATCGTTCCTGGAGCTGATCGCGCTCGACCAGCCTGGGCTGCTCGCCCGCGTCGGCCAGGTTTTTGCCGATCTGGGAATTTCGCTTCACGGGGCCAGAATTACAACCATTGGCGAACGAGTAGAAGATTTATTTATAATCGCCACCGCCGACCGGCGTGCCCTTAATAATGACCTGCAACTTGAAGTGCAACAACGGTTGACAGCAGCCCTCAATCCAAACGATAAAGGGTGACGTGTTTTTTAGTGAAATGGAAAGAGTAAACAATGCAGCAGTTACAGAACGTTATTGAGTCCGCTTTTGAGCGTCGCGCCGAGATTACTCCGGCAAATGTGGATACCGTTACCCGTGAAGCGGTTAATCAGGTTATTTCTCTGCTGGATTCCGGCGCGCTACGTGTAGCAGAAAAAATCGACGGTCAGTGGGTAACTCATCAATGGCTGAAGAAAGCCGTGCTGCTCTCTTTCCGTATCAATGATAACCAGGTTATCGACGGAGCAGAAAGCCGCTATTTCGATAAAGTCCCTATGAAATTCGCTGACTACGACGAAGCTCGCTTCCAGAAAGAAGGCTTCCGCGTAGTACCGCCAGCGGCCGTGCGTCAGGGTGCGTTCATCGCGCGTAACACCGTGCTGATGCCCTCCTACGTTAACATCGGTGCTTACGTAGACGAAGGCTCCATGGTGGATACCTGGGCAACCGTCGGCTCCTGCGCGCAGATCGGTAAAAACGTTCACCTGTCCGGCGGCGTGGGTATCGGTGGTGTACTGGAGCCACTGCAGGCTAATCCAACCATCATCGAAGATAACTGCTTCATCGGCGCGCGCTCTGAAGTGGTGGAAGGCGTGATCGTTGAGGAAGGCTCCGTTATCTCGATGGGCGTTTACATCGGTCAGAGCACCCGTATTTACGATCGTGAGACCGGTGAAATTCACTACGGTCGCGTGCCGGCCGGTTCCGTTGTGGTCTCCGGCAACCTGCCGTCAAAAGATGGCAAGTACAGCCTGTACTGTGCGGTTATCGTGAAGAAAGTTGATGCGAAAACCCGCGGTAAGGTGGGCATCAATGAGTTGCTGCGCACCATCGATTAATCGGATATAACAAAAAGCGGGGGCCACCCCGCTTTTTTCATATCTGAGGGTGGCGAAAATAGATTTTTTCGTTAATTATTCAAAGGTTATGTTGAGATCAAGGGTACCGCTATGTACGATAATCTGAAAAGTCTGGGCATTACCAATCCTGATGAAATTGATCGTTACAGCCTTCGCCAGGAAGCTAATAACGACATTCTGAAAATCTATTTTCACAAGGACAAAGGAGAGTTTTTCGCCAAGAGCGTGAAGTTTAAATATCCACGCCAGCGTAAGACCGTCGTCGCTGACGGTGTAGGGCAGGGATACAAAGAAGTTCAGGAAATCAGCCCTAATCTGCGCTATGTGATCGATGAACTCGATCAGATCTGTCAGCGCGACCGCACTGAAGTCGATCTCAAACGTAAGATCCTCGACGATCTGCGTCACCTTGAAAGCGTTGTCACCAACAAGATTAGCGAAATCGAAGCGGATCTTGAAAAGCTTACCCGGAAATAAACACTAAAACGGCAATCTTTGATTGCCGTTTTAGTGTTTGCGCCCTCTCCCGTGGAAAGGGATGGCGTAAGGGCATCAGGCCGTATTTCACTCATCTCTGCTCATCGAGCTGTAACGCCACATAAAGCAGCAGCCTGTCGTCAAAGCTCCCCAGATCCAGTCCTGTCAGCTCCGAAATCCGGTTCAGTCGATATTCCAGCGTATTGCGATGTATAAACAGCGCTTTCGACGTTGCCAGCGGCTGTACGTTATGACGGAACCACGCCTGCAGCGTCCGACGCAGCAGACCGTTGTTGTCCATCGCCTTGAGGCGCGCTAACGGACGTGCCAGCTCATTGGCCTGCCAGCCACCGCGCAGGCTGTCGAGCAGCACCGGCAGCATCAGATCCTGGTAGAAATAACTGCGGCTTTCCGGCATCCGCTGCTTACCCACCATCATGGTGGTGCGGGCAGTACGCCAGGAACGGGCAATACTGCCCGGACCGGTGAAGTAATTGCCCAGCGCGACGCGAAAACGAAGCTGTCCATTCTCCTTCATGCGGGCAATCAACTGCTCCACGCGACGACGATGATCTTCTGCATCCCAGCGCCCGAACGCGTTCAGCGCGGGCTTGAGCACCACCATTTCCGTCAGAGAGACAATCGCCACCAGGTTATCGCGTTCCGGTGTCGCCAGCGCATTTTGCAGCTGCTGCAGCTCAGCCATCGCACTGTCGACGCCAAGCTGGCCGCTGTCCACCTCAATTACCGCCACGACGCGCGGTTGATTCAGATCGATTCCCAGGCGCTGCGCCCATTCATTGAGTGCAGGGGTATGCTCATCCGCCTGAATCAGGTTCATCACCAGCTCTTCACGCAGACGGCTGTCCTGGGCGAGCAGATGCATCAGGCGCGACTGCTCAAGCATCATCTCCGCCGTCATACAGACCAGTTCGCCATATTTTCGCAGCGACTCCGGCTCGCCGGTCAGGCCGATAACGCCAACAATTTCCCCCTCAAGACGCAGCGGTAAATTGATGCCCTGACGGACACCGTGCAGGTGTTTCGCCACCGCATCGTCGATGTCCACCACCCGCCCCTGGGAGAGCACCAGCAGCGCCCCTTCGTGCAATTCCCCAATACGCTCACGATCGCCACTGCCAATAATGCGCCCACGGGCATCCATTACGTTGATATTGGTATCAATGATGCGCATGGTGCGTGCCACAATATCCTGCGCCATTTTGGTATCGAGATGCCAGCCAGCCATGTAACCCTCCTGTGAGCAGAGCTCAAGCATAGGGAAGTTCAGCTACCGCTGCATTGTGCGAATGCACAAAGTGAAAGGGAGAAGTATGGAGTTGTGGAAAAGGTCACAGAAAGGTGAAAAGCCCCTGCTCATCTGAAACAGGGGCCTGAGAGGATTACTGCATCAGCAGGTAAATTGAGGTATCACCACGCTGAATATTCAACGCCAGCACGGAAGGTTTGCTGTCCAGAATTTTGCGCAGTTCAGCGATGTTTTTCACTGGCTGCTGGTTCGCACCCATGATCACATCGCCTTTTTTCAGGCCAATGCGCGCAGCCGGGCTGTTCGCTTTAACGTTGTTCACCACAACGCCTTTGTCCTGACCTTTATTGCTCATCTCGGCGCCTTCAATGCCGCTGAAGATGGTGCTGGAATCAACCTGATTCTGGCTGCTCTGCTGCAGTTCCAGGCTCACGTTAACCGGTTTACCGTCACGCAGCAGGCCGAGGGTCACTTTGCTGCCAATCGGCATGGAGCCCACTTCAGCACGCAGCGCGGCAAAGCTGCTGATCGGTTTCCCGTTCAGGGAGGTAATGACATCACCCGCTTTAATGCCCGCTTTCGCCGCGGAGGAGTTCGGCATCACCTGGCTGACAAATGCGCCGCGCTGGGCGTCAACTTTCATCGCCTTAGCCAGTTCGGAATTCAGTTCGGTACCCAGAATCCCCAGTTCACCGCGTTTCACCTGGCCATACTGCACCATCTGCGCGGTCAGGTTTTTCACCATGTTACTTGGGATAGCAAAGCCGATCCCGATATTGCCGCCGTCTGGTGCAAGGATCGCGGTGTTGATACCAATCAGCTCACCGTTCAGGTTCACCAGCGCACCGCCGGAGTTACCCCGGTTGATGGCGGCATCCGTCTGGATGAAGTTTTCATAGTTTTCGGCGTTGAGGCCGCTACGACCCAGCGCGGAAACAATCCCCGAGGTTACGGTTTCACCCAGACCGAACGGGTTACCGATAGCGACGGTATAATCACCGACACGCAGCGCATCGGAGTCGGCAATTTTAATCGCCGTCAGGTTTTTCGGATCCTGAATCTGGATCAACGCGATATCGGAGCGCGGGTCTTTCCCGACCACTTTGGCATCAAATTTACGCCCGTCGCTCAGCTGAACCTTAATGCTGTTGGCGTTATCAACAACGTGGTTGTTGGTCACGACGTAGCCTTTCGCCGCATCGATAATCACACCCGAGCCAAGCGCCATGAATTTCTGCTGCTGGCCACCCCCCTGGGTGTCATCCCCTGCACCACCGCCCTGACAGAACGGGGAGCTCTGGAATGGCGAACCGTCCTGGCAGAAAGGTGAGTTATCACCAAAGAACTGCTGGAAGTTACGCGGCATACGCGGCGTATTGACGGTTGTGCTGCCCTCAACGTTAATACTCACCACCGATGGCATCACTTTTTCGAGCATCGGTGCCAGGCTTGGCATCTGCTGCGCGGTCGCTGCCGACGATGCGGTCTCAGCTGCAGTAGCAGTCAGAGGAGACAGCGCTAAACCTAAACTCAGAGCCAGTGCACTCATTGCTAATGTGGTTTTTTTCATGTGTCTTAATCTCGATTTACAGATAACGCAAAATTGCTGTGTAACTCAGATTCATTTTATACCGCTTAGTTCCGGCCATAAGTTTATGGAAAAGGTAAAAATTTATTGGCCGTCTTTACAAAACTCCGTGCTTATTCCACCGCCATGAGCTTGCGGTATTCATCCCAGGCATACAAATCTGTCATCCCGCTGATATAGTCCTGGATAAGACGGCAGCGATAATAATATTCCAGCACCGGCCACTGGGGCGACTGCCGATCCAGCTTGCCGATGGCTTCGACATAAGCCAGACGGTGGCGGGTTGAAAGTTTCTGATAAAGCCGGGATTCAATCGGTATTCGCCGCACGCGCTCTTTTTCCACCAGCTCGCTGAACTCGTCGACGGATAACTGCAGCAGAGGCCGATAGATTTCGAGTAACCCACTGATAACCCTGTATCCCTGCAGCTCAAGCTGTTCAACATCCGGATGGCTGAAAACATGACGCACGGCCACGTTTTTATAGAGCTCAAGAAGCTGGCTAAAGCTGCTGTCATCTTCCAGCAACGCATGGTTGAATTCGCCGCTATAAATTAACGGCAGGTTGTCTATAAAGCGCGAGGCGGCATAAGGCACCAGTTTATTTAATGTATTGACCCGTAAATACATAAAGAACTGATCTTCCGTGCTGCGGCTTAATGTATTTGAACGCGATTTCTCCCAGGCATTTTCGACAACCTGAGCAAACAGCGAGCCTTTTTCATGCGTTCCCCAGGCCTCATAAAGATGCTGATAAAGTTCTTCGACGCTGAATATTCTTTTCTCAACGGCGTCTTCCAGGTCGGCAACACAATATGAAATGTCGTCGGCAGCTTCCATAATCCAGGTTAAGGGGAAGCGGCCGTTTGGTGTCAGAGAAAGTTCTTTACGCAGGCGCTCAATATAGGCTTCTTCGGAAAGATAATAGCCCGGCTTTTTCATCAAATAACTGTGCGACGCGGGCGTCTCGCCCATCCACCAGGCCGGTCGCGTATATTTCAGGATACACCCCACCTGTGCCCAGGTCAGGTTCATACGCATCAGGGAGTGTACCAGCCGGATCCCCTGCGCATTCCCTTCGAAGTGACAGAGGTCGTGACGGACTTTACGCCGCAGGTCGTTCAGCGCGTCTTCACCTTCGCGCAGGCGTAAATCCCGCACCAGGCAGCGGTCATCGCTCAGAGGCTGGCTTACCGCATCAGCAGGATAAAGCCGCTGTTTAAACCAGTCATTTATGGCGGCTTCGCCAAAATGACCAAAGGGCGGGTTACCGATGTCATGCATCAGGCAGGCCATCTCAACAATGCTCTCAAACGGCCCGGTCAGCTCATTCAGCCCATAGGTTTCGAGAAGCTGCTGCTCTTTGAGACGGCTTAAAATCTCTTTGGCAATGTAGCGGCCAACCTGCTGAACTTCCATAGAATGCGTTAAGCGCGTGCGCACCGCAGCGTTACGTTCAAGCGGAAACACCTGGGTTTTTTGCTGTAAACGACGGATTGCCGGCGAGTTTATGATCCGCCCACGATCGCTTTCGAAGATACGCAGGATCTCATGCTCGCTCTTGTCGCCCTGCGGCGAACGGAAACGTCGGTGCCAGTTAATTTTGGTGCGAAAATCGATTGGTGACATGTGCTCCCCCGCGTGAGAATGCGTTTCCTCTTAACCGCATGATAGACTATGCATCTTAACAAGGCACATCGCGAGTAAATCTATGAAAATCGGCATTATTGGTGCAATGGAAGAAGAAGTTACGCTGCTGCGTGACAAAATTGAGAACCGTCAGACTCTCTCCCTCGGTGGCTGTGAGATCTATACCGGCCAGTTGAATGGCGTTGACGTCGCTCTGCTGAAATCAGGCATCGGTAAGGTTGCTGCTGCGCTGGGCGCGACCCTGCTGCTCGAACGCTGCAAGCCGGACGTTATCATTAACACCGGTTCTGCAGGCGGCCTGGCGTCGACGCTGAAAGTCGGTGATATCGTTGTTTCCGATGAAGCGCGTTACCACGATGCAGACGTTACCGCATTCGGCTACGAATACGGTCAGCTTCCGGGTTGCCCGGCCGGGTTTAAAGCCGATGACAAACTGATTGCGGCGGCTGAAAGCTGCATCGCTGAGCTGAACCTCAACGCGGTACGCGGCCTGATCGTCAGCGGTGATGCGTTCATCAATGGCTCCGTCGGCCTGGCGAAAATTCGTCATAACTTCCCTCAGGCCGTTGCCGTTGAGATGGAAGCGACCGCCATTGCTCACGTTTGCCATAACTTCAACGTTCCGTTCGTGGTGGTTCGCGCCATCTCCGACGTGGCTGACCAGCAGTCTCATATCAGCTTCGACGAGTTCCTGACCGTTGCGGCAAAACAGTCCACCGTGATGGTGGAGCGCCTGGTGCAGAAACTGGCTCGTGGGTAACCCATACATCAGGGCGCTGGTCGCCCTGCTTTTTCTCGCACCGGCATGGCTATTTGCCGCGCCGCGTGTGATTACGCTCTCTCCGGCAAATACCGAACTGGCCTTTGCCGCCGGGATCACGCCTGTCGGCGTGAGCAGCTTTTCGGATTACCCTCCGCAAGCGGCCCATATTGAACAGGTGGCAACCTGGCAAGGGATGAACATTGAGCGCATCGTGGCGCTTAAACCCGATCTCGTGCTCGCCTGGCGCGGCGGTAACGCCGAGCGGCAGGTCAACCAGCTCTCCTCGCTTGGGATCAAGGTGATGTGGATTGATGCGGTGAGCATTGAGCAGGTCGCTCAGGCACTGCGTTCTCTGGCCCCCTACAGCCCTACCCCAGCAAAAGCCGAGAATGCCGCGAAACAGATGCTCAGCGACTATGCCGCGCTGAAATCCCGCTACGATGTCCCCGTCAAAAAACGCATCTTCCTGCAATTTGGCAGCCAGCCGCTGTTCACCACCGGGAAAGGATCCATTCAGAATCAGGTGCTGGAAATCTGCGGCGGTGAAAACATCTTTGCAGCCAGCCGGGTGCCGTGGCCTCAGGTCAGCCGGGAACAGGTGCTCGCACGCCAGCCACAGGCCATCGTGGTGGTCGGAAATGCGAGCGAGATTCCTAAAATTGAACAATTCTGGCAACGTCAGCTAAAAATACCGGTGATCCCCCTCACCAGTGACTGGTTTGAACGCGCCAGCCCGCGTATTATCCTCGCCGCAAAACAGCTCTGTGCCGCGCTGGCAGAGAGTCACTAACAACATACCCCGCTCGAGGATTTAACGATGCTCGTTTATTGGCTGGATATTCTTGGCACAGCCGTTTTTGCTATCTCCGGCGTTTTACTCGCCGGAAAACTGCGCATGGATCCGTTTGGCGTGCTGGTGCTGGGCGTGGTCACCGCCGTGGGTGGCGGGACGATACGTGATATGGCCCTGGCGAATGGCCCGGTATTTTGGGTAAAAGATCCAACCGATCTGGTGGTGGCGATGGTCACCTGTCTGTTGACCATTGTGTTGGTTCGCCAACCCCGCCGGTTACCGAAATGGATACTCCCGGTACTGGATGCCGTCGGTCTGGCCGTCTTTGTGGGCATCGGGGTCAACAAAGCCTTCAATGCGGGAACGGGCCCGATGGTGGCCATCTGCATGGGCGTGTTAACCGGGGTCGGCGGCGGGATTATTCGCGACATTCTGGCGCGTGAAGTTCCCATGATCCTGCGTACCGAAATCTATGCCACGGCGTGTATTATTGGTGGGATTGTTCACGCGACGGCGTATTACACCTTTGCGATGCCGCTAGAAAATGCAGCCATGCTGGGTATGGTGGTCACGCTGGGGATACGGTTAGCGGCGATACGCTGGCATCTGAAGCTGCCGACATTTGCGCTGGATGATAATGCACGATAAGCGTTGTTTATAAGCCCGGTGGCGCTACGCTTACCGGGCTTACGACTGCATCCCTGTCAGATGCTGAACGAAGAGCCACATCCACAGGTACTTGTCGCGTTCGGGTTAGTCACAACGAAGCGCGAACCTTCCAGGCCTTCAGTGTAATCCACCGAACCACCCACCAGGTACTGCAGGCTCATCGGGTCAACCACCAGCGCAACGCCCTGCTTCTCGATAGTCATATCGCCGTCGTTGACCTGATCGTCAAAGGTAAAACCATACTGGAAGCCGCTGCAGCCGCCACCGGTAATATAGACACGCAGTTTCAGATCCGGATTGTCCTCGTCGGCAATCAGGGTTTTCACTTTGTTGGCTGCTGCTTCGGTAAATTCCAGCGGCAACGCTACGTCATCACTCATCTTATGCTCCCATGAATACTGCTACTGCTATTGGGTAAAATTCACCCAATTCTTTATGTCATTATCTAATACCCTGGTAATTCATTCAAGTATTCTGCGTCGGGGCCCGCTCGGCCTCTTGTTTTGCCAGGGTACGGGCAAGAATGGTGGAGTATAGCGGTTTTCCACCCAGGAATTGGGCTAATAGTGTCGCGCCGAGACAGGTAATGATCATTGGCAAAATGAGCTGGTAATTATCCGTCATCTCCAGAACCAGCACGATGCCGGTCAACGGCGCGCGCAGAGACGCCGCCAGCAGCGCGCCCATTCCGGCAATAGCAAAGGTCCCGGCGTCCAGATGATAGGCCGGAAATCCGGCAGCAGCGACCATGCCAAACGCGGTTCCCAGAAGCGTACCCAGCGCCAGCATCGGGGCAAAAATACCGCCAGGCGCACCGGAGGAGAAGCACAATACGGTGGTAATCACCCGCGAAATAAACATGAACAGCAACAGACCAATGCTGAAATTACCCGCTGCGGCAATCGGTATCAGCCCGAAGCCACCGCCTGCGGCATTGGGCTCAATGAAGCCGAGCACGCCGCAGCCGCCGCCCAGCAGTCCGCCGATCAATACCCAGCGGGTGGTATTCCCACCGTGAATGCGCTGGAACATATCCTGAGCGCGTAAGATAAGCGTGTTAAACAGCGGGCCGACCACGCCAAAAATCATGCCGAGGATCAGGTACAGCCACAGCGTATTCACCGGCGCATTGGTCAGTTTCCCCACCTCAATCACCGCACCTTCGCCATTAAAAATGCGAAAGACAATGCTCGACATAATGACGCCGGTGAATACCGCTTTTATCGAGATCAGGTTGTAGCGAAACTGTGCCCGCATCTCTTCAATAATGAACAGGATCCCCGCCAGCGGTGCGTTGAACGCCGCCGAAAGGCCGGCCGCCGCCCCCGTTGCCAGCAGTGTATGTCGCGCCTCCGCGCTGCGCATGCGAAAAAGATCGCCGACCATACGCCCAACGTTTCCGCCCAGCTGCACCGTTGGCCCTTCGCGCCCGAGCACCATGCCTGCCCCGAGCGTTCCCATGCCACCGATAAATTTTACCGGGATGACGCGCCACCAGCGAACCGGCCTCAGCTCTTCCAGTGCGCCTTCTATTTCAGGGATCCCGGAACCGCCCGCTTCCGGCGCAAATTTACGGACCAGGAAATAGCCCACCATGGCAAACAGCGCAGATAAGCCAAAGGCCCACACCCATACCCATCCACCGCTATAGGCAAAACCCGCCACGGTTCCAATTCGCCAGTTCATTATCGCGTTAACCGCTTTTTCGAAGGCGATACCCACCAGCCCGGCAACTGCGCCGACCACGGCAGCAGCCAGCAGGATAGCCAGCGGCGTTTTATCACGATTAAGCAAGCGCCGGATGCTGATACGGTGCTGCGCACGTCTGAACTGCTGTTCAGTATAAGAATGAGTGTCTGCTTTCATTACCGTTTCTTTTCATCATACAAATAACCGCAGGGATTTTACCAGAGTGCGTAATATCATCCCGTGAAAAATACTTAACAATTGTTTGGGCATGAAAGGGGGCAAAAATTTCATTACCTTCTGAGGATCACTTAGAATAGTGTGCTTAATCATTTTATACGAACCAGGAACGACGCCATGAGCAAGTCTGAAAACCTCTACAGTGCAGCCCGCGAGCTTATCCCAGGTGGCGTGAATTCGCCTGTTCGCGCCTTTACCGGCGTAGGCGGTACGCCGCTGTTTATCGAACGTGCTGACGGCGCGTATCTGTATGATGTCGATGGCAAAGCCTATATCGATTATGTCGGCTCCTGGGGTCCGATGGTGCTGGGTCACAACCATCCTGCTATCCGCAATGCGGTGATCGAAGCCGCCCAGCGCGGCCTGAGCTTCGGCGCGCCAACCGAGATGGAAGTGAAAATGGCGGAACTGGTCACCGAACTGGTCCCGACAATGGACATGGTGCGTATGGTGAACTCCGGTACCGAGGCCACCATGAGCGCGATCCGCCTGGCACGTGGTTTTACCGGCCGTGACAAGATCATCAAATTTGAAGGCTGCTACCACGGTCATGCGGACTGCCTGCTGGTAAAAGCCGGCTCCGGCGCGCTGACCCTCGGTCAGCCGAACTCACCGGGCGTACCGGCTGACTTTGCGAAGCATACCCTGACCTGCACCTATAACGATCTGAACACCGTTCGGGCAGCCTTCGAGCAGTATCCGCAGGAGATTGCCTGTATCATCGTTGAACCTGTCGCAGGCAACATGAACTGCATTCCACCGCAGCCGGAGTTCCTGCCGGGTCTGCGCGCTCTGTGCGATGAGTTTGGCGCTCTGCTGATCATCGACGAAGTGATGACCGGCTTCCGCGTCGCGCTGGCGGGGGCACAGTCTTACTACGACGTAGAGCCGGACCTGACGTGCCTTGGCAAAATCATCGGCGGCGGCATGCCTGTCGGAGCATTCGGGGGACGTAAAGAGGTGATGGAAGCGCTGGCGCCGACTGGCCCGGTCTACCAGGCGGGTACCCTTTCCGGCAACCCGATTGCAATGGCCGCAGGTTTCGCCTGTCTGACCGAAGTGGCGCAGCCGGGTATTCACGAAACCCTGACCGATCTGACAACTCAACTGGCCAACGGCCTGCTGGAGGCCGCGCAAGAAACCGGTATTCCTCTGGTGGTAAACCACGTTGGTGGGATGTTCGGGATTTTCTTCACCGATGCGACAACCGTGACCTGCTATCAGGATGTGGTGAAGTGTGACGTTGAACGCTTCAAGCGCTTCTTCCATCTGATGCTGGAAGAAGGCGTCTACCTGGCACCATCCGCGTTTGAAGCAGGCTTTATGTCCGTCGCGCACAGCGAAGACGATATCAATAAGACTATCGATGCTGCGCGCCGGGTCTTTGCGAAGTTGTAAGACAGAAACGATCTGCTGCCCTCTCCTCCCGGAGAGGGCAATACCCCACCGCCCTTCTACCTGCTTTGCTTTCTCAACAAATAGATAAAGTACGGCGCCCCGATAAACGTCGACAGCAACCCGGCAGGTATCTGGTACGGGAACAGCACCATCCGCCCCAGCCAGTCAGCAACCACCAGTATTACGCCCCCCGTCAGCGCCGACATCACAATGTGCGGCATCGTGCGACGAAAGCCCATCATTCTGGCAATGTGCGGCGCCATTAAGCCGACAAAGCTCAGCGGGCCGATGGTCATGGTGGCCGTTGCCGTGAGGCATGCGGCCAGCAGCAGTAACCCGATACGGGACGGCGCCAGGGCCATCCCCACCGCACGCGCGGTCTCGCCGCCCAGCGGCAGAATGGTCATCCAGCGACGGCACAGCGGCACCATCGCCAGCAATACGATCATTGCAATCCCGGAATGCACGACCTGGCTGCCGGTGGCGCTGTACGTTGAACCGGAGATCCAGGTCAGGATCTTGGCCATACGCGGATCGCCACTCGCCTGCAGCATCATCAGCAGCATAGTAAATGCCGTGCTGAGCGCCATCCCGGCAAGCAGCATCCGGTGAGGGGAAAACCCACCACGCCCGGAGGCAATGAGGATGATCAGCAGCGTCACCGCCGCGCCAACGCTCCCGGCAGGCATCAACCAGCCGAAGGCATTTCCCGGCACCAGGAACAGCATCAGGACCACGCCAAAGGCGGCACCAGAACTGATACCCAGAACCTCCGGGCTGGCCATCGGATTACCGGTCAGACGCTGGATAATACAGCCCGCCACCGCCAGCATGACCCCGGCGATTAACGCCGAGAGAATGCGCGGCCAGCGCCACTGCATGAGTTCGTTAAGCAGATCCCCAGACGCCCAGTGCCAGCCCACCGCATCGCGTCCGAAAGCGAGCGCGGCAAATGAGATAACAATCAGCACTGCCAGCCCGGCAAGGCTGAACCCCAGCACTGACTGGCGCTCAGCATAGACCTTATCGCCAGCATCCATCGCTGGCGCGCTGATACTGCGCAGACGCGGCAGCAGCCACAGCAGCAGCGGTGCACCGATAAGCGCCGTCATCGAACCGGTAGACACTTCCATCCAGACGCGTGCCAGCCAGAGAATGATTTGATCGGAAAGCCAGAGGATCAACGCGCCAATCAGCGGGGCTAACATCAGGCGCGCCAGCAGGCGGCGCGCACCGAGCATTTTTGCCAGCAGCGGCGCAAACAGTCCGATAAACCCGATGATGCCTACCGCATTAACCAGCAGGGCACTGAGCACAATCGCCAGCGTCAGCGCCCCCAGACGGGCCAGCGACAGCGCCAGCCCCAGATTACGCGCCACGCCATCGTCAAGACCCATCAACGTCAGCGGGCGCAAGAGCAGCAGCGTCAACACGACGCCACCGACGAGCTGCGGCCACAGACGCTGCACGACGCTCCAGTCGGTCTGGGTGAGCGTACCGGTGCTCCAGAGGAACATGCTTTGCAGCTGATCGTGATGGAACAGCACCAGCAGCTGATTAATCGCGCCGCAGTACAGGCTCACCACCAGCCCCGCAAGAATAAGCGTGACGGGGGAGAGACGTTTGCCCCAGGCGACGCCGAATACCAGCGCGCCCACCACACACGCACCGGCGAGGGCAGCAAACTGCGAGGTCAATGCCCCAGGCAACGCCCAGAGCGTGGTAATCGTGATCCCAAGCTGTGCCCCGGTCGCCACGCCAAGCGTCGTCGGCTCGGCCAGTGGGTTACGCAGTACCTGCTGGAATAAAACGCCCACCAGCCCTAATCCCGCCCCGACCAGCAGCGAAATCGATAGGCGCGGCAGCAGACTGTAGTGGAACAGCATTTGCTGAATATTATCGATATCTGGCGCCACCAGCGCCCCACGCCACTGGTCGCGCGGTAAGGCCGTCGACAGATTGAACCAGGTCAATGCCAGCGCGCACAGGAAAATGAGGCAAAGCAACAGTGCCGGGAAACGGGCAATACGCGTACTCATGCCTGGCCTCCCAGCGCGTTGTCCAGCACGCGGGCAAAGTGCATGGCAGAAAGCGTCGCGCCGTAGAACCATACCGCAGGTGCGCGCAGGAACCGTTTTTCACGCACAAACGGCATTGCCTGCCAGAGCGGCGTCGCCATCAGGGTTTGCATCTCCCGCTCGTTGCCGTGGTCAAAGCACAACACATCCACATCGCGAAATGCCGCAAGACGGTCAATCCCCACGGCGGTGCTGCCCCAGAAGGTCATCTCCCCTTCCCAGGCATTACGAATACCAAAACTGTCGAGCACGTCCTGGAACAGGCAGTTTTTCCCAAAGATCAGCATATGGCGGGCATCCAGCAGCGTCACCATCAGCAGCGGGCGATCGCCCCGGTGAGCAAAACGCGGCTTCAGGGCGTTAATCAGGGCATCAAAATCGTCGAGATGTTTTTTGGCCTCAACCTCACGGTTAAGGAACAGTGCCATCTCGTGGAGGGAGTTTTTCGCCATCGCCAGCGGATTTTTACCGTCGCTGAAGGAGAAACCACGGCCGGGCGCAATCCGTGCCATTGTCTCTTCTGACGGGCCGTAACCTGCAGACCAGAACAGGAATGACGGCTTCATCTGGGTGAGCAGTTCGAGATTTGGCTCGGTGCGCAGGCCGATGTCGATTACCGAGTCCGGTAGCCTCGGCTCATTCACCCATAGCCTGTAGTTGGGAATATCCGCCACACCATAGGGCGTAACGCCCAGCGCCATCATCAGCTCTACCGGCAACCATTCCAGCGCCACAATGCGGTGTGGATCGACCGCAGCCGCACGCGCGGTATTCATTTTTAACAGCAGCGGTGAAAGCGCCATTGCCGTCAGCAGACGACGGCGACTCATCAACATAGAATCCAGCATCAGTACACAAAGCTCACCGGTGCAGCCCCGGCAGGGTGAGGCAAAATCCCCATTGGAATACCGTAAATGTGTTCCAGCGTTTCACTGCGCATCAGTTCAGACGGCGTCCCCTGGGCGATCATCTCACCGCCGCGCAGGGCAACGAGGTAATCGCAGTAACGCGCGGCCATGTTGATATCATGCAGGACCGCGATAACCGTCAGACCGCGCTGCTGGCTTAAACGATGCACCAGCGCAAGCACGTCGACCTGATGGGCAATGTCCAGCGCAGAGGTCGGTTCGTCGAGCAGCAGGCAGCGGCTGTCCTGGGCCACCAGCATTGCTATCCACGCGCGCTGACGCTCCCCTCCTGACAGGCTGTCTACCAGACGGTGGGCCAGTGGTTTTAGCCCCACCAGCGCAATCGCCTCTTCCACTTTCTCTCTGTCGGCCACGCCGAAACGGCCAAGCGCGCCGTGCCACGGATAACGCCCAATCGCCACCAGTTCACGCACGGTCATCCCCTCCGCCTGCGGCAACTGCTGCGGCAGATACGCCACTTTGCGGGCAAAGGCTTTACTGCTCCAGCTCTCCAGCGGCTGACCGTCCAGCAGGATATCGCCTTCTGACGGCGGCTGATGGCGGCCAAGCATTTTGAGCAGCGTTGATTTACCAGAGCCGTTGTGACCAATCAGGCCTGTCACTTTACCTGCCGGGAAGGTCAAAGAGAGCGGATGCAGCAGGGTGCGTCCGGGCACGCGAAAGGAGAGATTATTGAGCGTGAAGGTGGTGTCGGATTGCGTTTGATTATCCTGCATATCGGCCAACTTAAATAAAAAGGGCACGGCGAACCGTGCCCGAAGAGAGATTAGAAGCGGAAGGTCGCGGTGGCGACAACCTGACGTTCAGCACCCCAGTAGCATGCATAATCCTTGTAGCAGCTGGAGACATATTCCCGATCGAACAGGTTATTCACGTTCACCGCCACAGATGACCCCGGCAGACCCAGACGGGCCAGATCGTATTTCACCATCGCATCGGCAAGGGTGTAGCTCGCGACGTTAAACGGCTGATCTTTTTTGTCGCCGCTTGAGTAGTAGCTCACCGTGTTACCGATGTAACGGGTACCGGCACCAATCGTCAGGCCGCTTAAGGCCGTGTCGGTGAAGGTGTAATCTGCCCACAATGACGCCTGATTACGCGGCACTTCCGCCGGACGTTTACCTTCAAAGGTGCTGTCATGGGTGTACTCAGCATCAATAAAGCTGTACGCCGCGGTCACGTTGATATTGGCGTTAACCGCTGCCTTCGCTTCCAGTTCGAAACCGCGAGAACGGATCTCACCGGTCTGGATACTGTGAGTATTCGTTGGATCGTTCGGATCCGCCGTCAGGTTCTTATCTTTCGTCAGCTGGAACAGCGACGCGGTGACCACAACCGGCAGGTCTTTCGGCGCGTATTTCACACCCGTTTCATACTGCTTACCGCGGGAGGGGTCGAACGGTGTGCCGTTACGATCGGCGCCCGATACCGGCTCAAACGACTCGCTGTAGCTGAAGTAAGGCGAGATACCGTTATCAAAGAGATAGTTAATCCCCCCGCGCCAGGTGAAAGCCTGGTCGTGGTTTTCAGCCAGCGAATCGGCCGTACCGCGCGTCAGCGTTGAGGCCATCACGTAGTCGTAGCGTCCGCCCAGCGTCAGCACCCACTTATCCCACTCCGCCTGATCCTGAGCATAGAGCCCGGTCTGTTCATTACGGTTAACGACGGAATAGTTAGACCATGGCAGGTTGGTGTTGATATTCGCGTTGCCGTAATCCGGGTTCTGGATATCAATAGGGTCGGCGGAACCGTACAGCGCATTGATATCATTACGCATACGCGAGTAATCAACGCCCGTCAGCAACGTGTGGTCTACGGCGCCCGTCGCGAATGTCGACTGCAGCTGAGTATCCACGGTAAACATATTCAGATCTTCATCTGAACGCACGTAAGCGCGGTTAATCTTGCCAGGCTCAGCGTAGCCATTGCCGTAAACAGAGCGGTAGAGCGTATGAACTTTTGCGTAACGCAGATTCTGACGCACGGTGAACGTGTCATCAAACTGATGCGAGAAGCTGTAACCAATCAACTGCTGGCGACGAGCCATCTTATTATCCGCTTCACCTTCGTTGAAATCGGTTGGGATCTTATGCTCATTGCCGTTTGCGTCACGGTATGGCACTACCGTCCCTTCCCGTGGCAACCAGCCGTAGTAGCCCGCTTCCGGATCGTTCTGGAAATTGCTCAGGAAGGTGAAATCGGTTTTGTCATCCGGACGCCAGCTAAAGGAGGGCGCAACCGCATAGCGGGTTGATTTTGACATCTCCTGCTGTGCGTTCTGACTACTGCCAAGACCGGTCAGGCGGTACGACCACACGCCATCTTCATCGATTGCATCACTGAAATCGAAGCCCGTTTGCCACAGGTTATTGGTCCCCATTTTAAACTGGACTTCTTTCAGCGGCTCGGTCAGTGGGCGTTTGCTCACCATACTGACGATACCGCCTGGATTGCTGTTGCCGTAGAGCACAGACGTAGGTCCGCGCATCACTTCTACGCGCTCAAGGAAGTACGGATCCATGGAAGCTTCGGAGTAGTTATTCCCCATCAGCTTCATGCCATCGAGATACTGGTTGGTGTTTACCGTCGAAGGCGCGGTAAAACCACGAATTGAGACCACATCATAGGTGGTGGAACTGCCGCGGGTCGCAAACACGCTCGGCGTATAGCCCAGCGCCTCTTTGACGGTCGCTGGCTGGCGGCGTTCCATTTCATCACGCGTTACCACGGAAATAGACTGCGGGGTCTTTTCAATCGCGGTATCGGTTTTGGTCGCCGTTGCCGTGCGTTTTGCTGCGATCGTTGGCGCAGGCCCCCACGGACTTTCCTGGGCGGCAGGCGCGGCAGTGACGGTGATGGTTTCTTCTTTTTTCTGGGTTTCAGCCGCATGTGCATACGTAGACATGCCGGCAACCGCTGTGGCTACGACGACCGCGATTTTTCGCAGCGACGTGTGAATTGGCTGAGCAGTATTGGAAAGCGCCATGTTTATCTCTGATGGAAAAGTGAATGATAACGTAAACGAGAATTATTATTATGACCGCAGAATAATATGCGAAACGCTGGCTGCATAGCAAGCAGTAAGCAGCCCTACGAGAATTAAGGGTTTAAGAAATAAACAAGAGAAAACGAAGGGTTAATCAGAATGAAAACGAGGGTTAAGGAAATGGAAAGTACAGGTAAAAAAATCCCCCCTTTCGGGGGGATGTGAAGCGTTAGTTACCGCCGAACATATCTTTAATCCAGCCCGCGACACCGTCGCTGTCTTTTTTCTCATTCTGCTGCTGCGGCTGTTGTTGCGGCTGCTGCTGAGGCTGAGAAGACTGCTCGAACGGATTACCCGTCGGTTGCTCTGGCTGGCTTTGCTGGCACAGCGAATCCGGGTTGGTGGTCCAGACAGGCAAGGTACGCATACCGCCGCCACAGACAAAGTTACCGGAACCGTCCACGCCCATATCGACGATATCTTCCGGCGCCACCAGATTCAGCGGTACCGGAGACTGATTCGCCAGATAGCGCTGGTAAATCGACATCGCCCCGCTTGCACCGTACAGTTTGGTTGGCTGGTTGTTATCGCGGCCTACCCAGGTGATCACCACTTCACGGCCATCGATACCGGCGAACCAGGTATCCACGTTGTTGTTGGTGGTCCCGGTTTTACCTGCCAGATGCAGGCCCGGATACTTCGCACCCAGTTGACGTCCGGTCCCCCGCTGCACAACCTGCTGCATCGTCCACAACGTCATATAGGCCGCCTGCGCTGGCACGGCACGTTCCGCTTGCGGGAAGCTCTGATACAACACGGAGCCGTCCTCAGCAATCACTGAACGCAGAGCAGAGAGCTGTGCACGGTTACCCCCGCTGGCAATGGTCTGGAACGCCTGAGCCACTTCGATCGGCGTCAGGTTAAGCGCCCCCAGGATCATCGCCGGAACAGGATGGAGCTGATCTTTCGGCACACCCAGTTTCTGCCAGGTGTCGACAATCGCCGGCAGACCGAGCGCCATACCCAGATTCACCGTTGGCACGTTCATCGAGCGGGTCAACGCATCCACCAGCATGACCTGGCCGCTGAACTGTTTATCGTCGTTCTGCGGAGACCATACCTGGCCGTTAGGCTGGCGCAGGGAAATCGGCGCATCGGCAATCCAGGTATTCAGGCGATACTGGTTAGGCTGACTCAGGGCGGTAAGATAGGTTGCCGGTTTTGCCAGTGAACCAATCGAACGTCGCGCCTGCATTGCACGGTTGTAGCCTGCGAACTGCGGCTCAGCACCGCCCACCATGGCGCGAACTTCGCCGGTGTTACGGTCAACCACCACCATCGCGGTTTCAAGATCGCTCAGCTTACGCTGTTTCTTCAGCGCCGGGATGCCTTCCACCGCAGCTTTTTCAGCGGCTTCCTGCGCCACGGAATCGAAGGTGGTAAAGATCTTCACGCCGGAGAGATCTTTCACCTTATCACCGAGCTTGCTTTGCAGCTCCTGACGCACCAGCTGCATAAACGCAGGCTGAGGCGAGATCACGCCACCGCGCGGCTGAACGCCGAGTGGACGTGCGCTCAGCATGTCGTACAGCTCCTGGTCAATCACCTGCTGTTGTTGCAGCAGACGCAGCACCAGGTTACGACGTTCCAGCGCCAGTTTCGGGTTACGCCACGGGTTATAAATGGACGCCCCTTTCACCATGCCCACCAGCAGCGCCTGCTGGTCAAGACTCAGCTCTTCCACCGGACGACCAAAGTAGTACAGACTTGCCAGCGGGAAGCCGCGGATTTCGTTATCCCCGCTCTGACCGAGGTACACCTCGTTCATGTACAGCTCAAGAATACGATCCTTGCTGTAACGCGCATCCATCAGTACGGCCATGTACGCTTCGTTGGCTTTACGCCAGTAAGAGCGCTCACTGGAGAGGAACAGGTTCTTCACCAGCTGCTGGGTCAGCGTACTCGCCCCCTGTACCGTCCGTCCGGCGGTCAGGTTAGCCAGCACCGCACGGCCAATTGAGTAAAGGCTGATGCCATCATGCTCATAGAAGTGACGGTCTTCGGTTGCCAGCAGGGTATCAACCAGCAGGTCCGGGAAGCCGTTACGGGCAACGAACAGACGTTGTTCGCCGTTCGCCGACGAGAGCATGGTGATCAGACGCGGATCGAGACGGAAGAAACCGAACTGACGGTTGTTATCCATGTTCTCGATGGTATCCAGACGATCGCCGTCAAAGGTCAGACGCGCACGCACCTGGCCCTCTTTGCTGTCCGGGAAATCAAACGGACGGCGGATCATCTCAATGCTTTTCGCCTGCACGGTAAATTCGCCAGGACGCGTCATTTTCGACACCTGACGATACTGGGTGGCTTCCAGCAGTTTCACCATCTCGTTCTTGCTGATGGACATATCTGGCTCAAGGTTCACCATGCGGCCATACACCGCCGCAGGCAGTTGCCAGACTTTTCCGTCGATACGGCTACGGATCTTCTGATCCAGATAGACGCCGTAAATCGCCATCAGCACAACAAATACAATGAACAGCTTCAGCAGCAGCCAGAACCAGCCGCGCTTGCCCCGAGGCTTACGCCCTTTGCCTTTCCCTTTACGCGGCATCGGTTCTTCATCCTCATAATCGTCTTCATAGTCATCGTCATAATCCTCATCTCTGAGGCGACGACGGCTTACCTTTTCTTTCGCCGGACGCGTTGGTTTTCCCTTACGTCCTATTGGCTCGCGGTCATTCCCCGCCATGCTTTTTCTCCGCAACTTTCAGGCGCAAGGGCCCGATTCTCTTTTCTTCCACTGGCCTGTGAAAGAAGAAATCTCTCAAAGTAAACAGCAAGACCTTCCAGACAGGAACGTCTTTAGTATTTTCTCCCGCACCCTGCGGGTGAGGGCATCAAGCCGCACGTTCCCAGCCACCCCCGTCACGAATACTTCTTCGTCCGTCGTGTCGGTGCCGTATTTGCCGGATCGTCCGGCCAGACATGTTTGGGATACCGCCCCTTCATCTCTTTTTGCACGTCACGGTAGCTCCCCGCCCAGAATGCCCCCAGGTCGCGGGTAATCTGTAACGGGCGATGGGCTGGCGACAACAGCTCCAGCACCAGAGAGACGCGCCCTTGCGCCACAGAAGGCGTGGTGGCCTCTCCAAACATTTCCTGCATACGTACCGCCAGCGCCGGAGGATTATCCTCGTGATAACGAATGGCAATCCGGCTTCCGGTCGGCACAGTGTAATGCCCTGGCAGTTCACTATCCAGACGTTGACGTAATGACCAGTCCAGTAAATTCTGTAACGCGACCTTAACATCAAGCGCTTTTAGCGCACGCAGCGAGTGTACACCGTGCATTTGCGGCAGCAGCCAGCGTTCCAGCGAGCCCAGCAATGTCTCATCATCGACCGCGGGCCAGTCATACTCCGGTAGCCAGCGCGCGGCACAGTGCAGACGAATACGGTACTGTTCCGCCTCTGGCGTCCAGTTCAACACCCCTAACCCTTTGTCCCGGATGCCGTTCAGCATGGCCAGATGCAGCACCTCTTCCGACGGTTTTGCCAGCGGCGTGGTGCCGAGGATCAGTTTACCTGTCTGGCTGCGACGAAACGCCTTCAGCGTGCCCTGAGCCTCATCCCATTCCACGGTATCGGATTGCTGGACCAACTGCGGACAGGCACGCGTCAGGGCGTCAATATCCACCGCGATAGCCTGTAAAATACGCGCGTCCGGGGAGTGGCTACCCTGTAACAGTAACGGCGCAATCAGCCATTCGTGACGCGTCATGGCGTCATCGCTGTCCAGCATCGCACCCATGCCATTGGCCAGTTGATATCGCCCGTCCAGACCGCGACGACGTGCGATCCTGTCGGGAAACGCCTGCGCTAACAGAGGCGCGATAGCCGCGCTGTCTGGCGACCCGGCTTTGCCGTTAAGTCGCCGGCAAAGCTGCTGCGCCCGCTGCTGCCAGTTCCCCTGATTGCGGGAAAAGGCCTGCGCCAGATCGCTGCTGCCACCGCGTGGTGGCTCCTCAAGAATAGCTGCCAGTTTCGCCGCCGTAGCAATTTCATCTTCCCCCTGCGCGGCCACCAGCATCGCCGCCAGGCGAGGGTCATTGCCCAGCGCGGCCATTTTTTGCCCGCGGGATGACAATCGCTCACCATCAAGCGCCCCCAGGCGGTTCAGTAAGGTCCGGGCAGCAGCAAGGTTCGCGGCGGGTGGAGGATTAAGCCAGGTTAGCTGTGCCGGATCCGGGCATCCCCACTGCAGAAGATCCATCACCAGCCCCGCCAGATCGCTGTGTAAAATTTCCGGCGTGCTTTGCTGTGCAGCGCGCTCAGCCTGCTCCGCGCTGGTCAAATGCAGGCAGATACCGGGCTCAAGACGTCCCGCACGGCCTGCTCGCTGAACCATCGACGCCTGGCTTATGCGCTGCGTCAGCAGTTTAGTCAGCCCGGTGCGCGCGTCAAAGCTCGCCACCCTCTCCTGCGCACTGTCCACCACCAGGCGAATGCCTTCTATGGTTAAACTGGTTTCGGCAATATTGGTTGCCAGCACCACCTTACGCTGCCCCGCGGGCGCGGGCAGGATTGCTTTACGCTGATCCGCCAGCGAAAGCGCGCCGTAGAGCGGGCAAAGCAGCACCTCACTTCCCACCCGGGAAGCCAGTTGGTCCTGCACGCGCTGGATCTCGCCTACGCCTGGCAAAAACAGCAATAGCGATCCCGATTCCTGGCGGAGCAATTCGGCGGTTGCGATGGCTACCGCGTCGTCAAAACGCTGATGGGCAGGCAATGGTTGATAGCGACGCTCAACGGGAAATGCTCTGCCTTCGGAGGCGATAACCGGCGCGTCGGGCAACGTCTGCTGCAGTCGCTCGTTATCCAGCGTAGCGGACATGATAAGCAACCGGAGGTCGTCGCGTAGCCCTTGCTGAACATCAAGTAACAGCGCCAGTGCCAGATCTGCCTGCAGGCTACGCTCGTGGAATTCATCCAGAATCACCAGCCCGACGCCGTTTAACTCCGGATCGTTTTGCAGCATGCGGGTCAGGATCCCTTCGGTCACCACCTCAAGGCGCGTGGACGGGCCAACGCAGGTTTCGGCGCGCATACGGTAACCCACCGTCTCGCCCGGCTTTTCACCAAGCAGTTCCGCCAGGCGCTGCGCCACGTTCCGTGCGGCCAGCCTGCGCGGCTCCAGCAGGATAATTTTCCCGCGGACAGTGCCCTCTTTGAGGATCTGCAGCGGCAGCCAGGTGGATTTACCTGCGCCCGTCGGGGCGTTAAGTAAAACCTGCGGGGCATGGTGTAAGGCAGCAAGAAGCTCAGGAAGGACGACGGCGACCGGCAATGAGGACACTAACAGCTCCAGAGGGTTAACATTAGTCGGCGTACATTGTAGCATCGGCGCATACCATTACCGAGTCCCCTGTATGTCTGAGTCGAAACGGCTGTTTTTTGCCATAGAATTGCCCTCCACGCTGCAGCGAAAAATCGTTCGCTGGCGAGCCAGCCATTTTCCCCAGGACGCAGGGCGTCCGATCGCGGCGGCAAACCTGCACCTGACGCTGGCCTTTCTGGGCGACGTCAGCGCCGAAAAACAGCGCGCGCTGGCAGCAATGGCTGGCCGCATTTCTCAGCCGGCGTTTACGCTGCACCTCGACGACGCGGGCCAGTGGCTGCGCTCACGTGTGGTCTGGCTGGGCACGCGCCAGCCGCCCCGCGGGCTTTTACAGCTTGCCAGTATGTTGCGCGCCCAGGCGGCTCGCAGCGGGTGTTACCAGAGTCCGCAGCCGTTTCATCCGCATATCACCCTGCTGCGCGATGCCGGTCAGGCCGTTGCCATTCCGCCACCCGGCTTTCACTGGGACGTTGAGGTCAATACCTTCGCGCTTTACGAATCGGTCTTTACCCAAGGACGCACCCGTTATACGCCGCTACAGCGCTGGTCGCTGGGCGATACCCTAAGGAATTCTGATGAAGTTTAGTCCTGCCCTGCAGCACGCCACGCTGGTTCAACGCTACAAACGCTTTCTCGCTGATGTGATCACCCCCGAAGGTGAACAGCTCACGCTGCACTGCCCGAACACCGGTGCCATGACCGGCTGTGCAACGCCGGGTGACACGGTCTGGTATTCCACTTCAGAAAATACTAAACGCAAATACGCCCATACCTGGGAAATGACCGAGACGCAAAACGGGGCATTTATTTGCGTGAATACCCTGCGCGCCAATCAATTAGTTAAGGAAGCATTGACCCTTGGCACCCTGCCCGAACTGGTGGGGTATGGCACGCACAAAAGTGAAGTTAAATATGGCGATGAAAGCAGCAGAATTGACTTCATGTTACAGGCGGAAGACCGGCCCGAGTGCTATATTGAAGTAAAATCAGTGACGTTAGCGGAACAGGAAAACGGCTACTTCCCGGATGCGGTCACGCTACGGGGGCAGAAGCATCTGCGGGAGCTGATGAGTGTTGCGGCGGCGGGCAAACGCGCCGTATTGCTGTTTGCGGTTTTACATTCAGCCATTGAACGATTTTCTCCAGCCCGCCATATTGATCTCAAATACGCGCAATTGTTGAATGAGGCACAAAAGCAGGGGGTGGAGGTTTTGGCTTATAAAGCGGAACTTTCTGCCGATAATATGACTCTGAGATCCTCTCTTCCCATTGTCTTATAAGGGATTAGACGATTGACTATTAAGTGTTCTGGCCGCGTGCGCAAATACGCTTTTCCTCACAGGCTTGTCAAGTGTTACGTTTAGATAATTGCCATACGGAAAAGCATCTGCTATTTATAGCGACCTGATTTTTCCCCCAACACGGGGATCGATAGTGCGTGTTAAGGAGAAGCAACATGCAAGAAGGGCAAAACCGTAAAACATCGTCCCTGAGTATTCTCGCCATCGCTGGGGTGGAGCCGTATCAAGAGAAGCCGGGCGAAGAGTATATGAACGAAGCCCAGCTGTCGCACTTCAAGCGTATTCTTGAAGCATGGCGTAATCAACTCAGGGATGAAGTCGATCGCACCGTTACTCATATGCAGGATGAAGCTGCTAACTTCCCGGACCCGGTAGACCGTGCCGCTCAGGAAGAAGAGTTCAGCCTCGAACTGCGTAACCGTGACCGCGAACGCAAACTGATCAAAAAGATCGAAAAAACGCTGAAAAAAGTCGAAGACGAAGATTTTGGCTACTGCGAATCCTGCGGTGTTGAAATCGGAATTCGTCGCCTGGAAGCGCGTCCAACCGCCGATCTGTGCATCGACTGTAAAACGCTGGCAGAAATCCGCGAAAAACAGATGGCCGGTTAATACCAGCGCTGTTTACACACTCTAAAGGCGGGAGTTTCTCCCGCCTTGTTACTGTTGATATGTCTGAATCACACTATATTGGGCGCTTCGCGCCATCCCCTTCTGGTGAATTACACTTCGGCTCATTAATTGCCGCCCTCGGCAGCTACCTGCAGGCTCGCGCCCGTCACGGTAAATGGCTGGTCCGCATTGAAGATATTGATCCTCCGCGTGAAGTTCCCGGTGCAGCAGATACCATTCTGCGTCAGCTGGAACATTACGGTCTTCACTGGGACGGTGACGTCCTCTGGCAGTCAAGGCGACATGATGCCTACCGGGAACGCCTGGCGTGGCTCCACGCACAAGGGCTCTCCTACTACTGCACCTGCACCCGCGCGCGTATTCAGAGCGTGGGTGGCGTCTATGACGGCCACTGCCGCACGCGCAATAACGGCCCAGAACTGGCCGCCGTGCGCATAAAGCAGCATGCCCCGGTGACGCACTTTACTGATTTACTCTCCGGCGAAATCCATGCGGATGAACGTCTTGCACGCGAAGATTTTATTATCCACCGCCGTGACGGCTTGTTCGCCTATAACCTGGCGGTTGTGGTTGATGACCATTTCCAGGGCGTGACGGAAATTGTGCGCGGGGCTGACCTGGTGGAACCTACCGTGCGACAAATATCGCTCTATCACCAGTTTGGCTGGAACGCGCCGGATTACATTCATCTGCCGCTGGCGGTCAATGAACAGGGCTTTAAACTGTCAAAACAAAATCATGCGCCCGCCCTGCCAGACGGCGATCCGCGCCCTGTTTTGATCGACGCGCTGCGATTTCTCAACCAGAATGTAACCAACGAATGGCAGGATTTGCGAATTGACGAACTGCTGAAAATGGCGATCGCCAACTGGACGCTGACGACCGTGCCAAAAATCCAGCATTCTCAAATGCGTTGCGCTGAGCTATGATTAGCCGCTTTTTTCATAACAAAACACACTACGAGGTGTACTATTTTTACCCGAGTCGCTAATTTTTGCCGTAAAGTGCTAAGCCGCGAAGAGAGCATGGCGAACGACGCTATTGCGCAAAACCGCATGTCGGTTATTCCACGTGAGCAGCACAATATTTCCCGCAAAGATATCAGTGAAAATGCCCTCAAGGTGCTCTATCGTCTGAATAAAGCAGGCTACGAGGCCTATCTCGTTGGCGGTGGGGTGCGTGATTTACTGCTGGGCAAAAAACCAAAAGATTTCGACGTGACGACCAGCGCCACGCCAGAGCAGGTGCGCAAATTATTCCGTAACTGTCGCCTTGTTGGCCGTCGTTTTCGTCTTGCTCACGTCATGTTTGGGCCGGAAATTATTGAAGTGGCGACCTTCCGCGGTCACCACGAGGCGGGCGAATCCGATCGCACCACCTCCCAGCGCGGCCAGAACGGCATGCTGCTGCGGGACAATATCTTCGGCTCTATCGAAGAAGATGCCCAGCGTCGCGATTTCACGATCAACAGCCTTTACTACAGCGTGGCAGATTTCACCGTCCGTGATTACGTCGGTGGCATGCAGGACCTGAAAGACGGTCTGATTCGCCTGATCGGCACGCCGGAAACGCGTTATCGTGAAGACCCGGTGCGTATGCTGCGCGCCGTACGTTTCGCCGCCAAACTCTCAATGCGCATCAGCCCGGAAACCGCAGAGCCGATACCGCGTCTGGCGACGCTGATTAACGACGTGCCGCCAGCCCGTCTGTTTGAAGAGGCGCTGAAGCTGCTGCAGGCCGGTTACGGCTACGAAACCTACAAGCTGCTACGCGAATACAGCCTTTTCCAGCCCCTGTTCCCGACCATTACGCGCTGCTTTACCGAAAACGGTGACAGCCCAATGGAACGCATGATTGCGCAGGTGCTGAAGAATACCGATACCCGCATTCACAACGATATGCGTGTGAACCCGGCGTTCCTGTTTGCCGCGATGTTCTGGTATCCGCTGCTGGAAGCAGCGCAGAGAATTGCGCAGGAAAGCGGTCTGGCCTACTACGATGCGTTTGCGCTGGCCGCAAATGACGTGCTGGATGAAGCCTGCCGCACGCTCGCCATTCCAAAACGTATTACGACGCTGGTGCGTGATATCTGGCAGCTTCAGCTGCGCATGTCTCGTCGTCAGGGTAAACGCGCCTGGAAGCTGATGGAGCATCCTAAATTCCGCGCCGCGTTCGATTTACTGTCGCTGCGTGCTGAAATTGAACGGAACCAGGAACTGCAGCGTCTGGCGCAGTGGTGGGGAGAATTCCAGGTTTCAGCACCGCCAGAGCAGAAAGATATGCTCGTCGACCTCGATGACGAACCGACGCCGCGTCGTCGCCACCGTCGTCCGCGCAAACGTGCGCCGCGCCGTGAAGGTACGGCATGACCCTGGCGTACATTGCCATCGGCAGCAATCTGGCCTCTCCGCTGGAGCAGGTTAATGCTGCCGTTCAGGCGCTGGGTGAAATCCCACAAAGCCGTATTGTGGCGGTCTCTTCTTTCTACCGGACACCGCCGCTGGGGCCACAGGATCAGCCTGATTACCTGAATGCCGCCGTGGTGCTGGACACTGCGCTGGATGCCGACACGCTGCTGGATAATACTCAGCGAATCGAACTGCAGCAGGGCCGCGTACGCAAAGCCGAACGCTGGGGGCCGCGCACCCTCGATCTCGACATTATGCTGTTTGGCCACGAGGTGATTAACACCCCCCGTCTCACCGTTCCGCACTACGACATGAAAAATCGCGGCTTTATGCTCTGGCCGCTGTTCGACGTTGCCCCTGACCTCACCTTCCCTGACGGCCTCTCGCTGAAGGCAGTGCTGGATAGCCTCGACGCAGAAAAACCAGCCCGCTGGTGATCCGCGTTTTTACCGGTTAACCCTCACTGAATTGTGGTTAATCGGTTGCCTAAAATCATTGTTCCCTCAAATGTTACTGTTAGAATGCGCAAAGATTCGCTTTTGGGCTATCAGGAAACAGTATGAAACCAACCACCATCTCCTTACTGCAGAAATGCAAACAGGAAAAGAGACGCTTCGCCACCATTACTGCGTATGACTACAGCTTCGCTAAGCTTTTTGCCGAAGAGGGTATCACTGTCATGCTGGTCGGAGATTCGTTAGGGATGACGGTACAAGGCCATGATTCCACCCTGCCGGTGACGGTCGAAGATATTGCCTACCATACCCGTGCCGTGCGCCGCGGAGCACCTGCCTGTCTGCTGCTTTCCGATCTGCCTTTTATGGCCTACGCGACGCCAGAGCAAGCGTTCGAGAATGCGGCAACCGTCATGCGTGCCGGGGCCAATATGGTCAAAATCGAAGGCGGAGCCTGGCTTGCAGAGACCGTGAAAATGCTCACCGAACGTGCCGTGCCGGTCTGTGGTCATCTGGGTCTGACGCCGCAATCCGTCAATATTTTTGGCGGCTATAAGGTGCAGGGCCGCGGTGACGCGGCACAGACACTGTTTGAGGATGCCCTGGCGCTGGAAGCCGCTGGCGCGCAGCTGCTGGTGCTGGAGTGTGTGCCGGTTGAACTGGCGAAACGCATCACCGAGGCGCTGTCGATTCCGGTGATTGGTATTGGCGCAGGCAACGTTACCGACGGTCAGATTTTAGTGATGCACGACGCCTTTGGTATTACCGGCGGTCATATCCCTAAATTCGCCAAAAATTTCCTGGCAGAAGCAGGCGACATGCGTGCTGCTGTGCGGCAGTATATTGCCGACGTTGAATCCGGTGTTTACCCGGGTGAAGAACACAGTTTCCATTAAGGAGTCTTGTTGTGCTAATCATTGAAACCCTGCCGCTGCTTCGCCAGCATATCCGTCGTGCACGTCAGGAAGGTAAACGTATCGCACTGGTTCCCACGATGGGTAACCTGCATGACGGCCATATGAAGCTTGTTGATGAAGCCAGAGCGCGTGCAGATATCGTGGTGGTCAGTATCTTCGTGAACCCCATGCAGTTTGACCGTGCCGACGACCTGGCGCGCTATCCGCGCACCCTGCAGGAAGATTGCGAAAAACTCAAAAAACGCCACGCCGACATTGTCTTCTCTCCGGCACCTGCAGACGTCTACCCGCAGGGGACCGAGGACGCGACCTACGTGGACGTGCCGGGCATTTCAACCATGCTGGAAGGCGCCAGCCGTCCGGGCCATTTCCGCGGCGTTTCAACCATCGTCAGCAAGCTGTTTAACCTGGTGCAGCCGGACGTTGCCTGCTTCGGTGAGAAGGACTTCCAGCAGCTGGCGTTGATCCGTAAGATGGTCGCCGACATGGGTTATGATATTGAGATCGTGGGCGTGCCGATTGTGCGTGCCAAAGACGGTCTGGCGCTCAGTTCCCGTAACGGGTACCTTACCGCGGATGAGCGTAAAATCGCGCCGGGATTGAGCAAGGTCATGAATACCATGGCGGAACAGCTTGTGGCTAAAGAGCTGAGTGCAGAAGAGATCGTTGCCCTCGCCGAACAGGCGCTGAACGACAAAGGCTTCCGCGCTGACGATATCCAAATCCGTGATGCCGATACGCTGCTTGAGCTGACCGATACCAGCAAGCGCGCGGTGCTTCTGGTGGCTGCATGGCTCGGTCAGGCACGCCTTATCGACAATAAAGTGGTTGAGCTGGCATAACTCTCTACCTCCCCTCGTTCGCGGGGGGTTAACGCATGATGATTAAAGGTAAACGTAATGATTCGCAAAATGCTGCAAGGTAAGCTTCACCGTGTGAAAGTCACTCAGGCCGACCTGCACTATGAAGGCTCCTGCGCCATTGATCAGGATTTTCTTGATGCAGCGGGCATCCTTGAAAACGAAGCCATTGATATCTGGAACGTGAATAACGGTAAGCGCTTCTCTACCTATGCGATCGCGGCGGAACGCGGCTCCAGAATTATCTCCGTGAATGGCGCTGCCGCTCACTGTGCCGACGTCGGTGATATCGTTATCATCGCCAGCTTCGTGATGATGTCTGACGAAGAAGCCCGTCGCTGGCAGCCAAAAGTGGCGTACTTCGAAGGCGACAACGAAATGAAACGCACCGCGAAAGCCATTCCGGTCCAGGTTGCCTGATATCCTGAAGGCTGTGAACCGTTCACAGCCTTCTCTCACCTCATCCCTGCGGCTGATTACTGATAAGCCGCGACATCGTCTCCAGCGAATCCGTCCTTAAAATATACAGTCGCTTAAGCAGGAACGGATTGTCCCCGGGCTTCACTTTGCCTTTTACCGTTGTCACCGCCAGGTGGAACCCTGCGTCATTCGCTGCTTTTACCGCTTTGTCATCATAGGCGCCAAACGGATAAGAGAGATAGAGCACGTGCGGGTTAAATTGCGCCAGCGCCCGGCGTGAACGCGCGAAATCGAACAAAATCACGTGATGGCTACGGCTCAGTAAGATCGGGTGTTTATTGCCGTCCACCCGATGCAAGAAGTGAGTATGGGACTGGATATCAAACACATCCTGGATCTGCTCAAGCTCAGAGACACTCATAAACTGCAGGTATTTCGGCGCCCACTTCTGCGGATGACGTTTTATACGCGACGAGATGATAAACGCCGTCGCCTTGAATCCATACGCTTTGAGGACGGGATACGCATAGCGGCTCACCGACTTCAGCCCGTCATCAAAGGTGATCACCACAGACTTCGCCGGCAGGTTCATTTTGTTACGCACATACCCTTCAAGCTGAGCCATCGTCAGCGTGGTATAGCCCTGATCGCGAAGCCAGGTCATCTGGTTGCTGAACGCACGCACGCTGGTGGTCGTAGAGGTATGCCGGAAACGGGTGTTCTCCTCATCACGCAGGATATGGTGATAGGTCAGGACCGGGATGCCGTTATCTTCCTGCGCATCCAGGCTGCTGATCCACGCCAGACGATTGCCGATGCGGATCTGATACCAGGTCTGGTTCAGACGGTCTTTAAGTTTATTCAGAATGGGGTAGCGAAGGTTAGCGCTCATCGTGCCGAAAGGGGCGCTTCCGCTGCTGGGGGCGTTAAAGACAGGCGTGTCTTTCCAGGTTATCAGGTTCTGGTTACTCAGCGGTTTATTCAAATCACCAAGGCTGTCTTCCACGCGCTGTTTGCCCTGCACGTCTTCCAGGTGCTCTTTATCAATAAAGCCCGTGCCGAAGCCAAAACGAAACTCGTAGTAATCAGCGGATGTGGGGACGACGGCCAGGATTTGCCCGGCACGGATATTGCCGACATTGACCACATTGTTACCTACTTGCGCCCAGATAGCCGCATCTTCGGTGGTTTGCATATATCGGGCGGGAAGCCCTTGCTGAGCGATCAGGCTGGCAGATGCGCCGCCGGAAACCAGCAGCAACAGAAGGAATACAACGCGCATGAACATGGAATATTAATCGACACGAAAAATCAGCCACCATTGTAACAAAAGCAGCATCAATACCAATGTTTAATTCTTATACAAATCATGGAGCAAGACAAAGGGAGGATTTTTTTGCTGCTGATGCCACAGGCTGCTGACGCCGGCCACTTTTTTGTCGACGATCGCATGACGGAATTCAGCGCTGCTTAAGGTTTCCCGAAAGGGATACATGGATTCCAGCAGCAAAGAGTTAATGCCTGATATCACTTCACAGTTGTCGTGCTTGTGGCTCAACAATGCCGCAGAGCGATAAGGTGCCGCGCCGGATTTATCGGTCAGGAAGATGACGCCGTCACCGGTGTCGGTTTCATGCAGGGCATCGCACATCATTCGGCTGAGCATGTTGGTGCTCAATCCACGCCAGTAGTTAACCGCACGGCATTGCGCCAGCGGACCAAATCTGGCCTCCAGTTTATCCAGCATATCCTGCGCCTGTTCATCATGGCAGGCGATCACCCATCCCAGCATCACTCTCTCCTTAGCAGGCAAGTAGTTTAGCGGAGTGAAGGTTAGCGTACGGTGATAACAATCAAAGAAAAGCACCCGGCAAACAGAATGTCGCCGGGCGGAAGATTAGCTGCGCAGACCGCGTCCACGCTGAATCAGAGACCAGCACAGCAGGTAGAAGGCGATAATAAACACCACCAGCACCGCAACCGTGGTAATCAGTGGCACATCCGTAATGCCGAGGAAACCAAAGCGGAAGCCGCTGATCATATAAACAATCGGGTTCAGGTGTGACAGCGCCTGCCAGAACGGCGGCAGCAGCGTCAGGGAGTAGAACACCCCGCCAAGATAGGTCAGTGGCGTCAGCACAAAGGTCGGGATCAGGCTGATATCATCGAACGTTTTAGCAAACACCGCGTTCAGCAGACCGGCCAGCGAGAACAAGATGGCCGTCAACAGTAACGTGAGCGCCACGAACAGCCATGAATGCACCTGGAACGGCACAAAGAACAGGGAGATCGCCGTCACCAGAATCCCCACGCAGAGACCGCGCGCCACGCCGCCGCCCACATAACCCGCAATGATCACATGCGTTGGTACCGGCGCGACCAGCAGCTCTTCAATGTTACGCTGGAACTTGGCGCTAAAGAATGATGATGCCACGTTAGCATAGGCGTTGGTGATCACCGCCATCATGATCAGGCCCGGCACAATAAACTGCATATAGGTAAAGCCGTGCATTTCACCAATGCGGGAACCGATGAGGTTACCGAAGATGATGAAGTAGAGCGTCATGGTGATCACCGGCGGTACCAGAGTTTGCACCCAGATACGCATAAAGCGGTTAATCTCTTTCGCCCAGATGCTTTTCAGCGCGACCCAGTAAAGATGCGTCATGCCTTGTCTCCTTGTTTATCCTGCACCAGAGAGACAAACAGCTCTTCCAGTCGGTTCGCTTTGTTACGCATACTTAATACCTGAACACCCTGCGCGCTCAGCTGTGAGAACACGCTGTTGATGCCCTGCTCGCGCAGCACTTCCACTTCCAGCGTTGAGGTATCCACCAGACGATAGTTATAGCCTTCCAGCGTCGGCAGCGGGCTTTTCGCCGCCAGGTCGAGAATGAAGGTTTCGGATTTTAGCTTGGCGAGCAGGCTCTTCATCGAGGTGTTTTCCACCAGCTCACCGTTCTGAATGATGCCGATATTGCGACACAGCATCTCCGCCTCTTCGAGGTAGTGCGTGGTCAAAATAATGGTCGTGCCTTTGTCGTTGAGGTCCTTCAGGAAGCCCCACATTGAACGACGCAGTTCGATATCCACGCCCGCGGTGGGCTCATCAAGGATCAGCAGCTTTGGCTCATGCATCAGCGCACGGGCAATCATCAGACGGCGCTTCATCCCGCCAGACAACATGCGCGCACGTTCATTGCGTTTTTCCCACAGATCGAGCTGTTTGAGGTACTTTTCGCTGCGCTCCACCGCTTCTTTGCGCTCAACACCGTAGTAACCCGCCTGATTAACCACGATTTGCTGCACTGTCTCGAACGGGTTGAAGTTGAACTCCTGCGGTACCAGTCCGAGCTGGCGCTTGGCATTCACCACATCTTTTTGCAGGTCGTAACCAAACACGCTCACCCGGCCGGACGTTTTGTTGACCAGCGAACTGATAATGCCAATGGTGGTGGATTTCCCCGCCCCATTCGGCCCCAGAAGCGCGTAGAAATCCCCCGCTTCCACTTTGAGATCTATCCCACGCAGCGCCTGAACGCCGCCTGGATAGGTTTTTTTGAGCTGCTCAAGCTCCAGTGCAATCGCCATGAATTAAACTTACCTTAGGTTCTGACACACGTTGTGTGGTTTCATTAAAAGTCGAGTTACCCTATATTAGCGCAACGCAATCACTCGGTTACAGGTCGCTAACCTCCATGAACGACATAGATACACTCATCAGCAACAATGCACTATGGTCAAAAATGCTGGTGGAGGAAGACCCCGGATTTTTTGGAAAGCTCGCGCAGGCGCAAAACCCACGCTTTCTCTGGATTGGATGTTCCGACAGCCGCGTTCCGGCAGAGCGCCTGACAGGCCTCGAGCCTGGCGAACTGTTTGTGCACCGTAATGTTGCCAACCTGGTGATCCATACCGACCTCAACTGCCTTTCGGTTGTTCAGTACGCCGTTGACGTTCTGGAGGTCGAGCACATCATTATTTGTGGCCACTATGGCTGCGGCGGTGTGCAGGCCGCGATTGAAAATACCGAACTCGGGTTAATCGATAACTGGCTGCTGCATATCCGCGATATCTGGTTCAAACATAGCTCACTGTTGGGTGAAATGCCGCAGGAGCGTCGTCTCGATACCCTTTGCGAGCTGAACGTGATGGAGCAGGTTTATAACCTTGGCCATTCCACCATCATGCAATCGGCGTGGAAACGCGGGCAAAAAGTCTCGATCCACGGCTGGGCGTACGGTATTCACGATGGTTTGCTTCGTAACCTGGAAGTGACCGCCACCAACCGTGAAACGCTGGAGCAGCGCTATCGTTCCGGGATCGCCAACCTGAAGCTTAAGCACGTCAACCATAAATAGCTGCCTGTAAGCGGTTCAGATAAAAACAAAACGGCAACCCGGGTTGCCGTTTTTACTGTGTGTCCCCTCGTCAGAGGGCAACAGGCCGCACGTCACAAACCTTACTCGTCGAGCAGGATCACTTTACCCACATACGGCAGATGGCGGTAACGCTGCGCGTAGTCAATGCCATAGCCCACGACGAACTCGTCAGGGATAGAGAAGCCGACAAACTCTACCGGCACCTGCACTTCACGGCGGCTGGGTTTATCCAGCAGGGTGCAGATCGCCAGGGATTTTGGCTCACGCAGGCTCAGGATCTCGCGCACTTTAGAGAGCGTGTTGCCGGAGTCGATGATGTCCTCAACGATCAACACATCTTTGCCACGAATATCTTCATCCAGATCTTTCAGGATTTTCACATCACGGGTTGTGGACATGCCGCTGCCGTAGCTGGAGGCGGTCATAAAATCGACCTCATGGGACACCTGCACTTCACGGCACAGGTCTGCCATGAACATGAAAGAGCCACGTAAAAGACCGACCAGCACCATTTCGCTGCCGCTGTCCTTGTAATGTTCGGTGATTTGACGACCCAGTTCGGCGATACGCGCTTTGATCTCGGCTTCCGGGATCATCACTTCAACAGTATGTTTCATATTACTAACCATATGATTTTAATGAAAATCTCTCAATGCGGATGAATGTTACTCCGGCATCGATACGCAAGCCAGCCATTATATCAGTAAATGGATACACCTGGCGCATGAGTTATAAAAAGCAAATATTGTGATTCCGATCACACTTGTTAATACCTATAATTAGTTGCTAGCAAATAATTAACAAAACTGACGAGTACACTTTCTATGGCTGAAATAAAAACTCAACAGCCACGTCTACTGGTGACATTAACAGCGCTATTCGCCGCCTTCTGCGGCCTGTATCTGTTAATCGGTGGCGTCTGGCTGGCCGCAATTGGCGGCTCCTGGTACTACCCTATTGCGGGTCTGGTTATGCTTGGCGTAACCGTCCTGTTGTGGCGTAGAAAACAATCCGCGCTATGGCTTTATGCTGCTTTACTCCTCGCAACCATGATCTGGGGCGTCTGGGAAGTCGGTTTCGACTTCTGGGCACTGACGCCGCGCAGTGACATCCTGGTCTTCTTTGGTATCTGGCTGATCCTGCCGTTCGTGTGGCGTCGCCTGATTGTTCCTTCAAGCGGTGCCGTTGCGGCGCTGGTGGTTGCCCTGCTGATCAGCGGCGGCATTCTCACCTGGGCCGGTTTTAACGACCCGCAGGAGATTAACGGTACGCTGAATGCCGAATCCACCCCAGCTGCGGCTATCTCGCAGGTCGCGGATGGCGACTGGCCAGCTTATGGCCGTAATCAGGAAGGTCAGCGCTACTCCCCGCTCAAGCAGATCAACGCGGACAACGTTAAGAACCTGAAAGAAGCCTGGGTATTCCGTACCGGCGACCTGAAGATGCCAAACGATCCGGGTGAACTGACCAACGAAGTGACGCCGATTAAAGTCGGTAACATGCTTTATCTGTGTACCGCGCACCAGCGTCTGTTCGCGCTTGACGCGGCCACCGGTAAAGAGAAATGGCACTTCGATCCACAGCTGAACTCCAACCCGTCGTTCCAGCACATCACCTGCCGTGGCGTCTCTTACCACGAAGCGCGTGCTGATAATGCGAGTCCTGAAGTCATTGCCGACTGTCCTCGCCGCATCATGCTGCCGGTAAACGATGGCCGCCTGTTCGCGATCAATGCCGAAACCGGTAAGCTGTGTGAGACCTTTGCCAACAAAGGTATCCTGAATCTGCAGACCAACATGCCGGACACCACGCCGGGTCTGTATGAGCCAACCTCACCGCCGATCATCACCGATAAAACTATCGTGATTGCCGGCTCGGTAACCGATAACTTCTCCACCCGCGAAACCTCTGGCGTTATCCGTGGTTTTGACGTGAACACCGGTAAACTGCTGTGGGCCTTCGACCCGGGCGCGAAAGATCCAAATGCGATCCCATCGGACGAACACACCTTTACCTTTAACTCACCTAACTCCTGGGCACCGGCGGCGTATGACGCGAAGCTGGACCTGGTCTACCTGCCGATGGGCGTCACCACGCCAGATATCTGGGGGGGTAACCGTACGCCTGAGCAAGAGCGTTATGCCAGCTCTATCGTGGCGCTGAACGCGACCACCGGTAAACTGGCCTGGAGCTACCAGACTGTTCACCACGATCTGTGGGATATGGACATGCCGTCCCAGCCGACGCTGGCGGACATTACCGTTAACGGCAAAACCGTTCCGGTGATTTATGCACCGGCGAAAACGGGCAACATCTTTGTGCTGGATCGCAGCAACGGTAAGCTGGTTGTCCCGGCACCCGAAAAACCCGTTCCGCAGGGCGCTGCCAAAGGCGACTATGTCACCAAAACACAGCCGTTCTCTGACCTGAGCTTCCGTCCGAAGAAAGATCTCAGCGGTGCAGACATGTGGGGTGCCACAATGTTTGACCAGCTGGTGTGCCGCGTGATGTTCCATCAGCTGCGCTATGAAGGTATCTTCACACCACCTTCTGAGCAGGGCACGCTGGTCTTCCCGGGTAACCTGGGCATGTTCGAATGGGGTGGGATCTCCGTTGACCCTAACCGTCAGGTGGCGATTGCCAACCCGATGGCCCTGCCGTTTGTCTCTAAGCTTATTCCACGCGGTCCAGGCAACCCAATGGAGCAGCCTAAAGATGCTAAAGGCAGCGGTACTGAAGCGGGTATTCAGCCGCAGTATGGCGTGCCATACGGCGTCACGCTGAACCCGTTCCTGTCGCCGTTTGGTCTGCCGTGTAAACAGCCTGCCTGGGGTTATATCTCCGGCCTGGATCTGAAAACTAACCAGATCGTCTGGAAAAAACGTATTGGTACGCCTCAGGACAGCATGCCGTTCCCGATGCCAGTTCCTGTCCCGTTCAATATGGGTATGCCAATGCTGGGTGGTCCAATTTCTACCGCCGGTAACGTGCTGTTCATCGCGGCAACCGCCGATAACTACCTGCGTGCGTACAACATGACCAACGGTGAAAAACTGTGGCAAGGCCGTCTGCCAGCAGGTGGACAGGCAACGCCGATGACCTATGAAGTGAATGGCAAGCAGTACGTTGTCATCTCTGCGGGTGGTCATGGTTCGTTTGGTACGAAGATGGGCGACTACATTGTGGCTTATGCTTTACCCGACGACGCTAAATAATTAACACCGCCAACGGTAAAAAAAACGGCAACTTCGGTTGCCGTTTTTATTGTTTATCCCCTCTGGACCGGGGTCTGGGCATCAGGCCACACGATATTAAACCGTGAACCCCAGCATCATGCCCGTATCTTCATGCTCCAGCAGATGGCAGTGCGCCATATAGGCAAACGCCTTCGGTGCCTCGTGGTCAAATTTCACCAGCACCTCACTGACGCCACCTTCAACCCTGACGGTGTCTTTCCATCCCGCGCGATGCGCCTGTGGCGCGTTACCGTTTTCAGAAAGGATGCGGAACTGGGTGCCGTGAATATGGAATGGGTGCAGCATCATGTCGCCTTCGCCTGAAATCACCCAGCGTTCAAACTGCCCTTTTGTGGCTGCAAACATTGGCGTGTTCATGTCGAACGCTTTGCCGTTGATCATGTTGGCATTGTGGAAATCGAAATCATGGCCACCGTGCCCCATGCCGCCCATTTTACCGTGGTCCATATTCATATGGCCCATCATCTCTCCGTGGTGCATACCCGCCATCGCCTGATTGCCATATTTCGCCATCAGTGCCTGCATGCCCATCATATCGAGCATCGGGTTCATGGACAGTTGCAGCTTGCGTTGGGTCAGGCCCTCGAGAGAAGGTAGCGCCGGGAGCGTGGTCAGGGTATCCGGCAACATGCCCGAGGCCGTGACCTGCAGCGGCTGGATCTGCAGTACCGGGTGCGGCTTGTCAAAGGGTGCAACCGCCATTCCCATCTGACTGACCGGTAGCGTGACCAGGTCAAACGGTTTGCCATCGCTGATATCCACCAGCACCTCAAAACGTTCCCCCATCAGCATCGGTAGCGTATCCACCTTCACCGGTTCAGGCAGTAGCCCCCCGTCGCTTGCGACCACGTACAGAGGGCGTTTATCGCTGGTGGCGAAATTCAGTGAGCGGGCGTTACAGCCGTTGAGCAGGCGTAAGCGCAGCCAGCCTTTCGGTGCCGCATGCTGCGGGTAAATGGCACCGTTGGTCAGCAGGGTGTCGCCAAACCAGCCTACCGCCGCGCTCATGACGTCCAGCTGATAATCAATTTGCCCGTCAGCGGTGAATTTTTTGTCCTGCACAATGACCGGCACATCGTCGATGCCCCACTGTTTGGGCAGGCGCAGCAAACGGCTTTCGTCATCTTCAATCAGCACCAGCCCCGCCAGCCCCATCGCCACCTGATGGCCCGTTTTGCCATGCTGATGGGGGTGGAACCAGCAGGTCGCGGCGCGCTGGTCCGGGGTAAAGGTCACGCTTCGCTTACCGCCCGGTTTTATGATGCCCTGCGGCCCCCCATCCACCTCGCCCGGCACTTCCAGTCCGTGCCAGTGCAACGTGGTCTCCTCAGCCAGCGTGTTATGGATATCCACCGTTACCGCTTTCCCTTTACGTAACTGAAGTGCCGGGCCGAGAAGATTGCCGTTATAACCCCACGTTGTCGCACTGTGTGCACCAAAGGTCGTTTTACCGGACTGGACAACAAGCTGGATGCGGCTACGGGCATCCGCGGTGAGTAAATCAGGGATCGGTAAGGCAGGTCTGTCAGCCGCAAAAGCCGCGCGGCTCCACAGCGGTAAAGCGCTGGCTACGCCAAGCGCAACGGAATATTTTAAAAAATCACGGCGTTGCATGTTCATTTCCTTATTTCCAGCAGGCGATCTTTTGAGCATAAACCCTCCCCTTACCGGAAGGTCAAGTAAAGCGGCAATAATAAAGATCGTCGGCCTGGCATCAAGTATGCTAACGTTAATTTTCCGTGATGCAGTGGTAGAAGCAATGAAGACGTTTTTCAGAACAATTTTGTTCGGTAGCCTGATGGCGATGTGTGCGAACAGTTACGCGCTGAGTGAAAATGAAGCGGAAGATATGGCCGATCTGACGGCAGTTTTTGTCTTTCTGAAAAACGATTGTGGTTACCAGAATTTGCCCAACGGGCAGATTCGTCGCGCACTGGTCTTTTTTGCCCAGCAAAACCAATGGGATCTCAGCAACTACGATAGCTTCGACATGAAGGCGCTCGGCGAAGACAGCTACCGCGATTTAAGCGGTATTGGTATCCCTACCGCCAAAAAATGCAAAGCGCTGGCTCGCGATTCACTCAGCCTGCTCGCCTACGTGAAATAACCTTCCCGACGCCCCCTTGTTGAGCCTATAGCCGTGCAACCACGGTTATAGTTAGCTATCATGTTTCGCTCATTTTTTGTGAGCGTAACGGATGTTAACAAAGGAGGAGTCCGCGTATGGCCGACCACACGTTGTGGCATGAAACACTGCATGACCAGTTTGGTCAGTACTTTGCCGTTGATAACGTGCTCTATCATGAGAAAACCGATCACCAGGATCTGATCATCTTCGAGAATGCCGCCTTTGGCCGCGTGATGGCGCTGGATGGTGTCGTGCAAACGACCGAGCGCGACGAGTTTATCTATCATGAGATGATGACCCACGTTCCGCTGCTGGCACACGGGCATGCGAAGCATGTTTTGATTATCGGTGGTGGTGATGGCGCAATGCTGCGTGAAGTCTCCCGCCATCAATCCATCGAAACCATTACGATGGTGGAAATTGATGCCGGCGTGGTCTCTTTCTGTCGTCAGTACCTGCCGAACCATAACGCCGGTAGCTATGACGATCCGCGCTTCAGTCTGGTCATTGATGATGGGGTTAACTTCGTTAATCAGACGACCCAGGCCTTCGACGTTATTATCTCCGACTGTACCGACCCGATCGGTCCCGGCGCATCGCTGTTTACCTCCGATTTCTACGAAGGCTGCAAGCGCTGCCTGAAGCCGGGCGGGATTTTCGTGGCACAAAACGGCGTCTGCTTCCTGCAACAGGATGAAGCCCTCGACAGCCACCGCAAGCTAAGCACCTATTTTGGCGATGTCAGCTTCTATCAGGCCGCTATTCCGACGTACTACGGCGGGATCATGACCTTTGCCTGGGCGACAGATAACGACGTACTGCGCCATCTTTCTACCGAAATTATTCAGGCCCGCTTCCACCAGGCCGGTCTTATGTGCCGTTACTACAATCCGGCAGTTCATACCGCAGCGTTTGCCTTACCGCAGTACCTGCAAGACGCATTATCCACTAAGGGGGTGAGCTAATTGAAAAAGCTTAAACTGCATGGCTTTAACAACCTGACCAAAAGCCTGAGTTTTTGTATTTACGATATCTGCTATGCCAAAACAGCGGAAGAACGCGATGGTTACATCGCCTATATCGATGAACTCTACAATGCCAACCGTCTGACCGAGATCCTGTCAGAAACCTGTTCGATTATCGGCGCGAATATCCTGAATATCGCCCGTCAGGATTATGAACCTCAGGGTGCCAGCGTCACGATTCTGGTCAGCGAAGAGCCGGTCGACCCTCAACTTATCGATAAAACAGAACATCCGGGCCCGCTGCCGGAAGTGGTCGTCGCCCATCTCGATAAAAGCCACATCTGCGTGCACACCTACCCGGAAAGCCATCCTGAAGGCGGGCTGTGTACCTTCCGTGCCGATATCGAAGTGTCGACCTGCGGCGTGATCTCCCCGCTGAACGCGCTGAACTATTTAATCCACCAGCTGGAATCCGATATCGTGACGATTGATTATCGCGTGCGAGGCTTTACCCGTGACATTAACGGCATGAAGCACTTTATCGATCACGAGATCAATTCCATTCAGAACTTTATGTCCGACGACATGAAGTCGCTATATGACATGATGGATGTGAACGTGTATCAGGAAAATATCTTCCATACCAAGATGTTACTTAAGGAGTTCGACCTTAAGCACTACATGTTCCATACCCGACCAGAAGATTTAAGCGAAGAAGAGCGCAAGGCCATTACTGACCTGCTCTGGAAAGAGATGCGCGAAATCTACTACGGCCGCAATATTCCGACCGTGTAAGCCGCGCTGGGAGCAAGGACGCTCCGGTGTGCTATTTCTGTTTCATGAACGCCCGGTACGCCGTCACGACTTGCAAAAAGTCTTCTACGCCGCACAGCGACAGACTCTCTTCATCGTAGTAGCTCATCCCCTCTTCCATCTCATCACCGGAGAATTCAAGCTGGTTGGCACGCACCATCACCTCTTCGCCATCCATCCACAGCGTGTATTCGTGCCCGGCACGTTGCCAGGAGCGTTCACTGCCTTTCACCGTATTTGCCGCCTGTTCAACTTCGTCCAGAAGGGCGAGATTCTCTTTCACCTCTTCGTTGAACCAGTGTCCAACAGCTTCGTGGCCCATCGACATACGCACTTTCACCACTCCGGTGATGTCGCGCAGAAATTCGTAATCCATAGTATTTTCCTCTGCAAAGCCATTACGCTAATTATCGCAGCAGAGAGGAAGAAAAAAAGCGTGGGAGGCAGGAGGAATGAAAATAAAAAGGTGAGAGCAAGACCTTGCGGTCTGATGCCCTCACCCTGTCCCTCTCCACAGGAGAGGGTGCAAACACAAAACCGCCTCCGTGGAGACGGTTTAGCTGTTTATACCGCCGTCTGGAAGATAACCCCGTCAGCTTTCTCGGTGTACTGAGAGAGCTGGTCGAAGTTCAGATAGCGATAGGTATCTACCGCCGTCTTATCCACCTGAGCCACAAAGGTCTGGTACTCTTCCGGCGTTGGCAGTTTACCAATCAGTGCCGCAACCGCCGCCAGCTCCGCAGAGGCCAGGTAGACGTTAGCACCGGTACCTAAACGGTTCGGGAAGTTACGGGTAGAGGTGGAAACCACCGTCGCACCGTCAGCCACACGCGCCTGGTTACCCATACACAGGGAACAGCCAGGAATTTCGATACGCGCACCGCTCTTACCGAACACGCTGTAGTAGCCCTCTTCGGTCAGCTGAGCCGCATCCATACGGGTTGGCGGAGCCACCCACAGACGCGTTGGCAGCTGGCCTTTGTGGGTATCCAGCAGCTTACCGGCAGCACGGAAGTGGCCGATGTTGGTCATACAGGATCCAATGAACACTTCGTCGATCTTGTCGCCCTGAACGTCGGAAAGCAGACGCGCGTCGTCCGGATCGTTCGGTGCACACAGGATTGGCTCTTTGATATCCGCCAGATCGATGTCGATCACTGCCGCGTATTCTGCGTCAGCATCGGCTTCCAGCAGCTGTGGATCCGCCAGCCATTTTTCCATGCCCTGGATACGGCGCTCCAGCGTACGACGGTCGCCGTAGCCTTCTGCAATCATCCACTTCAGCAGCACGATGTTAGAGGTCAGATACTCAATAATCGGCTCTTTGTTCAGCTTGATGGTACAGCCAGCAGCAGAACGCTCCGCGGACGCATCGGTCAGTTCGAATGCCTGCTCGACTTTCAGATCCGGCAGACCTTCAATTTCCAGAATACGGCCAGAGAAGATGTTTTTCTTCCCTTTCTTCTCAACGGTCAGCAGACCCTGTTTGATGGCATACAGAGGGATAGCATGCACGAGGTCACGCAGGGTGATACCCGGCTGCATTTTGCCCTTGAAGCGCACCAGAACCGATTCTGGCATATCCAGCGGCATCACGCCGGTCGCAGCAGCAAACGCCACCAGCCCAGAGCCCGCCGGGAACGAGATACCGATTGGGAAACGCGTATGGGAATCACCACCGGTACCGACGGTATCAGGCAGCAGCATACGGTTCAGCCAGGAGTGAATAACACCGTCACCCGGACGCAGCGACACACCGCCACGGTTCATGATGAAGTCAGGCAGCGTGTGGTGCGTGGTCACGTCAACCGGCTTCGGATACGCGGCAGTGTGACAGAAGCTCTGCATCACCAGGTCAGAAGAGAAGCCCAGGCACGCCAGGTCTTTCAGTTCATCACGGGTCATTGGGCCTGTGGTGTCCTGAGACCCCACGGAGGTCATCTTCGGTTCGCAGTACGCGCCAGGACGGACACCGGCGACGCCGCAGGCGCGACCCACCATTTTCTGCGCCAGGGAGTAACCACGATTGCTTTCCGCCACATCTTTCGCATGACGGAACACGTCGCTGTGCGGCAGACCCAGCGCTTCACGCGCTTTGGTCGTCAGGCCACGACCGATGATCAGCGGAATACGGCCACCGGCACGCACTTCGTCAATCAGCACGTCGGTTTTCAGCTCAAAACTCGCCAGCAGTTCGTTGGTTTCGTGGTTGCGCACTTCACCTTTGAACGGGTAAACGTCAATCACGTCGCCCATATTCAGGTTAGAGACATCCACTTCGATCGGCAGTGCGCCCGCATCTTCCATGGTGTTGAAGAAGATTGGCGCAATTTTGCCGCCCAGCACCAGGCCGCCGCCACGTTTGTTAGGCACATGAGGAATGTCATCGCCCATGAACCACAGTACGGAGTTGGTCGCGGACTTACGGGACGAACCGGTACCCACTACGTCACCGACGTATGCCAGCGGGAAACCTTTTTCCTGCAGGGCTTCGATCTGTTTGATCGGGCCAACGCTGCCCGGCTGATCCGGCTCAATACCTTCACGGGCGTTTTTCAGCATCGCCAGCGCGTGCAGAGGAATATCAGGACGAGACCACGCATCCGGTGCCGGAGAGAGGTCATCGGTGTTAGTTTCACCGGTCACTTTGAAGACGGTAACGGTGATTTTTTCAGCCAGTGCAGGACGGTTCAGGAACCATTCGGCATCGGCCCAGGATTGCATAACCTGTTTCGCGTAGGCGTTGCCGGCTTTGGCTTTTTCTTCCACATCGTAGAAGTTATCGAACATCAGCAGCGTTGAGGAGAGCGCTTTGGCGGCAATCGGTGCCAGCGTGTCGTTATCCAGTGCGTCAATCAGCGGATGAATGTTGTAGCCACCCTGCATGGTACCGAGCAGTTCAATAGCTTTTTCAGGAGTAACCAGTGGGGAGGTTGCTTCGCCTTTGGCGACGGCGGCAAGGAATCCGGCTTTTACGTAGGCAGCTTCATCTACGCCAGGCGGTACACGGTTGATCAACAGATCTAACAGGAATTCTTCTTCGCCCTTAGGCGGGTTCTTCAGCAGCTCGACGAGCGCGGCCATTTGGGTTGCATCTAAAGGTTTGGGTACAATTCCCTCGGCGGCACGTTCTGCTACGTGCTTACGGTATTCTTCTAGCACGACGGTTCTCCTCGCTCTCATTGTCATATGCGGCGGGCGTTCTCTTCACGCTCCTGTGAGACAGCAGTTTGTAGGGTAAATGCCCGATACCGCGTCGGGCAGCATAGCAGGATTTCTGCACAGTGTTAATCCGTTTACAAAAAAGCAACATTAAAAAATTTGCTGAATCGTTAAGCATGGTGTAGCGGGCAGGTGCAACGAATTCTGACTGCAAAAACCGTGAGTGCGACCTTCTGAATATTCCGGCGGCATTTCAACCATCCGATATAATTGTGTAATAAATACTCACACTCTTTATCCGGACGTACCGGATGATTCCCCACAAAAGTCAAAACAGTAAAAGACGGGTGATTGATACTCACGCCAACCGTAACGCCTCACGGCACAGCGCTTGTCTCGTTGGAGTCATTTTATGAAGTTGCCCTTTAAGCCACAACTGCTTGTCCTTCTGTGCAGTGCCGGGCTGTTTGCCGCCTCAGGCGTCATGTTCGTTAAAAGCCGCGCAACGGAGCCTGTGGCTCCTGCCCCCGTCGCACAACAACCGGCTGCGCCGCCTGCCGCTCAGCCAGCACCGGTCGTCGCGCCAGCCTACACGGCCGCGCAAATTGATCAGTGGGTTGCCCCCATCGCGCTCTACCCGGATGCCCTGCTATCGCAAATTTTGATGGCTTCGACTTACCCGGCCAACGTCATCCAGGCGGCACAGTGGTCAAAAGACAACCCTAAACTGCAGGGCGATGCCGCCATTCAGGCCGTGGCGAATCACCCCTGGGATCCGAGCGTGAAATCACTGGTGGCGTTTCCTCAGCTGATGTCCCTGATGGGCGAAAATCCACCCTGGGTGCAGAGCCTGGGCGACGCGTTTCTCGCGCAGCCGAAAGATGTGATGGATTCCGTGCAACGTCTGCGTTTGCTGGCGCAGCAAACCGGTGCATTGCAATCAACACCGCAGCAAACGGTCACCACCGAGACAAAACCGGCCCCGGCGAAAACGGCCACCGGCCAGACAACAAGCACCGCCACGACGTCAGCCCCGACGGTCATTAAAATTGAGTCTGCCGACCCGCAGGTGGTTTACGTGCCCACCTACAACCCGAATACCGTGTATGGCACCTGGCCGAACACCGCTTATCCGCCCGTCTATTTACCGCCCTCTCCGGGAGAGCAGTTTACGGACAGCCTGGTCAAAGGCTTAGGGTTCAGCCTGGGTGTGGCGACCACCTACGCTATTTTCAGCAACATCGACTGGGATGATGACGATGACTGGGATCACCACCATGATGACGACTGGGATCACCACGGCGGCTATAACCGCAACGGTGATAACAACATCAATATCAACGTTGAGAACTTTAATAAAATCAGCGGCCAGCGCCTGACGGACGCCAACCGCACCTGGCAGCATAACCCGGCCTATCGTGAAGGAGTGCCCTATCCCACCAACACGCTCAACAATCGCTTCCACTCAACGAACACGGCAACGGGGCTAAGCGCGACGCAGCAAAAACCGGTCAACCGGGACAGCCAACGGCAGGCTGCGCTGAGCCAGATGGAGAAATCAACGGGAAAAACCTTCCCGCAAACCGCGCGTCCGGGCACCAAAGATGCACAGCGTCAGGCGTCAACCGCCCAGCTGAAGCAAATTTCCCAGCGCAACAACTACCGGGGCTACGACACCAAACCGCAAACGGCACAGCGGACAGCCGCTAAGACGCGAGACAGTCGCCCGACCACCACGCAAAGGCAAGAGAAACGGGTTTCGCAGCCTGCGCGGAGTAGCCAGCCGCGCGCCAATGCGCTCAGCGGTAACGACAGTCGTTCCGCCAACTGGCAAGCCCAGCAGCAGCGAGGCGCCCAGAGCAGGCAACAGGCTGCCCGCCATCAGCAACCGCGCCAGACGTCTACCGGGCGTGCTGAACACCGTGAATTCCGTCACCGTTAAGGAAGCCGACATGAAAAGCAAATTACTCAGTGGGATCGCGTTATTCATGCTGTCGGCCGCCGCAATGGCGCAGCAATCTTTCAGCACGCCAGACCAGGCAACCGATGCGCTGGCCAGCGCCATCAGTGAGCAAAATGAAAGCGCGATGAACACCCTGCTCGGTGAGAACTGGCGTGATTTCCTGCCGCCGGAAGGGGTGGATCCTGATGCCGTGGATCGCTTCCTGCGCGACTGGAAAGTTCGGCACAATACGGTCGTTGACGGGAATAAGGCACATCTTGTGGTCGGTGACAGCGACTGGCAGCTACCGATTCCGGTGATCAAAACCGCCTCTGGCTGGCAATTTGATATCAAAGAAGGGGCTGAAGAGATCCTGACCCGCGAGATTGGCCGCAACGAGCTCGCCGCCATCGAGGCGCTGCACGCGTATGTGGATGCACAGCAAAGCTATTTTGCGCTGAACCAGAAATATGCGCAGAAGATTGTCAGCTCAGCCGGCAAAAAAGACGGCTTATACTGGCCGGCCTCGCCCGGCGAAGCCCCCAGCCCACTCGGTCCGGCCTTCAGCCCGAAAGAACCCGGCACTGGCTATCACGGCTACCGTTTTCGCATCCTGCCGGATAAAAATGGTTTTGCCATGGTGGCCTGGCCAGTCAGCTACGGCCAGACGGGCGTGATGAGCTTTGTAATAAACCAGACCGACAAGGTGTACCAGTCGGACCTCGGCAGCGAGTCAGAGAAGAAAGCGCAGGCGTTACCTGCTTATCACCTGGATCACACCTGGCAACCGGTCGCCCCATAACGCAGGCAAAAAAAACGCCTCCGGAGGAGGCGTTTCGCAATCATGAAGAAACTTATTTCTTCTTCGCTTTCGCGTTAGGCAGGTCGGTGATGCTACCTTCGAACACTTCTGCCGCCAGGCCAACAGACTCGTGCAGAGTCGGGTGAGCGTGGATAGTCAGCGCGATGTCTTCAGCGTCACAACCCATTTCGATAGCCAGACCGATTTCACCCAGCAGCTCGCCGCCGTTGGTACCGACAATCGCACCACCGATCACACGGTGAGTCTCTTTGTCGAAGATCAGTTTGGTCATACCGTCTGCGCAGTCGGAAGCGATAGCACGGCCAGAAGCAGCCCACGGGAAGGTGGCGGTTTCGTAGCTGATGCCTTTCTCTTTCGCTTCTTTCTCAGTCAGACCCACCCATGCCACTTCTGGCTCGGTGTAAGCGATAGATGGGATCACTTTCGGATCGAAGTAGTGTTTCATGCCGGCGATAACTTCAGCGGCAACGTGACCTTCGTGAACACCTTTGTGCGCCAGCATTGGCTGACCGACGATATCGCCGATAGCAAAGATGTGCGGCACGTTGGTGCGCAGCTGTTTGTCAACGCGGATGAAGCCACGGTCGTCCACTTCCACGCCTGCTTTGCCCGCGTCGAGGTTTTTACCGTTCGGCACACGGCCGATAGCCACCAGCACTGCGTCGTAACGCTGTGGTTCGGCAGGGGCTTTTTTGCCTTCCATGGAAACGTAAATACCGTCTTCTTTTGCTTCAACGGCAGTCACTTTGGTTTCCAGCATCAGGTTGAATTTCTTGCTGATACGTTTGGTGAAGACTTTAACGATGTCTTTATCGGCAGCCGGGATAACCTGGTCGAACATTTCAACCACGTCGATCTCTGAACCCAGCGCATGGTACACGGTACCCATTTCCAGACCGATGATACCGCCACCCATAACCAGCATACGCTTAGGTACGGATTTCAGCTCCAGCGCATCGGTGGAATCCCACACGCGTGGATCTTCATGTGGAATGAATGGCAGCTGAATTGGACGGGAACCCGCAGCGATGATCGCGTTGTCGAAGTTGATAACGGTTTTGCCGTTTTCGCCTTCCACTTCCAGGGTGTTCGCGCCGGTGAATTTACCCAGACCGTTTACCACTTTCACTTTACGGCCTTTGGCCATACCTGCCAGACCACCGGTCAGCTGAGTGATAACTTTCTCTTTCCAGGTACGAATCTTGTCGATATCGGTTTTCGGCTCGCCGAAGACGATACCGTGTTCAGCCAGTGCTTTGGCTTCTTCGATAACTTTCGCAACGTGCAGCAGAGCTTTAGAAGGGATACAGCCTACGTTCAGGCAAACACCACCGAGGGTGTTGTAGCGTTCTACGATTACGGTTTCCAGACCTAAATCAGCGCAACGGAAGGCAGCAGAGTAACCCGCCGGGCCTGCCCCAAGTACCACGACCTGAGTTTTGATTTCAGTACTCATCATGACCTCTTATTGATTTCCGGCGGTCCAGGTACTTGTCGCCCTTCATCCACCGGGACGTTCTATCCGCCCGCAGTTTACAAAATTGTTAACAATTTTGAAACAACAAACGGCTCACGAATTGTCGCTTTTCGCCAATAACCTCACAGACCACATGAGATTAACAGAAAAAAGCCGGCCGACTGGCCGGCTTTTCGATTACATCACCAGGCGGCGAATGTCGCTCAGGGTGTTGTTGATGATGGTGATGAAACGCGCACCATCAGCACCGTCGATCACGCGGTGGTCGAAGGACAGAGAGATTGGCATCATCAGACGCGGCACGAACTCTTTGCCATTCCATACCGGTTCCATCGCGGACTTGGACACACCGAGGATAGCCACTTCCGGCGCGTTAACAATCGGTGCGAAGTGGGTAGTACCCAGGCCGCCGATGCTGGAGATAGTGAAGCAGCCGCCCTGCATTTCGCCGGCAGTCAGCTTACCATCACGCGCTTTTTTGGAGATGGTGGTCAGTTCACGGGACAGCTCAGTGATGCTCTTCTTGTTCACGTCTTTGAAGACCGGAACAACCAGACCATTTGGCGTATCAACCGCAACACCGATGTTGATGTATTTCTTCAGCGTCAGCTTCTGGCCATCTTCGGACAGGGAGCTGTTGAAGCGTGGCATCTGCTCAAGCGCCGCAGCAACGGCTTTCATGATGAAGACGACTGGGGTGAATTTCACATCCAGTTTACGCTTCTCAGCTTCGGCATTCTGCTGTTTACGGAACGCTTCCAGATCGGTGATATCCGTTTTGTCGAAGTGCGTAACGTGCGGGATCATCACCCAGTTACGGCTCAGGTTGGCACCAGAGATTTTCTGGATACGACCCAGTTCCACTTCTTCGATTTCACCGAACTTGCTGAAGTCCACTTTCGGCCATGGCAGCATGCCCGGGATACCGCCGCCAGCGGCAGCAGCAGGGGCAGCTTCAGCGCGTTTCACCGCGTCTTTCACATAGGCCTGAACGTCTTCGCGCAGGATACGACCTTTACGGCCAGTCCCTTTCACTTTCGCCAGGTTTACACCGAATTCGCGCGCCAGGCGACGAATCAGTGGCGTAGCGTGAACGTAAGCGTCGTTCTCAGCGAACTCAGATTTACCTTCTGCTTTTGCAGCAGGGGCAGCAGCAGGTTTAGCCGCCTGAGCCGGTGCAGCGGCAGCAGCGGCTGCCGGAGCAGCAGCTGGCGCAGCGCCTTCCACTTCGAAGACCATGATCAGAGAGCCCGTAGACACTTTGTCGCCGGTGCTGATTTTGATCTCTTTAACGGTACCCGCGAATGGCGCGGGTACTTCCATAGACGCTTTGTCGCCTTCAACGGTGATCAGTGACTGTTCAGCAGCAACTTTGTCGCCCACTTTTACCATCACTTCGGTGACTTCAACTTCGTCACCACCGATGTCAGGTACGTTGACATCTTTCGCACCGCCAGCAGCAGGTGCAGCGGCCGGCGCTGGCGCAGCAGCCTGAGCAGGCGCGGCAGCAGGTGCAGCACCTGCCACTTCGAAGATCATGATCAGAGAGCCGGTAGAAACTTTGTCACCGGTGTTGATCTTGATCTCTTTAACCGTACCCGCGAATGGCGCCGGCACTTCCATAGAGGCTTTGTCGCCTTCTACGGTGATCAGGGACTGCTCAGCCGTAACGGTATCGCCCACTTTCACCAGGATTTCAGTGACTTCTACTTCGTCACCGCCGATGTCAGGCACGTTGACTTCTTTTGCCGCAGCAGCTGCTGGTGCAGCAGCCGCAGGAGCAGCTTCTTTCTTCTCTTCCTGCGCAGGTGCAGCAGCTGCTGCACCGTCGGCGGAATCGAAAATCATGATCAGTTTGCCAGTCTCGGTTTTATCGCCAACAGAGACTTTGATCTCTTTAACGATGCCAGCCTGAGGAGACGGAACTTCCATAGAGGCTTTATCGCCTTCTACAGTGATCAGCGACTGTTCAGCTTCAACTTTGTCGCCCACTTTGACCAGGATCTCGGTGATTTCAACTTCATCAGCCCCGATGTCCGGTACTTTGATTTCGATAGCCATTCTTCTTTTACCTCTTACGCCAGACGCGGGTTAACTTTATCTGCATCGATGTTGAATTTGGTGATTGCGTCCGCAACCACTTTCTTATCGATTTCGCCACGTTTAGCCAGTTCGCCCAGTGCTGCTACAACCACGTAAGATGCATCCACTTCGAAGTGGTGACGCAGGTTTTCGCGGCTGTCAGAACGACCGAAGCCGTCAGTACCCAGTACGCGGTAATCATCAGCCGGTACGTAAGTACGAACCTGCTCAGCGAACAGTTTCATATAGTCAGTAGACGCAACCGCAGGCGCGTCGTTCATCACCTGAGCGATGTATGGAACGCGTGGCGTTTCCATTGGGTGCAGCATGTTCCAGCGCTCACAATCCTGGCCATCACGCGCCAGTTCAGTGAAGGACGTTACGCTGTACACGTCAGAGCCAACGCCGTAGTCGTTCGCCAGGATCTGTGCCGCTTCACGTACGTGACGCAGGATAGAACCGGAGCCCAGCAGCTGAACTTTACCTTTGCTACCTGCAACGGTTTCGAGTTTGTAGATACCTTTACGGATACCTTCCTCGGCACCTGCTGGCATGGCCGGCATGTGGTAGTTTTCGTTCAGCGTGGTGATGTAGTAGTAAATGTTCTCTTGCGCTTCACCGTACATGCGCTGCAGACCGTCATGCATGATGACTGCCACTTCGTACGCGTAAGACGGGTCGTAAGAGATACAGTTAGGGATAGTCAGAGACTGAATATGGCTGTGACCATCTTCGTGCTGCAGACCTTCACCGTTCAGGGTCGTACGACCAGAAGTACCACCGATCAGGAAGCCGCGAGCCTGCTGGTCGCCTGCCTGCCAGCACAGGTCACCGATACGCTGGAACCCGAACATGGAGTAGTAAATGTAGAACGGGATCATCGGCAGGTTGTTGGTGCTGTAAGAGGTCGCAGCAGCCAGCCAGGATGCGCCGGCGCCCAGCTCGTTGATACCTTCCTGCAGGATCTGACCTTTCTCGTCTTCTTTGTAGTAAGCAACCTGTTCACGGTCCTGCGGGGTGTACTGCTGGCCGTTCGGGCTGTAAATACCGATCTGACGGAACAGACCTTCCATACCGAAAGTACGCGCTTCGTCGGCAATGATTGGAACCAGACGATCTTTGATCGACTTGTTCTTCAGCATCACGTTCAGGGCACGAACGAAAGCGATAGTGGTAGAGATCTCTTTGTTCTGCTCTTCCAGCAGCTGAGAGAAATCTTCCAGCGCTGGCAGTTCCAGCTTCTCGGTGAAGTTAGGCTGACGAGCTGGCAGGTAGCCTTTCAGCGCCTGACGACGTTCGTGCAGGTACTTATGCTCTTCAGAACCTTCAGGGAAGGTGATGTAAGACAGGTTTTCTACCTGCTCATCGGTCACTGGAACGTTGAAACGGTCGCGGATATAACGCACGCCGTCCATGTTCATTTTCTTAACCTGGTGAGCGATGTTTTTACCTTCTGCGGTATCACCCATGCCGTAACCTTTGATGGTATGGGCCAGGATTACAGTCGCTTTACCTTTGGTTTCACGCGCTTTTTTCAGTGCAGCGTAAATTTTCTTCGGATCGTGGCCGCCACGGTTCAGAGCCCAGATCTGTTCGTCAGTCCAGTCTGCAACCAGTGCTGCGGTTTCAGGATATTTACCGAAGAAGTGCTCACGAACGTAGGCACCGTCTTTGGATTTGAAGGTCTGGTAGTCACCGTCAACGGTTTCGTTCATCAGCTGGATCAGTTTACCGCTGGTGTCTTTACGCAGCAGTTCGTCCCAACGGGAACCCCACATCACTTTGATCACGTTCCAGCCAGCACCGGCGAAGATGCCTTCCAGTTCGTTGATGATCTTGCCGTTACCGGTTACCGGACCATCCAGACGCTGCAGGTTACAGTTGATGATGAAGCACAGGTTGTCCAGTTTCTCACGGGTCGCAATGGTGATTGCGCCTTTCGATTCTGGCTCATCCATCTCGCCATCGCCCAGGAAGGCGTAGACGGTCTGTTCAGAGGTGTCTTTCAGACCACGGTGTTCCAGATATTTCAGGAATTTAGCCTGATAGATAGCACCGATTGGGCCCAGACCCATGGATACTGTCGGGAACTGCCAGAATTCTGGCATCAGTTTAGGGTGTGGGTAAGAAGACAGACCTTTACCGTGAACTTCCTGACGGAAGTTGTTCATCTGCTCTTCAGTCAGACGACCTTCCAGGAATGCACGTGCATAGATGCCCGGAGAGATGTGGCCCTGGAAGTACACCAGATCGCCGCCGTCTTTCTCGTTAGCTGCACGGAAGAAGTGGTTGAAACACACTTCGTAAACGGTCGCAGAAGACTGGAAGGACGCCATGTGGCCACCCAGCTCCAGGTCTTTCTTGGACGCGCGCAGAACGGTCATGATGGCGTTCCAGCGGATTGCAGAACGGATACGGCGTTCCAGATCCAGATTGCCCGGGTATTCCGGTTCGTCTTCAACGGCAATCGTGTTTACGTAGTTGCTAGCCCCTGCACCTGAAGCAACCTTCACACCGCCTTTGCGGGCTTCAGAAAGCAGCTGATCAATCAGATACTGAGCACGCTCAACACCTTCTTCACGGATGACCGATTCGATCGCCTGTAGCCAGTCGCGAGTTTCGATCGGATCCACGTCATTTTGGAGACGTTCTGACATGGGGGTATTCCTTATCTATCTAATACGTTGATTTGTCTGGAACCTGTCCCATTGTGCTCTTGGGCAAGAACACAATAAGACAGGTTCTGCGTTTAGTTGCCGCGCTCTAAAAAACCCTGGCGCTTAATCCTTTCGTTGCTGTATGCGGCGTAATGAACGTTCGCGACGCGATTGTTCACGGCTGCGGTCCAGCAAGATTTCCTCAATGAAAGCCAGATGTCGGTGCGACGCTTCGCGCGCCTGCTCCGGTTCCCCGGCCATTATCGCCTCGAATACTCGGGTGCGATGGTTGCTTACCAATGGGAGCATGTCCCGACGGGCATACAACAATTCAAAATTCTGACGAACGTTCTGGGCCAGCATCGGCTCCATGCAGCGTAGCAGATGGAGGAGCACAACATTGTGTGCAGCTTCGGTGACGGCGATTTGATACTGGACAACGGCATTGGACTCGGCGTCTAAATCGCCGGATTGCTGTGCCCGTTCAATGGCCTGATGAAGTTCGCGGATACGCACGCGATCTTCATCAGTGCTACGAAGTGCGGCGTAATAGGCCGCGATACCTTCTAGCGCGTGACGGGTCTCAAGCAGATCAAACTGGGATTCTGGGTGGTCAGAGAGAAGTTCTACCAGCGGATCGCTGAAGCTCTGCCACAGGCTGTTTTGCACAAAGGTTCCGCCGCCCTGGCGACGAAGCAGCAAGCCCTTTGCTTCGAGACGTTGAATCGCCTCACGCAGAGAGGGACGTGAAACGTCGAACTGTTTTGCCAGCTCGCGTTCTGGCGGAAGTTTCTCACCCGGGCGCAGTGTCCCTTCGAGGATTAAAAACTCCAGCTGCTGCTCAATCACATCAGATAGTTTTGGTTGGCGAATTTTGCTGTAGGCCATATTCCCTGTCTTACGCCTTTTTGCCCGGAGTCAATTGGTCTTACCAATTTCAAGTTCGTATCGCTAAAGTAACAAAGTATTCACCTTCTGTCCATATTGGTTTTGATTGAAATCAGTAAACCCTGCACATTTTAACAACCTTACAGAAATAACGTTTCAGAAATGTAACTTCGCACAAATGAGTTAGTTACTCCCTTAGTGGGAGTTTTAACCTTAATGAAACGAGGGTTTTTGCAGTCTGAAGCGATTCAACAACGCAAAATATGAAATTTTGCCCACTTACGGAGCATTTCTATTCTATAGGTTGGGGTAAGAAGGGTTAGCGGGGTGATTTACAAATGCTTTCTTTTTATTCAACTCGTCATCGCCCCGTCATAAAGCAGGTGCAATCGCTGGCGCTTACCACTATTCTGGCGCTTACGGAAGACATCTCCGCTTTTTTCGGTCTCATTGACTGTAAAGAAATAAATACAGAAAACGGATATTCATAATTACACACGCGTCGCGTGAACATAACAACCACACACGAGGTTTCAAATGGAAGCTCAACAGCACGGCGATCAGCTAAAGCGCGGTCTGAAGAACCGCCATATACAGCTAATCGCACTGGGCGGTGCTATTGGCACTGGACTGTTTCTGGGAAGTGCATCCGTTATCCAGTCTGCCGGTCCCGGCATTATTTTGGGTTACGCCATTGCCGGTTTTATCGCTTTTCTGATTATGCGCCAGTTAGGTGAAATGGTCGTTGAAGAGCCGGTTGCGGGCTCTTTCAGCCACTTTGCCTATAAGTACTGGGGCAGTTTCGCCGGTTTCGCGTCAGGCTGGAACTACTGGGTGTTGTACGTTCTGGTTGCCATGGCTGAACTGACCGCCGTCGGGAAATACATTCAGTTCTGGTACCCGGAGATCCCCACCTGGGCTTCTGCTGCGGCCTTCTTCGTCATTATTAACGCCATCAACCTCACCAACGTTAAAGTCTTCGGTGAGATGGAGTTCTGGTTTGCCATCATCAAAGTGGTTGCCGTCGTGGCGATGATCATCTTTGGCGGCTGGCTGCTATTTAGCGGCAACGGTGGCCCGCAGGCCACGGTACGCAACCTCTGGGAACAGGGCGGCTTCCTGCCTCACGGCATGACGGGCCTCGTGATGATGATGGCAATCATTATGTTCTCCTTTGGTGGTCTGGAGCTGGTCGGCATCACCGCAGCTGAAGCTGACAACCCGGAACAGAGCATCCCGAAAGCGACCAACCAGGTTATCTACCGTATTCTGATTTTCTATGTGGGCTCACTGGCCGTTCTGCTCTCTCTGCTGCCGTGGACGCGCGTTACTGCAGACACCAGCCCGTTTGTCCTGATTTTCCACGAGCTGGGCGATACCGTCGTGGCGAATGCGCTCAACATCGTGGTGCTGACGGCGGCGCTGTCGGTCTATAACAGCTGCGTATACTGCAACAGCCGTATGCTGTTCGGCCTGGCCCAGCAGGGTAACGCGCCGAAGATGCTGCTCAACGTCGATAAGCGTGGCGTTCCGGTGAACACCATCATCGTTTCGGCGATCGTAACGGCGCTGTGTGTCCTGATTAACTATCTGGCACCGGAATCGGCGTTTGGCCTGCTGATGGCGCTGGTGGTCTCTGCCCTGGTTATCAACTGGGCGATGATCAGCCTGGCACACATCAAGTTCCGCCGTGCCAAGCATCAGCAGGGCGTGAAGACTCGCTTCCCTGCCCTGCTCTATCCGCTGGGCAACTGGATCTGCCTGCTGTTTATGGCGGGAGTGCTGGTCATCATGCTGCTGACCCCGGGTATGGCAATCTCGGTGTACCTGATCCCAGTCTGGGTTGCCGTTCTTGGTATCGGCTATCTGTTTAGCCAGAAAAGCCGCAACGCCCTGAAAGCTCACTAAGTCTCCCCCGCGGTATCTGCGTTTTGCAGGTACCGCGTGTTGTTACCTCCCTCACAGTTTCACGCCAACAGCGCATTTATCCATATCACCGCCCTGATACTGCAACGCATATATTCGTTTGCCAGCAAATAATTCTCTCCATACCGTAACCCGGAGAGCAGTCTATGGATAACGCTAAACTGTCAGTAAAAGAAAAGATCGGCTATGGGATGGGCGATGCAGGTTGCAACATCATCTTTGGCGCCATCATGTTGTTTGTTAATTATTTTTATACCGATATTTTTGGTCTGGCGCCTGCACTGGTCGGCGTACTGCTGCTGTCTGTCCGCGTAATTGATGCCGTAACGGATCCGATTATGGGGGCCATCGCCGACCGTACCCGCAGTAAATATGGCCGGTTTCGTCCATGGCTGCTGTGGATTGCCTTTCCCTATGCGCTGTTCAGCATCCTGATGTTCACCACACCAGAGTGGAGCTACAACAGCAAAGTTATCTATGCCTTCGTCACCTATTTCCTGCTCTCTTTAACCTATACGGCAATCAACATTCCTTACTGCTCGTTAGGCGGCGTGATTACCAACGATCCGCAGGAACGTGTTGCCTGCCAGTCCTATCGCTTTGTGCTGGTAGGTATCGCCACGCTGCTGCTGTCGCTGACGCTGTTACCGATGGCCGACTGGTTTGGTGGCGACAACAAAGCCAAAGGCTACCAGATGGCAATGACCGTGCTGGCGCTGATTGGTACCGGTATGTTTCTGTTCTGCTTCTATACCGTTCGCGAGCGTGTACGCCCGGCGGTACAGACTCATGACGAGCTGAAAAACGACCTGAAAGACGTGTGGAAGAACGACCAGTGGGTGCGCATTCTGCTGCTGACCCTGTGCAACGTGTGCCCGGGCTTTATCCGCATGGCGGCCACGATGTACTACGTGACCTGGGTTATGGGCCAGAGTACCCATTTCGCCACGCTGTTTATCAGCCTGGGCGTGGTTGGCATGATGCTCGGCAGTATGCTGGCGAAAGTCCTCACCGACCGCTGGTGTAAGCTGAAAGTCTTCTTCTGGACCAACATCGTGCTGGCGATTTTCTCCTGCGCCTTCTATTTCTTCGATCCGAAAGCCACGGTCACCATTGTGGTGCTCTACTTCCTGCTGAACATCCTGCACCAGATCCCGTCTCCGCTGCACTGGTCGCTGATGGCCGACGTCGATGACTACGGTGAGTGGAAAACCGGTAAGCGCATCACCGGGATCAGCTTCTCCGGTAACATCTTCTTCCTCAAACTGGGGCTAGCGATTGCCGGTGCGATGGTTGGTTTCCTGCTCTCCTGGTACGGTTATGACGCGGGGGCGAAAGCGCAAAGTCCGGATGCCATCAACGGCATTGTATTGCTGTTTACCGTGATTCCGGGCGTCGGGTATCTCATTACCGCAGGCGTGGTACGTCTGCTGAAGGTTGACCGCGAAACGATGAAGCAGATCCAGGAAGACCTCGAGAAGCGCCGCAACAATTATCGCGAGCTGAATAATTATCAGGAACTCAAAGCCGCTGAGACGAAATAAGGAAAGCCGAATGCACACCTGGCCAAACCCGTTTATTGAACAACGTGCCGACCCCTACATTCTGCACCACGAGGGGCTGTACTACTTTATCGCCTCCGTGCCGCAGTACGACAGGCTCGAGATCCGCCGCGCCGACTCCCTGGAAGGACTACGCGATGCCGAAGAGGTCGTGGTCTGGCGTAAACCGGAGACCGGGCCGATGAGCCAGTTGATCTGGGCACCGGAACTGCACCACATTGACGGTAAGTGGTATATCTATTTTGCCGCCACCCATACCCAGGCGCTGGACAGCCTCGGTATGTTCCAGCACCGTATGTTTGCGCTGGAGTGTGCGGACCACGATCCCCTCACCGGGACGTGGATCGAGAAAGGCCAGATTACCACCCCGTTCGATACCTTCGCACTGGACGCCACCACGTTCGTTCATCAGGGAAAACGCTGGTATTTGTGGGCACAAAAAGCCCCGGATATCGCCGGAAACTCCAACCTCTATCTGTGCGAAATGGCGAATCCGTGGACGCTCAAAGGCGAGCCGGTGATGCTCAGTAAACCGGAGTATGACTGGGAGTGCCGCGGATTTTGGGTCAACGAAGGTCCGGCAGTGCTGTTTCACGAAGATAAGCTGTTTATCAGCTACTCCGCCAGCGCTACGGATGAGAACTATTGCATGGGGTTACTGTGGATAGACATGAATGCCGATCCGCAAAATCCGGCGAACTGGCATAAAGCGTCGCGTCCGGTTTTCCGAACCAGCGTCGAGAATCGTCAGTTTGGGCCCGGGCATAACAGCTTTACGCAAACGCCGGAGGGAGAGGACGTGCTGGTCTACCACGCGCGAAACTACACCGAGATTGAAGGCGACCCGCTCTATGACCCGAATCGTCACACGCGTCTGAAACACGTGCGCTGGGACGAAAACGGGATGCCTGACTTTGGCATCCCGCCTGCTGATACGCTCTGACCGGTACGGCGCGCTGGCTTAGACCAGCGTGCCGTAAATGGTCAGCAACGCCACGACCACGACCACCACAAACGACGTTTTCTTCGCCATGGAGACGGCCGCTTTCGGCGTTTCAATCTTGTCGGTATGCGGCTCACGCGCCAGCGAGAACTGCGCCAGACGTGTTAACACCTGATACTGAGACGTGTGGCGGTCAGCAAGCGAAGCAAACCATGCTGGCAGCGCTTTTTCACCGTGGCCAATTAACGCATAAACGACGCCCACCAGACGTACCGGGAGCCAGTCCAGCACATGCAGAATGGCATCGATTCCCGACAATAAACGTTCATGCGGGGTAAGGTAACGGGCAAGCCAGGTCTGCCAGGCGCGCAGAAACGCATAGCCCATCAGCAGTACCGGTCCCCACGGACCACCCACCACAAACCAGAACAGCGGTGCCAGGTAGTAACGGAAGTTGATCCACAGCAGCGCATTTTGCAGTTCGCGCAAAAATTCACGCTCATCGCAATCCGGCGGCACGCCGTGGATCATCGTCAGCTCGCTCGCCATGGCGCCCCGCGCATGGGCATCGTCACGGGATGCGGCTTTCAGATAGGCGTGGTAGTGCATACGCACTTTGCCCGCGCCAATACAGAGCACGCCAAGCAGGATCCACACCACCAGCAGCGGCACGTTGAAAAAGAGGCCGTAAAGCGAACGCAGCAGTAAAAACGTTATAACCATCACGCCAGCGGTCATCAGCAGCGTGCGCAGCATGGAAAAATGTTTAATCCGGCGGAAAAGCACCTCCAGCCGGTGATCCAGATGCCAGTGCTCACCGAGTTTGAACAGGCGTTCAGCGATGATAACCAGCAGCATGGTAAACAACGTCATGTTATCTCCTTATTCTGACGACGCGGTAAGCATGGCGCGAAACCGGGGCCAGTCAAAAGCCGGGCCGGGATCGGTTTTTCTCGCCGGAGCAATATCGCTGTGTCCCGTAATATTCCCGGCTATCGCGGGATAGAGCCCAATCAGCGTTTGGGTTACAGCCACCAACTGTTGATACTGTGAATCGGTGTAGGGGGTGGTGTCAGTGCCTTCCAGCTCAATCCCGATGGAAAAATCATTGCAGCGTTCGCGTCCCTGGTACAGGGACACGCCGGCATGCCAGGCACGCTTATCAAAAGGGACGTACTGAACCACTTCGCCGTCGCGACGGATCAGACAGTGAGCCGACACGCGCAGATGCGCAATCTCAGCAAAGAAAGGATGGGCATCAGGATCCAGGGTCCCCGTGAATAATGCGTCGATCCACGGGCCGCCAAACTCACCCGGCGGGAGACTGATATTATGAACAACCAGCAGTGTGGGCTTTTCATCCTCCGGGCGGCAGTCGTGGTGCGGCGAGGGCACATGCCGCGCATCCACCAGCCATCCGTTTTCTAACAACATGCTGGAACTCCTTATGTATGGTGCTGTTACTCGGTTCAGAGTAGCATGTTTCAATATTATGATTCGTTACCAATTTGGAGTTTTATCATGCCGCCTCGCCGTTACAACCCCGACAACCGACGTGAAGCGCTTCTGGAACGTATTAATATGGATATTCCGGCAAGCGTTGCCCATGCCCTGAAAGAAGATCTGGGTGGTGACGTCAGCGCCGACAGGGATATTACCGCACAATTATTGCCAAAAGAGACTCGCTCACATGCGGTCATTATTACGCGCGAAGAGGGTATTTTTTGCGGTAAGCGTTGGGTTGAAGAGGTCTTTACCCAACTGGCAGGCGATGAGGTGCAGATCACCTGGCATGTCGACGACGGTGATGCGATTACGGCAAATCAGCCGCTGTTCGAACTTGATGGACCTTCCCGCGTACTGCTGACCGGCGAACGAACTGCGCTGAACTTTGTGCAGACGTTGTCCGGCGTGGCAAGCGAAGTGCGTCGCTACGTTGACCTGCTGGCGGGTACCCGCACGCAGTTGCTGGATACCCGCAAAACGCTACCGGGTCTGCGCACTGCGTTGAAATACGCGGTGCTCTGTGGCGGCGGTGCAAACCATCGTCTGGGGTTGTCTGACGCGTTCCTGATTAAAGAGAACCATATCATTGCCTCAGGATCCGTGCGTCAGGCGGTCGAAAAAGCCTTCTGGCTGCATCCGGATGTGCCCGTCGAAGTGGAAGTCGAAAACCTGGAGGAGCTGGAGCAGGCTATCAAGGCCGGCGCCGATATCATCATGCTTGATAACTTCGAAACCGGGCAGATGCGCGAGGCGGTAAAACTGACTAACGGCAAAGCCCAGCTTGAAGTATCCGGCAACGTGACGTTTGATACGATCCGTGAATTCGCCGAGACCGGCGTTGATTTCATCTCCGTTGGGGCGCTGACCAAGCACGTTCGCGCCCTCGACCTCTCGATGCGCTTCAAATAATGATCCTCCCCTCTCGTTGCGGAGAGGGGAAATTCACTCCCGCTCGCAAAACCATTGCCCTACCCTGCAACACGCCACGAATTCCCTGAAAGCCCCTTCACGTTCCTTTTTTTGCCCCTCGTTTCTGCGCTGTCTCACTGCCAGAGTAGCCCTACTTAACGTAAGGAGCAGACATGGACAGACAACAAGGATTCACACTCATTGAGCTGATGGTGGTGATCGGCATTATTGCCATTCTGAGCGCCATCGGCGTTCCCGCGTACCAGAACTACCTGCGAAAAGCAGCGTTGACCGATATGCTGCAAACCTTCATTCCCTACCGTACCGCCATTGAGCTTTGCGCCCTGGATCACGGCGGCGTGGAGAGCTGTGACGGAGGCAGTAATGGCATCCCGTCCCCCACCACTACCCGCTACGTTTCAGGCATGAACGTGGCGAAAGGCGTCGTGACCTTAACCGGCCAGGAGAGCCTTAACGGGCTGGAGGTGGTCATGACGCCACAATGGAGTGACGGCAACGGCATGACGGGGTGGACGCGTGACTGCAACATCGGTACCGACAGCGCGCTCAAGCAGGCCTGTGAAGACGTTTTCCGCTTCGACACCCACTGAGGAGCGGATGATGAATACCGATCAGCTTGTCGCACTTTGTCTGCGTCACCACGCCCTTCTGCTGAGTAGCGATAGCGACATGATTAGCATTGCCGTCGTGGGAAACCCCGGCCCTGAACTGATGGAAGCCCTGCGTTTCGCTACCCAGAAACGGATTGATATCGAGTGCTGGAGCGCCGAGCGCATGGAAAAGCACCGGCAGTTAACCACACAAACGCATCTGCCCGTCGTTACGCCGACACACTCAGCGGTGGATATTCTTAACCACACGCTGCAGCAGGCGATAAACCAACGCGCTTCTGATATTCATATTGAACCGATGGAGCAGACTTGCCAGATTCGCCTGCGCATCGACGGCGTGCTTTGCCCGCAGCCCCCACTTTCAGCCGCGCTGGCCACCATGCTCAGCGCCCGGTTAAAAGTGCTGGGTAACCTCGATATTGCGGAGCGCCGCTTACCGCAGGACGGTCAGTTTACGATTGAGCTGGCAAACGAGCCGGTCTCATTTCGCATCGCCACGCTTCCCTGCAGCGGCGGTGAAAAAATTGTACTGCGCCTGCTGCATCAGGTTCAGCAATCTCTTGAGCCGGAAACGTTGGGGATGAATGCTAAACAGCTGGCCGGCTTTAGCGAAGTGCTCCACCAGCCGCAGGGGCTGATTCTGGTTACCGGCCCCACCGGCAGCGGTAAAACCGTGACGCTGTACAGCGCGCTGCAGGCTCGAAACACGCCGGATGTGAACATCTGTAGCGTGGAAGACCCGATAGAGATCCCGCTTGCAGGATTAAACCAGACGCAGATAAACCCGCGTGCGGGCCTTACCTTCCAGACGGTGCTGAGAGCGCTGCTACGTCAGGATCCTGACATCATTATGGTCGGCGAAATTCGTGATGGCGAAACGGCAGGGATTGCCATTAATGCCGCACAAACCGGGCATCTGGTGTTGTCGACGCTACACACCAACTCGACGGCGGAAACCCTGATCCGCCTGCAGCAGATGGGGGTGGCGCGATGGATGATCTCTTCCGCCCTCTCGCTGGTCATCGCCCAGCGGCTGGTGCGCCGTTTATGCCCCCATTGCCGTCAGGAAACCGACAAGCGGGCAGAACTGCCTCGCTCCGTTTGGCCCCGGCCGCTACCGCGCTGGCAACCCACCGGCTGTGAGCGCTGTTATCACGGTTTTTATGGTCGCGTCGCCATTTTTGAAGTGCTCGTCATTGACCAGACACTCCGGCAGGCCATTGCCAGCGGAGCGGGGTCTGAGGTGATTGAGGCCAGCGCCCGTCAAGCAGGAATGACATCCCTTTTCGAACATGGCTGTATGGCTGTTGAACAGGGACTGACCACGCTCGAAGAGTTGCTGCGTATCCTGGGAATGCCCGATGGCTGCTAATCACCTCTGGCGCTGGCGTGCGCTATCCGTTGAAGGAGAGCCCCGAAGCGGGGCTCTGTGGGCAACTGACCGCAATGCGGCTTTAGACAGGCTGATGCGCAAAGCGCTGCATCCTCTGACAATCACCCGCTGCACGCAGAGGTATCGCTGGCGACCACATCACCGCTACGAGGTATTTCACCAGCTCGCCACGCTTTTGCAGGCGGGCCTGACATTGTCTGACAGCCTGCAGATGCTGGCGGACCAGCATCCGATAACACCCTGGCAGGCACTCCTGCAAAGCCTTGCCGATGAGCTGAGTGAAGGATGCCCTTTTTCTGAGGCGCTGAAGCGCTGGCCCGCGGTATTTAGCCCACTGTATGTGTCGATGGTGAAGACCGGCGAGCTAACCGGAAAACTGGAAACGTGCTGCCGTGAGCTTGCCCAGCAACAAAAATCGCAGCAGCAACTCAGTGCGAAGGTGAAAAAGGCACTGCGTTACCCGATGGTAATTCTGGCTCTGGCAGTATTCGTGGTGCTGGCCATGGTCACTCTGGTCTTGCCAGAATTCGCCGCCATCTACAAAACGTTTAATACCCCGCTCCCGATGCTGACACAAATAGTCATGGGAATGGCAACGTTTATACAGTCCTATGCCCTCGCGCTGTTCGCGGGGCTACTCCTTCCCGTGCTCATCGCCTGGGGTTTGCGGCAGGATCCGCGCTGGCAACACGTACTGCTGCATATCCCCGTCATGGGCGCGCTGGCTAAAGGACAAAAGCTGGGGCAAATTTTTACCGTACTGTCGCTCACGCAGCAGGCGGGCATCGCTTTTTTAAAGGGTCTGGAGAGTGCAGAAGAGACGGTTGAGAGCAGGTACTGGCAGGGGATACTCCGCGCCATCCGGGAAGACATTGAAAAGGGTTATCCCCTTTGGGCATCCTTTCAAAAGGCGGCAGTTTTTACTCCGCTGTGTATTCAGCTATTGCGAACCGGCGAAACGTCAGGTGCGCTCGATATCATGCTGGTAAACCTGGCGCGTCACCACACAGAGCAAACCTTTCAGTCAGCAGATAACCTGGCTGCCGTGCTGGAGCCTGTACTGCTGATCGTGACGGGTGTGATTATCGGCACGCTGGTGGTGGCAATGTATCTGCCTATCTTCCATCTCGGGGATGCGATGAGTGCGGGATAACGCTGGCACACGGATGTGCGCCAGCTTACGCGATTACAGGCTGTTGAAAACGCGGTTTTCCTGTTCCTGAACGCGGATAAAGGTCGTGCGTTTCGTCAACTCTTTCAGGCGGGATGCCCCCACATAGGTGCAGGCCGAACGCAGGCCACCAAGAATGTCACGTGCGGTATTCTCAACCGGGCCGCGCAGCGGCAGCTTCACGGTTTTGCCTTCTGCCGCACGGTATTTTGCAACGCCACCCACGTGACGGGTCATCGCCGATTCAGAGCTCATACCGTAGAACAGCATAAATTTCTCACCGTTCTCTTCCACCACGGTACCGCCACTCTCTTCGTGACCTGCCAGCATACCGCCAAGCATCACGAAGTCTGCGCCGCCGCCGAAAGCTTTCGCGACATCACCCGGGGTAGTACAACCGCCGTCACTGATGATCTGGCCGCCCAGGCCGTGCGCGGCATCGGCACATTCAATAACCGCAGAAAGCTGCGGATAACCGACACCGGTTTTCACACGCGTGGTGCACACGGAACCCGGGCCAATGCCCACTTTGACGATATCTGCGCCAGAGAGGATCAGCTCCTCACACATCTCGCCGGTCACTACGTTACCCGCAATGATGGTTTTGTTCGGCCAGGCTTCACGCGCCTTGCTCACGAACTGCACGAAGTGTTCGGAATAACCATTCGCTACATCAATACAGACGAAGTTCAGCGCGGGGTTACTCTTGAGGATTTGTTTGGTCTTTTCGAAATCGGTATCTGAGGTTCCGGTAGAGACCATCACATGCTTCACGACCTCAGCAGAAGCGGATGCCACAAAGGCGTTCCACTCTTCAGGGCTGTAGTGTTTGTGAACTGCCGTGAGGATGTCGAACTGTGCCAGCGCGGTTGCCATCTCGAAGGTTCCTACGGTATCCATATTGGCAGCGATGATCGGCACGCCAGACCAGGTCTGACCGGAATGTTTAAAGGTGAATTGACGTTCGAGTTCAACGTCTGAGCGACTTTTCAGTGTAGAGCGTTTAGGGCGGATAAGAACGTCTTTGAAACCTAACTTCAGATCTTCTTCGATACGCATGTGCGGATTCCTGGGGTTAGAGGCAAATATGTTAAAAGCACAACTCCAGTGACGTTATCATACGCACTAATACCTGCTCCGCAAGACTGCGAAATTCTCTTTTTTTACGCTACAATCCTATAAATTTACCTGGTAAAAAGCCGGTAAAGAGAGCTAAACATTGGCTGGCATACGTTTGAATTTCAACCAACTGATTTTAATAATGAATAATTCCCAGGATTTGATTTAATGGGGTATACCGTCGCATTAACCGGCGGCATCGGTAGTGGCAAAAGTACCGTTGCGGACGCTTTCGCTCGCCTGGGTATCGCGATTATCGATGCCGATATCATTGCCCGTCAGGTGGTAGAACCGAATACACCCGCGTTAAAGGCCATTGAAGAACATTTTGGTCCGGCCATCATCAATGCAGACGGCACGCTAAATCGCCGGCAGCTTCGCGAATGCATTTTTTCCGATTCTGCGGAAAAGGTCTGGCTTAATGCCCTGCTCCACCCCATTATCCACCAGGAAACTCAGCGTCAGATTGCCGCCGCCCGCTCACCGTATGTGCTGTGGGTAGTTCCGTTGCTGGTAGAAAATCAGCTGCAGAAGAAAGCCGATCGGGTTCTGGTCATTGATGTCCTTCCCGAAACGCAAATCCAGCGAACCATGACGCGCGATCGCGTCTCGCGCGAACATGCCGAACAAATTCTTGCCGCTCAGGCCACGCGCGATCAGCGCCTGGCCGTTGCGGATGATGTTATTGATAATAACGGCGCACCAGATGCCATTGCATCGGATGTTGCCCGTCTGCACGCGCAGTATTTGACCTTCGCCGCGCAGGCCGTTGCACAGGAAAAACCATAATGTCGACTCACATCCTTTTTGAGCATCCACTTAACGAAAAAATGCGTACCTGGCTGCGTATCGAATTTCTTATTCAACAACTCTCGCAACACCTGCCTGTCAACGATCACGCCACTGCGTTGCACTTCTTCCGCAATGTGGGCGACCTGCTGGATGTGATTGAGCGTGGAGATGTTCGCACCGAATTACTGAAAGAACTTGAGCGTCAGCAGCGTAAACTGCAGGCATGGGCGGAAGTCCCGGGTGTTGATCAAAGCCGTATCGATTCCCTGCGTCAGCAGTTAAAAAGCAGTAGCAGCACGTTAATGGCTGCCCCTCGCGTTGGCCAGTTTTTGCGTGAAGATCGCTTGATTGCCCTGGTACGCCAGCGTCTGAGTATTCCCGGTGGATGCTGCAGCTTTGACCTGCCGACGCTTCATATGTGGCTGCACATGCCGCAAACGCAGCGTGATGCGCAGGTGAATATCTGGCTGGAAAGCCTGGAGCCGATGCACCGGACGTTATCGCTGATCCTCGATCTTATCCGTAACTCTGCGCCGTTCCGCAAGCAGACCAGCCTGAACGGTTTTTACCAGGATAACGGGGACGATGCCGATCTGCTGCGACTGAACCTTTCGCTCGACGTGCAGCTTTACCCGCAAATTTCCGGGCATAAGAGCCGTTTTGCGATTCGCTTTATGCCGCTGGACAGTGAAAATGGCACCGTGCCGGAACGCCTCGATTTTGAACTGGCCTGTTGTTAAGGAGTGCCAATGTCTGACGTAACCATCGTAAACTGCCCAACCTGTGGCAAAAGTGTTGTCTGGGGCGAAGTGAGCCCATACCGCCCATTCTGCTGTAAACGCTGTCAGTTAATTGACCTGGGCGAATGGGCGGCGGAAGAGAAACGCATTCCGAGTGAAGGCACTCTTTCGGACAGCGATGACTGGAGTGAAGAACAGCAGTAAATTAAACGCCCTGCACTAACCGGGTAATCACAGGCTCATTTGCCGGCGGGAATTTGTCGGCATCGCTTGCCTGCAGTTCAACCCAGTTACCCGGTTGCCCCTCTTTGCCCCAAGGATCCCCCTCCCAGTTTTCCACCAGCCAGAACCAAAGCGTAATGTGACGATCGGGAAACTGGTATTCGAGCTTGTCAAACAGCGTTGCGCCAAGCGGGGTGATCCCCACTTCTTCCTGAAGCTCACGGATCAGCGCCTGTTCCGGCGTTTCGCCTGACTCGATTTTCCCGCCCGGAAACTCCCATTTGTTCGCCATATGGGCGTCGGCGGCGCGCTGGGTGATAAAGAACTGGTTTTGCGGGTTGCGAATAATCCCGACGGCAATTTGCAGTATTTTCATATTGTCACTTCCATAAAAAAGGCGCAGATTTCTGCGCCTTTTTGTTTTGTTATGAATTTAGCTCAGACGACCGTGGCACGCCTTGTATTTTTTACCGGAACCACACGGGCACGGATCGTTGCGGCCAACTTTACGATCGCCGGTCTGGGCCGCGATCGCTGCCGCAGCTTCGCTCTCGTCAGTCTGGTGGCTCAGCTGCTGCATCTGTGCCAGACGCTCAGCTTCTTCACGGCGCTGTTGCTCCATTGCTTCCACTTCTTCCGGCATGCGTACCTGAACTTTGCTCAGGGTGCTGATCACTTCATACTTCAGTGACTCCAGCATGGACGCAAACATGGCGAAGGATTCACGCTTGTACTCCTGCTTCGGATCTTTCTGCGCGTAACCACGCAGGTGAATACCCTGACGCAGGTAGTCCATCGCCGCCAGGTGCTCTTTCCACAGGGAGTCCAGCGTTTGCAGCATCACGCCTTTTTCGAAGTGACGCATCATCTCAGCGCCAACGACTTCTTCCTTACGCTTGTATACGTCCAGCGCGGTTTCGAAAATACGTTCACGCAGGGTCTCTTCGTGCAGCTCAGGCTCTTTGTCCAGCCACTCTTTGATTGGCAGTTCGAGGTCGAAGTCGTTTTTCAGGCGTTCCTGCAGACCTTCGATATCCCACATTTCTTCCAGAGACTGCGGTGGAATATGCGCGTCGATAGTCGCTTTGAATACGTCTTCGCGAATGCTGTTGATGGTGTCGCTCACGTCGGACACGTCCAGCAGCTCGTTACGCTGGGTATAGATGGCACGACGCTGGTCGTTGGCCACATCATCATATTCCAGCAGCTGCTTACGAATATCGAAGTTGCGGCTTTCTACTTTACGCTGGGCGTTAGCAATCGCTTTAGTGACCCACGGGTGTTCAATGGCTTCGCCAGGTTTCATACCCAGTTTACGCATCATGCCGGAAACACGGTCAGAGGCGAAAATACGCATCAGCGCATCTTCCATAGACAGGTAGAAGCGGGAAGAACCGGCATCGCCCTGACGACCCGCACGGCCGCGCAGCTGGTTATCGATACGACGAGATTCATGACGTTCGGTACCAATGATATGCAAACCACCGGATGCCAGCACCGCGTCATGGCGTACCTGCCAGTCCGCTTTAATCTGAGCAATCTGCTCCGGCGTTGGGTTTTCCAGCTCGGCAATCTCTGCCTGCCAGCTACCACCCAGCATAATGTCGGTACCACGACCCGCCATGTTGGTGGCGATTGTTACCGCTGCCGGGTAACCCGCCTGCGCAACGATATCCGCCTCTTTGGCGTGGAATTTGGCGTTCAGTACGTTGTGTTTGATGCCCGCTTTGGTCAGCTCATTGGAAACCACTTCGGATTTCTCGATGGAGATTGTCCCCACCAGCACCGGCTGGCCATTAGCGGTACGATCGCGAATATCTTCAATGATCGCCTGAATTTTTTCCGCTTCGGTCATGTACACCAGGTCCGGCATATCCTTACGGATCATTGGACGGTTGGTTGGAACGACCACGGTATCCAGTTTGTAGATGGAGCTGAATTCAAATGCTTCGGTATCTGCAGTACCGGTCATCCCCGCCAGCTTCTCGTACAAACGGAAGTAGTTCTGGAAGGTAATAGAGGCCAGCGTCTGGTTTTCATTTTGAATATCAACGCCTTCTTTGGCCTCAACGGCCTGGTGCAGACCGTCAGACCAGCGACGACCCTGCATGGTACGGCCGGTGTGCTCATCAACGATGATAACTTCACCGTCTTTCACGATGTAGTCGACATCGCGGGTGAACAGCGCGTGGGCACGCAACGCGGCAGTGACGTGGTGCATCAGCATAATGTTCGTCGGAGAGTACAGAGACTCGCCCTCTTCCATGATGCCTTCAGCCACCAGCAGCTCTTCAATTTTCACCAGACCGCGTTCGGTCAGGTTCACCTGCCGCGCTTTTTCATCGACAGAGAAGTGACCTTCACCCTGGAAGGTGTCGGAATCTTCTTTCTCCTGACGCAGCAGGTGCGGAATGATTTTATCGACTTTACGGTACATCTCGGAGCTGTCTTCGGCCGGGCCGGAGATGATCAGCGGGGTACGCGCTTCATCGATCAGGATGGAGTCCACCTCATCCACCAGCGCATAGTGCAATTTACGCTGCACGCGCTCTTCAGGGCTAAACGCCATGTTGTCACGCAGGTAGTCGAAGCCGTATTCGTTGTTGGTACCGTAGGTGATATCCGCGTTATAGGCTTCACGTTTGGCGGGTGCCGGCAGACCGGACATGTTGATGCCAACGGTCATGCCCAGGAATTCAAACAGGGGACGGTTGTTTTCGGCATCACGCTGTGCCAGATAGTCGTTGACGGTAACGACGTGAACGCCTTTACCGGTCAGTGCGTTCAGGTAGGCGGGCAACGTTGCGGTCAGGGTTTTACCTTCACCGGTACGCATTTCCGCGATGCAGCGCTCGTTAAGCACCATACCACCCAGCAGCTGAACGTCGAAGTGACGCATGCCAAACACACGTTTACTGGCCTCACGCACAACGGCGAAGGCTTCCGGGATCAGGCTTTCCAGCGTTTCGCCTTTTTCAAGACGCGCGCGGAATTCTACGGTTTTCGCTTTCAGCTCGTCATCAGAGAGCTTCTCCATCGCCGGCTCCATGCCATTGATGACGGTAACAGCTTTGCGCATACGGCGCAGGGTACGATCGTTACGACTACCAAAAACTTTTGTTAACAATTTGATTAGCATAATAAATTCTCAAACGCCCCAGGTTGGGCAGATAAATTAAGGTATTGAAAAAAGGTTAATTTAGCTGAGGCGTTGAGGCCCGGCGCGGATGCCGTGAACCTGGCTAATCCATGTCGAAACGGAGAAGGTCGCAGGAGGAACGTGCGCGATTTGTGTGGTCTGACGCACCATGACGGGTGGCTGACTGTCCTGCGTAAGCAGCGCGTTAAGCGTGTCCAGCAGAGCAAGATGCTGCGCCTGTACCGGCAGCGTCTCTTCAGCAACAGGCAGTGCCTGCGGAGCCATCGCAAATGACAGATGGCGAATAACGGTACGGATCGCATGCTGGTGCCAGTAATCCACCGAGAAATTCGGGCGGCGATTGGCTTCAAGCCACGCCAGGTTAGTAAAATTAACCCGCGTGTTGAGATCGTGTTTGGTTGTGGAGGTCTTCGTCGGCGTCGCCGCTTCCGCACTGTTGCTGAGCGCAGGCAAGCCGAAACTCGCCGCGACCATCCCTAATAAGAGATGCGGCCAGAAGTAACGTCTGCCAAATTGTCGCCAGCGCGTCAGTATTCCGCTCAATTGCTCCACCACATTAAGCCAGCCTTCAACAGGCTGAATTCAATTATTCTTTTAAGCGCCCAGATATTACCACTAAAGCCAATACACAGCAGCAGGAATGACGTATTGCTGCGGGGAAAAACGGTCAAGAATGCAGCTAACGCACAGATTTTCTGCACCGGGCAAACGAGAAGTGACGCTGGGGCAAATAAATGAAGAGGGGTAAAAATAAAAACGACTGGTCTCCCTGGTCGGAGAGAGTACCAGGTTAACCAGTCGATTTTTTACGAAACGGCTTTAACCGTTACGCCAGTACCGTGTTTGGTGCTTTGAAGGCCAGCGGCAGCTCAGCTTCGTCTTCAAAGGTCACATATTCCCAAGCTTCCTGTTTTGCCAGGACTGCCTGCAACAGTTTGTTGTTCAGTGCATGACCGGATTTAAACGCGGTAAATGCACCAATGATGTTGTGACCACACATAAACAGGTCGCCGATAGCATCCAGCATTTTGTGACGAACGAATTCATCTTCAAAACGCAGACCGTCTTCGTTCAGTACGCGATAATCGTCAACAACGATGGCACAATCGAAGCTGCCGCCCAGGCACAGGCCGCGGGACTGCAGATATTCGATATCACGCATGAAGCCAAACGTACGGGCACGGCTGATCTGGCGCATAAACGCATCAGCAGAGAAGTTCATCGCATAGCGTTGGGTGCTGGCATCAATCGCCGGATGGTTAAAATCGATGGTAAAGTCCAACGAGAAACCATTGTACGGTTTGAATTCAGCCCATTTGTCGCCATCTTCGACGCGAACGGTCTCTTTGATACGAACAAATTTTTTCGCGCAGTTCAGTTCTTCGATGCCGGCATCCAGCAACAGATAGACGAACGGAGCAGCACTACCATCCATGATCGGGATTTCTGGCGCATCGACTTCAACCATAATGTTGTCGATACCCAGACCCGCCAGGGCGGCGTTCAGGTGCTCTACGGTAGAAATCCGCACGTCATGCTCGTTCACCAGACAAGTACAGAGCATAGTATCACGCACAGATTTGGCATCGGCCGGAAAGTCTACCGGTGGATTCAAGTCGGTGCGACGATAGATGACCCCGGTATTGGCCGGCGCAGGGCGTAACGTCAGTGTGACTTTCTTGCCGGTATGTAAACCGACACCAGTCGCCTGAACGATACGTTTAAGTGTCCTTTGTTTGATCATCGTATAATCTCGCCAAATTAACTATCCAACCGAAAGTGTATATCACTGACGGTGGGCCAGTTTAGCACAAAGAGCGAAAATCCCCAAATTCCAGCCAATTCTTAGTCAGCTTGCTTGCGCAGGAACGCCGGGATATCCAGATAATCTGGCTCTTTCGCCGTTTGCGGAGTGGGGTCGTTAACCACTTTCGCGGCCGGTTTCTGCTCCTGAGTCAGAGGAGACATACCGTGCTGCTGGTAACGATCCATAACCGGCTGCTGAGTCTGTTTGTTGGTCACCAGGGTGATCTCAGGACGCTTGTCCATACCGATACCGGTAGCAACAACAGTAACACGCAGCTCGTCGTTCATTTCCGGGTCAAGGGAAGTACCGATTACCACGGTAGCGTTGTCAGAGGCGAACGCACGGATAGTGTTACCCACGGTTTCAAACTCATCCAGACGCAGGTCGAAGCCAGCGGTAATGTTGACCAGCACGCCGCGCGCACCAGACAGGTCGATATCTTCCAGCAGTGGAGAAGAGATAGCCATTTCAGCCGCTTCTTCTGCACGGTCTTCACCGCTTGCCACGCCAGAGCCCATCATCGCGTAGCCCATTTCGGACATCACGGTACGAACGTCTGCAAAGTCAACGTTCATCAGACCAGGACGAGTAATCAGTTCAGCGATACCCTGCACCGCGCCTTTCAGCACGTCGTTGGCTGCGCCAAAAGCGTCCAGCAGAGAGATACCGCGACCCAGAACTTTCAACAGTTTGTCGTTCGGGATGGTAATCAACGAGTCCACGTGCTTGGACAGTTCAGTGATACCCTGCTCCGCGAAAGCCATACGCTTCTTGCCTTCAAAGTTGAAAGGCTTGGTCACGACAGCAACGGTCAGGATACCTAAATCTTTCGCTACTTCAGCCACAACAGGTGCTGCGCCGGTACCCGTACCGCCACCCATACCCGCTGCGATAAAGACCATGTCCGCACCTTCCAGTGCAGCGCGCAGGGCCTCACGATCTTCTTCAGCCGCATTACGACCGACTTCCGGGTTAGCCCCAGCGCCCAGCCCTTTGGTGATGCCACCGCCGATCTGGATAGTCTGGCCTACAGCCGTCTTACGCAGTGCCTGTGCATCGGTGTTAACTGCAAAGAACTCAACACCTTCAATGCGTTCACGCACCATATGCTCTACGGCGTTACCGCCGCCGCCACCGACGCCGATGACTTTAATCACCGCGTCGTTGGTCAGTTCCATAGGTTCAAACATAATTTCTCTCTCCGTTGTGCCTGTCGCCCGAGACCGCTAATTCTCTCCGGTCTCTTAAAAAAATTAAAACTCTTTTCGCAACCAGTTGTTCAGTCGTTTGACCCACGACCCAACTGAGACGCGTTTTTCCACTTCTGCTTCACCACTGAGATGAGATTCTTTCCCGTAGTGGAGCAGGCCCACGGCCGTTGAATAGTACGGCTCCTGAGCATAATCCGTTAAACCGGTGATATTCAGCGGAGCACCGATACGCACTTGCGTATGGAACACGCGCTGAGCGCAGGCCGCAAGACCTTCAATTTGCGCTGCCCCGCCGGTTAATACAATCCCCGCTGCAAGATGATGTTTCACGCCCTGCTGGCGAAGCTGTTCCTGTAACTGCAAAATCTCTTCGTTGACCAGGTTAAGCAGCTCGGTATAACGCGGCTCAATGACCTCTGCCAACGTCTGGCGCTGCAGGCTGCGCGGTGGACGTCCGCCCACACTCGGCACTTCAACGCTCTCATCTTTGCCAACGATAGACCCCAGCGCACAGCCGTGGCGTACTTTAATCGCTTCTGCATCACTCGGTGGCGTACCAAAAGCGTAAGCAATATCGCTGGTCACAACGTTCCCGGCATACGGGATCACTTTGGTGTGGCGCAGCGCACCGCCGGTATACACGGCCATGTCCATTGTACCACCACCAATATCGACCACACAGACACCCAGTTCACGTTCATCTTCGGTCAGCACGGAATAGCTCGCTGCAAGACCGGCGAAAATGAGTTGGTCAACTTTCAGGCCACAACGTTCAACGGCTTTTACAATGTTCTTCGCCATATCGTTGTGACATGTGATCAAGTGCACTTTTGCCTGCATACGTACGCCGGAAAGACCGACCGGGTTTTTGATCCCTTCCTGGTAGTCAATCGCATACTCCTGCGGGATCACGTGCAGCACGCGATGCTCATCGCGAACGCGCACGGATTTCGCCGTATGCACAACGTTTTCAACGTCTTCCTGCGTCACTTCTTCTTCGGAAATCGGCACCATGCCGATTTCGTTCTGGCAGCTAATGTGCTTACCCGAAAGCGCCAGATAAACAGAGGAAATCTGGCAATCTGCCATCAATTCAGCCTGATCGATGGCGCGCTGTACGCACTTCACCACCGACTCAAGATCGTTAACCCCACCTTTATCCATACCACGGGACGGGCAACTGCCCACGCCAATGATATTGACCATACCGTCGGGCAGAACTTCCCCTACTAAAGCGGCAACCTTCGCGGTGCCAATCTCCAGTCCAACTACCAGTTTTCTGTCCGTCGCCTTGATCATTGTTGTTCTGCCTGTACCTGTGCCTGATTCTGTTGCTGATTAGGTTCCTCGACCGGAGCCGGTTCCCAACCGACTGCTGCGCCTGAGTCATAGCGCAAATCAACGTAGCTTATCCGTTTGCCGTCAGTCTGTGCCTGCTGCTGTAAAACCGGGTAAAGTTCTACAAATCGCGCCAGACGTTTCATTGTGTCCCCGCGACCCAGGTTGAGCTTAATGCCATTCGTTAACGTCAGTTGCCAGGAGCGGCGCGCCGTCATTGCAGCATCTTTTAGCGTAAACCTGTCCTTCGCCAGCACCTGCCCCATTTCACGAAAACCTTGTAACACTTCATTTTCGCTACCTTCCGGGCCATACAACATCGGTAAATTTTGCTTGTTGACACGATCGGCCGGGACGCTGAAGGAATTTCCGTCTACGTCAACCATGTGCTGATCATTCCAACGCGCAATGGGCACATATTCAACCAGATGAATCTTCAATTCATCAGGCCATTGCTTTCTGACACTCGCCTGTTTTATCCATGGCAGACGTTCAATCTGACTCTGGATAATATTGACGTCCTGCGTCATAAAGGTGCCAGGCGATCCCAGCGCCAGAATTGTCTGGCGAATGTCATCGTTACGGGTGTAATGACGCTCACCGGTGACCACCAGCTTCGAAAGCGGCAACCGTTGCGCATCTTCCATCCAGCCCAGAACCATCCAGCCGCTGATAAACACGGTGCACAGCACCCCGAGCAGGAAAATAATACCTGCAAGACGCGTTCCATTACTCCGGCGTGAAGAAGAGTATTCTTCTTCGTCATCGCGGTTGCGCGTGTTCAATGCAGCCTGAGACATATCAGCCCGCCTGGTCCAGAATACGTACGACTAATTGCGAGAAGCTCATCCCCGCCTGACGCGCTGCCATCGGCACAAGGCTGTGGCTGGTCATTCCCGGAGAAGTATTTGCTTCCAGCAGATAAAATTGTCCATCACTGTCGAGCATCACGTCGATGCGGCCCCATCCACGGCAACCCAGAACATGCCAGGCTTTAACCACCAGGGACTGTAAATCGGTTTCACGCTCAGCTTCAAGACCACTTGGGCAGAAATATTGCGTCTCATCAGAGAGATACTTCGCCTCATAATCATAGAAGGTTCCGGCCGGTTGGATACGAATTGACGGTAAAATTTCTTCGCCAAGCATCGCGACGGTAAATTCCGGCCCGCTGAGCCATTTTTCAATCAGAACTTCTTCATCATGTTGAAATGCCAGGGCTAAAGCGGAAGATAAATCCTCAGCTTTCTCAACTTTGGACATGCCAACGCTCGACCCTTCGCGGCTGGGCTTTACAATAACCGGTAAGCCCAGCTCAGCAATGCGTGCATTAACGCTATCGGAGAGGCCCATTTCAAATTCGCGACGCGTCAGGGCAACCCAGGGGGCAACGGGTAAACCCGCGCCCTGCCACAGCAGTTTGCTGCGCAGTTTATCCATAGAAATGGCGGAGGCCATCACACCGCTGCCGGTGTACGGCATGCCGGTGAGTTCCAGCAGCCCCTGAAGGGTGCCGTCTTCGCCACCACGGCCATGTAACGCGATAAAGACTTTATCGAAGCCCATCGCCTTTAACTGGGTTACGTTAGTCTCTTTCGGATCGACCAGGTGCGCATCCACACCCCCTTCACGCAGGCCCGCCAGTACAGCGGCACCTGAATTCAGGGAAACCTCGCGCTCGGCGGATGTGCCGCCAGACAGGACAGCAATCTTATCAGCCATGATGCTCATCCTCCTGAGTTTGCGGCTTCAGTTTGATTTCAGCTAAGGTACGGGCGATTTTGCCGATATTTCCCGCGCCCTGAATCAGAATTAAATCGTTGCCGGTCAGCACCGGGGCCAGAATTTCAGCCACCTGGGCAGGATCGGAAACCAAAATAGGGTCTACTTTACCGCGTCCGCGGATGGTACGACATAAAGAACGGCTGTCTGCACCAGGAATAGGAGTTTCGCCCGCTGCATAAACATCCAGCATCAGGAGCGTATCCACCTGTGACAGGACGCTGGCGAAATCGTCATACAGGTCACGGGTGCGCGTGAAACGGTGCGGCTGGAAGATCATGACCAGATTTTTTTCTGGCCAGCCTGCACGCGCGGCTTTGATCGTCGCGTCCACTTCCGTCGGGTGGTGACCGTAGTCATCAACCAGCATGGCAGTACCGGGTTTACCGTTCACCGCCTCCAGCGGGTATTCACCGAGGAAGTCGAAGCGACGCCCGGTTCCCTGGAAGCTTTCCAGTGCACGAAGAATGGCTTCGTCATCAATGCCTTCTTCTGTCGCCACGGCCACTGCCGCTGCGGCATTCAGGGCGTTGTGACGCCCTGGTGCATTCAGGGTGACATGCAGCAGTTCTTTGTCCTGACGCGCCAGGGTGAAATGCCCCTGCGCACCCAGCTGTTTGTAATCTTCCACGCGGACATCAGCGTCTTCGCTGAAGCCATAAGTCGTGATTTGACGTCCGACGCGCGGCAACAGCTCGCGAATCACCGGATCGTCTACACACATTACCGCGCGTCCATAGAACGGCAGGTTGTGCAGGAAATTAATAAAGGTCTGCTTTAAGTTCTCGAAGTCGCCCTGGTAAGTATCCATATGGTCGGCTTCGATATTGGTGACGATGGCGACCATCGGCTGCAGATGCAGGAACGACGCATCGCTCTCATCCGCTTCGGCAATTAAATAACGGCTGTGTCCGAGACGCGCATGCACGCCTGCCGCTTTTACCAGACCACCATTGACGAACGTCGGGTCGAGGCCCGCTTCCGCATAAATGCTGGAGACCATCGCCGTGGTGGTGGTTTTGCCGTGGGTTCCGGCAATCGCAATGCCATGACGAAAACGCATCAACTCCGCCAGCATTTCCGCACGGCGGATCACCGGGATACGCGCTTCGTGCGCGGCCACGATTTCCGGGTTATCAGAGGAGATGGCGCTCGACACGACCACCACACTCGCATCGCGCACGTTTTCCGGGCGATGATTGAAATAGATAGTCGCCCCAAGCGACGCCAGCTGCTGCGTAACAGGGTTTGGCGCCAGGTCAGACCCGCTGATCTGATAGCCTTCGTTAGCTAACACTTCGGCAATACCGCCCATGCCAGCACCACCGATGCCAACAAAGTGAATGTGCCGGACGCGACGCATCTCGGGCACGATAGAACGCAGTTTTGCCAGTTGTTGTGTATTCATTCTCTAAACGCCATCGACTACTTAAAAAATTCGTGCAGCGCAACACGCGCTGCGAGGGTTAAGCCTGGGCTGCCAGGCTCACTTCTTTTGCCACCCGTTCCGTTGCATCAGGAATAGCGGTCGCGCGTGCGCGTTGCGCCATCTCCAGTAATGCCTCTCTGTTCCAGCCCGCCAGGGTGGTGGCGACCGCATCGGCGGTAAATTGTGGCTGTTCAAATATTTTCGCGGCGCCGGCTTTCTCAAGCGGCAACGCATTCCAGTACTGCTGTCTGTCTTTGTGCTGGAACGGCACAAACAGAGCCGGCAACCCGGCGGCGGCAATTTCGCTCACCGTCAATGCGCCAGAGCGGCAGACCACGACATCGGCCCAGGCATACGCTGCGGCCATGTCGTCGATAAATTCCGTCACTTTATGCTGCGGCTGGCCTTCATCGGCGTAAGCCTGCTCAACCATCTGCTGAGCACCTTTTCCGCTTTGGTGCCAGATTGTCACCGCATCCCCCAGCTTTGCTGCAACCTGCGGCATCGTCTGGTTTAAAATGCGTGCGCCCTGAGAACCGCCAACGACCAGCACACGGACCGGCCCTTCACGACCAGGCAGGCGCGCATCCGGTAATGGCAGCGCCAGCACGTCTACGCGCACCGGGTTACCCACCACGTCCGCCTTCGGGAAGGCTCCCGGGAAAGCCTGCATCACTTTGGTGGCAATTTTCGCCAGCCATTTATTGGTCAGACCGGCAATGCCGTTCTGCTCATGCAGCACCACGGGGATGCCCAATGACCAGGCCGCCAGCCCACCCGGGCCAGAAACATAGCCGCCCATCCCCAGCACCACATCAGGCTTAAAACGCTTCATGATGGCGCGCGCCTGACGCCAGGCGTTGAAAATACGCACCGGTGCCAGAAGCTGGGCCTTAATGCCTTTTCCGCGTAAGCCGGAAATGCGAATAAAGTCGATCTCGATACCGTGCTTCGGTACTAGGTCGGCTTCCATGCGGTCCGCGGTTCCCAGCCAGCGTACCTGCCAGCCCTGATCCATTAAATGGTGCGCAACTGCGAGCCCCGGGAACACATGTCCACCGGTACCGCCTGCCATCACCATTAACCGCTTCGGTTGATTCATCGTGAACCTCGTGTAAACGCCTGGGCTTTTTCCAGACGCGTTTCATAATCTATGCGTAACAACATCATGATGGCCGTCGACATAATCAGCAGACTGGAACCACCATAACTGATCAACGGCAACGTCAGGCCTTTGGTCGGCAGCATACCCGCTGCGGCCCCGACGTTAACCAATGCCTGGAAACTAAACCAGATACCTATTGAGCAGGCTAAGAAACCTGAAAAGCGGTGATCGATCTCCAGCGCTTTCCGCCCAATCGACATGGCGCGGAAAGCGACGAAGAATACCATTAATAGCGCTAATACCACACCGATATAACCCAGTTCTTCCCCAATAATGGAGAAGATGAAGTCAGTGTGCGCTTCGGGTAAATACTCCAGTTTTTGTACCGAGTTGCCCAGGCCCTGACCCCAGACTTCACCGCGACCAAAAGCCATCAGCGACTGCGTCAGCTGATAACCGCTGCCAAACGGGTCTTCCCACGGGTTCCAGAATGAGGTCACACGGCGGATACGGTAAGGCTCGGCGAGGATCAGCAGCACAACCGCTGAGATACCCATTCCGATGATGGCGATGAACTGCCACAGCTTCGCCCCGGCCAGGAACAGCATTGCCAGCGTGGTGACAAACAGCACGACCACGGTACCAAGGTCAGGCTGCGCCAGCAGTAAGACCGCCAGCACCAGAATAACGCCCATGGGTTTTAAGAAGCCGCGCAGGTTATTACGCACTTCATCCACTTTACGTACCAGGTAGTTAGCCAGGTAGCAGAACAGGGAGAGTTTGGTAAATTCCGCGGGCTGAATACGCAGTGGGCCAAAGGCAATCCAGCGCGATGCCCCGTTTACGGAGCTCCCCACCACCAGCACGATCAGCAGCATAATGATGGAGGCGATCAGCATCGCGGTACTGTGCCGCTGCCAGAACTCCATCGGCAGACGTAATGTCACCAGCGCCAGACAGAACGCCAGGATGATGTACAGGCCATCACGTTTCGCAAACAGGAACGGATCGTTCGCCAGTCGCTGCCCGACAGGCATTGACGCCGAGGTCACCATGATAAAACCAACCGCCGCCAGCCCCAGCGTGAGCCAGAAGAGCGTACGGTCGTACATGACCAGGCTGTCGTTATCTTTTTGACGAGAGCCCATCACCCAGCCTTTGAGTGCCGCAAACACCCACGCCAGAACGCCAAATCCTGGCAGGCGCGGCATTTTCAGGCGAGGGAGAGATAAACGCATCAGCCTAACTCCTTCGCCAGACGGGTAAAGAGATCGCCACGCTGTTCGAAATTCTTGAATTGATCGAGGCTGGCGCAGGCCGGAGAGAGCAGCACCATATCACCCGGCTTCACGCGAGGGGCAATCAGCCGCATCGCCTGCTCCATGGTCTCGGTTTGCTCGGCAATGTCAGGACGCAGCTCAGCCAGCTCACTGCCGTCGCGACCAAAGCAGTACAAGCGGATATTATTCCCGGCGAGATACGGTTTCAGCGTGGAGAAATCCGCCGATTTACCGTCGCCGCCCAGCAGTAAATGCAGGGTCCCTTCAACGTGCAGGCCGTTCAGGGCGGCCTCGGTACTGCCGACGTTGGTGGCTTTTGAGTCATTAATCCAGCGCACACCGTTGTGCTCCAGCGCCAGTTGGAAACGGTGCGCCAGGCCGTTAAAGGTGGTCAATGCTTGCAGGCTGGACGAACGCGGCAGCCCTACGGCATCCGCCAGCGCCAGCGCCGCCAGAGCATTGGTGTAGTTATGCTGGCCGGTAAGCTTCATCTCTTTCACGTTCAGCACTTTCTCACCCTTCACGCGCAGCCAGGTTTCGCCCAGTTGACGGTTAAGATGATAGTCACCCATGGTAATGCCAAAGCTAATACAGCGATCGTCCGCCCCGCGCACCGGCATGGTCAGGGCGTCATCCGCGTTGACGACGCAGACCTTCGCATTTTCATAAATGCGCAGTTTGGCGGCGCGGTACTGCTGTAGACCAAACGGATAGCGATCCATATGATCTTCAGTAACGTTAAGGATAGTCGCCGCGGCCGCACGAAGGCTGGAGGTCGTTTCCAGCTGGAAGCTGGAAAGCTCGAGGACGTACAATTCACAGCCTTTATCCAGCAGCATTAGCGCTGGCAGGCCAATATTGCCTCCCACGCCCACGTTCATGCCCGCCGCTTTCGCCATCTCACCCACAAGGGTGGTGACGGTGCTTTTACCGTTAGAGCCGGTAATCGCGATAACGGGTGCCTGCGCTTCACGGCAGAACAACTCAATATCACCGACAATCTCAACGCCCGCATCGGCCGCGGCGCTGAGTGAAGGATGTGCCAGCGCCATACCGGGGCTGGCGACAATCAGATCGGCTGCCAGCAGCCAGTCATCATTCAGACCACCAAGGTGGCGTTCAACCTGTTCCGGCAGTTTATCCAGACCCGGCGGAGAAACACGCGTATCCATTACGCGAGGCGTCACGCCGCGCGCGAGGAAAAAGTCCACGCAGGAGAGGCCTGTCAGCCCCAACCCGATGATAACGACTTTTTTGCCCTGGTAATCTGCCATGATTAACGTACCTTCAGCGTTGCCAGGCCAATCAGCACCAGCATCAGCGAAATAATCCAGAAGCGCACAATCACGCGCGGTTCCGGCCAGCCTTTCAGTTCATAGTGATGGTGAATCGGTGCCATACGGAAGATGCGCTGACCGCGCAGCTTGAAGGACCCGACCTGCAAAATCACTGAAAGGGTTTCAACCACAAATACCCCACCCATAATCACCAACAGGAACTCCTGGCGCAGCAGTACGGCAATAATGCCCAGCGCGCCGCCCAGAGCCAGTGAACCGACGTCACCCATAAAGACCTGCGCCGGGTAGGTGTTGAACCACAGGAAGCCCAGTCCCGCCCCGACAATCGCCGTACAGACGATAACCAGTTCGCCTGCGTGTCGCAGGTATGGAATGTGCAGATAGTTAGCAAAGTTCATATTACCGGTGGCCCACGCCACCAGCGCAAAACCGGCGGCGACGAAGACGGTTGGCATAATCGCCAGGCCATCCAGACCGTCGGTCAGGTTTACGGCGTTACCGGTGCCCACGATGACGAAGTAGGCCAGCAGAATGTAGAACAGCCCCAGTTGCGGCATCACATCTTTAAAGAACGGCACCACCAGCTCGGTGGCGGGGGTGTCTTTTCCTGCCAGATACAGCGCGAAGGCCACGCCCAGCGCAATCACCGACATCCAGAAGTATTTCCAGCGGGCGATCAGGCCCTTGGTGTCTTTACGCACGACCTTGCGGTAATCATCAACAAACCCAATGATGCCGTAGCCCACCAGCACGGTAAGTACGCACCAGACGTACGGGTTAGAGGGATAAGCCCACAGCAGTACGGAAACAACGATCGCGGTCAGGATCATGATCCCGCCCATGGTCGGCGTACCTCGCTTGCTGAAGTGCGACTCCGGACCGTCGTTACGCACAACCTGACCGAAGGAGAGTTTTTGCAGACGGGCAATCATGCGCGGGCCCATCCACAAAGAGATGAACAGCGCAGTCAGCAGGCTGACAATGGCGCGAAACGTCAGATAGGAAAAGACGTTAAAGCCTGAATAATATTTGACCAAATGTTCGGCCAGCCAAACTAACATGTCCCGTTCTCCTGTAATGCGTGCACAACCTCTTCCATGGCGGCACTACGTGAACCTTTCACTAACACAGTCACAATTTGTTTTTCTGTCATCAATGCCTTAAGGCGTTCAATCAGCGCGGCTTTATCGGCAAAGTGCTCGCCAACACCGCTGGCATGGCTAATCGCCTGGCTCAGTTTTCCAGCGCTCAGCACGCAATCAATACCTGCCGCTTTCGCCGCGTCCCCCACCTGGACATGACACGCTTCGCTTTCATCACCCAGCTCAGCCATATCGCCCACCACCAGCACGCGATAACCTGGCATCTCAGACAACACCTGCACCGCCGCGGTCATTGAGCCGACGTTCGCGTTATAGGAGTCATCCAGAAGCAGTTTGTTTTCCGCAAGCTGGATCGGGAACAGACGCCCCGGCACGGCTTTTAAATTTGCCAGACCGGTTTTAATCGCCTGATGCGACGCACCAACCGCCATCGACAGCGCCGCTGCCGCGAGCGCATTGGCGATATTATGACGACCCGGCAATGGCAGAAGCACCTCAATGCCCCCGGTTGGGGTATTAAGGGTGAATTTCGTGCCATGTGAAGTCACATGAATATTGGTCGCGGTAAAATCACTGTTGGCCGCGTTCGGCGAGAAGCGCCAGGTCTTGCGGGAACCAATGATCTGTTGCCAGTTCAGCCAGTCATTGTTGTCGGCATTCATAATGGCGATACCGTCTTCCGGCAGGCCGGTATAGATCTCGCCTTTAGCTTTCGCCACGCCTTCCAGCGAACCAAAACCTTCCAGATGTGCAGCGGCCAGGTTATTCACCAGCGCTGCTTCCGGGCGCGTCAGGCTCACGGTCCAGGCGATTTCGCCCTGGTGGTTTGCCCCTAACTCGATCACGGCAAATTCATGCTCTTTGGTCAGGCGAAGTAATGTCATCGGCACGCCGATATCATTGTTAAGGTTGCCTGCCGTATAAAGCGTATTTCCGCACTGGCTCAGGATGGCCGCAGTCATCTCTTTCACAGAGGTTTTGCCTGATGAACCGGTCAGCGCGACGACGCGCGTCGGTACCTGCTGACGAACCCAGGCCGCCAGCTCGCCGAATGCCAGACGGGTATCTTTCACCACGATCTGCGGCAGATCGACAGCGAGTTTACGGCTGACCAGCAGCGCCCCTGCACCATTCTCCCTGGCCTGTTGTGCAAAATCATGCGCGTCAAAACGTTCGCCCTTCAGCGCCACAAACAGACAACCCGGGGTCACTTTGCGGGTATCGGTCGTCACGGCCTCGATGGTCAGATCGTGACCCAGCAGCTCGCCCTGCAGTACCGCAGCGGCCTGACTTAAGGTGATGCTAATCATGCCACGACTCCCAGCAGACGCGCGGCCGTGACGCGGTCCGAATAATCGAGACGACGGTTGCCAACAATCTGATAATCCTCATGGCCTTTCCCGGCCAGCAGCACAACGTCGTTTTCCTGAGCCTGCATGATGGCGTTGGTCACGGCTTCCGCACGGCCTTCCACCACGCGGGCGCGGCCTGCGTCCAGCATGCCCGACAGAATGTCGTTAATAATGGCGCGCGGCTCTTCAGTACGCGGGTTGTCATCGGTCACAACCGGAATATCCGCGAACTGTTCAGCAATGGCACCCATCAGTGGACGTTTGCCCTTATCACGGTCGCCACCGCAGCCAAACACACACCAGAGCTTACCGGTGCAGTGCAGACGCGCCGCTTCCAGTGCTTTTTCCAGTGCGTCCGGCGTGTGGGCATAATCGACCACCACGGTCGGTTTGCCCGGCGCGCTGAACACTTCCATACGGCCACATACCGGCTGCAGACGCTCAGCCGTTTCCAGCAGCGCGTTCATCGGATAACCCAGCGCCAGCAGCGTCGCCAGCGCCAGCAGCAGGTTGCTGACGTTAAACGCGCCCATCAGGCGGCTTTCAATTTCACCGTCACCCCATGAGGAGGTAAAACGAATGGTGGCGCCACTGTCGTGATAATCCACCGCAACCGCCTTCAGCCAGCGGCCGTGGCAGTTCGGGTTGATATGGTCTTCCATCGACACCGCAACCGCATCCGGCAGCTTCGCCAGCCAGCGGCGACCGACTTCGTCGTCAGCGTTGATGATGGCCTGTCCGCTATGGTGGGTGGAGTAGAGCAGCCATTTCGCCGCTTCGTAATGCTCCATATCACCATGATAATCAAGGTGATCACGGCTCAGGTTAGTGAATACTGAGGCGGCAAACTTCAGCGCCGCCACGCGGTGCTGCACCAGACCGTGGGAAGAGACTTCCATCGCGGCAAAGGTTGCCCCCTGCCCTGCCAGGCCGGCCAGCACGTGCTGTACGTCAACTGCGGAGCCGGTGGTGTTTTCGGTCGGGCTCACTTTGCCCAACAGACCGTTACCGACAGTTCCCATGACCGCACCGGTTTCACCCAGCAGCTGCGCCCACTGCGCCATGAGCTGCGTGGTCGTGGTTTTGCCGTTTGTACCTGTCACGCCCACCAGACGCAGCCGATCGGACGGTTCGTGATAGAAACGTCCGGCCAGCGCAGAAAGACGCTCGTTTAACTGGCTGAGATAGATGACCGGCACCCCGTGCATTTCACGGATTTCACCGTCAGTTGCCTCATCTTTAGCCTCAGCAATAATGGCAGCAACACCTTGCGCAATCGCCTGCGGGATATAACGACGCCCGTCCGCCTGATGACCGACCACCGCCACAAAAAGATCGCCAGAAGCAGCCGCACGGCTGTCCAGTACCATCTCTCGCAGTGCTCGCTCCGGTGCATTAGGCACCCACGGAGCGAGAAGGTCGCGCAAATTACGATCTGCCACCTGTACCCTCGCCTTGATTAATTACAAATTCACTTTTCTCGCCCGTTGCCAGCGCATCCGGTTCGATGTTCATGGTGCGCAACACGCCGCCCATGATGGCCCCGAACACAGGCGCGGAAACGGCGCCGCCGTAGTATTTACCCGCCTGTGGATCGTTAATGACGACCACCAGCGCAAAACGCGGATTACTGGCAGGCGCAACGCCTGCGGTATAGGCAATGTATTTGTTGATGTAACGGCCGTCTGGCCCCACTTTTTTCGCGGTACCGGTTTTGATGGCGATGCGATAGCCTTTGATCGCCGCCTTCACGCCGCCGCCGCCAGGCAGCGCCACGCTTTCCATCATATGAACGACGGTACGAACGATGGATTCCGGGAAGATACGCTCACCTGGAACCGGTGGATCAACTTTGGTAATGGACAGCGGACGATAGACGCCATAGCTGCCAATCGTTGCGTAGACTCGCGCTAACTGTAACGGCGTTACCATTAGCCCGTAGCCGAAAGAGAAGGTGGCCCTCTCTATGTCAGACCACCGTTGTTTTTGAGGATATAAGCCACTGCGTTCTCCGACCAACCCCAAATTGGTCGCCTTTCCAAGCCCAAAACGTGAGTAAGTCTCTACTAACGCTGAGGACGGCATCGCTAACGCCAGCTTTGAAACGCCAACGTTACTCGACTTCTGTAAAACCCCGGTCAGGGTCAATTCGCTGTAGCGCGCCACGTCTTTAATCTCGTGGCCGTTAATACGGTAAGGGATCGTGTTCAGAACCGTGTTTTCATTGACGATGCCACGCTGAAGCGCCGTCATGACCACCATCGGTTTCACCGTGGAGCCCGGTTCGAACACGTCGGTAATCGCCCGGTTACGCATCGCATCTTTTGCGGTGCCGGTAAAGTTGTTCGGGTTATAGGACGGGCTGTTGGCCATCGCAAGCACTTCGCCCGTACTGACGTCCACCAGCACGGCGCTGCCGGATTCCGCCTTGTTGAAGGCGACGGCGTTGTTCAGCTCGCGGTAGACCAATGCCTGCAGACGCTCATCAATACTCAGCGCCAGGTTGTGTGCCGCCTGACTGTCCGTGGAAGAGATATCTTCGATAACGCGGCCGTAGCGGTCTTTACGAACAATTCGCTCGCCAGGCTGGCCGGTGAGCCATTTATCGAAGCTTTTTTCAACGCCCTCAATCCCCTGGCTATCAACGTTGGTAAAGCCAATGAGGTGAGCGGTTACTTCGCCGGAAGGATAGTAGCGGCGGGATTCTTCACGAAGGTGAATACCCGGCAGCTTCAGCTTACGAATGTAGTCCGCCATGTCAGGGTTGACCTGACGCGCCAGATAGATAAAACGCCCTTTTGGATTGGCGTTGACGCGGGAAGCGAGCTGATCCAGCGGCATTTTCAGGGCATCCGAGAGCGCCTTCCAGCGGTTATCAAGCGTAATACCACCCGCATCGTGCAGCTCTTTCGGATCGGCCCAGATGGCTTTAACCGGTACGCTCACGGCCAGTGGACGGCCTGAGCGGTCGGTGATCATCCCGCGGGACGTCGACACTTCCTGAACGCGAAGGGAACGCATGTCGCCCTGTCGAACCAGCATGTCAGGGGCGATGATTTGCAACCATGCCACGCGTCCCAGCAGGAAACCCAGCGCCAGTAAAATGCAGCCGCAAAGCAACGCAAAACGCCAACTGATAAAGTTGGCCTGTTCTTCCTGACGTTTTGGTTTAAGCGTTTTTGCCGCTGCTCTCATGCGTCGCGTTTTCCCTTATTTTTGTACTACAATATTTTCCTGAGAAGGATCAACATGCTGCAATTGCAGCTTTTCCGTTGCGATCCGTTCAACCCGGCTGTGATCGCCGAGCGCGTTTTCTTCAAGGATCAGGTTTCGCCATTCAATATCCAGCGCATCGCGTTCCAGTACCATCTGCTCGCGTTGCGCAGTTAATAAGCGTGTGTGGTGGGCAGTCGTGACCACCGTGACGGCCGTGACAATGATGCAAATGAACAGACAGAGTGGCAGTTTCCCAAACCGCAAAAGATCGTCGCCGATCACGCCAGGCAAGGCATGGCGCTCGTTGCTTCCTAACGAATCCTTAACTTTGCTTAGGGTCTCTGTCACTCTGCCGATCATGCGTTCGTCCTCTCTGCAACACGCAGCACTGAACTACGGGCGCGTGGATTCTGTGCCACTTCTTCTTCGCCCGGCATCAACTTGCCTAATGCTCGCAACTGACGGCCACCCAGCTTCCTGAGTTGTTCTTCCGTCATCGGCAGCCCCGCTGGAACCTGTGGACCGCGGCTTTGTTCACGCATAAAGCGCTTCACAATGCGGTCTTCCAGCGAATGGAAGCTGATGATGGATAACCGCCCACCCGGGGCCAGCACGTCGAGCGAGCTTTTTAGCGCCAGCTCTATTTCCTCCAGTTCACTGTTTACCCAGATACGAACCGCCTGGAAGGTACGGGTCGCGGGATGTTTGTGCTTATCCTTCACCGGCGTCGCCGCCGCGATCACCTCGGCCAGCTCTTTCGTGCGGGTCATCGGCTCGATGCGGTTACGCTCAACGATGGCGCGCGCGATACGCTTGCCAAAACGCTCCTCGCCGAAGGTTTTGATCACCCAAGCAATATCCGCTTCGTCCGCGGTCTGTAACCACTCGGCGGCAGACTGACCGCGAGTAGGATCCATGCGCATGTCCAGTGGACCATCGCGCATAAAGGAGAAGCCCCGTTCAGCATCATCAAGCTGGGGTGAAGAGACGCCAAGATCGAGAAGGATTCCGTCGATCTTGCCCGTCAGGCCACGCTCGGCAACATAATCAGCGAGCGCAGAGAAAGGTCCATGCACGATGGAAAAGCGTGGGTCATCGATGGTTTGCGCAACGGCAATCGCCTGCGGATCGCGATCGATTGCCAGCAGACGCCCTTCCGCTCCAAGCTGGGAGAGGATTAAGCGCGAGTGGCCACCGCGACCAAAAGTGCCATCAATGTAGATGCCGTCCGGACGAATATTCAGGCCGTTAACGGCCTCATCCAGCAGCACCGTTTTATGTTTGTAATTTTCCATCATATTTATAGAGACAAGTCCTGCAGCCGTTCCGATAATGTCGCGGAATCAGACTGCTCAGCGTCGATATCTTCCTTGACCTGTTGATACCAGGTCGTTTCATCCCACAGTTCAAACTTGTTGAACTGCCCGACCAGCATCACTTCTTTGGTCAGACCGGCATGTTGCCGTAACACAGGGGCAATCAGTAACCGGCCTGCGCTATCCATCTGACATTCACTGGCATGTCCCAATAACAACCGCTGCACGCGGCGTTCCTGCGGGTTCATGCTCGACAGTCGCGACAGCTTTTGCTCAATAATTTCCCATTCAGGTAAGGGGTAAAGCAGCAGGCAGGGGGAGTTGATGTCAATGGTGCAAACCATTTGACCCGTAGCATTCTCAATCAGCTGGTCGCGGTATCGGGTTGGTACCGATAAACGCCCTTTGCTGTCGAGATTGACTAACGTAGCTCCACGGAACATGCCAGTCTCACCCCTCCTCACCACTTTAACCCACAAATTCCCACCTAAAGGAGTTTACGGAGCGAGGGAAAAGCTTGTCAAGCCAGGACTCTCCCTATACAGGCCCGAAAGGCCTCTATTTACAGAGATAAACAGTCCTGGTTAATAACTGCACAACTGGCGAGGCAAAATTAACGTTATGAATATTTGTAAGAAAAAAACCGAATATGCACACTAGCGTTAAGGCTCACTCAATATCATCGCAGATAAATATAAAGTGTCAGTTTGCGACGCGGGCAGCATTTTATGACAGATTCTCAGGGGATAACAGCGCCAGATTCACCCCAGGGCTCGCGAAACGCGGCGGTTGCCGTGCAAGCTGGCACAGGAGAAGGAAAAACGTCTGAATATTCATCGCCGGAAGAGGGTTTGTAACAAAATAATACAAAGACAGGCATTTAAAATCGTTTAAACGTCCTTTAAAGGAACCATTAAACGCCAAAATGAATTAAGAAAAATAGCAGAAGGTAAATTCGCAAGAATTATCCTAATTTCTCTACGGGAATTATCCCGGCGAATTATTTCGTCAAAAGGGGGCAGATTTCTCCGCCCCGTCATTTCATTTATGGCGGCTCAAAATTCCGCGATGGTAAAGATTACGTTTAATACGCGTCAGACCCGGCTTCGGTTTACGCGGCTCGTCCAGACTTGCCAGCACAATTTCCAGCACGCGTTCAGCCACATCACGATGGCGTTGAGCCACCGCCAGAACCGGGCACTGGAGGAAGTCGAGCAGCTCGTTATCACCGAAGGTCGCGATGGCCAGGTCGGAAGGCAGTTTACCCTCACGGCGTAAGGTCACATCCATCACCCCCTGCAGCAGAGCAAATGAGGTGGTGAATAGCGCCTGCGGCATCGGGTGCGTTTCCAGCCATTTCTCGAAAAGCTGTGCGGCCGCTTCACGTTCATAGCTGTTGGCATAGAGGTAGTGCACCTCACGGGGATCGTCTTTCCAGGCGGTTCTGAACCCCTGTTCACGCAGGAAGCTGACTGACAGTTCAGGCAGCGCCCCCAGATACAGCACCGTTTCAGCCGGGAAGGTTCTCAGCTCTGCCGCCAGCATCTCGGCATCATCCTGATCGGCACCGACGACGCTCGTGAAATGCTCCCTGTCGAGCGCACGATCCAGCGCCACAATCGGGAATGGGTCGTTCGCCCAGCGTTGATAGAATGGGTGTTCAGGCGGTAAAGAGGTGGAGACGATGATGGCATCGACCTGACGCTGGAGCAGATGCTCAATACAGCGCATCTCGTTGTCGGGCTGGTCTTCCGAGCAGGCAATCAGCAACTGATAGCCACGCTGGCGCGCCTGACGTTCAAGATAGTTGGCGATACGGGTATAGCTGGTGTTTTCCAGATCCGGGATCACCAGGCCAATAGAGCGGGTGCGTCCGGCACGCAGGCCAGCTGCGACAGCATTCGGATGGTAGTTATGTTCACGAACCACCGCCATAACTTTTTCAACGGTCTTATCGCTGACACGGTACTGCTTTGCTTTACCGTTAATCACATAGCTGGCCGTTGTTCGTGACACGCCGGCTAGCCGGGCGATTTCATCCAGTTTCACAATTGCCCCTTAAAAAATGAAAAGAGTCCATGGCCTTGGCAAGGTTATGGTTAAATCTTTTAACATCTAAACGCAGAATAGCCTTCGCGGCAACCGCTTTTATCTCTGTTGTCGGCTGATTACACAAAAAAAAGCCCGGCTTTGGTGACCGGGCAGAAAGAGGCGAACCTTTTAGACAACTAACGCATGATCTTATCGCCGCGTGACAGGCCAACAACGCCCGATCTCGCAACCTCAACAATTTTTGCCACATCCCGTACAGATGCCAGGAAGGCATCCAGCTTGTCACTCGTTCCGGCCAGCTGAACCGTATATATAGAAGGCGTGACGTCTATAATCTGCCCACGGAAGATATCCGTGTTACGTTTCACTTCCTCGCGCCCGTAACCGCTGGCCTGGATTTTCACCAGCATGACCTCTCGCTCAACGTAGGCACCCTGCCCCAGCTCGCTGACGCGCAGAACATCGACCAGCTTATGCAGCTGTTTCTCGATCTGCTCAAGCACTTTGGCATCGCCGACGGTCTGGATGGTCATGCGCGACAGCGTCGGATCGTCAGTCGGCGCAACGGTCAGGCTTTCAATGTTATAGCCGCGCTGTGCAAAAAGGCCAATGACGCGCGACAGTGCGCCAGACTCGTTTTCCAGTAAAACAGATAATATCCGGCGCATATCAGGTTCTCTCCGTTTTGCTTAACCACATTTCATCCATACCACCACCGCGAATATGCATCGGGTATACGTGCTCGGTGCCATCAACAATGACATCCATAAAAACGAGGCGGTTATTTTTAACGTGCTCAAGCGCTTCACCGAGCTTCGTTTCCAGCTCTGCCGGATCGGTCACTCGCATCCCAATATGGCCGTAGGCTTCAGCCAGACGAACAAAGTCCGGCAGTGACGTCATGTAGGACTGAGAGTGACGACCAGAGTAGATCATGTCCTGCCACTGCTTCACCATCCCGAGATAACCATTATTCAGGTTCAGCACCAGTACCGGCAGCTCATACTGAAGGGCCGTCGACAGCTCCTGGATGTTCATCTGAATACTGCCGTCTCCCGTCACGCAGACGACGGTTTCGTCAGGCAGAGCCAGCTTGACGCCCAGTGCGGCAGGCAAGCCAAAGCCCATCGTTCCTAACCCTCCGGAGTTAATCCAGTGGCGCGGTTTATCAAACGGATAATAAAGGGCGGCAAACATCTGATGCTGACCCACGTCAGACGTCACGTATGCCTCGCCTTTCGTCAGCCGCCAGATAGTTTCGATCACCGCCTGCGGCTTAATGCTGTCGCTTTGCGTGTCATACTTCAGGCACTGACGCGCGCGCCATTGTTCGATCTGCTGCCACCAGTCACGGATCTCATCCAGCGGCTGGGAAGGCGGCTCCTGTGCCAGCAGATCCAGCATTTGCTCCAGCACCTGGCGGGCATCACCGACGATCGGCACATCCGCAGACACCGTTTTCGAAATAGAGGTGGGATCGATATCAATATGAAGCACGGTGGCGTTCGGGCAGTATTTCGCCAGATTGTTGGTGGTGCGATCGTCAAAGCGCACGCCGACGGCAAAGATCACATCGGAATGGTGCATCGTCATGTTGGCTTCATAGGTGCCGTGCATACCCAGCATCCCCAGAGCCTGACGGTGAGTTGCCGGGAAAGCGCCCAGCCCCATCAGCGACGACGCAACGGGAAGATTGAGTTTCTCGATAAGCTCCCGAAGCTGCCCTTCACAGGCAGAATTGATTGCCCCACCACCGACATAGACTACCGGTTTTTTGGCGGCCAGCAGCGTTTGCAAGGCACGTTTGATCTGCCCCTTGTGGCCCTGCGTCGTTGGGTTGTATGAGCGCATGCTCACCGACTCCGGCCAGACATAAGGAAGCTTGTTCGCCGGGTTCAAGATATCTTTCGGCAGATCGACCACCACCGGGCCGGGACGCCCGCTTGCTGCCAGCCAGAAGGCTTTTTTCAATATCCCCGGGATGTCTTCAGTTTGCTTAACCAGGAAGCTGTGCTTCACAACGGGACGCGAAATTCCCACCATGTCGCACTCCTGAAACGCGTCGTAGCCAATCAGTGACGTCGCCACCTGGCCGGAAAGAATAACCAGCGGGATAGAGTCCATATACGCCGTGGCAATGCCGGTGATGGCGTTTGTCGCGCCGGGACCGGACGTCACTAATACCACGCCTACTTCACCTGTCGCGCGGGCCAGCCCGTCAGCCATATGCACCGCCGCCTGCTCGTGGCGTACTAAAACATGGTCAATGCCGCCTACCGTATGAAGCGCATCATAAATATCCAGGACTGCGCCTCCGGGATAACCGAACACTTGCTTCACGCCCTGATCGATTAACGATCGGACGACCATTTCCGCGCCAGACAACATCTCCATGCTTTGCCTCCAGGCATTTTGTTATAGACGAGCTGCAGAATTCATTTCCGCACCGTCTTACGACTGGGTTAAACCAATCTTATATTTTGCAGAGTGATCGTTACCTTAACCGCTCGTTATGAGGCAGGCAATTAGCAGACCGGGTGAGCTAAACGGTTCGCAAAGCAGAAAAAACAGGTATTAAGGAAGGATATGGTCAATTCATCTGGTATTAGAGGATGAGATGATTAATCATCGCTGAAAAGCGCGTCGATTCAGGAAATCATCTATTTTTGCGAGCCAGAGAGCAGTAAGAAAAAATTCACAACAGAATAAAATAACAATAACAGAGAAAAAACCAGGATAAATCACACGCGAAGATGCAATTTATCCTGATGCGCTTATCGACGGCAAATACTGATCAGCAACTCTTCCATCCACTGATGCCCTTTATCCCGACCGGCGGCTTCATGCCAGGAGAGATAGCAGGTACGGCTATTCAGCTTGAGCGGCAACGGCAACATTTGCAGTTGTAGTTGACCGGAAAACTCTTCAGCCAGCCAGCGTGGTGCAATAGCCACCAGATGTGTCTGCGAGACCACGTTTAATACGCTGACCATTGCCATTCCCTGATAAGCAACGCTTGCCTGTTTATCCGCCGTGTCATACCACGGCAGGCTAAAGGAAGCATATCTGTCGAGCGCAACAACAGCATGCTGCTCGCTATAAACGTCACTTTCCCGAAGCGGAGAATTGAGTCGGGGGTGTTTTTTACTGGCGACCAACACCATTTCATCTTTAAACAGCGGAACGCAAGAAAATTCAGGACGTCGAAATTCTTCATATCCCAGAACGAACTCGGTCTCCTGGTAGCGTAACTGATGCTCTGTGTTTTGATTTAAGGATGATTTAAAAACCAGATGGATATTGGGAGCGATCTCTTCAACTTTATTATAAATAATCGACGTCAAATAATTATCTAACGGACTGCAAACACAAAGATTGAATACACGCTCACTGCTTAAAGGTTCAAAGCCTGACCCTGGCAGCTCGTTCTGAACCAGCTGCAACGCCTGACGGATAGAGCCGAATAACTGGAATGCCCGTGCGGTAGGCTGTATTCCTCTCCCGTAACGAACGAATAACTCGTCGTTAAACATAACCTTAAGTCTGGCGACAGCATTACTGACCGCGGGCTGAGACATCCCCAACGTATGGGCCGCCCGGGTGATATTCTGCTCCTGCATGACAGCATCAAATACCGTGAGCAGATTAAGGTCCACTGTACGTAACTGCGGTTTAATCCCATCAGTAGTTTGAGGTTGTTTAATATTAATTTCTGGCACTTCTGACTCCACTGTCACGCTACACTCCCTTTGCCAACGTACTGTAATAATTCCGAAGAATATGATTTACCATGCATATACGATCAGCGAAAGAGAATTATTTTAAATTCGGAAAATATAAAGAACAGTTTAGCGAAAATGACTTTTCGCCACTGACAAACGATAAAATAAACACCACTGCAAATGATATGCTTCACTTTAGGATTTGAATGAAACCATAAACTAGACCAATATACAATCGCCAGCGGGTTAATGATGTCTTAAGTATTATTAAACTGTTATTGCAACCCCGATTAAATAAGTTAACAATCTGTAATAACCATTAGACATCCGAAGTGATAAAAAACATTCACCGCATTTATAACTTAATGATATCAAACCCATTTGCGTCCCATACAATTGGGTAGCGAACTTTTAATTTATTCATCACAATTATATTCAATTATTTCTGCAACCTTTTTCTCAGTCCAAAATTAGACAATTTGTAGGGTCGGAAAAGCAAAACCCAGCACAATTAGCTAAAGCACATATCCTGTCAACCAGGCCAGCCGGGTGCGTTTTTGCCTGCAGGGGTTGACATGCACAGTCGTATCCAGTACCACTAAAAGCATATTGAATTTAACGGAGCACGATTCATGATTCGCACCATTCGTTTCACCGGTCTACTACTACTAAACGCATCCACTGTGCGCGGTAGACTGGCGGGCGAAATTCAGCGTTGAATCGTCACCAGTAAGACTAAAAACCCGCGCCACTGCGCGGGTTTTTTTATGCTCGTAGCAAGGCGCCCTAAGACTGACAAGGACCTAACCCATGAGCCAGCAAGTCATTATTTTCGATACAACTTTACGTGACGGTGAACAGGCATTACAGGCAAGCCTGAGTGTGAAAGAGAAACTGCAGATCGCGCTGGCTCTCGAACGTATGGGTGTCGACGTGATGGAGGTCGGTTTCCCTGTCTCTTCTCCGGGTGACTTCGAATCCGTGCAGACCATTGCGCGTACCATTAAGAACAGCCGCGTCTGTGGCCTGGCACGCTGTGTGGAAAAAGATATCGATGTTGCGGCCGAGTCGTTGAAGGTTGCCGAAGCATTCCGTATTCATACCTTTATTGCAACCTCTCCTATGCACATTGCCACCAAGCTGCGCAGCACGCTGGATGAGGTCATTGAGCGCGCGGTCTACATGGTCAAACGTGCCCGTAACTACACGGATGACGTTGAATTCTCCTGTGAAGATGCTGGCCGTACGCCGATTGAAGATTTGGCGCGCGTGGTGGAAGCTGCCATCAATGCGGGCGCTAAAACCATCAACATCCCGGACACTGTCGGCTACACCATGCCGTTTGAGTTCTCCAACATCATTACCGGTCTGTATGAACGCGTACCAAACATTGATCAAGCGATTATCTCCGTACATACCCACGACGACCTGGGGCTGGCCGTTGGCAACGCCATCGCGGCGGTGCACGCCGGTGCACGTCAGGTAGAAGGCGCGATGAACGGCATCGGTGAACGTGCAGGTAACTGTTCACTGGAAGAAGTGATCATGGCGATCAAAGTGCGCAAAGACATCATGAATGTGCATACCCGCATCAATCACAACGAAATCTGGCGTACCAGCCAGACCGTCAGCCAGATCTGCAACATGCCCATCCCGGCTAACAAGGCGATTGTGGGTACCGGCGCCTTTGCGCACTCCTCCGGTATTCATCAGGATGGCGTGCTGAAAAACCGTGAAAACTACGAAATCATGACCCCGGAATCCATCGGCCTGAACCAGGTTCAGTTGAACCTGACCTCCCGTTCCGGTCGTGCGGCGGTGAAACACCGTATGGAAGAGATGGGTTATAAGGACAGCGATTACAACATGGATCAGCTGTACGACGCCTTCCTGAAGCTGGCCGATAAAAAAGGTCAGGTATTCGACTATGACCTGGAAGCGCTGGCCTTCATCAATAAACAGCAGGAAGAGCCTGAGCACTTCCGCCTCGATTACTTCAGCGTGCAGTCAGGCTCCAGCGACATTGCGACTGCCTCGGTCAAACTGGCCTGTGGCGAAGACATTAAGGCCGAAGCGGCAAACGGCAATGGCCCGGTTGATGCCATTTACCGCGCAATTAACCGCGTCACCGAATACGACGTAGAGCTGGTGAAATATGACCTGACGGCCAAGGGCCACGGTGAGAATGCCCTGGGTCAGGTTGATATCGTGGTCACCCATAATGGCCGTCGTTTCCACGGTGTGGGCCTGGCGACGGATATTGTTGAATCCTCCGCGAAGGCGATGGTCCACGTGCTGAACAATATCTGGCGCGCCGCTGAAGTTGAAAAAGAGTTGCAACGCAAAGCTCAGAATAAAGAGAACAACAAGGAAACCGTGTAATGTCGAAGAATTACCATATTGCTGTGTTACCGGGTGACGGTATTGGCCCGGAAGTGATGGCACAGGCGCTGAAAGTACTGGAAGCCGTTCGTTCGCGTTTTGCGATGAAAATCTCCACCAGCCACTATGATGTGGGCGGTATCGCCATCGATAATCACGGTACTCCGCTGCCAAAAGCGACCGTTGAAGGGTGTGAAAATGCGGATGCAGTGCTGTTTGGCTCCGTGGGTGGCCCTAAATGGGAACACCTGCCGCCCGCCGAGCAGCCTGAGCGCGGCGCGCTGCTGCCACTGCGTAAACATTTTAAATTGTTCAGCAACCTGCGTCCGGCGAAGCTGTACCAGGGGCTGGAAACGTTCTGTCCGCTGCGTGCAGATATCGCGGCTAACGGCTTTGACATCCTGTGCGTGCGTGAACTGACCGGCGGGATCTACTTCGGGCAGCCTAAAGGGCGCGAAGGCAGCGGTCAGCATGAAAAAGCCTTTGATACTGAGGTCTATCACCGTTTTGAAATTGAACGTATCGCCCATATCGCCTTTGAGTCGGCGCGCAAACGTCGTCATAAAGTGACGTCTATCGATAAAGCGAACGTTCTGCAGTCTTCTATTTTGTGGCGTGAAATCGTCAGTGAAGTCGCGAAACAGTATCCGGATGTCGAACTGTCCCATATGTACATCGACAACGCGACCATGCAGCTGATTAAAGATCCGTCGCAGTTTGACGTTCTGCTGTGTTCCAACCTGTTCGGCGATATTCTCTCGGACGAGTGCGCAATGATCACAGGCTCTATGGGGATGTTGCCATCAGCCAGCCTCAATGAAGAGGGATTTGGCCTGTACGAACCTGCTGGCGGCTCCGCGCCCGATATCGCCGGCAAAAACATTGCCAACCCGATTGCGCAGATCCTCTCCCTGGCCTTGCTGTTGCGCTACAGCCTTGATGCCGGTGATGCAGCAACCGCAATTGAAAACGCCATTAACCGTGCGTTAGAAGAAGGTGTCCGTACCGGTGATTTAGCACGCGGCACGGCGGCAGTCAGTACCGATGAAATGGGCGACATTATTGCCCGCTATGTCGCTGAAGGGGTGTAATCATGGCGAAAACGTTATATGAAAAATTGTTTGATGCGCACGTAGTTTACGAGGCACCAAACGAAACCCCACTGTTGTATATCGATCGCCATCTGGTGCACGAGGTTACCTCCCCTCAGGCATTCGACGGACTGCGTGCGCATAAGCGCCCGGTGCGCCAGCCAGGTAAAACCTTCGCGACAATGGATCACAACGTCTCCACGCAAACCAAAGATATCAATGCGTCGGGTGAAATGGCGCGTATCCAGATGCAGGAGCTGATCAAAAACTGCAATGAATTTGGCGTCGAGCTCTACGATCTGAACCACCCGTATCAGGGTATCGTCCACGTGATGGGGCCAGAACAGGGCATCACCCTGCCAGGCATGACCATCGTCTGCGGTGACTCCCACACGGCCACCCACGGCGCGTTTGGGGCCCTGGCGTTCGGTATTGGTACCTCTGAAGTTGAACATGTTCTGGCGACGCAGACCCTGAAACAGGGCCGCGCCAAAACCATGAAGATTGAAGTGAAAGGCAAAGCGGCCCCGGGCATTACCGCCAAAGACATCGTGCTGGCCATCATCGGTAAAACCGGCAGCGCAGGCGGCACCGGTCACGTGGTTGAATTCTGCGGTGAAGCCATCCAGGCACTGAGCATGGAGGGCCGTATGACGCTCTGCAACATGGCCATTGAGATGGGGGCAAAAGCGGGCCTGGTTGCGCCAGACGAAACAACCTTCAGCTATGTGAAGGGCCGTCTGCACGCGCCGAAAGACCAGGATTTTATTGAGGCAGTTGCGTACTGGAAAACCCTGAAAACCGACGATGGTGCGACGTTTGATACCGTGGTTACGCTGCAGGCGGAAGACATTGCGCCACAGGTGACCTGGGGAACCAACCCGGGCCAGGTGATTTCCGTTAACGATAATATTCCTGACCCGGCCTCTTTCAGCGATCCGGTCGAGCGCGCCAGTGCGGAAAAAGCGCTGGCCTATATGGGTCTGAAGCCAGGCATTCCGTTGACTGACGTGACCATTGATAAAGTGTTTATCGGCTCCTGCACCAACTCCCGTATCGAAGATTTACGCGCGGCGGCCGAGATTGCCAAAGGCCGTAAAGTGGCACCGGGCGTTCAGGCGCTGGTCGTGCCGGGTTCCGGCCCGGTGAAAGCCCAGGCGGAAGCCGAAGGCCTGGATAAGATCTTTATCGAAGCGGGCTTCGAATGGCGCCTGCCTGGCTGCTCCATGTGCCTGGCCATGAACAATGACCGCCTGAATCCTGGCGAGCGTTGTGCCTCCACCAGTAACCGTAACTTTGAAGGCCGTCAGGGCCGCGGTGGGCGTACTCACCTGGTCAGCCCGGCAATGGCCGCCGCTGCGGCAGTGACCGGTCATTTCGCCGATATTCGCAGCCTGAAATAAGGAGACAATCATGGCAGAGAAATTTACCCAACATACGGGCCGGGTTGTCCCACTGGACGCCGCTAACGTCGACACTGACGCCATCATTCCAAAGCAGTTTTTGCAGAAGGTGACCCGTACCGGGTTTGGCGCGCATCTGTTTAACGACTGGCGCTTCCTGGACGACAAAGGCGAAGTGCCCAATCCCGAGTTCGTGCTGAACTTCCCGGAATTTAAAGGCGCATCGATTCTGCTGGCGCGTGAAAACTTTGGCTGCGGCTCTTCCCGTGAACATGCACCCTGGGCGCTCACCGACTACGGGTTCAAAGTGGTTATCGCCCCAAGCTTTGCCGATATCTTCTACGGCAACAGCTTCAATAACCAGCTGCTGCCGGTGACGCTGAGCGATGCGCAGGTGGACGAATTGTTCACCCTGGTGAAGGCAAATCCTGGGATTTCGTTTGAAGTGGATCTGGAAGCGGAAGTGGTGAAAGCGGGTGATAAATCCTACAGCTTCAGCATTGACGCCTTTCGTCGTCACTGCATGCTGAATGGCCTGGACAGTATTGGCCTGACGCTGCAGCACGAAGATGCCATCTCCGCCTATGAGCAAAAACAGCCTGCGTTTATGGGGTAGGCTGCGTACCATCCCGGTGAAGATCAACATCGTCCAACAAAATGGTGCAGTACACCATCAGTGTTAATTGATGTGGGCCTCATCACTGTTTGCCTCTTGCGTCAGCCTGAGGCAAACAGCCTCGGCTCCCGCCACGCACTTTATGCGCCTTCTCAGACCCTGTCAGAAAATCGTTTTATTGCGTGAAGCCGCCTTTCAGAATCACACATCTTTTACCCGGCAGGTTAGCACCAGCGTCACCACGGAAATGGCCGCAATCATCCAGTACACTGACGCGTGGCCGTAGGTTTGCGACAACGCCCCCTGAATCACCCCTGCCAGAATAACGCCCGTTGAAATGCTGTTGGTAAAGAGCGTAGTGGCAGAGCCTGCCCGTCCCGGCATTAAGTCCTGGAACCAGAGCATCCCAATCCCGGCCACGATGCCAATAAACACGGCGTTAAACAGCTGCAGTGCAAGCAGTGCTTCGCGCGAATGGAAGACGATCAGCCCCAGATAAAAAAGCACTCCTGCCGCCACGGCGACGATCATCATGCGGCGCTTTCCAAAACGCTTAACGTAATAACCCGCCAGGATCATCGCCGGAATTTCCAGGCCGGCAGCCGTCCCCATCAGGATCCCCGCAAGCTTGTCCGGCAACCCCAGATCGCTGCTGATCCACAGCGGCATATCAATGATGTACATGGTGTTGCAGGTCCACATCAGCATGGACGCGATAAACAGCATGCGGACGTTTTTATCCTGCCAGCCGCTCACCTGGGTGATGGGTTTATCCGTCGTCAGCTCCACTCGCGCCACTGAGGGTAGCGCAAAGGCAATCAGTATCAGGCTGATGACAAAAATGCCGGCAGCGATGGAAAACATGGTGGTAAAGCCATAGTTCAGCGCCAGCATAAACGCCAGCGGCGGGCCGATCACCCAGGCCAGAGAGAGCTGCGCACGCATGACCGAGCTGAACATCACCACTTCCCGCGCCGAGTTATCCGCGTATTCACGGGCCAGCGCGAACAGCTGCGGCATGGCGGTATTGGCGAGCGACGCCAGAAGCACGCCGCAGGTAATCAGCGTCAGGTAATGGCGATTGAAGGCAAACAGCAGCGCGTTACCCACGGCCATGGCGCAGCAAAAGAGGATCAGTTTGCGACGATCGCCCCGATTGTCCGATCGTTTTGCCAGTGCCAGACTGACCAGGATCCCGGCGATGGCGTTCACGGTATAAAACAGCCCCACCCAAAACGGCTGCGCCCCCACCTCACGGCTGAGAAACAGACTCAGCGTCGGAGCCTGCAATGCCCCCGCCACGCCCATCATAAAGGCCACCAGCATAAAAGCGGCATACACGCCGTTCAGGCGTCGCCCCATCGTCATCAACCAGAGCATGCGCAAGTCCTTGTGAAAGCGAATCGAAAGTGGGTGAATAGTAAACGAAAAAAGCCAGCAAAAACATTTTGCTGGCGGGTGATAAGCACCAATACTCAGTCACACATGATCGAGGCGAGTTAGCAAGAAGAGGTCGGTTTTGTAACGTCCCACTGCATCAGATCTTCCAGGATTTTCAACCGTTGCTCTGCACACTGGCGGGCCAGCCAGGACGCTCCCTGCGTCGCTGAAAAATAACGCTGATAAAACTGACGTGCGGTAGACCTCTTCATAATTTACCTCCTCACTTCATCGGGAAGAATTATTGGCCTAATATAGGGATTAATAAATTGCTGGTTTTTTGTCAGGAGTTCCCCTTTTATGCCCTCTGGTCGTCTGCAACAACAATTTATCCGCCTCTGGCAATGCTGCGAGGGGCGATCGCAGGAGACCACGCTGAACGAGCTGGCGGACCTGCTCAGCTGTTCGCGCCGGCACATGCGCACGCTGCTTAATACCATGCAGCAGCAGGGCTGGCTCAACTGGGAGGCCGAGGCGGGTCGCGGAAAACGCTCGCGCCTGACCTTCCTGTATACCGGGCTGGCGTTGCAGCAGCAGCGGGCGGAAGACCTGCTGGAACAGGACCGCATCGACCAGCTGGTGCAGCTGGTGGGGGACAAAGCGGCAGTACGCCAGATGCTGGTGTCGCATCTCGGGCGCAGCTTTCGTCAGGGTCGCCACATTCTGCGGGTGCTCTACTATCGACCGATGAAAAACCTGTTACCCGGCACGGCGTTACGCCGCTCTGAAACCCATATGGCCCGACAAATATTCAGCGGCCTGACGCGCATAAATGAGGAAAATGGGGAACTGGAAGCGGATATTGCGCACCACTGGCAGCAACTTTCTCCTCTTCACTGGCGCTTTTTTCTACGTCCTGGTATTCATTTCCACCACGGCCGCGAGCTGGAGATGGTCGATGTGATTGCCTCTTTAGAGCGCGCCTGCACGCTACCGCTCTATTCCCATATTTCACGCGTTCACTCCCCTACGGCATGGACACTGGATGTTGAACTGTCTCAGCCGGACAAATGGCTTCCGTGGCTGCTGGGCTATGTGCCGTCGATGATTTTGCCCGGTGAATGGGAGTCGATGAATAATTTTGCCAGCCTGCCGATTGGCACCGGCCCCTACTCTGTATCGCGCAATAACAACAACCAGCTGAAAATCCGCGCTTTTGATGACTATTTTGGCTACCGGGCGCTGATCGACGAAGTGAACGTGTGGGTATTACCGGATCTCAACGAAGAGCTGAGCGCCGGGCTGACGCTGGAAGGGCCCACCACGGGCGAAAAGGCCGTGGAGAGCCGGCTCGAAGAAGGGTGCTACTACCTGCTGTTCGACAGCCGTACCCATCGCGGGGCAAACCATGAGGTGCGCAAATGGATAAGCCACGTGTTGTCGCCCTCCAGCCTGATTTATCATGCGGAGGAGCAGTACCAGACCTACTGGTTCCCGGCGTATGGTCTGCTTCCTCGCTGGCATCACGCCCGCCCGACATACTGCGACAAGCCCGCCGGGCTGGAGTCCATCACCCTGACCTACTATCGCGAGCACGTTGAACACCGCTTTATCGCCAGAATCATGACCCGACTGCTGGCCGCCGTTGGGGTGAGGCTGGATGTCAAAGAGGTGGATTACGATGAATGGCATCAGGGGGAGATCGTCAGCGACATCTGGCTCAACAGCGCCAACTTTACCCTGCCGCTTGATTTCTCGCTCTTCTCTCACCTGTATGAGGTCCCGCTTATCCAGCACTGCATAGACCGGGACTGGCAGCAGGACGCGGCCCGCTGGCGCGCCGGCGACATGAATCTGGCCTCATGGTGCCAGCAGTTGCTGGCTGAACAAGCGATCGTGCCGTTGATCCATCACTGGCTGATGATCCAGGGGCAGCGTAGTATGCGCGGTGTCAGAATGAATACGCTGGGCTGGTTTGATTTTAAATCCGCCTGGTTTTCCCCGCCGGAGCCATAACACTTTCGTAATATTTGCCAAATCATTACAATAGCGCCGTTCTCAACGGGGTGCTGCATCACTGATGTGCGCTGAGATAATACCCGTCGAACCTGATCCGGATAACGCCGGCGAAGGGATTTGAGGCTGTCACTCAAAATCCTTTGCCACTCAACCTTGAGGTGCAAAGTGTTAAAAAAAGTTCTCCCCCTTCTGGCGCTGTTTGCGCTGCCTGCCGTCGCGAAGCCCGTCCTGACGGTCTACACCTACGACTCCTTCTCAGCCGACTGGGGTCCGGGTCCGGTGGTGAAAAAAGCCTTTGAAGCTGACTGTCAGTGCGAACTGAAGTTCGTGGCGCTAGAAGATGGCGTCTCTCTGCTTAACCGCCTGCGCATGGAAGGCAAAAACAGTAAAGCCGATGTGGTGCTTGGGCTGGATAACAACCTGCTGGAGGCCGCCTCGAAAACCAAACTGTTTGCCAAAAGCGGCGTCGCCACCGATGCCGTCAGCGTCCCGGGCGGCTGGCAGAACGACACCTTTGTGCCGTTCGATTACGGTTACTTCGCGTTTGTTTACGACAAAAACAAGCTTAAAAACCCGCCGAAAAGCCTGAAGGAACTGGTCGAAAGCGAGCAGAAATGGCGCGTTATTTATGAAGATCCTCGCACCAGTACGCCAGGCCTGGGGCTGCTGCTGTGGATGCAGAAAGTCTACGGCGATGACGCTCCGCAAGCGTGGCAGAAGCTGGCCGCCAAAACCGTCACCGTGACAAAAGGCTGGAGCGAAGCCTACGGTCTGTTCCTGAAAGGGGAAAGTGATCTGGTTCTGAGCTACACCACCTCCCCGGCTTACCACATCATCGCCGAGAAAAAAGACAATTACGCCGCCGCCAGTTTTGCTGAAGGGCACTATCTGCAGGTCGAAGTGGCAGCCCGCACGGCATCCAGCAAACAGCCCGAACTGGCCGAGAAGTTCCTGAAATTTATGGTCTCCCCGGCATTCCAGAACGCTATTCCAGCGGGTAACTGGATGTACCCCGTGACCAGCGTGGCGTTGCCAGCGGGCTTTGAGAAACTGACCAAACCGCAAACCTCGCTGGAGTTTACGCCTCAGCAGGTTGCCGCGCAGCGAGCAGCATGGGTAAGTGAATGGCAACGCGCCGTCAGCCGTTAATTCCCGGCTGGTTAATTCCTGGGCTGCTCGCCGCCGTATTGATGGTGGCGGTCAGTCTGGGCGCATTCCTTGCCTTGTGGTTTAACGCGCCAGAGAGCGACCTGTTCGCGCTCTGGCACGACAGTTATCTCTGGCACGTTATCCGTTTCTCTTTCTGGCAGGCCTTTCTCTCTGCGCTGCTGTCGGTTATCCCCGCCATTTTCCTGGCACGCGCGCTTTATCGCCGCCGTTTCCCCGGCAGGCAGGCCCTGCTGCGCCTGTGCGCCATGACGCTGATCCTGCCGGTCCTGGTGGCCGTGTTTGGCATCCTGAGCGTCTATGGCCGTCAGGGGTGGCTGGCTTCACTTTTCAGCCTGCTGGGTCTGGAGTGGCGCTTCTCGCCCTACGGACTGAAGGGCATTCTGCTGGCGCACGTCTTTTTCAATATGCCGATGGCGACCAGACTCTTTCTACAGGCACTGGAAAACATCCCCGGTGAACAGCGCCAGCTTGCCGCCCAGTTGGGCATGCGCGGCGTATCCTTCTTCCGCCTGGTCGAATGGCCGTGGCTGCGTCGTCAGATCCCGCCGGTTGCGGCTCTGATCTTTATGCTCTGTTTCGCCAGTTTTGCCACCGTGCTTTCACTCGGCGGCGGCCCGCAGGCCACCACCATCGAACTGGCAATTTACCAGGCGCTCAGTTACGACTATGACCCCGGCCGCGCCGCGCTGCTGGCGATGGTGCAGATGGTTTGCTGCCTGTGCCTTGTGCTGCTGAGCCAGCGTCTGAGCAAAGCCATCCCGCCGGGCAGTAATCAGATAACCGGCTGGCGCGACCCGCAGGACAGCATGCATAGCCGAATTGCTGACCTGCTGCTTATCACGCTGGCGCTGCTGCTTCTGCTTCCGCCACTGATGGCCGTCATCGTCGATGGCCTGAACCTGAATCTCGTTACCGTGTTGCAGCAGCCCGTTCTCTGGCAGGCAACGTGGACCTCGTTACGGATCGCGCTGGCCGCCGGGCTGCTGTGTGTCATGCTGACCATGATGCTTTTATGGAGCAGCCGCGAGCTTTACGCGCGTCAGGCCCGTAAAGCCGGGCATGCCCTGGAGCTGACAGGCATGCTGATCCTGGCGATGCCCGGCATTGTACTGGCGACGGGGTTCTTTTTACTGTTCAACAGCACTATTGGCCTGCCGGAAAACGCCGACGGCATCGTGATTTTCACCAATGCCCTGATGGCGATCCCCTACGCGCTGAAGGTGCTGGAAAATCCGATGCGAGACATCAACAGCCGCTACGCGCTGCTGTGCCAGTCGCTCGGTCTGCAGGGCTGGCAGCGGCTAAAGATTATCGAACTGCGTGCGCTGAAACGCCCGCTGGCCCAGGCCCTGGCCTTCGCCTGTGTGCTCTCAATTGGTGATTTTGGTGTCGTGGCGCTCTTCGGTAATGAAGATTTCCGCACCCTCCCGTACTGGCTGTACCAGCAAATTGGCTCCTATCGTAGCCAGGAGGGAGCCGTCACGGCGCTGCTGTTACTGGTGCTCTGCTTTGCCTTATTTACCGTTATCGAAAAACTTCCGGGGCGTAATGTTAAAACTGACTGATGTAACCTGGCTCTACCAGCATCTGCCAATGCGCTTCTCCCTTTCGGTTCGTCAGGGAGAGATGATTGCGGTTCTGGGTCCGAGCGGGGCCGGAAAGAGTACTTTGCTCAATCTGATTGCCGGTTTTCTGCAACCGGCCAGCGGGTCGATAGTGATTGAAAACAGCGACCATACGCGCACGCCACCCGCCCGACGTCCGGTGTCGATGCTGTTCCAGGAAAATAATCTGTTCATGCATCTGACGGTGCGGCAAAACATCGCCCTGGGTATGGATCCTGGCCTGAAACTCAACGACGGTCAGCGCCAGAAGCTGGAGCTGATTGCCGCTCAGATGGGCATTACCGCGTTTATTGACCGCCTCCCCGAAGCCCTCTCCGGCGGGCAGCGTCAGCGGGTGGCGCTGGCGCGCTGCCTGGTGCGCGAGCAGCCCATACTGCTTCTGGATGAGCCCTTCTCTGCACTCGATCCTGCCTTGCGCCAGGAGATGCTTATCCTGGTGCAGGACGTGTGCCAGCGTCAGCAACTGACAATGCTGATGGTTTCACACAGCATCGAGGATGCCGCGCGGATTGCGCCACGATCGGTGGTCATTGCAGAAGGGAGAATTGCCTGGGATGGCGGCACAGAGGAACTGCTCAGTGGTCACGCAGGGGCGTCTTCATTGTTGGGCATCAGTGCGGGCTGACCCTCTCCCACGGGAGAGGGAAACAGATTAACGGCTCACCACCTTCAAGAGAATTTCACCGTACACCGGCATCAGCGGGTGGCGAATCAGGGCGACCAGCGCCACCACGGCAACCCCCAGCATTAACGGCGCGAGCCACAACAGGCGCGAGCGTGGCAGATAACGCGTCAGGCGATCAACATTCGCTTTCGCGCTGCGCCACAGTCGCCAGCACAGCCAGGCAGCGATCCACAACAGCAGGGCCGTAGCCAGCAACAACCACTTAAACTCGCCACTTTGCATTCCGTCAGGAATATCAACGGTGGCCCCTGCCAGGATCCCCGGCAGAAAGTAGAACGGCGGCCAGAAAACACAGCCGATGATGTTCGGCACCACGAATTTCGCAACAGGCAGATCCAGCATCCCCGCGACCATCGGCACCAGCGGACGCGTTGGTCCAACAAAGCGACCCACGAGGATCGTGAACATGCTGTGCTGATGCAGCGCGTGTTCGGTTTTATCCAGCAAGGCTTTGTTCTTTTTCATGAACGACCAGCGGTGCAGCGGTTTCTTAAAGCGCCAGCCCAGCCAGAAGGAGATCCAGTCGCCGAGCAAACAGCCGATAATCCCCGCCATCCACGCCTGCCAGAAATTCACTTCACCGCTGCCAATCAACGCGCCCAGCCCCGCCATCATCACCGTGCCGGGGAGGATCAACCCAACAAGTGCAAGCGATTCCAGAAACGCCACCAGCGCAACGGCGATAAGCGAATACATAACGGACTGGGTGATAAAATGTTCCAGCAATGCCTGCATAACTATTCCGGTCAGAAAACGAATCAGGGATTCTGCTTAGCGCCCTGCACCGCGTCAAGACAACAATTGTCTGAATAGTTTACAGGTTGCTTCCACAGTTCACCTGCTTGTTTATCTTTTTTTACCGTTTATTCACATCCTGCCCGGAATTCACTGGGGCTGGCACCGGTGCATTTTTTAAATACCCGGGAGAAATAGAGCTGGTCTTCAAAGCCCACATTGCGCCCCACGGTGGCAATGGGCATGCGGGTGGTGCTGAGCAGGAGCTTCGCCTGGCTGATACGCTGGTCCTCACGCCAGCTCAGGACGCTAACGCCCAGCTGCTGACGGAACAGATGTGACAGCCGCGACGGTGAGAGACACACATGCTGGGCGACGCTGGCGATATCGAACTGGCTGTCGGCCAGATGGTCGCTGATGTACTGGCAGGCGTCGCGCACGCGGTTGTCCAGCGGAGGATTAAGTGACGCGTTTATCGCCTCCATCCGGCGCAACAGCACTTGTTCAAGCAGGTTAATCGCCAGCAGTTCGGCATACCGGCCACCCGCCTGCCCCGCTTCAATAATTTGGGCAAAGAGTTCGCGGAACTGAGCCAGATGAACCTCGTCGGGGCGATAAAAACCGGTGTGCGCAAAAATAGCCGGCCACGAGAGCCACTCCTGCCAGTAGGCGCGCGGGCGGAAGTAGACCCACTGGTGATACCACTCTTTGGCCTCCGGGTGACGCCCGTAGTGGTGGATCTCTCCCGGCGGAAACAGCAGCATATCGCCCGGACGGCAGACAAACTGCTGATCGTTATTTTTGATAATCCCTTCCCCACGCACCGTCAGGTTCAGAATATATCCTTTCATCCCGAGCGGTCGGTCGACGTAAAAATCGAGATATCCCTCAGCCTCGATAGGGGTCAGCCCCGCCACCAGGTGAGCATTAAACGAGTAGCCCGGTAATAAGGGATCGTTTTGCGTTTCGGCCATAGATTCAGTTCTCCCAAGGGTCCTGAAGGAAACCAATTGTCCATATCGATAAAAGCAGTATAAAAATGGCCCGCGAAAAGATCCAAAAAGCATCACGCCTCTTTTACGTCCGCCATGTTTCAGCCTTTCCCCCTGATTTTTCCGCCCACGGGGGCAGATCAGCAGTAACAAAAGTGTCTATAAGTGCGGCAGAAATGTCCACATTGATTATTTGCACGGCGTCACACTTTCTATTGCAACAGCAATTTAGTCCATAAGATTAGCGGATCCTGCCTGACGATTTTCGCCTCCAGTCTCTAATGTTCTCTCATACCTGTTTTTTGATGGAGCAACACCATGGCAATTGCGATTGGCCTCGATTTTGGCAGCGACTCGGTTCGCGCTCTGGCAGTGGACTGTACAAGCGGCCAGGAAATAGCAACCAGCGTTGAGTGGTACCCGCGCTGGCAAGAGGGGCGCTACTGCGATGCGCCAAATAACCAGTTCCGTCACCATCCACGTGACTACATTGAGTCGATGGAAGCGGCAATCAAAACCGTACTGACTGAACTGACCGACGCCCAGCGGGCAGAAATCGTCGGGATTGGTGTCGACAGTACCGGCTCAACGCCTGCCCCTGTGGATGCCGAAGGCCATGTTCTGGCGCTGCGTCCGGAGTTTGCTGATAACCCGAACGCCATGTTCGTGCTGTGGAAAGATCACACCGCCGTTGAAGAGGCCGAAGCCATTACCCGCTTGTGTCACCAGCCCGGTAAAACGGACTACTCGCGCTACATCGGCGGTATTTACTCCAGTGAATGGTTCTGGGCCAAGATCCTCCACGTAACCCGCGCGGACGCATCCGTTGCGCAGGCCGCGGTATCCTGGATTGAACTGTGCGACTGGGTACCAGCCCTGCTCTCCGGTACCACGCGTCCGCAGGATATCCGCCGCGGACGCTGCAGCGCCGGACACAAATCCCTGTGGCATGAAAGCTGGGGTGGCCTGCCACCGGCGGCGTTCTTCGATGAACTCGATCCCGTCATCAACACGAGTCTGCAATACCCGCTGTTTACCGACACCTTCACCGCCGATATTCCGGTGGGTACGCTTTGTGAAGAGTGGGCGACGCGCCTGGGTCTGCCGCAAAACGTGGCCATCTCCGGCGGGGCGTTTGACTGCCACATGGGTGCGGTGGGCGCTGGCGCCCAGCCAAACACGCTGGTGAAGGTAATCGGCACCTCCACCTGCGACATTCTTACCGCGGATAAAGCCAGCGTAGGCGATCGGGCGGTAAAAGGCATCTGCGGCCAGGTTGACGGTAGTGTCGTACCGGAGTTTATCGGTCTGGAAGCGGGTCAGTCCGCCTTTGGCGATATCTACGCCTGGTTTGGCCGCGTGCTGGGCTGGCCGCTGGATCAGCTGGCGGCGGCACATCCTGAGCTGAAGACCCAGATTGCCGAAAGTAAAAAACAGCTTTTGCCGCAGCTCACCGCCGCGTGGGCAAAGAATCCTTCTCTCGATCACCTGCCGGTAGTGCTCGACTGGTTCAACGGTCGCCGTACGCCATTTGCCAACCAGCGCCTGAAAGGGGTGATCACCGATCTTAACCTCGCCACCGACGCGCCAGCGCTGTTTGGCGGCCTGATTGCCGCAACTGCCTTTGGGGCGCGCGCCATTATGGAGTGCTTCACCGAGCAGGGCATCGACGTCAACAACGTGATGGCACTGGGCGGCATCGCCCGTAAAAACCCGGTAATCATGCAGGCCTGTTGTGACGTGCTGAACCGTCCGCTGCAGATTGTCGCCTCCGATCAGTGCTGTGCCCTCGGGGCAGCGATCTTCGCGGCCGTTGCGGCAGGCGTTCATGCCGATATCCCGACCGCGCAGCAGCACATGGCGAGCGCTGTCGAAAATACCCTCCAGCCGCGTGCTCAGCAGGCGCAGCGTTTTGAACAGCTTTATCAGCGCTATCAGCAATGGGCAAAAAGCGCCGAACTTCACTATCTCCCTGTCGCCGCCCCGGCCAAACACACCGCGGACACTACGGCAACCCTGACACATTAAGGACACAATAATGACCATTTTTAATAATTATGAAGTGTGGTTTGTCATTGGCAGCCAACATCTGTACGGGCCGGAAGCGCTGCAACAGGTGACGAAACATGCTGAGCACGTGGTCAACGCGCTCAATGCAGAGGCTAAACTGCCGTGCAAACTGGTGCTCAAACCGCTCGGCACGACCCCGGATGAGATCACGAACATCTGCCGCGACGCGAACTACGACGATAAATGCGCCGGCATGGTAGTGTGGCTGCACACCTTCTCACCGGCCAAAATGTGGATCAACGGTCTGGCCATCCTCAATAAACCACTGATGCAGTTCCATACCCAGTTCAACGCGTCCCTGCCGTGGGACAGCATTGATATGGACTTTATGAACCTGAACCAGACCGCGCACGGCGGCCGCGAGTTCGGCTTTATCGGCGCACGTATGCGCCAGCAGCATGCGGTCGTTACCGGCCACTGGCAGGATCAGCATGCGCAAAAACGTATCGGCTCCTGGATGCGCCAGGCGGTGTCCCGACAAGATACTCGTCACCTGAAAGTGGTGCGTTTCGGCGACAACATGCGTGAAGTGGCGGTCACCGACGGCGATAAAGTTGCCGCACAGATTAAATTTGGTTTCTCGGTGAATACCTGGGCCGTGGGCGACCTGGTGCAGGTGGTGAATGAAATCAGCGATGGCGATGTAAGCGCGCTGGTCGACGAATACGAAAGCAGCTACCGTCTGACCCCTGCGGCACAAATTCACGGTGACAAACGCCAGAACGTGCTGGATGCAGCACGTATCGAACTGGGCATGAAACGCTTCCTGGAACAGGGTGGCTTCCATGCCTTTACCACCACTTTTGAAGACCTCCACGGCCTGAAACAACTGCCCGGCCTGGCGGTACAACGTCTGATGCAGCAGGGCTACGGCTTTGCCGGCGAAGGCGACTGGAAAACTGCCGCTCTGCTTCGCATTATGAAAGTGATGTCAACCGGTCTGCAGGGCGGCACCTCCTTTATGGAGGACTACACCTACCACTTCGAAAACGGCAACGACCTGGTACTGGGCTCGCATATGCTGGAAGTGTGTCCTTCCATTGCCGTTGAAGAGAAACCGATCCTCGACGTGCAGTACCTTGGCATTGGCGGAAAAGCCGACCCGGCACGTCTGATCTTCAACACCCGTACCGGCCCTGCCATCAACGCCAGCCTGATTGACCTGGGCGACCGTTTCCGCCTGCTGGTGAACTGTGTGGATGCGGTTGAAACCCCGCATTCTCTGCCAAAACTGCCGGTCGCCAACGCCCTGTGGAAAGCGCAGCCTGACCTGCCAACCGCCTCGGAAGCCTGGATCCTGGCCGGTGGCGCGCACCACACCGTCTTCAGCCATGCGCTGGATCTGAACGACATGCGTCAGTTCGCCGAACTGCACGACATCGAACTGACCGTCATTGATAACGATACCCGCCTGCCCGCGTTCAAAGACGCGCTGCGCTGGAATGAAGTCTATTACGGTTCAAAACGTTAACAGGGGAACCTTTGGCCTGCCGCAGGGCGGGCCTCTTTTCCTGGAGGATTGCATGTTAGAAGATCTCAAACGTCAGGTACTTGAAGCCAACCTGGCGCTGCCCAAACACAATCTGGTGACACTGACCTGGGGCAACGTCAGCGCCGTTGACCGCGAGCACGGCGTCTTCGTGATAAAGCCGTCAGGGGTGGATTACACGGTAATGACCGCAGAAGATATGGTTGTCGTCAGCATCGCCACGGGCGAAGTGGTGGAAGGAAAGAAAAAACCCTCCTCCGACACGCCAACGCATCGCCTGCTCTACCAGGCCTTCCCGACCATTGGCGGTATTGTGCATACCCATTCGCGTCATGCGACCATCTGGGCGCAGGCCGGCCAGTCCATTCCGGCTACCGGAACCACGCACGCAGACTACTTTTACGGCACCATTCCCTGCACCCGTTTGATGACTGATGAAGAGATCAACGGCGAGTATGAGTGGGAAACCGGCAACGTTATCGTCGAAACGTTTGAAAAACAGGGTATCGACGCTGCGCAAATGCCCGGCGTGCTGGTGCACTCCCATGGACCTTTTGCCTGGGGCAAAAACGCCGAAGATGCGGTACATAACGCGATTGTGCTGGAAGAGGTCGCGTATATGGGCATCTTCTGCCGCCAGCTGGCACCGCAGCTTCCGGATATGCAGCCAACCCTGCTGGATAAACACTACCTGCGTAAACATGGCGCAAAAGCCTATTACGGGCAGTAAACTGTATATATACCCAGCATAAAATATTCAACCAGGCTATAATCAAGCCTGGTTTTGTTTTATGGGATAGCGGCGTGGCGCAGGCGCAAGAAGGTTTTTTACTTACCCGACACTGGCGGGATACTCCTCAGGGCACCGAGGTGGCATTCTGGCTGGCGACGGACAACGGCCCGCTGCACGTGACCCTGCCGCCGCAGGAGTCCGTGGCTTTTATCCCGAACGATCATGTTGAGAAAGTAAAGCAACTGCTGCGCGGTGAAAATGGCTGGCGCCTGACGCCGCTTGAACTGAAAGATTTCCACCGTCAGCCCGTACATGGCCTCTACTGCCGCGCCCATCGCCAGCTGATGCGTTATGAAAAACTGCTGCGCGACGCTGGCGTGACGCTGTACGAAGCCGATATCCGCCCGCCAGAACGTTTTCTGATGGAGCGGTTTATTACCGCCCCCGTCTGGGTCGACGGCACCGCGCAAAACGGCAGCCTTATTAACGCCCGTCTCAAACCCAACCCTACCTACCGGCCGCCGTTGAAATGGGTCTCGCTGGATATCGAAACCACTCGCCACGGTGAGCTGTACTGTATCGGCCTTGAAGGCTGCGGGGATCGGGTTGTTTATATGCTTGGCCCCCCGAATGGCAACGCGTCCGCGCTGGATTTCCGGCTGGAGTATGTCAACAGCCGGCCACAGCTTCTGGAAAAGCTAAACCAGTGGTTTGCCGATCGCGATCCCGATGTGTTGATCGGCTGGAACGTGGTGCAGTTCGATCTGCGCGTGCTGCAAAAACATGCTGAACGTTACCGCATCCCCCTGATGCTGGGGCGCGGAAACAGCGAGCTGGAATGGCGCGAGCACGGTTTTAAAAACGGTGTGTTTTTCGCGCAGGCCAATGGCCGCCTGATTATCGATGGCATTGAGGCGCTCAAATCTGCCTTCTGGAATTTTTCCTCTTTCTCTCTGGAAGCAGTGGCGCAGGAGCTGCTCGGCGAAGGGAAATCCATCGACAATCCGTGGGACAGGATGGATGAAATCGACCGGCGTTTTAACGAAGACAAACCGGCGCTCGCCACCTACAACCTGAAAGATTGTGAACTGGTGACGCAGATTTTCCATAAAACGGAGATCATGCCCTTCCTGCTCGAGCGCGCGACGGTGAACGGCCTCGCCGCTGACCGGCACGGTGGCTCCGTGGCCGCCTTTAGCCACCTCTATTTCCCGCGTATGCACCGGGCGGGCTATGTCGCCCCCAACCTCGGTGATGTGCCGCCGCAGGCAAGCCCGGGGGGTTACGTGATGGATTCCCGGCCCGGGTTGTATGACTCCGTGCTGGTGCTGGACTACAAAAGCCTCTATCCGTCCATTATTCGCACCTTCCTGATCGATCCCGTCGGGCTGGTGGAAGGGATGGCGCAGCCTGACGATTTGCACAGCACAGAAGGTTTTCTTGGGGCCCGCTTCTCACGGGAAAAGCACTGTCTGCCGGAAATTGTGGGAAACATCTGGCACGGTCGCGACGAGGCTAAGCGTCATGGCAACAAGCCCCTTTCTCAGGCGCTGAAAATTATCATGAACGCGTTTTACGGGGTTCTGGGGACCAGCGCCTGCCGCTTCTTCGACCCACGACTGGCGTCATCTATCACCATGCGCGGGCACGACATCATGCGCCAGACCAAAGCGTTGATTGAATCCCAGGGTTATGACGTTATTTATGGCGATACGGATTCCACCTTTGTCTGGCTTAAGGGCGCGCATTCAGAAGAGGATGCCGCGCGAATCGGCAAATCACTGGTGACTTTTGTGAACGCCTGGTGGCAGGAAAGTTTGCAAAAAGAGCGGTTAAGCAGCGCGTTAGAACTGGAGTTTGAAACCCATTTCAGCCGCTTTTTAATGCCCACCATTCGCGGTACCGACCAGGGCAGTAAGAAGCGCTACGCCGGTCTTATTCAGGAAGGTGACAAGCAGCGAATGGTCTTTAAAGGGCTGGAAACCGTGCGCACCGACTGGACGCCGCTGGCACAGCAGTTTCAGCAAACGCTTTATCTGCGTATCTTTCGCAACGAGCCTTATCAGGACTACGTGCGTGAAACAATTGCCAGCCTAATGGCCGGTGAACTCGACGCCCAGCTGGTGTACCGCAAGCGCCTGCGCCGCCCACTGGCGGAATACCAGCGCAACGTTCCGCCGCACGTCCGCGCCGCGCGCCTGGCGGATGAGGAGAACGTGCGCCGGGGACGTGCCCCGCAGTATCAGAACCGGGGAACCATCAAATACCTCTGGACCACCAGCGGCCCGGAACCCGTGGATTACCAGCACTCGCCTCTGGATTACGAGCACTATCTTACACGTCAGCTTCAGCCGGTCGCGGACGGAATTTTGCCCTTCATCGACGACGACTTTGCTACACTAGTGACAGGGCAACTTGGCCTATTTTGACACGTGACGAAATGGCTGCCATCCAGTACCATAGCGCCCTTTCCATTCCCGGACCCATTTTTCAATGACTGTCTTTTTTGACGGTGGTTGAACTATTGCCTGCAATTTACGATTAGAGCCGAACAAATATGCCTTTTACACTTGGTCAACGCTGGATCAGCGATACAGAAAGCGAACTTGGATTAGGAACCGTGGTTGCCGTGGATGCACGAATGGTTACCCTCCTTTTCCCTGCTACCGGTGAAAACCGCCTGTACGCCCGCAATGATTCCCCTGTGACCCGCGTGATGTTCAACCCGGGTGACACCGTGACCAGCCACGACGGCTGGCAGCTAAAGGTCGAAGACGTAAAAGAAGAGAATGGACTGCTCGCCTACATCGGGACTCGCCTGGACACCGACGAGGCCAATGTCATCCTGCGTGAGGTGCTGCTCGACAGCAAACTGGTATTCAGTAAGCCGCAGGATCGCCTGTTTGCCGGGCAAATCGACCGTATGGATCGCTTCTCCCTGCGCTATCGTGCGCGCAAGTTCCAGAGTGAACAGTACCGTATGCCGTGGAGCGGCCTGCGCGGTCAGCGTACCAGCCTTATCCCCCACCAGCTGAACATCGCCCATGACGTGGGCCGCCGTCACGCACCTCGCGTACTGCTGGCAGATGAAGTGGGCCTGGGGAAAACCATTGAAGCGGGCATGATCCTGCATCAACAGCTGCTTTCCGGCGCAGCCGAGCGCGTGCTGATTGTGGTACCCGAAACCCTGCAGCACCAATGGCTGGTCGAGATGCTGCGCCGCTTTAACCTGCGTTTCGCTCTGTTTGATGACGAGCGCTATGCAGAAGCCCAGCACGATGCGGACAACCCGTTTGAAACGGAACAGCTGGTGATCTGCTCTCTGGATTTCGTACGCCGCAGCAAGCAACGTCTTGAGCATCTGTGCGACGCCGAATGGGACCTGATGGTGGTCGATGAAGCGCACCATCTGGTCTGGAGCGAAGATGCACCAAGCCGGGAATACATGGCTATCGAACAGCTTGCCGAGCGCGTACCAGGCGTCCTGCTGCTGACCGCAACGCCGGAGCAGTTAGGTCTGGAGAGCCACTTCGCCCGTTTGCGCCTGCTCGATCCAAACCGCTTCCATGACTTTGAGCAGTTCGTTGAAGAGCAGAATAACTACCGTCCGGTCGCCGATGCCGTTGCCCTGCTGCTGGCGGGTAAACATCTCTCGAATGACGAGCTCAACACCCTGAGCGATCTGATTGGCGAGCAGGATATTGAGCCTCTGCTGCAGGCGGCCAACAGCGACAGTGACAACGCGGATTCCGCGCGTAAAGAACTGATCGATATGCTGATGGATCGCCACGGCACCAGCCGCGTCCTGTTCCGTAACACCCGTAACGGGGTGAAAGGTTTCCCGAAACGCGAATTGCATACCATCAAATTGCCACTGCCGACGCAGTACCAGACGGCCATTAAAGTTTCCGGCATTATGGGCGCGCGCAAAACTGCTGAAGAGCGTGCACGCGACATGCTCTACCCGGAACAGATTTACCAGGAATTTGAAGGCGATACCGGCACCTGGTGGAACTTCGACCCGCGTGTTGAGTGGCTGATGGGCTATTTGACCGCGCACCGTTCTCAGAAAGTGCTGGTGATCTGCGCCAAAGCAGCCACCGCGCTGCAGCTGGAGCAGGTCCTGCGCGAACGCGAAGGTATTCGCGCCGCCGTGTTCCACGAAGGGATGTCCATCGTCGAGCGTGACCGTGCCGCGGCATGGTTTGCAGAAGAGGACAGCGGTGCCCAGGTTCTGCTGTGCTCTGAAATCGGGTCTGAAGGCCGTAACTTCCAGTTTGCCAGCAACCTGGTGATGTTCGATTTGCCGTTCAACCCGGATCTGCTGGAACAGCGTATCGGCCGTCTGGATCGTATTGGACAGGCGCATGATATTCAGATCCACGTTCCTTACCTGGAAAAAACCGCCCAGTCCGTTCTGGTGCGTTGGTTCCACGAAGGTCTGGATGCGTTTGAGCATACCTGTCCGACCGGCCGCCCGATTTACGATCAGGTGCACGCCGATCTGATCGGCTATCTGGCCGCACCAGAGAACACCGACGGGTTTGATGAACTGATCAAAGCCTGCCGTGATAAGCATGAAGCGCTGAAATCACAGCTGGAACAGGGCCGTGACCGCCTGCTGGAGATCCACTCCAACGGCGGTGAAAAAGCCCAGGCGCTCGCTGAAAGCATTGAAGAGCAGGATGATGACACCAGCCTGATCAGCTTCTCCATGAACCTGTTCGACATCGTTGGCATAAACCAGGACGATCGTGGCGAGAATTTGATTGTCCTGACCCCGTCCGACCATATGCTGGTCCCGGATTTCCCTGGCCTGCCGGAAGATGGATGCACCATCACCTTTGAACGTGATGTGGCACTGTCGCGCGAAGATGCGCAGTTCATCACCTGGGAGCACCCGCTGATCCGCAACGGTCTGGATTTGATCCTCTCAGGCGATACCGGCAGCAGCACCATCTCGTTGTTGAAAAACAAAGCGCTGCCAGTGGGTACCCTGTTGCTGGAACTGATTTACGTTGTCGAAGCGCAGGCGCCGAAACAGCTGCAGCTCAACCGCTTCCTGCCGTCAACGCCTGTGCGTCTGCTGCTGGACAAAAACGGCACGAACCTCGCCGCTCAGGTTGAATTCGAGAGCTTTAACCGCCAGCTGAGTGCGGTGAACCGCCATACCGGCAGTAAGCTGGTCAACGCGGTACAGCAGGATGTGCACACTATTCTACAGCTGGGTGAAACGCAGATCGAAAAAGCGGCCCGGGCGCTGATTGATGCCGCACGTCAAGAAGCCGACGACAAACTGTCCGCGGAACTCTCCCGTCTGGAAGCGTTGAAAGCGGTAAACCCAAACATCCGCGATGACGAACTGGCGGCGATCGAGAGCAACCGTCAGCAGGTGCTGGAAAGCCTTAATCAGGCAGGCTGGCGTCTGGATGCCCTGCGTCTTATCGTTGTGACGCATCAGTAAACGGAGCGCAAGATGGTGATGGAGCCTTACAATCCACCTCAGGATCCCTGGCTGGTGGTGCTTTATCAGGATGAGCACATTATGGTGGTCAACAAGCCCAGCGGCTTGTTGTCCGTGCCAGGGCGTCTGGATGAGCACAAAGACAGTGTGATGACGCGTATTCAGCGTGATTATCCTCAGGCGGAGTCTGTCCATCGTCTGGACATGGCCACCAGCGGTGTGATTGTAGTGGCGCTGAATAAAGCGGCGGAACGCGAGCTGAAACGCCAGTTCCGCGATCGCGAGCCGAAAAAGCAGTATGTCGCACGTGTCTGGGGGCATCCTCAGCCGGCGGAAGGGCTGGTGGATTTACCGCTGATCTGCGACTGGCCGAACCGACCAAAACAAAAGGTCTGTTACGAAACCGGCAAAGCAGCACAAACCGAGTATGAAGTGCTGGAGTACGCGCCAGATAACACTGCGCGTGTGCTGCTTAAGCCGATTACCGGGCGCTCGCACCAGCTGCGTGTCCATATGCTTGCGCTGGGGCACCCGATTCTGGGGGACAGATTTTACGCGCCGCCCGATGCACTGGCGCTGGCGCCACGCCTGCAGCTGCATGCGCAGACGCTCACCATCACCCATCCGGTTTTTGGCAATGCAATGACGTTTAAAGCCCCAGTCGACTTCTGAAAAAAAGGCCCGACAGTGTCGGGCCTTTTTTTATTTGAAACTTTTCTTCTCTTTAATCAACTCGTACGCTTTCTGAATTTCCTGCGCTTTTTGCTTCGCCATCTCCATCATCTCCGGCGGTAAGCCTTTCGCGACCAGTTTGTCCGGGTGGTGCTCACTCATCAGCTTACGATAGGCACGCTTGATGGTGGTTACATCGTCCGATGGCTTCACCCCCAGCACGTTACAGGCATCCTCCAGCGTCGGACCCCGCTGCGCCTGCTGCCAGGCACCGCCAGAGGACTGCTGGTGATAGCCGCCGCCAAACTGCGCACCGCCCTGCATCATGCGCAGGAACTGGTCGAACTGCATACGGGAGATGCCCAGTTCTTCCGCAATAACATATAAAACATCGCGTTCATTCGGATGAAGTGAACCATCGGCAAACGCCGCCTGGATTTGGATCTCCAGAAACATCCGAATTAAATCAAAACGGCCGAAGCAGATGCTGCGGAACTGACGCATTTTATCGCGTAGCGGATAGTTATCCGCTTTGCCGATGCGAAACGCATTTTGTGCCGCGAGACGGGAGTCACCATGCAGATTCATGCGGTCCATAAAGACGCTGGCTATCTGAATATCGGCTTCCGTCACACGCCCTTTTGATTTGGTTAAGTGCCCCATCACCTCAAACGTGGTGGAGAAAAAGAGGGACTGGCGCTCACGCTGATTGGCAAACCAGGCCATTTTGCGGCTGCGAGCCTTATCAAACATATGGCCGATAATAAGCCCCAGTACGATCCCCCAGAACCCGGCACCCATGATGATGGCGAACGCAACGCCGATTATTTTACCCCAATACTGCATATACTCCCCGGTTAGTCATGTTCCTGGCCGACGCAACGTCATCATCACAGTGTTCAAGCCACGGTCAATTGAAGGACATCGCCTATAATTTGCTTTATCATACTCGTCATTCGATAGCGAGCCTAACACTCTGGCGCGCAAACGGGCAGGATTAACGCTGGTACTGCGCTGATGAGTAAGATAGTCTCTGAGCGTTTGTAAGCCGTAGCCACTGATGACGGAACAATAAAATACAACGTATGAAAAAACGTATCCCCACCCTCCTGGCCACAATGATTGGCACCGCCCTGTACAGCCAACAGGGACTGGCGGCCGATCTCGCCTCGCAGTGTATGCTTGGCGTCCCAAGTTATAATCGTCCACTGGTAAAGGGCGATACGAATAGCTTGCCGGTAACCATTACTGCCGATAGCTCTAAAGGCACATATCCTGACAATGCGACATTTACTGGCAATGTGGATATTAACCAGGGCAACAGCCGTCTGCAGGCAGATGAAGTGCAATTACACCAGAAGCAGCCGGAAGGTGCGGCCGAGCCGGTACGAACGGTGGATGCGTTGGGTAATGTGCACTATGACGACAATCAGGTCATCCTGAAAGGTCCGAAAGCCTGGTCAAACCTGAATACCAAAGACACTAACGTCTGGGAAGGTGATTACCAGATGGTAGGTCGCCAGGGGCGCGGTGATGCAGACCTGATGAAACAGCGCGGTGAAAACCGCTATACGATTCTCGAAAACGGCTCTTTCACGTCCTGTCTGCCCGGGTCTAATACCTGGAGCGTGGTCGGAAGTGAAGTCATCCATGACCGTGAAGAGCAGGTTGCCGAGATCTGGAACGCCCGCTTCAAGCTCGGTCCGGTGCCTGTTTTCTACAGCCCTTATCTGCAGCTTCCTGTGGGTGACAAACGCCGCTCAGGTTTCCTGATCCCGAATGCCAAATACAGCACCACGAACTACTTTGAGTTCTATCTGCCGTATTACTGGAACATCGCGCCCAACATGGACGCCACGATCACGCCGCACTATATCCATAAGCGCGGCAACGTTATGTGGGAAAACGAGTTCCGCTACCTGACGCAGGCGGGCGCTGGCCTGATGGAACTGGATTATCTGCCGTCGGATAAAGTCTTCCAGGATGAACATCCAACAGAAGGTGATAAACACCGCTGGTTGTTCTACTGGCAACATGCCGGGGTAATGGACCAGGTCTGGCGGTTTAACGTTAACTACACCAAGGTTAGTGACCCATACTATTTTAACGATTTCTCGTCAAAATACGGTTCGAGTACCGATGGCTATGCCACGCAGATCTTCAGTGTGGGCTATGCGCTACAAAACTTTGATGCAACGGTCTCGACCAAGCAGTTCCAGGTTTTCTCTAACCAAACGGCAAGTACGTACGGTGCAGAACCGCAGCTGGACGTTAACTGGTATCAGAATGATGTAGGTCCATTCGACACCCGAATTTATGGTCAGGCGGTCCACTTCGTTAACACTAATTCGAATATGCCAGAAGCGACACGTGTCCATCTGGAGCCAACCATCAATTTGCCATGGTCTAACGACTGGGCAAGTTTGAATACTGAAGCCAAGCTGATGGCGACACACTATCAGCAAAAAAATATTGATGATTATAATTCCAGTAACAATAAGCATCTTGAGGAATCAGTAAATCGTACGCTTCCACAGTTCAAAATGGACGGCAAACTGATCTTCGAACGCGATATGGGTCTTCTGGCGGAGGGTTATACCCAGACGCTTGAGCCACGTATGCAGTATCTGTACGTGCCGTATCGCGATCAAAGCAACATTCAGAACTATGACTCCTCATTCCTGCAGTCTGACTACAGCGGCCTGTTCCGCGACCGTACCTACGGTGGCCTCGACCGTATTGCGTCAGCAAACCAGTTAACGACCGGCGTCACAACACGCGTTTATGATGATGCCGCCGTTGAACGTTTTAACGTTTCTGTTGGTCAAATCTACTATTTCACCGAGTCCCGGACCGGTGATGACAACATTAACTGGGAGAAAGACAACAAAACGGGTTCTCTGGTGTGGGCGGGTGATACCTACTGGCGTATGACCGATCGCTGGGGTTTACGCGGGGGTGTGCAGTACGATACGCGTCTCAACAATGTTGCAACAAGCAGTGCGGCGATTGAATACCGTCGTGATGAAGACCGTATGCTGCAGTTGACCTATCGTTACGCCAGCCCTGAATATATTCAGGCCACGTTGCCAGACTATGCAACCGCGGAACAGTACAAAGACGGCATCTCGCAGGTGGGTGGCGCAGCGAGCTGGCCAATCGCCGATCGCTGGTCAATCGTCGGTGCTTACTACTTTGACACCAACACCAGTAAACCTGCTGACCAGATGGTTGGTCTGCAATATAACTCCTGCTGCTACGCGCTGCGTGTCGGTTACGAACGTAAGCTTAACGGCTGGAATACTGAGAATAATCAGAGCAAATACGATAACGTGATTGGCTTTAATGTCGAACTGCGCGGCCTGAGCTCCAACTACGGCCTGGGCACGCAGCAGATGCTGCGCTCGAACATTCTGCCGTACCGCAGTTCCTTGTAATGTGCTTAATTTGCAACGTAATCCGCTTTGCGGTTAATTGAAATGGAAAAAGTATGAAGAACTGGAAAACGCTGCTGCTCGGTGTCGCTATGGTTGCGAATACCAGCTTCGCGGCCCCCCAGGTTGTTGATAAGGTCGCCGCTGTGGTTAACAACGGCGTCGTGCTCGAAAGCGACGTTGACGGTTTGATGAAATCTGTGAAGCTCAATTCGGGTGAAGCAGGTCAGCAACTTCCGGATGACGCAACCCTGCGCCATCAGATCCTGGAACGTCTGATCATGGATCAGATTGTCCTGCAAATGGGTCAGAAAATGGGTGTGAAGGTCACTGACGAGCAGCTCGATCAGGCCATTGCTAACATCGCGAAGCAAAACAACATGAGCCTGGACCAGATGCGCAGCCGTCTGGCCTATGATGGCATCAGCTATGCAACGTACCGTAATCAGATCCGTAAAGAGATGCTGATTTCGGAAGTGCGTAACAATGAAGTCCGTCGCCGCGTCACGATCCTGCCTCAGGAAGTGGACGCGCTGGCAAAACAGGTGGGTAACCAGAACGACGCCAGCACCGAACTAAACCTGAGCCACATTCTGATCCCGCTGCCAGAGAACCCAACCTCCGACCAGGCTGCGGAAGCTGAAAGCCAGGCGCGTTCGATTGTCGAGCAGGCACGTAACGGCGGTGACTTTGGCAAACTGGCCATCACCTACTCCGCTGACCAACAGGCGCTGAAAGGCGGCCAGATGGGCTGGGGACGTATCCAGGAGCTACCTTCCATCTTTGCCCAGGCGCTGAGCACGGCGAAGAAAGGTGACATCGTGGGTCCCATCCGTTCAGGCGTGGGCTTCCACATCCTGAAAGTGAACGATCTGCGCGGTCAGAGTCAGAACATTTCGGTTACCGAAGTTCACGCTCGCCATATTCTCCTCAAGCCGTCACCTATCATGACTGACGATCAGGCGCGCGTGAAACTGCAACAGATTGCTGCAGACATCAAGAGCGGAAAAACCTCGTTTGCGAATGCCGCGAAAGAGTTCTCTCAGGATCCCGGCTCTGCTAATCAGGGCGGCGATCTGGGCTGGGCGGCCGCAGATATCTACGATCCTGCGTTCCGTGACGCACTGATGAAGCTGAACAAAGGCCAGATGAGCGCCCCGGTGCACTCCTCCTTCGGCTGGCATCTGATCGAACTGTTGGATACCCGCAATGTTGATAAAACGGACGCGGCGCAGAAAGACAGAGCCTACCGCATGCTGTTTAACCGTAAGTTCTCTGAAGAAGCAGCAACCTGGATGCAGGAACAACGCGCCAGCGCTTATGTGAAAGTACTGAGTAACTAATGAAACAGCATCGTGTTGTGATCACTCCCGGCGAACCTGCCGGGATTGGGCCTGACCTCGTTGTCCAGCTCGCCCAGCGCAGCTGGCCGGTGGAACTGGTTGTCTGCGCTGATGCAACACTGTTACAAGACCGGGCAACGCTGCTCGGTCTGCCTTTAACGCTCATCCCCTACCTTGAAGGCCAGCAGCCTGCACCACAGCAAGCCGGCACGCTTACGCTTCTTCCTGTTCCACTTCGTACTCCCGTCATCCCGGGTCAGCTCAGTACCGAAAACGGCCACTATGTTGTAGAGACGCTGGCGCGTGCCTGCGACGGTTGCCTGAAGGGTGAATTTGCCGCCCTGATCACCGGTCCCGTGCACAAAGGCGTTATCAACGAGGCGGGGATACCGTTTACCGGGCACACGGAGTTCTTTGAAGAGCGCTCACACAGCCCGAAAGTGGTCATGATGCTGGCGACAGAAGCAATGCGCGTTGCCCTCGTGACGACCCATTTGCCCATCAGGGCCATTCCGGATGCCATTACTCCGTCTCTTTTACGGGAGATCATCGGGATCCTGCATCACGACCTGCAAACCAAATTCGGCATCAAACAGCCGCATGTGCTGGTCTGCGGCCTGAACCCGCACGCCGGTGAAGGCGGGCATATGGGTACCGAAGAGATCGACACCATTATTCCGGTGCTTGAAGAAATGCGGGCAAAAGGGATGAACTTAAGCGGGCCGTTGCCTGCCGATACCCTTTTCCAGCCAAAATACCTGGATAATGCGGACGCCGTGCTCGCGATGTACCACGATCAAGGCTTGCCCGTGCTAAAATACCAGGGCTTTGGCCGCGGGGTGAATATCACCCTCGGTTTACCTTTTATTCGAACGTCCGTTGACCACGGTACTGCGCTGGATCTGGCAGGCCAGGGGAAAGCGGATGTCGGCAGTTTTATTACGGCGCTTAATCTCGCCATCAAAATGATTGTTAATACTCAATGACTAATCGAGTCCATCAGGGCCACTTAGCCCGAAAACGCTTCGGGCAAAACTTCCTCAACGATCAGTTCGTGATCGACAGTATCGTGTCTGCCATTAATCCGCAGAAAGGTCAGGCTATGGTCGAAATCGGCCCGGGTCTTGCCGCTCTGACTGAACCCGTAGGCGAACGCCTGGACGAACTGACCGTTATCGAACTCGATCGCGATCTCGCCGCACGCCTGCAAACTCATCCGTTCCTGGGGCCAAAGCTGACGATTTATCAGCAGGATGCCATGACCATGAACTTTGGTGAGCTGTCGGAAAAAATGGGCCAACCGCTGCGCGTGTTCGGTAACCTGCCGTACAACATTTCCACACCGCTAATGTTCCACCTGTTTAGCTATACTGATGCCATTGCCGACATGCACTTCATGTTGCAAAAAGAGGTGGTTAACCGTCTGGTTGCAGGGCCGAACAGTAAAGCGTATGGTCGTTTGAGCGTGATGGCGCAATATTTCTGCAACGTGATCCCGGTGCTCGAAGTACCGCCAACCGCCTTTACGCCGCCACCAAAAGTGGACTCTGCGGTAGTGCGTCTTGTACCGCATAAAATAATGCCGTACCCGGTGAAAGACCTGCGCGTGCTGAGCCGCATTACTACGGAAGCCTTTAACCAGCGCCGTAAAACGATCCGTAACAGCCTGGGCAATCTGTTTACCGTTGAAGTGCTGACTGAGTTGGGTATTGACCCGGCAATGCGTGCAGAAAATATTTCCGTAGAACAGTACTGCAAGCTGGCTAATTACATCAGCGAAAATGCGCCGCCGAAGGAGAGTTAAGCCATGATTGATTCGCCCCGCGTATGTGTCCATGTACAAAGCGTTTATGTTGAATCCCAGTCCTCACCGGATGAAGAACGTTTTGTCTTCGCTTACACCGTGACCATTCGCAATCTGGGGCGGATGCCTGTGCAACTGCTTGGGCGCTACTGGCTTATCACCAACGGCAACGGCCGCGAAATCGAAGTTCAGGGTGAAGGTGTGGTTGGTGAACAGCCCCACATCGACCCTGGCGAAGAGTATCAATATACCAGCGGTGCCGTGATCGAAACGCCGCTGGGCACCATGCAGGGCCATTACGAAATGGTCGACGTCGATGGCAATGTGTTCCGCGTTGCTATTCCTGTGTTCCGTCTCGCCGTTACAACACTCATTCATTAATCTAATGTCTACATATCTGATTGGCGACGTTCACGGTTGCTACGATGAACTGATCGCATTGTTAAAACAGGTCGACTTTACGCCTGGACAAGATACGCTCTGGCTGACGGGCGATTTAGTGGCGCGTGGCCCTGGCTCGCTGGACGTTCTACGCTTCGTCAAATCACTGGGCGACAGCGTGCGCATGGTACTGGGCAATCATGATCTGCATTTGCTGGCCGTCTTTGCCGGGATCAGTCGCAACAAACCCAAAGATCGTCTCTCGCCATTGCTGGATGCCCCGGACGCGGATGTTCTCATCAACTGGCTACGCCGCCAGCCGCTGCTGCAGATCGATGAAGAGAAAAAACTGGTCATGGCGCATGCCGGGATCACCCCTCAGTGGGATCTTGAGACGGCGAAAACCTGTGCGCGTGACGTTGAAGCGGTGCTGGCAAGCGATTCGTATCCTTTCTTCCTCGACGCGATGTACGGCGATATGCCGAATCACTGGAGCGAAGATCTTAGCGGTCTGGCCCGCCTGCGCTTTATTACGAACGCTTTCACCCGCATGCGTTTTTGCTTCCCGAACGGGCAACTGGATATGTATTGCAAAGAGACACCGGAAAGCGCCCCTGCGCCTCTTAAACCGTGGTTTGCCATTCCCGGTCCGGTGACCAACGCCTATAACGTGGTGTTTGGCCACTGGGCGTCGCTTGAAGGAAAAGGCACACCGGAGGGGATCTACGGTCTCGATACCGGCTGCTGCTGGGGTGGAGAGTTAACCTGCTTGCGCTGGGAAGATAAAACGTACTTTGTTCAGCCATCCAACCGACAGCTGGACTTAGGGGAAGACGAGGCCGTTGCCTCCTGATGAGGATTTCCCTCCCCCGGACGGGAGAGGGAAATTCACTTAGCGACGTTCCAGAATTTCGAAGCAGTAGCTGTGGGAGTTCTGCGCATCCGCGTCGTGGAATTCACTGAAGACAGATTCCCACTCATCAGGATCGTAGTCCGGGAAATGCGTATCCCCTTCCACTTCCGCATCAATGTGGGTCAGATACAGCTTCTGTGCTTTCGGCAGGAACTGTTCGTACACACGCCCACCGCCAATCACCATGATCTCTTCGGCATTACCGCATGCGGCAATGGCCTCGTCTACGGACTTCACCCATTCGACGCGATCGTCAGTGCCAGGCTGGCTACTGATAACGATATTTTTACGGCCCGGTAATGGACGACCAATCGACTCCCAGGTCAGGCGGCCCATCACTACCGGCTTGTTTAACGTAGTACGTTTAAACCATGCGAGATCGGCAGGCAGGTTCCACGGCATGGCATTTTCCATACCGATAACACGGTCCACCGCCAGCGCTGCAATCAGACTGATCATTGAAAATTTCCCGGATGCAAAAAATTGCCGCCACTATACGGAAAGCTTAATCTTTCGTCGACTGGCGGCTGAGTAAAGATAGAGAAATTTTTTAATATTGCTGGCAACTCCACTTCACGCGGAAGGTTTACTCTCCGGTTCGTCCGCCGGATCGCCGGTATGCTTGCCCTCTTCCGTGCCCTGCCAGCCGAGACGCTGGATAAGCGACAGGTGATTGCGGTCCTCGTTAATGATTTCCGTCAGCATCGCGCTGGTGCGTTTAAACACCGCTGCACGCTCGGTGGCTGTGCTGCCCGCCATCGCCACCATCTCTTCCACCATCTCGGTGTTAAAGCGGCGGAACAGGTCCGCACGTTCACGTGCTTCATAGGCACCTAGCCCCAGATTTTCCAGCGCCATCCGGCCAGACTTGAGCGCACCTTCGAACGTTTCACGCTCTGGCGCCTCCACACCTGCCTGACGCAGCCGGATGTAGTGATCCACATCGCGGGCGCGAGAGATAATGGTCAGCTCGGGGAAGTGTTCCTTGACCAGCTCCACCATCTGCATGCTGGTCTCCGGATCGTCGATCGCGTTAATCAACACTTCCGCTTTCGCCGCCCCGGCGGATTCCAGCAGATCGACACGGGTCGCATCCCCGTAAAACACTTTCATGTCGAATTTCCGCAGGGTCTCAACATGGTCGGGATCGTGGTCGAGGATCACCATTTTGACCCCGCTCGACAACAGCAAACGGCCCACGATCTGCCCGAAGCGACCAAACCCGGCGATGATCACCCGTGGCTGCTCCTCGTCGATCTCGTCGGCTTCGCGTTCTTGCTCGCTCCCCGTTTTTTCCAGACGCGCCAGCACCACCAGCAGAACAGGCGTTGCGGCCATCGACAGTGCGACCGCAAGCGTCAGCGCTTTCGCCCACTCAGCATCCAGTACGTTGGCCATCTGCGCCGCGCCAAAGACCACGAATGCAAACTCACTCCCCTGCCCCAGCAGTACGGCAAACCAACGACGCTGCTTGTTGGGCACCGTTAATGGACGCGCTATCAGCCACAACATGCCCATCTTAATGACCAGGAAACCGACCAGCAGGATGAGGATCCGCAGCGGATGCGTTACCAGCGTGCCAAAGTCGATAGACATCCCCACGCCGATGAAAAACAGCCCCAGCAATAATCCCTTAAACGGCTCGATATCACTTTCCAGCGCATGGCGATATTCAGAGCTGGCCAGCAGCACCCCGGCCAGGAACGCCCCCATAGCCATCGATAGGCCGGCTTCCTCGAGCAGCAAACCAAAGCCAAACACCAGGAACAGCGCAACGGCACTGAAAACTTCACGCAGGCCGGAGCGAGCGACAAAGCGCAGCAACGGTCGGGTCACGTAGCGGCCAAGCAGAATAACCAGCGCCAGGGCACCAACCACTTTCAGCGCGGAAAGCGCAAAAGCTCCCATGGTCGTTGAGGCACCGCTTGCGGCCAGCAGCGGGATCATCGCCACCAGCGGGATGGCGGCAATATCCTGGAACAGCAGCACCGAAAACGCGCTGCGCCCCATCTGAGAGACCGTCAGGTTACGCTCGTTCATTGCCTGCATGGCAATGGCCGTTGAGGAGAGTGCCAGCGTCAGGCCGATGAGAGTCGCGACTTTCCAGTCCATGCCCAGCAGGATACAGAACCCGCCCAGCAGCAAACCACAGGCCACCATCTGCAACGCTCCCCCACCAAATACCGAAGCGCGCAGTTTCCATAACCGCCGGGGATCCAGCTCCAGGCCAATTACAAACAGCATCAGCACGACGCCGATCTCAGCGAAATGGAGAATCGCCTCGGCATCGGTCACCAGACGGAAGCCCCACGGTCCAATGACACAGCCGGCAATGAGGTAACCCAGCACCGAACCCAGCCCCAGACGTACCGCCACGGGTACAATCAGCGCAGCCGCGCCGAGGTAAATCAGCGCCTGTATCAGCGTATGGCTATCCATTGTTCGCCTCCTGCCACTCAAGTAACCGTTGTTTATAATGGCGTGCCTGCGCCTGCAACGTCTCATCATCGCAAACGAACGTACAGTGCATCGCAAAAGGGGGGAGCCAGTTCAGCCCACAATAGAGCGCCGTCGCCTGCAGCGGCTGTGACAGCACCTCAAAGCCCGGGAAAGCACCAATATCGAAGTGGCTTTCTCCCCCGCCGGTGGTCACGGCCCACATCAGGCTTTTGCCTTTAAGCGCGTGACCGTTGTGGCCATACGCCCAGCCGTGGGAAAAGACTTTATCGATCCACAGTTTGAGGAGCGGAGGGGTGCTGTACCATTGCATCGGATGCTGCCAGATAATTAAATCGGCACGAGAGAGCGCCTCCTGTTCGGCGGCGATATCGATATTAAAATCGGGATAAAGTTGATAGAGGGAACGTATCTCTACGTTATCAAGCGTCCTTACCTGCTCAAGCATCCGTTTATTTGCATGCGAGTGATGCGGATACGGATGTGCGTAAATTATCAGAATCATTAATTAGCCTGTTGTTTTACTGCCTTCTTTTACCAAAAGAGTGTAGTCAGTAATTCAACAGGCTAATAGTGAATATTATTGACGGGCTAACGTCAGAAATCTGAACTAGTTATCCAGTTCGCCCATGGATTTCACCTGGTCACGGTTGATCTGTTCAGTTTGACCCGTTTCGGCGTTTTTATAGGAAACCAGACCGGTGTCATCATCGACCTGCGGCTTACCGTCAGTCACTATCGTACGGCCATCCGTGGTTTTTACTGCCTGATTAGATGAACAGCCCGCAACGGTAAACATGGCGGTGGCAGCCAGAACGGACGCGATCAGAAGTTTATTTTGCATGGTGTTTTCCCCTGCTCTCAGTTGAATTTCGTTATCGACCTAACCATTTTAGGCTAACTGACTGAATGCGGTTGGAAAACCAGAAGGTTCTGAAGGTAGGAATAATACCCGGCAGCGAATACTGCCGGGTATGTTGGCTTACTTGTTAATCTGGGCGTGCATTTCCTGAACGGAAATCACCTTCTCGGTGGCATCAGCGTTCAGTGCCATCGCGGTGGCGAAACCACCGTTCAGGGTAGTGTCGTAATGCACTTTGTACTGCAGCGCGCTGCGGCGAATCAGCTTGGAGTCTTCAATCGCCTGACGACCTGCGGTGGTGTTAATGATGTAGGTGTATTCGCCATTCTTGATGCGATCCTGAATGTGCGGACGACCTTCATGCACCTTGTTCACCAGACGCGGATTAATGCCCGCTTCACCCAGCACAATGGCCGTGCCGTGGGTTGCATCCAGCTCGAAGCCCTGTTTCAGCAGCTTAGCCGCCAGGTCAACCACGCGCTCTTTATCGCCTTCGCGAACAGAGAGCAGCGCACGGCCAGATTTTTTCATGGTGGAGTTACTGCCTAACTGCGCCTTCGCGAACGCTTCTGCGAAGGTGCGGCCCACGCCCATCACTTCCCCGGTAGAACGCATTTCTGGCCCTAACAGCGGGTCGACGCCCGGGAATTTGTTGAACGGCAGTACCACTTCTTTCACCGAGTAGTACGGTGGGATAATTTCTTTCGTCACGCCCTGCTGTGCCAGCGTCTGGCCCGCCATCACGCGCGCCGCCACTTTCGCCAGCGGAACACCGGTAGCTTTGGAGACGAACGGTACGGTACGTGCTGCGCGCGGGTTCACTTCAATCAGGTAGACTTCGTTGTCTTTAACAGCGAACTGGACGTTCATCAGACCGCGAACCTGCAGTTCGAAGGCCAGCTTCTGCACCTGCTGGCGCATCACGTCCTGAATTTCCTGGCTCAGGGTGTACGCTGGCAGGGAACATGCTGAGTCACCGGAGTGAACGCCTGCCTGTTCGATGTGCTCCATGATACCGCCAATCAGCACCATTTCGCCGTCACAGATGGCATCCACATCCACTTCGACGGCATCGTCGAGGAAGCGGTCGAGCAGAACCGGTGCATCGTTGGACACGCTCACTGCCGTCTGGAAGTAGCGACGCAGGTCAGCTTCGTCGTAGACGATTTCCATCGCGCGGCCGCCCAGCACGTACGAAGGACGTACCACCAGCGGGTAGCCAATCTCTTTCGCCTTCTCAACAGCCATCTCGATAGCGGTGACGGTGGCATTGGCCGGCTGTTTCAGCTTCAGACGGTCAACCGCCTGCTGGAAACGTTCACGGTCTTCTGCACGGTCGATTGCATCCGGGCTGGTACCGATTACCGGCACACCAGCGGCTTCCAGTGCGCGCGCCAGTTTCAGTGGGGTCTGGCCACCGTATTGCACGATTACGCCTTTAGGCTTCTCGATACGCACGATTTCCAGCACATCTTCCAGCGTTACCGGCTCAAAGTAGAGGCGGTCGGAGGTATCGTAGTCGGTCGACACGGTTTCCGGGTTACAGTTGACCATGATGGTCTCGTAACCGTCTTCGCGCAGTGCCAGGGAGGCATGAACGCAGCAGTAGTCAAACTCGATGCCCTGGCCGATACGGTTAGGACCGCCGCCCAGCACCATAATCTTGTCGCGGTCGACGGACGGATTCGCTTCACACTCATCTTCATACGTGGAGTACATGTAAGCGGTGTCGGTCGCGAACTCCGCTGCACAGGTATCCACGCGTTTGTAGACCGGGTGCAGGTCATACTGGTCACGCAGCTTGCGGATTTCCGCTTCACGTACGCCCGCCAGTTTGGCCAGACGCGCATCGGCGAAGCCTTTACGCTTCAGTACGCGCAGGAAGTCAGCGTCCAGGCCATTGATACCCAGGTCCGCGACTCTTTCTTCCAGACGTACCAGCTCTTCAATCTGCACCAGGAACCAGCGGTCGATGTTGGTCAGGTTGAACACGCCATCAACAGAGAGGCCCGCACGGAACGCATCGGCGATGTACCAGATACGCTCTGCGCCTGCGTCTTTCAGCTCGCGGCGAATTTTGGTCAGCGCTTCAGGGTCTTCCAGGCTCACTTTCGGGTCAAAACCCGTGGCACCCACTTCCAGGCCACGCAGCGCTTTCTGCAGGGATTCCTGCTGAGTACGCCCAATCGCCATCACTTCGCCAACAGATTTCATCTGCGTGGTCAGACGGTCGTTTGCGCCGGCGAACTTCTCGAAGTTAAAGCGAGGGATCTTGGTCACAACGTAGTCGATGGACGGCTCGAAGGACGCTGGAGTGCGGCCACCGGTGATGTCGTTCATCAGCTCATCGAGGGTATATCCCACCGCCAGTTTCGCGGCCACTTTCGCAATCGGGAAGCCGGTGGCTTTCGAGGCCAGCGCGGAGGAGCGAGAAACACGCGGGTTCATTTCGATAACAATCAGGCGACCGTTTTTCGGGTTCACGGCAAACTGAACGTTAGAGCCACCCGTTTCTACGCCGATTTCACGCAGTACCGCCATCGAGGCGTTACGCATGATTTGATACTCTTTGTCGGTCAGCGTTTGGGCTGGCGCTACGGTGATGGAGTCGCCGGTGTGGATACCCATCGCATCGAAGTTTTCGATGGAGCAGACGATGATGCAGTTGTCGTTTTTATCACGCACCACTTCCATCTCGTACTCTTTCCAGCCAATCAGCGATTCATCAATCAGCAGCTCTTTGGTGGGGGAGAGATCCAGACCGCGTTCACAAATCTCTTCGAACTCTTCGCGGTTGTAGGCAATACCGCCGCCGGTGCCACCCATGGTGAAGGATGGACGGATAATGCACGGATAACCAACGTCAGCCGCCACGGCCAGCGCTTCTTCCATGGTATGTGCAATACCGGAACGCGCGGTGTCGAGGCCGATTTTCTTCATCGCCACGTCGAAGCGACGGCGGTCTTCAGCTTTATCAATGGCATCGGCTGTCGCACCAATCATGGTCACGCCGAACTCTTCCAGCACGCCCTGACGTTCCAGCTCCAGCGCACAGTTCAGCGCCGTCTGGCCGCCCATGGTAGGCAGAACCGCGTCCGGACGCTCTTTTTCGATGATTTTGCGTACCACTTCCCAGTGAATCGGCTCGATGTAGGTTGCATCAGCCATTTCCGGGTCGGTCATAATGGTGGCCGGGTTAGAGTTCACCAGAATAACGCGGTAACCCTCTTCGCGCAGGGCTTTACACGCCTGGGCACCGGAGTAGTCGAATTCGCAGGCCTGGCCGATCACAATCGGGCCAGCGCCAAGGATCAGGATGCTTTTTATGTCTGTACGTTTTGGCATGGTCTTCTCGGCTCCTGATTATTTAGCGGTCTTACGGTATTGCTCAATAAGTTCGATGAAATGATCGAACAGCGGCGCGGCATCGTGCGGGCCCGGGCTGGCTTCAGGGTGACCCTGGAAGCTGAACGCTGGCTTATCGGTACGATGAATCCCCTGCAGGGTGCCATCGAACAGAGACTTGTGGGTCACGCGCAGGTTAGCCGGCATTGACGCCTCATCCACTGCGAAGCCGTGGTTCTGTGCCGTAATCATTACCGTGTTGTTATCGATATCTTTCACCGGGTGGTTCCCACCGTGGTGACCGAACTTCATCTTCACGGTGTTGGCACCGCTCGCCAGCGCCAGCAGCTGATGACCCAGACAGATGCCGAATACCGGGATATCGGTTTCCAGGAAGGATTTGATGGCGTCGATAGCGTAATCGCACGGTGCCGGGTCGCCAGGACCGTTGGACAGGAAAATACCGTCCGGATTCATCTTCAGTACCTCTTCAGCAGAGGTTTTCGCCGGGACAACCGTCAGGCGGCAGCCGCGGTCGACCAGCATACGCAGGATGTTGCGCTTGGCACCAAAATCGTACGCCACCACGTGGAATGGCAGGTCGCTCTCTTTTTTCGCTTCCGGCAGGTCTCCCGCCAGCGTCCAGCTTCCCTGCGTCCAGCTATAGGCTTCTGCTGTGGTCACTTCTTTCGCCAGGTCCATGCCGTTCAGACCCGGGAAAGCTTTCGCTTTTTCCAGCGCCAGGGCTGCATCGAGGTTATCCCCTGCGATGATACAACCGTTTTGTGCACCCTTCTCGCGCAGCAGACGCGTCAGCTTACGGGTATCGATATCAGCAATCGCCACGATGTTATGGCGCTTCAGGTAGGAAGAGAGGTCCTCGGTATTGCGGTAGTTGCTGGCAATCAGCGGCAGGTCGCGAATGACCAGGCCTTGCGCATGTACCTGAGAGGATTCTTCGTCAGCAGCATTGGTGCCGACATTGCCGATATGAGGATAAGTAAGAGTAACGATTTGGCGAGAATAGGAAGGATCAGTGAGGATTTCTTGATAACCGGTCATTGAAGTATTGAAAACGACTTCCCCAACCGCCGAACCCGTTGCCCCTATGGCCCGACCGATAAACTGGGTTCCGTCTTCCAGAACCAATAGCGCTGACTTAATCAAAACACCCTCCAGAGAATATTCACTCACTTTATTTGCATATTAATTCATAACCGCGTCATGAATCAATGCAAATGTGTTGCCAGCGGATTTTTGGCAAACGGCGGCATTCTGGGGATTTGGTGGCTAAAAGTCAACTTAAAACGGAGATTTGTCATATTCTTTTGCGAGCCTGAGAGAGCCAGGAGAGCTTAAGCGGCAAAAAGATCAGGTAAATCACTGCGGGAAACGCTTGCGCGGCAAGTTTAATGGGAAAGACTGCTTCGTGGCATCAAAAAGTGGACCAGACGGTCAAAATTTACATTCAGATAACACAAAACACGTGGAAGAGATGAACTTTAGTGTGCAAATTAATAAAATTACTATGAAACACATAAAATAAAAGGGCAATAAAATATTGCCCTATGCAATCAAAGCATTACGACTGCAATAACCACATCACGATGGGTAATAACGGTTACAAATTGTTGAGATCGAGCACATCTCGCATATCAAAAAGACCATTTCCCTTGCCTTTTAACCACAAGGCGGAGCGTACAGCGCCATTTGCAAACGTCATCCGGCTGGATGCCTTATGCGTAATCTCGACGCGTTCCCCAATATCGGCGAACATCGCCGTATGTTCGCCGACGATATCGCCCGCGCGGACGGTAGCAAAACCAATCGTGCCGGGAACACGTTCACCGGTGTGCCCTTCACGGGTGTAGACCGCGCAGTCTTTCAAATCTTTATCCAGTGCATGAGCAATCGCTTCCCCCATCGCCAGCGCCGTACCGGATGGCGCGTCGACTTTATAACGATGGTGCGCTTCAACAATCTCAATGTCGGTATAACTGCCCATGACCTTCGCTGCCTTCTCCAGCAGCTTCAGCATGACGTTCACCCCCACGCTAAAGTTTGCGGCGAAGACAATCGCAATCTCGTGTGAGGCATCCTGAATGGCCTGCTTCCCGGCATCATCAAAACCGGTGGTGCCGATCACCATTCCTTTACCGTGCTGACGGCAAAATGCCAGATGCGTGAGCGTGCCTTCCGGACGGGTAAAATCGATGAACACATCAAAGTCATCTTTTACCGCCTCCAGGCTGCTCTGCACGATAACGCCTGTCTTACCCGCGCCCGCCAGCTCACCCGCGTCAGCGCCAAGCAACGATGAGCCGTCACGCTCCAGCGCCGCGCCCAGTGCCACGCCATCCATCTGTAGTGCCGCCTGAATCAGCTGGCGACCCATACGTCCACCCGCGCCCGCAATGGCGACACGGATCTGTGCATCATGCATAGTTATTCTCTTACGTTAAAATGATGTAAACCGTTTTCAGATTAACCAGCCTTTGCAGATGCTGCCAACTGAAAACGACGATAATTAGAATTTAATGATAAACAGGAAGAAATATCAGCAAAAGGCATAATCTTCAGCGAAAACCGCACGATTCGCGGACCACCAGCGCGGGCGGTAAAATAATGCGTTTCGCCGGCTCCCGGTTCCCCTGTATCCGGCTGAAAAGAAGCTCGCCGGCCTTACGCCCTATCTCCTTCGCGGCAACGGAGACGGTAGTCAGTGCAGGCTGTACCAGCCCGGCCTCGGTAATATCGTCAAAGCCCACCAGGGCAAAATGGCGTCCCGGCTCGCGTCCCATTTTGCGTAAACACTGCATAACGCCAAGGGCAACAATGTCCTGGTAACACACTGCCGCGGTAATCTGCGGATGGTTCATCAACAACGCTTCCGCCACGCGCGCGCCATCACTCTGGCTTGCCTGTGAGGTGACGATCCATTCGGGATTCGGCGTCACACCATACTCCAGTAATTTACTGGTAAATCCGCCGATACGCTGAGCGCGAGACCCCGAATTCAGGCTACCGCCGATAAAGGCAATCTGACGATGCCCCATCCTAAGAAGATGCTCTGTCGCCATTTGGGTGCCAAGGAAGTTATCGGTTCCCACAAAATCAAAGTCCGGATCGTTTAGCGGTCGCACGACCATAATTGCCGGAATATTGCGTCGCTTAAGACCATCGAAAAAGGCCTGCGGGGTTTCTCGCGCGGCACACAGCACCATGCCACAGACGTTGTTACGCATCAGCGAATCCACAAACTTTTGCTGTCGCTCGGACGACTCTTCGCTGTTTGCCAGAAACAGCAGAAGGTCGTGGCGTTCCATCTCATGGCTTAGACCTGCCGTCATTTCGCCATAAAAAGGGTTCGTGATGTCATGCAACAGGAGTCCCACCTGATTACTGCTGCGGTTTCGCAGGTTGGCTGCCGTCTGATTGTAAACATAGCCCGATTCATCCAGCGCCTGAAGTACGCGCTCCCGGGTCCGTTGCGAGATCCGCCCTTTATTACACAGCACCATTGATACGGTGGCGGTTGAAACCCCGGCGCGTTTTGCCACATCAGCCAGCGTGATACCCGTCATGATCGCTCCTTGTCGTTCACATCAGATTAATCGAATAACCTTAATTTTGCACTTTTGCGCGTGAGCCTCTTCACATAATGGCCGCCTTTTCGCCACTTATCGCCAGAACTGGCGGGTTAATCGCGTTAATCACCCTTCCCAAACAAGGTTAATCGAATAACCTTAAGCAACGAAGACGGAGAGAAAAGATGGCAACTTACGATAAATTCCCGGAAGTCGCAGTAGAGGGGTATGACGATTGTGCCTGGCAGGGCTGGGACGCGATTGTGCGCGAGCTTAACCACAGAGCGGGTCAATATACACGAACCGTGCTGGTCATTGACTGCTACCCCGGCGTCAGGCTGGAGGAACTGGAGACAAAACTGCTGCCAGCATTGGGGGCCACGCTGACGCTCAATGCCGAACAGATGCGTCTCGACGAACATGCTTTAAGCCGGTTGCTGGCCCGACATCTCACTGACGACCGCGTCTTCGGCGTGCTCTCCTGCCACCAGCTCGAGGAATTCATCGACCCGGTGAAACGCGAGGCGTTGCAGGCGCAGGTCGAACTGTGCCGCGAAGGGATAATCGTTATTTACGGGCCGGGTGCCGCGCTGGTTAATGCAGGCGATATTCTGGTCTACGCCGATTTACCGCGCTGGGAGATCCAGCAGCGCATGCGCAGCGGTGAACTGGCTAACTGGGGCGCAGCGAACCAAAACGAGGATATTCTGCGTCGCTACAAACGCGCCTTTTTCATTGAGTGGCGCGTATTCGATCGTCACAAAACCCCGCTGCTACGGCGTACTGATTATCTCCTGGATACCACCCAGGCGGATGATCCGGCGATGGTCGGCGGCGATGCACTGCGCGCCGGGTTGCAACACACCACCCAACGTCCTTTTCGTGTAGTGCCCTTTTTCGACCCCGGCGTCTGGGGCGGACAATGGATGAAACAGAAATTCGATCTCGATCCCTCTGCGCCTAACTACGCATGGTGTTTTGACTGCGTGCCCGAGGAAAACAGCCTGTTGCTTCGTTACGGCGCGGTGCGGATCGAGATCCCCTCTCTGGATTTGGTGCTGCTGCACCCCCGGGCGCTGCTGGGTGAAAAAGTGCATGCCCGTTTTGGCGCGGAATTTCCCATCCGCTTTGACCTGCTTGACACCCTCGGCGGGCAGAACCTGAGTTTTCAGGTGCATCCGACCACGGAGTACATACAGCAGCATTTTGGTATGCATTACACCCAGGATGAGAGCTATTACATCCTTGAGGCAGAGCCAGGGGCTCAGGTGTATCTGGGGACCCGAACGGGTACCCGGCCCGAAGCGATGATGGACGACCTCAGACGGGCCAGCCGCGGTGAAAAGCCGTTCGACGACGCCCGCTTCGTCAATCATCTTGCGGCGAACAAGCACGATCATTTTTTGATCCCCGCCGGTACGGTTCACTGTTCTGGAGCAGGAACCGTGGTACTTGAGATCAGCGCCACGCCTTACATTTTCACCTTCAAGCTCTGGGACTGGGGACGGCTGGGAATGGATGGGCAACCCCGCCCGGTTCATCTGGCGCATGGCGAAAAGGTGATCGACTGGCAACGCGATACGCAGTGGGTCGAACAGCATCTTGTAAATCAGTGTGAACCCCTCGGCGAAGGCACCGGCTGGCGCGAAGAGCGGACCGGGCTTCACGAGCGTGAATTCATCGAAACGCGTCGCCACTGGTTCAGTGAACCGGTGACGCACTCCCCCCACGGAGGCATGAATGTCCTTAATCTTGTTGAAGGTGAAGAGGCGACGGTAGACAGCCCCGGCGGCGCATTCGCCCCCTTCGTTGTGCACTACGCAGAAACGTTTATCGTCCCTGCTGACGCAGGCGAATACCGTATTTCTCCGTCAGGGCCGAGCTGCGGTAAATCCATTGCCACCATTAAAGCCTGGGTAAGAGGTTAACCATGATTCACATTATTGTGGCGACACACGGCCCGCTGGCCACCGCCCTGCTGGAAAGCGGAAAAATGGTGTATGGCGATCTTCCTCATCGACAGGCGGTATGTCTGAACGCACAGGCTGGCATAGCGGGGTTTCGCCGTGATTTCGCTGCGGCATACCACCGCGCAGGTGCGGGCGCAGACGGCATCGTCGTCCTGTGCGATATGCAGAGTGGAACACCGTGGAATGTGGCCTGCGAATACGCGTTTAATCCCCAGACGCATCCGCCGGTCGCCGTGGTGGCAGGAGTCAACTTCCCCATGCTCTTGCTCACCGACGACATTCTGATGGCCCGGGATGTCCATGCCGCCGCCGCGCAGCTCATCGAATTAACGCAGCCCACCCTGGTTCAGGCAAAACGGGTGGAATCCGCCCAGAACGACGATTTCTAAGGAGCTTATATGAGCATTTCGTTTGTACGTATTGACGACCGGGTGATCCACGGGCAGCTCGTCACACGCTGGGCCAAAGAGCTGCCCTGTGATGGCATCGTGGCAATTGACGATGCCGTCGCGGCCGATCCGCTGCTCTCGTCGGTAATGAAAGGCGCGGTGTCAGATACCAGAGTGTGGCTGTTCGATACCCTGACCGCCATCGAAAAGCTGCCGAAAGTGATTGCCAGCGATAAGCGCTACTTCGTGATTGGCAAATCGCCTGTCACCCTGCAACGCCTTGAACAGGCAGGCATAAGCCTGAAGAACGGCAATGGCAAAATTAACGTCGGGCCAATGAGTGCCCGCGCCAATACCACCACCATTGGCCCTAATCAGTCCGTAACGCCAGAGGAGGCAGCAGCCTTTGACTGGCTGACTGAACAGGGGCATGCCATCGAGTTTCGTCTGGTGCCCGATGCCAGTTTTTACAACTGGCAGGACGCCCGGCAAAAACTGAAATAAGGAGCGCATGATGATTTTCGAAGCTTCTCTCATCGGTCTGCTTTGCTATCTCGGTGCACTCAGTAGTCCCTGGCTGTTTGGCCTGACGGGTGGCTGGTATCTCATCTCCCGCCCGCTGGTTTCGGGGATGCTGGTGGGCCTGATTCTGGGCGACGTTAAAACCGGGATCATGATTGGTGTGGCGGTGCAGGCCGTTTATATCGCGATGGTCACCCCCGGCGGTTCAATGCCTGCCGATCTCAATTTTGTCGCTTATCCTGCTATCGCGCTGGGGATTCTGTCGGGCAAAGGGCCAGAGGTGGCCGTGGCGCTGGCGGCGACCATTGGCATTGCCGGAACGATACTGTTTAACGCCATGATGGTATTGAACTCGTTCTGGAACCACCGCGCCGACGTGGCGCTTGAGCTCGGGGATGAGCGCGGAATTTATCTTAACAGCGCGGTCTGGCCGCAGGCGATGAACTTTGTTCTGCGCTTTGTGCCGACGTTCATCGCCGTCTATTTTGGCGCGCAGTACATCAGCGGGTTTATGGACAGTCTGCCCGGCATCGTGCTTTCGACCATGAACGTGCTGGGGGGTATCTTACCGGCCGTTGGGATCGCCATCCTGCTTAAGCAGATCATCAAAAGCTACAGCATGCTGATCTACTTCCTGGTGGGCTTCATATGCATTGTGTTCCTGAAGCTCAACATGGTGGCACTGGTGATTGTGGGCGCCCTGCTGGCATTAATTCATTACAACTATAAGCCGGAAGCGCCGCAGGCTGTCACGCCGGGTAGGCCCGCCGACGATGAGGATGAATTCTGATGGAAGACCGTAAACTGACCCGAAAAGATCTGCGCCGCTGCTGGCGAGCGTGGATGATGCATAACCTCTCTTCGATGAGCTTCGAGCGTCTGGAATCGTTCGGCTTCTGTCTGAGCATGTTACCGGTCGCCAAAAAACTCTACCCGGATGCCGCCCAGCGCACCGAGATGCTGCGCCGCCACGCCTCGTTTTACAACACGGAGCCGCAGATCGGTGCCATCGTAAACGGTATGGCGCTTGGGCTGGAAGAGAAAAAAGCCAACGGCGAGCCCATTGATGGCGAAACGATCAATACCCTGAAGGTGGGGCTGATGGGACCAATCGCGGGGATTGGTGACTCAATGATCCCCGGCATGCTGATCCCCATTTTGCTGAGCATCGGTATGGCGCTTGCCGCCGGAGGAAATGTTCTTGGCCCGTTGTTCTACACCGTCGCCTGGCTTGCCATCATTATCCCGGGATCCTGGTTTCTGTTTCTGAAAGGCTACCAGATGGGCTCAGGATCGGTCGAGATGCTGGTGAGCAGCAAGTCAACGCGACTGCGCGAAGCTTTGTCTCTGCTGGGTGTATTTGTGATGGGCGGCGTGGCGGCAAGCTACGTTAAGCTGGGCACCGGACTGGAATTTATCACCCGTGACGGGGTTAACATCCATGTTCAGCAGATGCTTGACGGTATCTTCCTGCAGCTATTACCGCTTCTGGTGGTTCTGGGCACCTGGTATCTGATGGCAAAACGTGGCGTCTCCCCGGTCAGGGCCATGATTGTGTTGCTTGCGCTGGCGGCGCTGGGCGTCGCATCAGGTCTGTTTGCCGGATAAGACAGCCGGGGCAATGCCCCGGTTTTTTTATGGGTGGAAGTTATGCCACAGCTCGGCCACTTTATCCGGGCGAGAGATAAACTGAAAGCGAGCAGGATCGGCAATAAATTGCGTATAGACAGGCTCATCCGTCAGGCCGAATTCGCTGTAGCGACGCGGTGTGATCATCTGTAGCCGCCCCGCCAGATAATGCGTGTTGTGCTGCCAGATGATATGGCTCCCCTGCAGCAGCGGATACCAGGCCAGTCCTTTACGCGCCCGCACGGCATCATATTCAAAACCATATTCCCTGTCGCACCACGCACCGAAGGTCAGCGGTTCATCCGGCGAGGCAGAGATAGTGGCATGCCCCCAGCCAGGCGGAACCAGCACCTTTTCACCCGGCCCGGCCAGTACGGCGAAACAGCGCCCGGGATCGTCCGCAACATACTCCTGCATATAGATAATGGCGCGCCCCTGCCAGATTTCATACAGCTCGGGCGGAGACCAGCCGCTGTGACGGCTTTTACGGTGAACATGCCCCTGGCTGCGGATCGGCTCTTCACCCAGCGTTCCCGTCGCGTAGGTCACGACCCCAAACAGCAGCATGCGTTTTTTCAGCTCCTGCCGGTCTGCCAGACGGGCGACATCCATCGCAATAGCATAAACGTCTTCCGGGCCTGAGCAGTCAGGGTCCCGTAACGACGCGCGGATCTCATCAAGCTTACGGATCTCTGGCATCGGGCCAGTGACGTCCTCACCGTAGCTGAACCCCAGCGGGTGCCGGGTGATGGTCATGTCCAGCCCAAAGTTATCCATTCTGAACCTCCCAGCCACCGTCAGTGGTCAATACCCGCACGGCAAAACCATCGGGTAACGCGGCATAGTCGTGTCCGGCTACGGCGGGCCAGACCGCGAGTGAAGAGAGCGTGGTCTCACCGGTATTGATTAAACGGTGGGCGGTAAAAGGCGCAATAATATGGACGGATCCCGGCATCACGCACTCCAGACGGGTTTCGCCGGATGTCGTCTGGAGTAAAAGCAGGCCACTTCCCCGCAGTCCAAAATAGACTTCGCCCTGTTCACGACGTTGATGAAAATGGCCACGGGTCATAAAGAATTCCCGGCCAATTTTACCTGCATGTAAATGGGTTACGCCGACAAACAAGGCCCCTTCCTGTGCAGGCGATTCCAGCATTTCGACGTCATACACCGTCTGATGCGGATCGCATTGTGCCCAGGCGTCTCGATCGGCAAACAAACCATTGAGATCGGCAAGGCGTGTGGATTTAAGAATAAGTGCGCCGCGGGCAAGTGTACCACTGGCCCAGGCCACCAGAGGCGGCAGGATAATATCTGAAGTCATCGTCTTCTCCGGCCCGAGGAGAACAACCCGCCCAGCATAACAATTTAAACGATTAACCTGCGCATCAAAGGCGCAATGTGTCAGGTGAATCACAGTTAATCAGCAATAAAAATGCCGGCCACTGACGTGGCCGGCATTCGGGTCATGCGCGAGGAAACTTACTCGACTTCGCGTGCGTCGATACGCAGCTCTTTCGGGACCTCGAAAACAATATTCTCTTCGCGTCCTTCCAGCGGGACCGCTTCGCCGCCGCCCAGTTCCTGCAGACGGGAAATCACGTTCTGCACCAGGATATCCGGAGCCGAGGCGCCGGCGGTTACCCCGACACAGGCCACGTTTTTCACCCATGCTTCCTGGATATCGCTGGAATCATCAATCAGATAGGCCGCTTTCCCCATTCGCTGCGCAAGTTCAGCCAGACGGTTGGAGTTAGAAGAGTTTTTCGAACCGACAACCAGCACCACGTCCGCCTGTTCAGCCAGAGCACGCACCGCTTCCTGGCGATTGGTGGTGGCGTAGCAAATGTCGTCCTTGCGCGGGCCGACGATTTTCGGGAAGCGCTGGCGCAGGGCGTCAATCACGTCCGACGTATCGTCAACGGAGAGCGTCGTCTGGGTCATAAACGAGAGACGCGTTTCATTTTTGACGTTCAGCGTAAACACATCTTCCGGCGACTCCACCAGGTACATCCCCCCTTCCGGGTTGCTGTACTGGCCCATGGTACCTTCGACTTCCGGGTGGCCGGCATGGCCAATCAGGATCGACTCTTCACCACGACGGCTGGCGCGCGCCACTTCCATATGCACTTTGGTCACTAATGGGCAGGTGGCGTCGAACACGGTCAGATCGCGGCTTTTCGCTTCGTTACGCACCGCCTGAGAAACCCCGTGCGCGGAGAAAATCAGGATCGCGCCGTCAGGCACTTCGCTGATCTGCTCAATGAAGATCGCGCCACGCTCGCGCAGGCTGTCGACGACATAACGGTTATGCACCACTTCGTGACGCACATAAATCGGCGCGCCGTAAATCTCGAGCGCGTTTTCAACAATGCTGATAGCGCGGTCTACACCGGCGCAAAAGCCGCGCGGGTTAGCCAACAGGATCTGCATTTCAGGCCTCCAGTACCGGATCGATCTCCAGCACTTCAATATCAAAATGGACGGTGCGCCCGGCAAGCGGATGGTTGAAGTCAACGGTGATGGAGTCACCATTGATTTCGCGGATCACGCCAGGCATTTCGCTGCCATCCATAGCGGTAAAGAGCATGATCGCCCCGATTTCCGGCTCACCTGCATCCATAAACTCGCGGCGCGAGAAGTACTGAACAAGGTCCGGGCTTGGCACGCCAAACGCGGCATCTGGCTCCAGCGAAAATGCCTTTTTCTCGCCTTCTTTCAGGCCAAGCAGCTGTTGCTCAAGACCTTCAGACAGGGAGGTGTCGCCGAGACGAAACAGGGCGGGTTTGCCGTTATTGCGGGTGGATTCAGCCGTGGAGCCATCATCCAGTTTCAGCGTGAAATGAACGAGAACCGCGCTGTTGCTCTGTACGGATTTAGACATGCAAATTGCTCGCTTGTTTTGACCCACCGGTAAGAGACGGGAGGCCAGACATTCTGTAGGCCGGGGGCGCATGCGCCACCCGGCATTTACATTTAAGCCTGTTTCTTCGCGGCCGCGTTCGGCAAGAAGCCTTCCAGCACGATTAACGCCGCGCCGATGCAAATTGCGCTGTCGGCGAGGTTAAAGGTCGCGAAGTGCCAGTCGCCGACATAGAAGTCGATCATATCGACCACAAAGCCGTGCCACAGGCGATCAAACAGGTTGCCCAGCGCGCCACCGATAATCAGCGCATAGGCGATGTTATTTAGCTTTTGTGTTGCCTTCGAACGGTACATCAGCAGCGATAGCACCACACAGATACCGATAGCGATACCTGCAAAGAACCAGCGCTGCCAGCCACCGCTGTCAGCAAGGAAACTAAACGCCGCACCGTAGTTACGTGCGTAATGCAGGTTAAGCGACGGGAACAGCGACACCGTCTCCCCCAGAGCAAAATGCTGGAGGATCAGGAACTTGCTGCCCAGATCGATAATCAGCACTACCACCACCAGCCACAGCCAGCGCAGTCCTGTTGAACAGAGAGTTTTACTCATCAGGCAAACTTACGTTTCTCGCCGTCACCGGCGACGTTGCTGACACAGCGTCCGCAGATATCTGCGTGTTCCGCCACCTGGCCGACATCAGTGGTGTAATGCCAGCAACGCGGGCATTTATCACCTTCGGCTTTGCTCAGTGCGACTTTCAGTCCTTTGAGCAGTTCGCTCTGCTGTGCATCAGCAGACGCCTGGGCATAATCCGCAACTTTCGCACCGGAGGTCAACAGGACAAATCGTAATTCATCGCCCAGCGCCGTCAGTTTCGCCGCCAGCTCTGGCTCGGCGTACAGGGTAACTGCCGCTTCCAGCGAGCCGCCGACTTTCTTGTCAGCACGCGCCTGCTCGATAACCTTGTTCACTTCGCCACGCACTTTCAGTAGCTCGTCCCAGAAGGCATCGTTCATCGCTTCGGTGCTGGAGAGATCGAACAGACCTTCATACCACTCGCCGGTGAAGACATACTTCTCACGGTCGCCTGGCAGGTAACCCCAGATTTCATCTGCGGTGAAGGACATGATCGGTGCCATCCAGCGAACCAGCGCTTCTGCGATGTGGAACAGCGCAGTCTGGCAGCTACGACGCGCCACGCTGTCCGCTTTCGCGGTGTACTGGCGGTCTTTGATAATGTCGAGGTAGAACGAGCCCATCTCGATGGAGCAGAAGCGCATCAGGCGCTGCACCACTTCGTGGAAATCGTAAGATTCGTAAGCCTTCAGGATATCTTCCTGTGCCGCTTTCGCGCAGCCTACCGCCCAGCGATCCAGCACCACCATCTCTTCCGGTTTCACCATATCTTTTACCGGATCGAACCCGTTCAGGTTCGCCAGCAGGAAGCGCGCGGTGTTACGGATACGACGATAGCTGTCGGCAGCACGTTTCAGGATCTCGTCCGACACCGCCATTTCGCCGGTATAGTCGGTAGAAGCAACCCACAGACGCAGAATGTCCGCGCCCAGTTTGTTCATCACGTCCTGCGGAGAGACGGTGTTACCGATCGATTTAGACATCTTACGGCCCTGACCATCCACGGTGAAACCGTGGGTCAGCACCTGGCGATACGGTGCTTTACCTTTCATGGCGGTGGAAATCATCAGCGATGACATGAACCAGCCGCGGTGTTGGTCAGAACCTTCCAGATACATATCTGCCGCGTGGCCGGCAAATTCCGGACGCACGTCAACAACAGACGCGTGCGTTGAACCGGAGTCAAACCACACGTCCAGGGTATCAGGCACTTTCTCGTAGTTGTCTGCATCAGCGCCCAGGATGTCGCGGGAATCGAGATCCCACCATGCCTGAATGCCGTCAACTTCAACACGCTTCGCGACTTCTTCCATCAGCGCCAGGGTGTTCGGGTGCAGTTCCTGCGTCTCTTTGTGCACGAACAGAGACATTGGCACGCCCCACGTACGCTGACGGGAGATACACCAGTCAGGACGGTTAGCGACCATGGACTCAATACGCGCCTGACCCCAGTCCGGGATCCACTGCACGCCTTTGATCTCTTTCAGGGACTGCTCGCGCAGGCCTTTCTGATCCATGCTAATGAACCACTGTGGGGTCGCACGGAAGATGATCGGAGATTTGTGACGCCAGCAGCACGGATAGCTGTGTTGCATTTTCTCAACGTGCAGCAGCGCGCCGCTGGTGCGCAGCATGTCAACGATGATGTCGTTTGCTTTGAAGACGTTGATACCGTCCAGCGCCGGGTAGGTGCCTGGCAGGTAAGAACCGTCAGGGCCAACCGGGTTAGCGATTTCAAGACCGTATTTCAGGCTGATGCTGTAGTCGTCAGGACCGTGGCCACCGGCGGTATGTACCGCACCGGTACCCGCATCCAGCGTCACGTGATCGCCCAGGATCGCCGGCACATCGAAGTTCAGGAATGGGTGTTTGAAGCGCATCAGCTCCAGCGCGTCACCTTTCACGGTGCCCAGCACGGTATAGTCGGCGATGTTCGCGCGTTTCAGCACGCTTTCGACCAGATCTTTCGCCAGGATCAGCGCCTGACCGTCAACCTGCACCAGCGCGTACTCGAACTCACCGGACAGGGAGATCGCGCGGTTTGCTGGCAGCGTCCACGGGGTGGTGGTCCAGATAACCAGCGAGATGGGGCCGTTGACAGAGGTCACGCCAAATTTGGCTTTCACCGCCTCCTGATCGACCGCGTGGAAGGCCACATCGATTGACGGAGAGGTTTTGTCGTAATACTCCACTTCCGCTTCTGCAAGCGCAGAACGGCAGTCCACGCACCAGTGCACCGGCTTCGCGCCTTTGTGCAGATGGCCGTTACCGATGATTTTACCCAGCGCACGGATGATGTTGGCTTCGGTTTTGAAGTCCATGGTCAGGTACGGACGTGACCAGTCACCCAGCACGCCCAGGCGGATAAAGTCCTGACGCTGACCGTCAACCTGCGTAGCCGCGTATTCGCGACATTTTGCGCGGAATTCTGCCGCGGTGAACTTCTCACCCGGCTTACCAAACTCTTGCTCAACTTTCAGTTCGATTGGCAGACCATGGCAGTCCCAGCCCGGAACGTAAGGCGAGTCATATCCCGCGAGGCCTTTGGACTTCACGATAATGTCTTTCAGAATCTTGTTTACAGAGTGACCAATATGAATGCTGCCATTCGCATATGGAGGGCCATCATGCAGAATGAAGGTTTTTTTGCCTTTTTTGGCTGCACGGATGATGCCGTACAGGTCATCATCGGTCCAACGCGCCAGCATTCCCGGTTCGCGCTTGGCGAGATCGCCGCGCATCGGGAACCCTGTTTCCGGCAAATTCAGGGTTGATTTATAGTCACTCATCAGATTCTCGGTTCCGTATTTTTCACGTAGGCATTTAAGCCGGGTTTACTCGCCCAAAAAACTCGCGGGCCGTTAATTCATCTCGCGCGATTTGCGCCTTTAGTTCATCCAGCGAAGCAAATCGCTGCTCATTGCGTATTTTTTTACGCAGTATCACATCTATATGGCGACCATAAAGGTCCATTACAACGTCCAGCAGGTGCACTTCTAATTGTTGACGGACACCGGCGACTGTAGGACGTGTGCCAATATTGGCGACACCGAAATACGGTTTATCGCCCAGACCAGCCACTTCCACCGCATATACCCCTTTAACCGGGGAGACCTGACGACGTAGCGGTATATTCGCCGTCGGGAAACCTATGGTGCGGCCCAGCGCATCGCCATGGACCACACGGCCTGAAATGCTAAACGGATGCCCCAGCAGCGTTTCCGCCGTATCCAGTTCATCGTTGGCCAGCGCCTGACGTACCGCAGTGCTGCTAACCCGGACGCCGCCTTCGCAAAAGGTCATTGCGCTGGTGACATCAAAGCCGTACTCGAGGCCAGCCTTCTGTAATAGCAAGAAATCGCCCTGACGACCAGCGCCAAAGCGGAAATCATCCCCCACGGCCAGAAACTGCACGCCAAGGCGCCTGACCAGCAGGTCACTGACGAAATTTTGTGCTGTCAGCGCGGCAAAGCGGCGATCGAAACGCACGCACAATACGTAGTCCACCCCGGACTCTGCCAGGTAGCGCAACTTCTCGCGCAGGCGAGTGAGGCGAGCCGGTGATTTATCGCCGGCAAACAGCTCCAGCGGCTGCGGCTCAAAAATCATCACTACAACGGGCAGGCCACGCGCCTCCCCTTCTTTACGCAATCCCTGCAGCAGCGCCTGATGACCACGATGCACGCCGTCGAAATTACCAATGGTCAGCACGCACCCGTGCGGTGCTCTGCTGAGATTATGTATGCCGCGTATCAGCTTCATGTCTGGCTCAAAACAGTGAAAATCGCCAAAGTATACCTTGTACAGCGGTTAAGGTTAACCGGCGATTGTTCGCGCAAAACAGAAAGCCGTAATGATTTCATCAGGCTGTCCTTTCACAGCAAAAAAATCTGCCCGGGAACTGCGTTTTTTGTGCCGAAAAGCTGTATTCACGAGCGACAAGCTGGTAGAATCCTGCGCCATCACTACGTAACGTAGCGTCGCCAATCAACGGCGCTTATTTGCACAAATCCATTGACAAAAGAAGGTATAGAGGGCATATTCCTCGGCCTTTGAATTGTCCACATAGATCATATTTGGGAGTTGGACCTTGGCTAATATCAAATCAGCTAAGAAACGTGCTATCCAGTCTGAAAAGGCTCGTAAGCACAATGCAAGCCGTCGCTCTATGATGCGTACTTTCATCAAGAAAGTATACGCAGCTATCGAAGCTGGCGACAAAGCTGCTGCGCAGAACGCATTTAATGAAATGCAACCAATCGTGGATCGTCAGGCTGCTAAAGGTCTGATCCACAAAAACAAAGCAGCGCGTCATAAAGCAAACCTGACCGCGCAGATCAACAAACTGGCTTAATCGCCACTTGTTGTTGCTTGTTTTAAAAGAACCCGCTTAACGCGGGTTTTTTTATATCTTCAGATTGCCGGTGGCGTAAACAGCGCCGAGTAGTCGCGGTTACAGATGCGCTGTACCGCCGGATGTTGAATCATCCTTTCTGCAAATATCGCGTGATACTCCTCCATCACGTTATCGACCCGGCCAATCTCCGTAATCTTGTTATCTGAATAGAGATCGTGCACGTACAGCGTCGGTGCAACGAAGATGGCGTTATGCGCCTCACCAAAGGCTTTCATTAGCGCAGCATCATCAAACTCGCCAAGGATCTCCACCTTCAGTCCCTGAGAGTTAAACCAGTTCAGCAGTTTGCGCCCAAGCATGGAGCGCCGGCCTGGCACCAGCAAACGACGCTCCTCCAGACAGGCAGGAAACGGTTTTTCCGGCGGCGGGTTAATGCACCAGAAGCTGACCCCGCATTCGCCAATCTTCACCGAGAACAGCCCTTCCTGCTGCGTAGAGTCGATCGGGCAGTCCGAGATAATCATATCCAGCTTATGCTGGCTCAGCTGCTCCAGCAGCATCTCGTGCGTGGACTCAAAACAGCGCAGGTGGATTTGCTCATCTTCGACCACCGCCGCATCCAGCACGCCGCTGACCAGCCGTTTTGACAACGCATCCGCCACGCCGACGTCAAAGAGCAGGTTTGACTCTTTGCGGTAGTTAACGATATCCAGCATCTCCTGGCTTAAGGTGAACATCTTATCCGCGTAGCGGAAAACCAGTTCGCCCAGCTCACTTGGCTCAATCCCACGGCCCTTGCGCTTAAAGAGCTTGCCCTGCAGCCGCTCTTCCAGCGCTTTGATTTGCCCGGTGATGGTCTGCGGCGTCAGGTAGAGCGCCTCTGCCGCCCCCACGACCGAGCCCTGCTTATAGACGTGCCAGAAGTAGTAAAGGTGGTTGTAATTCAAATGAGACATCGTGTCTTCGCTCCCTGATCGTGTAGCGGGAGAAGGTGTTCTTCTCCCGGTTTCCTGTTATGCCTGAACGACCGGTCCGGACAGTTTGACCTTCAATAAGGTATAGCCAGTGACTGCGGCCAGTAACGATCCGATAAGGATACCCAGCTTCGCCCAGACGATAAGCTCAGGCGCATGGGCACCAAAAGCCAGCGTTGAGATAAAGATCGACATGGTAAACCCAATGCCACACAGCACGCCCACCGCCATGATCTGTTTAAACGTGGTACCGTGCGGCAGTGACGCCAGCTTCAGCTTCAGCGCGAGCCAGCAGAACAGGCTAATACCCAGCGGCTTACCAATAAACAGTCCGGCAATAATGCCCAGCGGCAACATTGAGGTCAGTCCCTCAAGGGTTACCCCTTCCAGCGAAACGCCTGCATTAGCGAAAGCAAACAGCGGCAGGATCATAAAGGCGACCCACGGGTGCAGTACATGCTCCAGCTGTTTAGCAGGCGATTTCCCCTCCTGCGGCTTAAGCGGAACGAAGAAGCCGACGATGACCCCGGCGAGCGTAGCGTGCACGCCTGATTTCAGTACCGCGGTCCACAGCACCATCCCCACCAGCACGTAGATCCCGATGCGGCGCACGTTGCAAATGTTCAACAGCGCCAGTACCGCAATCGCTCCTGCGGCAACGCTCAACGACAGGATCGACAGGTCGCTGGTGTAGAACAGCGCAATAATGACAATCGCGCCCAGGTCATCAATGATTGCCAGCGCCATCAGGAAGATTTTCAATGCCACCGGCACGCGGCTTCCCAGCAAGGCCAGCACACCCAGGGCAAACGCGATATCCGTTGCTGCCGGAATGGCCCAGCCATGACGCGATACCGGATCCTGCCAGGTGAACGCCAGGAAGAGCAACGCCGGAATGACCATCCCCCCGAATGCGGCAATTACCGGGAACGCGGCACGCTGACGGCTGGCAAGCGAACCCAGGACCAGCTCACGCTTAACCTCCAGTCCTACCAGCAGGAAAAACACGGCCATCAGTGCATCGTTGATCCACAGCAGCATGTTCTTGTTAATTTCCAGCGCCCCGACTTTCAGCTCGACGGGAGTTTCCAGAAACGCGTGGTAAAAGTCGCGTGTGAAACCCATATTGGCCAGCGCCATCGCGGCCGCAGCGGCAATAATCAGGATGATGCCGCCTGATGCTTCACTGCTAAAAAAACGGTGTATTAATTTCACGTAGGCTCTCTCTTACAGCAATACTTCGGTAAAACCATAATACCAGGCCAAACAGCTCGGCAAAAGCAGATTAATGTTGAGTATATATTCAGTTTTACCGAGTGATAGCCATGAGGACAGCTACAAAAAGAAAAAGCCCGAAATCGCTTCCGGGCTTTTTGAGATGAACACCAGCTAACGGATCAGCGGGTCAAATCGTCGAAGAATTTTTTGACGCCATCGAAGAAGCTTTTGGAGCGCGGGCTGTTTTTCTCACCCGTCGGGCCGCCAAAACTTTCCTGCAGCTCTTTCAGCAGCTGTTTCTGCTTGTCGTTCAGGCCAACCGGGGTTTCAACCACCACGCGGCACAGCAGGTCGCCCTGCGCACCACCGCGAACGGATTTAACACCTTTACCACGCATGCGGAACAGCTTGCCGGTCTGGGTTTCGCCTGGAACCTTCAGATTGACGCGACCATCAAGCGTTGGCACTTCAATTTCGCCACCGAGTGCCGCCATGGCGAAGTTGATGGGCACTTCACAGTACAGGTTGTTGCCTTCACGCTCAAAGATGGCGTGCTGCTTGACCTGAACCTGAACGTACAGATCGCCTGCCGGTGCACCGTGCTCGCCGGCCTCACCTTCACCTGCCAGACGGATACGGTCGCCCGTGTCCACGCCTGCCGGGATTTTAACGGACAGCGTCTTGGTTTTCTCAACGCGACCATGACCGTGGCATTTTGTGCAGGGGTCTTTAATCAGCGTACCGCGACCATGACAGTGCGGACACGCCTGCTGCACGGCGAAGAAGCCCTGACGCATCTGCACCTGACCGGAACCGTGACAGGTTGGACAGGTTTGCGGCTGGGTGCCTGCTTTCGCGCCGCTGCCGTGGCAAACGTCACACTCTTCCAGCGTCGGAATACGGATCTCTTTGGTGACGCCACGTACGGCCTCTTCCAGCGTCAGATCCATGTTGTAGCGCAGGTCGGCGCCGCGCGCCGCGCGCTGACGGCCACGACCGCCGCCAAAAATGTCGCCGAAAACATCGCCAAAGATATCGCTGAAGTCAGCGCCGCCGCCAAAGCCGCCGCCACCGAATCCACCGCCGCCCATGCCGCCTTGTTCGAAGGCTGCGTGGCCGTACTGGTCATAGGCCGCACGTTTCTGTGCATCGGTCAGGACTTCGTAGGCTTCTTTGATCTCTTTAAATTTGGCTTCAGCCTCTTTGTCACCCTGGTTGCGGTCCGGGTGGAATTTCATGGCCAGGCGCTTATACGCCTTTTTGATTTCACGCTCTTCCGCAGTTTTCGGAACGCCTAAAATCTCGTAATAGTCTTGCTTTGCCATTGGTTTTTTTAAGCCCCTTAACATGCGAGCACGGGCGTGGAGAGTTCTCCTACGCCCGTGCCAATTAATTACCCTGCATCAGGGCGATTATTTTTTGTCTTTCACTTCTTCGAACTCAGCGTCGACAACGTCGTCGTCTTTCGCGTTGTTCTGAGAAGCGTCAGCGCCAGCCTGCTGTTGGGCGTGCTGCTGCTGAGCGATTTCCATCAGCTTCTGAGAAGCCTGTGCCAGCTCCTGCATCTTCGCTTCGATATCCGCTTTATCTTCGCCTTTCAGAGACGTTTCCAGCGCGCTCAGTGCAGCTTCGATAGCCGTTTTGTCTTCAGCTGGCAGTTTATCGCCGGCTTCTTCAACCTGCTTACGGGTGCTGTGCAGCAGATGGTCGCCCTGGTTGCGGGTCTGAACCAGCTCTTCGAACTTACGGTCAGATTCCGCGTTCGCTTCTGCTTCACGAACCATTTTCTGGATCTCTTCTTCGTTCAGACCGGAAGAGGCCTTAATGGTGATCTTCTGCTCTTTACCGCTGTTTTTGTCTTTCGCGGAAACGTGCAGGATACCATCAGCATCGATATCGAAGGTTACTTCGATCTGCGGCATACCGCGTGGCGCCGGGTTGATGCCATCCAGGTTGAACTGACCCAGTGACTTGTTATCCGCCGCACGCTTACGCTCACCCTGCAGCACATGGATGGTTACTGCAGACTGGTTGTCTTCAGCAGTAGAGAACACCTGGCTGTGCTTAGTAGGGATAGTGGTATTTTTGGTGATAAGCGCCGTCATCACACCGCCCATGGTTTCGATACCCAGAGACAGCGGGGTAACGTCCAGCAGCAGAACGTCTTTCACATCACCCGTCAACACACCACCCTGAACAGCAGCACCGATAGCCACTGCTTCGTCCGGGTTAACGTCTTTACGTGGCTCTTTACCAAAGAATTCAGCCACTTTCTTCTGAACCATTGGCATACGGGTCTGGCCACCGACGAGGATAACGTCGTTGATATCAGACACGGACAGGCCAGCATCCTGCAGAGCGACTTTCAGTGGCTCGATGGAACGGTTCACCAGGTCTTCTACCAGGCTTTCCAGTTTCGCACGGGTCACTTTAATGTTCATGTGTTTAGGACCGGTCGCGTCTGCAGTGATATACGGCAGGTTCACGTCGGTCTGCTGAGCGGAAGACAGTTCGATCTTCGCTTTCTCAGCGGCTTCTTTCAGGCGCTGCATTGCCAGCGGGTCGTTACGCAGGTCAATGCCCTGATCTTTCTTAAACTCGTCAACGAGGTAGTTGATCAGACGGGTATCGAAGTCTTCACCACCCAGGTGGGTATCACCGTTGGTTGCCAAAACTTCGAAGGTTTTTTCGCCATCAACTTCGTCGATTTCGATAATAGAGATATCGAAAGTACCACCACCCAGGTCGTAAACCGCGATAGTACGGTTGCCAACTTCTTTATCCAGACCGTAAGCCAGTGCCGCTGCGGTTGGTTCGTTGATGATACGTTTTACTTCCAGACCTGCGATACGGCCAGCATCTTTCGTTGCCTGACGCTGAGCATCGTTGAAGTAAGCAGGAACGGTGATAACAGCTTCAGTTACCGGTTCACCCAGGTAATCTTCTGCGGTTTTCTTCATTTTTTTCAGCACTTCAGCAGAGATCTGCGGTGGTGCCGTTTTGGTGCCTTTCACATCAAGCCATGCATCGCCGTTATCTGCTGCGATGATTTTGTAAGGCATGATAGAAACGTCACGCTGAACTTCTTCGTCCTGGAAGCGGCGGCCAATCAGGCGTTTAATCGCAAACAGGGTATTTTGCGGGTTTGTCACTGCCTGACGTTTAGCCGGCTGACCAACCAGAGTTTCACCATCCTGGGTATAAGCAATGATAGAAGGCGTGGTGCGATCGCCCTCGGCGTTCTCCAGCACGCGTGCGGTAGTGCCATCCATAATCGCTACACAAGAGTTGGTAGTACCCAGGTCGATACCAATAATTTTACCCATCTAAACGTCTCCACTTAAAATTCAGTCAACATGTGGTTGTGTACCTGTAATAAGGGCAGAACGTGCTTTTTCAACTGCCCACAATTGATTTTTTTCAGGTCCACACACTGCGGTTGACTACAAGATGGGGTCGCGCCAGCGTCCATCAAGGGGGAACGGTAAAAAAAATTTTTAATTTCACCCTGATGAGATCATAGACGGCATTGATTGCGCCCATTATGATGCCGCGCCCCGTCAGGGAGAACTGACGCGGGTTTAACCATTTCACCATATTAATGATGATTTTTTTGAGGACTTATGGGCAACACTAAGTTGGCTAATCCGGCTCCGCTGGGCCTGATGGGTTTTGGCATGACCACTATCCTGCTGAACCTGCACAACATCGGGATGTTCCCGATGGATGGCATTATCCTGGCGATGGGCATTTTTTACGGCGGTATCGCGCAAATCTTCGCGGGCCTGCTGGAATATAAGAAAGGCAACACCTTCGGCTTAACCGCATTCACCTCTTATGGTTCTTTCTGGCTGACCCTGGTCGCGATCCTGCTGATGCCTAAAATGGGCCTGGCAGACGCGGCAAACGCACATTTCCTGGGCGTTTACCTCGGTCTGTGGGGCGTCTTCACGCTGTTTATGTTCTTCGGCACCCTGAAAGGCAACCGCGCATTGCAGTTTGTTTTCCTGAGCCTGACCGTGCTGTTCGCCCTGCTGGCGATCGGCCACCTCGTGGATAACGAAAGCATCGTGCATATTGCCGGCTGGATTGGTCTGGTGTGCGGCGCAAGCGCTATCTACCTGGCAATGGGTGAAGTGCTGAACGAGCAGTTTGACCGCACCATTCTACCGATTGGTGAAAAACACTGATCCTTCTGTCGTGTCCGCATCGCGGGCACGACATCCCTGTTTCTGCCGAAGCCAAATGCCTAACACCAGCCCCATCACCGACAGCGCGAGCACATACCAGGCAGGTGCCATCGGGGATACTCCCATCAACACCGTGACCGCAATCGGCGTCAGCCCGCCAAAGATGGCGTAAGAGACGTTATAGGAGAAAGAGATCCCGGTGAAGCGGACCTCTGGCGGAAAAGCTCGCACCATCACATACGGCACTGCACCGACAACCCCCACGCACAGCCCGACCGTACCGTAGAGCAGAAACAGCTGTTCAGGATGGCTGCCTGCCAGGTGGTAAAACGCCCAGCTCGACGCAGCCAGCAGCAGACTGCCGATGATGAAAGTCAGGCCGGCACCGATACGATCAACGGCCAGCCCCGCGGCCAGACAGCCAAAGCAGAGCATAATGGTGGCGATACTGTTTGCCTGCAACGTTACCGCCGGCGCAAAACCGTACTGCTTTTGCAGCCATACCGGAGACATTAAGATAACAACCACGATGCCCGCCGACAGTAGCCAGGTGAGCAGCATCGACACCACAACCGCGCTCCGGTGGCGCACCACCACGGCTTTTACCGGCAACTCCTGTGCCAGCGCCTTGCGCTGCTGCATCTCAAGGAAAACAGGTGTCTCCTGCAGCCAGCGGCGAAGATACATCGCCACCAGGCCAAACGCCCCGCCGAGCAGGAACGGTACGCGCCATCCCCAGTCGTGAACCGCCTGTTGCGTCATGCTGGTATTCACGATAGTGGCCAACACTGAACCGAGGAGGATACCGACAGTCAGCCCCGCCGTTAAGGTTCCACAGGCGATGCCGATGCGGCGCGCCGGCACATGCTCCGCCACAAACACCCAGGCCCCCGGCACTTCGCCGCCAATTGCCGCCCCCTGAAGAATGCGCATCAGCAACAGCAGCAGCGGAGCAACAATGCCCATTGAGGCGTAAGTGGGCAGCAGACCAATGGCCAGCGTCGGCACGGCCATCAGTAAAATGCTGAGCGTGAACATCTTCTTACGCCCGACCAGGTCACCAAAGTGGGCCATCACAATGCCACCCAGCGGTCGTGCCAGATACCCGGCGGCAAAAATGCCGAAGGTTTGCACCTGGCGCAACCACTCCGGGATATCTGCCGGGAAGAAAAGCTCCCCCACCACGGCGGCGAAGAAGACGAAGATGATAAAGTCGTAAAACTCCAGCGCACCGCCTAAGGCCGCGAGCGTGAGAGTTTTATAGTCCTGTCGATTCAGAGGTCGGGTGTTATGTGACATAGCGAACCATTTGGCTTGTGTTGTGGATTTATTTTTACAGCAAACGTAAAGAAAAAATTACTATACCGTAAAACCTTTACCACGCTACCGTCGCTTCAGCTAATGTCACATATTGATTAATTTCAGGAGATTGTCTCGCGACGAGCGTTTTTCGGACGAAAAGCTGCTACCACTTTCTCATCGGTTTCTACATACGGGCCGTCAAGTAACTGTATACAATACGGTACACTTGCAAAAATCCCGTGCACGATCACGCTGCCATCTTCCGCTTTCAGTCCTTCAAGCGTCTCTTTGATGGACTTCGGCTGGCCCGGCAAATTCAGAATCAATGCCTGCTTGCGGATCACCCCGACCTGACGGGAGAGGATCGCCGTCGGGACAAAGTGTAGACTGATCTGGCGCATCTGCTCACCGAAGCCAGGCATCTCTCGATCGGCAACCGCCAGCGTGGCATCCGGAGTGACGTCCCGGCGCGCAGGCCCGGTGCCTCCCGTAGTCAATACCAGGTGGCAGCTCATCTCATCCACCAGCTCACAGAGTGTCTGTTCGATAATTGGCTGTTCGTCAGGGATCAGGCGGGTCTGGATCTCAAAGGGGGTTGTCAACGCACTGCCCAGCCATTCTTCCAGCGCGGGGATGCCTTTATCCTGATAAACACCGCTGGAGGCGCGGTCAGAAATCGACACTAAGCCGATGCGTAAGGTATTCATATCCATTCCATTCAAAAAAGTACTGATTAAAGGGAATGATACACGCAGAGGGGAAATTCAGACAGAGTACGAAAGAAGTAGCGTGACCGGGGACCCGGTCACGCAGAATGATTACAGCAGGTCGCCGATCATTTTTTCCAGTTTTTCCTGGTCGATAGCAAACTTACGGATACCGTCCGCCAGTTTATCTACAGCCATTGGATCCTGGTTATGCTGCCACAGGAACTCAGATTCAGTGATGCGCTCCGGACGCGCTTTCACTTCACCGGTGTAGGACAGTTTACGCTCGATAGCACCTTCGCTTTCAGCCAGCTCTTTCAGCAGTGCCGGGGCGATGGTCAGGCGGTCACAGCCAGCCAGTTCGATGATTTCACCTACGTTACGGAAGCTTGCGCCCATCACCACAGTCTCATAACCGTGCTGTTTGTAGTATTCGTAGATTTCGGTCACGGAAACGACGCCTGGATCTTCAGATGCCGCGTACTCTTTCTTATCCGTGTTGGCTTTGTACCAGTCCAGAATACGGCCAACGAATGGAGAAATCAGGTATACGCCGGCTTCCGCACATGCACGCGCCTGTGCGAAGGAGAACAGCAGCGTCAGGTTACAGTTGATACCGTCTTTTTCCAGCTGTTCAGCTGCACGAATACCCTGCCAGGTTGACGCCAGTTTGATCAGGATGCGGTCATTGCTGATGCCGGCATCGTTGTACATTTTGATCAGACGTTTTGCTTTGGCGATAGACGCTTCGGTGTCGTAGGAGAGACGTGCGTCAACTTCGGTAGAGATGCGGCCAGGAACCAGTTTCAGAATTTCCAGACCAATGTTCACGGCCAGTTTATCAGTGGCATCAACAACCTGCTGCGCGCGGTCGTTGCTCTGTGCTTTCGCCCAGGTCACTGCGTCGTCAATCAGTTTGCGATACTCAGGGATCTGTGCGGCGTTAAGGATCAGAGAAGGGTTGGTGGTGGCATCCTGCGGCTGGTACAGCTTCATTGCCGCGATATCTCCGGTGTCAGCTACGACAGTGGTGAACTGACGAAGGGAGGTCAATTTATCCGTCATGATAGTGTTTCTCTTTTAACGTGCCCTGGATAATTCACGCTACCGACAGCATGCCTGCAGCGGAAAAATGACAGGTTTACTTGTTAGGGGGATGTAACCGGTCTGCCCTGATGATAACACGACGGAGGGGTAGCGCAACCGCAGACAGTGCGCTTAGACAGAGTATGATAAACTCAGAATATTAACAGGCTGCTAAGTAACAGCATGTCCAATCAGTGGTAGCGCTTACATATTCATTTTGGCATCAACAAGAGGGACGTTAATGCCTGATTTTCTTTTCTTTATTAATGAAGTCCTTTGGGGTTCGATAATGATATACCTGCTGCTGGGTGCAGGTATTTGGTTTACGCTACGCAGCGGGTTTATCCAGTTTCGTTATATTCGCAAATTTGGCAGAAGTCTGAAAAACAGCGTCACGCCCCAGCCGGGCGGATTAACCTCTTTCCAGGCCCTCTGCACCAGCATTGCCGCACGCCTCGGCAGCGGTAATATGGCAGGGGTGGCATTGGCCATCAGCGCCGGTGGCCCGGGCGCCGTTTTCTGGATGTGGGTCACGGCGCTTATCGGGATGGCCACCTCCTTTGCCGAAAGCGCCCTCGCCCAACTCTACAAAGAAAAAGATAAAAACGGACAGTTTCGCGGCGGCCCGGCCTGGTACATGGCGCGTGGCTTAGGAATGCGCTGGATGGGCGTGCTGTTTTCGCTGTTTTTACTGCTCGCGTACGGTCTGATTTTTAATACCGTTCAGGCGAATTCTGTCGCCCATGCCTTGCGCTATGCCTTTGCGTGTCCGGAGTGGATCACCGGGCTTGTTTTAGCCCTCTGTATCCTGCTGACCATTTCGACCGGCCTAAAAGGTGTCGCCCGCCTGATGCAGTGGCTGGTGCCTGTCATGGCGCTGCTATGGGTTGCCGCCAGCCTGTTCGTCGCCGCACGGCATATCGAGCAGGTGCCGGAAGTGATTGCAACCATCTTCAAAAGCGCATTTGGCTGGCGCGAGGCGGCATCGGGCGCACTGGGCTATACCTTCAGCCAGGCGCTGATGTCGGGCTTTCAGCGCGGAATGTTCTCCAATGAAGCCGGTATGGGATCAACGCCCAATGCCGCCGCCGCCGCCGCGTCCTGGCCGCCCCACCCGGCGGCACAAGGCATTGTTCAGATGATTGGCGTTTTTACGGACACCATTATTATCTGTTCCGCCAGCGCCATGATCCTGCTGCTGGCCGGCCCGGTACCTCACTCATCGGAAACAGCCGGCATACAACTGCTTCAGCAGGCACTGGTGAATCTGACGGGCGGCTGGGGAGCCGGGTTTGTCTCGCTCATCCTGCTGTTATTCGCCTTCAGCTCGATTGTTGTGAATTACCTCTACGCCGAAAATAACCTTATTTTCCTGAAAGTGGACTCCCGCCGTATGATCACGCTACTGCGCCTCGGGGTGATACTGATGGTGTTAGCAGGTTCGCTGCTCAGCATGCCGCTAGTCTGGCAACTGGCGGATGTCTTTATGGCGCTCATGGCCATCACTAACCTGACGGCGATTCTGCTGCTCTCACCCGTGGTTACGCTTATTGCACGGGACTATCTTCGTCAGCGCAAACTGGGCGTACCGCCGGTCTTTGATGCCTCGCGTTATCCCGACATCCAGGCGCAAATTGCGCCCGGCACCTGGGATGATTTGTCACGGCAATAACAGCTATCGATCAATTGAGGGCGATTTTTTGCTAAAGTCGCTCTAAATTTCCTGCAAGGACTGGATATGCTGATTCTGATTTCACCTGCTAAAACGCTCGATTACCAGAGCCCGCTCGCCACCGAGCGCTATACCCAGCCTGAACTGCTGGACTATTCGCAACAGCTGATTCACATCGCGCGTAAGCTCTCTGCGCCACAAATTGCCTCGCTGATGAGCATCAGCGACAAACTGGCGGATCTTAACGCGACCCGTTTCCACGAGTGGCACCCGGACTTCACGCCGAACAACGCCCGCCAGGCGCTTCTGGCGTTTAAAGGTGATGTGTATACCGGCCTGCAGGCGGAAGATTTTAGCGAAGCCGATTTCGACTTCGCCCAGCAGCATCTGCGTATGTTGTCAGGTCTGTACGGCGTGCTGCGCCCGTTGGACCTGATGCAGCCGTATCGTCTGGAGATGGGTATCCGCCTGGAAAACCCTAAAGGCAAAGATCTGTACCATTTCTGGGGCGATATCATCACCGACAAACTGAACGCTGCGCTGCGTGCTCAGGGCGATAATGTGGTGATCAATCTGGCCTCCGATGAATACTACAAATCGGTGAAGCCGAAAAAGCTGGATGCGGAAATTATCAAGCCCGTTTTCCTCGATGAGAAAAACGGCAAGTTCAAGGTCATCAGCTTCTACGCCAAAAAAGCGCGTGGGTTGATGAGCCGCTACATCATTCAGAACCGCCTGACGAAGCCGGAGCAATTGACCGGCTTCAACAGCGAAGGCTACTTCTTCGATGAAGAAGCGTCGGGAAAAGGCGAACTGGTGTTTAAGCGCCACGAGCAGTAAAACAAACCCCGCCAGATGGCGGGGTTTTGCATTAATGGTGTTTCCAGTCCGGGCCAGGACGCGGGTCGTCGTGACGATCGTGATGGTGGTCATCATGATGACGATCGTGATGCTCGTCATGTGGGCGCCAGTGATTATCGCGCCAGTCATAGTGAGCCTTCCACCAGTCATGGTCGCGCCAGCGACCACCATCCCAGTAGTGACCACGATTATCCTGATCGCCAATCTGCAGTTTTACCGCAGGGACGAGGGTGATTTCAGAGGCCTGAACCGCCATCGGAGCGACCAGCATCATTGAAAGCACCAGCAGAGCAGGTTTCAGTTTAGACATAGGTGACTCCTTATTCATTTACCCGATGTGGGCCGATGTAAGGAGAATACGTGAGGAGGACGGGGGATGTTATTCTCTGCAATCCTAATCGCTAAGTGACCGCATTTATTGGGAATTTCTGCTTTTTTACTGCTATTTTTCTCCTTAATTTCTCCATAAAAAAAGCCGGGTAAGTTTCACCTTACCCGGCCTGCACAGGAGGACAGAACCGTTATCCGCGCGTCATCATCAACTTACGCAGCGCGGCGAAATCCGCGGGCAGTTCATGCGAAAGCAGCGGCAGATCCGCACGCTCGGCCAGCTCTTTTGGCAGCGGCAGCGTTTCACCCAGAATCACTTCCACGCTCTCTTTGAACTTCGCCGGATGAGCCGTTCCCAGGAACAGGCCATACTCCCCCGGATTCAGCTGATCGCGCAGCGCACGGTAAGCGATCGCCGCATGCGGTTCAGAGGTGTACCCCGCCGCTTTCAGCTCACGCATAGTGGCTTTGGTGGTCTCATCCGTCACCGCGGCGTAACCCAGATCGCCCAGACGCCAGACCTTACGGCGGAACAGCTCTTCCACACGCGGCCAGTTGTTCGGCTGGCTTACGTCCATCGCATTCGAAAGCGTCGCCTGCGTGGCGTTCGGTGCCCATTTACCGTCTTTCAGGAAGCGCGGCACGGTGTCGTTGGCGTTGGTGGCGGCGATAAAGCGTTTTACCGGCAGGCCGAGCGATTTCGCCAGCAGGCCCGCCGTCAGGTCACCAAAGTTGCCGCTTGGTACGGAGACGACCAGCTGATTGCGCGCCTCCTGTGGCAGCTGTGCAACCGCTTCGAAGTAGTAGCAGATCTGCGCCAGCAGGCGGCTGATGTTAATGGAGTTCGCCGAGTTCAGACCCAGCGCCACTTTCAGCTCTTCATCATCGAAGGCCTGCTTGACCAGCGCCTGACAGGCATCGAAATCGCCGTCAATCGCCACGGTTTCAATGTTGCCCCCGAGCGTACAGAACAGTTTTTCCTGCAGCGGACTGATTTTGCCTTTCGGGTAGAGGATCACCACGCGAACGTTCTTCAGACCATAGAACGCATGGGCAACGGCCGCACCGGTATCGCCGGAGGTCGCCGTCAGAATCGTTACCGGTTTGTCGCCGCTGATGTGGGTCAGCATCTGCGCCATAAAGCGGCCACCGAAGTCTTTAAACGCCAGGGTTGGACCATGGAACAGCTCAAGGCAGCCGACATCCGGCTCAACCTGCTTAACCGGTGCCGGGAAAGCGAACGCTGCACGCACGCGCTCTTCCAGCAGCTCCTGCGGGATTTCATCGCCGATAAAGGCAGAGAGAATTTTAGTGCTGCGGGTGACAAAGTCCTGCTTCAGCAGTTCATCAATGTCGGTCAGCTGAAATTCCGGCAGGTCATGGGGGAAGAACAGCCCCTGATTTTTGCCCAGTCCCTGAGTCACCGCCTGCGCGAAGCTGACCTGCTCGTTATGATCTTTAAGGTTGTAGAGTTTCATTCGTTATCCCAGTACTCGTGCGCCAGCCGTGTCCAGACGGCAAATATGAACAAAGCCTTCCTGATTTTGCAGGTAGTGTTTAGAGAGCCAGTCCGCCACGCGCTGCGCCGTGTCTGGCTTATCGCACAGGGCGAACAGCGTCGGGCCGGAGCCGGAGATACCGCACGCCAGGGCGCCGGTATCCATTGACGCCTGTCGCGCCTCGTTAAAGCCAGGCAGCAGCTTAGTGCGGTACGGCTCGGCGATAACGTCTTTCATTAATTTTGCTGCCAGCTGCGGCTGACGGGTGTAGCAGGCGTGAATAAAGCCGGCCAGATGACGTCCGTGAGCGATACAGTCCTGACGACGATACTGCGCAGGCAGGATCGCACGCGCTTCAGCGGTGGATACCTTAATGCCGGGATAGGCCAGCACCCACAGCCACTCATCAAACCCTGGCACCTGCTGGCTGATGATGCCATTTTCTTCAATCATCAGCTGCATACCGCCGAGGAAGCAGGGGGCGACGTTGTCATAATGAATGCTGCCGGAGATGCGCCCTTCCAGCTCGCCCATTAACCCGAGCAGACGGTTATTATTCAGTGGCTTGCCGCAGTGCTCATTCATGGCCACCAGTCCGGCGACCACGGAGCAAGCGCTGGAACCCAGGCCAGAGCCAATCGGCATACTTTTTTCCAGCGTCATGGCGACCGGCACATTTTTGCCAATCTCCTGACAGAACCGCTCCCAGCACTGATAAACGATATTCTCGCGCGGGTCTGTCGGCAGTTTGCTGGCGAAGCGGCCCACGTTATTCAGGCTAAAGCTCTCTGCCGCTTCAACCGTTACCGTATCGCCCAGCAGCGAACCATCCACCGGCGTCACCGCCGCACCCAGCACATCAAATCCGACGCTCATATTGGCGCTGGAAGCCGGGGCATAAACTTTCACCATGTTAAACTCCTAACTTCCATGACAGGGTACGCAGCAAATCGGCAAATACACCCGCCGCGGTAACATCATTCCCTGCGCCATAGCCGCGAAGCACCAGCGGCAGTGGCTGATAATAGTGGCTGTAAAACGCGAGGGCGTTTTCGCCGTTTTTTACTTTGAACAGCGGGTCGTTGCCATCCACTTCAGCAATCTTCACGCGGCACATACCATCGTCTTCAATATTGCCAACATAGCGCAATACCTTACCTTCATCACGGGCTTTCGCAACGCGTGCGGCAAAGGCGTCGTCTAGCTGCGCTAAATTGGCCATAAAGGTGTTCACGTCACCGCTGTCGTCAAACCCGGCAGGCAGAACAGGCTCAATCACGATATCGGAAAGCTCCAGCTCACGGCCCGTTTCACGCACCAGTATGAGCAACTTACGCGCCACATCCATACCGGAGAGATCGTCTCGCGGATCCGGCTCGGTGTACCCCAGTTCACGCGCGGCACGGGTCGCTTCCGACAGGCTCATGCCCTCATCCAGCTTGCCGAAGATAAACGACAGCGAGCCGGAAAGAATGCCGGAGAAACGCTGCAGTTCATCCCCCGCGTTCAGCAGGTTTTGCAGGTTCTCGATCACCGGCAGGCCCGCGCCCACGTTGGTGTCGTAGAGGAACTTACGCCGTGACTTGCTCGCCGCCAGACGGAGCTGGTGATAGTAATCCATCGACGAGGTGTTGGCCTTTTTGTTTGGCGTCACCACGTGGAAACCTTCGCGCAGGAAATCGGCGTACTGATCGGCCACCGCCTGGTTCGAGGTACAGTCGACAATGACCGGGTTAAGCAGGTGATACTCTTTCACCAGGCGGATCAACCGGCCCAGATTAAAGGGCTCTTTGGCATCATTCAGCTCAGTCTGCCAGTTTTCCAGGTTCAGACCATGAACGTTGGTCAGCAGCGCTTTTGAGTTCGCGATACCGCACACGCGCAGATCAATGTGCTTTTTCTTCAACCACTCCTGCTGACGCTTCACCTGCTCCAGCAGCGCGCCACCCACACCGCCCACGCCAATCAGGAACAGCTCGATCACCTGATCGGTGTTGAACAGCATCTGATGAACCACGCGAACGCCGGTTGTTGCATCGTCGTTATCAACAACCACCGAGATTGAACGCTCAGATGACCCCTGGGCGATGGCCACAATGTTGATGTTGGCCCTGGCCAGCGCCGCAAAGAATTTGGCCGAGATACCGCGCAGCGTACGCATACCGTCGCCCACAACCGAGATAACCGCCAGGCGTTCCTGGATAGAAAGCGGCTCCAGCAGCTCTTCTTTCAGCTCAAGGTAAAACTCTTCTTCCAGCGCACGACGGGCGCGCAGACAATCCCCCTGCGGTACGCAGAAGCTGATGCTGTATTCAGAAGAGGACTGAGTGATCAGCACAACCGAGATACCGTTGCGGGACATGGCCGCGAAAACGCGGGCCGCCATACCGACCATGCCTTTCATTCCCGGGCCGGAAACGCTGAACATGGCCATATTGTTCAGGTTAGAAATGCCTTTCACCGGCAGGCCGTCTTCATCAGTACTGGCGCCAATCAGCGTGCCCGGCGCTTGCGGGTTACCGGTGTTTTTAATCAGGCAAGGGATCTGGAACTGGGCAATGGGAGAGATGGTGCGAGGGTGAAGAACTTTAGCGCCGAAGTAGGAAAGCTCCATCGCTTCCTGGTATGACATCGATTTCAGCAGCCTGGCGTCCGGTACCTGGCGCGGATCGCAGGTGTATACACCGTCGACGTCCGTCCAGATCTCACAACAGTCGGCGCGCAAACAGGCTGCCAGCACGGCAGCAGAGTAGTCGGAGCCGTTACGGCCCAGTACGACGAGTTCACCCTTCTCGTTTCCGGCGGTGAAGCCCGCCATCAGGATCATATGGTCAGACGGAATTTTGCTCGCGGCAATGCGGCGGGTTGATTCGGCTATATCAACGGTAGACTCGAGGTAGTGACCCACTGCCAGCAGTTTTTCAACGGGATCGATAACCGACACATTGTGGCCACGCGCTTCCAGCAGGCCCGCCATGATGGCAATCGACAATTTTTCACCACGGCAGATTAACGCCGCGTTGATGCTGTCCGGGCACTGACCTAAAAGGCTGATACCGTGCAGCACGTGTTTGATTTGGGCGAACTCTTGCTCAACAAACGATTTCAGCTGTGCGAGCGGGAAACCCGGCTGCGCCTCCGCCAGTCCCTGCAGCAGCTCAGCGAAGATACGCTCGGCGTCGCTTAAGTTCGGGAGTGCATCCTGGCCACCGATGGTCTTTTCAATCATCGCCACCAGGTGGTTGGTGATTTTTGCCGGGGCAGAGAGCACGGTCGCGACCTGCCCCTGCCTGGCGTTGCTCTCCAGGATATCGGCAACACGCAGAAAACGTTCTGCATTTGCCACTGATGTACCGCCGAACTTCAACACTCGCATGGTTCTACCTCGTTTCCTTTAGCCGAAAAAAAAGCCCGCACTGTTTGGGTGCGGGCTTTTTTCTGTTTTTCCTGTACGCGTCAGCCCGCATCATTTCCTGTGGTAATGATGATGGTTGTTGTAATGGTGGTGATGCTGATGCGTTTCATGGATGTTGTGTACTCTGTCATTATTATCTGTCTGTGCTGTATTCTTTTAGGGTTAAAGGATTGGGCACCTTAAGTCAATGAATTTTTAATTTGATCACAATTCGGGACGCTCTCACGTCCCGCTGCTTGCAGATTTATTTTCATCCGATTCTCCCAGACGCAACCCATCCGCACAGACGGATACGCCATAGTAAAAACTTATGACAGCATTTTACTCGGCCAATTTTTTTTCAATATCATGCAGCAAACGGTGCAACATTGCCGTGTCTCGCTGCTCAAGACGCCCAAGTCGCTGATGCAACCAGTCCGCCATTTTTTGATCTTCCGCGACACCGAGTTGTAATAACAGATGGTCAACGCGAGCGCGCAGTGCGGCCAGCTGGTTTTCATCTGCCCCTTCAGCCTGGGGTTGAGGAATTTGTATTAGGGAGGCTAATTGATAGCAATACACCATTACCGCCTGGCCTAAATTCAGCGACGGATAATCCGCCACCATCGGCGCACCGGTCAGGACGTCCGCCAACGCCAGCTCCTCGTTCGTCAGACCGGAATCTTCCCGCCCAAAGACCAGCGCGGCCTTCGTCAGCCACTGGCTTTTCTCCGTTAACATCGGCACCAGTTCCGCCGGCGTGGCGTAATAGTGGAACTTTGCCCGGCTGCGTGCCGTGGTCGCCACGGTAAAAGAAATGTCGTGCAGCGCAGCGGCGAGCGTGTCGTAAGTGGTTATATTATCGAGAATATCCCCTGAACCGTGCGCCACCCAACGGGCCGCGGGCTCGAGGTGCGCCTGGCTGTCCACGATGCGAAGATCGGTAAACCCCATGGTCTTCATGGCACGCGCCGCAGCGCCTATATTTTCGGCTCTGGCTGGGGCGACCAGTACAATCGACAGATGCATTTATGCTCTCTTTTTAATCAGTTAGCGGGTAAGAATGTGATGCACTTCAACATATTACGCGGCGCGAATTTACAAAAATGCAACACAAATCACCGAAATAGCGTTTCAGAACAAATTAAAAACGCTAAACTATTTTGTGGCTGAACAATCAGTTAGAATGTTAACAGAAGGCTATTATCCTTATGTTTTATAATGGTAATGACCTCATGAATACTCTTTTCTGATTGGATTCGTATCGTTTATAAATCAAGGTACGCAACTAGTTGGTTTATTGAAAAATTGTGACAAAGGCTAGCATTCGGCTACGATGATTTCATCAAACTGTTAACGTGCTACAATTGAACTTGATATATGTCAACGAAGCGTAGTTTTATTGGGTGTCTGGTGTCACTTAGCCTGTTATGTTGCTGTTAAAATGGTTAGGATGACAGCCGTTTTTGACACTGTCGGGTCCAAAGGGAAAGTACCCACGACCAAGCTAATGATGTTGTTGACGTTGATGGAAAGTGCATCAAGAACGCAATTACGTACTTTAGTCACGTTAGGCCGGTCATGTTAATTTGCGACATGCATCAGGCAGGTCAGGGACTTTTGTACTTCCTGTTTCGATTTAGTTGGCAATTTAGGTAGCAAACATGCAGACCCCGCACATTCTTATCGTTGAAGACGAGTTGGTAACACGCAACACGTTAAAGAGCATTTTCGAAGCAGAAGGCTACGATGTCTTTGAAGCGACCGATGGCGCAGAGATGCATCAGATCCTTTCTGAAAATGATATCAACCTGGTGATCATGGATATCAACCTGCCGGGCAAAAACGGCCTTCTTCTGGCGCGCGAACTGCGTGAACAGGCGAACGTCGCGTTAATGTTCCTGACAGGCCGTGATAACGAAGTTGATAAAATCCTTGGCCTGGAAATCGGTGCGGATGACTACATCACTAAACCGTTTAATCCACGCGAGTTAACCATTCGTGCACGCAACCTGCTGTCCCGCACCATGAACCTGGGCACGGTCAGCGAAGAGCGTCGTAGCGTAGACAGCTACAAGTTCAACGGCTGGGAACTTGATATCAATAGCCGTTCACTGATTAGCCCGAACGGTGAGCAGTATAAACTGCCGCGCAGTGAATTCCGCGCGATGCTGCACTTCTGTGAAAATCCGGGCAAAATTCAGTCCCGTGCAGAACTGCTGAAGAAAATGACCGGCCGTGAGCTGAAGCCGCACGACCGTACCGTAGACGTGACCATCCGTCGTATCCGTAAACATTTCGAATCTACGCCTGATACGCCGGAAATTATCGCCACTATTCACGGTGAAGGTTATCGTTTCTGCGGCGACCTGCAGGAGTAATCCGGCAACTGAAGTAAAAAAACGGCGCTTTCGCGCCGTTTTTTATTTCCAGACTCGCATCGTATCCGCATCAGGTTCAACGGGGGGGACGGGACGCTTCGGCTGAGAGAGCGAATACCAGTCAAGGTGACGCGTCAGGTACATGACCGCAAACAGTGCCATCGCCAGTACGGCAGCTCCCAGCAGCAACGCGCTGTCCTCAGAACGCAGCAGGAACCACATCACGACATCCAGCCCCAGCAGCGCCAGAATAAACACCCCGCTTCGCCTCCAGCTTTTCAGTACCGCCTGCAGGTACACACCATTCATCATCGCGCCGACAAGGCTTGCAATAATCCAGGCCGGCGTAAACCCGACATGCTCAGACAGGGCAAGTAAGACGAAATAGAACAGGACCAGCGACAACCCTACAAGCAGATACTGCATTGGGTGCAGACGCAATCCGGTAAGGGTTTCGAACACGAAGAAGGCCATAAACGTCAGGGCAATCAGTAAAATAGCGTACTTGATCGCGCGGTCTGTCAGCTGGTACTGATCCGCTGGCGTGGCAACCGTCACGCTAAAGGCCGGGATAGAACTCCATTCCGGTGACTCGCCCTCGGCGAACCAGCTTTGCATATTGTTAGCAAACCAGCTGCTCTGCCAGTTTGCCTGGAAACCAGACTCGCTAATCTGATGCTTAACAGGCAGATAGTATCCCATAAATCCCGGGTGCGGCCAGTTACTGCTCAGCGTCATTTCACTGTTACGCCCGACCGGCACCACCGCAAAACTGCCCGTCCCCGCCAGGTTAAACGACATATCAAGAGCGAGCGTTTTCGGCTCAAGGGCTTTATCACTCAGCGGAATATGAATACCGGCAAGTGTGCCATACACGCCGGTTCCCGGTTCTACGCTGAGCGTCTCACCGTTGATTTTTGCGACCTTCACCGTACCAATGCCCCGGGCATCACCCACGCCAATCACCAGGAATGGCTGCCCCAGCGTCATGGTTTCGCCCTTCAGCTGCGCCATTTTCTCCGTCGAAAACTGCGCTTTTATTTTGAGATCGGTGTTCCAGATTTGCCCGTCATAAATACCGATGCTTCTGGACTCCACGTGCTGATTTCCCTCAACGAGCAGAGATTCCGGCAGGATAAAGTGCAGGTAGCTTTTTTTGTATTCGACCTTTTTCTCATCCTCAAGTTTGTAAAAAACCTCGGTGACAGGAATGGCAATCAGCGGCCCTACCAGCTTTTGCGGCCCGCTGGTGCTTTGGCGAAGCGAGTGTTCAACATCGTTACGGTAGCTCTCACGCTCCGAAATCAGGTTACTGACCATAAAGAGCGGGACTAACAACAGCAGAATGCACCCCAGCAGGGTGCTTACTTTCCAGAACAGGGGGGATTTCATCATTACGTCTCCTTTGTGATGTGGAGAGCGTACCGGGGCTATGTGGGGCCAGTTTGAAGTTATGTGAAGTGACGGTGAAGTGTCAGCGTGGCTTTCATGCCGCCTTCTGGTTGGTTATGCAGAGCAATGTCCCCCTGATGCAGACGCGCCACCTCCTGCACGAATGCCAGACCCAGCCCGCTGCTTTTCAACCCGTTCTCGCGAGGGAGCGAGTAAAAACGTTCAAAAATACGCGCCATGGCATAGTCCGGGATCCCGCTTCCGCTGTCGCTTACGGTAAGCCGGATCTCGGTTGGCGTCTCCTCGGCAGCCAGCTGAAGCGTCCCGCCCTGCGGAGTAAAATCGATGGCGTTATCCAGCAAATTGCCCAGGGCCTGTTCAAGCAGCTCGGGGTCGCCCTGCACCTGCAGCGAAGTGGGCTGGCAGGTCAGGATGATATTTTTCGCCGTGATAACGGCGGAGCGTGAATCCGCAAGCCGTGAAAACAGCGTGCTGATACTCACGCTCACCGGCTCTATCTCTACCCGGTTTTCAAGACGCGCCTGAGAGAGCAGTTTTTCCACCAGCGACTGCATACGCGCGTTTTGCACCAGAATATTATCGATAAACCGCGCGGCCACCGCCGGCGGTGGCTGCTCATTAAGGATCTCTGCCGCGCCGCGGATTGCCGCCAGCGGGCTTTTGAGTTCGTGAGTAAGCGCATGCACATAATGCTCGATGTAATTCTTACCCTCGAGGCGAATGCGCATATTTTCCAGCGCCTGCGCCAGCTTTCGTAGCTCACTGCTGCCGGGGTTAGGCAGCGGGAGAGGCGTGTCCGTGGTCACCGCATCGGCATAGCGCGACAATCTGCCAATGGAACGATTGATCCATCCCGCCACCAGCAGACCAATCAGCAGGGCAATCCCGAGCAGTGCCCCACCCGCCCACAGGATCCGCCGCTCGCTACGGTGAATAACCGGCGCCATGGCGCTGTTAGGTTTTCCGACCGACAGCACGCCGATAATGTTGCCCCTGTCCATGACCGGTGCGGCAACATACATCACCGTACTTTCCGGATCGTCAGGGTTGCTCTGGGTGCTGCGCGCGCCATATTCCCCGCGAAGCGTCAGCCAGACGTCATTCCAGCGGGAGTAGTCTTTTCCTACCGCCAGGCCCGCCGAATCAAACACCACCTTGCCCGTGGCGTCGGTCATGTAGACGTGGTACTCGTTGCGGACTTTATGAATGCCGCCAATGTTGGCGCGAAACGGCCGCTGATGGAGCCGAGAAAAAGCCTGAGCCAGCTGGCCCTGCTGCGGATTGCCTGCGAGCAGGTCGTCTCGCCCCACTTCCGCCAGAAGGGTCGCGGTGTCAATCAGCGTGCCTTCGGTGGCTCTGCGCACGCCGGGCTTGACCTCCTGCACGAAGATAGACAGCACAAACCACGCGGCGATAGCGACAATCAGGAAATAGCCCAGCAGCAGACGCATGCCAATACGCATTAATAAAGCCCCAGACTGTAACCCATCCCGCGATGGGTACTGATGGGCGAAAGCCCGTCATTGACCGCGCGCAGCTTGGCGCGCAAGGTTTTGATATGCGTATCCACGGTACGATCGAAGCTATCGCCGTCTTCGCCCCACACTTTGTCCATAAGCTGCTGGCGAGAAAAGACCCGGCCCGGCGCCTGCAACAATGTTTTGAGCAGCAGGAATTCGTAGCGCGTGAGCGGTAAAGGCTCCCCATACCAGCTGATTCTGGCGGCGGGTTCGTTCAGTTCAAACTGCCCGATACGCACGATCTCGGCAGGGGCGGTGGATTTTTGTAACCGCCGTAGAATAGTCCTCACCCGGGCACAGACTTCACGCGGGGAGAAGGGTTTAGCGACATAATCATCCGCGCCCATCTCCAGCCCGAGCAGCTTATCCACCTCGTCACTTCGCGCCGTCAGGAACAGGATCGGCAGTGACGGATGCTGCGCCAGAAGCTGGCGGCAGAGTTCAAAGCCGCTGATGTCAGGCAACCCGACATCCAGAATCGCCAGCGCGGGAACCTGCCGCCGCGCCTCTTCCAGTACCGGTAACCCACGCCCGAAAGCCTTCACCGCAAACCCCTCCTGCTGAAGCATGTAGAGTAGCGTGTCGGCAATACTGATTTCGTCCTCAACCAGCCAGACCAGAGGTTGCTGCATGATTCATCCCTGAATTAGTGCCATGGCATGATCGGCACGGCGCTGATGGCGTTTTTCGGTGAGCCTTCAACCACTTTGTCGGAATAGGCCAGATAGGCGAGCGTGTTGCGTTTGGCGTCATAAAAACGCACCACCTGCAGCTTTTTAAACACCAGCGAGGTCCGTTTCTGGAACACAACGTCGCCCTGCGCTTTGCCGTTTTTGATTTTGTCACTCAACTCCACAGGACCGACCTGCTGGCAGGAGATTGCCGCATCGGAGGTATCTTCAGCCAGCCCAAGCCCGCCTTTAATGCCCCCGGTTTTCGCCCGACTAACGTAGCAGGTGACGTTTTTCACGTCCGGATCGTCAAACGCCTCCACCACAATCTTGTGGTCCGGGCCGAACACTTTGAAAACGGTATCGACAGAACCAATCTGTTCCGCCTGCGCGGCGTGCCCCACCGTCAACATCAGGGCAGTGAAGATCAAAGTCTTGTATTTCATATTGTTACCATTTTTAAGAATTACGCTGAGCGATTATTCAACACTGTAGACAAAAATGTAGCAAGATCACAGGATTAGAATATATTCACCCAAAACGAGGAACAAAAGGCATTAATGAGCAAAAAAAACACTGAATGCTAAAACATCAAAAAATGCTATTATCCGCTAACCTGTTATCAGGCACCTGCTGTTTTAAGGATGAGGATAGTATATGGATCAGGCTGGAATTATTCGCGACCTGCTCACCTGGCTGGAAGGTCACCTCGACCAGCCTTTGTCACTGGATAATGTGGCGGCTAAAGCAGGCTATTCCAAGTGGCATCTGCAAAGGATGTTCAAGGATGTCACCGGTCATGCTATCGGGGCCTATATCCGCGCACGTCGTCTGTCAAAATCAGCGGTGGCATTACGCCTGACCGCGCGGCCGATTCTGGATATTGCACTGCAATATCGTTTCGACTCGCAGCAAACCTTTACCCGCGCCTTTAAAAAACAGTTCTCGTTAACGCCAGCGCTCTATCGCCGCTCGCCTGACTGGAGCTCGTTTGGCATGCGTCCGCCGTTGCGTCTGGGTGAGTTTGCAATGCCGAAATATGAATTTATCACCCTGCCAGAAACGCACCTGATTGGTACGACGCAAAGCTACTCCTGTTCGCTGGAGCAGATTTCAGAATTCCGTCATCAGATGCGCGTTCAGTTCTGGCGCGACTTCCTGAGCCATGCACCGGCGATCCCGCCCATCCTGTATGGTCTCAACGAAACGCACCCAAGCCAGGAAAAAGACGACGAGCAGGAGGTGTTCTACACCACCGCGTTAACGCCAGAGCTGGCGAATGGCTATATTCAGGGTTCAAAGCCCGTGGTGCTGGAAGGCGGCGAATACGTGATGTTCGCTTATGAAGGGCTGGGAACGGGTGTACAGGAATTTATCCTGACCGTTTACGGAACCTGCATGCCAATGCTGAACCTGAATCGCCGTAAAGGTCAGGATATTGAGCGCTACTATCCGGCAAGCGATGCTAAACCGGAAGAAGGCCCCATCAATCTGCGTATGGAATTCTTAATTCCGATACGTCGTTAACGCTGAAGTTCGTCAAGTGCAGGGGCATCAAGATGCGAAATGTCCCCTGCCATCTCTACGACCCAACCTGACGCCAGCCACGCGCTTTCCTGATAGTCGATACGGGAAATAGAGCAGTTGCGCAGACGCAAACGGCGCTCTGCATACGCAGGTAACCCCAGAATCGTGCTCACCAGGCAGCCCAGCGCAATACCGTGACTCACCAGCAGCGGACGGCTCCCGGCCGGAAGCTTCAGGCATTCCGCCAGCGCGGCATGCATGCGCACGCTCAGCTCCTGCATGGATTCGCCTTCCGGAATACGGCCATCTTCGGTGCCGTTGACCAGCGTGCGACGCCAGCCCTCTTCCGTTTCCGTCAGCGTATCGATATGCCGTTTTTCCAGCACGCCCATATCCAGCTCGCGCAGACGCGGCTCGATCATGACATCACAACCACAGGCATCGGCAATGATGCGCGCCGTCTGCTGTGTGCGACCTAAGTCGCTGGTGATAACATGCGTAATGCCCAGCGTTCTGGCGCGTTCTGCCACCTGCCACGCCTGCTGCACACCCTTTTCAGTAAGAGGACTGTCTGACTGGCCTTGAATACGTCGCTCGGCGTTCCACTGCGTCTCACCGTGGCGAACAAGGTATACCTGTAACATGCTTTTTTTCCGTTATACTGCGATGAGTTTTTTTTGAATCGAGCTTAATTATGCACCATGTTGTCTCTGCTACCACCAATCCTGCCAAAATTCAGGCAATTCTAAGGGCATTCGAAGAGATTTTCGGCGAAGGATCCTGCCATATTGATGCCATCGGCGTCGAGAGCGGCGTGCCTGAACAGCCGTTTGGCAGCGAGGAAACGCGCGCTGGCGCACGAAATCGCGTGGCAAACGCCAGGGCTGCCGCACCGGATGCTGACTTCTGGGTGGCAATTGAAGCGGGTATCGACGAAGGCGCGACGTTCAGCTGGGTGGTCATCGAGAACCGTGAACAGCGTGGAGAAGCGCGTTCAGCAACCCTGCCGCTGCCAAAAATCATTCTGGAAAAAGTGTCCGCGGGTGAAGCGCTCGGGCCGGTGATGTCTCAGTACACCGGCATCGATGAAATTGGCCGCAAAGAAGGCGCGATTGGCGTCTTTACCGCTGGCGCGCTGACGCGTTCAGGCGTTTACCACCAGGCGGTGATTCTGGCCCTGAGCCCGTTCCATAACGTGATTTATCGCTGAGCGCCCAGCAGCACAGACTCCAGCCACTGACGCAGTTCCACCGGCGCGGATTTCAGGCTGTTCGATCCGCGGGTGATCGTTGCGATACCCGCGCCCAGCTCATTTTTAAGCTCACGCTGGCTCATCTCACCGCGCAACAGCTCTTCGATGATCCGCACGCGTGTGCCCAGGGCTTCACGCTCATCCGGCGTCAGCATCAGCTGTAATAAAGGCAAATGCAGATCCTGGTCGTAAGACTGGCGGAGCAACTCCACAAAACGAAGCCACTCCTGATGACGTTGTTCGGCCATTGCCGAGGAATACGGGGAATGCTGGGTCATGTTATGTCGCCTGTTGTACTCATTAACGAGTACAGCATAACACAACCCGCCCCATCAGTAACGTCTCTGCCACTCAGCATCGCTCATCAGGGTATCTTTTTGTCCCATGAAATAGCGATAGTAGGCGTCATAAGCCAATACGTTCTTCACATAGCCGCGGGTTTCCGAGAACGGAATACTTTCCACAAACGCGACGGCGTCAATGCGCCCGGCGCTGTTGCCAAGCCAGGTGCGCACGCGGCCCGGGCCTGCGTTATACGCCGCTGAGGAGAAGATGCGGTTATTGCCGAACTGCTGATAAACATACTGCAGGTAGCTGGTACCGATATTGATGTTGGTCTCCGGATCCAGCAGCTGTGACGGGCTGCTGTATCCCGGGATGTTAAACATCTTCACCGTGTGCGTCGCGGTTCCCGGCATCACCTGCATCAGGCCGCTGGCCCCAACCGGAGAACGGACTTTCGGGTTCCACGCACTCTCCTGACGGGCAATGGCCATGGCGTAGCTTTGCGGAATGTCTTTACCGCTGGTGTAGCGCTCAAACAGATCTTTATAGGCCAGCGGGAAACGCTCTTCGAGATGATCCCACAGCTTGCCGGCGATCGTTGCCTGCACGCTCAGATCCCACCAGTGGTTATCAAAGGCATAGCGGGCAAGCTGTGCCTTCTCATCGGTCGTACGGCTGGTCACCAGATTCGCCCATTCGCTACGGGCGGTATTGTCCATGTTCCAGTACATCAGCTCGCGAACGCGCGCCATTTCTGGCCCCTGAGTCAACGCCGGGTTGGCGTTAGCAGGTGCTTTATCAATGCGGAACGTGTACTCCTCACCCAGTCGCTGCGCGGCCGCCATCGGGTAGAACCCACGCTGCTGCATCAGCGCATGGAGGATCTCTTTGGCTTCATCGTCACGCCCGCGCTCCATCAGCAGATCCGCCTGCCAGTAACGCCATTCGTCTTTCTCTTTGGCATCCATTGGCAGACGCGCAAGCCAGGTATTCAGCCCCCGGCGATCGCCCGTCCCCAGCGCCATACGCACGCGGCGTTCCACCAGCGACGTGGAGTTCGAACGCATAATCGCATCGTCTCGCCAGCGCGCCTGCTCGTCGGTTACATCGGTGCTCATCAGTCGCCACGCCACAATGTCGCGCAGCTCCTGAGTTTGATCTTCATTGAGCTGCTGCGCCTGCACCAGCTGCGGGATCATCAGCCGCGCATTTTCCACGTCGTCACGCGCCACGCTGGCAAAAGCCACCGCGGCCATCTGGCGGGTAAAATCGGTCGCGCCGGTGCTGCGGGCAAAGGTCAGTACGCTGTTCGGATCGTTCGCCAGGGCGATGACGGCGGTTGAGATCGTCTGATAATCAGACGGCATTTGTCCCGCAAGCGTGGTAACCAGCCGCGTGTTTCCGGCTTTCATCGCCAGGCGAATACGTTCAAGGTACGCCAGCGGATCCTGCTTACCTGACGCACGCCATGCGCCAAAGAGGGAATCACAGGCATTTGGCTGGCTTTTTCCGGTCAACCACAGATCTTTCGCACCCGCCCAGGCCTCTTCCTGCTGTCCGGTAACCCACTTCGCATAGTAATAGTTACACTGGGCTTCGGTGGTGTTCGGTTTTTCCGGGCTAAACGCCAGCAGCCCACGCCAGTCTTCACGACGTGCCAGTTCGTTCACAAAACGAGACTGCAGCGTCCGCGCGGGTGGCAGCGTCGGGTTCGCCTGAATAAAGTTATTCACGGTGACCGTGGGTTGATTCATGAGATCGTCAGTGATCTGCCGATACTCCAGATACGGATAGAGAGGATACGCTTTTAAGGTCGGCATCAGCGCCTGCACGGTATCCATCTGCTTATTGTCCCACGCCTGTTTAATCTGGGCGTAGCGATTACGTTGTTCATCCAGTGAATCGGCATGCACCGCCTGGCTTGCCGCCATCACGCATACGCTGGCAGCCAGCAGACGCCAGACCACCTGTTTGGCTTTTCCCACAAGCTCTTCCTCATTGTTTTTTCGTCAATTGCAGCGTCTTGCCACGTCAAAGTCTAATTAACTTATGCTAACCAGGCATCCTGCAACGCGCCACGTTGCGGACACTTTTTTACCTTTCTTGCGCGTTTTAACACTCCCGACGTTCCTGGCTGGGATTAGGACGGGAAAAAGGCTACACTTCGAGGCTGATATTCTTTCTCATCACGATAAAAGAGGCGAAGTCCAACGTGGCTCAATTCGTTTATACCATGCATCGTGTCGGCAAAGTTGTCCCGCCGAAACGTCATATTCTTAAAAATATCTCGCTGAGCTTCTTCCCGGGCGCAAAAATCGGTGTTCTGGGTCTCAACGGTGCCGGTAAGTCCACCCTGCTGCGCATCATGGCCGGCATCGATACAGACATCGAAGGTGAAGCCCGTCCGCAGCCTGGCATCAAAATTGGCTACCTGCCGCAGGAGCCTCAACTCAACCCGGAACACACCGTTCGTGAATCCGTTGAAGAGGCGGTTTCTGACGTCGTTAACGCACTGAAAGGTCTGGATGAAGTGTATGCCAAATACGCTGAACCGGATGCGGACTTCGATAAACTGGCCGCTCAGCAAGGCAAGTTTGAAGAGATTATCCAGGCGCATGACGGCCACAACCTGAACGTGCAGCTCGAGCGCGCCGCTGACGCCCTGCGTCTGCCAGACTGGGATGCGAAAATCGCGAACCTCTCCGGGGGTGAACGCCGCCGCGTGGCGCTGTGCCGTCTGCTGCTGGAAAAGCCAGACATGCTGCTGCTCGACGAACCGACCAACCACCTGGATGCGGAATCCGTGGCATGGCTGGAGCGTTTCCTGCACGATTTCGAAGGCACCGTTGTGGCGATCACCCACGACCGTTACTTCCTCGACAACGTTGCAGGCTGGATCCTGGAGCTTGACCGTGGTGAAGGCATTCCATGGGAAGGCAACTACTCCTCCTGGCTGGAGCAAAAAGACCAGCGTCTGGCGCAGGAAGCCTCTCAGGAAGCCGCGCGTCGTAAGTCTATCGAGAAAGAGCTGGAGTGGGTTCGTCAGGGCGCTAAAGGCCGTCAGTCTAAGGGCAAAGCCCGTCTGGCACGCTTTGAAGAGCTGAACAACACCGAATACCAGAAACGTAACGAGACCAACGAACTGTTTATTCCGCCTGGTGCACGTCTGGGGGATAAAGTGGTTGAAGTCACCAATCTGCGTAAGTCTTATGGCGATCGCCTGCTGATTGACGACCTGACCTTCTCCGTACCGAAAGGTGCCATCGTGGGGATCATCGGTCCGAACGGCGCGGGTAAATCCACCCTGTTCCGCATGATGTCCGGTCAGGAACAGCCAGACAGTGGTTCAATCACTCTGGGTGAAACCGTGAAACTGGCTTCCGTTGACCAGTTCCGTGACGCCATGGATAACAGCAAAACCGTGTGGGAAGAAGTCTCCGGCGGCCTGGATATCATGCGTATCGGTAACACCGAAATGCCAAGCCGCGCTTACGTTGGCCGCTTTAACTTCAAAGGCACCGACCAGGGTAAACGCGTGGGCGAGCTCTCCGGTGGTGAACGTGGTCGTCTGCACCTGGCCAAACTGCTGCAGGTTGGCGGTAACGTGCTGCTGCTCGATGAACCGACCAACGACTTGGACATTGAAACCCTGCGCGCACTGGAAAACGCCCTGCTGGAGTTCCCAGGCTGTGCAATGGTTATCTCGCACGACCGTTGGTTCCTTGACCGTATCGCAACCCACATCCTGGACTACCAGGACGAAGGGAAAGTGGAGTTCTTCGAAGGTAACTTCACCGAATACGAAGAGTACAAGAAACGTACGCTGGGCGCAGATGCGCTGGAGCCGAAACGTATTAAGTACAAACGTATCGCGAAATAAATGTAAAACGGCAACGTCAGTTGCCGTTTTTTTTGTTTGTTCCTACACCCTGTGAGTGACGCACCGTTCACCCACCCACGTAAAACCGCTTCACCTCATCACACTGCATCGCAAAGTCGATATAACGCATCAGCGCCGGCGAGTTCAGCTTGCGGCTCGGGTAAGCCAGCCACAAATCGTTCCCCTCGACGTTCCACTCCGGCAGCACCTTCACCAGCGCGCCCTTTTCAACCTTATCCTCAAGCAAAAAAGCGGGAAGCAGCGTGATCCCGGCGCCGGCGATGGCACATTCGCGCGCATACACCAGATTATCCGTCAGATGGGCGTTATCCGGCAGATAACGGTAATCCTCACTTTCGCTTTGCAGCAGCCATTCAGACCATGCCTTGTGGGTAATACAGCGGTGATCCACCAGTTGCCGGGGATGCGTCAGCGGCTCCCGGCGCGCCAGGTAAGTCGGTGAGGCCAGCATATAACGCGGGCAATGACCGATCATACGACCAATCAGAGAGGAGTCCTGCGGCTTACCGGTACGCAGCGCCACGTCAAAACCTGACTCGACCAGGTCGAGCACGTCGTCAGAAATGGACACGTCAAGCGAAACGTCCGGATAGCGGAGCTGGAACTCCGCATTCAAATGCGCCAGCAGCGTCGCGCCGATCCCGGCCGGGCAGGTGATGCGCAGCCGACCGCTGGGGTTTTCACGCAGCCGCTGAATGGCGTACTCCGCCCGTTCACTTGCCGCCAGCATCTCGCGGCAGTGAACCAGATAGTGCTCGCCGGCGAACGTCAGGTTCAGCCTGCGCGTAGTACGATTGAGCAAGCGGATCCCCACCTGCTGCTCAAGCTGGCTGATTCGCTGACTGACGCTGGATTTCGGCAGCTCAGCTTTCTGTGCCGCCGCGGTAAAACTGCCCAGCTCTGCCACCAGCGCAAACAGCGCCATATCCTGAAGTTGTTTAAACATGATTGTTCATCCTGTACGAACACTTCGTTCTTAATTGTCCATCTTATCACGCGACTGAGCACTTAATAGACTAGTCTCAACAACACGCTTTCCCTAAAGGAGCTCACCATGTCAGTTAAAGCCATTGCCGTTAATCCAGACAGTCCTGCTGATTTCATTGAAATTACCCAACCGATGCCGCAACCCGGCGAGCATGATCTGCTGGTTGAGGTAAAAGCCGTTTCCATCAACCCGGTCGATACCAAAGTTCACGCGGGCATCGTCAGAAGCGGCCTGACAGAACCACGCGTTCTCGGCTGGGACGCCAGCGGCATTGTGAAAGCCGTGGGTGCAGGCGTTAGCGGTTTTAAACCGGGGGATGAAGTGTGGTACGCGGGCGATATTACCCGCCCGGGCAGCAATACCACCCATCAGCTGATCGATGCGCGCATTGTCGGGCATAAGCCGGCAAGCCTCGGCTGGGCTGCCGCAGCAGCCTTGCCGTTAACCGCCCTCACCGCCTGGGAAGGATTGTTTGAACGGCTGAATATCCAGGATGCCGGCCCGGACAAAACGCTGCTCATTATTGGCGGCGCGGGCGGCGTAGGATCGCTGGCGATCCCGTTTGCGAAACATCGCAGCAACGTGAAGATCGTCGCGACCGCCTCGCGGGAAGATTCTGCTCAGTGGTGTCGCGATCGCGGTGCCGATCACGTGGTGAATTACCGGGACCTGAAAGGTGAACTGGCTAAACAGGGCCTGACGTTTGTGGATTACATTTTCATTCTCAATGATACCGACGGCCACTGGGATGCCGTCAGTGAACTGATCGCACCGCAGGGGCATATCTGCTCCATCGTTGAGAACGCACATCCGCTGAACCAGGATAAGCTGAAATCCAAATCCGCCGCGCTGCACTGGGAGTTTATGTACACCCGCAGCATGTACCAGACCGCCGACATGGCGCGTCAGGGCGAGATCTTAAACGAGGTTGCGAAGCTGGTGGATAACGGCGTGGTGGAAAGCTCACTGAGCGAAACGCTACACGGGCTGAGCGTCGAAAGCATCACCGAAGCGCACCGAAAAGTGCTGGACGGGCATATGCGTGGCAAAGTGGTGGTTGAGTATTGAGGGGGGTGTTCCCCCTCACACCGGCCCTCTCCCTCAGGAGAGGGTTAGGATGGGGGGAATTACCCCTGCTCCCCCATCATCTCTTTCACCAGCTCTACGCAGCGCAGGAAACGGCTGTCGTAATCTGACTCCTCCACATGCACAAACTCCACGTTATTTTCGTGCAGCATGTCGATGAGCATGCTCTGGAACTCTTTTCTGTCGACGGAACTGCCGAGGCTGCGGATCCCGTCGGCAACCCACGGGGTGTTGTTTTCGAGCAAAATCACCAGGTCAAAGCGGTATTCGTCTATCAGCGCCTGCACAAACGGATGCTCGCGTCCCTCGTATTTTTTGCAAAACGCCTGGGTGGTGACGAAATCGGTATCAATGAAGGCCACTTTATTGGCGTATTTCACCGCGAAATCAATGTACTGCGCATGACCGAGCGCGATTTTGTCGTAGTCGGAGTACTGCAACGCCATCTCGTCACCGCCCAGATGTGAGAAGACGTAATCACGCCCGTACTCCCACGCACTGGTGGTGTTAAAGATGTTGGCCAGCTTGTTGACCAGCGTCGATTTCCCGCTCGACTCGCCGCCCAGAATCGCAACGGTGCGCACAAAGAACGGTTTTACCTCGGTTGGGATGTAATCCCAGTAGCGGAACGGGTTTTCGCGGATCAGCGCCCCGCTGATGTTCATAAAGGTACGCTTTGGATCGATCAGCACGGTTTCAATGCCCAGATGCTCGCGGAACTGCGGCGCATCGGACTCTTCAGAGGTGTAGATCCAGTTCGGGGTGATCCCTTTTTCGTCCATGAACGCTTTGACGCCATTGCTCCACACATCCCAGCCGTGCGGATACGGCTCCATGCCCTCTTCATTAAAAGCATGAATACGAATGTTTTTCTGGTACTTAAAGGTCTGCAGCAGCCAGCGCAGGCGGTCCGGCACGGTCGGCTGCTGCGACATGGCGCTGTCCTCGAACAGCTGACGGTCGCGGGTTTCATCGTAACCCATGATGATATGCAGCTCGTCCACCTGGCTACAGGCACGCTGGATCAGATAGATGTGCCCGGTATGCAGCGGGTAAAACTTGCCAAATACCACGCCGACGTTCTTTTGCATACGCGGGAATTCAAGCCCCAGAAAGCGGTGCAACGCTTCCAGCTTTTGTGCGCTGGGGCTTTTGATTTTGGCGTTCAGCAGTTGGCTCAGGTAGCCTTTGGTCATGCCGCTGGCATCCGCCACCTGCTGCAGCGTGCAGCCTTTCTGGCGGATTGCGGTCTTGATGTAGTCAAATGATGACATAAATTACGGTGCCTCCTGCAAAATCGAATACGTAATTATAAGTCGTCAAAGACATTTAACGCATCTGCGAGTTTTTTCACGCCAAAGACCTGCATCCCTTCCGGGATTTTTTTCGGCACGTTGGCGGCGGGCACAATGGCGCGGCGAAAGCCGTGCTTCGCCGCCTCGGAGATGCGCTCCTGGCCGCTTGGCACCGGGCGTATCTCCCCGGCCAGACCCACTTCACCAAACACCACCAGGTCCTGCGGCAGCGGTCTGTCACGCAGGCTGGAGACCATTGCCAGCAGCAGCGCCAGATCCGCACTGGTCTCAGTGACTTTGACCCCGCCGACCACGTTGACGAACACGTCCTGATCCGCCATCTGCAGGCCGCCGTGGCGGTGCAGTACGGCCAACAGGATCGCCAGGCGGTTTTGTTCCAGGCCAACGGCCACACGCCGTGGGTTACCCATCATTGAGTGATCCACCAGCGCCTGAATTTCCACGAGCAGCGGACGCGTCCCTTCCCAGAGCACCATCACCGAGCTACCGGAGGTCACTTCATCGCCCCGGCTGAGGAAGATGGCAGACGGGTTGCTGACTTCACGCAGCCCCTGCTCGGTCATGGCAAACACGCCCAACTCGTTCACCGCACCAAAACGGTTTTTGTGGCTGCGCAACGTACGGAAACGGGAATCGGCATCGCCGTCGAGCATGACGGAGCAGTCGATACAGTGCTCCAGCACTTTCGGCCCTGCCAGCGAGCCATCTTTCGTGACGTGGCCGACCATCACAATCGCCACACCGCGCGTTTTGGCAAAGCGCGTGAGATAGGCAGCGGTTTCACGCACCTGCGCCACGCTCCCCGGTGAAGACTGGATATCCGCCATGTGCATCACCTGAATGGAGTCGATAACCATCAGCTTCGGCTGCTCTTCTTCGGCAATCATGCAGATTTGCTCGATGCTGGTTTCCGAAAGCATGTTGAGGTTGCCGGTTGGCAGGCCAAGACGGTGCGCACGCATCGCCACTTGCTGCAGGGACTCTTCACCGGTGACGTACAGGGTTTTCATCTGTTCGGCGAGCTTGCAGAGCGTTTGCAACAGCAGTGTTGATTTACCCGCTCCCGGGTTACCGCCGATCAGGATCGCACTGCCCGGCACCACTCCCCCGCCGAGCACACGGTCAAACTCGTTGAAGCCGGTCGAGAAACGCGGCAGCTCTTCGAGGCTAATATCCGAGAGCTTTTGCACTTTCGCGACACCGGCGTTGCCGGCATAACCGCTCAGGCGTTCATTGCGGGCCACGCTCGGCGAAGCCGCCACACCACGCACTTCGGTGATGGTGTTCCAGGCATGACAGGCGCTACATTGCCCCTGCCAGCGCGGATAATCCGCACCACATTCATTACAGACAAATGCGCGTTTTGGAGCTTTCGCCACGGTTTACCTCGTTATTTCTGATTCACGCTGCCGGAGAGAATGCAGAACACCCCCATCAGGTCAGCATGACGGATGGTGACTTCCGTCTTTTCATTCACTTTAGGCTTGGCATGGTAGGCAATGCCAAGGCCTGCCGCTTTGATCATCGGCAGGTCGTTCGCGCCATCACCGATGGCAACGGTCTGGACGACAGGAATTTCATATTTTTCCGCCAGACGGGTCAGGGTATTGGCTTTGTACTGGGCATCCACGATATCGCCGATCACCTGGCCGGTCAGCTTTCCGTCCATGATTTCCAGCTCATTCGCCACCACGGTGGTCAGGCGCAACGTGTCGCGAAGGTAGTCGGCGAAGAAGGTGAACCCGCCCGAGGCGATAGCCACTTTCCAGCCCAGCGTTTCTAACTTCAGCACCAGCTGCGTCAGCCCCGGCATTAACGGCAGCTCATCACGCACCTGGCGCAGAATGTTCGCGTCCGCCCCTTTCAGGGTTGCCACACGCTGTCTCAGACTGGCAGTGAAATCCAACTCGCCGCGCATCGCGCGTTCGGTCACATCGGCCACCAGCTCGCCGCTGCCGGCAAGCCTGGCGATCTCGTCGATGCACTCGATCTGGATGGCGGTGGAATCCATGTCCATCACCAGCAGACCCGGCGTTTTCAGGTGTGGAATTTTGCCGAGAGGCGCCACGTCCAGGCCGGCATCATGCGCCAGGCGGGTCGCGCGCTGCGTCAGGGAACCTGCCAGGCGGATGACCTGATAATCCTCTACGCACCAGGCCGCCACGATGACCATCGCTGCACCCAGTTTGGTTTGATATTGGGTCAGGCGTTGCTTGTCCAGGCCGCGTCCGTACAGCAGCCAGCCGCTACGGCCAGCGTGGTAATCCAGAGGCATCACCTCATCACCACTTAAAGAGAGCGGCAATCCTGGCCATAAAGAGACATCCGTAGGCAGGTCGCACCAGGTAATGTTCGGCATTGAAGCTCCTGTGAATTCGTTCGCGCCGGAAGGTTCCAGAGGGAAAATAACGCATGAGGCTACCTTGTAACCATCACTTCTGGCAACATTAAGCCGTAAATTTTCAGCAGGTGGAATATGGCTCGCGCAAAACTGAAATTCCGACTTCATCGTGCCGTGATTGTCCTGATATGTCTCGCACTCTTGGTCGCGCTGATGCAAGGAGCATCGTGGTTCAGCCAGAATCACCAGCGGCAACGTAACCCGCAGTTTGAGGAACTGGCGCGAACTCTGGCGCGTCAGGTCACGCTCAACATCGCCCCGGCGATGCGCACCGAAACGCCGGACGAGAAGCGCATAGGTCAGATATTACGCCAGTTAACCGAAAACAGCCGTATTCTTGATGCCGGTGTCTACGACGAACAGGGCGACTTGATCGCCCGTGCCGGTGAGCACGTTGACGTCCGTGACAGGCTGGCGCTGGACGGCAAAAAAGCCGGCGGCTATTTCAATCAGCAGATCGTCGAACCCGTGCAGGGGAAAAATGGTCCGCTCGGGTATTTGCGCCTGACGCTCGACACCCACACCCTGCCCACCGAAGCAAAACAGGTGGACAACACCACCAATATTTTGCGCCTGATGCTGCTGCTCTCGTTGGCCATCGGTGTGGTGCTGGCACGCACGCTGCTGCAGGGTAAACGCACCCGCTGGCAGCAATCGCCTTTCCTCCTGACCGCCAGTAAATCGGTGCCCGAAGAGGACGAGGGCGATAAGAAAGAATAGTGATAAAGTAGGCTTACGATTCGGAAAAGGAACTTTGCCATGACGACGTTACGCCTGCTTATCTCTGACTCTCACGATCCCTGGTTCAATCTCGCGGTAGAAGAGTGCATCTTCCGTCAGATGCCAGCCACTCAACGGGTGTTATTTTTATGGCGCAACGCCGATACGGTGGTGATTGGCCGTGCGCAGAATCCCTGGAAAGAGTGTAATACCCGGCGTATGGAAGAGGATAACGTTCGCCTGGCGCGACGCAGCAGCGGCGGCGGCGCGGTATTTCACGACCTCGGCAATACCTGCTTTACCTTTATGGCGGGCAAACCTGAATACGATAAAACCATTTCCACCGCGATTGTGCTTAACGCCCTGACATCGCTGGGCGTGACAGCCGAAGCGTCAGGCCGCAACGATCTGGTCGTCAAAACCCCCGACGGGGATCGCAAAGTCTCCGGCTCCGCCTACCGTGAAACCCTGGACCGGGGATTCCATCACGGGACATTGTTGCTGAATGCCGACCTCAGCCGTCTTGCGAATTACCTTAATCCCGATAAGAAAAAGCTGCAGGCCAAAGGTATCACCTCCGTGCGTGGCCGCGTCGCCAACCTGATCGAATTACTGCCGGGCATCACCCACGAACAGATCTGCGATGCCATCCGCGAAGCGTTTTTCGATCACTACGGCGAGCGGGTCGAAGCCGAAGTGATCTCCCCGGATAACACCCCTGACCTGCCAAACTTTGCTGAAACCTTTGCCCGTCAGAGCAGCTGGGAGTGGAACTTTGGTCAGGCGCCGGCCTTCTCGCACCTGCTGGACGAGCGCTTCACCTGGGGCGGCGTGGAGCTTCATTTTGACGTGGAAAAAGGCCACATTACCCGGGCGCAGGTCTTTACGGACAGTCTGAACCCTGCGCCGCTGGAGGCGCTGGCCAACCGCTTACAGGGCTGCTTGTATCGGGCCGACACGGTGCAGTTGACATGTGAGGCGTTACATGGCGAGTTCCCCGATCAGGCAATCGAGTTGGGCGAGCTTTCTGCCTGGCTTTCGCAGGCGGTACGCTAAACTATGTTGCCCGGCGAGCTTCGCCGGGCGAGTGGTGTAACCTGTTTACGCGATAACGTCTTATTCTTATTTTTTTAGCAGGCTTCAGGGATCCAGCCTGCCCCATCTCATTAAAAAATATTATATTATCGTCGGGAAGGGCATTGAATGCTTCCCGGCCTTACGAAAACCGCTAATAACTTTCAATAATAAATTGAACAACAAAAAGCGGAAATATGCCCGTAAAATGCGTGAAAATATTCACACCATCTATGCTTTTATATTTTCATTACTGCCCGTTTAGAAATTCTAAATACACCATTTAGAGCAGCCACAATATACTACTGCCCGTGGTTACACCCATATATAAAACCTATTGATTACATTACTAGTCGACAGCTCTATAATTTCTCTTCGTTAAGGAACAACAATGAAAAAAATTCTTCTTGTCGCGGCCATCGCTGCGGCAACGTCCATGACCGCAGCCCATGCGGCTAACACCGCCGTCATGAAAGTGCAAGGCAAACTGACCAACGCGTCATGTACTCCTACAATGAGCAACGGCGGTGCAGTAGATTATGGCAAAATATCAATGGGCTCACTGAGCGCGACTGAGGATAACCAGCTCGGCCAGCGTGATATCACCATGACAATTACCTGTAATTCTGCGACCAAAGTCGGCTGGACAATGTACGACAACCGCAAAGACAGTCTGGCTGACGGCCATTATATTGAAGTCGATGATTCTGCCGTTGATGGCAGCTCGACATTCAGCCCTCAGTACACAAGCGGTTTAGGTTTTACCAAAGAGGGTCAGAAGATTGGCGGATGGGCAGTGTATACCAACCTGCCATATGTCACGGTAGACGGCGCACCTGCTGATGCGATTACCGCGGGAGGCACTAATCTGACTAAATGGAAAAAAAATACGACGGGTCGTCTTGTTCTGGATGACTACGAAACCATGTCCGTCGCCAAACCGGGTGAACTCGTGCCGATGGCCTTTACCCAGGCCGTATTCCCAATGAAAGTCTCCATGGCAATCAGAAATACCGACAGACTGACCATTACCGAAGATACCGAACTGGATGGTCAGGCGACCATTACGCTGAAATACCTCTAATTAAATTATCGCTCAGGCGATAACGTATCTCTGACGGCGAATTTAATTCGCCGTTTTTTATTCTTTATTCATACTGCATCCATCATATTATTCGCAAGACGTAAATACATACATGATTGTATTTACAGCCCTTAATTAAACTCACAACCGAGTGTAGAATTTCTCATTTCACAAATAACTCTGACCATTAATAGAATTCCCGCGCTTGTGAATCAATACGTTAATTACACGCACACAAGAAAATGTCCACTTTTTGGTTAAGGAATAACAGTGAAAAAACTTCTTCTCGCCACTCTGATTGCCGTGGCTTCTCACGCTGCGCTCGCCGACTCTACCGTTGTGATGAAGGTGAAAGGCAAAATGAATAATGCGTCCTGTACGCCTGAATTAAGCAATGGCGGTTCAATCGATTTTGGCACCATCGCCCTGGATCAACTTTCGCCTACCCAGACGAATCAGATGGGTCAAAAGGACATGTCGTTAACCATTACCTGCCCTTCAGCGACCAAAGTGGCCTGGAGCATCGCGGACAATAAAGAAGATACCAATGCGGCAAATGACCTGACGTCCAGCCAGTTCTACATCCGCGATGCGGCGGATAACGGAGGTGATGCCTGGGGCGCTGGTACGACCTATGGCGTTGGCACCACGGCGACGGGCGAAAAGATTGGGGCGTATGCCATCGCAACGCGCGTGAATGAAGTTACCGCCAATGGTCTTCCGGCTCAGGCCATTTATGCCCCGGCGTACGTCAACAGCAATGGCGAATACATGTGGCGTAACCTGAGTACCGGTATTATTGCCAACGGTAACGCAGAAATTATGACGGCGACCACCCCAGGCAAATCTTCTCCGCTGGCGATTACCAACGTCGTCTTCCCGTTTAAAGTCTCGATGGCCATTGTGAATACCGATCGCCTGACCACGACCGATGAAGCTCAGCTGAGCGGCGAAACCACCATTACGCTGGTTTATCTCTGATACGTTAAGGTCATGTTTTCTTTTCTCCGGCGGAGATATTCCGCCGTTTTAAAGCAGAATATAAATCCATTCATATCTGATTGTAATGACTTAATAAAATCTCAATGTGCTCGTTAGAAAATCTAATTATTGCATTCTGTGAATCATTAATAGAATCAGCGGCGCTTGTTATTTAACACGTGTATTCATGCAAGCACTTTGCGGACTAAAAATATCTTTTTTAGTCACTCTCTTTCAGGTTAAGGAATAACAATGAAAAAGCTTCTTCTTGCCACCGTGCTATCCATGGCGGCAACAGCCGTTTGCGCAGAACCGACCGCCATGCTCAAAGTACAGGGCTCACTGACCAGCGCAGGCTGCGTGCCGGAAATCAGCAACGGGGGTCTGGCCAACTTCGGTGAAATCGGTCTGGACTCCCTCTCCTCCAGCGTGCCATATCAGGCAGGCCATAAAGATGTCACCCTGACCATCAAGTGCCAGTCCGCCACACGCGTGGGCTGGACGCTTCACGACGATCGCGCGGACTCCAACGCCGGTGCCAGCCTGCCAGCTAACCAGTTCCACGTGGATAACGCTACCGCAAACGGTGGCCAGGCATCTGGCTCCAGCCAACTGAACGGCGTAGGTAAAACCAGCGCCGGCGAGAACATCGGTGCGTATGCCATTTCTACCTACCTGACCTCCGTTACCGCAGACGGCGCGGCGGTACAGCCTATCGCGGCTACCCTGTATACCGGCGGCACGATCAGCAGCAGAAGCTGGATGAACATGTGGACCAGCGGCATCCTCTCCAACGATGGCACCGACGTCATGACCGTTTCCAAAAGCGGCCAGCGTGCACCTTTAGCCTTCATGAGCGCGGCATTCCCGCTGAAGATTGCGCTGGCCGTAGCCCCAAGCGACAAGCTGACCCTGACCGACAAAACCGAGCTTGAAGGCCAGTCAACGATCACCCTGGTTTACCTCTAATCCAGCCCCCTGACGCAAAACTCTCCAGTTACATGGGGAGTTTTTTTCCTGACCAGCGAATGAAACCCACTATGTCTACGATCCACACATCAACACGTTTGATCTGCTCACTGTGCCTCGCCCTTCCGGCTTCGCTTTTTGCCGCCGGAATGGTGCCTGAAACCACCCTGCTGCTGATTGACGAAGCGAACCACGGCGGCGTCATGAGCGTGAAAAACACCGACAGCATTCCCACCCTGCTTTACACCTCCATCCGGGATATCGGGGGCGACCAGGGGGTAAAACTCAACGTCACCCAGCCGGTGGTGCGCCTCGAGCCAGGCCAGGAGCAACAGGTTCGCTTTATTCTTGAAACCGACAAACCGCTTAGCGTTGAACAGTACAAACGCGTGGTGTTCGAAGGTATTCCGCCCAAGAGCGCGGATAAAAACGTGAAGGTCGGGATCAACCTGCGTCAGGATTTACCGGTCCTGATCCATCCCAAAGATCTGCCGGTGGTCACCGACGCCTGGAAATTACTGACCTGGTCAGTCACCGGGAAAGAGATCAAGGTGCAGAATCCGTCCGCCTACGTGGTCCGTTTCTCCACCTCTGTCACCTTACTGCCTTCGCATACGGAAGGTCTGGTCAACAAGACGTTTATCCTGCCGGGAGAGACCATGACGGTGCAGACCGACACCCCGGTTAATGGCACCGATAACGCCATTGAGTTCAATCCGGCCAGCCGCTACGGGATTGAAGTTGAGAGCTTTACCGCTTCCCTGACGCGCCAGTAAGACAGGGATGTTTTGGTGATTGAGTTCTCTTTGCGTAATCAGACGCTTCGCGCCGCCATACTGGGGGCTTTGACGTTGCCCGCCCAGTCGGTATCGGCGGCCGGTATGGATTTTAATACCGATATTCTGGCGACCCGCGGTATCAGCACCAACCTCGCCCATTACTTCTCCCAGGCCCAGCGATACCTGCCGGGGCCGCATGCCGTGCAGGTAAAAATTAACGGCGTCGATAAAGGCACGCTTGCGATCCGCGTGGGAGAGGAAGGGCAACTGTGTCTGGATGATGACTTTACCCGTGCGGCAGGTCTTCTTCCGCTGAATATCAATGCAAAAGAGCCCTGCCATAATCTTCTGCAAGATTACCCGACGGCCACCGTCACGCTGCTGCCCAACGCGGAGTCGCTTGAGATTTATGTTCCCGCAGAGGCGATGGACAATGGTTTTTATGCCGCGAAATACTACGCGCACGGCGGTGCGGCGGGCCTTATCAATTACAGTGCGTTCAGCAACTACAACGAGTACGGCAGCGGCGGAAACAGTACCTTTTCCCAGGGCAATATTGGCGCCGGTCTCAACGTGGCGAACTGGACGCTGCGCAGCAACTTTATCCTGACCGACGATAACGGAACCCGCAGCACAGAGAATCTCTATACCTACGCGGAACACGTCTTCGAAGAACGGAAACTTCGCATTCAGGCGGGGCAGATTAACGTCAACTCGGCGCTGTTCAGTGGCGCACAAATTAATGGCGTTCAGTTCCTGCCGGAAACGGGCCTGCAACCGAATATTCCGGCGACGACCATTTCCGGCATCGCCCGCACCAACCAGGCGCGCGTTGACGTTCGTCAGTCCGGGCAGGTTATCTACTCTTCGCTGGTGAATGCCGGTCCGTTTACTCTGACCGATGTCCCGGTGGTGCGTGGCAACGTGGATCTGGACATCAGCGTGGTCGAAACCGACGGTTCCACCACGACGTTTACGGTTCCCTCCTCCTCACTGAACGTGAGCGGGATGACGCGCACCGAAGGGCTCAGCGTCTCTTTGGGTAAAGTTCGCGATACCGGGGATGAACAAGGGTCGCCCTGGGTATTTAATTTTTCTGACGGAACCCGGTTTACGCCTCAGCTCACCGGCGTCACGGCGGGCGTGCTGGCAGAGCAGTATCAGGCCCTCGGGGCGATGCTGGAATGGTCGCCAGCCGAGTACTGGCTCCTTTCTCCCAGCGTTCAGATGAGCCGCGCGCAGTTCTACGGTCAACAAAATGGCCGCAAGATAGAATTGCAAAGTCACCTTTCCCTACCCGAGCAACTCACGCTTGGGGTCAGCGCATCAACCTACAGCACCGGCTACCGGGAGTTAAACGAGGCGATGGACGCTGAATCCCAGCGCTATCAAAGCGCCTGGAATACCAGCCTCAACTGGAACAATGCATGGGTTGGCTCGCTTTCTTTCCAGTACAGCGAGAATGCCGGCGATGAAGAGAGCAGTAGCTCCCGCTACCTGATGGTCTCCTGGGGCAAGAGTCTGGGGCACACGTCGCTCTCAGTGAACTGGCAGCACGCCCTCAGCAGCAGTGAGACGGAGAAGGGCGGCACAAGTGATGGCGACCTGCTCTATCTTAATCTGGTCATTCCGTTTGGCACTGAGCGCATCAGTACCTATATGCGCAGCCAGGGTGAAAAACAAAACCTCGGTATTCAGGACAGCGGATCGTGGGGTCAGAACACCAATTACAACCTCTCGGTCGATCGCGACAATCAGGACAAGACCCAGTCGTTTAACGGCAATGTCAGCACCAACCTGCACTACGCACAGCTGGGCATGGCCGCAGGGCTGAATGACGGGAACCAGCATAATTACAGCACCTCCCTCAGCGGCGGCATCGCCCTGCATGGTCATGGCATTACGTTTGCACCCTACCCGATTAAAGACACCTTTGGCATTGCGCGATTAAGCGAGCCGGAAAGCGGTATTCAAATCACCACGCCCGATGGAACCGTCTGGACCGATGCGTGGGGGCAAGCCGTGGTGCCGGGTCTACGCGAGTGGCAAACCTCTCAGATTGTCATTGATGCCAGCTCCTTGCCACAGGGAATGGATTTATCGAACGGGATACAGACCGTTTCTGCAGCTTACGGCTCATTCGCGCAGGTGGATTTCCACGTGCTGAACACGCGTCGTCTAATGCTGAGCGTGAAACGCCCTGACGGGTCATGGCTCGCCAGAGGGCTTAGCGTGGTGGATAAAGACAGCCGTTATATCGTGAGCGTAATGGATAACGGCAGCGTGTTTATTCCCGACGCCACGGATGCGCCCGCCCTGTATGTGGTGGACGACAACATGGCAAAAATTTGCCACATCACGTATTCGCTCAGCGAAGAAAAAAATACCGAGTCCTATTACGAAAAAGCAGAAGGAATGTGCCAGTGAAAACCTGTTATTCCCTTTTATTCGCGGCGTTTGCCAGCATGATTTTGCTCTTCTCCGCACGCGCGTCCAGTGAAGAGTGTCAGGTTACGTTTTCGCATCCTGTTGTCTCGTTTGGAAAACTCAAACCGTCGGATATCGCCGCCTCGCAGAAGAACTGGAACCGGATGCCGGCCAAAGAAATTACGGCCAACGTCTTCTGCCCGGAGCCGAGAGTGATGGCGCTATTTCTGCAGTCCACTGCCGGCGTCAACGGGGGGGTTCTCTTTGGTCAGGACGGGCGACTGGCCATTATTGCCGACAATATGGTGGTTGACGGGCATGCCTGCACGCTGGCGAAAACGACGGACCGTATCGGTTTTACGCCCTCCTCCAGCCCGACGCAACGCGCGTTTATCAAAAATAATGAAGGTCTCGTTGCCCGGCAAAATGCCGCGCCGGTGCGGGGTAAACACATGAGCTTCACCCTTAAGATTGTTCCCGTCATTAATAACAGCCAGCTTCGTCATGTTGCTGACAATACCCTTCTTGAGAGCAATATGGCCTGGGAATTATTAACACAGGAATAACCCCATTCACGCGTCAGGTACCTGCCTGCGTGAAGCGTAGAAAAGCACTACCGTTACAAATACTGACGGGTTAATACCCCGCAATGTCATGCTTTTTATTTATGTTAAGGATTAACAATGAAAAAATGTTTACTCGTTGTCGCGCTGGCCCTGGCGGCCACATCCGCACACGCGGGCGATACCGCCGTGCTGAAAGTCAAAGCCTCGCTTGCCGGTGCCTCGTGTGTACCGGAGCTGAGCAATAATGGCGTGATCGATTTTGGCAGGATTCATATTGGCGATTTATCGCAAACCCAGGCTACGCAGCTAGGCGAAAAAGGGGTGATGCTGACGATCAACTGCCCAACGCCAACAAAGGTGGGCTGGAGCATTGCGGATAACCGTACCGATTCCAACGCCAGCACGGGCAGCAGTAACCTGAAGGTGAAAAACGCCAATGCTAACGGCGGTGAGCTTCGCGGTGCGATGAACACCTTTGGGCTGGGCAAAACGCACGATGGTAAAAACATCGGCGCGTACTCCATTTACACCACGCCAGGCGATGTGACGGCGAACGGCAATAACGCTGAGCCTATCCGTACGGCCGTGACCGCGGGAGCGGGCGTGAGCCGCTGGCAGAAAGCCAACGGTGGTACCATCGCCAATAAAGATTTGGGTCTGATGAGCGTTGCACCGGCGGGCAAAAACGACCCGATGGCGGTCACCAGCGTCTCTTTCCCGCTGAACGTGTCGCTGGCGGTCGAGAATCTGAAGAATCTGTCTTTAACGGAAGATACGGAGTTTGACGGTCAGGCGACCATCAGCGTGGTGTATTTGTAACCGGGAAGAGCATGCCGGGCAGCGAACGCCGCCCGGCAGTACAACATTACTCTTTGTCGCCCAGCAGAACGGATTCCAGCGCGATTTTGATCATGTCGTTGAAGGTGGTCTGACGCTCAGCAGCGGTCGTCTGCTCGTGCGTACGGATATGGTCAGACACGGTGCAGATGGTCAGTGCTTTCGCGCCAAACTCAGCCGCAACACCGTAGATCCCAGCCGCTTCCATTTCCACACCCAGGATGCCGTACTTTTCCATCACGTCGAACATCTCGCCGCCGTCTGGTGCATAGAACAGGTCAGCAGAGAACAGGTTACCCACGCGTGCGTCTACGCCCAGCGCTTTTGCGGCGTCAACCGCGTTACGCACCATGCCGAAGTCAGCGATGGCGGCAAAGTCGTGGTCTTTGAAACGCATACGGTTAACTTTAGAGTCCGTGCACGCGCCCATGCCGATAACCACATCACGCAGCTTAACGTCCATACGTACTGCACCGCAGGAGCCTACGCGAATGATTTTCTTCACGCCGAAATCGGTGATCAGCTCTTTGGTGTAGATGGAGCAGGATGGGATACCCATACCGTGACCCATCACGGAGATTTTGCGGCCTTTGTACGTACCGGTGAAGCCCAGCATGCCGCGAACGTTGTTCACTTCACGCACGTCTTCGAGGAAAGTTTCTGCAATGTGCTTCGCGCGCAGCGGGTCGCCCGGCATCAATACGACGTCAGCGAAATCACCCATTTCGGCATTAATGTGAGGAGTTGCCATCTTCAGTTCCTTTTATCGTGTTTTTGCCGGGTGGCGGCGGCGCCTGCCCGGCCTGCATGGTGTTCTCCCTCTCCCGGAGGGAGAGGGGATACGCCCGGATGTGTTTAGAACATGGCCTTGCCATATTCCATGTCGGACGTACCAAAGTATTTCGCAATAGTCTGACCGATATCGGCGAAGGTTTCACGGTGGCCCAGTGAGCCAGGTTTCACTTTCGGGCCGTACACCAGCACAGGAATGTGCTCGCGTGTGTGGTCGGTACCGGTCCAGGTTGGGTCGCAGCCGTGGTCGGCGGTCAGGATCAGAATGTCATCTTCACCCACCAGCTCCATCAGCTCCGGCAGACGGCGGTCAAACAGTTCCAGTCCCGCGGCATAACCGGCCACGTCACGACGGTGGCCCCAGGAGGAGTCGAAGTCCACGAAGTTGGTGAAGACGATAGTCTTGTCACCCGCTTCTTTCATCTCTTTGATGGTGGCGTCAAACAGCGCATCCAGACCGGTGGCTTTCACTTTTTTGGTGATACCGCAGTTGGCATAGATGTCTGCAATTTTCCCCACGGACACCACGTGGCCGTCTTTCTCGTCAACCAGCTTCTGCAGTACGGTCGGTGCCGGTGGCTCAACGGCCAGGTCATGACGGTTACCGGTACGCTGGAAGTTACCCGCTTTATCACCGATAAACGGACGTGCAATCACGCGACCGATGTTATAGCCGCCTTCGGTCAGCTCTTCACGTGCGATTTCGCACAGCTCGTAAAGCTTATCCAGGCCAAAGGTCTCTTCGTGGCAGGCAATCTGGAACACGGAGTCGGCAGAGGTGTAGAAAATCGGCTTGCCGGTTTTCATGTGCTCTTCACCGAGTTCGTCCAGAATCACGGTACCGGAAGAGTGACAGTTACCGAGGTAGCCCGGCAGATTGGCACGCTTAACCAGCTTGTCCAGCAGCTCCTGCGGGAAGCTGTTCTCGTGATCGGAGAAGTAACCCCAGTCGAAGAGAACCGGCACGCCGGCGATTTCCCAGTGGCCAGACGGGGTATCTTTACCGGAAGAGAGCTCGTGCGCCCAGGCGTACGCGCCTACCACTTCCGCATTGCCGTCCATACCGGCTGCAATTTTACCGGTAGAACCTTCATGGGCTTTCACCAGACCCAGACGGGTCAGGTTTGGCAGAGTCAGAGGGCCTTTACGACCGTTGTCCGCTTCGCCTTTCGCACAGGCTTCAGCGATGTGACCCATGGTATCGGAACCCACGTCACCAAAACGTTCTGCATCTTCGGTTGCGCCGATGCCGAATGAGTCCAGCACCATAATAAATGCACGTTTCATAATTGTTCTCCGTACGTAGTGCTTCAAAAATTATCGATCAGATCAGTATACCGCTATTCGGTGATACGGCGATAGACAGTCGGTGTGCTTTGCGGTGCTTTATCATCAAGCGTAATGGCCGCTTTCACCGCCTTTGCCGCTTCCTGCCAGCTGGCTTCATCTTTCGCGTGGATCACGGCCAGCGGACGTTGACCATCGACGCTGTCACCCAGACGCGCCATATCGGTAAAGCCGACGCTGTAATCAATGGTGTCCGAGGCCTGACGACGACCGCCGCCCATCGACACGACCGCCATGCCGAGCGCGCGCGTATCCATCGCCGAGACAAAGCCTTCGGTATCGGCGTAGACCGCTTTGCTGAGCGTCGCCGTTGGCAGGTATTTCGCGTAGTGTTCCACGAAGTCGGTCGGGCCTTTCTGCGCCGCTACCATGCGGCCGAAGATCTCTGCCGCTTTGCCGTTATCCAGCACCGCCTGAAGTTTGGCGCGTGCGTCGGCATCATCGCTGGCGAGCTTGCCGGAGATCAGCATCTCCACGCACAGGGCCATGGTGACATCGAGCAGACGCGGGTTCCGGTATTCACCAGTGAGGAACTGCACGGCTTCACGCACTTCCACAGCGTTGCCTGCACTGGACGCCAGCACCTGGTTCATGTCCGTCAGCAGGGCGGTAGTACGCACGCCCGCTCCGTTGGAGACACCCACAATGGCTTCTGCCAGCGCCGCGGAAAGCTCATAGGTCGGCATAAAGGCGCCGCTGCCCACTTTCACATCCATGACCAGCGCATCCAGGCCTTCCGCCAGTTTCTTGGCGAGGATAGAGGCGGTAATCAGGGGAATAGAGTCGACGGTCGCGGTGATATCGCGGGTCGCGTAGAAGCGCTTGTCGGCAGGAGCAAGAGAGCTGGTCTGGCCGATAATCGCCACACCAACGTCTTTAATAATGTCGCGGAAGCGATGGTCATCCGGGAAGATATCGAAGCCCGGGATGGCTTCCAGTTTGTCGAGCGTACCGCCGGTATGTCCCAGGCCACGCCCGGAGATCATGGGGATATAACCACCACAGGCCGCCACCATTGGGCCCAGCATCAGCGACGTCACGTCACCTACACCGCCGGTTGAGTGTTTATCCACAATCGGGCCGTTGAGGTTCAGGCTTTTCCAGTCCAGAACGGTTCCTGAATCTCGCATCGCCATGGTCAGCGATACACGCTCAGGCATCGACATATCGTGGAAGAAAATGGTCATCGCCAGAGCAGCAATCTGCCCTTCAGAGATGGTGTTATCACGAATGCCATTGATAAAGAAGCGGATCTCTTCGTCGCTTAATGCATGACCATCACGTTTTTTACGAATAATTTCTTGTGCGAGAAACACGGTAACCCCCGAGAAAACAGGTTAAATGCGGCGGATGGCCCGCCGCAGGATAAAAATCAGTAGCTGCTTGCGCTCTTACCGTCGCCGTGACCCAGCGCTTTCAGCAGGCTCGCCAGCAGGCTGGATGCACCAAAGCGATAGTGACGGGAATCCGCCCACGCCGGGCCAAACAGTTCATCGGCAATCGCCAGGAACTGCTGCGCATCTTCAGCCGTGCGCACGCCGCCCGCGGGTTTGAAGCCTACGGTTTTTTCCACGCCCATATCACGGATCACTTCCATCATGATGCGCGCGCTTTCCGGCGTTGCGTTCACCGGCACTTTACCGGTAGAGGTTTTGATGAAATCTGCACCCGCGTTGATGGAGATTTCAGACGCTTTACGGATCAGCGCTTCTTCTTTCAGCTCACCGGTTTCGATGATCACTTTCAGCAGCACGTTTGCCGCTGCACAAGCGTCTTTACACGCTTTCACCAGGTCAAAACCAACCTGCTCGTTACCGGCGATCAGCGCACGGTACGGGAATACCACGTCCACTTCGTCAGCACCGTACGCGATGGCCGCGCGGGTTTCAGCCAGCGCAATCTCGATGTCGTCATTGCCGTGCGGGAAGTTAGTCACGGTTGCAATGCGTACATCCGGCGTGCCCTGCTCTTTCAGCGTCTTACGGGCAATGGGGATAAAGCGCGGGTAGATACAGACGGCTGCAGTGTTCCCGACGGGCGTTTTCGCCTGATGGCACAGGGCGATGACTTTCTCATTGGTGTCGTCATCATTCAGGGTGGTCAGGTCCATCAGTTTCAACGCGCGCAGGCTGCTTGCAGTTAAATCGGTCATAACATTCTCCAACGGCATCGCCGTATAAATTTCACCTTGCGGTCTGTGACTATTCTAACATCCAGCCGCACTTACACTTCGACATTCATCACAGTTAATGAAAACTGCGTACAAATTTGCATTACTGTAATGAGATGAACTTCAAATTTTACTGCTGTCGCTGCTGATTAAAGCAGCGATACCCGGTGTGGGATCAAAAGTCCCTCCGGGATGACTTCCTACAATTCGGTCATCATCCGCAGAACCATAAAGGAAGCGAATATGTCCCACGCCAGCCCTCACGCACTGCAACAACGTTGCCAGCAAATTGTGACAAGCCCGGTATTGACCCCCGAGCAAAAACGTCATTTTCTGGCGCTGGAGGCGGAGAACAATCTTCCCTACCCCGCGCTGCCTCAGGCCGCTCGCACCGCGCTGGAAGAGGGATTTATCTGCGACATGTTCGAAGGCCATGCGCCTTATAAACCGCGCTATGTTCTGCCTGATTACGCCAGATTCCTCGCCAACGGCTCGGCATGGCTGGAGCTGGAAGGGGCAAAGGATCTGGATGACGCGCTCTCACTGCTGACCATCCTGTACCACCATGTTCCTTCTGTCACATCGATGCCGGTCTTCCTCGGTCATCTTGATGCATTACTGCAACCGTATGTTAATATTCTAACACAAGAAGAAATCGATAGCCGAATAAAACGTTTCTGGCGCTATCTCGACAGAACGCTTCCGGATGCGTTTATGCATGCCAATATTGGTCCGGCGGACACGCCCGTTACCCGCGCGATTTTACGCGCTGATGCAGAGCTGAAGCAGGTCGCACCGAATCTGACCTTTATTTATGATCCCGATATCACACCAGATTCGCTGCTGCTCAGGGTGGCCGAAAATCTCTGTGAATGCAGCAAACCCCATATTTCTAACGGCCCAGTGAATGATAAAATTTTCACAAAAGGCCGTTATGGCATCGTGAGTTGTTACAACTCCCTGCCGCTGGCAGGCGGCGGCAGCACGCTGGTGCGCCTGAACCTGAAGGCCATTGCCGAACATAGCGACTCGCCCGAAGACTTTTTTACCCGTACGTTGCCCCACTACTGCCAGCAGCAACTGGCCGTCATCAATGCCCGCTGCGAGTTCCTGTATCAAAAATCCGGCTTCTTTGAGAATAGCTTCCTCGTCAAAGAGGGGCTGATTGATCCCGACCGCTTTGTGCCGATGTTCGGCATGTACGGCCTGGCCGAAGCGGTGAACGTGCTGTGCGAGAAAGCGGGTTCCCCGGGCCGTTACGGTAAAGACGACCAGGCCAACGCGCTGGGGTATCGGATCAGCAAACAGCTCGCGGCGTTTGTTGAAAACACGCCGGTGAAATACGGCTGGAAACAGCGTGCGATGCTGCATGCCCAGTCCGGAATAAGCTCTGATATCGGTACGACGCCGGGCGCGCGGTTGCCTTACGGGGAGGAGCCGGACCCGATTAGCCACCTGCTGAGCGTGGCGCCACACCACAAGCACTATCACGCCGGGATTAGCGACATCCTGACGCTGGACGAGACGGTAAAACGCAACCCACAGGCCGTGGTGCAACTGTGTCTGGGTGCGTTCAACGCCGGAATGCGGGAGTTCACCGCCAACGTGGCCGGTAACGATCTGGTACGCGTGACCGGATATATGGTGCGGTTGTCCGACCTGGAGAAATACCGTGAAGCAGGGTCACGCACTAACACCACCTGGCTTGGAGAAGAAGCCGCCCGACATACCCGCATCCTGGAGCGCCAGCCACGCGTGATAAGCCATGAACAGCAGATGCGCTTTAGTTAGTCAGGTGATCCCCTTCTCCTGCGTGGACGGACCGGGCAGCCGCCTGGCTCTGTTTCTCCAGGGGTGCAACCTGCGCTGCAAAACCTGCCACAATCCGTGGACCATCGGACGCTGCAACGACTGTGGCGACTGCGTACCCCATTGCCCGCACGATGCGCTGAACATACAGGCCGGGCGGGTCTGGTGGCAGGAGAGTCAGTGTCAGCAGTGTGATACCTGCCTGCAGTTGTGCCAGCAGCAGGCAACGCCAATGGCGCACCGTTTTAGCGTCGACGAGATCCTCACTCAGCTCTCTAAATCCGCCCCCTTTATTGAAGGCATTACCGTGAGCGGCGGTGAAGCGACAACGCAGCTACCGTTCCTGGTGGCGCTCTTCACGGCGATCAAAGCCGATCCCGCCCTGCAACACCTGACGTGTCTGGTGGACAGCAACGGTCTGTTAGGGGAAACCGGCTGGCAAAAACTGCTGCCGGTATTCGACGGGGCAATGGTGGATTTGAAGGCCTGGGGGAACGAACACCATCGCTTCCTGACCGGACGCGAAAATCCGCAGATTAAGCACAGTATCCGCTGGCTGGCACACCACCAGCGGCTGGCGGAACTGCGATTACTGGTGATCCCGGAGCAATGTGATTATCTGGAGCATCTCAAAGCGCTGACGGCGTTTATCCACGCGTTGGGCAATGTCCCGGTACGCATTAACGCCTTTCATGCTCACGGCGTTTACGGTGAGGCCGCGTCCTGGCGCAGCGCCACGCCGGAAGATATTGAGCCGCTGGCGCGGGCACTGGAACAACAGCAAATCGTGGTGATCCGACCGGCGCTTTATCTATAACGTAATACCAAATACCGCGCGGGTATTCTCCAGCAGGGCATGCGCAATCACCTCTTCCGGCTCCTCGCGCAGCTCACAAAGCGTGTCAAAGACCCGAGCGGCCTGCTCCGGGCGATTTGGCTGCCCCTGAAAACCGTTGAGCGGCATATCCGGCGCGTCGGTTTCCAGTAATAATGCTTCGAGCGGCAGCTGCGCCATCACATCGCGGGTTTTACTGGCGCGTGGATAGGTGATGGTACCCCCGACGCCAATTTTATAGCCCAGCGCAATAAAGCGCTGCGCCTGCTGCAGGCTCCCTGAAAAGCCGTGCACAACGCCCCTTCGCGGAAGATCGATACGCTTCAGATGCATTGCCAGTTTGTCATGGGTTCGGCGGGAGTGAAGGATCACCGGCAGATCGTGGCGCTTCGCCAGCCGCAGCTGCGCATCAAGGATCGTCTGCTGGCGCGCAAACTGCGGATCGTCGCGATAGAGATCGAGGCCGATCTCACCGATGGCGACAAGTTTGTCGCCAGCCGTCTGCACAATGGCGTCCAGCGCGTCGATATGCTCATCAAGATGGTGTTCAATCACAATGGGATGCAGGCCGAGCGCGGCGTACAGCGCCTGGTGCCGCCTTGAGAGATCCACTACCCGCTCAAAGTATGCCGCTTCAACCGCCGGCACAATTATCGCCTCTACGCCGGCTTGTGCAGCTCGCGTGATGCTTTGCTCTTCATCCCCCGTAAACGGTGGAAAATCAAAATGACAGTGGGTATCGATAAACCGGTACGTCACGCCAGATCCTCATTATCTAACAATGCGTCATTCGCCTGCGGAGCATCCACCAGCGGCATCGCCAGCGCATCATTCGCCACCATCGCTGGTGGGGTAATAATGGCTTTATGACGATGTATAGGCGGTTGTTCAGCCAGCAGTTTGCCTATTGTCGCCAGGAAGTAACGCCCGCACAGGCGCCCCGTTTTGTAATCGGTACGCAGCGCAGGAACGCGGCTGCCCAGCGCCATGCTGACCAGCGGTTTAGGCGGGTAAATTTCAAATATACGCAGCTTACCCGGCGGTTTTTCAATAAAGCGCTGCATAGCGCCGTAGGTCGTTTCATGCTGCTTCGCGATGTTGACCAGGTGTTGCAGGCTGCTGTCGCCTAACCAGCGCTCCATGCGTTTAAACCATTGCGGGGTATAGTACATTTGCGACGGTACGGTGCGGATCACCACAATGGTGTTTGCCCCGCGTCGCGCAGCTTCCTGTACCGGCACCGCGTCACTGATGCCGCCGTCCAGATAGCTGATGCCGTCCAGCAGCGCGCCGGAACGATAGAAACCGGGAATGGCGCTGGAGGCGCGAATGATATCCAGCCAGTTCTCTTTTTGAGGAGAGAAATAGCCCGGCGTGTAGTCATCACCACGGCTGGCGCACATCCAGAACTCTTTTCCGCTGTCGAACAGGCGCGCCGCCGTATCCATTGCCAGCGGCATCTGGCTTGAGGTCGAATCCAGCAGCCAGTCGAGGTCAATCAAATTCCCGCCGCGCACAAAGCGCACCGGGTTGAAAAATTCTTTCGCCGTGGTGTAGCGCATGATCACTTTTCGCGCGTAGCCGGGCTGGTTACAGACATAAGCAGAGAGATTTTGCGCCCCGGCAGAGGTCCCGAAGTACAGGTCAAACGGGTTGAATTGCGCGCGCATAAACTCGTCCAGCACACCGGCCGTAAAAATGCCGCGCTGTCCGCCACCTTCACACACCAGCGCAAGCGGGCCTGCGCGAAACGGCTTTAACGCCAGCGGCGCAATATTGCCGAGCGTAACGGGAATTCGTTGCCCCACCTCTGCTTTCCTGTTTTCATTTTTCTGTTATGACACAGTAGCGCACCCGACCAGCGACTGAAACAAGAAAAAGCCAGTCACGAGGACTGGCTTTTTTTTGTTGAAGGAATATTGCGTTTGCTACGGACGTCGGCGACCCGTAAACAGGCTGACCAGGAACAGAATGATACCCACGACGAAGACAATTTTTGCTGCCCATGCCGCTGTACCTGCCAGACCACCAAAGCCCAATGCGGCGGCAATTAACGCGATAACCAGAAATATAATGCCCCAACGAAACATAAGCTTCTCCTTTACCATAGTTAATGTCGGCCGCTAAATGTGAGCGCGCTCAGATCACTCACCGGCGATTTTCCAGAGTCATTTTTATTTCGCCCGCTGACGTTAGCCAGACGGGCGAATGGTGCAGATTTACTTCGTTTTCAGATCGTTTTTAACGCTTTTAACACCATCGATCGCTTTCGCGATGGACTCGGCGCGCTCACTTTGCGCCTGAGAATCGACCGTACCGGAAAGCTGAACCACGCCATCGGTGGTTTCCACTTTCACTTTACGAGATGGCACGATGTCATCTGCTAAAAGTTTAGCTTTGATTTCGCTGGTGGTGGCTGCATCTCCGGCATACCCTTTCACCGACGCGTTTTTGCTGTCCCGAACGTGCAGTTTGTCGCTCACGGACGCTACACCTTCAACACCCTTCGCCACTTTTACCGCCTGTTCGGCCTGGGCCTGGCTTTCTACAAAACCACTCAGGGTGACAACTTTCTTGTCAGTTTTAACGGAAATATCGGTGCTCTTGATAGCTTCATCATCCACCAGTGCGGCTTTCACTTTTGCTGTGATTGAGCTGTCATCCATGAAATTACCGACTTTATTCATAGAGCTATCGATTTTTTGCCCTGCGGTATCGGCGGTGGACTGGGCTTTATCCATAGTGCTGGTTTCAGCCAGAGCAGAACCACTTACCAGGATGCTACCCAGTGTCACAGCCAGCAGAGTTTTAGAAATCTTCAGTCTTGTCATATTCATCGATGTATTCCTGTGTATACCCGTCATTCGGGCGACATACTTCCCTAATTGCTAGTTTTATATATTGCGAATAAACACACGGGCAAAATGGAGAACCCAAAGTCATGCATTGAACAGTTAATTCATCCACACCCGGTGTTAAACACTGAGTTAAATATAGATCACTCTCACAGTGCCGCTTTCAGATTTGGGTAAAAAACGAGCAAAAGACGCGAAATAATGTTGAATTAAGAACATTCCGCAAGAGATTAATAAGACAGGAAATAAAGAAGAGCACGGCGATTGCCGTGCTCTGAGAGGGGATCAGTGTTCGCGCGTTTTGCGGAACTGGACATCAGGATAACGTTCCTGCGTCAGGTTAAGATTGACCATGGTTGGAGCGATATACGTCAGGTTATCACCGCCATCCAGTGCCAACTGCACTTCGTTCTTACGTTTAAATTCTTCGAATTTCTTCACGTCAGAACACTCTACCCAGCGCGCGGTTGCCACGTTAACCGATTCATAGATCGCTTCCACGTTGTACTCACTCTTCAGACGCGCAACGACCACGTCGAACTGCAGCACACCGACAGCGCCTACGATCAGATCGTTGTTAGCGATAGGGCGGAACACCTGGACAGCGCCCTCTTCGGAAAGCTGAACCAGCCCTTTCAGCAGCTGTTTCTGCTTCAGCGGATCGCGCAGGCGAATACGACGGAACAGTTCCGGTGCGAAGTTCGGAATACCGGTGAACTTCATCATTTCACCCTGGGTGAAGGTATCGCCGATCTGAATCGTACCGTGGTTGTGCAGACCGATGATGTCGCCCGGATAGGCCTCTTCAACGTGCGAACGGTCGCCCGCCATAAAGGTCAGCGCGTCGGAGATCACCACATCTTTACCGATACGAACCTGACGCAGCTTCATGCCCTTTTCATACTTACCGGACACCACGCGCATAAAGGCGACGCGGTCACGGTGTTTCGGGTCCATGTTGGCCTGAATTTTAAAGACGAAACCGGTGAACTTCTCTTCTTTCGCTTCCACTTCACGGGTGTCAGTTTTACGTGACATCGGTTGTGGCGCCCACTCCACCAGGCCATCAAGCATATGGTCAACGCCGAAGTTACCCAGCGCGGTACCAAAGAAGACCGGGGTGATTTCACCGCTCAGGAACAGCTCTCTGTCGAATTCGTGAGATGCACCTTGAACCAGCTCCAGCTCGTCACGCAGCTGCGCGGCCAGCTCTTCACCCACAGCCGCATCCAGCTCCGGGTTATCCAGACCTTTTACGATACGGACTTCCTGAATGGTATGGCCTTTACCGGTTTGGTAGAGATAGGTTTCGTCTTTATAAAGGTGGTAGACACCCTTGAACAGCTTGCCGCAGCCAATGGGCCAGGTGATAGGCGCACAGGCAATTTTCAGCTCGTTTTCCACTTCATCCATCAGCTCCATCGGGTCGCGGATGTCACGGTCGAGTTTGTTCATAAAGGTGAGGATCGGCGTATCGCGCAGACGGGTAACTTCCATCAGCTTACGGGTACGATCTTCTACCCCTTTCGCGGCGTCGATGACCATCAGACAGCAGTCCACCGCCGTCAGCGTACGGTAGGTATCTTCCGAGAAGTCTTCGTGCCCCGGGGTATCCAGCAGGTTGACCAGGCAATCATGATACGGGAACTGCATCACGGAGGTGGTAATGGAAATACCACGCTGCTTTTCCATCTCCATCCAGTCAGATTTTGCATGCTGGTTGGAACCACGGCCTTTTACGGTACCCGCAGTCTGAATCGCCTGTCCGAACAGCAACACCTTCTCGGTGATGGTCGTTTTACCGGCATCCGGGTGAGAGATAATGGCAAAAGTACGGCGCCTGGCCACCTCTTGCAGATAAGGAGACAACGTCATAATGAAATCTTCTATATAAGCGCGGCGTCAGGCCGCGCATCATGGGATACGAAAAATGCGGCTATTTTACCCATCAATGGGGGGCAGGCAATCATTGTTTACACAGGAGCTGCTCCAGTTCGTTCAATGACGTGACGGTCCAGGTCGGCTGGATACCTTCCGGCAACGTGCGACCGTGTGCATTCAGCCAGACGGTCGACAGGCCGGCGTTCATCCCGCCACGAATATCCGACTCCGCGGTGTCCCCGACCATCAGCACACGTTCACGATCGGGATTGCCCGCTTGTTCCAGCGCATAATCAAAAATACGCGGATCCGGCTTAGGTACGCCCACCTCTTCAGAGATCACCAGCGCGTCAAAATGATCGCGCAGGCCCGTACGCTCAAGGCGGATCTGCTGCAGGGCGGTAAACCCGTTGGTAATAATGCCCAGCTTCGCCTTGCCTTTCAGGGCGTCCAGCAGGGAAACCGCGCCCGGCAACGGTGCGCAGATATCCGCCATGGCATTAAGGAAGGCATCGTTAAGCGCACCCGGGCTGACGTTTAACCGCTCGGCCCAGACATCAAAGCGCTGGTGCTGCAGCTGTAACGCGGTGATGGCACCGTTCTGGTAATCCACCCACAGCGGTTTGTTTACCGCCTGATAGTCCTGAAAGTCTTCAGCGGTGAAGGTAACGCTATAATCGAGAAACATCCGCTGTAGGCCGCCAAACGAGTCAAACGTAAACAGCGTTTCGTCGGCATCAAAGAAAATCCAGTCCCATTTCATCGTTACAACCTTATTTTAGTTATCCAAGCGGCAGAGCCATTATGATGGCGTCTTCACGTCCCTCTGCGGTGGGGTAGTAGTTACGGCGGATAGTCGCCTCGTTAAAGCCTAAGCTTTCATAGAGTGCGATGGCGGCGACATTCGACGCGCGCACCTCCAGCCACAGGGTGAAAACGTCACGGGTTTCGAGCTCGCGAATGAGATGCTCAAGCAGTTCTCTTCCCAGCCCCCGGCGCTGATACGCGGGATCAACCGCGATATTAAACAGCGTCGCTTCGTCCAGAACGACCTGCGTGATGGCAAAAGCGGCCATCGTGCCGTCGACGTCCAGACGGTAATTCAGATACTGCTCGCCCTGATTGCTGGCGAGGGTTTTTTCGCTCCATGGAAAAGCATGGGCGCGCGTTTCAATCGCGTACGCCGCGGTCAGGTCAGGCGTCGTGAGGGAAGAAATCGTGTTCATATTCGCAGATTTGTTGCCATAGCGCGCTGCGCGCTTTTGGGTTGGCTTTCAGTTCGTCCAGCGCTGGCGAGCAGATCTGGCTCCCTTCCAGGGAGACCTCATCGATGTCTCCCATACGCCAGCTGTTGCAGCGGCTGTCGGATGGCAGCATGGTGACCCTATCTGGCGTAAGCTGTAAAACCTGTTCAGTGGTCAGCTTCAGGCTACGAAGGACATCACCAATAAGGGGTTCATTCAGGGCAGGCAGTTCCTCCGCCACCATCACCAGCCGGACGTGCGCAGGGATGGAGATGGCGATTTCGCCCTGCAACGCCGTCGGGCGACGCAAGGCCCACTGGGTGATGCCCAGTTGCTGCAACTGCCAGTCTCGTCGGGATGTCATAGGGAAAACTCCTGTCTCTCAGGCGCGCAAATATAGCAAATGTGTCGAAACTGCGCCATCTACCTACTATAATCCCCGCCTGAGTTAATTGAGGAACAATTCATGTCTGCATTTACCCCGGCAAGTGAAGTCTTGCTGCGTCACAGTGATGATTTCGAAGAAAGCCGTATTCTGTTTGCCGGAGATATGCAGGATGACCTGCCCGCACGTTTCGACTGTGCTGAAAGCCGTGCCCACACCCAATACTACCACCACTGGCAGGTACTGAGCTGCCAGATGGACGACCGCGCGCGCTTTAGCCTGGTCGCTGAACAGAGCGACATCGCCGACTGCGACACGCTCATCTACTACTGGCCGAAGAACAAGCCAGAAGCCCAGTTCCAGCTGATGAACCTGCTTTCTCTGCTGCCCGTTGGCTGCGATATTTTCGTGGTCGGTGAGAACCGCAGTGGCGTTCGTAGCGCAGAACAGATGCTGGAAGGCTATGCGCAGCTGAATAAAATCGACAGCGCCCGTCGCTGTGGCCTGTATCACGGCCGTCTGGAAAAACAGGCGACCTTTGATGCTGAGAAATTCTGGGATGAGTATCAGCTTGACGGTCTGACCATTAAAACTCTGCCAGGCGTCTTCAGCCGCGACGGTCTGGACGTGGGCAGCCAGCTTCTGCTCTCCACCCTGACGCCGCATACGAAAGGCAAAGTGCTGGACGTCGGCTGTGGCGCGGGTGTACTGGCGACCGTACTGGCGAGCCATTCGCCAAAAGTGCGCTTAACCCTGTGCGATGTGAGCGCCCCGGCGGTTGAAGCAAGCCGCGCAACGCTTGCTGCAAACGGCCTGGAAGGCGACGTGTTTGCCAGCAACGTCTTCTCTGACGTGAATGGCCGTTTCGACATGATCATCTCCAACCCGCCGTTCCACGATGGCATGGAAACCAGCCTTGAAGCGGCGCAAACGCTGATCCGTGGTGCAGTACGTCATCTGAACAGCGGGGGTGAACTGCGTATCGTGGCTAACGCCTTCTTGCCGTACCCGAAAGTGCTGGATGAAACCTTTGGCTTCCATGAAGTCATCGCCCAGACGGGTCGCTTTAAGGTTTACCGCACCGTGATGACGCGTCAGGCTAAGAAGTAATCCCCTTATCTGGCAGGCCGGATACGCGTAACCGCTATCCGGCAAAACCTGGCGCTACCATCGGCCATTTTTGCAGCAATCAAAACAGCGTGCGCATTTTTCTGTTGACGTAAAGCTGAAAACATCTAGAATGCGCCTCCGTGGTTACGATACTTTTACAGTGTCGATGGTATGCGAAGGTGGCGGAATTGGTAGACGCGCTAGCTTCAGGTGTTAGTGTCCTTACGGACGTGGGGGTTCAAGTCCCCCCCCTCGCACCATAAATCACGTTGATATTGCTCGCACTGGGCGAAGGTGGCGGAATTGGTAGACGCGCTAGCTTCAGGTGTTAGTGTTCTTACGGACGTGGGGGTTCAAGTCCCCCCCCTCGCACCAACGAGGCGATATCAAAAAAGTAAGATGACTGTGCGAAGGTGGCGGAATTGGTAGACGCGCTAGCTTCAGGTGTTAGTGTCCTTACGGACGTGGGGGTTCAAGTCCCCCCCCTCGCACCAATTATCTTACATCCTTTCTGACGTTCTTCTCGCTTTCCGCTTATTTCAAACTCATCAGTATCACCAGAATTCCACTGACCAGTGCTACGCATGACGGCAGTAACACAAAGTGGCGCAGCTGTTTATGCCAGATCATCCCTGACGTCACTAACAGTCCTGACACAATGAGCACTTTCCAGACATCAATGGAGAGATCGGCAAACATCAGACCGCCAAGAATCGCCCCCGGCAGTAACACTCCCCAACCACTTCCCAGCGTCCTGTTCAACATGGTTCGCCCTCTCACACTGATAATGATAACCAATATCATATGATATCAATTATCATTTGTCAGCGCGATTAATCAAAAACTCTCCCCCTTTACCTTTCCTGTAATGACAGGAAATGCCTAAGGTGATAAATTGCTCACCTGTTAACTAGACCTAAAGTTTTTCTGATAATTACTCTTTGAGTTTTTTGCATCTTTCATTGCGAAACAACACCTATTTACCTGTTTTAATTAAATATTAATAAAAACGCACTACTATGACATCACAATCCTGGCGGTCTTTGGTCCACAGTAAATATCAATTATCGTTACGTTTATTTTTATTTCTGAACGCGACCTCTGCTGTGTTCTCGGTAACAAACCCGCTCTATTCTATTCGCCTGTTATCGGTCCCTCTGATTTCTATTTTTGTTATCAGCATCGGGCTGCTCGTCTGGCACTGGAAAAAGAGAACCCGCAAGGTAAATATTCCTGCCGTTTCAGCGATCTTCGGTATTTTATGGGCGTGGCAGGTGGCCTCGAAATTTTCGTTAATTACCCACGATCAGGCGACCTATTTGATCATGGCATTATTAACGGTACTGTTTATTGGTACGCTGGCCTTCGCCAGTAATATCAAAGCATTTACGCTGCACTCCTTCCCCACCTTTATTGTCTGCCTGTGGTTAAGTAATCATGATATATGGCTGAGAATGACCTATTCTTTCGCACTTCCTGTGGTAGCAATTGCGATTCATAACATTTTGCAAAGACGTAACGATCGCTTCGCGCAGGAACTGCTCTCCCGTTTGCTGGAGGAGCGTGAGACCCTCACCGATCTGAGCATGATGGACCCGCTTACCGGCCTTTATAACCGTCGCGGACTGCAAAGCCGGCTGGAGAATCTTCCGGCAGTGGAGAACGGCGAGCACTTTGTCCTGCTGATGGATATCGACCACTTTAAAGCCTACAACGACCACTACGGCCATATGATGGGCGACCAGGCGCTGATCCGGGTCTCTGCTGCCATCCGTGATGCCGTGCGTTCACGCGATATTGTGGCGCGCTTCGGCGGGGAAGAATTTATGGTTCTGCTGACCAATATTTCTCTCGAGCATGCCCGCCAGACGGCAGAGCGGATCCGCCAGAAAGTCTACGATTTAAAAATCCCGCATATGTTCAATGAAAGCGTGGCGACAAACGTCACCATCAGCATTGGGATTGCCATTTTTGAGGATGAAGACGCCGAAGGCGCACTGGAGAAAGCGGACAAAGCCCTCTACGAAGCAAAGCATATGGGGCGCAATAACATCCTGCTGAGCGAAGAGCTTCAGACCGCGTAAGCGCGGCGTCATATAACGAGGACAAAAGTCTTGCCATCGGTATGAGCAATAGTTAGGATTGGCAATCATTATCATTTAGATTTGTATCTATACTATGGCCACTCATACCGCACAAATCGTTGAACCACTTCTCTGGAGAGCCCGTCTCCCCACCGGGAATGTTTCGCTTGCGGATGCCATCAGGGATAAGATCGCTAAAACCCGCGCCCACCTGCTGGACTTTATCAGGCTGGATGAAGCGCACCCGCACCACGCCATGACGCTGGAAGAGTGGCGACAGCCGTCGACACTGCAGTCGTTGCTGGCAACCTATTCCGACCATATCTATCGCAATCAACCGACCCTTACGCGGGAAAACAAACCCCTGCTCTCCCTCTGGGCGCAGTGGTATATCGGGCTGATGGTGCCCCCACTCATGCTGGCGCTGCTCACTCAAAAGGGCATGCTGGAACTCTCCCCGGAATATTTTCATGTCGAGTTCCACGAGACCGGCCGTGCGGCCTGTTTCTGGATTGATCTCCACGAAGACCAGAATGCGGAGCACCTCTCTGCTCAGGAACGTATGGAGCAGCTCATAACTCGCGCCCTGATCCCGGTAGTGGATGCGCTGGAAGAGACGGGGGAAATCAACGGGAAGCTTATCTGGAGCAATACCGGGTATTTAATCCACTGGTATTTGACGGAAATGAAACCTCTGCTCGGTGATGAGAAGGTCGAGGCCCTGCGCCAGTCCTGTTTCTTTGCAAAACAGCTTTCCGATGGCCGCGATAACCCGTTATTCCGCACCGTGGTCCTTCGTGACGGGCTTCTGGTTCGTCGCACCTGCTGCCAGCGTTATCGCCTGCCGGACGTTCAGCAGTGTGGAGATTGTACGCTCAAGTAAGGTCAGGTGTTGCCGGGTCGCATTAACGCTGACCCGGCATCCGTTTCTCACGCTACCTGCTGATTTTCCTCTTCCGCATTACGTTGCGCTTCTTCCGCTTCCTGCTCCAGCAGCTGCTTCTCGTACACTTTAAAGAACGGGAAGTAGATGATGGCCGATACGCACGCCAGGACCACCACCAGAATGGCTGCACGGAAATCCCAGCCCAGCGCCCATGCGGCACCTACCGGTGCAGGTGCCGTCCACGGCACAACGGAGATCACGCGGCCAATCAGATCGAACTTCATCGCCGACCAGGCCAACACGGCGTTAACCATGGGTGCCAGCAGGAACGGAATAAAGAACACCGGGTTCATGACAATCGGCGTACCGAAAATAACGGGTTCGTTGATGTTAAAGAGGCTTGGCACCACGCTCAGGCGGCCGATAGAACGCAGATGAGCGGAGCGGCTGCGCAGGTAGCAGAACACCAGCCCCATCGTGGCACCTGACCCCCCGATGACGATAAAGAACGTCCAGAACGCTTCCATAAAAATATGCGGCAGCGGCTGGCTGGCGGCCAGCGCGGTCTGGTTAGCGCCCAGGTTGGTCAGCCAGAACATCTGCAACATCCCGGAGACAATCGCGGCGCCGTGGATCCCGGCGAACCACAGCAAATGCCCAATCAACACCGCCAGCAGGATTGCCGGCAGGGAGTCTGCGGCGGAAACCAGCGGTTTGAAGACAGACATAATCGCCTGCGGGATCAGCATGCCAAACTCAGACTGAATCACCAGACTCAACGGGTAAAGCGTCAACACCACCACCAGCACCGGGATCAACAGATCAAAGGAGTTTTTGATCATCGGCGGAACCTGGTCCGGCAGACGGATCCCGATGTTATGCGCTTTGAGAAAACGCATCATCTCAACGCAGTAGATAGCCACCAGAATCGCGGTAAAAATACCTGTCCCGCCGAGGCTGTCGACCGGAAGCGTGCCTTTGGTTTTCGGCGCCGCGACCAGCAGAAACGCCATCAGCGACAGCATGGCGCACATAAACGGGTCTAACTGATGCGATTTGACATAGTGTTTGCCAAGGTTATAGGCAATGGCCGCGCAGATATACAGGGACATAACGCCCATCGTCATATCAAACGGCGTGAGGATCTGACCTTCAAATTGCTTTGCCATGTCCAGCCAGGCGCGCGCGAAACCCCAGGTGGTATCAGGCGAAAACGGTGGATACGCGAAGACGAGTAAAAATGAACCCACAATCATGAACGGCATCGCGGAGATAAAGCCATCACGAATAGCCATAACATGACGCTGGGAGGAGATCCGCCCGGCAATCGGGCTGACGTAATTTTCTACAAAACGAAATATCAGATTAAACGCAGCATGGTTGGCAGACATAGCAGATCTCCTTTCAGACGTTTATGACGGGCGCATTCACGCCATACGTTGGTCCATACATCACCTTCACAACCTTGCCGGCGCGTTTACCAGCGGTACTGCTCAGACGGAATGGTTTCATATTTAGCTCTTATTATTGGATACAGGGGACGTTACACAGTCAGTATTAATCTCTCACTCACGGTCTGCAACCGGTTACTGTAACCGGTTTCCGTGAATGTGAAGGCGATCCAGAAATCGGCCGTGTGGGATATTTGTTACTGAAGAGATATTTACAGAGCATAAATTCTTATGACAGATTACGCGGGATATTTGTCAGGAGGAAACAATGAGTTTGCAGTCTGTACAGCAGTTTTTTGCCGACAACGCTCCGGATATAGAGGTTATTGAACTTAGCCAGAGTACCGCAACCGTTGCGTTGGCTGCTGCCGCCCATCGTGTTGAGCCGGGACAAATCGCCAAGACGCTGTCGTTGAAGGTTAAAAATGACATCATTCTGGTGGTCGCGAAAGGTGATGCGCGTCTGGATAATAAAAAACTGAAAGACACGTTTGGCGCAAAAGCACGCATGCTCAGTTGTGATGAAGTGGTCACCATCACGGGTCATCCTGTTGGCGGCGTGTGCCCGTTTGGGCTGGAAAATCCGCTCGCGGTTTATTGCGATATTTCACTGAAACAGTATGCTGAAGTGCTGCCGGCCGCGGGTGCAATTCACAGTGCCGTGCGTATTTCACCAGACAGAATGGCAGAACTGACGTCCGCAAAATGGGTAGATGTTTGCATCTGAATGAGGCGCCAGAGCCTGTCTGGCGCACAGATATCAGCTTATAAAAATGTCGGCTGGCTTAATACTGATGTTCGAGGATCCCGGGCCGGAAGATGAGTCAGAATATCTGCCGCATCAAGCAGTCCCACGTCAGAATTGACCCCAAGCTTCACCATCGCATTAAACTTGTGCGCCCGGATGGTCTTAATATTGCGCTCAAGCTGCGCGGCGATTTCAGGAATAGAAAACCCGCAGGACATATACCGCAAAATCGCCCGCTCCGTTGGGCTTAACATCCTGTTTTGACTCTTGTACCAGTGGTTGAGCATATTGTCATTGATGTGCAGCGTTTCACTCAGCAACACCAGCAGTTCCTCCTGCAGGCGGTCGAGCGACACCGATTTACTGACGACACCGTGAAGGCGTGAAGGGGAAAGATGGCTGATTAACCGCGCTTCCATTTCATCTGCCGCCAGGATGATGCGCTGAATATGATTATGCGTAAATGCGAGATCCCGCAGGGATGCCAGGCAGTTTCGACGCTCTTCTCGCGCATCAGAAAGTGAATAGATCAGCGAGAAAAAAGAGACATGAGGAAGCGCCTTCTTAAAGCAGTCAAACTCACTGAACATGTGCAGTTGATAATGGCTGAGCGTGGGCAGCGCAAACAGGTGCTCCAGCCCGACGGCACTCATCGCGCAATTTTCGATGACGGCAATATGTCTTGTTGAACCGGTTTTATCCATTCCTCGAACTCTCCATAGGCTGACATTAAACTCAGCTCTCTCAATCCCTGAGTACTGTTGATCCAGGCGTACAGATCGGCATTACTCCGTAATGACAACCGTCGCATCGCACTGTTTTTCTGTGCACTGATCGTTTTATTGCTCTTCTTGAGCAAAGTGGCAATTTGGTTAATCCCCCAGCCCTTGCCTAACAGACGCAATACCTTGCGTTCAGAGTGGGTGAGCGCAATGACGCGGTCGTCTTCATCATCGTTACAGGCAGGCTCGGGCGTTAATAACGTCTGGCTTATCCGCTCTGCCCGTTCACTGCCTGCACGGATGGCGTTAATTACGCCTTCTATCGGCTCCATATCAGAAAGCAACGTGCTTTCCGGACGCATCAGCAGCTCAACGGCAATAGGGTAAAGCGGCCGGGAGACTAAAAAAATCCAGTGAATATCCCGATATTGATTTAATAAACCGTAATATTCTTCGAGCGTGCCCCGGGGATTCCTGTATTCACCTGAAATATCAGCGATAATGACGTCTGCACGCCGTAACTGCAGCAGAGTTAATTCCTGCAGCGAACGGCAAAACGTTAAATCAAAATCGGCAAAATGGCGTGTCATCACGCCCCCCAACCCGTTTTGCATTACGGGTATCCTGCTAATGACGACGCCATGTTTACCATTCAATGACGACATAGACCCTCCGTGTCCATTTTCATATGATGAGTAACGTTAAAACGCATCAAGGTATAAGTGTATTCGTCCCTGAGTGTAAAACTGATTAATACAAGCAGAAGATGAGATGTGTGCTTCATTTAAGAAATGCCTAAAACAGCGGTAATATCTCACAAAGCACAGATAAATTTAATTATAAAGGCCTTAAAATAATTAAAATATAAACTTAGTAAAACTAAATATAAATATCTTATATTTCCCAATTAATAATTCATCATATTTATGATCCAAAACCGCATCCCGCCGCCAGACAGCCCGCAACTGTTTGCATAAAGCTTGATCTGACCCACAGCTAGAGGCACTGCAGTTTGTGCTAAAAGTAAGCATGACGGGCCAACAGGCAAGCTATTCACCTTCTCTTCAGGACATGACATGCAGGCAGATCGATCAACGCAGCGTGCCATCACGCGGCTCTGTATTCAGTGCGGTCTTTTTCTGCTCCAGCACGGGGCGGAAAGCGCGCTGGTCGAGGAACTTTCCACCCGGTTGGGGCTGGCGCTGGGTATGGATAGCGTTGAGAGCGCCATTTCATCCAATGCTATCGTGTTGACCACCATAAAAGACGGTCAGTGCCTGACCTCCACCCGCAAAAACCACGACCGCGGCATCAATATGCACGTTGTAACCGAGGTCCAGCATATTGTCATTCTTGCTGAGCATAAGCTTCTCGACCTGCACGACATTGAAAAACGGTTCAACCAGATTAAGCCCTTACGTTATCCCCGCTGGCTGGTGGTGTTAATGGTCGGGCTGTCCTGCGCCTGTTTTTGTAAGCTCAACAAAGGCGGCTGGGACGGCGCGGTCATCACCTTTTTCGCCAGCAGCATCGCCATGTACGTGCGCCAGCTCCTGACGCACCGCCAACTCCACCCGCAAATTAATTTCTGCATTACCGCTTTTGTCGCCACCACGGTTTCTGGCCTGCTGCTTCGTCTGCCGCAGTTTGCCAACACGCCGACGATTGCCATGGCGGCCAGCGTGCTTCTGCTGGTGCCCGGCTTCCCGTTGATTAACGCCGTAGCCGATATGTTTAAGGGGCACATCAATACCGGTCTGGCACGCTGGGCGATTGCCAGCCTGCTGACGCTTGCAACCTGCATTGGTGTGGTAATGGCCATGACACTCTGGGGGTTACGCGGATGGGCGTGATCGATTTTCTGCTGGCGCTGGCGCAGGATATGCTGCTGGCCGCGATCCCTGCCGTCGGTTTTGCGATGGTCTTTAACGTTCCGCAACGCGCGTTACCGTGGTGCGCGCTGTTGGGTGCTATTGGTCATGGCTCGCGAATGGTGATGATGACGGCGGGATTCAACATTGAATGGTCAACATTTATGGCCTCAATGCTGGTCGGTAGCATCGGAATTCAGTGGTCGCGCTGGTATCTGGCGCATCCCAAGGTGTTCACCGTCGCTGCCGTTATCCCGATGTTCCCCGGCATATCTGCCTATACGGCCATGATTTCCGCGGTAAAAATCAGCCATTTCGGCTACACCGAACCGCAAATGATCCTCCTTCTGAGCAACTTTCTTAAGGCTTCGTCCATTGTCGGTGCGCTCTCTATCGGACTGTCGATCCCCGGACTGTGGCTGTACCGCAAACGTCCACGGGTTTGAGATTTGTGTTATTACGCTGCCGTGAGGATAATCACTCCAATCCGTTTGGTGACGATAAGGAAAGGATGTGGCTAACCCAGGCAGCGAACTCCCCGAGCACAATGAAGAATCCAGCCTGAAAGAGAAAATCTTTCAGAGCGCTATCACGCTGTTTGCCGAATACGGGTTGAACGGTGCCCGCATGGAACAAATTGCGGAGAAAGCCGGCACCACCAAACGCATGGTTGTTTACCACTTCAAAAACAAAGAGAACCTGTATCTTCTCGTACTGGAGTATGTTTACACCCAGATCCGCGCCAGTGAACAGGCGCTCAGCCTGGCGGGAATGCCCCCTGTCGAAGCGCTGGTTCATCTGGTTGAAGCCACCTTTGACTACCATGCCGACCACCCGGATTACATCCGCATTATCTGCATGGAAAACATGCAGCGTGGCCGTTTTATGCAGCAGTCCAGCTACCTCCGCCAGGTCAACCGCAGCGCACTTGATCTGCTGGAAGCGATCCTCCGTCGCGGGAAAGAAAAGCAGTTGTTCAATCAGACGGTTGAAGCCCGCGATCTGCATCGTTTGATCAGCAGTTTCAGCTTCCACTACGTTGCCAACAGCTACACCTTCACCCTGCTGTTTGAAGAGGGTGCGGACGAACAGGCACAGCGCCAGCACTACCGTAAAATGGCCGTTCAAGTGGCGCTCCGTTATACCTGCCCATAAAATAGCTTGCAATTAAATCGTACACTATCTATATTCATCTCATGAACGCGAAAACGAACGACACGACCGCTGCGCTCCTGCTGGATAACCAGCTCTGCTTTGCTCTCTATTCAGCAAATCTGGCGCTGAACAAGCTGTACCGGCAACTGCTGGCACCGCTGAACCTGACTTACCCGCAATACCTGGTGATGCTGGTGCTGTGGGAGCAGGATGATATTACGGTGTCGGACATCGGTGAACGGTTGTTCCTTGACTCTGCCACGCTGACGCCGCTGTTGAAGCGTCTGGAAAGCGCGGGACTGATAAACCGCCACCGCTCACGTAAAGACGAGCGTCAGGTCGCCGTCACCCTGAGCGATGCGGGACGTCATCTCCAGCAGCAGGCTTCCGGGATCCCCCATGCAGTGGGATGCGCCGCCCAGTGTGATACTGAGACCATGCTGTCACTTAAGCAGCAGCTGGAACGTTTGCGACAACAGATCCAACGCGCGTAAGGCTATACTTTACGCGTATTTATTTACCCATATATATCGCACGCTATTTAATAGCGCACATTAATGTAAGATGAGGAATCTGCCATGTCTTTAGAAAAAGTTGTCTACACTGCCAAAGCAAAAGCAACCGGAGGCCGTGATGGCCGTGCGACCTCTTCCGACGGCGTACTGGACGTTAAACTCGGCGTGCCAAAAGAGATGGGCGGCATGGGCGGTGACGCCACCAACCCTGAACAGCTGTTTGCTGCCGGCTACTCTGCCTGCTTCCTGGGTGCCATGAAGTTTGTAGCCGCTCGCGACAAATTTACCCTGCCGAAAGAGGCCTTTATTGAAGGCGAAGTGGGGATTGGGCCGCTGCCAACCGGTTTTGGTATCGAAGCAAAACTGAACATCCACGTTGAAGGTATGGATCCTGCAGAAGCCAAAAAACTGGTCGATGCAGCACACATTGTGTGTCCGTACTCTAACGCGACCCGCGGTAACATCGACGTAACGCTGAACATTATCGCCTGATAACTGCCTGATAGCGTTACGCTTATCAGGCCAGCCGTTGTCGCCCCGGCAGGCATCGCGCCGCCGGGGAAAACCCCTCCTTCCCTTCCCGCTCTCTGTGCTACCATAAGCCCATATCACGCCCGTAGTTATCAGTAGAGTAAGCGTTATGTCCTCCAGAATTCTGACCACCAGCATTGCTGGTATTGATGCCTTTATGCGCGATCCCCACGGTGTGCTGACCCACGCCGAAGGCGGCACGGTTGCGGTATTTGCTGACAACGCTCCGGCGTTTTATGCCATCACACCGGAACGTCTGGCACAGCTTCTGGAGATTGAAGCGCAGTTGTCCCGCCCGGCAAGCGACGTAACCCTCGATAACCAGTTCTTTGACGAGCCGGTTAACGTCCCCATGGCCGTTCCCATGGGAAAATTTGCCCTGTATGCGGGCTGGCAACCTGATGCGGATTTTCAACGGCAGGCGGCATTGTGGGGCATAGCGTTAACGCAACCGGCTACCCCCGAAGAGCTGGCCGCGTTTACCGCCTGGTGGCAGGCGGAAGGCAAAGTATTCACCCATATTCAGTGGCAACAGAAGCTCGCGCGTCATCTGCAAATTAATCGCGCCAGCAATAACGGCCAGCCAAAACGTGATATCAACGCGTTTTCCGAACCGGATAAACAGATCCCTAATGGATTCCGAGGTGCGAAATGAAGAACGTCGGCGACCTGATGAAACGTCTGCAAAAGATGATGCCAGCCAACGTGAAGCCCGCCTTCACGACGGGTGAAGAACTCCTGGCGTGGCAAAAAGAACAGGGTAAGATCCGCGCCGCCGCGCTGGCCCGCGAAAACCGGGCGATGAAAATGCAGCGCACCTTTAACCGTTCCGGTATTCGCCCCCTGCACCAGAACTGCTCGTTTGATAACTATAAAATTGAGACCAACGGGCAGATGAATGCACTCGCTGCCGCGCGTCAGTACGTGGATGAATTCGACGGCAATATCGCCAGCTTCATCTTTAGCGGCAAGCCTGGCACGGGGAAAAACCACCTGGCGGCCGCTATCTGTAACGAGCTGCTGCTGCGCGGGAAATCGGTGCTGATCATCACCGTGGCCGATATCATGTCCGCCATGAAAGACACCTTCAGCAACCGCGAAACCAGCGAAGAGCAACTGCTTAACGACCTGAGTAATGTCGATTTACTGGTTATTGATGAGATTGGCGTCCAGACCGAATCCCGCTATGAAAAAGTGATCATTAACCAGATTGTCGATCGCCGCTCTTCCTCCAAACGCCCCACCGGCATGCTGACTAACCATAACATCGACGAAATGACCCGCTTGCTGGGCGAACGCGTCATGGATCGCATGAAGCTCGGGAACAGTCTGTATGTCATCTTCGACTGGGAAAGTTACCGCAGCCGTGTCACGGGTAAAGAGTATTAAGATATTTCCAGGAAAGACCGGTGGCCCGGAGGTATATACTGACTCCACTTTCGCCCCAAAACGGACCTTTTTTGAGTAAGCCATTATGAAAAAACAGTTTCTTTTCAGCACCGTATTAGGCGCCCTGCTGGTTACCGGCGCGGCACAGGCCGCATCCTGGCAGGATTCGCTGTCCAGCGCAGCGAGCGAACTGACCAAAGAGAGCAGCAGCACCCAGGGCGGACTGTCAGCCTCTTCCCTTACCGGCCTGCTGGGTAACAGCACCCAGAGCCTGAGCGCAGGCACAATGAACAACGCCGCGGGGATTCTGGAATATTGCGCGAAGCAAAAACTGGCCTCCGTGACCGACGCGCAAAACGTGAAAAATCAGGTGCTGGGCAAACTCGGTCTGGATACACAGGAGCAGAAACAGGACACCAACTATATGGATGGTATTCAGGGCCTGCTGAATGCGCAAAACGGTCAACAGCTCAACCTGAGCACCATCGGCAACTCCTCGCTGGCGAAACAGGTGAAAACCAAAGCCTGCGATCTGGTGCTGAAACAAGGCGTTAATTTCATCTCCTGATCCCCGCCTGTATTGCCATTACACGCCGCGTTTAAGACGTTACTCTTTTAACGCGGCGTTAAAGCCGTCTTTTTCCTGTCTGCCACCGTCTGAGCGTCCATATGTCAGGATGCGACCCCCTTCAAAAAAACGATTTTCTAAACCAAATCCTAACAACAGCACACTTTCGTGACACTAAAATTGCAGCTACACGACAACGCAATTACATTGTATAACCCAAAAAATAATCAGTTAGCCAGCTAAGCGCCTGGCGTCATGAGGATAGACTGTTGTCAGAGTTAATGTCCCTTGTCCTTTTTCTGGCCTCTGTCGGCGTTTACGCCTGCAAAGCGGGCCGTAACACCTGGTGGTTTATCGCCACGCTGGTGGTGCTCGGCATTTTTATTATTTTAAACATTACCTTATACGCCAGCGATTACTTTACCGGTGACGGCATTAACGATGCGGTGCTCTACACGCTGACGAATAGCCTGACGGGCGCGGGCGTGGGTAAATACATCCTTCCCGGGCTTGGGCTGATTGCGGCGCTGGTGATTATTTTTGGTGCCCTGGCCTGGGTGCTGCGCCGCCGTCGACATCTTCCGCATCATGGCGGCTACAGCCTGCTGGCACTCTGTCTGGCGCTGGCGTCCGTGGATGCCAGCCCGGCATTTCATCAGATAACCGAGCTGGTAAAGTCACAGTCGCGCGACGGCGACCCGGATTTCATGGCCTGGTATAAAGAGCCGTCCAAAAAAATAGCCAACCCGAAGCTTAACCTGGTATATATCTACGGCGAGAGTCTGGAACGCACCTGGTTTGATAACAATGCTTTCCCGAACCTGACGCCGGAGCTGGGCGCGGTGAAAAACGAAAGCCTTGATTTCAGCCATACCGCGCAGCTGCCCGGTACGGATTACACCATCGCCGGAATGGTTGCCTCGCAGTGCGGTATCCCGCTCTTCGCCCCCTTTGAGGGTAATGCCTCGGCCTCAATGTCGAGCTTCTTCCCGCAGAACGTTTGCCTCGGCGATATCCTGAAAAACTCCGGCTACGAAAACTACTTCGTGCAGGGGGCCAACCTGCGCTTTGCCGGAAAAGATGTGTTCCTGAAATCCCACGGTTTTGACCATCTGTATGGCTCAGAAGAGTTAAAAACGACCGTTGCCGACCCGCATTACCGCAACGACTGGGGCTTTTACGACGACACGGTACTGGACGAAACCTGGAAAAAGTTCGAGGAACTGTCCCGCGCCGGCAAGCGTTTCTCCCTCTTTGCCCTGACGGTAGATACCCACCATCCGGACGGGTTTGTCTCGCGCACCTGTAAGCGCAAACGCTATGAGATTGACGGCAAAAACAACACGTCGTTCAGCGCGGTAACCTGCAGTCAGGAGCATATCGCCGCCCTGGTCGAGAAAATCAAAGCCTCGCCGTATTTTAAAAACACGGTCATCGTCGTCTCATCTGACCATCTGGCGATGAAAAACAGCGCCTGGGATCAGCTCAGCAAACAGGATCGCAGCAATCTGTTCTTCATTCTGCGCGGCGACCAGCCGCAACAGGACGTGATCGCCACCAAACGCAACTCCATGGATAACGGCGCAACCGTGCTGGATATTCTGGGCGGGGATAACTTTATTGGCCTTGGCCGCAGTACGCTCTCGGGGCAGTCACTGTCGGAAGTGTTCCTCAACATGAAGGAGAAAATCCTCGCGTGGAAGCCGGACATCATCCGCCTGTGGAACTTCCCGAAAGAGATGAAAGACTTCACCATCGATCAGGATAAAAACACCATCGCCTTCTCCGGCAGCCATTTCCGTCTGCCGCTGCTGCTGCGCGTGTCGGATACGCGCGTAGAACCGCTGCCGGAAAGCGAATACTCTGCGCCGCTGCGTTTCCAGCTGGCCGACTTCGCCCCTCGCGATAATTTTGTCTGGGTCGACAGGTGCTACAAAATGGGCCAGCTCTGGTCCCAGCCACTGGCTCTCTCAACCGACTGGTGCGTTTCTCAGGGACAGCTTGGCGGGGAGCAAACCGTGCAGCATGTCGATAAAGCGCAGTGGAAAGGCAAAACCGCATTCAACGATACGGTCATCGATACCGCGCGCTATCAGCGAAATGTCGACATGCTGAAAATCGTGGATAACGATATTCGCTATAAAGCAGACAGCTTTATCTTCAACGTGGCCGGGGCACCGGAAGAGGTCAAACAGTTCAGCGGCATCTCGCGTCCGGAATCCTGGGGGCGCTGGTCTAATGCGCAGCTGGGCAGTGAAGTGAAGATTGAGTACGCACATCCTCTGCCGGAAAAATTCGACCTGGTGATCACCGCCCGGGCCTATGGTCCAAACGCGAACCGTCCCATCCCGGTTCGCGTGGGCGATAAAGAGCAAACGCTGACGCTGGGAAATGACGTCACCACCACCACGCTGCATTTTGATAATCCTTCCCGCAGCAATACGCTGGTGATTGTTCCGCCGGACCCGCAGCCGACGAATGAGGGAAATATTCTTGGCCATTCACCGCGCGAGCTCGGCATCGGGATGGTAGAGATTAAAATTGTCAGTAAAGAGAGCTGATCCCTTCTGCGCCCGGCGTTCTGCCGGGCGCTTTATGTAAATATATAATCCTATAAAACCATTAAAAATAAGACAGAGATACCATATATCTCTCATTTTTATTTATAAATTCACCAGAAAAGAAATCATATCCCAGAATGTGTAACTCCTTACACCCTGAGAGAGTTACCCACTTTTTATCATGCTAACCGGCCATACGTTCGAATCCACCCTGGCACAGCGCAGCGGAGTACGACCAGCGCTATCAGGGGAAAAAACCCTGATGCCGCAGACACTGAATGCCGACTATAAGGTCATCGTTTTAAGCGGCAATGCCTTCTTGTGGCTGGGCCTGAAGACGTTCATCTCGCAGAGTGTGGACCCCTGCCCTGAAATTTTCTGGATTAACGACGTGAGCCCTGAGGGGATCCTGCCCCTGCGGCAACTGATGTTGAATATCCGCGTCAAAAAAGGGTGGCTGGTATTCACCGATGCGTCCCGCGTCAACGATATTAAAATCATTCTGGGGGGTGAGCGTGTCCACGTGGTGGCGGGAAACCTGTCACTCGCGCAACTCAGCCGCTGTTTTCAGAACACGCCGTTCGCAAGCGTAAAAAACGCCACGCTCACCTGCCAGGAGCTTCGGGTTTGCATGCTGTTCCGCAACGGCTTCAGCCCGGTTCGCATCGCGCAGATCCTGAATAAATCCCCGAAAACGATCTACACCCACAAGCGTAACGCGATGAACAAATTTCACTGCCAGAACCTGGCGGAATTCCATCGCAAACTCTTCCTGCTCGACTACCCGGCATCGTGTTTGTCACTGCACGGCTAATCACGTCGGGAAATAAGATCATGCGGCGTCATCTTCCCTGTCTCATTCTCTGGCTGTTGATGCTGGCGCTGCTGTCTCGCTATGCCCTTCCCGCCACGTTGGGATGACGTGGTAATCCGACTGCACGAGTAAATTGCTTTAAATCTTGTCTGGATCAATGTTATCGGTAACAATGGCGTTAAAATAGCCAGCGTGTTATGTCCGACAAGGCACAGCCTTATCTTCTTTTTTGTTATTTTTTCTGTATTACAATAACTTATGAAATACCTGCTTGCTGACGCCATCGTCTATAACGACGAAGACGGTTCTGTTTCTCTTATCAATGCACCCGATCTGGACAGACAAATCCTCACCTGTACCGCCAACGCCATCATGAAGCTGCTGGTTCAGCATCACGGCAACGTCGTCGAACGTGACACCTTTCTGAGTGATGTCTGGGATCAACGTGGGCTCCAGGGGTCCAACAATTCGTTAAATCAATACATCAGTATTGTGCGCAAAATGCTGTCGAGCCTGCTGCCCGACACCCTGTTTATCGTCACCGTGCCGAAAACGGGCTTTATGCTCAGTGCTGATATCGCGGTAACGCCCCTGGAGGACGATTTTCCCGTCGTGGAGTCGGTCCCGGCCTCACGACGCATTCAGCCAGAATGGCTATTCTGCGGTGTACTCACGCTGATGGTCGTGGCGCTGTGCATCGGCGCCTGTTTGACGAAACAGGCGCACCAGTACAGTGACACTCATCTGCTCACCCACATTGGCACCTGTCCGGTCTACACCTTCGCCCCGCTGGCAGATGTGTTTCACACTAAGGCTATGGCGCTGGCGCAGACGCTTCAGCGCGAAGGTAATCTGCCCTGCCTGAAAAACTCTATTTTCTATATGCACATCCAGAGAACACTTTTCTATGGCCACGAAGGGCGGCTGGTCCTTTCCCAGTGTTCTCTCACGGACGGTAAAGCCAGCGCCTGCCGAACGCTTTACTTTTACGAGTGGTGATATGAAACAAAAAAAAGTGTGGCTTATTCTGGCGCTCAATCTGTTGCTGATTGGTGTGACGCTGGCGTGGTACGTCTACACGCCTCCGCTGTCCGGAACCTGTGCAGGAAACCTGACATTTTCAGCCCGACATGACGATCATGATTTCTCCTTTGAAGGGGAGGTTACGCTGCGCTTTCAGCCCGACAACACAGGGTACCTTACGCTTAACGGCGACGTGGTTAACGAGCCACATCACTGGGATGTTTCCCGCCAGGAGATGTTCACGTGGCGGCACGTTGAGGGTTCACTCTATGAAATATTCATACAAAGCGTGGCGCGCTTTAGCCATGACACCCTGCCACCGGGGGTCTTTGAAAAGTACGTCGCCGGCCTGACGCCGGGGAACAAAAGACTTCTGAAGATTGAACGCACGCCGGAAGACGCGCTGGTGATCAGCAATTTCTATGCGCCGGTCCTGATTTGTTCAGAATAGGCGCGGCTGGTCGGGGTATACTTTCCGCCATGAACATTCTCTTTCGACCGACGACGCCCAAAGATGTTGCTGCCCTGCCCGCCATCGAGCGCGCGGCAGGCGAGCATTTTCGGGACGTCCCCGAACTGGCCTGGCTTGCAGACGGCGACGTCATTTGCGCGGAACATCATCTTGATTACGCGAAACGCGGGTTAAGCTGGCTGGCGCTGGCAAACGACCTGCCCGTCGGGTTTATCCTTGCAGAAGCCCATCCGTCATCGCTGTTTATTGTCGAACTCTCGGTTCATCGGGAGTGGCAGGGAAGAGGAATAGGTCGGCGACTTATCGCCTGCGCCGCAGACCATGCCCGCACGCTGGGGCTGACATCGCTGACGCTGACCACCTTTTGCGAGGTGCCGTGGAATGCGCCGTTTTATGCGCGACTCGGGTTTGAAACGGTGACGATGCTAACGCCTGAACTGCGTCAGAAAAGAGAGGAAGAAGCGGCGCACGGTTTCGCGTATGACTCCCGCTGTGCCATGCGCCTGCCTCTGTGATATCGGCCTGCAAAACGCCCCATCACAGGCCGGGTCAGGCGTAGCCGCCCCCCGGCACTGTGGCAGGATTAAAACGTTTCCCAGTTTTCGCCCGCATCGGTGGTCGCGGCTTTACGCGCCATCACAGGGGCCGCAGCGGTTTTCGCTGAGGCCTGCTCGCGGGCTTTCATCTGCTCCTGCTGAATGCGGAACACGGCCACGGCCTGAGTCAGACGGCTCGCCTGCTCTTCCAGTGCCGCTGCCGCCGCGGCAGACTCTTCCACCAGCGAGGCGTTCTGCTGGGTCACGCGATCCATCTCAGCCACCGCCAGACCCACCTGATCGATACCGCGGCTCTGCTCATCAGACGCAGAGGCGATTTCACCCATGATGTCCGTCACGCGGGTTACCGCATTAACGATTTCACCCATGGTTTCGCCGGCGCTTTCTACCAGGGTAGACCCGACTTCCACGCGGCCAACAGAGTCTTCAATCAGGCTCTTGATCTCACGTGCTGCCTGGGCGCTGCGCTGTGCCAGGTTACGGACTTCACCCGCAACAACGGCAAATCCGCGGCCCTGCTCGCCCGCACGTGCCGCTTCTACCGCGGCGTTCAGTGCCAGGATGTTGGTCTGGAACGCGATGCCGTCGATCACGCTGATAATGTCGGCAATTTTCTGCGAACTGCCCGCGATGTCACGCATGGTTTGCACCACGTTATCCACCACTTTACCGCCCTTCTGCGCGGTTTCAGACGCGCTCAGCGCCAGGTTGCTCGCCTGACGGGCGTTCTCGGCGTTCTGCTTAACGGTCGCCGTCAGCTGCTCCATGCTGGCAGCGGTCTCTTCCAGGGATGCGGCCTGCTGTTCCGTACGGGAAGAGAGATCGTTGTTACCCATCGCGATTTCGCTCGCGCCGCTGTAGATGGCATTAGCACCGTTACGCACATCGCCAACGGTACGGACCAGCTCGCCCTGCATATGACGCAGCGAGTCGGCCAGTTCACCCATCTCGTTAGCGCCCTGCACCTCGATGCGCTTCACCAGATCGCCGCTGGCGATATGACGAATGTTGTCGATAAGACGGGTAAGTGGCGAAATCAGCGCCTGCTTGATACCCAGCCACACGGCCACGATCACCACCAGCACCGCAATCAGTACGCTAATCAGCACCCAGATTGCCTGGCTGTAGGAGCTATTGCTGTTTTCCACCGCCATCTGATACAGCTTGTCGTTCTGCTGCAGATAGTTCACGTACTGCTTCTCAAAACCATCCTGATAGCTCTGGGTAGGTTGATCGAAGAAGGCGTTGATTTTGCCCGCGCCCAGCAGCTGGATCAGCTCCGCCAGTGCACCGTGGTAGATATCGTAGTTACGTTTGATCTCCGTCGCGTCGGCGTCGTTTTGACGCGGATCGCGTGGCAGGGCTTCGTATTCAGCCCAGTTTTTTTCTGCCTGTTTCAGAGAAGCCGCCGCAATTTGCATCAGATCGTTCACGGTCGCGCCGCTGCCGATATTGCTCTGATCCATCATGTAGCGGATACCCGCACGGTTCAGGGTATTACGGGTTTGCAGCAGGGCAACCCAGCTGGCGTTCAGCGTGGACTGTTGCTGGCGAATGGTTTGCAGGACGGTGAAATTCTCTTTGTCATGCTTGAGGGCATTGAAGAAAAGACCACCGGATGTGAGTTGTAAAAGGCCAAATATCGCTAATACCAGCATTAAGCTGGTGACAATCTTGATACGGTTTAACATGTTTTCGCTTTCCATCAGACAGATAACAGGATTTTCGGCCTGGAAAGGGAAAACTTTACGAAAATCATCCTTAAATTTGTGGTTTTTACTCTTCTTCGCGCGCTGTGATATGCCGGTTCCCCAGTTCAATAAACTCTTCCAGCAGCGCTGTCAGCTGTTGCATCTTCGCCGGCGTATATTCGGCCTCGATTTGCTGATACGCCTCTTCCACCTGCGCCTGGGCACGCTCGTATAGCCTGTTCCCCTCTTTGGTCAGCGATACGTACAGCTTGCGCTGATCGTTTACGGGCTTAAGGCGCAGCACCAGACCGTCACGCTCCATGCGCGTCAGAATGCCCGTCAGGCTGGGACGCAAGATACAGGTGCGAAACGCCAGATCGTGAAAATCCATCGACGGATGTTCGGCCAGCACGCGCACGATGCGCCACTGCTGCTCGGTCAGGTTATGCCGTTTCACAATCGGGCGGAAGTAAGACATCGCCGCTTCCCGCGCCTGTAACAGGGCGATAGTTAATGAATCATGCATAGCCTCTCCCGGTAATCATTAACACATGAACAATTCAGTTCTGCTGGTTTTACACACAACGCGTTTTACGACAAAAAGTCTAACAGAAACAAGCCTGATTTATTAACACAATGATAAATATAGCCTTTAATCTCTTTATGTAAATTTATTGTTATTCATATCACAAATTATTCACTTCTGGTTGCGAAATAAACAGCAAAGGCATACAACCAGATCATTAACATATTAATGAAATCACAGACCGGACGTCCGGCCTGAGGAGTAAGTGAATGAAAGGTACTGTTTTTGCCGTAGCGCTGAACCACCAGAGCCAGCGCGATGCCTGGCGCGACGCGTTTGAAAAAGCCCCCTACAACACGCCGCCAAAAACCGCCGTGTGGTTTATCAAACCGCATAACACCGTGATCCGCACGGGCGACCCCATTCCCTTCCCGCCGGGAGAAACCGTGTTAAGCGGTGCCACGGTAGCACTGGTTGTGGGTAAAACGGCGCGTAACGTTCCCGTGGACGAGGCGGCGGACTACATCGCCGGTTACGCGCTTGCCAACGAGGTGAGCCTGCCGGAAGAGAGTTTTTATCGCCCGGCGATCAAGGCCAAATGCCGCGACGGCTTTTGTCCGCTGGGAGAGCTGGCCGCCGTCGACCACGTTGATAACCTGACCATCGTCACCGAAATTAACGGCCGGGAAGCGGATCACTGGAACACCGCTGACCTGCAGCGCAATGCCGCCGAACTGCTGAGCGCCCTGAGCGAATTCGCCACCCTCAGTCCGGGCGATGCCATTCTACTCGGCACCCCACACTCGCGCGTCCCGCTGCAGCCGGGCGATCGCGTACGCATTCTGGCGAAAGGCTTCCCGTCCCTGGAAAACCCGGTGGTTGATGAACGCGAGGTCGCCCATGCGCAAGGCCCACATCCGCACGCCACGCTGTTCGCGCTTGGTCTGAACTACGCCGATCACGCCAGCGAGCTGGCGTTTACGCCGCCAACGGAACCGCTGGTGTTTATCAAAGCCCCCAACACCGTGACCGGCGATAACCAGACCTCGGTCCGCCCGAACAACATTGAGTACATGCACTACGAGGCGGAGCTGGTGGTGGTCATCGGCAAAACGGCGCACAAGGTCAGTGAACGCGAGGCGATGGACTATGTCGCGGGCTATACCGTCTGCAACGATTACGCCATCCGTGACTACCTGGAAAACTACTACCGCCCGAACCTGCGGGTGAAAAGCCGCGACGGGTTGACCCCCCTCAGCCCGCATATCGTGCCGAAAGAGGCCATTCCCGACCCGCATAACTTAACCCTGCGCACCTTCGTGAACGGTGAATTGCGCCAGCAAGGGACCACTGCCGATCTGATCTTCAGCATCCCGTTCCTGATTGCCTATCTCAGCGAGTTTATGACCCTGCAGCCCGGCGACATGATTGCCACCGGCACGCCAAAGGGTCTGTCTGACGTACAGCCAGGCGACGAAGTGGTCGTGGAAGTGGAGGGCGTGGGCCGCCTGGTGAACCGCATTGTCAGTGAGGAGACTGCAAAATGAAAAAAATAAACCATTGGATTAACGGTAAAAACGTCGCAGGAAGTGATTACTTCCACACCACTAACCCGGCCACCGGAGAGGTGCTGGCGGAGGTCGCGTCCGGCGGTGAGGCTGAAATTCATCAGGCCGTGGCGGCGGCCAAAGAGGCATTCCCGACATGGGCTAACCTGCCGATGAAAGAGCGCGCACGCCTGATGCGTCGCCTCGGGGATCTTATCGATCAACACGTTCCGGAGATTGCGGCCCTCGAGACCGCCGACACCGGCCTGCCGATCCACCAGACCAAAAACGTGCTTATTCCACGCGCGTCGCACAACTTCGCGTTCTTCGCCGAAGTGTGCCAGCAGATGAACGGTAAAACCTACCCGGTCGACGACAAGATGCTCAACTACACCCTGGTGCAGCCGGTGGGGGTCTGCGCGCTGGTGTCGCCGTGGAACGTGCCGTTTATGACCGCCACCTGGAAGGTTGCGCCGTGCCTGGCGCTGGGCAACACCGCGGTGCTGAAGATGTCTGAACTCTCCCCGCTGACCGCCGACCGTCTGGGCGAGCTGGCGCTGGAGGCCGGTATTCCGGCGGGCGTGCTGAACGTGGTGCAGGGCTATGGCGCAACGGCGGGCGATGCGCTGGTACGTCATCACGACGTGCGCGCCGTCTCCTTTACCGGCGGCACCGCCACCGGGCGCAACATCATGAAAAACGCCGGACTGAAGAAATACTCCATGGAGCTGGGAGGGAAATCTCCGGTGCTGATTTTTGAAGATGCGGATATCGAACGTGCGCTGGACGCCGCCCTGTTCACCATCTTCTCCATCAACGGCGAGCGTTGCACTGCTGGCTCACGCATTTTCATTCAGCAGAGCATCTACCCGGAATTCGTCAGGCGCTTTGCCGAGCGCGCGAACCGTCTGCGCGTGGGTGACCCGACCGATCCGAACACTCAGGTTGGCGCGCTGATCAGCCAGCAGCACTGGGAAAAAGTCTCCGGCTATATCCGTCTTGGCATTGAAGAAGGCGCGACCCTGCTGGCGGGCGGCCCTGACAAACCCACCGATCTCCCTGCTCACCTGAAAAACGGCAACTTCCTGCGCCCGACCGTGCTGGCAGACGTCGACAACCGGATGCGCGTGGCTCAGGAAGAGATCTTCGGGCCGGTTGCCTGCCTGCTGCCGTTTAAGGACGAAGCCGAAGGGCTGCGTCTGGCTAACGACGTGGAGTACGGCCTGGCATCATACATCTGGACCCAGGACGTCAGCAAAGTGCTGCGCCTGGCGCGCAATATCGAAGCCGGAATGGTGTTTGTAAACACCCAGAACGTGCGCGACCTGCGTCAGCCGTTTGGCGGCGTGAAGGCTTCCGGTACCGGGCGCGAAGGGGGCGAATACAGCTTCGAGGTGTTCGCTGAAATGAAAAACGTCTGCATCTCCATGGGCGACCATCCGATTCCAAAATGGGGGATCTGAGTATGGGCAAGTTAGCGTTAGCGGCAAAAATTACCCACGTTCCGTCAATGTACCTCTCTGAACTGCCGGGAAAAAACCACGGCTGCCGCCAGTCCGCCATCGACGGACATAAAGAAATCAGCAAGCGTTGTCGGGAGCTGGGCGTCGATACCATTATTGTGTTCGATACCCACTGGCTGGTGAACAGCGCCTACCACATCAACTGTGCGGATCATTTCTCCGGCATCTACACCAGCAACGAGCTGCCGCATTTTATCCGCGACATGACCTACGACTACGACGGTAACCCGGCGCTCGGCCAGCTTATCGCCGACGAAGCGGTGAAACTCGGCGTACGTGCCAAAGCGCACAACATCCCGAGCCTCAAGCTGGAGTACGGCACGCTGGTACCGATGCGCTACATGAACAGCGATAAGCACTTCAAAGTGATCTCTATCGCCGCGTTCTGCACCGTCCATGACTTCGCCGACAGCCGCAGGCTGGGCGAGGCCATCGTCAGCGCGATTCAGAAATACGACGGCACCGTGGCGGTGCTCGCCAGCGGTTCGCTGTCGCACCGTTTTATCGACGACCAGCGCGCCGAAGAGGGAATGAACAGCTACACCCGCGAGTTCGACCGTCAGATGGACGAACGCGTGGTGAAGCTGTGGCGTGAAGGCAAGTTCAGGGAGTTCTGCAGCATGCTGCCGGAATATGCCCATTACTGCTACGGCGAGGGCAACATGCACGACACGGTGATGCTGCTGGGGATGCTCGGCTGGGACACATACGATGGCAAGGTGGAGTTCCTCACCGAGCTGTTCCCCAGCTCCGGCACCGGCCAGGTTAACGCCGTTTTCCCCCTGCCCGCGTCCGCGTAAGGAGCCACCATGCCGCACTTTATTGCTGAATGCACTGACAACATCCGCGAGCAGGCTGACCTGCCAGCACTGTTCGCCAAAGTGAACGACGCGCTTGCCGCCACGGGAATCTTCCCACTCGGCGGTATCCGTAGCCGTGCGCACTGGCTGGACACCTGGCAGATGGCCGACGGTAAGCACGACTACGCCTTTGTGCATATGACGCTGAAGATTGGCGCCGGGCGCAGTCTGGAGAGCCAGGAGGCAGTGGGAAAAGCACTGTTTGAGCTGATTAAAACCCACTTCGCCGACCTGATGGCATCGCGCTATCTGGCGCTCTCTTTTGAAATAGACGAGCTGCACCCGACGCTCAATTACAAACAAAACAACGTGCACGCTTTGTTTAAGTAGCGCCCTTACCGGGCCGACAACGGCTTTGAACGCAAGCCGGGTGAGCAGCACGCCACCCGGCAACAACAGGAAATCGCCATGCTCGATAAACACACCCATACCCTGATCGCCCATCGTCTGCATCAGGCGGAGCAGTCCCGGGAGCAGATCCGCCAGATCTCGCTCGACTACCCGACGATCACCCTTGACGACGCCTACGCCGTACAGCGCGAATGGGTGAGCCTGAAAATCGCCGAAGGTCGCGTGCTGAAAGGCCACAAGATTGGCCTCACCTCCAAAGCGATGCAGGCCAGCTCGCAGATTAGCGAGCCGGACTACGGTGCTCTGCTCGACGACATGTTCTTCCACGACGGCAGTGATATCCCTGCCGACCGCTTTATCGTCCCGCGCATCGAAGTGGAGCTGGCCTTCGTGCTGGCAAAACCCCTGCGCGGCCCAAACTGCACCCTGTTCGACGTCTACAACGCCACGGATTACGTCATCCCCGCGCTGGAGCTGATCGACGCCCGCTGCCACAACATCGATCCCGAGACCCAGCGTCCACGCAAGGTGTTCGACACCATCTCCGATAACGCCGCCAACGCAGGTGTGATCCTTGGCGGTCGCCCGATTAAGCCCGACGAGCTGGATCTGCGCTGGATCTCCGCCCTGCTCTACCGCAACGGCGTCATTGAAGAGACCGGGGTCGCCGCGGGCGTGCTCAACCACCCGGCCAACGGTGTGGCATGGCTTGCCAATAAACTCGCGCCGTACGACGTTCAGCTGGAGCCTGGCCAAATCATCCTCGGCGGTTCATTTACCCGCCCGGTGCCGGCCAGCAAGGGCGATACCTTCCACGTGGACTACGGCAAGATGGGCTCCATCAGCTGCCGTTTTGTTTAGGAGACCACCATGGAAAACAGATTCAAAGCGGCGCTCAGCGCCGGAAAACCGCAAATCGGCCTCTGGCTGGGGCTGACCAGCAGTTACAGCGCCGAGCTGCTGGCCGGTGCGGGTTTCGACTGGCTGCTGATCGACGCAGAGCACGCGCCCAATAACGTGCAAACCGTCCTGACCCAGCTGCAGGCGATCGCGCCTTACGCCAGCCAGCCGGTGGTACGCCCGTCGTGGAACGATCCGGTCCAGATCAAACAGCTGCTGGACATCGGGGCGCAAACCCTGCTGGTGCCGATGGTACAAAACGCCGATGAAGCCCGGCTGGCGGTGCGCGCCACGCGTTATCCACCGGCGGGGATCCGCGGCGTGGGCAGCGCGCTGGCTCGCGCCTCGCGCTGGAACCGCACGCCTGATTACCTGCAGCGCGCTAACGATGCCATGTGCGTGCTGGTGCAGATTGAAACGCGCGAGGCGCTGAAAAATCTGCCGCACATCCTCGACGTGGAAGGCGTGGACGGGGTGTTTATTGGCCCGGCGGATCTGAGCGCCGACATGGGCTTTGCCGGAAATCCGCAACACCCGGAAGTCCAGGCCGCCATCGAGAAGGCCATTGCGCAGATCCGTGCGGCAGGCAAAGCGCCCGGCATCCTGATGGCTAACGAGCCGCTGGCAAAACGCTACCTCGAGCTTGGCGCGCTGTTTGTCGCCGTCGGGGTCGACACCACCCTGCTTGCACGCAGCGCCGAGGCGCTGGCGGCACGTTTTATCGATATCCCGGTTACGTCAGTAAATAACAATAAATCCGTCTACTAAACGTACGATGTGGAGCGCAACATGACGACCTCTACCCTGCAAACCCATGATAATAAAGCTGTAGAACACCGCGTTATTCAGAAGCTGTTTCGTCGTTTGATCGTGTTTCTCTTTATCCTGTTTGTCTTCTCGTTTCTTGACCGCATTAACATCGGCTTTGCCGGGCTGACGATGGGCAAAGATCTGGGCCTCACCTCGACCATGTTTGGCCTGGCCGCCACCCTGTTTTACGTTACCTACGTGATATGTGGGATCCCCAGCAACATCATGCTGGCGAAGGTCGGCGCCCGGCGCTGGATCGCCGGGATCATGGTGGTGTGGGGCATCGCTTCCACCTGCACCATGTTCGCCACCAGCCCGCACACGCTCTATGTGCTGCGCATGCTGGTGGGCATTGCCGAGGCCGGATTCCTGCCGGGGATCCTCGTCTATCTCACCTGGTGGTTCCCTGCCTACCACCGCGCCCGCGCCAATGCGTTGTTTATGATCGCCATGCCGGTGACCATGATGCTCGGCTCGATCCTCTCCGGTTATATCCTGGCCATGGACGGGCTGTGGAACCTGAAAGGCTGGCAGTGGCTGTTCCTGCTGGAGGGGCTACCGTCCGTGGTGCTCGGCGTAGTGACGTGGTTCTACCTGAACGACACGCCGGATCAGGCCAGCTGGCTGGATGACGACGAAAAGCAGGCGCTTAAAACAATGATCGCCCGCGAGCAGGAGTCTGCCATCGCCCGCCCCGTCACACCGCGTTCGACGTTGCGCGAAGTGTTTACCCCGGCCGTGCTGCTCTATACCCTGGCCTATTTCTGCCTCACGAACACCCTGAGCGCGATAAATATCTGGACGCCGCAGATCCTGCAGAGCTTCAACACCGGCAGCAGCAACATTGTGATTGGCCTGCTGGCGGCGATCCCGCAGTTTTGCACCATCCTCGGGATGATCTGGTGGAGCCGCCGCTCCGACAGGCTGAAAGAGCGAAAAAAGCACACCATTCTGCCGTACCTCTTTGCGGCGGCAGGATGGTTACTGGCCTCAGCGACTCACCACAGCCTGATCCAGCTGCTTGGCATCATCATGGCCTCAACCGGATCGTTTACCGCCATGGCGATCTTCTGGACCACGCCGGATCGGGTTATTAGCCTGCAGTCGCGGGCGGTCGCACTGGCGGTGATCAATGCCATCGGTAACGTCGGATCCGCCGTCAGCCCGCTGTTGATCGGCATTCTGCGTGACAGCACCGGCAGCTTCAGCTCCGGGTTGTGGTTTGTTGCCGGCTTGCTGGTGGTCGGCGCGCTGGTGCTGACACGTATCCCGATGACGCAGCGGGAGAGCCTTGAGCACGAGCCGGGTATGGCGGCGCAGAAAATCCCGTAAGGAGCGGCTATGTGCCAGAACCCGATCGCGAATATCGACATCAGCAAAGAGTACGACGAAAGTCTGGGAACGGATGATGTTCACTATCAGTCGTTCGCCCGCATGGCGGCCTTTTTTGGCCGCGACATGCAGGCTCACCGTCACGACCAGTATTTTCAGATGCACTTTCTGGATACCGGACAGATCGAACTGCAGCTCGACGATCACCGCTACTCGGTGCAGGCTCCGCTGTTTGTGCTGACCCCCCCGTCGGTGCCGCACGCGTTTATTACCGAATCCGACAGCGACGGGCACGTTCTGACGGTGCGCGAGGATCTGATCTGGCCGCTGCTGGAAGTGCTCTACCCCGGCACGCGGGAAGCCTTTGGCCTGCCGGGGATCTGCCTCTCGCTGGCCGATAAGCCGGACGAACTGGCGGCACTGAAGCACTACTGGCCGCTGATTGCCCGGGAATCTACGGAACAACTGCCCGGGCGCGAACACACGCTGGTTCTGTTAGCCCAGGCGGTGTTCACCCTGCTGCTGCGCAACGCGAAGCTCGACGATCACGCCGCCAGCGGCATGCGCGGCGAGCTGAAACTGTTCCAGCGCTTTACCCAGTTGATTGACGTCCATTTTCATGAGCACTGGACGGTGCCGGAATATGCCAGCGAACTGCACCTGACCGAATCGCGTCTGACCGATATCTGCCGGCGCTTCGCCAACCGCCCGCCGAAGCGGCTGATTTTTGACCGTCAGCTGCGTGAAGCGAGGCGGATGCTGCTCTTCTCCGACAGCGCGGTCAGCGAAATCGCCTGGCAGCTGGGGTTTAAAGACCCGGCCTATTTTGCCCGGTTTTTTAATCGGTTAGTGGGGTGTTCGCCGAGCGCGTATCGGGCACAAAAAGTACCGGTGTCGTCTGTCACCCCACCCCAGCCCTGACCCTCCCCCGGGTTCAGGGTGAGGGAAATCACACTCTGCGATCATATGCGAAAAGTACCAGCCGTTGTCCCAATCGTCCCTTCACGTTCACCCCCGCTCAGGCTTCAATTAAACAACAAAAACAAAACATAAATTTAACATCACTGTTCCGATACGAGGTCCCTATGAAGCCTGAAGATTTCCGCGCTGATGCCAAACGTCCGTTAACCGGTGAAGAGTATTTAAAAAGCCTGCAGGATGGCCGTGAGATTTATATCTACGGCGAGCGCGTCAAAGACGTGACCACTCATCCGGCGTTTCGGAATGCGGCAGCCTCCATCGCGCAGATGTACGATGCGCTGCACAAGCCTGACATGCAGGACACGCTGTGCTGGGGCACCGATACCGGCAGCGGCGGCTACACCCATAAGTTTTTCCGCGTGGCGAAAAGCGCCGACGACCTGCGTCAGCAGCGTGACGCCATCGCCGAGTGGTCGCGCCTGAGCTACGGCTGGATGGGCCGCACCCCGGACTACAAGGCGGCGTTTGGCTGCGCGCTCGGTGCCAATCCGGCGTTCTACGGCCAGTTCGAACAGAACGCCCGCAACTGGTACACCCGTATTCAGGAAACCGGGCTTTACTTCAACCACGCCATCGTTAATCCCCCCATCGACCGTCACAAACCGGCGGACGAAGTAAAAGACGTCTACATCAAGCTGGAAAAAGAGACCGACGCCGGGATCATCGTTAGCGGCGCAAAAGTGGTGGCAACCAACTCGGCGCTGACTCACTACAACATGATCGGTTTTGGCTCCGCGCAGGTGATGGGCGAAAACCCGGACTTCGCGCTGATGTTCGTTGCGCCAATGGACGCCGAAGGCGTGAAGCTGATCTCTCGCGCCTCTTACGAAATGGTGGCAGGTGCGACCGGCTCTCCATACGACTACCCGCTCTCCAGCCGTTTTGACGAAAACGACGCGATCCTGGTGATGGATCATGTGTTGATCCCCTGGGAAAACGTGCTGATCTACCGCGATTTCGATCGCTGCCGTCGCTGGACCATGGAAGGCGGTTTTGCCCGTATGTACCCGCTGCAGGCCTGCGTACGTCTGGCGGTGAAGCTCGATTTCATTACCGCGCTGCTGAAGAAATCGCTGGAGTGTACCGGCACCCTGGAGTTCCGCGGCGTGCAGGCGGATCTCGGGGAAGTGGTGGCCTGGCGCAACATGTTCTGGGCGCTGAGCGACTCCATGTGTTCTGAAGCCACGCCGTGGGTGAATGGCGCGTACCTGCCGGATCACGCGGCGCTGCAGACCTACCGCGTCATGGCCCCGATGGCCTATGCGAAGATCAAGAACATCATCGAGCGTAACGTCACCAGCGGCCTGATCTATCTGCCGTCCAGCGCGCGAGACCTGAACAATCCGCAGATCGACCAGTATCTGGCGAAATACGTGCGCGGCTCCAACGGCATGGATCACGTGGAACGCATTAAGATTTTGAAACTGATGTGGGATGCCATCGGCAGCGAGTTTGGTGGTCGTCACGAGCTGTATGAGATCAACTACTCCGGCAGCCAGGACGAAATCCGTCTGCAGTGTCTGCGTCAGGCACAGAGCTCTGGCAACATGGACAAAATGATGGCAATGGTCGACCGCTGCATGTCCGAGTACGACCAGCATGGCTGGACGGTGCCGCACCTGCACAATAATTCCGATATCAACATGCTGGATAAGCTGCTGAAATAACGCAGCGGGAGGTTTCAATGCATACAGAACAACGCCTGCGTTTTCGCGATGCGATGGCCAGCCTGTCGGCGGCGGTTAACGTTGTCACCACCGAGGGCGATGCAGGACGCTGCGGTATCACCGCCACCGCCGTCTGTTCGGTCACGGATACCCCGCCATCGCTGATGGTCTGCATCAATGCCAACAGCGCCATGAACCCGGTTTTCCAGGGTAACGGTAAGCTGTGCGTCAACGTGCTGAACCATGAGCAGGAGATCATGGCCCGCCACTTCGCCGGGATGACCGGCATGGCAATGGACGATCGCTTTGCCCTCTCCTGCTGGCAGAAAGGTCCGCAGGGGCAACCGGTGCTGAAGGGCGCGCTGGCAAGCCTTGAAGGCGAGATTAGCCAGGTGCAAACCATCGGCACCCATCTGGTTTATCTCGTTGAAATTAAAAACATCATTCTGAGCGAAGCGGGACACGGCCTGATCTATTTTAAACGCCGTTTCCACCCCGTCATGATGGAGACTGAAGCCGCAGTATGACCCCCTCCTGCGCTGGCCGTTTCCCGGCCAGCGCCAATTTCCACAAAAATTCCTAAGGTTTCCGCTTAATCACGCCGTTATATAGCCATAAGAGAAATTTTCTGTGTCTGAATACTGACAATACATGTCAGTGCTACCCGCATCATTCAGCGCATACCCTAATATACAGGAAGACCTTATGGCTAAATCGACGCGGAGCCGCTCGGCTGAACGTCTGGTCGATATTCTGGTTGAGTTACATTTAAATGGTGTGGTAAACCGCAGTGCGCTCATGGAAAAATTTAAAATTACCGAGCGCACTGTCTACCGGGATTTAAATGCGCTTTCACCTATTGTGGAACATACCGGTAACGGACTGTATCGTCTGATCCACTCCGCACAATCTCCCGGTGGACAAGGATTACATCACACGATTGCTAACTTCCTGAATGCCGATAGCTTTTTCCCGGAAAGAAATACGGAATTCTGGCAGAAACTTGAAACACGCGTTGACGAAAATCATATTCTTATTCTTGGCAACGAAGCAGAGCACACGGTAGAACGTGATATTCGTCGCTATTTATCGAAAATCGAGAAATCGATTAAGAATCGTAATGTATGCCAGATCGTTTATAAGGGTAAAACCCGCCTGATTAATCCCTATAAACTCATTAACAATAAAAATATATGGTATTTACAAGCCACCGAGAATAGCCGGCTAAAATCCTTCTCGTTGAGTCAGATTAGCTGGTTTGATATTCAACAAAAAACCTTCACGCCGGAAGAAAATGCGCTCGGGCTGCTGGAAAAAAGCCTTGATCCGTGGGTGTCGGAAGACACTTTCGAAGTGAAAATATTCATTAAAGATACTATTTCACATTACTTTATGCGCCGCGACCTGCTGCCGGAACAAGAGCTTGTCGGTGAGCAGCACAACGGCGTCACGCTGCGCTGTCAGGCGGCACACGAGAACCAGATCCTGCCGCTGCTGTTCTACTGGCTGCCGAACATTCAAATCCTGGAGCCCAACTGGCTAAAAGAGAAGCTGCTTAAAACGCTGGAAAATTATCTGGCGGTAGAGCGCACAGCAGATAACCACGTGATCTCAATCACATAATTTCTCCCGGCGGCGGCGAGACGGAACCACTCGCCGCCCTCTTTGACCGCTCACCTGGCCCTTTCAACCGCTCATTCATTTACCTGTCTTTACACGCGCGTGGTTCTGGCACGATCGCTCCAGCATTAATCAATACCTCCTCATAACGAACCCTGACCCTTTTTCATTACATAAAAAACCAGGTCTTACTATGGATACGAAAAAACTACTGAAGCACGTGCCCTGGGCGTTACTCGGGATCCTCGGCGCTTTTTGTCTGGCGGTTGTCGCACTACGCCGGGGCGAACACGTAAGCGCCCTGTGGATCGTCGTTGCGTCTGTCTCCGTCTATCTTGTTGCTTATCGCTACTACAGCTTATACATCGCGCAGAAGGTCATGAAACTCGACCCGACGCGTGCCACTCCGGCGGTCATTAATAATGACGGCCTCAACTACGTGCCCACCAACCGCTACGTGTTGTTTGGTCACCACTTTGCCGCTATCGCCGGTGCGGGTCCGCTGGTCGGCCCGGTTCTGGCCGCGCAGATGGGCTACCTGCCTGGTACCCTGTGGCTGCTCGCGGGCGTAGTGCTGGCCGGGGCGGTGCAGGACTTTATGGTGCTGTTTATCTCTTCTCGCCGTAACGGCGCCTCTCTGGGTGAGATGGTGAAAGAGGAGATGGGCCGCGTGCCGGGGACCATCGCGCTGTTCGGCTGCTTCCTGATTATGATCATCATCCTCGCGGTACTGGCGTTAATCGTGGTGAAAGCGCTGGCCGAAAGTCCGTGGGGGGTCTTCACCGTCTGCTCTACCGTGCCGATTGCGCTGTTCATGGGTATCTACATGCGCTTTATCCGCCCGGGTCGCGTGGGTGAAGTGTCGGTGATTGGTATTGTGCTGCTGGTTGCATCCATCTACTTCGGTGGCGTGATTGCGCACGACCCGTACTGGGGCCCGGCGCTGACCTTCAAGGACACCACCATCACCTTCGCGCTGATTGGGTATGCGTTTGTCTCCGCTCTGCTGCCGGTCTGGCTGATCCTGGCACCGCGTGACTACCTGGCGACCTTCCTGAAAATCGGCGTTATCGTCGGTCTGGCGATCGGCATCCTGGTAATTAACCCGGATCTGAAAATGCCGGCAGTGACCCAGTACATCGACGGTACCGGTCCTCTGTGGAAAGGTGCGCTGTTCCCGTTCCTGTTTATCACCATTGCCTGCGGTGCGGTCTCTGGCTTCCACGCCCTGATTGCTTCCGGTACCACACCGAAGCTGCTGGCTAACGAAAAAGACGCGCGTCTGATTGGCTACGGCGCAATGCTGATGGAGTCTTTCGTGGCGATCATGGCGCTGGTTGCCGCGTCCATCATCGAACCGGGCCTCTACTTCGCGATGAACACCCCTCCGGCAGGACTGGGCATTACCATGCCAAACCTGCATGAGATGGGCGGTGATAACGCGGCGCTGATCATGGCGCAGCTGAAAGATGCGAGCGCACATGCTGCCGCAACCGTCAGCTCCTGGGGCTTCGTGATTTCGCCTGAGCAGATCATGCAGACCGCGAAAGACATTGGCGAACCTTCAGTCCTGAACCGCGCCGGTGGCGCACCGACGCTGGCAGTGGGTATCGCACACGTGTTCCACAAAGTGCTGCCGTGGGCGGACATGGGCTTCTGGTACCACTTCGGTATTCTCTTTGAAGCGTTGTTCATCCTCACCGCGCTGGACGCCGGCACCCGTGCGGGACGCTTTATGCTGCAGGACCTGCTGGGTAACTTCGTGCCGTTCCTGAAGAAAACCGACTCTCTGGTGGCGGGTATTCTGGGAACCGCGGGCTGCGTGGGTCTGTGGGGCTACCTGCTGTATCAGGGCGTTGTCGACCCGCTGGGCGGCGTGAAGAGCCTGTGGCCGCTGTTCGGTATCTCTAACCAGATGCTGGCCGCTGTCGCCCTGGTTCTTGGCACCGTTGTACTGGTGAAGATGAAACGCACCAAATACATCTGGGTCACCGTGATCCCTGCGCTGTGGCTGCTGCTCTGCACCACCTGGGCGCTTGGTCTGAAACTGTTCAGCGCCAATCCGCAGCTGGAAGGCTTCTTCTTCATGGCTAACCAGTACAAAGAGAAAATTGCCGCAGGCGGCGCGGACCTCACTGCCCAGCAGATTGCCAACATGAACCACATCGTGGTGAACAACTACACCAACGCAGGTCTGAGCATTCTGTTCCTGGTGGTGGTGTACAGCATCATCTTCTACGGCATCAAAACCTGGCTGAACGTGCGTAACGCCGACGGTCGTACGGATAAAGAAACCCCGTATGTCCCGGTACCGGAAGGCGGCGTGAAGACCTCTTCACACCACTAATCCGCCCTCGCATCCCTCTCCCTCCGGGAGAGGGTTAGGGTGAAGGGAAACTACGCCCGGCAGCCCCTGCCGGGCTTTTTCTATCTGGAAGGCACAATGTTTGGTAACTTAGGCGAAGCGAAAAAATACCTCGGTCAGGCGGCGAAAATGCTGATTGGCATTCCGGACTATGACAACTACGTTGAGCATATGAAGACCAACCATCCGGATAAACCGTACATGACCTATACCGAATTCTTCCGCGAGCGTCAGGAAGCGCGCTACGGCGGGAGTGGAGAAGGCGGCGTACGCTGCTGCTAAAGGAGAGACCATGACCCCGATTGCCGTCACCCTGCTGACCGGTTTCCTTGGCGCCGGTAAGACCACCCTGCTGCGCCACATTCTGAACGCGCAGCACGGCTTCAAAATCGCCGTGATCGAAAACGAATTCGGCGAAGTCTCGGTCGACGATCAGCTGATTGGCGATCGCGCCACGCAGATCAAAACCCTGACTAACGGCTGCATCTGCTGCACCCGCTCGAATGAATTAGAAGACGCCCTGCTGGATCTGCTCGACAGCCGCGATCGCGGTGAAATCGATTTTGACCGCCTGGTGATTGAATGCACCGGTATGGCCGACCCCGGCCCGATTATTCAGACCTTTTTCGCCCATGAGATCCTCTGCCAGCGCTACCTGCTGGACGGCGTCATTGCGCTGGTCGACGCGGTTCATGCCGACGAACAGATGAACCAGTTCACCCTCGCCCAGTCGCAGGTGGGCTACGCCGATCGCATCCTGCTGACCAAAACCGACGTGGCGGGCGACAGCGAAAAACTGCGCGAGCGTCTGACGCGTATCAACTCGCGGGCGCCGATTTACATCGCGACGCACGGTGATATCGACCTCTCGCAGCTGTTCAACACCAACGGCTTTATGCTGGAAGAGCATGTCACCTCAACGCCGCGCTTCCACTTTATGGCAGATAAGCAAAACGACGTCTCGTCGATTGTGGTCGAGCTGGATTACCCGGTGGACATCAGCGACGTCTCCCGCGTCATGGAAAACCTGCTGCTCTCTTTTGCCGACAGGCTGCTGCGCTACAAAGGGATGCTGTGGATTGATGGCGAACCGAACCGCCTGCTGTTCCAGGGCGTACAGCGGCTGTACAGCGCGGACTGGGACAGACCGTGGGGAGATGAAACGCCGCGAAGCGTCATGGTGTTTATTGGGCTACAGCTGCCGGAAGACGAGATCCGGACAGCGTTTGCAGCACTGCGCAAATAACCGTACGAACGCAGCCCTCTCCGCAGTTGAGGAGAGGGCTGTGAGATTATTTCAGCGCGTCGGGCAGCGTCACAATCCACAGTTCGCTTTCTGACGCCGGCTTCGCCAGCGGCTTCACGGCGAGGGTGGTCGCAACCGGTTTATCATCAATCGTGAGTGCACCTTGCGAATTCACCCGATAATCCTTGAGCTTCTTGCCCTCGACCGGATTTTCCATCGCCACCTTCACGCCAAAGTCGTTATCGTTCGCGACCGCCAGCGTTTTGTTGTCAATCAGCGCTAACCCTTCGGCCTTTTCCTGCTGCCAGCCAAGCGCGCGCAAATCCACGACCTGGGTTTTAGCCGCCAGCGTAATGCCGCGCTGGGCCAGCGTCTTCTCGTCATCAAACTCCGGGTATTCGCCCGGCTTATCGAAGCGTGTCAGATCGCTCGCCTTGCTGAGGTCCACCTTGTAAATGAGGTTGCGCATGCCATCGTTTTTATCGCTGCCCTGCTCAATCAGCAGCAGCTGCTGGTTATCAAGCGCCACAATATCGCCAATTTTGGCGTCACTGTTTTTGCTGTAGGCCACGCTGTCGATGGGATAACCGTACATCGCGGTTTTCCCGGTCGCCGGGTCGAAGCTCACCAGGCGGGTAAACAGCGCCTGTTTTTTGCTTTTGCCATCGATATCCAGCGTGCTTTGCACCGCGGCAATGATACGCCCGTCCGGCATACGGGTCAGGCCTTCAAAGCCCCGGTTTGGTTGACGCCATTTAATAATATTCGGCAAGCCGCCCGCGATGGATTTCTCGCCTTCCGCCGCCTGCGGACCGTGAATCGCCAGGATCTTGCCTTTGCTGTCGACGTTAATCAGGAACGGACCGTACTCGTCGCACAGCCAGTAACCGCCTTTACCGTCCGGCGTGATACCTTCCGTATCCAGCCCGCGATTGTCGCCCTTCAGCACCTTTAACGTGTCACTGAACGCCACTTCATTGGTCGAGCCAATCACGCCGCTTTGCAGCGGCAGACCGTTGATCTCGCCTTTATCGTCATGCAGAGGGCGTGCATCGACGGCCTCCGCTTTGCCATTTTGTACGCGAATCGTCATCAGCAGCGGAGCGAAATCGGGCGTGACAAAGATTTTGGCTTCATCTTTCCCCACTTTCGGCGAATCCGCATTCGGACCGCGATCGGTCACGGTCGCAAACGTCAGGGTATCGCCCTGTTTACCGGTAAACAGCAGGCCAGAGCCAATCCCGACCGGGAGTCCCTTCGGGAATGCACCGGCAAACGCACCGCTGTAGCTCAAGCGCGTGCCTTCGGGGAAGCTGACAACATAGTGCTCGGCCGTGGGCTGCGCCGCCAGGCCAGAGAAAGAGAGCGCACAACCGATAAGCACAGGAATAATTTTTCTTTTCATATTGTTAGTATCCAGAAAGTGAAGCCAACAACGTAAAGAACAAACGTGTCAGGAAAATGACACCGCAGAGATACGCGGGCAGGCAATTGCAGGCGCATAAACCGCCAGAAATGTAAAACTAAACCACAAAGTGTAAAATTTGAAATGTTTCTGGAAATTATTAGAAAGCCAATTAATTCATGTCAAACGGTTATCCTCTGTCTCGTTCAGTGTCTATTTAGTCAAAAAACTAAACCTGTCCTAAACGTCCAGGCAATACATATTGACCCGGCGATAACTAAACATGAAAGCAACATTTCAAAAGCCAGTCATTAACAAAAACAGCATAAAAACACGACCTTAATCACATTTGCAGTCATAAACATCGCTTGTTAAGGTGGCCTCAGATGAAATTAATGACGAGGCACAAAACATGAAAAAACTGAATGTTCTTCTTCTTTCTGCTCTGACCGTCCTGTCGGGTTCCGCACTGGCTATGGGCGGCACGATTGAGCAAGGTAAAAACTTTACTAACCTTAATCTGGAAATGGGTAAATCCTCATCCGGTGTGTACCTTGAAAGCAACTGGCTCAAAAACACTGACGACGGCACGCAAACAGGTGGCGTTGGCGCCGGTTACAACCTGGAAGTGGGCCCGGTGATGCTGAATGCCGGTGCCAAAGCAATCTACCTTGGCCCGAAAAAAGGCGATAACGGCGTGGCATTCCCCATCGGTGGCGGTATTAACGTTGCGCTGACGAACAGCATCCACGTGTTTGGCGAAGGGTATGCCGCACCAGAAGGTCTGAACAACAGCGTGAAAAACTACGTGGAAGCCAACGGCGGTGTGAGCTGGACGCCAATCACGCCTGTGACGCTGAAAGTGGGTTATCGTCACGTAAGCGTTGACGGCAAAGACGGTCGTCCTGGCCACACGCTGATCGACGGCGCATATGTAGGCGGTGGAGTCACCTTCTGATGAAACACCGCATTACCGCGCTTTGCGTTCTGAGCATCACGCTTCTGCTCACCGGTTGCGTCCAGTATAAATGGGTGAAACCGGGAGTCAGTGACGCTGAGATGAATAAAAGGCTCACGGAATGCGAAGCACAGGCCCTGATTGATCTGCCCCCGGACAATGTTGTGACCGGTTCGAGCTCGGAAAAAATGGACAAATCGAAAAAGAAAAAGGATATTTCCACGAGCTACACGGTTGAAGACGCGAATGAATATCGCCGGGATACCTTAGTCGACAGCTGCATGTTCAAAAGCGGCTGGGACAAGATTGAAGTGCAATAACCCAAAAAAAACCTGCCGGATGGCAGGTTTTTTATTCGCGGAGTTACTTACGCACCACCACCAGCTTCTGGTTCACAAACTCTTTGATCCCCAGGTCCGACAGTTCGCGTCCGTAACCGGATCGCTTCACGCCGCCAAACGGCAGCTCTGGCGCGGTATCGGTGAGCCAGTTGATATACACCATGCCGGTCTCAATACGCGACGCCATTTTCTTCGCCCGCTCGATATCCTTGCTGAACACCGCGCCGCCCAGACCATAGTGGGAATCGTTCGCCAGTGCGACCGCTTCGTCATCATTTTTCACCACATAGATCTGCGCCACCGGGCCGAAGAACTCCTCAAAGTAGGCCGGGTTGTCGCGCGAGATATGCGTCAGGATCGTCGGCTCAAAGAAGCACCCGTCACGCTGCACCGGTTTGCCACCGTAATGCAGCGTCGCGCCGTTTTTCACCGCCTCGTTGACCTGTCTGGTCAACGTGTCCAGCGCATCCTGAGAGGACAGCGGCCCCAGGGTGGTGCTCTCGTCCAGCGGATCGCCAATCTTCACCTGCTTAAATGCCTCGGTGAATTTCGCGAGGAAGGCATCCGCAATCTTCTCATGCACGATGAAACGCTTCGCCGCCGTACAGACCTGGCCGGCGTTATTGAGTCGGGCATTCACGCCCGTCTTCACGGCCTTCTCCAGATCGGCATCATCCAGCACCACAAAGACGTCGTTACCGCCCAGCTCCAGGGTCGATTTTTTGATGTGCTTCGCCGCCTGCGCCGCGACCACGCTACCCGCTTTTTCGGAACCGGTCAGCGCGGCACCCTGTACACGATCGTCGGCGATGATGTTCGCCACCTGATCCGACGAAATAAACAGGTTGGTCCACGCCCCTTCCGGTGCACCGGCCTCACGCACCAGATGTGCAAACGTCTCTGCACAGTGCGGCACGATGCTGGCGTGTTTGGCGATCACCGGGTTACCGGCCGCCAGGTTCGGGGCGAGGACACGCATCAGCTGGTAATAAGGGAAGTTCCACGGCTCAACGGCCATCAGCACGCCAATAGGGTGGTGCTCGACCCACGCTTCCCCGAGTTCGGAGTCGTACTTCACCGGGGCGAGGAACCGTTGGGCATTATCCGCGTAGTAGCGGGCGATTTGCGCGCACAGTTTCACTTCACCGCGGCTCTGCTCAATGAGCTTACCCATCTCCTTGCTGGCAATTCTGGCCAGATCCTCCGTACGTTCGTCGATGAGGTCCGCAAGTTTACGCAGTACCGGCAGGCGCTGGTTAATGTCGCCTTTTGCCCAGTCCGAATGGTAAAGCGCATCGGCCGCCTTCAGCGCCGCTTCAACATCCGCGTCGGTATGGGAGGGATATTCTTTGATGAGCTGGTTTGTGGCAGGATTTACTGTCTGGTAAGCCATGTCGAATCTCCTTGTTTTACCGCTTAGGGTATTAAGGGTAGACAATATGACTGGCGATGGACGTAAAGTTGGGTATATCCGGAAGGTTCTTAGCGTGGTACTGCAACATGTCGCGCGGGCATGGTATAAAAAACGTTCCTGACAGGAGTCCCCCATGACCGAGACCCGACACATCCGCCAGACCTTTCATCGCGCCTGCGGCCACGAGCTGCGCAGCACGTGGCAGAGCACCCAGGCGTATAAACGTCATTGTCACCCACAGCTCTCTATTGGCGCGATCCTGGAAGGCCAGACGTGCTGCACAGTCTATGACAGGGAGTATATCCTGACCCCTGGCGACATCATCGTCATCCCGGCGCATGCGCCCCACAGCTGCAACCCGGTGGCGGGGCAGCCACGCAGCTACCATATGCTGTATATCGACACTGACCTTTCGCTGGCACTGCAGGTCATTCGCGATCAAGCGCTGTTTAATCATTATCTTGACGTGGTTGAGAACATGACCGCGACCTCCCTGAAGGCACTGCTTTGCGCCCTTCCTCCCTCTACAGGCCGTACAGATAAGCCCCATTCATTGAGTCAGCAGGTGCAAGAGGCGTTTCTGTCGAACCTCACCGCTCCGCCTTCCCTTGACGACCTTGCCCGGCGATTTTCACTGCGCAAAGAGACGTTAATCCGCACCTTTAAACAGGACACCGGCCTGACGCCAGGACGCTTTCTCAACATCTCTCGCGTGGAATACGCCAAAGCGCGACTGCGTGCGGGAGATGATCTCGCCGATGTCGGTTACCAGAGCGGGTTTGCCGACCAGAGCCATTTCCATAAAACCTTCGTCAGCTACACGGCCGCCACGCCTCGCCAGTACGCGACGGGCCGATCAATATCAGACAATAATCAGGATACGTAACGCCGTAAGGTGATCTCCGTTTTTGCTCTGGAGGTCACGATGGAACTGTTCTTCCCTTCCGCTTTTCTCGCCCTGGCGCTGGCGCATTTTGTAGCCCTGTTAAGCCCCGGTCCGGATTTCTTTTTGCTGGTCGGTTACGCCGCACGTTACCGGCTGCGCGGCAGTGCCGGGTTGTGCCTCGGTATCGCCGCGGGTAACGCGCTCTATATTGTGCTGGTGATTATCGGCTGGAGCGCCCTGCGCACGTTTTCGTGGCTGTTCACCCTTATCGAATTATCCGGCGCGCTCTACCTGCTCTGGATTGGATCGCGGCTGGCGCGCAGCCGCCCACAGACGCTTGCGCTCAATGAGACTCATCAGCGGTGCCCCTCATTGCGTAAGCAAATCCTGCTGGGGCTCGGTTCGGCACTGTTAAACCCGAAGAATGCGCTTTTTTATCTGGCGCTCATGACGGCGCTGTTAGGGCCGGATGTCACGCTGCTTCAGCAGTCAACCTGCGGTGTCTGGATGGTAATGGTGGTGCTGGTCTGGGATTTAGCGCTGGTGTCGCTGATGGGCTTGCCCGTGGTTCAGCGGACGCTCAGCCGTTCACTCTGGCTGATTGAGCGAACCGCTGGCGTGGTGCTGATGGCGTTTGGTGGGTGGGTCGTGTGGCGTTTTTTGCATTTTCTTCCCGCCTCCCTCTATTCTTAAGCCATGGAAAAAATAGCTGAACTTAAACGCGCCAAGCTGCTGGCGCTGTCGCTGCTGCTGATTGCCGCCGCGGCGTTTATCACCACCCTGTTCCTGCCGCAAACCTTCTGGGTGCGCGGCGTAAAGGCCATTGCCGAGGCGGCGATGGTCGGCGCGCTGGCGGACTGGTTTGCCGTCGTCGCGCTGTTTCGCCGGGTGCCTATCCCGTTTATCTCACGCCATACGGCGATCATTCCGCGCAACAAAGACCGCATTGGCGACAATCTGGGTCAGTTCGTGCAGGAAAAGTTTCTCGATACCCAGTCACTGGTGGCATTGATCCGCCGCTATGAGCCGGCACAGATGATTGGCACCTGGTTCAGCCAGCCCGACAACGCCCGGCGCGTCGGGCTGCATCTGATTCAGGTAATGAGCGGTTTTCTTGAACTGACCGACGACGGACGCATTCAGCGGCTGCTCAAACGGGCGGTGCATAAGGCCATCGACAAGGTCGACTTCACCGAAACCAGCGCGGTGATGCTGGAGAGCATGACCCGGAACAATCGCCATCAGGTGCTGCTGGACGCCATCATCAACCGCCTGATCGCGCTTATCCAGCGTGACAGCACGCGGGACTTTATCGCCGACCAGATTGTGCACTGGCTGAAGACCGAGCATCCACGCAAGGCCATGGTGCTGCCTACCGAGTGGCTCGGCGATCAGAGTGCGGAGATGGTGTCGAATGCGGTGAATACGCTGCTGGATGATATCAGCCACGACCGCACGCACCAGATCCGCCAGGCGTTTGACCGCGCCACGCTGAAGTTTATCGACAACCTGAAAAACGATCCGGAAATGGCCGCCAAAGCCGATAACATCAAGCACTACCTGAAGAACGACGAGGCGTTTAACCGTTATCTGGGCGAGATGTGGGCCGACCTGCGTCAGTGGCTGAAAGCGGATATGCAAAGCGAGGACTCGCGCGTCAGGCAGCGCATCGCCAACGCCGGACTGTGGTTTGGCGAAACGCTGTCGAACGATGCCAGCCTGCAGGCATCGCTGAACGAGCATCTGGAGCAGGCGGCGCACCGCGTGGCGCCGGATTTTGCCGCGTTCCTCACACGGCATATCAGCGACACGGTCAAGAGCTGGGATGCCAAAGATATGTCGCGCCAGATTGAGCTTAATATCGGCAAAGACCTGCAGTTCATCCGTGTGAACGGCACGCTGGTGGGTGGGACGATTGGCCTGATCCTGTTTTTACTCTCGCAATTGCCTGCCGTGCTCGCGCATTAATTCGCCTCAGGCGGCGCGATCACATAGCGCGTAGGGGCAAAGCGATTAAGGATCAAATGCACCAGGAAGACCATTGTCAGGGTCGCCACCAGCGCAAAGGTCACCGAGGTAATGCGATAGAGATCGCTGAACACCAGGTCGCTGTCCGGGTGCATGTTCTGCCCGAACATAATGCCGATGGTGGTGATGCTGGAAAACCCGACCCCGGCGCCGACCTTCTCCATCACGTGCAGCCGCGCGCCAAATGCCAGCCCAAGGCCGATAAGCGGCATCATCAGCAGCATATGGCTGCTGTGATCGTAAAGGATAAGCTGGACGACCAGAATGTAGAGGCAGCCCAGCACCACGCCGACCACGCGCCAGAGGGAACTCATCACCGCGCCGCGATAGTGCATGGGAAACAGAATCAATACCCCGGCCATCAGCGCGGAAAGTGAGTCGCTCAGGTCGCTTATCTGGAAGATGACGAAAATCAGGGTGGCAACGGTCCCGGAAAGCAGCGACTCGTGGCGCACACGGGCGTCATCTTTTTCAATCAGCGGCGGCGGCTTGCGCGGCTCCACGTCCGGCAGCAGGTAATTCATCAGCGCGCTCAGGCACACCGCCATAACGCTCGCTTCGATATTGGAAAACAGCAACGTATGCCAGTCGGTGGTGGGATAGCTCATAAAGTTGAGCATCACGCTCTGGCAGACCACGCCCATCGAACCAAACAGAAACAGCGGTCCCTTACTCATAAAGCGAAAACGCATGACGTACAGGGCGAATACGACTAGCGTCATGATCACCGGCCATTGCGACAGATAGCCGATGATAATGACCATTTCAACGCAGTTAAGCGAGGCGCTAAAGATAAATTGCTTCGCCACGTGGCGGTTAAAGACCGGTACCAGCGACAGCAGCATGATGGGGTAGACCACGAAAAACACGCCGTAGTGAGTGTTGTAAAAACTCGAAATGCTCAGCGCAATCATGCCGGCAAAGACAATGCGCAGGGTCTGGCGAAAGTCGTTTGCCGTATAGACGATGTTGCCGTGCGGGGTAAACACCCGCGCCAGAGTGTTAATAGACATAGTGCAGCAGGCTCACCAGGTGGATCTGCATCCCGGAGAAGAAGCGCGCAAACGGCCCTTCGCTGTTATAGAGCTGCACGGTGGCACGCGCACCGGTCGGAAGTTGCTTCGGCAGCGCCTCGTCCAGCGCCACGTGGATACGCATACGCTGGGCATCACGAACCCACCGGTTGGAGGTTTCTGGCTCGGACAGCTCGCCGTTCACCGCCTCCTGTCCGGCGAGGATCCCCGCATCGCTGCTGGTCACATGCGCACGGAAGACGTGTCCCGGGAAGGCATCAAACACCACGGCGGCATCGGTTCCCTGATGGGTATGGCGCAGGCTCTTCTCGCGGAAGTCGGCCACGATATCGGCCTGATTATTCACCAGCGCCAGCGCGGCCGAGCCGGAGGAGGCGTAATAGCCCGGGCTGAGCTGCAGGTTACTGACCGTGCCGTCCGCCTGGGCGTAAACCTTCGTCCAGCCAAGATTCAGTTCCGCTTCATCCAGCGCGTTGCGGTATTTCTGCAGGGTGACGTTGCGGTGTTCTTCCCGCTCACCGCGCTGAATGCGCAGGTTACGGATGTTCGCCTGCAGCGAACTGACGGACTGCTCGCTGCTCTGCCAGGTGGTCCGGACTTTATCCAGATCCGCCTGCGACACGTTCTGCAGCGTGCTGAGTTTCTGATAACGATCGTAGGTCACCTTGTCGTTACGCGCGGTCAGCACGGCGGTTTTCAGGCTGGCCTGTGCGGCCGCGATCTGCGCATCCAGCTGTTCGTTAGAAAGTCGCGCCTGCTCAAGCGCGATTTGCGCTGCTTCCACTTTATTGCGAAACGGCGTGTCATCCAGTTCAAACAGCAGGTCGCCTCGCTTCACCTGGCTGTTGTTGTGTACATGGACAGCCGCCACGTAGCCGGAAACGCGCGGAGAAACCGGTGTCACCACGCGCATGACGGTGGAGTCCGGCGTCAGCGGGATCCAGATGTCCGCGACGACAAAGTAGACAAACATCAGCAGGAAAGAGGCAATACTTACCCTTACCCAGCGGGCAAACTTTTGTTCAGGAGTCATTATTTTTCGGTCTTGTTATCTTCTTCGCGGATTTTCCGCAAATTGCAGGCGATTTGATTCAATGTGGCGCTGAAAATATCGAGATGCTCCGGCGCGATGTTTTGCGATACGCGCGCCTGAAATGTCTCGATCACCCGGGAGAGCGTCCTGAGTACGGCGTTCCCCTCCGGCGTCAGCGTGAGTAGCCGGATACGCTTGTCATAAGGCGATACGGTGCGTAACAGGTAACCCTGTTTTTCCAGCTGTGTCAGCGTGCGCATCAGCGGCGGCAGTTCAATACCCTGCACCTCCCCCAGTTCACTCACCGAGACGTTATCCCCAAGCTGTTGAAGCTGCATCATCACCGTCCAGCTCGACTGGGTTAACCCGGTCTCGAGAATGGCGTCGTCAATCACGGCGCGCCACTGACGCACGATCATGGCCATCCGCATCCCCATCGGTCTGCGGCTAAACAGTTCTTCTTCACGCATGGGATATCCTCTCGTAACACGCGGTCAAGATAATAGTTACCAGGGTAAGTATCAAGAAACGAGAGACAAAAGAGCAGGAATTGCGAAAGACGAATGCCCTCTCCCGGTGGGAAAGGGCATCAGACCGCCGAGAGTTTAGCGGCTAAAACGTTTTTTAATGGCAACGTTTCCCGACGCGGTGACCACCACGTCCCGATATCCCGCCACCCGCTGGATCCAGCCGTTGCTGTCCAGGTACGCGAGGAGCGCCGCGCCCGCCTCGCCCCCGAGGTGAAACCGCCGCTCGCTCCAGTCAAGACAGGCACAGCAGGCCTTACGGCGCGGATTGGTGCTTAATGAAATACCGAGCGTCAGGAACTGTTCGCGTCCATACACGGTCAGGGCTGACCCGTCCGTCTCCAGCCAGCCCTGCGCCTGCATAAAATCATAGATTTGAACGGCCACCGTCCCTGCCAGATGGTCGTAACAGGTGCGGGCTTCACGCAGGGCTTTCGGGGCGGTGGTTTCCGGCGGGGTGATGCGGCTCCACGACAGCCCCATCATCTGCTCGACCAGCTCCGCCACGTCGTGTCCTGCCAGGCGGTAATAGCGATGCCGCCCCTGTGACAGACAGGTAATCAGCTTTCCGTCCAGCAGACGGGTCAGGTGCCCGCTGGCGGTGGAGGGGGCGACATCCGCCGCCGCGCTCAGCTCGGTGGCGGTCCATGCCCTGCCATCCATCAGCGCACAGAGCATTTTCACACGCGACGGATCCGCCATGGCGGCGGCCACTGCCGCCATGGCCTGCTCCAGCAGCGCGCTATTGTCAGGGGGTAAACGGGTCTTAAGCATGGACTGCCCATGGTCTGGTGATCTCTGCCGCCAGCTTATCATTATCCGTCAGCAGAATGAGGTGATTCGCATGGTCGCTGTACTGGGTCAGTACAGACACACCGTGAGCCGCTAACGCCGCGGCAATCTCGCCCAGCTCACCGGGGCGCGCCTGCTGCAGTTTTCTGATCAGCGGTTTACGAACTGACCGGACGTTAAACCCGCCCTCAAGCAGCACGCGACGGGCTTTTTCGCCCTCTTCCACCAGGAAATGGGCTTCGGTACCAAACACGCCGCCGCCCTCCAGCCCCACACCATTGCGCCCCAGCAGCTGGCCGAATCGCGCCAGTTCCCCTGGCGTAGCGTCGAAAATCACATGAACGTCATACATCCGCACGCCCTCCGGTTTCTGAGGCGTATTCCCGCACCACCTGCGCCACCCAGATGCGGTAGTACGTAAAGATAGCCTCCCGCCCCTCCCTCTGCGCCGCCTGATGAAAGACGTTCTGCTTCCAGCGGCGGACCGCTTCTTCATCCCGCCACCAGGAGAGGGAGAGAATTTTGCCGTCGGTGGTCAAGCTCTGAAAACGCTCGATATCAATAAACCCGTCGATATCCGCCAGCAGGGGCTTGAGTTCGGCTGCGAGCTGCAGGTAACGCGCCTGATGGGCAGGCGCGGCCTGGGCTTCGAAAAGGACTGCAATCATGGTTGTCTCTCCGTTGTGAGGGTGCGGAGAGCATGCAGGAAAGAAAATGCGGATGCTTCGGTGAAGGGCGAAGTATTGTCGCCCTCTTTTCGGGAGGGCGACAAACGGTTATCCCAGAATCGACTTCGGCTCCATAAACGCGCGGATCCCCCACTCGCCCATCTCACGCCCCACGCCGGAGTGCCTGAACCCGCCAAACGGCGCTTTAGGCTCATGGGCCAGCGTGTTCACCAGCACGCGGCCCGCGACAATCTGCTGCGCCACGCGACGCGTACGTTCGACATCCCTGCCCAGCACCATCGCACTCAGGCCATACTCGGTGTCGTTGGCAATGGCGACGGCTTCGGCCTCGTCCTGATAAGCGATCACACACAGTACCGGGCCGAAGATCTCTTCCCGGGCAATCGCCATCTGGTTAGTGACGTCAGCAAACAGCGTCGGGCGCACAAACCAGCCGTCCTGCGTCCCTTCCGGACGCCCTTCGCCCCCCACCAGCAGGTTTGCCCCCTCGTCGAGACCTTTACGGATATAGCCCTGCACCCGCAGCCACTGTTTTTCGCTGACCATCGGGCCAATTTCTGTCGCGTTATCCCGCGGATCGCCGGATTTCACGGCCGCGACGGCCTGCGCCAGCGCAGTTTCGATTTCCGCCTTACGCGACTGCGGTACCAGAATGCGCGTTCCGGCCACGCACGCCTGCCCGCTGTTCATAAACCCGGCCTGCACCACCAGCGGGATAGCCTGCGCCAAATCGACATCATCAAGCAGGATCGTCGGCGATTTACCGCCTAACTCCAGCGTCACCCGCTTAACACTCTGCGCCGCGTTGCGCAGTATCGCTTTGCCGGTAACGGTCGAACCGGTAAACGAAATTTTCGCCACGTCCGGATGGCGGCTGATGGTCTCACCGACCGTAGCGCCCCGTCCGGTGACAATGTTAAACACGCCCGGCGGTAACCCGGCATCGCGCAGCGCCTCGGTGACAATGCGGGTTTGCAATGCGCTCATCTCGCTCGGTTTAATCACCGCCGTGCAGCCCGCCGCGAGCGCAGCCGCCAGTTTGCCGCAGATAAACCCCGCGTCGCTGTTCCACGGGGTAATAAGCCCGGCGACACCAAGCGGCGTCATCTGCACCGTTGCCGCCCCCGCCGTGGTCACAAACTCAAAGGCTTCCAGCGCCTCGATGGCCTGGGCAATGACATCTGCCGGGTAGCGGGCCATCCACGCCGAGCGCGAGGCTGGCGCGCCGTACTCTTCAATCACCGCGTCCAGCAGCGCATCATGACGGGCGGCCACGGCGGCATGCATGCGTTTCAGCGCGGCAATGCGTTCCTGTCGGGGGGTTTGCGACCATGCCGGAAATGCCGCTTTCGCGGCCGCGATGGCATGCTCCGCGTCTACCTCATCGGCCAGGCGAACCTGGCCAATCACCCGCGCCGTCGCCGGATTGTATAAATCAAAACGTTCGGTGCCGTGCGGGGTTACAAATTCGCCGTTGATAAAGATCTGTTCGATGTTGTGCATATAAACCTCCTCAGGCTGTATGGACACAGTCTGGCACGGCTTCTCCGTTGCGATAATCCACGCTATGCTGCAAGGGTTGTTTCGATTTTCAGGATAATCTATGCATCGTTCGGGTCTGACAGAGCTGGAAGTGGTCATGGCGGTGGTGCGGCGCGGCAGTTTTCGCGGTGCGGCACAGGAGCTGGGCATGTCCGCCACGGCGGTAAGTAACGCTATCGCCGGGCTGGAGAGCCGCCTGGAGACGCGCCTGTTTAACCGCACGACCCGCAGCGTGGCGCTTACCGACGCCGGGCAGCGCTACGTGGCGCGTATCGGCCCGGCCCTGCAGGCGATACGCCAGGCCAGCGAAGAGATCCACAGTGATACCGGCGAACCTGCCGGCACCCTGCGCTTAAACGTACCGAACCATATCGGTGCGCTCTTTCTGGATCAATTGCTGATCGACTTTATGATCCGCTACCCGAAAATGCGCGTCGAGACGCTAAGCGAAGCACGAATGATTGACATCGTCGCAGAAGGTTACGACGCCGGGATCCGTCTTGAAGAATCCGTGCCGCAGGACATGATCGCCGTGCCGCTGACCGGTGAGATCCGCCAGCTTGTCACCGCCACGCCGGATTACTTTGCCCGCCACGGCACGCCGCACTCGCCGGAGGATCTGCTCTTACATCAGGGGATCGGTATGCGCATGGCGCACGGTGGGATCTACCGCTGGGAGCTGGCGCGTCACGGAGAACACTACGCTCTGGCGGTACCGCCGCGCTTTGCCACTTCCGATCTCTTCGCCTCGATCCGGGCCGTGAAGGCGGGATTAGGGATAGGGTTTTTACCGGAACTGTATATCCGGGAAGAGCTTGAAAGCGGGGAACTGGTGAGCGTGTTAAACGACTGGACGCAGCCGTTTGCCGGGCTGCGCTTGTACTATCCGGGGCATCGCCACGTCCCGCCAGGGTTACGGGCGCTGGTGGCGATGATCCGTGAGCGCGGGGTTATTCGAGGTTAGCTTTATTCAGCCCGTAAGCCGCGTCCAGCGAGCCCGGCGCCATGCGGGATGTGATCCCCAGACGGTTCCAGGCGTTGATCGCCACAATGGCAAAGTTCAGCTCTGAAATCTCCACGTCCGAGAAGTGCTCCGCCACGCTGCGGTAGAGCGCATCGCTCACGCCATGCACGCTAATTTGCGTCAGCGCTTCGGCGAAGGCCAGCGCCGCTTTCTCACGGGCGCTGAACAGCGGGGACTCGCGCCATGCCGCCAGATGGTACAGGCGCAGCTCGCGTTCTCCGGCGATTTTGGCCTCTTTCGAGTGCATATCCAGGCAGAAGGTACAGCCGTTCAGCTGTGAGACACGAATGTCGATCAGGTGCTTCAGCGCCGGGTCGAGAGAAGTTTTCGCCACTTCCATGCTCAGGTTGGACAGCGCGTTGGCGAGGGCAGGTGTGATCTTATGGTGGTTTACGCGGGTGCTCATTGTCTTTCCTCTTTTTTGTGCGGCATATGTCATGCGATGAGGACAATCTACGCGGATAATGACATAGTAAAAAGATACAAAAACCGTCAAACGAGGTAGGACATGAAACCGGGCTATCACGCTATTTATACCCGCTATCGCGACAACATCACGCGTGGCGTGCTAAAGCCTGGCGACAAAGTCCCCGCCATTCGCGTGCTGGCGGAAGAGCTGAAGGTGGCGCGCAAAACCGTTGAAACCGCTTACGCCATCCTGACGGGCGAAGGGTATCTGGTAAGCCAGGGGGCACGCGGCACGCGGGTCAATCCGGACCTGTTACTGCCCGCGCAGCACGCCCCTGCGGAGCAGACCACCGGCACACTTCCGCCCTCGCTGATCGGCCAGCGCGAACGGGCAGGTTTTCTGCGCCCCGGCATTCCCTCCCTCGACAGCTTTCCCTATAAAAAATGGCTGCTGCTTTCAGGCCAGGCGACGCGCGCCATGCGCCAGGAAGAGATGCTGAATCCGCCCGTGCTGGGCTGGTATCCGCTGCGCCAGGCGATTGCCAGCTACCTTAATATTTCACGCGGGCTCGCCTGCACCGCCGAGCAGGTGCTGATCACCAGCGGCTACAGCGGTAGCCTGCGCCTGATCCTCGATACGCTGGCCAGCCGCAGCGACAAGGTGGTGTTTGAAGATCCGGGCTACTTTATGGGCCAGCAGTTGCTCAAGCGGATCGTGCCGCGCCTGCACACCGTGCCGGTCGATCGCGCCGGGATCGATACGGAATACCTGCTGCGCCACCATCGCGATGCCCGCTTCGCCATCGTCACCCCGTCGCACCAGAGCCCACTGGCGGTCACCCTCTCTCTGCCGCGTAAACAACAGCTTCTCGACTGGGCGAGTCAGAACGAGGCCTGGATTATTGAGGATGACTACGACGGGGAATTTCACTACACCCGCAAGGTGCTGCCGTCGCTAAAAAGCCTCGACCGGCACGACCGGGTCATTTTTATGGGCACCTTCAGCAAAACCATTATGCCGTCGCTGCGCATGGGCTACGTGGTGATGCCCGCCAGCACCCTCGGGGCCTTTACCGACTGCGCGGACATCGTCACCAGCGGCCAGCCGGTGCTGACGCAAAAGATCCTCACCGCCTTTCTCAACGAAGGCCATTTTTTCCGACATCTTAAGAAGATGCGGGCCCTGTATCAGACCCGGCGGGAGTGGATGATTAAGGCTTTACAGGAGGTGTATGGCGACCTGTTTTTCACCGAGCAAAACGACGGTGGGATGCACATTGTGGCATTCCTTTCGAAGGGGAGTTGTGACCGGGAAATCGCGCACTGCTGGCAAGCGCAGCAGCTGCAGGTTAACGCGCTCTCGGAGTGGTATCGCGGCTCCGGCAAGCGTTACGGACTGGTGATGGGCTATAACAACGTGCGCACGTATCAGGAGGCGGTGGCACTACTTGAAAGGCCAAAACAAGAAACGCTGGAATTACTACTCTGAAATCAGATAGCTATCCACGCCATAAAAGAACGTGATAAAGATACAATCTTGAGTCTTTTTTATATTTCTAAGGAAAAGAAAATGAAAGCCATTCTGGGATTTGACTACTTATTAACGCCACGCGTGCTGGTCTTCTTCTACTGGATCGTCATGCTGGTGATTTTGATTGCCGGCGTGTATTCCATGTTTACCGACCATCTTATCACCGGATTTATCGGGATGATTTTCAGCCTGATCGGCTGTCGCGTGACGTTCGAACTGATCATGGTCGCATTTAAGAATAACGAATATCTGCGCCGCATCGCTGAAAACACCGCGGTGAAATCAGTCGAATAATCTCTCCGTTGCACCGGGTAGGGGTTTCTCCTTACCCGGCCAGCGCCGACCCTGCCCGCTTACACATCATAGCGCGACAACCCGACATCCTTGAGCTGCTCGTCACTCATCTTGCTCAGGATGCGACGTGTGCGGTGAATACGGTACCAATTGCGTAGCGTTTTGCCGATCCAGACAAAGACAATAAACGGACGTTTTGAACGGTTCTCGTAAAATTCCATGATGCTCTCCTCACTGTGCCAGTAGCGTTATCATCATGGAATTCAGGGCGTACAATACAGATTCAAAAACATCTTTTGTTTAACATACAGATCCGCTAAAACTGTATCTGCATGCCGTTTTTTGCGGCAATCTGTACTGGTTTTACAATCTGTATGGTGAAAACAAAGGATACAGCATGACGCGCTACCAACATCTCGCCAACCTTCTGGCGGAACGCATTCAACAAGGGCTGTATCGCAGCGGTGAACGTCTGCCGTCGGTGCGCGCGCTGAGCCAGGAGCATGGCGTTAGCATCAGCACCATACAGCAGGCCTACCAGATCCTCGAAAATCTGCAGCTGATCACGCCTCAGCCACGCTCCGGCTATTTTGTCTCGCAACGTAAGGCCATGCCGCCCGTACCGGCAATGACGCGTCCGGTGCAGCGTCCGGTAGACGTCACCCAGTGGGATGAAGTGATGATGCTGCTGGATGCCCGTGCCGACAAAGAGATGATCTCCTTTGGCGGCGGCTCGCCGGACGTCAATCAACCGAGCCTGAAACCGCTGTGGCGTGAAATGAGCCGCATCGCGCAGCACAATCCGGGCGAGATGCTGAGCTATGACGTGCTCGACGGTCGGCTCGAGCTGCGCGAGCAGATCGCACGGCTGATGCTGGACGGCGGCTCTACCGTGGCCGCGAATGAGATTGTCATCACCAATGGCTGCCACGGCGCGCTGTCGATTGCCCTGCTCTCGATATGCAAACCAGGCGATATTGTGGCCGTGGAATCCCCGTCGTTTCACGGCACCATGCAGATGCTGCGCGGGTTCAACATCAAAGCCATCGAAATTCCCACCGATCCCGAAACCGGGATCAGCATTGAAGCGTTAGAGCTGGCGCTGGAGCAGTGGCCCATTAAAGCGGTGATCCTGGTGCCCAACTGCAATAACCCGCTGGGTTTTATCATGCCGGAAGCGCGGAAGAAGCAGGTGCTGGCTCTTGCCCAGCGGCACGATATCGTAATCGTGGAGGATGATATTTACGGCGAGCTGGCGGCGGAATACCCGCGCCCGCGCACCATTCACTCCATGGACATTGATGGCCGCGTACTCCTGTGCAGCTCGTTTACCAAGACCGTGGCACCGGGCCTGCGCGTCGGCTGGATTGTGCCGGGGCGCTATTACGACCGGGTGATGCACATGAAATACGCTGCAGGCGGCTTTAACGTGCCGGGAACGCAGATGGCGGTGGCGGCGTTTATTCGCGACGGCCATTATCATCGTCACGTTCGCCGTATGCGCCAGATTTATCAGCAGAATATGGAAACCTATACCTGCTGGGTGCGGCAGTATTTCCCGGCGGAGATCTGCGTGACGCGCCCGCAGGGCAGTTTTTTACTGTGGGTGGAGTTACCGGAAAACGTCGACATGGTGTGCGTCAGCAAGCAGCTGTGCCGGCTGAAGATCCAGGCGGCAGCCGGGTCGCTGTTCTCTGCGTCCGGCAAGTACCGCAACTGCCTGCGGATCAACGTTGCGTTACCGCCAACGGAGAAGCATCGCGAGGCGCTGAAGAAGATGGGTGAGGCAATTGTGATTGCGATGGAGGCGTAGTGCGGCCTGATGCCTCCACCGCCAGGCCGGGCAAGGCGTCACCGCCGCCCGGCACTGTCACCGACTCAAAACGTCCATGAAACGCTGCCAACGATACTGCGTTCCGCGCCGAAATAGCAGTAGGAGAGCGAGTTACACGCCGCCACATAGCGTTTATCGGTCAGATTATTGACGTTCAGCTGCGCGCTCATACCCGTGAGCCCCACCTTCGACAGGTCATACCCCACCACCATATCCACCAGCGTATACGACGGCAGCGTATGGGTGTTCTGGCGATCGCTGGTAATGCCGTTGACGTAACGAACGCCGGAGCCGACGGTCAGGCCGTCCAGCGGGCCCGTTTTCACGTCGTAGCTGAGCCAGGCACTGGCCATATTCCGCGGCGCATAGACGGCGCGCTTGCCCTCCTCTTCCGGGCTGCTCTTCTTGTAGCGAATGTCGGTATAGGTGTACGCCGCCTGCATGCGCAGGCTGTCGGTCAGTTGACCCACCGCTTCCAGCTCAACGCCCTCGGACTCGATCTCACCGATGGAACGGTACGGATCGGTCGGCTCCTCTTTGGTGGCGATATTCTTCTGGTTGATGCGGAACACCGAGGCGCTGAACTGGCTGTTCATCCCCTCGGGTTCATACTTCACGCCCGCTTCCCACTGCTTGCCTTTCATCGGGTCCAGAATGTTGCCCTGCTCATCGGCGAAACTGGTCGGCGTAAAGGCCGTGGAGTAGCTGACGTACGGCGCGACACCGTTATCAAACAGATACAGCAACGCCGCGCGGCTGCTGACGTTGTTCTTATCCAGGTCGCTGCGGGTATGGTTAACGTTATCAACGTTCGACACGCTTACCTGGTCATAGCGCCCGCCCAGCGTCAGGCGCCAGCGGTCAATGGACATCTGATCCTGCAGATAGTACCCGGTCTGGCGCAGCTTATGTTTTTCCTTGCTGTACTCGGTGATGTAATCCGGTTTCGCACCGTAAACCGGGTGGAACGCGTCAATGGGCGGGAAACCGCCGTAGTAGCCGGTCACGTTATTGGTTCGGTCCTGATAATCCAGGCCGATCAGCACGCGGTGGTTAACTGCCCCTATATCGAAACTGCCGTCGACCTGGTTATCCAGCGTGATGGCATTCATCTTCTCGTCAGAACCGGAATAGCCGCGGTTGAGCTCGGTATCGTTCAGCCAGCCCGCGGCATATACCTGATTCAGCTCCACTTTGGTGTGCAGATAGCGCAGCTTCTGGCGCACCGTCCAGCCGCTGTCGAACATGTGCTCAATGTTGTAGCCCACCATATTTTCCCGACGATCGTACTTGTCGTAATCATCCTCACCTTCAAAGAAGGTGTTGGTGATTTTCTTACCGTTATGCGGCACCACGGTGCCGTCATAAGGCAGGCCGGAGTGGCTCCCCCCTTCCGGATCGCGGTGCAGATAGGCCATCAGATCCAGACGCGTGTTATCAGTGATGCGCCAGGTCAGGCTCGGCATCAGCGCGTAGCGCTCTTCCTTCAGCGGATCAAACTGGGAATCGGCATAGCGGGCCATCCCGCTGAGGCGCACCGCCACGCGGTCGTTATCATCGACCGGACCGGTAACGTCGAACATCGCCCCGCGCTGGTTATTGTTCCCGGCAAATAGCTTAATCTCCCCGCCCGGATCGAACGACGGCTTGCGGGAGGTCAGCGCCACGATACCGCCCGGCGATGAACGGCCGTACAGCACGGAGGCCGGGCCACGCACCACCTCGATATTGTCGAGGAACCAGGGGTCCACCACCAGCGAGCTGTGAGAGTTGGTGTCTCCCATCATCTTCAGGCCGTCGAGGTAGACGTTATCCAGACTGCCGTCGGAGAAACCGCGCAGCACCATGTAGTCGAAGCGGTTTGACGCGCCAATCTGGTTGCTGTAAACCCCCGGCGTGTAACTCACCGCCTGGCGCACGCTGGTCGCGCCCTGCTCTTCAAACTGCTCGCGGGTAACGATAGAGACCGACTGCGGAGTCTCTATATCCGGCGTTTCAAGCTTGGTGGCAGCAGATTGCATCTGTGACGTGACCACAACGGTGTCCGTTTTTTGGGCATCCTGCGCCAGTAAAGGAAAAGCGACGCTACCGGTAACCCATCCCACCAGCAGTGCCAGACGTGATTTAGCAAACATAACCCTCTCCAAAGGTATTTCTTATTGTTAATAAGAATTATTACCTTTTTGAGAGGGCAAACAGCTATGCGCGCCGCCAGGATACGTATGCGCGGTGCTAAAGCGCACGGGTTGCGTTCGCGCGAAGAGAGAAAGTAGGTTAGCGGCGTTTGCACATGTCGCCCGGTGCAATACCGTAATGGCGACGAAACGCGGTAGCGAAATTGGTGGCGTGCTGATAGCCACACATCCACGCCGCCTGCTGCACGCTATAGCCTTCAAGCAGATAGCGACGCGCCAGCGCGAGCCGACATTCACGCAGGTAATCGAAAAGGGTGCAGCCGTAGCGTTGACGAAACTTGCTGCGCAGGCTGCTCGGGCTCATGGCGGCGAGGGCGGCCAGCTGCGCAAGAGTATGATCCTGCTCCGGAGACTGTTCCAGCCTGCTGCGCACGCGTTCAAGACGCGCATGCTCAGGCCGGCACGGGAAGGATTGCTGGCGCTGCGCCAAACCCTGGCCCAGAAGCTGATACATCAGCCCTTCCAGCAACAGCTGACGGGATAATGCGCTTAGACCCTGCTGCTGAGCATGCTGGATCCCCGCAAGGACAAACTCAGGAACGTGCCAGACCAGAGTGGGCGCATTCAGGCTTTGCCATTCCTGGAGCAGTGACTCAAGCAGGGCCTCACGCCTGGCATCGTGTGGGAATAGACCAAACGAGAGCGTTTTCAGCGTGCTGTCGGCATCGTGACGCGCGCACATTATCTGCTCTTCACTCAGGCGGGAGCTGAAGGCCATGCCGGATCGTACGACATATTCAACGCCATTAAGCACGATCGTGACGCCCCCTTCCAGCACCACCAGCATATAAAGTGGGCTGCTATGGCGAGAGGTGGTTTCGTAAGGTTGTAAAACGCGAACGTTGGAGTGGGTCAGTGAAATGCCGGATGAAAGCGTCATCTCTTCCACATTCCCCTGCAGCACGGCGCGGTTGTTGACCTGCGCATCTTTTAACTGCGGGAACCGGTAGTCGATGCCGTAGCGCTCACCGAATATCTGAAAATCCTCAACAAAAAACAGGCGTTTCGCTGATCTATTTTCACGCTGGAGCATATGACGGTGCCTGCATCGGGGAAAAGACAAACGAAACAGTACCATTCATTGGTGGTGGCAGCAATCACTGGGCATAAAACGTATTACGCTCCGGTCTGAGCCGGAGCGAAGAAATATATTTCAGTTAAAGAGATATATTTATGCTTGCTGCCATTCAGCAAAAACCTCTTTATGGTTTTTGGTCAGGACAACTTTATTATCATCCACTTTGTCCACCCAGCCGAGCGGTATAAAGTGGTGCTTCCCACCGGATTCCGGATCGCTTTTCGCAAGCTTGATGCGCTCACCATCCAGATGGTCCACAACACCGACGTGTGTTCCGCAGCTGGCGACAACCTGAGCGTGATCCATAATTGCGTTTTTATCTACCATAATAATTCTCCCGTTTTGGTTATTTGGCCGTTGCACGGAATTAACTGTAGCGCATAAATTTGGCTTACGGGCGCTTATTAGCATTTTGAAACATCATTGACACAACAGGATATTATGGCTACCGCGAGGCATAGTGAAGCATAATGAAAAAATAAGAATAAGATGAATTATTCTCGCAGTTTATTTTTTATTTCATAATTACATTATCGCAACCAACGAGGAGGCATTAATGACGATTCGTAATATTCGTAATAATCGTACAGAAATTTCACTGGCTCTTGGTGAAGCGGTTTTAGACATTGTGCAAAAAGGCCACGAGCTGTCGCGTGAAAATCTGGCGCAGGCGATGAAAACAAAAGCAGAGAAGGAGCGCGACGATGAGCGGCTCCTGAATTACTGGAAAGCCTGTAATATGCTGGTCTGAACGAGGCGGCGTTTAGCCTGGCTAAACGCCGCCAGCCGTTACTCGTCGAAGAACCAGTAGCCCTGGTTAATCAGTCCGGTCAGTTCGTCAATAAACGCCGGATTGTTCAGCGCCTCGCCCAGCTCAGCCTGGCCGAGTTCCGTGTAGCGACACAGCACGTCCGCAGCCTTCGCATCTACCGTTTCCAGCAGTTCGCTGTTGATGAAGACGCTGCCGTTGATATTCAACACGCGCAGACCGCTCAGGCGAGACAGCGTTTCGCCACCCTGCAATGCATCAAGCACTTCTTCTGCCGTGTACGGCGGTTCCGCGGTGGCAATATCCAGCTCATGGCGCGGCGTCGAGACAAAGCTACCGAACCATTTCGTGAAATCATCAGGCTTGCTGATCATGTCGATCATCATCTGGCGAATACGATCCAGCTCGTACTGTTCCACGCGTCCAGGGTGTTCGCGGCAGGTCAGATCCGGATCGCTGTAGTGCTCGCCGCCCAGATCGTTTTCCAGCGCGTAATCGGCAAAGCTGCTGATCAGATCGCGACCGTTCGGCCCGCGGAAACCGACGGAGTAGTTGAGCGCCGTTTCGTGGGTAAAGCCGTCGTGCGGGAAGCCTGGTGGAATGTAGAGGATATCGCCCGGGGCCAGATCTTCGTCGATGATCGGCTCAAACGGATCAACGTGCAGCAGTGCCGGATGCGGGCAGAACTGGCGCATTGGCAGCTTGTCACCCACGCGCCAGCGGCGGCTTCCCATCCCCTGAATGATAAACACATCGTACTGATCGATATGCGGGCCCACGCCGCCGCCAGGGACAGAGAAGGAGATCATCAGGTCATCCAGACGCCAGTCTGGCAAGACGCGGAACGGGCGCACCAGCTCCGCTGCAGGCATGTGCCAGTGGTTCACCGCCTGCGCCAGCAGCGACCAGCCGGTTTCGCCCAGGCCATCGAAGTGCTCAAACGGACCATTGCTGGCCTGCCATTTACCGTTGGAATGGCTGACCAGACGGCTATCGACTTCAGGCTCCATCGCCAGCCCTGCCAGTTCGTCCGGGGTAATCGGGTCGACAAAATTGGGGAAGGCATTTTTCAGCACTACGGGTTGTTTCTGCCAGTATTTTTCAAGAAATTCCGGCCAGTTCAGGTTCAGTTGATACGCCATGGGTAGCACCAGTGAGAGGGTAAACAGGCGCGATTATAGGGGAGACGGTCAAGGGGGAACTTGTCATGGGTCAAACGAGAGGAGAAGGCCGGCGCAAACGTCCGGCCCTGAGGGATCAATCCAGCTTCAGATCGTCATAATGCGTAATCAGTTTACCCACAATGCCGTAGTCCAGCGCTTCTGCCGGAGACATCCAGAAGTTGCGGTCGGTGTCTTTTTTCACTTTTTCCAGCGGCTGGCCGGTGGCGTCAGCGATCAGCTTGTTCACGCGATCCAGCATGCGGATGATCTCGCGCGCTTCAATCTCAATATCCGTCGCCTGACCACGCACGCCACCCAGCGGCTGGTGGATCATAAAGCGGGTGTTGGGCAGAGAGTAGCGGTGCTCTTTTTTCGCCGCCAGGAAGATGGTGATCCCGGCGCTCGCCACCCAGCCGGTACCGATGATGTGTACGTCCGGACGGATGAACTTGATGAAGTCATGGATGGTATCACCCGCTTCCACGTGGCCACCCTGGCTGTTGATGTACAGCTTGATCGGATCGTTGCTCACGCTTTGCAGCAGGATAAGCTGGGTAATGACTTTTTGCGCCAGTTCCTGGTTGATCTCACCGGAGATAACAATCGAGCGGGACTCGAGCAGTTTTTGCTGCAGCGCGCCCGCGCCGTTTGACCCTTCCGCTTTATCCTTATCGCCTTCTTTCAGTGTGTAGTGCATTGTTATGTCCTCAGCATTTAGCGCTCAAAACCAGAGTGTAGCCTGTTTTACCGGTCAAAGTCCTCAGGCGCACATAATGCGAACATCCTGCGCCGCAAACGCGTCGATAACGTCCTGTTTAATATTCGCGTCCACCACCAGCACATCAATGTCGCGGCTCTTTGCCACGACAAAGCGCGCCACGCCGGGAAGCTTGTCAGCAGTCAACGCCACGATGGTCTGGTTGCTCTGGGCGATCACCGCTTTTTTGAACGCACAGTCGGCAAAATCAAAGCCGGTCAGCCCCATCTCAGGATCCATCGCACAGCCACCGATAAAGGCCTGATCAAAGATAATCCCCTCAAGCTGGCTTGCAGCCGTGGCACCCACCGTCGCGCCGGACGCCCGCTGGAGCTGCCCGCCAGTGATGATCACCTCACACAGCGGATGTTGCAGCAGCGCGGTCGCGATGGCCGGGGAGTTGGTCACCACCGTCACGCTGAGTTCGGCAGGAAGGGCTTTCGCCAGCGCCAGATTGGTGGTGCCCGTATCCATAAAGATACAGCCACCTGCCTTGATCAGCGTTGCCGCTTTCTGCGCGATTGTGGCTTTTTGTGCACTGTTTTCCTGCTCGCGGCGGCTAAATGTCCCCGCATCCGGCAGCTGAAGTACCGCGCCACCGTAGACCTTTTTACAGAAGCCCTCTTTGCTAAGCTCATGTAAATCACGGCGAATGGTGTGCTCGGAGACCTTCATTTGTGTCGCCAGTTCGGTGCACACCACCCTTCCGCTCTCCTGAAGGATCTGACGGATCAGCGCTTGTCGTTGCTCCGGAAAAGCAGCATAATCGAGCATTATAAGTCCTTTAAAATAACAAAACCGAGCATCAAAGCGCATAATGTTGCACTGCGCGTGCTCTGTCAATCAGCACTCACCGCGAGGATAACAATGAACATTGCCCATGTTGCACTCTGGACCCGACACCTTGATGCACAGGTACAGTTCTGGGAAACGGTTTTTGGCGGACGCCGTAATGAACGCTACCTCAGCAAAAATCGCCCGGGCTTTGCGTCACATTTTATTACCCTGGATGGCGGGCCAACCCTTGAACTGATGACGGTTCCGGACCTGCCCGACGCCCCGGCTCATCCGGAGTTTATTGGCTGGGCGCATATCGCCATTCACGTCGGCAGCCAGGCAGATGTGGACCGTATGGCGGCGCAGGCGCAGTCAAACGGCACCCTGCTCAGCGCTCCCCGCATGACCGGGGATGGGTTTTATGAGGCGGTGATTGCGGACCCGGACGGCAACCGGATTGAGCTCACAGGAGAGTAAAAGACATAACGCCTGCCATGCAGGCGTTAATGTTTAATTCACCGTGGCCGGGCGCGCCAGATTTTCCTCGCCCTCACGTTGCTGCGCTTTCTCGTGCTGACGTTCCGCCAGCAACCGGCAAATCTCCGCATGCTTCTCCTCGGTAAAGGTAAAGCGCGACATAAACCCAAGCCGGATCAGCGAGCCGATGGCCGGCAGCAGACAGATACCAAAGAACAGCCCCGACAGCACGCCGTCACTCTGGGTTTGCGCCTGCGGGACATAACCGATCATCGTCAGAAACACGCCGATTAACCCACCGCCGACCGCCACCGACATCTTGCCGGTAAAGGTCTGTCCGGAGAAGGTGATCGCCGCACAGCGCTTGTGGGTGTGGTACTCCGCATACTCAATGGTGTCGGCAATCATCGACGAGGTGAGGATGTTGGACATCATCACAAACAGCGTACTCAGGCCAAGCAGGATAAACAGCATCGCCGTCTGCTGATAGCCCACAAACCACATCACCACGCGTACCGCAACATCCAGCCCGCAGAGGATCATAAACAGCTTCCGCTTCTGCATCCTGCGCGTCAGCATTGGGGCGACGAGACACACCACCGCCGCCATAATCCCCATCACGCCGATCGCCATCTGCAGGCTGCCGTCACCCATATTGTTGATAAAGAAATAGATGTAGAGGCCGCCGGCCACGTTATGGAACACGCAGAAGAAGAACGACAGCAGAACGATAAACAGCGGCTTGTTCTGGCGCAGGTTATGGAAGGTGTCACGTATCGTCACCTTTTCCGGACTCGGCGGCACACGCTCCTTAATCTGCATAAAGCCGTTGAGCATCAGCGGCAGGCCGACCAGCATCATCACCAGCGCCGCCATAAAATAGCCTTTGTCGTTGCTGTACTGGGCGAAGAACGCCGCCAGTTTCGGGAAGAAAATGTTGGCGCAGGCGATCCCGGCGTTAACCCCCAGCATGGCCGCCGTCACCGCGCGGGTGCGCTGCCCGGAGTCGTTAGTCATCACCGACGACATCGACCAGAACGGGATATCAGAGATGGCGTACAGCGTTCCCCACAGAATGTACGTCACCCCGGCGTAGAGAATTTTGGTGGTCATGTCCGCTTCGATTTTATAGAACGACAGCAGCGTGACGCCGGTAATGAGTAATGGGGCGATCAGCAAAAAGTGGCGAAACTTGCCGAACCGGGTGTTAATGGTGTCCATTATGCTGGCAAATAGCGGGTCGTGAACCGCATCCCACGCGCGGGCAATCAGGAAGATGGTACTCGCCGCCAGCGCCGAAATCCCCAGCACGTCGGTGTAAAAATAGTTAATAAACGAACCCACTAAACCAAAGCTAAAACACTGACCTAATCCATAACCAAAATAAGACCACAATTCGCGAGACGGTATTTTCATTGTCATTGCCATAGTGCGTACCTGGTTGCCCGGCGGCAGGCCGCCGGGTCGATATTATTAGCCCTGCGCTTTCGGGGCGATCTTACGGAGCTTCTTCATTAAGGCCATTTCACTGCGCGAGAACGGGATACCGTTCTCCTCAAAGACGTCGTGGAACCAGAGGCGGCAGTAGTCCGTAGACTCCTTCATCACCACCGGCCACGGCAGCCACGTCTGGGTTTTACCGCGCACCAGCCCCCACTGATACGGCGCGACCTTCGCCGTGTACATCAACGGGAGCTGCTCCTCGAGGGTGCTGCCCACGTGCCGGGCCAGCCATTCGGTGCAGAAGATTGGCCGCCCAAGCGCCTGCAGCTGCTGGATAATCGCGGTCATGCGTCCGGTGTTGGTGTAAGCGTGGAAGCTCACCACGTCGGATAGCGCCAGCGCGGTTTGATCCAGCGGATGCTGATAAAACGTCTCGCCCTCCTCTTCCGCCGGCAGACGCCACGCGCAGACGGTGAGCGGCTGAGTGGGATCCTCTTCACGCACCCACCGGAACGCCAGCTTCATCAGCTCATGCGCGCAGGTCTCCAGCTTCGCGTCGTACTGCACCTCCTGCGTACCGGTCGCAAAAATGCCGCGGTTGCCCGGCTCGTTATACAGATCCCACAGCAGTACGCGCTCATCGTCGCGGAACTGGCGGATAACGTCGCGGATATAGCGCTCAATCTGCGGCCAGCAGTCGGGATCGCAGACTTTATCGCGCCCCGGGCTCGCTGCCGCCTGGCTGTTGTGCTTGCCCGGCACCGGCGGCTTTTGCGGCCCCAGATACGGTTCATCGCCGGAGAAACCGCAGTCGTCCATCAGGGTCAGCATGGTGCTGAACCCGTGGCTGTCGGCCATCGCCAGAAACGCGTCGATGCGCGCCATCAGGCCGTCGCGATCGTGTTCCCAGACAATAAACGGCAGGTTGATGCGCAGGGTGTTGTAGCCCGCCTCCGCCGCCCAGCCCAGTTCGCGGTCAATGGTATCGGCATCGAAGGTCTCTTCCTGCCAGATATCGGTCCAGTTCACCGCCGTCGACGGTAAATAGTTAAACCCACACAGCCAGCCTTTTTGCTGATACCACGCCTGTGCCTGCTCCCTGCTCCACTGCTCTTTCATTACGCGTCCTCTTACTGATAATGTTTAGCTAATAAATATTAGCTGCGGGATAAATGCGCAATTCATGACGCTCCGAAAAGCGACAGCCTTCACAAAGTTCATGCAGGCGCGAATAAGAAACGTGATCGACGGCGCGTAAGCGAACAGTTAGGGTATGATGCGGTGTCGCGAGAGGGAGAGGACGGATGAAGCGAAAAACAAAAGTCACGATGAACGATATTGCGCGGGCGGCGGGGGTGTCGCAGGCGACGGTATCGCTGGTGCTCAACCAGTCCCGTAACATCAAGCTCAGCGACGAGACCCGCCAGCGGGTGATCGGCGTGGCGACCGAGCTCGGTTATGACCGCCTGCCTGCCATTCACGCCCCGCGCAACCAGGAGGAAATCGCCCTGCTGGTCAGTTCCCTGCAAAGCTTTGATCCCTTTATCGATGCCATCAGCCAGGCGCGGGAAGCCGCATGGCGCAACGAAGCGCTACTGACGGTGTACGACTACGGTGATGACGTAGAGCTGGCGCTGAACATTATCCGCCAGCTGGAGAAGCGCAACTGCGTGGGGATTATCCTCGCCTCCCCCGTTACCACCCTTGTCGACATGACCGCTTTTCAGGACTGCACCCGCATTCCACTGGTGCTGCTCAATCAGCGCGACCCCGGTTCGCCGCTGCTGCCGTCGTTTATTCCGGACGACTACGCCAACGCCTTCCAGGTGACCAAACACCTGATCGCCTGCGGTGCAACGCGTATCGCCCACATCACCGGCGAGAGCTGGATGGAGGCCTCCCGCCAGCGGCTGGCCGGCTATCAGGCCGCTTTACAGCAGGCCGGTTTAGCCTGTGACGAGAGTCTGGTGCGCCAGACCAACTGGCAGTTCAGCGAATCCTTTACCGCCACCACCTCTCTGTTGTCGCTGGTCGAACGCCCGGACGCCATCTTCTGCGCCAGCGACTGGCTGGCGATCGGCTGCTATCAGGCGCTGGCGGTAAACGGCGTGCGCATCCCGCAGGATATGCTGCTGGCGGGCTACGACGACCAGAAGATCTCCGAGCAACTCACCCCACCGCTGACCAGTATCCAGCTCCCCTACAGCGAACTGGGACGGCTGGCGGTGGAGTACCTGTGCAATCAGGAAGATGCCGCCACCCACGTGACGCTGGCGGGCAGGCTGAAGGTACGGACATCAAGCCTCGTCTGAGGTGAAGACCATTCCGGCATAGGGTTTCTCCCGGCACGCCGCCAGCCGCGCGGCGAGGCTGCCCACGTGCAGCTCCAGCTTGTGCCCGTCCGGGTCGAGAAAATAGAACGATGCCCCCTCACTTTTGTTCTGCTTCCAGACGGTAACGCCTGCCTGCTCCAGCTTGTGCGAGAACGGTTCAAAATCTTCCGTCGCAATGGTAAACGCGTAATGGGTATAGTCGCTCTCCTGCGGCGGCACATACTGGCGCGCCTCGTCGTACGACAGGCAGACCCACAGATCGCCGCAGGTAAGATAGGCCCCGGTATTCCAGCGGGCGTGCAGCGTCAGCCCCAGCAGCTCGTGCCAGAAGGTAACGCTTTTTTGCAGGTCGCTGACCGCGAGGGTCAGATGGTTGAGTGATTGCAGCATGACGTGCCCTTTTGTTTTTTGCGCCAGACGTGGTACGGTAACTTTATGAACATAAACCACGCCGTGCTCACCGTAAACCGCTGGTGGCTGCCTTCTTAAAGGCGGCACGGAGTAGTTTTCCCCATTTTCAGATAGCCGCCGAAAGGCGGCTTTCACATTTCTAAGACCCCTTTCGGCACTTGCACATTAAGGAGTCTTTATGAACGTTCAAACCATCCTCACCGGCGACCGCCCAACCGGCCCACTGCACCTGGGCCATTTCGTCGGTTCGCTGCGCCAGCGCGTGGCGCTACAGCAGACGCATAACCAGTATGTCTTGATTGCCGACCTGCAGGGGCTGACCGACAACGGCAGCAACCCACAAAAAATCCGCGACAACATCCCTGAAGTGCTCGCCGACTACCTCGCCGCCGGCATCGACCCGAACCTGACGACACTCTGCCTGCAGTCCGCCCTGCCCGCTCTCGCCGAGCTGACAATGTTGTATATGAACATCGTCACCGTCGCCCGCGTCGAGCGTAACCCGACGGTGAAAAATGAGATTGCGCAGAAAGGCTTTGCCCGCTCGCTGCCGGTCGGTTTTATGGCCTACCCCATCAGCCAGGCGGCGGACATCACTGCGTTCAAAGCCGAGTGCGTCCCCGTCGGCGACGACCAACTGCCGATGATTGAGCAGACCAATGAGATTGTGCACAAGATGAACAGCCTCTTGCCTGCCCCGGTGCTGCGCCACTGCAAAGCGATGCTCAGCGACACCGGCCGCCTGCCCGGCATCGACGGCAGCGCCAAGATGTCAAAATCACTGGGCAACACCCTGCACCTTTCCGCCAGTGAAGAGACGATTCACCGTGCGGTCAGCGCCATGTACACCGACCCGAACCACCTGAAGGTGAGCGACCCGGGGCAGATTGAGGGAAACGTGGTGTTTACCTACCTCGACGCGTTTCATCCGGACAAAGCCAAAGTGGCAGCGATGAAGGCGCATTATCAGGCGGGCGGACTGGGTGACCGGGCATGCAAGAATGAGCTGGAGGCGTGCCTGCAGGAGCTGATTGCACCGATGCGGGAACGGAGGGCGATGTACATGCAGGATAAAGGGGAGCTGATGGCGATGCTGAAGCGCGGGACCGAACGGGCGCAGGCGGTGACGCAGGGGACGCTGAAAGAGGTGAAGGTTGGGCTGGGGGTGCCGGTGTTTTGAACTCGCGATTACAGTCGTCTTCTCCTCAGTCGGCGCCGCATCTGTGGCCTTCACAACCAGAACCACCGCACTCTCGCAGCAGTGGCGGCGGTAGTAAGTCTGGAGGGATAGCGTCAGGGGATATCTCTACGGATGCGGCTAGCCGCCCTGCTCAATGGTCTGGACGGCGCTGATATCCAGGATGAGAACAAAACATGTTCTCATCCTGTTTAGCCCTTTTTCACCTCGTAATCCGGTAGCGAGAATCGAGTGATAAAGGTATTAAGTGCGTTGGTATCAGGTAGCGCGGTCAGCGCCCCTTTGCGCGTTGTCGCGAGGGCACCGCAGGCGCTGGCCTGAGCCATGGCCTGGTGGAGTTGTTCAACATTCTGCGGCATCCCGCGATGTGCAATCCAGGCCAGCAACCCTGCGACAAACGCGTCGCCAGCCCCGGTTGTATCAACACTGTTGACGGTATAACCGTCGAAATGAATAACGCTGTTGCGCCACAGCACCATGGCACCTTGCTCACCGTAGGTCACGACTTTGAGTTGCGCGGGCAGAGCATTGAGAGCGTTAAGCGCATGGGAAAAATCGTGAGAGCCGGTCATCCAGTGCCACTCTTCTTCCGAGAGTTTAAGAATGTCGGCCTGGGCGGCAAAATGGCGCACCGTCTCGAGCATTTCATGCTTATCGGGCCACATTTGCTCCCGTAAATTCACGTCGAAACTCAGTAATCCTCCACGCTGTTTTACATGGTTGATGGCGGTGACGAGCGTATGACGACACGTTTCGGCGACCAGGGCCAGAGAGCAGAAGTGCAGAATATCGTCGCTAAAACCGGGCAGCGCATCGGGCGTTAAAAATTGATCCGCGGAAGGGTTGGTTAAAAACGTAAATCCACGCTCGCCAGCGCGGCCCAGAGAGACCAATACCGTGCTGGTTCTGTGCTGATTATCCAACTGCAGACTTTCGGTTGAAACGCCTGCGTCAGACAGCGTTTTCTTCAGAAAATAACCAAAGTCATCCTCACCGACCCGGCCAATAAAACCACTCTGGCAGCCCAGACGCGCAGCGCCAATTGCCACATTGAACGGGGCTCCTCCTGCGCAGGCCTGATATTGCATGTCTGAAAGCGGTAGAAGATCCACCACTGCATCGCCAAGAGTCCAGATATTCATGACATTTCCTCAATAATAATTAACTTTTTAAATGCGACCTGCGGGAAGGTCAGTTTTTTAATAGCGCTTAAGCGTGAACAGGTGCCATGGATTATCCAGGCATACGGGTTAAAAGTTATAATCCAGCATCAGCTTATATTCGGTGGTAACAGCCTCACCGTGGGTCACCCAGCTTCCGTCCTGTTTTATCAACGAGCCAGTAACTTCTCCGGACACGGTAAAGCGAGAGGTCAACGGATAATTCGCCGATACCTTCAGGAAGCGGTTGCGGGTATTCTGGAAGACTTCGCCATCTTCAGGCTGCGCATTGTATTTCTTATAATGGCCATACCCGCCGCTGAGCGTTGTGGATAATTTCCCCCAGTTGCGCCAGACGCCGACAGACGTGGTCCAGCTTTTTTCGTCAATATCGCCCCACTGCGCCCTGTCTAAAATGGCAGAGGCAAATTGCTGGCGGAACCAGACGCCGGTGGTGTTATTAATAATATATTGCACGCCAGGCTCAATCTGAAATGAACGCACGTCGCGGTCATTTTGCGATCCACCGCTGCGGCGGTGATCGATCTGCTGATACAAATAGTTAAAGAATGAGAAATTGTCCGTAACCCGAAGATCGGTAAAGAACTTAACGCGGCCTTGCCAGCGGTCCTCGATTGAGGCGCTTCCACCCATGACATCCCAGCCATAGCGCAGACGTTTGTAAAAATATTCATGGCCGATGATCAACTGAGTCCACTGGTTTTGGCTGAGGTAAGACTGATCCTCCCACGTCCCGTTATAGTGGGTGGTTCTGCCCTCAGAAAAAGCCAGATACCAACCGGGTAACGCATCGTGTCGCATCACGCCTTGTACAAACGTCAGTGAATCATTCCCGTTGTGGAAATGGCTGTTACGCCAGTTATTGTCCTCAATGGCATATTTCATCTTCAGTTGGCCATGAACGCGGCCACCGGCAGGATTGGAGGAGCGGGCTGAGGTCCACATAACCTCTTCATCCAGATAGGACCACGGGTCCACGGCAACAACCTTTCCCGAGGGGTCCTTCATGATGCTCATGCTCGCATTCGCCAGCGCGGGAAACAGAAGAGCAAAAATAACAGACAGGGCATGATAGTTTTTCATAATAATATCCCGTTAAATCATTTCTTTTATTTTCAACGTCGCGTGAAAATGGTCGTTTTGAGGCAGGCTAATACTCCACGGCTTCTCCTGCATGGAATACATCCGGGTACTGAATGCCGCTTTATTGTTTATATAAAAAACAGCAATTGAGTTTTGAATGAGAACGCGTAACTCAATTTTTTCCCCGATCGGAACATCCACCCAGGATTCCGCGTTAGCCTGATGAATCGACGCGAGCGGCGCGTTGAAAAAATAGACTTTTCCTTTGCTCTTATTGAACACAACGTTCAGCATCGCATCACTGACTCTGTCGTCGGTCAGACCAAAGCTCATCACCATTCCGGCAGAAGGAACATCAATGGTTGCGCTCAACTCACCACGTTCAGGCAAGGCCGGGTACAGCGCCGACTGTAAGGGGCCGAACGACGTGGCCGTTTTAAGCGTTTTGGTGCTCGTTAAGGTGGTCACCGGACCAGGATTCTCACTGATGACCTGCTGAAGCTCCTGGGGCAGGATGCTGTTGAGCTGGCCCTGCTCATCTGCGGTGAGCTCATGAGCAACCAGATTCCCTGCCCAGTCAATGTTGCCGCTGTCACGGTTACCGGCTTTCGTCGGGATCCAGCCGAAAACAAACAGCCGATCGTTTTTGAGTACCAGTTTACCCGCGTAAAAACCCGAGCCGTCGACCACATAATTGCCCAGTTTCCGCCACGGCCCCTCCGGATTATCCGCAACCCGGTATTGTGTCAGGCGTAACGGCCATTGATCGCTAAAGCTGAGATACCAGCGTCCGTTGAAGTAAACCAGTGTCGGGCATTCGAGGTTGGCATTGCTGGTGATGGTGTCGTTATCAAAAAATACGCCGCGATCTTCCCAGTGCGTTAAATCCGTTGAACTGTACCGGGCAATAACCCCACGACCGTTACTGCGCGTAGTAATTAACATCCAGTATTCTTTCTTTTCCTCAATCCAAACGACGTGAGGGTCCCGGAAATCATTACCCCGATAGTTACCGCCGGGTAAAATGGTGTCTTGCGGGTGTTTCACCCAGTGAAGGCGGTCCTTGCTGGTCGCGTGCATAATAGACTCAACCGGGAACACATTTTCATTGTGCGCGGTGTACCAGGCATGCCAGGTATCGCCGACTTTAATAATCGAACCGGTTCCCAATAACAGTTCAGGATCGTCAACGTCGTTAACGTAGGGGATCACTTCGGAATGGTTCTGATAATCATACAAGTTGGCACTCGACAAGAGATGAAAAGCATGTACCCCCAGATCGCTGCCGCCGCGGACATCATTAAGATAATAAATATCAAATTTGCCATCGTTAAACACGGGCATAGGGTCGCCCACAAATGAACCGTCAACCCGCGGGAAAAAGCCATTAATATGGGTGATACTTTTATTCTGTAATGTTTCTTTCGAAGGCTGCGCCCAGGCAGGATTATTGCCGAGTGAAAGCGCAAGCAGCGCGACAGATGCCGCAACTATTAATTTTTTCATGCTACACCTGAATGTCAGAAGTTATAATTCACGCCAACCACGGTAAACGGGTTCCATGAGTGACCGGTCGATGTCCAAAGCCCGGTTTCTTTCGTAAATTGTGCTTTGAATTCACCGTATAATCGCACTTCACCAAATACCGGATAACTCAGCGTGCCACCGATAAACTTATACCGACCGTCATAGAAAACTTCGCTGGCATTGCTGGCGTTATCTATTTTGTCCTGGCCAAATCCAACATACAGGGAGGTTAATAATGGATACCAGTTTCGCCAGAGTCCGGCCGTGACTTTCCATTCTTCTTCGACAATATCGCCCCAGCTCTGACGCTCCTGGCGGTTATGATAATAATAGGGTCGCAAATAGAGTCCGAGATCCGGATTCACGCGGTATTGAATGGCTGGCTCAATTTCGAAAATGTACTGCTCCAGATCGCCATTCCCCGGTTCGTTCCCCTGAGGCTGATATTCGCCATACGCGTATCCGGCCAGGCTCCATTTGTTGGACAGTCGCAGGTCCTGCCAGATCTTAAACCGGTTTTTCCAGCGTTTCGTTGCCGTTTCGGACCCGACCATAACTTCCGTACCGATATTCCCTCGCCAGGTTTCGAAAATATGGCCCACAAAAAATTCATTGATGGTATTGGTGCCTTGATAGTCCTGATTACTGAACTGTCCTTTATAACTGTCTTCTCTGGCATTCCAGAAACCGAAATACCAGTTAGGCAATTCATCGTGCCTTAAAAAGGCCTGAATGGTGGCGAGTTTAAACTTGCCGCTGTTTTTCTTATTATTGCTCCAGCGAACATCGTCAATTTCTATCTGAGACCCGATGTTTCCGTGCAGGCCACCCACTTCCATGTTACGACCGATACTGTTCCAGTGAACCGGCGGATCTTCCTGCCTTAAACGCAACAGACTGACGTCTTCGGGGTTATCCCCTTTAGGACGCTTTTTCACTTCCGCTTTTTTATTCTCCGTTTGCGCCGATAACGTCACGGGCTTTGACGAGGTCGTGAGTTCAGGTTTTTGACCTGCAGCAACCGGAGAAGACGAAGCACGAAGGGACGATTGTTCATTGCCGTTATTGGCTGATGATACACTCGTACCGTTGGTGTCTGATTCATCCTGAAAATAGCTTTGATAGTTTCCTGTAACGTCTTCAGCAATGGCAGGAAATGCCGCTAATGTCACCATTAATGCCAGCGTCTGTTTTCCTGGAACAAATATGTTTTTATCTTTCGAGACAATGCAATTTTGAGGTATTACGCTTTCATCCATTTTGCTCTCTCATTATTCCAGACAATAACATGCCAGCCAGAGACTGGCAGAAATAAAAACTCACCCTGCAAGAAACAGGTCGGAACGGAGAATTATTTATCTAAAGACCAGTATCCCGCATCGTATAATGAGGCCTTCCCCTGATTTGCAAACAATGAAATATCGCGCTTGCCCGGCTGCGGATAAATACGACTGCTTAAGCAAGCGTCACCATCGTTAACAAAAACTTCCACCGATGAGCGGTCAATAAAAATTCGCAGTGACAGAACGCTGTCTGCTGGTAGCGGAATACTGCGCGTGCCTTCCAGCGAATATTCCGGATAGCGGCGCTCCACCACCAGACGCCCGGCCTGATCATCGACGTAAATTCTCAGCCCGTCGCCCAACGCGATACCAAACTGTTCAGCCGTCGATGCGCTCAAATCCCATGCCAGCTGAACTTCGACCGCGTCGGCATCTGCCGCGACAAGGACGTTCTGATTGTTCAGGCAGCGGACGGGCGTGGGATAATAGCTGCCACGCAGCGCGGTCACTTCGGCAGCCGGTTTCATTCTCACCCGGCCATCGACAAGGCTTAATTCGCGTGGAAGCGAGAGCATTCCGGCCCAGCCATCCTGCTGTTCGGGCATCGGTGATTCCCACATATCCAGCCACCCGATGACAATGCGTCGGCCATCCGGGGTCACGAAACTCTGCGGGGCATAAAAGTCGTGACCGTGGTCCAGCTCAGTAAATTGTCCGCTGTGGGTGAACGGTTGACCTGGCTGCCAGTCCCCAAGTAAATAGCCACTCTGGAACAGGTTGCGATAGTCATACCCTTCCGCCGCCATGCCCTGTGGCGAGAACATCAGGACACGCTTCTCTCCGAGGGTGAAGAAATCCGGGCATTCCCACATAAAGCCCTTGCCTTCATCAGCCTCGGCGAAAATACCGTCGTCATGCCATTCGCGGAGATCGGTGGAACGGTACAGGCGCACCTGGCCGGTATTTTCCACGCGGGAGCCGACAACCATGTACCAGAACTCACCTTCGCGCCACACCTTCGGATCGCGAAAGTGATGCAGTCCGGGCGGTGTATCAATCACCCTGCCGTGCCGTTCAAAATGGATGCCGTCACGGCTGGTCGCCAGACACTGCACCTGGTAGAGGTTGTCGTCTGTGTCCGACGGGCCGTGAAATTTATGTCCGGTGTAGATGAGCGCCAGCGTATCGCCGTCAACCACGGCGGAGCCGGAGAAACAGCCGTCTTTGTCCGCCGGGCCTTCCGGCGCTAGTGCGACGGGCAGATGTTCCCAATGCACCAGATCTTTGCTTCGGGCGTGCCCCCAGTGCATCGGACCCCATTTCGGGGAATAGGGATGGTGTTGATAAAAGGCGTGATACCAGCCGTCAAACCATACCAGGCCATTAGGATCATTCATCCAGCCTGCGCGAGGGGCGAGGTGATAGCGCGGATACCAGCGCGGATTAATCCCGGATTGTGCTTTTTCAAGCACCTGTTCAGCCTGTTCTAATAAGGATGTCATCGTCTTTACTCTCAGTACATTACACAGCGTTTTGCTGCAGAAAAGATGGCTCAGATGAGGATTTAGTTGAGCGCAAAAGGAAAATGGAAATAAACGTGGTGCTGAACACCATGATGCCCATGATCAGATAGGATTGGGCGAAGCCAAATCTCTCATAGCTAAAGCCTGCCAGCGGGGACAAGACGGTGCCAATGACGGAGCTGGTGCAGGCAAATCCCACCAGATAAATGGTGGAGGAGAGACGTTTGTCGAAATTCAGGCTGTTGTATTTAAATATGGCGACTAACAATATTGGCAGTTCGACCGCGTGAAGCAGTTTGGTAATGGAGATAAGCAAGGGGCCTTCCACCAGCCCGGAAGCAATCATGCGCAGCGCCATCACCATACCTGCGAATATCAGGCCATTTTTAGCGCCAATGCGATTAACCAGCCATGGCGCACAAAACATACCCGCGGCCTCGAGAAAGACCTGGAAAGAGTTTAAATAGCCAAACATCTCGTTCCCTTCTCGTAATGTCGGGAACTGTGACGAGAAATAGACCGGGAATTGCTGATCGTATACGCCGTAAATGCAGGTTCCGACCACGAAGAATATCAGCGCCCAGAAGCGCGGCAGAGTAAGCAGACGCAGGGCGTCTTCCAGAGAAACTTTTTTAGCACCAATTTCGAGTTTCTCCATGCTTGCCGGTGCGGCCACCTTTAAGCGGGCCAGCAGACAGAAGAAGATTAACCCTGAGCATGACGCCACCAGGAAGTTAAGGTCAGGGTTGATATTAAACAGTAACCCGGCAAAAAACGTGGCGACCGCCCAGCCCAGAGACCCCCACATGCGTGCCCGCCCAAACTCAAAGGTACTCTGACGCGCAACGCGCTCGGTATAGGACTCCAGAACGCCGATACCGCCATTAAACGTCAGCCCGATAAATAAACCCCCGAATACGCTGCCCAGCAGAATATTAACGCTCAGCAGGTAGCTAAAAAGCAGATAAGCCGGGCCGGAGAGGATCAACAACGCGGTGATAAACCATAACAAATGTTTGCGCAGACCGAGTCGGTCCTGGATAAAGCCATAACAGACCTGCGCGAAGAGCGCGGAGACAGATAACACGGAAAAAATAATGCCGGTTTCCGATGCCTTTAGCCCCACTTCCTGGTGAAGCCAGATTGAGAGAAGTGAACTTGATGAGGACCAGGTCACAAAGAAAAAGAACAGCAGAGCGCTGAGCAGCATGTAACTTCGAGTAGGCCGTTTTTTCATCTACGTAATCTCGCAAGAAGGATATGCTAAGATGGTAACGTTAACATTTCAGGCGTACACTCGATTTTGATGTGATACTCGATGTTAATCACAAAAGTTAACGTTAACATTAATGTGTTGAGATCGCGCTCAAACTTTTGAGTGTGACTTGCGTAACCCTGGGTGTCGGTGCCTAGAATAGGACATTCGCATTGGCTCACAACACCTTACCGGGTCGAATGCATTCAGATAATGGAAAGCTATGGCGTCTTTAAAAGATGTGGCCAAACTGGCCAATGTATCGCTCATGACGGTTTCCCGGGTGCTCAATGACCCGAAACGCGTAAAGCCTGAAACCCTGTCCCGGGTGCAGGAGGCGATCCTGCAGTTAAATTACGTGCCTGACCTCTCAGCCCGGCAGGTTCGTCGTGTCGGCTCCCGGAACAAAACCATCGGCGTGCTGGCGCTGGATACCGTCACCACCCCTTTTTCGGTAGAAATCACGCTATCTATCGAAGAAACCGCACGGGCGTACGGCTGGAACAGCTTCGTGGTGAATATGTTTACCGATGATAACCCTGACGATATTGTCGACCTGCTGCTCGCCCACCGGCCCGGGGGGATCATTTTCACCACCATGGGGCTGCGTGAAGTGAGCATCCCGCCCCGACTACTGGAGCACCCTTGCGTTCTGGCCAACTGCGAGAACATGGGAGAACCGGTTGCCAGCTATATACCTGACGATGAACAAGGCCAGTATACGGCCGTACAGGCCTTGCTGGCGGCGGGATACAGCCGCCCTCTCTGCCTGCATTTACCTGTCAACCATCTGGCGACGCGTCGCCGCCGTCAGGGGCTTGATCGCGCCTGCCGTGAAGCCGGTATCGATCCTGATACGCTTGAACACTGCTATATGCAATTTGGCGATGAGCACTACCGGGATATTCCGGAGATGCTGCTGGCGCATATCGTTCAGGGGAAACCGCAATTTGATTCGGTCATCTGTGGTAACGACCGTATTGCCTTCATGGTGTATCAGACGCTGTTAACGCAGGGGATCCGAATCCCACAGGATATTGCCGTTCTTGGCTACGATAATCTTGTCGGCATCGGAAATTTGTTTTTACCCCCGCTATCCACGGTCCAGCTGCCGCATTATGAGATTGGGCGCTTAAGTACACTGCACATTATCAATGGCGACACCCACCGGGATAAGGTGCTGGTCGAGAGCCCCTGGCTCAGGCGCGAATCCTGCTGAGCAAGAGAGGCCGAATACCGACGACCTTTTGACAGTCACCTGGGGACATTATGCAAAACGAATTTTACTGGATAAACGAACCTGCCGAATGGCATAGCGAGAACAACACGTTATCGGTCGTGACCGACGACCACACCGATTTCTGGCGCCATACGTGGTACGGATTCGAGCGTTTCTCGGGCCACATCTACGCGACTGACGCGGCAGGTGATTTCACGTTTCAGACTAACATCCGCGCTGAGTTCAGCACGCTCTATGACCAGGCGGGAATCATGCTGATGTCGGACGAGCAACACTGGCTCAAGGCCGGGATTGAATACAATGATGGCGCGCCGGCCATTGGCAGCGTACTGACGTTACAGGCCTCCGACTGGGCAACCGGTATCTTCCCGGGTAACCCCCGGGAGTTCTGGCTTCGCCTGACCCGCAAGGGAGACGCGTTGCGGTTACAGTACTCAGCAGACGGGCTGTCGTGGCCTTTGCTGCGTTTATGCCATTTCCCGTCGGGGCCAGTGAAAGTCGGTGTCATGTGCTGCACGCCTGAACGCAGCGGCTTAGCCGTCGAGTTTAGTGATTTCAGTCTCGCGCCGGCCATGGATAAAGCGCTGCACGATCTCAGCTGATTTACATCGCGCCATCCGGTTCTACGATCCGTTGATGGCGCAGCCTGAGCTTCCACCTGGATCACACTTTTCCCCCCCGACCATTCCCTTAAAATAAACAGGTGATATTATTCACCCCGTAAATACCTCTCAACTCAACCCGAGGCTTTGATGCTGGAGAATGTCATCATCCGATAATCAGCTCCCCGACCTTTCAGGCCGGACTGATTATCAATGCGCCGAAATCGAATGCGGACACCGCGGTGTGTTTGCACGTTTTGCACATGATGATTAAACAGGTTTTCCAGTATGAATTTATCCCGTCAGGAACAACGTACCTTACACGTTCTCGCCAAAGGTGGACGTATTGCGCACGTCCGCGATAGCTCAGGCCGCGTCACCGCCGTTGAATGCTACAGCCGCGAAGGGCTGTTGCTCGCCGACTGCACGCTCGCCGTCTTCAAAAAACTCAAAACCAAAAAGCTGATCAAGTCCGTCAACGGTCAGCCCTACCGCATTAACACGACCGGGCTGAACAGCGTTCGTGCCCAGCCAGATAATCGTTAAGGAGAGGATGATGGATATCCCACGTATTTTTACCGTCAGCGAAAGCGAACACCGCATTCATAACCCGTTCACCCCGGAAAAGTACGCCACGCTGGGCCGCGTGTTACGCATGAAGCCAGGCACGCGCATTCTCGATCTCGGCAGCGGCTCGGGGGAGATGCTCTGCACCTGGGCGCGCGATCATGGCATTACCGGCACCGGCATCGACATGAGCCGACTTTTCACCGAACAGGCAACGCGCCGTGCTGACGAACTCGGCGTCAGCGAGCGCGTGCGTTTTATTCATGACGACGCGGCCGGGTACGTCGCAGATGAAAAATGTGATGTGGCGGCCTGCGTAGGCGCCACCTGGATTGCCGGCGGCGTCGCCGGAACAATGGCGCTGCTGGCAAAAAGCCTCCGGCCTGGCGGAATGATACTCATCGGTGAATCCTACTGGCGTCAGGTTCCTGCGAGCGATGAGGTAGCCCAGGCCTGCGGCGTCTCGTCCATCGCAGACTTTCTCACCCTGCCCGACCTGGTCGCCTCGTTCGACGCACAGGGCTATGACCTGGTGGAAATGGTTCTGGCAGACCAGGAAGGCTGGGACAGATACGAAGCGGCGAAATGGATGACCCTGCGTCGCTGGCTGGCGGAAAACCCTGACGATGACTTTGCACAAGAAGTTCGCGCGGAGCTGACAATTGCACCCAAACGCCACGTCACCTACACACGAGAGTACTTTGGCTGGGGGGTGTTTGCGTTGATTGCCCGATAGCCTGAAACAGGCGGTATAGCCTTAACGACTATACCGCCTTCACGCATCAGGTATTAAGGCGGCTCAGGATAATATGAACGCGGATTCCGTCACGTTTACCCGCGTTTAATCACCGGGATATCGCCCGTATCATTTAACGCCCCTGGAAATGTTGTTAACCACTGAGCGACTTTTTGTTTATTGATATTCACCACACTCATCCCTTCCAGGCATCCCCATAATTCTCTTGTATGCTGCGGCGTGATCACAATACAGTCTTTCATCACCCGGATTTTAACCGGCATACCGCTGATAAACCCTGCTCGTGTTAACCAGTCTCCCCCCAGCGGGAGATATTTATTATCTATCCGGGCATAGAGTTCGCAGCAGGCGGAGCTTGCTTCCGGCGTTTCTGCGCGGGGGTGAACAGGCGCGGCACTGGTCTGGTTGCCGTGAAGACGGCGGGTGCTGTTTTTGCGTACCAGCTCGCGGTTTTCAATCATGCCGGTGAAAGCGTCTGATTCTGTTTTGCAAACCGTAAACTCTGGCATAAAATTCGGCGCAGCCATTTTCAACTCCTTTTCAGTTGCTTGTGGTTAGCGGTATGGGGGTGTTGCAGCACCTTCATATCGCGTCTCGTTGTAAATAATTCCTGTGAAACTTACTCTGCCGTTCGGCGTTATTTCTGATGCGTATTATACCAGGCTGAATATAAATACAGCGGTTTGGTGTGGGATAAATTTGGAATTTGCGAGGGGGATTCAGGAAATAGTGTTGTGTGCGCTAAGGCCATGTTTTTGTTCGTTGTGGGTTGATTGGTCTGGGTTTTGCGAGCATCATCGCAATTATTTACCTTCTTCCGTAACGCGATGGCTTCCAGCAAAACACTCGAACAGGCAATTGCCAACATCACCATCTGGCGCAAGGGCGAACAACGTGCGCCACATAAACCCTTATTGCTTCTGTACGTGCTGGCAAACTATCAGCAGGGGCATGCACGTCTGTTTGACTACGGTACCGAGGTACATGCTCAACTGCTAAGCCTGTTAGAACGCTTTGGTCCAGACAGGAAAGAACATTATCCGAACATGCCCTTCTGGCGGCTCAAAGGGGATGGATTCTGGGATCTTGAGAACAGTGAACTCTGTTCCACCACTGGCAGCAAACAGCCACCGGTAAAAGAGCTTGTTGAACATAAGGTCGCTGGCGGTTTTGATGAAGAACACTATGTGCTATTGAGAAAGAACAAGAAGCTGATCGGCTCGCTGGCACAGAAGATCCTTGAGGCGCATTTCCCGGAAAGCATCCAGGAAGAGATCGCAGATGAGATGGGTTTTGATATTCAACAGATCCGTAAGGTTCGCGATCCGTTGTTTCGCCAGCAGGTGCTTCGCGCCTATAACTATGAATGTGCAATCTGCGGATTCAACATGCGACATGATAACACCTCCGTTGCGCTTGAAGCCGCGCATATCAAGTGGAAACAGTTTGGCGGGCCGTGTGAAATCCCGAATGGGCTGGCGCTGTGTGCAATTCATCATAAAGCGTTTGATAAGGGATCGATTGGGCTGGATGACAGTTTGCGGGTTCTGGTGTCCGAGGCGGTAAATGGAAACGGGCATGGGATTGTAGGAAGACTGTTCTGGGATTTCGCTGGGAAGCAGATAGCACTGCCGATGGTGAAAGGGAATTATCCAGGGGAGGGTTTTGTGGAATGGCATCGGAGGGAGGTGTATAGGGGGTGAGTGCGAAGGCCGGACTCGAACATCGCAACTATCCTTATGATCTTAAGAGATAAAAATTTACCACTTTTGACATGATACCATCATTGATACCATCAATGCTGTGGTTATCATAGAATCGACAATATAAGCCTATCATTGCCAGGCATTTTGCACATTATAAACCTGCTATTTATAACTAAAAGACATTTAAAATAGAAAATTTAATACCTTTTTCGCTATAGTGAATTTGTCTATTCGGTTCAACTCATTGATTAGATAGTGATAATCTTCACACTTTAGTATGAGTTAAAGTTTGCATGTTGTTTCCTAAATAAATACACTACACAAAGGATTTAAATGTAAGTAACGGGATATATGATGTTAAGTGATAAAGAAATTACGTTTAAAAGAGATTTTATTATATTTACATTCACATGCATATTCGCCGTAACTATACCAACAGGTTTTATACTATACTTACCGATCCTATTTAAAAAGTATGTTTTCTTAAATGAACTGGCAAACTCAAACGTTGCATTAAAAACTTTATATTTGTTGCCATTCTTAGGCGGCGCGATAATTTTTAAAATACACTTAAAAAATAGAAAATCAATCAAAGCATTTAACGACCTCTTATTATTAGGAATCGGCTTCTGTGGGCTTTATTCAATTCTATTTTTTGGTATTGATGCTCTTGTTAAAAATGAATATTTTTTTAACGTTAATAGTGTAGGAACTTTTAGTATTAAGCTGCTCTTTATGATGTGTAGTGCAGCTAAAGTAGCCATAACATTTAGTGAATTTTGTGATGAGAGGAAAAGAGAAATCGAGGATAAAAAGCCAACTATAAAAAACTTAAAAGTAGAAAACAACCCTATACTATCTAAAGCAAAAATAGGGATATCTCTATCAGTGCTGGCGCTTTTATTTTATCATCTTATCAAAAAGAAAAATTAATCACCTTTCTCGCTTTATATTAGTTAGATGGAGGCATCCTATGAAAGTCCAAAACATAAGAAAAACAACATCCAATAATATAGTTAAAACTGAAATGGCATAAAATAAAGAAGGAGACTTAAGTTGCGGGGCTGAACCTAACATTACTAAAAACATATCAGGGGCCTGTGAAATATACATCACACTTATTAAATTTGAAAGTATAAAAATGCTAACAAACATTATTAATTTAAAGTTCATATTACCCCACCCTAAAAACATTGATAAAATTAATCTATTATATTTTAAAAACTAGTCAACATTCATCAAAGAAATTTTATTTACCAATATATTGATATAAATATATCCTCGTATTTACTCTAAAGGGATGTACTTACAATCAATTTTTTGTACAATAGTCTTAGTCTATGGCACCTTAGAAGGTAAGTATCATGGAAAGAGTAAAGTCTATAGTTTACAGACACTTAACCAACGCTGATTTTTTCAACATTAATAAGCCACCGGGCATGGAATTAGGTGGTGGAGGTCAAGCTTATATAGATTTTCCAACAAGCTCAGTAACACCAGCACAATGGCACGAATTTTTTACAGGAATAAATGGAGTTTCTGTTCAACAAGAAACACAAGGGCCGAGCTGGACATTCCCAATCTATAGTCTCACATTAGATAATGGTCAGAATCCGGCAGTTCAGTCTCTGAAAATTTATCAGAGAAGACAACAGTCAGTAAGTATAACTAGCCAGAAGCTTTTTTCCTCTCGCTCAAACAGAGTAAGGGCCTGGCACCCACAATCAGGCTTCCCTGTCCCCGTAGATAATACAGATAGATCACAATGCCCCGATGGTCTCATGGTTTATCTTGCCGCTACCTATGAGGGAAAAGTATGGGCGGGGTGGTTTTTAAATGACGGAACGACACAACTTCCCCTTAAAGGTATTCCACCGCAATCTATTAACTCCATGTTTTCATTACCGGCAGACGCTGAAGGATATAGTGGAATAATAAATTTTCACAGCACTGATTATCTTTACTTAAACCCGTTAGATAAATATTATCCTCTTCAATCTCAAGGAACGGAAACATATACTTCAGGGGTATATAACCCTGCGAATGACGAATCAACATTTATTGATGACTTATTTAATAATGATAATAGTCAGTTCGAAGTTCTGAGCAAGGAGTATATTAGAAAAGTAAAAGCAAGAAACAAATCCATCGTTACAAAACTGAAGAATTTATATAATAACACATGTCAGATAACTGGAAATCAGTTTGCCTTTCAGAAAAAAGATGGTATTGACTACACAGAGGTTCATCATCTAATACCCCTCGGTGAAGGTGGCTCTGACGACATCCGAAATTTGATTGTTGTCAACCCATTAATTCATAAAATGCTACACCATGCTACAGTTACAGGTTTAAACCTAGAAAATATTTCCATCGATGCTCATGGGGTCGGAACTTTACAGATTAATATAAATGATTTGCCATATACAATAACATGGCATCCAAAACACACAGCACTCATTTGATAGTAAGAGCCATATATCAAAATATGGCTCTTAAAAATCAACGGTGAAGATGTATTAGGTACTCTGTAAGTTCATTTTGTAATTCACTTTTATTACTTCTAAATCTTTTATGGGTGAACGCCTCTATTTTAACATCACCAAAATCAGCTAATAATTTATTAAAATCTTCTATTGTAAGTAATCCATCTTCACTATAACTTATAAGAAATTCATTACATCCCATGTTTGTAATAATTTCCTTAAATGAATCTCTAATTTTAGTTTTCGTACAAAAATTAGAATACTGGTCTCGCCAAGGTCTTAATCCGCTAATACCTATTGCCTCTGGTTCATCTCCACGGGCTAACGTTTCTAATATATGATAATTGGCTGCATATTGTCTTTTCATATATGGAGGATCAATATAACATAGGTCGCATTGAATCTTGCTTGCATTCTCCTCGGCATAACCTTGCATTACAATGTGATTTTCAACATCAGATTTAAGAAATAAATCTGTGCATTTAAGATTTAACTGAGTCAAAGCCCTGCCATTTAGCCTGGACATGTAATGTCCATATGTACCAGCAATATTAGCGATATCATTAGCCGCCATTATTAAATCATGTAGCAATAAACTTCTTTCCAAATCAGTCAGAATATTATCACAAGATAAATTGTTTATGACTTCTCTAATGCCATCTAGTTTTCTAGCGTTTTCTGGACTAAAATAATTCCTTGGTCTCTCACTATTTTGAGGATTTCCTTCACAAGAAAATTCGTTCCAAAAGTAGCCACATTTTGGTTTAACATTATTCAAAAAATTAATAACATTCTCGTATGGTGAAAACTCAGGTTTTACTTCATGGAAATCTGATATAAATGCTATTAACTTCTCAAAATTAGGTGCGCTAGAGAATTTTAGGTTAACGATAGAATGATGATATGAATAAGTCATTAGATCATTGGCGGTTACTTTGTAATCGCGTTTTCTCAATTCTGTTGAAATCACACCTGTGCCTGACATAAGATCAGCAACCCGACCTTTTGCGGGGCATAATTCAGAAATTTTTCCAATAACGTTATCAATAACTTTTACTTTTGAACCTATATAACGGTAACCCATAATTATGCCTTTGATACAAAAATGTCAGAGATTTTGATATTTTTCAACGCTTTAACTGCTATCAATTCTTGTGCTTTGTCCAGAACTTTAAAAATAGCATCATAGTGTGCTTGATCCAAACCATATATTTTAGCAACCATACGCTCCAACTCAGCATCTAAATCGTATGGTACTTTTTCACTCTTCTCTAGAAAGACTCTTAACCTTTTGGACAACTTATTTATAATTTTAAGATCGTTATTAGGTATCTTCAAAAGGTTAGGAATTGGTATATTAATAATCTGCTGCTGAGTCAGGTAAGGGTGGCTTTTCCATTCTATTTCACCATTAGACATTGAGACAAAAAAGAAAATAGCCCTTGAATTCAGAATTGCTAAAAGAAACTCCAGTGGAATTTTACCTAAGAAATCTGATCTCAGTTTGAAAATATACACCACTTGATTTGTATAACTAGAGGTATAATCAATCGAAGCAGATACGCCTATACCAGTTTTTCTAACTACAATTTTCTCCCCTTCATATATCGCTGGGTTTTTATAGTTTATACCAGTATTTGAAGTATCAATCCATAAATTATAATCTATTTTATAACGGTTAATATCCTCACCAACAATCAGAGGATTACAATTATAGTTATAACCTTTGTGAATTATGACTTTTTCATTTGTGTTTTTTGTTACTAATTTTTCACCACAATTTTTACATTTTATAATTTCATTTTTTGATGCTGGACTCCAAGAACTGCAAAATTGGCATTGTACGATCTTCCCTTTTTTTGATAATTCAACCCCACGATGATTACAAAGATAATCTCCAAATTTGTGGTCGTGAGATGAAATACACTCATATGTGCTTTGCAATGTAGAATCAATGTCTAAATTAAAAAGATGCTTTGAATCCTTTTTAAAGCGAGAATACAACACCTTATGTCTATATTTTAGTTCAACTTGGCTAAGAACTTCAGTTCCATTTATTATATTATTTCTCTCTTCAACTGGAAGACGAAAACAGTCAATTTCGTAATCCTCAAAAGTAGAAGAAGTCTTTTTTCTAAATATTAGAATAGCACATGCACGATTAACATCTTTAAATATCTTCTCACCAAATCTGCCAATAAACAAAATTTCGGTATTTTTGAGCAAATGTTTTCTTAACAAAAATCTGTCATGTGAAAATAATGAATCAGGAATAATAAAACCAGCAATTCCTGAATCACTCAATAATGAAACACATAATTCAACAAATAGATCTGAGGTGTCATATTGTCCACTTAATAATTCATAATTATTATTATTAACTAAATTTTTATAGCTTGATGTATCAGCCCCCCAAGGTGGGTTAGCTATAATAAAATCATATCCTCGTTCATTATTGAATTTATTTTTCAATAAATCCCAACCATTTATTCTGTCATTATTATATGGACATAAAGCATTAGTATTAACACCAAAAAAATCATCACCAAACGGCTTTCTTGCTTTAATTAAGGCATTTTTATCAATGTCAACCCCAGTGAATTTCACATTTGTTATATTTATTTTTTTTAGTCTACATTCAAGTGCTTTTAATAATATTCCATCTCCACATGCTGGATCTAGAACTTGAATGGTTTCGCTATTTTGCTTATCCTTGAATAGATCTGAATAACTTATAATTTTCTCAGCAACATAATCTGCTAAATACTGTGGTGTGTAAACTACACCATTTTTCTTCTTCTTGTCAGCATCTTTGATTGACTTCTCCAGCAGTTCTCGGATTAGCTCTGAACGGCTCTGCCCCTCACCAGTCCTATCTAACTCTACAACTAACTTATGGGGAAGAGTCACAGACACCTGTATTTTTTTTGTCTCACCACCCATCACTAACCACCCATCACTATGAAAAATAAGTAATTTTAATTTATGTCATTAATGACAACTACTATAGTTTCTCATATCACTACTAAAAGTTCCACTCAATATTCCGAAATGAAAAAGCAAGGGCTAACTCATCGAAGCGCTACGCTGCTTCTTCGAGTTCCCCTTGTTTTTTCCGCCCTTCGGTTGAAAAAAAATTAAAAGCAAAATCAAGACACTACATTGACATTATTCGCATCTATCATATAAATAAATTAAGCATAAGGAATATGCTTTTATTTAATTATATGAAAAGGAGTTCATATGGTCGAAAGTAATACTTTTAATAAGATCGTTGTAAGTAAGCATTCCCGTAATGGAAGCGTTAGCGAAGCGAAGCTCTCACACAACCAGCTTCGTTCTCATTGCATCAGTGTCAGATTAAATGATGAAGAGCTAACGCTTCTCAATGAGAGACGTGGCCGTCATCGTAAAGGCGAGTGGCTTCGCTTATCTTTACTTAATAAACTTCCTGCTGTCGTTCCAGCCATCAATTTTGAAGCCTGGAAAACCCTTGGTGAGATTTCGCAGAAGCTAAACAAGCTCGTGGCTCATCTTGATAGCAAGAGCTATGAAAGCTCTCTGACGCAAACTGAACTCTTCGCCGTAAAGCGTCAGGTCTCAGAGCTTCGCTTGCATTTAATTACCGCTGACCTGTGGAGAGCTTCCCATGAAGGGAATGCAAAAAATCCGCAGGGGTAAGAGCTTCGCAGGGGTCGTGCTTTACGCATTAAAACCAGCTTCTCATCATAAAAAAGATCCGATAGTAATTGGCGGGAACATGGATGGAAGCGATGTCGGAGAGTTGATTGCAGAATTCAATGCGACTAAAATGCTTCGCACGGATGTTGCTAAACCAGTCTGGCACAATTCGCTTCGCTTGCCGAAAAACGAAGCGCTGACAGATGCTCAGTGGTCAGGGATTGCTGATGATTACATGTCCCGAATGGGCTTCTCTGAAACGCATCTACGAGCTTATGTCCTTCATGATGATGCGGCCGGCCAGCACATCCACATTATTGCCAGTCGTATAGACCTATCCAATAGAAGTCTTTACTTGGGCAAAAATGAAAACCTCATCAGCACCCGTATCATCCAACAGTTAGAAATAGATCACCATCTGACCAAAACCAAAGGGCCAGAATCGGTAGCATCACCATCCCCAGCTTCGCTATCCAGAAAATCCCCGCCCCAAAAACCGATAATCGCGATACCGAAGCCTAAAAAGCTATCGCGTAACGAAGCGATGATGGAGAAGTATAAAGGAGAGCTATCACCCAAATCGGTTATTCAGGAAGCCCTGGAAGCATTGCTTGTCGATAAACCATCCACCACTGATTTTGTGATGCAGCTTGCCGCCAACAATATCAAAGCGCTTCCGAATATTGCCTCAACAGGGAAAATGAATGGGTTTTCATTCGAATATCAGGGGATTGCTTTCAAAGCTTCGCAGTTAGGTAAAGGTTATTCCTGGTCTGCCTTACAAAACAGGCTAGATTACCAGCCGGAACGCGACAATGCTTTCCTGTTTGCATTGAAAATGCCCTCAGTCAGTAAGGCATCGGTTAGCGAAGCGCCTGAAAGTGCCATAGCAACACATCCACATGAAATCACAACAACGGAAGCTAACAGCCCCATAGCAGCGCTTATCCATGATAACAGTGCTGGTCAGGACGAATACACTAACGCTTCAGTCAAACCGATTCACTTAGAAGCAGGTGCTGGTGCTCAAGAAGCGTTTGCAACCGAAGCGTTAAAAGTAGCGCCCGCGCGAAGCGATGCAGTGTCAGCGTTCAGGTGGTTGGAATACATCCCCTACCTAGATGTAATTTATCGTATGTTGAAAAACCTCAAAATCCCAACCCTCAAACGTCCTCGAAAACACAAAACCATCACTGGCGTGAGAATGATAGAGATAACATCATCACCCCACAAAACTGCCATTGAAACACCACATAAATCGTACAGAGCTTCGCTTTCAATGTAGGGCTGGCAAGCCTTTTTTGATAGGTATAGACCAATGATTTGATCGTTTGCACCGATCGATAATCTAGAGCTGATAGCCAATATCTATCATTAATCTTTAATCGATCGGTACAAGTGATTTGCCTTTCCTGTAAACCCAGTCAAAATGTGATTTCACACCAAAAAATATAACAGACTGATTTAACTAGCCTATTTACGTATTCAACTAACATGCAGGTTTTGAAATGGCAGATACCATCTCATCAGTAGTCCCTGATTTCTTCATACATCGAATATGAATTTAACATCTAACACAAAGGAACTTGTATGAGCATCTCCACCACGAAACGCCGCAATGAAGAAGTCAACGTTGGTCTTTCTGATCGTCGGAAAGCAGAGATTACAGCCCCAAAATTTGATCTGTTTGGCGAAACTTACACGTTTGTTAAGACTTTCTCTGGCACTGTCATTAATTCCAACCCAAGCAATAATCAGATCTGGGTAAAAACCGACGCTGGGGATGAGAAGCAGATTTCCGACTATGGTATCCCCTTCAGAAGTTCACACACTATTTATAAATACGAGCTTCGCCAATATAGTGAGGATGGTTCGTATAACGAGTATAAAGATGCACTTATCGTTAATAAGAACACGGGAGAACATGAAGTAAACTTAAACAGGAAAAAAGTTGTCATCCCCGCTTTTCTGACAATGCTGTTCCATAATGCTTCTACAGCATCGTATTACAGAGCAATGCCTGTTTCGAAACTATTCACTATTGTTTTCATTTTACTTTGTGCTGCTGCACTTATTTCATTTCTCACATTGCCTTGGGGCTTTAAAGATGGATATGTGTGGGATGAGCATAAGTATATGTGGCTCACATATTTCCTATCAAGGATCGGAAGCTTCGTTTGTATCAAATGGATTAAAAGAAGAAGCGCTAGATTTGATCATGAAATCACAAATCTTATCAATTTAGTAAAGAAATAAAAAATAATAAGCAACAAAGAGTTAGCCCGTAGATCCCTACTACGGGCTTTTAAAATAATCACAATCCATATTTTCTTTTCTTCTCTTTGATGGATAACGATCTTTTTAGGGTCGAAGCCTCATATTTCCTTTTCTCATTAGCATAGACTTTCTCTGTTCGGCTACCATTACTGACTATAAAGTTAATCAATGAAGAACATACATGCTTCATACGCTCTTTGTTGATCAAATCATCATCCAGTTTATTTATATGACTATAATATGAAAGTAGCAGAAAGGTTAAAACAACCTCCCTGTTGGAGAAGGTCATTTTTTCGATACCACTTTGGTATTTGATATAAAATCCTGCACAAAAAAGATAAGATTGTTCTATAATTCGTTGCTCTGAGAAACCTGACTCAGCGAGTTTATCAACGAATCGATCAAGCAGAAGTAGATACCTTTCCATTAAGTTAATATTTGTTTTATCCATAATATGCATCCTTGCAATAGTGAAATTTTGTCGTCCTGACAACAAAATAAATAACATAATTTTTTATCATGTCAATAGCTAAAACCTATCAATTCTATTAAAGGTATTTTGTAGGTAACGGATGATTAAGTTCTTCAATCGTTATTTGTTTAAGATGAGCATTATAAAGCCATACTTTGAACTGCTCTAAATAGCGTTCATTTAGTGCCTTCAAAGCTTCATTTTCTGCTTCAAGTCTTCTAATTCGTTGAGAAGCCACTTTTAAATTAGCAGGTTTTACAGTGTGTATTGCACCAGATTTGATAGTGGCTTTTTTCACACTGAAGCTTTCTGCAATCCTTAAATGACTACTTAAGGATTGTCTTGATGGTCTTTTCCCAATAATCCTTACTAACCTGTCGCACAAAGCATCCCAAGTTAGTTTTTCATCTATAGACCATGTGTTAATAACATCTACAATCTTCTTCTCATGATAACCATTTATATGTTTAGCCATTTATTCTCCTTTTTTTATTCTCTTATGGAATTCATACCATCTATCAGCATTAATGTTCCCATCATTTTTATCATACAGTGTTCTTTTTAAAATTTTATCGTGAATGTTTGAAATCGTTTCGTTATCTAAATCAGAATCCTCAATCGGATAATGTTCACACGGCTTAAACGCATATGAGTGCTTGCAGTAGCCATGTTTTGATACAAGTACCGCACCACTACTAAGTGAATCAAACTCGTTAAGATCCACCACTGGAATATCCTTTTTTCTGTGTTCATTAACACACACTGATAACTTTTGCTCTCTTATTTCTTTAGACATTTGAAGATGCGATCTGTGGTCATAAGAGACATTTTGAGAAATTAGCTTACGTCCAGACCAGCGAGCAATACTAAATTCATCCATACCATTTATTTGAGCAAATGTGTTGAGAAGATGCCTCAGTTGATGTGTTCTCAGCAAATATGGGCTACCATCTTCATTTATATAACCATGTCTTTTAAAGATATTAAATTGTCCTTTTATATAATCAGAATCAACAATGTCAGTTTTAAAAAAACTCATTGTAGGTCTGAATAACTTATCTAACATTTTCTTTTTGTTTTGATTTAACTGTCCTTCAGTTAACAAGCAAAGCGCATTAGAATATTCAATTTTCTTCTCTCTATCATACCAAGGGAAATCTTGAGGTATATTCTCTTTAAGGGTTCCCATCGTTGAGTTAGAGTGATTTTTTTGAATTTCAGCAGCCAATAACCTCGCTTGACTTGATAATTTTTTTAATCTGCTAATTGCCTTTTTAGCTACAGGTATCATTAGAGTTGGAATCCATTTTATATTACCTTCATACCCTTTTGCTGAAAAAAATCTCAAACCGTATCTTTGAATGCCCTTTCCATCACATTCTGTAATTTCACAATCCGCTGGCAAAGCTAAAATTTCTGATATCCTACTCGGTGCGCACATAAGTAAAGCAAGCACAGATGTAGTAAATATATCTCTTGAAGATAATTGTTCATCCCGCTTTGAAAAAATCTCAGCAATCGCAATAACTGATTTGATATCAGGCAATCTAGGATGGCCTTCAAGTGAAGAATCATAACCAGTCCAAGACTGAGTAATCCTATACCTAATTGGATTTACCCAAAATAAATAAGATGAGTTAATCATCCTATTATCACTTAAAAAAGAACTCAATTTCTCAAGTTCTTTTCCAATAGCAAATGCGTGTGCTTTAGAATACTTTTCAGAGGCTATTCTTATGCATTCATCAAAAACTGAATTGTTGCAATAGCTTACATTAGCCTCCATATTGATTTTCAGTAAAACGAATTCTACAATCTTCAACATTGATAATGTTGAGTGTTTCGTTTTAGATTTATTAAATGAATGCACATGCAACATATATGCTTTAGCAAAATTAATAAAACTATCATCTAAGCGTTCCTTGCTGCTGAGGTTGTTTTTTAAGTTAAACTTAGTAAATCTATATAAACCTTTCCATTTATTGCTTTCCCAGGAAGTTGTTAAATTATTATTAGAAAAGGTATCCTTACAAAACTCGATGAACTTAATAACATTATAGTGTGGGTTGTTTTTATTACTTGGTTCAAAAATAAATATATTATTCATTATGTTCTCCAGGGGTTGAATTTTTTACAAGATAAACATTTAAATTCCTCTTTCGTATCTTCTAATAATAAAAATGAATCTAAAACATACTTGATAAAAAAGTTCTTGTTTTCTTCAATCTCTACGCCCATAAGTATATTAGATAAGGGGTTAAAAAATGCACTTAGTTTCTTATCGATATCATAAACACTGTCAGGATTATTTTTTATATAAATCATAGAAGAGTTTGCTGATTTATGATCTAACGCTTTAGCAATCACCTCAATTGAGGCTCCTTCATTAGCCAGTCGACTCCCTAATGTATATCTGAATCTTCTGGCATTAAGCTCTATATAGCTGTTAGTCCTTTCTGATCTAACATCGAATTTTGAAGGAAAGCGTTTTAATAGCTTTGACATGACTGAATTTTTCATATGGAAAAAATCTGTTGTTAAATCAGATAGAAAACCCTCAATTCTTTTTATTTCCGTAATCTTGTCTAAATCCATGAAGATTGGCAATTCGCCTCTATAGTTATTAATCCCAACACTAAATTTATCTTCTACAAACACCTGATTTTCATTAATTAGCATTGATAAGCTGTCATATAAGAACTTTTCTATCATTACCATGTTAAATTCATTTCTGAATGATTTCCTTTGTTTTACTTTTGGTACATTTAAAAAATACCCTTTCTCATTTTTAATGAGATCCTTAGCTTTTAGAGAGATTAATTGTAATGGCCTTCTTCCTGTTATTGCCAACAGAAGAATATAACAATATAAAAAGGGTTGAATTTTCTTCTGAAGATAAAATTTGCTAACAGAGTTAAGGATATAATTTAGTTCCGTTTCAGTTAAAGGTCCTTTATTTGGATCTCGTCTTTTAACTGCCTCTCCTGTTTGGTTTGGAATGATTTTTATTTTCTCCAACATTCTAAGGGCTGTCGCTTCTACTCCAGGGTAATTGAGTTTTTTCCATTTAGTGATGAAGGCCTTAACTATGTTTAGCTTGTAGTTTCTCGCTGAACCTAAATAAACATTCAATTGATATATGGCTTTGTCATCAATAGTATCGATAGTCATCGCACCAAACCACTTATAAAATAGATTGTTAATGCTTTGAATATAGGAAGAACTATATTCAGACGCATAGTAAGCCAATGTTTTTAAGTAGCTAAGTTTCATTTTTGTAGGCATTCTATCTACAACTTTATGAGGGTATACGCAGTTTTCTTTATCCAGTTGCCATTTCTTATCTGACAGTTTGAAACTATACCTATTCATCTTAGCAAAAAAGATTTGCTCACTTTCAATACATTTGTTTTCCATACTAAACTCCACTAATTATTTTAATTACTGATTTATAGATCTTTAGGACGACATTCTTCTCTTGTTGCGATATATATTTATAGTTGTATCTATCACACATTATTGACTCCTTTGACCAACCCATTAGATAATTCCTTAAATCTTTCCTTCTACTATATTCTAATTCAGCACCTTCTATTCCTTTAGAATACATATAATTCCAAGAGTGCCTTAACCTATGGCCTGAAAGATTATATAGCTCTGGACTTGCTCGTTTCAGTGTTGATATCACCTTCTCATAAGCTGAAATGCTTAAGGGTTCTCCTGCGTTTTTTCCGGTGCAATGAGCCACCAATAAGAAATTATGCTTTTTCCTTTTTGTCATTTTTTCTCTGCTATTGCTTATGTAATCAAAAATTTCACAGGCTAACTCATCAGATAACGGAATAACCCTTTCTCCAGTCTTTACTAATGGTTGATAAGATCTTCCATCTTCTTTTGAATCATGTCTTCTGACTACACTCAAAGTGTTGTCTCTGAGATCAAAATCATCTATTTTAAGATTGAGCAACTCTCCAGCCCTTAAACCTAAATTTAAGAGCAAGGTAAATATTAGTCTGTTCCTGACCTGTACTTCCTTATGGAAAGGGTTTTCAATCCCGCCAATTTCCAATAGACGGAAAAGCACTTTGATCTCTTCTTCATTTAACGATTTTTCAGATATTTCATTCATATTCAATGAACTGTTTCTTGGAATATGTGCTCTGATACTTTCAATAAATACGTCTACTTCATACTTTGCATGAATCCCCTTTGACGAATGAACTAATCCACATAACCACTTAAGGTAGCGTGAAAAAACGTGTATTCTATAACTAAAGGTTCTCTTCGCAATAAACCTATTACTTGCTGATTTTATATTTATAATTTTTTGTCTGTCGAATCTTTGTTTCGCATATCTTACCAGATCATCTATTTCTGCAACGCTGAGATACTTTTTAAGCTCAATTCTATCAACTATATTAATTTTCCTACTATCTAAGAAATTACTAAAAATTAGTAAGTTAGTTGCAACTATTTCCATAGTTGAGGCGGTTGCGCCTCTATTTCTTATGTCTGTAGTAAGAAATAGATTTTGATAGTAAGCTGGTAAATTACTATTTTTATCAAGGATCAGGCATCCTCGCTCCCCATTACTCATGATGAATTTCTTTACTTTATATCCCATTTTGACCTCATTCTTTACAAATTAATATCACTCTCACTTATTAAATATATTCCAATTCAAAATAATTCAAATTTTTTACAATGACTTTAGTTTATTTGGTATATATATTAATGGCTTGGAAAAATTTATTTGACGTCAAATAAACAGGTACGGCTAGTAAAAGGTATCCATACCCGATATTAAGAAAACCATCTCTAAGTCTTATAGCAAAAGCTCTGCCAGAAAAAAGGTAAAGAATTACGTCAAATATATTCTTTTTTTCAGATGCAAACTTTACAAAGCCTCGTTGTTTTCAAACCCAATACGTAAACTCACAACATCTGTAAATTTCTTTTTCTTAATGCATTATCAAAAGTTAAAAATCGATGAAGCAGCATTTTTGTTAAGCGACATGCTTTCTTGAATTTTCGATAATTAATTGAATCCATTCATCGATTTCGCTTTCGACAAAAGCGGTAGCACGAACACCGATCTTTACTGGCTGTGGAAACCTATTTTGGCTGATAAGACGATAGATCCACGCTTTACCAAATCCAGTTTTCTTCATGACTTCTGGTAAACGGATGAGACGAGCTTGATTTTCCATATGTATGTCCTCTGTTGTTTCTACAGGGATACAGTACAAATGAATTTCGAATGGATGAAGCGAGATTACGAACACCAGAGCCATCCCTGGTTCGAAACTATGAGTTTCTGGAGATTCATATCACTCAGAATCTGAGAGTTTCATAACATCCGAAACCCTCACATCAATAGGCTACAGGTAGAAAACAGTTCTTTCATTCACCTAAATTTTAACAAGATCGAAAACCTTTACTCACTAGATTTGAGCTTAGAGAAGATAACTATCTGTTCAATTGCGTATTAAGACAGCCTCTAATTATGTTTTTTCTTCAATAAGGAGTTAGATTGAAAAATCTATTTTTATAATAAAAACCTTCTTAATTCTATTGCATAATAGTTTTGACATGTTATTTTATTATAACAATAATTATTAAGGACCCAAAAATGATTGATATAAAAGGGAACATAGACCACGTTAGAGTGTATTATTATAGTAATGAACATCTTTTCAGAAGTGAATTAATCAAACTTGGTAGTTATGAATTCTATGATAAATACCTATGTAATCTAACGCCAAGAGAATATCTTGATTTCTTACAACTTCTATTTGATGATATAATTGAACGAACAACGATAATACCAGATGAAATAACCTCTTTAATTAGTTATATGCTCGGCAAAGAAATATTAACAAAACAGGAAGATAATTCATTTGCTATATCTGAAAATATATTCACAGAGAACTATCAAGATCTGACAAAAAAATCCATTACATTAAATAACATACACACTGCTAAAAGAGAAAAAAATATAATCGAATCCAAAATTCATAACAAAAAAGCTCTAAACAAAACTAAAAAGAGGCTATAGAATAGCCTCTTTACTGTCAGATTTTTCCTGATATTACATCAATTATGTGCTGTATGTGGTGTCTAATCTGGTATTCTTTATTTTTCCCCAAACCGGGAAACGTTCTGCTTTTATAATGCTCGTTATATTTTTCTAATGCTTTATTAGAGCCGTACTCTGTGGCCCTTGTTCTAACTTCCTTTTCAATTTTATCTGTCATTTGTAAGAATTTTGACGCTACGTCGCCAATGTCTCTATCAGTGTCATTCGAAACAAAATGTTCTATCCATATATCACCGCTTGCAGGATGTTTATAAATTAAATGAGATGCAACGGCACCAGCCTTGCCACCACCAATCTCAAGTTTTTTCCCGACTATAGTGAAATCACCGATACCTAATACTGTTTTACCAATTTTTTTATGTTTATCCGTGAAAACTTCTTGACCAGAGTAATCTGCATTCTTATCTAATTTGACGAAGTTATCTTTCACTTCAATAAGTTTATTTTTAGGGATTTCATTAAATTGAAAATCGGTAACATTACCATCAATAGTGATATGAAATTCAATAAATTTTAATTTTGTTAAATTGGAAAATTCCACATCGCTAATACTTGGCTTGTTGTATATTAAAGCAACATTTGAACCTTCAAATGCTTTTAAGAAACCATTAAGGGTTTCAATTGCTACACTTGAGTCAACTATAAGGGTGGGGATAAGCGTTTTACATTTATCTAAATTATTTTTAATCGTTGCTACAAATTTTCTTCGAGCCTCTATATCTTTACTAAACTCATGTTGTTTTGGATTGATGACTAACATGACCCTCTTGTTTTTCTCTGAAAGTATCTCTAAACAACGTATAAGTTTATCGGTTTTGGTTAGCACAGGTTCAATTATCGGTATAAACAACTCAGCATTAGTACAACTTGCTGCCAATTCTCTTAGCGCTAACAGCTCAGAACCACGACCATATAGATATGGACTATACATATGACTCCCTCCAGAGAGAACAATGATCACATAAAGTTAAGCATCTCTACACTATCCCCAAAACCGTGAGGATCTTTTTACGTTGAACACTTGATAAAGCAGATGACATTCCCAACACACGAAGGCAACTAGGAAGGCAATTAACAAAGCTTACAATATCATCACTTGTCGTTCTGCCTCTCATTGCATTAATGTAAATATTGTGAGCTAAATCCTGAGGAATTTTTTTAAATATATCCTCGCAGAATGCATAAATAAGCCCGTTGGGTAAATTGATCTTCTCGCCAATGAATTTTTCTATTGCTGGAAGGTATTCACTTCTTTTCAGCATACGAAAAATATATAATATATCAACATTAGCTAAGTTTGACTCAGCATTTTTAACTATCTTAAGGCTACCTCTATTATTTAATGCAATAACACCAACTTTATCTGGAACAATCTCAGCATATTTTTCAGATAAATTTGGATGAGTAACCACATAAACTTTATCGAATGCTTTTAAATAATCTGGGGTTTGAGTTTGCAATCTACGCGGGGTGTCATATTCCGTTTTAATTTCATACGCTGTAGATGTTCCGTTAAAAATTGCAATATCAACAATAGACTTTCCGACATGAAGCTCACTTAATAATGATGAGGTCCGGGGACTATGCCTCCCAAAAACTATTCGATTTGCTACTTCTGTTTTGTAAACATACTCATTTCTATAATTCCTGGATAACTCTTTATAACATTCACTAAAAAATGTATGTAATGGTTGCCCATCCTGCTTCATTTCATCAGAGAAAGACACAAAATCCAAGACATTAGACGGTTCTCTTCCCTTGGCTAAAGCCTCGAAAACTGGGCGGCTGAACACCCTTGAAAAAACTCTTATATTATCGATACTTAGCGCCATTGGATAATCCATCATAATATTCACTGTTATATAATAGCACAATCATACCGTGAAAAAAATTGTCATATCTCGCATAATCGTTACTGCATTTCAAATGCATTAAAATAGTCTATTTCCAGTAAAATATTTCTTAAAATATATTTATCAACCATTACAACATAATCAATCGGTGTCTGTAATTTTCATTACATCATAAACGCTCATCTCTTTAATATGTCTGTTTTTATTTATAAAAAAGTAGAATTGGCGTAAAAAATCATTTTCTACTACTTTCATAGCTAAAGGTCGGTCTGCATCTCTAATATGATACCCTTGTCTAATTACCTTATCGTCATCTTCATCTCTATAAATCAATCGTGATATTCTATCATCTGACAGAAGCACTTTTTTTCTTTCTGACCAAGCAAGTAAATCAAGCATTGGTATTATTCTATAGCTCATTAACTTTTTTATTGTCCCATAACCAAATCTTACTGCATCAAGCGGTGCAGGTTTTACACCCTTAACTTTTCGCCATTGTGGTAATGATATTCGCAGTGCCTCTGCTATCTCATCATCATTTCCAGCCGCAAGATCGATTTCTAACATAATTGTAGTAGGAAACTGTTCAGGGATTTTTTCGGATATGTATTCGTTCTCAATAGTGGAATCAATCTTATATTGTTCTGAATTGGCTCTTATGAATAAAGCCTTTTTCATACAAGCAAAACTGATATTAGCTATTCGATCTACCGTGGTTATAAAAAAGTATGGCGGTTGATAAAGTTTATTTTCAGCATCCATATAATTCAAGTCTTTCTCTTTGATGAGAAAAGGATTACCTTCTAATATCTGCATATAATTTTTCAATACTGTTTTATGCATTCCTTCTTCTATTACTGGTTTGAAAAAATAGGTTCTCGCCCATATTTCATGGTAAAGCATATTAATAGAAATGTTTTCAAACTCTCGATATTTGTCCAAATCAAACCACGTTTTCACTGCTTTGGTGTCTTCTGATGTCCAACTATTCATTTTTACCCAAGATTTCATTAATGCCACTCCGTTGTAAAAAGTTTTACTTCGTAATAGCACATAAATCGCAAATAAAAAAATGGCGTCTCAATTGGTTATTGAATACGCCATTTTACTTATAAAAATCAGTTAGTTATTAAAATCGAAAGGTGCAATTCTTCTCTTAGTTGTTTCATCAAGATAATCAGCCCACCACTGCAACATCAACCTACGCTCGTCCAAATGCTCAGCTTTATGAATGTATGCGGCACGAACGGAGTTCCGCTCCTGATGGCTCATCTGCCTCTCAACAGCATCTCTCGACCACTTTCCTGACTCGATCAAAGCACTACAAGCCATCGCTCTAAAACCATGCCCACATACCTCAACGGTTGTGTCATAACCCATCGACCTGAGCGCCTTGTTCACTGTGTTTTCGCTCATAGGTTTTCTGAAATCATGATCGCCAATGAATACAAGATCGCATTCACCGCTGATTTCTCTGATTGCTTTTAGAAGTTCTAAGGCCTGACGACTTAACGGCACAAGGTGTGGGGTCTTCATTTTTGAGCCTCGATGGGAATGTTTGACTCCTGGCAATGGCTCGCGTTCTCCAGGGATAGTCCACATCGCATTTTCAAAGTCGATCTCCGACCATCTTGCGAATCGGAGTTCACTGGAACGGATAAAAATGAGCAATGTCAGCTTTACGGCTAACTTCGTGAGTTTCCTACCTTTGAAGTTATCAATTCGTTCTAAGAGTTCTGAAAATCGTTCGAATGGCAAAGCTGGCCTGTGGATTCTTTTGGCTACAGCAATAGCTCCTGCCATCTCCTGAGCAGGGTTGTAATCTATCAGCCCGTTCTGGACAGCATATCGCATTACTGCCGTCGTTCTTTGCTGTAGTCGGGAAGCAACTTCCAGTCGCCCGGAAGCTTCAACAGCCTTGATAGGGGCAAGAAGATCTCTGGTATTAAGCTCGGATATTTTTCTTTTACCAATAGTAGTAAAGAGACCATCTTCCATGCTTTTTAGAACTCTCTCGCTGTGGGAATCAGACCATTTCCTTTTACAGGCAGTATGCCAGTCCCTTGCGACAGCCTCGAATGTCAAGGCTTCGCTTTGCTCAATCTTATCTGCTTTTTTCTTCTCAGAAGGATCGATACCATCAGATACCAACTTTTTGGCTTCATCTCGCTTCCTGCGGGCTTCACCAAGAGAGACCACTGGATAAACACCCAATGCTAAAACTTTCTGTTTGCCCCCGAAACGGTATTGGAGTCGCCAGTATTTTGAACCATTGGGGTTGATCAGCAGGTGCATACCCTGCCCATCTGTGAGTTTGAAAGGTTTGTCGGAGGGCTTGGTAGTCCTAACTTTGATATCAGTGAGTGCCATCAGTTGATACCTCCGCTGTTGGTATCAAAATCAATCGAACCGAAGATACCACCAGTTATACCATCATTCGTTGGTATATGTGGATAGAAGTAAGTAGACGTGGACAGACTAAGAAAAGCCAAAACTCTGCTTAACTTACTGTTTTTATGGACTAAAGTAGACGTTAGTAGACTTGAAAAAAACTTTGTATGGTGCCGAAGGCCGGACTCGAACCGGCACGTATTTCTACGGTTGATTTTGAATCAACTGCGTCTACCGATTTCGCCACTTCGGCACTGAAGGGGATGCGGAAACGTTGTGGATTATACCTGTCGCGCGCCGCCATGCAAGCGGCGACGCGCTAAAGCTACGCTAAGTGCCCAAAAAACCAGCGCCCTGTCATTCTACCTCGGAAACCGCCAGCCGAATCACGCCTGCCGCCTTCTGCTCTGGCAGCGCCAGCACCTTCGCCCACATCTCCTGCACCATGTCGCAGGAGAGCTTCTCTTTGCCCACCGCCTTCTCCGGCATCTGCAGCAGCTGGATGTCCTCGCCGTACTTGTCGGCCAGCGTTTTCATAATCGGGCGGACATCCGTCACCGCGGCTTCGCGTTCTTCCGGGGTCACGGTGTGGCGATTTTTGCCGTAGGCCGCGCGCATCATGTCGGCGTCGGCCTGCATGCGCCGCGTCATCAGGTCTTTATCCAGCATGCGCATCGGGTTGACGCCCCCTTTTACCGCCGGGTAGAGGAAGCGGAAACAGGCGTCGTCGCTCACCTTCTGAATGGCGGCGGTCTGCTCCATGTTGATCGTCATATAGTTCACCACGTTAGCGTCCGGCGCGTTTTGCAGGCGCGACATCTGCAGATGCAGGATCTGCGGCTGGATGGTGTCGATAATCTTCTGCTCCGGCTCGCCGGCTTTTTGCAGGGCCGCCATCTGGTCAAGAATGCGCTGATGAAGCACAGGCTCCTGCTCTTTAATCACCTGCCAGGCGGGCATTGCGTTGAGGGTGGCATCAAGCTGTTGTTCGGGGGGGTGCTGGCGTTGTTTGTCGAAATAGACCCAGAACGCCACGACGGCGGCCAGGAGAGTCACCACGACTATACGGATCCACGTTTTATTCATCTCGCATCCTTTTCTTTTCGCTATGCCGGTTTACACCGGCACGCCGCTGTGAAAGCGAAACTCATTGTCCGGTGTCGAGATAAGTGTGGCTTCAATTTCGCCAAAAAGCTGTATGCGCGGTGAGATATCGTCGTCGCTCACCTGTTGGGCAAGCGTCAGGTAGTCCTGATAGTGGCGCGCTTCCGAGCGCAGCAGCGACAGATAGAACTTCTGCAGGTCGTCGTCGAGGAACGGGGCCAGCGCGGCGAAACGCTCGCAGGAGCGGGCTTCGATGTAGGCACCGCAGATGAGCTTGTCGATAAGCGTCAGCGGTTCGTGCGTGCGCACCGCTTTCAGCATCCCTTTGGCGTAGCGGCTGGCGGTGATTTTGACGTACGGAATGTCGCGCGCCAGCATCGCCTCGCGCACCTGCCAGAAGTGGTGCAGCTCTTCTTTGATCAGCAGCACCATGCTGTCGATAAGCGCCTGGCCCCACGGATCGTCGGTTTTGGGCATGACGCTTTTGCCAATCTGCTTGTGCAGGGCCACAAAATCCGGTTCCGGGCCTTCGCGGAAGGTGAACGCTTCGTAGGGTCTGAGCCAGTCGAGCAGCGCGTCGGCACCGCTTTCATCGGCGACGTATTTGCGCACCAGCAGCAGCGCGGTCTGGGCGGCCTTGAGCTCGCACACCATGTGGTCGGTGAGCAGCAGCGGCAGGTTCGCCGGGTCGCGGGCGTGATCAATCCATGCTGGTGGGGTCGGGCACTGGAGGAAGGTAAGAACGGGGGCGAGTATCTGCGGGTAATCCATGGTTCTGCCTTGAAAAAGCGGTGGCGCGCGCCACCGCCTGAAACGCTTAGTGACGCACGCCGTCGTCGTCTTCGTCGATGAAATCTTCGTCGTCGCCTTCTTCGCCGTCTTCACCGTTCGGATCTTCGAAGTAGGTTCCCCAGCCGTCGTATTCCACTTCAAACTTCTCGGCCAGGTTCATCAGCTGTTCAACCTGAGCGTCGATCAGTTCTGCTTTCAGCGCGCCTTCGCTCAGAATATCGCAGCAGATGACGGTGTCGCCCTCTTCCACTTCCAGCTCTTCCGGCTCGGTCACTTCGTAACCCAGTTTGAAAGCTTCTACCGCCAGTTTTTCCAGCGCGTCGAAATCGTCAGCAGAGAAATGGTGCTCGATGGTGTACAGCGCGTCCGGATCGCTACCGTCTTCCAGCAGTTCTTCGATAATCAGGCGCGTCTCTTCGCGTTGCTCTTCCAGGTGTTCCGGGTTTGCCATGGCTCATTCCTCTTTAAAGTGCGGCAGATACTTCTATTTTCACACACGGACGGGTTTGCCTCCACCTTTGTTGGAAAGATTTGTGAAACGGGGTTGCAAATGAATAATTAGACATATAAAGTGAATTTTAATTCAATAAGTGGCGTTTGCCATGTGAGGATAAAATGTCTGATCTGTACAAGAAACACTTTCTGAAATTGCTCGATTTTACCCCTGCACAGCTCAATTCCCTGCTGACCCTTGCCGCTCAGCTTAAAGCCGATAAAAAAAAGGGTAAGGAAGTACAAAAGCTTACTGGCAAAAACATCGCGCTCATCTTCGAAAAAGACTCAACCCGTACACGATGCTCTTTCGAAGTTGCCGCATTTGACCAGGGCGCGCGCGTCACGTATTTAGGGCCGAGCGGCAGCCAGATTGGGCATAAAGAATCAATTAAGGACACCGCGCGGGTACTCGGGCGGATGTACGATGGCATTCAGTATCGCGGTCACGGCCAAGACGTGGTCGAAACGCTGGCGCAGTATGCGGGCGTGCCGGTGTGGAACGGGCTGACCAACGAGTTCCACCCAACGCAATTGCTGGCGGACCTGCTGACCATGCAGGAGCACCTGCCGGGCAAAGCGTTTAACGAGATGACGCTGGTTTATGCGGGCGATGCGCGTAACAACATGGGTAACTCAATGCTGGAAGCGGCAGCGTTAACCGGGCTGGATCTGCGTCTGGTGGCACCGAAAGCCTGCTGGCCGGAAGAGCGCCTGGTGGCGGAGTGCAGCGCGCTGGCGGAGAAGAATGGCGGGAAGATCACCCTGACGGAAGAGGTAGCGGCCGGCGTGAAAGGGGCGGACTTCATCTATACCGATGTGTGGGTGTCGATGGGCGAGGCCAAAGAGAAGTGGGCCGAGCGGATTGCCCTGCTGCGCGGGTATCAGGTGAACGCGCAGATGATGGCGCTGACCGGTAACCCGGACGTGAAGTTCCTGCACTGTCTGCCGGCGTTCCATGACGACCAGACCACGCTGGGTAAGCAGATGGCAAAAGAGTTCGATCTGCACGGCGGGATGGAAGTGACGGACGAGGTGTTTGAATCGGCGGCGAGCATTGTGTTTGACCAGGCGGAAAACCGGATGCATACCATTAAGGCGGTGATGGTGGCGACGCTTGGGGAGTGATCCTCTGCGGTCTTGTGCCCTCACCCCGGCCCTCTTCCACCGGGAGAGGGCGTAAACCGGCGCCACTTCATTGATTTTTCCGCCTGAAAAAGGTACGTTTTCGCCTTAATTCCTGCGTGGACATACCAGCATTATGCCGATTATTCAGTCTGTTGAACGTGCGTTGCAGATCCTCGACCTGTTTAACGAGCAGGCCACCGAGCTTAAGATCACCGACATCAGCAAACTGATGGGGCTGAGCAAAAGTACCCTCCACTCGCTGCTGAAAACCCTGCAGCTTCACGGCTATATCGATCAGAACCCGGAAAACGGTAAATATCGCCTCGGCATGAAGCTGGTTGAGCGCGGTCATTTTGTGGTGGGCTCAATCGATATTCGTCAAAAGGCGAAAGGCTGGCTGACGGAGCTGTCGCAGCGTACCGGGCAGACCACCCATCTGGGGATCCTGGACGGCCGTGAAGGCGTTTATATCGAGAAGATTGAAGGCAAGCTGGCGGCTATCGCCTATTCACGCATTGGTCGTCGGCTGCCGGTTCACGCCACCGCCATCGGCAAGGTGTTGATTGCCTGGCTTGGCGAGGCCGAGCTGAACGCCCTGCTTGAGGGCTATCAGTACACCACCTATACCCCTTCCACCCTTGCCTCCCGCGACGCGTTGCTGGAGGCCCTCGCCAAGACCCGCGAGCAGGGTTACGCCTTCGACCGCGAAGAGAACGAGCAGGGCGTGCGCTGCGTGGCGGTACCGGTGTGGAACCATGAATCCCGCGTGATTGCTGCCCTGAGTCTGTCGACGCTGACGTCGCGGGTGGATGACGCCGAACTGGCCAGCTTCCGCGAGCAGCTTCAGCAGGCCGGGCTCCAGCTCTCACGCGCGCTGGGTTACCCGGCCTGAGCCGCTATTTCGTGAGCGGTTCGTAGGTGAAGTAATCAAAGTCAGCGTGGCAGCCGTCACCGCTGATGTCTTCGCAGTGCAGGCCGACAAACGCGCCGGTAAAGAAGCCGCGGCCGCCGATGTAGTCATCCGACAGTTTCCACGCTTCATACGTCACCGGCACGGTGTGCCACGTCTCACCGTCAAACGAGTAGCTGTAACGGTAAACCAGGGTGTCGACGTCAACCCGTAACCAGATGCTCTCTGCGCTGTCCGGTACCGGGATCGGCTGTTCATGCAGCGGCCACGACGGCACGTTGTGGTCAAGCTGGATCACTTTGATCGTTCTGCCCTGCCCCTCCTCGTAGTCCACAAAGCAGTAGCTCCAGTTTTTACTGTTGTAGTAGCAGGTCAGCCCGGCGCTCTGCTGGAAGTGAACCGGCGAGAACTGCATGCGCGTCTCTGCCCGGAAGGCGAAGTGCTGCCAGCGGCGTGCCACGGTCGACTGGGTAAAGGTCGAGTTAAGCGAGTCGTTGCCGTAAAGCCGCAAATACCCCGGGCGCACGCTGAGCGAGCCGAGGGTGTCGTCGAACGGAATGCGCAGGGTCTGCAGCTCCGGGTCAAGCGTGCTGCCGTCGAAATCCTCACGCCAGCTGTCCCGGGAGGCGGCGGGCTGCTCCGCTATCTGCGGGCCGGGGACGTTCAGCTGCGCGTGTTTGCCTCCGTCAACGTACGGCCAGCCGTCGCGCCATTCGATGCGCGCAATGCCAGTCTCGCGTCCCAGCGGGCAGTAGCCGCGCCCGCCCGAGGCCAGCAGCGGTATGCCCGGCAGGCGCAGCGGTCGGCTGGTGAGGTAGGCCATATACCACTCCCCGGTGTGGGTCTGCAGCAGCGAGCCGTGGCCGCTCTTCTGCAGCGGGTTCTCCGGCAGATGCCAGCTGGTCATCATCGTCACGTCCGGATGCAGCTCGTACGGCCCGTCGAGCGTTTTTGAGCGCAGCACCACCACCGCGTGTTCATAGCTGGTGCCGCCTTCGGCGACCATCAGGTAGTACCAGCCCTCTTTACGATAAAGGTGCGCCCCTTCGGTGTAGCAGAGCGGCGTGCCGGTAAACAGGGTTTTGCGCTCGGGCGAAAGGGTGCCGGTCTGCGGGTCAAACTCCTGCATCACGATGGTGTTATGCGGATTGCTGTGATGGCGCGGCCCCCACGGGCGGTAGAGATAGTATTTGCGGCCATCGTCGTCATGGAACAGCGACGGGTCAAACCCTCCGTTGCCCATCGGGATCGGTTCGCTCCACGGCCCCTCGATGGAGGGCGCAGTGACGAGGAAGTTACGGCCATTTTTCCACGGCGAATCGACAATTTTCACGTCGGTGTACAGCAGCCAGAATTGGCCATCGGCGTAGCTCAGGCACGGCGCCCAGATGCCGCCGGAGTCCGGGTTGCCCTTCATGTCCAGCATCGACACCCTGTCCAGCGGCGTGCTGACCAGCGACCAGTTCTTCATGTCGCGGGAGTGGTAGATGCGCACGCCCGGAAACCATTCAAACGTCGAGGTGGCGATGTAGTAATCCTCCCCCTGACGGCACAGGGACGGGTCCGGGTTAAAGCCGGTGAGGATCGGGTTTGTTATCGTTGTCATGTTGCCTCCTGTTAATGGGATGCGGCTGTCGCAGCGTCGGGCACGGCGTCACCCTGCGTTGCACGGTGCTTAATCAGCTGCTGGCTGATGGCCGCCACGCGGGCGTCGGTGAGTTTGTAGAACGACAGCATGATGAACATGCCCACGTAGAGCACCACCGGCACCACGCAGAACAGAATTTTAATGGTGGTCAGCACTTCGACCGGCTGCACGCTGCTGCTGGCGGAGTAGTTCACATACGCCAGGATCCAGCCCACCACCGCGCCGCCAATCGCCAGACCGATCTTCAGGCTGAACAGGTAGGTGGAGAACACCAGCCCGTCGAGACGGCGACCGCTGCGGCTCTCCTCGTAATCCACCACGTCAGAGGCCATCAGCCACTGCAGAGGCGTGGTGGTGTTAAAGACGAACAGGAACAGAATATTAAGGGCGAAAATCAGGGCGATATGTTCGGCTGGGATGAAGAAAATCAGCAGGCTGATCAGGGAGTAGGCCACGATAATCCACTTGAAGGCGGTCACCCGGTCAAAGCGCCCCAGCAGGCGGGATGAGCAGAGCGAACCAAACATGGTGGCGAGGCTGCCGTAAAGCAGAAACTGCGTCGCCATCTCCGGGTGATCCATGACGTATTTCACGAAGTAGAGCGTCGCCCCGCCGCGGACCACGTTGGAGCAGGTCGCCATCATCTTGAACGCACACATAATGCGCCACTGGGTATTGCCGAACAGAAGCTTGAGGTCTTTCGACACCGACGACCCCGGCTGCACCTCAAAGGTGTAGCGCTCTTTGGTGGTGAAGAAGCAGACGTAGAGCAGCACCACGCCGCTCAGCCCCAGCACGCACATGGCGCCGAAATAGCCGACCTGCTCATCGCCTTTACCAATGATGCTCACCAGCGGCAGCGCAATGCCACTGATGGCCAGCGATCCCGCCGCCGCGAGGAAAAAGCGCCAGGACTGCAGCGCGTGGCGCTCTTTCGGGTCAGCGGTGATGACGCCCGGCATGGCGCAGTAAGGGACGTTAACGAAGGTGTAGACCAGGGTCAGCAGAATGTAGGTTATGCAGGCATAGATGATTTTACCCTGCGCGGAGAAGTCCGGCGTGTAGAAGGTCAGCACGCAGACAATCCCAAACGGGATAGCGCCCCACAGCAGGAACGGGCGGAACTGGCCGTGACGCGTGCGGGTGCGGTCAACCAGCAGCCCCATCAGCGGATCGGTGACGGCATCCAGCACGCGGGAAACTAAAAACAGCGTCCCCATAATGCCCGCCGACAGGCCAAACACGTCGGTATAGAAATAGGCCAGCAGGAACATGGTGGCCTGCCAGACAAAGCCGCAGGCGGTGTCACCCAGCCCGTAGCCAATTTTATCTTTCATGGTTAATTGCATCATTACCCCCAACGGCAGTACGTGGAACAGTGCAAACGCCAGGGTCCTGATTCAGGCAAATAAATGCCCGGTGCATCATCAGGAATACACCCTTATTTCGTGTGCTGAATTCACAACATCGTGTTAATAGAGTGTAATTAAGTGTTCAATTAACCGACAATGGTCATATCTTATTTCTGAATTATGATATTTTGCTTTTGTGACGCCACTCGACATCCTCATATCATTTAAAGACTTTGTTTTTCATGTAATTAGATTGTTTACGCAATAATAAAAAACAGACATGCAAAAGCCGTCCACGGAATATTTTCCGTAGACGACAAGAGCCAGAAATATAATTAAAGACCGAGCGCTTTTTTACCGGCGTTAATTACCTCGATGATTTTATCGGTGTCATAAATACACCCTTTCCAGGTGCCGCCGCTCACCGACTGCAGGGCCGCCCACAGGCGGGTATCGTCCGGCAAAAATGCGTGGGCGTGCAGGTCAGGATGCACCGGACGCGACGCCAGCACGCGCGCCCCCTCTTCCGGCGTCAGCGGCTGTTCCGCCGTGCCGATAAAGTTAACGCTGCCCGTTAAGGACAGGCGGTCGACGCTGATCTCAATGATATCGTTGTCGCGCAGCTTGCCGATGGGGCCACCAGCCAGCGCTTCCGGCGACACATGGCCGAAGCACGCCCCGGTTGATACCCCCGAGAAGCGCGCATCGGTGATCAGCGATACCGTCTTGCCCCACGAGATATGTTTCAGCGCAGAGGTTAGCTGGTAGGTCTCTTCCATGCCGGTGCCGGACGGGCCTCCGCCAATCACCACCATAATATCGCCCTGCTGGATCGCTTCCTGCTTGATGGCCTTAATAGCCTGCGCTTCAGAGACAAACACCCGCACCCGTCCGGTATGGCGGTAAACGCCATCGTCATCCACAACAGACGGGTCGATGGCCGTGGCTTTGATCACCGACCCTTCGGGCGCGATATTGCCGGTCGGGAAGCAGACCGTCGAGGTCAGGCCTTTCGCGTGGGCGCGTTCAGGCGGCAGGATCACGTCATCCGGGTCGACGCCGTCCTGCTCGCGCAGGCACTGACGAAAACGCGCCCGACGCGCTGAGTTTTCCCACCAGTCGAGGTTCTCCCCGACCGTCTGGCCGGTAACGGTCATGGCATCTTCATGCAGCAGCCCCAGCTTGCGCAGATGGAGCATAACCTCCGGCACGCCGCCCGCCAGGAAAGCACGCACCGTCGGGTGGTAGTCCGGGCCGTTTGGCAGCACGCTCACCAGACGCGGAACCTTACGGTTGATGCGCGTCCAGTGCGCCACATCCGGAATGGTGCAGCCCGCCGCATGGGCAATCGCCGGGATGTGCAGCAGCAGGTTGGTGGAGCCGCCAAACGCCGCGTGAAGCACCATGGCGTTTTCAATGGCTTTGTCGGTCAGGATATCGCGGGTCGTGATCCCACGGTTATCCAGCTCGCTCACCGCCCGCGCAGACTGACGGGCAATCTCCAGCCACACGGCCTGCCCGGACGGGGCGAGCGCGGAGTGCGGCAGCGCCAGACCCAGCGCTTCGGCCACCACCTGTGACGTTCCCGCGGTGCCGAGAAACTGACAGCCGCCGCCGGGTGATGCGCAGGCGCGGCACCCCAGCTCGGCGGCCTCCTGCAGCGACAGCTCATGGTTAGCGAAACGCGCACCAATGGTCTGCACTTTTCCGGCGTCTTCCCCCACGGTCGGCGGCAGCGTCGCCCCACCCGGCACCAGAATGGTCGGCAGATCATGCATGGAGGCCAGCGCAATCATGGTCGCGGGCAGCCCTTTATCGCAGGTTGCCACGCCGATCACCGCGCGCCGCGTCGGCAGGGAGCGGATCAGACGACGAAACACGATCGCCGCGTCATTACGGTACGGCAGGGAGTCGAACATGCCGTGGGTGCCCTGAGAACGTCCGTCGCACGGATCGCTGACGAAGGCCGCAAACGGGATCCCACCATTACGGGTGATCTCCTTCGCCGCCGCCTGCATCTGCATGCCAATCTCCCAGTGCCCGGTGTGGTAGCCCAGCGCCACAGGTCGCCCGTCCCCGGCGCGAATGCCGCCCTGCGTACCGATAATCAGCACCTCTTTGCCGGTCAGCTTGTTGGCGTCCCAGCCCATACCGGCGTTTTGCGTCATGCCAAACAGGTTACCGCTGGGGGATTCCATCAGCATTTGCGGCGTCAGCGGCAGTGCCCCCTGCGGCCCGGCCGCATGGGTGATGACGGCATAAAACGCATCGTCCTGTGGGGTAAAAATTTTCTCAATGGTCATCGTCGTCTTCCGGCTCAGCAGAGCTTGAGCTGTTGCAACAGGGTTTTCAGCTGCGCCTTACGCGGTTCATCCAGTGGCGACGCGGGCGGCAGCACGTATGTGGAGATCGGGCGGCCGCACAGCACAATCGCCTCTTTAATGACGTTCACAAACGGCGTATCAAGCTGATACATCTGCGGTATTTGCAGCAGGATCTGGTGGTATTCGGCCGCCTTCGCCACCTCCTGGTCACGCCAGGCCTTCAGCAGATTCACCGACACCTGCGGAGCAAAATTACCGCTGGCCGAGATCGCGCCATCGCCCCCCAGCAGCAGCGTATTAAACAGATGATCGTCATAGCCGCACAGCACCGTGAAGTGCGGATGGGCAGATTTGACGGTGTGGATCATGCTGCGCAGATGGGCGACGGAATCGATCGTGTCTTTGATGCCGACAATATTGCTCCGCGAGTCGGCCAGGGTTTTGACCAGCGCCGGAGTCAGATCCTGCCCGGTCAGCGCCGGGAAGTTATACAGCATTACCGGCAGCGTGACGCTGTCTGCCACCTGTTCGAAATAGCGGATCAGATTCGATTCAGACACTTTCCAGTAGTACGGGTTGATCACCACGATCCCGTCGGCGCCGGCCTGCTGCGCATGCTGGCTCAGTTCAAGGGTTTCCCGGGCGTTGGTGCCACCGGTGCCGATCAGCACCGGCACCCGGCGATCGACATGATCGATAGCAAACCGGGCAATGGTTTTACGCTCTTCGGCGTTTAGCTGGGAGAACTCGCCGCCGCTGCCCAAAAAGAACAGGCCATCGACCCCTGCGGCGATCAGGTCGTCGATCAACGCGGCAGTGCCGTGTTTATCAAGCTGTCCATCGGCGGTAAAGATGGTGGAGACAGGGGGAATGATTCCCGTGAACAACGCGGTCTGCGGCATGAGATCTCCTTGCTGAATTATTTTGTTCTACATTATAGAACGGCGTTCATTAATTTAACGATCATACTATGACGCAGAAAAAGCGCAGGTAAATGGGAGGCGATGAGGGAGTGCGGAAAATATAAGCTGGATCACATAATGACGGGCTGCGGCCTGATGCTTTCACCCTCTCCCACCGGAAGAGGGAATGTTTCACCCTTCTCTTACGCTAACAGGGCTTACCCCACCAGCATTTTCACTACCACTTTACGCACCTTCGCAGGCGCGCCCACCGCGCACAGCGGCTTGTGCACTTCACCCGGATAGAACACCACAAAATCACCTTCACTTAACACCACCGTTTTTTCCTGCCCGCCCTCGGGCAAAAACGCGATGTCTTTATCCGCCAGCCAGTCGGTGTCCGGCGTACCGTGCGGCAGGGTACTGAAGGTCATCCCCTCCTGGCCTTTCATGATTATCTGAATATCCAGGTAGCGGGCGTGATACTCAGCGCGGCGCTCGGCAAATGGCTGGGTCATATCTTCAGACACCAGATAAAACAGGCTGTTGCCGTCGATGTCGTGTTTGCCGCAGGGGGTAGCATCGGTAACGTGCGCCTTGACGTACTCGATAGCCTGACGCAGTTCTTCAGGTAGCCAGGACTGCAGATGATGGATGTTGCCAGCGATCATAAATAAATCCTCAATATAAAACAGCGTTTCATTTTAATCTTTTATACGAGAATTCAGACTGTCCTACCACCGCTTTTTCGATGAGTTTTGCGCGAGCGCATGTTTATCGGGAAATGTGTTACTCCACTGTTAATCGCTCACAGGCATTTATGCAGTCTTTATGCATAACCTCAGCTCTCCGCTTTCAGGCCGTGATGCTAACTTACTGATCGTATACGCTTCATAGCAAAACTCTCTGTGACTTCACACTTTATCATTTTGGTAATTTGCTATTAAATCCCATAATTATTTAATGATTTTTCTTAAGCCAAAAATAGTTAATGGATAATAGTGCATAGTCATTCTGCGCGCCGTTTAATTATCATTAAAATCAATACCATAACTAAATATGTCAAAACATTAAATTCTACAAAATAATAACAACTCCAAATAATGCCAACGGATCCTGCTTAGCTATTCACCCGCAAATATAATCAAATTAATCATTACCTGATACGAATCATGCAAATGAAAACAAACTCCTTAATAGCCATTTTCACGTGAGCGATGTCACAATATTCATTATTTAAGCGCCTACTATAAATCTCGAAATCAATTGAGCTTAGCCGCCATGTAAATAAAGACATCACATGGCGCATGCCCTTTTTATTCTGAAAAACAGTTAAAGGAATAATTATGGAAAAGCATTACGTCGGTTCTGAAATTGGTCAATTGCGTAGCGTTATGCTGCACCGCCCAAATTTAAGTCTGAAACGTTTAACGCCATCGAACTGCCAGGAGCTGCTATTCGATGATGTGCTCTCGGTTGAGCGGGCGGGTGAAGAGCATGACATCTTCGCTAACACCCTGCGCGAACAGGGTGTGGAAGTCCTGCTGCTGACCGACCTTCTCACGCAAACGCTTGATATTGCGGAGGCCAAAACCTGGCTGCTGGAGACGCAAATCTCTGACTATCGCCTCGGGCCAACCTTTGCCGGCGACGTACGCGGCTGGCTGGCAGATATGCCACACCGCGAACTGGCACGCAGATTAAGCGGCGGATTAACCTACGGTGAAATTCCGGCGGCCTTTAAAAATATGGTGGTGGATACCCACACGGCAAATGATTTTATTATGAAGCCACTGCCTAATCATTTATTTACCCGCGATACCTCGTGCTGGATTTATAACGGCGTGTCAATTAACCCGATGGCCAAAGCGGCCCGCCAGCGTGAAACCAATAATCTCCGGGCCATATATCGCTGGCACCCTGCATTTGCCGATGGCGATTTTATTAAGTATTTCGGCGATGAAAACATTAATTACGACCACGCCACGTTAGAGGGCGGCGACGTATTAGTCATTGGCCGCGGCGCAGTGTTAATCGGCATGTCTGAACGCACCACGCCGCAGGGCGTTGAGTTCCTCGCCAATAGCCTGTTCAAACACCGCCAGGCCGAGCGCGTCATCGCTGTGGAACTGCCAAAACACCGCTCCTGCATGCACCTCGATACCGTCATGACCCACATCGACGTGGACACCTTCTCCGTCTACCCGGAAGTGGTGCGCAAAGACGCTCAGTGCTGGACGCTCACTCCGGACGGCCGCGGTGGCCTGCTGCGCACCCAGGAAACGGATCTGCTGCACGCCATTGAAAAAGCGCTCGGCATTAATCAGGTACGCCTGATCACCACCGGCGGCGACGCCTTTGAAGCCGAACGCGAACAGTGGAATGACGCGAATAACGTGCTGACCATCCGCCCGGGCGTGGTGATTGGCTACGAACGTAACGTCTGGACCAACGAGAAATATGACAAAGCGGGTATCACCGTGCTGCCTATCCCGGGTGACGAACTGGGACGCGGCCGCGGCGGCGCGCGCTGCATGAGCTGCCCACTGGAACGCGACGGAATTTAAAGGAGCCATCATGGAACGAAAACCCACTCTGGTAGTGGCGCTTGGCGGTAACGCATTGCTGAAACGCGGCGAGCCGCTGGAAGCGGAGATCCAGCGCCAGAACATCGAGCTAGCGGCCCGCACCATCGCCGGGCTGACGGAACAGTGGCGCGTGGTACTGGTTCACGGCAACGGGCCGCAGGTTGGGCTGCTGGCGCTGCAAAACAGCGCGTACGACAAAGTCACCCCCTACCCGCTGGACATCCTCGGCGCCGAAAGTCAGGGAATGATCGGCTACATGCTCCAGCAGGCGCTGAAAAACAACCTGCCCCAGCGTGAGGTGAGCGTCCTGCTCACCCAGGTGGAAGTGGACGCCGCCGATCCGGCATTTACTAACCCGACCAAATACATCGGCCCGGTCTACAGCGAAGCCCAGGCAAAAACGCTGCAGGCGGAGAAAGGCTGGGTGTTCAAGGCCGACGGCAGCTATTTCCGCCGGGTGGTTCCCTCTCCACAGCCGAAACGCATCGTTGAGAGCGACGCCATCACGGCACTGATACAGCGCGATCACCTGGTGATCTGCAACGGCGGCGGCGGCGTGCCGGTGGTGGAAAACGCCAATGGGTATCACGGCATTGAAGCGGTGATCGACAAAGACCTCTCTGCCGCCCTGCTGGCGCGCCAGATTGAAGCCGATGCCCTGCTGATCCTGACCGATGCCGACGCGGTGTACCTCGACTGGGGCAAACCAACCCAGCGTCCGCTGGCACAGGTCACGCCGGAACTGCTCAGGGGCATGCAGTTTGACGCCGGTTCGATGGGGCCGAAAGTGGCCGCCTGCCGCGAGTTTGTCGAGGCCTGCAACGGCATCGCCGGGATCGGCGCGCTGGCCGACGGGGCAGACATTCTGGCGGGCGAGAAAGGCACGTTGATTCGCCACTGAACCGTATTTTCCCCTCACCTTCCCTCTCTCCCTGTGGGCGAGGGTCGGGGTGAGGGCACCAGACAACACCATTTTAAAAGGGACGACCCAATGACCATCAATCTGAAAAACCGTAACTTCCTCAAACTGCTGGACTACACCCCGGCAGAAATCCAGTACCTGATCGACCTGGCCATCGAACTCAAAGCCGCCAAAAAAGCCGGACGTGAAAAACAAACCCTGGTCGGGAAAAACATCGCCCTGATTTTTGAAAAAACGTCCACGCGCACCCGCTGCGCCTTTGAAGTCGGTGCCTTCGACCAGGGCGCACAGGTGACCTACCTCGGCCCAAGCGGCTCGCAGATTGGCCACAAGGAGTCGATGAAAGACACCGCCCGCGTGCTGGGGCGGATGTACGACGGCATCGAGTATCGCGGCTACGGCCAGGCCATTGTGGAAGAGCTGGGCGAGTATGCGGGCGTGCCGGTGTGGAACGGCCTGACCGACGAGTTTCACCCCACGCAGATCCTCGCCGACCTGATGACCATGCTGGAGCATGCTCCGGGCAAAACCCTGCCGGACCTGAGCTTTGCCTACCTTGGCGACGCGCGGAACAACATGGGCAACTCCCTGATGGTCGGTGCCGCCAAAATGGGGATGGATATCCGCCTCGTCGCACCGAAATCGTTCTGGCCGGAAGCCGGGCTGGTTGAGCAGTGCCGCGCCATCGCCAAAGAGACCGGCGCACGCATCACGCTCACCGACGACGTGGAGGAAGGCGTACACGGTGCCGATTTCCTCTACACCGACGTGTGGGTCTCGATGGGCGAGCCGAAAGAGGCCTGGGCCGAGCGCGTCAGCCTGATGAAGCCTTACCAGATTAACGCCCAGGTGATGAAAGCCACCGGCAACCCGAACGTCAAGTTCATGCACTGCCTGCCGGCGTTCCACAACGAACACACCAAAGTCGGCCGTGAAATCGAGATGGCCTACGGTCTGAAAGGGCTGGAGGTGACGGAAGAGGTCTTCGAATCACCGAACTCAATCGTCTTTGACGAAGCAGAGAACCGCATGCACACCATTAAAGCGGTCATGGTGGCGACACTCGGCGACTAATCACCGCCCGGCGCGCCACGGGGTGCGCCGGGTACAGGAGAACATCATGGGCAAGTTCAAGTTTCCCTCCGCTTACACCATTCTCTTTTTTCTGATTGCCGTTGTGGCGGCACTGAGCTGGGTCGTGCCTGCCGGTCAGTATCAGATGGCAATGAATGAAACCCTCGGTAAAGAAGTGCCGATTGCCGGAACGTACGCGCACGTGGCGGCGCATCCGCAGGGGCTGGTTTCCGTACTGATGGCCCCCATTGCCGGGCTGTACGATCCCGTTTCCGGCCAGGCCGGGGCGATCGACGTCGCGCTGTTTATCCTGATCATCGGGGGATTTCTCGGGATCGTCACCAAAACCGGGGCAATCGACGCCGGGATCGAACGCGTAACCACCCGCCTTCGCGGACGTGAAGAGTGGATGATCCCGATCCTGATGGCGCTGTTCGCGGCTGGCGGCACCATTTACGGCATGGCCGAAGAGTCCCTGCCCTTTTATACCCTGCTGGTCCCGGTGATGCTGGCCGCCCGTTTCGATCCGGTTGTCGCCGCATCCACCGTGCTGCTCGGGGCGGGGATCGGCACGCTCGGCTCCACCATCAACCCGTTTGCCACGGTGATCGCCGCTAACGCCGCCGGGATCCCGTTCACCAACGGTATCGCCCTGCGCGTGGCGCTGCTGGTGATCGGCTGGATCATTTGCGCGGCATGGGTGATGCGCTATGCCCGTAAAGTGCGTCTGGATCCGTCATGCTCCATCGTCGCAGACAAGCAGGAAGAGAACCTCGCCCACTTCCTCGGCAATAAAGGCGAGCAGTCGCTGGAATTTACCCCGGTGCGCAAAATCATTCTGCTGATCTTCGCCCTCGCCTTCGCGGTGATGATCTACGGCGTAGCGGTGCTGGGCTGGTGGATGGCGGAGATCTCGGCGGTATTTTTGGCCAGCGCCATTATCGTCGGGCTGATTGCCCGCATGAGCGAAGAGGAGCTGACCTCGACGTTTATCAACGGCGCGCGAGATTTGCTGGGCGTCGCGCTGATTATCGGCATTGCGCGCGGTATCGTAGTCATTATGGATAAGGGCATGATTACCCACACCATTTTGCACAGCGCGGAAGGGCTGGTCAGCGGGTTGTCCACGGTGGCGTTTATCAACGTGATGTACTGGCTTGAGGTCGTGCTGTCGTTTCTTGTGCCTTCTTCGTCCGGCCTGGCCGTTCTGACGATGCCGATCATGGCACCCCTTGCTGATTTCGCTAACGTCAACCGCGACCTGGTGGTTACGGCTTACCAGTCGGCCTCCGGCATCGTTAACCTGGTCACGCCGACCTCAGCGGTTGTGATGGGCGGTCTGGCGATTGCCCGTGTGCCTTACGTGCGTTACCTGAAATGGGTTGCGCCGCTGCTGGCGATCCTGACGGTGGTGATTATGGTGGCGTTAAGCCTGGGTGCCTTGTTGTAATTTGCCGGCTGGCACTGCGCCTGTCCGGCCTACGGACCGGTGCGGTGCCACCGGTTATGTCGGGAACTGATATGGGAAATATGATGGATTACGAAGACTGCTCTCCCAGAGAACAACTGCAGCTAACGGTGTGCCAGCAGCTGATCGCCGAAAAGAGTTATCTCTCCCAGGAAGAAATCCGCCGCGATTTGCAGGAGAGAGGGTTTGACAGCATCAGCCAGTCGACCGTTTCGCGTCTGCTGAAATTGCTCGGTGTCATAAAAATTCGAAATGCCAAAGGGCTAAAGATTTATTCGTTGAATCCTCAGTTGCGCCCTGCCCCCGATGCCGCGCGTACCGTTTCCGAAATGGTGGTGAGCGTGGAGCATAATAGCGAATTTATCCTTGTTCATACCGTGGCCGGATATGGCCGTGCGGTGGCGCGAATTCTGGATTATCACCAGTTACCGGAAATTTTAGGTGTGGTTGCCGGAAGCAGTATCGTCTGGGTCGCTCCTCGGGTGGTGAAGCGTACTGCGCTGGTGCATAAACAAATTAATTATTTACTCAGAACGAATTAATATTCATAAAGAACCGTTTGCATTGAGTAAAGTGTGCATTAAACCCCTTGATCCGAAAATCGAGCTGCGTATAATGCCCGACAATTTGCCGGGAGGAAGCATGGTCAAGCGTGTACGACATAACGTCTTACCGCGTCTGAAATCAGACGCTGGCCTGCCGTTTTTCTTCCCGTTGCACAATCTATTCCCAGAGCCCCTCATTTGAGGGGCTTTTTTTTGCCCGGCGTCAGGAGATAAACATGAATCCGCTTTATCAAAAACACATCATTTCCATAAACGACCTCAGCCGCGAAGAGCTGGAACTGGTTCTGGAAACCGCGGCAAAACTGAAGGCAAATCCGCAACCGGAACTGCTGAAGCACAAGGTGATTGCGAGCTGCTTCTTCGAAGCGTCGACCCGCACCCGCCTCTCCTTCGAAACCTCCATGCACCGCCTCGGCGCGAGCGTGGTGGGTTTTTCAGACAGCAGCAACACCTCGCTGGGTAAAAAAGGCGAAACGCTGGCGGATACCATTTCAGTTATCAGTACCTACGTTGATGCGATTGTGATGCGCCACCCGCAGGAAGGCGCGGCGCGTCTGGCGACCGAATTTTCCGGCGGTATTCCGGTGCTGAACGCCGGAGACGGGGCCAACCAGCATCCGACACAGACCCTGCTTGATCTGTTCACCATTCAGGAAACGCAGGGCCGTCTGGAAAACCTGAACATCGCCATGGTGGGTGACCTGAAATATGGCCGTACCGTTCACTCGCTGACCCAGGCGCTGGCGAAATTTAACGGCAACCACTTCTTCTTCATCGCGCCGGACGCGCTGGCAATGCCGCAGTACATCCTCGACATGCTGGACGAAAAAGGGATCCCGTGGAGTCTGCATGCCAGCATCGAAGAGGTGATGGGCAACGTCGATATTCTGTATATGACCCGCGTGCAGAAAGAGCGTCTGGATCCGTCTGAATACGCCAACGTGAAGGCACAGTTTGTGCTGCGCGCCAGCGACCTCGACGGCGCACGCGAGAATATGAAGGTGCTGCACCCGCTGCCGCGTATCGATGAGATCACCACCGACGTGGATAAAACGCCGCACGCCTGGTACTTCCAGCAGGCCGGAAACGGCATCTTCGCCCGCCAGGCGTTACTGGCACTGGTTCTGAATCGCGAATTGGCTCTGTAAGGGGAAATGACAATGACACACGATAACAAACTCCAGGTTGAAGCCATCAAACGTGGCACCGTGATTGACCACATCCCTGCCCAGATCGGCTTTAAGCTGCTGACGCTGTTCAAGCTGACCGAAACCGACCAGCGCATCACCATCGGCCTGAACCTGCCGTCGGGTGAAATGGGCCGCAAAGACCTGATCAAGATTGAAAACACCTTCCTGACCGACGAGCAGGTTAACCAGCTCTCTCTGTACGCGCCGGATGCCACCGTGAACCGCATCGACGAGTACGAAGTGGTCGGTAAATCCCGTCCTAATCTGCCGGATCGCATTGAAAATGTGCTGGTCTGCCCGAACAGCAACTGCATCAGTCATGCTGAGCCGGTTTCGTCCAGTTTTGCAGTGAAAAAACGTGCCGATGACATCGCACTCAAATGCAAATACTGCGAAAAAGAGTTTTCTCATTATGTGGTGCTGGCCAACTAATTGAGGTTGGTAAAGGATCCCGGCCTCCCTATAATGGCCGGGAACATTTAATCACTGTTATTCTGGAGAAATCATGACCAAAGTACTCGCGACGGAAAATGCACCAGCGGCTATCGGCCCATACGTTCAGGGCGTTGATCTGGGTAGCATGATTATTACCTCTGGCCAGATCCCGGTGAACCCAAAAACGGGTGAAGTGCCAGAAGACGTGGCGGCGCAGGCGCGTCAGTCGCTGGAAAACGTACAGGCTATCGTGGAGTCTGCGGGTCTGAAAGTGGGCGACATCGTGAAAACCACTGTATTCGTGAAAGATCTGAACGATTTCGCGACCGTTAACGCCACGTACGAAGCGTTCTTCACTGAGCACAACGCCACTTTCCCTGCACGCTCCTGTGTGGAAGTTGCGCGTCTGCCTAAAGACGTGAAAATTGAAATCGAAGCGATCGCTGTACGTCGCTAAGTTTCAGTCAGGGGGCAGCCGACGCTGCCTTTGCGCCCGGCAGGCAACGCGCTACCGGGCGTTTTGCTACTGATTCCGCGTCGCCCGTAGCAGCGTTTCCAGCGGATACACCGCCGCAATCACCACTTCATCCTGTATTTTCGCCGCGTTATCCAGCTCGCCCTGAATAGAGGCAATCTCGTTGTCATCCAGCGTCCCCTGACGCGCCACCAGATCCGTCAGCCGCAGGCCAATCGAGGCCAGCTTATCCACCTCCTGAATAACCGGTTTAATCGCCTTCAGTGCGTAGCTGTTTTCACTCAATGCCAGCGCATCGCTGGTGTTGCTTTGCCAGCGGTTGAAGACGTGGCGCAGCGCGTCGGCGCTTTCCGTGTCTTCCGCGTCGCTGACCAGGCGGTCAGCCCATTTGTTCATCTGGCGCACCGTGGCACTTTCGGCGTTGAGCGCATCAGCAAACCAGTTAAGCGGTTCGAACTGATGGTAATTTCCGGCCTGGAACTTAAGGTGCTGACGGGTGTAATACTGCGCCGGTTCGATTGCCTGCGCGAGGATTTGCAGCGGAAGGGTATCGGCGTTATTCGCCAGACGCGTGAACTGCACCTGCTGCTGAGTATGCTGCTGCAGCCCGACCGAGACCGTCGACCAGCTGTCCATCGCCTGCAGGCGGGTGTACATATTGTCGACATCGTTAACGTCCTGCGCGGACCATAACCGCTCCGCCACCGCAAAGGTGCGCGGCCACAGGCGGATATCCAGCACCGGTGCGACCACGTTTTCCGCCCACAGCGCGGCTTCCCCGCCGAGCAGGTTCACCTGATGAGCGGCGTCCGGTACCACCGGCGGGATGCCTTTGGGGATATCGTCCAGGCGCTTGCCGTCAATGGGATAGCGGGCATTGCCCACCAGGAAATAGCCGCTCAGCTTATCGTTGTCCACCGACACCACCGGGCGCGTTTCGCCCATCCAGGTATCGACGGTAAACGTCACCTGATTGTCGTCGCGCCACGCAATATCCTGTACCGCACGCCGGGATTTCCCGGCGAAATCAATAAATCCACGCCAGCCGGAATCCCCTTTCACCAGGGTGAAACTCCCCTCCACCGGCTTGCCTTTCAGACGCGGCATGGTGAATGACCAGCTTTGAGCGCTGTCGGTGTCGCCAATCACATCCTCGCCGTTTAACCCCTGCGGCACAATTTCATTGCGGTAGTGATAGGCGGTGGACTGGGGCTGATCGAGGTAAAAGCCGGTCGAGAGAATGCCTTTATAGCCCTTCTGCGCCACCTGCCCCAGCGCGTCCTGGCCCTGCCAGGACTGGATCAAGATGCTTTTTGGCAGATCAGGATGAGCAATTTCATCCCAGCCCACCATCTGCCGGTGGTGTTTTTCGAGGATATTTTCCAGCTTGCGGTTGAAATAGGCCTGCAGGGCGTGGCTGTCTGCCAGTGTGTTGTCGCGCATAAACTGCTGAATGGCGGCGTTCGCTTTCCACTGGGTGTCATCCACCTCATCGCCGCCTATGTGCAGATACGGATCGGGGAAGATCGCCGCCAGTTCACTGACCATCGCCTCCGCAAACTGATAGGTCGCCGCTTTTGTCGGATCCAGGACCGGTTTCAGCACGCCCCAGTGGCGTTCCATCACATACGGTCCCGGGGCGCTCATCAGTTCCGGGTAGGCCACGGCAATCGCCGAGGCGTGGCCCGGCATGTCGATCTCCGGCACCACGCGGATGCCGCGTTCGGTGGCATAGCGCACAACGTCGCGCATCTGTTCCGGCGTGTAAAACAGCCCGTCGCTGGCGAGCTGCGTGAGCTTTGGATAGCGTGTCGAGCTGAAGCGCCAGCCCTGATCGTCGGTCAAATGCCAGTGCAGCACGTTGAGTTTTGCCGCCGCCATACCGTCAATCTGCCGTTTGATATCCGGCAGCGGGATAAAGTGTCGTGCCGAGTCAAGCAGCAGCCCACGCCACGGGAAGCGGGGGGAATCCTCAATCGTGACCCACGGCAGGGAGGTGTTTTCCGCACCGTTTTGTATCAGCTGCAGCAGGGTTTCCATGGCGCGCAGCGCACCAAAACGGGTGTTGGCGGTGATATCCACGCCACTGGCATCGACCGTGAGCGTATAGCGCTCATCGCTGTCCGGCAGCGGCTGCGGCTTCACTTTTTTGGTAATGGCAATGCGGATGGTGGGCTTGTCCGGTTTAACGGCCTGCGGCTGTAGCGTCCAGCCGGTTTGCAGGGCGATGCGCTGGCGCAGACGGTTGACCGCGTCGCCGAGGTCGTCTCCGGTAACGCTGACGGAAAGGGTGTTGCTGAGTACCAGTGCGCCCTGCGTCGCGGGACGTTCAACCTTCGCAGGCCAGGGCATCAGGGGAAGGTCGCCTGCCGGAGCGGCAAACGCTGACGCGCCGAGCATCAGCCCGGCGGTTAAGAGACTGTACCGTAACATGAATGTTCCTTATCTGACGGGCCAAATAAAGGCAAAACATTCAGTTAACATGCGCTCATTTTGTCGTCAAGCGAATGCGCTGACGGAGATCACAGGTTGTTGAATTTGGGAGGAAACGTACCCCCTCTCCCGTGCCGGGAGAGGGGGGAAATCACTGCCACCCATACCGACGGCTATAGAAGCCTTTGACCATCTGCGTTAGCACCATGTAGCCCGCGAGGATCGCCACCAGCCACGGGAAGTAGCTCAGCGGCAGCGCCTGCAGCTGGAGGTAGCTGGCCAGCGGCGAGAACGGCAGTGCAATGCCGAGCGCCATCACGATGCCGGTCATGACAATCAGCGGCCACGCGGCCCGGCTCTGGATGAACGGGATGCGACGCGTACGGATCATATGCACAATCAGCGTTTGCGACAGCAGCCCTACCACGAACCAGCCGGACTGGAACAGCGTCTGGTGTTCCGGCGTGTTGGCATGGAACACAAACCACATCAGGCAGAAGGTCAGAATGTCGAAGATGGAGCTGATCGGGCCAAAGAACAGCATAAAGCGCCCCAGATCGGACGGGTTCCAGCGCTGCGGCTTCTGGATCTGCTCGTCGTCCACGTTATCAAACGGGATGGCGACCTGAGAGACATCGTACATCAGGTTCTGGATCAGTAGGTGCAGCGGCAGCATCGGCAGGAACGGCAGAAACGCACTCGCCACCAGCACGCTGAAAACGTTACCGAAGTTGGAACTGGCGGTCATCTTGATGTACTTCAGCATGTTGGCGAAGGTACGACGTCCCTCGATAACGCCCTCCTCCAGCACCATCAGGCTCTTTTCCAGCAGAATGATATCCGCCGCTTCACGGGCAATGTCCACCGCACCGTCTACGGAGATACCAATATCCGCCGCACGCAGGGCGGGCGCATCGTTAATGCCGTCGCCCATAAAGCCCACCACATGCCCTTCGCGACGCAGCAGGGTGACAATGCGCTCCTTGTGCATGGGTGTCAGCCGGGCGAACAGCGTGGTGCGCTGCGCAAGCGTAGCCAGCGCATCATCGGAGAGGGGCTCAATATCACTTCCCACAACGACGTCACCCGCATCCAGCCCCACTTCATGACACACTTTGGCGGCCACCAGCTCGCTGTCGCCGGTAAGGATTTTCACGGTGATGCCGCTGGCCTTTAACGCTTTCAGCGCAGGCGCGGTGGTCTCTTTCGGCGGATCGAGGAATGCGATATAACCCTCGAGGATCAGATCGGATTCGTCGATACGCTGATAGTCCCCTTCGCGTGCAGGCAGGAATTTGCTCGCCACCGCCACCACGCGCAGCCCCTGACGGTTCAGGTTATCGGTGACGCGCTTGATACGGCGCAGCATGGTTTCATCCAGCGGCACAATGTCGCCGTTATAGCGCACCTGGGTTGAGACATTGAGGATCTCCTGCAATGCGCCTTTGCAGATCAGCTGATGCACGTCCGGATGCTCGCTCACCACCACCGACATGCGGCGGCGCTCGAAGTCGAACGGGATCTCATCCACTTTCTGCCAGCGCCCGGAGAGCGTGCGGGCAGATTCTTCATCCACGCCTTCGAGCACGGCGACGTCGAGCAGGTTTTTCAGCCCGGTCTGGTAGTGGCTGTTCAACCAGGCGCTGTGTAGCACGCGATCGCTGGTTTTGCCGGCGATATCGGTGTGGTTCTCCAGCACAATTTTGTCCTGGGTCAGCGTGCCGGTTTTATCGGTGCAGAGAATGTCCATCGCGCCAAAGTTTTGAATGGCATCCAGGTGTTTGACGATCACTTTCTGTTTTGACAGTTTGACCGCCCCGCGCGCCAGCGTGGAGGTAACAATCATCGGCAGCATTTCAGGCGTTAACCCCACGGCGACGGAGAGCGCAAACAGCGCCGCTTCCCACCAGTCGCCCTTGGTATAGCCGTTGATCAGCAGCACAATCGGCGTCATCACCATCATAAAGCGGATCAGCAGCATGCTGACGCGGCCAATCCCCTTCTGGAAGGCATTCGGTTCGCTCTCCTGCTCGCTCACGCGCCCGGCCAGCTGTCCAAACCAGGTGTTGCCGCCGGTAGCGATGACCATTGCCTGCGCCGTGCCGCTGACCACCGTAGTGCCCATAAAGCAGAGGGTGTCACACTCGAGCGGGTTCATCTGCTGCGGGTCGCGGGTGCGCGCCACTTTTTCTACCGGCAGAGATTCGCCGGTCAGCGAGGCCTGCGCCACGAACAGATCCCGCGCCTGAAGAATACGTAAATCCGCGGGGATCATGTCGCCGGCCGCCAGCTTCACCAGATCGCCCGGCACCAGCTGGTCGATAGGCAGCTCAACCCAGGCGTTCTCCCCGAGATCGTTAATGACGCGCGAGACGGTTGCGGTGTTGCTTACCATCGCTTTCAGGGCGTCTGCCGCGCGGGTAGAGCGGGCCTCCTGAATAAAGTTCAGCAGCGTGGAGATCCCCACCATCAGGGCGATAACCCCGGCGGCAAACAGATCTTCGGTGGCATAGGAGATGATGCCAAGCACGGTCAGCAGCAGGTTGAACGGGTTACGGTAGCAGGTCCACAGATGCACCCACCACGGCGCCGGTTTTTGCGCCGGAATTTGGTTATCGCCATGCACGGCACGGATTTTTTCCACTTCCGCCGCGTTCAGCCCCTCCGGATGCCCGCCAAAGGCACGCCAGACTTCGTTTTCATCCATCGCCGCCACGTTCAGGCAGCGTTGGCTCAGGGAAGCAGGGATCGCTGCAGAGGCCATATTTTTGGCATTTGGCAGCGGGTCGCGCTGAACAAGACGATGTGGCAGGTGGCGGCTCAGCATCGCCTGCAGCTGCCGGGTGATATTTTTAAACATAGTCATTCCCCCGCGCCCGCAAACGCGGACACAGTATTTCCTGCAGGCGTGGCAAGGCCGTACCTGACAGGCACTTAATGTTTTAAGCAGGAACGTGCAGGACGTTGCTGCCTCACATACCGGTGAGACAGCACAAAGGCTGGCTTACCGGAAAGAAAGAACGCTCCCGTTCAGGAGAAGCGTGGGATCGGGATCCATGTCACCTCCGGTAAGTAAAAAAGTAGGGTGCCGCCGCGCAGTATAAGGATTTAACCGTACCGTTTGCGGCGATTCGGGCGGTATTATACTCCCCCGCAAATAAACCGAACGTAAACCAGACTTTGCCCATAGCGAAAACACGCTATAGCATTAGGCTCTACTGACCACGTTGTCATTGTTACAGGGAATACAGCATGCAGAACCGCCTTACGATAAAAGACATCGCGCGTTTAAGCGGCGTGGGGAAATCCACCGTATCGCGCGTGCTCAACAATGAGAGCGGTGTCAGCGAACGCACCCGCGAGCGCGTCGAGGCGGTAATGAATCAGCACGGTTTTTCCCCTTCCCGCTCTGCGCGCGCCATGCGCGGGCAAAGTGACAAAGTGGTTGCCATTATCGTCTCGCGTCTGGATTCCCTGTCCGAGAACCTCGCCGTTCAGACCATGCTGCCCGCCTTTTATGAGCAGGGCTACGACCCAATCATGATGGAGAGCCAGTTCTCCACGCAGCTGGTTGAAGAGCATCTGGGTATGCTCCAGCGGCGCAACATTGACGGCGTGGTGCTGTTCGGTTTTACCGGCATCAAAGAGGAGATGCTGAAGCCCTGGCAGGCGTCGATGGTGATGCTGGCGCGCGATGCCCACGGTTTTGCCTCCGTCTGTTACGACGATGAGGGGGCGATTATTACCCTGATGCAGCGTCTGTACGATAAAGGCCATCGCCATATCAGCTACCTCGGCGTACCGCATGCGGACGTTACCACCGGCAAGCGGCGTCACGAGGCCTACCTGACCTTCTGTAAACAGCACAACCTTTCCGCCGTCGCGTCTCTGCCGGGTCTGGGAATGAAACAGGGCTACGAGCAGGTCGCCAGCGTGCTGACCCCGCAGACCACGGCGCTGGTGTGCGCCACCGATACCCTGGCGCTGGGCGCGAGTAAATATCTTCAGGAGCAACGCATAGAGGGACTGCAGATCGCGAGCGTAGGCAGTACGCCGCTGATGAAGTTTCTGCACCCGGAGATTATCACCGTCGATCCGGGCTACGCCGAGTCAGGCAGGCAGGCCGCTGCACAGCTGATCGAGCAGATCAACGGGCGTGCTGAGCCGCGTCAGATCGTGATTCCCGCCCACCTTTCATAACCCTCGCTTATCAGTTTATTGTGATCTTCGCCCGATTTCGGGAACGTTCCCATTTTCGCCGTCACGCTGAAGGAGTAGGCTTGCGCTCAGGTCATTACCCCCCTCACCATCGGTCATGAGGTTTCATGATGAGTAAAGTCAAACAAGAAGATATCGACCAGTTGATTGTCCTGGTAGGCGGCCGTGAAAACATCGCGACCGTCAGCCATTGCATTACCCGCCTGCGCTTCGTGCTGAACGATCCGGCCAAAGCCGATCCGAAAGCCATTGAAGCGCTTTCCATGGTCAAAGGCTGCTTTACCAACGCCGGTCAGTTCCAGGTCGTCATCGGTACCGAAGTGGGCGATTACTATCAGGCTCTGCTGGCGACAACCGGGCACAGTTCAGCCGATAAAGAGCAAGCCAAGAAAGCTGCACGCCAGAATATGAAATGGCACGAGCAGTTAATTTCCCACTTCGCGGAGATTTTCTTCCCGCTGCTCCCGGCGCTGATCAGCGGCGGTCTGATTCTGGGCTTCCGCAACGTTATCGGTGATGTGCCGATGAGCGACGGCAAAACCCTGGCGCAGATGTACCCGGCGCTGAAAACCGTTTACGACTTCCTGTGGCTGATTGGCGAAGCGATCTTCTTCTATCTGCCTGTCGGGATTTGCTGGTCAGCGGTGCGCAAAATGGGCGGTACGCCGATTCTGGGTATCGTGCTGGGCGTCACGCTGGTCTCTCCACAGTTAATGAACGCTTACTTACTTGGTCAGCAGGTGCCTGAGGTGTGGAACTTCGGTCTGTTCACCATCGCGAAAGTGGGCTATCAGGCGCAGGTGATCCCAGCCTTGCTGGCCGGTCTGACGCTGGGCTTTATTGAAACGCGCCTGAAACGCATCGTACCGGATTACCTCTATCTGGTGGTGGTGCCGGTCTGCTCCCTTATTCTGGCCGTCTTCCTCGCCCATGCGTTTATCGGTCCGTTTGGTCGCATGATTGGCGACGGCGTTGCCTTCGCGGTACGTCACCTGATGACCGGCAGCTTCGCGCCGATTGGTGCCATGCTGTTTGGCTTCCTGTACGCCCCACTGGTGATCACCGGCGTGCACCAGACCACGCTGGCGATTGATATGCAGATGATTCAGAGCCTGGGCGGTACGCCGGTCTGGCCTATCATCGCGCTGTCTAACATTGCGCAGGCCTCGGCGGTCACGGGCATTATCCTGGTCAGCCGCAAGCATAACGAGCGTGAGATTTCTGTTCCGGCCGCCATCTCCGCCTACCTCGGCGTTACCGAACCGGCGATGTACGGTATCAACCTGAAATACCGCTTCCCGATGCTGTGCGCGATGATCGGCTCCGGTCTGGCAGGCCTGGTATGCGGTCTGTACGGTGTGATGGCGAACGGGATCGGTGTCGGCGGTCTGCCTGGTATTCTCTCCATCCAGCCCGCATTCTGGCAGGTGTTTTCCCTGGCGATGGTCATCGCGATTGTCGTCCCAATGGCTCTCACCACCGTGGTTTACCAGCGTAAGTACCGTCAGGGCGCGCTGCAGATTGTTTAACTTCATCTTTCGGGGCGCAGTTGCGCCCCTTCGCATTTGCAGGAACGCATTATGAATACCCTTCCTCACTGGTGGCAGAACGGCGTTATCTACCAGATCTATCCAAAGAGTTTTCAGGACACGACGGGCAGCGGTACCGGCGATTTACGCGGCGTCACGCAACGGCTGGACTACCTGCAAACCCTCGGCATCGACGCCATCTGGCTGACGCCGTTTTATATTTCCCCGCAGGTAGATAACGGGTACGACGTGGCGAATTACACCGCCATCGACCCGGCCTACGGCACGCTGGATGATTTTGACGAGCTGGTCGCGCAGGCCCATCAACGCGGCATTCGTATCGTGCTGGATATGGTGTTCAATCACACCTCAACGCAGCACGCCTGGTTCCGGGAATCGCTGAATAAAGAGAGCCCGTATCGCCAGTTCTACATCTGGCGCGACGGTACGCCGGAACAACTGCCCAATAACTGGCGCTCCAAATTTGGCGGCAACGCCTGGCGCTGGCACGCCGAGAGCGAGCAGTACTATCTGCACCTGTTCGCCCCCGAGCAGGCGGACCTCAACTGGGAAAACCCGCAGGTGCGCGCCGAACTGAAAAAGGTGTGCGAGTTCTGGGCCGACCGTGGCGTGGACGGTTTACGCCTCGATGTGATTAACCTGATTTCCAAAGACCAGGATTTCCCGGATGACGCCGTGGGCGATGGCCGTCGCTTCTATACCGACGGACCGCGCATTCATGAGTATCTTCAGGAGATGAGCCGCGATGTCTTTACCCCGCGAAACCTGATGACGGTAGGTGAGATGTCGTCGACCTCGCTGGAAAACTGTCAGCAATACGCCTCTCTCGACGGGCGCGAGCTGTCGATGACCTTCAACTTCCACCACCTGAAAGTGGATTACCCCGGCGGCGAAAAGTGGACCCTGGCCAGGCCGGACTTCGTGGCGCTGAAAACCCTCTTCCGCCACTGGCAGCAGGGCATGCACAACAAAGCCTGGAACGCGCTGTTCTGGTGTAACCACGATCAGCCGCGCATTGTGTCGCGCTTTGGCGATGAAGGAGAGTACCGTCCCCACGCCGCGAAAATGCTCGGCATGGTGCTGCACGGAATGCAGGGCACCCCGTATATTTACCAGGGCGAAGAGCTGGGTATGACCAACCCACACTTCAGCCGTATAACCGATTACCGCGACGTTGAAAGCCTTAATATGTTCGCTGAACTGCGGGCCAACGGTCGCGCCCCTGAAGAATTGCTGGCTATTCTGGCGAGTAAATCCCGCGATAATGGCCGCACGCCAATGCAGTGGGATGCCACACACAGTGCGGGCTTTACCGAGGGTGAGCCGTGGATTGGCGTTTGCGACAATTACGAGACGGTCAATGCCCGTGCCGCACTGGACGATACTGATTCGGTGTTTTACACCTACCAGACGCTGATTCGCCTGCGCAAAACCCTGCCGGTGCTGACGTGGGGAGATTATGAAGATCTGCTGCCCGACCACCCTTCCCTGTGGTGCTATCGCCGGCGGTCGCAGGGCCAGACGCTGATGGTGGTGGCAAACCTGAGCCGTGAGCGCCAGCAATGGGTTCCCGCGTCGGTACAGGGAGCCTGGCGGGTCGCACTGAGCAACTATGCGGATGCTCCCCCTCAGCCCGACAACCTGCTGTTGCGCCCGTTTGAAGCCATCTGGTGGATACAGGAATAACCCTCAAGAGATACAGCCTGCTGTATCTCTTTTTTTATGTTTAGCGATACGCTAAATGTACGACGATAACTTTTACTTCACGGTGTGCCAAAATAAGAATAGCCCTGCCATTTAAATAACCTCGGCAGGACATTATGAAAAAGACAATTATTAAAGCAACATGTATTAGCGCATTATTATTAAGTACCCAGGGATGGTGCGGAAATACCTCCGTCGATCTTCGCTTTGGTCATAATACGCGCTCAGACGTAAATGATTCACGTATTAAAGTGATGCATCAGGCTGATAACGGTTTTTACTTCTCCGTCGAAGCGGCGCAAAACCATAACGATACGTTCTTTGGTGATACCGACCGATATAATCCGGACGAAAAAGGGTTAACGGAGGCAGCACAGGAAATCGAAACGCGCTGGCGTTTTGATCTGGGAAATGGGTTCGCCATCGCGCCAGGGATGGTGACCGTCTTTACCGCCAGCAATACGCATTACCGCCCCTTCATCCAGGGCTGGAAAACGTTCGATAACGGCCTGAACCTGTCTGCCCGCTACCGCTATAACACCGTTAACGATGCGCACAGCGACAAACGCCTGGACGGCAGCGGCTACACCCGCCGCGAGTCGCACCAGTTCGACCTGTGGTTCGCGTACAACATCGGGAAATTCGGCATGTCCTATAACCCGCGCTTCCGCTGGCAGGATAATGTCGATCAGGGAACCGGGGATGATACCTACTGGGAGCACACCGTAGCGTTCAACTACAAGCTCGACGACGGCTGGACGCCTTACGTCGAACTGGTGTCGCTGGATAAAACCTACCTTACTCAGGATGGCAATCATGAAAATGATTACGCCATTCGTCTGGGTATCGTGAAACAGCTCTGACGGCCTGCCTACTCCGTATCGTGCTGCAGAAGCCTGCAGCCGATACGATCGACGGCGCTTAACAGGTCCAGCTGTCCCTCTCGCTGATATAAAGAGACGGCATTTATATCAATCGACAACGGCCAGCACAGCGTAGAAAGCCCGGCCAGCGTCGAACCCTGACGGGTAATCGCAATAATCTTTAGCCCCTTACGCAGGGCGTTACGCGCCATTTCTATCAGCGACTGCGTCTCCCCGGATTTACTGATCAACACCAGCGTGCCCTTCGATACCCGGGTCAACTGGTGCATATCATTCAGAATCAGGTGCGGCAGGCTCGCCAGTGACAAAAAACGCGACAGGTAGTTGAGGCTGGTGAGAGATGCCCCGCGTGCATATAAATAGATATGGCTGGAATGGGTCAGTAACCGGGACACGTCCACCACGATATCGTCTGCCTGCAGCCCCATCGCAGGCTCGGCAGGGACAGACGTAAAATGGTCGCGTAAAAACCGATAGCGAAGCTCGGTATAGCTTTTATAGCCCATTTTCTTACAGACACGATTCACCGAGGTGGTTGTCGTAAAAGTATCACGCGCAATCTCTTTTGCCGATATATCAGAAATATTGCGTGCGTGGTGCTGAATGTATTCAAATATCAACCGTTCACTTCCCTGAAATGAATTCATTTATTACGTCCTGTTAAAACCTAACAGGATATTAGCAGAATAGCGAAATAGTCTCTGGAAGGCGCTTCACATATTGCAACATAGCGTATGACGATACGTAATTAGTATTAGCAAACCTTAAACACTGTTTTAAGTTCTCTTTATACTTTCGCTATTTTCACACCCAGGGAATTATTACAATGATGAATCAAAAAATTATCGCTGTAACGGCTTGTCCTACAGGGATCGCGCACACGTTTATGGCGGCAAGTAAAATTATTGCATGGGCAAAAGAGCATAATATTGAGGTCAAGGTCGAAACGCAGGGCAGCGACGGCGTAAAAAACAGATTAACAAAACAGGATATTGCCTCCGCCACGGCCATTATTCTTGCAACCGACGTTCCCATTCAGGACGCAGAACGTTTTGAACACGTTCCTCACCTTCAGACCCGCACGCAGGAGCTGATTAAAAATACCGACCGCTACCTGCGTCAGGCGCTGGCCATGCAGAAAAACGTCACCACTGTGGCGGACGAAGACGCCATTCAGCGTTCGGCTTACCAGATTTTTATCGGCCATATCATGGCGGCCATCAGCTATATGTTACCGGTCGTGGTGATGGGCGGCCTGATGATGGCGACGGCCAAAATTACCGGGCAGTTTATAAACATTGAGCATTCGCCGTTCAGCGTGCTGGATAAAATGGGCTTTATGACCATCAAGTTCATGTACCCGGTCTTTGCGATGTATCTGGCCTTTTCCATTGCCGGTAAACCGGCGCTGATCCCCGGACTGATCGGCGGCATCATGTCAGATGAGGTCTACAAACGCTTCTTTGATATTGAAGGCTTTATGCCCTCCGGCTTTTTCGGCGCAATTGGCATCGGCTTTTTTGTCGGCTATCTGGTGCGCTGGCTGAATGATGCCATTCACGTCCGACAGCAGCTTACCACCCTAAAAACCATGCTGGTCGTTCCGCTGATCACCGGTATTACGCTGGTGATGGTAATGGAATATCTGATCAACCCGATTTTTGGTTCGCTTAACCAGCTGATGGTGGTCTTTTTTACCTCGGCGGGTGATACCGGACGCGGCTTCTATTCGGCCATGATCGCCGCGGGTACCGCGTTCGATCTCGGCGGCCCGGTCAACAAGGCGGCAGGATCGGTCGCGCTCGGCCTGAACGGCATGAGCGAGACTTTTGATTTAACCGCCCGCGAGCTCTCCATCGTGATTCCTTCTATTGGGGTAGGCCTCGCCGCGTTCCTCAATGGGCGTTTTGGCCTGCCGGACGTGTTCAGCCGTGAAGAGAAAACCGTTGGCAGCACTTCGTTATTGCTGGGCTTTATCGGTATTTCAGAAGGCGCTATCCCGTTCATCCTGAAAAACCCACGCCTGATCCCCGTGTTCATGACAGGAGCCGTCGCGGGTGCGCTGGTGGCGATTACCCTCGGCGTGAAGCAGACGTTGCCCCTGCCGGCTATCTGGGGCTGGCCGCTGGCGACCAATGTGGTCGGGTACCTGGCAAGCGTCTTTATTGGCGCACTGATTTGCGCCCTGGGCGTGCTTTATCTCAGCCCAAAGAACGCCAGATAAGGAGAGCGCAATGAGCCAGATCCACGTCATAGCCCATACCCACTGGGATCAGGAGTGGTATTTCACCCGCCAGGACAGCATGGTGCTGGCGTCATATAACTTTGCGGAGGTCATCGAGACGCTGGAGCAGGACCCGGCCTGGCAGTGCTATCACCTTGACGGGCAGATGGCGGTGGTGGATGACTTTCTCGCCATCAATCCCGATTACCGGCCCCGGCTGGAAAAACTGGTCAGGGAGAAAAGCGTGTTTGTCGGGCCGTGGTTCACCCAGACGGATACCTACAACGTTCACGGCGAATCGATTATCCGCAATCTCAAATACGGCATCTTCGCCGCTCGGGCGCTGGGGCATGCCATGCAGGTCGGTTATCTGCCGGATACCTTTGGGCATAACGCGCAGATGCCCACGATTTTGCAGGGCTGCAATATCGATAACATCGTTTTCTGGCGCGGTATCGACCACGACACTCAGGCCAAAAACAGCCAGTTTCTCTGGCGCGCGCCCTCAGGTGCAACCATCTTCGCCTGTGCAATGGCGCTGGGGTATGGTGCGGCCAAGAACATGCGCGCGGAGGCCAGCCATCTGCACGGCAAGATCTACCCGATGGTGGATCTGCTGCGTTCACGGTCGCAGATTGACGACCTGCTCCTGCCCTGCGGCGGCGATCAGGTCAGCATCGACCCGGCGCTGCCGCATATCCTGCAGGCTGCCAGCGCGCACTCTCCCACGCAGGACCGTTACGTCCTCAGCTCGCTGGAGCAGTACGTCGCTCTGCTGCGCACAAAACGGGAACAACTGGCATTATGGGAAGGTGAGCTGAAATCGCCGCGCTACACCCGCATTCACAAAACGATCGGGTCTGTGCGTTACGATATCAAAAAGAAAAATGCCGACATTGAGCAGTTCATCCTGCGACAGCTGGAGCCCACCATCGCCATGGCGCGTCATCAGGGCATTCCGGTCACGCTCCCGATTGTGGACACCCTCTGGAAGAAGCTTCTGCGAAGCCATGCCCACGACTCCATGGGCGGCTGCAACAGCGATGCCACTAACCGCGACATTCTTCATCGACTCGAGCAGACAGAGCAGCTTTGTCACAGCCTGTGGAATCTGGTGGTGAAGTCACTGGCCGCCACATGCTGTCAGGAGGGTGACCTGCTCATTTTCAACCCGCTGGCCACCCCGACCCGCTGCGTGATCCACACCACCCTGTACAGTCGGGCCGACAATATCACCCTGACGTATCAGGGCCAGCCGCTGCCCTTCGACGTTCTGGAATGCGAGACGTTACCCGGAGGAACGGCCATCTCCCTCACCTGTGAGGGTGAACGCGAAACGCACCTTCCGCCTTATTTCCGCTGGCATGTTGTTCTGCAGACGCCTCTCCTGCCGCCGGTGGGCTATATCACCGTCAACCTAAAAGACACGCCGGCTCCGTTTGCCAGGACCCGCGCCGCGAAAGGAGAGGCGATAGAGAATACGGTTTATCGACTGACGCTGGAGGCCGGTACGCTGGTGCTTGAAGACAAACGCAACGCCAGGCGCATCACGTCGTTATTCAGTCTTGAAGACTGCGCGGATGCCGGAGACAGCTATGATTTCTCGCCGCTCGCGGGCGATGTACCGACGCGCTGCGCGCATTTCACGCTGATCGACTGCAGCAAAACCCCTCTTTGCCAAACGATGGTGCTTGAGGCGGTCATGTCGCTGCCGCCGGATCTCGCTGGACGCCGGGAAAATACCCGCACGCCGTTATCGATACGCATAGTGTGCGAGTTACGTCACGACGATCCGAACCTGCATGTTGATAGCTCGCTGGTAAACAGCCACTGCGATCACCGGCTGCGTTTACTGATCAACAGCGATATTTGCACCCGTCACTCCCTCGCCTCGCAGCCGTTCTCGATAATCGAGCGCGAAACGGGGTACGACGATACTCACTGGCAGGAGCGCTATCGTGAGAAGCCCGTGGATATCGAAACCAGCGAGGGCATTATCGCTATCGCGCAAGCGGGCAAAGCGCTGGTCGTGAATAGCCGCGGCATGAAAGAGTTTCAGGTTATTGGAAGCGATCCGGCAGTCATTGCCCTGACCTTATTCAAATCAACCGGCGTACTGGGGCGCAGCGATCTTGACTGGCGACCTGGCCGGGCGTCTGGCATTAACAATACGGTGGTCGACACGCCCGATGCGCAGCTGCTCAAACCGCTGCACTTTTCCTTCACCGTGGCGCTGGCCGATAACGCAGACCATCTGACGCTGCGCCAGCTGGAGAATCAGGCGACGGGTCACCCCTTCACCTATCAACGGCAAACGCTGCATACCCTCGATAACCGGCTTGAGCGTTTTTCGCTGCGCCTGCCCGAACGCACGCTGCCGGCAGAATTTTCGTTATTCGCCTTACCGGAACCGCTCGTTCTTTCAGCCCTGCCTCATGCGCAACGATCGCCTGGCACGATCGCCCGCGTGTTCAACGCCGGGACGCAGCCTGTCCCTGTTCCGGCTGGCCTGGCAGAGCGTCCCCAGCTCAATTATCTGGAAGAACACGTGCCATCGGTGACGACGATCCCTCCTTCTGCGACCTGTGATTTTTTGATTGAGGCTTAACATGAACTTGCTTGAACTCACGCACCCCGAACTGGTGTTTATTAACCCACCCTGCCGCACGCCTGAAGCGCTGATCCGCTGGCTCTCCGAACCGCTTGTCGGGCGAAACGTCATCACCGATAAAGACGCCTTTATCCAGAGCGTCTTACACCGCGAAAGTGAAGGTCCCACCGCGCTGGGCGAAGCGCTGGCCGTTCCGCACGGTAAATCAGACGCGGTGCAGCAGGCGGCGTTTTGCCTGGCGCTTTTTGATGAGCCGGTTATCTGGCCGGGGCTGGAAGGCGATGAAGCGGTCAGGATGGTTTTTCTGCTCGCCATCCCGCACGCCGAGGCCGGCAGTACGCATATGCAGCTGCTGACGACGCTGACCAGTTCGCTGGCGGAAGAGCGCGTGCGTAACGCGCTTCTGGCGGCGCGTACCGGCGAAGAAGCGTTGTCCGCGTTGCGCAGAGAAACGCCACAAAACGCGGACGCCGAACCCGGGCGCTCACTTGTTATCCCGCTGATACTGGGGAGTATTGCGGCGGCAGCCTTTCTCCAGGCCGGACTGAACTGGGCATGCGGTGTGAGTTAACCGACTGGCGCTCGGCACATGCTGCTGAGCGCTTGTTTTTGTTGAATAATTAATCAGAATTTTCCCTCTCGTCTTTACAAACGCTGGAGTGCCCGTCGTTTGTACTCTCGTCTTTTTACTTTGTTCTGAATCAAATAAATCGCAAACATGTTTGATGCAAATCACTATATGTAGCACTTAAAATGCACGCCGACCCAACATATTGTATTTATCGTCTACTATTCCAACAACAAGACGGCGACTCAGCTCTCCGGAATTGTGGATAACACGCGTTGGGAACGAGGGAAGTCTCTGGCCTGGCTGACAATACGCCCGGTGAACACTTCTCCACCTCTGTGGATAACCTGTTTTTAAAAATGGAGTGATCATGACACCGCATGTGATGAAACGTGATGGCTGTAAAGTGCCGTTTAAATCAGAGCGCATCCAGGAAGCCATTCTGCGTGCAGCTAAAGCAGCGGGTGTCGATGACGCAGATTACTGCGCCACCGTCGCAGAAGTCGTTAGCAGCCAGATGAACGAACGCAGCCAGGTCGATATCAATGAGATCCAGACCGCGGTTGAAAACCAGCTGATGGCGGGCCCCTACAAGCAGTTAGCCCGCGCCTATATCGAATACCGCCACGATCGGGACGTTCAGCGTGAGAAACGCGGTCGTCTTAATCAGGAGATTCGTGGCCTGGTGGAGCAGACCAACTCCGCCCTGCTGAATGAAAATGCCAACAAAGACAGCAAAGTGATCCCCACCCAGCGCGACCTGCTGGCCGGCATTGTTGCCAAACACTATGCCCGTCAGCACCTGCTGCCGCGCGACGTGGTCTCGGCGCATGAGCGCGGTGAGATCCACTACCACGATCTCGATTACTCGCCCTTCTTCCCGATGTTCAACTGCATGCTCATCGACCTGAAAGGCATGCTGACCCACGGTTTTAAAATGGGGAATGCCGAGATTGAGCCGCCAAAATCGATCTCCACGGCCACTGCGGTCACGGCGCAGATTATCGCTCAGGTCGCCAGCCATATTTACGGCGGCACCACCATTAACCGCATTGATGAAGTACTGGCACCGTTCGTCACGGCAAGCTTCAATAAACACCGTCAAACCGCTGAAGAGTGGCAAATCCCGGACGCCGATGGCTACGCGCACTCCCGTACCGAAAAAGAGTGCTACGACGCGTTCCAGTCGCTGGAATACGAGGTGAACACCCTGCATACCGCCAACGGTCAGACGCCGTTTGTGACCTTCGGTTTTGGTCTGGGTACCAGCTGGGAATCACGCCTGATTCAGCAATCTATCCTGCGCAACCGTATCTCCGGGCTTGGTAAAAACCGTAAGACAGCGGTGTTCCCGAAACTGGTGTTCGCTATCCGCGACGGCCTGAACCACAAGTTTGGCGATCCTAACTACGACATCAAACAGCTGGCGCTGGAGTGTGCGAGCAAGCGCATGTACCCGGACATTCTGAACTACGACCAGGTGGTCAAAGTGACCGGCTCGTTTAAAACGCCGATGGGCTGCCGCAGCTTCCTCGGCGTGTATGAAGACGAAAACGGCGAACAGGTTCACGACGGCCGTAACAACCTCGGTGTGATCAGCCTCAACCTGCCGCGTATCGCCCTCGAAGCCAAAGGCGACGAAGCGGCCTTCTGGGCGCTGCTGGACGAACGTCTGCAGCTCGCACGTAAGGCCCTCATGACCCGTATCGCGCGTCTGGAAGGGGTGAAAGCCCGCGTTGCGCCCATCCTGTATATGGAAGGGGCCTGCGGCGTACGCCTGAAGGCGGACGATGACGTGTCGGAGATCTTCAAAAATGGTCGCGCGTCGATTTCTCTGGGCTACATCGGTATTCACGAAACGATCAACGCGCTGTTCGGCAACCAGCACATGTATGACAGCGACGCCCTGCGTGAAAAAGGTGTCGCCATTGTTCAGCGCCTGCGCGATGCGGTTGACCAGTGGAAAGACGAAACCGGCTACGGCTTCAGCCTGTACAGCACCCCGAGTGAAAACCTGTGTGACCGTTTCTGCCGCCTGGATACCGCTGAATTTGGCATTGTCGAAGGGGTAACCGACAAAGGGTACTACACCAACAGCTTCCACCTCGACGTGGAGAAGAAGGTGAACCCTTACGACAAGATCGACTTTGAAGCCGCGTATCCGCCCGTCGCGAACGGTGGCTTCATCTGCTACGGCGAGTATCCGAACATTCAGCACAACCTGAAGGCGCTGGAAGATGTCTGGGATTACAGCTATCAGCACGTACCGTATTACGGGACCAACACCCCGATTGACGAGTGCTACGAGTGTGGCTTTACCGGTGAGTTTGAGTGCACCAGCAAAGGCTTCACCTGCCCGAAATGCGGTAACCACGATGCGGCTCGCGTCTCGGTGACCCGCCGCGTGTGTGGCTATCTCGGGAGTCCCGATGCGCGTCCGTTTAACGCCGGTAAGCAGGAAGAGGTTAAGCGACGCGTGAAGCATTTGGGGAATGGGCAGATCGGTTAAGGCGTCGGGGGTTTCCCCTCACCCTACCCCTCTCCCTCAGGGAGAGGGAACCGAACGCGCACCTACGTTTTCCCCTTCTCCCGGTGGGAGAGGGCTGGGGTGAGGGCACCCGCGCACACACACTCTGGACATCTTCTTATGCGATATCATCAATACTATCCCGTCGACATCGTCAACGGCCCCGGCACCCGCTGCACTCTGTTTGTCTCAGGCTGCGTCCATGAATGCCCCGGCTGTTACAACAAAAGCACCTGGCGCGTAAATTCAGGCCTGCCGTTCACCGCGGAAATGGAACAGCGGATCATCCACGATCTCAACGACACGCGCATTCCCCGCCAGGGGATTTCACTCTCCGGTGGCGACCCGCTTCACCCGCAAAACGTGCCGGACATTCTGAAGCTGATAAAACGCATTCGCCGCGAATGTGCAGGAAAGGATATCTGGGTCTGGACGGGTTATAAGCTCGAAGAACTGAATGCTGAACAGAGGGAAGTGGTGGATTTGATTAACGTGCTGGTTGACGGCAAGTTTGTGCAGGATTTAAAAGACCCTGCGCTGATCTGGCGCGGCAGCAGCAACCAGGTTGTGCATCATTTGCGGTGATCGCTAAAGCCGTTTGTTTACGTCATGATAAACGGCTGATTTCTCTCTCTTACCGATAGCAATAACACATACCGTCACAACGTTGTCCTGAACCTGATAGACCAAACGATAACCCTGGGATCTGAGTTTTATCTTGTCGCAATCAGGCAGGCCATGCAGGCGAGCCGATTCAACCCTGGGGTTCACCAACACGTTCGCAAGCTTCTACTTAAACTGATTTTTTACAGTATCACCCAGCCTGGTCCACTCCTTGAACGCCCTCGGATCAAATACGAGTTCATAAGTCATCCAGCCTAACCTTAATTCCTTTTTGCGGATTAGCCAGCCGCTCCCGGACTGTGTGTATGAGTTCATCTTCACTGTCGCTGACAGTGACCGTTTTCACCGGCATACGCCCCGTCTCCGCAACGTACTGAAACAGTAACCGAACGGCTTCCGTTGGCGTGATATTGAGTTTTTCAAGCACGGCATAAGCCTCGTTTTTGAGTTTGTCATCCAGACGGACGTTCAGCGTGGCCATTATGTCTCCAGTGAAATCGAATGTGTAATGCATTTTAGCATTACATTTGCATTACATAGAATTCTGGATAACGTCTCTCAAAACCGGCTCACACTCTCCATCGCCACCGCTTTAAACCCGGCGAAATCATTGCAACTGCACAGCCGTGACATGGCGCGCTCACGCAGGAAAGTCACGAAAATATCGTAAATCGCCATCGCCTCTTCGTACTCGCGCTTGCTGATGGCGAGCAGGAAAATCACATGGGCAGTTTCATCCCCCCAGGCAATACCCTGCGGTGCCAGCACGGTGTAAACCACCGTTTTTTGTGCCAGTAGCCCGAGGGAGTGCGGTAGCGCAATGCCGTCGCCCAGCATGGTGCTGACGATGGCCTCTCGCTCCACGACCGAATCCAGAAACTCCGCGCCAACAAACCCCTCTTCTTCGAGCTGCTCGCACAGCTCCCGGAACAGCGTTTGCTGGTCAATCGGCCTGTCGATAATGCGGAAATGGGCGGCATCGAAGTATTTATCCAGCATCCACGGGCGGGTTCGGTCCACCAGCACCAGCTTACCTATCTGCTCAAGCTGGTAGTCCGTCGGGAACGGGGCGATCATCACCACCGGTTTAGACTTTTCGCTCACCCGGGCGGTCGAGATAACAAAGTCTTCGCCGATCGGTTCCGCCAGCTCATACTCGCGCAGCGTGAGCGTGCGGGTCACCTCAATCTGCGGATATTTGCGCTGCAACACCGCTTCAATCATCCGGACCATCGCATTCCCGGCATCGCAAACTAACAGCACCCGCGGCTGGCGCTGGTAGCCGATGTTGTAGTGGCGCTCCAGCCCGACACCGATATGCAGCACCAGGAAACCGATCTCGTTTTCGCTGATCACATACGGCGTGTATTTCCCCCAGCTCGACACTGCCGCGAGGGTCATATCCCACGCCATCGGGTAGTGCTGCTTGATGTTATCCAGAAGCGGATTCGGGATCATGATTTGATAGCGCACACGGGTGATCATGGTTTTGATGTGGGTGAGCAGATCCGCATGCAGTTGCTCGTCGCTGAGCAGGTTGTAGTTATAGTGGGTATTGATGTAGCGCAGGATGTAATTGACCAGCGCTTCGTCGTCATCGGCATTGATGGCACTGGGGGCAATCTCCTGGATCTGACGTGCCGCGATGTGAACGCAGAGCCAGCTCTCTTCTGAAGGCGAAAGCGCTTTATCCGCCAGCTGTTGAATGGTCACAGCGATGTCTTTCGCCGCCTCACGGACATTCTCGGCCACATCTTCTGCGTGAAATTCCGGCAGCGGATAGCCTTCGCTGATGCGACGCACCGACACCGCACAGTACAGGCGCAGGAACAGCTCGCCCTCGTCAGTCAGACGAATGTGATGCCGCGTCAGCGCATCATGCAGCACGGGAACCATCTGCTCCGCGACCCCCGCATTGAGCGCAACGTCGGTCACCAGCGGGTTCAGGCTATCCTGCTGCGCCAGCTCCCAGAGCAGATCGGTGAGACAGGCGCGGGTCGCCATCTCGCTGCCAAACAGCTTCATGCCGTGGCGCGGTCGGGTTTCCAGCGTCAGGTTGTAGCGGTGGAACCACTCGCGCACTTCCACCATGTCACTTTGCAGCGTCGCACGGCTGACAAACCACTCATCCGCCAGATCCTCCAGCTTGAGCGAAAACGCGGAGGTAAGAAAACGGACCACCAGATAGTGCACGCGCTCCGGCCCGGTGCGGGGAATGCGCAGCGCGCGCGGGTGGGAGGACTGAAGCTGCTGATAGCGTTCTGCATCGTCAATTTTGAGCTGATAGCCATTGCCGCGGCTGAGAATAAACTGCGCGCCGTGGCTCGCCAGCAGCGCGTTCAGGGCGGTGATATCAGCGCGGACGGTTCGCGTGGAGACCGACAGCCGCTGCGCCAGTTCGTCCTGCGGCAGCGTCTCGTTTTGCAACAGATCGAAAAGTTGCGCTAAACGTTGGTTCGGAAATCGCACGGGGTTGTCCTCTTACGGCTTAGGGTGAAATGACCATCTGGGATGGGCTGCCGACCGGGGTATAGTCCGGCTCGGCGCTGAGTTTGCCGTCCTGCGCCACGCGAAAACGGGTAATGTTGTCGCTGCGCTGATTCATGACGTACAGCCAGCGCCCCTGTTTGTCGAGCGTCAGGGTGCGCGGGTAATCACCACGCGTCCACACATCGTCCTGATGCGTCAGCGTGCCATCCGCTGTTACGGTAAAGTGCCCGATGCTGTTATGCAAACGGTTAGCCACATACAGCTGTTTGCCATCGGCACTGAGCGCCAGCCCGGCGGCAAAACTGGTGCCTTTATAGCCGTGTGGCAGGGCGGAGAGGGTTTTCCCCTCCTGCAGCCTGCCCCGGGCATCCAGCGTATAGTGCGTGAGCGTGGATGCCTCTTCGTTAATCAGCCATAACGCATCGCCTTTCGGCGTAAAGACGAAATGCCGCGGACCGGCCCCTTTCGAGGAGGCACTGATAAACGGCGGATCGTTCGGGGTCAGCTTGCCTGTTTGATCGTCAAAACGGTACTGGTAGATACGATCCAGACCCAGATCGGTAGAAAAAACGTATTTCCCGCGCGGATCGGCGGCGATCATGTGCGCATGGGGGCCATTGTGATCGCTAATGGCAAAACTGCCTTCCACCGCCGCCGCCGGTTTCGCCGCGCCCGGCTCTCCCCGATCCTGACGCGTGTCCGTGGCCTCCCCCAGGCTGCCGTCTGCATTAACGGGCAGAACAGCAATCGAGCCGCTGACGTAGTTCGCCACCAGCAGGTGGTGACCCTTTGGCGTCAGGGAGAGATAGACCGGCCCCGCCCCGCCGGACGCCACCTGATTAAGCTCGCTCAGTTCACCGTTATCGCTCACGCGCAGCGCCTGCACCACGCCCTGCTCCACCTCGCTCGCCAGATAGAGCGTCTTACCATCCTGCGAGACGGTGAGCTGCGCGGCGTTTGGCAGCGTGCTGACCAGCGTTTTATTCGACAGCGCGCCAGTGTGGGGATCGACCGTAAAGCGGTACAGCCCCTCGCCGTTGGGGTTGTACGTCCCGACCCAGGCATACTGCGTCTGGGCGATGGCAGTGGTAGCGAGTAACGAGAGTGAAGCGACGAGCAGATTGCGGGTGTGCATGGTGGCTCCTTTGGTTTTGTGCGGTTTGTGCCCCTCACCCTCTCCCCAAAGGGGAGAGGGGACGATTACACCCTCTCCCCTTTGGGGAGAGGGCCGGGATGAGGGGTAAAGACTACTTAGCCAGCTTCTTCGTCATCTCCAGCAGCGTACGCACATCTTCCGGACGCGTGTCGCCGCTGGCTTTGTCGATAATCGAGCTGTAGATATGCGGAATGATTTTACTCACGCCCGCATCAAGGGCGATCTGCAGGATCGCTTCATAGTTCTCCAGATCGATCCCACCGGTCGGCTCCAGCCAGAAATCGTGACGGGCGCAGGCTTCCGCCACTGCCTGGTATTCGTCCCGACACGCCAGGCCTCCCATCGGGAAGTATTTGATGGAGCTGCCGCCAAAATCTTTCAGCAGGGCAATCGCGGTTTCAACCGGCACAATGCCGTCCGGCGCCGTGCTGCTCAGCGGACCGGTGGAGATTTTCACCTTGCCAACGGTGCCGGTCGGAGAGACCAGGCCGTTGACCACGGATTCACTCTGCCCCAGCAGCGCACGGCTGGTTGCCACGCCGGTGAACACCTGGTTAACGTGCTGCGGCTGCACCTGACGGGCGATCTCACTGACCATCGCGGACTGGTTCGGATCGCCCGCGCCGAGGCCCACAGAGAGCGCATTATCGATAAGCTGAGCGTAGTCGCGCATATCGGCAACCGCACTGGCGACATCCGGGTAATTTTTGGAGAGCACGCCCACCAGCACGTGGCCTTCCGCCGCCTCGTAAATGGCGCTGGCGTTGGCTTTCGATCCTGCCAGCACGTTCAGGCAGACGCGGTCACGGTAAAAGTTGGGGGTCAGTTTCATGCCTTTTTCTCCTGTCCTAACACTTCACTCATGCGGCGATAAACAATGTTCAGCTGATCGGCATTCACGCTGCGCACGTCCGCTTCGATAATCCCTTCGTTGGCCTTGTAGCCACGGAAGTAAATGGCGTACTCGCCCTGCTTCAGCGCGGTCACCAGGTCGCCGGTGCCAACACCGGTGGTGGCTTCATCAAACTTAATCTCAGTACGGGCGATATCGCGACCGGCGCTATCCCAGACCACGCGTGCCGTCACGCCGTTAAGGGTATTAAGCGCGTCAATAAAGGGCGTCATCTTCGCCACCATCTCTTCGCCGCTCTCTTTGGTCGCCGTCAGGTAGTGTTCGATGGCACAGGTGAGGCCGAGGATCCCCTCTTTACCCACTTTCATTGCGCGGCCAATCCCTGCCGTCTGGCGTTTCACCCACTCAACATACTGCGTTTTGCCGATCACCAGCCCGCTGGTTGGCCCTTCAATCGCTTTCGCACCGCTGTAGATAACCAGATCGGCACCGGAGCGGTAGTAAACGTGAAGATCTTCTTCCGCGGCCGCATCCACGATCAGCGGCAGATCGTGCTTACGCGCCACCACCGCCGCCTGCTCTACGCTGAGCATGCTTTTCTGCACGCAGTGGTGAGACTTGATGTAAAGGATGGCCGCGGTACGCGGCGTGATGGCCGCCGCCAGCTGGTCGGCGGAGCATTCGTTCGCGTAGCCCGCTTCCACCAGCTTGCCGCCGCCCAGCGCCACCATGGTGCCTACCGGTGCGCCAAAGTTAACGTTATGGCCTTTCGGCAGCACGATTTCGTTGTTCTCAATCGGAGTGACGTGCAGGTTCTCCAGCAGCCAGTCGCTGTCTTTGACCAGCACCGCCGCCACGGACTGGGCGATGCCCGCGGACGCGCAGGAGACCACCGTCGCCCCTTCCACATCCAGCAGCTTAGCGATGTATTCGCCGGTTTTGTTGACCAGATCCTTCATCTCGAAATAGTGATTCATGCCATCCATCGCCGCCTGCACCACGTCCGGGCGCGGCGTGGAAACACCCAGCGCCGTCATACGGCCTGAGGTGTTGATGACTTGCTTTAAGTGATACTTCTCATAAATCGAAGGCATGTTCCGTGCTCCCTTGTTCGGTCATGTAGCCCTTGCCTGCGCGGATGGCGGCAAGCGGCACCAGAATGTGTTCAGCCTGCAGGCTGTCATTTTCAGCATCCACCAGCAGCGTTGGCTGGCGTTTTATCGTGAACAGCGTCAGGTCGGCATCGAGGCCTGGCTGAATACGGCCTTTGTGCGTCAGACGCAGCCCGTCGGCGGCATTCGCGGTGACGCACTCAATCACCTGCGGCAGCGACATGCCGATGGCGAGAAACTTCGACATCACGCTTGCCAGCGACCCTACCGGGCCGTTAATGCGGTTGCGGCAATAAATATCCGAGCTGATGGTGTGTGGCAGAATGCCCATCGCAATGGCGCGTCTCGCCACCTCAAAGCTAAAGCTCGCGGTACCGTGCCCGACGTCCAGGCGCACGCCGCGTTTCAGGGCGGAGGTGATGGACGCACGCAGTTCACCGGAGGGCGTCAGAATGCGGTTCGGCTTGCCGTTGTAGCAGTGGGTGATGATGTCACCTGAGCTGAGCAGGTCGGCAATTTCATCGAGGTTGGGCGGGTTGTTGCCGATGTGCACCATCAGCGGCAGGTCGCCGTTCTCTGCCTGGATGGCTTTCGCGCGCTCAAGCGGCGTTATGCCGTTTTCGCCGACCACGCTGCTGCTCATGCGCGCTTTCAGGCCAACGATAAAATCCGGGTAGCGCGTAACGGCCTGCTTCACGGCCTTCGCATCAATGTTGGCCATATTGGCCAGTTCGTTCTGGGCAATCAGCCCCACGCGGGAGATGTTCAGTAAGGCATAAACGTCGGTTGAGGCTTTACGGGTGATTTCATAAAAATCGTCCACGTCATCCGCGCCGGTACTGCCGGCATCCACCACCGAGGTCACGCCGGTGGCGATGCCCACGCTGTCCGGTTCGTCGTGATAAATAGGGGAGTTCGGGTAGCAGTGAACGTGGGAGTCAATCCAGCCTGCGCTGACGAACACTTCACCGTTCAACTCAACCGTTTTGCGGGCGGGCGCGGTAATGTCGCCCAGCGCCGCGATTTTTCCGTCCTGAATGGCGATATCGGTCAGGGTATCGTCGGTGAGGCGCGCACGGCGCAGGAGTAAATCAAACATGAGGATCTCCTGATAAGGCGGGCGCCGAAGCGCCCGCGGGCATTAAAGGGCGACCGGGAACAGCCAGCCCAGAATCATTGCACCGAGAATGGCACCACCGGTAATCGGCTTCTGCCAGATATAGAACAACAGCGCACCTACCAGAGAGCCGACGCCAATAGGAATGGAGGCGGTCATGGCGCTGAGGATAATCAACGGCCCGAGGAAACGACCGGAGGCGTTACCGGCCCCCATCATCACGTCCGCCCCGTAGGTGGAGTTGCTCTGATTGATGGTGAACTTACGCGCCAGGATGATGACGTAGCCAATTGCCAGGCCAATCACCAGGCCGGTGATCAGCGCGGCGATAAAGTTGGTCACCGGGAACATGATGCCCGCGCCCAGCAGCAGCGCCGGAACCCCGAGGCCCACCCCGGTCTGGATCGCCCCGCCGATATCAAGGATACCGACCAGCGACCCTTCGATAATACGGGCGAACAGGAAGCTCGCACCGAACGCCGCCACCGCGCCGTAAACGCCGGTATCCATCCCCGCTTTCAGCATCGCCACGAAGGCCACTTCGTTGAACGCGCCGATGCCGTAGAGGTAGTACATATGCGTCCCGGCGAAAACACCGGAAGAGAGCAGGCCAACGAAGATCGGGAACGACCAGTCGGCATACCAAAAACCTTTATTCTGTTCCATGTCGAGGCTCCTGTTATTTACCGCTGAGCGCGTTGTGGATCATGTCGAGCCAGTTCGGCACGGTCAGATGGAAGGATTCGATCATCTTCATGTCGAAGCCACGGAAGAAACCGCTCAGCACGAACAGCGCCACGATGGCCGCCATCATCACTTTGGTGACGTGGTTCCATCCGCTCTCTTCAACGCCCTTACCGATCAGGATACCCAGCACCAGACCCGGTACGGCGTTACCCATGATCAGCTGCGCCGCGCCGCCAAAAATGGTGGCCCAGAAGCCCGATTTTTTACCCGCATCGATGGCGGCCAGCCAGAAGATCACCGGCATCACGGTGTTGACCAGCAGGTTTGCCGCAGGCACCAGCACCTTCACGGCGGTCACCTGAAGCGCAGCCGGAACAGAAGAGGCGGTGAGGTTAAGGAAGGTGACGACAATCATGCCGATTACGCCGCAGGCAATCGCCATTTTGCGCGGATCGTGCAGCGTTTCGCCGACGTTACGGTTTTTAATCATCAGTGCTGCAGCACCCCAGTTCGGGATGATGCGGTGATCAACGTCCTGTGTGAATGCACCTGCGGCCACGGAAGAGGCCCAGGCGTTAAAGAAGAAGCCTAACCCAAAGGAGAAGTGAGAAGCCGGATCCCCTTCACAGGAGTTCAGTTCCCCCAACGTACGAAACGCGCCCATACCCTGAGTGGTAGGCGCATGAAACATGCGTGCAGCCCCGGCCCCCACACCGACGCCAACCAGGCCGCCAATGATGAGCGATTTTATTAATATAATTAAGAACATCAGTCTGCCCTTTTATGAATAATCAGCGTTGCGTGACGAAATCCACCTGGTCGAGATTGATGGCAGTCACGTTGACGGTCACATCCAGCTCCACGCTGTAGGTGCGTCTTTCCCGGCGCAGAAAGAAGAACAGAAAAGCTTCTTTACGCACCGCTTCTTGCGCCTGAACGACCTGCACATCCTGTGGCTCAATACGCAGTAAGATATGCGGTGAGGCTTTCATCACCGCGGCCTGAACGTGGTTGAGCGCATCAGCAAAGGCGCGCGCTTTAGCGTCGCCTTTGCCCTTCACTCTCACCGTGGTTGTGAACTGTTCTTTCATGCTTATGCGCCGTGTTTCTTCTGCCACGCCTGAACCAGACGCTCGCCCAGCTCTTCTTTATCCATAAAGCCAAAGCCCAGCACATTGCAGCCTTCATTGATGGCGGTGACGCCTTCATCCACTGAACGCATGCCGTATTTGGCTTTGTAGCCATATTTGGTTTGTGCGGTGATGGCACCCGCGCCGCCGCTGCCGCAGAAGGAGATGCCGAAGGTGGCATTTTCCGCTTTCATCACGTCACCGAGCTTCATGTCTGCCGCCACACCCGGCACGACAACCGCGCGTCCACCGGCTTTTTCAACACCTGCCGCCACTTTCTGACCTTTACCCAGGCGATCGCCAATCACGACTGTAATCTGTTCCATGTGTTGCTCCTTAAAGGTTGTCTTTTGCGACTTCGAAGTGAACGGAGAGCAGCCAGGCCTCTTCATCAGGAAGGTTGCCAAACTGCGCGACCACTTCACGGGCAAGCCGCATTGAATCGGGAGAAATTTCGTCGAACAGCTCGGCTTCAACCTCCGGCAGCGGCTCGCCGGTCACGGACCGGTGCGCCATCGCGCGAACGTGGGAGGTGAGCATCTGTTCCTGTACTGCGTTGGGGATGATGTTGTGCCGGGCCAGCAGGGCATACACCTGCGCCAGCATGGTGTTAGCGAGCTGCTCTGTTTGCACCGCCTGATCTCCAACGTCGTTCATTACCGCTCCGTTAATCACTCGTCTTACCCCGTTAATGGCTCTGGAATAAAACTAACGTTGGGGGGGAATTGTTTGTAGCGAGTTGTTTTCCACTTCGAAGTGGAAAGGCGAGCACCGGCAGTGATCTGTGCCACATAAATATGCTGAATATAGATAAATCACTGTATTTACGTGATGAATATCACGCTATCTGACGGCAATTAAGGGGGCGTGGGAGCGAAAAAGATTATGGGCAGGCGTGCAAATATGTGAGGTGGATAAGGTTTTCTTATGCCCGGAAAGCAAACATGCGGGGGCGATTAACCGCCCCCGCACGGGGAAAGCGCGTACCGAGAATTAACGATACTTTTTGTGATAGGTATTACGCGTGGTCACAAACTGGTCGGCTGCCGCCTGGGCTTCCTTCACTTTGCCTTCGTTGGCAAGCTTCAGTGCACCGTCAATCTGGCCGACCAGCACGTCAAAGCCGTGGCGGTAGTCTTTCATCTCAGCGCTGTCTGCCGCTTTATTTTCCAGCTTTGGCGGCGTGGATTTCTGCGCGTCCAGTGCCGCTTCACGCATTTTGGTCAATGCGCCTTTCATTTCCGCCGCATTGTCCGTTTTCTGCACCACCTTCAGGTTTTCACTGAGGATGCCCATGTCGTCTTCGAGATCGGCAGCAAACGCAGAAGAACCAAGAACCAGCGTTGACGCTGCGACGATCGCTAACAGGTGTTTACGCATTGCTCACTTCCTTTTTTATTATTAAACGCCTTTACGGGTATTACTGCCCGGCGATTTTCATCTCCGGTAAGAGGACTGAACCACACTGTATATTGCTACGTGTTTCAATATCGTTACCGACAGTAACAATATTGCGCCACATGTCTTTCAGGTTGCCGGCGATGGTAATTTCGCTAACCGGATACTGAATTTCACCGTTCTCAACCCAGAAGCCCGCTGCGCCGCGCGAATAATCGCCGGTAATGCCGCTTACGCCCTGGCCCATTAACTCAGTGACGACCAGACCGGTGCCCATCTCTTTAAGCATCTGCTCAAAGCTCAGGCCCTGACCCGCGATTCGCCAGTTGTGAATGCCGCCCGCGTGACCGGTGCTTTTCAGACCCAGCTTGCGCGCAGAGTAGTTGGTCAGCAGCCACTGCGTCAGAATGCCGTCTTTGATGATATCGCGGCGCTCGGTGCGCACACCTTCGCTGTCGAACGGCGTCGAGGCCAGCCCTTTCAGCAGGTGCGGATGCTCTTCAATGGTCAGCCATTCCGGCAGGATCTGCTTGCCCAGCGAGTCGAGCAGGAACGTCGATTTACGGTAAACGGAGCCCCCGGCAATCGCCCCCACCAGGTGGCCAAACAGGCCGGTCGCCACTTCATTGGCAAAAATGACCGGGGCTTTCATGGTGGAGAGTTTACGTGGCGACAGACGGGACAGCGTGCGCTGCGCGCATTCTGCGCCAACCCACTCAGGAGACTGCAAATCGCCCAGCGCGCGACCGATGGTGTAGGCGTAATCACGCTCCATATCCCCGTTCTCTTCAGCGATAACGCAGCTGGAGAGCGAATGGCGCGTTGAGCAGTAGCCCTGCAGCATCCCGTGGCTGTTACCAAACACTTTGATACCGTAGTGGCTGTTAAAACTTCCGCCTTCGGTATTGGTGATGCGTTTATCGGCCTGCAGGGACGCCTGCTCGGCACGGGCAGCCAGTTCGATCGCTTCGTCCGGCGTCACTTCCGCCGGGTGGAAAAGATCGAGATCCGGGGCATCGAATGCCAGCAGCTCTTTGTCGGCAACGCCGGCGTAAGGATCGGGCGAGGTGTAACGCGCAATATCCAGCGCAGCCTGCACCGTACGGGCAATGGCATCCGGGCTGAGATCGGTCGATGACGCGCTGCCTTTGCGATTCTGGTGATAAACCGTGATCCCCAGGGCGCCATCGCTGTTGAATTCTACATTTTCCACTTCGCCGTAGCGGGTGCTGACGCTGATGCCGGTGGTTTTGCTTACCGCCACTTCGGCGCCATCTGATTTACCTGAAGCGAGCGTCAGCGCGGTGGAGACGGCTTCTTCCAGAATCTTACGCTGCGCTTCAACTTGTGAGGTTACTTTCATCGCAAATGCCATACTGTAAGAGAGAGTTAATTGAAGTCTAACAGAGAACCGTTTTTCAGTGCGCGTCTTAACTGGTAACATTAGCCTCTTTTTTTAAGGAGCCTGACATGACTAAGCAGCCCGAAGACTGGCTCGACGACGTTCCCGGTGATGACATCGAAGACGAAGATGATGAGATCATCTGGGTCAGTAAAAGTGAAATTAAACGTGACGCCGAAGAGTTAAAACAGCTTGGCGCGGAAATGGTAGAACTGGGTAAAAACGCGCTGGATAAACTCCCGCTCGACCAGGATCTGCGCGATGCCATTGAACTGGCACAGAAAATCAAGAAAGAAGGCCGTCGCCGTCAGCTTCAGCTTATCGGTAAAATGCTGCGTCAGCGTGACGTTGAACCGATCCGCCAGGCGCTGGACAAACTGAAAAACCGCCACAACCAGCAGGTTGCGCTGTTCCATAAGCTTGAGCAGATCCGCGATCGTCTGATTGAACAAGGTGATGATGCGGTACCGGAAGTACTGAACCTGTGGCCGGATGCCGATCGCCAGCAGCTGCGTTCGTTGATCCGCAATGCCCAGAAAGAGAAAGAAGCGAACAAGCCGCCGAAGTCTGCACGCCTGATTTTCCAGTATCTGCGTGAGCTGTCTGAAAACGAAGAGTAAGCACAGCATCGTTGAGTGCCCTTAACCCCGCCCCTCTCCCTGTGGGCGAGGGAGAAAAAGCCCGGTAAGCGTGAGCGCTACCGGGCTTTTTTTTACTCGGCGACCGCCTGCGCTTTCTTCGCCAGACCGTCCAGCAGCTTCTGATGGATCCCACCAAAACCGCCGTTGCTCATCACCAGAATGTGATCGCCTGGCTGTGCGGCTTTCACCACCATATCCGCCAGCGCATCCACATCCGCACTCCAGTGCGCAGGCTGAATGCAGGCATCGGCCACTTCGGCCACCTGCCACGGAATATGCTGCGGCTGCAGCAGGAAGACTTCATCGGCACGCCCTAAGGATGGCGCAAGATCGTCTTTGCAGATGCCCATTTTCATGGTGTTCGAACGCGGTTCCAGCACGGCCAGAATGCGGGCGGTCCCGCCGACTTTGCCGCGTAAAGCTGCAAGCGTCGCCAGAATGGCGGTCGGGTGATGCGCAAAATCGTCATACACCGTGACGCCGTGGGCTTCACCGCGCAGCTCCAGACGACGGCGGGCGTTAATGAACGAGCCTAACGCATCCGCCGCATCCGCAGGCTGAACGCCCACATGACGTGCCGCGGCAATCGCCATCAGGCCGTTGTGCATGTTGTGCTCGCCCACCAGGCCCCACTTCACCTCACCCACTTTCTCACCGTCGAGCAGCACTTCCCACTCGGAGGCATCCGCGTTAAGTTTTTTCGCCTGCCAGTGCCCCTGCTCGCCCACCAGCTCCTGCTCGCTCCAGCATCCCATCGCCAGGGTTTGCTTCAGGTTGATGTCGTTTTCCGGCAGGATGATGCGGCCCTGACCCGGAACGATGCGCACCAGATGGTGGAACTGTTTCTGAATCGCTTTCAGGTCGTCAAAAATATCGGCGTGATCGAACTCAAGGTTGTTGAGGATCAGCGTCCGCGGGCAGTAGTGCACAAACTTGGAGCGCTTGTCGAAGAACGCGCAGTCATACTCGTCGGCTTCGATCACGAAGAACGGGCTGTCACCCAGACGCGCAGAAACATCGAAATTACCCGGTACACCCCCGATCACAAAACCTGGCTTATAACCACAGGCTTCGAGGATCCAGGTCGCCATTCCGGCGGTCGTGGTTTTGCCATGCGTTCCGGCTACGGCAACGACCCAACGGTCGCGCAGCACGAAATCATGCAGCCACTGCGGGCCAGACATGAACGGAATGTTGCGTTCCAGAACCGCCTCAACGCACGGATTACCGCGGGTCATGGCGTTGCCAATGATCACCAGATCCGGCTCAGGATCCAGCTGGCTGGCATCGTATCCCTGAATCAGAGAGATGCCCTGTTTCTCCAGAAGCGTGCTCATCGGCGGATACACATTGGCGTCCGAACCTGTCACTTCATGGCCCAGAGAGCGCGCCAGCATTGCCAGTCCGCCCATGAAAGTGCCACAAATCCCCAATATATGAATGCGCATACGTCACTATCCTTCTTCAATGTGGCGCACATTTTACTCACATGTCAGCGACAGCGAAACGCATTTCAGGTAAATCCGTATATTGCTGGCGCGATTCACCTCTGCGCTAATATTTGAATGTTTGTTAAGATTGTTGGGCTTTAGTCGTTTTAGTGAACATACAATCGCTCTACTCACAAAGATGCAGGGAAAGTGTTATGAAAACGTTAGGTGAATTTATTGTCGAAAAGCAGCACGAGTTTTCTCATGCTACGGGTGAACTCACTGCTTTGCTGTCGGCAATAAAGCTGGGCGCTAAGATCATCCACCGTGATATCAACAAGGCCGGTCTGGTCGATATCCTGGGTGCCAGCGGTGCCGAGAACGTTCAGGGCGAGGTTCAACAGAAACTCGATCTGTTCGCAAATGAAAAACTGAAAGCTGCACTGCGCGCGCGCGACATCGTGGCGGGTATCGCCTCCGAAGAAGAAGATGAAATTGTCGTTTTCGAAGGGTGTGAACACGCTAAATACGTTGTGCTGATGGATCCGCTGGACGGTTCCTCTAACATCGACGTTAACGTTTCTGTCGGTACCATTTTCTCCATCTACCGCCGCGTCACGCCTGTTGGCACGCCGGTGACAGAGGAAGATTTCCTGCAGCCGGGCAGTAACCAGGTGGCGGCCGGTTACGTCGTTTATGGCTCCTCCACCATGCTGGTGTACACCACGGGCTGCGGCGTTCACGCCTTTACTTACGATCCCTCGCTGGGCGTTTTCTGCCTGAGCCAGGAACGTATGCGCTTCCCGGAGAAGGGCAACACCTACTCCATCAACGAAGGCAACTACATCCGATTCCCGAACGGCGTGAAGAAATACATCAAGTTCTGCCAGGAAGAAGATAAAGCCACTCAGCGCCCGTACACGTCCCGCTATATCGGCTCGCTGGTTGCTGACTTCCACCGCAACCTGCTGAAAGGCGGTATCTACCTCTACCCAAGCACGGCAAGCCACCCTGACGGCAAGCTGCGTCTGCTGTATGAATGCAACCCAATGGCGTTCCTGGCCGAACAGGCTGGCGGCAAGGCGAGCGACGGTAAAGAGCGTATTCTGGACATCGTGCCGGAAAGCCTGCACCAGCGTCGTTCGTTCTTTGTCGGCAACACCCATATGGTTGATGACGTTGAACGTTTTATCCGTGAGTATCCGGACGCATAACCCATAACACGGGGAGCCCTTCAGGCTCCCCGCTTCATTTATATATTTTACCGTATAAGTGTTTATAAAAAACACGCTTTAATATTCGGTTTTGCTCCTGCATTATTTCCATAACAGTTTGACAAATATTTCCTGGAGCCTAACCGTCATGAAAAATTATTCCCGTGCTAATACCGGCATTGATTTAAATCTTATCCCTGTTTTTATTGAAGTGGTCCGCTGCGGCAGTATGGCAAAAGCCTCTGTACGTCTGGAGATGTCGCGCCCCGCGGTGAGTCTGGCATTAAAACGCTTTAATCAGCTGTTTGACGAGCCGCTATTTTTCCGCAAAGGGTTATATCTTGAGCCGACTGAAAATGCATTAGCATTAACCCAGTCTCTGGAAATATTAATGGGCGATATTCACGATAATATTGGCGCATTAAATTCAGCGACACATAAAACCCCGACGCAGAATGCGCCGGGGCGGGAAAATATTATGCCGCTGTCTGAGCCGTCAGTTTAAATGATGCCATGGCGTCCATCAGCTGACGCGATTGCTCTTCCAGCGAGCGCGTCGCGGCAGAAGATTGCTGGACCAGCGCCGCATTCTGCTGCGCGGTTTCGTCCATCTGATTCACGGCAATATTCACCTGCTCAATGCCGCGACTCTGCTCCTGGGACGCGGTCGCAATCTCGCGCATCAGTTTGGTCATGCGCAGTACTTCTGTTGCGATCTCATCCATCGTTTCGCCAGCCTGCTGCGCCAGCTCGCTGCCTTCGTTTACATGGGTCTGAGAATCACTGATAAGCGAACGGATCTCTTTTGCTGCGTCAGCGCTGCGGCTGGCGAGGTTTCGCACTTCACCGGCGACAACGGCAAACCCGCGCCCCTGCTCACCCGCGCGCGCTGCTTCCACCGAGGCGTTCAGCGCCAGAATATTGGTCTGGAAGGCAATGCCGTCAATGACGCTCAGAATATCGGCGATGCGTGCCGAACTGCCGGCGATATCACGCATTTTTTCAATCACGTAGCAGACCATTTCGCTGCCGTGATCGGCGGTGTCAGACACGGATTTCGCCAGCTGGTGCGCCTGCTCGGCGTTGTCTGCATTGAGTTTCACCGTGGCGGTGATCTCTTCCATGCTGGCGGCCGTCTGCTCAAGCGATGTCGCGGTGGATTCCGTGCGCTGGGCAAGATCCATGTTCCCCGCCGTCAGCTCGCGGCTGCCGGTATCAATTTGCGAGCTGGCATCACGTACCCGTAAAACCGAGTTCATCAGAGACTGCCGCATCCCCTCAATGGCCGCGTTCAGGCGGTTAAACTCCTGGCTCGCCGGGTCATTCAGCGTGTGGGTTAAATCGCCCGCCGCCACGTTCTCCAGCTGAGCAATGGAGGCCGAAAGCGGTTTGAGCAGCATGTGACGCAGTACCAGCCACGCCAGCACAATAATGCCAGCCGTCAGCAGCGCGGCCACCACGATCAGGATCAGTACCCGGTTTTTGCTCGACTGCACGGCCTTCACTTCCGCTTTCCCGCGCGCTTCGCTCCATTTCTGAAAGACCTGCATATCATTATCAAACTGCGCCGCCACCGGGATCAGCGTGTTCTCCAGCAGATCGTAATAGCTGTCTGCGCTCTGATCGTTCAGGGCTTTCAGCATCGGGTCGATCCCCTGCTGGTTATAGGTCGCCAGACTCGCGGCCACCTTATCCAGCAGTTTTTGTCCCTGCTCATCCGCCACCCCGCCGTCGATCACGCCTTTCAGCGTTTTACGGGCCTGGGCAATCTCCTGATTGATGTTTTTCACCGATTTGGCCGCATCATCCAGCATGCCGATTTCCATCATCCGGACCGCCTGACCCGCTTCATTACGCGCGCGCAGGATCAGGGTATAGCCAGAATTAAGCTGCACCATCTGCTCACCCTGGAGATGGTTGATGCGCTGGAGTGAAGAAGAACTCTGTGTGAGGGCATAAATGCCAATGCCGCTGACAATCAGCAGCAGAAGGGTCATAACGGCCAGTAAAGAGAGCAAGCCGGTACGAATCGATAGCGTTTTAAGCATGATATTATTTCCGGTAGCGAGATATTTCTGGGCATAAAAAAAGAGTATCGGCCGCTACCGGAAAATGTTTAGACTTTAAGCAAATTCAGCGTGTTATGGCTCTGTTATTGAAGTGTTTACACGGGTAACAGGCGAGCTTTGTCGGTTCTCCCAGAGCACCGTCAGGCCGCGCTGCAGGGCGATAAAAATAAACAACAGAATGCCAATGGCGATCTTGGTCCACCATGAACTGAGCGTGCCGTCAAAGTTGATATAGGTCTGGATCAGTCCCTGGATCGCCACGCCGAACAGCGTCCCCAGCACCGTGCCAACGCCGCCGCTGAGCAACGTGCCGCCAATCACCACCGAGGCGATGGCATCAAGCTCCACCCCGACGCCTGCCAGGGCATAACCCGCCTGGGTATAAATCGAGAAGACGATACCCGCCAGCGTCGCCAGTCCGGTCGAGAGCATATAGATGCGGATTGTGGTGCTGCGGGTGGAGATCCCCATCAGGTTTGCCGAGGTGGCACTGCCGCCAATGGCATAGACCTGATTACCAAACCGGGTACGGTGGGCAAGGAAGATCCCCACCACCACCACGCCCAGCATCAGCAACCCCATCGCGCTCAGACGACCGCCCCCGGGGATTTTCCACGCCAGGCTGGAGAGCGTGTCGTAGACAGGATGGTTAATCGGAATCGATTCTTCCGAGACCAGGTAGCTCACGCCGCGCAGGAAGAACATGCCGGCGAGGGTGATAATAAAGGCCGGAATTTTCAGCGCGTCGATCAAAAGCCCCATAAAGGCGCCAAACGCGCAGCCCATCACCAGCACCAGCGGGAAGGCCAGCAGCGGTGAGATCCCCCAGAAACCGATCGCTTTTGCGAGGAATACGCCCGTGAAAGCGATCACCGACCCAACCGAGAGATCGATCCCGCCGGAGAGGATCACAAAGGTCATGCCAACGGCGATAATGCCTAAAAAGGCGTTATCCGTCAGAATGTTGCAAATCACCCGGGTAGAGGCGAAGCCCGGGAATTGCGTCAGGCAGTAGAGATAACCCAGCACAAACACGCCCAGGGTGATCATTAACGGTAAATTACGTTTTATCATGGCCACGGATCCCTTTAATGATGCTGACAAAGCGCGGCGACTGGACGATCAGCACGCAGAGCACGACCACCGCTTTCACCACCTGGTTGAGTTCCGGCTGAAAACCGGAGAGCAGGATCCCGGTATTCATACCCTGAATAATCAGCGCGCCGATCACCGAGAGCAGCAGATTAAACCGCCCGCCCATCAGCGATCCGCCACCAATAACCACCGCCAGGATCGCATCCAGCTCCAGCCATAGCCCGGCGTTGTTGGCATCCGCACCACGGATGTCCGCCGCGACGATCACCCCGGCAATGGCGGCGCAAATGCCGCTCAGCACGTAGGTCAGCATGACCATCAGCCGCGTATTAACCCCGGCGTTTCGCGCCGCACGGATGTTAATCCCGACCGCTTCAATGAACATGCCCAGCGCCGTTTTACGGGTAAAGAGCCAGAACACGACTAATGTGACCAGCGCAATAACGATCGGCGTCGGGAAGAAGAACAGTTTACCGCTGCCAAGCCATGCCAGGCCGGGGGAGTTGAAGGTCACAATCTGACCCGAGGTGATAAGCTGTGCCACACCGCGTCCGGCCACCATCAGGATGAGAGTGGCGACAAACGGCTGAATTTTCAGGACCGCCACCAGAATGCCGTTCCACAGTCCGGCCAGCACCCCGGTACCTAATGCAGCCAGCAGCACCACCGGCAGGCTGTGCCCGGCGACGGTCATGGACGCTGCCGTGGCGCCGGCGATGGCCATCACCGCACCGACGGAGAGGTCAATCCCGCCGGTGGCAATCACCAGCGTCATACCAATGGCCAGAAGCGCCACCGGGGCGGCACGGTTTAAAATGTCTATCGGACTGCCAAACAGCCGGCCATCCTGCACGATAATCTGAAAGAAATGCGGGGCGACCAGGCTATCGATCAGCAGCACCAGCAGCAACGCGATAATTTGCGGCGTGCCGGTAGGCCAGGTGAAGCGGCGCCTGGTTGCACCGGTTTGCGGAAGCGAACGGGGCATCACGATTAACTCCTTACGCCGCGATGGCATTCATGATTGCCGGAACGGACAGTTTATCCAGCGGGATCTCTGCCACCTGCTTACGATCGCGCATGATGATGACGCGATCGGCATACCCCACCAGCTCTTCCAGCTCGGATGAGATAACCAGCAGCGCCAGACCGTCTGCACACAGCGTTTCGATAAGCCGGATAATTTCGGCGTGCGCCCCAACGTCGATACCGCGCGTCGGTTCATCGAGGATCAGGAACTGGGGTTTAGTCAGCAGCCAGCGTGACAGCAATACCTTCTGCTGGTTGCCACCGGAGAGAAATTCAATGGGCTGTTCAGCGCTCGGCGTACGTATACCGAGCTGACGGATAAATCGCTCGGCAATGGCGTTTTGTTCTTTCCGCGGGATGGGGCGTAGCCATCCGCGCTGCGCCTGCAGAGCCAGAATGATATTTTCCCGCACCGAGGCGGCGGCAATTATGCCATCGGTTTTCCTGTCTTCCGGGCAGAAGCCCACGCCCAGGCAGGAGGCCTGATGCGGCGATCGCAGGGTCTGCGGTTTACCTTTGATCAGCGCGCTGCCGCTGTCCGCAGGTTTGATCCCGAAGATCACCTCAGCGGTTTCGGTGCGCCCGGAACCCAGCAGGCCCGCCAGCCCGACAATTTCACCGGGCCGCACGTCCAGATTAAAGGGTGAGATCACCCCTTTTTTGCCAAAATCGCTGAAGGCTGCGACCGGTTTATCGCTGAGCAGCGTGCGGCCTGCACGCTGAAGCGCGTTGGTTTCCAGCTCGCGGCCCAGCATCATTTTGACCAGTTCTATCTGCGGCAGCTCGCGGGTTTCGCGGCAGCCGACAAAGCTGCCGTTGCGCAGCACCGTGATGCGATCGCTGACCTCATACACCTGATCGAGGAAGTGGGTGACGAAGATCAGGCTTACCCCCTGATCGCGCAGCTGGCGCATCAGGGTAAAGAGCATTTCGACTTCCTGGGTATCCAGGCTCGCGGTGGGCTCATCGAGGATCAGCACTTTCGCGGAGAGATCGATCGCCCGGCAAATCGCGACAATTTGCTGCATCGCGACGGAAAAACGGTTCAGCGGTTCGCGAACGTCCAGGGAGAAGCCATAGGATTCCATCAGCCTGGTGGCCCGCGCTTCCATCTCTTTGCGTCGCAGCAGGCCGAAGCGTCTTGGCTCACGGCCGATAAACAGGTTATCCGCCACCGACATATTCGGCAGCAGGTTCACTTCCTGGTAAACCGTCCCAATCCCCAGCTGCTGCGCATGGGCGGTGTTTTTTGGCGAAATGGCGTTGCCTTCTAGCCAGATTGTGCCGCGATCGGCATGGTAAACGCCGGTAAGTGCCTTAATCAGCGTCGATTTTCCCGCACCGTTCTCTCCCAGCAGCGCCATAATCTCACCGCGTCGCAGGCTAAAATCAACGTTATCCAGCGCTTTTACACCGGGGAAAAACTTGCTTAAGCCCTCTGTGCGGAGGATTTCCTGGTGTTGTGTGTCGGTCATGTTTCCCCCTCACCCTCGCCCTCTCCCGGTTGGGGAGAGGGAAATGTTCATGCCAGTCTACCCGCCCTTGTACACCCTCTCCCCTCAGGGGAGAGGAGGGGAGTAAGGGGCGAGGGAAAAGGCCTTAGTAGCCCATATTTTTCTTCTTCTCTAACTCTTCTTTCGCGGTGTCAGGCAGGTAGAGCGTTGATTTGGTGATCGTCACTTTTTCAGGCAGGGTGCCGTCTTTCTTGAATTTCTCCAGCGCATCGAATGCCGGGCCGGCCATGTTTGGCGTCAGCTCCACGCTGGCGTTCGCTTCGCCGTCCATCATCGCTTTATAGATATCCGGCACGCCATCGATAGAGCCCGTGAGGATATCTTTGCCCGGCTTCAGCCCCGCTTCTTTGATGGCCTGAATAGCCCCGATCACCATGTCATCGTTGTGGGCGTAAACCATGCAGATGTTCTTGCCGTTGTTTTCAGCCTTGATAAAGCTCTCCATGACCTCTTTACCTTTACTGCGGGTAAAGTCGCCGGACTGAGAGCGGATAATCTTAATGTTTGGCGCTTTGGCGATGGCCTCCGCGAAGCCTTTCTTACGATCGATGGCCACGCTCGCCCCGACGGTACCCTGCAACTCAACGACGTTACACGGCTTGCCATCCACCTGTTTCACCAGCCAGTCACCAATTAATTGACCCTCAAGAACGTTATTGGCGGTGACGGTGGTCATATAGAGAGATTTGTCTTTTACATCAATGGAACGATCGAGCAAAACAACCGGGATCTCAGCGTCTTTCGCTTCCTTCAGGACCGGCTCCCAGCCAGTGGCCACGACCGGCGCAATAAAGATGGCATCAACGCCCTGGGCGATAAATGACCGCACGGCTTTGATCTGGTTTTCCTGTTTTTGCTGCGCATCGGCGATTTTCAGGGTGATACCGCGTTTCTGGGCCTCGCTTTTCGCAACGTTGGTTTCTGCCGCTCGCCAGCCGGATTCAGAGCCGACCTGGGAAAAACCTACGGTTAAAGGGGCGGCCATCGCCATAGACGACATGGCTGCCGAAACTGCTGTGACAAGAAGTAAGCGCTTCCACATATGAACGTCCTCGTAGGGGTGTTTATTGTTGGTTAAAAGATGTTCTGCGAAATGACTATAGCCAATGAAATATGTAACGAATTGCGTTACATCACACTTCAGAAAAGTGAATAAAACGTTAATCACAAGTTTGTAATCGCTTTCATTTCACCATTAAAAAAGCGGCTGAGTTTATGGATTTTTCTGCCATGGAATCGGTCTGAAAAGTGGGGAGAACGTGGAGAGAAGACGAAAACAGGCGGAGACATTCAGCGCCAGTTGGCTATAATACCTGCCACTTGTTTACCATCCATTTTAAAGGACACAGACATGAGCTTACTCAACGTCCCTGCGGGTAAAGAACTGCCAGAAGACATCTACGTAGTTATCGAAATCCCGGCTAACGCAGATCCTATCAAATACGAAGTGGACAAAGAGAGCGGTGCGCTGTTTGTAGACCGTTTCATGTCTACCGCCATGTTCTACCCATGCAACTACGGTTACATCAACCACACCCTGTCTCTGGACGGTGACCCGGTTGACGTACTGGTCCCAACGCCATACCCACTGCAGCCAGGCGCAGTCATTCGCTGCCGTCCTGTTGGCGTGCTGAAAATGACCGACGAATCTGGTGAAGATGCGAAACTGGTTGCTGTTCCGCACACCAAACTGAGCAAAGAGTACGATCACATCAAAGATGTGAACGACCTGCCAGAACTGCTGAAAGCGCAGATCACTCACTTCTTCGAGCACTACAAAGACCTCGAAAAAGGCAAGTGGGTTAAAGTTGACGGCTGGGAAAACGCAGAAGCAGCGAAAGCGGAAATCATCTCCTCTTTCGAACGCGCTGCGAAGAAGTAATTCTTACCGCTGAATAATAAGGCCCCGCGAGTCGGGGCTTTTTTGTGCCTTGCGTCTGACGCGACACTGGCACGCTAAATACGGTATAGCGGGTACCATTTCAAGGAACCAGCAGAATATATGAGCTTGTGACCCCAGGTTTTGTCCCCGGCAGAGCCGACCTGTTTGAAGAGCTTGCAGGGTATTATGAGAGTGATGACCTGATATTTACCGATAGAGGTCTTTGATATTATCTAACGCTATTAATAGCCTGCATTTGCCCTACTCGCTGCGTTAAAACAATTACCGACGAATATGCCCGTTTCGTGTCTGCTTCAGGGCTTTATGAAGACAGGTGTGTCTACCCTTTTTGTCGCAATGTACAGCGGGTAGAGTAAACGGCATACCCTGAGCTCAGGTGCTACTAACATCACCCATAGCTATTTTTTAATCGAGTTGCTGGCCAGCACACTCCTGACCGTCGCGATTGTGGGCGTTTTACATGCTACGTTTCTTTCTTCACAGCATAAAGATGGGCTACATAAAGGCGTTTGACTGTTACGGCAAAGACAGCAAATGGCAGTATCTCTGCATCATGACATTCCAGCTCGCCTGGTTTTTGTTTTATTTATGGATCCCCTACCGTAGCGATTATGCCATTTTGCTGTTTTTACTGTTTTTTATTCCCGTCATTTCAAGCAATACGCGGTGCATCAACTACTACGGCTTTTCACGCGCCCTGTGTCTGATATGGCTGGTTGCTCCGTACATCATGCTTTTCGTTCCGCTGTTTTTGACCCGACGCCGAAGCACAGAAGAGAGCTAAGCCCATAAAAAACAACGCCACCTGACGGTGGCGTTGTTTTTTTCAGTACTGGTCTCTGTCTAACCAGTTACCGCTTACAATCCGCTTTAACCCCTCGACCGGACGCTGGTAGACGTACATCCACGCACTTCCATACGGCGTCTGGATCAACTGGCGAGCGTATTCACCGCCCCTGGTGCGCAAGGCATCAAGTTCGGCAAGTGTAGCATTATCAATACGATAAACTTCACCCTGTACTGTTCCTTCCCCAGGAACCGCGCCTGGATAGTGGCCCAGGCTATACAACTGGTAGTTCTCGATATTGTAATTCCCCAGCAGCAGGGCATTGGTCATCCAGTGACTGTTGCCTTGCTTGGTTCGTAAACTGCCGTAGACAAATATTCGCATTGCTAAAACTCAAACTGATAGAGCAGATCAAGTGCCTGGTCTACGCCGGACACTGCTTCCAGATATAGCTTAGGCATAAGGCGATAGCGTAACGTGAGTGTTGCCAGTGAGTCAAAGATCCCCACGCCATATTTTACCTGCAGACCCGGCAGTACATAGCCACTGACCACCACTTGCGAGGAGTCACCCACGCCCTGAGTGTCCAGTGCCAGATTGCTTACGCCGAACGTCTCGCCGATTTTACCCACAACCTGCCCACTTTGTGCAACCCCCAGACCCACTAACATCGAGGTCATCGCTGCACTGTCGCTCTGGCCGCTCTCCAGTCCTTGCCCACGCAGCAGGTAAGACAGGGCTTCCTGTTGCGACATTGCCGGGTCGGAGAAGATCTCCGCCTTAGGCTCATCAGCAGAACCGGTAACGCGAACACCCGCAATAACGTCGTTTTCGGTGGCTTCCGGGTTACGAATCGCTTCGATATTGAGCAGTGGCTGATCCGGCGGGCCGGAGAACAGCAGTTCACCTTTACGCACAATCAGATCCTGACCATAGGCATGGAAGCGCCCTTCAGGAATATTGATCTGGCCGTTCAGACCCAGTCCCTGTTTGTCCTGCGCGACTTTCAGATCCCCTGTCAGTCTCGCCTTCAGCCCAAACGCATCCAGACGCACGTTATTGCCGACGTGAACGGTGAGGTTACTGTTGATCGGAATACCAGCGCTCTTCTGCTCAACGGGTTTGAGATTTTCATTGAGCATGACTTCGTCACTGGAGACGCCCACCGCGCTCTCAGGCACCTCGTGCACCACGATGCGTGCCCACGGTACGTCCACGTTGCCGTCCAGCGTGAAGAGGCTTGGGGTGGCTTCAAAGACAATATCCGGGGATACGTCCAGACGTACCATCGGCGGTACGGTGATCCGCACCTTGCTGCCTTTGGCCGCAACACGGGCCCGCCAGTTATCAAGCTGGCTCCAGTCGGCGTCGCCGCTGAGGTTGATTTGCCCCTGCTGGGTACGCACCACCCCGGCGAGGGTCGAGCTCATCCCATTGAAGTTCATCGCAATCTGGCTTGGCTGCATATCAAACGGCATAAAGTTGCCGTCGATATCCACGCCGTTAAGCTGCATCTGGCCAAACAGCTGCGGACTTTGCGCATTGCCCGCCAGGCGCAGGTTCGCGCTGAGCATCCCCTCTGCTTTTTCTCCACGTGAGAAAATCGGGTTGGCCATCGCCAGGTTGAAGTTGCGGATATTAACGTTACCGGCGAGATTACGGCGTCCTTGCGGATCGGTAATCTGCACCTGCCCGTCAAACTGACCGTTGTTGGTCAGACGGATAAGCCACCCCAGCTCCGCGCGGTTGTTATGCAGATCGGCACTCAGGTTGAGGGTATCAAACGCCACCGGCAGCGGTGCGTCGTTCACCTCCTGTATCACCTTCACGTTACGACCAGAGAGCGTCACGCTCCCCTGCGGCAGCCCCTCTTTGGTCGTGTCCCATGCGACATCGGCTTTCCCGCTAAAGACGCCGCTGGCCTGAGTCGTCTCCGGCATAAACGGTTTTAGCATCGCCAGGTCGAAGCGATTAAGGTTGATCTGCGCACGCCCTTCAGCCCCCGCATCAATGGTCTGCGGCACGCACAGTTCCGCATTCGGGTTGGTCCAGCAGTGCGGTCCGATACTGATCTTTTGTTCGGCGTTGCGGTAGTCCAGCGCGATAGAGCGGGACAGCGCCAGCGGCCCTACCGGGGTGTTGAAGCGGGTATTGTCCAGCGTCCCTTTCCAGCGCGCCTGTTTGCGATCAAAGCTACCGGTCAGATGAAGCTGACCGGATACCGGCTCGCCCTGCACCTTAAGCTGGAGATCGTGCTGTTTTTCGTTACCTTTGGCATCCAGAGTGACCAGATTAATGTTCACGTCGGGCTGAGAAATGCGCTCCACGCGCAGGTTCAGGTTACCGCCAATCTGATCGGTGGATTTCACATCCCCTTCGACGCGAACCCGCGCAACGGTCAGCGCCTGCCAGCGCAGGTTGCTGGCGGTGATATCGGCCAGCAGCTGCGGAGCCTCTACCGTGCCGCGCACCTTCACTAACCCTTTCGCCGTACCGCCCAACCCTGGCAGGGCGTTATCCAGATTTGGCGCATCAATGGTGGCATCCAGATTAAGATCTTTCACCCCCAGCTCGCCTTTGATATCCGCCGTGTTACGGCCCAGCGCCACGTGCAGACCCGGGATCACCCACTGCAGATAGCTGTTGCCCTTCAGCGAGCCTTCAACGTTGACCTTATTCTGCTTCACGTTACCGGTAAGCTTGATTTCCGGCACGTCCATCTGCCACGTACCGCCATACAGGCTGCCGCGGGTTTTGATCAGGCCGTCCAGTTTTGATGGCCAGTCCGGCACCTCTTTGGCCGTGTTGATCCCCGTCAGCTTCAGCTCGCCGCGCCAGCTGATCGCCTGCTGCCAGTCGAGCAGCGCGGTGAGTTCAGTTTTGCCTTCCAGCGCCGCGACGGTCAGTTTGTCGAGATTCACCTGCTGCTCGTTGCCTTTAGCATCCAGCGTAATCGTCGCAGGCGGAACACCTTGCCCCTTCACCGCCGTGCGGAACGACAGGGTGTAATCCGTCATTTTGCCGCTCAGCTTGAGCTTCAGGTCATCGGCCTGGAACTGTTTTTCGCCGGTGAACGGCCAGTAGAGCTGCTTACTGACAACCTCAAGGTTGAGCGGCAGCCCCGCTTCCGCCAGCTGCGTTTGCGCGCGCAGATCCATATCCACCGGGCCGGAGAGGTTAACGCCGACATCCAGTTTATCGCGCAGCGCCCCGCCCACTTTGACCTTCACTTTTTCGCCTTTCAGCGGGTCGATGTTGAGCGAACTGTTCAGGGTGATATCCACCGGCCAGTTGTCGCGCAGCAGGGCATTTCCTGACGCGTTAACCGAGCCCTGGTTGGTGTCGATATCCAGCGCGTCGAGCTTCATGTTGCCGTCGATGCTGCTGACTTTAAGCAGCATGTGGAAGACCGTCAGATCGGTATCGCCGGTGAGACGCAGCTGCTCGCCTTTAAACGCTTCGATATTCAGGTTCAGCGGCAGATGGACGTCCGTCATCTCCGGCAGCACAGGTTTAGAGAAGAGATCTTTCAGCGTTTCGCCCAGCGGTTTCTCTTCCGGCTGCGGGTTCTGGATCTTCGGTTCGACAATTTCTTCCTGCGCCACGTCCGCCACTTTCGGCAGCGCAATCAGCAGCCCCTGAAGGGAGGTTGGCGTCAGGGTGAGGTTTTTCTCCTGCCAGCGCAGGCCGGAGGTGAAACCCATGACGGAGACGGTGGTGTCGTCGATTTTGACATTGACGTTATCCAGCGCCACCCGATAGAGGGCAATCGGATACGGTGTGGAGAGATTCAGCGGGCCGCTATCCTCTTCCTCAACGGGGGCCGATTTCGGCATTTTCTTCGAATCTATCGCCACGTTCACGTCTTTCAGCGACAAATCGTTAACGCACAGCTTGCTGTCCCGCAGACAGCCCAGCTTCACCGCGAGGTGAAATTCCCCCGCGTTTACCGCCACGCCAGGCTGCTCGTAGCGGATGTTTTTCAGACGCAGATCGCGCCAGCCGCCTGTCACCTGGCCAATTTCCAGCCCGGGAACCCAGCGGTTAGCCGCGTTAAACAGCAGATGCAGGCCAGACGTCGTTCCGACCAGAAACGCCACCGTACCGAGCAGCAGTACGATAAAAATCAGCACCCCGAGGCTTATCTTCTTCCATAAACTCATAATTCAGGCCCCAGACCGATGTAAAACTGTAAACCGTGTTCTTCTTTATCACCCACCGGCACGGCGAAATCGAGCTTGATTGGCCCGACGGGAGACTGCCAGCGTACGCCCACGCCCGCGCCGGTTTTAAAGTCGCTGCGGCGGATATCGCTTACCGCTTCGCCGCCGTCGACAAACATCGCGCCCCACCATTTTCCGCTGACGTTGTACTGGTACTCCAGCGAGCCGGTAGCCAGCTTGGAGGCACCAATCAGCTTGCCGTCATCATCTTTCGGCGCGATGGACTTGTATTTGTAACCGCGAATACTGCGGTCGCCACCGGCGAAGAAGCGCAGATCCGGCGGAACTTTGTCGAAGTCGCCGGTTTCAATCCAGCCGAGGTTGCCGCGCATCACGAAACGGTGTTTGTCATACAGCGTGCGGATCCAGACGTTTTGCGCCTGAATTACCGAGAAGTCCACATCGGAGCCCCACATGGTGTTGGAGTAATCGATGGAGTAACGCTGGGAATCGCCCCAGGTTGGCATCAGGCCGCCGCGCGAGCGGGTACGGCTGATCATCACCCCCGGGTAGAGCAGCATGGTGGTGTTGGTGACGTTGGCCTGGGTAAAGTGGTCCAGACTCCAGCGCAGGTTAATGGCGCGCTGCCAGCCGCTTGAGAGGTCCCAGTATCGCGATACCGCAAGCGTGGTGGAATCTGCCTCGGTATCGTTCAGGTCGGTACGCTTAAAACCGCCCTGAACAAGGTAATACTGTTCAAGCGGGTTTTTCAGCAGCGGCATTTTGTAGCTGAAATCGAGCTGCTGTTCCGGCGCCGAGATACTGGCGCTGGTGGTCAGGCTGTGACCGTATGAGTTCATCCACGGCTTTTTCCACGTGGCTTTCACGCGCGGACCGACGTCGGTCGAATAACCAACACCGGTCTCAATGGTGTTCTCGGTGCGCGGCGAAACAACGCCATGCAGCGGCAACACCTTGGTTTTGCGCGATTTATCAAACTCCGGCGCGACAACCACCGAGTTAAACCACCCGGTGGCGGAGAGGCGGCGGTTCAGCTCCGCCAGATCACGTGACTGGTAGTAATCGCCCTTTTTGAAAGGCACGAGGTTTTGCAGATACTCTTCACGAATTTGTGAGCCTTCGAAGGTCACATCGCCGAAACGATAACGTTCGCCGCTGTCATAATCGATATCCCAGAAGGCCTGGTGCCTGTCGAGCGCAATGCCCAGCTGGCTTTTGTCGAACTGGCTGTCAAAGTACCCCTTACGCAGGGAGACGCTCGTCAGCTCTTTTTTGAAATGGTCGTAGTCACCGTGGTTCAGCACGGTACCGTTTTTCGGCCGCGTGCTGAGCAGATCCAGGTAATCCCGGTCCGTACGCGCGCCGCCGCGCAGAATGACGTTAGTGCCGCCGATCAACACCGGCTCACCCGGTGAAACGCGGGCAATAAGCACCTGCCGCCCCTTCTTTGGCGGCGGACGGAGATCGAAATCAATGGTGGGTTCGTAATAACCCAGCGCTTTCAGCCCTTCGCGGATCGCATCATCCACGCGCGCGCGAAAACGCCGGTCCGGCGTCACTTCGTCGCTCTCGATGGTCGACAGCTGCGCACGCACGTTTTTTTCCAGCGCCCCGGATAACCCCTCAACCTGCAAACGGACATTCGCCGCGCTGGCAACCCCGCTTGTCAGCAATAAACTGACCAAACATAACTGGCGGATTTTTGTCACGTTTTCTCCTGAATATCCCTTTTTCCACCCTGGAAGCAAATGAAGTGCCGCTCCGCGGCAAAATACGGCCTGTTAGCCAAAAACCCACATCACGGGTTGAAAACGGGTGTAACACCCAAATATTTCTTATGATTAAATCTAGACTCATTCAGCGCATTTATTGTGTTCAATTAAACGCTTCGTGACAACCTTAACCGAAACATCGCAGCCCGGGAGGCCCCCATCGTGAGTTTATTCGACAAAAAGCATCTTGTTTCACAAGCTGATGCATTACCGGGACGCAACACCCCTATGCCTGTGGCGACCTTACACGCCGTGAATGGCCATTCAATGACAAACGTTCCTGATGGAATGGAAATCGCCCTGTTCGCCATGGGCTGCTTCTGGGGCGTAGAACGCCTCTTCTGGCAACTCCCCGGCGTTTACAGCACCGCGGCGGGCTACACGGGGGGGTATACGCCAAACCCAACCTACCGCGAAGTGTGCTCTGGCGAGACCGGTCATGCCGAAGCCGTGCGCGTGGTGTATGACCCTGCCGTCATTAGCTATGAGCAACTTCTGCAGGTGTTCTGGGAAAACCACGACCCGGCCCAGGGCATGCGTCAGGGTAACGACCACGGCACCCAGTACCGCTCGGCTATCTACCCTCTCACTCCTGAGCAGGAGACGGCCGCCCGCGCAAGCCTTGAGCGCTTCCAGAAAGCGATGCACGATGCCGGTGACAACCGCGAGGTCACCACGGAAATCGCCTCTGCCAAACCGTTCTACTATGCGGAAGACGACCACCAGCAGTACCTGCATAAAAACCCGTACGGCTACTGCGGTATCGGGGGTATCGGCGTCTGCCTGCCGCCACAGCTGGCCTGATTACTGGTCTAGCGCCACGCGAGCCGCGTGGCGCGTGGCGTTACTGACCGACCCATAATTCATGACTTTTCCCTGCAACAGCAGGTTAAAAACCGGTGCCTGCGGCCTGTTAAGGCGGGTCTGCAGCAGGTGCACGGCCTCAATCCCCAGTTCGCGGCAGGGCACCGTGACCCCCGTGACCGGTTTTTCCAGCCGGTGCGCTAAATTCCAGGCAAAATCGGTGGTAATCAGAGAGATGTCTTCCGGGACGCGCAGCCCGTGGCGGGTTAATGCCCTCACCACACCTTCGGTCATGCTGGTGCTGTTCGGGAAAATCACCTCTGGCCACTGCGCTCTGTCATGACTCAGCAGCCACTCATCCAGCGCCCGCTCGGCTTCGTCTGCGGTAAACCACTCCGTCACGAGTAAATCACGCTGCGGCTCAAAGGCGACGTGAAAATGGCGATACGCCTCTTTAATGCCATCCAGACGAGCGTAAAGCGTATCTCGCCGAAGGCAGGTCAGCGTCAGGACCCGCCGGTGCCCCTGTTCAAAGAGATACTGCATGGCGGTGAAGCCGATCGCCCGGTGATCGGGTGATACCGAATCCAGTACCCGCTCCCGGTCCACGGAATTAATTAAGACGCAGGGTTTATTGAGCGTGCTGGCCAGTTTAAATATGGTGGCATCATCAGTACCAATAATAATTATCGCGTTGATGTTCTTCTGGCTGGCCTTTTCCATAAATAATTTTACATCGGCGTGCTGTTCTTCTAATCCGCAACAGCTGACCCACACATTGTGTGGCGAGCAGGCCTCAGCAATCCCTTTGGTCACCTCAAGATAAAAAATATCGCCGCGCCCCTGAAAGGTTCTTTCTGGGGCAAAAACGGCAATACCGTTAATCAACAGCCGTCCACTGGCCATGGACTCCAGCACGCCCAGCTCTCGGGCGGTGCGAACGATCGCATCCCGGGCTTTATCGCTGGTATATGACTTGCCGCTTAATACCCTCGACACCGTGCTAACGGAATATCCCGTGAGGGCCGCGATCTCCTCCATTTTTAACCTGCCCGGCATAGTGTGACCTCGCTCTCAATCAGTTTTTGCAAATATTTGCAGAAACAGCCTTTTGATTTTAAAACCAAATTTCAGAAAGCCTGGAGATTACTTATTCACCTTGCGAGTATTCTCACAAAAACACATTGTCGCTACGCCTCGCCTTTCCTATTTTCCGGTCATCACTTCTTTTCAACTGAAATTAAGGTGTGACATGGAGAAGGTACGTTTTGGCATTATTGGTATAGGTAATATCGGTACGGTCCACGCACGTTATTTACTCGCGGGTACGGTCAATGACGCCTGCCTGACGGCAGTTTGTGAAAATGCGCCGGAAAAACACCCGGCCATTCGCCAGCTGGTGGGGGCCATTCCCCTGTTCAGTGATGCCCAGGAGATGATCCAGAGCGGGCTTATCGACGCGGTGATTGTCGCCACGCCCCATTACGAACATCCGCGCCTGTCGATGCTGGCGATGCGTAACGGCATTCATACCCTGTGTGAAAAACCGGCAGGCGTTTATACGGCGCAGGTCCAGGAGATGAACGCCTGCGCGCGCGAGTGCGACGTGGTGTTTGGCATCATGTACAACCAGCGACCAAACCCGCTCTACCGGAAGGTTAAAGATCTTATCGACAGCGGCGAGCTAGGCGAGATCCGCCGCTCTAACTGGATAATCACCAACTGGTACCGCTCGCAGAGCTACTACAACTCCGGCGGCTGGCGCGCGACCTGGAAAGGAGAAGGCGGCGGCGTCTTGCTCAACCAGGATCCGCATCAGCTCGATCTCTGGCAGTGGCTGGTGGGCATGCCGGTCCGCCTGCGCGCGTTTTGCCAGTTCGGCAAACATCGTGACATTGAAGTGGAAGACGAGGTCACCGCCTATGCCGAGTATGCCAATGGGGCTACCGGTGTATTTATCACTACCGTGGCAGAAACGCCGGGGACAAATCGCCTGGAGATCGTCGGGGATCGCGGCAAAGTGGTCGTCGAAGAGGGGCGGCTTCGCTACTGGCGGCTACGTGAGTCCGAAACCGACTTTAACGCCCGCTGGCAAAACGGTTTTGGGGAGCCTGAATGCTGGGAGGTCGACATTCCTGTCGCCGCCGAATGCAGCGAACATCATGTCATTACCGCAAACTTCTGCGCCGCCATCCTGCGCGGTGAACCGCTGATTGCGCCGGGCCTGGACGGGCTCCACGGCCTGACGCTCTCCAATGCCATGCATCTTTCCACCTGGACTGACGACTGGGTCGAACTGCCGATCAACGAGAAACACTACTTGCGCCTGCTCCAGCAACGCATCAGCACCTCAGTTGCTAAAGAGGCCATAAACGTGACGCTTGATGCCTCAGGCACCTGGTAACTCCGGAGACGACACGATGCTAAATATCGCCATTGTAGGTACAGGCAATATCTCACATAACCATATTCAGGGTTATTTGCAGTTTGGTCAGCGCTGCCGGATTGTCGCGCTGGTGGATATCTACCCGGAAAAAGCGCACGAGAAAAAAACGCGCTACGGCCTGACGCAGGCCCGCGTGTATGAGAGCCATCAGCAGATGCTGGCATCCGAACCAGACGTCGATATCGTCGATGTCTGCACCCCGCCGTATGTCCACGCACAGATAAGCATTGATGCACTGGAGGCCGGGTGCCATGTGCTGTGTGAAAAGCCGATGGCCGCCTCGCTTGAGGAGTGCGACGCGATGATTGCGGCTCAGCAGGCCAGCGGCAAAACGCTCTCCATCATTGCGCAAAATCGCTTTACCGATGCCTTCTGGCGCTTAAAAGCAGCGCTGGATTCCGGCCTCGCGGGCAAAATCTGCCATGCGCAGGTGGATTCGTTCTGGTGGCGCGGCCACTGCTATTACGATCTGTGGTGGCGTGGCACCTGGGAAAAAGAGGGGGGCGGCTGCACGCTCAATCACGCGGTTCACCATATCGACGCTATTCAGTGGATGCTCGGGTTTCCATCCGAGGTGGTGGCGATGATGACCAACGTGGCGCATGACAATGCCGAAGTGGAAGACCTCAGCGCCGCAATATTCAAATATCCCAGCGGCGCACTCACGCAGCTTACCGCCTCGGTGGTGCATCACGGCGAAGATCAGAAGATCGTCATCCAGGGCGATCGCGCGCGCATCTCTGCCCCCTGGCAAGCCTGTGCCAGCGTGAGTGCTGATAACGGTTTTCCTCAGGAAACTCACGACCAGCAACGGGAAGCACAGCTCAACGCTGTTTTTGCGCAGACGCCGGCACTCGCGTGGACGCTGCATACCGGGCAGATAAACGACCTGCTGCTGAGTATTGAACGCGGCACGGCTCCGCTGGTGGATGGATTACAGGGAAAACGCTCGCTGGAGTTGATTACCGCAATTTATAAATCTGCCATCACCCGCACCGTGGTCTCGCTCCCCATTCCACGTGACGATCCGTTTTACCGTACCGGCGGGATTAACACCCTCGCCCCCCGTTTTCATGAGAAATCCGCAAGCGTGGCCAACTTCAGCGAAGTGGGCGCTATCCCCCTGGGTAAAGATCTGGATCGAGGAATCTGAAGATGAATAAACATGACGGAATGAACTACGCGCCAGTCGGCAAACCTCAGCCCGTTGTCCGGGAAGGTGAATTTGTCTTTGCCGCTGCCGCGCTTGACCACGGGCATATTTATGGAATGTGTAACGGGCTGATTGAAGCCGGCGCCACGCTGAAATGGGTTTACGATCCCGATCCGTCCAGAGTGGATAAATTTATCCAGCAGTATCCGCAGGCCAGAGTGGCAGATTCGCTGGAGGCGATCCTCGCCGATAACGAGGTACGTCTGGTGGCAGGCGCCGCCATCCCCTCTGAACGCTGTGCGCTGGGGCTGAAATCGATGGCAGCGGGGAAGGATTACTTTACCGACAAAGCGCCGCTCACCACCCTTGAACAGCTGGCAGATGCCAAAGCGATGGTTGAAAAAACCGGTAAGAAATACGCGGTTTACTACAGCGAACGTCTGCATGTTGAGAGTGCTGTCTTTGCCGGTCAACTGGTAAAGCAAGGTGCCATCGGCGACGTGGTACAAACGCTGGGGACAGGCCCACACCGTGAAGGCGAAGGAAGGCCAGACTGGTTTTACGATCGGCGATACTTCGGCGGCATCCTGTGTGACATCGGCAGCCATCAGATTGAGCAGTTCCTTTTTTACACCGGCAACCGCGATGCCACCGTGATAGCAAGCCAGGTCCGGAACGTTAAACACCCGCAGTACCCCGCCTTTGAAGATTTTGGCGACGCAATGCTCAAAGGCGAAAACGGCGCCAGCGGCTACTTCCGCTGCGACTGGTTTACCCCGGACGGGCTGTCCACATGGGGTGACGGGCGACTGACGCTGCTCGGCACCGAGGGCTACATCGAAATCCGCAAATACGTCGATTTAACCCGTGGCGAGCAGGATGTGGTTTATCTCGTCAATAAAGAGGGGGAGTTCCGTTATCCGGTGGCAGGCCAGGTCGGATTCCCGTTCTTTGGCGAACTGATCCTCGACTGTCTCCATCGGACTGAAAATGCCATGACGCAGGCGCACGCCTTCAAGGCTGCGGAGCTCTGCGTGAAGGCTCAAATGCTCGCCAACGCGGCGGGTTAAGGGGAGCCGGAGATGACTATCCTGAATACCGCTATCATCGGCGGCGGGGCGATTCATGGCTGCCATGTCAATGCCCTGCGCCAGATACCCAACGTCGCGCTGCGTGCGCTGGTCGACATCGACAGCGTTAAAGGACTGGCGCTGGCGAAAGACTATCAATGCCGTTTTTATCAGGATTACCGGGAAATGCTGCTGGATGATGCCATCGACGTGGTACACATCTGTACGCCCCATTTCGAGCATAAAGAGATGATTCTGGCGGCACTTGCCGCCGGGAAGCATGTTTTTTGCGAAAAACCGGTGGGCATGAACACCCGTGAACTCATTGATATCACCCGTGCCGCCGATCGGGCTCAGAGCCTGCTCGGCGTGTGCTATCAGAACCGGCTCAACCCCACCAGCCAGCGTATTCGGCAGGAGTTAGGCCATGGACAGCTGGGGAAAATGCTCAGCATCAGGGCAGTACTCACATGGTCACGCGCGGGCGCTTACTACACGCAAAGCCCCTGGCGCGGTCGGCTGGCAACAGAAGGCGGGAGTCTGCTGATCAACCAGGCAATCCATACGCTCGACCTGATGCAGTGGTTCGGTGAAGGCGTGACGCGAGTGAAAGGCGTGGTGGATAGCGGTGAGCTGGCAGACGTGACCGAAGGCGAAGACAGCGCAATGGCCACGCTACACTTCGCCAACGGCGCCCGCGGCCTGTTTTATGCCAGCAATTGCCACACCACGGACGCCCCTCTCCTGCTGGAGATCCACTGTGAACACGGCTCGCTGCTGCTGAATGACAACACTCTCTGGCGCGTCACACCGGGTGAGCGGTTAAAACTGGCAAGCGATGATTCCCCCGACGGCACGGTAAAAAGCTACTGGGGGCTGGGTCATCAGCAGGCGATCCACCGGTTTTATACTGCCGTTCATCATCCGGAAAACAGAGACTATATCGATATCCGTACCGCCGGAAAATCACTCACCCTTGTGGAGGCTATTTATCGGTCATCTCAAACAAGACAATGGATAAATATCAACAACCAGAACGTAATTTGAATTCCAGACGTTAATAAAAATACGCCCCGTAAAACGGGTTAATCATTACCCTACACTGGATATTATTATGGTCAAACCAACTGAACGTAGAGTTGGTTATGGCGTGGCGCTTGGCTACGGCATAACCGATCTGTTTGGCGGAGGCGCTTTCGCCATTATCGGCACCTGGCTGTTATTTTTTTACACGACCTATTGCGGGCTGTCTGTTATTGAAGCGGGCTCTATATTTGCTATCGCCCGCGTCATTGATGCGCTGTTAAGCCCGATCATGGGTTATATCACTGATAATTTTGCGGGTACCTGGCTCGGCCGTAAATTTGGCCGTCGCCGTTTCTTTTTATTACTGAGTTCCCCGTTAATGTTTTTGTATGCCCTGCTGTGGCTGACGGATATGGGGTACTGGTATTACCTGGGAACCTATCTCTCGATTGAACTGCTGTCGGCGATGGTGCTGGTGCCGTGGGAGACGCTGGCCGCAGAAATGACGAACCGCTACGAAGAGCGCAGCCGACTTTCAGGGGTGCGCATGATCTGCTCTCAGCTTGGGGGGTTCCTTGCCGTTTCCGTCCCCGGCGTCATTATGCAGTTCACCGGGAAAGACAATCCGTTTACCTATACGCTCACCGGACTGATATTTTCCTGCGTTTTTTGCCTTGCGGTGTTTATTACGTGGTACACCACGTGGGAAGCGAAAGATGTGCATCAGGAGTCCGATTTTAAGATAGATAACCAGCGCAGCAGCGGGGTAGCCAATCATCTGAAATATCTGGTACTGGACCTCTTTTCGTCCTTTCGCATCCGCGCGTTCCGCCTGCATATCATTATTTATATCTTCTCGTTTACTGCGATGGACGTCTTCGGCTCGGTCTTTACCTATTATGTCGTTTATTGTCTGAGCCAGGATGCGGCGGCCGTGTCGGGCTGGCTGAGCATTGCCGCCTTTGCCTCGGTACCAGGCACGTACGGATTTATGCTACTTTTGAACCGGCTGAATATCACGCCGTCCGCGGCGCTGCGCCTCTCTTATGGCTGTATCTTCGCCGTGCTGATATTCCTGTTTACGGTCTACCTCACCAAAACGCAGGTGCCAACGCTGCTGTTCTCGGGGGTCTTTATCCTGCTCGGTGCTGCCCGCTCTGGTCTTTATTACATCCCGTGGAATATCTACAGTTTCATCCCTGATATCGATGAGATTGTAACGCAGCAGCGCCGCGAAGGGATTTTTGCCGGCGTGATGGTATTGACCCGCAAAAGCACCGTGGCAATTGCCATTATGATCATCGGCCTGGTGCTGCAGGAGTCAGGGTTTGTGAAGGGCAGCGGCGCACAGCCTGAAAGCGCGCTGGGGGCCATTATCGGCCTGCTGATTTTCGCGACGGCGGCCCTTCTGGCCGTGAGCTTCTTCACGACCTACAAATTTAAACTGACCCGCGAGACACACAAGCTGCTGCTGAAGGAGATTGCGCGCCGCAAGCTGGGCGGAGATTATCGCGACTGCGACGCCAACACCCGCGTGGTGATCAAACAGCTCACCGGCTATGAGTATGATCAGGTGTGGGGAGGGGATGCCACGCGCCGGGCGGCAGGAAACGCCAGTTTATCCGCAGTAAAATAGCCGTACGTACCGGGCAGCGCTTCGCTGCCCGGCCGGTTTTATGCCAAAATGTGACCTCTGGCAGATTTACACGCCTTTACGCTATACTACCCGCTGAAATAATCAGCTCAACGCTACGAGCTGACGTTCTATGTGTCTTCACACAAATGTAATTAACTTCCCTTCCGAGGATCTGGCTGAAGCCGGATAAACTATGTTAAACAGTATTTTAGTGATACTTTGTCTCATTGCCGTCAGTGCATTTTTCTCGATATCCGAGATCTCGCTGGCCGCCTCCCGTAAAATCAAACTGAAACTGCTTGCTGACGAAGGCAACGTTAACGCATCACGCATACTCAAAATGCAGGAAAACCCGGGAATGTTTTTCACCGTGGTGCAGATTGGCCTGAACGCGGTCGCCATCCTGGGCGGTATCGTGGGGGATGCAGCATTTTCACCGGTGTTTCATGGCCTCTTCGCACGCTACTTTTCACCTGAACTCTCCGAGCAACTGAGTTTTATTCTCTCCTTCTCGCTGGTGACTGGCCTGTTCATCCTCTTCGCTGATCTGACCCCGAAACGCATCGGTATGATTGCGCCAGAAGCTGTGGCTTTGCGCATCATCAACCCGATGCGCTTCTGCCTGTTCCTGTTCCGTCCGCTGGTGTGGTTCTTCAACGGCCTGGCCAACAGCATTTTCCGCCTGTTTAAAATTCCGATGGTGCGAAAAGACGATATCACCTCTGATGATATCTATGCGGTCTTCGAAGCGGGTGCCCTGGCGGGCGTGCTGCGCAAGCAGGAGCACGAGTTAATTGAGAACGTGTTTGAGCTGGAATCCCGCACCGTACCGTCATCCATGACCGGACGTGAAAACGTGATTTGGTTCGACCTGCACGAAGATGAGCAGAGCCTGAAGCAAAAGGTGGCCGAGCACCCGCACTCCAAGTTCCTCGTCTGTAATGAAGATATCGACCACATCATCGGTTATGTGGACTCGAAAGACCTGCTGAATCGCGTGCTGGCCAACCAGAGCCTGGCGCTCAACAGCGGCGTTCAGATCCGCAATACCCTGATTGTTCCGGATACCCTCACCCTCTCTGAAGCGCTGGAAAGTTTCAAAACGGCCGGTGAAGATTTTGCCGTTATCATGAACGAATACGCGCTGGTGGTGGGCATCATCACCCTCAACGATGTGATGACCACGCTGATGGGCGACCTGGTTGGCCAGGGTCTGGAAGAGCAGATTGTGCAGCGTGACGAGAACTCATGGCTTATCGACGGCGGTACGCCGATTGACGATGTCATGCGCGTGCTGGATATCGACGAGTTCCCGCAGTCAGGTAATTACGAGACCATTGGCGGCTTTATGATGTTTATGCTGCGAAAAATCCCGAAACGTACCGACTCGGTGAAGTTCTCTGGCTACAAGTTTGAAGTGGTGGATATTGATAACTACCGCATCGACCAGTTGCTGGTGACGCGTATCGATAATAAACCGACCGTGCTGGTGCCGCGGATGCCTGACGCAGAAGAGAAAGTGTCGGCGTAAGGTCCATAAACATCAACGGCTCCCATCGGGAGCCGTTTTTTTATCAACTGCGTTTTTAACTACTGCATAGCACGTTGGTTAAGCCATCTCAGTTTGCAGACGCATAACCTGACGGTTGACTTCAGACATCACAGACAGGTGCTGCTTGTCCTTCACTTTTGGGATAAGGATCTTGCCCTTATCAAACTCAAAAGCGCCAACATCCTTGATATACAACCGTCCACGGAACAGGATCTTCACGTACTTCGCCACCTGAAGCGGGTTGTAGCGTTGGAAAATTTTCATTCTTGTATCTCCTGCGAATCATACGCTCTTGCGGTGCCACAATCGGCCCGACTGTCCTGAGCGCAAATTTTGTTGCCCAAAGACTATAGACCAGAACTACGGTGTTACCCAGTATGCATAAGTTTATTTACCGTTTGATTACAATTATTCAGAATAATCTTTGCAAAGCTTCACTCAGGGCAGTATAAGCCGTCGTTTTTTCATGGATATGTGCGTTCACCCGCAAACTGGCATCGGGATTGCGGGAAAACCACATTGATCGCACTTATGATTAAAAGCGTATGACCAAGTGGTCGGATCACCTGCAAACAATAAGGAAACACCATGACCCTACGTACTATCCTTGCAGCAGCCTGTCTGCTTCTGCCTCTGTGGGCTAGCGCTCACGCGATTGAAAAAGGACAACGAGTACCACCAGTCGGCATTGCTGACCGGGGAGAATTGATTCTCGACAATGATAAGTTTAGCTACAAAGCGTGGAATAGCGCGCAGCTCGCAGGCAAAGTGAGAGTTGTACAACATATTGCCGGTCGTACATCCGCAAAAGAGAAAAATGCCAACCTGGTGGAAGCGATCAAGGCCGCAAAATTCCCACACGACCGCTACCAGACCACCACGATTGTTAATACTGACGATGCCATTCCTGGCTCCGGCATGTTTGTGCGTTCAAGCCTTGAGAGCAATAAAAAACTCTATCCGTGGTCGCAGTTTATTGTCGACAGCAACGGCGTGACGCGTAAGGCGTGGCAACTGGAGGAAGAGAGCTCTGCAATCATCGTGCTGGATAAAGACGGCCGCGTGCAGTGGGTGAAAGACGGGGCATTAACCCAGGAAGAGGTGCAGCAGGTTGTCGCCCTGCTGCACAAACTGCTGGCTCAATAAATAGAGACGCGGAAGCCGGGGTTAAGGAAGGATTCGCGCGGGGTGTAGTCCAGCGGCTTACCCTGCCAGTCATGAACATGTGCCCCGGCGGCCGTGGCGACCGCATGCCCTGCCGCGGTATCCCAGACGTTCGTTGGCCCAAAGCGAGGGTAGAGCTGGGCATGACCTTCCGCCACCAGACAGAATTTCAGTGATGAACCAATCGAGGTCGTCTGGTGTTCACCCAGCTGTTGCAGATATTCCTGCAGTTCGCTGTCGCTGTGCGACCGGCTGATCACCACCAGCGGTGGACGCGCATCGCGCACCTGAATCTGCTTACGCACGCCGCACTCTTCCTTCCACGCCTTACCGTCTGCAGCGCTGTACATGACCTTCATCACCGGCGCGTATACCACCCCAAGCACCGCTTTGCCTTTTTCAATCAGCGCGATGTTGACGGTGAACTCACCGTTACGCTTGATAAACTCTTTGGTGCCGTCGAGGGGGTCCACCAGCCAGTAACGCTGCCAGTGCTGACGTTCGTCCCAGCTCTGCGGCGCTTCTTCTGACAGGACCGGGATATCCGGCGTTAAGGCCTGCAGTCCTTGCAGGATCACCTTGTGAGCCGCGATATCTGCCGCGGTGACCGGAGAGTCATCTGCCTTGCTGACGACCTCCATCGGTTTTGCACCGTCATACACCTGCATGATGGCATCTCCCGCATCCCGTGCGAGCTGACAAATCTTATCTAACATTCTCCACCTCTTTGTTAACGCAGTGGGGTTAACTCTTTGTTTTAGTTATATCGTAATGGGAACAATTCCGCTATCTGTGAAGCAATTCTGGTTTCATGGCGCTTTTTTCTGTCAGGATTCACATTTATGTAAGCAACACGCTATAGATACATATTCTTTTGTGGCCTGGATCGAAAAAAGGACTCCTCTGATGATTAAGTTTAGCGCAACGCTCCTGGCGACGCTGATTGCAGTGAGCGTACAGGCGGCGACGGTAGACCTGCGAATTCTGGAAACTACCGACCTGCACAGCAACATGATGGACTTCGATTACTACAAAGATACCCCGACGGAAAAATTCGGACTGGTACGCACGGCAAGTTTGATCGCTGCCGCCCGCAATGAAGTTAAAAACAGCGTGCTGGTCGACAACGGCGATCTCATTCAGGGTAGCCCGCTCGGGGACTATATGGCGGCGAAGGGGCTGAAGAAAGGCGAGATCCACCCGGTGTATAAAGCGATGAACACCCTGGACTATGCCGTCGGCAACCTGGGCAACCACGAATTTAACTACGGCCTGAAGTACCTGCACGATGCGCTGGCTGGCGCGAAATTCCCGTACGTTAACGCCAATATCATCGACGTTAAGACGCAGAAGCCGCTCTTTACCCCCTATCTGATTAAAGAGACCGAGGTTGTCGATCAGGACGGTAAAAAACAGACGCTTAAAATCGGCTATATCGGCTTTGTACCGCCGCAAATCATGACCTGGGATAAAGCCAACCTCGACGGTAAAGTGACCGTTAACGATATTACCGAAACTGCGCGCAAATACGTGCCGGAAATGCGCGAAAAAGGCGCAGATCTGGTGGTGGTGGTTGCGCACTCGGGACTCTCCGCCGATCCGTATCAGGCCATGGCGGAAAACTCCGTTTATTATCTGAGTGAAGTCCCGGGCGTCGATGCGATTCTGTTCGGCCACGCCCACGCGGTCTTCCCGGGTAAGGACTTTGCCAACATTAAGGGTGCAGACATCGAGAAAGGGACGCTCAATGGCGTGCCGTCGGTGATGCCGGGCATGTGGGGCGATCACCTTGGTGTGGTGGATCTGGTCCTCAATAACGACGGCGGCGACTGGAAGGTCACTCAGTCAAAAGCAGAGGCGCGCCCGATTTACGACGCTGCGGCTAAAAAATCACTGGCCGCCGAAGATAAAAAACTGGTCGACGTGCTGAAGCACGATCACGACGCCACCCGCGACTTCGTCAGCAAGCCGATCGGTAAATCGGCGGATAACATGTACAGCTACCTGGCGCTGGTGCAGGATGACCCGACTGTTCAGGTGGTTAACATGGCGCAAAAAGCCTATGTCGAACACGTTATTCAGGGCGACCCGGACCTGGCAAAACTGCCGGTGCTGTCGGCCGCGGCACCGTTCAAAGTGGGCGGGCGTAAGAATGACCCGGCAAGCTACGTTGAAGTCGAAAAGGGCCAGCTGACCTTCCGTAACGCCGCCGATCTCTATCTCTATCCGAACACCCTGGTGGTAGTGAAAGCGACGGGTAAAGAGGTGAAGGAATGGCTGGAGTGCTCCGCCGGGCAGTTTAACCAGATTGATCCGAAGAGCAGCAAGCCGCAGTCGCTGATTAACTGGGACGGGTTCCGGACCTATAACTTTGACGTGATTGACGGTGTGGAGTATCAGATTGATGTTACCCAGCCTGCAAAATATGACGGCGAATGCCAGGTCATTAACCCGCAGGCCGAGCGCATCAAAAACCTGACCTTTAAGGGCAAAGCCATCGACCCGAATGCCACCTTCCTGGTGGTAACCAATAACTACCGCGCCTACGGCGGCAAGTTTGCCGGCACGGGAGATAGCCATATTGCCTTTGCCTCACCGGACGAGAACCGCTCGGTGCTGGCGGCGTGGATCAGCGCGGAGTCCAAAAAAGCGGGGGGCATTCATCCGGCAGTGGACAACAACTGGCGCCTGGCTCCCATTCACAGCGACACGCCGCTGGACATCCGTTTTGAAACTTCACCGTCCGATAAAGCGGCGGCGTTTATTAACGATAACGCCCACTATCCGATGAAGAAAGTTGCAACGGATGATATTGGCTTCGCCATTTATCAGGTGGATTTAAGCAAGTAACGCGGTGTGTGCCGGGTAGCGGCTTCGCCTTACCCGGCCTGCCTTTACGCCGCGCGTTCTTCCCGGTTCGCCATCACCTGCGGCGTATGCACTTCTATCCAGTCCGCCAGCGCGGCCACTTTCTCACTCACCTCTGTCCCTAACGGCGTCAGGCTATACTCAACGTGCGGTGGTACAACCGGATACGAGACGCGATTAACAAACCCGTCCTGTTCCAGCGCCTGTAGCGACTGGGCCAGCATCTTTTCGCTGACGCCCCCCATTTTTCGGCGCAGGTCGCTGAAACGGTGGGTTCCCTGTCGCAGGGCCACCAGAATCAGCACGCCCCAGCGGCTGGTGACATGTTTGAGAACCTCTCTGGAAGGACACTGTTCCGCGAAGAGGTTGCCATCGCGCATTTGTTCGCTGAGTGTCGGTATCGTTGTTTTCATACTTACCTTTATGTACGTACTTACTAAAAGTTAGCTATGGTGCTAGTGTGCCACAACACCAGACAAACACGAAGAGGATGTGATGTGACAATAAAGTTGTACCGCTAACATTAAAGTTGTACCGCTAACCTCGCAAAATGACATTAAAGTTGTATACTTAAATACATCAATATAGTCCGAGTGCAGCAGCTTACTGACAGCTCGTTCATTCAGTTTCTACTTGCAAGTAACCATCACCTGCAACTCTGGTTAATGATCACGCGCAAGCTTAACCGGAATATGAAGCAAAAGAAGGATCTTGCATGTTGTAGCTGTAGGGTCACTACCTCAGCTTCGGGTTACGTTCACTGAACGCAGCATACAGCTGTCTTACATTGCGGTAATACAAATCATGAGCAGAGGAAGAAGGCTTAAGTCCTATCAGGATTATGAGCAGGCTCTTAGTAAAGGCGTGGGGTCCGGGCATATGCAGGACTATCAGCCCTGGCTAAGAGTTCAGGATGTAAAATCTCATGGCAATCGTTCGGTTGTATTTGGTCTAAAAACCATGCGCGCGCATCACTTCATGTCGATCATTGAAAGTGATTTCTTCTATCAGGCCGAATTCAATGATTCAGTTATTGATATTCGTGAACAGTTCCCTTTACTTCCCCTGAATCTCACAGAAAAAATTGCCAGTCACATTGCTGTAAAACATCCTATTGTCATTGGCGTGAGTGGCCCCCCGGTTCTATATGTTATGACCACCGATTTCCTTCTGACCATCAAAGAGCCTGACGGCGGAATAAAATATAAGGCGTTTGCAGTGAAACCCGATGGTGTACCTACTGTCCGGGTTGCTGAAAAGTTAGAAATTGAGCGCCTTTTCTGGGCGCTACATGGCATTGAATTTAAAGTGTATATTGGCTCTGAACTCAATCGTATCATAAGTAAAAACATATCCTGGGCAACATCCGCACTACGAATGGATGCCTCATGTCATGATCATTTACCCTATCAGGAAGTTGCCTCCGCGTTAGTGCCGGGAGACCACATTATTGAAGCGCTCTGTTCTTCGCAGGCCAGGAAGTTTAATGTCGAGTACAGCGATATCCTGACTGTAATCCAGTTGCTTATTGCCAGAAAATTTATCCAGGTTGATTTAACCACTCCTATACTTGAAGTGGGAGTGCTGCGTGTTCTGAGCAACACCTGTGACAAGAAGGTATCTGAGCTATGGAAATAACCCTAAATAGTGTCTGGAAAACAAATGATACAGATGGGCTGAAATCCGGATTGTACCGCATACTCGGCATGTATATTGATACAGATACCCTCATCCTTTTCGAGCTTCAGGAAAACTGCACAAACAAGCCATTCTTTTTCTCTCTCAGGCGTTTCATACTTCTTGTTAAAACCCGTGTAGTCGTTAGCGCCACGTATGCACTTCCGCAATACATGCTGGTTGATGAGGACAGCCTCGATCAGAAAAGCAAAAATAAACGAGATGAAAATTACAATTTAATTCTACCCCTTATCCAGGATGGCAATTTTCTCTATGATTTTACTTCGTCTCTGCGTTCATCACTTTTAACACACCATGCTTCAGATGCTGGTGTTAACCCCCAGCATCTAAGACTACTTCTGACGCGATACTGGCGGTACGGCCAAAATAGTTATGCATTAATACCCGCCTATTCCCGTAGCGGCGCCCCCGGCAAAGAACGCAATCCAGACACAATCCCACTGGGAAATAAAAAGAAAAATCGGGTTTTACCGATGCAACGCGCCAGTACTTATATACTTAAAAACGAAGACAAAAAAAACATTATCAGGACGTTAAAAAAATATTACCTGAAAGTCGGAGGTTTTTCTTTCGCCCGTACTTATGAAGAATATCTGAAAGACTTTTTCCGTGATGAGATTGAGCATGCCCGCACAGCGGGCAAGGCTCCCTGCATCCCCTCGCTCAGGCAATTCAGATACTGGGGAAAAAAACGCATTCCTCAGGATAAAAGGATACGAGCAAGAGCAACGGAATCATCTTTTATGCTTAACCAGCGAGCTCGCCTTGGCTCCGCTGCTAACACAAGAACACTTCCTGGCGATGTTTTTGAGATTGATGCCACTGTTGCGGATGTTCACTTGGTCTCCAGCCTGAACAAAACCAGCGTAATTGGCCGACCAACGATATATACCATTGTCGACCGGGCGACCAGAATGGTCACCGGTGTTCATGTTTCTCTATACCATGCATCCTGGCGAGCAGCCCGACAGGCATTAGCCAACTGTTTTATGCCCAAGAAAGAGTTTTGCAGATTATTTGGTATTAACATCTCCGTAAGGGACTGGCCCTGCTCTCACGTACCGGTAAAACTGGTTTGTGACAACGGCGAAATGATCGGCCTTAAACCCCAGGATATCGTAACACCAATAACAACGCTGGAATTTGCTCCCAGCTACAGGGCTGACAAAAAAAGTATCGTTGAGAGGCGATTTGGTATTTTGAACCAAGAGGCAATTCATCAGCTTCTAGGCTCAACAAGAGGCGGACTTATTGTGAAAGGTGAGCCAGTACCAACATCAAGAGCCTGCCTGACGTTACAGGAGGTTACAAAAACGATTATTCTCGCCATTCTGGAGCACAATCAGGCCATCTTTAAAGAACTCGCCTATATTAATCCACTTCTGATAGAACATGACCTCACTATGTCCCCCCTGAATAGCTGGCTGATAAGTCTCAAAAAAAGCAGATTCAGCGCGCGCACCATTCTGGAGGATGAAGTCATTTCGAGGCTTCTGCCTCCGGAACGTGTAAGCATTACTCCCGGTGGGCTGCAGTATAACAATCTCTATTATGAATGCGAAGAAGGACTTGCCTCGGCAGCACGTGTTTTCGGGCAATCGAGTTGCGAAGCCCGTATCGACGACAACTGTGTGGACTTCATCTATGTCCGCCTTGATAGAAACAAACCGTTTACCCGCCATTCTTTACTCGAAAAACGTTATATTTTCAAGGGGATGCCACATATTGAGGCTGATGCCCTGGCCGACTGGGTTGATCTGCATAGTGAAAAGTCACCGGTCACCACAACATCCTATATTGTGAAAAAGTTCTCTGAAGCATTACAAGAGACAGGCCTGCAAAGACTGAATCACCTGAAACCACACAATAGCTCCAGAATAAAGAACATAACGGAAAATAAAAGAGAAGAATTGAGTAAAAACGCGGTTTTGTCGGGAGATCTGGATGATGGCACACTGCAGCTGCCACAAGAAAAAATAATCCTGCTTCCGGGTCCTAAAGAAAAGGAAAAATGGCTGGCTACAAAAAATAACCAAAATGACGCGAAGGGTGAAGAAAAATGAGAAATGTCATCGCACGGTATAATGAAGCCATACTCCCGGAGCATCGGGGAAACCCGTTAATCGAAGCATTACCGCCCTTGCTGGACGATACCGAAATTTTAATGGCTCTGAGTAATTTTCCTCCACTAGATGAAAATATCCGGTGGACCGAATCAGCGGCCATCAGAAGACAATACGTTGACCGTATTAAGCATTTCCGTTGCCCACAGACAAACTACATTGAATGCTATAGATATATCACCAGAATCATCAGAGACGGATACGCCCCACGAAATCCGTTAAAAAGCAGCACTCAGCAGTACCTTCACTATTACGGGGATGAACGCCCGGATATTGAACCCGTGGATGGCTATTTTCACCCCTGTGCCGATACCTTAACCATTGTGGGTATCAGTGGTTCTGGAAAAACAACCATGCTCGAACAGGTTCTTGGTCACTTTCCTCAGGTCATTCAACACACCCAGTATAAGGGCGTTTATCCCGGGGTTTCTGACCAGGTCATCTGGGTGAAGGTAAACTGCCCTTACAATGCCAGCGTACGTGAACTCTGCGAATCCATTCTTATCATGCTTGATAATATACTGGGACTGGAGCCAACAAAACCAGCAAGCAGAAATGGTGGTCTGGCAAGGCAGATCGCACAAAGAATTAAAGCCGCATTTCTTGGCGTACTGGTGATTGATGAAATGCAAAGACTTAAATTTTCCCGAACAGGCGGAGAATCAACCTTGATTGATTTTCTGCATGAGATTGTTGATTCACTGGGCGTTTCACTTGTGTTTTGCGGTAATCATCCCTTTGAAGAGACACTTTCAAAAAAACTGAGGATAGCAAGGAGAGCTGAATCTGGTGGTTTTATGAACATTTCCCTACCGGATTTCAACACAACAGACTGGCAATCCTTTATCAATTATCTTTGGCCGCTTCAGTGGACGAACGTTGAAACTCCGCTAACACCGGAGCTAAATGAGACACTTTTTTTGCTCTCGAAAGGCAATATGGCCATCGCACAAATGATTTACAGAAGAGCACAAATGATGGTGATAGGAAGCGGGAATGAGGTCATTAACAAAGCCGTACTACGTTCAGCGGTACCCAGGTTATCGGCCAGTTCAGACGAATTTATTGGCACTCAAATCAACTTTGCACTTCCCCCATCCAGGTCAGTCTCAGTACGTGCACGCAATGATGAACGTTCCACAACTGTAAACGGCAACAGGAACAAGCAGAAGACTTCTTCAATGGTTGTTTTCGGGGATCTGAGTCGACCTCAGCACAGTGAACTGGCGGATATGAGTATGAAGGTACTAAACGCATTTGAGGATAACATGTCCCGGATTGAAAACAGCTCTGTGTTCCGAACGCTTGCAAATGAAAACAAAAGCTTTGCACATCTGTCTGCCTACGGCTTACTGTGCACAGAGCCTGTATTTGAATAAACGCTGTTTAATTATCATATCATCACCATTCGCCGGGGTGACATATGCAGCTTCTTAACGCCCTTCCCGAAGAAACACTTTACAGCCGATGTGTGAGAACGCAGGAAGTGTATGGCATGACCACAAACCAGTTTTTTTCTGTGTTCTTCAAAAATAAAACGCATTCAGTTCATCCTTACCTCAACACATTACTGAACATATTATCTGAAAAAACGATTGAATCAGGACAGGAACTCTGGGCGCGACAGACGCTTCTCCCGCTCTACGCGTGGGCAATGCCAGCCTACAGAAAGCAACTTGAAGACCTGACACTTTCAGCCATGAATTTACACACTCTTTGTAAATTATCAACCTATGCAGAAGATCATCCTGCCCCTTTAAAACACTGCCCTGTTTGTACATATCATGATGTAAAGCACTTTGGGGTTGCGTACTGGCACCGACAGCATCAGATCGCCGGAGTGACTGCCTGCAATCATCATAAAGTCAGGCTGAATTCAATAGTATTTCCAAGATTATCAGTGATCAACTCCCATGGATTACTCCATCAGAGACAAAAGATCGCTCTCAGCAAAGAGGATGATTTCAAATTCGCTGCATTTTCTTCACAAATTCTCGAACTCATATGTAGTTTTTCACCTGAATTTATCAGCAACCATCATTCGTTACTTGTTAAGCGATTTACAAAGTCTTTATTATTGAAAGGTCTAACCAGTGAACCAGACACAGCCGTACTCGATAAACTATACGGTATAGCAGAAAGACTTGATCACTCCAGTAAAAACTTATTCCCCTCACTAAAAAATAATATCACCTACTGGAAAACATTATTCTATGGTTCTTCACCACAATCACCCACCAAATACTTACTGTTACTCTATTGTTTAAATCAGCTTGATCACGATTAAGCAGAAAGGATTAATATTCTCTTTATTTTTAAACAGTACGCACACACTATTGAAACCTGCCAAACTTTGCTTTACATTGTATTATTGGAGTTATTTTCAATGCAAGCAGTTTATACGAGAGGATTGTATGTCAGGAAAAATAGCTTACCATTCGGATGAAACACTTCACAGTTTCATCTTCAGAGTATGTTTGGTAAACGGAATGGAGCAATTTTCAGATGTAATCGGTCATAATGCGCGCTGGAGAAAAACTATCCATCTTAATAAGAACATAGCCAATTTCTTTAAATGTTATAATGACCATGACTTTCTTTTTTTGATCAGAAACTCATGGCAAGCCAGTAAGAATACGCATATGTTTTCCGATCCGACAAAATATTTGACAGATTTAAAAAATCTATATGCAAAGGGCCCTCGTAAGGGAGGTATAGATAAAGCTCCTCATATTAAATACTGTATGGATTGCATAATAGACTCCATTAAAGAAAACGGATATGGTTATTTTAAATCGTCATGGCATCATGAATACTCTGAAAAATGCGTAACGCATAATAAAGCTTTAACTATTTCATCAATGACACTTTCTGAAAAACCTTTTGAAATTTTAAAAACAATACTCGGAGGGAAGTACCCTGGCGGGTGTTATAGTATACTTAGTGTTATTGGTCCCATAAAGGAAAACATTCCACCCATGTATATTTCGAAGAACATGTATAACACGCTGCCATATGACAATGGTCAATATATATACATCGCAGAATGTTTGAAGAGAGAAATTCGAAAGTTTATTCTTTCATTCTCTGGGGAATTTCCAAAAATTTCAGTAAGGAAAGACCGCCCCCCACAAAAATCCATACAACAGTATCGCCGAAGCTATCTTTCGACAGATCCTATCCTTACAAGAATAATCATTTGTTTTTTTGAAGAAAGCTTCGGCCCTTTTATGTCTTTCTGGAAAGGAAATGCTGTCAAGACATCTATACCTTGCGGTATCATTGACATCAACGAGATTGTTGAACATATATATATTTTTAGGAACATGGATTCATGCAGGAAATGTAACTCTGAAACATGCCCAATAAAAAAACGCTCTCTTTTCCCTCAAAATAGAGACCATTATTCTGACACAAAGTCAAGAAAATAGGATTCATTAATTTGATATTTTTACGACCATAGGTTAGATATTTATCCACAACTAGATCAACAAGAGCACATTCATAACCTTACTGTTTGATAGGTTATTACATGTAAGTATTCTGCTATCCAAAGCATCGGTAAAATGTGTGCTCAGGCCGTTCTTAGAGTTTATAGTTAACTTCTATAAACAATGCGTGTCAATAAAAGATATAGCTCGCTAGCGGAAATAGCGAATACCAAGACCGGGTAATTTATTATCCTTCAGACTCATAGTTAGTAACACCTTAGCATATGAACTTTTTTTTCTGTAGTTACTTGATACACCACACATATAGAAGGTACCTGATTTTTAGCCATGCTCCCGGAAAAGGCTTCCGCAAGAAAAACGGGTTATTTTTTACTTATAAGTATCCTTTTCGGAAACTATGCTGACTGGCTAATTTTTAAGATTTTTTGCCACAAAGCGTTCATGGGTAAAGCACTATCAATATATAAAACCCATTAAATTACCTATACGCTTAGCGCTCACTTAAACAGAATTCCACATCGTAATATTCGAATGAATCCATTTAATCATGTCAACTAAATTCTGGTTTGTGTTATAACTTTCACTTAACGTCTTGATTTCACTTTCAAATATGCTCGCGATAGTGACTTTTGTTTTACTATTTTTTTTAATTCATTATTTTCATCAACGAAGAAACGATTTCTGAAGTTATCCGGAAGATAACTTTCAATGGTATAACCTTGAGTAATCCATGTCGGGATCTTCCTGCGGATTTCTTCTTTATAACTCTTACTATTTAACAATAGCGGGGATAGTGATTTATTTGCATCATTATCATTATCAGCAACAAAAATTGAATTCCTGTTTACAGCCACCGTTTGGATCATATCGGTTCGGTCTGCTGAAAGATGCTTCATTAATGCCCCACCATATAAAACAAACATATAATTGATGTTCTCAATAGGAACAGACAGTTTGTTTTCAGCACAATAAAGCTTGAGCCAGTGCTTAATATAAATTCGATCGCTGGGCCCTTCGATCCAAATGACACCGTTTGCATGAAAAACATCCCCAGGACGTATTCCCATCATGGCGAGTAGCTCTGCAGAGCGACTAAACTCCTTTATACCTCTCCCGTCGGTTATATAGAGATTGGCTGTATTTTCTTTCCAGATTTCGAAATCGAGAAATACGGTTGAATGCGTACTGATAAAGAGCTGGAGAGATTTTCTGTTCGCGATTTCCTGCATTTGAATTGCAAGTACACGCTGGAGTTTTGGATGTAGATGTACTTCTGGCTCTTCAATAATGCAAATTGTCTGCTTCTATTGTAATGATAGCCATGCAAGTAAACCAGCAAGCGCTTTCCATCCTGCCGGGAGGTCATCAATTTTTACCTGATTGGTCTGGGCTGTATCATCATTAAACCATACCCTCAGGGCATTGGGATCATATTTAGAAAGAGAGAAGCACTGTCTTGTGACATAATCAACTTGCTTCATTTGAAGGTTGTTATAGCTATAAGCTCCTTTTTTTAAAGGCGATGCGGCTGTTCCGGATAAATATTGAGCATTTAAGTTTAAGTATTTTACGACTCTGGTCAAAGGCAGGTCATCAATACCGTACGTGCTACGCCTGGCAACGCATTGCCCAAGGCTACTAACCGTGAGTATGTATTCAGAGGGGATAGTATCAGGCGTGGTGGAATCGATAATGCTACCAAAGCACATCGATGCATCTTTCAATGTGGCCCTGATGCATGCATAAGTCTTACCAAACATGCGTGAACGGAACAGTGCTGTAAGGCTTTTGCCACCGTCTAATTCAATTAAGAAGGATCCAGAACTACTGGAACGCATGTTTTCTCGAGACAGCGTTTTCAACAGTTCAGGATCGCTGAGTACTCTAATAATGTCCAGTATCGTTGATTTCCCGCTGCCATTGGGCCCGCAGAATATATTAATCATACCAGGCTCTATGCAATTGTGCTCAAGACTATCTTCGTTTCTTTTATCGGTGAACGCCAGTTTTCGTAAATTTTTAAAATGGATATATTCAACAGGCATAGGTTCTCCAGATAGAAAAACATTGTATTCTTGCATCAGGAAAGCCTGCTATAGGAATGGAATTAGTATAAGATGTATGATTTAGGTAGTAAAGGGGCTATATTGGGAAGATATACACAAAACCTTAAAAGTGAATCGCCATGAGTTTAACTGACACCTTAGAGTCAACGGTTTGGAAGTGCCTGGATTATCCGTGGCGATTCAGAATGATCACATTTAATTTCTTATGACCTCAAAGCGAGGCTCGTCTTTTCCCTGCTAAGTTTGCCCACGTTCCATCCCCATTCATTCCTCTTGACCATTCCCCTAATGCTCCTGAACCTCTTTGACCAAACTTTTCAGGCGAAGCCAAAAATTTTGATGATTGTAAACGAGCACTAAGACCAGATGCCTGAACCCAGGAATCAATCATCCCAGGACCGGAGACAAGCATAGTTATTTCGCGGCGAACCACAGGGATAAATCTTTTCAGCACCCACATAATATCATCAACAGAAACAGAGTTATAAGGGGATGACTGGAGTTTTTTACTAAGCCAGTCTTTTCCTGCCGCCCGGCCAACTCCCATATCATATAATTTCCCACTATAAGGCGCAGTGGCATATGATATCATTCTGTCGAGACTGTTTGAATTATCTCTGGCTATGATTACTGCATTCGAAACCCTAGGGCGGCCTTCCCATAATTCATTATGGATGAGAACATCCGATGGTCCAGTACTGCTTGCTCTTTGAGGTGTTATTTCTCCCAGACTGTTGTTTACCATCACATCTACATCCATATAAATCCCACCCCCTGTTTTTTTTAGGATCCCCAACCTCAGGAGATCAGAAGCAGCAGCATAATTAGCATAAGGTGTATTTCCTGACTCACGAGCTATAGCTGAACTCAATAAGTAAGGAAGTTTTGGCGGTGCCTTAATGCTTATCTTATTAAATATTGCGTTGCTGTAACCCCTCTCCATAATATTGTTCTTCAGTCTGTCAGGAAAATCGCTCCAGAGATTTACCTTATAACCTGGATTGTTTGATATAAAATGTATCATATTACTTATTGCATTAGCCGGAAGCTCAGCATTACCCAGCCAAATATAATGGGCGCTCTCAGGATACATACCGGCTACATCCCTGAATGTCTCTGGATTATTGCGGCACATCCTGAACAGGTTCAGCCCGTCCACCGTCCCCGCCGGGTCTGCGGAGAGCCAGCGTCCCGACCACGGCTGGTAGTACCGGTATGAATTATGCGAGTTCAGGTGATTCATATCCCGGCTCCCTCCGCCCTCACTCGACGTCAGGTGAGGCCCGCCCGTGAATACTAACAACGTTCAGGTGTCCGGGGCCGTGCCTTCCTCCTTAACCGTTTTTTCGCCCGGGGACGCCGCCCTGCGGGGCGGTATTCCCGCGTTAATCTTCTTTCTCCCCGCGCTTTCGCTCCGCCGCAAAAATGTGAGTCATGACGCACCCGTATAACTCCCGCTAACTCACAGGACCGGTCAGGACATATGGCTTACCGTTACCGGGCTTCCTGCAGACCCGACGCGCCGGGTGACATGACGTCACTTCGCCCCGGTCTCCGGGAACATTTCTCTGCGCTGTCTCTGTTTACCGCTTTTCGGACCGCGCGGAGCGCTCACTTTCCTTTACTGAGGTAACTATGTCAGAACATATCCAGAATATGCCCCTCTTCGCGGCCCTCGCGGAAAAGCTGAACATCACCACGCTGTCGGAACTCGGGGATTTTTCCCTGGAGCAGGTTCTGGCGGCGGCCGGCGATGACGTCGGCCTTGCGGACTGTCACGCGCTGCACGCCGA
>NZ_KI973182.1:4545296-4546885 GCF_000534435.1 Enterobacter sp. BIDMC 26 | reverse complement strand
TACAGCCACGATAACCTGACGGGAAGCAGCGGGCTGGAGCTGGACGGCGACGGGAATATTATCAGCACGGAGGAGTACTACCCGTTCGGCGGCACCGCCATCCTGACGGCGCGCAGTCAGCTGGAAGCGGACTACAAAACGGTGCGCTACTCGGGCAAGGAGCGCGACGCGACGGGGCTGTACTACTACGGATACCGGTACTACCAGCCGTGGGCGGGCAGATGGCTCTCCTCAGACCCGGCGGGGACGGTGGACGGGCTGAACCTGTTCAGGATGTGTCGCAATAATCCCGCCACATTCCGGGATCCTGATGGGAAGGACCCAACTGATTACAATATTATTGTAGAGGATGATGCTCAAGTTTTGTATAGAGCTGATGGCCGCAGTCCAGAGGAAATTGTTGCAGCCGGTGGTTTTTCAAACTCATTGAGTAGTAATACAGACGGGACTCTAGGAAGATTTGAAAATGGAGAAACTATAGAGCCAATAATATATACAGCTGAAACACTACTCGGAATGAAACGTTTCGCCAGGATGATGCCGGGTCTGAAGTATTTTTATAGAATAGATGCATCAGGGCTGAATGTTGCACGCTACTCGACAAACTTTAGTAATCTTAAGGCAAAGAAAAATATTACGCAGCATTTAAAGCAACAAGCCGCATTAATGGAAAAGGTAATACTAACTGGAGACTGGACTAAAATGAATGATGTAGCACTAAGGAAAGATCTAACATCAACAGATGATAATTCCTGGATGAATTTGACGGAAAGCGTAGCTGAAGTTCATATCATTGGAGCTCCTGAGTTACTGATAAAAAGGGAGGATGTATCAAAAGCAATGAATGATCCGGAAATGAAAGCTGCGTTGGCCAAAAGAGTAATTGTACCTTACACAAAAATAACTTATATCGGTGATTCTGATAATAATGTTATTAAAGATGAATCTAAACATATCAAACTAGCTGATTTAGCCAGAAAAAATGAATTATCATAAAATTTAAAGGTGGGATAGCCTTCTTAAGGCAAGAAGGTTAGCACCTCTGCTGTCCCCAGAGGTAATGGGTTACGTACCAGCAGACAACAAATACAATGGTTCCGTTTGTGATACCACAGGAATTTCTTCCACCGTAGAACCTTAGAAGGGGCCGTTTCCAAAACGGCCCCTTCTAACAGCCAAGGAAAGCCTTACGGTAGGATACGTTTGCTGCATCCAGCAACACTGAAATAGCGGATTAGTCACGCGAATTTTCCGGTCGCTAATGGCAAACCGTTCTTTGAATCGCCACAGGTTTAACAGACACCTCAGAGTCATTTAAGATGACTTAAAGAGAGGTGCCCATGAGCGGTAAGGGTTATCCCGAAGAGTTTAAAATTGAAGCGGTCAAACAGGTTGTTGATCGTGGTTATTCTGTTTCCAGCGTTGCAACACGTCTTGATATCACCACCCACAGCCTTTACGCCTGGATAAAGAAGTGCGGTCCGGATTCTTCCACTAATAACGAACAGTCAGATGCTCAGGCTGAGATCCGCCGTCTCCAGAAGGAGCTGAAGCGGGTTACCGACGAACGGGACATATTAAAAAAAGCC
>NZ_KI973182.1:4533624-4544111 GCF_000534435.1 Enterobacter sp. BIDMC 26 | reverse complement strand
CGACCCGCGCCTGCACGCGGCCGGACTGGCGAACTTCACGTACCGTCACGCCCTCTCCGGCGCCGTCCTGCGCACGCAGGGCGTGGATAACGGCACCACCGTGACGCTGAACGACGCCACCGGCCGGCCCCTTATCGCGGTCAGCAACATCCGCATTACCCGTGATGGTACGGAGGACATAAGCCGGGCCGTGACCCGCACCTGGCAGTACGAGGACGCGTCGCTGCCCGGGCGCCCGGTGAGCATCACGGAGCAGGCGGCCGGTGAACCCGCCCGCGTCACGGAGCGCTTCGTGTACGCCGGCAGTACGCAGGCGGAGCAGGGCCTGAACCTGGCCGGCGTGTGCGTCAGCCACCACGACACGGCCGGCCTGACGCAGACTGACAGTGTGGCTCTGACCGGGGTACCGCTGTCGGTGACCCGCCGCCTGCTGAAGGAGGCGGACAGCCCGGACGCCGTGGCTGACTGGCAGGGGACAGAGGTATCCGCCTGGAACGGCCTGCTGGCTGACGAGGCATACACCACCCTGACCACCGCGGACGCCGCCGGGGCGGTACTGGCCACCACCGATGCGAAGGGGAACCGCCAGCGCGTGGCGTATGACGTGGCGGGCCGGGTGTCGGGCAGCTGGCTGACGGTGAAGGGCGGCACGGAGCGGGTTATCGTTAGCTCCCTGGCGTACTCGGCCGCCGGGCAGAAGCTGCGCGAAGTGCACGGCAACGGCGTGGTGACCACGTATACCTACGAGCCGCAGACGCAGCGGCTGACCGGGATTAAAACGGAACGCCCCGCCGGACATGCTGCGGGTACGAAGGTGCTGCAGGACCTGCGCTATGAATATGACCCGGTGGGTAATGTTCTTGGCATCAGAAACGATGCGGAAGAGACCCGCTTCTGGCGCAACCAGAAAGTGGTGCCGGAGAGCACGTATACCTACGACAGCCTGTACCGGCTGGTGAGTGCCACCGGGCGCGAGATGGCGAACGCCGGTCAGGGCAGTCACCTGCCGTCAGCCACGGTTCCCCTTCCGGCAGACAGCTCCGCGTACACGAACTACACCCGTACCTACGCCTACGACGCGGGAGACAACCTGACGCAGATTCGTCACAGCGCCCCTGCGACAAACAACACCTACACCACGAAAATCACCATAAGCAACCGGAGCAACCGGGGCGTGCTGAGCACCCTGACGGAAAGCCCCGCAGAGGTGGACGGCCTGTTCACGGCGGGCGGGCAGCAGACGCAGCTGCAGCCGGGGCAGGCGCTGGTCTGGACCGCGCGTAATGAGCTGCTGAAAGTGACGCCGGTGGTGCGTGACGGCGACACCGCAGACTGTGAAAGCTATCGGTATGATGCGGGCAGCCAGCGCGTGCTGAAGGTCAGCGTGCAGAAGACGAACAGCAGCACGCAGACGCAGCGGGTGGTGTACCTGCCGGGACTGGAGCTGCGGACCACAACGGCAGGCGGCGCGGAAACGGAAAGCCTGCAGGTGATGACGGCGGGCGAGGCGGGACGTGCGCAGGTGCGGGTGCTGCACTGGACGTCGGGCAGGCCGGACGGCATCAGCAACGACCAGGTGCGCTACAGCCACGATAACCTGACGGGAAGCAGCGGGCTGGAGGTGGACGGTGACGGCAGGGTCATCAGTATGGAGGAATATTATCCGTACGGGGGCACGGCGATATGGACGGCACGCAACGTGGTGGAAGCCGACTATAAAACGATCAGATACTCGGGGAAGGAGCGCGACGCGACGGGGCTGTACTACTACGGATACCGGTACTACCAGCCGTGGTCGGGACGCTGGCTCTCCTCAGACCCGGCGGGGACGGTGGACGGCCTGAACCTGTTCCGGATGTGCCGCAATAATCCCGTCACGCTTGTTGACAGCACTGGTCTTGCGCCAGTTGCGTTATACCTCGGCTTACTGATTGCAGCAGCAGCTTTAGCTTATATCTTATTCGGCTATAGACCTGAACAGTTACAATCTATTTCTGATCCTCGTAAAATAGCAACATGGGCTCCTGAGTCTATCAATAGTGATTATATTATTACCCATATGGTTCGGGGGGATGATAGCGATTTTTATCAAAAATCAGCCGAGGATGTATTAGCGACCAGGGATATATTCAGCGCAGCGCTGGTTGATACAAAAGAAGTTAAGCAAACGCATGGGGAACGTGGGTACAGATATACAGGTACCTACGCTGAGTCTGGGTTTATTGTTGAACTCCCTCCTCAAAATATTATCGCCACCCATGAACATGACATTTCTTTCCCTACTCATATTGGCAGGCAGGGGAAGACAGGAGAGGTGAACTCACCCTATAAGTTAGCTGATACGATTGTTCGCCCTCCTGTAGCAGGATACTCCTTCACTGGAAAACCGTTTCCGAGGATCAAGTCTTATATAAATATGTTATCCCCAGAAGAGCTAATTAATAAGAGGCCAGAGGCGGAAAAATTATTACCTGATCGCACCTTATACAGGAACGAGATACTGGTCATTGGTAAACCTGACGTAAGGGTTCATGATGATTATCCTCCAACGGAGAGAGTGAAAGTCAGAGGGATATTGGTTGCATCAGAGCGCGCAGACGGAGCAATATCGAATGAAACTAATACCCGTGTTAACAGACTGCAAAAGGTGAACCCGGATTTACCCGTATTTATGTTGGGAAACAGAAGGCTGGAACAGATAAACAGCAAAGTGAAAAAACATTGAGGATAGAGCCCCTTCTTTAGCAGGGGGAACATCTCCAGAATGTAGTGAAATCATTATGGTGTTACCATCCGGCGACTGAACCATGGGGGGAATATGTCTCCCTCCACAGAAAACTGAGGTGTAACGTTATTAATAGTGATTAATATCACCTTTCACATAAGATTAATGTGAGTTTTTCATGTTTCTTTGTACGGTAGGGGGGTAAGAAATTACGTCTTACATGAAGTGAGTGGTGACGATAACTCGGCTTTTAGCTTTTCTCAGTCCGGATAAAAAACTGTTTCAGCAGATTCGGCTTATGCGGAAGGGGGGCCAGTTAATATGAATATTATGCGCCACCAACGTATCAGGGAAAGGCCGGCTTTTCCGGTCTTAAAATCGGTCATATCACCAGTCGGTGTATGACGATTTGCTTAACGTGAGAATGAGGATGAAATGATGAGCAGGACACCACCTGTGGTAAGGCGAAAATCAACCAGAATCTATATTGGCAGCGTGCCTGTGGGGGATGGAGCCCCGATCACGGTTCAGTCCATGACGAACACTCCTACTGGTGACGTGGAGGCGACGGTCCGACAAATTAACGAACTTGAACGGGTGGGGGTGGATATCGTCCGGGTTTCTGTTCCCACCATGGAGGCTGCCGATGCATTTCGCTTAATTAAACAGCGGGTCGGGGTTCCAGTGGTGGCGGATATCCATTTTGACTACCGGATAGCGCTGAAGGTCGCTGAATATGGTGCTGACTGTCTGCGTATCAATCCGGGAAATATAGGGAATCAGGCCCGGATCCGTGCCGTGGTGGACTGCGCCCGGGATAAGAATATACCGATCCGTATCGGGGTAAACGGGGGATCACTTGAAAAAGACATTCAGGCCAGGTATGGCGAGCCGACGCCACAAGCCCTGCTTGAATCTGCTATGCGCCATGTGGATATTCTTGATGCGCTGAATTTTGACCAGTTTAAGGTGAGTGTGAAAGCTTCAGACGTATTTCTTGCCGTGGGGGCCTACCGTCTGCTGGCTGCACGAATAGACCAGCCGCTGCACCTGGGGATCACTGAAGCTGGGGGGATGCGTAGCGGCGCGGTAAAGTCAGCCGTAGGTCTGGGCATGCTCCTGGCTGAAGGGATTGGCGATACCCTTCGAGTCTCACTGGCCGCCGATCCGGTTGAAGAAGTCAGGGTCGGATTTGATATCCTGAATGCCCTTCGTATTCGTTCCCGGGGAATTAATTTCATCGCCTGTCCAACCTGCTCGCGACAGGAATTCGATGTTATCGGCACAGTGAATGCCCTTGAACAGCGACTGGAGGGCATCACCACCCCCCTCGACGTCTCCATCATTGGCTGTATCGTGAACGGTCCTGGAGAGGCGCTGGTCTCTACGCTTGGTGTGACAGGGGGCAATAAAAAAAGTGGGTTCTACGAGAATGGGATCAGACAGAAGGAACGTCTGGACAATCATCAAATTGTAGACCAACTTGAGGCCAGGATCAGGTCAAGGGTCAGAATGATCGAGGCTGAGCGCATTCAGATAAAAGCACTGAACTGACGCTCCGTGATGGAAAATGACCTGGCTTTTAACCACCGGATGATAAGTGTAGGGGAAAATGAAGGCCAACACCGCCTGTTTCTCCCTGTCTTCTTCATCAAAGGGGATGAACACGCGAGCCCTTAACTGCTTTAATAAAACGCTTGTTTGTGGATTCACGACCGATGCCCATTGCTGGCGAGCGTCGGACATAAAAATTATAGCCTGTTCTTCCGAAGAGCAGGCTATGACCTGTTCCGATATCTGAACGAGACGGGCTGAAAGGCAGGTTGGGGGGGATATACCCCCTTACCCAGGAAACCGCACCAATAAAAAGGATCTCTTCAGAAAGTTACATTTTATATCGAAATTTTAAACCCATAACTATACCGTTGATATTCATTCGGCTAACTGGATTTACTCGTGCAGCACCTTTCTTCCAGGCTGCTTCGGTGTACACGCTATCACCGTCCCTCGCAAAATTCCTCATATATTCCCGGTATTGTTCGGTTGTAAATAATTCATAATCTGTCAGGCTGGCCCTACCTCGAATATTCAATACGCTGGGTTGAGGTCCCATATTGATGCCCCCGGCATAGGTCTCATCATTACGCTCGTGCCATTCATCATGAGCACCATGCTGGATTGGGGAATGTGCCTTGACGCTATAGGTTTTGGTCAGAGAATAATTACCCCATCCGAGCAGGTTCTCCGCCTTATGCAAGCCGGTACTCTCCAGCGCCTCATTCAGAACAGGAACCCATTCCTCCGGAGCTACCTGTCTACCATTTTCATCAAGCACACTGTGGATATCGATGTCGCCATATACTGCGTTCCCGAATCCGTCGACAAGGGCTGCCTGTTCTTCATTAATCAAATCCAGGCGGAAACCTTCCCGGCTCAGAACCTGTAGCGCCTCCGGAGCATGGGGAGAAGGATTCTTGATTGTCTGCACATCCTGTTTGCCTTTCTCGGTTTGCTCTGCCGTGTAAAGCACAAGCCCCTCATTGTCATCTCCTTTGAACGTTTTTTGATATACGCCTGCCGGTTTAGGCCGGAACCCCACACGGCCAACGTAAGACACTCGAGCAGAATTTCCTGTGCGGACATTAACATGCCACGATTTCTCAACGGCGATTCGGTGAATGGCTTTATATTCCTCGAAGTGAAGGCCTACCCGTCGTATATTATCAACGAATAAGTCATGAGCAATCTGCTTCAGTCGCGCCTTTCCTGTGGTCGGAGCGAGGCCATCAGGATCGTTGAGCGTTGTCGGGTTATTTCGTACCATACGGTACAAGTTCAGGCCGTCAACGGTTCCCGCCGGATCTGCTGAGAGCCAGCTGCCTACCTACGGCTGGTAGTACCGGTAGCCATAGTAGTACAACCCCGTCGCGTCACGTTCCTTGCCCGAGTAGCGGTGAGTACGGTAACGTGCTTCCACCGTACGGAAAATACTCCTCCGCACTGATGATATTTCCTTTTTCATCCAGCTCCATGCTGTTCATTCCGGTTGTACCACTCAGACTATAACGCACGCAGCCATTGCTCATCCCTGATGGTACTTCATTCTCGCTATCCCAGTGCAGCACCTGTACGTTACCCGCAAGAATAACCGCCAGCGACTCAGTTGTATCGTTGCCCTGTCGGCAGCTCCGGTATTCAAGTCCCGGGAGATACACCACCGTTTCGCGGTGGGTGACATTGTGCGCCTGCTGCAGGGTTTCTTTCACCGCTCTCAGACCACCCGCATCATATTGATAGTACTCCTGAGCTTGTGTGGTGCGCCGCTCTCCGACCTGAGCGAGCCGCCAGTTGCTGGCGTTCGTTTCAGACCAGATTTTGGCCGGGCTGAAGTGCTCGTTGGTTTCCCGCTGCATCAAAGTAGGTATCAACCGTCTGCGGCGTAATGGATCCCCACATTCCCTGCTTAAGAAGGGCATGATTACTGCGATCCGACACGGTCAGCTCCCGGCTCCATTTCGACGCCCTGTTATGTCGGATACGAATCAGGTATCCGGATGCATCGTAACGGTAGTGGCGGGAATAGTTCACGCTTCGGTTGGCCACGTCGCCAGGAAGCAGGATAACGGGCTGTTGCCTGATGAGACATTATCTGATGATTCGCGTCCGGTCGCCTGGATCTACTGGTACAGAGTGTCGTAGACGTACGTGTTTTCCGGCACCACTTTCTGATTGCGCCAGAAGCGTGTTTCTTCTGCGTCGTTACGAACTGACAGAACATTTCCTACCGGATCATAGGTATAACGCGGGTCCTGAAGATCCGGGAGCGCGGGATCCCGGTGCTGAGGCGGGTTATTTTCAGATTGAACAGTTTGCCTGTCTGTGGTGAGTATTCATAGCGCGTTACAACACCGTTCCCCAGCGTTTCCTGCTGTATGTTTCCGTCAGCGGTATAGGTCATGTCAACCAGTAATGTTTGCAGGACGACATTCCCTTTGCGTTGCAGTGTCCGCTGCACCAGCTGTCCGGCAATGTATAACGCTGGCATTGTACGTGGCCGGCTGCATCAGTCTGTCGCACGCCCTGGCCGTAGGCGTCAACAACAAGGGTTGTGAAGGCTCCCGCCGGTGCCAGCAGCATTTCCCAGTCGGACTGCGGGTCTGCAGGGTGGCTCCACTAAGGGAGGGGCTCCAGCTACGCACGGGTATCTGAAGGCGGGGATCGTACGTGGCCAGCGGGAAGCTACCCGGAGAATAGGTAGTTCGCGTCAGTCGCAGGACTGCTGGTTGCCCGACATCATCGCGGTGAAACTGCTGGGTGCGGATCGTCTGAATGATACTCATAGATAGTGGCGTTCTTAATGTGTCGCTTCGTGACACATTACCTGTACATTTGCTTTTTACGGCAGATTCGGATTCTGGTAGGGCCAGAAACATGAGGTATTTCTGGCTCTGCTGGAGAGCAGTAAACGATATCTATGGCATGGTAATGTTGTGGCCGCACTGGAACATAATGATGATTGCGTCATGTATTGCGATAACCCTACACTCAGCTACCCGGGCCTGAAATCCCTGCAAATACATCTGGATGAAATGTATACCTACATCCGGAATAATAAGGGATGATCCCAAACTACGGCGAAATGCGCCGGTACGGTGAGCCGATATCAACCGCGTTTGAGGAATCCACGATCGCCTGACGAATGGCTAAAAAGTAGTAGATGCAGTGGAGCAGAAAAGGGGCCATTATTTGTTACAGACCCGGAACGCCGTTTTAAGTTACGAACTGCAGGATAAATTCGTCTGCTGGTCTCCGGGTGTGTATTACCATGAAGGAGATCGGTGAGTTATTCAGCGATCTCCTCAAATGTTATTACCCGATCTCGATGGATCTCCGTTCATGAAAATACACACCGGGGATTCAAAGTGACAGGAAGGGACTAGCGATGACTAGCATAGCTCACTCTGCCCCATGGTTTTTTTATGCTCTCCCATCAATCTTGCCGAATTAATTGATGATATACCTGAGGAAGTGCGGATAACGTTACATAATGTTATTGCTCACCATTTCAAGAAGTTACAGCACCAGTGGACTCATACAAAGCATGGACAATTTTCGGCCCGGAAATGTGGTCAGGTTCCGAACTGAAAACGGAAAAATGGTGGCGTTCCATATCGAAAACGATGTCTGCTGAAATATTACACCACAGTTATTGATCAGAATTAAATGACAACTGGGGGCCCAAAAACAGGCAGACCCCACAGCTATGTGCTCTACTCTTCTATAGCGGAATTATATTTATTATAATGATATAAAATAATTACTTTCGCTTGAACAGGTTGGTAAATTTTTTTATTCCTTTGATTGAGGTTGGTCTATTACCTTTGTTTGTGTCGAGGTTTTCCTGTCTGTCAGGAAGTCTGGCTGTTGTTATTGGTGTTGGTAATAGCGTTGTCTTATTCAACAAGATATCATTTCTTCCATATACAGCCCTTACATTACTAGGTGAAACAAACATGGACTCTCTACAGAATGAGAATACTATTGTATCATAATCAAGTTTTAATTCACCTAACTTATCAAGAAGAGATACAGTGTCTGGCCAAGAGTTAGAGGTTTCCGAAGTCATGGTTATCCAGTCGGCATCAATTTGATCCGAATTAATAGCACCAGCTATTTCTGAGTAACTTTTTTCATTTGATTCAAAGCCTTTCATCGAGTAGTTAGCCATATAGCCAATTTTTTCAACTCCATTAGTGAACATGACATCAGAGAACTCACCTTCATTTTCTGTTCTATTCTCAAATAAATCGTTCACTGTATCACTTAAAATAGTAGAGTCCTGACTTGTTAGTCTTATCCCAAATCTATTTATTGTGGTATTCTCAATAGATAGCCTTAACCTTATGTGGTGAGGGTTAAAAAATATAAATGATTTACCTTCTGGAACAGGAACTCCAGGTGAGGATGCATTTCGTAATAAACCGTGAGTTGAGACAATCAACATTTTTGAAAGTTTATGTTCTCTTGTATGTAAAATGAAATCTTCACCTTGGATATTTACATCCCAGCGTCGGATGCCATCCACCGTTTTAAAAGTCAGGACCTCTTTAAGCTCGTCAATTGTTGTCTGGAGTCCATCAGGATCCCGGAACGTGACGGGATTATTGCGGCACATCCGGAACAGGTTCAGGCCGTCCACCGTCCCCGCCGGGTCTGCGGAGAGCCACCGCCCCGACCACGGCTGGTAGTACCGGTATCCGTAGTAGTACAGCCCCGTCGCGTCGCGCTCCTTGCCCGAGTAGCGCACCGTTTTGTAGTCCGCTTCCAGCTGACTGCGCGCCGTCAGGATGGCGGTGCCGCCGAACGGGTAGTACTCCTCCGTGCTGATAATATTCCCGTCGCCGTCCAGCTCCAGCCCGCTGCTTCCCGTCAGGTTATCGTGGCTGTAACGCACCTGGTTGTTGCTGATGCCGTCCGGCCTGCCCGACGTCCAGTGCAGCACCCGCACCTGCGCACGTCCCGCCTCGCCCGCCGTCATCACCTGCAGGCTTTCCGTTTCCGCGCCGCCTGCCGTTGTGGTCCGCAGCTCCAGTCCCGGCAGGTACACCACCCGCTGCGTCTGCGTGCTGCTGTTCGTCTTCTGCACGCTGACCTTCAGCACGCGCTGGCTGCCCGCATCATACCGATAGCTTTCACAGTCTGCGGTGTCGCCGTCACGCACCACCGGCGTCACTTTCAGCAGCTCGTTACGCGCGGTCCAGACCAGCGCCTGCCCCGGCTGCAGCTGCGTCTGCTGTCCGCCCGCCGTGAACAGGCCGTCCACCTCTGCGGGGCTTTCCGTCAGGGTGCTCAGCACGCCCCGGTTGCTCCGGTTGCTTATGGTGATTTTCGTGGTGTAGGTGTTGTTTGTCGCAGGGGCGCTGTGACGAATCTGCGTCAGGTTGTCTCCCGCGTCGTAGGCGTAGGTACGGGTGTAGTTCGTGTACGCGGAGCTGTCTGCCGGAAGGGGAACCGTGGCTGACGGCAGGTGACTGCCCTGACCGGCGTTCGCCATCTCGCGCCCGGTGGCACTCACCAGCCGGTACAGGCTGTCGTAGGTATACGTGCTCTCCGGCACCACTTTCTGGTTGCGCCAGAAGCGGGTCTCTTCCGCATCGTTTCTGATGCCAAGAACATTACCCACCGGGTCATATTCATAGCGCAGGTCCTGCAGCACCTTCGTACCCGCAGCATGTCCGGCGGGGCGTTCCGTTTTAATCCCGGTCAGCCGCTGCGTCTGCGGCTCGTAGGTATACGTGGTCACCACGCCGTTGCCGTGCACTTCGCGCAGCTTCTGCCCGGCGGCCGAGTACGCCAGGGAGCTAACGATAACCCGCTCCGTGCCGCCCTTCACCGTCAGCCAGCTGCCCGACACCCGGCCCGCCACGTCATACGCCACGCGCTGGCGGTTCCCCTTCGCATCGGTGGTGGCCAGTACCGCCCCGGCGGCGTCCGCGGTGGTCAGGGTGGTGTATGCCTCGTCAGCCAGCAGGCCGTTCCAGGCGGATACCTCTGTCCCCTGCCAGTCAGCCACGGCGTCCGGGCTGTCCGCCTCCTTCAGCAGGCGGCGGGTCACCGACAGCGGTACCCCGGTCAGAGCCACACTGTCAGTCTGCGTCAGGCCGGCCGTGTCGTGGTGGCTGACGCACACGCCGGCCAGGTTCAGGCCCTGCTCCGCCTGCGTACTGCCGGCGTACACGAAGCGCTCCGTGACGCGGGCGGG
>NZ_KI973182.1:4530183-4533524 GCF_000534435.1 Enterobacter sp. BIDMC 26 | reverse complement strand
GCGGATGTTGCTGACCGCGATAAGGGGCCGGCCGGTGGCGTCGTTCAGCGTCACGGTGGTGCCGTTATCCACGCCCTGCGTGCGCAGGACGGCGCCGGAGAGGGCGTGACGGTACGTGAAGTTCGCCAGTCCGGCCGCGTGCAGGCGCGGGTCGGCGCTGCGGGTGAGGAAGCCGCGGGGGTCATGGTGATGGCGGGTGACGCGCAGGTCACAGACGTCCGGGGTATCCGGATGGCGGAGGAAGGCGACGGTGCGCACGGCGAGGCCGCGGCTGTCGGTCACCGTCAGGGTCGGGGTGTGGCGGAAGACGCCGCTCAGGGCGAATGTGCTCATGGTCTGACTCCGTAAACAGGGGCTGATGCGGGTTCATCAGGCGGGTTTGGGCCGGTGCGTCCGGGGAGAGAAACGGTGCCCGGGCGGGATACCGGCAGGAAAGGGTCAGCGCTCACCGGGACATACCCGTGAGGCCCGGTTATCATTGCCCGTCCCGCCGGCATGTCAACCCGCCGGGGCCGGCTTCCGGCGTGAATTATCCTGAGGCAGGGTATGAATTAAACACCGAAAACGGCCTGTTTCTGGAAAACTCAGTAGCCAGGCGTTCTATTTAATTGATAAGGATAATTATTTAAGCATGCCTGCCATCTGCCTGTCCGGTTCTATCCAATTTCCCTTTTGATCTATTAATCCCTGCGAAAAGAGTACCGTCCTGAGAGTATCTTTTGGAGTTGCTCTAATAAGGGGGATTTGTCGGAAGCTGGCAGCTTCAATCAAATCGGGAGGAACAGGCAGAGAGTCAGGAACAATAATAACCCTGAGACTTTCCAGTGACAGCATTTCCCAGTGTAGTTGTTCATTATTAATAGCAGAACTCCCGTTAACTGAATCCATAAAAACCCTATTTCGCTCAGACTCTGTTTGCTGCTCCCATCTCTCAAATGCATTAATTTTCTGGCGTCGGGTACTCCCTGGAACTATTCCCATATTATCCGTTCCGCTTGCTCTCCATACATGTTCAGGATTTAGCAAAAAATCAGGCTTAAATACAAACTGAACAGTGTTAACACCTGACCCCACACCATTACCAAGCGCCTTCCACTGTCCAGCACCTGCATGACCAACAGCCCTAGTATACACCGCCAAAGCTCCACCTCCGTTACGATCTGCATCCCTTGCATAATGACCTTCCGGACCATTTCTTGAATATGCACTGCGTAAAAAACCCTCCTTTAATGCTGTAACACTAAATTGTGCTTTGATACCGTGGACCAGGGCCAGGGTATTATTTATTTCCAGTTTCACAATTCGCCTGCTGGTATCGTTTTGCCTGAAAGAAGGGAGGGGGTGTTGCGTATATCTTTGCATGTCCTCGGTCATAGTGACGGTTTGAGTAAACAGACCAAAATTGTTTCTTTTGGGTTTACGATTCTTAGGATTTAAACCATCCGGATCCGTATAAGTCAGGGGATTATTGCGGCACATCCGGAACAGGTTCAGGCCGTCCACCGTCCCCGCCGGGTCTGCGGAGAGCCACCGCCCCGACCACGGCTGGTAGTACCGGTATCCGTAGTAGTACAGCCCCGTCGCGTCGCGCTCCTTGCCCGAGTAGCGCACCGTTTTGTAGTCCGCTTCCAGCTGACTGCGCGCCGTCAGGATGGCGGTGCCGCCGAACGGGTAGTACTCCTCCGTGCTGATAATATTCCCGTCGCCGTCCAGCTCCAGCCCGCTGCTTCCCGTCAGGTTATCGTGGCTGTAACGCACCTGGTTGTTGCTGATGCCGTCCGGCCTGCCCGACGTCCAGTGCAGCACCCGCACCTGCGCACGTCCCGCCTCGCCCGCCGTCATCACCTGCAGGCTTTCCGTTTCCGCGCCGCCTGCCGTTGTGGTCCGCAGCTCCAGTCCCGGCAGGTACACCACCCGCTGCGTCTGCGTGCTGCTGTTCGTCTTCTGCACGCTGACCTTCAGCACGCGCTGGCTGCCCGCATCATACCGATAGCTTTCACAGTCTGCGGTGTCGCCGTCACGCACCACCGGCGTCACTTTCAGCAGCTCGTTACGCGCGGTCCAGACCAGCGCCTGCCCCGGCTGCAGCTGCGTCTGCTGTCCGCCCGCCGTGAACAGGCCGTCCACCTCTGCGGGGCTTTCCGTCAGGGTGCTCAGCACGCCCCGGTTGCTCCGGTTGCTTATGGTGATTTTCGTGGTGTAGGTGTTGTTTGTCGCAGGGGCGCTGTGACGAATCTGCGTCAGGTTGTCTCCCGCGTCGTAGGCGTAGGTACGGGTGTAGTTCGTGTACGCGGAGCTGTCTGCCGGAAGGGGAACCGTGGCTGACGGCAGGTGACTGCCCTGACCGGCGTTCGCCATCTCGCGCCCGGTGGCACTCACCAGCCGGTACAGGCTGTCGTAGGTATACGTGCTCTCCGGCACCACTTTCTGGTTGCGCCAGAAGCGGGTCTCTTCCGCATCGTTTCTGATGCCAAGAACATTACCCACCGGGTCATATTCATAGCGCAGGTCCTGCAGCACCTTCGTACCCGCAGCATGTCCGGCGGGGCGTTCCGTTTTAATCCCGGTCAGCCGCTGCGTCTGCGGCTCGTAGGTATACGTGGTCACCACGCCGTTGCCGTGCACTTCGCGCAGCTTCTGCCCGGCGGCCGAGTACGCCAGGGAGCTAACGATAACCCGCTCCGTGCCGCCCTTCACCGTCAGCCAGCTGCCCGACACCCGGCCCGCCACGTCATACGCCACGCGCTGGCGGTTCCCCTTCGCATCGGTGGTGGCCAGTACCGCCCCGGCGGCGTCCGCGGTGGTCAGGGTGGTGTATGCCTCGTCAGCCAGCAGGCCGTTCCAGGCGGATACCTCTGTCCCCTGCCAGTCAGCCACGGCGTCCGGGCTGTCCGCCTCCTTCAGCAGGCGGCGGGTCACCGACAGCGGTACCCCGGTCAGAGCCACACTGTCAGTCTGCGTCAGGCCGGCCGTGTCGTGGTGGCTGACGCACACGCCGGCCAGGTTCAGGCCCTGCTCCGCCTGCGTACTGCCGGCGTACACGAAGCGCTCCGTGACGCGGGCGGGTTCACCGGCCGCCTGCTCCGTGATGCTCACCGGGCGCCCGGGCAGCGACGCGTCCTCGTACTGCCAGGTGCGGGTCACGGCCCGGCTTATGTCCTCCGTACCATCACGGGTAATGCGGATGTTGCTGACCGCGATAAGGGGCCGGCCGGTGGCGTCGTTCAGCGTCACGGTGGTGCCGTTATCCACGCCCTGCGTGCGCAGGACGGCGCCGGAGAGGGCGTGACGGTACGTGAAGTTCGCCAGTCCGGCCGCGTGCAGGCGCGGGTCGGCGCTGC
>NZ_KI973182.1:4528215-4530083 GCF_000534435.1 Enterobacter sp. BIDMC 26 | reverse complement strand
GCTTACCGACGAACGGGACATATTAAAAAAAGCCGCGGCGTACTTCGCAAAGCTGTCCGACTGAGGTACACCTTTATCCGTGACAACACCCGTTGCTGGCCTGTTCGCCTGCTCTGTCGGGTGCTGGATGTTCATCTGGCCGTGGTTATTGATCTGCTCTCCCGGAAAGTTATCGGCTGGTCAATGCAGCCCCGGATGACCAAAGAGATCGTCCTGAATGCACTTTTGATGGCCTTGTGGCGGCGTAATCCGCAAAAGGCGGTGCTGGTTCACTCTGACCAGGGCAGCCAATATACAAGCCATGAATGGCAGTCGTTTTTGAAATCACACGGCCTGGAAGGCAGTATGAGTCGTCGTGGTAACTGCCACGATAATGCGGTCGCAGAAAGCTTTTTTCAGCTACTAAAACGTGAACGGATAAAGAAAAAGCTCTACGGAACGCGGGAAGAAGCCCGCAGCGATATTTTTGATTACATCGAAATGTTTTATAACAGTAAGCGTCGGCATGGTTCGAGCGATAAGATGCCACCGACAGAATATGAAAACCGATATTACCGACGACTCGAAAGTGTCTAGATTATCCGTGGCGATTCAAAGTGCCATAAATGATGGAATCTGTCTCGCTAGCCTTTAGATGATGAAAACGTAGCACCGGAACGAGACAAAAACAACCCAAATGAGACAGAAAACTGTCTCACCAGGTTGCCTTCTTTGGGTGTACCCATTTGAGAATAATAATTGAGGCCAAGTGAATCAGACAGAGACCTTTATAAATAACAGGTATCTGTCAAACTTGATTTAGCTCATTAACCTTGATGCGACAGAGTGTTTTTCAATCGCCCAAGCAACTTAGTGAAATTTGAATGTTTCTGGTCAACATGTGAGAGCACCATAGCTTCAATATCAGCGTTGCTCCTTCCTTCTGAAGAAAGATGCCTGATCAGAGCGAGAGATTGTTCAGGATCATTTTTATCTACATCCATTCTCGAGAGAAAACCCGCAATTAACAACTCTGGCTTCACATGCGGAGTGGAATCCGAATCGAGAGCTAAACCTGCAACTTCAAATATGTTAAAAGTTCCAATGTCGACAACTTCTTCATGCACAGGTGAATTCGAGAATAATTTTGTATCGACCTCATCCTGCTCGTCTTCATCAAAAGGGTCGATATTTTTTGAAGTTTCGGTAACTATCATCTTATGTTTAATATGTAGAACCCCAGATTGCTCTGCAACAGACTCTATTCTTATCAAACTGGTACCTACGCTTATGTACTTATTTTCCAATAGTTTTATTTTGGTTTTATATTTACTTGTACTGATGGCTGTGCCATCTCTATTTCCAATGTCAATATCAATATCTTTGGGTTCGCGATCTGCTCCGTACAACTTGGCAACTAAGCTTCCACCTAGCTTAGCATTTATCCCAAAATCGCGAAGATAATTGGTTAATGCCATACCTAGTATTGCTTTATGCTGTACTTTGGGAGACTTATTTTTCATTTGCTCTTCCAACTTACCGAAACCTTTTAGTGAATCAGACTCTGGAGCGCACCCATCCATATCCCGCATTGTCATGGGATTATTCCTGCACATGCGGAACAGGTTCAGGCCGTCCACCGTGCCCGCCGGGTCTGCGGAGAGCCACCGCCCCGACCACGGCTGGTAGTACCGGTATCCGTAGTAGTACAGCCCCGTCGCGTCGCGCTCCTTGCCCGAGTAGCGCACCGTTTTGTAGTCCGCTTCCAGCTGACTGCGCGCCGTCAGGATGGCGGTGCCGCCGAACGGGTAGTACTCCTCCGTGCTGATAATATTCCCGTCGCCGTCCAGCTCCAGCCCGCTGCTTCCCGTCAGGTTATCGTGGCTGTA
>NZ_KI973182.1:4521764-4523655 GCF_000534435.1 Enterobacter sp. BIDMC 26 | reverse complement strand
TGGTTCACTCTGACCAGGGCAGCCAATATACAAGCCATGAATGGCAGTCGTTTTTGAAATCACACGGCCTGGAAGGCAGTATGAGTCGTCGTGGTAACTGCCACGATAATGCGGTCGCAGAAAGCTTTTTTCAGCTACTAAAACGTGAACGGATAAAGAAAAAGCTCTACGGAACGCGGGAAGAAGCCCGCAGCGATATTTTTGATTACATCGAAATGTTTTATAACAGTAAGCGTCGGCATGGTTCGAGCGATAAGATGCCACCGACAGAATATGAAAGCCGATATTACCGACGACTCGAAAGTGTCTAGATTATCCGTGGCGATTCAAATAATCGTTTTTTGAAAGATGTTTATTGCATTGTACTGGTATGGTTATTTAATTAATGATAGTAAAATAAAGGGGTTGATATGATAGGAAGAATCAACACCACTCCTAGCTTCTCTAATAATTGCATTAATCATAACAATGACACACATCTAGAAAAAACACTTAAAAATCAGATAAGTGGATCTGTAATTAATGTAAAAAACACCAGTTGTTATTTTCGGATTATTAGCAAAGAACTATCTCTTTACAGAGATGTGAAAAATACTCCTATTGGAGTATGCCGATCCAGAACTGGCGGCTGGCAATGAGCCGTTTTATTATCGAGTTCGGTGACCGCCTGAGCGATCACCTTTAATGAGTGGTCAGTTACACAGAATTACTGACAGGCTCTTAGCGTACGTTTTCGTTCCATTGGACCTCAAACCCCTATGACTTTCCGGGCCTGTGTTTTTTTCACAAAAAATTCACTGCCGTCCTCTACAGGGAAAGACACGACGAGATGTTGTCTGTCATCATTTTCAAAACCATTCAACACTTTCTTCTGCAGGTGAACAACTCCGTAGTAACCTGTCACTTTTCCATGATAATGAGGCATGTTTTCTCTAATTTCCTGAACAAATTCGTCCATAAAACTACTATCACTACCGTCAACCAGTGCAGAGATACTCCCATCTTGTAACGCTTGCTGGTATTGCTGCAGACTTATCCCTTCAGGTTCTGTCGCAGCTGCACTCCAGCAAAAGTCAAGATTAATGTCCATGTCATTGGGAATTCCAAGTTTACTTAATAATGTAACAACCTCAAATGCGAATTTTTTATTTTCTGAATATGGAGACAGATAGATAGCATCATCGCCAGCAGCCCCATGACCAAGGATGTATATTTCGGTTTTGTCATCGCTACCTTCAAAATTTACTACTCCGTTGTTTTTTTCAGCTGCGTAGTTCCCCACGAATGCTGAATAAATCTCATCGGCTTTGTCACTCGATTCAATATCACTGTCAGCATTAATCGTTTTCTTTATCATTTCAATAATAATGCCTTTCTCATCATTCAGTTGTTTTTCGAAACGCCCCTTTTGAATCTTTCCTGTAAATAAGGGTGTAATCCAGTCACCCTCGCTATCTTTAGAGTATGAATAGGAGAATTTATTAATTAAGTCGTATACCAAATTATCTGTTGAGACAAAGGGTGTAAAGGCATATTTTTTCACTCTCCTTTTTTCTTCTGCCGAAGAAGGTTGTCTTCCATCATCATCAACTAAAGTAGTGGGGTTATTCCTGACCATCCTGAACACATTCAGCCCGTCCACCGTCCCCGCCGGGTCTGCGGAGAGCCAGCGTCCCGACCACGGCTGGTAGTACCGGTATCCGTAGTAGTACAGCCCCGTCGCGTCGCGCTCCTTCCCCGAGTATCTGATCGTTTTATAGTCGGCTTCCACCACGTTGCGTGCCGTCCATATCGCCGTGCCCCCGTACGGATAATATTCCTCCATACTGATGACCCTGCCGTCACCGTCCACCTCCAGCCCGCTGCTTCCCGTCAGGTTATCGTGGCTGTA
>NZ_KI973182.1:4402038-4521350 GCF_000534435.1 Enterobacter sp. BIDMC 26 | reverse complement strand
GGGCGGGTTCACCGGCCGCCTGCTCCGTGATGCTCACCGGGCGCCCGGGCAGCGACGCGTCCTCGTACTGCCAGGTGCGGGTCACGGCCCGGCTTATGTCCTCCGTACCATCACGGGTAATGCGGATGTTGCTGACCGCGATAAGGGGCCGGCCGGTGGCGTCGTTCAGCGTCACGGTGGTGCCGTTATCCACGCCCTGCGTGCGCAGGACGGCGCCGGAGAGGGCGTGACGGTACGTGAAGTTCGCCAGTCCGGCCGCGTACAGGCGCGGGTCGGCGCTGCGGGTGAGGAAGCCGCGGGGGTCATGGTGATGGCGGGTGACGCGCAGGTCACAGACGTCCGGGGTATCCGGATGGCGGAGGAAGGCGACGGTGCGCACGGCGAGGCCGCGGCTGTCGGTCACCGTCAGGGTCGGGGTGTGCTGAAAACAGTCAGGACTGAAGCTCATGATAAATATTCCGGGGGTGATAAAAATGAAAAAAGACGCCCGATGAACGGGCGGGAGTAAAAAGGAGGCTGGCGTGGGTGGGCCAGCCTCCGGGCGGGGAGACGTATCAGCTCAGGTACGCCAGGTCGTTCTCATCCTCGCTGACCACAAACCACGGAGTGTACTGCGTCCGGCGGCGCCAGCCGGCGGCGGTCAGCACTCCGGTTTCCCGGCCCAGCGCATCGTAAAAGTGCGTGTCGGCCCAGGCGTTTTCACGCGCGCTGTCGTCGCGCAGCCAGCGCCAGCTGTTGATAAAGAACGGCTGGTAGCGGCGGACCGCCAGCCCCTTGTTGTCATACTCCGTGCGGCCGGTAATTGCCCAGCGCGTCCCGGTGTGCGCCTTGCGGGGCCGGCCATCCTCATCAATGGCCAGGGAGCCGTCATCAAGACGCTGGCAGGCCTCACCCGCCGGCACGCGCTGCGCCGTCTGGAGCTCCCGGCCGGCGCCGTCAAAAAAGACCACCTGCTGTCGCTGCTGCTGTTCCGCATCCGGATAATAGCGGTCGGTGACCACCGTCAGCACGTGTGGGGGCGCCCGCCCGCTGTCCGTGTCCAGTGCGGACATCAGCACGCTGAGCCCGGGACGCTTCAGGGCGCGGGCGTACGCCAGCGCGCACAGGTAGCCGTCCTCCGTCATCAGCCCGGCCTCATTCAGCGCCTGGCGCAGGGACGGGTCGACGTCATCCGGTACCCGGCGGGCCCAGGCATCGTCGGCATAGACCATAAACTGCGAGACCGGCAGCGGACCCGACAGCGCCAGGGCCTCCTCAGGCGAGGCGGGCACCCGGAACGGGACCGCTTCCGGCGTCGGGCAGCCCGCCAGCACGCCGTCCTCCGTCCCCCGGATGCGGCTGCTGGTCACCCGCCCCAGCGCATCGAGCGTCACCATGCTGTCGTTGGCGTTGATGTCCGTCAGGCACACCGGGACCATAAAGCGGTAGTCGACGACGGCGCGGGTCCGGTGTCCGGCCGCATCCTCCGTGGCCGTCACGACGCAGTGGTGGCGGTCCCAGGTCAGCGTCGTGGCGCCCGTCAGCGTTGAGGCCCGCTGCGCCAGCGGACGGAAGAACTGCGCCGCGCTGCCGTAATCCGTCAGCGCGCGGGTCGCCACCCACACTTTTGCCTCACCGGGACGGGCAAACGCCGGCAGGGCCTGCGTGTAGCCCGCCTCCTTCAGAAGCGTAACCTGCTCTGAAGCACTCAGGACCCCGTCCAGCGCCTTCAGGCTGTCGGCATCCAACCCGGAGCTCTCCTCACAGGCCACCAGGGCCTGCACCGTCGGCGCGCTCAGCGGGGCATCCGCCCGGCCGGCGGTGTAGTGCACCGTGGTGTGTCCGGCGTACTGTCGGGGCGCATGCGTCCCCAGCGGCCCCGTATCCTGCAGCAACACTTCCGCAGACAGGTACGGCGTGCTGCCTGCACCTGACGTCGTCACCAGGTTGATGCGCTGCTGATGCGGAAGCCCCGTGCGCCAGCCGTGCGCCGTATCCGGATGATGATAGCTGTATTCGGTTTCCGTCAGGCGCAGCACGTCCTGCTGCTCGTCATAGCTTGCCTCCCAGGCGCCCTCCGGTAAATCCAGACGGTAAGGCGATGTGGCCGGACGGGCACGTCGCGGGTAGCTGACGGAGACCGTGCGTAGCGGGTAGCCGAACGCGTCCGTGGCCAGCGTGACCTCCTGGCTGACAACCGGGTCGTCCGCCACGCGCTCATAGCCATAGCGCCACTGCTCAAGCGGCTGTGGGGCCACCACCGGATACGGCGCACCGGGGGCGGCAGGCTGCACCACGCGGACCTGATAACGGGCCTCCGTGACCTGGTACGGCACTGTTTCCTGCGCACTGTTGTCGGCGGCGTACACCTCCGTGCGCAGCGGACTTCCCCTGAGCGCACGGTGCAGCCAGTACTGCAGCTCCGCCGCCGGGGCGTCCAGTTCTGCCTCCTTGTCCCCCTCCACGCAGGTCAGGCGCGTGGCGCCCGGCTTCGCCGCCTGGTGGTCACCCGTCCAGTAGGCCTGGCGATAACGGTGTTCATCCCCGGCGAGGCCCGTATGGAACCACTGTCGGGTCAGCACCGGGGCGCTGCGCTCTTCGGCATTGCCCTGCGCGCGCGCGTCCGTATCCCGGGTTTCCACCAGGGCAAAGCCCCGGAACTCACGCTCGCGGCCATCCCAGACACCGTGCCGGTAGGTGGCGGTCTGGACCAGACGGTTCCCGGTGATTTCATCGAGTGACTCCGTGACGGCCAGCAGATGCACCGGGAACGGCAGGTGGTTCGCCGGCAGGTCGCCGTCGCCGGCCGCCGCTTTCTCATCCAGCCAGAACTGGGCGGAGCTGCGGTAGTGCAGGCGACTCTCCGCCCCGCAGTTATTGTTCACCCGGCTGAGCAGGTAGGGCTTAATACCGGCAAGGTCATAGCGCCAGTGCTGCTCGCTCATGTGCGGGCGGCTCAGGACCAGGCTCGAGACGCCGAGCCCCTGCAGGTCGCCGACCGTCAGCTGGCAGGTATGGTCAAAGCGGACGCCGTCCGGCAGCGGCAGCACCAGAGGTTTATCAAAGCGGTTGCCGCTCTGGTTGAAATAGACCCAGAGATGGTCGGCATGGGCGTAAATCAGGTCCGTGGTCCCGGTGCCGTCCAGGTCCGCGAGGAACAGCCGGCCCGGATCAAACTCGCCTTCCGGCTGGCTGAAGCCCGGCACCGTAAAGGGCGCGCCGAAGCGCCCGTGCCCCAGGTTCGGCCAGCAGGTAACGCCGTCATGGCGCACGCGGACCAGGTGCATCTGCCCAGAGCCGGGTAAATCACTGAACGCCACCAGTTCACGCGCATCCACGCCGGAGAGCGGCAGCGTAATGCCGCCGGTCTGCCCAACGTCACGGCCCGCCGCAAAGCCCTCGCGGGAGCCCGGATACAGGCGCACGCTTTTCGGGCCAATCAGGGCAACGTCCGACACGCCGTTGCCGTTCAGGTCGGCAAACTGCATGCCGGGCTGCCAGAACTCCGTCGGCAGCGCGGCCAGCGGCGTAAAATCGCCCCAGCCCTTATCCGGGTGACGGCGGTAGAAGCCCGCCAGCCCCGGGCGGGCAACCAGCCAGTCCAGACGGCCGTCTCCGGTCAGGTCCATCAGGCGTCCGCCCTCCGTCAGGGACGGGACGGGTAACAGGCGGGGGCTGCCATAGGTGATCCCGTCCGTCGTGCCCGGGGTGCGCTCCGGGGCACGGTACTGCCAGCCGTGCTCGTCCTGATACAGGATCCCCGGCATACCTTCGTTATACAGGTCCACCCACTGGTAGCGCAGACCGTCGTTGAACCCCTGAAGGCCGGTCAGGGGGCGCCAGGCCGGCGCGTGCTGTGGCTCAAAGGCCTGGTAGCCGAGCGACAGCGGCGCACGGGCGCATGGGGTGCCGTCCGGCTCATGCGCGAGCGCCCGGCAGCCGGTCAGTTGGGTGACCGACGGCGAGGCGTGATAGGTCAGCAGCAGGCGGGAGACCAGCACCGGCGGCGCGGCTGGACGCCCGTCCAGCGCCGCCACGTCATGATACATCAGCACCTGACGGCACAGGCGGCGGGTGCGGACCTCAAAGCCGTAGTCGTAGCGTGAGAACGGGTCGGCGCGCAGCCCCCATTCCCCGCCGGCAGCCAGTGCCGGGACCGTGTTCAGACCGGCCGGACGCTCCCCGTAATCCAGCACCAGGGTAAACAGCCACTCGTCGGGCGCGGGCGGGGTGGCATCCCAGGCAAAGAGTGTTTCCCGGGGCGTCCGGTTACCGTAGCGGACCTGCTGCAGGTAGCGCTGCGCGACACGCGGATGGGCCTCGCGCTCGGCGGTCCCGGTGCCGGCGTCGTTCTCTTCGGCATAGTGGTAGCTGATGTGCTCCCCGTCCGGCGAGGCGGACTCCTGCAGGTACCATTCGGCAATCTGCTCCGGATTGTCCGGGCCGGAGAGGCGTGCGTCGGCGCGCTGCCCCAGACAGTGAACCTGGCCGTCCGGCGTGTGGCACAGCCAGAACGGGAAGGCACCGGCGGCCAGGGGCTGCCAGTACTCCATGCGCGGGGCGCCGGCACCGGTGCGGGAGCGGAAGCGCGTCACGCGCCAGCGCTGTGCGAGCGTCACGCCCTGCGCCGTCGTGGTTTCCCTCACCAGAGGCTGGCCGTGACTATCGAGCTCCCTGACGAGTACCTCGTTGTCGGGGCCGATAAACGCGTCCTGGTCGTCGTAGGCGGGCACGCCCTGGCTGGTCCGGCGGCGCACGCTCATCACGCCCGCCTGCCAGCCCAGGCCAAACGGGCCGTTACCGCCGGCGCTGCTGTAGCTTAAGCTGAGCGCGGGCGCCATGCCGCGCCCGGCGGAGACCGGCAGCGGCAGGCTCATCTGCGCCACGCCGTCCGGCCCGGGGGTGCCCAGGGACTCGCCCATGCCCTGCAGGCTGCCGCCGCCCTTGGGCAGCGACAGCTGGGTGACGGCAACCGGTTCCTGAATATCCTGCATAATATACTCCTGTCAGGCCCCCGGAGGGGCCTGTGATTTAATGGTTAACGATACCCGGAAACTCAGTCGCGAATGGTGTAGCGAACGTGAAGGATGATGTCGCTCAGGCTGGCCAGCAGGGCCTTCTGGGCGTCGCTGGCGGTCGGGAAGCGCAGGGTCAGCGTACCGGTATCCGAGATATCAATCCCCTCGAACGGCAGGTACTTCCCGTCGTTGAAGTCCAGCTGGAACTGACCGCTGTCGTTCATGCCGCGGGAGACGGCGATGGCGGAGCAGCCGCGGGCCAGCGGGGAGGTACCCGTGTAGCCCAGCACCGCCTGCACGTCCTGATACGGCCCCAGCAGCGCCGGCAGCGTGACGCTGATTTGTTTGATGCGGCGCACCTTGCCGAGCGCCATGCCCTCCGGATAGTCCGACGCCAGGCCCAGCCCGTTCAGCTCCACGCTGACGGAGAGGATATCCTTATCGAGGCTGACGGTGTCCTGACCGTTGCCGGCCTTGCCCTTACCGCCGGCAAGCAGCGTTTCAATGGCATCTTTCAGCGAAAACTCCCCGGTAGACAGCTTCCCGTAGCGCTCGCCGAGCGACAGGGTGCGCTCGACTTCCAGCGCGCGGGCGTCCCACTTCTGGTAGGCGCTCTCCATCGCGGCCAGGTTCAGCATCAGCGCTTCGCCGCACAGCAGGCCGGCGTAGGTGCCCTGCCAGGCGCCCGGCCTGATATAGCTGCGCGTATCGCCGGTCTCCCACTGGAAGGATTTCTCGGCACGCAGGCAGCGCGACACGGTCAGGTCGTAGAACTGGAAATACAGCGCCGAGAGGCGGCCGCGCAGCCAGTTATACAGGGCCTGATTGCTGAACTTACGCTGCATCAGGGCCAGCTGGGCCTCGTTGTGCGCCTGCTGGGTTTCCAGATAGGTCAGCTGCAGCCCGGCCGCTTCGGTACGCACCGCCAGGGACGCCTGCTGGGCGGTGAGCTGCTCCACCTCTTTTTCCGCGTTATCGCGCAGCATTTCCCACTCTTCGCGGCGGCGGCGGTACATTTCACCCTGCGCGGCGCCGTCGGCGGCGGTCATCATCCCCGCGGCGATGCTTTCCAGCGTCATGCCGATAGAAAACGGAATGCTGCCCCACTGGGAGCCACCGTCAGCCAGCCCGAAGATGTTCGGCACCATGTTGGCGGCGGCGCCGGCGGCCATCAGCGGACGGGAGGCGGCCTGCATAGCACCGGCGGTGACGCGGGCCCCCAGCGCAAACCCTTCGCCCGCGCTGATGTTCTCGTCATACAGGCGGCCGTAGTAGTCCTGGCGCTTTTGCGCCCCCGCCAGGGAGGCGGCCAGGGCCTTCGCCTCGTTGCCCAGCTCCTCCAGGGTTTTCTTCTGCATGGCCACGCTCTGGACCATCAGCGCCTTGCCCTGGGTCTGCATCAGCACCGCCATCGCCTCCGCGTCCTGGCGCTCAATCACGCCGCTCAGGGCGTTGCCGAACTGCATCAGCTGGCCGGTCATGTTGCGGGCGCTTTCCAGGGCCAGCGGGAAGCGGTGCAGCCCCAGTTCACGGCCGGACGGCAGCGGCGTGCCGCCCCTGCCGGCGGCGGCAGCGGCGCTGAGCAGCGCGGCCGGGTCTGCCGGGGTGGCAAACATCGGCAGCGTCAGCGGCTGGCCGTCCAGGGTCAGGTTATGGCGCAGGTTGTACAGGCGCTGCATCAGGTCCTGGCGGATGGCCTGCCAGCGGGCGTTCTGCTGCGGGTTAAACAGCCCGGTCAGGGCGTTAGCCGTATAGGGCTGCGCGGACAGGATACGTACCGGCGACGCCTGTCGGTCCTCCATCGCCTGCAGGCGGTTCACCACACTGCCGGCGGCGTCCTTCAGGGTCGGCGCGACCCAGGCGGCCGGGCGGGTGACGGACTCGTCGCCCATCAGAGCCAGGGCCTGGACGTACCACATTTTGGCCTCGGCCAGGGTGTCGCGCTCCAGCTGGCGGTAGGCGTGGTCGCCGCGGGCGGTGAGCAGCTCCAGCAGGCGCATCAGAGTGGCGACCTTGTAGTGCATCGGGTCGCTCTGGGCCACCGCGTCCGGGTCGGTGCTGTCCAGCGGGGTGTCGTTCCAGCGGGTGTCATCCAGCAGCGGGCGGGCGTTCCAGTGGCGGCCGTCGTCGTCGCCGTAGCCTTCCGGGCTGAAGACGTAGCGCAGCCATCGGCTGGCGTCGTCGAAGCTCTGCTCCTGGAGCAGACGCTGGGCAATCAGCATCGGGGCGTAGTAGAACAGCTCCCAGAAGTAGAGGGCGTTGGCGCCGGCGAAGTCCATCGGCTCAGACTGTGTTTCCCCGGCAAAGGTCTCCACGCGATCCACGCGGACCAGGCCCGGGAAGGTGCCGCCATTGTGACTTTTATCCAGCGACCAGACGTCGGCAACCCCGCCGGCTTTGTGGATAAGGATGTCATTGACTTTGCCTTTCTGGTATTCAGGCTCAATGTAGAAGTTATTTTTATTGCCGCTGGCGTCGTCATAGTACTTCATGAACACCGTGACCTGCGTGGTGGCGTCGGGGCTGAGCTCCCCGTGGAACAGGAGGTCCGGGCCAATCTTATTACCGATGCCGGTGTGGCGCAGCGTGACGGTCCTGTCGGAACCGTGGACGGCGGAGCTGTACTTATCCAGGGTCAGGGTCACCTGCGCGCCTTTAGGGCGGATAGTCGGTTCCGGAAGTAACTGGGTCTTCAGACTCAGGAGCGAATCCAGCCCGCGATTGCCGCGTTTAATCAGCTCCGGTCCGAACAGGGTGTTCAGGCGCACCACGTTTACATCATTATATCCCCAGCTCATATACTGCGCATTGTCTCGTGTACAGTGCAGCCTTAAAATATTTTCAGGAGTTTCAACGTAAAGAAGTAAATAGAGTGCGCCAAAAACTTGATCACGCACACTTAACTCTAAATGATTTTCCTCATTGTCCTCCAGCATCGAGAGTGGAATCGTCAATTTCGTGGTGATAAGCTTCTCCTGAAGGTTGATCTCCTCTTCGGCAATTTTATGAGTTGTCCTCGTCGCAGCATTCCCATTAAGACGCCAATCAATATTTTTCATGTCCGGAGATAAATCTGATGTACATATTTGAAAGGTGATGGAAAATACAATGCTGCCATTTGTTAGCACAGGATTTCCCGCAGTCAAAAATGAGAAATAATCTTCTTCACCTACACTTAAATGACCAAGAGCTATCTTATTCACTAACAATTTAGGGACAATAATCATCCCCTGACGGTCATTCAGTACTGTTTCTGGAAAACGGTTGCTATTTTTCTCTGGATGTAATTCCCCGTCCGGCGACAGTCGCCAGGCATTCTCAATGCTAGTAAAATTATTGGAAGATGATTTCTTCGTTAAGGCAATGCCAAACGACTGGTCAATGTAGGCTTCAGAACACAGTAGTGAGATATCAGATTCACTGAAGTGATTATCATCCAGGCTAAATGATTTTTCTGCGCTCCAGGCGCCATTCTGACCGAGGTAAGATTCCTTTAGACTGTATACCCATACCGGTTTGTTATCGTTCTGCCCGTTCTGGCGTTGTTCCACCCAAATCAGATGCAGGCGACCATCGCGTGTCACTGGTCTGATGAGGGATTTAAAGGCTGCAGCAGCGACTGTTATCTCCTGCCATTCTGTCCAGGCCGTCGCCGGGAATTTGTCCTCCTTAAACTGGCTCATGTCCACCTTGCGCCAGTAATAAGTCGGCGTGGCATCACGTGTCGCCCCAATCAGCCAGATATTATTAGTCTGTTGACTCTCATATTCATGATAGCCACTGATAATTTTAAGATTAGCGACCTTCTCGAATTCAGAGAGGTAATGTTTAAATGCGCCCTCCACCTGGTCCTGCGTCAGTTGGCCCTGGTTGAGGGACTGCTGGAGAGTACGCATCATGGTGCTTTCCCCGGCACGCTGGGTCGGGTCTACGTAGTTTTCCGGGTAATACGCGAGCTGGGACACGCCCGCCCAGGTGCTGTAGCGTCGGTTGTAGGTAGCCCACTGACGGAAGAACGGACGGCTCAGTGCTGCAGTTTTGACCCCGGTCTCGAGATGGCCGAGCTGCATACAGCGGTTAACATACAGCTGAAGGCTGGCCATGGCTTCCGCAATGCGGGTAGTCGTGACATCAGCGCTGACCTGACTGTCAATGAGCAGGTAGCCATAGAGGTCGTCGCGGGTGCGAAGCTTCAGTTCAGCCGGCGCCACCTTACCTATATACAAGTGGCTTAGGGCGGCTGAAAGACGCTCCTCCAGCTCTGCGGAAATTGTCTGGCGTTCACGTGCCGTGAGACCGGTCAGCAGCGTGTCGAACAGGATCTGCCACTGCCTAAAGGTGGAGACCGGCTTGTCGGTGTCTACGTAGCGCATTGCAAAAAGGTCGCTCACCGCGGTGGCGCTGACGCTCAGGGTCTGCGAGGCCTGGTACCACTGCAGGAGGCGTTCAACCGTGATGAAATCACTGATTACTGTCACACCGGCCTGTTCCGCGGCGACGGCCAGCGCCTCTCCTTCCAGGGACATCATCTCCGCCAGATTCTTCACCGCCAACGTCCCTTTCTGCAGGGCGGTCAGGGCCGCGGAAGCCTGTACTCCCAGAGTACTGACCCAGTAGTGAAAGCGGCTCAGTAACATCAGAGAGTCAAATTTATGTGTTACATGGCTTAAGTCAGCGTTAGCATGCAGCGCCTTAGGATTCTCGACCACCAGTGCCAGCTCTCGTTCGCTTAGATCCAGACCTTTTACGATAGCGGCCATCTGTCCCAGCTTCTGACAGTAGTTCAAAGCTTTTTCCGGTACCACAAACGTATCGCCGTGGATAGCCAGGGAGGCAACATTCTCCCAGAAGATGAGGACATGGCTGCCGTTTTGCTCCGCCCAGCGCATGACCAGATGGGTCATTTCCGGCGAGGTCAGGCCCAGTACCGTGGAAAAATGCGGTGCCAGGGCAGGGATCAGGTTTTTGGAGGTGAGGACGACTGGATTGCCGTTCGCGTTGACGGGCAGTACCACATCGGCGTGCAGGGCGGTCACCAGCGCGGTGATTTCCGGGGTCTGCACCGGGGAGTGTGTCTCTGCCAGCAGGGCCTGAAGGCTGGCCACGGAGAGTTTCTGTGCGTGCAGCCAACGGGTGGCGGTCCAGACCTTATCAATGACGGATGAAAAGTCATTTTCTGTCAGTGGTTTACTTACGCCAAGTAGGTGCAAAATGGTGTCCAGTTCAGTGACGGTCAGGCCATGGATATCGGCCAGCAGCTTTACACGATAGAGATCAGTAAAAGCAGAAAGGGCATTTTTACCACTGCGTTGTACAATATCCACTAATGTCATTAATTCATGCCGCGTAACACCAAAAGCTCGCATGGTAACTCTTTGGAATAACTTATTGTGTTCGATAGTAAAGATACTAATATCTTGATCTGGGGTAAGTTTATTAAATTCATTCCCTTCCAGAGGGGGGGTATTGAACATGCAATCAAACTGGGAAGGTGCCCCAAGATGAGATTCGGTTCCAATTGTCCCTCCCATAAGCACGATAAAATCAGAGTTCGGAAGCATATAGCGTTGTAACATCTCGCGCTGATGCTGGAGCAGTGAAAGCGTTGCAGGGTCAATCGCGTTCAGCGCATCCTTTAGTGCATACTGAACTGCCGATAGCGGTAGCCCTGTCGCCTGGAGCACCATGATGGTTCGGTGTAAACAAAGAGCGTCTTCGTAAGAGAATTCTGCCGAAGAGCCAAGCAACTCTTCAAACACGGCCTCAGGTAAACCGTAACGGGTAGCCAAAACATTCGCATGCATTAACTCCTGCAGAGTAAGGTTGCTGAAGATGCGGTGGTATTCCATTTCCGCTGTGCCGGAGGTGATAGTGACGCTCAGCTGAGCATACAGCGCCGGGGAAATGCCCAGCTCAAGGCACAGCGCAGCAACGTCATCATGGCCCGCCGGACGGTTTTCCGGCGCCAGCAGGGTAAGGGGGGACGCCTCATGGGCGCGCAGCGCCTCGCTGATGCCGGTGAAGGCGTGATGATACGGACCTCCCGGATTGCTATTGTCCTGTTCCAGGGCCGCATGCAGTTTTTCGTAAGTGTCATACTGGCCCTGCTGCTTCAGCGTGGCCTGCAGGATTTCATTCGACAGGCTCAGGGTGGACAGCGGCGTGTCGAGATTGTCCTGGCTCAGCGTCAGGGTGGCCAGGTCCGGACGGCGCGTGTCCAGATGGTACGCTTTCCCCTTCTCGTGCAGCTGCTCCGCGTTGCGGTACATCTCGGTCAGATAGGCTGCCGGGGAGAACATGGATGACACGTCCCCTTCTTTCACAAACTGGTCATTGCGGTCCGGGACAAAGTCATTGCCGTAGGTGACCGCCTGAGCCGGCGCGGAAATGCCCAGATGCGGGGCCTGCAGCAGCTGCGGGTTCGCTCGGGTGACCGCCTGACGCTCGCGCGTGGTGCTGAGCGCCAGGCGGCGGACCGCTTCGGCGTGCAGCGCGTGACAGTCTGCATGACCGACGTCATCGCCGGCCGCCGCCAGGACCTGCTCCAGGGAAAAATCCCCGAGTTCCGACAGCGTGGTGATGTTCAGCTTTTCCGCGAGGGCCGCGAAGAGGGGCATATTCTGGATATGTTCTGACATAGTTACCTCAGTAAGGGAAAGTGAGCGCTCCGCGCGGTCCGAAAAGCGGTAAACAGAGACGGCGCGGAGAAACGGTCCCGGAGACCGGGGCGAAGTGACGTCATGTCACCCGGCGCGTCGGATCTGCAGGAAGCCCGGTAACGGTAAGCCATATGTCCTGACCGGTCCTGTGAGTTAGCGGGAGTTATACGGGCGCCTCATGACTCACATTTTTGCGGCGGAGCGAAAGCGCGGGGAGAAAGAAGATTAACGCGGGAATACCGCCCCGCGGGCGGCGTCCCCGGGCGAAAAAACGGTTAAGGAGGAAGGCATGCCCCCGGGCTCCTGAACGTTGTTAGTGTTCACGGGCAGGCCTCGCCTGACGTCGAGTGAGGGCGAAGGGAGCCGGGATATGAATCACCTGAACTCGCATAATTCATACCGGAAGCCGGCCCAGGCGGGTTGACATGCCGGCGGGACGGGCAATGATAACCGGGCCTCACAGGTATCGTACCGATATTTTTACGCTCGACGGGATCACCGGCAGCCAGCGCGAATATATCCAGTGGTTGCTGAAGACCAGTACTGGCAAGGGTAAGCCTGAAGATATTCTGACGACCGAAGCCGTTGACCTGCTGGCGATAAAACTTCGTACACTACTGCAGGTCCAGTTGCACCTGACGCTGGCGATGGAAGCAGGATACTAAACGGGGGAGAAACCGATTACCGCCACACTGGTTAAATCCGTGCTGTCACGTCAGCTGGATGACCTGGAACCGACACTCACGCGGCATGGTTAGCGGCGGTGAAACTGGCGGATCACCTCCGGCATAAAATGGCAGGCCGCCGACGGCACGGTGGCGACGGTGATAAGCCTGGTGCGCTCCTCGCTCACCTTGTCGATATCCGCCAGCATCGACTCCACGTTTTCCAGAAGTTGCCCGCAGCGGTCGGCAAAGGTCTGCCCGACGAGCGCCAGCATCACGCTCCGGGTGTTACTATCGAACAGTTTCGCGCCGACGGCGGTCTCCAGCTTTTCATTGCGGCGGCTTAATGCGGACTGAGAAAGGCAGATAGATTCCGCCACGATGCGGAAGTTACCGTACTCCACCAGCGCTCTGAAGGCATAAAGATCGTTGAGGTCGAAATTGACAGGCATAGATTCTGGCAATCCTTAGCACTTTCTGGAAACTCGAACATTCATAATAGCGACTTATGAATCAGCAACAACCTCCACTGCTGATGCGTATACAGAAAGCGGGATGCGCCTTAGCGGGAGTCGATGTATGACTCGGTCACCGAATTCACCAGCGACATCTCTTCGCGACTCAGCAGCATCTCAATATTCACTAGAATAATCATTCGGCTGTCGAGCACGCCCAGCCCAAGCAGGTAGCGGCCAGAGAGCACCGAGGCCACGTCCGGGGTCGGCTTGATGTTATCCACGTCAATCGACAGCACGTCCGCCACGCCGTCAACCACGATGCCCACCACGCGGTCATTCAGATTGAGCACAATGACCACCGTTTTGTCGTCCTGCGACGGATCGGGCAGGTCAAAGCGCACGCGCAGATCGACAATCGGCACAATCACGCCGCGCAGGTTGGTCACGCCGGTAATAAAATTCGGAGCGTTCGGGATCCGCGTCAGGCGATCGCAGCCGCGGATCTCCTGCACTTTGAGAATATCAATGCCGTACTCTTCGTCGCCCAGGCGGAATACCAGGTACTCCTGCGCGATGGCGTCGGTTGCGGCGGGTTTACTGGCGGTTGCTACAGTCATGCGTTTATCCCCTCCCTCAGGGGTTGTGGCGCGTTGAGCGTCGAAAGCTCAACCACATCAAGGATCAGCGCCACGCTGCCATCGCCGAGGATGGTGGCAGCGGAGACGCCAGGTACTTTGCGGTAGTTATGTTCAAGGTTCTTAACCACCACCTGCTGCTGGCCGATAAGCTGATCGACCCACAGTGCATAGCGGCAGCCCGCGCTTTGCACGATAACCACAATGCCGTCGTCGGCTGGGCCCTCACCCGCCACCGAGAGACGCTGGCGCAGCAGCACCAGCGGCAGATATTCGCCGCGCACCTGCAGCAGGCGCTCTTCACCGACAAAGCGGCACAGCATGTCGTCGGTCGGCCGCAGCGACTCCATCACCGCGCCCAGCGGCAGGACGTAAATCTCGTCCCCCACCTTCACCAGCATGCCGTCGAGGATCGCCAGCGTCAGCGGCAGAATAATGCGAATGGTGGTCCCGGCCCCCGGCGTCGAGAGCACGTCCACGTGCCCGCCCATCGCCATAATGTTGCGTCGCACTACGTCCATGCCGACGCCACGCCCGGAGACATCCGTCACGCTCTCGGCGGTAGAGAAACCGGCGGCGAAGATCAGCATCCACACGTCGTCATCATTCATGGTGTCGCTGATGGTCATCCCCTGCGAGCGGGCTTTGGCGAGAATTTTCTCCCGGTTCAGCCCCGCCCCGTCGTCGCTAACCTCAATCACGATATTGCCACCGTGATGTTCGGCCGAAAGCGTCAGGTTCCCGGTCACCGGTTTACCTTTTGCGGCGCGCACCTCTTTCTCTTCAATACCGTGGTCAAGGCTGTTACGCACCAGGTGGGTCAGCGGGTCGATAATGCGCTCGATAAGGCTCTTATCCAGCTCGGCGGAACCACCTTTCAGGGTCAGCTCGACCTTTTTATTCAGGCGGGAGCCCAGGTCGTGCACCAGACGCGGGAAGCGGCTAAAGACGTAATCCATCGGCATCATACGGATGGACATCACCGACTCCTGCAGCTCGCGGGTGTTGCGCTCCATCTGCGCCACACAGCCGGAAAGCAGATCGCAACTGGCCGGATCAAGGGTGCGGGACAGCTGGGAGAGCATCGCCTGGGTGATAATCAGCTCACCGACCTGGTTGATGATCTGGTCGACTTTACTCACCGCCACGCGAATGCTGCCCGACTCCTGACTGGCCGGACGAGGCGCAGGCGGCGTTTTTTTGACAACAGTCTCTGGCACCGCAACTGGCGTCGGTACCGGCGGTCTGACTTGTGCCGGGCGGACCTCAATCTGCTTGCTGTCGAGCACAAAGCAGAGCACGGCGGTAATATCGTCCGCCGTGGCAGTGGTCCGCAGCGTGACGGTCATGCTGTCTGACGTCACCTCAACGTCGTTAATCTCGCCGATATTGCTCAGCTCGTCGTGCAGCGTCGCCTGCTCGCGCGCCTCAACGTTACGCAGGGTCACCACCAGCGTGGTTTCCGCTTCCTGCTCCGTACTGGCTGGCGCGGGCACGGGGGCCGGTGTCGCCGCTGGCGTCGAAGGCGGCTGGCCTTCAAGAGCAATCTCCTTCAGAGCTTCACAGATATAGCGATAACGTGCTTCATCAGGCTCCTGCGAAGACTGATAGGCTTCCAGCTGCGCTTGCATAATGTCCTTACATTCCAGAAAAAGGTTGATGATTGAGCGACTGAGCGTTCTCTCCCCTGCCCGAGCCTGGTCAAGGAGATTCTCCAGCAGGTGGGTCGTCTCCTGTAATGCGGTAAATCCAAAGGTGGCCGCGCCCCCTTTCAGCGAGTGTGCGGCACGAAATATGGCGTTCAGCTGCTCCTGATCCGGCGCCGCCACGTCAAGCTGCAGCAGCTGCTGTTCCATTTCGGCCAGCAGCTCTTCCGCCTCGGTAAAGAAGATGTGCGAAAAATCATTCATGTCCATCGGTATAACCCTGCACGTTTTGCAGATTGATATCGTTCAGCACGCTCTCTGCGCGCTGGGCCTGCGTATCTTCCAGACGGATCTCCTGCGCTTTCGAGCGACTGACGACCAGAATGCTGATGCGGCGGTTCACCGCGCTTTCCGGCGGCGTGTTCTCCAGCGGCATCCGGCTGGCGGTGCCGATCACGCGTAAGAAGCGCTCATCGTTAAGGCCGCCCCGGACTAATACCCGGCGGGCGGCATTCGCGCGCCCGGCAGAGAGTTCCCAGTTGCTATAGCCGCCGTAGCCACCGGCATACGGCAGCGAGTCGGTGTGTCCCGTCAGGCTCAGCGCGTTGGGCAACTCCTGCAGCAGCGGCACCAGCGCCTGCAGAATGCCGTTCATGTAGGATTCCGGCAGTTCGCTGCCGACGCGGAACATCGGGCGGTCCTGCGAGTCGGTGATCTGGATCAGCAGACCGTCGTTGGTGAGGTTGAGCAGGATGTTGGATTTAAAGTTATTGAGCCGCGGATCGGTTTCGATCATCTTCTGCAGCTTCTCTTTCGCCTGCTTCAGGCTTTCAAAACGCTTGTGTTTATCGATACTGGCAATTTGTCCTTTAAACACCTCACCCTGCCGCTTGAGAATGTCATCCCCTCCCCCTGGAATGACGCTGTCGCTCAGGCTGGTTTTATCGCCGTTGGCCATGGCTGGTTTCAGCGGCATACGGAAGTAATCGGCAATCAACTCCCTTTCCATGTCCGTGGACTGCGACAGCAGCCACATCACCAGAAAGAATGCCATCATGGCCGTCATAAAATCGGCATAGGCAATCTTCCATGTCCCACCGTGATGGGCATGTTTTTTCTTCTTACGCTTACGTGAAATGATGACAGGCGTGATGTTCTTCATGCGGCGCTGTCCGAGGTTTTGGTTTTCAGCGAGGCGTTAGATTTCACTTCACGCACGTGCTCTTCCAGCTCTTCAAACGATGGGCGTTCGCTGGTAAAAATCGTTTTACGACCGAACTCCACGGCAATCTGCGGCGCATAGCCGTTGAGGCTTGAGAGCAGCGTGACTTTAATACACTGGAGGACTTTGACCTGGTCAGAACTCTTCTGGCGCAGCAATGTCGCCAGCGGTAAGACAAAACCATAGGCAATCAGGATCCCGAGGAAAGTGCCCACCAGCGCGTGGCCAATCAGCATCCCCAGCTCTGCCGCCGGGCGATCCGCGGAGCCCAGCGCGTTTACTACACCCATCACCGCCGCCACGATACCGAATGCTGGAAATGCGTCGCCCACGGTGTTCAGGCTATGAGCAGGTACTTCCAGCTCCTCTTCGCAGGTTTCGATCTCTTCGTCCATCAGGGCTTCGATCTCATGGGAATTCATGCTGCCGCCAATCATCAGGCGGAAGTAGTCGAGGATAAAGTTGGCGAGCATCGGGTCGCTCATCAGACGGGGATAGGCGCTAAAAATATCACTGTTCTGCGGGTCTTCTATATCCTTTTCCAGCGACATCAGCCCGCGAACGCGGCTCTGGGAGAGCAGCAGGAACATCAGCGCCATCAGGTCCATATACACCGCTTTGTTGTAGCGCTTACCGACAAAGATTTTTACCAACGCCTTCCCCGTCGACTTCAGGGATTTAATATTGTTTCCGACAATAAACGCCCCGACCCCGGCACCGCCAATAATCAGCAATTCCAGCGGCTGAAACAGCGCCATCAGGTTACCGCCGGACAGAAGAAAACCACCGAAAACGGTCAATATGACAACAAGATAGCCAACAATAACTAACACACTCTCTCCTTCTACTTTTTGACCGATACCGATCCTCCCGGCATCAGGTAAACGCCATCTTGCGCACAGCCGTCCGTCTGGGGTTACGCCGTCATGATTTCCGGCGCCGCAAACGTGCCCAGAAGTCCGGTATTGCTCACCTGGGATTTTTTAAGCGCGCGCGAGGGCGGACTGCATAAGCTGCAGGTAAATGGGTTTTTAAGAAATTCGGTGGTGACGATAAACCCACCGCCACACACGCTGCAGGCTTTACGCGAAATAATGCCGCAGTCGATAAAACGTAATAATGTCCAGGCACGGGTCAGACCCAGCACCGGCTTCTCATCGGCACAGGAACTGCACTGTTCCAGATAAAGACGATAGGTCTTCATCAGCATTTCAATCGAACGCCCCTGCTCGGTCTTTTTCAAATACAGGTAAATGTTGTAGAACATCGAGGAATGAATATTCTGCTCCCACGACATAAACCAGTCTTCAGAAAAAGGCAGCATGCCTTTCGGCGGTGGACAACCGCGTAATTCTTTATATAACCGAAGCAGACGACGACGGCTCAGCGACGTTTCCGATTCCAGCACCTGCATTCTCGCCCCGAGGGAGATTAATCCCATGGCAATATTCACCTCTTCGATTTCCTGCAGCAGACTTTTTTCATCACACATTATTATGCCCCCTCTGCTGCGACGGCTTCTTCTTCGCTTAAGGCGTTAAGAAGATTGGTCGACAAGATAATACCCGTGTGAATCTGCTGAAGGGCTTCAATACGCGAATCCTTCGTCAAATTTTCAATGACCACCTCATTGTCAACACGCAAGCGACAAATAAGCTGGTTGGTTGTTGCCAGTTTCATTAACTGTGGCAACGAAAGCTCTTTCAGGTTATCGATGGTTCCTTCAGATAACCCGAGGCGAAAACCGGCCGCAAATTTATCCTGGCGAATCAGCTGCTGCGCCAGCAGAAGATAGGACAGATTAATATCATGAATATTTTGCAGGTACTCGTCGAAATTAGACACAGGCGAAAACTCCCAATGTTATTCAGCCAATAGCTGGCATGTCAGTTTAGATAAATTACGTTTCCGAACTGATGCAGAGAGTCTTTTGGTATTGATATTCACTGAGGTAAGTCATCTTCCTCAGTAAATGCGACACGGTCATATCAATGCCAAAGGAGGCTGCATCACAAAACTGGCAAAATCATAAACACTAAGCATTTTCCGAACAAGCGACAGAAATCCCCCTAAATCTTCGAAATGATGTTAAAGCCCTGATTTAAAAAGCCAATAAAGCGTTATTAAACGTTATTAAACGTTATTAAACCTTGATTTCAACCATTAACCCTGCCTTATTCACAGAATTAACATTATAAATGTTAACACTCTGTAATTATCTGTGCGCTGACTCCATACGGCTTCTTAACCTTTTAACGGCCAGGCTGTGTAACTGGCTCACGCGCGTTTCGGTGATCCCCAACACCAGCCCAATCTCTTTCATATTCAAATCCTGCAAGTAATAAAGATGCAACATTACCTGCTCTCTTTCGGGTATAAACTGAACATGCTCAGCGATCTGTTCCAGCAAATTTTGCCTGATGGTATCATTCAGCGGATTAAGCTGCTCATTCTCATCATCACTCGTTTCCCAGCTATCGGCGTAATTTTCCTGCAGCTCATCAACCGAATACATCTGGCTGGAATTATTATCCGCCAGCATCTGATGAAATTCCTGCAGGGACACCCCCATGCGCTCTGCAATTTCAGCCTCGGTGGCTTCGCCCCCTTTTTTCTGTTCGATTTGCTGAATAATGGCGACAATTGCCCGCGTATGGGTTCGTACCCGACGCGGTACCCAGTCACTTTCTCTCAACTCATCTAATAATGCCCATTTCACCCGCTGGGTGATCCACGCCGAGAGCGTCACCCCTTTTTTCGGGTCGAAACTCTCTACCGCACTTAAAAAACCTATCGAACCCGCCTGAATTAAATCATCCAGCTCGACGCTGGCAGGAAGCCGCTTATGTAACAGCAATGCTTCCTGCCGCACCAGATAGTGATATTTTGACCAGACTACCGATTTATCTTCCAGCCCTTCGGCCGTGTACATACCGTTCACGATTGCATTCCACCTGCTATTCTCTTTGAGAATTATCCGGTGAAATGGCGCATTCAAATAGTGCGATAAGCCTTTATAAAAATGCACATACTGTTACTTCGCTTTTATTAATACGCCATTTAGCAAATTAGCATTATTAATGACGGCAATTACCGTGATTAAAAGGTTTCCCACTGGGCCAGATCGGATTCTTTTTGACGCTGGGGCTTATTCGCTTCAACCGTCACCTTCGCAACCGCGCTCTCATGGTTTAGCCTGAACTGCGCCACCAGTTTTTCCAGCGCATCAGACTGCGCTTCCAGATCGCCCGCGGCCATTGCCGCTTCTTCCACCATCGCCGCGTTCTGCTGGGTCACCAGATCCATTTCATTGACGGCCTGCGAAATCTGGTTGATACCCGCGCTCTGCTCGTCCGACGCCGAGGTGATTTCACCCATAATCTGCGTCACCTGCGACACAGAGGTCACGATCTCCTGCATCACCGTACTAGCCTGCCCAACCTGACGCGAACCAATATCAATATTACTCACGCTGGTATTAATCAGCTGGTTGATCTCTTTGGCCGCATCGGCGCTGCGCTTCGCCAGGTTACGCACTTCTTCAGCCACCACAGCAAAACCACGCCCCTGCTCACCGGCACGTGCCGCCTCTACTGCCGCGTTGAGAGCAAGGATGTTGGTCTGGTTGGCAATGCTGTCGATGACGCCGTTGATATCCGCAATCTGACGCGAGCTGGTGGTAATTTGCGCCATGATCTGCTCCAAGCTCTGCATCACCTCTCCGCCGTTATGGGCATTATTGCTCGCACTTTCCGCCAGCTCGCGCGCGGCATGGGCGTTGTCGGCGTTCTGGCGCACGGTGGTTTTGATCTGCTCCATGCTCGCCGCCGTCTCCTGCAGCGCCGCGGCCTGCTCTTCCGTACGGGAGGAGAGATCGTTATTGCCGTGAGCAATTTCCTGGGCATTGGTGTGAATGCGCTGCACGCTGTCGCGGATCCCCAGAATGGTGCTGGTCAGGGAGGTGCGCATGGTTTCAAGTTCGGCCAGCATACTGCCGATTTCATTCTGGCTGCCGCTGTTAATTTTCTGGCTGAGATCGCCCGCCGCCACGCGACGCAGCATCTCAACGGTCGTTTCCATACGGCGCACCAGGGTGTTGCGCAGCCAGTAACGCACCGCGAACAGCAGCCCGACGGCCAGAATTAACACCGCAACGCCGAGGCCCAGCATAATCTGGTAGCCGCGCTCAGAGTCCTGAATATAGCTCTCGCTCAAGCGGGCGCTGGCAACCGTATACTGTTCAACCTTCAAACGCAGCGCGGTACGCAGCTCCATGTCGTGTTCCAGCGAGCCCGAATATCCTGCCGGGTTTTGCAGATAACCCAGTTTGATTTCAGCCACTTTATACACCTCATTGAACGCTGCGTTCACCTCGGCCGCCAGACGACTCTCTTCCGGGGTGTTAAACGGTGAAGCCATAAACGCATCCATATTACGACGCGCAAGTTTCACCACATTCACCGTGTGTTTAGTGACATTCTCAGAGACCGGGTTACCCAGCGCCGCCTGCAGCATCAGGCCGTTGGTATTGGCCATCACCGCGCTGATGTTGTAGGCCGAATCGCGCATCTGATCGTTATTTTCAGAGGCGACAATAATACGTTTAAAATTATTGTTATTGGCGACGGCGTCATAAACGGAATAAGCGGTTACGCCGAACAGTATGACCGCAAAGAGGCAAATAATAAGGCTGATTGCGCTATAAATTTTGAGTTTCGTTAACATAGTTTTTCACCTCCCGCGCGCGGTTTAACCGTGCGCGGTGGCGCCTGAAGAAAAGTAAATTAAGTGGAAATTCGCGTTACATATTAAACAGATTCATGTTCTGCATATTTTTATATACATACATCGAGGCATTGAACGCCAACTCGGACATCTGCGATTCCGATACCAGCGTGACAAGCTTGCCGGTATCCGAGCCGATGGCATCCTGCACTTTGACAATGGTGTCATTAATCAGGACGTTTCCAGTTAAATCCAGGGCGTCAAGCTGCAGCAGGTTGGTGCCCAGCTCGGCCTGGGCTTTACCCAGGCGGTCGATACCGTCATCAATGCCTTTGCTGGTCGCTTCAAGCACAGCGCGCATATCGTCGTAATTAATCGGGTCCCGGGATAATTCCGTAACGGCTTTATCGAGAAGAACAAAAACATCATCGAAGATCTCATTCCCGAGGTGGCCGGTCTGCATCTCCGTCCCGTCAGCAACGGTTTGCTTACGCGCTTCACTTCCGCCCTGATACACGCCATCCTCATCAAATGCAGGAGTATGAGTATTAAAACCGCTAAAAATATAGCGACCGGACGCGTCGCGACTGTTAGCTAAACCCAGCATATTCGCGCGTATCCCCTCAATCTCTTTTCCGAGCGCCTGTCGATCCTCGTCAGAGTAGGCATCAGATCCCGCGGCGACGATTTTTTCCTTCAGGGTGGTAGTCATCAGGTTACCCGCGCCGTTCAGAATATGGTCCTGAAACTCCAGCGCACTGCGCACGCGCGCACGCACGCTGCTGTACATCTCCAGCTTTGCCAGTGCGTCCTGATGTTTCACCGCGTCGGTCGCGGCTGTCGGGTCATCCGAGGCTTTAAGCAATGTTTTCCCCGCCGACATCCGCAGATAAGCCTCGTTGCTCTGGCTCATGCGTTTTGTCATCGACTCTGAACTTTGCTGGTACATATAAAGCGTACTGATTCGCATCATTTTTTCCTTATCGGATGGCCAGCAGGGCATCAAACATCGCGGTTGCGGTTTTTAGCAGCTGCGCGTTGCCGTTGTAATACTGTCTGAACATATCGAGGTTGATATATTCCTCGTCCATATTCACTCCTGAGAGCGACTGTTTGGTGTCGTATTTGGTACGCAAATCAGTTTCGGCGCTGGTGGCATAGGATCTGACCTCGCGAGCGCTTTCACCTATTTTCCCCGCCAGGCTGGCATAGGCTGCACTCAGCGTGTCGTCACCGATCAGTTTCTCATTCTGAATTTCCAGCATCTTTTCGAGGTTTTTGTTATTCCCCTCACCGCCCGCCAGGTCGGCTGCCGCAAACTCCTGCGCACTGGTTATCTTACGGCTAATGCCTTCGGCTGCGCCTGCCATTGGGTTGAGACTGAATTTATCTCCGGGCACGGTGGTAGCAAGCGCTGGCAGGGTAATTTCAATCCCATCAAACTTAAGCGCATCTGGCAGTGCAGCGGGATCAAGAGGAACGTTACGACCATCAGCGCCGATAACGACCCAGTCAGTGCCGTCAAAGCTGATGTCATAGTTTTCAGATTTCACCTGTTTGAAATCAGTGACCTTGATATGATCCAGCGCATCACTTCCGCCGTTTTTCGCATTCGCAATGGCTTTGATATCGGACAGAGAGAAGAGGTCGCCACCCGGCGTACCGTCAGGCGTAAGCCCTTCGCCGTTCTGTTCGTTCATCCGGTGCGCCATCATAAAGGCGATCTGATCCAGATCCTGACGCGCGACGACGAGATCCTCGTTGCGGAACTTGAACAACCCACCCAAGCGGCCTTTGGTGATGCTGTTCTCATCCAATGGGGACGCTTTGCCGTTCGCATCCACATATGACACAATCACCTTGTTGGGATCGGCATCCGACGGCGAAGTTTGCAACTTGTACGCGGTACCCTCTGAAACGAGCGGGCGTCCATCGGCGAGCGTGACGCTCACACGACCCGAGATTTGGTCTTCGGTCACGGTAATGCCCAATTGTTCGCTCAGCCCTTCCAGCAGCGCGTCACGCTGGTCGAGCAGATCGGCGGGCGGTGCGCCATTTCCCTGCGCACGCTCCAGCTGTTTGTTCAACTGCGCCAATTGCTCGGTAAAGCTGTTGATATCCTTCGCGCTGCTTTCAATCTGGCTATTCGTGCTCTTTTCAAGGCCGGAGAGACGTTTGGCGCTGGCGTTATAGCGGTTTGCCAGTACGTCGAGTGAGGTAAATACCGCCGCACGCGCCGGGCCATCCGCCGGATCGCCGCTCAGCGTCGCCATATCCTTAAATAGCTTGCCCAGAGAAACGGAGACGTTATCCGCCTCATCGGCCAGCATATTGTCGATATCCGATAGCTGTTTCAGTCGTTCGTTATGGGAGGAGTAGCTGGACAGTGAATCCCGTAGCTGGTTGTTAGCAAACGCATCATAAGCACGCTCAACGCCGCTGGCGCGGGCACCGTAACCAAAAAATCCCTGCCCGGTGGACATACCGCCAAGCTCACCGATAATCAGGCTGCGGCGGCTATAATTGGCGGACATGCCGTTGGTCAGGTTGTCACCCGTCACCCGAATGGCGGCCTGCGCCACACCGAGGCCGTTTCTGGCTAAATTAAATAAATTATTCATAGGTTCTGGATATTCCCTGATTGCGGGCCCGGCCTTTCTTTCCGGACCAGATGTTAATGGCTCTGCTTATTTCATCGGTGATGACAGGAATTACTAAAAAATTTTGTCGAGATCGTTTTTATACGCGTTCACGCCCTGCTGAATATCGCCTTTCACCTTCTGAATAATGGTGATGATTTTTTTGGCGTAGGCCGGATCGGTCGCATAGCCCCCCGCCTGCAGCGCCTTTGCCCCCTGTTCCGGCGAGTCGGACTGCACCACGCCGCGATAGCGCGGATTTTTGGTCAGCAGCTTTGCGTAATCCGCGAGGGCGTGTTCATATGAGTCATAGACACGGAACGCCGCTTTCACCTTCTGCTTCACGCCGTTAATGTATTCGGTGGTAGTGATTTCGGTGGTTTTGCCGCGCCAGCCTCCCGTCGCTTTAATGCCAAACAGGTTGTGGCTCGGACGACCATCCGCCGCCGGAATTTCGCGTTTGCCCCAGCCGGACTCCAGTGCCGCCTGGGCGAGGATCAGGTGCGGATGCAGCCCGCTTTGCTGCGCGGCCGCCTGGGCCGGGCGCAACAGACGGGCAATAAACGGATGCGCCCCTTCTGCCGGTTTGGCTAACGAAACCGGCGCAGGCAGGCGCAGTGGCCCGGTGGCCGGAGCCGAAGCAAGATCCGATCGCATAAAGTCGCGTCCCGGTGTGCTCACCGTTGTGGCAGGAGCCTCACGCTTGCCGCCCAGCTGGCGGACGATAAGATCGGCAAAGCCGAGCTGACCACTCCCGGCAATATTTTGTGCAACCTGCTGATCGTGCATGGCGGTGTACATCTCGGAAGACTGGCTGCTCAGCAGATCGTCCTTAAAGGTGGCATCGCGCATGCTCTTCATCATCATCTGCACGAAAATGCCCTCCATCTGCTTTGCCGCCGCTTTCAGTGCGCCGGGCGTTTGCCGCCCGGCCTCCCGTTTTAAGGTATCCAGCGAACGGACATCAAAGGCGGGTTGATCGAGCTTGTCGAAGGCATTCATCAGTTCACCTCCAGCTTCGCCCGCAGACAGCCGGCGTTTTTCATTGCCTGCAAAACCGACATCAGCTCGTTTGGCGTGGCACCAAGGCTATTCAGTGCACGGATCACCGCGTTCAGATCGGTGCTGCTGCGCACGTGCTGCAGCGAGCCGCCGCTGTCACGCACCGAGATATCGGTCTGCGGTACCACCACCGTCTCCCCGCCGCCAAATGGCGTATCGGGCTGGCTGATGATGTTGTTCTGCATCACCTCTACCGTCAGCGAGCCGTGTGCCACGGCGCAGGAATCGAGCGAGACGTGGCGGTTCATCACCACCGAGCCGGTACGTGAGTTCACAATCACCTTCGCGTCCTGCACGTTCACCCGTAGCGGAATGTCCTGAATGTCGGCCAGGAAACGCACGCGGGACGGACCGTCCGGCGGCGCGAACAGGCGCACGGTGCGGGCATCTTCCGGCAACGCAGCTCCACCGCTGTAGCGCTGGTTAATGGCGTCGCTGATCTGCTGCGCCAGCGAGAAATCAGTCTCGTTGAGCTGCAGACGCACAATGCTCTGGGTGGCGAAATCGTTCGGCACTTCCCGCTCCACGGTCGCCCCGCCGCTGATACGTCCGCCGTTAAGCTGGTTCACCTGCACGCGGCTGCCGCCCGATTGCGCGCCCGCACCGGAGATCAGAATGTTGCCCTGGGCAATGGCGTAGATCTGGTTATCGGCCCCTTTCAGCGGGGTCATCAGCAGTGTGCCGCCGCGCAGGCTTTTGGCGTTGCCCACCGAGGAGACCACAATGTCCAGCTTGTCGCCCGGACGGGCAAACGGCGGCAGCTCGGCGGTGACCATCACCGCCGCAATGTTTTTCAGCTGCATATTGGTGCCCGGCGGGACGGTGATCCCCAGCTGCGAGAGCATATTGTTCAGGCTCTGGCCGGTGAACGGCGCCTGCATGGTCTGGTCACCGGTCCCGTCAAGACCGACAATCAGGCCGTAGCCCATCAGGGAGTTGGAACGCACGCCCTGCACCGTTGCCAGATCGCGGATACGTTCCGCGTGGACCACGTTGGGTACCGCCAGCGTCATGCCGTAGAGCAGGATGCTGAGAAAAAACAGGATAGATTCTTTTTTCATGGTCATATCAGAAAGGAGAAAGGTTCAGGAACAGGCGTTGCAGCCAGCCCATGTTCTGCGCTTCGTTGATGTAGCCGTTGCCGACGTACTCAATGCGCGCATCCGCCACCTGGGTGGACGGCACGGTATTGCTGCCGCTGATGGTGCGCGGGTTCACCACCCCGGAGAAGCGGATGAATTCGGTGCCCTGGTTGATGGCGATCTGCTTCTCACCCACCACGCCGAGGTTGCCGTTGGGCAGCAGCTCTTTCACGGTCACAGTGATGGTGCCGGTAAAGGTGTTGCGTGCCGCCGCGCCGCCCTTGCCTGCGAAATCGTTTTTACCTTCGGCTTCAAAATCCGCTTTGCCATCGCCCAGCCAGCTGTTGAGTTTTGAGGGTACCGCGATCAGCCCCATACCGGCCGATCCATTACGGTTGGCACTGGCGGAAGAGCTTTTGCTGGCGCTCACGTTCTCCTGCAGCAGGATGGTCAGCGTGTCGCCCACGTTGCGCGGGCGGCGGTCTTCAAACATGGGCTGATAGCCGTAGTTCATGGCCTGCCCGGCCTGAAACAGTGAGCCGCCGGTGGCCGCCGGTGCCATCGGTAATGGTGTTGCCGTGGTAGGACCCTCGACGAGGGGCTTTTGCATAATGTGCGCGCAGCCGCCGAGCAGCAGCGTACTTGCCAGCAGCGCGGCCGCCGGAATGTACATAGACAATATTTTCATTTCAGTGTCGATAAAATATCTGGCCGCGCGAGCGGCCAGAGAGAGGATTACAGCTGGGAAAGACGCTGCAGCATCTGATCCGATGCCGATACCGCCTTACTGTTGATTTCGTAAGCGCGCTGCACCTGAATCATGGTCACCAGCTCTTCCGCCACGTTGACGTTGGAGATTTCCACGTAACTCTGCTTCAGGGTGCCCGCACTCTCCATGCCCGGGTTCAGCTCGTTCGGCGCGCCGGACGACTGGGTATCTTTGTAGAGATTGCCGCCGATGCTTTCGAGCCCTGCGTTGTTAACGAAGGTGGTCAGCGTCAGCTGGCCTATCTGCTGCTCTTCCGCCTGACCCGGCACCTTCACGCTGACAATACCGTCACTGCCGATATTCAGTTTGGTGGCATCCTGCGGGATCACGATCCCCGGCTGGATCGGGTAACCTTCGGCATTCACCAACTGGCCGTCCGGGCTTTTCGAGAAGTGGCCGTCGCGGGTGTAGGCGGTGCTGCCATCCGGCATCTGCACCTGGAAGAACCCTTCCCCTTCAATGGCCACGTCGTACTCATCACCGGTCGGGTTAATTCCACCCTGGGTGTGAACGCGCTGCGTTGCCACCGGACGCACGCCGGTACCCAGTTGCAGGCCGCTCGGCAGGGTGTTCTGCTCGGTCGCCTGAGCGCCAGGCTGGCGCATGTTCTGATAGAGCAGATCCTGAAACACGGCGCGCTGACGCTTAAAGCCGTTGGTGTTGACGTTCGCCAGGTTGTTGGATATGACGTCCATATTGAGCTGCTGAGCTTCCAGCCCGGTTTTTGCGATCCATAAAGAACGAATCATAGAGACTCCTTGCGCGGCCTTAGCTCACGCTTAATAGCTGGTTGGCCTTCTGGGCATTTTCGTCGGCGGTGCGGATCACCTTCATATTCATGTCGAAGCCGCGGGAGTTGGCGATCATCGCCGTCATCATCTGCACCGGGCTGACGTTGCTGCCCTCGATGGCCTCCGGCGTCAGGCGCAGGGTTTCGTCCTGTGCCAGCGGGTTGCCGCCTGCGGTGCGGAACAGCCCGTCGTCGCCGTGTACCATCTCGTTCATGTCGGCATTGACCAGCTTGAGGCGGCCCACCGGCACCAGCGCTGTCGGGTCGTCGCCCATGCCGAGCGCCGACACGGTGCCGTCGCTGCCGATGGTGACGTGGGATTGTGGCGGCACCTCCAGCGGCTCGCCGTCGCCCATCAGCGGACGGCCGTTGACGCTGAGCGCCCCGTCCTGATCCACCTCGATAGCGCCGTTGCGGGTGTAGCCTTCACTGCCGTCGTCCAGCGCCACCGCCAGCCAGCCGTTCTGCGGCAGCGCCACGTCGAGGCTGCGGCCGGTATGGGTAATCGGCCCCATGGTGGTGTCGTGAAACGGCGTCGACTCCGCCACCAGCGCGCGGGTACGCAGGCTTTCCCCTTCGATGGGCATCGAGCGGAAGGCCGCCAGTTGGGCGCGAAAGCCCGCGGTGGAGCTGTTTGCCAGATTGTTTGCGGTGACCGCCTGGCGGTTGAGTGCCGCGTTGGCGGCACTCATGGCGGTATAGATAGCGCGATCCATCGTTCAGCCTTAACGCAGGTTAACCAGCGTCTGCAGCACTTCAGACTGGGTTTTGATGGTTTGTGAGTTGGACTGGTAGTTGCGCTGATAGACGATCATGTTGACCATCTCGTCACCCAGGTTCACGTTGGAGGACTCCAGCATATTGCCGCTGATATCGCCAAAGCTGCCAGTACCGGAGGTACCGAGGAACGGCTGGCCGGATTGTGCCGTCTCCGCCCACAGGTTGTTCCCCTGCTGCGCCAGACCGCCCACGTTGGCAAAATCGGCCAGCACCACCTGCGCCACGGTTTGACGCTTGCCGTTGCTGTAGATGGCGATCACTTCGCCGGTGTCACTGACCTGATAGTTGTTAAATTTACCCGGTGCCTGGCCGTCAATCTCGTCGAGCTTGACCTGGGTATCGCTGGCGTTTTGGGTGATATTCAGATCGAGATTCAAATCCAGCGCAGCTGAGCCGGTGTAAGCCGCACCCTTGATGTTCAATGTCACCGGCGCGGTAAGCTTGCCGTCGGTGCCAAACTTAAGCGTCTGCTCGCTCCATCCACCAGCAGCACCAGGCGCAGTTGAGTCCTGAGCGTGCACTTTCCACTCACCTTCTGCGGTATGCACGTAATACACTTTAATGGCGTGCTTATTTCCCAGGCTGTCGGTGGCGGTCACTTCGCTGACGTAGTTGTAGGTGTCTGCGTTGCCTGGATCAAAGCCTGGCGTCGCCGGGATAATTTTATCATCGGACTTCAGGTTGCCAGCTACTGAACCTTTGGTGGACGCCGCCGGTGGAATATCATCCGTTGGGATGCGAATCGGCCCGACTTGCGCACCAGGGTTAATCACCCCATCCGTCGCCTGGTAACCGGTTAAAAATAGACCGTTGGTTTTATTAACGATAAAGCCGTTTTCATCCTGCTCAAACTGGCCGTTGCGACCGTAGAAAACGCTGCCCGCTTCGTCAACCATGCGGAAAAAGCCCCGACCGGAAATCCCCATATCCAGTGCAGAGGCACCGTTCATCAACGCGCCGTCGCCAAAATTCTGACTCACACCAGCGACCTGCACCCCCATCCCGGTTGAACCGGCAAAGATATCGGCAAACGAAACAGAACCTGCTTTAAACCCTACCGTTTGGGAGTTGGCGATGTTGTTACCCACCACATCCAGCGCTTTTGCAGCGGCACTCAGGCCGCTAAGACCTTGTGAAAACCCCATAATTTATTTCCAGATTATTTTTGAATAACAAAGACTTTGTTCATGCCAATCGGATCATTATTCAGCAGATGCAGAATCGGCCCGCTCGGATCCATCGTGACGCCCTGCACCTGATCCTGAACCAGCCCAATCACTTCTGGGTTTTCACCCTCTGAATTGCTGGCCTCAAAGGAGAGGGTGTATTCCCTGTCGCGCGGCGGCCCCGGCTCCGGCTTAAAGTTTTCCAGGTCGTCCAGGTTGAAGGTATTCATCCCCTGCTTCACATTCTTGAGCTCTGCGATATACGCCTTGTCACCGTCGTGCAGCGTGACGGTCACCGTTTCTGCATCACCCGTCAACGCGAAGTGGAAATCGTCCGAACCGCCCGGACGATCCGCGCCAACCTGATGGATACCAATTCCTTCTGGTTCGCCGAAAGAGACTTTTGCCTCCCCTTCTATCAGCACGCTACGGCCCACCCAGGCTGAGGCACTCATGCTGCCGAGCTGAATCATCATTGCCTGAACCCCCGCCACCGAGCTGTTGAGCTTCTCGACCCCCGCAGCCATGTTGAACTGCGCCAGCTGCGAGGTAAGCTGGTTGTTATCCATCGGATTGGTGGGATCTTGATTTTTCATCTGCGCGACCAACAGGGTCATAAACTGATTCGACAGATCCGCCGCGCTGTTTCCTGTACCGGTGCCACCTGCGCCGCTGCTGTTGTTAATCGAAGAGACCGCCATATGCGTCCTTACTGACCAAGCGTTAATGTTTTCAGTATCAGGCTTTTGGCGGAGTTCATTACTTCCACGTTGGCCTGGTAGCTGCGGGAGGCGGAGATGGTGTTGACCATCTCGTTCATCACGTTGACGTTGGGCATGCGCACATAGCCCTGCTCATCCGCCAGCGGATTGCCCGGCTCATACACCAGGCGGTCCGGGGCGCTACTCTCCACCACGTCGCGGACCTGCACGCCGCCAATATCCTGACCGACGGCGTTATCGACCTCGAACACCACCTGACGGGCGCGGTACGGCTGGCCGTCCGGCCCCGCCACGCTGTCGGCGTTGGCCATATTGCTGGCGCTGACGTTAAGACGGCGGGACTGGGCCGCCATCGCCGAGCCTGAAATATCAAATACGCTAAAGAGCGACATCACTAATTACCCCTGACTGAGCACAGTCATCATTTTCTTAATATCCGCGCCAAGGAACGTCAGTCCCGACTGATATTTCACGGCGTTATCCGCAAAATTGACGCGCTCACGATCCATATCCACGGTATTGCCGTCGGCACTCGGCTGATCCGGAATGCGATAAAGCAGTTGACTGTCGTCAAACGGCATCGCTTTGCCTTCGATATGCTTATTTGACGTTAATGCCAGTGATACGGGTGATTTCGCCAGGGTGTTATTTTCCATGGCCGCTTTTAGCTGTTGAGGAAAATCTATATCCCGCGCCTGGTAGCCAGGGGTATCGGCATTCGCAATATTCGAAGCCAAAATATCCTGACGGCGCGACAGCAAACCTAACGCCTGCTGTTGAAAGCGAAAGGCGTCATCAAGTTTATTCATGACAACAGAACTCCTGTCTCGCGTTATTTAAACTGCGATAGTGTAGACAGCGAAGGTGAAATATCACACTGCGAAGACCCGACAGAAATAAGCCTATTTAGGGAAATCGGAATAATGAAAAGAGCGATAAAAAAATGAAGAAGGTAAATGCCGTCAGAAGTGTCATTATTTAAGGCAATAAAAGCCGCGCCACTGCGTATATAATTTCGCCACGTTTTATAAATTAAATACCGTATTAAGGCAATAAGATGAAGCTCCGATTATTCAGCGCGGCGATGGTCGTCTTGCTCTGCTCTGCGTCTGCTACCGCCAGCATACCGTCTGACCAGACGGCGAAGAAGCGATTGCTGCTTAAGCTGGATGCCCTGATCAAACAGCCGGAGAGCAACGGCGAAGTGGTACGCACCGTGACCCTGCTCGCCACGTCTGCCCAGCTTTCTGCGGTGTGCTATAACCCCGAACTGAGCCTGGTGGGGCGCGACAGTCGTCTGACCGGCAAACGCACGGTGCTGGCCCAGTGCGGCGCACGTCGACACTTTTTGCCGGTGCGCATTAGCGCCCAGGGCACCTGGTGGATTGCCAGCCAGAGCCTGCCCGGTGGCGCGATTGTGCAGCGCAGCGACATTGAGCCCGTTACCGGCATTCTGGACAACCAGCCCGGCGGCTTAATCTTTAACGCCGACGCGATTATTGGCCAGCGCCTCACGCGCGCCATCGACGCCGGTAAACCGCTGCTGGAAAACCAGCTGCGCCAGCAGTGGCGGCTGCGTGCCGGGCAGACGGTGGAGCTGGTGACCGCCGGATCGGGCTTTCGGATCCGCAGCCAGGGCAAGGCGCTGAACAATGCCGCAGTAGATGACGTGCTGAAGGTGAAAACAACAGGCGGGCGCACCGTCAGCGGCAAAGTGGCGGCCGACGGTCAGGTGATGATTATTTCTCAATAATAAATTTTAGGTTTTCTTTGAATCACCGATGAAAGAAGTATTGAGTAGATAAATTGATTTGCGAGGACAACCATGAGCATCAACAGCAGCCAGACCACTGCGCCGATTGCGAAAATCGCCCCGACTCAGGATCTGCGCGCCCGTACGCAACCTCAGGAACGTGACGCTGCCGCAACGCGTTCAGACAAGCGCGACAATACGAACGTCACCCTGAGCGAATTAACCAAAAAGATCCAGACCGACGACAGCCGCGATGTGGATTACGCACGCGTAAATGAACTTCGCGCCGCGCTGTCGGCAGGTACTCTGCGCATTGAACCTGAGAAAATTGCTCAGGCCATGGTGCAGGACATGTTTCAGTTTTAACCGTTTACAGGCCTCTTATGGACAAGCTTTACCCGATACTCGCGCAGATGAAAACGTCTCTGGATGAACTGGAGGCGATCATGATTGAAGAGGTGAATCAGCTCAACCGCACGCAGATCAACCCGGTGTCGCTGCAGGTGCTTGCGGATAACAAAAACCAGCTGCTGACCACGCTCCAGTATTACGACGACATGCGCCGCCAGCAGGAGCAGATCTGTGGCACTGAAGCCCCCTACCCGGGGCTCGGTAAGCTGTTTGCCAGCTGGCAGCTGGTGCATGAGAAGGTACGCAGCACCAAGGCGCTGAATCAAAAAGTGGAATCACTGCTGCAAAGTCATATGAAAAAAAATCAGCATATCCGCAAGGCCATCGACCATGTGGGTCATGCAAACGCGCTCTATGGTCCGGCGGGAGAATCCAGCCAGTTGCCTTCTGGCCGCAAGTACAACATCAGCATCTGAACATTCCTGTCTGCGTTGTCCTCTTTTGCCCGCCTCTGGTGGGCTTTTTTTTGCCCGGCGGCGCTGCGCTTGCGCGGGCCTACAGGTTGGGTAGGCCGGGTAAGCGCAGCGCCACCCGGCAATCAGTAAAGGGATTAAACCGCCGTGTAGGCTTTTGCCATTGTACTGGATTTGCGCATGGCGGAGAGTTCGGTACTAATGGTGGTCAGACGCCCCTGAATAGCCTGCGTTAACAGGGCGTCGTTCTCCAATAGCGTCGCCAGTTGCGCGCTGACGGGCGCTTTGTTGTACTGCGCCAGTTGGGTTAAATCGATATCACACAACGTTCTCATCCCCATCGTGTACGCCACGGACTCGTCAAGAAACAGATCCCATTCGCCAGCCTCAGCCTGCTGACGCAGCGTCGCATTGCTGATAAGCAATTCTTCAATCAGCGCAATAACATCCTTATCCATGTTTCACCTGCTTTTGCTGTGGCGCAATGGCCTGCCAGGTTTCAGCCATGCCTGTCATCAGGGCGATAAGGTGCGGCAGCTTTTCGCCGGATTTGTTGAGATTCGCCTCCAGCAGCGTACGGGAAATATAGTCGTACAGACTCTCCAGCTCTTCGGCGATTTTCCCGCCCTTCTCGTGATCCAGCCCGGCGCGCAGGCCGTTGTCGATAATATTGATGGCGCGGGAAATCATCTCGCCTCGACGGGCGATATTGCCGGACTGGAAGTAGATTTCTGCGCGCTTCATGGCGTTGATCGCTCCGTCATACAGCAGGACGATCAGCTGGTGCGGCGTGGCGCCGGTGATCTGGCTGTCCAGTGAAACAGCGGTGTAGGCACTGTTGCCCGTTTTGGTGTACATCGTCAAATCCTGCAGGGCAGCAAGCTGCCCGGATTGCTAATAATTAAATTAACCCCGCCAGCGACTGCTGCAACCGGGTGCTCATGCTGTTCATATCGCTCATGGCTTTATCCAGACGCTGATATTCTTTTTCTCTGCGCAGCATGGTCTCTTCAATGCGTCTTTCGACGGCCGTGATCTGCTTGCCAATGCGTTTTTCCTGCTCACGCAGAGTTTCCAGCGCGTCTTCAATGACGCCGTCTTTGTTGTCAATGGACTCTTTATCCCCGAGGTAGGTATTAAAGATCCCATCCATTCGATCCTTAATCCCCTCTTTCCCCCCTTTGCCGAGAAACAGCGCCTCAACCTCTTTCAGGTTGTCCTTCAGGGCGGCATCAAGCTTTTTGTTATCGATAGTCAACGTGCCCAGTGTGCCTGTACGGTCATCGCCGGTTTTGCCATCAAACGTAACGGTAATCCCTAGTTTTCCCAGAGTCTGAATCACATCCCCCACCTCGGGATAGCTGCCGGTTACGGTGGCTTTCAGTTGGCTGGTCAGACGGCGTAAGGAGCCATCGCTGAACAGCGCGCCATTACTTGGGTCAGGCTGAGGCAAAGCATCAGAATTGCTGTCGCGATCGGGTGCGGTGTACTTCGTCGCACCGGCAACGGTGGTGAGGTAGCTGTTGTAGTTCTTAACGAACTCTTCAATCAGCGTTTTCACCTTTGAGGTATCTTCGGTGATGGTGAGGGATTCTTCTTTGTAGACGGGTTTAGCCGGGTCTTTGTCATCGCTTTCAGAGACTTCACGCAACTCCAACGTCACACCGGTGATTAAATCGCTAATGGTGTTAGAACTGCGTATGACTTCCTTGCCATTAAGTAAAATGATGGCATTTTTCGGTTCAGTTTCTGGCATAGCTATGGCAGCGGTCATCTTCCCTTCCAGTGCCGCATTGCCTGTGACTTTGATATCCATTTCCCCGGCATCACCGGTTTTTTTGGAGGTCAGTACCAGCTTGTGCTTACCGTCCTCTATGGTCATCACTTCCGCAACCACATCGCCTTTCTGCTCGTTGATCTTTTTGGCAATCTGATCAAGGGAGGTTTCATCTTTCGCTAAGTCCACCACCAGCGGTTTTTCGCCTTCTTTCACGGTGATGGTTACTTTCGCACCGCTGCTACCAATGGGGTTATCGCGTGTGTCGTTCTCAATCGCAAGCTGATGCGCTTTCGCCAGCTGTTTAACGGCAATGGAGTAGCTGTTCGGGATCGCGCCCTGCCCCGCGGTTGCTTTGAACGTTTTGTTGCCGCTAACGCTGACGCCATTAAACCCTTCGTCTTCCAGCTTGCTGAGATTGTCCTTCAGCGTACTCAGCGAGCTGGAAATCGATCCCCACGCGGAGATCTGTCCTTTATAATTTGACTGCTTTTGCAGATACGGATTTAGCTTTTGTGAAAGGCCTTTACGCTCGTCGGCCATCCATTGGTCAAACGGCAGCCCGGAGCCCACGCCGAGAAAATTAGTTGCAGCCATATATAGTGTTCCTCCAGAAATGAAATAGCTTTCACTATTCTCATCGGGTAATGGAGAAGGAAGTTTAATTTTTCACAGTGGTCGTAACAATATAATTGAAAGGTTAAGACAATTTTGTGCGTTTATTCCGCCATTAGCCCTGGCCATTTTATTAATAAGCCACAAATCTGACGCCATTTCATGCCATTGCTAAAAAAACCAAAAAAATAATTCAGTCTTTTTTATTCCCCCCGATGAAAGAAGTATGCGCAACAACGAACGCATATTTCATATTACCGTTATTACTTAGAAGGAAATAACAATGGCACAGGTCATTAATACCAACGCGCTGAGCCTGATGGCTCAGAATAACCTGAACAAATCTCAGTCTTCTCTGGGTACCGCGATTCAGCGCCTCTCGTCCGGTATGCGTATTAACAGCGCGAAGGACGATGCCGCAGGTTTGGCGATTTCTAACCGCTTCACCTCATCCATCCGCGGTATGACCCAGGCGGCACGTAACGCCAACGACGGCATCTCCCTGGCGCAGACCACCGAAGGCGCGCTGGAAGAAGTGACAGAAAACATGCAGCGTATTCGTGAGCTGACCGTACAGGCGAAAAACGGCACTAACTCCCAGAGCGACCTGGACTCCATCAAAAAAGAGATCGGTACCCGTCTCGAAGAGATCCAGCGCGTAGCGGAAACCACCAACTTCAATGGCGTGAAAGTCTTTGACGGCTCTAAAGATAGAATCACTATTCAGATCGGTGATAAAGACGAAGATACCATTGACATTTCTCTGAACAAACTGGACATGGAAACTCTGGGTCTGGATAAATTCATGGATGACTTCGCAAAAATCGGTACAGGCAACGGCACAGGTAGCAGCTATACTGCCAAAGCCGATAAGAAAGCTGCGACTGATGACACAGGAGTGGTTGTAGGTGGTGGTACTGATAAATGGAAAATTGATGCCGCAGATATCACTGCGCTCAAAGCAGAAATGCCAGGTGGTGCTGCAACAGCCGCCCCTGAAATTTATATCAAAGACGATGAGGCCTTCGTCCTGAATAAAGACGATGACAAGTTATATAAACTCGATCTTGATAAGGTAACATGGGCTGCCAATGGCGCAGGTTTCCAGAAGATTGATACATTGACGTCGGCAGCACTGGTAGAAATGAATGAAGCCGATACCGATATGCTGCTGAACGGACCGACCAAACTGAGCGATGCTAAGCTGGTGAAAGCGGATGACAATGTTCAGGTTGGTGGCGCTCCAGTGAAACTTGATGCCGTGAAGATGGATGCGATTTCAACCGAACTCTTCGGCGGTGATGTCGCGAGCTCTGGAATGCAGTTCTTCTCTGCAACTGGCGCAGCAGCGGATACGTTCTATGCAATCAATGATGCGGGTGAAGTGAAATCATTCAAACTTGATTCCACTGGCGCAGTAGATTCCGCATCTAAAGCCGACGCGGGTTATGGCGATGGCGCAGTAATCAAGAAAGCAGCAGGGGCTGCAGTGGGTGACGGTCTGCTGGCCGACATGGATGCTGCTATCACGCAGGTTGCAGACTTCCGCGCCGACCTGGGTGCCGTTCAGAACCGCTTCAGTTCCATCATTGCGAACCTGAACACCAACATCATCAACACCACCGAAGCGCGCTCCCGTATTCAGGACGCTGACTTCTCTGTAGAAGTGTCTGCCATGAGCCGCGCGAACATCCTCCAGCAGGCAGGTGTCTCCGTACTTGCCCAGGCCAACCAGGTTCCGCAGAACGTGCTCTCCCTGCTGCGTTAATCTGCGTAACCCCTAAATGTCATTACGCGCGTGCCTCACGCGCGGTTGCCCTCCTAGTCGGAGGGCTTTGTTTTTTAGAAGGCAGGTAAGGCTCCCTTACAAACGCCTCCAGCAGGAACACCAAGTCGTGCAGTAATCCCGTCAACGCAATGTTCACCTCCTGCGGCAGGATGTTTCCCAATATTGTCTGTGGCAGCGCCTGCGCATAGTGAATCGGTGTAAACGTGTCCTGCCAGCTGTCCGGAATGCTCGACGGTGTGGCGTCATGGGCAATGAGTTGCTGGAGAAATCGTCGCGAGAGATAGAAGAAAGTGTGGACAGAATCGTCATATGAAAGCCCCCGGAGAGATGAGAAATGAATAACAAGGAGCAAACCAGCAGGTCGCTTCGGTACCGCCTTGTATTTTCAGGTTCTCACGCCCGGCTGCGGATATTGCCGCAACGCCGGCACTTTATAGTGGGATAGAAACGAATAACAAGATAAAACACGTATTACAGAGGGTTACTTGTGGGATTGCGAGGCGGCTTCCAGATTTTCGCCCGGCGGCGCTGCGTTTGTGCGGGCCTTCAAAATTGGTAGGTCGGGTAAGCGCAGCGCCACCCGGCTAGCTGCCTGTGCGCTGAAACAGGGTATTCGCGACCGTATAAACCTCTTTAATCAGCACGCTGTTATTCTGCGTTACCGACGGTCCCCCGCTTTGCGCCTGCATCATCGCATCGTCAACCAGCGCCCGGAGTTCTTTAGAAGAACGGGCGCAGCGGCTGGCCAGTTGCACCAGCGCGCCGCTACTGTCGGCAATTTGCAGCGCGGCATCATGCAGGGCGTTCATCGCCTGAACCACACCCGTGGTGCTTTTACATAGCATGGCCAGGAGGTTAGCGTTCGCTTCAGGTACCCGCAGCAGACGCTCGTTTTCCTCAGCAATCGTGCTGGCTGCCCGCGCAATCCCCCCACCTGTTCGCCAATCTCCTGCATCAGCGGCGGCAAATGCGCCCCCTGCTCGGTTTTCAGCTGCGACGGGAGTTCTTCGTTGAGGCGGGAGAGGTGCAGATTCAGGCTGCGCAGAAGAGTCAACGTGGAGACCAGCAGCAAGGCCGCCAGCGGCCACGATTTATGCAGGAGTATGCCCGGGCGTTCGCCCAGTCGGCGGGTGGGAACATCAATGGTCAGCAGCCACGGTGTCTCAGCAATGGGCGTCACCACCAGCGTATGTTCGCCGCTGGCGCTGCGAAAACGGGTATGCCGTAACCCTTCGCCCGGCTGGCATCGTTAAGAGATTTAACCGTCGGCGCACCGGCGGCATCACCGGCGATGCGCCCGGTGTCATCCACCATCCAGGCACGACCGCCAAGACGCTCGCCGATCTCTTTGACCAGTGAATTGAAAATCGTCGGCTTATGCTCACCTCTTCGCCGGGATCGGTATCGCCAGGAGCACTTTTATCCAGCGCAAAGCTTTTCAGGGTGACCACACTTTCGGTCATTGAACGCTGCTGTGCTTCAACCCTGTCGAGTTGCTTACGTAATTGGGTGGCCAGGGCATCAACCTGCGTGCTCAGACGCTGCCCCTCGATGCGAATAAACCAGGGCATGACCCCAGCCTGCACCAGAATCACCAGGGTAATAAAAATAACGACTAAAATAACGATAAAAACCATGACAACAGCCCTGTTCTTTTAATGGCAGCACAACGCGACCTCTACAGGGCTATTTTATTATGCAGGCGTCAGTAAATATGCTCTTCAAGCCGTTGATAACCGCACACTTGTGTTACTCCTCCACAAAAACAATTTTGCACACATTCTGCCAGCGTTTCACCAGCCAGCCGTCAAGACTACAAAGCGTGCCGCCCCAGGTCAGGGGAAACAGACAGAGCACGATATACAGCGTCTCGGGCAGATAAAAGAGCCAGCTCAACCAGGCAATCAAATTAAGCCCGTGCGGAATGGTATAAATACCAATAGTTGCCAGCGCCACGGTGCTGATAATCATCAGTACCAGCGCGCTAACGCGGCTGAATTACCCGAGCGTCAACAGCAGCCCCATGCTGCATTCCAGAAAAGCGACGACGACCGCCATCACGTCCGGGAAAGGGATCCCCGCGTCTTGCAGGGTATCCACCATCAGCAGCTGGTTTTCCGTTACGAATAATTTATTAAACCCGGCGGTACAGAAAAATATCCCGACGACCAGACGACAGATAAATACGGGAAACATGGCGGGCAAATCGGACGTTTGCATAAAATGCTTAACAGATACCATCGGTCATCCTTGTAAAGAAAATAAATACTGTGTAATAAATTCAATATCCTGTCTTTGCTCAGTATAAATTTGCTGACTTCATTCGCAACCGCCACGGCCTCATTCCCGCCACAATTAATAAATTTATACAGATTAAAAATTATTAATTTGAAGTAATAACAGCGTCTCATTATCAACGCTACGGATGCCCATTTCCACCACCATAACTGTAAATGCTTGGTTTTAATATAATTAAACTAAAATCCCTCAAAACATTACGCTTTACAGGGTTAATAAGATCCCGATTAATAACATTAATCCTGTTAAGGCTGTTATTACGTAGTGGTTGCAAAAATATGACGCAAGACATAAAAAGCATGTCGCTCTGGCCTTCGGCTAGCAATACCGTGCATTCATTACTATTAATTACACTAGCCAGAAGCGATGTCCATTACACCAGAAGAATCAAATATCTATGCCAAACCCTATCGCGATTGGAACGTCACTAACGCTGGATGAGCAGACCCGAGAACTTACCCGGACGGATAAGCAAGAGACCGTTACCCTCCCCCAGAGCGCGTGCCTGTGTCTCACCGCACTGGCCGAGGCGCAGGGCGAGGTGCTGTCCCAGGAACAGCTGATGTAGATCGGCTGGCGCAGTGCATGAGTGGAAGTGACCGACAACAGCGTCCGGGTGATGATCACCAAGCTGCGTCGCGCGTTCGCCCAGTTGGATCTGCAGGAAGACATCACCCTTATCGCCGTAACGCGCAGCGGCTATCGTCTGCTCGTGCGGGAAGCCAGCAGCGAACTGCCGCCGCCTGCGCAGACCGCCCATCTGCCCGCGCAGGATGAACCGGCAGTGCCTGACGTGCCGCCGGTGGCTGCGCACGCCCCTGAGCGGGATCGTCGATTTTAGCCCGCTGCCGGTCCACTTTGCGCGCTGGAATGGCCCCTGCGTGCCGCCCGGTACCCAGGTGATGGTGCAGTAGGACAAACAGACGCAACGCGCCCTGATCGAGTCCACGCTCCAAACCTATACCAGTCACGTGCTGGACCGCCGCCCCATCGAAAAACTGGCTGCCGCGCTGTACGTCACCACCGACTCTGAAAAATGAGCCAGTTCCAGGGGCTTATTGCCTTCCAACAACCCTTTAAGGATTCAGGGAATGACCGCGAATCGTTCTATTTTCGCCTTTATTAAATCCCCGCTCACCCTGCTGTTTATGGGTTGGATGGTCGCCGGGCTGGGCGGTATGGCGCTGAACGGATTTCAGACCTCAAAATACGCCTCGCAGTGTATCCCCCCACCTCCTACTACGTGATTAAGGACGACTACAACGCAACGCTGGCGCGCGGCATTTATCGCTCCTGTCGCGACGGTCTGTTCAGCGGGCATACCACCTATATCGGCAGTATCAGCCATTTTAAAGACGGCAAACGCGACGGACTGCCGAAAGCGGTGAACCGTGAAGTGCGTTACGATGTTGAACTGTCGGGTAAACGGCTCCATCTGACCGCTACCAGCCAGCACCGCAAGCTTGGCGACCAGACCGCGGATCAAGACGTGACTGATTATATTTTCCCGCAAATCAAACCGGGTGAAGTGGCCACCAGCACCGTCTACCTGCTGGACGGAAAAGTGCTCGCCTCCGGTACGGAAACCGTCGCCCGCATCGCCTGCATGAACTGAGGTTACACCAGCGCCTGAATCAGCCCCGCAAGCAGGTCAAACCCGGTGGCCATCAGGCGCTCAAAGAAGGGTGCCAGCGTTTCGGCAATCAGGAACAGTGCCAGCATGCCGAAGGTCAGCGTCAGCGGGAAGCCAATCACGAAAATGGAGAGCTGCGGCGTCAGGCGATTTAATAGCCCGAGGATAAAGTTGATGCACAGCAGCAGGGCAATAATCGGCAGCCCCAGCATCAGCCCCTGGCTGAAGATAATCCCCGCATGGGTGACCAGGTACATAAACCCGCCCGCATGCAGCGGCGTGGCGTCAACCGGCAGCGTCTGGAAGGTCTCCGCCAGCACGGCCAGCAGCCAGAGATGGCCGTTAAAAGCGAGGAACAGCAGCGTCACCAACAGGTTGAGAAAACGCGAGATCACCGGGCTGTTCCCGGCGCCGGGGTCAAAGAAGGTGGCAAACGACAGCCCCATCTGCATGCCGATGATCTCACCGGCCATACGCACGGCGGCAAACAGCAGCTGCAGCGTCAGCCCCATCGCCGCGCCGATAATCACCTGCTTCGCCAGCACCCAGACCCCTTCCCAGGAGTACAGGCCCACCTGCGCGTCGGGCTGCGTGCCGCCGATCAGGATCGCCGTCAGCAGCGCCAGACACGCGCGCAGCCGGGCACTTATCGCCTTTTCGCCAAAAACCGGCGCAACGTGCAGCAGCGCGGCAATGCGCACCATAATAAAAAAGTAGTGGCTGACCAGCCCGTAGAGCTGGTCGAGGGGAAGTCCGAAGGCCATCAGCCGATCACGTAGGGAACGCTGGCGAACACCGCGCGGGTGTATTCGATAAAGATTTTCATCATCCACGGGCCAAGCGCCACCGCAACGCAGACAATCATCAGGATTTTCGGGATAAAGGTCATGGTCATTTCGTTGACCTGGGTGGCAGCCTGCAAAATACTGATGATCAGACCGATGACCAGTGCGGCCAGCAGCATCGGGGCTGACACCATCAGCCCTACCTTGATCGCCTGCATACCAATCACCATTACGCTTTCCGGGGTCATGGGTCTCTCCTAACTGTAAAAGCTTTGCGCCAGCGAGCCCACCAGCAGCTGCCAGCCATCGACCAGCACGAACAGCATCAGCTTGAACGGCAGCGCAATGGTGGTCGGCGGAACCATCATCATCCCCAGCGCCATCAGAATGCTGGCGACCACCAGATCGATAATCAGGAACGGAATAAAGATGGTAAAGCCAATCTGGAACGCGGTTTTCAGCTCGCTGGTGATAAACGCTGGCACCAGAATGCTAAGCGGCACCTCTTCCGGCGTGGCGATATCCGGCGTCTTCGCGATACGGGCAAACATCGCCAGATCGCTTTCGCGCGTCTGGTCGAGCATGAACGCACGCAGCGGTTTTACCCCTTCCGTCAGCGCCACCTCCATGGTGATTTTGTTTTCCTGCAGCGGCTGCCAGGCTTTTTCGTAGATCTGGCTGAACACCGGAGACATAACGAAAATGGTCAAAAACAGCGACAGCCCCACCAGCACCTGGTTTGGCGGCGCGGTAGGTGTGCCCAGCGCGTTACGCATCAGCCCCAGCACAATGACGATGCGGGTAAACCCGGTCATCATCAGCAGCACGGCAGGGATAAAGGTAAAGCCGCTCAACAGCAGCAGGGTTTGTACCGGCAGCGTCCAGCCGCCCTCCCCGGAAGGCTGGGCGAGGGTGATGTCACCGTTGGCCGCCAGCGCACCGGCGGCGGGCAACATCAGGCCGAGCGCCAACAGCAGATGACGGTTCACTGCTCACCTCCCGGACGGTATTTCTGGCGCAGCTTTTCCAGCATCAGCGGGAACGTCGCCGCGGGCGTGCTGGCCTGCGGCGCGTTTTCCGGGCGCGCCTGCGTGGCAAGGCAGGTCACCTGCGAGGCGGTCACGCCCAGCACCAGGCGCTGCTCGCCCACGTCCACGAGCACCAGGCGCTCGCGCGGCCCCAGCGACTGGGTCGCCACCAGGGTCATCGTGCCCTGAGCGTCATTCAGCCGACGCGCCAGGCCGCTGCGGCGGGCGGCCCAGGCCAGCACCAGCAGCAGCAGGACGACCAGCGCCAGCGCTCCGGTGACCGTCATCAGCACCGGGCCGCTGGCCGGGAGGGAGTTCGTGGCGTTCATTAGCGGCTCAGACGATGCATGCGCTCGGACGGTGTAATAATGTCCGTAATGCGAATGCCGAATTTATCGGAGACCACAACCACTTCGCCCTGTGCAATCAGATACCCGTTGATCAGAATATCCAGCGGTTCCCCCGCCAGCCCGTCCAAAGAGACCACCGCCCCCTGGCTTAAGCGCAGCAGCTCTTTGATGGTCATCTTGGTGCGCCCCAGCTCCACGGTCATTTTTACCGGGATGTCGAGGATCAGGTTCAGCTCGTCAGAGAAGGGTTGTGCAGCCATGGTGTCGGTAATTCCCGCCGCGTGCTGTTCGGTCATTGCTTCACCCCAAAGATTATCGATGGACTGATCGTCAGAACCCGATGAGGTGTTGATATCGCTCATGGGGAAATTACTCCTTGTTTAATGAAAGTAATGAAGGCTGAATCATCTGCTCGACCTTCAGGGCATATTGATTGTTCACCGCTCCGTAGCGGGCCGTGAACACCGGCACACCGCCTATGCTGGCTTCGATAAACTCCTGCTTATCCAGGGCGATCACATCGCCCTTTTTCATCTGCATGACGCTGGAAAGCCGGGTGCCGATATCGGCGAAGCGCGCCGTCAGCTCCAGCTCCGTTTCCCGCATCTGGCTTGCCAGCAGGCCGCGCCAGTGGGAGTCCTCGTGCCGGGAGTTGTCCATCGGCGGGTTACTCAACAGCTCGCGCAGCGGCTCGATGGTGCTGAAGGGAATACAGATATTGAACTCCCCGCGGTGCGAACCGATCTCCACCGAAAACGGCGTGGTGACCACCACATCGTTCGGCGACGAGGTGATGTTGGTGAACTTCACCTGGATTTCAGAGCGGATGTACTCCGTTTTGATTTTATAGATCGAACTCCAGGCGAATTCGTACGCCTCGCGCGCCATCGACAGCATGCGGTGGATCACGCGTTGCTCGGTCGGCGTGAACTCGCGGCCGTCGGCCTTGGTTGGGAAACGACCGTCGCCGCCGAACAGGTTATCCACGGCCATAAATACCAGCCCCGGCGAGAACGCCATCAGCGAGGTACCGCGCAGCGGGTTAAGGTGCAGCAGGTTCAGGTTTGTCGGTACCGGCAGGTTGCGCGCAAACTCGTGATACGGCTGGATCTTAATGTTCCCCGCCGTAATGTCCGGGCTACGGCGCAGCAGGTTAAACAGCCCCATACGGAACTGACGGGCAAAGCGTTCGTTAATGATTTCCAGCGAATGCAGACGCTCGCGAATGACCCGGCGCTGGGTATGCGGATCGTAGGGTTTTATCCCTGCATCGGGCCGGGTGCTATGCAGATCGCTGCTGCTGTCCGCATCCGCGTTGAGCAACCGGTCGATCTCATCCTGAGATAAAAAGCTGTCAGCCATAATAATTACCGCAGAATAAATTCGTTAATAAGAACGTCAGTGACGCGAATGGACTGGTTAAATGCCAACGGTTTAGCCAGTTCGTCCTGAATATTATTCATCAGGCGACGCTTGCCCTCATCCGTCGATAACTCTTCGTAGGTTTGATGGGTTAACAACATAAATATGCGGCTGCGGTATTCCGGCAAATATTTTTCCAGCACCGTCAGCGACTGCTGCTCAGCCACCCGAATCGACAGGCCCAGATACAGCACCCGATCCGATTCATTCGCCGTGGGTTTCAGACTCACGGTGAAGGTATTCATCGAGGCATACAGCGGCTCAACCTGTACCGGTTCGGGGGGCACGCTGGTGCCCTCTTCCGCAACGGCGGCGGCCGGTTTCGCGAATTTCATTTCCCAGAACAGGTAGCCGGAAACACCGCACGCCGCAACGGCAGTCAAAAACATGAACGTAATCAGAAACGAGCGAGACCCTCCGCCGCTGGCGACCTTTTTATTTTTATTACTCATTGAACGTATACCTGATAAATAAGCGAGGGCAGTTAATTACCCTCGGGTCAATATGGCGGACATTGTAGTCCATATCATCATCCTGATAATCAGGCGATAAAATTTCACTCCTGAAGCTAATTCAACGTTTCAGGCAAAGGTATTAATGCCGTATATATTTCCGGGGGTGGTGGTTAATAAAGTCGGCACGATCTCCTCTTCAACCGATTGCTCTTCCCCTTCCTGCGCGGCGTGCTCGTCACCCGATGCATGCTGGCCCTGTTCACCGGCGGCAAACTGCTGCTCTTCCGCGCTCACGTTGGCCTGGCCGAGCTGAATACCCGATTCCGCCATCGCGGCACGCAGCTGCGGCATGGCCTGCTCCATGACGTGGCGGATATGCGCATGTTCGCTGACAATATGGATCTGCGCCTGATCCTGCTGCATGCGCAGGGAGATCTGCAGCGACCCCAGATCTTCCGGATGCAGGCGGATCTCCGCGCTGTGCAGCCCGTTACGGCTAAAGAGGGCGATATGCTGGCTGACCGACTGCTTCCACTCCGGCGCTTCCGGCGGATGGTTAATGGTGGCCACCTGCTGTGGGGCATGGGTAACGTAGGTACGCACGGCGGCAGGCAGCGCCACTGCGCTCACCGTGGAGGTCGCAGACATCTCTGCCGTGACCATCGCCTCACCGCTCACCGCTGCGGGCTGCGCCATCAGCGGTGCGGCGTTTGCCGCAGGCGCGTTATCGGCGGCGGCCATCAGGGAAGATACCGCTTTGCCCTCCTGCGCAGAGGTTTTGCCGCTCACTATGCCATTTGCAGGCTGAACCGGCTCTGCCCCGGTGACGCTGCGGGTCACCAGCTGCTGCAGCTGCCACTGCGGGCTCTCTTCACCTTCGCCGTCGGCCAGAGAAACCCCTTTCAGGGCCTCTCCCAGCCCCGGCGTCGCCGTCAGCAGCAGACCGTCTGCCACTGTTTCCTGTACCTCTACGGTGAGCTGTTCCGCCAGTAACTCCGAGGGCAAGCCAGCCCCCGCCAGTGCGGCCTCCGGCAGCGCTGCCAGCGCCTGGGGGTCAAGCCCCGGGAAAAGCTGCGCCAGTTCCGCCAGCTTGTCGTCCAGCGCCAGGCTGAAGCCGTCGTCTGCGAGCAACCCGGCCTTCGGTTTGCCCTGCGCTCCGCCGCCCAGTAACAGGGCGGCCATATCAATGTTCATAGCCTTTCTCTCTTTTGTCCGGCGCGCTGAGCAAATTCATCCATCAGCTTTTGTTCATGTCGGCTCTGAACCAACGCCTGCGCCGTCGCCCGGCGTTCAATCAAGCTTTCAAACGCGTTCAGGCGCTGCTTGTTCTGCACCCAGTTCTGTTTGACCTTATCCACCGCCTTTTCGCAGGCGTTAACGTGGCCTTCCTGCTGCTTCACCACCTGCTTTAGCGACAAAATAAAGGACTGGTGATTCACCAGATCCGCCACCGACATGCCGCCGCCCATCATCCCCTGACGCAGGGACTGCTGGTACTCCTGCTCGTAGTGCTGCAGCTGTTCGTGCTGGATCATCGCCTGCTGAAGCTGTTGCTGCGCCCCACCCAGCGCGCGGGTGGTTTCCGTCAACGTCTCCTGCGCCATATCGCGCAGCAGCGTCATGGGGTTTTTCACGTTCATTGCGCCTCCGGGTTAGTCCTTGATGTCCGGGAAGAGCCCAGACAGGGCGCGAACGGCGTCGTCATAGCCGCTGCGCTCGTGGATCGCCTGGTGGAGGAACGCCTCCAGCGACGGGTAGTTATCGATGGCCTGATCCAGCATCGCGTCGCTGCCTTTGACGTACGCGCCCACGCTGACCAGATCGCGGTTGCGCTGATACGCGGAGAGCAGCTGTTTAAAACGCTGCACCTTGCGGTACTGGGCATGCGGGATAAGCTCAGTCATGGCGCGGCTGATCGAGGCTTCAATATCGATGGCCGGATAGTGCCCCGCCTCGGCCAGACGACGCGACAGCACGATATGGCCGTCGAGGATCGCACGCGCGGAGTCGGCAATCGGATCCTGCTGATCGTCCCCTTCGGTGAGTACGGTATAAAACGCGGTGATCGAGCCGCCCCCTTTCACGCCGTTACCGGTGCGCTCAACCAGCGCGGGCAGACGGGCAAAGACCGACGGCGGATAGCCTTTGGTCGCGGGCGGTTCGCCAATCGCCAGCGCCATTTCACGCTGCGCCATGGCGTAACGCGTCAGGGAGTCCATGATCAGCAGCACGTTGAGGCCGCGCTCGCGAAAATCTTCCGCGATGCGCGTCGCGTAAACGGCCCCCTGCATACGCAAAATCGGCGACACGTCAGCCGGGGCGGCAACCACCACCGCACGCGCCAGCCCCTGCTCGCCGAGGATATTCTCGATAAAATCTTTCACCTCGCGGCCACGCTCGCCAATCAGCCCCACCACGATGACGTCTGCCGTTGTGAAGCGGGCCATCATGCCGAGCAGCACGCTTTTGCCGACGCCGGAACCGGCGAACAGCCCCATACGCTGCCCGCGCCCTACCGTCAGCAGGCCGTTGATGGCGCGCACGCCGACGTCGAGCACGTTTTTGATCGGATCGCGATGCAGCGGATTAAGCGTCGGAGTAAAGAGTCCCGCTGCCGGTTTCCCCGGCGCGGGGCGGCCATCCAGCGGACGGCCCTGCGCGTCCAGCACGCGGCCCAGCAGGTGCGGGCCCACGGGCAGCTGTTTCCCGGCGTGATTGTCTGTTTGCAGGGCGTAGATGCGTGCCCCCGGCAGGATGCCGTCGACGTGCTCCAGCGGCATCAGGAACAGCGACTGGCCGTTAAAGCCCACCACTTCGCTCTCAACCGGGATAATCCCCTGCTCCGTCTGGCGCTCAACGATGCACAGCGCACCGATCGGCAGCTTCAGTCCCACGGCCTCCATCACCAGACCGGTGGCGCGCGTCAGCTTGCCGTACTGGCGAAAATCGGGCACCTGAGTGATTTTCTCTTCCACCCGGTCAAGGACCGATAGCCACGTTTTTAACTGCTGGCTCATTGCGAGAGCTCCTCGCGCGCCAGATGGCAGAGCGCCTGCCAGCGGGTTTCCATGCTGGCGTCCACCTCCACATCCGGGGAGACCACCCGGCAGCCGCCAGCGGCCAGGCCGGCGTCGCGGTGCAGCTCCCAGCCCGCTGCGGCAAGCGTTTCACCTAACGCCGCCTGCACGGCGTCAAACGCCTCCGGGCTGACATACAGCTGGATGGTGCCATGCAGCAGCGCGTCCTGCTGCATCAGGCTGCGGATCTGCGTCACCAGCGCATGGTTATCTGCGATGCGGGAGGAGCCGTAGAGCTGCTGCACCGCCGTCAGGGACAGCTGCACCAGACGCGCGGGGATAAGCCCTTCGAGGTTTTCCAGCGCCAGCTTAAAGTTGCTGACCCACTGCCCGGCCTCGCGCAGCAAGGCCTGTTGCTCAGCGCGCGCCTGCTCAACGCCCTGGGCAAACCCGGCGTCGCGGCCCTCTTTCAGCCCCGCCTCATAGCCCTGCTTGCGCCCCTCTTCCTGGCCCTCTCGCTGCCCCTGGGCAAACCCCTGCTGTTCAGCCTGCTTGCGCAGACGCGCCAGCTCGGCTTTCAGCTGTGCCTCAGACTGGGTGTTATCCAGCGTCGGCAGCGGAGTGTCCAGCGGTTCGTCCAGCAGGTTTTCAGGCTTCCAGGCGCGCCACCCGGTGGCGTTGTGTTCATCAAACGTAGGCATCGTCGCTGCCTCCAATCAGGATCTCGCCGGACTCGGCCAGGCGACGCACCACGTTGAGGATGGTCTTCTGCTCGGCTTCGACCTGCGACAGACGCACCGGACCACGGGAGGCCAGATCGTCGGTCATCAGCTCGGCCTGACGGCGCGACATGTTGCGGAAGAACTTCATGCGCAGCGGCTCGTCGGCCCCTTTCAGCGCAACGATCAGCGTATCGCTCTCGATCTCCTGCAACAGGCGCTGGATGCTGCGATCTTCCACATCCACCAGGTTTTCGAACAGGAACATCTCGTCGATGATTTTCTGCGCCAGCTCGCCGTCGAACTCGCGCACCGCCTCGATGGCCGCCTCTTCCTGCTGGGATTTCATCAGGTTGAGGATCTCGGCCGCCGGACGGACGCCGCCCATCTTGCTGCGCTTGAGGTTCTGACCGTGCAGCAGGTTGTTGAGCACTTCTGTCAGCTCCTGCAGCGCGGCAGGCTGTACGCCGCCGAAGGTGGCGATACGCAGCATGATGTCGTTACGCTCGCGATCGTCGAATTTGCCCAGCACGTCCGCCGCCTGGTTACGTTTAAGGTGAACCAGGATGGTGGCGATGATCTGCGGATGCTCTTCGCGAATCAGATCGAAGACCGACTGCGGTTCCATAAAGTTGAGCGTTTCGATGCCGTTGGTGCCCTGATGGGTATCTAGCAGATCCTCCATCAGCGACGAGGCGCGCTCTTCGCCCAGCGCCTTGACCAGCACGCTGCGAAGATAATCGTTGGTATTGAGGCTGAACGCGGCATATTCACTGGAGTCTTTCTTAAACTCCTCCAGCACCGTGGCCATCTGGTCGTGTGTAAAGCCCGCCATGTTGACCATTGAGGCACTGATCTGCTTCACCTCGTGGGCGTTGAAGTGCTTGAACACCTCCGCAGCCAGGACATCTCCCAGCGTCAGCATGACGATGGCGCTTTTTTCTGAGGCATTCATTATTTCGGCTCCTTACTCATCCAGTGGCGGATCACTAGGGCGATAACGCGCGGCTCCTGCTCTGCCAGTTCACGCAGCTGTTGACCATTGAGTTCCGTATCCACACGCTGCTGGGCACGGTCGCGGTTGCTTTTCTCCGCTGCGCGTTTTTTCGCGGCAAGCTCTTCTTCGCGCGCCTCTTTTTCCATCTCCAGGCGACGGATCGTGGTCTCCTGATGGCGGATCCAGGCCGGCTGCACCAGCTTGCGCCACATGATCCAGGCAATAATGGCGATGACCAGGTAACGGGCGATGGCCATTAGCAGGGCGTAAAAACGATCCTGCTCCCAGAACGGCGGCACCGGCGCTTCCACCACGCCGTTGAACGTGGAGTTAAGAATATTGACGCTGTCGCCGCGCGCGGCGTTGTAGCCGATGGCCTCTTTGACCAGGGCGTTAATGCGGGCCAGCTCAGACTCACTAATCGGCCCCGGCTTGCCCTCTTCCCCCTGCGGCAGATGGTTAATCACTACCGCGACCGACAGGCGCTGGATACGCCCGGCATTGGATTTGGTGTGGGTCAGGGTGCGGTCCACCTCGAAGTTGGTGGTTTCATCACTGCGGTTGTAATACGGCTGCGCAGGCTCACGGCTGGCGCTGCTGCCGGTGGTGTTCTCTTTTTTGTCATCCGCCGGAGTGTTCAGCGGCTGGGTGATGGGCGCGGTGGCCGGTGCCGGTGGCATGTTGCTCAGCGCGCCCGGCACGCCGCTGGCGCCACGGCGGTTCCCCTGCTCTGCCAGGCTGGCCTGACGGCTGCGGATCGCCATTTTTTCAGGATCGCTGTTAGGCTGATAATGCTCCAGCGTCTGCTCCTGCTCGGTGAAATCCATCAGCGCGGTGACCTGGGCGCGGATATTTTCATCCCCCACCAACGGGGCCAGAATGCGCTGGATACGCTGCTGGTAATCGCTTTCGATCTCATTGGTGTACTTCAGGTGGGCGGTCTGCAAACCGCGCAGGCCGCTCTGGGTAAGCAGGTTTCCGCGCTGGTCGACAATGGTCACGTTCTCTGCCGAAAGGCCGGTCACCGCGCTGGAGATAAGATGCGTAATAGCCACCACCTGGCTGTCGTCCAGGGTACGCCCCTGCAGCAGGTTGACGGTGACTGACGCGGTTGGTTTTTTCTGCTCGCGGACAAACATCGACGGTTTCGGCGTGGCCAGATGCACGCGGGCGCTCTGGATCGGGCCGAGATTTTCAATGGTGCGCGCCAGCTCGCCTTCCAGGGCGCGCTGGTAGTTCACCTGCTCGGTGAACTGGCTCACGCCAAATTTCTCCTGATCGAGCAGTTCAAAGCCCACTGACCCGCCTTTCGGCAACCCCTGCTGGGCCAGCTTCATGCGTACCTCATGCACCTGCGAGCCAGGCACCATGATCACGCCACCCGGCGTGTCGATACGGTAAGGCACATTGAGTTGTGACAGCTGGGCGACAATCGCGCCCCCCTCTTCATCACTGATATTACTGAACAGCACCCGATAATCCGGCTCCTTTGCCCAGAACATTAGCGCGATGATGACGGAAAGCGCTGCGGCGCCGCAAATCACCAGCAAAAGCTTCGGGCTGCCGCGAAGTGAGGACAGCATCGATTTAATTCGCTCTGCCGGATTGTTGGTTAACTCATTTAGTGTGGCACTCATGCCGTATTCCTGTATGAAATAGCACGCATCCGCGATGCGCGTCAGCTCACGAAATTCGCGAGAGTGATGTCGACGATTTCAAAAATATTAGAATTTTTCAGGCGGGCATTATCATCTGAAAGGCATTTTTTTTAAGGATAAATAAGCTAAAAGTTCTGTCGGCTTATTGGATTTTCTGAGGTTTTTAAACGCGTGTTAAGCTGTCGGCGTTTAAAAGATGTGCAATAGGCTTTTATCCCATTCATCAGGAATTGAAAAATGTCAGCGACATTAATGCGTGGCGTACTCGATCAAATTCAAACCAAGGCGCAGCAGGCCAGCGGACCGTCTAATCAGCGGCACACCTCGCGCGGTGACGTCCCCTCCTTTTCAGACGTTTTATTTAACAGCATTAACGAAATAAATAAAACCCAGGTTGAGGCAAAGAGCAAAACACAGCAATGGATGTCTGGAGGTCACGATATTGCCCTGAATGACGTGATGCTGGCGATGCAGAAATCTTCTATTTCATTCAGCTTTGGTATCCAGGCGCGAAATAAAATGATCGGCGCGTATCAGGAAATAATGAATACTCCGGTTTAAGGTCTTCCTCCTTCTATGAGTAAAATTAACACCACGCCTGCACGCTTATCCCTGAATACGCTTTCTCTGACTGACAGCGAATTACAGCGTGTCGGGAAATTAATCTATAAGCGCGCCGGCATTGTCGTCAACGCGCAAAAGCGAGAGATGATTTTTAATCGTCTCTCCCGTCGCTTGCGCACGTTGGGGCTGGCCTCGTTCAGCGAGTATATCGGCCTTCTTGAGTCGCACTCTGAGCATCCGGAATGGCAGAACTTTATCAACGCGCTGACCACCAACCTGACTTCCTTTTTCCGCGAGGCGTATCACTTCCCGATCCTCGCGGAACATGCGCGCCAGCGCGCTAACGGCTACCGCGTCTGGTGTACTGCCGCCTCAACGGGGGAAGAGCCCTGCTCTATCGCCATGACGCTCAACGAGCAGTTGGGCGCGTCGGTGGCCGGACCGCGCATCTGGGCGTCGGATATCGATACCGATGTGCTGGCTAAGGCCGAAGCGGGTGTCTACCGGCTGAGCGATCTGGACGCGCTGACGCTGGCGCAAAAGCGTCACTATTTTCTGCGCGGGGCGGGCGACAACAGCGAGTGGGTGAAAGCCCGGCGGGAATTGCTGTCGGCCATTCACTACCAGCAGCTTAATTTACTCGATGAAAAGTGGTCCGTTCCCGGGCCGTTCGACGCTATTTTCTGCCGTAACGTGATGATTTATTTCGACGCGCCGACGCAGCAGCGTCTGTTGCAGCGCTTTGCGCGTCTGCTTAAGCCGGGTGGCCTGCTGTTTGTCGGCCATTCGGAACATTTTAACCACGTACATATTCCGCTGCGCCTGCGGGGGCAGTCGGTGTATGAACTGACGGAGGCCACACGGTGAAGGCGATTCGTGTGCTGGCGGTCGATGATTCCGCCCTGATGCGTAACATGCTCAGCGCGGTGGTCAATCAGCAGCCTGATATGGAAATGGTCGGCACGGCGCCGGACGCGTTTATCGCGCGCGAGCTGATTAAACAGCTCAACCCGGACGTGCTGACGCTGGACATCGACATGCCACGGATGGACGGGCTGGAGTTTCTCTCCCGCCTGATGCGCCTGCGCCCGATGCCGGTGGTGATGATCTCCTCCCTGACCACCCGCGGCTCGAAAGCCACCATGACCGCATTGGAGCACGGCGCGGTCGATTTTCTGCCCAAGCCGGAGCATCGCGGCGCAGAGAATATCGACAGCTGGAGCCAGCTGGTAGTGGAGAAGATCCGCGTCGCTGCCCGCGCAAAGCTGGCCCAGCATAGCCCCGACGCCAGACCGATCCTCGCCGGTATTCCCATGCGCCAGCAAAGCATCATAGCCATCGGCGCGTCTACGGGCGGCACGGAGGCGCTGCGCCGGGTGCTGATGCCGCTGCCGACCAGCACGCCGGGGATCGTGATCGCCCAGCACATGCCTGCCGGTTTCACCCACTCTTTCGCCCAGCGACTCGACTCGCTGTGCCAGATTGCCGTGCGTGAAGCGCAGGATGGCGAGCCGGTGCGCCCGGGAACCGCCCTGATTGCCCCGGGCGATCGCCACATGGAGATCCTCTGCCAGGACAACGGCTACCGGATCAGGCTCAGCGATGCCCCGCCGGTGAACCGCCATCGCCCGTCGGTGGATGTGCTGTTTGACTCCGTGGCGCGTCAGGCCAGCAAACACGCCACCGCCGCCCTGCTGACCGGCATGGGCGCGGACGGCGCGCGCGGTCTGCTGCACCTGCGCCAGACCGGTGCCTTTACCCTCGCGCAGAGCGAAGCCACCTGCGTGGTGTTCGGCATGCCGCGTGAGGCGATTGCGCTGGGCGCGGCGAAAAAGGTCGTCGATCTCGACGATATCAGCCAGTGCTTACTGGACAGTTTTCATAAACATAAATTACCCAAAACCGACTCACGTTCAGGAGATATCCACCATGTCGGATAAAAATTTGCGTTTTCTGGTGGTGGACGACTTTGCCACCATGCGACGCATCGTACGAAACCTGCTGCAGGATTTGGGCTACAAGCACATTGACGAGGCCGAAGACGGTCAGGACGCGCTCAACAAGCTGCGCGCCAGCGACTTCGATTTCGTCGTCAGCGACTGGAACATGCCGAATATCGACGGTCTGGAATTGCTGAAAACCATCCGCAGCGATGCGGCGATGTCAAAGCTGCCGGTCCTGATGGTGACCGCAGAAGCGAAGAAAGAGAACATCATTGCTGCCGCTCAGGCGGGGGCCAATGGTTACATCGTTAAGCCGTTTACCGCTGCCACGCTGGAAGAAAAGCTCGGCAAAATCTTTGAAAAACTCGGGTAACCCTTATGAACTCCCCGTTAAACATGCAGGCGGATAACGCCAAAGAGATTTTTGTTCGCATCGGACAGCTGACCCGTCTGCTGCGCGACAGCATGGCTAACCTCGGTCTGGAACAGGCGATTATGGAAGTCGCGGACGCCTTTCCGAACACCCGCGACCGCCTGAACTACGTGATCGGCAAGACCTCGCAGGCCGCCGATCGCGCGCTGACCAGCGTGGAGGTGGCACGCCCGCTGCAGGAAGGGCTGAGCGATAACGCCAGCGCACTGAGCGCGCGCTGGGACGCCTGGTTTGAAAACCCGCAGCCGCTGGAGGATGCCCGCGAGCTGGTCAAAGCGACCCGCGCCTTCCTGCACGACGTGCCGGAGAAGACCCAGCAGACCAACCGCCAGCTGACTGAAATCATGATGGCGCAGGATTTCCAGGATCTCACCGGTCAGGTGCTGCAAAGCCTGATGCACGTGATTGAGACCGTCGAGAAAGAGCTTATCAGCGTGCTGGTGGAAAACATGAACGAACGCGACGCCAGCGCCGCCGCCGGTGATGCGCATCTGAAGAACGGTCCGCAGATCGATACCTGCGCCGAAGGCATTGTGGCGTCTCAGGAGCAGGTGGACGATCTGCTGGAGTCACTCGGCTTCTAATCCCGCCGGGCGAATGTCATGTCAGAACAAAACGACAGCGAAAAAACAGAAGACCCCACACTCCACCGAAAGCAAAAAGCGCGCGAAGAGGGACAGGTTCCCCGATCGCGCGAGCTGACGAGCGTCCTGATGCTGCTGGCAGGCTGGGGGTTACTGCTGGTAGCGGGCGGCTGGCTGGCAAAACAGCTGCAGCATCTGCTGCATAACGGATTAACGTTTGACCGGCTGTTAGTCAGCGATCCGCAGCAGATGCTGCATCACGCCGGAGCGCTGCTGGGTATCGCCTTTCTGGCCCTGCTGCCGTTCGTGGGCGGGCTGTTTTTGACCGCCGTCGCCACGCCATCGCTGATTGGCGGCCTGAATATGAGCGCCAAAGCCCTCAAATTTAACGTCAAAAAGCTCAATCCGATCAGCGGCATCAAACGCCTGTTTTCCGGGCAGATGGTGTCGGAGATGGTGAAGAGCATTCTGAAGGTGATGCTGGCGGGCATCGGCGGCGGGCTGTTTTTGTGGTTCAACAAAGGGAAATTTATCAGCCTGATGTATGAACCGCTGCGCCTGGCGCTGGGGGATATCAGCGCCCTGCTGATGGGCTGCATGCTGGTCATTATTTTATCGCTGATCCCGATGGTGGCGTTCGACGTGGTTTACCAGCTCTGGAGCAACTTCAAGAAGCTGCGCATGAGCCTGAAGGAAATCAAAGACGAATTCAAAAATCAGGAAGGCGACCCGCTGATTAAAAGCAAGATTCGCCAGTTGCAGCGTCAGATGGCGCAGCAGCGAATGATGAGCGACGTCCCCACCGCTGACGTGGTGGTGAATAACCCGACCCACTATTCGGTCGCCCTGAAGTACCAGGAAGGTGCCATGGGCGCGCCGATGGTGGTTGCCAGCGGTAGCGGGCTGATTGCCCTGCGCATCCGTGAACTGGCCGAAGAGAACCGGGTCCCTATGCTTGAGGCGCCGCCGCTGGCGCGCGCCCTGTATCGCCATTGTGACCCCGGCACACCGGTTCCCGCCGAGCTGTATAGCGCGGTAGCGGAGGTGCTGGCCTGGGTTTATGGCCTTAAGCGCTGGCGTAAGGGCTATGGCTTACATCCGCTGACACCTAAAGATCTTCCCGTTCCGGCGGGGATGGATTTTGCACAAGAGAGTAGAGAGTGATGGCCAATATCGCCACCAAATTACGATTACCCAACATGAAGGAAACCCAGTGGCAGGTGCTGGCCGGGCCGGTGCTGATCATGACCATCCTCGCGATGATGATCCTGCCGCTGCCGACCTTTGTGCTGGACCTGCTGTTTACCTTCAATATCGTGCTGTCGATCATGATCCTGCTGGTCGCCATGTTTACCCAGAACACGCTGGAGTTTTCGGCGTTCCCGACGGTGCTGCTGTTCTCCACCCTGCTGCGTCTGGCGCTGAACGTCGCCTCAACGCGCGTGATCCTGATGAACGGCCATACCGGCTCGGAAGCGGCGGGCCAGGTGGTTGAAGCCTTCGGCCACTTCCTGGTGGGCGGTAATTTCGCCATCGGTATCATCGTGTTCATCATCCTGATCATCATTAACTTTATGGTGATCACCAAGGGTGCGGGACGAATTGCGGAAGTGGGCGCGCGCTTTTCTCTCGACGGGATGCCGGGCAAGCAGATGGCGATTGACGCCGATCTCAATGCCGGACTGATCGGTGAGGAAGAGGCCAAACGCCGCCGTAAAGAGGTCACACAGGAGGCGGACTTCTACGGCTCGATGGACGGTGCGAGTAAGTTTGTGCGTGGCGATGCCATCGCCGGGCTGCTGATTATGGCGATCAACATTATTGGTGGCCTGGTGATTGGCGTGATGCAGCACGACATGTCCGTGGGCGTGGCCGGTGAAACCTATACCCTACTGACCATCGGTGATGGTCTGGTGGCGCAGATCCCGGGTCTGGTGATCTCCACCGCGGCCGGTGTGGTCGTGACCCGCGTTGCCAACGACCAGGATGTGGGCGAGCAGATGGTGGGCCAGCTGTTTACCTCTCCGCGCGTGATTGTGCTGGCGGCGGGCGTGATTGGCCTGCTGGGGCTGATCCCCGGCATGCCGAACTTCGTCTTCCTGCTGTTTACCGCCACGCTGCTGGGTGTCGCCTGGTGGCTGCGCGGGCGCGAAGGTGAAGCGAAAAAAACGGGTGGAGCGCAGGCTGACGCCTCCGACGCGACGGAAGCCGAGATGGCGCAGGTACACGAAGCCACCTGGTCTGATGTACAGATGGAAGATACCCTGGGTCTGGAAGTGGGTTATCGCTTGATCCCGATGGTGGATCACGAGCAGCAGGGCCAGTTGCTGACCCGCGTGCGCGGCATCCGCAAGAAGTTTGCCCAGCAGATGGGCTTCCTCCCCCCTGCCGTGCATATTCGTGACAACCTGGATCTGGCACCAACGCACTACCGCATCCTGCTCAAAGGGGTCACCCTTGGTTCAGGGGAAGTGCAGCCGGATCGCTGGATGGCGATCAACCCCGGCTGCGCCGAGGGCGAAGTTCCCGGCACGCCGTGTACCGAGCCCACCTTTGGTCTGCCTGCCCTGTGGATCGATGAAGTCCACCGCGAACTGGCGCAGACGCTCGGCTACACCGTGGTTGACCCGAGTTCGGTGGTGGCAACACACCTCAACCATCTGATCACCACCCATACTGAGGAGCTGTTTGGTCGTCAGGAAGCGCAGCAGCTGCTCGACCAGATCACCAAACATTCACCGAAACTGGTGGAAGATTTGATCCCGGCGGTCATCAGCCTGACCACGCTGCATAAGGTGCTGCAGAATCTGCTTGCCGAGCGCGTGCCGATCCGTGATATGCGCACCATCATCGATACGCTGGCGGAGTTTGCCACCGCCCAGAGCGATGCCGATGAGCTGACCACCCGCGTGCGGGCGCGTCTCTCCCGGGCGATCACCCAGCAGTGGTTCCCGGGTGAGGACGATATTCAACTGATTGGGCTGGATCTCTCCCTGGAACAGCTGCTTGTCCAGGCGACCCAGAGCGGCAGCGCGATTGAGCCGGGCATTGCCGAAAACCTGATGAAGCAGACCGAACAGGCGCTGCAGCACCAGGAAGGCCTGGGAGCGCCGCCGGTGCTGCTGGTGAACCCGGCCCTGCGTCTGATGCTGTCGCGCTATCTGCGCCGCATCTTCCCGCAGCTGGCGGTGCTCTCCAGCCAGGAGATCAATACCCAGCGCAACGTGCGGATGACGTATCTGATTGGGGGCAAAGGATGATGAGAGCAGGACTTGCGCTGCTTCTGGTTTCGCCGCTGGCGATGGCGGCGGACGGTTCATGGAGCGCTAGCAGCTTCGGCGGCACGATGACCCGGGGACAGGTGGTACTGAAAAGCAAACCGGTGCAAAGCCCCTCTCCCCTGCCCGCTGGCGCCGCAGCTTCTCGCGTACACTGGAAGATTCAGACGAACGGCCTGACCCCCGCCGGGTTTCGCATTCGTCTGTGCAGCGCCACCCGCTGCCTGACGCTGCCCGGCTTTACCGGGGTGCTGCCCCTGCCTGCCGGGATGCCGGCTGGCGGGCCGTTTCGTTTTGAGTATTATTCCTTGGCGGGAGGTCGCCTCGACACACCGCTGACCGTGCTTAAGAATCAGGTCACGGTGAGTTACCGAAACCGGGGTTAAGCCCGTGGATGACCGGCAAACAGGTCATCCACGCGATATAACCCAGAAATCGACGCGCAGGCTGACACTCCCCACCACCGGCGACTCAACATGCTCATTCTTCGCATAGCTCGCATCCAGCCAGACCTCGGTTGACGGAGTCACTTTCACGCTGATACCCGCAGCTTCAGTGGCGCAGGAAGTACCGGGGCATCCACGTTGAAGGTTTACCAGGCCTGCAATTACGCGACCTTACCCGTACGAATCCCCGTCCTTCCGGACGGGGTGACAATAACAGATGTTCAGTGACCGCCAGAGCGATCGCTTTTAATGTATTGAAGATACATAAAATTACTGGCAGGTTCTCAAATATAAACTCGACTATCCTTTCCAATTATTGACGGCGCTGTTTTTCTCTTTATACCCGGCCACATATTTATGAAGTTAGTCTTAACATGCTCCGCTTCACTTTCAAGAACGTCCTTATCCTCCTCAATTCTTGACGTTCCAAAATCAATAAAATTAAAATCTCGACTATCGCCATCAAATAAAATATTTCCATAATGAAGATCGCCATGGTAAATTCCTTTGCCATGCAAGTCGTTTAACTTCTCCATTAATCTATCCGCGTCATTTTGAGTAAAAGAGCTCACCCCTATTTCTGCAATCGGAATGCCTGGTATTTTTTTCATTTTAATCATGGCATTGGAAACGATGCTTGCTGAGCCGTCTCCATGCACCTTATTAAAAATATCCACTTCTCTTTCTTTTTGCTCTAATTCAGTTATGGCATTGTGAAATTCTTTTATAACGAATCCATTTTTCATATCATATACAACTGCATCCCCTCCTCGCCCCAGCTCAACTCTCTCATTAGCTAATTTTTTTTCATTATCTTCCATCTGCTGTATATGATTACCAGCTTCGCTCACAACAAATGACCAAAGTATATCAAATCGTTTTTTCTTTATAGATGAATGTTCTGACTCCATAAATTCGCGTATCTGATTTTTGAATGAACCAAAATCACCTTTTGAATTAAATGATAACTGAGCAAGCTTCAAACCAGCTTCTTCAACAAACTTTTGTTTTTTATCAGAAAGATTTTTATGAGGAGCTAATCCTTTTGGGTCAAATAAAGTCCCTGGATTATTGCGGCACATCCGGAACAGGTTCAGGCCGTCCACCGTCCCCGCCGGGTCTGCGGAGAGCCACCGCCCCGACCACGGCTGGTAGTACCGGTATCCGTAGTAGTACAGCCCCGTCGCGTCGCGCTCCTTGCCCGAGTAGCGCACCGTTTTGTAGTCCGCTTCCAGCTGACTGCGCGCCGTCAGGATGGCGGTGCCGCCGAACGGGTAGTACTCCTCCGTGCTGATAATATTCCCGTCGCCGTCCAGCTCCAGCCCGCTGCTTCCCGTCAGGTTATCGTGGCTGTAGCGCACCTGGTCGTTGCTGATGCCGTCCGGCCTGCCCGACGTCCAGTGCAGCACCCGCACCTGCGCACGTCCCGCCTCGCCCGCCGTCATCACCTGCAGGCTTTCCGTTTCCGCGCCGCCTGCCGTTGTGGTCCGCAGCTCCAGTCCCGGCAGGTACACCACCCGCTGCGTCTGCGTGCTGCTGTTCGTCTTCTGCACGCTGACCTTCAGCACGCGCTGGCTGCCCGCATCATACCGATAGCTTTCACAGTCTGCGGTGTCGCCGTCACGCACCACCGGCGTCACTTTCAGCAGCTCGTTACGCGCGGTCCAGACCAGCGCCTGCCCCGGCTGCAGCTGCGTCTGCTGTCCGCCCGCCGTGAACAGGCCGTCCACCTCTGCGGGGCTTTCCGTCAGGGTGCTCAGCACGCCCCGGTTGCTCCGGTTGCTTATGGTGATTTTCGTGGTGTAGGTGTTGTTTGTCGCAGGGGCGCTGTGACGAATCTGCGTCAGGTTGTCTCCCGCGTCGTAGGCGTAGGTACGGGTGTAGTTCGTGTACGCGGAGCTGTCTGCCGGAAGGGGAACCGTGGCTGACGGCAGGTGACTGCCCTGACCGGCGTTCGCCATCTCGCGCCCGGTGGCACTCACCAGCCGGTACAGGCTGTCGTAGGTATACGTGCTCTCCGGCACCACTTTCTGGTTGCGCCAGAAGCGGGTCTCTTCCGCATCGTTTCTGATGCCAAGAACATTACCCACCGGGTCATATTCATAGCGCAGGTCCTGCAGCACCTTCGTACCCGCAGCATGTCCGGCGGGGCGTTCCGTTTTAATCCCGGTCAGCCGCTGCGTCTGCGGCTCGTAGGTATACGTGGTCACCACGCCGTTGCCGTGCACTTCGCGCAGCTTCTGCCCGGCGGCCGAGTACGCCAGGGAGCTAACGATAACCCGCTCCGTGCCGCCCTTCACCGTCAGCCAGCTGCCCGACACCCGGCCCGCCACGTCATACGCCACGCGCTGGCGGTTCCCCTTCGCATCGGTGGTGGCCAGTACCGCCCCGGCGGCGTCCGCGGTGGTCAGGGTGGTGTATGCCTCGTCAGCCAGCAGGCCGTTCCAGGCGGATACCTCTGTCCCCTGCCAGTCAGCCACGGCGTCCGGGCTGTCCGCCTCCTTCAGCAGGCGGCGGGTCACCGACAGCGGTACCCCGGTCAGAGCCACACTGTCAGTCTGCGTCAGGCCGGCCGTGTCGTGGTGGCTGACGCACACGCCGGCCAGGTTCAGGCCCTGCTCCGCCTGCGTACTGCCGGCGTACACGAAGCGCTCCGTGACGCGGGCGGGTTCACCGGCCGCCTGCTCCGTGATGCTCACCGGGCGCCCGGGCAGCGACGCGTCCTCGTACTGCCAGGTGCGGGTCACGGCCCGGCTTATGTCCTCCGTACCATCACGGGTAATGCGGATGTTGCTGACCGCGATAAGGGGCCGGCCGGTGGCGTCGTTCAGCGTCACGGTGGTGCCGTTATCCACGCCCTGCGTGCGCAGGACGGCGCCGGAGAGGGCGTGACGGTACGTGAAGTTCGCCAGTCCGGCCGCGTGCAGGCGCGGGTCGGCGCTGCGGGTGAGGAAGCCGCGGGGGTCATGGTGATGGCGGGTGACGCGCAGGTCACAGACGTCCGGGGTATCCGGATGGCGGAGGAAGGCGACGGTGCGCACGGCGAGGCCGCGGCTGTCGGTCACCGTCAGGGTCGGGGTGTGCTGAAAACAGTCAGGACTGAAGCTCATGATAAATATTCCGGGGGTGATAAAAATGAAAAAAGACGCCCGATGAACGGGCGGGAAGATAAAAAAGGAGGCCGGCGTGGCCGGCCTCCGGGCTGGGAGACATATCAGCTCAGGACCTGGAACAGGATTACGAGCCTGCTTTTGATAAAACGAAAAACAGGAAAGGACGTTTGCGGGGGGCTGAATTAATATTATGTATGCTTATTGCAAAATTGAGTGCAAATCAAAGTCCAGGCGCGAGGTGAGTGATACTCCTTAAATCATTCAGCAGTATCATATGCACGATTAAATAAAATACCAGCCGCCTCTCCTTTACTCCTCGCTAACCAGGGAGCAACGGATGGAGATGATAAAAATGCACTTCTCTCCATATTACACTTCTTCATCGCTGCACGCATAAGTTCAACATACTGAGGATAATCCCCCCAGTATGATACGGTGAAAGGAGGTAATACGCAGGGCTGCAGTAAGAACAGAGGTGGTGGCGACGCCACCAATTGCTCAGTCGGTACTGACATCCTGCTGCATCCTGATAACAGCATCAGGCACAGGCTGATTAGCGCAGACATCGTCACGTTGCGCTTCACGTAACGCCCAAAGGATAGTTTCACTGCGCTTATCCTCTTCACGCTTTTGTATATTGACACTCCAGAGATCCTCCATTAATTGCCTGGACTGAGAATGAAGACGGCGAGAATTTTCGCGCAAAGCTGAAACTTCATTTTCCAGCCGACGATTTTCTGCAGTTAAACTCACAAGAGCATGGCTGGTTTTATAACCCCAAAGCATGGCACCCAGTAACAGGGAAATTAAACCTGTATATAAAACATTTTTTATCATACCGGATACGCCTCCCTGCTCAGTTCAAAATGCGGGCCATCACGCATTTTCCAGTCACCACCCCATACCAGAGGAACCTGAAATTCTTTTGCCGCTGCTTTCATTGCTTCAGCAACGGTTTCAAAATAATGCCATTCATTCCAGGGTATAGTGTGATGTACCCAGGGGGCCAGATCGACTGCATGTCCGGTTAGATGTCTGCTGTTAAGGGTTTTGCTACTTCCATTGCGCACCAGCTGTCGCTGTCGCTCAGCTGAGCGAACACCTTCGATGACTCTGAAATCGATGGCAGAAAGTTGTAATGCACGACAAACAACACGGTTCAGATCGGGATGAATCCCCCGCAAGTTTTGCTCGCTGATACGACTAAATGAAAATTTATTCATGTGAATGGTCATGGTAAGTTTCTCCCGGGGAAAATACGTTGCCATAAATAACTGAGCGCTGTACTACCCATCGTGCCAAATAATCCTGCAACAATGAATGTCATATAAGAGCTTGCTCCAGTTTCAAAGCTTAACAGGCCACCGGTCAGACCGGTAAAACCTGAGACGATCAGCTGGCAGACAATCCCCATCCAGCTCCATTTTGTCTGTTTGTTTTGCGTGTCCATAATATATCTAACTAATCCCCCCCATGTTGAAAAGGCACCTATAATTAGCCATGTTATAATGTTTGCCTCGCCAGGCTCTCTGAATGGCATTTTGAATCCTTACTTGTTGGCTTTAATTTACATGGATTTTATTCCTGTAAATGTAAAAGATGATGTGATGATAAACGAAAGGTAATTGAACTTACCATTCAAGAGTATGTTTTCATGATGCGTAACATCAGGATGTATATTTACATCATCATTCCATTAAAAAATAACGATTCCAGCTGAATCAGTATGATTTATCTCATAGCCGAGGTGATGTTATGGATAAAACATGAGGAGGATAAACTCTGAGAGCTACAAATGGACTGGAAGAACGTGACATGGACCATTAAATGGCAATGGCCAGCGCATCGGAAATCATGACGATGACAGTCACTACAGGTATCGGTGAAAAGCGTCAGTGGCACGTTTGATCAAGTGATGAGAGAAGTAACTGTCTGAAAACTAGATGGAATGGATATTCGGTATTTTGCTTCCGAATATCCTGCCGAATCTCCTCCGTACAGCGGTTACTGACGGTTAGCTTTATTATCACTAATCATTTTCCTTAAATTACCCAGAATGATTTTAATATTTGATAATGACTGAGAATGCTCTATTTGCTCGCACAGTGCGATTTGTTCCGCAGTCCCGAAAAGCTGACACAACCCCAGCATTTTATGCGCAATTTTACGAGCTGCAGCCAGATTGCCGTTTCTCACTTCGGTTTCTGCCTGTTGCAGATAAGCTTCCAGGGCAACATAAAAACGTTGAAAAAAAGAGGTATCAAACAATGTTACGGTCCTTATCAGAGAAATAATCCTGAATCAGCTGCTGCCATTGTTCACGTGCTATTGGTTTCTGCAGCAGAAAATCCATGCCCACCTCCCGGGCTAACCGGGTATCATCGTCTCTTAGTGCTGCAGACTGGCCAATAATCAACACATCAGAAGAGGTATTTTGCATCAATATCCTTAAATGGCGAACCAGCTCGAATCCATCGCTCTCATCCAGCCGACAGTCTGTGATGATAATCTCATGTCGATGCTGTAGCCAGCATTGATATGCCTGTTGAGCTTCACAAACTGCATCAACGGTATAGCCCATACCAATAAAGAGTTCTTGCTGGACTTCAAGCAACAGTGGCTCATCATCGATCAGAAGAACGCGACGAGAAATGGCCGGGGAAACGCAGATATCTTCAACTGATGGTCCGGGATCACTACAGCTACCGGCCTCGCTACGGTGGCAACATAATTCAACCACGGCGCTATAGACGTCTGATGCATACAGAGGGCAATTTAATGCAATGCACTCTTTATTGTTATTATACAGTAGCCACTGTTTCTTCTGTCGTTCAAAGCTAATTAACAATGAGGGGTCATATTCCGGCTTCGTTGTAGAAGGACATTCTGCAATATGGTATGAGATATGACAGTTTTCGAATACAGATATTAATTCACTGACAGGAACTGAGTCAGCGCAGTTCAGCCTGAGCTGGATATGTGCAGGAAGAAATTTCTCAGTCTGTAAATGTCCTGGAATGACAGGAAAAACAAGCTTAACACGTGAACCAACACTCGGTTTGCTGTTAAGGACAAGATGCCCTCCTAATAACTGCATATTCTGTTTTGAGACAAACAGGCCAAGTCCGGACCCCTTAGGGCGCTCATGAGGCCCAGGTGCATCCTCATCGAACTGGACAAAAGGTTCCGCCAGACGCCGGAGCGCCTTCTCGGGAATGCCTGTTCCTGTATCGATGATTTCAATACAAAACATACTTTTGTCATCCACCTGAACCTGAGAACACTCCATTAAAACAAGCCCTCCACTGGTGTACTTAATCGCATTGCTGACGACATTGTTAATCGCCTGAGAGAGCAATACTCCATCGACAAGATGAGGCTGAAAAGCTTTGTCTGAAAGATACCGCACCTGGAGTGTTGTTCCATGAGTTTCTGCAAATTCGACGAATAATTTAATACTGGTATCGCAGAGAGATGATAGTAAATGAGGCTGAGGATTGAGTCTGACTGCCCCGGAACTGATTCTGGCATAATCAAGAGACAAATCGAGGTTTTCTAACATTGCCCGCGTGACATTAATAATATTTAATAACCTGTCTTTATGATTAAGAGATAAAGGGCTACTGAGCAGCCCCTCGGTTGCAGTCAAAATACCGATCAGTGGCGTTCTGAGTTCATGAGATATGACTGAAAGCTCCAGATTTCTTTGTGTATGTTGCCTTAGTGATTTTTTTCTGGTTTTCCAGTGATAACAAAGAGTGAGAATTAAAAGGAGCAATAAAAAGCCTGATAGTGCTAAATATATACCAGCACTGAGCCCCGTGTAATTCGGTTTGTTATCACCGGATACAATCCATTTTTTTATAAGATCCCCATGCTGTGTTGGCGTCAAGGAATTCAACACTTTATTAATAATCTTGATCAAAACCCTGTCTTCTGGATTAGCGCTCATGACCAGAGGTATTTTTTCGGTGTAGGGACGGGAAATTTTTAGCTGATCAGGATAAACCATGTTCATATAATAAAAAGCTGTAGGAGAAAGTACCACTGCAGCTACAGAATTCCCGCGGATAAGGTTATCTATTGTTTTCTCCGGTGAGGAACTTACTGTGAAATCTACCTGAGGGTATTTTTCAGTGAACCATTGAATTAGAGAAAGATAATCCGTAATTGAAACCATGCCCTCCTGAATATCATCGGGGGTTGTGACATGTCGAGTAGCTTTACGGGTGACAGTAACGGGCCATGTTGAATAAACGGGAACACTGCGGGCAAGACCATTCTGTTCGGCAAATGATGCAGAGGTGGAGGTAAGAAGAGAAACCTTGCCTTCTTTGAGGTTTTTGAACGATTCATTGCCGCTGGTGCTGGGGACCAGTTCGAAACGCATTCCTGTCGCGTCGCATATAAGGCTGATATAATCCCTTGTTAATCCAATATGTTCACCAAGTTCGTTTATGGTTTCTATTGGATAGAATTTGGGAAATATCCCATATTTTATAACCGGGTGTTTTTTTATGTAAGCCATTTCTTCTGGCGTGAACTGGACTTTTTGTGCTGAAAGCGAGTCTGAAACAGATCCAAAAAAGAACACGATCATCATAATAACGCTAAATGATAATTTCATTTGCATACCGAAAAAACTCCGCATTCGACTTAAGTCCTAGTTTCCTGAAAGCCCTGATCTTAGCATTCGATACTGTTTTAAAGCTGATATTTAAATGAGCGGCAATCGCATTCTGACTAAGCCCATTAAGAAGAAGCCTCAAAACCTCAGTCTCCCTTGATGAGAGTATATACTGAGTGCTTTGATCGGGCATTTCAGCCACTTCAATCGGGAAAAATTTTTTCCCCTTACTTACTCGATCGATTGCAAAATAGAGTTCCTGCATATCTCCACTTTTTTGAACAAATCCCCAGGCACCGGATTTCCAGGCATTCCTGGCAATCACCAGACTTTTATGCGCTGTATGAACAAGTATTTTTAGTTCCGGGCGTAAATGAAGTATGCGTTTTATAAGTGTCACACCATCATACTCCTGAATCAGGTCTTCATCTTCATTCGTGTTCACAACAACAAGCGAATAATCCAGCAGCAGAACGTCAATATTGACATCGCTGCTGATTAATGACAGAAGCTCCGATGATTTACTGACACTTCCGGTAACATTAAGGGTCAACTCGCTGCAGAAAAGCAGCCGTCCCTGCTCTGTGGGGTGATATGGAAAGTGGCTCAAAATGCTCTGTATAGCCTGACGACTGAAGGGTTCATCTTCAACAATAGCAATGTTAATAGTTGTCTGGGTCATAAAAGCACCTGAGAATCAAAGTCGATTGTATTTACGTTAACACCGATTCACAATATTGCAGATAGTGTATGCCGGAGAGGTAACGGTCAGTGGTATGAACTGCATCACCAGGCCCGTTTACTCGGGGAAAATCGGGGTATTCAGCCGATTTAAGCTATCTCATTAAGTCGAAGTGAACCGTCACTATTTCTGTTCATCGAGTTGATAGTGACGGTTTTGTATCCAGCCCAACTTTACTTATCAGTACCACGGATTTGCGCTGCTATTTTTTCCGCCATCATGATTACGTTCGGATTCAGGTTAATCAACGGGATCTCCGGAAAAATGGATGCATCAACAACCCGAACCCCTTCAATACCATAAACAATACCGTTTTCGTTGACCACGGCATACGGATCGCCAGGCACTCCCATTGGCGCTGTAGAGCAAGGATGTTGTAGCGTACTTACCCCTTTTGCAAGAGCCTCCCTGATTTCGACATCAGAGTCGCCGACGGCTGGGCCGGGATATATCTCCTCAACAATGAGGCTCTTAAGGGGCTCTGTCCGGGCAAGTTTTCTGGCAATACGGAAGCATTCTACCATACGCTGCATATCATCTTCAGAGGTCAGATGATTCAGACTGATTATCGGAGCATCTTTTGGATCCCTGCTGTGTAATTTGATATGGCCTACCGAGCTGATCTCCATTAGCTCCAGCCCGAGTGAGAACGCTACGCCCGTGTTACTGATATCCGGATCAAGCAGATGAGAGGGAGAAATAGCGATATCAAGCGCACCTTCAGAGCCAGAATAAGTTGAATTTGTCCAGAGCTGTGAACCAACAACCGGATGTTCAGCATCTTTCAGGTCAGGGTGGCCTGAGAAATTCATCCAGTAGAAAGCATGATCCAGCAAGCGAGTCCCTACAGGCGCATTCTTTATCACCGGGATATTCAGCGCATTCAGATCCTGTTCGGGGCCGATGCCGGAACGAAGCAGGATCGCCGCGGATCCATAGGCTCCGGCACTAAGGATGACTTCATTTCCGCGTACCTGTTGACCATCTGACAACAATACCGAGTTAACGCGCTTTCTATTATCAAACAAAAGCCGGTCAACCAGTTGCCCGGTAAGAATCGTCAGATTAGGGCGTTCACGAACTGATTTTGTCAGATAGGCCATTCCTGTATTCACCCTGACTCCGTTGATGATGTTCATCGGATTAGGGCCTGCCCCGTTGTTATGTTCAGGATCGTTAAAATCAAAAACTTTGTTATAACCTAATTTCCATGCTGCCTCGACCATGGCTTTCTGCACCGGAGTGATATAATCCATTGTCATCTGATGGATCGGAAACGGCCCTTCACGTCCATGCCATTTATCGTCCCCACCATGATAAGTCTCCATTTTTCTGAAATATGGAAGAACTTCTTCGAAAGACCAGCCGTTTATGCCCTTTGCTGCATATTTTTCAAAATCATAGGGGAGGGCGCGACAGGCGACAGCGCCGTTAATCGCAGAGCTTCCTCCGATAACTTTACCCCGCGGGGCAAAAACGGGTTCACTTTGCTTCACCGGAACTGCATGGTACCCCCATTCATAACGGGGGTCTCCCTTCGCCGCAATAATATTACTGCTGTAGAGCAGCTCGGGGTACGCTTCAGGATCAAAAGCCTGTCCGGCTTCCACAAGTAAAACATTTCGGGTTCCATCTTCACTAAGCCGTGCTGCCATGACGGCCCCAGCCGATCCGCCGCCAAGGATGACAAAATCAAAATGGTGGTCGAAAGGCGATTTTTTACTCATCTCGTTTCCATAATTCATGGGGCTGGCTGTCGTAGCTATCGCACGGTCACTTGCTGCGACTCCCATCGCGCTGGCAGCTATAGTTACAGTTGCCATTTTAATAAAATCCCGTCGCGATTCAGATTGCTTTAAAGTTGACATGATATTCTCCATGGAACATTTATATTAATTTTCGTGAGGTATGCCCATAATTTCAGTTACTAATCAAATCATATTGACCGCATGTCATATGCATCATCAAATTAACAGTAGAAAATGTATATACAAGTCAGCATATTAAACACAAACGTTTCTAACGGCCCCAAAAAAACGCCAACGACATGCAAAAAATTATGGCACATAAATATCATCACAAAGATTAATTAGTTGACTAGTGAGACATCCGGAATTAAATCTTTGAGACTTCAGTATGCATTATAAATCCTTTCACTGATACACACAGGTTTTGAATCTGTGGCACAAATTATTTGAACAACATTCAAGGTATAAGCCAGAATCATGTTTATGACGTTATGCTTTAACTTTACGAACAATGAATTGTTGCTTGTCCATCTAATTAGCGTGGCAGCTGGGGAGGGAGAATGCTCTGTAATCTTAAAAAAATGAGATGTTTTGGTATCAGTTTCTTTTACTGAAAAATACCATTCACCATTTCGCTTATCATTTTCATTATTATGACTGGAAATTATACTCCAGTTTGTACAGGCAATAGCTATCATAACCAGCAAACTGCAACCTAATATAACCATACGGCCGGATATATTCTTAATGTGGCTCAAGAGCATATCTGAGGAGAGGACAGACCGCTTACACCTGTCCCTGTCGACGAGTGATGCCATTGATGTCGTAAGTTCATCGGTATTTTTTTCTGTTGCCGGTAATAATCCAGATTGTTCCTTATTACTTACCAGTAAACGATAACCACTACGAGGTACGGTTAACAGGATGATATCGTGCTGCGTACCGAGCGAAGAGATCGCTTTACGAATCTTGTTAATCATAACTCGTACGCTGTTTTCTGTGACTTCAACGCCGGAATGCCTCCAGCCAATATCCATGAGTTCTGTAAGAGACAGAGTGTCACCAGTACGTTCAGCTAAAGCCTGCAAACAAAAGCAACCAGAAGTCGGTAAGGCAACCTCAGTTTTGTTGCCACGGTGAATCAGCGTTCTCGATTGATGATTAATTTCCAGTAAAGTACCGATCAGATATGTAGTATGCATAAGTTTATTCCGATTATATCCATTATTTCGTGATGCCGTTGAGTACCGGGATAGCAATTTTGCATGTCAAATATGCCCTGTCTTTCTTGATAATTCTTCCATGACTAGCTGAACAGAACAAATACATGATAATTTCTGATGTACCCAGCTTATGCTATCCCTTGACAGGTGATAATCAGGATTGCTCTCCATTGGCATGGAGAGTAATCCTGATTTCAGGCTTCTGGCGTCAGGTCTGTAAAGTTTTGACAATAGAACGTTGTCAATCAGATCTGCATTTATGAAAAAAAACGTAATGCTTACTACACAAACACGATGGCGTAATAGTGGTGTGGTCGACACTATCTGGTGTAATGACCTCCTGACGTTAAAGGTTTGAGAAAAATTCAACAGGTACGACTCACTTCACCTACCCTTCTTTCAACGTCACCTTGTGAATCATAATATTTACTACAGACAACACGGAGGACTTTTGTGGTGATGGCTCAGCGGTTAGCTTTAGCGAGCTAACCTTCATTGTTATTACCCTCACAAACCCTATATCACATGGAGTTAATTTTATTCGCGCTAAAACACCTCGCCACGTCACCTTACATTTCATGAATCATTGTTAATATCGCTGTGGTTATTATCAGACTTAGTTTATGATGAAAAATATCTATTTCAGCACACTAAGGAAATTCCTAGTAAAATGTTAGATATCACCAGTGACATTCAATTAAATACTGAGGCAAATATACTTTTTTGTAACGCCACACCATACAGCATCACTGAGAAGGAGAAGAGGCTGCTTGTACTGCTGGTTGAAAAATCAGTTACCGAAGATGTCGTTACCCGCGAGGAAATCATTCCTCGGGTCTGGCCTGAACGACATCATAGTGTGACAGATACCAATATATTACAGCTGGTTAGCAAGCTACGGCGTACGCTGAGATTTTGCGGTCTGGATGCGGCCATACATACCGTTTTACGGCAGGGTTACCGGTTTATTCCAGATGAACCGCATTCAGTACAGACTACCAGTGATGTGAGATCACAATCCTTAACCCCTTCGCAGGCTGGACCTGCTGCTTTCTTTACCTCTTTTCTGAAGCCGGGGTTCCTGAAAGTTATGATAATCGTACCTGTAATTTTGTCCTGTGTTCTTTACTATTGTTCAATACCTGCAGCAAACCGTGCCATCATAAAAGAGCTAATTCATAAAAAAAGTGGGGTTGTCAATGCCGTTGAGGTATTCAGCTCCGAACAAGGCACCCATGTTCTGTTCCGTTTTGATAACACACCGGCTATTATAAAATTAATACCGGAATCAGGGAATAACCAGACATAAACAGAAGTGCTTTGCAGATACTCCTGATTTTTGTCAGAATAAGGAATATATGTTCGTTATGGATAACAGGCTCATTCAACCTATTTCACTGCAGACGGAATTTTTGCCATCGCCGGCATGTCTTATGTGAAAAATTGTAATCCGGAGATATCTTTAATAGTTTTAATCTGGCGGAGGTGCACTATAGAAGTACTGTGCTAAAAAGAGCACATCCGTTAAAAATGAAGTTAACACACTGTTTCGTATGAAAAAATCAAAATTTAAGACATTTTAATTTGATTCTCAACCGTTAATAATGATTGTATATGGAGGTGACAGGTCAAGCATCGTTATCTGATTGATGAAACCTGACATGCTACTCTTTGCACTAGTGTCATTCATGGTGCGATAGCTGGTTACGCTGTTGAAGCACATATTATTTAATACGGAAGCTGTTGTGGAAAGCACTCCATCAGTTCTCCTGCAAAAAGAATCCTGAATATGATCGAATCTGGTGCCGCTAATAACCTTTTGCCAATTAATATTCTTATCGTCTCGCCCTGTCACTATACCAGGGCAGGATTAGTGGAATTGCTGAATTTACAGTTTTCGCTTTCCTGCATTGAACAGGCGAAAGATTTTTACGTACACCAGGATTACAGCCACGTGCAGTGGGTGATCATCAGCCCACCGGGTGGTTACCAGTCGATACCCTCTTTATGGAACTTCATTCGTTCGGTTTTCCTCAGACGTTCCTCTGATGTCAGGGTATCGGTATTTCTGGATGGCCCCGGTTCGCTACTGCTGCAGGCACTGATAGATCTTGGAGATATCAATCTGGAAATCCTGCCCGCTGATGCGTCATTAACTGAAATCGAGGACTGCCTCGCTAAAGGGAAATATGGGGCTGTGCCATACTCGCCAGGATTGTTACAGCGGGAAAAGCAGGTGCTGGGTCATTTACTTCATGGTGACACAGTCAATGTTATCGCTGAAACTCTGATGCTAAGTACCAACACGGTGAGTGGCTATAAAAATACGGCCTTGAGAAAATTAAAGGTAAGTAGTTTCAACTCACTCACTAACAGACATACTAACCGACGTTACCTTAAAATTATTTTACAGGGGGGGTAAGACGAAAACGAACGTTAATGCGCTGTCATAGCACATGACTACCTGTCATACGTGCATAAACCCAGATCACCCCGCGGGAAGGGGTCAACTATTATGGATGACAATTAATGAATGTAAAAACAAAAAGCTTGATTTTCGGGTTGACAATATTCTTATTACAGCTTCCGGCAGCGAAAGCGGCTCCGGAAATTGTTGCCCATCGCGCCGGTACCGCTGATGCCCCTGAAAATACGCTGACCGCAATATCCCTGGCTACAAATGTCACCAATACTATCTGGATCTCAGTCCAGCTCTCTAAAGACATGATCCCTGTATTGTACCGACCGTCAGATTTGCAGGCGTTGACCGATGGTAAAGGGCGCATTTCACAATACACGCACAAGGAATTGACCCGCCTGGATGCCGGATATCAGTTTGCTGGTCCAAAGGGCGATTTTCCTTATCGCAATAAGGGGCTAACCATTCCGACGCTCTCTCAAGCATTGCGTCTCTTCCCGGGACAAACATTTTTTATTGATATTAAATCACCGGATGCAGATCCCCGGGATATGGCCACGGCACTGAAACAGGTCATCCTTGACGCAAACGACCAGAAACGCGTGGTATTTTATTCAACCGAAAAAAAGTTTCTCGAGGCACTCTCACCTGAGCTTGCCCGATTCAACAGCCGGGATACTACCCGTGGGGCGCTGGCCCTGGTGACAATGACACATACCTGCCAGATCGAGAGCGAAGAACGTCGTTTACAACCTCAGCCTGTTTTGCACGCATTTGAGCTTCGCCGAAATGTTGAAGTCATCGAAAAGTTCACGCTTGGTGAAGGGCGTTCACACTCACAACTGGTCTGGGACCAGGAAGCGATGGACTGTATCAGACAGGAAGGTGACGCAAAGGTCATGCTTATAGGAATAAATACCCGCGAGGACTATGAGGAAGCTGTGCGTCTGGGAGCTGACTACGTCATGGTGGACTCCCCAGCAGCCTCCCAGTCCTGGATTAACGCAAAATAACTGTCTGTACTGCTGAAACGGAGCCGTCATTAGCAGAGCAGGATTCGCACAGGATGCCCTGCTATACTGACCCGCAGTAAAGATAAATCATGTCATTGCCTGCCACAGGCTATTCAGGGTATCTATGTCTTTCAGAACAGGACGCCAGTATTTCTTTTCCATCCTTATTGGTGCCGGTATTTTCTTTGCTGGCGTAGGAACGATGTACTACGATTTCGTCTTATCCCTTAATAACAGAATCCTGTCGACCACAAAGCAGGCTATGGGAACACTGGAAGAAATCCTGCACTCTGCCAGTACGGTTGCACTCCAGTCCCTGCAGATCAAGCCGCTGCATTGTGCCAGTAACGTCAACACGCTTCGCCAGTTCGTAGCTCTGGGACTCTATGTTCGTTCGGTAAGCCTGGTGCGTAACGGAACTATTTACTGTTCTACTCTTTATGGCGACGTGAATTTCCCCGATATATCCTCTGAGTATGTCTCACAGCGGTTATTGCTTATGGAGGGCAACACTCTCAATACCCATCGCCCGCTTCTGGTGTTGCGCCAAAACGGGAATACGATAATTGCACTTGTCGGTGTTGATGCACAATATTTGGTTCGGGCGATGACCTTACAGGATAAAGATATTGACCTTCTGTTGATTGTCGGTGGGACCGCTCTCAGCAGACAAGGCAAATTATTGACTCATTTCGTTCCTCGTTCTGAACGTTTCTCCCTGATATTGCCCTCCGGGCACTACCCGGTTTCCGTCCAGAGCAGCTATCCCACAGAAAAATTCTGGCATGAATTCTTGCGTCTGAACATAAGAATGCTGATTTGTCTTTTTCTCTTGTCATGCGGTGTAGCGTTTCTGACGAAGTGGTTATCGACTCGCCCGCATTCTTTACGGGATGAGATAAAAAGAGCACTGGAAAGGCATGAGTTCATCCCTTATTTTCAACCGATTTTTGAATCTGATACTGAACGATGCATCGGTGCTGAGGTACTGATTCGCTGGCATCACCCCCGGGACGGTATCATTTTCCCCGACTGCTTTATCCCCCAGGCCGAGTCCTCAGGAATGATTGTTCCTGTTACGGCGGGTCTGATGCAGGATGTGGCGAAGACACTTCGGTCGGCTGGAATGTTATTGCCAGAAGGCTTTCATATCGGGATCAACATTAGCCCTCAGCATATTACAGACCCTGCATTTTCAGCCCATTGCCGGTCATTCCTTCAGTCATTGTCCCATCGTGCCATTACGCTGGTTCTGGAATTAACGGAGAGAGAACCCCTGCAGTTGAATACCCCGACCCTGGCTCAGATTGCTGATTTACAGATGGCAGGTGTCATTATAGCCATTGATGATTTTGGAACCGGACATTCCAGCCTGAGTTATCTGCAGGCGTTCCGGGTTGACACGCTCAAGATTGATCGATCTTTCATTTCCAAAATGGTTCAACATGCGCCTTCGGAAAATGTGATCGACAACATTGTGGATTTGAGCCAGCGCCTCAGCCTCCAGCTTGTTGCTGAAGGTGTTGAAACGGAGGAGCAGGCGCGTCTTCTGCGTAAAAAAGGTGTTCATTTGCTGCAGGGATTTTATTACGGACGGCCTCAGCCATGGCAGCAATTTGTTTCGGATTATCTGCTGACCGCTGAACGATCCCGTGAACAGTCTGATTCTAAAGCGACCACACTACCACCGGCTCCGAAAACAGGCTGTCCATGATATCGGTGTGCGTATCACTATTAATAGAGTGCTGTTTTCCTGAACAGCATGTGTGTTGTCGTCAGGACGGCATCAACGGTTGTACTTTCTCCTGTTTTGGGATCAAGCTCTCCCTCAGAAGTATGCAAGCGGACGCTGCGGATACCCGACAAGCGGCGGCTAATAATGCTTTGCTTATTCCGTGACCGTAATAAACTTCCGGCAACTGCTTAATGACTTAAAAACCGGCTTTCCACGAAACTGACATGCAATAATTTATCGGCGTGGCTATATGGCTGTTTATTATCGGGTGAGCGATGTTCACTATAGGAAAGATAAGAAGTGATATACAGGCGAGTGACTAACGAAGGCTACCCACAGACAGTTATGGCAGGCACCACATGTCGTTTATGGCCTTGAAAATATGAAAATACAGCTAGCTCAGATATTGAATCTACGTAAATGACTTTGGAAGGTCGTCTCCACACATCCGCTCACACCCTGACCATACAGAAAATCTGCATAAATTTTACAATCCGGTCGTCGTAACGCAGAAGGATACCGGCACTCCCACCACCAGCAGGTTTGTAGCAAAGACGGTAAACGTATCCACATTTAGTCTGATAGCCTCTTCATATGCAATGATCTTGTTTTGAACGTAATGAAACACTCTCGTTCAAGGATACTCATCCGTGCCAATGGTCTGATGTAGATGAACTAATGCCTGAGACAGGAAAATTATACTGCGCGCCTCACATTTTGTATTTCATTCGAAAGTTAATCTGGTAGTTGACTCCCAGAACGTTCGCTGAGAGATTTCACAGACATGTAGTTAATGCCACTGTCTTTACCCGAAGTGGAGTTTTTGATTAAAACCCATGATCAGGCCTTATGCTCATTTGACAACGTTTAGGTTGTATTCTTGTTTTAACACCCTATAGGTTGTTAAAGGTGTCTAGAGGTGCAAGTATCAGACTCAAACGCAGCGGTTATCTCATATGAATACGACTTACCCGATAAAACACCTTAATCAGTTACGTCCAATCTTGATTGGTTTTCGCAAAGAAAATGGGCTAACACAAAAAGAGATTTCTCAGCGATTAGGAGTAACACAGCAGGCCTATGCCCGACTTGAATCCAATCCTGCAAGCGCCAGTTTTGAGCGCTTGTTTAGAGTTTTTACGGTCTTAGGGGTTGGCGTTGTCTTATCTTCAATACAATCCTCAGCCCCAACAACTGAAGTGAAAAACAAGAATGAAAGTTCTACGGCCAGGCGGGAAAAATGGTGACGATGCATATCCAACAGAGAATGAGCAAGAAGGATCGCTATGCTCGCGACAAGCTGGCAAAAGTATATCACCCCTTGTAGTCACCAGAATTTGGATTGATTCCATGCAGAATGTGATGATTAAGTAACCGGGAGTTTTGATAAATCGTAATGCTGAGTTGATGAAAAAGAAGAACTATCTCAGCTTAACAGTACAACTTTATTGTCATTTTATTATTTAAGGGTACAACTTTATTGTCACTCCACAGTGGATTCATCATGATCGCAATTACCGGCGCAACCGGCCAGCTTGGCCAGCTCGTTATCGAACAGCTGTTAAACACCGTACCGGCAAACCAGATTGTGGCGATTGTCCGCAATCCGGCAAAAGCTGAAGCCCTGAGCCAGCAGGGAATTACCGTTCGTCAGGGGGATTACGCTGACGAAAGCACATTGACCTCCGCGCTTAAGGGCGTAGATAAGCTGCTGCTGATCTCCTCCAGCGAAGTGGGTCAGCGCGCCACCCAACATCAGAACGTCATTAATGCTGCCAAAGCCGCGGGCGTGAAATTCATCGCCTATACCAGCCTGCTGCATGCGGATAAATCGCCGCTGGGTCTGCACGCTGAACACGTCGCGACGGAGAAGGCGCTGGCGGAGTCCGGCATCCCTTACGCCCTGCTGCGTAACGGCTGGTACACCGAAAACTATCTGGCGAGCGCACCGCCCGCGCTGGAGCACGGCGTATTTATTGGCGCGGCCGGTGAAGGCAAAATCGCCTCTGCCACCCGTACGGATTACGCGGCTGCCGCGGCAAGAGTCATCTCCGGGGACGGCCATGCAGGCAACGTATACGAGCTGGCCGGCGACCACGCCTGGACGCTGAGCGAACTGGCGGCCGAACTCAGCAAACAGAGCGGCAAAAACGTGACGTATCAGAACATGAGCGAGGCGGATTTTTCCGCGGCGCTGAAGGGCGTTGGCCTGCCTGCCGGGCTGGCGGATATGCTGGCGGACTCCGATGTGGGCGCGTCTAAAGGCGGCCTGTTTGACGACAGCCATACGCTGAGCAAACTGATCGGGCGTCCAACCACACCGCTTTCAGAGAGCATTAAAGCCATCCTGTAAATGTTGCAAAATGGTTATTTTTTGTAGCATCCCCTCGGGTCATCTCTGATAATGGAGAGATGACTCATGAGGAGGTTCACCGTGCAGGGCGTACCGGAACAGTTCATTGATGAGAGAGACAGCGCGCGCTTTCGCCATCTGGCGCATTTGCCGGGCCTGGAGCTTTATCACGCGCATATTTCTGACTACGCCTTTGAGCCTCATACGCATGAAGCCTTCGGCATCGGCACCATTGAAACCGGTGCCGAACGCTTTCGCTATCGCGGTACCCAGCATCTCGCGGCGGAAAAATCCGTCGTGACCATGAACCCGGACGAGATCCACACCGGGGAATCGGCGACGGATGGCGGCTGGCGCTACCGGATGGTTTACATTGAACCCGATCTGCTGGAAGAGGTAACCGGCCTTCGCCACTGGTGGTTTAGCGACGTAACCCGCCATGACCCGCTGCGCTCACAGCAAATCGGCAGGCTTATCTATGGCCTGTGGCATACGGACGACCCGCTGGCGCAAAAAGGCCTGCTGCTGGATCTGATCGAGACCTTCCAGCCGTTAGCCCGCCACGCGCCGGTTACCCGGGAAGGTGCACACCGGTTCGAACGGGTACGTGAGTATATGCACGACAACTACATGCACGCCCTGACGCTGGACGAGCTGGCCAACGTGGTCTCACTCAGCCCCTACCATTTTCAGCGCCAGTTCAAGGCACATTTCCATGTCACTCCGCATCAGATGCTGATGGCTATCCGCCTGTGGCGCGCCAAAGCGTTTCTCACGCACGGCATGCCCGCCGCCGAAGTCGCCGCCGCGACCGGGCTGACCGATCAGTCCCATTTGACTCGCGCCTTTACCCGCCGCTATGGCATTACCCCCGTGCGCTACCAGAAACAGGTCGTTAAGCGCTGATGCGCAACCTCATACAATACGCGCGCCCTTCCCCCTCCTACACTGAACGCAGAATAAACCAATGTGGATGGAAAAATGATTAGTGGTGTGTTGTATGCCCTGCTTGCGGGTCTGATGTGGGGACTGATTTTTGTCGGCCCGCTGATCGTGCCGGAGTACCCGGCAATACTGCAGTCGACCGGACGTTATCTGGCACTGGGGCTGATTGCTCTCCCGCTGGCGTGGCTCGGTCGTGCACGTTTGCGTCAACTCGGCAGACAGGACTGGTTCACCGCGCTGGCGCTGACCATGATGGGCAACCTTATCTATTATGTTTGCCTGGCGAGCGCCATTCAGCGAACCGGGGCACCGGTATCTACCATGATTATCGGCACGCTGCCCGTGGTGATCCCGGTCTTCGCTAACCTGCTTTACAGCCACCGCGACGGGAAGCTGGCGTGGTCAAAAATGGTACCAGCGTTGGTGTGTACCGCCGTGGGGCTGGTCTGCGTCAACATTGCCGAGCTGCAGCATGGGCTGGAGAACTTCTCACTGTTGCGTTACGGTTCTGGCATCCTGCTGGCATTCGTTTCCGTGGTGTGCTGGGCGTGGTATGCCCTGCGCAATGCGCGCTGGCTGCGGGAAAACCCGGATAAACACCCGATGATGTGGGCGACGGCTCAGGCGTTGGTCACGCTCCCGGTTTCGCTTATGGGCTATGTGGGGGCCTGTCTCTGGTTAGGCCACCAGCAACCGGATTTCGCTCAACCGTTCGGACCGAGACCGTGGGTCTTCGTCGGGCTGATGCTGGCGATTGCGGTGCTCTGCTCATGGGTGGGCGCGCTGTGCTGGAATATCGCCAGCCAGAAGCTGCCGACGGTAATTTTAGGGCCGTTGATTGTATTCGAAACGCTGGCCGGGCTGCTTTACACCTTCCTGATGCGCCAGAGCGTACCGCCGCTGTTAACTGCCTGCGGGATTATATTGCTGGTCGTTGGGGTCGTGATGGCGGTGAGAGCAAAGCCGGAAAAACCGATGGTCGTTCCGGCTTCAGAGAGTTAAAACGTTTCCCAGTTCGCTTCAGACGTCGCCGCGACAGGTTTAGCCGCTGGAGTGTAGCTTTTCACCGGCGCGGCGTTGACCACCGGGTTGCGGGTAATTTTAAACACCGCCACCGCTTCGTTCAGGCGTGCCGCCTGATCTTCCAGCGCGGCCGCCGCTGCCGCAGACTCCTCTACCAGCGAGGCGTTCTGCTGGGTCACGCGATCCATCTCGGCCACCGCCTGACCTACCTGATCGATACCGCGGCTCTGCTCGTCAGAGGCAGAGGCAATCTCGCCCATGATGTCGGTCACGCGGGTGACCGCATTCACGATCTCTGCCATCGTCGCCCCGGCTTCGTTTACCAGCTGTGAGCCGGCATTCACGCGCTCGCCGGAATCGTCGATCAGCGCTTTAATCTCTTTTGCCGCCTGAGCGCTACGCTGGGCAAGGGTACGCACCTCACCTGCGACCACCGCAAAGCCACGGCCCTGCTCGCCTGCACGCGCGGCTTCCACCGCCGCGTTCAGCGCCAGGATGTTGGTCTGGAAAGCAATGCCGTCGATTACGTTGGTAATTTGCGCAATTTTGCTGGAACTGGTCGCAATGTCGTCCATGGTGCGCACCACACCTTCCACCACGTTACCGCCCTTCTTCGCGGTTGAGGAGGCGTCGAGCGCCAGACGGGAAGCCTGACGTGCGTTATCGGCGTTTTGTTTTACCGTGGCGGTCAGTTGTTCCATGCTGGCAGCCGTCTCTTCCAGAGAGGCAGCCTGCTGCTCGGTACGGGAAGAGAGGTCGTTGCTGCCCGCAGAGATTTCCCCTGCACCGGTGTAAATGGTGTCTGCACCTTCACGCACCACGCCCACCGTGTTTGCCAGCGAGGTTTGCATCTCCTGAACGTTGCGCGCCAGGATTGCCATTTCATTCTTACCCTCTGCCTGAATCGGCTGGGTCAAATCCCCTGCGGCAATGGCGCGGATATGGCCAATCACATCCTGCAGCGGCAGCAGCAGAACGCGGCGCATCGCAATCCAGCTGGAGACGATCACAGCAATCACCAGCAGCATGACCGCAGAGAGGATCCACAGGATACGTTTATAATCGTTTTCGTTGTCTTTAATCCCTCTGTCCGTGAGGACGGCCTGCGCTTCACGCCATTCACGGTACACGTTCTGCATCGCGGTCTGTTTCTGCTCCGCATTCTGCTTGAACATATCTTCCAGATTGCCCTGGCCCAGCAGAACGTTCATTTGCGTCAGCGTGGCGGAGTAAATGCGGTACTGCTCTTCCAGACGGTTAGCCAGATTCTCGTCCAGACCTGGAGTATTAGGCAACGCGTAGTATTTATCGTAATGGGACTGCGCATCCGCCAGCAGGTTCTTCGCCGTGTTCACCAGTTCATTCAACTGGCCGCCGTTAATCTGAGACGCCATGCTGCTTTGCAGACGCAGCATGCCGCGGTTCAGGGTCACGCGGGCCTGGTTGAGGCTGATCCATGCATCGGTAAACTCGGCGACATTCTGGCTTGAGAGCTGAGAGACGGTGAAGTTATCTTTGTCGTTATTCAGCGCGTTGATAAAAATGCCGGCGGAAATGACTTGCATGATGCCGAGCACAAGCAGCACCGAAATAAGAAGGGTAATGACTTTTATACGTTTAAACATGCGTTGCCTTTTTTATATGCAGGTTTGTCTGACGTGGATATATCGGCAGGCACGGCGAGTTGTTTACTGTTTCCCCACGTTAAAAAACTTTCTAAAGTAATTTCCTGCATTCATTCAGCAAGTTAAAAGTCATTATTTTTTTGTGATCTGGTTCTCACTTTTCCCCTTCCCTCTAAAGGGTTATAGCGTCGCCTTAAAGATGCATTTAAAATGCATCTTATATTATTGATGACGAGGTAACTGCTATGGCCTTCCGCGACCAACCCCTTGGCGAGCTGGCGCTCTCCATCCCGCGCGCGTCCGCGCTGTTTCGTAAATACGATATGGATTACTGCTGTGGCGGTAAGCAAACCCTGGCACGTGCCGCCTCGCGTAAAGAGCTGGATGTGGGGCTCATTGAAGCGGAGCTGGCACAACTGGCTGAGCAGCCCATTGAGAAAGACTGGCGCACTGCAGCCCTTGCCGACATCATCGACCATATCATCGTGCGTTTTCACGACCGTCACCGTGAACAGCTGCCTGAACTGATCCTGCAGGCGACAAAAGTGGAGCGCGTTCACGCCGACAAACCTTCCGTACCACGCGGTCTGGCGAAATACCTGACCCTGCTTCACGAAGAGCTTTCCAGCCACATGATGAAAGAGGAGCAAATCCTCTTCCCGATGATCAAACAGGGTATGGGCAGCCAGGCGATGGGGCCCATCAGCGTCATGGAAAGCGAACATGATGATGCAGGCGAACTGCTGGAAGTGATTAAACACACTACCCATAACGTTACACCGCCACCAGAGGCGTGCACCACGTGGAAAGCGATGTACAACGGCATTAACGAGATGATCGACGATCTGATGGAACACATCAGTCTTGAGAATAACGTCCTGTTCCCGCGTGCCCTCGCAGGTGAATAAAAAAAGGCGCCCGAGAGCGCCTTCCTGAGGTTATCATTCGGCCACAGCATCTGTGGCCTTTTTTTATTAACGCATGCCTGCCATACGTTTCTTACCGATAAATAACCATCCCAGCCCCAGCGCGATGAACCACAGCGGCGTGACGATTAACGCCTGACGGGTATCGTCTTCCAGCGTCAGCAGAACCAGCACGAAGACGAAGAACGCCATGCACACCCAGCACATCAGCTTGCCCAGCGGCATTTTGTAGATCGATTTTTCATGCAGGTGTGGACGCTGTTTGCGGTACACCAGGTAAGAACACAGGATGATGGTCCAGACGAACATGAACAGGATCGCAGAGACCGTGGTGATCATGGTAAACGCACCGATCACACTCGGGTTCACGTAGAGCATCACCACACCGCCCAGCAGGCAGATACAGGAGAAGGTCAGCCCTTTCGCCGGCACCGCACGCTTAGACAGTTTGGCAAACGCGCGTGGCGCAACCCCTTCCTGTGCCAGACCAAACAGCATACGGCTGGTAGAGAACACCCCACTGTTGGCTGAAGAGGCCGCGGAGGTCAGCACCACGAAGTTAATCAGGCTTGCGGCCGCAGGCAATCCAACCAGTACAAACAGCTCAACGAACGGGCTCTTGGTCGGTACAACAGAGCTCCACGGCGTCACGGACATGATGATAATCAGCGCGAACACGTAGAACATAATGATACGAATCGGGATGGAGTTAATCGCGCGCGGCAGGGATTTCTCCGGATCTTTAGTTTCCGCCGCCGTGGTACCGACCAGCTCAATCCCCACAAAGGCAAACACCGCAATCTGGAAACCGGCAAAGAAGCCGCTGATGCCTTTCGGGAACCAGCCGCCGTCATTCCACAGATGCGCGAACGAAGCCTGAACGCCGGTTGGAGACTGGAAGTGCGTCAGTACCATCACCAGGCCGACAACAATCAGGGCGATAATCGCCACGATTTTGATCATCGCAAACCAGAACTCCATCTCACCGAACATTTTAACGGTGGCGAGGTTAAGGCTCAGCAGCAGAACAATCACCGCCAGCGAGGCCACCCAGTCCGATAACCCAGGGAACCAGAACTGCGCGTAGGCCGTGATGGCGACCACATCCGCCATGCCGGTCACCACCCAGCAGAACCAGTAGGTCCAGCCGGTGAAGTAGCCCGCCCAGGGGCCAAGCAGGTCGGAAGCGAAATCGCTAAAGGACTTGTATTCGAGGTTCGAGAGCAGCAATTCACCCATTGCACGCATCACGAAGAAGAGCATAAAACCGATGATCATATAAACGAAAATGATCGACGGCCCGGCAAGACTGATGGTTTTACCTGACCCCATAAACAGCCCGGTACCGATGGCACCCCCGATGGCAATGAGCTGAATATGACGGTTTGTGAGATTGCGCCGTAGCGACTGTTCAGACGACGCCTCTTCGTCGGCGACGACTTTAACCTGATCTACCATGTGATATTTTCCTGTTTATGCCTGTCTGTGTTGTTAAGGCTCTTCTGGCCTTTAAATACGTCAAAAAAATAACGGTCCCCATGAAAGGACTCATCGATATTAGGTAAGAATCGGCGGGATGAATACTATGATTTGGATATTATGTTAATAATATGTTTAAAGTGAGTGTCATATCACTCATACAACGCGAAACAGCTCACAAAAATACACGCAACAGTTTCGTTTGCAAGATAAAATGTTGATTCCGTCGTAACTATAGGTTTTATCACTATATTCCTCTCCCCCGAAGGAGAGAGGAAATAAGAAAAGCTGATTACAGAATTTCCAGCAGCTCGACTTCAAACACCAGGGTGCTGAATGGCGGGATGGACGCACCAGCGCCACGCTCGCCGTACGCCAGGTTGTGCGGGATAGTCAGTTCCCATTTGGAACCCACTGGCATCAGGGTCAGCGCTTCGATCCAGCCCGCGATAACGCCGTTAACCGGGAATTCAGCCGGTTCGCCACGTGCTACAGAGCTGTCGAACACCGTACCGTCGATCAGTTTACCGGTGTAGTGCACGCGAACGTGGTCAGTACGCGCCGGGATTGCGCCGTCGCCCTGGTTGATCACGCGGAACTGCAGGCCAGACTCGGTGCTGTTCACGCCTTCACGCTCACGGTTCTCTTCCAGATATTTCACGCCTTCTGCAGCCATCTCTTCGAAACGCGCGCGACGCACGGCGTCAGCACGTTCGTGGATTTCACGCAGCGCACGGTGCACAACATCAACCGGAACTGCCGGGTTGTTGCCTTCCAGCGCATCAGCGATACCCGCCACCAGCGCTTCGGGTAACAGACCTTCCAGGCCGGATTCGCTCAGCTGCTGTCCTACCTGCAAGCCGATACCGTAACTTGCCTGCGCTTCGATAGTGTCAAAAGTCGGGGTGGTCATGGGTTTTCCTTCCATCACATTTAAAGTAGCGGGCAGCATATCAGCCATGCCCTTATGGGTAAAACTTTGTCTGAAGTTAAGGTGACAAACCGCCACGAAACAGAAACAATAGAGAGAACCAGGATTAATCCCGAACGAATGTCACGGATGTCGGGTTTGCTACGCCGTTCAGGCAGTTAGCAAACTATACTTCGGAGCACAGGATAAAAAAGACGCGGAGCAGGAGGAGAGCCATGCCCGGGCGATTTGAACTGAAACCTACCCTGGCGAAAATCTGGCAGGCGCCGGACAATTTTCGCATCATGGACCCGCTGCCGCCTCTGCATCGCAGAGGGATCATCATTGGCGCGCTGATGGTGATCGTGGGCTTCCTGCTTCCTTCCGGTGGCGATGACGCCGACACCGCGACGGTGACCCGCAATGCCCAGCTGGATATTCAGTCGCAAACGCGACCGCAGCCGGACACACAGCCTGTGCAGACGCAACTGGTCACCCCGACGAACGATCCGGGACAGGTTGCGCCTGTTGAACCGGAACCCATTCAGGATGAACAGCCACAGGAACAGGCCGCGGCCCCGGCAGAGCCACAGGCTCAGCAGCCAACCGGCATTGAGCAGCAGTGGCGTTCCTATCGCGTAGAGCCGGGTAAAACCCTTGCGCAGCTGTTCCGCGACCACAATCTGCCGCCAACCGATGTGTATGCCATGGCGCAGGTGGAAGGCGCGGGCAAGCCGCTCAGTAATTTGCAGAACGGCCAGCTGGTGCAGATACGTCAGAATGCCAGCGGTGTCGTCACCGGGCTCACGATTGATACGGGAAATGGCCAGCAGGTGCTGTTTACCCGCCAGCCTGACGGCAGTTTTATCAGAGCACGTTAATGTTCAGGCCGGGTAAGGCGAGCCAGCCCCCCGGCAATGCCCTTCTTAGTGACCCCGCTTATTGACCCACCAAATCCCCGAGCAGACCAGCACCAGCGCAATCGCATATTTGATGTCCAGAATGTTTTCACCGAGGAAAATGGCGGACAGCACCGTCCCGGCAACGGGGATCACAAAGTTGAACGGGGCAATCATACTTACGCGGTTCACTTTCAGCAGCGCGCTCCAGAGGGCGAACGCTACCGAAGAGAGTAACGTCAGATACCCCAGCACCGCGACGGCCGTCATGCTATGCACTTCCAGCATCCCTCCCGTGAGATAGCCACCCGCCACCAGCGCCGCGCCGCCGATAGCCAGTTGCCAGCCGGTCATTACCGTCGGGTCGACGGTCTGGGAGATGCGTTTTCCGTAAAGCGTGGCGGCAGAAAGGATAAAGGCTGCCAGCACCACAAACCCGTCTCCCTTCCAGACGAAACTGAATTCGCTTAACCCGCCGTGGAAGTTAACCAGCATCACTCCGGCAAAGCCCAGAATACAGCCAAGCGTTTTGTTATAGCTGAGCTTGTCGTTGTGGTAGATGAAGTGCGCCAGCAGCACGCTGAAGAAAGTGCCGGTGGCGTTCATGATCGAGCCGTTCACGCCTGTCGTGTAGGCCAGTCCGATATAAAAGAAGGTGTACTGAATGCTCGTCTGCGTCAGCCCCAGGACGGTCAATTGCCCAAACTGCCCGGGCGTGAACCTGCCGATGGGCTTGCGCTGTGCTAATGCAAAGAGAAGCAGCAGCACACCCGCAAACAGAAAACGGTAACCGGCGAACACGACCTTTGAGGGAATATCATCGGTGGCAATCTGGAAGAGTTCATAGCCGCTTTTTATGGCCGGGTAAGAGCTACCCCAAAGCAGACAGCAGAGCGTGGCGCAGGCATAGGCCACCTTTCGACGGGCAAATACGGGCGTGGGCAGAGCGGTTTCCATGTCGAATCTCATAAATAAAATTGCGTTTCATTTTATTATCAGAGAATGCGCCAGGAATAGCGACCCTACAAGCACTAAAGCGCGAGTCTGGTCCCTTAAAAAAGCAAAACGCCGGCACAAGGCCGGCGCTTCGACGTGAGCAGAGTAAAATTACTCAGCTACAACGTTAACAACCAGTTTAGCGAACACTTCGCTGTGAACCTGGAAGTCCACTTCGTGCTCACCAGTGGTACGCAGAACACCGTTCGGCAGACGAACTTCGCTCTTAGCCACTTTAACGCCAGCTGCAGTTACTGCATCAGCGATATCGCGGGTACCGATGGAACCGAACAGTTTACCTTCGTCGCCAGCTTTGGAAACGATGGTAACAGTGCCCAGTGCGTTGATTGACTCAGCGCGAGCATTAGCAGCCGCCAGAACGTCAGCCAGTTTGGCTTCCAGTTCAGCGCGACGTGCTTCGAAAAACTCTACGTTTTTCTTGGTAGCTGGAACAGCTTTACCCTGTGGAACCAGGAAGTTACGAGCGTAGCCCGCTTTAACGTTTACCTGATCACCCAGGCTGCCCAGGTTTGCTACTTTATCAAGCAGAATAACTTGCATTACCTTATCCTCTTAAAGTCGTATTAATGGACCGTGCCCGATTACTGATGACGATCAGTGTACGGCAGCAGGGACAGGTAGCGAGCGCGTTTGATAGCGCGAGCCAGCTGACGCTGGTATTTTGCACGAGTACCGGTGATACGGCTTGGGACAATCTTACCGCTTTCGGTGATGTAGTTTTTCAGCGTTGCGATATCTTTATAGTCGATCTCTTGAACGCCTTCCGCGGTGAAACGGCAGAACTTGCGACGACGGAAATAACGTGCCATATGGCTAGTCTCCAGAATCTATCAAATCAATCTGCTCGGCATGCAGAACCATTTTGCTCAGGCCGTTCTTTGCCTTGTGGCAAGAAATGAACCCCTGAACGATTACTGCGCTACCGACCGTTATACTGTGAGTAATGGCCTGGTTTTCGTGTCCGCTAATAATAACGGGCATTTGGCACCACGCCTGCCGGTGAAAGCCGGCTTCCTCTTGCACAGAACGATGCTCAAGCACGAACTGGCAATGCGGAATTCCTGATGGACTGACCTTACGAAGGGGGGTCCTGCACACGGTACCGGACAACACCAGACGGTTGGTCATCAGAAATTACTCTTCAGAATCCCCAGCATCAGAATCATCTGCGGTTTCGTTTGCGAAATCATCGCGACGCTCACGGCGCTCGTCTTTCGCTTTAACCATCGGAGATGCTTCGGTCACTGCGTTTTTGGTACGCATAACCATGCTGCGGATAACGGCATCGTTGAAGCGGAAGGTAGTTTCCAGCTCATCGATCACTTCCTGCGGCGCTTCAACGTTCATCAGAACGTAGTGTGCTTTGTGCAGTTTGTTAATCGGGTAAGCCAGCTGACGGCGGCCCCAGTCTTCCAGACGGTGGATCGTACCTTCTGCACCAGTGATGGCAGCAGAGTAGCGCTCGATCATGCCCGGAACCTGTTCGCTCTGGTCAGGATGGACCATAAAAACGATTTCGTAATGACGCATCGAATTGCTCCTTACGGATTATTCAGCCTCCTGTCTGGGTCAGCCGAGGCCCGGGGAGGCAAGGAACGTGTTAAAGGTCGGCTGAAAAATTGACGCGTCATAATACTTGCGCGCCCCTGGAAACTCAAGCTGATTGCACAAATAATTCGCACAAAGCGTAAAGCTGGTCTAAGTGGGTGATTTAAAATTAACCACATCAGGAAGCGTTGTTTTTTTGAACAACAGCATCAGAAATGGTCACGCATCCCCGCCGGATAAGTGATTACACTTTAATCAGAGACCTTATTTATAAAAGGAGAGCACCCCCCCCTTTCACAGCACGCAGTCGTGGAGCGCATATCATGAAAAAAATCGCATTTGCCGTAATGGCTGCACTTTTGCTCAGTGCAAACGCGATGGCAGCCATCAAGATAGACGGCCGGCAGGCCCAAAACATGGATGATGTGCAGAGCTTAGGCGTAATCTACATCAATCATAATTTCGCCACTGAAAGTGAAGCAAATCAGGCACTCAATCAAGAGACCGATGCTCAGGGTGCACAATATTATCACGTCATACTGATGCGTGAGCCCGGCAGCAACGGCAATATGCACGCCAGTACAGATATCTACCGATAACGCTTTAACGCTAGCACCAGGAAAGCCAACAAAGAGAACATAGCCATAGTTTAACTTGCCCCCTGCCCGGGGGCTTTTTTTTACTAATGGCTCTGAAATACCACCGGTTACAACTGTTTTTCGGTATTCCAGAGCACTTATTCACTTCTGCCCGTAATAGGCGTTGGGTCCATGTTTACGCATGAAATGTTTATTCATAAGGTAATCATCAATGCCCTGAAGCTGCGGATTGATGCCGCGGGCGATCCATGCCATTCGCGCCACTTCCTCCATCACCACCGCGTTATGCACGGCATCGTGAGCGTCTTTTCCCCACGAGAATGGACCGTGCTGATACACCACAATACCCGGCGTATGCAGCGGCTCACGCTCAGCCAGCGTGTCGATAATGACGCGACCGGTGTTGAGTTCATACTCCCCTTCCACTTCGGCCTGCGTTAATGCCCGCGTGCAGGGAATATCGCCAAAGAAGTAGTCTGCATGCGTGGTGCCAAGAGCCGGAATGGGCAACCCTGCCTGCGCCCAGGCCGTGGCATGGGTCGAGTGTGTATGTACAACGCCGCCCAGGGAGGGATAACGCTGATACAGTGCCAGATGGGTGGCGGTATCAGAAGAAGGACGCCACTTTCCGTCAACCACGTTGCCATGAAGATCCACAACCACCATGTCGTCGGCGGTCATGGATTCATAGGGCACACCGCTGGGCTTAATCACGACCCGCCCCTGCTCACGGTCGATGGCGCTGACGTTACCCCAGGTAAACGTCACCAGACCGTAGCGAGGTAGATCCATATTGGCCTCAAAGACCTGCTGCTTAAGCTTATGCATGCTCAGCCTCCAGCAACCCAGCCCGCGCCATACGTTCACGGACCCAGTCCCGCGCCTTCGCCACTTCGGCTGCCGGGTCGTCCGACGTTTCACTCCACATCTCAATCAGGTAAGGCCCGCAGTAACCTGTCTGTTTGAGCGTCTGGAAGCACCGTTCGAAATCCACCACCCCGGTGCCGAACGGAACATTTTTGAATACACCAGGCCGGGTATCTTTGACATGAACCGCCACGATATGACCAATACCCGCCTGCAGTTCCATCTGCACGTCGTTATCCCAGGCTGACAGATTGCCGATATCAGGGTAGAGCTGGAACCATGGATTATTCAGGTAGTGCGCGTAACCCAGCGCCTTGCTGATGGAGTTCATTAACGGATAATCCATGATCTCCATCGCCAGCGTCACCTGAGCACGGCTGGCCATGTCGACGCTCTCTTTCAGGCCGTCACGAAAACGACGGCGCGTTTCATTGTTGGCGTCCTGATAGTAAACGTCATACCCCGCCAGCTGGATCACACGGATGCCGACATCCTGGGCAAAGCGAATGGCTTTACGCATGATCTCCAGCCCCTGAGCACGCACAGCATCATCTTCACTGCCAAGCGGAAAACGACGGTGGGCGCTGAGGCACAGGGAAGGCACACGTACCCCCGTTTCAGCGATGGCGCTAACCAGTGCCAGACGCTGTTCGCGGCTCCAGTCCAGGCGAGACAGGCGTTCGTCCGTCTCATCCACTGACATTTCGACAAAATCGAAACCGAGTTGTTTCGCCAGTTGCAGCCGCTCCAGCCAGCACTCCCCCGCAGGGAGTGCCTTTTCATAGATGCCGAGCGGGACTTGTTTAGACAACATACCCGCTCCTTAGCCCCAAAGCTGAGCGATTGAGCGTTTGAACTGACGCGCGGCTTCTACCGGAGAGGCGGCATCACGGATGCTACGGCCTGCGATAAAGACATGAATTGGGATACCTTTGAACAGCGGCAGATCTTCCAGCGCCAGGCCTCCGGTCACGGTCACTTTGAAGCCCATATCGGCCAGATGCTTAATCGCGCTGATATCCGCTTCCCCCCACGCTACCCCAGCGGCCTGCGCATCACGGCTGCGGTGATAAACCACCTGTTGAATGCCCGCGTCACGCCACTCCTGCGCCTGCTCCCAGGTCCAGAACCCGGTCAGCTCAATCTGCACATCACCGTTGAACTCTTTTGCCACATCCAGCGCACCTTTAGCCGTGTTGATATCCGCACAGCAAATAACGGTGACCCAGTCGGCATTGGCTTCAAAACACATACGGGAAAGAATTTTGCCCGCATCGGCAATCTTGGCATCCGCCAGCACGATTTTATGCGGATACAGCGCCTTCAGGTCGCGGACGGCGCGAACGCCTTCGCCCACGCATAGAATGGTACCGACTTCAATGATGTCCACTTCTTCCGCAATCAGGCGGGTGGTTTCGTAAGCGTGAGACAGCGTCTGGTTATCCAGCGCGACCTGCAACATTGGTAATGACATTTTCAATTCCCTCTTAAACTGCCGCCGCAGTGGCGTTATCAATTAAATCCAGCACATCCTGCTCGGTGCGGCAGGCGCGTAAACGGTCGAAGTTGGCCTCATCATCAAACAGATTCACGATCTGCATAATGCCCACCTCCTGGTGGGTGTTGGCATCAACAGCCGCCATGGTGATGAGGATGTCGACCGGGTCGTTATCTTCGTGGTTGAAAGCCAGTGGTGTTTTCAGCGTAACCAGCGCAAAGCCGGTTTTTTTAACACCCTCTTCCGGGCGGCCATGCGGCATCGCCAGCCCTGGTGCAATCACGAAGTAAGGGCCGTGCTCTGCAACGCCATCCAGAATGGCCTGGTAATAACGCGGCTCGACAACATCGGCTTTTACCAGCAGATCTACGCTAAGTTTCACCGCCTCCTGCCAGGTGCTGGCGTCGGCCTGTAAAAGGATGGAGCTGTTCTCTGCCAGCGAATCACGTAGTTTCATGTTGCGTCCTTACTTCACATCTTGTGGGAAATGCGCGTTGATCACTTCCAGCAGCTTTGGCCCAAAGTCGGCTGGCGACAGCATGTTGCGCACGCCTACCACATATTTGTTGCCTGTCACGGTGATCTCACCGGCGATGTGGGTAGAGGCGATGATGATGTCCGCGCCGTTCAGTTCACTTTTGTATTCGCCCACTGCGCAGCTGTTCACCGTGTGGTCGATGTTTGACTGGGTTAAAAACTGGTCCACTTTCATCTTCATGATCATGGAACTCCCTTGCCCATTGCCACACACAGCCAGGATACGTACGGTCATAATCGAAACTCCTTAATGAGCAGAAACTTCTGCTGTTTGTTTTTCTGCATCTTCTTCAGCCCGCAGAGTGCGACCAGCGAAGAACATATAAGCCAGAGCAATGAGGATGATGACAGCCATAAAGATCAGGCCAACGGAGGCGAAGCCCTGCATCATCGGTGGTGCCAGAATTGACCAGTCGGCCATGCCCATCCAGGCGCTCATACCGGTGAGCTTGACCGCCCACACACACCCGAAGATTTCCACCATCCCCATCACCAGGCAGATCTTGAGCGCCGCGCGCCAGCCACCAAAGTGGTTCGCAAAGACGCCGATGGTGGCGTTGGAGAAGAACATCGGGATAAAGCCAGGAATGATCAGAATGGAAGAGCCGCAGCCCACCAGGATACCCACCGCAATCAGCTGGCCGATGGTGCCCCACATGAAGCCCCAGACCACCGCGTTTGGCGCGAAGCTGTAGATAGCCGCGCAGTCAATCGCCAGTACCGCACCGGGAATCAGACGCTGAGAGATACCGTTGAAGGCTTCGGACAGCTCGGCAACGAACATACGCACGCCCTGGGTGATAATGAAAATCGCCACCGCGAAAGAGAAACCTGTTTGCAGGATATAGACAGTCCAGTGGGTTTTACCCGCCATCGCCTGTACGACGTCAATGCCAAAGGAGAGCAGAATGGCACCGAAGAAGAGGGTCATCACAATCGCCGTAGAAACGATATTGTCGTGGAAAATATTCAGCCAGCCCGGCAGTTTAAGATCTTCGACGCTCTCTTCTTTTTTGCCCAGATACGGCGCGACTTTATAGGCAATCCAGGAGGCAAACTGCTGCTGGTGGCCGATGGAGAAGCCGCAACCGTCGGTGACGTCCTGCGTGGGCTTGTACATCATGTTGGAGGTGATACCCCAGTAGAGCGAGACCAGCACCGCGGTGCAGATAATGGTCGTCCACATTGGGTAGCCAAAGATAAAGAAGGAAACCGCAATCAGCCCTGCCTGCTGGAACATGATATGGCCAGTCAGCATGATGGTGCGAATACCGGTAATGCGGCGCAACAGAACGTAAATGATGTTCAGCGCCAGCGCGAGCAGGACCGCATACCCTACCCAGCTGTAGGCATCGCCCATGCGATCGATGGTGGCCATCATCGAGGCGTAGGTGTCAGAGATGGCGCCGTTGATGCCATAGACTTCCGACATTTTGGCCACTACCGGCTTGAAGGTGCCGGTCAAAATGCCTGAACCCGCCTGCAACAGCATGAAACCGATGATGGTTTTAATGGTGCCTTTAATAATAACGCTGACGCTTTTGCGCAGCAGGATATAGCCAAGGCACGTCACGATGCCCAACAACAGCGGGGCATTAGTCATTACCTGATTAAAGAACACGGTAAAGACGTTGTAGAGGATCTCCATAACTCTCTCCAGAAATGAGAACACGAGGGGCAATCCCTGTGCGGTTGGTGACAACACTCTATTAATCACAAATAATCACCACAAGATTAAATCTGATTATTTGTGACGCATCACGCAAATTATTTCCCTGGTGTTAGTAATGATTTTCACTTCGGCATGCTATATAAAATTATTTCCATATAATTCATGCAATTAATGATTAATACGGTTAAAGATAACAAGAAGTGCGAAGAGCCTCCGTGACGTCAGGCAGATAAAATTACACATTTTGATCGTTGCAATGCGCGTGAAATGGTGCCAGCATTAATCACAACAAATCACCAATTGATTATTTTTGATTAAACCAGGAGTCAAAACGATGAGTAAAGTGAACACCATTACCCGTGAATCATGGATTCTGAGCACTTTCCCGGAATGGGGTAGCTGGCTGAATGAAGAGATTGAGCAGGAACAGGTTGCTCCTGGTACCTTTGCAATGTGGTGGCTGGGGTGCACGGGGATCTGGCTGAAATCAGAAGGTGGCGCGAATATTTGCGTCGATTTCTGGTGCGGCACCGGCAAACAGAGTCACGGTAACCCGCTGATGAAAAAAGGCCATCAGATGCAACGCATGGCGGGCGTGGAAAAACTTCAGCCAAACCTGCGTACCACACCGTTTGTTCTTGATCCGTTCGCCATTCGCCAGATCGATGCCGTTCTCTCTACGCACGATCATAACGATCATATTGATGTCAACGTGGCGGCAGCGGTCATGCAAAACTGTGCCGATGACGTACCGTTCATCGGGCCGCAAACCTGCGTGGATTTATGGATCGGCTGGGGCGTACCGAAAGAGCGCTGCATCGTCATGAAACCGGGCGATGTGGTCAAAATTAAAGACGTTGAGATCCACGCGCTGGATGCCTTTGACCGCACTGCACTGATTACCCTTCCGGCCGATCAGAAAGCCGCAGGCGTACTGCCAGACGGTATGGACGAACGTGCGGTGAACTACCTGTTTAAAACGCCCGGCGGTTCCCTGTACCACAGCGGTGACTCTCACTACTCAAACTACTATGCAAAGCACGGCAATGAGCATCAGATTGATGTGGCGCTCGGCTCATACGGGGAGAACCCACGCGGCATTACAGACAAAATGACCAGCGCCGATATGCTGCGCATGGCGGAAGCGCTGAACACCAAAGTAGTGATCCCTTTCCACCACGATATCTGGTCAAACTTCCAGGCCGACCCGCAGGAGATACGCGTACTGTGGGAAATGAAAAAAGACCGCCTGAAGTATGGCTTTAAGCCGTTCATCTGGCAGGTAGGAGGCAAGTTCACCTGGCCGCTGGACAAAGACAATCTCGAGTATCACTACCCACGTGGCTTTGATGATTGCTTTACTCTTGAGCCAGACCTGCCGTTCAAGTCATTCCTCTGATTATTAAGGCCCATCGCCAGACCCGAGTGTCTGGCGGTTTCATATTTCTTTTAGTAATTTCACGCTATTTCAAATATCATCTTTTAAAATCAATTCTTATCGGAATAGCTCATGACGGAAGCGCAACGGCATCAAATATTACTGGAACTCCTGGCGCAAACAGGGTTTGTCACCGTTGAGAAAGTGATCGAACGTTTAGGGATTTCCCCGGCAACAGCGCGGCGGGATATTAATAAGCTGGATGAAAGCGGTAAGCTGAAAAAAGTCCGCAACGGTGCGGAAGCGATTAGCCAGCAGCGTCCACGCTGGACGCCGATGAACATTCATCAGGCGCAAAATCATGATGAAAAAGTCCGTATTGCCAGAGCGGCATCCCAGCTGGTGAGCCCCGGTGAGAGCGTGGTGATCAACTGCGGCTCCACGGCGTTTCTGTTAGGTCGGGAGATGTGCGGAAAGCCGGTACAAATCATCACGAACTACTTGCCGCTCGCCAACTATCTTATCGATCAGGAGCATGAGAGCGTGGTGATCATGGGCGGCCAGTACAACAAGAGCCAGTCCATTACGCTCAGCCCGCAGGACAGCGAAAACAGTCTTTATGCCGGACACTGGATGTTTACCAGTGGCAAAGGCCTGACCGCAGATGGCCTCTACAAAACCGATATGTTAACCGCCATGGCAGAACAAAACATGCTTAACGTGGTGGGCAAGCTCGTTGTGCTGGTCGACAGCAGTAAAGTGGGCGAACGCGCAGGAATGCTGTTCAGCCGTGCTGAACAGATAGACATGGTGATCACCGGCAAAGGTGCTAACCCTGAGATCCTTCAGAAACTGAAAGATCAGGGTGTCAACGTCCTGTGCGTTTAAAGGTGCTGGCGGAAGAAGTCCACCGTGGCGTCCAGCGCCGTTGGCGTAATGCGGTGGCGAACGCCCGCTTCCCACAGGCAGGTCAGGTTGCCATCCAGCCCCTCGTGCTGCAACGCCTGCTGAAGCCGGAACGTTTCTCCGGGTGGGACCACATCGTCCGCATCACCATGCCACAACAGCAAAGGACGATCGGCCAGACGCGGTAACGCCCGGGTAACCTCCCACTCTGCAAGCGCCGCCTCAACCTCCGTGAGTGCCTGAGGTGGAAAAAGCGTCTTCGCCAGTGAGGTGAAGTAGCCCGAGCCCATCAGACAAGCCACTGACTTCACTTCTGGATGGTGCGTCATGATCCCCAGCGCCGCCATCCCGCCCATCGATGCCCCAGCCACGGCCAGCCGATTATCAGCCACCAGCCCTGCCTGGTAAAGCGCATCGCGCAGCCCGGCAAACTCGGTCAGGCTACCGTGCAAAATGTGCCAGAACTGCCCAAGCCGCGCCTGTTCGTTGCCGGTAAAACGTGCGCCGTGATCGGGTGCATCCGGCATGACCACACGAAAACCGGCCTGCGCGAGTGCCACCGCAAAATAGCTGTAGACCAGCTTCGATGAGGTAAATCCATGATAAAACACTATAACAGGCAGTGGTTCCTCACGTTTTCCGGCGGGTGTTGCGTGTAATATTTCACGATCACCCAGATGGCGTATTTCAATTTCAATCATTGTCGACCCTGTAATGATGAATGATTCATAATGTTGAGAACTGGGTTACGATTTCACGCTATTTTCATTCGAAAATTACGCCCCAGCTAACACTTCGGGAACATTCCCCCAAAACTAAATTCACAGACAACTACACTATGGCTATCAGGAAACGAGATATGGTTATGCGCAGGTTTGCTGCTTTATTGCTGATGTTACTGCTCAGTGGCTGTAGCGCGCTGCAGGGAACGCCACAACCCGCTCCCCCGGTCGCCGATCACCCGCAGGAAATCCGTCGTAATCAGACGGAAGGATTACAGCGTATGGGTACCGTCTCTGCGCTGGTTCGCGGCTCTCCGGATGACGCGGAAGAAGCAATAAAGGCACAAGCCGTCGCCGCCAAAGCAGATTATTACGTCATCATTATGATCGACGAAACCATCATTACGGGACAGTGGTACTCACAGGCCATTCTGTATCGTCAATGATCGTCTTCATTTGAACGACATTTACACTGCTTTGCGTCCATAGACACTTTCCTGTCCACAATAAACTCCATGCCCGCAACAATGGAAGTGAGTTTATTCGCGATGGATTGCCCGGCGGATACCGGAGACATGTGAAATGGAGCTGACGATGAAACGAACTCTTGCTTTGACCACACTGTTGCTCTCAGCAGGTCTTGTGAGCACAACCGCGCAGTCAGCTGAATTTGCCAGTGCTGATTGTGTGACTGGCCTGAATGAAATTGGCCAGATCTCCGTGAATAATATTTCGGGGAGCCCGCAGGACGTTGAACGTGTCGTTGCATTAAAGGCCGATGAGCAGGGTGCTTCATGGTATCGCATTATCCAGATGCAGGAAGATCAGTACATCGATCACTGGCGGGTACAGGCCATTCTCTACGCGTAATCCCCCCTCCGATAAAAGCCACTTACTTTTAGTGGCTTTTCGTTTTTGCAAATTTTTTATCTTTTAGCAAACCAATTAAAAACAATTAAATAACATTTTGTTACACTAAAACAGTAAACGTTATCTCTGCTGTGCCGTTGAAAAGCCATACCTTTTCAATGATGAGCAATTTATGATCAACTTTTTCCGTCGTGCAGGTCTGGGTGCAAAGCTGTCGCTGCTTACCGGTGCCAGTGTCGCCATCCTGTTTCTGTTTTTCACTTTTCTGCTCAGCCAAAAAGCCAGCCAGCAGCTTGAAGCCCTCGCGATAGAAGACCTGCATAATCAGTCCACCGGCATGGTCGATATGGTGCAGATGTTTAACACCAGCCTGAGTGAAGAGGTCGAGAGTTATACCCGGCTGTTTACCACCTTTTTGCCCCAGCCACTGAGCGTTGATAACACTCAACCCCAGACGATTAACGGGATTAACGTTCCGCTCCTGAAAGGAGGGGAAACCGGACTGCATGAAAACAATACCCTTTCAGACGATTTTCTGAGCCGGACAGGGGCAATTTCTACCCTGTTTGTGCGTAGCGGTAACGACTTTGTGCGCGTCGCCACATCGCTGCGCAAAGAGAACGGCGAGCGGGCAATGGGCACCGTTCTGGATACCACCAGCCCGGCTTTTGCTGCCGTCACCCGGGGCGAGGTTTATCGCGGTCTGGCGCTGCTGTTCGGCAAGCGCTATATCACCCAATACCAGCCGGTTAAAAACGCGGACGGCCAGGTCATTGCAATCATCTTTGTTGGTGTGGACATCACTCACTCCTGGGATGTCATGCGCGAGAAAATCCTCAACCGTCGACTGGGCGAGAGCGGTCACTTCTTTGTTCTGGACCGCAGCCATGGCAAAACGCGCGGGCAGTATCTGTTCCACACCAGCGCGGAGGGAAAAGTACCGGAGTGGGATAGCGCTATCCAGCAACAGCTGTTGAGTGATAAATCCGGCACGCTGGAGCGCGTCAGTGCCGATGGTCGCACGCTGACCATGGCGTATACGCCGCTGCCAGGCTGGAACTGGGCCATTGTCGGCGAAGTGGATAAATCGGTACTGCTCTCAAGCGTGACCGCCATGCGCGACCGCTTCCTGCTGGCAGGGGTGGTGCTGTCAGTGCTCTTCGCGGGTCTGTTTGTGGTCATTATACGTCGCATACTGACGCGCCCATTGCGCAATGTGATCCACCTGGCCCAACAGTATGCCGCAGGCGATCTGCGCTCCAGCCTGCCCGTGACCCGCCAGGATGAGGTCGGTCAGCTCATCGATGCCATTAACGGTATTGGAGGGGGACTGCAGAAAATTGTTCTACAGGTGCGCGAGGCCGCAGCGGAGATCCATATGGGCACCAACGCGCTGGCATCCGATAGCGAAGAAATCTCCGGACAGATTAACAAGCAGGCCAGCAGTGTAGAAGAGACGTCTGCCAGCATGGAGCAACTGGCCGCGACCGTGCAGCAAAATGCCGCCAACATGGAACAAACGCAGCAGCTGGTAGGCGAAACGTCGCGCGCGGTACACCAGGGCGGTGAGACGGTCACCCACGCTGTCGCTACCATGGATGATATTCGCGAAGCATCAAAGCGAATCGAAGACATCACGCGCGTGATTGAATCCATCGCTTTTCAGACCAACATTCTGGCGCTTAACGCAGCGGTTGAAGCAGCCCGCGCAGGCGAGCACGGAAAAGGTTTTGCGGTGGTGGCGCAGGAAGTACGCGCGCTGGCAGGACGCAGCGCCAACGCGGTGAAGGAGATTGAACAGCTCATCGGTGATACGCTCAGAAAAGTCAGCGAAGGCCATGCGCTGTCTGAACAAACGCGTCTGGCGATGGATTCCATCATCGTGCACATCGATAACATCAACAAGCTGGTCACGGAGATTAACCATGCGTCCCGCGAGCAATCCGCGGGAATAGGCCAGGTTAATCTGGCCATGACCCACATTGGCGAAGCGTCGCACATCAACGCCGACCGCGTCTTACGCAGCGAACAAACCGCACACACGCTGCGTGAGAAAGGCTCACACCTTACCCAACTGGTGAGCCTGTTCCAGCTAAAGAGTTAGCCAACCCTGCCCGTGGCACGCAACAGCAGGTCATTTTGCACCTGCTCGCTCATCAGCGTACCGCCACGGGTATCAAGCATCATGCGGCACCACGCCTGCGCCACGGGTGGCGATGCGTGCCGCAGCATCTGACTTCCGGCCCCCAGCAGGAAAAGCTGTTGCGTGATCTCCCGTCCCTGCGCCTCCTGCGGTTTTCGCAGTTTTTGCTGAAGCTGACGCCAGCTGCGATCGAAGTGCCTGTCCTGCCCTTTTACCTGGGCAAAATCATCCACAAGCAGGTCGAGGATGCCGGATTGCTTCGTCAGTACACGCAGAACGTCCAGGCACATAATATTGCCGGACCCTTCCCAGATGCTGTTCACGGGCATCTCACGGTACAAACGGGGAAGCTCACTCTCCTCGCAGTAGCCTGTGCCGCCGAGCACTTCCATGGCTTCCGCCACAAACGGGATACCCGCTTTGCAGACGCTGTATTTCGCCGCGGGGGTGAAAAGGCGCGCCCAGGCGGCCTCCTGAGGATCGGCACGCCTGTCCCACGCCCGGGCCAGACGGAACAACAGTGCCGTCTGGCCCTCCAGTATCAGCGCCATGCGGCTCAGCACATCGCGCATGAGCGGCTGGTCGATAAGGTTTTTACCAAACGTCTGGCGTTGATGCGCATGGTAAAGCGCCACGGATAAAGCCCGACGCATCAGCCCATGGCTGCCCAGCGCGCAGTCAAACCGCGTCAGGCCGCCCATTCGGAGGATCTGGCGTACCCCTTCTCCTTCCTCCCCCAGCAGCCAGCCGGACGCATCCAGGAATTCCGCTTCGCTGCTGGCGTTAGAGCGGTTGCCGAGCTTCTCTTTCAGCCGCTCCAGACGTACGGCATTGCGTTGCCCGTCAGGCAAAAAGCGTGGAACAAAAAAGCAGGACAGCCCCCCTTTCGCCTGGGCCAGCACCAGATGCGCATCGCTTTGCGGCACAGAGAAAAACCATTTATGCCCGATAAGCCGGTAGCTGCCGTCATTGCACTTTTCCGCTTTGGTGGTATTGCTGAGTACGTCCGAGCCGCCCTGTTTTTCTGTCATCCCCATGCCAATCAGCAGGCCACGCTTTTGCGCCCCTGGGGCAAGATGAGGATCGTAACGATCGCTCATTAACGGCGTGATCCAGTCACGGAACGGCTCGGGCAGCGCCTGTTGCAGCAGCGGTGTAGCAGCAAAGGTCATGGTGACAGGGCAAAGCGTGCCCGCTTCTACCTGAGCGTGCAGGACAAAACGTGCAGCTCTGGCGACAAACGCGCCTTTGCGCGCCTCCTCTTCCCACGCCAGGTTATGGACACGGTTCGCGCAAAGTCCCTGCATTAAGAGGTGCCATGCGGGATGAAAGCGAACATCATCCAGTCGCTCCCCGGTGGCGTCATAGCGTAATAACTCCGGCGGATTAACGTTCGCCAGCCTGCCCAGCTCCAGCGATTCCGCGGTTCCTAACTGCTGGCCGATGCTGGCAAGAAGCTCGATATCCCACTCGGCGCCTTCGCGAACAACCGCGTCACGCAGAGCGCAATCAGAGAGGAAAAGGTTGCTGTTTGAGAGCGGTGCAGGTTGATTAAAAACGGTATGGGTCTGCCAGTGCATGCTGTCTCCCTCCTTCAGTGGCAATGAAGATAAGTATGGACAGGCCACGAGCACGCTGCATGGGAGTGAGGTCACACGATGACGATCCCGCTGATATCATTCGTGAAATAGCTCACAGAACATAAGAATAAACTATTTCGCGCATTCGCTTTTGTTGAATAATTTATTCTTACCCCCTTTCAGTGAGGAACGTTATGCAACCGGACGCGCACAAGCGAGCATTAATTGCAGGCTCCATTGGTAACTTTATCGAGTGGTATGAGTTTGCGGTCTATGGTTTTCTGGCGACCGTAATTGCGAAGAACTTCTTCCAGCTGGAGGGGGACGCGGGGCTGACCAGCCTGATCCTCACCTACGCTTCCTTTGCCATCGCCTTCTTCTTCCGCCCGCTGGGCGCGGTGGTGTTTGGCAGAATAGGTGACCGGATAGGCCGAAAACCGACGCTGATTATTGTACTGGTGCTGATGACGCTGGCCACCGCCGCCATCGGTATTGTGCCGGTCTATGCCAGCATCGGTATTGCCGCCCCGCTGATTATCACGCTGCTGCGCATCCTGCAGGGGTTGTTCGCCGGTGGTGAGTATGGTGGCGCCGTCTCGCTGATGACCGAGTTTGCCCCACGCGGCAAGCGGGGCCTCTACGGTGCATGGCAGTCATTTACCGTCGCGCTGGGCCTGTTAGCAGGCGCTGGCATTGTCGCACTGCTCTCCACCCTTCTGACACCGGAAGCCCTGCATGACTGGGGCTGGCGCATCCCGTTCTTCCTGGCATTACCGATGGGCGTGGTGGCGCTGTGGCTGCGGGTGAGTATGGAAGAGACGCCAAGCTTTGTGCAGCAGCAGGAAAAGCCGGTTGCCACTCAGGCTGATACCGTCACCACGCTCAACGCCATTGTGATGGGCATTGGCCGGGTGATGGTCTGGTCAGCGGCGGGTTATACCTATCTGGTGATTATGCCCACCTATCTGCAGTCGGCGCTGCATACCGGGTTTAACCAGGCGCTGTTGATTGCGGTGATTTCGAATATCGGTTTTGCGCTGACGATTATTCCGTCCGGGATCCTGAGCGACAAAATCGGACGCCGCACGGTGATGATTGTCGCCACCACGTTGCTGCTGCTCCTTGCCCTGCCGCTGCTGAAGGTTTTACAGGCGGAGTCCAGTACGCTGGTCATCAAAGCGCTGGTGGTGCTGATTGCGGGTGGTCTGGTGGGGATGCTGGCAGGCCCCGGGCCGGCGATGCTCTCAGAGATGTTCCCGACGCGCGTACGGTATACCGGGCTTGGGCTGGCTTATTCCCTGTCGAACGCCCTTTTCTCGGGCTGTGCGGGGCTGATTATTACCGGGCTGATTAAAGAGACGGGCAACCTGGATATTCCGGCTTATTACGTCATGGCGACGGCGGTAGTGAGTATCTTCGCGCTGATGACGCTCAGGAAGGATGACCATTTGCGGTCACTGGAGGAGTGAGTTTTTCACCGTCTGGTGACTCTCCCACAGAAAATACGAAAGGCCGTCCTCAGGACGGCCTTGCTGTTTATTCCCCGCGCTGACGGACCGCTTCAAACAGGCAGATACCTGTTGCCACGGAGACGTTCAGAGACGACACGCTGCCCGCCATTGGAATGCTGATCAGCTCATCGCAATGCTCACGGGTCAGACGGCGCATACCTTCGCCTTCGGCACCCATTACCAGTGCCAGACGGCCGGTCATCTTGCTCTGATACAGAGTATGATCCGCTTCACCCGCGGTACCGACGATCCAGATATTCTCTTCCTGCAGCATACGCATGGTGCGCGCCAGGTTGGTGACGCGGATCAGCGGTACGTTTTCCGCTGCGCCACAGGCCACTTTCTTCGCCGTCGCGTTAAGCTGTGCAGAGCGATCCCTCGGCACGATAACGGCATGAACACCTGCCGCATCTGCGCTTCGCAGACATGCGCCAAGGTTGTGCGGGTCGGTCACGCCGTCAAGGATCAAGAAGAATGGATTTTCCAGCCCGGCGATAAGATCCGGCAGATCGTTTTCCTGATACTGACGGCCTGGCTTAACGCGGGCAATAATGCCCTGGTGAACGGCACCTTCACTTTTCTCATCCAGGAACTGGCGGTTCGCCAGCTGGATCACGACACCTTGTGCTTCCAGGGCGTGGATCAGCGGCATCAGACGTTTGTCTTCACGCCCTTTCAGAATAAACACTTCCTGAAAACGCTCCGGTGCGCGCTCCAGCAGGGCCTGCACCGCGTGGATGCCGTAAATCATTTCACTCATTGATGGTTCTCGTTCTGTCTTTTCTTTTCCCTCTCTCCGCAGGAGAGAGGGTCAGGTTGAGGGGGAGAATTACTCCGCCTGCTGTTTCTTCGCTGCGCGTTTTGCCCTGGTGGCAGCCGCGATTTTCTGCGTTTTGGTGGACGGCTTTTTCGCCTTCCGGGCCTCTTTCTTCGCGGCCTTCGGCTTCTGTTTCTTCTCACCACGGAACGCGCTGTCTGGCTCGAAGTTTACCTTCTTACCCGCCTGACGACGTTTGCCACCGCTGTTGCCGTTGCCCCCTTTTTTCGTCTTTTCACGCGCCGTTTTACCCACATTACGCGGGGCACGCTCGCTGGAGATCAGGCTAAAGTCAATTTTACGGTCGTCCATATTAACGGCTTCGACCTTCACTTCCACGCGATCGCCAAGACGATAGGTCTGGCCGCCAGATTCGCCAATCAGGCGCTGCCCGACCTGGTCGAAACGGTAATAGTCGTTATCCAGGCTGGAGACATGCACCAGACCGTCGATAAACAGTTCATCCAGACGGACGAAGAAACCAAAGCCGGTGACGCTGGCAATCACGCCTTTAAAGACGTTACCCACCTGGTCCAGCATAAAGTCACACTTCAGCCAGTCTGCCACGTCGCGCGTCGCTTCATCTGCACGACGTTCGGCCATGGAACAGTGCTGACCGAGTTGCAGCATCTCTTCCATTGAATAATGGTAGCCACCGGTTTCGGTCGTATTACCTTTATGACCCTGCTCCTGCGCCAGCAGATACTTGATCGCGCGGTGCAGGGAAAGGTCCGGATAACGACGGATCGGCGAGGTAAAGTGGGCGTAAGACTGCAGCGCCAGACCGAAGTGACCGCGGTTTTCCGGATCGTAAATCGCCTGCTTCATGGAACGCAGCAGCATGGTCTGCAGCATTTCTGCATCCGGGCGATCGCCAATCGACTCCAGCAATTCAGCGTAATCACGCGGCTCTGGCTTGTTACCGCCAGGCAGTTCCAGACCCAGTTCAGCCAGCACGGAGCGGAACGCAGTGATGGCTTCGGTCGACGGTTTATCGTGAATACGGAACAGCGCAGGTTCTTTGGCTTTCTCAACGAAACGTGCCGCCGAGATGTTTGCCAGAATCATACACTCTTCAATCAGCTTATGGGCATCGTTACGCTGGGTCTGCTCAATACGTTCTATGCGGCGTTCAGCGTTAAAGATGAACTTCGCCTCTTCGCTCTCAAACGAGATCCCGCCGCGCTCTTCACGCGCCTGATCCAGCGTTTTGTAGAGGTTATGCAGCTCTTCGATGTGTTTCACCAGCGGCGCATACTGCTCACGCAGATCCTGATCGCCCTGCAGCATATGCCAGACCTTGGTGTAGGTCAGGCGCGCATGGGAGCTCATTACCGCTTCGTAGAATTTGTAACCCGTTAAGCGCCCTTTGGTGGAGATGGTCATCTCGCAGACCATGCACAGGCGGTCAACCTGCGGGTTCAGGGAGCACAGGCCGTTAGACAAGACTTCCGGCAGCATCGGAATTACCTGCGACGGGAAGTAGACCGACGTTCCACGGCTGCGCGCTTCGTTATCCAGCGGAGTATGCGGGCGAACGTAATAGCTTACGTCAGCGATGGCAACCCACAGACGCCAGCCGCCGCCGCGTTTTTTCTCGCAATAAACGGCATCATCGAAGTCGCGGGCATCTTCACCATCAATAGTCACCAGCGGCAGATCGCGCAGATCCACGCGGCCCACCTTGGACTCTTCCGGCACCTCTTCTTTCAGGCCGACAACCTGCTCTTCAACCGCTTTCGGCCAGACGTAAGGAATTTCATGAGTACGCAGCGCCATATCAACGGCCATGCCGGTGCCCATGTTATCGCCTAACACTTCGACGATTTTCCCGACCGCCTTGGTGCGTCGGGTAGGACGCTGGGTGAGTTCAACCACCACCACAAAGCCCATACGGGCGCCCATCACCTCTTCAGGCGGGATCAGGATATCGAAGCTCAGGCGGCTGTCGTCCGGCACCACAAAGCCCACGCCAGCGTCGGTAAAGTAGCGGCCAACAATCTGGCTGGTTTTAGGGACCAGGACACGCACCACGCGCGCTTCGCGGCGGCCTTTACGGTCCGCGCCCAGCGGCTGCGCCAGGATCTGGTCACCGTGAATGCACATCTTCATCTGCTCAGAGGAAAGATAAAGATCGTCTTTACGGCCTTCTACGCGCAGGAAGCCATAGCCATCACGGTGGCCAATGACGGTGCCTTTCAGCAGGTCAAGACGTTCGGGAAGCGCATAGCACTGACGGCGGGTAAAGACCAGTTGCCCGTCGCGCTCCATCGCGCGCAGGCGGCGGCGAAGGGCTTCAATTTGCTCTTCACCTTCAATGTTTAATTCAACGGCAAGTTCTTCACGATTGGCGGGTTTTTCGCGTTTTGTTAAGTGTTCAATGATGAACTCGCGGCTGGGGATAGGATTCGCGTATTTTTCGGCTTCGCGTTCCTGGAAAGGATCATGTGACATATCGGTTCCTCCGTTGTCAGCTCCGGTGGAAATTTTCTTCATTCCACCAGCAATAATTTATAAAGTGGTTGATTCTCTTCAACCAAATCGGCCAGCGTGTAGTTATCCAGTTCCTTGAGAAAACTTTGCACGGCCAGAGAAAGTGCCTGTTTAAGGCGACAAGCGGGCGTAATGTGGCAGAACGCGCTGCTGCAATTCACCAGAGACAATGGCTCCAGTTCACGTACCACATCCCCAACACGAATACTCTGCGCCGGTTTACCGAGACGGATCCCACCATTCTTCCCGCGGACGGCAGCAACGTATCCGGCACGACTAAGTTGATTGATTATTTTGACCATATGATTACGGGACACACCGTATACCTCTGTAACCTCAGAGATACTGGTCATTTTCCCATCGGGTAACGACGCCATGTAAATCAGCGCGCGTAAGCCGTAATCGGTGAAACTTGTTAACTGCACATCAACCTCAGGAAAAAGGGAAAACGCGGATAAACCGCACAGATATTCATTAATGATGATAAACCAGCCAGATAGTAAGCGGCTAATTTATTTGACAGACGGGGCGAAAAAGCGGAGATCGAGGAGCGTTCGCCGGATGGCGCGACGCGTATCCAGCCTGCGGGTTGTCCCGCAGGCCAGCAGTCACGAAGATTATGCGTCGAACGGGTCGCGCAGGATCATCGTTTCAGTACGATCAGGGCCGGTAGAGATAATGTCGATCGGCACTTCGGTCAGTTCTTCAATACGCTTGATGTAATTCAGTGCTGCCTGTGGCAGACCGCTACGCTCTTTCACACCGAACGTCGTTTCAGACCAGCCTGGCATGGTTTCGTAGATTGGCTCGATGCCTTTCCAGTCATCCGCAGCCAGCGGAGTGGTGGTCACTTCGCGACCATCAGGCATACGGTAGCCTACGCAGAGTTTCACCTCTTTCAGACCGTCCAGCACGTCCAGTTTGGTCAGGCAGAAACCAGACAGGGAGTTAATCTGTACTGCGCGACGCACGGCTACCACGTCCAGCCAGCCGGTACGACGACGACGACCGGTGGTCGCGCCAAACTCGTTACCCTGCTTGCACAGGAACTCGCCGGTTTCATCAAACAGCTCAGTCGGGAATGGACCCGCACCCACGCGAGTGGAGTAAGCTTTGATGATGCCCAGAACGTAATCCACATAACGTGGACCCAGACCAGAACCGGTCGCAACGCCACCCGCGGTGGTGTTAGAGGAGGTGACGTACGGATAGGTACCGTGGTCGATGTCCAGCAGCGTACCCTGCGCACCTTCGAACATGACGAAATCGCCACGCTTGCGCGCCTGGTCCAGCAGATCGGACACATCAACAACCATACCGGTCAGAATGTCAGCAATCGCCATGACGTCATCCAGCACTTTCTGGTAGTCAACAGCGTCAGCTTTATAGAAGTTCACCAGCTGGAAGTTGTGATATTCCATCACTTCTTTCAGTTTTTCAGCGAACGTCTCTTTATCAAACAGATCGCCCACGCGCAGACCGCGACGAGCAACTTTGTCTTCGTAAGCCGGGCCGATACCACGACCGGTCGTGCCGATCGCTTTCGCGCCACGCGCTTTTTCACGCGCTACGTCCAGCGCCACGTGATAATCAAGGATCAGCGGGCAGGCTTCGGAGAGCAGCAGACGCTCGCGAACGGGGATACCACGGTCTTCCAGACCTTTCATCTCTTTCATCAGAGCAGCCGGAGACAGCACAACGCCGTTACCGATGATGCTGGTGACGTTTTCGCGAAGAATGCCTGATGGAATAAGATGGAGGACGGTTTTTTCACCGTTGATTACGAGAGTATGGCCTGCGTTGTGACCGCCCTGGTAGCGTACAACATATTTAGCCCGTTCAGTCAGAAGATCAACAATCTTCCCTTTACCTTCGTCACCCCATTGGGTGCCCAGTACGACGACGTTGTTACCCATTTTTTTCAAAATCACCGTTTGCTTAAAAATGGATTCTACCATCGCTTTTTCAGATATACAGCACTTTTTGACCTCAAAATACGCCAAACCAGATTACTTTTTGATCAGCCAATCGTTTTCCTCAACATGTAGTAGATAACGATGCCGGCAACCACAAGTCCGCCCCCAAATCGGCGCAAAATATTATCCGGCAACTGGCTCAGAGAGGCTATCATCCGACGCCATGCACGCGGATAAAGCATCGGTCCAAGACCTTCCAGCACCAGAACCAGGGCCAGCGCAAGCCAAATGGTTGAATTCATTTTTAATCCTTATAAAAGAAAACCACCGCTCCGTTGAGAGCGGTGGTTTGAATACTCAAACTGGCCTGAGTTTATCGCGTTGCGTTAGCCGGCGTCTTCATGTAGCGGAAGAAATCGCTGTCCGGGCTGAGCACCATCACATCCTGGTTGCTCTGGAAGCTGTTCTCGTAAGCACGCAGGCTACGGATAAAGGCGTAGAAGTCGGGATCCTGGCTGAAGGCATCGGCAAACAGTTTTGCCGCTTCGGCATCCCCTTCACCGCGCAGAATACGGCCCTGACGCTCAGATTCTGCCAGCGTCTTGGTCACTTCGTAATCCGCTGCCGCACGCAGTTTCTCCGCCTCTTCCTGACCTTGTGAACGATGACGACGTGCTACCGCTTCACGCTCGGCGCGCATACGGTTGTAAATCGCCTCGGACACTTCCGCTGGCAGGTTGATCTGCTTGATACGGACGTCGACCACTTCGATACCCAGAGCAGCCATACTGTTCGGGTTGATCACCGGCACTTTGCCGTTGGTTTCAGCCTGAACGCGTTCTGCCGCTTTGGCAATGGCATCATCCGCTGCCGGGGTGGTGACTTCGTCTTCGGTTCCTGCAGAACCGGAGTTCAGCGCATCACGCACTTCCAGCGTCAGACGACCACGGGAGTCGGTGACGATGTCTTTCACATCCAGACGACCAATCTCAGAGCGCAGACGGTCAGAGAACTTACGTTTCAACAGCACTTCCGCCTGAGAAACGTCGCCACCGCCCGTTGCCAGGTAGTAGCGGCTGAAATCACTGATACGCCATTTGATGTAGGAATCAACGATCAGGTCTTTCTTCTCTTTGGTCACGAAACGGTCGGCCTGGTTATCCATGGTCTGGATACGGGCGTCGAGCGTTTTCACCGATTCAATCAGTGGCATTTTAAAGTGCAGGCCCGGCTCAAACACTAGCGGCTTGTTCTCGCTGTCGCGCAGAACTTTACCAAAACGCAGGGTAATTCCACGCTCGCCCTCTTTCACCACAAAGATAGAGGTATAAAGCACGACCAATACGATGATGATGATCGCAATAACTGACTTACGCATCCTTATTCCCCCTGACGCTGGTAGTCGTTACGCTGCGCGTTAGCACGGCGTTGGTCCATAATGTCACCATCGTTCGAAGAAGGCGTGGTTGTGGCGCTTGAGCTACCGGATGCCGCAGGTGGCAGACGCAGCAGGTTGTTGGCACCGCTGGTATCCGCCTTTGCCGCCGGCGCCGAACCGCCTTTCAGCATCTGATCCAACGGCAGTACCATCAGGTTTCCACCTTTGCTGTCGTTAACCAGTACCTTACGCGTATGGCTCAGCACTTTTTCCATGGTCTCAATATAAAGACGTTCACGGGTAATCTCCGGAGCCGCTTTATATTCTGGCAAAATCTTCGCGAAACGCGCCACTTCACCCTGAGCTTCCAGGACGGTCTGAGTTTTATACGCACGCGCTTCTTCAAGAATACGCTGCGCCTGACCGTTAGCACGTGGCTGAACTTCGTTGGTGTACGCTTCCGCTTCACGGATGTACTGTTGTTCGTTTTCACGGGCGGCAATGGCGTCATCAAACGCGGCCTTCACCTCTTCCGGCGGACGAGCAGCCTGGAAGTTGACGTCCAGCAGGGTGATACCCATGTTGTACGGGCGAATGGTCTCTTCCAGCTCACGCTGGGTATCGCTACGAATAACGGTACGACCTTCGGTCAGAATGCGGTCCATGGTGTATTTACCGATCACACCGCGCAGCGCACTGTCTGTGGCCTGACGCAGACTGTCATCTGCACTGGTCACGCTAAACAGGTAGTGCTGCGGATCGGTGACGCGGTACTGGACGTTCATCTCAACGCGCACAACGTTCTCGTCGGAGGTCAGCATCACGCCGGAGGCCGCCAGTTCACGGACAGACTCCACGTTCACCGCGGTCACGTCGTCAATGAAAGTCGGTTTCCAGTTCAGACCTGGTTCAACCAGATGGCTGAACTTACCGAAACGGGTGACCACACCGCGTTCCGCTTCTTTAATGGTGTAGAACCCACTGGCAGCCCAGATGATCACCACGGCAGCGGCAACAATGCCCACCACGCGGCCCCCTAACTGCGGGCGCGGCCCCTGAGTGGAACCCCCACCAGAGCCAGAACCTTTACCTCCGCCAAGACCACCAAGCTTCTTGCTTAGCTTGCGGAAGATATCATCCAGATCCGGCGGCCCCTGCTCGCGACCACCTTTGTTGCCATTTCCCCCAGAGTTGCCGCCTTGATTATTGCTGCTTCCCCACGGGTCGCGGTCTTGTCCGTTATTACCGGGCTGATTCCACGCCATGTATATGCTCCATATTTGTTATGCAAGGGCGAATTATTCAGGCATCCCCTTTCTGATCAGACGATATAGTCGACCAGCGCAGGTTCTTGTTTACAGAGGCGACGCCAGTCAACGATCGGCAAACGCACCTGCATCCCCACGCTGCCGTCATCCTCCATCCACTCTTTTTCTATCGCCTGAAGCTGATAAAACCGGCTGCGCAGCCTGCCTTCCTGTGGCGGCAATCGCAGCGTGTGCTGGGCTACCTCACCGGAAAGACGTTCTGTCAAAGCCTGGAAAAGCAGTGGCACACCAATACCGGTCTGAGCGGAAAGCCAGACCCGAATCGGTTTGTTCTCTTCATCTCGGTCGATACGCGGCTCAAAATCCTCCAGCATATCGATCTTGTTCATCACCAACAGCGTTGGGATGTCGTCGGCGTCGATCTCGTCGAGCACCACGTTTACCGCGTCGATGTTCTCCTGCAAGCGAACGTCTGCAGCATCAATGACGTGCAGCAGCAGGGTCGCCTGACGCGTCTCCTGCAGGGTGGCTTTAAACGCAGCCACCAGGTCATGCGGCAGGTGACGGATAAACCCTACGGTATCCGCCAGCACCGTTTCACCGACGTCGGCGACGTCAATACGACGCAATGTGGGGTCCAGGGTCGCAAACAGCTGGTCTGCGGCATAAACCTGGGCCTCAGTAATCTGGTTAAACAGGGTGGATTTACCGGCGTTGGTATACCCCACCAGCGACACCGTCGGGATGTCAGCTTTCGATCGCGCCCGACGTCCTTGCTCACGCTGTTTTTCAACGCGTTCCAGACGTGAAAGGATCTGGGTAATACGGCCACGCAACAGACGGCGGTCGGTTTCAAGCTGGGTCTCACCCGGACCGCGCAAACCAATCCCGCCCTTTTGTCTTTCAAGGTGGGTCCAGCCACGCACAAGCCGCGTTGCCAGATGGCGCAACTGCGCCAGCTCAACCTGCAGCTTACCTTCGTGAGTACGCGCACGTTGAGCGAAAATATCTAAAATCAAACCCGTGCGATCGATAACACGGCATTCGCAAAGACGTTCCAGGTTACGTTCCTGAGCCGGAGACAGCGCATGATCAAACAACACGACTGACGCGCCGGTTGCTTTTACGGCATCCGCAATTTCAACTGCTTTACCTTCACCAACAAAATACTTTGGGTGCGGCGCTTTACGGCTACCGGTAATCACCTGCATTGCTTCGACACCGGCGGAAGAGACCAGAGATTCAAACTCCTGGAGGTCTTCCATATCTTTGTCTTGCGTAAAATAGATGTGTACCAGCACCGCCTGCTCACCGGCATCATAACGGTCAAACAAGCGTAAATTCCTCAAAAAAGATCAGCGGGGAACGCAGGATCCCTGGCTCCCCGTGTGGATAACAGCCCGAAACCTTATTCGGTATCTTCGCTGTCCTGCGCAGGAGAAGAAGAACCCTGCGCGCTGCTGCCATGATGGTAGTTACTACCCGTGCCGCCGCCAGTGTTATTGCTGTGATGGGATACCGGACGAGACGGAACAACTGTAGAAATAGCGTGCTTATAGACCATCTGACTGACCGTGTTTTTCAACAGGATCACGAACTGATCGAAAGATTCAATCTGACCTTGCAGCTTAATACCATTCACCAAATAAATAGAAACTGGAACACGTTCCCGACGCAATGCGTTCAGGAACGGATCTTGTAAAGATTGCCCCTTAGCCATTCTATCTTTTCCTTATATGCTTGTTTTGTACTTAGAACCTTGCGATTCTGAAAAATTGCGCACGATACGACTCAATTGTACACATTCAGTGAGCGATATCACCAACAACCTCAATCACTTCGTTTAACGCCTGTTGCGGTTTTTCACTGTCTAACCAGTGAACACCGTCCCAACCGCGCAACCAGGTGATCTGGCGCTTCGCTAACTGTCTCGTGGCGCAAACACCTCGATAAACCATTTCATCATATGAAATCTCGCCTTCAAGATATGACCACATCTGGCGGTATCCCACACAACGAACGGAAGGCATATCCGTATGCAAATCTCCACGGGCAAATAGCGCCCGCACTTCTGCTTCAAAATCTGAAGCTAACATCTGATGAAAACGCTGCTCAATTCGTTGATGGAGCAGTTCACGGCTCGCCGGGGCGATGGCGAACTGATGCACCTGATACGGCAGAGCGTCTCCTGACGTTTGCGTCAGTTCCGTTAAAGTTTTACCCGAAATGAAAAAAACTTCCAGTGCCCGGGAAAGCCTTTGCGGATCATTTGGATGGATCCGTGCTGCGGCAACCGGGTCAATCTCGGCCAGTTGCTTATGCAAAACGTCCCATCCCTGCTCTGCCGCCTGCTGCTCAATTTTTGCTCTTACTTCCGGATCCGCTGATGGCAGAGGTGAAAGCCCCTCCAGCAACGCCTTGAAATAAAGCATTGTTCCGCCAACCAAAAGCGGTATACGTCCCGCCGCCGTTATCTCGGCCATCTCGGCTAACGCATCGCGGCGGAAATCCGCTGCGGAGTATGCCTGAGCCGGGTCGAGAATATCCAGCAAACGATGCGGTGCCGCACGCAGTTCGTCTGCGTCAGGCTTCGCCGTGCCGATGTCCATCCCTCGGTAGATAAGGGCAGAATCGACACTAATCAACTCTACAGGCAAAACTTTACGCAACTCAATGGCCAGTGCCGTTTTGCCGGAGGCCGTGGGGCCCATTAAAAAAATCGCCTTTGGCAGGCTCGCCTTGCTTACGTCAATCATGTTTCAGGGCATTCATCGCCGTTTGTAAATCAACAGGTTGTAATAACCCACCTGGCGGTGTCTTCACCAGATGCGGACAAAGGCGTTCAACCTCCGCCAGCACGCTAATGGCCTGCGCCATACTCCACGGCGCATGTTCGCTTGCCAGATGGCGGGCGATCCACTGCGCGGTGTTGGCGGCATCAAACGACGTTTGCTGCGCCAGGTAGCCTATCAGTTCAGGAATCAAGTTTTGTAAATTTTGTTGGCGTAAGGGTAAAGGCACTGCGCGAATGGTCACATGTTGTGGTTCGAGCACCATTTCAATGCCCATCTGCGCCAACAGGGCCTCTGCGCGACGCAGTACCCCTGCTTCTTCAGGGGATATTTTTAGCCGAACGGGGATCAGCAGCGGTTGTGCACAGGCCGCGTTTTCACCCGGCGTAAGCTGCACTTGTTTAAGCCAGCGTTCCGCCACCGGCAATGCCAGAAGCATCACGTGGCCTTCGCGCTCCAGCAGCGCCATATCCGGTGCGATAATCGTCAGAACCCGGCCAAAACTCTGGCTGTGGCCATCCAGCGAAGGCGCTGGCATCGCGACAGGCGCTTTGCGCTCCACCGCGGGGGTTTCCAGCAATTTGCGGTACAACGCTCCTTGCTGTTTTTGATAGCCAGGTTGGGCGTTTGGATAGTTCGCTCCCGTTGGGCGCGGTGTGCTACCCGCAGCAGAGAAACGCGGGGCATCCGGCTCACGCGCCACGGCAGGTTCAGCAAAATGGTTCCGGCCCGCTGCAACACGGTTTTCCGGAAACGCGCGCGGGGCGGGTTCTTCTTTTTCCAGCGGCAGCGTCGGCTCAGCCTGCTGTTGCAATACGCTCAGCACGCCCTGATAGATAAAATCATGCACCAGACGTGACTGGTGGAACCGCACTTCATGCTTGGCAGGATGGACGTTAACGTCCACCTGGTGGGGATCGATTTCTAGATAGAGCACAAACGCGGGTTGCTGATCTGCACCCAGTTTATCTTCACAGGCCTGACGAATGGCGTGATTGATGAGGCGGTCACGCATCATACGACCGTTCACGTAGCAATACTGGATCTCAGCGAAGGCGGCGCTGCTCGCGTTGGGGTCAGCCACCCAGCCGCGCATGGCCAAATCGCCATGCTGCCACTCAATGGCCAGCGCGTGCTCGAGAAACGGTACGCCGCAGATAGCGCCCAAGCGGCGCTCTTTTTGCCCACCTTCCGCCACGGCGCGGTACTGGCGCATGACTTTGCCGTTATGGCTAAGGTTAATGGTCACGTCAAACCGCGCCAGGGCAATGCGACGAATGATCTCATCGATATGCCCAAACTCGGTTTTTTCGGTACGCATAAACTTGCGTCGGGCGGGGGTGTTATAAAACAGATCCAGCACTTCCAGCGTCGTACCGACCGGATGCGCCGCTGGTTTAATCGTCACGTCCATATCACGCCCTTCGGCGTACGCCTGCCAGGCTTCCTGCTGTTCAGCGGTACGGGAGGTGAGCGTGAGGCGGGAAACGGAGCTGATACTGGCCAGCGCTTCCCCGCGAAAACCGAGGCTAATGATCGCTTCCAGGTCATCAAGAGAGGCAATTTTACTGGTGGCATGACGCGCCAGCGCTAACGCCAGCTCGTCTTTTTTAATTCCACAGCCGTTGTCACGAATGCGAATCAGCTTTGCGCCGCCGCGTTCGATATCAATATCAATGCGGGTGGCCCCCGCATCAAGGCTGTTTTCTACCAGCTCCTTCACCACCGATGCAGGGCGCTCCACCACCTCACCGGCGGCGATTTGGTTCGCGAGCTGCGGCGGTAGAACCTGAATCGGCATGAATTCTCCTTAATTGGTCGCGGTCATCTCACCTGGCTGCGCTGCGCTGGCCGTCTGGGCGGCACCGCCCTGTGGCGCGGACTGCAGCGGATGCGCATCAAAGTATTTACGCAGACCGTTATAGATCGCTTCGGCAATTTGCTGCTGATAGCTGTCGCTGCCCAGCAGGCGTTCTTCAGCGTTATTACTGATAAAGCCTGTTTCCACCAGAATCGATGGAATATCCGGCGATCGCAGAACGCCCAGGCTCGCATGCTCCGGACGGCGCTTGTGCAATGACCCGATGCCCTGCAGCTGATTCAATACATTTGTGGCGACATCATACCCGACGCGCTGGGAATGACCGAATTGTAAATCCAGCACCGCCTGGCTGAGATACGGATCGGCCTGGCTGTTTGCCAGCACATCACCCGCCCCACCTAACAGTTCGGACTGTTTCTCGTGCTCTTCAAGCCAGTTTGCCATTTCACTGTTCGCCCGACGGTTTGACAGCACCCACACTGAGGCTCCCGTGGCGTTACGGTTTGGCGCGGCATCCGCATGAATGGACACCAGGAAATTGGCATTTTGCTTACGTGCCACATCCGAGCGGCCCATCACCGAGATAAAGTAATCGCCGTCGCGCGTCAGCACGCCTTTAAACATAGGATCGTCGTTTAGCAGCGTCCGCAGCTTACGGGCAACCGCGATGGTGACATTTTTCTCCCGCGTACCGCCCGGGCCAATTGCGCCGGGATCCTGACCGCCGTGCCCCGCATCGATGGCGATAATCACTTTATCACCGCTGACCGCGCGACGTGCGCTGGCCGCCGGCCGCGTCACAGTATTGCTGCTGGTAACGCTGGTAATGCGGTCGCTGTCCGTTTTAAACGGATTACGTGCCGGTTCGGATGGGCGCGGGGTATAAACCGGCTCTTCCACGCGTTTCGCCACCACCGGTGGAGGCGGAGGCGGCGGAGGGGCGTCAGCGTTGATGGTAAAGACCACCGTATAATTCGCACCGTTTTGCTGCTTAACCGCTCTGGTTTTACCCTTTTCGGTTAGGTCGACCACCAGACGCAATGACTGGCTATCTTTTGGCGAGCCGGAACGAATGCTTTTAACCAGATTATTGCCGCTGAACTGGAGCGGTAACCCCTGGATAACCCCGGTTTGTTTGATATCCAGCGCCACGCTGTGGCTGTCTGGCTGTGAAAAAGCATATTCCGGATCGCCCATAAAGCTGAACGTGATCCTGGCCTGGCTTTCGCCGTTCGACACCTGAATATCCGACAGGCTTGCCGCCCCGGCCTGCGCGCACAGCAGCACCGTGGCAGCCAATAACCAACCTTTAACGCGACTAATCATCCCGTCATCCCTACGCTTAACCGGCCAGACGCGCCAGTAAGGAACTACCTGATGAGGAAACAGCACTGATGCGTGCCTCACGCCCTTGTGCCTGGTAATCTAAGTGAATTTCGACATCCGGGTCAGGCAACACACCCGCACCTTGTTGCGGCCACTCCACCAGGCAGATGGCATCATTGGCAAAATAATCACGGATCCCCATAAATTCCAGCTCCTCGGGATCCGCAAGGCGGTATAAATCAAAGTGGTACACCATGAGATTTTCAAGGGTGTACGGTTCTACCAGCGTGTAGGTTGGGCTTTTCACATTGCCTTTATGGCCTAACGCCTGCAGAAAACCCCGGCTGAAGGTGGTTTTACCCGCACCTAAATCACCATACAGATAAATGACGGTTGCCCCCTGACAGGCCTGTGCCACGCGTTTGCCAAGATCTAAAGTGGCTTGTTCATCAGGTAAAGAAATCGCTCGATTAGTCATTTTCTACGTCAATCACATCCGGGTTAACAACACGCCGTAGCGTGCAAAAAAGATCGGTGGCCAGCATTCCGCGTGTACCGTAACGTGCCGCCAGCTTATCCGCCGCGACACCATGGGCCACACAGCCAGCGCAGGCTGCATCATAAAGGGGAAGTTTCTGTCCAAGCAATGCGCCAATGATGCCGGAAAGCACATCGCCCATTCCGCCGCTCGCCATGCCCGCATTTCCGGCATCGACAATGCCCAGTGCCTCGTCGCTGGCGACAACGGTTCCTGCCCCTTTCAGAACGGCAACACCTCCGTAACGTTTTACCAGACGCCGGGCAGAAAGTAAGCGATCGCTTTCAATTTCTGCCACGCTGCAGTTAAGCAGGCGCGCGGCTTCGCCGGGGTGCGGCGTCAGAATGCGATTGTGACGCTTATCAGGATTGATTGCCAGAAGGTTCAGCGCGTCGGCATCCCACAGCATCGGTTTACGAAAATTCTCGACCTTCTGCAGGGCCTGTTTCCCCCAGGCCTGCTGCCCAAGCCCCGGGCCAATGACCACGACATCTGCCCATTCGAGACTCTCTTCAAGCGACTGCGGCGTCAATTCATGCACCATCAGCTCCGGACGGGCCGTAATAATTGGCGCACTATTTTCGATGCGCGTCAGCACCCGCACTAAACCGGCACCGCAACGCAATGCCGCTTCCCCCGTCATGCGGATAGCCCCCGCCGTGCCGTGGTCACCTCCAATGATCACCAGCCTGCCGTGATCGCCCTTATGGGACGTCGGGCGGCGCGGCGGTAGCCACTGTGCCAGTAGCGAAGCATCAACGCGCGAAACGTGAGTTTCCTGCCCGGCAAGCCAGCTCTCCAGCCCCAGTGCGTTATGGTGCAACGTTCCCGTGACATCCCGTGCTTTACCGGTAAGCAGCCCCGGTTTCAGGGCGATAAAGGCAACGGTGTGCGCGGCCTGAATCACCGCGCCCGGCGTCGTGCCGGTTTGCGCCATCAGTCCAGAAGGTATATCCAGGGCCACCACCGGCGCGCTGTGGGCATTGGCACGTGCAATCAGGGTGGCAACCGGGTCGCGCGGCGCACTGCGTAGTCCGGTGCCCAGCAGGCCATCAATAATCACATCAATCTCTTCCGGCCAGACGATATCGGTGGCATGAATAACACCGCCCGCGTTCAGCCAGGCTTCCCGCGCCGCACTGGCCTCTTCTGGCAGCGGTTTATCGCTCTCCAGCGCCAGCAACGTCACGTGGATCCCGGCGGCAACCGCCAGCCGGGCAACGACATAACCGTCACCGCCGTTATTGCCGTGTCCGCATAAAATCAGCCAATGCGACGATTCAGGGTAAGCCGTGCGGGCAACGTTAAACGCCGCTTCGCCCGCGCGTTGCATCAGTTCATACAGGGTAATGCCGAGGCTGTCTGCGGCCTCTTTTTCGGCGTGCCGGAGGTCATCCGCATGCCAGATGGAATGTGGTATACTTTCGGGGTTTTTCTTCACAGTATGGTCCGTCATGTCACAGCCCCTCGATCTCAATGAATTAGCGCAAAAAATTAAACAGTGGGGTGCTGAGCTTGGCTTCCAGAAGGTGGGTATCACCGATACCGACCTCTCCGCCAGCGAGCCGAAACTGCAGGCATGGCTGGATAAACAATACCATGGCGAAATGGAGTGGATGGCGCGTCATGGCATGATGCGTGCCCGCCCACACGAGCTGTTGCCCGGTACATTACGCGTCATCAGCGTACGCATGAACTACCTGCCCGCCAACGCGGCGTTTGCTCGCACGTTAAAAAATCCCGCTCTCGGTTACGTCAGCCGGTACGCCCTGGGCCGTGATTACCATAAGCTTCTGCGTAACCGTTTAAAAAAACTTGGGGAAACTATTCAGCAGCACTGTGTGTCGCTGAATTTTAGACCGTTTGTAGACTCTGCGCCTGTTCTTGAGCGCCCGATAGCAGAAAAAGCCGGGCTTGGCTGGACAGGTAAGCACTCACTTATCCTTAGCCGCGACGCCGGATCGTTCTTTTTCCTCGGTGAACTGCTCATAGATTTGCCGCTGCCGGTAGATGGTCCGGTAGAGGAAGGTTGCGGGCGCTGCGTGGCCTGCATGACCATTTGCCCGACGGGTGCCATCGTTGAGCCTTATACGGTGGATGCGCGCCGCTGCATCTCCTATCTCACCATTGAACTCGAAGGGGCGATACCGGAAGAATTCCGTCCGCTTATCGGGAACCGTATCTACGGCTGCGATGACTGCCAGCTGATCTGCCCCTGGAATCGTTACTCGCAGCTTACGAATGAAGACGATTTCAGTCCTCGTAAAGCGCTTCATGCGCCTCAGCTTATCGAGCTCTTCGCCTGGAGTGAGGACTGGTTCCTGAAAGTCACCGAAGGATCCGCCATTCGGCGTATTGGGCATCTGCGCTGGTTACGAAATGTCGCCGTTGCGCTGGGTAATGCGCCCTGGGATGAAGCCAATATTCAGGCGCTCGAAAGTCGCAGAGGTGAGCACCCACTTCTTGATGAACACATAGAATGGGCGATTGCGCAGCAAATCGAGAAGCGTAATGCCTGCGTTGTCGAGGTGCAGCTGCCGAAGAAACAACGGCTGGTGAGAGTGATTGAAAAAGGGCTTGTACGGGATGCTTGATATATTCACAGCCTGTGAATAAAAATAAAAACTCAAGCGCCATCGGGGCTGGCAATGAGGTCAAGTGATCTAAATAACATTTTGAAATGAAATTTACTTCATTAAATTCAGTATGTTAAGAAGATATTATTCACCCTGCTAATTTTCTTCTGGTCTGTAACTGAGTAGGGCTTCTGTGGATAACTCTGTTCACAAGAGTATTTTAGATGCAATAGAAAATGTCCCCAACGAAGCATTCCGCTGTGGATAATCTGGAGATGATAAGAATTTGGAGCGGGAAACGAGACTCGAACTCGCGACCCCGACCTTGGCAAGGTCGTGCTCTACCAACTGAGCTATTCCCGCTTGGGTGGTC
>NZ_KI973182.1:4370378-4401938 GCF_000534435.1 Enterobacter sp. BIDMC 26 | reverse complement strand
TTCAAATTTTGGAGCGGGAAACGAGACTCGAACTCGCGACCCCGACCTTGGCAAGGTCGTGCTCTACCAACTGAGCTATTCCCGCAAATTTGCACTGCTTTTGTTGCTGTCGTAACGTGTATTTCTCTGTCGTTACGGGAGGCGCATTATACGAGAAATCCGTTTAGCTGCAACCCCCCTAAAAGCGTTTTTTGTGAAATTCAGTTCAAGTGATGGAATATTCATCGCTTTGCACGTTTTTACACCATTCATGCGTTCTGTAGGCCGGGTAACGCGCAACGCCCCCGGCAACCGCCTGAATTACAGCTTAATAAAGTTCTCGCGATAATACGCCAGTTCGGCCACGGACTCACGGATATCGTCCATGGCCTGATGCGTTCCCTGCTTTTTAAAGCCATCCAGGATTTCCGGTTTCCAGCGACGCGCCAGCTCTTTCAGGGTGCTCACATCCAGATAGCGGTAATGGAAGTAAGACTCCAGCTCCGGCATGTACTTAAACAGAAAACGGCGATCCTGACCGATGCTGTTACCGCAGATAGGTGATTTGCCCGCCGGAACCCACTGTTTCAGAAACGCAAGCGTTGCCAGCTCCGCCTCGCGATCGCCCATGGTGCTCGCCTTAACGCGCTCCACCAGCCCGCTCCCCGTGTGGGTGCGCACGTTCCACTCATCCATTAACGCAAGCTGGTCGTCGGACTGATGAACCGCGATAGTCGGCCCTTCCGCCAGAATATTCAGGTTGGCATCGGTCACCAGGGTTGCAATCTCAATAATGCGATCGCGCTCGGGATCCAGCCCGGTCATTTCAAGATCGATCCAAATCAGGTTGTTTTCATCCGCGCTCATGTTATTTTCCACCCTTCTCGCATAACCGGCTGTAGCAGGTTAACTAGTATTAATTAGAGTGTATCATAGAGGTTTTGCCCCTTACGGGCGACCAGGAGCCAGCGCGATTGAGTAAAAATAAACTCTCCAAAGGGCAGCAGCGCCGTGTGAATGCCAATCACCAGCGCCGTCTTAAAACCACTTCGGAGAAGGTCGATTACGACGACAACCTGTTTGGCGAACCGATGGAAGGCATCGTCATCAGCCGTTTCGGTATGCACGCCGACGTGGAATCCGCCAACGGTGAGATTCACCGCTGCAACATCCGCCGGACGATTCGTTCTCTGGTGACCGGCGATCGCGTGGTCTGGCGCCCGGGTAAAGAAGCGGCGGAAGGCGTCACGGTAAAAGGCATCGTTGAGGCGGTCCACGCGCGTACGTCGGTACTGACCCGTCCCGATTTCTACGACGGGGTTAAACCTATCGCAGCTAACATTAACCAGATCGTTATCGTCTCGGCGATTTTGCCCGAACTTTCGCTCAATATTATCGACCGATACCTTGTCGCCTGTGAAACGCTGCAGGTTGAACCGATCATCGTACTTAACAAAATCGATCTGCTCGATGAAGACGGTATGAACTTCGTCAACGAGCAGATGGATATCTACCGTAACATCGGGTATCGCGTTCTGATGGTTTCCAGCTATACCAAAGATGGTCTGAAACCGCTTGAAGAGGCGCTTACCGATCGCATCAGCATCTTTGCGGGACAGTCCGGTGTGGGCAAATCAAGCCTGCTGAACAACCTTCTCGGCCTCCAGCAAGAGATCGTGACCAACGATGTGTCTGATGTTTCTGGCCTGGGCCAGCACACCACAACCGCGTCACGCCTGTATCACTTCCCGCACGGCGGCGATGTCATTGACTCCCCGGGCGTGCGTGAATTCGGTTTGTGGCACCTTGAGCCGGAACAAATCTTCAACGGATTTGTCGAATTCCATGATTATTTAGGCGCTTGCAAATACCGCGACTGTAAACATGACAATGACCCGGGCTGCGCTATCCGTGAAGCAGTCGAGAAAGGCGAAATAGCGGAGACCCGCTTTGAAAACTACCACCGCATTCTCGAGAGCATGGATCAGGTAAAAACGCGTAAAAACTTTTCTGATTCTGATAACTGACAACTAAGCTAAGCATCGCTAAAATCGTCCCCTTTTTTCAGGTTCCGGCGCTTTGCGGCCGGATCAGGAACGACAAAACAATGGCCTGGAGGCTACCTTGTTAAACTCATTTAAACTTTCGCTTCAATACATTCTGCCGAAACTGTGGCTCACTCGCCTGGCGGGCTGGGGCGCGAGCAAACGAGCGGGCTGGCTGACCAAACTGGTCATCGACCTTTTCGTAAAATATTACAAGGTCGACATGAAAGAGGCGCAGAAGCCGGATACCGCCAGCTACCGCACCTTCAACGAGTTTTTCGTCCGCCCACTGCGCGACGACGTGCGCCCGCTGAATACGGACCCTAACGTGCTGGTGATGCCTGCAGACGGCGTGATTAGCCAACTGGGTCACATCGAAGACGACAAAATCCTGCAGGCGAAAGGCCATAACTACAGCCTGGAAGCGTTGCTGGCAGGTAACTACCTGATGGCGGATCTGTTCCGTAACGGGACCTTCGCGACCACCTATCTCTCACCGCGCGACTATCACCGCGTGCACATGCCGTGCAACGGCATCCTGCGTGAAATGATCTACGTTCCGGGCGACCTGTTCTCCGTGAACCACCTCACGGCGCAGAACGTACCTAACCTGTTCGCCCGTAACGAACGCGTCATCTGCCTGTTTGATACTGAATTCGGCCCTATGGCGCAGATTCTGGTGGGCGCGACCATTGTCGGCAGCATTGAAACCGTCTGGGCTGGCACCATCACCCCACCACGTGAAGGCGTGATCAAGCGCTGGACCTGGCCTGCCGGTGAAGAAGAAGGCTCTGTCGCCCTGCTGAAAGGTCAGGAGATGGGGCGCTTCAAGCTGGGCTCAACCGTTATCAACCTGTTTGCACCGGGTAAAGTTAAGCTGGCCGAACAGCTTGAAAGCCTGTCGGTCACCAAACTGGGTCAGCCGCTGGCCGTCTCTACCGAAACCTTCGTAACGCCGGTGGCAGAACCTGCACCGTTGTCCCAAGAAGAGATCGACGCCGAGCACGACGCCAGCCCGCTGGTTGACGACAAAAAAGACGAAGGCTAATAACAGAAGGATCGCTGACGTGCGCCCGATTATCGTTCTACTGATGGCCTGGTGCCTCAGCATGGGGGCGTACGCAGCGACAGCCCCCGACGCAAAACAGATAACCCAGGAACTGGAGCAGGCAAAAGCGGCAAAACCCGCTCAGCCAGAGACCGTTGAGTCGCTCCAGTCCGCCCTGAACGCGCTCGCGGAGCAAAAAGGCTCCCTTGAGCGTGCACAGCAATATCAGCAGGTTATCGACAACTTCCCCAAACTCTCGCAAACGCTGCGCTCGCAGCTCAGTAATCTGCGTGATGAACCGCGCGATATACCGGCGGACATGTCTTCTGATGCGCTGAATCAGGAGATCCTCCAGGTCAGCAGCCAGCTTCTGGAAAAGAGCCGTCTGGCTCAGCAGGAGCAAGAGCGGGCGCGTGAAATTGCCGACTCGCTCAGCCAGCTTCCCCAGCAGCAAACCGATGCCCGCCGCCAGCTTAATGAAGTTGAGCGTCGCGTTGGCACGCAAAGCGGCAACACGCCGCAAGCGCAGGCGCAGAATCTGGGGCTGCAGGCCGAATCTGCTCGCCTCAAAGCCCTTGTCGATGAACTGGAGCTGGCGCAGCTGTCCGCCAATAACCGCCAGGAGCTGTCGCGGATGCGCTCTGAGCTGGCGCAGAAGCAGAGCGAACAGCTGGATGCATATCTGCAGGCCCTGCGTAATCAGCTTAACAGCCAGAGGCAGCGCGAAGCCGAGCGTGCGCTTGAAAGCACCGAACTGCTGGCGGAAAACAGCGCGAACCTGCCCAGCGGCATCGTTGAGCAGTTTAAGGTCAACCGCGAGCTCTCTGCGGCGCTGAACCAACAGGCGCAGCGTATGGATCTGGTAGCCTCGCAACAGCGCCAGGCTACCAATCAAACCCTGCAGGTCCGCCAGGCGCTTAACACACTGCGTGAGCAGTCCCAATGGCTGGGGTCATCAAACCTGCTGGGTGAAGCGTTACGCGCGCAGGTCTCACGCCTGCCGGAAATGCCCAAACCGCAGCAGCTGGATACCGAAATGGCTCAGCTGCGCGTGCAGCGACTGCACTTTGAGGATCTGCTCAACAAACAGCCGCAAATCCGCCAGATCCGTCAGGCTGACGGACAGCCGCTGACCAGCGAGCAGAACCGCATTCTGGAAGCCCAGTTGCGTACCCAGCGTGAACTACTGAACTCCCTGCTCCAGGGCGGGGATACGCTGATTCTGGAACTGACCAAGCTCAAGGTCTCTAATAGCCAACTGGAAGATGCGCTGAAAGAGGTGAATGAGGCAACGCACCGTTATCTCTTCTGGACCTCCGACGTGCGGCCGATGACCTTCTCGTGGCCGATTGAGATTGTTCAGGATCTGCGCCGCCTTATTTCGCTGGATACCTTCAGCCAGCTGGGCCAGGCCAGCGTGATGATGCTCACCAGTAAAGAGACCATTTTCCCGCTGCTGGCCGCACTGATTCTGGTGGGCTTCAGCATTTACTCGCGCCGGTATTTCACCCGATTCCTGGAACGCTCCAGCGCCCGGGTGGGGAAAGTTACGCAGGATCACTTCTGGCTGACGTTACGCACCGTCTTCTGGTCGATTCTCGTCGCCTCACCGCTACCGGTCCTGTGGATGACGCTTGGATATGGCCTGCGGGAAGCCTGGCCCTACCCGCTCGCGGTGGCCATTGGCGATGGCGTCACTGCCACGGTGCCACTGCTGTGGGTGGTAATGATTTGCGCCACGTTCGCGCGGCCCAACGGTTTGTTCATCGCTCACTTCGGCTGGCCGCGTAATCGCGTTGCACGCGCCATGCGTTACTACCTGATGAGCATCGGACTGATTGTGCCGCTGATTATGGCGCTGATCATGTTCGATAAACTTAACGACCGGGAATTCTCAGGGTCGCTGGGCCGCCTCTGCTTTATGCTGATATGCGGGGCGCTGGCAATTGTCACGCTCAGCCTGAAACGCGCCGGTATCCCGCTCTATCTGGATAAATCCGGTAACGGCGACAACATGTTCAACCGGCTGCTCTGGAACCTGCTGCTGAGCGCACCGCTGATTGCCATGCTGGCAGCGACGGTGGGTTACCTGGCGACCGCCAAGGCGCTGCTGGCGAGGCTTGAAACTTCGGTGGCGATCTGGTTCCTGCTTCTGGTGGTGTATCACGTGATTCGCCGCTGGATGCTGATCCAGCGCCGCCGTCTGGCGTTCGACCGTGCCAAGCACCGGCGGGCGGAGATCCTCGCCCAGCGTGCGCGTGGCGAGGAAGAGCCAAACCATGTCAACAGCACAGAAGGCACGACGGAAGCTGACGAAGTCGAGCTGGATCTGGATGCCATCAGTACCCAATCCCTGCGACTGGTACGCTCCATCCTGATGCTGATTGCCCTGCTGTCGGTGATCTTCCTGTGGTCGGAAATTCACTCCGCGTTTGGCTTCCTGGAAAACATCTCTCTGTGGGACGTAACGTCCACGGTACAAGGTGTGGAGAGCCTGGAGCCGATTACCTTAGGCGCGGTGTTAATAGCCATTCTGGTGTTGATCATCACCACCCAGCTGGTGCGTAACTTCCCGGCACTGCTGGAGCTGGCCCTGCTGCAGCATCTCGATTTAACCCCGGGGACGGGATACGCAATTACCACCATCACCAAATATCTGATCATGCTGTTTGGTGGGCTGGTCGGCTTCTCAATGATTGGTATTGAATGGTCGAAACTGCAGTGGCTGGTGGCGGCACTTGGTGTGGGGTTAGGGTTTGGCTTACAGGAGATCTTCGCCAACTTTATCTCTGGCCTGATTATTCTGTTCGAAAAACCGATTCGTATTGGCGATACGGTAACGATCCGCGATTTGACCGGCAGCATCACCAGGATCAACACGCGCGCCACCACGATCAGCGACTGGGACCGTAAAGAGATCATCGTGCCGAACAAGGCGTTTATTACCGAGCAGTTTATCAACTGGTCGCTTTCAGACTCCGTCACGCGTGTGGTGCTGACGGTACCTGCACCGTCGGATGCCAACAGCGAAGAGGTCACTCAGATCCTGTACACCGCCGCGGAGCGCTGTTCATTTGTAATCGACAACCCGGCGCCGGAAGTGTTCCTGGTGGATTTACAACAGGGGATCCAGATTTTCGAACTGCGTATTTACGCCGCCGAAATGGGACACCGTATGCCACTGCGTCATGAGATCCACCAGCTGATTCTGGCAGGGTTCCGTGAGCACGGCATTGATATGCCGTTCCCACCGTTCCAGATGCGTCTGGAAAGCCTGGACGGGCGTAAAACGGGAAGAACGTTAACGTCAGCGGCGCGCACACGCCCGGCAGGAAGTCTGTAACCCTTCTCCCCTCCCTTCCGGGAGGGGAATGTTTGACCGCTACGCCACTTCCGTCAGCAACGCCACAGAACGTCGGCGGTAATTCTCATAAATCCCCATCGCCAGAAGCGAGAAGAAGACTGGACCGCCCACCATCCACAGTGCGCTACTCCAGTCATTCGCCTCAATCACCGGCTGAATAACGGTAAAGATGTTGGCGAATGCCACTACCAGCACCACCACCGTGGTTGCCAGCAGCGTGGCGGCGCGCGTTTTGAAAATCACAAACGGACGCTCAAGATCCTCCTTCGCCTTAAAGAACGGGAAGGCCAGGCTCAGAAAGAGATAAGGCAGCGTCATCGACACGTTCGCCATCAGGGTCAGCTTGTTATAAAACGCTGACGCGGTATCCCCACCAAACGACACCAGCAAAATGAACACGCTGACCAGCAGGCACTGCATCCACATGGCGTTGGCGGGCATACCTGCGGTATTCAGTTGCGTCATGCGTGCAGGCCACAGCGCTTTTGGCGTGCCCTGAATTATCGCTTTCAACGGAGAGTAAATCAGCGTGAAAAACGCGCCGGTATAGGCAAGGAACATGGACAAGCCGGTGATGCGTGCAAACCAGACGCCCATCGCTGCCGCCGCTTCCGGTGTCAGATTCATCGCTTGTCCCAGCGTCATCCCCAGGCTTTTCATCAGCACATAGGTAATGTTGCCCAGGTTAGTGGTGTTGTTGCTGAGTACCTGCTGCCAGTTGGTGCTGACGCCCCAGAGGAAAATTGCCAGCGAATAGCCAATGGAGATAACTATCGCGGCAAAAATAATGCCTTTCGCAAAGTTCTTTTCCGGGTTCTCGGTCTTGTCGACCAGGCCGCCCACCGCCTCAATACCGCCGTACGCAAAAATGGCAAACACCACAAAGGAGAGCATAGCGAGCCCGGACTGATAGCTCGGGTTGGGTGAGGAAACGAAGTTCACCTCCTGAGCGAAATGTCCGCCGTTCAGGCACAGAATGGCAATGCTGACCAGCAGCAGCACCAGATTCAGGCACATCACCGAGATCCCGCCCACGGCGGTAATGCGGGCAATTTTGTTGATGCCCTTAGACGCCACCAGCGTTACAACCACCATCCAGCAGACGGCCAGAATCCCGACCACCTGCGTGGAGCTCAGACCGGCCAAAGACCAGACCTGAGTGTGATCGCTGCCGAAAACAAACGTCGAAAACGGTACCCAGACCTTGGCCGCCGTACTGACCATCCAGACCACATACGAGGAGAACCACATAAACGTGCCGATAAACGCGTAGCGCGGGCCGATGCTGTTGTTCATCCAGGAATAGATCCCGCCCTCTTCTTTGCGGTAGGCCGCCCCCATTTCCGCCATCATCAGCGCAAACGGTATGAAAAAAAACAGGGCCGAGACGATGTAGAACGGCGTTGCGCTGTAGCCCATCAGATAGAAAGCCGACGGGCTGTTGGCAAAGCCAAAGACGGAGGTAAAAATCATCAGGATGAGCCCGGTGAGGGTCATCTTTTTAAGTGACTGGGACATAGCGCCATCCAAAGGAAGTTAAACTGCGCGGATGGTAGCAGAAGACCAGACTAATATTGCGGCTATTAGGGGCAAATTAAGAAAAAGACCTGCGTACAGAGAATGTGGCAGTTTTTAATGTTGTCGTGCGGAAATGGAAAGGTTAATTGACATCAGAGGTGAGCCGGGTAAGCGACAGCGCTACCCGGCAATGCGATGCGTTATGCGCGATCGACCGTAAACGCGATCACTTCGCCCAGCTGTTCTGCACCCAGCGCCAGCATCACCAGACGATCAACGCCCAGCGCCACGCCGGAGCAGTCCGGCAGGCCCGCCTTCAATGCTTCCAGCAGATGGGTATCAATAGGCTGCTGCGGCAGACCACGTGCCGCGCGCTTGCGGTTATCCTGCTCAAAACGCTGCTGCTGTTCGCGTGCGTCGGTCAGTTCGTGGAAGCCGTTCGCCAGCTCGATACCTTTGTAATAGACCTCAAAACGCTCCGCCACGCGGTGATCTTCGGTGCTGATCTGCGCCAGCGAAGCCTGGCTTGCCGGGAAGTGATATACAAACGTCGGCCGGTCTTTGCCAATTTGCGGTTCAACGCCAAAGGTGAAGAGCAGTTGCAGCAGCGTGTCGCGGTCTTCTTCGGTATCTGCCACGTTGCTCAGATCCAGTTTTGCCGCCACTTCGCGCAGCTGCGCTTTATCCGCAGAGAGCGGATCAATTTCCAGGTAACGCTGGAAAACCTGCTGATAAGAGAGCGTTTCCGCTTCTGAGCACTCCAGCACCTGCTGCAGCAGATCGTCCACCTCGTTCATCAGGCGGTACATATCATAATGCGGACGGTACCACTCCAGCATGGTGAATTCCGGATTGTGGTGACGCCCCATCTCTTCATTACGGAAACTGCGGCACAGCTGATAGACCGGGCCACACCCTGCCGCCAGCAGGCGTTTCATGTGGTATTCCGGACTGGTCATCAGATACAAATTCATGCCCTGTGAGTGGCCAGGACCAACAAAACGGGTTTCAAACGGGACCAGATGAATATCCGTTACCGTTGCCTGACTCATGCACGGGGTTTCCACCTCAAGGACGCCGCGGTCGGCAAAGAAGCGGCGGATCTCCGCCATAATTGCAGCGCGTTTTAGCAGGTTGGGGATGGATGCGCTCGGCTGCCAGGTGGCCGTTTCGCTCATGAGTTTTTCTCCGATTTCAGACAAGGGCACGAAGTCTACTCGTTACCAGGGACGGAGACAAATTTTGCGCAGTAAAAAAGCGCATTTCATTTAGGTGAACAATTGCGCGACGAAATTCATTACTCACCGCGATAAATCGCCGCACAGAACAGCAAAAAAATCGAACACGTCAAATTTCCCTGACATCCACGCGGTTATACTGCTTTACCCATAAAGGAGCAGTGGAAACGCTTTCGCAATCGTCCTTTTGGACGGGTGAACTACCTTTAGTTTATCGCGTTGCGAAATAACAAAAATCTGGAGGAATGTCGTGCAAACTTTTCAAGCCGATCTTGCCGTTATAGGCGCTGGCGGGGCTGGATTACGTGCTGCGATTGCTGCAGCACAAGCTAATCCCAACGCTAAAATCGCATTGATTTCAAAAGTCTATCCGATGCGCAGCCATACGGTTGCCGCAGAAGGAGGATCCGCCGCCGTTGCGCAGGATCATGACAGCTTCGAATACCATTTCCACGACACGGTTGCAGGGGGCGACTGGCTTTGCGAGCAGGATGTCGTTGACTACTTTGTACACCATTGTCCTACGGAGATGACCCAGCTTGAACAGTGGGGATGTCCGTGGAGCCGTCGTCCGGACGGCAGCGTCAACGTTCGCCGCTTCGGCGGGATGAAGATCGAACGCACCTGGTTCGCCGCCGATAAAACCGGCTTCCACATGTTGCACACCCTGTTCCAGACCTCCCTTCAGTTCCCACAGATTCAGCGCTTTGACGAACATTTCGTCCTCGACATTCTGGTTGATGACGGTCAGGCGCGCGGTCTGGTGGCGATGAACATGATGGAAGGCACCCTCGTCCAGATCCGCGCCAACGCGGTGGTCATGGCTACCGGCGGTGCGGGGCGTGTTTACCGCTACAACACCAACGGCGGTATCGTCACCGGTGACGGCATGGGCATGGCGCTCAGCCACGGCGTGCCGCTGCGGGATATGGAGTTCGTGCAGTATCACCCTACTGGTCTGCCAGGCTCCGGCATTCTGATGACGGAAGGTTGTCGTGGTGAAGGCGGTATCCTGGTCAATAAAAATGGCTACCGCTATCTGCAGGATTACGGCATGGGCCCGGAAACCCCGCTCGGCGAGCCGAAAAACAAATACATGGAACTGGGCCCGCGCGACAAAGTGTCTCAGGCCTTCTGGCACGAGTGGCGCAAAGGCAACACCATCTCCACGCCACGCGGCGATGTGGTCTACCTCGACCTGCGTCATCTTGGCGAGAAGAAACTGCTGGAACGTCTGCCGTTCATTTGCGAACTGGCAAAAGCCTACGTTGGCGTCGATCCGGTGAAAGAGCCGATTCCGGTACGTCCAACGGCCCACTACACCATGGGCGGTATCGAAACCGATCAGCAGTGCGAAACCCGCATTAAAGGGCTGTTTGCCGTGGGCGAGTGCTCCTCTGTCGGCCTGCACGGTGCTAACCGTCTGGGGTCAAACTCACTGGCGGAGCTGGTGGTCTTTGGCCGCATGGCGGGCGAACGCGCGATGGAGCGTGCTGCCACCGCGGGCGAGGCGAACAGCGCGGCGCTGGATGCCCAGGTCGTTGACGTCGAAAAACGGCTGAAAAACCTGGTGAACCAGGAAGGAAATGAAAACTGGTCGAAAATCCGCGACGAGATGGGCCTGTCGATGGAAGAAGGCTGCGGTATCTATCGTACCCCTGAGCTGATGCAAAAAACCGTGGATAAGCTGGCAGAGCTGCAGGAGCGCTTCAAGCGCGTACGCATTACCGATACCTCCAGCGTGTTCAACACAGACCTGCTCTATACCATTGAGCTGGGTCACGGCCTGAACGTGGCGGAATGTATGGCGCACTCTGCGCTGGCACGTAAAGAGTCACGCGGCGCGCATCAGCGTCTTGATGAAGGCTGCACCGAACGTGATGACGTCAATTTCCTGAAACACACTCTCGCCTGGCGCGATGCGGATGGCACCACCCGTCTGGACTACAGCGACGTGAAAATCACGACGTTGCCACCGGCTAAACGCGTGTATGGCGCAGAAGCAGAAGCCGCCGAGAAGAAGGAGAAGGCGAATGGCTGAGATGCAGAAACTGAAAATCGAAGTGGTGCGCTACAATCCGGAAGTGGACACCGCACCGCACAGCGCATTCTATGAAGTCCCTTATGACGAGCAAACCTCTCTGCTGGATGCGCTCGGCTATATCAAAGATAACCTTGCGCCGGACCTGAGCTACCGCTGGTCGTGCCGTATGGCAATCTGCGGCTCCTGCGGCATGATGGTCAACAAGGTGCCGAAACTGGCCTGTAAAACTTTCCTGCGTGAATACACCAAAGGCATCAAAGTAGAAGCGTTGGGTAACTTCCCGATTGAACGCGATCTGGTGGTCGATATGACCCACTTTATCGAAAGTCTGGAAGCGATTAAGCCGTACATCATCGGCAATCCACGTACGCCGGATCAGGGGACGAACACCCAGACACCAGCTCAGATGGCGAAATACCATCAGTTCTCCGGCTGCATCAACTGTGGTCTGTGCTACGCCGCGTGTCCACAGTTTGGCCTGAATCCAGAGTTTATTGGCCCGGCGGCCATTACCCTGGCACACCGCTATAACGAGGACAGCCGCGACCACGGTAAAAAAGAACGTATGGCGCAGCTTAACAGCCAGAACGGCGTCTGGAGCTGTACTTTTGTGGGCTACTGCTCCGAAGTCTGTCCGAAGCACGTCGACCCGGCCGCCGCTATTCAGCAGGGTAAAGTGGAAAGCTCGAAAGACTTTCTTATCGCCACCCTGAAACCACGCTAAGGAGTGCATAATGACGACTAAACGCAAAGCCTACGTGCGGCCAATGCCGTCCACCTGGTGGAAGAAACTGCCGTTTTATCGCTTCTATATGCTGCGTGAAGGCACCGCAGTGCCGGCGGTCTGGTTCAGCCTGGAGCTGATGTACGGCGTTTATGCCCTCAAACATGGCCCTGAAACCTGGGCCAGCTTTGTCGGCTTCCTGCAAAACCCCATCATCGTGATCCTGAACCTGATTGTGCTCGCGGCAGCGCTGCTTCATACCAAAACCTGGTTTGAACTGGCGCCAAAAGCGGCGAACATCATCATTAAAGACGAGAAAATGGGGCCAGAGCCTGTCATTAAAGGGCTATGGGGCGTGACGATCCTCGTCACTGTGGTCATTCTGTTTGTCGCACTGTTCTGGTAAGGAGACTACTGTGATTAATCCAAATCCAAAACGTTCTGACGAGCCGGTCTTCTGGGGACTGTTTGGCGCAGGGGGGATGTGGAGCGCCATCATCGCGCCGGTCATCATCCTGCTGGTCGGTATTATGCTGCCACTGGGGCTGTTTCCGGGCGATGCGCTGGGTTACGAGCGAGTACTGGCCTTTGCCAGCAGCTTTATTGGCCGTGTGTTCCTCTTCCTGATGATCGTCCTGCCGCTGTGGTGTGGCCTGCACCGTATTCACCATGCGATGCATGACCTGAAAATCCATGTCCCGAGCGGGAAATGGGTGTTCTACGGCCTGGCAACCATCCTGACGGTGGTTACGCTGATTGCCGTGGTTACTATCTGATACATCAGGCCCGCCCCCCGGCGGGCCTGTCATTTCTGCATTTTCCCCACCAGCCACTGCGCAAACTCACGCATTGCAGGGGTTTCTGTCCGTGACTGCAATCGGGTTAACCAGTAACTGCCCAGCTCAATCTGTGTCGCAAACGGCTGAATGATACGTTCACTGTTCAGCAGATGAGTGAACATACTCACAGGCGCGATAGCAATTCCCACGCCGGCCTGCGCGGCTTCCAGCATGGTAACGGATGAATCAAACACCATCACCCGATGCGTTGGTGACGGCGGGAGTTCGCCCGCGGCCTGCATCCACGCCGACCATTCGTCGCGTCGGTAAGAGCGCAGCAGCGTAAACTTCAGCATGTCCGCCGGTGCTTGTAGCCCGACGGCAATTTCAGGCGTGCACAGCGGAGCCAGCGGCGCAGAACACAGAAACGTCGCTTCAGTGCCATGCCACGCCCCTCCACCGTAGCGGATCGTGTAATCCAGCCCTTCGGCGGCCGGATCGACGCGGTTATTATGGGTCGAAAGATGCAGATCGATATGCGGATAGCGGCGACGGAAATCATCCAGCTGCGCGAATAACAACCCGGTCGCAAAAGTCCCCACCACGCCAATTTTAAGCTTCTCCAGCGCGCGATGACTGGCAAAGCGATCCAGCATGCCGGCGATACGATCAAACGAATCGTTCAGCACCGGCAGCAGATTCTCGCCCTCTGTCGTCAGCATCAATCCGCGCGAAACCCGGACAAACAGCTGACAGTTCAGATGTTGTTCCAGCGTCTTAACGTGCTGACTGATGGCTGAATGGGTGACATTCAGCTCAATGGCAGCATTAGTAAAACTGAGGTGCCTTGCGGCGGCTTCGAAGGCACGAAGCGAATTAAGCGGTAAATAGCTGCGTGTCATCGACCCATCCGTTAGAAAAATTAACAGCTAATGCTAAATTTAACCGTTTGTCAGCCACAGTCAAATCCAACAGACTGGGTATGTCTGACGGGCCCGGACACTCCCTTGACTCGCTATTACGGAAGATAACTGATGATGAAAAAATCCCTGTGCTGCGCTCTGCTGCTCAGCACCTCCTGCGCTGCATTAGCCGCACCTCTGTCAGAAACACAGCTGGCGAAGGTCGTGGAACGTACCGTTACGCCCCTGATGAAAGCGCAGTCTATTCCGGGTATGGCGGTCGCCGTGATCTATCAGGGCCAGCCGCACTACTTCACCTTCGGTAAGGCCGATGTCGCCGCGAACACACCCGTCACTGCACAAACGCTGTTTGAGCTGGGCTCAATCAGCAAAACCTTCACCGGCGTTCTGGGTGGCGATGCTATTGCTCGCGGTGAAATGTCGCTGGGCGATCCGGTGACCAAATACTGGCCTGAGCTGACCGGCAAACAGTGGCAGGGCGTTCGCATGCTGGACCTGGCAACCTATACTGCCGGTGGCCTGCCGTTACAGGTGCCCGATGAGGTTACCGATAATGCCTCGCTGCTGCGTTTTTACCAGTCCTGGCAACCACAGTGGGCGCCAGGCACCACGCGTCTTTATGCGAATGCCAGCATCGGTCTGTTTGGGGCTCTGGCGGTGAAACCTTCTGGCATGCGCTTTGAGCAGGCGATGACGGAGCGGGTCCTGAAGCCGCTTAACCTGAACCATACGTGGATTAACGTTCCGAAGGCAGAAGAACAGCATTACGCCTGGGGTTATCGTGACGGTAAAGCGGTTCACGTTTCGCCGGGCATGCTCGATGCCGAAGCATATGGCGTGAAAACCAACGTGAAGGATATGGCGAGCTGGGTGGTGGCTAACATGGCCCCCGATGGGGTACAGGATGCCTCACTGAAGCAGGGCATGGTGCTTGCACAGTCTCGCTACTGGCGCACAGGCTCGATGTACCAGGGCCTGGGCTGGGAGATGCTCAACTGGCCGGTAGAAGCCAAAACCGTGGTGGAGGGCAGCGACAACAAAGTAGCGCTTGCACCGTTGCCCGTGGCAGAAGTGAACCCTCCTGCACCACCGGTAAAAGCGTCATGGGTACATAAAACAGGCTCGACGGGCGGATTTGGCAGCTACGTGGCATTTATTCCTGAGAAGGAACTCGGCATCGTTATGCTGGCGAACAAGAGCTACCCGAACCCGGCACGCGTGGAAGCGGCATACCGTATTCTGAGCGCTCTGCAGTAACATCTTGCCGGGTGATGCTGATGCCCACCCGGCCTGCAAAATTCCCGCATTTTCCTTGCTGTCATCTACACTTAACAAAAAACAGTAAGGAAACTCCTATGCGCATTTTGCCTGTTATCGCCGCAGTGACAGCCGCGTTTTTAGTGGTTGCCTGCAGCTCCCCTACTCCCCCTCCCGGCGTCACCGTTGTCAGCAATTTCGACGCACAACGTTTTCTTGGAACATGGTATGAAATCGCGCGCCTTGACCACCGTTTTGAACGGGGTTTAGAGAAGGTCACGGCAAATTACAGCCCGATGGATGACGGCGGTATTCAGGTTATCAACCGGGGCTATAATCCGGCTCGGGAGATGTGGCAGCAGTCGATTGGACAAGCGTACTTTACCGGCGACCCGCGACGGGCCGCGCTCAAAGTCTCCTTCTTCGGCCCGTTCTATGGCGGATATAACGTGATCGCGCTCGACAGAGAGTACCGTCACGCGCTGGTCTGCGGGCCGGATCGTAACTATCTGTGGATCCTCTCTCGCACCCCAACCCTTTCACCTGAGATGAAACAGCAGATGCTGGACGTCGCGACCCGGCAAGGGTTTGATGTGTCGAAACTCATCTGGGTAGAACAACCCCATTAATGGGTGCTGAGCTTCAACCCAATAATACCGGCCACAATCAGGGCGAGACTGGCGATACGCGCCAGACTCGCTGACTCCCCCAACAGCAGGATCCCCGTGATGGCTGCCCCCACGGCGCCAATTCCCGTCCAGACGGCATACGCTGTCCCCACCGGTAAAGAACGCATCGCCCACGAGAGCAAAACGATACTCACAATCATCGCGGTGATGGTAATGACGCTGGGTGTCAGGCGGGTAAAACCGTGGGTGTACTTCAGACCTATCGCCCATACCACTTCGAGCAGGCCAGCAATAACAAGAATGATCCAGGACATTTCAGGCTCCTTAACTTAAATGCAAGTTGGGGCCGTCCCCGATGAAGGAAGCGCTTACGGGTCGTCCCGCAAGGCAAAGATTACGCCTCATATTTTGGTTAGCGTGCGATTTTTTTTCAATCCTTTTGTGCTGAACATGTTAAGGCAAGAAATAGCCGCAGTATGCCGCGCAGTTCAGGCATTTATCACTCATCCGACTTCTCTATGATGATGTGCTTTCTGATGGCAGGAAGCCAAACCACTAGCCGACTGCGAATATAATATGTTCAAAATTCTTTTGATTGACCGTTGTCACTTCACCCGCACCGGGTTTGAAGCATGGCTCAATCATTCCGGTTTATTTCCGGAAAACGTCGTTGTGACCGGCCTGAATAATCTTTTCCTCGCCAGAGAGCACATTCTGCAATGGAAACCGACGCTGGTCATTGCTGACCTGCATGGGTTCAGACAGGATGTCCATCCCTTTCAGTCACTCTCATCTTTACTGAACGCCAGCGAAAGAGTGCCCTTTATTTTGCTGCAATCGGGTGAGGATAGTGAAATGACCGCCTGGCTGAAGCAATTCCCGGTCTGGTCATCGCTGTTGAAAAATGCACATCTTGAACAACTGGGGACAGTTATCCACAACGCACTCATTTCGCACGCGAACAGTGAAAAGCCAAAGGTAACCGCGCCTTTGCTGACGCGCCAGGAAGAGAAAGTGCTGACGTTGTGGATGGAGGGTGCCAGCAATCAGAAAATTGCGGCTCACCTGAGTATTAACGGTAAAACGGTCTATACCTATAAACGAAATATCCGCATGAAATTGCATATGGATACGCGTTATTCACCGTTTTTATCCCTGCAGGAATCAGAAAGCTGACGGTACGAAACCCGTCTGGTTCCGTACCGTTTATTCAATTACTGCTGTGCTTTACTTGCCGCACCAGAGATTGCACTACCACCTTCAGAAATATCCTGACCAACGCCACGCGTGGTATTACAGGCTGTTAATACTGAAGAAAGTACCAGGACTGAAAAGATCGCTGCAATTGTCTTCTTAACCATAATATCGTCCTTTTATAGCCAAAGTTGTTTTGTGTATAGCAACTTAAGAATAGACAATATCCCGTCGTTTGACGGAAAAGGACGCATTTTTAGGAAAATTAGACGGGGTTAGCTGGCCGCGTGAGAAATGATATGGCCGAGATCCTGGATATCTTCCCCCATTCCACGCGTGGTGTTACAGCCGGAAAGCAACGCGCTGGACAGCGCTAACAGAAGCAGAATTTTAACGGTACGGTTCATCATCCCTGCCTGCAAAAAACAGGCGCAGCGGGCGCTGCGCCTTCAGTCTTGACGTAAATTACTTCACGCGAGATACGTATTCGCCGGAGCGGGTATCTACTTTGATCACTTCACCAGTCTGTACAAACAGTGGAACTTTAACCACTGCACCGGTGGACAGGGTAGCTGGCTTGCCGCCAGTACCTGCGGTATCACCTTTCAGACCTGGGTCGGTTTCAACGATTTCCAGCTCTACGAAGTTTGGTGGGGTAACAGCGATAGGCTGGCCGTTCCACAGGGTCACGATGCACTCAGCCTGGTCCAGCAGCCATTTTTCGCTATCGCCAATCGCTTTAGCATCCGCAGACAGCTGCTCGAACGTTTCGTTGTTCATGAAGTGCCAGAACTCACCGTCGTTGTACAGGTAAGTCAGGTTCATATCGACAACATCAGCGCCTTCAGCGGAGTCAGTAGACTTGAAGGTTTTCTCAACACGGGTACCGGTCAGCAGGCGACGCAGCTTAACGCGCGCGAATGCCTGGCCTTTACCTGGTTTAACGAATTCGCTGGCTTCAACCGCGTACGGTTCGCCGTCCATCATGATTTTAAGACCAGCACGAAAATCGTTGCTATAGTACGTTGCCATAAGGCCCTCTAAATTTGTTAACTGGTAGCTAAGCCACAAAATGGCGCATATTGTAACCCTAAACACCCCGTCCAGAGAAGATTGGTTATCGCAACTTGCCGATGTAATCACCAGTCCTGATGAATTGCTGCGTCTGTTAGACCTCGATCAGCACCCAGAGTTGCTTGCAGGCCGCGAGGCTAAGCGACTTTTTGCCCTGCGTGTTCCCCGCGCGTTTGTTGCCCGTATGGAGAAAGGAAACCCTGACGATCCATTATTAAAACAAACGCTTACTGCGCAGGAAGAGTTTATATCGGCGCCAGGATACAGCACCGATCCTCTGGAAGAGCAGAACAGTGTGGTACCGGGTTTACTGCACAAATATCTCAACCGTGCTCTTCTGCTGGTGAAAGGCGGTTGCGCGGTAAACTGCCGTTATTGTTTCCGTCGCCACTTCCCGTATGCCGAAAATCAGGGTAATAAACGCAACTGGCAGGTCGCCCTGGACTATATCGCCGCCCATCCGGAACTGGATGAGATCATTTTTTCAGGTGGCGATCCGCTGATGGCAAAAGATCATGAGCTGGACTGGCTGTTGACCCAGCTTGAAGCCATTCCACACATTAAGCGTTTGCGCATCCACAGCCGTTTACCGATTGTTATTCCGGCACGTATTACGGACGGTCTGGTATCTCGCCTTGAGCAGTCTCGTTTACAGGTTCTGCTGGTGAACCATATCAACCATGCGAATGAAATCGACGAGGCATTCCGTGCGGCGATGGCGCGTCTGCGTAAAGCGGGTGTGACGCTGTTGAACCAGAGCGTGTTGCTGCGCGGTGTGAATGATAATGCCCGGGTTCTGGCGGAGCTCAGTAATGCGTTATTCGATGCGGGCGTGATGCCATACTACCTGCACGTACTGGATCGTGTGCAAGGCGCGGCGCATTTCATGGTCACGGATGAAGAGGCCCGGCAGATTATGCGCGAACTGTTAACGCTGGTTTCAGGCTATATGGTGCCGAAGCTGGCGCGAGAGATTGGCGGTGAGCCGAGTAAGACGCCGCTGGATTTGCAACTGCGGCAACAATAACGGCAGGTGGCGCTACGCTTATCCGCCCGGTGGGGTTGGGCGCAGCGCCATCAGCAATGTAGATCAGTTAGGGCACTTATAGACCTGGCCATTCATCTGGCTGGCCGTTGGCACGAAGCTGGACAACATCCCTTGCGACGGGCTGCTCACACCGTAAATCACGTTGCCACCCATCTCTGCAGCCTGGTTACGCAGCGCGTTAGCGGCACCGCGCATAGATCCACCTTCTTCACCGTGCTGACCCGACATCCAGTTGCTTTGCTCACCGGTTGCCGTGCCTAAAAACTGGCATTCGTTACCCGGCTTATCTTCAACAAAGCGAACGCCCTGACCTGCAGCAGACAGCTCATTGCTGGAGCTACAACCCGCCAGCAGCAATGCTGCTCCTACGATCCCTGCACAGACTTTTACGCGCATGTTATTCCTCGTTTTCAATAAGCTGGACAGCAGATGTTGTCCGTGTGTAAACCTTATACTAAAAAGATGACCAAAAGAAAAACCCCCGAGCATTTCTGCCCGGGGGTTTTTCTCATTCTAAGCGGTAAAGCGCACGATTACATCATGCCGCCCATACCACCCATGCCGCCCATACCCGCAGCACCTAAGTCAGGTGCGTCGCCTTTAGGCATGTCGGTCACCATGCACTCGGTAGTGATCATCAGACCCGCTACAGAGGCCGCGTACTGCAGTGCAGAACGGGTCACTTTGGTTGGATCCAGGATACCGAAGTCGATCATGTTGCCGTATTCTTCAGTTGCAGCGTTGTAACCGTAGTTACCTTCGCCCGCTTTCACCATGTTCGCAACCACGGATGGCTCTTCACCGGCGTTGGAAACGATCTGACGCAGTGGTGCTTCCATTGCGCGCAGCGCAACTTTGATACCCACGTTCTGATCTTCGTTCTGAGCAGTCAGGCCAGCCAGTTTAGCGGCAACACGCACCAGCGCGACACCACCACCAGCTACCACGCCTTCTTCTACTGCTGCACGGGTCGCGTGCAGAGCATCGTCAACGCGTGCTTTCTTCTCTTTCATTTCAACTTCAGTTGCCGCGCCCACTTTGATTACTGCCACGCCGCCTGCCAGTTTCGCTACGCGCTCCTGCAGTTTTTCACGGTCGTAATCAGAGGTTGCTTCTTCAATCTGCTTACGGATCTGAGCAACACGGCCCTGAATAGCCGCTTCTTCACCCACGCCATCGATGATGGTGGTGGTGTCTTTGTTGATCACAACGCGTTTAGCCTGGCCCAGGTCTTCCAGGGTCGCTTTTTCCAGCTCCATACCGATCTCTTCAGAGATTACGGTACCGCCAGTCAGGGTAGCGATATCCTGCAGCATCGCTTTACGGCGGTCGCCGAAGCCAGGTGCTTTAACCGCAGCCACTTTCACGATGCCACGCATGGTGTTAACCACCAGGGTCGCCAGTGCTTCACCTTCAACGTCTTCAGCAATGATAACCAGCGGCTTGCCTGCTTTCGCAACGGCTTCCAGCACTGGCAGCATTTCACGGATGTTGGAGATTTTCTTGTCAGCCAGCAGGATGAATGGGCTTTCCAGCTCAACAGCGCCCGTTTCTGGCTTGTTGATGAAGTATGGGGACAGGTAACCGCGGTCGAACTGCATACCTTCAACCACGTCCAGTTCGTCTTCCAGACCGGTACCGTCTTCAACGGTGATCACGCCTTCTTTACCGACTTTGTCCATCGCTTCCGCGATCAGTTTACCTACGGTTTCGTCGGAGTTAGCGGAGATAGTACCAACCTGAGCAATCGCTTTAGAGTCGGAGCATGGAACGGACAGTGTTTTCAGCTCTTCAACCGCCGCAGTAACCGCTTTGTCGATACCGCGCTTCAGATCCATTGGGTTCATACCCGCAGCAACGGCTTTCAGACCTTCGGTGATGATAGCTTGTGCCAGTACGGTTGCGGTGGTGGTACCGTCGCCTGCAGCGTCGTTCGCTTTAGAGGCAACTTCTTTCACCATCTGCGCACCCATGTTTTCGAACTTGTCTTCCAGCTCGATTTCACGTGCTACAGAAACACCGTCTTTAGTGATGGTTGGCGCGCCGAAGGATTTATCCAGCACTACGTTACGGCCTTTCGGGCCCAGGGTCACTTTAACTGCATCTGCCAGTACGTTTACGCCGCGGAGCATTTTTACACGAGCGTCGTTACCGAATTTTACGTCTTTAGCTGCCATGTTCTTATTTCCTCAAATTCTCGTGCGTAAAATTACGCTTCAACAATTGCCAGAATGTCGCTTTCGGACATGATCAACACTTCTTCATTGTCGATCTTCTCGGATTTCACGCCGTAGCCATCGTTGAAAATTACGATGTCACCAACTTTAACGTCCAGTGGCTGCACAGTTCCGTTTTCCAGAATGCGGCCCTTACCGACAGCGATGATTTCGCCACGCGTTGATTTTGCTGCTGCAGAACCAGTCAGAACGATGCCGCCAGCAGACTTGGTTTCAACTTCTTTACGTTTGACGATCACACGATCATGTAACGGACGAATACTCATTGATAGCTCTCCTTTGAGAAAGTCATTATCAGTTATGGATGACGCCGGTCCGCACGCGGTTTTCCGACTAGTGCCCTGAGAGATGGGGATAGCTTTTTCCCCCTTCAAGGGGCAGACGAAAAAAAATTTGCGAAAGTGTTACCATCGCCTCTCTTTTGATCGTGGCAGGGCGATGTCAATGAGTGGACTAAAACAGGAGTTGGGACTGGCGCAGGGCGTGGGTCTGCTGTCGACCTCCTTGTTAGGTACAGGTGTGTTTGCGGTACCCGCGCTGGCAGCACTGGTGGCCGGCAATACTAGCCTGTGGGCGTGGCCAGTGCTGATTGTGCTGGTGTTTCCGGTCGCGGTCGTGTTTGCCATCCTCGGACGGCATTTCCCTAGCGCGGGCGGCGTAGCGCACTTTGTCGGTATGGCCTTTGGTCCGCGACTGGAGCGGGTCACCGGCTGGCTGTTTCTTTCTGTTATTCCGGTCGGTCTACCGGCAGCGTTGCATATCGCGACCGGTTTTGGCCAGGCGCTGTTTGGCTGGCATAACGAGCAACTGCTGCTGGCCGAGCTGGGTACGCTGGCCATCGTCTGGTGGGTCGGCTCACGGGGTGCCAGCTCGAGTGCCAACCTGCAAACCGTCGTTGCAATACTGATTGTGGCCCTCATTGTCGCCATCTGGTGGAAAGGGGATATTACGCTGAAGGAGATCCCCTTCCCCGCGGTAAGTGAGGTCAACCATTCGCAGCTGTTCGCTGCGCTATCGGTAATGTTCTGGTGTTTTGTCGGGCTGGAGGCGTTCGCCCATCTGGCCTCTGAGTTTAAACAACCGGAACGGGATTTCCCGCGCGCCCTGATGATTGGCCTGCTGTTAGCAGGTACCGTTTACTGGGCCTGTACCGTGCTGGTACTGCATTTTAACGCGTTCGCCGCGGATAAAGTGGCCGCTGCCTCGCTGCCGGGCATTGTGGTGCAACTGTTTGGTCTGAAAGCGCTGTGGGTCGCCTGTGTTATTGGCTATCTGGCCTGTTTCGCCAGCCTCAATATCTACATCCAGAGCTTTGCGCGTCTGGTGTGGTCGCAGGCGCTTGATAAACCAGAGAGCCGCCTTGCGCGCCTGTCTAAACGTCAGCTGCCGTTGAATGCGCTTAATACCGTGCTGGGCTGCTGCGTCTTGAGTTCGCTATGTATTTACGCGCTGAATATCAATCTTGATGCCCTGATCGTGTACGCCAACGGGATTTTCATCATGATCTACCTGCTGTGCATGCTGGCGGGTTGTCGTCTGCTGAAAGGTCGCTATAAAGCGCTGGCAGTGGTTGGTGGCGTGCTTTGCCTGCTGTTGCTGGCGATGGTGGGGTGGAAAAGCCTGTATGCGATTAGCATGCTGGCGGGGCTGTGGCTGTTTTTACCGAAACGCGGCACCCTGTAAAACAAAGCCCGGTAGCGATTCGCTTACCGGGCCTGGCCTCTTTTACCGATCGTCTTTATGGTCTAAACGGTCGCGCTGTTCATCTTTACGCTGATACTCCCCTTCGAAAGTATCACCCGGCCCTGTGCTGAATCCACCGCCCGGCATACGGCTAAAACGCAGATGCGGCAGTAGCTTCATGGTCAGGTGTTTTTGCACCGGCGGCAGAAGCAGCAGCAGGCCGAGGAAGTCAGTGAAGAATCCCGGCAGGATCAGCAGCAGGCCAGCAATAATCAGCGAGACGCTTTTGATCATCTCTGCGGCCGGGCTTTCGCCTGCGGCCATCTTCTGCTGCATTATCAGGAAATTTTTGAAACCCTGATTACGCACCAGCGACATGCCGATCACCGAAGTGAAAATCACCAGAATCAGCGTTAACAGGACACCCAGTACATGGGCGACCTGGATAAAAATTGAAATCTCGATGTAAACATAGAGAAAGAAAGCAATAAATGGTATCCAGCGCACTGGCATCTCCTGTGTGGCAGGTGCCCTCAGGCCCCTGTCTGAATGTGTTCGCGAAACGCGTCTGTAAGAAATGGTGACGGTTAGCCAAAATTCAATCGGTTTGCACGGATATTTTTTCTGGAAATTTTAAAGCGGTGACTCATTTCACAGATTAATAATTATCATGGAATCGGGTCGATAATAAGTGATCCAGATTACGGCAATTCGCTATCATCAGCATATGATCTCGAACATCTGGCTGATTGAGGGAATAATCGTCGGTCAGAAAATATTCAAAACCACATAAATACTGTGTGTTTAGTACAATCCATCGGCAGCTTGAAAAGAAGGTTCACATGTTAAACAACATTCGTATCGAAGAAGACTTGTTGGGTACCAGGGAAGTTCCAGCGGATGCCTACTATGGTGTTCACACTCTGAGAGCGATTGAAAACTTCTACATCAGCAACAACAAAATCAGCGACATCCCTGAATTTGTACGTGGCATGGTGATGGTGAAAAAAGCCGCAGCACTGGCCAATAAAGAGCTGCAAACCATTCCAAAAAGCGCGGCAAATGCGATTATCGCTGCCTGCGATGAAGTGCTGAACAACGGCAAATGCATGGATCAGTTCCCGGTCGATGTCTATCAGGGCGGCGCGGGCACCTCCGTTAACATGAACACCAACGAAGTACTGGCAAACATCGGCCTGGAGCTGATGGGTCATCAGAAAGGTGAATACCAGTATCTGAATCCGAACGACCACGTTAATAAATGTCAGTCCACTAACGACGCCTACCCAACCGGCTTCCGTATCGCGGTGTATGCCTCCGTAGTGAAACTGGTGGACGCCATCAATCAGCTGGGTGATGGCTTCCAGCGCAAAGCCGTTGAGTTCCAGGACATCCTGAAAATGGGTCGTACCCAGCTGCAGGACGCGGTTCCGATGACACTCGGTCAGGAATTCCACGCGTTTAACGTGCTGCTTAACGAAGAAACTAAAAACCTGCTGCGCACCTCCGAGCTGCTGCTGGAAGTGAACCTGGGCGCAACCGCCATCGGCACGCGTCTGAATACGCCGGACGGTTACCAGCAGCTGGCGGTACAGAAGCTGGCTGAAGTCTCTAACCTGCCGGTTGTGCCTGCAGAAGATCTGATTGAAGCCACCTCCGACTGCGGCGCGTACGTTATGGTTCACAGCGCCCTGAAACGTCTGGCGGTGAAACTCTCCAAAATCTGTAATGACCTGCGCCTGCTCTCTTCCGGTCCACGCGCTGGTCTGAATGAAATCAACCTGCCAGAGCTGCAGGCCGGTTCGTCCATCATGCCGGCGAAAGTGAACCCGGTAGTGCCAGAAGTGGTGAACCAGGTCTGCTTTAAAGTCATCGGTAACGATACAACCGTGACCATGGCCTCTGAAGCCGGCCAGCTGCAGCTGAACGTCATGGAGCCGGTCATCGGCCAGGCAATGTTTGAATCCATCCACATTCTGACCAACGCCTGCTACAACCTGCTGGAGAAATGCGTTAACGGCATCACCGCAAACAAAGAAGTTTGTGAAGGGTATGTCTACAACTCCATCGGCATCGTCACCTACCTCAACCCGTTCATCGGCCACCATAACGGCGACATCGTCGGTAAGATTTGCGCCGAAACAGGTAAGAGCGTGCGTGAAGTCGTTCTGGAGCGTGGACTGTTGACCGAAGCCGAGCTGGACGATATCTTCTCGGCCCAGAACCTGATGCACCCGGCATACAAAGCGAAACGATATACCGATGAAAGCGAACAGTAGCAGTTCAGGCTAGGCTTCCTTAAGGCACGTCACTTGTGACGTGCCTTTTTTCTTTATAGGCGTTACCAAAATACAACAATTCAATATCAACTTGTTAATAAGCAAGGCAGGTCCTTATGTTTGGAGCAGAACTCGTCATCGTCCTGTTGGCGATTTATTTGGGAGCAAGACTCGGGGGTATCGGCATTGGTTTTGCCGGCGGTCTCGGGGTGCTCGTACTTACCCTTATCTTTCAGATTAAACCCGGCGCAATCCCTTTTGACGTTATCGAAATCATCATGGCGGTTATTGCCGCTATCGCAGCCATGCAGGTGGCAGGCGGTATGGACTACCTGGTGAGCCTGGCGGAGCGTATGTTACGCCGCCATCCAAAATACATTACCTTCCTTGCCCCGCTGGTGACGTGGTTTATGACCATTCTCGCCGGTACTGGCCACACCGCCTTCTCCACGCTGCCGGTCATTACCGAAGTGGCGAAAGAGCAGGGCATCCGTCCGTCTCGTCCACTCTCGATTGCCGTGGTCGCGTCCCAGATTGCGATTACCGCATCACCTATCTCCGCTGCGGTGGTCTTCTTCGCCGGTATCCTTGAGCCTATGGGCGTGAGTTACCTGACGCTGCTGGCCATCTGTATTCCGGTGACGCTGATTGCAGTGATGATCACCGCCGTGCTGTGTAACTTCCTCGGCGCCGAACTGAAAGACGATCCGGTTTATCAGGAGCGTCTGGCAAAAGGTGAAGTGAAACTGCGTGGTAGCCAGGTCTTCGAACTGAAGCCGCATGCAAAACGCTCCGTCTTGCTGTTCCTGATCGGTATCGTTGCGGTCATGTTCTACGCAACCGCCATCAGTGACACCGTGGGTCTGATCCAGAACCCGGTCCTGCCGCGTAACGAAGCGATTGTGGTATTCATGCTGACTATCGCTACGCTGATCAGCATCACCTGTAAAATCGACACCAGCGAAGTGCTCAACGCCAGCACCTTTAAATCCGGTATGAGCGCCTGTGTGTGTGTACTGGGTGTGGCCTGGCTTGGTGATACCTTCGTGAAAGCTCACATCAGCGATATCCAGACCGTTGCGGGCGACCTGCTGCACAACTATCCGTGGCTCCTGGCTGTGGTGCTTTTCTTTGCCGCAACCCTGCTTTACTCTCAGGCGGCCACCACCAAAGCCCTGATGCCTGCGGCACTGATGCTGGGTGTTACCCCGCTGACGGCTATCGCCTCGTTTGCTGCCGTTTCTGCGCTGTTCGTTTTACCCACCTACCCAACCCTGCTGGCGGCGGTTGAGATGGATGACACTGGCTCGACTCGCATCGGTAAGTACGTGTTTAACCATGCGTTCCTGATCCCGGGCGTGGTGGCTATCTCGCTGTGCGTGATCCTCGGCTTTATCATTGGCGGCATCGTGCTGTAAACAATGATAGGTTGTAAAAATAGTTAAAAACGGGCCGCTCTGCGGCCCGTTTCATTAATGACCAATAGCCTTGCGTGATATAGTGAAGACTTTCGTGATGAGGAGGTCGACTTGTGAACACGCCTGATGCCGTTGTTGTCCTTTGTACCGCCCCTGATGAAGCCTCTGCCCAGGATCTCGCCGCCAAAGTGCTGGCCGAAAAACTGGCAGCCTGCGTGACGCTCCTTCCTGGCGCCACCTCCCTTTACTACTGGGAAGGTAAACTGGAGCAGGAGTACGAAGTCCAGATGTTGCTCAAAACCAATCTGGCGAACCAGCAGGCACTCCTGGACTGCCTCAAATCTCATCATCCTTATCAAACCCCCGAACTGCTGGTATTGCCAGTGGTCCACGGCGACAACGATTATCTCTCATGGCTCAACGCTTCCTTACGCTGATCCTGCTGCTGTGCAGCACATCAGTTTTTGCCGGGTTATTTGACGCTCCCGGCCGTTCGAACGTTATTTCTGCCGACCAGGCATTTGTTTTCGATTTTCAACAAGATCAGCATGACCTGAATCTTACCTGGCAGATAAAAGAGGGGTATTACCTCTATCGCAAGCAGGTCAGCATCACGCCTGCTCAGGCAAAGGTAGGCCCACTTCAGATGCCTGCGGGCGAGTGGCATGAAGACGAGTTTTTCGGCAAAAGTGAAATCTATCGCCAGCGGTTAAGCGTGCCCGTGGCGGTCAATCAGGCCGATAAAGGCGCCACCGTGACCGTCACGTATCAGGGCTGTGCTGATGCAGGCTTCTGCTATCCGCCGGAAACCAAAGTCATTCCGCTGAGCGAAGTTAAAGCGGCCGCCAGTATGCCTGCTCTTCCCGCAGGGGAGAGCACCGGGGTGAAGGACGACGGTCGCACAGCGCTGCCCTTCTCCGCCTTGTGGGCTTTACTGATTGGTATCGGCATCGCCTTCACGCCGTGCGTGCTGCCCATGTATCCGCTTATCTCCGGGATTGTCCTTGGCGGCAAGCAACGTCTTTCAACCGCACGCGCCCTGCTGCTGGCCTTTATCTACGTGCAGGGTATGGCGTTAACCTACACCGCACTTGGCCTCGTGGTTGCTGCTGCCGGACTGCAGTTCCAGGCTGCACTTCAGCACCCTTATGTGCTGGCTGGCCTGTCGATCGTATTTATTCTGCTGGCGCTGTCGATGTTTGGTTTGTTCAGCTTACAGCTGCCGTCCGCGTTGCAGACTCGCTTAACGCTGATGAGTAACCGTCAGCAGGGTGGTTCCCCGGGCGGCGTGTTCGTGATGGGTGCCATCGCCGGGTTGATTTGCTCACCGTGCACTACCGCGCCACTGAGCGCGATCCTGCTGTATATTGCCCAGAGCGGTAACCTGTGGCTCGGCGGTGGTACGTTGTATCTCTACGCGCTGGGAATGGGTCTGCCATTGATTCTGGTAACGGTATTTGGCAACCGTCTGCTGCCCAAGAGCGGCCCGTGGATGGAGACGGTGAAAACCGCGTTTGGTTTTGTCATTCTGGCGCTGCCGGTGTTCTTACTCGAGCGTATTATCGGCGACGTCTGGGGGATGCGCCTGTGGGCAATGCTCGGTGTTGCCTTCTTCTGTTGGGCGTTTATCACAAGCCTGGCAGCGAAAAAGCCGTGGATGCGTCTGGTGCAAATCCTCCTGCTCGCCGCCGCGCTGGTGAGCGTACGGCCACTGCAGGACTGGGCATTTGGCACACCCGCGGGACAAACGCAGGCGCATTTGAACTTCATCCAGATAAAGAACGTGGATGAACTCAACAGCGCACTGGCGCAGGCGAAAGGCAAACCGGTCATGCTGGATCTGTATGCGGACTGGTGTGTCGCCTGTAAAGAATTCGAAAAGTACACGTTTAGCGATCCGCAGGTGCAAAGTGCACTGAAAGAGACGGTTCTGCTCCAGGCGAACGTCACCGCCAACAGTACAGCGGATAAGGCACTGCTGAAGCAACTTAACGTGCTGGGTCTGCCAACCATTCTGTTCTTCAATGAACAGGGCCAGGAGCAGCCCGCACAGCGTGTAACCGGGTTTATGGACGCGACGGCATTCAGCGCGCATTTGCGCAATCGCCAACCGTAAACAACACTTGAAACGGGACAAACCGTTGGGAATAACGGAGGAGATAACCGTGCAACGCGAAGACGTACTGGGACAAGCCCTGCAATTACTTGAGATTCAAGGGATCGCCAGCACCACGCTTGAGATGGTAGCCGACCGTATTGATTATCCTCTGGATGAACTCATGCGCTTCTGGCCGGATAAAGAGGCGCTGCTTTACGATGCCCTGCGTTATCTCAGCCAGCAGGTTGATGTCTGGCGCAGGCAGCTGATGTTAAATGAAGAACTGACTGCGGAGCAAAAGCTGCTGGCGCGTTATACCGCCCTGAGCGAATGCGTAAGCAACAACCGTTATCCGGGTTGCCTGTTTATTGCCGCCTGCACCTTCTACCCTGACCCCGGCCATCCTATCCATCAACTGGCGGATCAGCAAAAGCGGGCGGCGCATGATTTCACGCACGAACTGCTGACCACGCTCGAAGTGGATGACCCGGCGATGGTCGCTAAGCAGATGGAGCTGGTACTGGAAGGTTGCCTGAGCCGCATGCTGGTAAACCGTAGCCAGGCCGATGTGGATACAGCACACCGTCTGGCCGAAGATATCCTGCGTTTTGCGCAGTGTCGTATGGGTGGCGCGCTGACGTAATCTGTCTGAAGAATTTGACCTGTTCGGCGCGTAAACCATCAGATTGCCGCAAAGTTAAGCAGTTGAACGGCTTTTCCCGAAATAGTGTTGACGATCAGGCGCGATTGCGGTTTAATGCGCTCCGTTGCCCGGATAGCTCAGTCGGTAGAGCAGGGGATTGAAAATCCCCGTGTCCTTGGTTCGATTCCGAGTCCGGGCACCACTATTTAAAGAACCCAGCCTATGGCTGGGTTTTTGCTTTTCTGCGTATGATAAACTCTCCTGTAACCACTCTCCGGTCACATCCTCGTAAACCTGTTCCTGCAGTATTTCATGGCGCTTAAAGTGGCCCTGTGTACACTAAATTCCGTACTGATCTGAAATGTTTGGGGATCCTGAAGAGAGATGATGGGGTTTGGGGTTACCGTATCGTGGCTTCGCCTTGTCTGGCGGCACTATTTGGGGTATTCAGATGTGTATTTCGCGCCCCAAAGCAAAAAACCCCGCACCATACGGTACGGGGTTCTTTTAATTGATGCCTGGCAGTTCCCTACTCTCGCATGGGGAGACCCCACACTACCATCGGCGCTACGGCGTTTCACTTCTGAGTTCGGCATGGGGTCAGGTGGGACCACCGCGCTAAAGCCGCCAGGCAAATTCTGTAATCTGTATCAGCTGAAAATCGTCTCTCTCACGCCAAAACAGCTTCGGCGTTGTAAGGTTAAGCCTCACGGTTCATTAGTATCGGTTAGCTCAACGCATCGCTGCGCTTACACACCCGACCTATCAACGTCGTAGTCTTCAACGTTCCTTCAGGAGACTTAAAGTCTCAGGGAGAACTCATCTCGGGGCAAGTTTCGTGCTTAGATGCTTTCAGCACTTATCTCTTCCGCATTTAGCTACCGGGCAGTGCCATTGGCATGACAACCCGAACACCAGTGATGCGTCCACTCCGGTCCTCTCGTACTAGGAGCAGCCCCCCTCAATTCTCCAGCGCCCACGGCAGATAGGGACCGAACTGTCTCACGACGTTCTAAACCCAGCTCGCGTACCACTTTAAATGGCGAACAGCCATACCCTTGGGACCTACTTCAGCCCCAGGATGTGATGAGCCGACATCGAGGTGCCAAACACCGCCGTCGATATGAACTCTTGGGCGGTATCAGCCTGTTATCCCCGGAGTACCTTTTATCCGTTGAGCGATGGCCCTTCCATTCAGAACCACCGGATCACTATGACCTGCTTTCGCACCTGCTCGAGCCGTCACTCTCGCAGTCAAGCTAGCTTATGCCATTGCACTAACCTCCTGATGTCCGACCAGGATTAGCTAACCTTCGTGCTCCTCCGTTACTCTTTGGGAGGAGACCGCCCCAGTCAAACTACCCACCAGACACTGTCCGCAACCCGGATCACGGGTCTACGTTAGAACACCAGCCATTAAAGGGTGGTATTTCAAGGTTGGCTCCACGCAGACTGGCGTCCACGCTTCAAAGCCTCCCACCTATCCTACACATCAAGGACCAGTGTTCAGTGTCAAGCTATAGTAAAGGTTCACGGGGTCTTTCCGTCTTGCCGCGGGTACACTGCATCTTCACAGCGAGTTCAATTTCACTGAGTCTCGGGTGGAGACAGCCTGGCCATCATTACGCCATTCGTGCAGGTCGGAACTTACCCGACAAGGAATTTCGCTACCTTAGGACCGTTATAGTTACGGCCGCCGTTTACCGGGGCTTCGATCAAGAGCTTCGCGTTACCGCTAACCCCATCAATTAACCTTCCGGCACCGGGCAGGCGTCACACCGTATACGTCCACTTTCGTGTTTGCACAGTGCTGTGTTTTTAATAAACAGTTGCAGCCAGCTGGTATCTTCGACTGATTTCAGCTCCATCCGCAGGGACTTCACCTACATATCAGCGTGCCTTCTCCCGAAGTTACGGCACCATTTTGCCTAGTTCCTTCACCCGAGTTCTCTCAAGCGCCTTGGTATTCTCTACCTGACCACCTGTGTCGGTTTGGGGTACGATTTCGTGTTACCTGATGCTTAGAGGCTTTTCCTGGAAGCAGGGCATTTGTTACTTCAGCACCGTAGTGCCTCGTCATCACACCTCAGCGTTAACAAGGAACCGGATTTACCTGGAACCTCCGCCTACATGCTTAAACCGGGACAACCGTCGCCCGGCTAACATAGCCTTCTCCGTCCCCCCTTCGCAGTAACACCAAGTACAGGAATATTAACCTGTTTCCCATCGACTACGCCTTTCGGCCTCGCCTTAGGGGTCGACTCACCCTGCCCCGATTAACGTTGGACAGGAACCCTTGGTCTTCCGGCGAGCGGGCTTTTCACCCGCTTTATCGTTA
>NZ_KI973182.1:4261455-4370278 GCF_000534435.1 Enterobacter sp. BIDMC 26 | reverse complement strand
TACCCCCCTCTACAAGACTCTAGCCTGCCAGTTTCGAATGCAGTTCCCAGGTTGAGCCCGGGGATTTCACATCCGACTTGACAGACCGCCTGCGTGCGCTTTACGCCCAGTAATTCCGATTAACGCTTGCACCCTCCGTATTACCGCGGCTGCTGGCACGGAGTTAGCCGGTGCTTCTTCTGCGGGTAACGTCAATTGCTGCGGTTATTAACCACAACACCTTCCTCCCCGCTGAAAGTACTTTACAACCCGAAGGCCTTCTTCATACACGCGGCATGGCTGCATCAGGCTTGCGCCCATTGTGCAATATTCCCCACTGCTGCCTCCCGTAGGAGTCTGGACCGTGTCTCAGTTCCAGTGTGGCTGGTCATCCTCTCAGACCAGCTAGGGATCGTCGCCTAGGTGAGCCGTTACCCCACCTACTAGCTAATCCCATCTGGGCACATCTGATGGCAAGAGGCCCGAAGGTCCCCCTCTTTGGTCTTGCGACGTTATGCGGTATTAGCTACCGTTTCCAGTAGTTATCCCCCTCCATCAGGCAGTTTCCCAGACATTACTCACCCGTCCGCCACTCGTCACCCGAGAGCAAGCTCTCTGTGCTACCGTTCGACTTGCATGTGTTAGGCCTGCCGCCAGCGTTCAATCTGAGCCATGATCAAACTCTTCAATTTAAGTTTGATGCTCGTGAATTAAACTTCGTAATGAATTACGTATGTTCACTCAGAGACTTGGTATTCATTTAGTGTCCGAAGACATTAAGAATCCATGTCACTTTGAGTGCCCACACAGATTGTCTGATAAATTGTTAAAGAGCAGTTGCGACGCGGCTTACAGCTCACCGTCGCGAGGTGGCGTATATTACGCTTTCCTCTTTCAGAGTCAACCCTGAAGTTCAGGATTTTTTTCTCTTCAACCGACCGGGTTAACTGTGAAGTGATTCACATCTGCCGTGTCGATGGAGGCGCATTATAGGGAGTTCTCTGCAGGCCGCAACCTAAAAGTTGCAAAAAGATGACTGACTGCTGTATTCCCCAGCAAAACCCCGCTTTATACCCTTTTACGCACAGACTTATCCACAATTGAGGCGGGATCTCTGTGCGATCCTACGGATTAACAGGCAAGATCAACTATACTAGCGACAAATATTCCCCCACCAGGCCACCCCATGACCACACAACAACTGACGCGTGACTGGCGTCTTCCTACAGCAGGCATCATGTTGCTGGCGATCCTCTTAGCCGGGTTTACCCTGCATACGCACTGGAACACCTTTCTTCAGTGGTGCCTTGCCACGCAAATTACCCTGCACCGTTATCTGGTGATGTACCTGCTCCAGCTTAACAACCACCAGTACAGCGGCGGGTTATGGCTATTAACCGGCGCCTTCTTCTATGGCGTGTTGCATGCCATCGGGCCGGGGCATGGGAAATTCATTGTGACGACCTACCTCACGACAAATAAAGAAAGCGAACGGGCCGCCCGGGTCGTTCCTTTTCTTGGCAGCCTGATGCAGGGCGTCAGTGCCATTCTCTTTGTCTTTATTCTGGCGGTAGGGTTTAACCTCGCATCGGGGGATATCAGTACCAGCCGCTGGTACGTCGAGAAGATCAGCGCGGTGCTCATCGGTGCATTTGGTGTATTTGTCATTTACCAGGCGCTGAAAAGCCTGCGACCTCGCCGGATGGCTATCTCAGCCATCACACCCCTTCATCAACATAATGAACACTGTGGTTGTGGTCATCACGGTGTAGGTGCAGATCTGGCGCAAGGCGACTGGAAAACCCGGTTGGGCGTCATACTGGCGATTGGTGCGCGTCCGTGCAGCGGGGCGATCATGATCCTGATGTTTTCAAATGCGCTGGGTATTGTTACCTGGGGGATGGCCGCGGTCATGACCATGTCGCTGGGAACGGCGTTGTCGATTATGGGCCTGTCACTGGCGGTACGTTATGCCCGAGAGCGGACGGTGGCCTGGTTTGGCGGCGGGGCTTCACTCAGCTGGCTGGTTCCGGTCTTTAAAATAGCCGGAGGGATAGTCCTGATCCTGTTCGCGACCGTGCTGTTCCTGACGGTACTCCCCATCAGCGCCAATGGCGATTACATCGCTGCAGGCTGCTAATAAAAGAAAACCCGCCAGCGGCGGGTTTTTTATTACTCGTTGATTCGTGGATGCTGGTCCACCAGGCGGGAGCGTTTTTGCTGCAGCTCTTCAATCTCTGCATCAATGTCTTCAATCTTCTGCTCTACATTATCGTAGTGTTCGCGCAGGATCTCTTTCGCTTCCTGGATATCAGACGCCGCAGGCGTGGCCCCTTTAAGAGGACGATTCGCCGTCTCCTTCATGGTAATACCCGTAATCAAACCAATCACCGCGATAACCATCAGGTAATAAGCCGGCATCATCAGGTTCTGCGTACTTTCCACCAGCGAGGCGGCAAGCGTCGGGGTCAGACCGGCAATCAGCACCGAGATGTTAAAGGCAGCCGCCAGCGCACTGTACCGAATGTGTGTCGGGAACATCGCAGGCAGCGTCGAGGCCATCACCCCGATAAAGCAGTTGAGGATCACCGCCAGCATCAGCAGACCGGCAAAAATCAGCCCCAGCACATTACTGTTAATCAGAATAAAGGCCGGGATTGCCAGGGCAAACAGCGCGACACTCCCCAGAATAATGAACGGTCGACGGCCAAAGCGGTCACTCAACAGCCCCATAATCGGCTGCACAAACAGCATACCCACCATGATGGCGATAATAATCAGCACACCGTGGTCTTCTGAATAGTGCAGGTTATGCGACAGATAGCTCGGCATGTAGGTCAACAACATGTAGTAGGTCACATTCGTGGAGATGACCAGACCAATACAGGTCAGCAGGCTGCGCCAGTGCTTCGTCGCAATCTCTTTAAAGGAGACTTTCGGGCCATCCTGCAGCCCTTCGCGGTCGCCCTGCTCCAGCTTCTCAACGTGCTGCTGGAACGCCGGCGTTTCTTCAAGAGCATGACGCAGGTAAAGACCGATAATCCCTAACGGCAGCGCCAGGAAGAACGGAATACGCCAGCCCCAGGAGAGGAAGTTCTCTTCACCGACGACGGTAGAAATCAGCACCACTACGCCCGCACCCAGGACAAACCCGGCAATTGAGCCGAAGTCCAGCCAGCTTCCCATAAAGCCGCGCTTACGGTCCGGGGAATACTCTGCGACAAAGATAGAGGCACCCGTATACTCACCGCCTACGGAGAAGCCCTGGGCCATCTTACAAAGCAGCAGCAGAATCGGAGCCCAAATGCCGATGCTGGCATAGGACGGTATCAGGCCGATACAGAACGTACTGATCGACATAATGACAATGGTGATAGCAAGGATCTTCTGGCGACCATATTTATCGCCAAGCATACCGAAGAACAGACCACCCAGCGGGCGAATCAGGAAGGGGACGGAGAACGTACCCAGCGCGGCAATCATCTGCAGACTGGGGTCGGCGCCGGGGAAGAACACTTTACCTAACGCATAGGCCACAAAGCCGTAAACACCAAAATCGAACCATTCCATCGCATTACCCAGCGAGGCGGCGGTGATCGCTTTGCGCAGTTTGGCATCATCAATAATGGTGACGTCGCGAAGCGTGATGGGTTTGATTTTTTTCCTTCTGAGCATAGCTATCCTCGTAGACTCGGCCCTGTCCGTTTCACAGTCCCGTATGCGATCTGTGAACCATGGGATCCGCTCCATGCGAATCGCCTTATTCAAGCGTAGCAGGTTTACTTACATTGACGTTTTACGTCGATACAACCGAACCTGTTGACGCCTGCCTGGGCAGTTAATGACCTTTTTACCCTACCAGCGTTTATATTTGTGATCAACTTCACACATATATTTATGTTACGTCAGCTGGCTGCAGTTTTTGTCAATTAGCGCAAATCTGCACGTTCTCAATCGCCATAAAAACACATCCTCACATACATCATTATTTCCCGGACAACGGAAAATGAAACCCCATTACTTCACATCAGATTTACATAAATTCTAACCCTCCGACGCGTGTTTAAAACGTTTACGTCAATATGTGATGCAGATAACTAAAACACTGTTTTATTTTAATTGAATCATCATTCCAATGATCGCATGATAATTCCGAATACCACGTTCCCGGTGCTGTGGCACCGCGTTTACCAGGATCGCTTTTTTAGTTTTATTGCATGGGTAATGACACCATCGAACCCAAAGACATTCAATTCATTGAATTTATTGATTTATTTTTTAGTTTTTTGCCGCCCGCCATGCGGGATACGATTTGAGGGTTATCTATGAAGATTAAAGCCACGATTGAACGCATACCGGGCGGTATGATGCTGGTTCCGCTTGTACTGGGCGCTATCCTGAATACCCTGGCTCCTGAAACCGGCGCTTATTTTGGCGGGTTCACAAAAGGGATGATTACGGGCACCGTTCCCATTCTGGCCGTCTGGTTCTTTTGTATCGGCGCCTCAATTAATTTACGGGCAACAGGCACCGTATTACGGAAATCCGGCACGCTGGTGATTACGAAAATTGCCGTGGCCTGGGTAGTGGCAATGATCTGTGCGATGTTCATTCCGGAGAATGGAATTCAGACCGGATTCTTCGCCGGATTATCGGTTCTGGCAATTGTCTCTGCGATGGATATGACCAACGGCGGTTTGTATGCCAGCCTGATGAACCAGTACGGCACCAAAGAAGAGTCAGGTGCATTTGTCCTGATGTCTCTGGAGTCCGGTCCGCTGATGACCATGCTGATTCTGGGCTCTGCTGGCCTGGCGTCCTTTGAACCCCACCACTTTATCGGCGCGATCCTGCCCTTCCTGATCGGTTTTGCTCTGGGTAACCTGGATCACGATCTGCGTGATTTCTTCAGCAAAGCCACGCCGGTGCTGATCCCGTTCTTCGGTTTTGCGCTGGGTAATACCATCAACCTGAATGTCATCCTCGATACGGGTCTGCTGGGTATCGTGCTGGGCGTGGCGGTGATCATCATCACCGGTATTCCGCTGATTATTGCCGACCGGGTCATTGGGGGAGGAAACGGAACGGCGGGGATCGCCGCCTCTTCAGCCGCAGGTGCAGCCGTGGCCAACCCGGTGATCATTGCGCAGATTAATCCGGCTTTTGAACCGGTGGCTGCGTCCGCGACGGCACTGGTTGCAGCCAGCGTGATTGTGACCGCGATTCTGGTTCCCATCATCACCGCACTGTACGCAAAACGTGTCGGACATGTTGCTGAGGTTCAGACAGAGCCTAAGCCTGTTGAAACACACCACTAACCGGTGCTCCCCCTCCCGGTGAGAGGGGGATTTCAGCCACCAAAAATCTCTTCCACCATCCCATCCACAAGCCGTTTTGCCGAGCACAGCCTCGGCATACCCAGCGCGACAGTGTGCCAGCTTTGCGTCACCGACCAGCTCACCGGATGGTTATCCGCCTGACACCAGTCGCCCAGCCAGCCGAGCATGTCTTTATGATCTATCAATCCCGGCGACGCGGGCGTTGTCAGCCACTGATGGTAGAAATGGCGGGTGGAAGGAGAAGCGTTGATGCCCTGCGCAAGATAGTTTGCCGCCATACTGCGTAAGTTATCCTTGAGCATCGCCGCCACGTCTTCATTCGCCAGGCGACAGGCATCACCAAATGCGCCCCAGCGCAGCTCTTCCAGGACGACGTAGCAACGCCCGGCCAGCGACCAGCCATCGTAGTGACCGGCTCGCCAGCGGGTAAAAATTTGTTCACTGTGCTCACCCGCCTGCACCGTCAGCCCTCGCTGGGAGAGCGCCTTCTCTTTATAGGCGGCTCGTTGCGTAAAATGAGCGGAAAGCTCAGCGTACTGCTGAATCAGGCCGGGCGACTGCTGGGCCCGCGGGTTAGTCTGCTGACGCAGCGCAATCAATTTGTCTGCCATCAGCGTCAGCGCAAGGTGCCCGGGGTCAAGCATACCGGCCAGCTTTTCCGCCAGCCCCAGGCGCAGCGCCGCATTTTCATTAAGCATACCCGCCATCGCCCAGGGCCGTAGCCGGGTATGCGTCATGATCTCCTGGGTCAAACGCTCACGAAACTGCAGCTGTTGTGGTCCCGGGTGGGGATGACGCGCCGCGTCTACCCCCTGAACCAGATCGACCATAAATTTTGGATGAATACACTCCAGCGTTCGCCCGGGGCCGTCCAGTAGTTGTGTTGTCATGGTTGTTCTGCCGCGAATAGGGTTTGAATATCATCGCGTAACAGTCGGGTATCTTCCTGTATCCACGTCGCAGTCGTGATACTTTGCTTTAACAGCTGGCTGAGCGCTCGGGTCGAATGCTCATTTTGCTGACGTACTGCGAGGCTATCACGCAAACTTTCCTGTAACCCGGTCAGGCATAACGAAAATTCCGCAAAGAACGTTGCCATCCCCGCCGTAACAGAGACATCGACCTGGGCCGTCAAAGCTTTACGGATTTGTTCACAGAACTGGTCGATATGCTGCTTGAATTTTTCATGCAGCTGTTCAATATCAATGACATAGCGTGTTCGTGCGACAACATAATCTTCCCAGCCCCAGCCCGGGTTATTCAGCCAGCGAGAGACGGTTTCACGCATGCTCGCCGCGCCCGCTGGCTGGCCTGCCGGGCGGTGATCCTGCGCAATGGCATCGTTAAACAGCGCCCGGGTGTTGAAGTTAAGTTGATGCGCCTGAAACGCCGGGAAGCTTATCCGCGCGCGAAAACCCGCATGGCTGAGTTGTTCTTTAATACGCGTTTCGATTGGCCGCATGGCTTCATTCAGCGAGCGCGCCAACGTCGACTCCAGTTGATCGAAGCGTAACGCCAGCTCCCGGCCGATCTTCGTCTGCGCATCCAGCATGATCAGCTCGCAGGAGGAGCGGATTTTACTCAGCGCAATTTGCGCCTGTCCTTCATCATCCAGTACCAGCTGTTTCAGCGCCTGCGGCTCGTCACGGCGAAGATCCCGCGGTTCGATGCCCGCCAGGTCGAGAACAGAGCGGGCGCTAAACACATGGCTAATTGCCTGCTGGAGTGAAGTATTCTGCGACATCATAAAGTCAGCGGTGGCGTTAAGCGCCTGCTCCACTTCATGCTTCACTTCGTCGCTCACCACGCGCTGACGCGTATGCAGCAGGGCCATGTCCTCTTCCAGGCGCGCGATATTCAATTCCAGCGCCTCAAAAGCGACCGTCAGCCCCTGGTAGCGGAAGTCCAGGTACTCCCGGGCATTTTGGGCGTAGTTAAGCAGCTTATGCGACGCCGAACGCAGAGCGAAGAGCGATGCATTGGCATAGGCGGCATAAATAAGCTTGCGGATCGGCTGTTCAAATAACGAATCTTCCCACAGCAAATCGGCAGCATGACGAATATGGTCGATGTCGTCCAAATCCTCCGTACGCCAGCGGCGTCCCAGCGCGGCTTCGGCAAAATCCTGAACCCAGCGCTGCTCCTTGTGATCCGGTAGCTGACCGTGGGTAGTCATCTCATAACGGGCGCGGTTCGCCAGATACGCCCACATCGACGAAACGGGATAAATTTGCCCCGGCGAAATATTCCCTTTCATTAAGGTGCCGGAGATCATCGCTTTAACCTGTTCTTCATCGTCGCTGTTACGATCTTTCTGATCGAATTTATTGACCAGCGCATACAGCGGCACCGATTTACCGGCGACTGAAATGGCCTGCCGGACCTCTTGATCGGAAATCGATTTGAGCTGGGTGTAATCCATCACCGCCAGCACCGCCGACGCGCGGGATAACTGCTCGCTCAGCATTTTTTGCAGATGCGGTTGCCCGGCCTCATTCGGCCCGGGGGTATCAAGCAGCGTCAGTTGCCCAAGGTGGGCATCCAGACCCGCGAGATGCACGAACTCCACTTCGATCACCGGAATGTGTTCGATGGCCGCATATTCAGAGAACGGAAACTCGACGCCCAACGCCTGTGAGAGCCTCACCAGATCGTTAAGGCTTTTCAGACAATGAAATATCGGCTGCGCACCCAGGTGATGCTTCTCGAAAGCCTCACCTTTTTCAATTCTTTCAAGCAGCGTAATCATGTCCTTATCAATTTCCAGACGCTGCGCCAGCTTCCCGCGATCGTAATCGCAGAGCTTTTTCTGTAACAGGAGGATTAATTCATCGATAGGAGAGACGTGAGCAAAATGGAGCACCGGCTCTTTCTGACCCGGCGTATGACGGATCAATGTCGGAAGCGCCGTCATCGGTCGGTTGCGGTTCGGCAACACTTCGGTTCCGACAATGGCATTAATGGTGGTCGATTTCCCCGCTTTCATGGTGCCCACAATTGCCAGCACCATTTCCAGACGGGTTATTTTTCGTAATTCATTATTCAGCATAGCCTGCTGGGCTTCGACACCCCGCGCACTAAAATGCAAAGGTAAGACGTTGTTCTTTTCACCCGTAATGGCTGCGGCGGTGCTTTCCAGCTTCGCCGTCGGCATTGATTTCAACGTATCAAGATTTTGCAGGGCGAGCTGTAACAAACGCTCTGCTTCCTGGCTTAATTCAAAAATGGTCTGTGTGTGCATGATAAAAGCCTTTCCTTAACGCAAATTTATTACTTTTATTAAGCCACTGGTTTTAATTATGTTGTTCAGGCTTATATGATCACGTGTGGAAAACATGTTCACCGAAATATAACTGATTGAAGATAATCAGAAATAAATCGCTATCCTTGCATGGCGTGTAAAGCTTCCCCTCTGGCATGACAGCCAAAAGATAAAAGCCTGGCCCATTTTTAAGAAACTTCAGGATATATCATCATTATTTACCCACCTAAAAAGAGAGGTAATGTGTCACCGCCATAAGATATGGATGACGGAGAAGTCAGGAGATAAATAACAATGTGTCGCTTCACCTTATCCGAAATGGAGGTGCGTAGCAATTTGCTGCAATAAAATATTCGATATATTTACTGCCATTTCTTTCCACCGTGTTAATGCCGTAAGCATCGCTTAACTGACTGACAGGAAATGTCACTGGCGACACGCTTTTTGCTTTTTTTTTAAATAGAATATCACCGACAACGGTGTGGATTTGCGTTATACTTGCCCCCTTTTTCGGCACCCAGCCGTCATTTTGCTGGCACTTTCCAGCGTGTTACGCACTTTTTGAGGATACCCTTATGCAACTCCCACACTGCCCGAAATGCAATTCTGAATACACCTATGAAGATAATGGCATGTTCATCTGCCCGGAATGCGCTCACGAATGGAATGACGCCGAGCCGTCGCACGATACTGATACGCTTGTTGTAAAAGATGCGAACGGTAATCTGCTGGCTGATGGCGACAGCGTCACCGTGATTAAAGATTTGAAGGTTAAAGGCAGCTCTTCCATGCTGAAGATCGGCACTAAAGTGAAGAATATCCGTCTGGTAGAAGGCGACCATAATATTGACTGCAAAATTGACGGCTTTGGCCCGATGAAACTGAAATCAGAGTTTGTGAAAAAGAACTGATTTACCCGCCCGGTGGCGCTTCGCTTACCGGGCTGGCGAGAACTACACTTAACGGGCTCTTCTTACGTGAGGTATAGATTATGCCGTTAAGTCCCTACATCTCTTTCGCCGGTAACTGTGCCGAGGCCTCCGCCTTTTATCAGCACGCCGTCGGCGCAGAGCTCCTCTATAAAATCACCTTCGGTGAAATGCCAAAAGGCGACAGCAGCGAAGAAGGCTGTCCGTCTGGCATGCAGTTTCCGGATTCGGCGATCGCCCACTCGAATGTTCGCATTGCGGGCAGCGATATCATGATGAGTGATGGGCAGCCGCCCGGCAGCAAAGCGCAGTATGCCGGGTTCACGCTGGTGCTGGACACCCAGGACGTGGCAGAAGGCAAACGCTGGTTCGACAATCTGGCCGCGGAAGGCCATATCGAAATGGCCTGGCAGGAGACCTTCTGGGCGCACGGTTTCGGTAAAGTCACCGACAAATACGGCGTGCCGTGGATGATTAACGTCGTTAAGCAACAGCAGTGATCTTCTGGCGGTGGGCAGTCTGCCCCCGCCTGTCATCAAACTCCCCTCAACTCTTCAAACTCCCGCAACCGAGACTTAACCCAAATGTCATATTGATGCGCCAGCATGAGGCCACATTTATTGTGAGGCCCAGCATATGCAAACTGTTATCCGCGTCGAGAAACTGAGCAAGACCTTTCATCACAACAAGGCCCTGCATGCCGTTGATCTGACCGTCCAGCAGGGCGAAATGGTGGCGCTCCTGGGGCCATCCGGCTCTGGTAAATCCACCCTTATGCGTCATTTAAGCGGCCTTATCACCTGTGATAAGACCTCAGAAAGCCACGTCGAGCTGCTGGGCAACACCGTGCAGCGTGCAGGACGCCTGGCGCGGGATATCCGCAAAAGCCGCGCCCAGACGGGCTATATCTTCCAGCAGTTCAACCTGGTCAATCGCCTGACGGTACTGGAGAACGTGCTGATTGGCGCGCTCGGCAGCACCCCGTTCTGGCGCACCTGTCTGCGCTGGTTCTCCCCCTCTCAAAAGCAGGAAGCGTTGCAGGCGCTGACCCGCGTCGGAATGGCGCATTTCGCCCACCAGCGCGTCTCCACCCTGTCCGGTGGACAGCAGCAGCGCGTGGCTATCGCCCGTGCCCTGATGCAAAAAGCGCAAATCATTCTTGCCGATGAACCCATTGCCTCGCTGGACCCGGAATCGGCTCGCATCGTGATGGAAACCCTGCGCGACATCAACCTCAACGACGGCATCACCGTGGTGGTGACGTTGCACCAGGTGGACTACGCCCTGCGCTATTGCGAGCGCATCGTCGCGTTGCGTCAGGGGCATGTGTTCTTTGATGGCCCAAGCCATCAGTTTGATAACGACCGTTTCGACCATCTCTACCGCAGCATTAACCGCGTCGAAGAGAACGCGCAGGCTGCTTAATTAAAACCGATCCGAGGAAAGTACATGAGCTACAAAGCCGTTGCCGCGCTGGCGTTTACCAGCATGTTCAGCATAAGCACTCTGTTAAGCCCTGCGTACGCCCAGGAGCAGGAAAAAGCGCTGAACTTTGGCATTATTTCGACGGAATCACAGCAGAACCTGAAACCTCAGTGGGAACCGTTCCTGAAAGATATGGAAACCAAACTGGGGATCAAAGTGAACGCCTTCTTCGCCCCGGACTATGCGGGCATCATCCAGGGGATGCGCTTTAACAAAGTCGACATCGCCTGGTACGGTAACCTCTCCGCCATGGAAGCGGTGGATCGCGCGAACGGCCAGGTCTTTGCCCAGACCGTTGCCGCGGATGGCTCTCCGGGTTACTGGAGCGTGCTGATCGTCAATAAAGACAGCCCCATCAACAACCTGAACGACATGCTCGCCAAACGTAAAGAGCTGACGTTTGGTAACGGCGATCCCAACTCCACCTCTGGTTTCCTTGTGCCGGGCTATTACGTCTTTGCTAAAAACAACGCCTCTGCCAGCGAGTTTAAGCGCACCGTGAACGCCAGCCATGAAACCAACGCGCTGGCCGTGGCCAATAAGCAGGTGGATGTCGCCACGAACAACACCGAGAACCTCGACAAGCTGAAAACCTCGGCACCGGACAAGCTGAAAGCGCTGAAGGTTATCTGGAAATCCCCTCTGATCCCGGGCGACCCCATTGTCTGGCGCAAAAACCTGTCTGAGACCACCAAAGACAAGGTGTACGACTTCTTTATGAATTACGGCAAAACGCCGGAAGAAAAAACGGTTCTGGAACGCCTGGGCTGGGCACCTTTCCGCCCGTCAAGCGACCTGCAGCTGGTCCCGATTCGCCAGCTGGCGCTGTTTAAAGAGATGCAGGGCGTGAAGGACAACAAGGGCCTGAAGAATGAGGAGAAGAGCAGCAAAGTGGCCGCGATTCAGGCTCAGCTCGAAGACCTTGACCGCCTGACCGCGGCGCTCGGCGCCATGAGCAGCGTGAATAAAGCGGTGCAATAACGCTTACCGCCCTCTCCCGGTGGGAGAGGGCATTCAGACCAAAGGGGCACACATGCAAACCATCACCCTCCCACCGCCGAAACGCAGCTGGTTCTCGCTTTTTAGCTGGGCCATTTTGCTTGCGGTGCTCGTTATCTCCTGGCAGGGCGCGGAAATGGATCCGCTGCTGCTGTTTAAAGATGCCGGCAATATGGCCACTTTTGCCGCCGACTTCTTCCCGCCTGATTTCAGCCAGTGGCAGGATTACCTCAGCGAAATGGCGGTCACTCTGCAAATCGCCGTCTGGGGCACCGCTCTGGCCGTCATCCTTTCTGTTCCGTTCGGCCTGATGAGCGCCGAGAACATCGTACCGTGGTGGATTTACCAGCCGATGCGTCGCCTGATGGACGCCTGCCGCGCCATCAACGAAATGGTCTTTGCCATGCTGTTCGTGGTGGCCGTCGGCCTGGGTCCGTTCGCCGGGGTGATGGCGCTGTTTATTCATACCACCGGCGTGCTCTCCAAGCTGCTCTCCGAAGCGGTGGAAGCTATCGAGCCGGGCCCGGTCGAAGGGATCCGCGCTACGGGCGCCAACAAAATTGAAGAGATTCTCTTCGGCGTACTGCCCCAGGTGATGCCGCTGCTGATCTCCTACTCCCTGTACCGTTTCGAATCCAACGTTCGTTCCGCCACCGTCGTCGGCATGGTGGGCGCAGGCGGTATTGGCGTCACGCTGTGGGAAGCGATTCGCGGGTTCCAGTTCCAGCAAACCTGCGCTCTGATGGTGCTCATTATCATCACCGTCAGCCTGCTGGATTTTATGTCTCAACGTTTGCGTAAGCACTTCATCTGAGAAGCGAGGCTTTGATTTGTATGCACTTATCCAGACATCCGACCAGTTACCCTACCCGCTGGCAAGAGATAGCGGCAAAGCTCGAGGTGGAACTTCGCACCCACTACCGCTGCGGAGACTACCTGCCTGCCGAGCAGCAGCTTGCCGACCGCTATGAAGTGAACCGACACACGCTGCGCCGCGCCATTGATCAGCTGGTCGAGCGCGGCTGGGTGCAGCGCCGTCAGGGCGTCGGCGTGCTGGTGTTGATGCGCCCGTTTGACTATCCGCTCAATGCGCAGGCGCGTTTTAGCCAGAACCTGCTGGATCAGGGCAGCCACCCGACCAGCGAAAAACTGCTGTCGGTGCTGCGTCCGGCCTCAAGCCACGTCGCGGACGCGCTGGGCATTCAGGAGGGCGACAATGTCATCCACCTGCGTACCCTGCGTCGGGTCAACGGCGTGGCGGTGTGCCAGATAGACCACTACTTCGCCGACCTGGCGCTGTGGCCGGTGCTGCAAAATTTCTCCAGCGGCTCGCTGCATGATTTTCTTCAGGATGCCACGGGCATCGCGCTTAAACGTACCCAGACGCGCATCAGTGCCCGCCGCGCGCAGGCCAAAGAGAGCAACGTGCTGGAGATCCCCAACATGGCTCCGCTGCTCTGCGTTCGCACCCTCAACCACCGTGACGGCGAAATAGACGCGACGGAATACTCCGTCAGCCTGACCCGCGCCGACATGATCGAATTCACCATGGAGCACTGAATGCATTTCGACACCTCCACCCGCCAGCGCTGGATGGGCGTACTGGCGCACAGCCAGCCCGCTGCGCTTTCGGACCGCATGCAGGCGCTGAATCTGACGCCGGAATATGACCTCATCCGCGCGCCGGAAATCGGTCTGGTGCAGATCCAGGCGCGTATGGGCGGTACCGGTGAGCGCTTCTTCGCCGGCGATACCACCCTCACCCGCGCAGTGATCCGCCTGAACAGCGGCACGCTGGGCTACAGCTACGTGCTCGGACGCGACAAACCACACGCCGAACGCTGCGCGGTGATTGACGCCCTGTTACAGGAACACCCTCATTTCCAGACCCTGATGGAAACCCTTATTGCCCCGCTGGAAGCCGACCGTGCCGCACTGATTGCCGCCCGCCAGGCCCAGATAAACACCAGCCGGGTCGACTTCTTTACGCTCGTTCGCGGAGATAACGCATGACGCTTCAACCCGCTTTTACCCTGGCCGTCCAGGATGCCCAACAAAGTTTTCGTCGCCTGCTGAAAGCCATGAGCGAGCCGGGCGTCATCGTCTCGCTGCATCAGCTCTCTCAGGGCTGGCTGCCGCTGAATCTGGCGACCACCAGCGTACTGCTGACGCTCGCCGACAACGACACCCCGGTGTGGCTCTCTGGCGCGTTATCGAATGATATCGCCAGCCAGAACCTGCGCTTTCACACCAACGCCCCGCTGGTTGAACAACCCCGGCAGGCGGTGTTTGCCGTGGCCGACGAGCAAATCAGCCACGAGCAGCTTAATGCCCTGAGCGAAGGAAGCGCGGTGGCACCGGAGACCAGCGCCACGCTGATTTTGCAGGTATCAAGCCTGAGCGGTGGCCGCATGCTGCGCCTAACTGGGGCGGGTATTGCCGAAGAGCGCATGGTCGCACCACAGCTGCCGGAGTGCATCATTCATGAACTGACCGAACGCCCGCACCCGTTCCCGCTCGGTATTGACCTGATCCTCACCTGCGGAGAACGCCTGCTGGCCATCCCTCGTACCACTCATGTGGAGGTGTGCTGATGTACGTTGCCGTCAAAGGGGGCGAGAAGGCTATCGCCGCCGCCCATGCCTTGCAGGCGCACAGACGACGGGGTGATGACGCGCTTCCCGAGCTCAGCGTCACCCAGATTGAGCAGCAGCTCAATCTGGCCGTCGACCGGGTAATGACTGAAGGCGGCGTCGCTGATCGCGAACTGGCGGCGCTGGCGCTGAAACAGGCCAGCGGCGACAACGTCGAAGCCATCTTCCTGCTGCGCGCTTATCGCACCACGCTGGCGAAACTGGCGGTGAGTGAACCGATCAATACGGCAGAAATGCGTCTGGAACGTCGTATTTCAGCGGTCTATAAAGACATCCCCGGTGGCCAGCTGCTTGGGCCCACCTATGACTACACCCACCGTCTGCTGGATTTCACCCTGCTGGCGAACGGCGAAACGCCCCAGCTGAGCACCTCGGATGCAGAGCAGGTTCCCTCCCCGCACGTTTTTAGCCTGCTGGCGAAACAGGGTCTGGCGAAGGCCGAAGACGATACTGGCGCGCAACCTGACGACATCACCCGCACGCCGCCGGTTTACCCCTGTTCACGCTCGTCGCGCCTGCAGCAGCTGATGCGCGGCGACGAGGGGTATTTACTGGCGCTGGCCTACTCCACTCAGCGTGGCTACGGCCGCAACCATCCGTTCGCGGCGGAAATTCGTAGCGGCTACCTTAACGTCGAGATCGTGCCCGAAGAGCTGGGTTTTGCGGTGAACGTCGGCGAACTGCTCATGACCGAATGCGAAATGGTGAATGGATTTGTCGCCCCCGAGAACGAGGCCCCGCATTTTACCCGCGGTTACGGGCTGGTGTTCGGCATGAGTGAGCGCAAGGCGATGGCGATGGCGCTGGTCGACCGTGCCCTGCAGGCACCGGACTACGGTGAAGCGGTCTCCGGCCCGGCGCAGGACGAGGAGTTCGTGCTGGCCCATGCGGATAACGTCGAGGCCGCGGGCTTCGTTTCCCACCTCAAGCTGCCGCACTACGTCGATTTCCAGGCCGAACTGGAACTGCTGAAACGCCTGCAACGGGAGCGCGCACATGACTAACTTAAGCGGCTACAACTTTGCTTATCTGGATGAACAAACCAAACGCATGATCCGCCGCGCCATTTTGAAAGCGGTGGCTATCCCCGGTTATCAGGTGCCGTTCGGCGGTCGCGAAATGCCCATGCCATACGGCTGGGGTACCGGCGGCATTCAGCTGACCGCCAGCGTCATCGGCGAGTCGGACGTGCTGAAGGTCATCGACCAGGGGGCTGATGACACCACCAACGCCGTGTCGATTCGCCAGTTCTTTCAACGCGTGACGGGCGTCAATACCACCGAAAAAACCGAAGATGCGACGCTGATCCAGACCCGTCACCGCATTCCGGAAACACCGCTGACGGAAGATCAGATTTTGATTTTTCAGGTGCCAATTCCGGAGCCCCTGCGCTTTATCGAGCCGCGTGAAACGGAAACCCGCACCATGCACGCCCTGGAAGAGTACGGCGTCATGCAGGTAAAGTTGTATGAGGATATCGCCCGCTTCGGCCATATCGCCACAACCTACGCCTATCCGGTCAAGGTCAATGGACGCTACGTGATGGACCCGTCCCCCATCCCCAAATTCGACAACCCGAAGATGGACATGATGCCTGCCCTGCAGCTGTTTGGTGCCGGGCGTGAAAAACGCATCTACGCCGTACCGCCTTACACCCGCGTGGAGAGTCTCGATTTCGACGACCACCCGTTTACGGTGCAGGAGTGGGACGAGCCGTGCGCCATTTGCGGCTCAAAACACAGCTATCTGGACGAAGTGGTGCTGGATGACACGGGCAAACGGATGTTTGTCTGCTCCGACACCGACTTCTGCCGCCAACAGAGCGAGGCGAAAAGCCAATGAAACCGCTGCTTTCGGTTAATAACCTGACCCACCTTTACGCGCCGGGCAAAGGCTTCAGCGACGTCTCGTTTGAGCTGTGGCCAGGCGAGGTGCTGGGCATTGTCGGCGAGTCCGGCTCGGGCAAAACCACGCTGCTGAAATCTATCTCTGCACGACTGACGCCGCAAAATGGCGACATTTTATATGAGGGCCGGTCGCTGTACGGCATGAGCGAGGCCGAACGCCGTCGCCTGCTGCGCACCGAATGGGGCGTGGTGCATCAACATCCCATGGACGGCCTGCGCCGGCAGGTCTCGGCCGGAGGCAATATCGGTGAAAGGCTGATGGCCACCGGCGCACGCCATTACGGCAACATCCGCGCCACGGCACAGCAATGGCTGAGCGATGTGGAGATCCCCACCTCGCGCATTGATGACCTGCCCACCACCTTCTCCGGCGGTATGCAGCAGCGCCTGCAGATTGCCCGCAATCTCGTCACTCACCCGAAGCTGGTGTTTATGGACGAACCCACCGGTGGGCTGGACGTCTCCGTTCAGGCGCGTCTGCTCGACCTGCTGCGCGGCCTGGTGGTGGAACTGAACCTGGCCGTGGTGATTGTCACCCATGATTTAGGCGTTGCCCGCCTGCTGGCGGACCGTCTTCTGGTGATGAAGCAGGGTCAGGTGGTGGAAAGTGGGTTGACCGACCGCGTACTCGACGATCCCCATCATCCGTACACCCAGCTGCTGGTGTCATCGGTATTGCAGAATTAAGAGGCCCCCATGATCCGCGTAGAAAATGTCAGTAAGACCTTTGTGCTCCACCAGCAAAACGGCGTGCGCCTGCCGGTCCTGCACAGCGCCTCTCTGGAGGTTAGCAAGGGTGAATGCGTGGTGTTGCACGGCCATTCCGGCAGCGGCAAATCGACGCTGCTGCGCTCCCTGTACGCCAACTATCTGCCGGACGAAGGCCACATCTATATTCGTCATGGCAATGAATGGGTCGATCTGGTGCAGGCGCCGGCGCGTAAGGTGCTGGACGTGCGCCGCTCGACGATCGGCTGGGTCAGCCAGTTTTTGCGGGTGATCCCACGGATCTCCGCCCTGGACGTGGTCATGCAGCCGCTGCTGGACCTGGGCGTTCCGCGCGAAACCTGCGCCGCGAAAGCCGCCGGCCTGCTCACGCGCCTGAACGTACCGGAACACCTCTGGCACCTTGCCCCGTCGACCTTTTCCGGTGGCGAGCAGCAGCGGGTGAATATCGCTCGCGGGTTTATCGTCGACTACCCGATTTTACTGCTTGATGAACCCACTGCCTCGCTCGACAGCAAGAACAGCGCGGCGGTGGTTGAACTGATCGAACAGGCCAAAGCACGCGGCGCGGCGATCGTGGGGATCTTCCACGACGACACCGTTCGCTCCCGCGTCGCAGACAGGCTGCACCCGATGGGGACGCTCGCATGATCGTGAATAACGTAAAGCTGGTGCTGGAAAATGAAGTCGTTGATGGCTCGATTGAGATCCAGGCCGGAGAGATCCGCGCCTTTGCGGAAACCCAGAGCCGCGCCCCGGAAGCGATGGACGGTGAAGGGGGCTGGCTGCTGCCGGGCCTTATCGAACTGCACACCGATAATCTGGATAAATTCTTTACCCCGCGTCCGAAAGTCGACTGGCCAGCTCATTCCGCAATGAGCAGCCATGACGCGCTGATGGTCGCCAGCGGCATCACCACCGTGCTGGACGCCGTAGCGATTGGCGACGTGCGCGACGGCGGCGACCGTCTGGAAAACCTCGAGAAGATGATCAACGCCGTGGAAGAGACGCAAAAACGCGGCCTTAACCGCGCCGAGCATCGTTTGCACCTGCGGTGTGAACTCCCGCATCACACCACTCTGCCGCTGTTTGAAAAGCTGGTGGACCGCGAGCCGGTCTCACTGGTCTCGTTGATGGACCACTCGCCGGGGCAGCGTCAGTTCGCCAGAATAGAGAAATACCGCGAGTACTATCAGGGAAAATACGCGCTGACCAACGAGGAAATGGCGCGTTATGAAGAGGAACAGCGACAGCTTGCTGCCCAGTGGTCTCAACCAAACCGGCTCTCCATTGCCGCCATGTGTCGGGATCGCAACATTGCCTTAGCCAGCCATGATGATGCGACGCATGAACATGTGCGCGAATCGCACCAGCTTGGCAGCGTAATCGCTGAATTTCCCACCACGTTTGAAGCAGCAGAAGCCTCACGCACCCACGGCATGAACGTCCTGATGGGGGCGCCGAATATCGTGCGCGGCGGCTCCCACTCCGGCAACGTGGCGGCAAGCGCGCTCGCGTCGCTAGGTCTGCTGGATATCCTCTCGTCCGACTACTACCCCGCCAGCCTGCTGGACGCCGCCTTCCGGGTCGCGGCTGACGAAAACAATCGCTTTACGCTGCCGCAGGCGATTCGTCTGGTAACGAAAAACCCGGCAACGGCACTTAATCTTCACGATCGTGGAGAGATAGCTGAAGGTAAACGGGCGGATCTGGTGCTGGTTCACCGTAAGGGCGAGCACATCCATATCGACCACGTCTGGCGTCAGGGAAAACGGGTGTTCTGATGGGAAGACTAATCTGGCTAATGGGGCCGTCAGGCTCTGGTAAGGACAGCCTGCTGTCCGCGTTACGGCAGCGGGAACATCCCCAGCTTCTGGTTGCGCACCGCTATATCACCCGTGCGGCGAATGCCGGGAGTGAGAACCATATCGCCCTGAGCGAGCCGGAATTTTTCACGCGCGCCGGGCAAAATCTGCTGGCGCTCAGCTGGCACGCCAACGGTTATTACTACGGGATAGGCATCGAGACAGACCTGTGGCTGCACGCCGGGTTCGACGTGCTGGTCAACGGCTCACGCGCACACCTTCAACAAGCGCGCGCCCGCTATGAAGCAGCGCTGTTGCCGGTCTGTCTGCAGGTCTCGCCTGATGTGCTGCGCAGCCGGTTGCAGAGCCGGGGTCGCGAAAACGCCAAAGAGATCGAGCAGCGGCTTGAACGTGCGGCGCGCTATACCCCATCGAACTGTCATATCCTCAATAACGACGGAAGTTTGCTACAGTCAGTCGATAACTTTTTAACGCTTATCCGTCAGAAGGAGAAACAGCATGCCTGACTGCCAGCTTCGCCCCGCCACTGCCGACGATGCGCAGATTGTTTACGCGCTGATTTGCGAACTCAAGCAGAGTGAGTTTGATCATCAGGCGTTCCACGCCGGGTATCTTGCCAATCTGCAGGACCACAATATGCGTTACCAGCTGGCTGAATTAAACGGCCAGGTGGTGGGCATGATTGGCCTGCATATGCAGTTTCACCTGCACCACGCCAGATGGATTGGCGAGATCCAGGAGCTGGTGGTCATGCCGCAGGCGCGCGGTCTCAGGGTGGGCAGCCAGCTGTTGGCCTGGGCGGAGAATGTGGCGCGGCAGGCGGGCGCTGAACTGACAGAGCTATCCACCAGCGTGAAGCGCCTGGACGCTCACCGTTTTTATGCGCGTGAAGGGTATACGCAGAGCCATTTTCGTTTCACCAAACTGTTGTAGAGGTGCACGATGAGTCTGACGATTACGTTAACGGGAACCGGTAGCGCTCAGCTGGTGCCGGTGTTTGGCTGCGACTGCGCGGCGTGTCGCCGGGCGCGTCTGCAGGATAACCATCGCCGTCGCCCCTGTAGCGCGGTAGTCAAATTCAACGATGCGGTAACGCTGCTGGACGCCGGTATCCCGCACCTGATGGACGACTGGCCGGCAGGCAGCTTTCAGCAGTTTTTACTGACCCACTACCATATGGATCACGTCCAGGGGCTGTTCCCCCTGCGCTGGGGCGTCGGTGCCCCTGTTCCGGTGTACGGTCCGCCAGACGAGTCGGGGTGTGACGACCTGTTTAAACACCCGGGGATTCTGGATTTCAGCCATACGGTAGAGCCGTTTGTGGTGTTTGAACTGCAGGGCCTGCGGGTCACGCCGCTGCCGCTGAATCACTCGAAAATCACCTTTGGCTACCTGCTGGAGTCCGCCCACAGCCGTGTGGCCTGGCTCTCCGATACCGCCGGATTACCCGATAAAACGGTAAAATTCCTGCTCAATAACCGGCCGCAGGCGATGATCATCGACTGCAGTCACGAGCCGCGTGACGAAACGCCGCGCAACCATTGCGATCTGAATACGGTTATTGCCTTAAATGAGATCATCGGCTGTCCGCAGGTGATCCTGACCCATATCAGTCATCAGTTCGACGTATGGATGATGGATAACCCGCTACCCGACGGGTTCGAGGCGGGATATGACGGAATGACGTTGTTGCTGGATTAGGTCACTCCCTCTCTGAATGAGAGGGCGAGGCGTATGGATGCTAAACCGCGCGTATCAGCGATCGTAATCGTCTTCTAACCGGCGCTCATCTTCTTCTAACTGACGTCTGTCATCATCCAGCTGGCGTTGACGCTCATCCAGACGGCGACGGCGATCCTCCAGTTGCCTGCGGCGATCGTCATACTGACGGCTGTCGGTCTGGCGGCTGCGATCGTAGCGATCGTCGTCGTCATCGCTACTGCGACTGCTGCTGGGGTTATAGGCATCGTTGATCGCCTGCTGAATATTGCCAATGGCTTCATCAATAACATCGGCGTGAGCCAGTTGGCTGGTAAGTGACAGCAGACCAAATAACAGAGCGGTAGAGTAACGTTTCATAAGACCAGACTCGCAGGTGGACTGGCCTTACGGTAATGAACAACAGCTGGCTGGGGTAGCGGAGGAATCTCAAATTACCATCACCTTGTGCAACGCCTGCGCCAGCTGTACACGGGTAAAAGGCTTACGCAGTAACGCCACGTCCGGCAGTTGCGGGTTATGCGTCGGACGCAGATCCTGGCCGCTGATCAGCAACACCGGAAGCTGCGGATAATGGCTGCGCACATGGTTGATCACCTCGGCACCACTGAGGTTGCCGGGCAGCATTAAATCGCTAATAAACATGCCAATATCCGGTGACGCGTCCAGCATCTTCAGGGCCTGTTCGCCGTTGTCCGCTTCAAGCGTCAGATAGCCCAGCTGATGCAGCTGCTCGCACAGGGTCTGGCGGACATCGGCTTCATCTTCCAGCACCAGTACCAGGCGTTCATTTTCAATGGCAGCCGCGGCGGCCTGGGTCTCATCAGCAGAACGAACAGGCAGCGTCGAGCGTGGCAGATGCAGCCGCACGGTGGTTCCCTGCCCCGGCGCGCTTTCAATCTCCACGCGCCCACCGGACTGGCGTACAAAACCGTAGACCATCGACAGGCCTAATCCGCTACCGCTTCCGGTTTGCTTGGTCGTGAAGAACGGTTCGAAGACCCGGGATTTGACCTCCTGCGACATTCCACTTCCCCGGTCAATAACCTCCAGCGCCACCATATCCTGCCTGCGTCCGTCACTGCGGGTCACGCGCTGATTCCACGTGCGGATCTTAATAACCCCCGTCTGTTCCTCCATCGCATCACGGGCGTTCATCACCATGTTAATAATGGCGTTTTCCAGCTGGCTAACGTCTATCCACGCCGGCCACGCCGGTGATTGCGCTTCAATTTCCAGCGTCAGGGTGGCCGGCAGCGAGTGGTACATCAACTCCCGCAGGTTCTCGAGCAGCGGTTTCATCTCTACCGCGTGCGGGGTCAGGGATTGCTTGCGGGAAAACGCCAGCAGGCGCTGGGTCAGCACCGCACCACGCTCGGCGGCCTTGAGTGCCCGGGTGATACGCGGGGCGTCATGTGAGTCAGGATCGGTGAGTTCCAGACTGCCAATGATCACCGCCAGCAGGTTGTTAAAGTCATGCGCCAGACCGCCCGTCAGCTGCCCGACGGCCTTCATCTTCTGGCTGTGCACCAACGCCTCTTCCAGCCCCTGACGCTCGATGCGGTCGATCTCCATCTGCGTGGTTTTTTCTTTCAGCAGGCGGGTGGTGTGGACAAGCGAGGCGGTGTTGCGGGCAAAAACGTTAAACGCTCGAGCCAGCTCACCCAGCTCATCACGACGCTGCAGCCCGGGGACGGAAACATCCTGCTCGCCGTGAGCAAGGCGCGACATCGCCCGGGAGATGGCCGTCAGGTTGGAGGCCAGATTACGGTAGATATACCAACAGGCGCACCCGGTGATGATCAGCGCCAGCACGGCGAACACACTGATAAATACGCTGATGGAGCGCAGCTCCTGGTGACTCTGGGCAGTGCGCAGCCGGGAGGCCTGCGCCACCTGTTCAACGTACTGATTGATGTCGCTGTTTAATATCGCCACCAGCGCCTTGATGTGGAACATATACCAGCTGATCGCCAGATCGCTCTCCTCCAGCTGCGTCGAGAGCGGAACAAGCTTGTGAAGCTCGGCATTAAAATCGGGCAGGATAGCGTTCACCACGGGCTGCGTCACGCTTCGGGGCAGCGTTGCCGTCACGGCATCCAGCTGCTGAACCGTGGCGCGCGGCGAGGGCGTTTCAATAGCGGCGATGATTAGTCTGTCCATTTCCATAAGCTGTTGCGCATCCGGGACGTTGCTGGCGTAACGGCGGTTGATGTCCTGCAGATGGCGCAAATAGCTCTGGCTTTGATAGAGCGCGCTGAGAAGCGCATTACGCTCCAGATGACGCCGCTGCCCGCGCTCCAGCATGCCCGTCACGCTCTGCTGTAACTCATTACTTCTCTGAATAATTCGCGCCACCAGCGCGGGCTCCTGTTGCGCCAGTGGCGCATCGGCAAGCTGTTCCAGCGAGTGACGCAGCGCCATCTGCGTCTGCTTCAGGCGCTCGGCTTCGCCCTTGTATTCCAGCGCACCTACAACTTGCGAGAGCCGCACCGCCGCCGTTGCCACATTCGCGGTATCGCGGGCGAGGTTCATGCTGCCGGTCATGTCATCCAGCGTCTGCTGCTGCACTTGTTCCTGGATCTGGCTGGCATGACGAAAGCCGAGCACCGCCACGCCGCTGACCATCAGCGTCACCGCCACCACCAGCAGATTAAAAATCAGCAGGCGACCACGGGCGCTGGCAAAGAAGGGCGGACGGTGTGATGGCATACGGTAAGCTCCGGTGCAATGTGATGCCCTCACCCTGGCCCTCTCCTGCTGAGAGGGAAAAAGCGGGGAATTGTGATGTAAGTTAACTATTCATAACTATGACAAATATGAACGGCTTCTGACATTTTGCATTTACCAACCTGTGATGAAGTGCGGATATCGACATTCAAGGAGATCCGCCATGAGCAGAACCCCGGTACTGGAGATGCGCAACATTGCCAAAACGTTTGGCCATTTCCACGCGCTCAAGGGTGTGGATTTGACGGTGTACCCCGGTGAGATCCACGCGCTGATGGGGGAAAACGGCGCAGGAAAGAGTACCCTGATGAAGATCCTCGCGGGGGCCTATACCGCCACCAGCGGCGAGATCCTGATTGACGGACAGCCGTTTCACATCAAAGGGCCAAAGGACGCGCTGGCCGCGGGTATCACCCTCATTTATCAGGAGATGCAGCTTGCCCCCAATCTGACCGTCGCTGAAAACATTTTCCTGGGCAGCGAGCTGTCGCGCGCGGGGCTGGTACAGCGCAAAGAGATGGCCGCACAGGCGCAGGCGGTGATTGACCGTCTGGGCGCGCACTTCAAGGCGACCGACCTGGTAATGAGGCTGACCATCGCCGAGCAGCAGCAGGTTGAAATTGCCCGCGCGCTGCACCGCAACAGCCGCATTCTGGTGATGGATGAACCCACCGCCGCCCTCTCCTCACGTGAAACCCATCGCCTGTTCGAGCTGATACTGCGCCTGCGAGAGGAAGGAATGGCGATTATCTATATCAGCCACCGCATGGCGGAAGTGTATGAACTCTCCGATCGCGTCAGCGTTCTGCGTGACGGGCAGTACGTCGGTAGCCTGACGCGCGACAAACTGAACGCCTCTGAGCTGGTGAAGATGATGGTCGGCCGTCCGCTAAGCGATCTGTTTAACAAAGAGCGCGATATCCCGCTCGGCAGCCCGCGTCTTAACGTGCATCACCTTACCGACGGCAAGAAAGTGCTCCCCTGCAGTCTGCAGGTGCGTTCCGGAGAAATTGTCGGGCTGGCAGGTCTGGTGGGCGCCGGACGTTCCGAACTGGCGCAGCTGATCTTCGGCGCGCGCAAAGCCACGGGCGGCATGATTGAGGTCGACGGCGAACCGGTGGTGATCCACTCCCCGCGTGCCGCCATCGACAACGGGATCGGTTTTCTCACCGAGAACCGCAAAGAACAAGGGCTGTTCCTCGAGCTGGCCGCACAGGAGAACATCACCATGGCGACGCTGGAGCGCGACGCCACCTTCGGCATGCTGAACCGCAAAAAAGCGCAGACCATTTCTGACGATGCGATCGCCCTGCTTAACATCCGCGTGCCGCATTCACAGGTCCGCGCGGGCGGCCTGTCCGGGGGCAACCAGCAAAAGCTGCTTATCTCCCGCTGGGTGGCCATCGGCCCACGCATTCTGATTCTGGACGAACCGACGCGCGGCGTCGACGTCGGGGCGAAAAGTGAAATCTACCGCATCATGAACCAGATGGCGCGCAAGGGCGTGGCGATCCTGATGATTTCCAGCGAGCTGCCGGAAATTGTCGGCATGAGCGACCGCGTCTATGTCATGCGTGAAGGCAGCATTGCAGGTGAACTTCACGGTGCAGAAATTTCTCAGGAAAACATCATGACGCTGGCGACCGGCGTGAACGACTCTCATCATCAGGCGGTGCAACTATGACAAATTCAACCCATCCGCAGCAGGTGGCGAAGTCCGCCTCTGCCAAAAAAATGCTGATGAGCGATCTGATGCAGACGGTCGGCATTTTGCCCATCTTGATCCTGATTGTGGCGGTATTTGGTTTTATCGCGCCTAACTTCTTTACCGAAAGTAATCTGCTCAATATCACCCGCCAGGCGTCGATCAACATCGTACTGGCCGCAGGGATGACCTTCATCATTCTGACCGGCGGGATCGACCTCTCCGTCGGCTCCATTCTGGGCACCACGGCCGTGGCGGCGATGGTGGTGTCGTTAATACCTGAGTTCGCCATGCTTTCTATTCCGGCAGCGCTCATGCTCGGCCTGGTGCTGGGTTTGTTCAACGGCGCGCTGGTGGCTTTTGCCGGGCTGCCGCCGTTTATCGTGACGCTCGGTACCTATACGGCACTGCGCGGTGCGGCTTATTTGCTGGCGGACGGTACGACCGTCATTAACTCCAACATTAACTTTGAGTGGATCGGTAATAACTATCTTGGACCCATTCCGTGGCTGGTGGTGATCGCGCTGGCGGTAATTGTGCTGTGCTGGTTTATTCTGCGCCGCACCACGCTTGGCGTTCACATTTATGCGGTTGGCGGCAACATGCAGGCGGCGCGTCTGACAGGCATTAAGGTCTGGCTGGTGCTGTTGTTTGTGTACGGCATGAGCGGGCTGCTCTCGGGCCTGGGCGGCGTGATGAGTGCCTCGCGTCTCTACAGCGCCAACGGCAACCTGGGCATGGGCTACGAGCTGGATGCGATTGCGGCGGTGATCCTCGGCGGTACCAGCTTTGTCGGCGGGATCGGCACGATCACCGGCACGCTGGTGGGGGCGCTGATCATCGCCACGCTTAACAACGGCATGACGCTGATGGGCGTCTCCTACTTCTGGCAACTGGTGATCAAAGGGGCGGTGATCATCATAGCGGTGCTGATCGACAAATACCGTACCCGACACCATCAAAGTGCATAACAACAATACCCTACAAGCGAGGAAGAGAAGATGCGTTTGAAACCGTTAGTGACCGCGCTCTGTGCTGGCGCGCTGCTTGCCGCAACGCCGTTTGCGCAGGCGAAAGATCTGAAGTCCATCGGCGTGACGGTGGGCGACCTGGCCAACCCATTCTTCGTGCAGATCACCAAAGGTGCCGAGCTGGAAGCGCGCAAACTGGCGGGGGATAACGTCAAAGTGACGCTGGTCTCCAGCGGTTACGATCTCGGCCAGCAGGTGGCGCAGATCGACAACTTTATTGCGGCCAAAGTGGACATGATCATCCTAAACGCCGCGGATTCCAAAGGGATCGGCCCGGCGGTTAAACGCGCGAAAGAGGCCGGGATCGTGGTTGTCGCGGTTGACGTCGCGGCGGAAGGGGCGGATGCCACCATCACCTCCGATAACACCCAGGCGGGGGAAATGGCCTGTAAATACATTACTGATCGCCTGAAAGGCAAAGGCAACGTGGTCATCATCAACGGGCCGCCAGTGTCCGCGGTGCAAAACCGCGTCGAAGGCTGCCAGACCGAGTTCAAAAAACATCCGGATATCAAGGTGCTCTCTGATAACCAGAACGCCAAAGGTAGCCGTGAAGGCGGTCTGGAAGTGATGACCTCACTGCTGGCGGCCAATCCGAAGATCGACGGCGTGTTCGCGATTAACGATCCGACGGCGATCGGTGCCGATCTGGCGGCAAAACAGGCCCAACGCAATGAATTCTTTATCGTTGGCGTAGACGGCAGCCCGGACGGCGAAGAAGCGCTTAAGCGTGAGAACTCCCTGTTTGTCGCGACGCCGGCTCAGGATCCGCAGGTAATGGCGGCAAAAGCGGTTGAGATCGGCTATGACATTCTGCAGGGCAAACCTGCGCCTAAAGAGCCTGTGCTGATCCCGGTGACAATGATCGATAAAAAGAACGTCGGATCCTATAAAGGGTGGACAGTGAAGTGATGTAGTGCGGTTTGATGCCCTCACCCTGATCTTCTCTTCGCGGGAGAGTTGGGGTGAGGCCTGACATAGCGTCCAGGGGGCCCCATGAAACGCTCCGAAATCAATGAAATCCTTGGCCACACGCGGCAGTTCTTCTCCATGCACGATGTGCATCTCCCTCCCTTTGCCAGTTTTCCGCCGACGAAATGGCAGCAGCTTGACCCGGCCGCCTGGCAGGAAGTGTTTGATCTCAGGCTTGGCTGGGACGTAACGGCATTCGGCGGCGACCATTTTGCCGCACAGGGGCTAACGCTCTTTACCCTGCGCAATGGCTCACCGAACGGCGTGCCCTATGAAAAGTGCTATGCCGAAAAAATCATGCACGTCCGGGATGGTCAGGTGACGCCCATGCATTTTCACTGGCGTAAACGGGAAGACATCATCAACCGTGGCGGCGGAAACCTGATCGTCGAGTTATGGAATGCCGGTGCACATCAAGAACCTGAAAATACCGACGTGACCGTTACCCTCGACGGCTGTCTGCAAACCCACGCGCCCGGCAGTCAGTTACGCCTGCAACCCGGGGACAGCATCTGCCTCACCCCCGGCCTGTACCACAGTTTCTGGGGCGAACGCGGTTTTGGCGACGTACTGGTGGGGGAAGTGTCATCGGTGAATGACGATGAACACGATAACCATTTTTTACAGCCCATTGCCCGCTATAACAATATCGAAGAAGACGAACCGGCGGTGCTGGTGTTGTGCAACGAGTACAACCTGTTTCGGAAATAAGGAGTAAATAATGCCATTGATTTCTCTTGCCGACGGTCTTGAGCACGCCAGGAAACACCGCTACGCGCTCGGCGCGTTTAACGTTCTCGACTCCCATTTTTTGCGCGCGTTGTTTGCTGCCGCGAAACAGGAACGCTCGCCGTTTATCATTAATATTGCGGAAGTCCACTTTAAGTATGTCTCCCTGGAGTCGCTGGTCGAAGCAGTCAGGTTTGAAGCCGCCCGTCATGATATTCCGGTGGTGCTCAACCTCGATCACGGCCTGCATTTCGAGGCGGTGGTACGTGCGCTGCGCGTAGGCTTCAGCTCCGTGATGTTTGATGGATCCACTCTGAGCTACGAAGAAAACATTCGCCAGACGCGGGAGGTGGTGAAGATGTGCCACGCGGTTGGCGTATCGGTAGAAGCGGAGCTGGGTGCGGTAGGCGGTGACGAAGGTGGCGCGTTGTATGGCCAGGCGGATGAAGCGTTGTTTACGGACCCGCTGCGGGCGCGCGAGTTTGTCGATGCCACCGGCATTGATGCGCTGGCGGTCGCCATTGGCAACGCGCACGGTAAATACAAAGGCGAGCCAAAACTCGATTTCCCTCGTCTGGACGCCATTCGCCAGCAGACCGGCCTGCCGTTGGTCTTACACGGCGGCTCCGGCATCAGCGATGCCGATTTTCGTCGCGCCATCGAACTGGGGATCCATAAAATCAACTTTTATACCGGCATGTCACAGGCCGCGCTCTCCGCCGTTGAGCAACGGATGGCAAAACGTCAGCCTCTGTACGATGAATTTGCAGAACTGTTGCTGGGTATAGAAGAGGCGATTACCGATACGGTCGCCGCGCAAATGCGCATCTTTGGCAGCGTGGGGCAGGCATAATGGAACGTAAAGGGATTATCGCCGCCGGCAATATGCTGGTGGATCACGTCCACCAGATTGTGCAATGGCCGGAGCGCGGCTGGCTGGCGGAGATTACCCACAGCGAACGTTCAACCGGCGGTGCGCCGCTGAACGTCCTGCTGACGCTGGCCAAAATGCACGTTGGCCTGCCGCTGCAGGCCGTCGGCCTGATTGGCGAAGATAGCGACGGCGATTACATCCTGGCGATGCTCGACCAGTATCACATCAACCGCCAGCGGGTGCAGCGCACGACCTTTGCGCCAACCTCTATGTCGCAGGTTATGACCGACCCCAGCGGGCAGCGCACTTTTTTCCACTCCCCGGGCGCCAACCGTCTTCTGGATCTGCCCGCCTTCGACCGCCTCGACGGCGCGATGAAGATTTTCCACCTCGGCTACCTGTTACTGCTCGACAGCCTGGATATGCCCGATGACGAGTACGGCACCCGCAGCGCACGGCTGCTGGCCCAGATGCGCGATCAGGGGTATGAAACCTCGCTCGATCTGGTCTCGCGAAAGGGTGACCCGCGCTATCAGCCGCTGGTCCTCCCTGCCCTGCGCCATCTTGATTATCTGGTCATCAACGAACTGGAAGCCGGCGAGTTTAGCGGGCTGGAAATGCGCGACGAGAACGATGCCCCGCACATTGCCCATATCGCGGAAGCCGCCTCACAGCTTCTGACGGCTGGCGTGCGTCAGCGGGTGGTGATCCACTGTCCGGAAGGGGCGTGGGGGTTAACACCGGACGATGAAGGACGCTGGATCCCCTCCTGGTTGCTGGAGCGGGAAGAGATTATCGGCAGCGTCGGAGCGGGTGATGCCTTCTGCGCAGGCTTCTTATACGGCTGCCATGAAGCGTTGCCGCTGGTCGAGAGTATTTATCTGGCCCATGCCTGCGCGCGGGCAAGCCTGCTGGCTGCGAACGCCATTGATGGGGCAAAAACGCTGGCCGAGCTGCAGCTGTTTATTAAAGAGAATATTTAAGCCGCTTTCTCGCTGTGAGACACATCGGCAGCAAAGACGTAGCCCAGCCCCCGGACGGTTTTAATGAGTGCGGGCTGATGCGGGTTGGCTTCTATTTTACGGCGCAGGCGCATGATCAACACATCGATTGTGCGGTCGAACACCTCGGCACTTTCGCTGTGCGTCAGCTCGAGCAGTTGTTCCCGGCTGAGCACCCGCCGGGCGTTCTGGGTGAGCGCCAGCAGCAGACCATATTCTCCCTGGGTCAACGGTACGGGGTTACGCTGCGGATCGCTGAGTTCACAACGGGAGGTATCCAGCGTCCAGCCATTGAACGTCACGCCCGCCACGCGTGGCACCGGGGTATCTGCGGCCAGCGCCCCGGTCCGGCGAAGCACGGCTTTAACCCGGGCAACCACCACGCGCGGGTTAAACGGTTTGCCAATATAATCGTCGGCCCCCATCTCCAGCCCCACCACCACGTCTGACTCACTGCCCAGCCCGGTCAGCATCACCACCGGCAGCTCCGGACGTTGCTTTTGCAGGTGCAGTAATACCTGCAGGCCGTTGATATCCGGCAGCATCATATCCAGCAGGACAAGGGCGATGTGTGGCTCATGCTGAACCAGACTCAGCGCGTCCTGGCCGTTATGGCAGACGAGCACGCTAAAGACGTGCTCACTCAGCACATCCTGCAGCAGCTCGCAGACTGCGGTATCGTCATCAACCACCAGAATCGCCGGTTTCATCGCATGCTTCCATCAGGGGATTATGTTAAGTCTGAACTATTCTGCCGTCGGCTCCAGCCAATTTGACTTTTACATGACGGAATTACAACCCATGTCACATCCACTGCCCATTCGACACGTCAATTTTGACGATTGGCTGTTTTTCGTCAGGGTTTTGCCCCTCTGTTGGCCGTAAAGTCTGCTGATACCCACAATAAAAACATGGCATAGAAGCTGCATAGTGGGGCGTAAGCATTGATTAACTGGAGCAGACTGATGAAAAAAGTCGTCACGGTTTGCCCTTATTGTGCCTCGGGTTGCAAGATCAACCTGGTGGTCGATAACGGCAAAATCGTCCGGGCGGAGGCCGCCCAGGGGAAAACCAACCAGGGCACGCTGTGCCTGAAAGGCTACTACGGCTGGGATTTTATTAACGATACCCAAATCCTTACCCCACGCCTGAAAACCCCTATGATTCGCCGCGAGCGCGGTGGCAAGCTGGAAGCCGTCTCCTGGAGCGAGGCGCTGGATTATGTCGCCACGCGCCTGAGCGCCATCAAAGCCAAGTATGGCCCGGATACGATCCAGACTACCGGCTCTTCACGCGGTACCGGTAATGAAACCAACTATGTAATGCAAAAATTCGCGCGCGCCGTTATTGGTACCAATAACGTCGACTGCTGCGCTCGCGTCTGACACGGCCCATCGGTTGCAGGTCTGCACCAGTCGGTCGGTAACGGCGCTATGAGTAACGCGATCAACGAGATAGATAACACCGATCTCGTGTTTATTTTTGGCTATAACCCGGCGGATTCTCACCCTATCGTCGCGAACCACGTGATTCGCGCCAAACAGAATGGGGCGAAAATCATCGTCTGCGATCCGCGCAAAATTGAAACGGCACGTATTGCGGATATGCACATTGCACTGAAAAACGGCTCGAATATCGCGCTGTTGAATGCGATGGGCCACGTCATTATCGAGGAGAATCTCTACGACCAGGCGTTCGTCGCGACCCGTACGGAAGGGTTTGACGAGTATCGGAAAATTGTCGAAGGCTACACGCCGGAGTCCGTCGAAGCGATAACCGGCGTAAGCGCGCAAGAGATCCGCCAGGCAGCGCGGATGTACGCCGGGGCGAAAACCGCGGCCATTTTGTGGGGCATGGGCGTAACCCAGTTCTATCAGGGCGTGGAAACCGTACGCTCCCTGACAAGCCTCGCGATGCTGACCGGAAATCTGGGCAAACCGCATGTGGGCGTGAACCCGGTACGTGGTCAGAATAACGTGCAGGGTGCGTGTGACATGGGCGCACTGCCGGATACCTATCCGGGCTATCAGTACGTTAAATTCCCGGAAAATCGGGAGAAATTCGCGAAGGCCTGGGGCGTGGAGAGCCTGCCGGAACATACCGGGTATCGCATCAGCGAGCTGCCGCACCGTGCGGCGCACGGTGAAGTGCGTGCCGCCTACATTATGGGTGAAGATCCGCTGCAGACCGACGCCGAGCTGTCAGCGGTGCGTAAAGGCTTTGAGGATCTCGAACTGGTGATTGTCCAGGACATCTTTATGACCAAAACCGCGGCGGCGGCGGATGTGATTTTACCGTCAACGTCATGGGGCGAGCATGAAGGTGTTTACACGGCGGCAGACCGCGGCTTCCAGCGCTTCTTCAAAGCGGTGGAGCCGAAGTGGGATCTGAAAACCGACTGGCAGATCATCAGCGAAATCGCCACCCGCATGGGTTATCCGATGCACTACAACAACACCCAGGAAATCTGGGACGAGTTGCGCAAACTGTGTCCGGACTTCACCGGTGCCACCTATGAGAAAATGGGTGAACTGGGGTATATCCAGTGGCCGTGCCGCGATGAGTCAGAGGCCGATCAGGGCACGTCGTATCTCTTTAAAGAGAAGTTCGACACCCCGAACGGACTGGCGCAGTTCTTCACCTGCGACTGGGTCGCGCCAATCGATAAACTCACCGATGAGTATCCGATGGTGCTCTCTACCGTGCGTGAAGTGGGCCACTACTCCTGTCGTTCGATGACCGGTAACTGTGCTGCGCTGGCGGCACTGGCGGATGAACCGGGCTATGCGCAGATCAACACCGCTGACGCAGAGCGTCTGGGTATTGAAGATGAAGCCCTGATCTGGGTGCACTCGCGTAAAGGACGCATCATTACCCGTGCGCAGGTCAGCGACCGACCTAACAAAGGGGCGGTCTATATGACCTACCAGTGGTGGATTGGTGCCTGCAACGAACTGGTGACGGAGAACTTAAGCCCGATAACCAAAACGCCGGAGTATAAGTACTGCGCCGTACGCGTGGAGTCGATTGCTGACCAGCACGCCGCGGAACAGTATGTGATTGACGAATATAGCAAGCTGAAAGCCAGACTGCGTGAAAGCGCGTTGGGTTAATGCCGTTAATTAATCGATGAATAAAAGGGGGTGACTTATTCACCCCTTTTTTATTTCTTAATAAGCTATTTATATTATCAATATATATTGTGCACGCTGCCCCGCAGCAATAATGTCATTAGCACCGAAATAAATACCCGGCTTTGTATTTTAATTCAGTGAGAGAATCTCCCCCGCGAGCGTCTAATGCCCTCTTTCACAAGCATTATTGTGAGACGAAACGCGGCGGACACCGGGAAATGTTCCTTCACCTTTACCGCGCCCGTTTTTTTCTTCTGCGACGACGATTATACTGCGCGGCGTGTACCCAGATGATAAGAATCCATGAAATCAATTTTTCTGATGTTGTTATTTTTTACGTCACTCGTCCACGCGGATGAGATTGGCAGCCAGTACAAGCAACAGGCGGAAGCGGGTGACGCCCGCGCCCAGTATTACCTTGCCGATACCTACTTCAGTTCCGGCGACAGCAAGCAGGCCGCGCAGTGGGCAGAGAAAGCAGCAAAAGGGGGCGATGTCGACGCCATGGCGTTGTTATCGCAAATCCAGTTTACACAGGGCGATTACGCGCAGGCCAAAGCGCTGGCGCAGCAGGCCACTATCGCCGGCAGTAAACGCGGCGCAATTATGCTGGCACGCGTGCTGGTCAACACCCAGGCAGGGAAAACTGACTATCCACAGGCCATCGCACTGCTGCAAACGGCAACCGAAGATATCGACAACGACTCCGCGGTGGATGCGCAAATGCTGCTGGGGATGATTTATGCCAACGGCGTTGAGGTGGCGCAGGACGACGTCAAAGCCGCGTCGTGGTTCAAACGCAGCTCCTCCCTTTCGCGTACGGGTTACGCGGAGTACTGGGCCGGAATGCTGTTCCAGCAGGGCGAGAAAGGCTTTATAACGCCGAATAAGCAGAAAGCGCTCTACTGGCTGAACCTGAGCTGTACCGAAGGATTTGATACGGGATGTGAAGAATTTGACGCGTTGAGTGGGGAGTAAAGTCTCTTACACGGCCCTCTCTTTTAGCAGAGAGGGAATGCGAAAAGGCCGGGTTAACCCCGGCCTTTTTATTTTACTGGTCTGCGGTCTTATCAAAACGACCCAGCACTTCGCGTTCATACGCCAGCGCTTTTTTACGGTCGAATTTGTGCTCCCACTTAGCGATAACCAGCACCGCCAGGGCGTTACCCACCACATTCAACGCCGTACGCGCCATGTCGAGGATACGGTCGACACCGGCGATAAACGCCAGACCTTCCAGCGGGATCCCTACGCTGCCCAGGGTGGCCAGCAGCACGACAAAGGAGACGCCAGGTACGCCTGCGATGCCTTTTGAGGTCACCATGAGGGTCAGCACCAGCACGATCTCCTGCCACAGAGACAGGTCAATGCCGTACAGCTGAGCAATAAAGATAGCCGCAATACTCTGGTACAGCGTTGAGCCGTCCAGGTTAAAGGAGTAGCCGGTTGGCACCACAAAGCTGGTAATCGACGCCGGCGCGCCGTAGGCCTCCATCTTCTCGATAATACGCGGCAGTACGCTTTCAGAGCTTGCCGTGGAGTACGCGAGAATCAACTCATCTTTGAGAATACGGATCAGGATCCAGATGCTCAGCCCACACAGGCGCGCCACAATTCCCAGCACCACCAGCGCGAAGAACAGGATGGCGAAGTGAACCAGAATCACCAGCTTCGCCAACGGCCACAGGGAGGCGAAACCGAAGTTCGCCACGGTTACCGCGATAAGCGCAAACACCCCAACCGGCGCGTAGCGCATCACCATGTGAGTCACTTTGAACATGGTTTCAGAAATTGAGCGGAACACGGTGACCAGCGGTTCACGGTGCGTGGCAGGCAGGGAGGAGAGACCCAGACCAAACAACACCGAGAAGAAGATGATCGGCAGCATCTCGCCCTTCGCCATGGAAGCCACGATGTTGGTCGGCACCAGCGAAAGGATGGTTCCCATCAGGCCATGCGCGTGGCTCTGTACTTCAGCGGTAGTGCTTTGATATTTAGAAATATCCACCGTCGCCAGCTGCGACATATCGATCCCGGATCCTGGCTGGAACACGTTCGCCAGTGTGATGCCCAGAATGATGGCAATCGTCGTGATCACTTCGAAATAAAGAATTGTCTTCGCGCCGATACGGCCTAACTGTTTTGCATCCCCCACACCGGCAATGCCGACGACCAGCGTTGAGATAACAATCGGTACGACAATCATCTTGATCAGATGAATAAAGATATCTCCTGCCGGGGAGAGCAGGTTCGCAATCAGCCACTCGCGGCTGTCGCTGTGATAATGCAGGTAACTACCCAGCAGGATACCCAGCACAAGGGCTAGCAAGATTTGCCAGGCCAGGCTGACTTTAACGTTTTTCATAGAAACTGACTTCCTCAATGAAGCGCCCTATTCACATAAACTGCATGAATATGGATACATACTGAAAGGGTATGAATTGTGTTGCGTTGGTTTATGGGATTTTTTAACGCGGCGTATGAGTATCATTTGCGCGGCATGTTGCGCAAGCCTTAAAGAACGGCACATTTCGCTGCAAAAAGCGGTCATGACGTGAGTTTGTCACAATTCCAATCAATAACTTTTTGTTATAAAAAGGCTTTTTTAATCGAAATTGTGAATAATCGGCACGGTGAATTATTTTCCTTCAAAGTTTCATTCGCTCATTTTTCATACTCTTCAAACAATGCGTGATCTGTAGCCCAAATAATAAACAAAGCTTGTAAAGCCCCTACTATTAACGTTTTTGCGACATATTATTAACATCTTACAAGGAGAAAAAAAGCCATGAGCCAAGTACATAAACACGACATTCCCGCAAACATTGCGGACCGTTGCCTGATAAACCCGGAGCAGTACCACGAGAAGTATCAGCAATCCGTCTCCAGCCCGGACGTCTTCTGGGGTGAGCAGGGCCATATTCTTGACTGGATTAAACCTTATCAGAAGGTGAAGAACACCTCCTTTGCGCCCGGCAACGTCTCCATTAAATGGTACGAAGACGGCACGCTGAACCTGGCAGCAAACTGTCTTGACCGCCACCTTGCCGAACGCGGTAATGAAACGGCCATTATCTGGGAGGGCGACGACGCCTCTCAAAGCAAACACATTACTTATAAAGAACTGCGCCGCGACGTGTGCCGCTTTGCCAACGTTCTGCTGGAAAGGGGCATTAAAAAAGGCGACGTGGTGGCTATCTATATGCCAATGGTGCCTGAAGCGGCGGTAGCCATGCTGGCCTGCGCGCGTATCGGTGCGATTCACTCGGTGATTTTTGGCGGCTTCTCACCGGAAGCGGTCGCCGGACGTATTGTCGATTCCAGCTCGAAACTGGTGATCACGGCCGATGAAGGCGTGCGCGCTGGCCGTGGCATTCCCCTGAAGAAAAACGTCGATGAAGCGCTGAAAAATCCGAACGTGAAAACCGTCAGCAACGTCATCGTCCTCAAGCGTACCGGCGGCAAGATCGACTGGAACGAAGGACGCGACCTGTGGTGGAGCGATCTGATTGAAAAAGCCAGCGACCAGCATCAGCCGGAAGAGATGAACGCGGAAGATCCGCTGTTTATTCTTTACACCTCCGGCTCAACCGGCAAACCGAAAGGCGTGCTGCACACCACCGGCGGCTATCTGGTCTATGCCGCTACCACCTTCAAGTACGTATTCGACTACCATCCGGGCGACATTTACTGGTGTACTGCCGACGTAGGCTGGGTCACCGGTCACAGCTACCTGCTTTACGGCCCGCTGGCCTGTGGTGCCACTACGCTGATGTTTGAAGGCGTACCGAACTGGCCAACGCCGGCGCGCATGTGTCAGGTGGTCGACAAACACAAGGTCAATATTCTCTATACCGCCCCAACGGCGATCCGCGCATTAATGGCGGAAGGCGATAAGGCCATTGAAGGCACTGACCGCTCTTCGCTGCGCATCCTCGGTTCCGTTGGCGAGCCCATCAACCCGGAAGCCTGGGAGTGGTACTGGAAGAAAATCGGCAACGAAAAATGTCCGGTAATGGACACCTGGTGGCAGACCGAAACCGGCGGCTTTATGATCACCCCTATGCCGGGTGCGACGCAGTTAAAAGCCGGTTCAGCAACTCAACCGTTCTTCGGCGTACAACCTGCGCTGGTGGATAACGAAGGTAATCCGCTGGACGGGGCCACCGAAGGCAATCTGGTGATCACCGATTCCTGGCCGGGCCAGGCGCGTACCCTGTTCGGCGACCACGAGCGCTTTGAGCAGACCTACTTCTCCACCTTTAAAAACATGTACTTTAGCGGTGACGGCGCCCGGCGTGACGAGGACGGTTATTACTGGATAACCGGGCGCGTGGACGACGTGCTGAACGTCTCCGGCCACCGTCTGGGTACCGCGGAGATTGAATCCGCGCTGGTATCTCATCCGAAGATTGCCGAAGCCGCCGTCGTTGGGATCCCACACAACATTAAAGGCCAGGCGATTTACGCCTACGTCACGCTGAATCATGGCGAAGAGCCGTCACCAGAGCTGTATGCCGAGGTGCGCAACTGGGTACGTAAAGAGATTGGCCCGCTTGCCACGCCGGACGTGCTGCACTGGACCGACTCTCTGCCGAAAACCCGCTCAGGCAAAATTATGCGCCGCATATTGCGCAAAATCGCAGCCGGTGACACCAGCAACCTCGGTGATACCTCAACGCTTGCCGATCCTGGCGTGGTGGAAAAACTGCTCGAAGAGAAGCAGTCCATCGCAATGCCATCGTAACGCGATCTCCCCTCTCCCCCCGGGAGAGGGAATAAAAAACCTCCCCTATAAATACTTCTGGAGACCTCTGATGAATAACGATATTTGTCAGCAGATAGAGAATAGTGCGCACTACAGGGAGCTCGTGGATAAACGGCAACGGTTTGCCTTCTTACTTTCCATCATCATGCTGATTATTTACGTCGGCTTTATTCTGCTGATTGCCTTTGCCCCACACTGGCTCGGTACGCCGCTGCACGCGGGCACCAGCGTCACGCGCGGAATTCCGATTGGGATTGGCGTGATAATCATTTCGTTTGTGCTGACCGGCGTGTACGTCTGGCGCGCCAATGGCGAATTCGATCGTCTTAACAGAGCAGTCCTGGCAGAGGTAAAAGCATCATGAAGAGAGTCCTGACGGCGCTTGCCGCCACACTTCCCTTTGCCGCCAACGCCGCTGATGCCATCACCGGCGAGGTACAGCGCCAGCCAACCAACTGGCAGGCGATTATCATGTTCCTGATTTTCGTGCTGCTGACGCTGTACATCACGTACTGGGCCTCGAAACGCGTGCGCTCCCGTAATGATTACTACACCGCAGGCGGCAACATTACCGGTTTTCAGAACGGGCTGGCGATTGCAGGCGACTTTATGTCCGCCGCTTCCTTCCTCGGTATCTCCGCGCTGGTGTACACCTCCGGCTACGATGGTCTGATTTACTCCCTCGGCTTCCTCGTGGGCTGGCCGATTATTTTGTTCCTGATCGCAGAACGCTTGCGCAACCTGGGCCGCTATACCTTCGCAGACGTGGCCTCCTACCGGCTGAAGCAGGGGCCGATTCGTACCCTCTCCGCCTGCGGCTCGCTGGTGGTGGTCGCGCTGTATCTGATTGCGCAGATGGTCGGCGCGGGTAAATTGATCGAACTGTTGTTCGGCCTGAACTACCACATCGCGGTGGTGCTGGTGGGTGTGCTGATGGTGATGTACGTCCTGTTCGGCGGCATGCTGGCCACGACCTGGGTGCAAATCATCAAAGCGGTCCTGCTGCTGTTCGGCGCCAGCTTTATGGCCTTTATGGTCATGAAACACGTCGGGTTCAGCTTCAATAATCTGTTCACTGAAGCGATGGCGGTACACCCGAAAGGGGAAGCGATCATGAGCCCTGGCGGGCTGGTGAAAGACCCTATTTCTGCGCTTTCGCTCGGTCTGGGTCTGATGTTTGGTACGGCTGGCTTGCCGCACATCCTGATGCGTTTCTTCACCGTGAGCGATGCGCGTGAAGCGCGCAAAAGCGTCTTCTACGCCACGGGCTTTATGGGTTACTTCTACATCCTGACCTTTATCATTGGTTTTGGCGCCATCATGCTGGTGGGGGCGAATCCCGCGTTTAAAGACGCGGCGGGCGGGCTGATTGGCGGTAACAACATGGCGGCAGTGCATCTGGCCGACGCGGTAGGCGGTAACCTGTTCCTTGGCTTTATCTCGGCCGTGGCCTTCGCCACCATCCTCGCGGTGGTTGCCGGGCTGACGCTGGCGGGTGCGTCTGCGGTATCGCACGACCTCTATGCCAACGTTATCCGCAAAGGAGCAAGCGAACGTGATGAGCTGAAAGTCTCGAAAATCACCGTGCTGGTGCTGGGCGTGGTCGCTATTCTGCTGGGGATCTTGTTCGAGAAGCAGAACATCGCCTTTATGGTGGGGCTGGCCTTCTCCATTGCGGCAAGCTGTAACTTCCCTATCATCCTGCTCTCCATGTACTGGTCAAAACTGACCACCCGTGGGGCGATGATTGGCGGCTGGCTGGGGCTTTTGACGGCAGTGATTCTGATGGTCCTTGGCCCGACAATTTGGGTACAGATCCTCGGTCACGAAAGCGCTATCTTCCCGTATGAATACCCGGCGCTGTTCTCCATTGCCGTGGCGTTTATTGGTATCTGGGTCTTCTCCGCGACCGATAACTCGCCGGAAGGTAACCTGGAGCGTGAGAAATTCCGCGCCCAGTTTATCCGCTCACAAACGGGTCTGGGCGTCGAGCAAGGCCGCGCGCACTAACCTCGTCTCCCCGGCCTTACTGGCCGGGGAAATCAGAACATCACCCACGCCACCAGCGGTGCAATCAATACCATCACCACGCCCGAGAGCATCATCACCAGGCTTGCCACCACCCCTTCCTGCTGCCCGAGTTCATACGAACGTGCCGTTCCCGCACCGTGCGATGCCGCGCCAAATCCCGCCCCTTTCGCCATTCCTTCACGGATCGACAGCCGCAAAAAAAGCATGTCGCCAACCGCCATCCCGAAGACGCCCGTCACGACCACAAATAACGCGACCAGATCCGGCTGTCCGCCGAGCGGCTTGGCCGCGGCCAGCGCAAACGGGGTGGTGACCGAACGGACGGCCAGGCTGCGCTGAATTTCATCGGGCAGCGTAAACAGCCGGGCCAGCCAGACGGAACTGCAGACCGCCACCACCGTGGCCGTGATCACGCCAGCGCTGAGCGACATCCAGTGGCGTTTGATGATCGCCAGGTTGTCATACACCGGTACCGCAAAGGCAATGGTCGCAGGCCCCAGTAGCCACAGCAGCCAGTGGGATTCCCCAATGTAGTTCTGCCAGGAGATATGCCCGAAGACCAGCATCAGGACCAGCATGATCGGCGTGAAGACCAGCGGCATCAGCGGCAGCGCGTGAAAACGGCGATACAGCCGTTTATTGGCAAAGTAGATCGCCAGAGTGGCAATCAGGCACAACACGCTTATCTGGAAGTTAGTCATGCTTTTGCCTGCTGATTTCAAACCGATACACTTTATCAACCACCCAGGCGGTGGCCCCCAGCACCATCAGCGTGCTCAGCGCAATGACCGCGAAGATGCGCCAGCCATCTACCCTCAGCAGTTGCGCATAGTTCACCACCGCGACCACGGCAGGCACAAAGAACAGCAGCATTTCCGCCAGCAGCCAGCGCGCGCCGGCGCGTACCCAGTTGAGGGGGATAACGCGGCAGAGGATAAGCGTCAGCATCAGCACCATTCCGACCAGGTTGGCAGGCAACGGCAGATGCAACCAGTTGACAAGATATTCCGCGAAAACAAACAGTCCCGCATAAAGCAGTACCTGAACCGGTACCTGAAGTCGTTGCACAACGGCAGGCGTAACACGGCTTAACGCCACGGCCATGGGGGTTTTCCTCAAAAATGAGACGAGGCGCCAGTATAGTGAGCGCACGTAATGGACTGAAATGAATTAAAATCATCAAAGGTATAGTTCCGAGGAATAATCATGGACATAAGAACGCTGCGCTATTTTGTCGAAGTGGTTCGTCAGCAAAGTTTTACCCGCGCAGCGGAGAAGTTGTTTGTCACCCAACCCACCATCAGCAAGATGCTGAAAAACCTCGAAGATGAACTGAACTGCACCCTGCTTATCCGCGATGGACGCAAGCTGCTGCTGACCGATACCGGGCGGGTCGTCTTTGAACGCGGGCTGGCGATCCTGGCGGAGTTCCGCCAGCTGGAAGCGGAGCTTGGCGATATCAATCACCTGACAAAAGGGCTGCTGCGCCTCGGCATCCCACCGATGGTTGGGATGATGATGGCCGGCCCCATCAGCCTGTTTCGCCAGCGTTATCCCGGCGTTGAGCTGAAAATTTCCGAGTTTGGCGGCTTAACGGTTCAACAGGCAGTCACCAACGGCGAGCTGGATGTCGCCATGACCGCCCTTCCTGTGGAGGAAGAGAGCGGTCTGGCGACGCTGCCGCTCTTTAGCCACCCGCTGTGCGTGCTGGTACCCCGCTCTGGTGACTGGCTGAAGGTCGACACGGTGAAACCCGAACGGCTCGGTGAACACCCGCTGCTGATTTACAACGAAGATTTCGCCCTCAGCCGCCAGCTGATGGCGCTGTTTAATCAACACAACGTGAAGCCGCGCATTGCGGTGCGCAGCGGGCAGTGGGATTTCCTGGCCGCGATGGTGCAGGCAGGCGTCGGCATTGCGATATTGCCGCAGCCGATTTGCGAACGGCTCGATAAAAACACCCTGCGCTGGATCCCGCTGGAAAGCGATTTGCACTGGCAGTTAGGGATGATTTGGCGCGAAGGGGTTTATTTATCGCACAGCGCGCAGGCGTGGCTGAAATGCTGCGAAGGATTTTGGGTCCCCTGACCCTCTCCGGGAGGAGAGGGTCAGGGTGAGGGCATCAGCCCGCACGGGCTACTGATTCTCTATCAGCAAGGCTTCCAGCAAATCCAGATCGTGCAGCAGTTTTTGCAGCGTCTCATTGCTGATTTGCCGCGTGGCGCGCAGGTGGTACAGCTCGGCACGCTCTGAGCGCAGCGCCGCCAGACGGAACCGGCGCTCCAGGTTCTCCTCCTGCAGCGAACTTTCCACATCGTTGCGGCCATCGGCACGACGACGCAGGTTACCAATCACGCGTGAGCTCACTTCAGTCAGCAGCTGGTTGTCGATGTTCTCTTCCGTGTCCGCCGCAAGACGTTCTTCCATCTTCTGAATGGCCACAATCGCCACTTCGGCGGTCGCCGCGCGGGCAATACGCTCCTCTTTATGCTGCTGAGTCGAGTCACCCGTCTCAATATGCTGCAGCAGAAGAGGCAGCATTATCACGCCGACAAACAGTGAGAACAGAATCACCCCTGCCGCCAGGAACACCAGTTCATAGCGCGCCGGGAAGACATCGCCCGTGGGCAGCAGCAGCGGAATGGACAGCACACCGGCAAGCGTAATCGCCCCGCGAACGCCAGCAAAAGAAGCAATCAGCAGCTCCCGCGTGGTCCACGAGCCGAACTCCATCGGTTTTTTCGTCAGGAAGCGCATGCTGAATTTTTTCATCGTCCACAGCCAGCCGAAACGCACCAGCATCAGCGCCATGTAGATCAGCACGATATCGGTGAACAACATCCACGTTTCGACGTTCGGGTCGGCCTCGGCCGCCACCAGCGAGGATTCCATGATGCCCGGCAACTGCAGGCCCAGGAGCAGGAACACCATCCCGTTAAAGACAAATTCCAGCATCGCCCAGGTGCTGTTTGCACGCAGGCGCATGGCCAGCGGCGCACGGCGCATTACGCCGGAGCGGGTGATGGTCATCCCTGCCGCCACCGCCGCCAGAATGCCCGACACGCCGATATGTTCGGCAATCAGGTAAGAGGCAAACGGCAGAAGGAACAGCAGCACAATCTGTGTCGCCGGTTCATCGCCGCCCCAGCGGCTGAGGAAGCGCAGCGAACGACCATACAGCCAGCTCACCACAAACCCGGCCAGGATACCGCCAATCGCCACCTTGAAGAATTCCAGGGTCGCGCCGCCTACGGTAAAGATCATCGTGCCCATCGCGACGGCCACGGCAAATTTCAGGGCAACCAGGCCAGAGGCGTCATTCATCAGCGCCTCACCCTGTAAAATCCCCATGATTTTCTTCGGAATACGGCCTTCACCGACAATGCCGGACAACGCCACGGCATCGGTTGGTGACAGCACCGCGGCCAGCGCAAAGGCCGGAATTAACGGAATGCCCGGTACCGCCCAGTAGATCAGGAAGCCAATCCCGACCACCGTGACCACCACGAGCGCCAGCGCCAGACCTAATATCTCTCGCCCGTGCTCAAGGAATTCACGCGTGGGCGTTTTCCAGCCATCGGCAAACAGCAGCGGCGGAATAAACAGCACGAGGAACAGTTCGGGGTCGAACTCCACGTGCAGGCCAAACGTCGGCCACGCCAGCAGCGCGCCGATGGCAATTTGCATTAATGGCAGGGGGACCTGAAAGGGCAGTACGCGTGTGACTACCCCGGATAGCGAGACCACAAGAGTCATGATGAGTATTGTGAAGAAGATTTCCATGCGTTCCCTGTTTGCTGTGTTTCTTAAAAGCCAAACCTAAGGCGTCGTGCCTGTTATTCTATCTTCCCCAGAGTAACGCAAAAGACAACGGGATGAGTCCTGAAAATAAAAACGGGCGGCCTGAGCTACCCGTTTTCGCATCAATGGACAACTTAGATTGCCCAGCCGCCCGCGTAGAACGCCACCAGCGCGACGGCAATCACAACGGTGCCGATGTTCAGCTTGCGCCACTCGCCGGAGACCAGACGCCCAATCACCAGCGACGCGAAACCGATCATGATGCCGGTAACGATGTTACAGGTCAGCACGATAAAGACCGCCGTGATAAGGCCTGACATCGCATCCACAAAATCAGCAAAATCGATTTTCGCCACGTTGCTCAGCATCAGCAGACCAACGTACATCAACGCAGGTGCGGTCGCGTAGGCCGGCACCAGGTAGGAGAGCGGAGAGAGGAACAGGATCAGCAGGAACAGCACGCCAACGGTAATGGCCGTCAGGCCAGTTTTACCGCCTGCCGCCGTACCCGCAGCGGACTCGATATACACCGCAGCCGGAGCCGCGCCCACCAGACCCGAGAAGACGCTGCTCAGGGAGTCGGTGGTCAGCGCTTTGCCGCCATCGATAATCTGACCGTCTTTATCCAGCAGGTTCGCCTGACCCGCGACGGCACGGATGGTACCCGTTGCATCAAACACCGCGGTCATCACCAGCGCCAGCACGCTTGGCAGGATCACCGGGTTCAACGCCCCCATGATATCCAGACTGCCAATCAGAGAGTTGCCTTTGTCATCGCTCAGCGACGGCATGGCGAAAATCCCGGAGAAGTGAACGTTAGGATCGAAAATCAGGCCAACAATGGACACCCCGATAATGGTCAGCAAAATGCCGCCCGGGACTTTCAGTTTTTCCAGACCAATAATCACCGCCAGACCGATCAGGGACATAATGACCGGGAAGCTCGCGAAGTGACCCAACGCCACCGGCAGACCGTCCAGCGGGTTCTTGATCACCAGGCCGACGCCGTTTGCGGCAATCAGCAGCAGGAACAGCCCGATACCAATGCCGGTGCCATGCGCCACGCCCTGAGGCAGGTTGCGCAAAATCCAGCTACGGATACCGGTGGCGGAGATAACGGTAAACAGTACACCCATCAGGAACACGGCACCGAGCGCAACCGGTACGCTGATGTGCTGACCCAGAACCAGGCTGAAAGCGGTAAAGGCGGTCAACGAGATTGCACAACCGATCGCCAGCGGCAGGTTCGCCCACAGGCCCATCACGATGGAGCCAACGCCCGCCACGAGACAGGTAGCAACAAAGACGGCCGCCGGCGGGAAGCCCGCTTTACCCAGCATACCCGGAACGACAATGACGGAGTAAACCATCGCCAGAAACGTGGTCAGACCGGCAACGATTTCCTGGCGCACGGTGCTGCCGCGAGCCGAAATTTTAAAGATGGCGTCAAGCGAACCGCCAGTACGCGCAGATGGCGTAGACATAGAAAACATCCCCTGAGAGTTTTTATAGAAAGTCCGTAAGCGTGGTGGAGACGCCACTGCCAGCTAAACGTCAAATCCGTGTTTTGCATTTGCGACGAAAGGGGCGTCACAGAAAAAGCAAACGTTTAGCTCCGCGCTTACAAACGGGTGGTCAAATTAAGGCAAACGATTATCTAGCCTAATCCCCGCCCTTTTCAACTGAACTTTATCGTTTTTCGCTAAAATTCCCTTATGACGCTGAAGAAATAAACAGAGGATGCGCAAACGTTATCGTCTGTGCGCAATTTGTTTACATTTCACTCCCCACCCGGAATCGATAACGGGCCACCTTGCTCCAGCGTTTTTTGCCAGCCAGGGCTGCTCTCTACTTTTTTCTTCCAGGCCTGGGTATGCGGGAGGTTATCGATGCCACCGCGCGCCAGCAGGGCAAAAATCGGGAAGCTCATCTGAATATCCGCCATGCTGAGCGCGTCGCCGGCAAACCAGCTGTTTTCGGCAAGATGCGACTCAATAAAGCGTGCATGAGTTTCAAGCTGGCGGTTGAGATACGCTTTTTGCACTCCCTGCCCCAGCGCTTTACCCAACGTGCGGATACCAAACGGCACGGGCGGCTTACCGAGACTACTGAAAACCAGCTTCATCAACAGCAGCGGCATTAGCGAACCTTCGGCATAGTGCAACCAGAAGCGGTATTGCACCTTATGCGCAGGATCCAGAGGTTTAAGCCGCGACTCAGGATCGTAGGTTTCCTGAAGATATTCGAGGATGGCCCCCGACTCGGCGAGGATCAGGCCGTTATCTTCAATAACCGGCGATTTGCCCAACGGGTGCACTTTTTTGAGCGACTCAGGCGCCAGCATGCTCTTTTCGCGCTGGTAACGAACAATCTCATAGGGCAGGGAAAGTTCTTCCAGCGCCCAGATCACACGGTGTGAGCGGGACTGGTTCAGGTGGTGTACCGTGAGCATTGTGTTCTCCTTTTATTCATACTTTTTAACTATAGAAAATCGAACAACACCGCGAAAAAAATTCGCCTAAAAACGGCCTGACCGACTGGCGAAAAGACGGGTCTTGCATAGAATTAAAGTGTCAGCACAATCCGGAACCTCCCCAACACGCTCGACATGAGGGGTGCTGATGTCGGGGGAAACCCTCCCGTGAACCAGCGGGATAGAGTGAAAGACAAAGACCGGGAAAAACTAAAGCGCCCTTTTGTGGCGCTTTAGTTCTTTATGAGGTGCGGTATGAGGTGCGGTTTTCTGCCGCATCTCAGTCTTCCTCCAGCAACCGCGCCCCTGTCCCCTGCTCACCCAGCCTGTCGCCCGGGTTACGCAACGGACAATCACTGCGCGACAAACAGCCGCAGCCAATGCATCCGTCCAGTTCATCACGCAGCGCTACCAGCGTGTGAATGCGTCGATCCAGCTCTTCACGCCACTGAGAGGAAAGCTCTTTCCACTCTTTCGGGCTGAGAGAGTGCCCTTCCGGCAGCACGCCGAACGCATCGCCGATGGTGGCCAGGGGGATTCCGATTCGTTGGGCAATTTTGATAATCGCGACATAACGGAGCACGTCACGCGTGTAGCGTCGCTGGTTTCCGGCGTTTCGGATGCTTTTAATTAACCCTTTGCTTTCATAGAAGTGGAGCGCCGACACCGCAACGCCGCTTCGCTTCGCCACTTCGCCGGGGGTTAACAACGCTTTAATTCGCGGCAATCTCTTTTCCATAAAACCTCTTTACCTCAAGTTAACTTGAGGAATTATACTCGCCCGCAGAGAAAACGACGAATCAACCAGGGCAGTTGTATCTACAGAGGGGCAACCTTATGTCGCATCAGCAAATTATTCAGACACTTATTGAATGGATTGATGAACATATCGACCAACCGTTGAACATTGATGTGGTCGCTAAAAAATCCGGCTATTCGAAATGGTATTTACAGAGAATGTTCCGTACCGTTATGCACCAGACGCTGGGTGAGTACATTCGTCAGCGCAGACTGCTGCTGGCGGCGCAGGCCTTACGCTCAACGCAGCGGCCCATTTTTGATATCGCGATGGATCTGGGATATGTGTCGCAACAAACCTTTTCCCGCGTGTTTCGCCGCGAGTTTGACCGCACACCGAGCGACTATCGCCACCAGTTGAATTAATGGCTCTCAATGCAAAGGTTGCTGCTGCCAGGTCATAAACTCCTGGGGCGGCATCGCTTTCGCGAAGTGCCATCCCTGACAGAACTGAACGCCACGTTTCAACAACCAGCTCACCTGTTCTGCCGTTTCCACCCCTTCCGCAATGGTTTTAAGCCGCAGGCTTTGTGCCATCTCAATAATATGCTCGGCGATAAGGTGGCTGGTGCTGTTGGTTGTTAGGGTGTCGATAAAGGATTTGTCGATTTTCAGAATATCGACATTCAGCGAATAAAGGTTGTGCAGGTTAGAGTAACCCGTTCCAAAATCATCAATCGCCACTTCGTAACCCGCCTGACGGAACGCCTGAATAACCGGAGTGGTTTTAGGGACATCAATAAAACCGCGCTCCGTGACTTCGATTTTAATTTGCTGCGCACGCACGGCGTAGTGTCGGGCCTTGTCCGAAATCATGGCGATCAGCCGTGAAGAGTGGAAATCCGTGGCCGACAGGTTAATCGAAATATAGAGATGCGGATGCGTTGCCAGGAATGTGCCCAGATCGCTGAATACCTCTTCGACAACATAATCCGTAATTCGCTCGCTCATGCCCTCTTTTTCCGCCAGCGGAATAAATTCAGCCGGGCTCATGACCGGTCCGTTAAAGCCAGGCCAGCGTAATAACGCCTCGGCTCCCACGCACTGGTTGTTCTTGATATCAATAATCGGCTGATAGTGGACACAAAGCTGGCGTTTATTGAGCGCTCGCTGCAGTAACCGCCCGGGAGAATTGAGTTCACGATGGGTGCGAGACCACACCAGCAAAATAATTATGCTGCAGATCATCCCCAGCGGTAGCGTCAACGTCGCCTGGTGATAAAGCATTTCATAAAAACGTTTATTCGACGTCGACACGATAGCGGCAATAGGCCGTTTTGGGGATTTGACGACCGTATAAAAACGGTTATCTTTTTGAAATACCGATTCCTTATCCCGAATCATCGAACTTAATAAAGAAACATTCGCGCGCTGACTGACGGAAAAGAATGCATTCGTTACCGTGTCGTATACCCCCCACGACAGGGAATGATCTGTCGACATTACTTCGCTGTAGGAAAGCGGATTGACCACCACAACATAATTTCCGCGCTGCATATATGTCATTTTATAGCCAGTAAAAAATGGCGTATCGCGATAATAATAGATAGCAACGTCAGGTTTACGTGTGTAATTAGCAGTGGATATCAGATAAGGATTGGCGGGTGTAAAAACGGTCGAACAAAGAAAATTCTGACCTTCTGCATAAATTAAATCCGCAACAAACAGACGACCCCGAACAACGTTCAACATATATTGGCGATGTTCTGGTGTACAACGCTCACCCTGATATTTTTCAGCCTCGTCGCGGGCCAGATCAACCTGTTGAATTACCAGCTCTGTTTTGTCTAACGCCAGTTCAGCAAAGGTGCGTAGTTGGGCGCTTGTTTCCGACACGGCTCTTATCTGGGCAAACCATAGCGCAAGCATCACCGGCAGCATAACTACCATGATGATCCCTACCACCCTGAGCATCTTGCGCCGCGCGCTACGATTCATTTCCCGCCCTATATCCCTGCATGTTGTACGCCTGTAGTAATGAAGGCCGGATGCTTTGTTTAACAGGTGATTACGTTGCATGAATCATGCGAAGTTAGCAACTGACTTTTAGTATTAAAAATCTTAATTTTCGTTATGACGATAATATTTTCCCGTAAGCTAAACTGTAAGTATTCGTTCCGTTTCAATTAAGGAAAATAATTATCCAGCGGGTACGGGAGGTTTGAAGATAACACAACAGAGGATCGTTGATTAAGCCAAACTTCTGGCAGTGTGAAAAAACAACAACGGCAACATGACATTTTATGCTATTTACTCGCGCGTATTTTGTTTTTTGATTTATAAATAATCAGCAGCCACCACCGTTTTCCCCCGACCCGTACGCTTGGCGTCATATAATGCTTTATCGGCACGCATCAGTAATCCTGAAGTATCGCGTTGGCCCTGGCAGACCTCCACCGCCCCGGCGCTGAATGACAGCACCAGCTTTTTATCTCCCACCACCAGCGGGTTGGTTTTGAGGGCAGTACGTAGCCTCGCCGAAAAAAGGGCGCCCGCGTTGCCGTCGGTTCGCGCCAGCAGGAGTAAAAACTCCTCGCCGCCCACACGGCCAAGCGCAGCGTTCTCGGGGCTTAACTCACGGATAGCCTGGCAAAAGTGGATAAGTGCCCGATCGCCCACCTGATGCCCCCACCGATCGTTGATCTGTTTGAAAAAATCCAGGTCAAACATGAGCACGCAAAAATGGCTGTCAGCATCCTGCCTGGCATTTGCCGCCAGCGCGGATTCCAGCTGCTGTAAAATGGTTGAACGGTTAAAACACCCGGTAAGATCGTCCGTGGTGGCTTTCACTTCCAGCTGCTGTTCGGCTTTTTTACGCTCGGTAATATCAAGCCCGATATTCAGGACTGAGCTGTCCGGCAGCAGAATGTTTGACCACAAAACCGTCAACGGCGTACCGTCTTTACGCAGTGGATGCCACTCGTACATATCCTTTAGCGGCGAGACATTTACCGACTCCCTGACCCGTCGCCGCTCTTCCGGGTCGGGGTAAAACAGTGAGAGCGGATCGGCATGGGCGCTGATCTCCGCCATTGTCCAGCCAAACACTTTTTCACACTCAGCATTCCACAGCACGCAGCGGTTAAATTTATCGAATGAGTTCATTAAAACAGGCGCTCGTTCAAACAGGGTTTTATATTGGGTCACCACACGCTGCATTTCCTGCGCTGTTTTTTCACGAACGATAATTTCTGAAAAATAGTCTTTTAATTTTTCGACCAGCACCGCAACAATACTTTTCAGGATGGCCAGAGAATATAACGGCTCAGCAAACGCCAGAAAGAAATAGCCGCTGCCTTGTCCGTTATGGGTTGAAAGCTTGCATAACACCCCGCTTTGCAATTGCAAATAGCCAGGATGATGAGCGGAGAATAATGCGCGGCCGATATTCTCTTTCCAGTAGACGACCCGCCACGCACGGTGATGCTTCTCCAGCAGGGTACCGGCAAGAAAATCGGCCACCTCAAATGAGTGACAGGTCACTTCACCGGCACAGACCACGCGCTGCAGCCCGTCAGTATCAACGCTAATCCAGGCCAGGCTTGCCCCGAAGGCCCGGTTGATCGTCTCAAGCATCTCGCCCAGCGAACAATGGGCGTGAAGCTGGGGCATCAGATCTGCCAGCGCATGCAACGCCTGCAGGCTGTCATTAACAATCTCACGTCGTTTTTCTTTCATTTTTTTCGCAGATTATTAAGCGTTAAACCGGACGCAACTTTCTTCAGATTCAAAAATCGGCGAGCCAGAGCAGGATGCTGAATATCAGCACAGCTGGAGTGCGAGACGTTGTGTGTAATTAAAAACGTACAAAGAGAAAAAAACCAATAAAATTCAAAAACCTGAATTATAGAATGCGAGTAAATTTATTTATCCACTCAAGCATAATCCAAAGGGTTGTTGCTGTAAACGTTCTACAGCACACCTCAATTTGCAGAGGTTTTGTTATCTCAATGAATTTATTACCTGGAAGCGATAAAAGGGGGTCATTAGCGTGCAAAGATATATTTTCCCCTCAATCCTCGTGCGACGCCTGGCTGTGATAATTCCTGCTTTTTTCACCCGTCTGAGGCTGGCGAATAAATCAACAAATGTGATATAGTTCACACATATTGTGTAACGAGAAACACTGTTTCATTCAGTTCGTCTGTTTTGTTGAGGATGGGTTTTATGGCAACCATTACTACCAGCATGGTTCTCCTGCGCTGGCCTTTGTTAAGTGCGGTGCTGATGTTCCTGGCCAGCACGCTAAACATTCAGTTTCGTAAATCTGACTATGCTGGCCTTGCTGTCATCAGCACCCTGTTGGGGTTGGGCGCAGCATGCTGGTTCGCAACGGGCCTGCTTGGCATCACCCTGCTGGATCTCGCTGCCGTCTGGGAAAATATTAAAGTGGTCATGGTGGAAGCCATGAGCCATACCCCGCCAGACTGGCCGATGGTGATTACCTGATCCCTGAGATGAAGAAAAAAACCCAGACCGAGGTCTGGGTTTTTTGTTTTAAACAGTCGGATATCAGAACGGAATATCGTCGTCGAAGTCCATTGGGGGTTCGTTAGACGGTGCTGGCGCGGACTGCTGCTGTGGGCGAGACTGCGCGCCACCGCTGAACTGGTTGCCGCCCTGTGGCTGCTGAGGCTGACCCCAACCGCCCTGCTGCTGCTGACCGCCACCTGCTGGTGCGCCACCGCCCTGACGGCCACCGAGCATCTGCATGGTGCCACCCACGTTGACCACAACTTCCGTGGTGTACTTCTCAGCGCCGGCTTGATCGGTCCATTTGCGGGTACGCAGCTGGCCTTCAATATAAACCTGAGAACCTTTACGCAGATACTCACCAGCCACTTCCGCCAGTTTGCCAAACAGCACAACGCGGTGCCATTCGGTCTGCTCTTTCATCTCACCGGTCGCTTTATCACGCCAGGATTCGGAAGTAGCCAGCGTAATGTTGGCAACTGCGCCACCACTCGGCATGTAGCGTACTTCCGGGTCCTGGCCCAGATTACCGACGAGAATCACCTTGTTTACGCCTCTGCTGGCCATGTTCGTGTCTCCTGAATACGTTTCTTAATAGTGTAAACGCGCGAGTGTACCATTTCCACGCTGCAATTTGCATAGTTGCGTAGTCGGTTCCGAAATCTCTCGCTAACTCGACATTGTTACACAGTGAATCAGAAAATGCATTCCAATACTGTATATTCAAACAGGTCATTTTGTGTCATAATTAGCCGTTTCTGACAGCCGTTTGTCCTTCAAACAAACCAGGCAATCCGTGTTCCAACCGGGAAAGGTGAATGGATAAGATCGAAGTTCGGGGCGCCCGCACCCACAATCTCAAGAATATCAACCTCATAATCCCTCGCGACAAACTCATCGTCGTGACCGGGCTTTCGGGGTCTGGCAAATCCTCACTGGCTTTCGACACTTTATATGCCGAAGGACAGCGTCGTTACGTGGAGTCACTCTCTGCATACGCACGTCAGTTCCTGTCACTGATGGAAAAACCGGATGTAGACCATATTGAAGGGTTATCACCTGCTATCTCCATTGAGCAGAAATCCACCTCGCATAACCCGCGTTCAACGGTTGGTACGATTACCGAAATTCATGATTACCTGCGTCTGCTGTATGCACGCGTGGGTGAGCCGCGCTGCCCGGATCACGACGTCCCGCTGGCCGCGCAGACCGTAAGCCAGATGGTGGATAACGTGCTGTCGCAGCCGGAAGGCAAACGCCTGATGCTGCTGGCGCCCATCATTAAAGAGCGTAAGGGCGAGCACACCAAAACGCTGGAGAACCTGGCAAGCCAGGGCTATATCCGCGCCCGTATCGACGGCGAAGTGTGTGACCTGTCGGATCCGCCTAAGCTGGAGCTGCAGAAGAAGCACACCATCGAAGTGGTGATTGACCGTTTCAAAGTCCGTGACGATCTGGCGACCCGCCTGGCCGAATCCTTCGAAACCGCGCTTGAACTCTCTGGCGGTACGGCCGTGGTCTCCGATATGGACAACCCGAAAGCGGAAGAGCTGCTCTTCTCCGCCAACTTTGCCTGTCCGATTTGTGGTTACAGCATGCGCGAGCTGGAGCCGCGTCTGTTCTCGTTCAACAACCCGGCGGGCGCCTGTCCGACGTGTGACGGGCTGGGCGTACAGCAATATTTTGACCCGGACCGCGTGATCCAAAACCCGGAGCTGTCGCTGGCTGGCGGTGCGATCCGCGGATGGGATCGCCGCAACTTCTACTATTTCCAGATGCTGAAGTCGCTGGCAGAGCACTACAAATTCGACGTCGAAGCCCCGTGGGCCAGCCTGAACCCGAACGTGCACAAAGTGGTGCTGTTCGGTTCCGGCAAAGAGAACATCGAGTTCAAGTACATGAACGATCGCGGTGATACCTCCGTGCGCCGTCACCCGTTTGAAGGGGTGCTGCACAATATGGAGCGCCGCTACAAAGAGACCGAATCCAGCGCGGTTCGCGAGGAGCTGGCGAAGTTTATCAGCAACCGTTCCTGTGCGACCTGTGAAGGTACGCGTCTGCGCCGTGAAGCTCGCCATGTGTTTGTTGAAAACACGGCGCTGCCGACCATCTCAGACATGAGCATCGGTCACGCGATGGACTTCTTCAACAACCTGAAGCTCTCCGGCCAGCGCGCGAAAATCGCGGAAAAAGTGCTGAAAGAGATCGGCGATCGTCTGAAGTTCCTGGTGAACGTCGGCCTGAATTACCTGACGCTTTCCCGCTCCGCAGAGACCCTCTCCGGTGGCGAAGCTCAGCGTATCCGCCTCGCGAGCCAGATTGGCGCAGGCCTGGTCGGCGTGATGTATGTGCTGGATGAACCCTCAATCGGCCTGCACCAGCGTGACAACGAGCGTCTGCTCGGCACGCTTGTCCACCTGCGTAATCTCGGTAACACGGTGATTGTGGTTGAGCACGATGAAGACGCGATCCGCGCCGCTGACCACGTTATCGATATCGGCCCGGGCGCTGGCGTACACGGCGGCCAGGTGGTCGCGGAAGGAACGCTGAAAGATATTATGGCGGTGCCGGAGTCATTGACCGGCCAGTACATGAGCGGCAAGCGCAAGATTGAAGTGCCGAAACAGCGTGTACCGGCGAACCCGGAAAAAGTGCTGAAGCTGACCGGTGCTCGCGGCAACAACCTGAAAGATGTAACGCTGACGCTGCCGGTTGGTCTGTTTACCTGTATCACCGGCGTATCCGGTTCCGGTAAGTCGACGCTGATCAACGATACGCTGTTCCCGATTGCGCAGACGCAGCTGAACGGCGCGACGCTGGCCGAACCGGCGCCGTACCGTGACATCCAGGGGCTGGAGCATTTCGATAAAGTGATCGATATCGATCAGAGTCCAATCGGGCGGACTCCGCGTTCCAACCCTGCCACCTATACGGGCGTGTTCACACCCGTACGTGAACTGTTTGCAGGTGTGCCGGAAGCGCGTTCACGTGGGTATACGCCAGGACGTTTCAGCTTTAACGTGCGCGGCGGACGCTGTGAGGCGTGCCAGGGCGACGGGGTTATCAAGGTTGAGATGCACTTCCTGCCGGATATTTACGTACCGTGCGACCAGTGCAAAGGCAAACGCTATAACCGCGAAACGCTGGAGATTAAGTACAAAGGCAAAACCATCCACGAAGTGCTGGATATGACCATCGAAGAGGCGCGTGAGTTCTTTGACGCGGTCCCTGCGCTGGCGCGTAAGCTGCAGACGCTAATGGATGTGGGCCTGACCTATATTCGTCTGGGGCAGTCTGCCACCACGCTGTCTGGCGGTGAAGCACAGCGCGTGAAGCTGGCGCGTGAGCTCTCCAAACGCGGTACCGGCCAGACGCTGTACATTCTCGATGAGCCGACCACCGGTCTGCACTTTGCCGATATCCAGCAGCTGCTTGATGTTCTGCATCAGCTTCGCGATCAGGGCAACACGATTGTGGTCATTGAACACAACCTGGACGTGATTAAAACCGCGGACTGGATTGTCGATCTCGGCCCGGAAGGCGGCAGCGGCGGCGGTGAAATCCTCGTCTCCGGTACGCCAGAGACCGTGGCAGAGTGCGAAGCCTCGCACACCGCGCGCTTCCTCAAACCGTTGCTGTAATTGTCACACGGAGAGTTGCTGTCGGGTCGCTTCCGGCAGCAGCTCTACCGCCTGCTGATAAGACGCGTCCACCAGATAGTAAATTTGCGAACCCGGCAGTGAACCGTCGAGATAAACGGTGCTCCAGTGCGCTTTGTTGAGATGCTTGCTTGGCCGGACGTCATGGTGCTGCTGGCGTAACAGCTCCGCCAGTTCCGGGCTGGTTTTCAGCGACGCCGCCGGGCGACCCTCAACCTCTTTCACCATCGCAAACAGAATATCCCCCACTTTAATCTGCGTGGCTTTCCAGTCGCTGTGAACGCTTTGCTCCGCGCCAGGTTTACTCATGCAGTACTGAAGTAGCTCCGAAATTGTCATCTTTATTCCCCTTGTAGCGTTGCGATAATTTTACGCGAACCACCGTGAATACGATGTTCTCCCAGCCAGATCCCTTGCCACGTTCCCAGCAGTAACCGACCATTGTGCACCGGCAGCATCAGCGATACGCCCAGCAGAGAGGATTTGATATGCGACGGCATGTCATCTGCTCCCTCATAGTCATGTTCATAAGGGGCGTTGTCCGGAACGGTTTTGAGAAAATGCTGCTCCATGTCAGACCGGACGGTGGGATCGCAATTTTCATTAAGCGTGAGAGAGGCTGACGTGTGCTGAAGCAGCAGATGCAGTAACCCCGTCCTGATGCGCGAGAGGTCGCGAATTTGCCCAATGACTTCATCAGTCACCAGATGAAATCCACGAGGTTTCGCGCTTAAGGTCAGGGTCTGTTGATACCACATGTGCTGCTCCGTTATGAAAGATGAATCTTTCTAAGTGTGCAGCAAGAAAGCGAAAGGTAAAACCCACAGCGACGAGATTTGATTAAAAAAGAGGCAGCCTCGCCGCCCGGCGGTTAATACTCAGAATTAACAATCACTTCTTCGCCAAACTTTCCGGCCATTGGCAACGGTCGATACGTAGAGTTTGAGGCGCGTAACACCCTGATCCCTCTGGCTCCGACGTCATGCGCGGCGGTGATATCGTTATCTGAATCGCCATAGAAGACTTTGATGTTCTTCTGTTCCAGCCATTGGGTTTTGGTGTTTTGGCCAGGTTTGTCGCCGGCAAAAATAACCGGATTCATGCTGGAAGCCGGGATCTGAAAATCATCCTGCAGCGTTTTAGAGACGGTTTCGGTTTTGGTCTGGCTGCGTCCGGTCACAAAGTAAATGCTGTCACCGCGTTTAACGTGCATGGCGATAAGCGCGCGCGCCACCTCTTTAGGGATGCTGAACTCGTCCCAGCCGTTATTCATCTTTTCCCAGAACTCGGGGTTCTTCAGATACGCTTCGCTGTCCGGTGAGTAGGTTTTTTTGCCCCGCCAGAATCCCGGGCTGGAAAACAGGACCGTATCGTCGATATCAAAGCCTACAGCCATTGGCGGGCGCCCTAACAGGCTATTTTCGATTTGGGCTACGGATACCCAGTGAACAGGAGCTTGCTCGGCAAGCATGGCGGCGGTTGTGCCGGTGTAAAGCGGCGTCGGTGCGGAAGCGCGCGCGACGACGGCACTATTTAGCGAGAACAATAAGCAGGCGGCGCTGAGCGCCAGTGTGATCTTGCGCATGTTTTCCCCTGAATATTCAGTTTGTTATCGTTTTATTTTGAGTGAATGGTCAAAAAACTATCCGACCATAACCCCGGGGGGAGATGAAGGGAAGGAGTTTTTACTTATGAAACTGAATAAAAAGAAGAAGATCACAAAGCGCGGATGAGGTCTGAAAGCCCGGTAGACGCAGCGCCACCGGGCAAGATTTTTGTGCGTCCTGATGCTCTCACTCGGCCCTCTCCCGCAGGGAGAGAGGGATGATAGTGAGTGCTTACATCACTGCAGCAAACGCCTGCGCAACACGATGAACGTTGCTGGCATTAAGCCCCGCCACGCACATACGGCCGCTGGAAATCAGGTAGACGCCGAACTCTTCACGCAGACGATCGACCTGAGCCGCGCTGAGGCCGGTGTAGCTGAACATCCCGCGCTGCTTAAGCAGATAGTCAAAATTATGTCCTGGGACGGCCTCTTTCAGCACGTCGACCAGCTCCTGACGCATCGTCAGGATGCGCTTGCGCATAGATTCCACTTCAGCGAGCCACGACGCTTTCAGCCGATCGTCACCCAGCACCGTGGCGACCACCTGCGCACCAAAGTTTGGCGGGCTGGAGTAAATGCGGCGCACGGTCGCCTTCAGCTGTCCGAGCACGCGCCCGGCCGCTTCAGCGTCCTCACAGACCACTGACAGGCCGCCGACGCGCTCACCGTACAGGGAGAAGATTTTTGAGAACGAGTTGCTGACCAGCGCAGGCAGTCCGGCGCTGGCAACGGCGCGGATAGCGTAGGCATCTTCTTCCATGCCCGCGCCAAAGCCCTGATAGGCGATGTCGAGGAAGGGGATCAGGTTACGCGTCTTCAGCACGTCGATTACCGCATCCCACTGGGCATTAGTCAGGTCTGCACCGGTCGGGTTATGGCAGCACGGATGCAGCAGAACAATACTGCGCTCCGGCAGCGTATTCAGTTTTTCCAGCAGCGCGTCAACGCGCACGCCGTTGGTTTCGCTATCAAACCACGGATAGGTCTGCACCGTAAAGCCAGCGCCCTCAAAAATCGCCACGTGGTTTTCCCACGTCGGGTCACTGACCCACACGCCAGAATCCGGGAAGTATTTTTTCAGAAAGTCAGCGCCAACTTTTAATGCGCCCGAGCCACCCAGCGTCTGGATGGTCGCCACCCGTTTTTGTGTCAGCACGGCGTGATCGGCACCAAACAGCAGCGGCGCAATGGTGTTGCGGTAGCTGTTTAACCCTTCCATTGGCAGATAGAGCGAGGCCCCGTGCGGGACGGCGTTAAGACGCGCTTCCGCTTCTGCCACGGCTTGCAGCTGAGGAATAATGCCCTCCTCGTTGTAATACAAACCAATACTGAGGTTGACTTTGTCGCTGCGAGGATCTTCTTTGAAACGCTCCATTAAGGAGAGAATGGGGTCGCCGGCATAGGCGTCAACTTTCTGAAACACGCGATGATTCTCCGGAATTCGATGAGGCAGGGATTTCAACAATAAACCGGATATGACAGAAGATCGAGAGCGATATCAGATCCGTTCCTGCAGATGTCGTCGAATCTGTTCAATGCGTTCAGCGAGCGAACCATAAACAGGCAGATAGGGGATATTTCTGTCTGTTAACGCGCGGATGTACCATGCCTGTTGCCGCTGGCGGAATGCAGCCCCCTGACGGGTACCATCCTGAACAAAAGGAAACTCATCGCCACAGAGCACCACCAGAGAATATGCGCGCCCGGCTAATTCCTCTAGCTCGCGTGGCGCGCTGCCAAACTGGTCGAGCATATAAAACAGCGTGGTTAAGGGCGAGGTATCGCAAACCAGGAAGGGAGCCGTGCTGGCCATCGCTTCACGACGCACCTGCTCGCGGGCAATATGCAGCAGATCGTCGCATCCCAGCACGCCGTTCTTCTCTTCCCAGTATTCTCGGCCAAACTCGGCGACAAATGGGGCGTTGAGCGTCGTCGCCAGCGCGCGGGAAAGCGTGCTTTTTCCTGTCGATTCGCCCCCCAATAAACAAATCCGAAAGACAAAGCTACGGTAGACCTCCGGGGACATCATCGTGCGGTAGCGATGGACGTCAGAACGTATCAGGGTTCCCGAGGGCGCATCAGGCCCCTTCGGACGCTGGAGGCGGACATGCGTAACCTGCTTGCCAAAACGCTGGCTTAACACCGCCGCAAATCCGTCGCCGTAGTCTTCGGCGGTAAATACGGCCTGTGGCTGGCAGTGAAGTATTTTTTCACACAGCGTTGCCACGTAATGCCGGTGAAGATCGGCATCCGCATCATTATGCGGAAGTGGTTCAAGCGCATGGGTCGCTATGACCTCCGGCGTCAGCACAAGGTGATGACATTGCGGGAAGCGCGCGCTTAACCAGTGAAGGCGCTTGTCGGGGTCATAACCCGGGATTTCCGGACGCGAATAACTGATGATATAGACCGTCTCACACTGGGCCAGCGCAGCATTTATCAGCGCTTCATGCCCCACATGTAATGGCGCGAATTTGCCCACAACCAGACCGTCGCGATAAGGCTTCACTGGGCGCGAATCTCCTTACGCCACTGATATAAACCATGCCAGGCATTAAACCAAAACACCAGATATAAACCCGCAGTCAAATGCAGATCTCTCATCGCATATAACGGGACCGCCAGCGTGTTTACAGCCAGCCAGACGTACCAGTTCTCCAGGCGTCGCCCCATTAACATAAACTGTGCAAGCACGCTGAATGTCAAAATAACAGAGTCCACCCAGGGGGCCCAGGCGTTAGTGTAGCGATGCAAGATCAGGCCATAACCCGCGGCCACCAGCAGGGCGCAGGCGAGCAGGATGAAGAAATGTCTGGGCGGGGTACGCCGAACGGGCAATACCTCCCCGCGATGACCTTTGAGCCAGTGCACCCAGCCGGTGATGCTGGTGATGATGAAAAAGAGCTGCAGGGTAACGTCAGCGTAAAGCTGAACCGAATAAAAGACCCAGCCATAAAGCCCACTGCCGATGATGCCTATCCACCACGTGTGAATACTGTTTCTGGCAGCCAGCCAGACCGAGAGGGCATAAGCCAGACAAGCGGCCATTTCGGATGGTGACATTACCCCTCCCTGGAAAGGTCTGTTAATCGATGTACTTCATCGCAACCCTTGATGTCAGGCGCGTGATAAGTTCGTAAGCACTCACTTTTGTGATTTCAGCGATGCGTTCAACAGGTAAACCCTCACCCCACATCACCACGTCATCACCCGGTTTGTCCTGTGCATCTGGCCCGAGGTCAATACAGATCATGTCCATCGCCACGCGGCCCACGATGTTCGCTTCACGGCCATTGACCAGTACCGGCGTGCCAGACGGCGCGGCGCGGGGATAACCGTCGCCATAGCCCATCGCCACCACGCCAAGGCGTGTGTCGCGCTCGCTGGTCCACGTTCCGCCGTAGCCCACGGGCTCACCCGCTTTGTGATCGCGCACGGCAATCAGGTTAGACACAAGGGACATTACCGGCTGGAAACCAAAATCCGGCCCCCAGGGTCTGTTCTCCAGCGGAGAGACGCCGTAAAGAATAATGCCTGGACGCGCCCAGTCGAAGTGCGACTGCGGCCACAGCAAAATACCGCCAGACGCGGCAATGGAGCGCATTCCTGGCTTGCCTTCGCAGAAAGTATTAAAAATACCCAGCTGCTGTTCGGTCGCGCCACACTCGGGCTCATCGGCACGGGCAAAGTGGCTCACGATATTCACCGGCTGACGGACGTTTTTGCACTGACACAGACGCTGATAAAACGCGTCCGCCTTTTCCGGGCGCACGCCCAGACGGTGCATGCCGGTATCGAGCTTCATCCAGACGGTGACCGGCTCACTCAGCTCGGCGGTTTCCAGCGCCGCGAGTTGTTCTTCGTTATGTACCGCGGTGTGCAGATGCTGGTCAGCAATGGTCGGCAGATCTGCCGCTTCAAAAAAACCTTCCAGCAGCAAAATCGGTTGAGTGATCCCGCCCGCGCGCAGGCGGATGGCTTCTTCAAGACGGGCGACGCCAAAGGCGTCGGCATCGGGGAGCGTTCGCGCGGTCTCAATAAGACCGTGTCCGTAAGCGTTCGCTTTCACGACTGCAACGAGTTTACTGGCGGGAGCCAGTTCACGCAGACGTTGCAGGTTGTGTCGCAGAGCGCGGCGGTTAATGACTACAGTTGCCGCTTGCATTTGAATTCCTTAGAAATTACTCATCATCATATTGAGGACCGGCGTAGTTGTCGAAACGCGACCACTGTCCGTTAAAGGTCAGACGTACCGTACCGATAGGGCCGTTACGTTGTTTACCAATAATAATTTCGGCGATCCCTTTCAGGTCGCTGTTCTCGTGATAAACCTCGTCACGGTAGATGAACATGATTAAGTCGGCATCCTGCTCGATGGAGCCCGATTCACGCAGGTCGGAGTTGACCGGGCGCTTATCAGCACGTTGTTCCAGGGAGCGGTTAAGCTGCGACAGCGCCACCACGGGCACATGCAACTCTTTGGCTAACGCCTTGAGCGAGCGGGAAATCTCCGCGATTTCCAGCGTACGGTTGTCGGACAGCGACGGCACGCGCATCAGCTGAAGGTAGTCAATCATGATAAGGCCAATGCCGCCATGTTCACGGGCGATACGGCGCGCACGGGAGCGCACTTCCGTCGGCGTCAGGCCGGAGGAGTCATCGATATAAATATTCCGTTTTTCCAGCAGGATACCCATGGTGCCGGAGATACGCGCCCAGTCCTCATCGTCGAGCTGGCCGGTACGGATACGGGTCTGATCCACGCGCGACAGCGACGCCAGAGAACGCATCATGATCTGTTCTGATGGCATCTCAAGACTGAAGATAAGAACCGGCTTGTCCTGCAACATCGCCGCATTTTCGACGAGGTTCATCGCAAATGTCGTTTTACCCATGGAGGGACGCGCCGCAACGATAATCAAATCTGACGGCTGCAGACCCGCGGTTTTCTTATTGAGATCGTCATAGCCGGTGTTCACGCCGGTGACACCGTCGTGCGGCTGCTGGAACAGTTGCTCAATACGCGCGACGGTAGCATCAAGCACATCAGCGATATTTTTCGGGCCTTCGTCTTTGTTTGCCCGGCTTTCCGCGATTTTAAAGACGCGGGACTCGGCCAGATCAAGCAGGTCTTCGCTGGTACGCCCCTGCGGATCAAAACCGGCTTCGGCGATCTCATTCGCCACCGAGATCATCTCACGAACAACTGCACGTTCGCGCACGATATCGGCATAAGCGCTGATATTCGCCGCACTTGGCGTGTTTTTTGACAGTTCCGCCAGGTAAGCAAACCCACCCACGCTGTCCAGTTGCCCCTGACGCTCCAGCGATTCCGCGAGCGTGATAAGGTCAATCGGGCTGCCCGACTCCTGCAGACGTGCCATTTCGGTAAAGATATGACGGTGCGGACGGGTATAGAAATCCTCGGACACCACGCGCTCGGCGACGTCGTCCCAGCGTTCGTTATCCAGCATTAAACCGCCCAACACCGACTGTTCCGCTTCAATCGAGTGCGGCGGGACTTTTAATCCTGCGACCTGGAAATCACGCTCGCGAGGTTCAGTCTGTTTGTTGAAGGGTTTGTTTCCTGCCATAGTGAATGGAGTTACCGAGATAAAGAGTGGGTCGAAAGATTACCATATTTTTCTGACGGAGGGAGCATGGCAACGCGCATTGAATTCCAGAAACATGGTGGGCCAGAAGTGTTAAACGCGGTGGAGTTTACCCCCGCAGCGCCTGGTGAAAACGAAGTTCAGGTTGAAAACAAAGCCATCGGCATTAACTACATCGACACGTATATTCGCGGCGGTCTCTATCCGCCTCCCTCCATGCCAAGCGGACTGGGAACGGAAGCGGCAGGCGTCGTGCTCAAAGTGGGCAGTGCCGTTAAGCATATTAAAGAGGGCGATCGCGTGGTGTACGCGCAATCCGCGCTGGGTGCCTACAGCTCCGTGCACAACGTGCCGGCCGATAAAGCCGCCCTTCTGCCAAATGCCATCTCGTTTGAACAAGCGGCCGCCTCATTCCTGAAAGGACTCACGGTCTATTATCTGCTGCGCAAAACCTATGAGATCAAACCTGACGAGCAGTTCCTGTTTCATGCCGCAGCGGGCGGCGTGGGGCTGATCGCCTGTCAGTGGGCCAAAGCGCTCGGTGCAAAACTTATCGGCACGGTGGGCAGTGCACAAAAAGCCCAGCGCGCGCTTCAGGCCGGCGCCTGGCAGGTGATTAACTACCGTGAAGAGAGCATTGCTGAGCGCCTCAAAGAGATAACCAACGGCAAAAAGGTGCGCGTGGTTTATGACTCGGTGGGTAAAGATACCTGGGAGGCGTCGCTGGATTGTCTGCAGCGTCGCGGGCTGATGGTGAGCTTCGGCAACGCCTCGGGCGCCGTGACCGGCATTAATCTTGGCATTCTCAACCAGAAAGGGTCGCTGTATGTGACTCGCCCTTCCCTGCAGGGGTATATCACTAACCGGGAAGAGCTGATCGAGGCCAGCAACGAGCTCTTTTCGCTGATCGCCAGCGGCGTGATTAAAGTGGATGTGGCGGAGGCGCAGAAATACGCACTAACCGATGCCAGGCGAGCACATGAGGTGCTGGAGAGCAGAGCAACACAGGGTTCAAGTCTGTTAATTCCCTGACCCCTAAAAAGAAATTGGGCTTCCCATGGGAAGCCCTTTCTTTTTTTTAATTCGGCTGTATGTAGGGTACAGCTCGATGAATTCTTTAGCGGCAGTCATAGTGACAGATTCGATAAGTAAATCCTATTCTGTTCTAAGCAATGCTGCCGGAAAAGTTGCAGGTATGTGACGAACACCTCAATACCTTAGTAACGAAAACGGTTATTGCGCTGATAAGTGGGCAGTTTTGGTGATTTAATCGCCCGTATCACCCACACCACGGCAATGGCCAGCAACAGCCACGGCAGGAGCTTCAGCGTCAGGGCAAATAATCCCCCGATAAACATGACCACCGTCGCCACGACGATAGCCGCCAGAATCCCGAGCAGGGAAATACCCGTCATCATCAGCATGACAAAAAAGCCAATCACAAAAAGTAGTTCTAACATGGTGCTCTCCCACGCGTTCCCAAATGATACCGCGATCATTACAAGAATCATGCCAACCATAACCCGCTGTTCTTAAAGCAAAACGCCCCGCACGGGTGTGCGAGGCGTGGTGAATTTGACGATCTTTTAGCGAAAATTATCGCTTATCAGCGACCAGACGTAGCGCGTGTTCCAGCACCTCGATATCTGCACCGGCTTTATGCGCGTTCTCGCTAAGGTAGCGACGCCACTGGCGTGCTCCCGGGATCCCCTGGAACAGGCCCAGCATATGACGGGTGATATGACCAAGGTACGTCCCGTTACTCAGCTCACGCTCAATGTAGGGATACATGGCGCGTACCACGGCCACCGGGTCGGTATTTGCGCCTTCAACGCCAAAGATTTCCCTGTCGACCGTCGCCAGAATGCCTGGATTTTGATACGCCTCGCGCCCGACCATTACGCCATCCATATGCTCCAGGTGTGTTTTGGCCTCTTCCAGCGATTTAATGCCGCCGTTGATCGACATCGTGAGCTGCGGGAAGTCACGTTTTAGCTGGTACACGCGCGGGTAGTCCAGCGGCGGGATTTCACGGTTCTCTTTCGGGCTCAGTCCGGAGAGCCAGGCTTTACGCGCATGGATGATAAACATCTCGCACTCGCCTTTCCCGGAGACCGTATTGATAAAATCGCAGAGAAATTCGTAGCTGTCCTGGTCGTCAATGCCGATACGGGTCTTGACCGTCACCGGAATAGAAACCACATCGCGCATCGCCTTGATGCAGTCTGCCACCAGGGATGCATTGCCCATCAGACACGCGCCGAACATGCCGTTCTGCACACGATCAGACGGACAGCCAACGTTAAGGTTAATCTCGTCATAGCCGCGCGCTTCTGCAAGCTTCGCACACTGCGCCAGCGCAGCGGGATCGCTACCGCCAAGCTGCAGCGCAACCGGATGCTCTTCTTCGCTGTAGGCCAGATAGTCGCCCTTTCCGTGAATAATTGCTCCGGTGGTCACCATTTCGGTGTACAGCAACGTATGGCGGGAGAGCTGACGCAGGAAGTAGCGACAGTGTCTGTCCGTCCAGTCGAGCATCGGCGCAATGGAGAAACGGTGTGCAGGGAAAGCAGTCTGTAATTCTGACGACATGGCGAAGTTTTAAGCATCTGGTGAAAAGGGGGCGCTACTATAGCACAAAGAAAAGCCGGAGGCGCAGCGCCTCCGGTGCACTTTAGAAGGTCATGCTCAGCTGGGCGCCTGCGCCCCAGGTCTCGTCTTCACCGTACAGGCCCATCAGGTCGACATGGACCGTGTTAAACGGTGCAAAACCGACACCGCCAGTAAAGACATTGCTGTCGTTACCTTTCATGTCAGCACGGAAACCCGCACGCACCGCCAGCCAGTTCAGCGGCGTCACTTCGGCGCCTACGCCAACATACTGAGAAGTGTCTTCGCTTTTGAAGCCTTTGGTTTCCGTCAGATCGCCATCGGCGGTTAACGTCACCAGATCGTTATGCCAGGCGGCACCCACGGTAACCAGAGGGCGGATCTGGTAGGTGTCTTTATAGCTCACCACCTCCCCCGTGCGCCCGTTGCGGATGCGAATGTCTTTGGTGTCGATATCGCGTGACATCAGGTTTTGCCCGCTCACGCCGACCGTCCAGTGCTCACCAAAATCGGCCGCGATACCGGCATCAACGTTAAAGCCGGTGTCGTCAGTACGGTAGCGGCTGTCGTTCCACTTGTTGCTGTCATAATCGTAAATGGAGGTGGTGTAGTTATAGACCCAGGTCTTTTGCAGTTTTGGAGTGACGCCAACAGATACCGGAACACCGCCAAGCTCGAACTGACGCGCCACCGCGATACCATAGTCGGAGACAATTGCCGCCCGGCCAGACGCCGTTGAGTTGAGGTTTTTCGTGATTTGATCGGTGCCGTTCAGCGCAGCGTCCAGTGCAACGCCGGCAGCCACCGCATCGCTGCGTTGAATACCGCGCAGGTAATCAATATCTTGCTGATCAATAGAAGAACTGACGCGTCCGTGGGCATAGCCTTTAGCCATAAAGGCCACGGAAAGGACATCGTTAGGAATACTGACGGCTATCCCCGCACCCGCCGTGGCGCGTGCCGTTTTGCCCTTGAGATAATCCAGCTCATCGGCGAGATCTTTCGCCGCGCCCTGGAACTGGTTGATGGAACCTAACGGGTTGGTAATGATCTCAATCGGTGTAAGGTTATCAACCACGTCTTTGTAATGGTTGATTTTATCGTTGATGGTATCAATCTCATCCTGAAGATTGTCTTCATCAGTCACCTGCACGCCAGCGGACGGTAAAATGACCGTCACATCGTCGTCCGGTTTCGCCTTCGCCAGTAGCGCAGGGTTGATTAACGCCCCGCTGCCATAGTTTCCGGCCGCGACACCCGTCCCCCCCATGGCGTCGCTACGTGATTCTGTCCAGGTATTGGCTGCTCCCGCCTGATTTGCCATAAACAAGGAGACAGCGATGCTAACCACCGAAAATTTAAAATGTTTTTTCACAGTATGCTCGTCTTATAGTCTGTTATTAAATAACCCCTGTCTGTTATCTCCCAAACAGGAACGAACTATTGCTGTGAATAAGTGCAAAAAGACCCGCTATTTCCTTAAGTTAAATTCCCGCCAGGCCTGTTGTTATTTGTGACGGCCCTCAATATTTATAGAAGAGGAAATTATTTTTTCCCAGGTTTTCCATCGTGCGGCCCAAAAAACTGAGGAGGGTGGTCTACCCAGCGATCGTCACGCGTGGCGGCGTACTCCGGATTAAGCGGGTAATAGATACGGTTATGCTTCTTGTTGGCCTCACCCACCACCAGGAGCCGTACCTCCTCGTCGGTGTTGTTGATGAAGGTATGACAGACCCCGGTTCCGGCGGGAAAGCCCACGCTGTCGCCAGGTTCAAGTTTCCATAAATATCCGTTAATCCAGGCTTCAGGGTAGCCTTCAAGCACGTAGATAAACTCTTCTTCGTCGCTTTCAGCATGAGGATAAGAGGTCCGTCGGCCTGGCGGTAAGCGCTCATGGTGTATACCAATGCGTCCAAGGCCGAGCTTACGCGCCAGCGGTGCGCCAATGGAAAAACGTTCACTACTGTCGGGATAGGTTGAGTCATCTGCGCCTTCTACGTCGCGCCAGTGTCGAATACAGTCAGGTCTTTTCATCGTTTATTCCCCGGATTGCGTTGCGTCAGGTATAGCACAGCCTGGCGGATCTCGGTGTTTTTAGCAGAACATGATAAAGTGGGGGTTTTCCAGCCTATAACATCCGGGGTGCTAAATGGATAAGTCCACAAAAGAGCTGTTAGCGCAGGCAGAAAAGCTGTGCGTGCAACGCAATGTGCGCCTGACTCCGCAGCGCCTTGAAGTATTACGTTTGATGAGCCTGCAGCAGGGCGCGATCAGCGCGTACGATCTGCTTGATCTGCTGCGCGAAAGCGAGCCACAGGCTAAACCGCCAACGGTGTACCGCGCGCTGGATTTCCTGCTGGAACAGGGCTTTGTGCATAAAGTTGAATCGACAAACAGCTATGTGCTGTGCCATCTGTTCGATCAGCCAACCCATACGTCGGCCATGTTTATCTGCGATCGCTGCGGCAGCGTGAAGGAAGAAGGTGCGGAAGGCGTTGAAGATATTATGCATACGCTGGCAGCCAAAATGGGCTTTGCGTTGCGTCATAACGTGATTGAAGCGCACGGCCTGTGCGCAGCCTGCGTAGAGGTAGAAGCCTGTCGACACCAGGATGAGTGCCAGCACGACCATTCGGTACTGGTGAAGAAAAAGCCGCGTTAACGGCAAAAGAAAAGGCGGCCCGTAGCCGCCCTCAGGGGGAGTAAAGGATTACCAGCGATAATCGTTACGGGTTTCCCAGTCTTTCACTTCGTTTTCAGCACGATCTTTCTCGTAGCCGTAACGTTCCTGAATTTTACCCACCAGCTGATCGCGTTTACCTTCGATGATGGTCATATCATCATCCGTCAGCTTACCCCACTGTTCTTTCGCTTTACCTTTGAACTGCTTCCAGTTGCCGCCGATTTCGTCTTTATTCATAATCGTGTCCTCGTGTTAAGCGTCTGTAAGTTTCGTCCGCTTCGTTCTTTTCTGCTGGACGTGATAATTATTGTAGTTAAGGATCCGGCAGTTGTTTTTATATTCGGAATCTTTAACCGTCACGATATATCGTGGCGGGAAGGCAGCCAGGTATTATTTCGCCAGTGACGATGCCAGATAAAGGCCAGCGACAGACCACGTAACGCGAGGAAAACCGCCAGAGCCAGCCACAAACCGTGGTTGCCCAGATACGGCAGCGTCAGCAACGTCAGACCAAATCCCGCCGCAGCGACCGCCATGCTATTGCGCATCTCCGCACCTCGCGTCGCGCCAATAAACATGCCGTCCAGCAGATAACACCACACGCCCACCACCGGTAAGATTGCCTGCCAGAAGAGATAGTGACTCGCCAGTTCGCGCAGCGATGGGAGGGAGGTGAGTAAGGCAACGATCTGTTCACCCAGACAGGCGTAAATGAGTGCAAACGCCAGCGCCACCAGGCCTGACTGACGACAGGCGGCCCGCCACACCTCGCGGAGCTGGCCGCTTTCGCGTGCGCCATACGCTTGCCCGGAATGGGCTTCAACGGCATAGGCAAAGCCATCCAGCGCATACGCGGTAAAGGTGAGCAGCGTCATCAGGACCGCATTAACCGCGACGATCTCCGGCCCAAGTCGCGCCCCAAAGACCGTCAGCGCGCCAAAGCAGAGCTGAAGCAGTAACGAGCGCAGCATAATGTCGCGGTTAAGCGCCAGCAGCGTGCGGATATTACCGCGCCACGCGGTTTTGAGCATCGCAAGTGAGATACCGCGCAGGGCCAGCACGCGCAAGACCATCCACAGGCCGATGAAAAAGGTACCGTATTCTGCAATTGCCGTCGCCAGCGCGGCGCCCTGCACGTTCATATGCAGACCCATCACCAGCCAGATATCAAGCACGATGTTGAGAAGATTGCCTGCCACCAGCAGAATGACTGGCGCACGGGCATACTGCACGCCGAGTAACCAGCCAAGCAGGACCAGGTTCGCCAGTGATGCGGGCGCGCTGAGCCAGCGAATTTCAAGGAAGCGTCGCGCCTGCTCAAGTACCGCCTCGCTCCCGCCAACGACATGCAGCGCCAGATCAATCAGTGGCGTGCGCAACACCACGATCAGCGCACCCGCGCCCAGGGCAAGGATCAAGGGTTGTACCAGCGCACGCGCCAGACGCAACGGATCTTTTGCGCCATACGCCTGAGCCGTAAGCCCGGTGGTACTCATGCGCAAAAAGAGCAGCAGCATAAAAAGGAAGCTGGTTGCCGTCGCGCCGATCGCGACGCCGCCCAGATAAACGGGGGAATCCAGATGACCAATAACAGCCGTGTCTACCAGTCCCAGCAGAGGGACGGTGATATTGGAAAAAATCATTGGCAGTGCAAGACGCCACAATGCTTTATCTGATGTCGTCAGCAGTGACATGAAAAATACCGGCAGTGGAGATTGAATCAGGCTACGGCAGGTCCGTAGCCTGTTATGACATGATTACAGCCATTCACCGTTGCGGATAACCCCAACAGCCAGCCCTTCAATAGAGAAGTTATGTTCGCGGAGATCCACCACAATCGGGGAGAACTCGTTGTTTTCAGGCAGCAACTGGACGGTGTTACCCTGCTTTTTCAGACGCTTAACGGTAACTTCATCGTCAATACGCGCGACCACAACTTGCCCGTTGCGCACGTCCTGGGTTTTATGAACTGCGAGCAAATCGCCGTCCAGAATACCGATATCTTTCATCGACATGCCGCTGACGCGCAGCAGGAAATCTGCGCTCGGTTTAAACATGCCCGGGTCAACCTGATAGTGACCTTCAATATGCTGTTGTGCCAGCAAAGGTTCACCTGCCGCGACACGTCCCACCAGCGGAATGCCTGTCTCTTCTTCCACCAGCAGACGGATGCCACGTGAAGCGCCCGATACAATCTCAATGACGCCTTTACGCGCCAGCGCTTTCAGGTGTTCTTCGGCAGCATTCGGAGAACGGAAACCCAGACGCTGAGCGATCTCCGCACGCGTGGGTGGCATACCCGTCTGGCCGATATGATCCCGGATGAGATCAAACACCTCTTGCTGCCTGGTCGTTAACGCTTTCATTCCGCCCCCTGGGTGTATATACAGTTATGCTGTGAGTATATACAGTCAAAGGCGATTTTGGAACCAAAAACTGCACAAAAAACCAGGGACTTAATTATTTCTCGAGGCTTATCGGAAATGTGACCAAAGCAGCGTGACCCAGGTGATGACCGCAGTGATAATCGCCAGCAATACGGCAGCAGACCCCATGTCTTTCGCCCGGCCGGAGAGCTCATGGAAATCAGAGCCGATACGGTCCACCACGGCCTCAATAGCGCTATTGAGAATTTCCACTATCATCACCAACAGCACGGAGCCGATCAACAAAACGCGGGTAATCGCATCAACATCAAGGAAACAGGCGATAATCACCGCGATGATAGCGGCGACGCCCTCCTGGCGAAACGCGGCTTCATTGACCCACGCGGCACGGAAACCTTTCCATGAATAGCCGGCGGCTTTGATGATTCGGGTTAACCCAGTGGTATTATTGGCCATTAAAAGAACCTTTTAATTAAAATAGCGTCAGTAACAGTAGGCGCAGCGTGTTTCGCTGCTGCCTGAAGTATGACGGGTAACAACAGAAATTTTGCGCGCTTTCTGTTATCCTTGCGCCGCAATTGCATTATTAACCAGAGGCTTTACATCGTTTATGTCCGGCTGGCCACGAATTTACTACAAATTACTTAATTTACCATTAAGCGTCCTGGTAAAAAGCAAGTCTATCCCAGCGGAACCCGCGCTGGAATTGGGGCTCGATACGTCACGCCCAATTATGTACGTTTTGCCTTATAACTCGAAGGCAGACCTACTGACGCTTCGCGCCCAGTGTCTGGCGCATGATTTACCTGACCCGCTTGAACCCCTCGAAGTCGACGGCACTCTGCTGCCGCGCTATGTGTTCATTCACGGCGGGCCGCGCGTGTTTACCTATTACACGCCAAAGGAAGAGTCCATCAAGCTTTTCCACGACTATCTCGACCTGCACCGCAGCAATCCGGGTCTGGATGTGCAGATGGTGCCGGTATCGGTGATGTTTGGTCGCCGCCCGGGCAGAGAGAAAGGTGAAGAGAACCCGCCGCTGCGCATGCTTAACGGTATTCAGAAATTCTTCGCGGTCTCCTGGCTGGGACGTGACAGCTTCGTGCGTTTCTCCCCGTCCGTTTCGCTGCGCCGTATGGCGGACGAGCACGGCACCGACAAGATTATCGCGCAAAAACTGGCGCGCGTGGCGCGTATGCACTTCGCCCGTCAGCGTCTGGCTGCCGTCGGCCCGCGTCTTCCTGCACGTCAGGACCTGTTCAACAAGCTGCTGGCCTCCAAAGCGATTGCCAGAGCCGTTGAAGACGAAGCGCGTAGCAAAAAGATTTCCCATGAGAAAGCACAGCAGAACGCTATTGCACTGATGGAGGAGATTGCCGCGAACTTCTCTTACGAGATGATTCGTCTTTCCGATCGTATTCTGGGCTTTACGTGGAACCGCCTCTATCAGGGCATCAACGTTCATAACGCCGAGCGCGTACGCCAGCTGGCCCATGATGGCCATGAGATTGTCTATGTCCCCTGCCACCGCAGCCACATGGACTATCTGCTCCTCTCCTATGTGCTCTATCACCAGGGTCTGGTACCGCCGCACATCGCTGCCGGCATTAACCTGAACTTCTGGCCAGCCGGCCCGATTTTCCGCCGCCTGGGGGCGTTCTTTATCCGTCGTACCTTTAAGGGCAACAAGCTCTACTCCACCGTATTCCGTGAATATCTTGGCGAGCTGTTCAGCCGCGGTTATTCCGTTGAATACTTCGTGGAAGGGGGTCGCTCCCGTACCGGTCGTCTGCTTGATCCTAAAACCGGCACGCTGTCGATGACCATTCAGGCGATGCTGCGCGGGGGAACCCGCCCGATCACCCTGGTACCTATCTACATTGGCTACGAACACGTGATGGAAGTAGGCACCTACGCCAAAGAGCTCCGCGGTGCGACCAAAGAGAAAGAGAGCCTGCCGCAGATGCTGCGCGGCCTGAGCAAGTTACGCAACCTTGGCCAGGGCTACGTCAACTTTGGCGAGCCGATGCCGCTGATGACCTACCTGAACAACCATGTTCCGGAGTGGCGCGAGTCTATCGATCCTATCGAAGCGATTCGCCCGGCCTGGCTGACGCCTACGGTCAACAGCATCGCCTCTGAACTGATGGTGCGTATTAACAACGCCGGTGCGGCAAACGCCATGAACCTGTGCTGTACGGCGCTTCTGGCCTCTCGTCAGCGTTCACTGACCCGTGAACAGCTTACGGAGCAGCTGGATTGCTATCTCGACATGATGCGCAACGTGCCGTACTCGGTGGATTCGACCGTACCGGTAAGCACGGCAAGCGAGCTTATCGAGCATGCCCTGCAGATGAACAAGTTTGAAGTCGAAAAGGACACCATCGGCGACATCATCATTCTCCCGCGCGAGCAGGCGGTGCTGATGACTTACTATCGCAACAACATCGCGCATATGCTGATGCTGCCCTCGCTCATGGCGGCCATCATCACCCAGCATCGTCGCATCTCGCGTCAGGAGCTGTTGCGTCATGTTGAAACGCTCTATCCAATGCTGAAAGCGGAGCTGTTCCTGCGCTGGGACAAGGACGAACTGGCGACTGAGCTGGATAAACTGACCGAAGAGCTGCGTCGTCAGGGGCTGATTACCGTCACGAACGACGAGCTGCATATCAATCCGTCACGGTCCCGTACCCTGCAACTGCTGGCGGCGGGCGCGCGTGAAACGCTGCAGCGCTACGCTATCACCTTCTGGTTGCTGAGCGCGAATCCGTCCATTAACCGCGGTACGCTCGAGAAAGAGAGCCGGACGCTGGCACAGCGCCTGTCTGTTCTGCACGGGATTAACGCCCCGGAATTCTTCGACAAAGCGGTCTTCAGCTCTCTGGTGCTGACGCTGCGTGATGAAGGGTTTATCAGTGATACGGGCGATGCCGAGCCGGAAGAGACGCTGAAGGTGTACCAGATGCTGGCCGAACTGATCACGTCTGATGTGCGTTTAACGATTGAAAGTGCGACGCAAGGCGAATGAAGCGTGCAGCGGTCTGATGACCTGCGATGAAAACAAAAACGGCAGCCTTCTGGCTGCCGTTTTTTTACGAAAAGTAGCTCATCGCCAGCCCTAAAAACAGCACCAGACCGACATAGTTGTTATTCATAAACGCCTTGAAGCAGGCTTCACGCTCACGTTTCGCAATCAGCTTCTGCTGGTAGACAAACAGCATTCCCGCCACCAGCACGGCCCAGTAAAACGCCCAGTTGAGCCCGTTCAGATAACCCATCGTCACCATCAACGCCAGCACCGCAACCTGCAGGATACCGATGATCAGCTTGTCATGACGTCCGAAGAGGATCGCCGTCGATTTAATGCCAATCTTCAGGTCATCGTCGCGGTCTACCATCGCGTATTGCGTGTCGTATGCCACGGCCCAGAGAATGTTCGCCAGGAACATCAGCCAGCAGCTTAACGGGACGGACTCACTCACCGCCGCAAACGCCATCGGGATCGACCAGCCAAACGCCGCGCCCAGCACCACCTGAGGCAGGTGGGTGTAGCGCTTCATGAACGGATAAACCCAGGCCAGAGCCAGGGCCGCAACTGAAAGCAGAATGGTCATGGTGTTCAGGGTCAACACCAGCAGGAAAGAGAGCAGCACCAGTACGATAAACAGCGTACGGGCCTCTTTCTCGGTCACTTGCCCGCTGGGCAACGGACGATGGGCCGTACGTTTTACGTGCCCGTCGAATTTACGATCCGCATAGTCATTGACCACGCAGCCCGCCGCACGCATCAGCCAGACGCCTGCAATGAACACCCCCAGGATCCACAGCGGCGGTACCCCTGGTGTTGCTACCCATAGCGCCCAAAGGGTCGGCCACAGCAGCAGCAGCGCGCCGATGGGTTTATCTGTACGCATCAAGCGGTGATAAGCCAACAGCTTATTCTGCGTCAGGCTCCACTCCATTTTTTCTTCCTCTTAGTACAACGGCGATGCCGGTAAAAAAAGCTCCGTCAGTATTAACGGTTTACCGCTCAGGCGAAGGCGGGAACGACGCCCCCACAGTTCGGCATCGCGACCAATCTCAATAAAATCCCGGGTAAGCTCGGACGACGTGAAAAGATAACGCCCCAGCGGCGTATTCCCCAGCCGTTGTAGCGCCAGTTCTGGCCCGGAAAGGGTGGACTCGGGAACGACCGTTCGTCCGGCAAGCCATGGCTCACCGTCTGCACAGAGTAATATTTCGCGCAGCCAGTAGCGTTCTTCCTGCGGCAACAGCGGCAGCTCAGAGGCGATGTCAGCGCAAGAGACAAACCCTTCCTGAACCAGGGTCACCGTAACGGTTTTGCCCTGCTGCTCGAAACGTTTAGTCATGGAATCTTCCAGCAGCAGCCAGTCCAGTTGCTCCGGGTCAAGCGCAGGTATTTGGTCGAAATAGCGCAGCGCACGCAGTTGCGTTAGCGCGGGGTGTGACATGCCAGACTCTCCGATACATAACGTAATGGCATTGTATCGCAGAAAAGCGGATTGAGGGGGGCCAAACGTTATTTAACGATCACGATCGCAACAAGAGCGCAACAGCCCGTGTGACACCAAAAAAAGTGCGCCCACTCAGGCGCACTAAACTACTAACAAATCAGCACTGTGGGGAAACGGTTACCCCTTGCCTTTTACACTGCTGATAAAGGTGGACCGGGCAGTGGTTGAACCTAAACGTTCGGCTTCATCAAGCAGTTTCAGCGCTTTGTCGACATCGCCGCGCTTCACCGCCTGCTTAATGGCGTTATTGAAGTATTCTTCGGTGTCGTTCAGTACCGGCTCGGCTTTCTTCGCCGGAGCTGGGGCTGCGGTTGCAGCCGGAGCAACGGGTGCGGCATACACAGGTGCAGCAGTGTTCCCCACCGTGACCGGGCCGGGGCCAGATGAGCCAAACAGTGGCCCCACCAGTACACTAGAGGCGTTGTTAGTCGACACTTTCAGTTTGATCAGGCCATCGGTCACGTGGCGGGCAATCGGGTCTGGGATATCCGGTACGGCATTACCGGTGCCTTTGGCATAAGCTTTCGCTGGGTCAACCAGGGTCGTGGTCTTCTGTAAGTCTTTATCAGTGGTAAACACCAGCACATAGATCTTTTGTTGCCCCAACGCTGGTGTCAGGCGCATTACGCCCTGCAAACGGTCAGCGCTCATGACACCCGGTTCCTGATAGGTAAAGTATTCGCTCGGGAAGAAGGCCGAAGGTGCCATGTTCTGATCGAGAATAAGCACATTCGGTGCATATACGCTGGTCTGCTGGTTCACTTCGCTGGAGAGCGTCAGGGTCAGCTCACCGATATTAGCGGGAACGCTATAAGCGGCTACCGGTCCGGTGATACCAGCTACATTTAGCTGTTGTCCACCGGTTGAAAGCTGGGTGGCCTGGGTTTTCGATTGATCAACCGGCGTCCACGTCAGTTGCTGCAATGCGGAAGCAGGAACGGTCGGTGCAGCCGTTGTATTCTGAGGAACGAAATTCACCTCTGCAAACGTCACCGCTGGCACACTGGCCAGCAGCCCCGCAGAGAGGCACAGCGCGACGAGACTTTTCTTCATTTTCATTATTGTTACCTCTGATAGCAGCGAGCACCGCGGTGGCCAGGCAATAGCGCGCAGCGCCCTAAGGATAGAGGGGCTTACGCCCCTCTTTTTAGGTCATTACGTCAGGTCTACCGTATTACCACCAGATTTCCATCTGGGCACCGAAGCTCCACTCATCGCTGTCACCGCGGCCAAGACCTGCAGTCTGCATACCGAAGTTGGAGTTGTAATCAGAACTGGTAGAGATCGGGCTACCTGCTTTGTCATAGCCCCATTTCTCATCCCACTTCGCGTAGGTTGCGAAGACACGGATAGCCGGACGAGACCAGATGCTGTCGCCTGCCTGCCACTGTTGCGCCAGGGTGATCTTGTACTGGTTGTTGGTTTCGTCAGTTTTTTGCGATTTGACGTTGTCGTAACCGACTTCCAGCAGGGTGCTCATGATAGGCGTCCATTTGAACATTGGACGAACACCGACAGTCCACCATTTGGTACCGTTGTTATTATCCCAGTCGATATCCTGATACATACCGACATACATCAAATCCCAGCGGTCGCCCAGAGAAATTGCGCCGTGGTCAAGGATGCGCAGCAGGCTACCGTTGTTGTTAATGCCGTAACCATACAGTTTGCCATCGGTATCATCTTTGCCAAGGCCGATTCCGCCACCCTGGGACAGACCTTTACCTTGAGAGGTCATGGAGTCAGTTGCATACTGTACAACGAACTTGTTATAGCCTTTCAACATGCTCTGGGTATGTTCTGCAGTGAACATCCAGCCATCTTTCGAAGCCTTCGGCTGCAAATAATAGTCGTCGTTTACGGTAGTGTGACCATAATCAACACCCAGTTCCAGCATGCCGCCCGGGTTAACTTCCATCTGAGCCAGACGTACGTCGAACACGTCGTTCGCGGTATCGGTGGTGTAATCACGGATATTGTTGCTTGCAAATGTAGAGGAGCCGCCAGCTTCGGTGGAACGGGTTGCTGCCAGAGACAGTTTACCGAAGCCGAGGTCGATGTTTTCCAGACCAGCACCAGGACCTGAAATATCCCAGTAGTAGAAGTCGATCATGTGAACATCATGACGCTGATAGAAACGCTTACCGGCCCACATGTTGGCACCTGGCAACCATTCAATCAGGTTTTTACCCTGCACGTTCGCTTCACGGAAAGCCGGGTCGGTGGCTTCCCAGTCATTCTGCTGTGCCACAGAGTAGGCAACGTTAGTGTCGAAATAGAAGCTCTTATCACCTTCTTTCCACACTTCCTGACCCAGTTTCAATTCCGCATAGGTTTCACATTCGTTACCAAGACGGTATTTACTTTGAGCACCGGTTGCCTGAAAACACTGCTGTGCACCGCCGCTACCGGTCCAGCCGATACCCGAACGGGCATAACCTTTAAAGTCTACGGCACCCGCGTGTGCAGACAAAATGCCTGCCGTCACGGCGATTGCCAGAGGAAGCTTGCGCAGAGTAATCATCATTCTATCTCCTGAGATCATTGCTTTTCTTTGTAATTGGAATGCTTAAACGCCTGGCTCTTTGTGCAACCGACGACATGCGGTGCCATCCTCACGGAACAGATGGCAACGCTCTGGCGGCAAACCGATAGCGAATGTGGCACCCTCTTCTACCAACACCACGTCATTCTGGCGGTAGACCAGGTTCTGACGGATGGCGGGGATCTGGATATGAATCTGTGTTTCGTGACCAAGTTGTTCGACGACCTGAACGTCACCTTCCAGCGTCACATCGGCGATGTGGCTCGGCAGTAAATGCTCAGGACGAATACCGAGGGACATATTGGCCCCCACCTGTACGTTGGCGCTGTCGACCGGCAGCCACACTTGCTGACGGTTTGGCAGCTCCACCTGTACCTGTTCAATGGCTGTCGCGGTCACTTTGACGGGCAGGAAGTTCATCTTTGGCGAGCCAATAAAACCCGCAACAAAGCGGTCTGCCGGGTAGTGATAAAGCTCCAGCGGTTTACCCACCTGCGCCACGCGACCGGCGTCCAGCACCACAATTTTGTCGGCCAGCGTCATCGCTTCGACCTGATCGTGGGTGACGTAAATCATCGTGCGGCCAAGACGTTTGTGCAGACGGGAGATTTCGATACGCATCTGGACGCGCAGAGCGGCATCCAGGTTAGAAAGCGGTTCATCGAGCAGGAACACGCGCGGTTCGGCGACCAACGTACGGCCAATTGCCACACGCTGACGCTGCCCACCAGAAAGGGCTTTTGGTTTACGCTCAAGCAGGTGTGCCAGCTGTAACACTTCCGCCACCTGCGTGACGCGCTGGTTAATCACCTCTTTTTTCGCGCCCGCCAGCTTCAGACCGAAGGACATGTTCTCGGCTACGGAAAGGTGGGGATAGAGTGCATAAGACTGGAAAACCATGCCGACGCCACGTTCGGCAGGCGGAATGTCATTCATTCGGGTATCACCAATCAGCAAATCGCCGCTGGTGATGGTTTCAAGACCGGCAATCATACGCAGCAGAGTTGATTTACCGCAGCCAGATGGGCCGACAAATACCACGAATTCACCTTCGTGGATATCCAGATTGATGTCTTTCGACACCACAACGTCACCCCAGGCTTTCGTTACATTACGCAGCTGTACGCTCGCCATGCCCTTCTCCCTTCGTTACAACCTGTCACCGACAGAAACATTCAAGATAAGTTCACTATGGGGTATCCATTACTTTCGTGAATCCTCCACCCCCCGGCTTTTTTATGGGGGAGGAGGCGGGAGGATGAGAGAGCAGGCTCTGCGACCGCCGCTGGAGGGCTGAGGCGAAATTCGTGAAGCCACCTGCAAAATTCACTGTGTTTTTATGTGCGCCAGCACTCATAACTTAAATTTATGTAACGGAGATCACACAAACGGGGGGTGGGGCGTAGGGGTTGGGAGGATGGAAAGAGGATGTCAAATAAGGAGACTGAGTCACGTTGAACCACCTCAGTGTATCCACGAGCACATCACCAAAAAAGGATGGCAGATATGAAGATCAAGACTGGCGCACGCGTTTTCGCATTGTTCGCCCTTGCAGCAATGATGATTTCCGCACCGGCTCTCGCCAAAATTGAAGAAGGTAAGCTGGTTATCTGGATTAACGGCGATAAAGGCTATAACGGCCTGGCCGAAGTGGGCAAGAAATTCGAGAAAGACACCGGTATCAAAGTTACCATTGAACACCCGGACAAACTGGAAGAGAAATTCCCGCAGGTGGCTGCAACGGGTGACGGTCCGGACATCATCTTCTGGGCACATGACCGTTTCGGTGGCTACGCCCAGTCGGGTCTGCTGGCTGAAGTGACGCCGGACAAAGCTTTCCAGGACAAACTGTACCCGTTCACCTGGGATGCCGTTCGCTATAACGGCAAGATCATCGCTTACCCAATCGCGGTAGAAGCGCTGTCTCTGATTTACAACAAAGATCTGGTACCCAACCCACCGAAAACCTGGGAAGAGATCCCGAAACTGGATAAAGAGCTGAAGGCGAAAGGCAAGAGCGCGCTGATGTTCAACCTGCAGGAACCGTACTTCACCTGGCCGCTGATTGCTGCCGACGGCGGTTACGCGTTCAAATTTGAAAACGGCAAATATGACGTGAAAGACGTGGGCGTGGACAACGCTGGCGCGAAAGCAGGCCTGACCTTCCTGGTTGACCTCATCAAGAACAAACACATGAACGCGGATACCGACTACTCCATCGCAGAAGCGGCGTTCAACAAAGGCGAAACCGCGATGACCATCAACGGTCCGTGGGCCTGGACCAACATCGACAAGAGCAAAATCAACTACGGCGTAACCCTGCTGCCAACCTTTAAAGGCAAGCCGTCTAAACCGTTCGTTGGCGTGCTGAGCGCAGGTATTAACGCTGCCAGCCCGAACAAAGAGCTGGCGAAAGAGTTCCTGGAAAACTACCTGCTGACCGATCAGGGTCTGGATGAAGTGAACAAGGACAAACCGCTGGGCGCGGTTGCGCTGAAATCCTTCCAGGATCAGCTGGCGAAAGACCCACGTATCGCGGCAACCATGGATAACGCCCAGAAAGGAGAAATCATGCCGAACATCCCACAAATGGCAGCGTTCTGGTACGCCACCCGTACCGCCGTCATCAACGCAGCAAGCGGTCGTCAGACGGTTGATGCTGCGCTGAAAGATGCTCAGGGTCGTATCACGAAGTAAGGCTTTTATCCCCTCTCTCCCCTGCGGAGAGAGGGAGAACAAAATGTGTTGTAGAGGAAGAACCCCATGGATGTCATTAAAAAGAAACACTGGTGGCAAAGCTCTGCCCTGAAGTGGTCTGTAATGGGTCTGCTGTGTCTGCTGGTGGGTTACCTTGTTGTTTTAATGTACGTACAAGGGGAATATCTGTTCGCCATCATGACGCTGATTTTAAGCTCTGCTGGCCTGTATATTTTCGCCAACCGTAAAGCCTATGCCTGGCGATATGTTTACCCGGGCGTGGCCGGGATGGGTCTGTTTGTCCTGTTCCCGCTGATTTGTACCATTGCTATCGCGTTCACCAACTACAGCAGCACCAACCAGCTTGCTCAGGAACGCGCCCAACAGGTGCTGATGGACCGCTCTTATCAGGCGGGCAAAACCTTTAACTTCGGCCTGTATCCTGCGGGCAGCGAGTGGAAGTTAGCACTCACTGACGAAGAAACCGGCAAAAATTATGTCTCTGACGCTTTCAAATTTGGCGGCGAGCAGAAGCTGGCCTTAAAAGAGGCTGCGGCCCTGCCGGAAGGCGAACGCGCTAACCTGCGCATCATTACGCAGAACCGTCAGGCACTGACGCAGCTTACCGCCCAACTGCCGGACGAAAGCAAAGTGACCATGAGTTCACTGCGCCAGTTCTCCGGGACACAACCGCTCTATACGCTGGCGGACGACGGCACGCTGACCAACAACCAGAGCGGCGTGAAGTACCGTCCAAACAACGACATTGGTTTTTACCAGTCCATTACGGCTGATGGCAAATGGGGTGATGACAAGCTTAGCCCGGGCTACACCGTGACGATAGGCTGGGACAACTTCACCCGCGTCTTCACCGATGAAGGGATCCAGAAACCGTTCTTCGCCATCTTTGTCTGGACCGTGGTGTTCTCCATACTGACGGTGATCCTGACCGTTGCCGTGGGCATGGTGCTGGCGTGTCTGGTGCAGTGGGAATCTCTGAAAGGGAAAGCCATTTACCGCGTGCTGCTTATTCTGCCGTATGCCGTCCCGTCGTTTATCTCGATTCTGATTTTCAAAGGGCTGTTTAACCAGAGCTTCGGTGAAATCAACATGATGCTGAGCGCGCTGTTCGGCATCAAACCGGCCTGGTTCAGCGACCCAATCACCGCCCGCTCGATGATTATCATCGTGAACACCTGGCTCGGTTATCCGTACATGATGATCCTGTGCATGGGCCTGCTGAAGGCGATTCCGGACGATTTGTACGAAGCCTCGGCAATGGATGGCGCGGGTCCGTTCCAGAATTTCTTTAAGATTACGCTGCCGCTGCTCATTAAGCCGCTGACGCCGCTGATGATTGCCAGCTTTGCCTTCAACTTTAACAACTTCGTGCTGATTCAGCTGTTGACCAACGGTGGGCCTGACCGTCTTAGCACCACCACGCCGGCAGGCTATACCGACCTGCTCGTCAGCTACACCTACCGTATCGCCTTCGAAGGCGGCGGCGGTCAGGACTTCGGTCTGGCGGCAGCGATTGCCACCCTGATCTTCCTGCTGGTTGGCGCTCTGGCGATTGTGAACCTGAAAGCAACACGCATGAAATTCGACTAAGGAGGGCACAGAATATGTCTATGGTCCAACCCAAATCTCAGAAACTGCGCCTCTTCGCGACGCATTTAGGGCTGCTGATTTTTATCGCGGCAATCATGTTCCCGCTGCTGATGGTCATCGCCATCTCCCTGCGTGCCGGTAACTTCGCGACCGGGAGCCTGATCCCGGATGAAATCTCCTGGGAGCACTGGAAGTTAGCGCTGGGCTTCAGCGTTGAACACGCGGATGGCCGCGTCACGCCACCGCCGTTCCCGGTGCTGTTATGGCTGTGGAACTCGGTGAAAATTGCCGGGATTACCGCGATTGGAATTGTCGCACTCTCCACGACCTGTGCTTACGCCTTTGCCCGTATGCGTTTCCCGGGTAAGGCCACGCTGCTGAAAGGGATGCTGATTTTCCAGATGTTCCCGGCGGTACTGTCACTGGTGGCGTTGTATGCCTTGTTTGACCGACTGGGCCAGTACGTGCCGTTTATCGGCCTGAACACCCACGGTGGCGTCATCTTCGCCTATCTTGGCGGTATCGCGCTGCATGTGTGGACCATCAAAGGGTATTTCGAAACCATCGACGGCTCGCTGGAAGAAGCGGCGGCGCTGGATGGCGCGACCCCGTGGCAGGCATTCCGTCTGGTGCTTCTGCCGCTGTCGGTGCCGATCCTGGCGGTGGTCTTTATCCTGTCGTTTATCGCAGCCATCACCGAAGTGCCGGTCGCTTCCCTGTTACTGCGTGATGTCAACAGCTATACGCTGGCCGTCGGTATGCAGCAATACCTCAATCCGCAGAACTATTTGTGGGGCGACTTTGCTGCGGCGGCTGTACTCTCCGCCATCCCTATCACTGTCGTGTTCCTGCTGGCGCAGCGCTGGCTGGTGAATGGCCTGACGGCGGGCGGTGTGAAAGGTTAAGTTTCATTTGTTATGCCACTGCAACCCTCAACTTTAGACGTATTGTATTGACCCAACTTGTGACTGTTGTTAGGCGGCCTCCGGGCCGCCATTTTTTTATTCCCGTTTCAGCCGTTTCGAATTGCACAGCCAGAGCGTGATCACCAGCAGCAGGATCGCCGCCGAATAGATCAGTACGTCGAGCGGGGAGGTATGATCCACGATGATCAGCCGCACAATCGCGGTGATCCCTATGTAAACAAAATAGCGTAGCGGGAAGTGAAAGCCCGACTGGAAATACTTCACAATCAGCGCGATAAATTCAAAGTAGAGAAAGTAGACCACCAGGCCTTCCACCAGCTCATATTTGCTGGTTTGTTCAGGGGCAAACAGCACATCCGCCAGATGCACCGTCTCTTTGCCTAAAAAGACGACCAGTATCAGGCCAAGGCTCAGCAGACCGAGGTTCAGCACGGTCTGGAGGATTGTTGAGATAAACTCAACACGCGGGCGAGTCAGGGATGTCATAGAGCACCTCATTCTCCAGGGCGAGGTTCCTGTATAACGCAAAAATGTGACGGTGATCTATATTTTTTGTTTATATTATGTTCAGCGCTGTGGCATGTTGCACTGTGACACGCTTATTTCGACGAAGGGATGATGAAATTAACCATTCAACGCGCCACCGTGGATGATGCAAAACAGCTGAGTGAAATGGGTTATGCCAGCTACCGGCATCACTTTGGGCATCTATGGGAAAGCCAGACAGAGCTTGCCGCCTTTCTTGAGCAGGAATACGCGCCGCAGGCGATAGCAGACAGCCTGATGCAACCGGGCACTTACTGGCTCATTGCCAGCGCACGGACACCAGTCGGTTTCGCAAAATTCTCAACCCAGCAGACCATCGAGCCCGAGGGGCTGTCGGGTACGCTCCTGCATAAACTCTATTTATTGCCGGATGCCACGGGACACCGCTACGGCGAGCAACTCCTTGCGGAAGTGATTCGCCAGGCAAAAGCCTGTTCGGAAAATCTGCTGTGGCTGGAAGTCCTCGAAAAGAACCCTCGCGCACGCCGGTTTTACGAAGCGCAGGGGCTGAAACATGTCAAAGACACCCTCTTCGTCACTGCGGCGCAAACCAGCACCCTCCATATTATGTCGATGCCAGTCTAAGGAGATGTATGCCAGAGCAACGCCAGGCGGCTATTCGTCATGTTGTCTGCGGCGAAAACGTCGTCATTTACGAACCCGCGAATCTTTATGAATGTTCGCTGGGCGATAACGTCTTTATCGGCCCGTTTGTTGAAATCCAGGCTAACTCGCACATCGGTGCTAATAGCAAAATTCAGTCCCATACCTTCATCTGCGAGTATGTCACCGTCGGCGAGCGCTGTTTCATTGGCCATGGGGTGATGTTCGCCAACGATATGTTCCGCGACGGTAAACCCAATGCCGACCGGCGCAGCTGGGGACACATTCGCGTGGGCAACGACGTTTCAATCGGCAGCGGGGCCACCATTCTGGCTGTCTCAATTTGCGATGGGGCGGTGATTGGGGCGGGAAGCGTGGTGACAAAGTCCATCACCGAGAAAGGGGTTTACGCCGGCAACCCGGCGAGACTGTTGCGGCGTTTGTAAGGTGCCCGGCAGGCGTAACGCTACCGGGCACTCACGCATCATCTGAAGTTGATGTTCTTATCGCTGGTCATGTCGTACAGCTGGAATTTACGACCCAGCTGCTGACCACCGTCACGCGTCAGCGGCGTCCAGCCAATTGCCGCACGGCTGCGGGTTGGGCCTGACGAGAACAGATCCAGCGGAATGGAGACGTACACGCCTTTGGTGAAGTCCCCTTCCCCGTACTCGTCCGGCGAGACGTTAGTGATCGTGGCATAGCCACCGACCACCACACCGCTGTCGAAGTGTTTAGAGATATCCAGCGTGCCGCCTTTATCCCCCGCCAGATACTGACCAACGCTGGCTTTCACCAGTACGTCCGGGGCAAACGACGGCGTCCAGTAGGCCGTCAGGTGGCCGGTTTTAACGCTGTAGTCGGTGAACTTCATCATGTCCTGCGCGCTGCGCCAGTCACGCTGTTTCACGTAGTTGGCATCAAGACCAAACGCCCAGTTGCTGTCTACTGGACGGTAGAGCACTTCAGCCCCCGCGCCGCCAAACATCGTTTCCAGATAACCGCCGTAAACCTGGCCGTAGAAACCGTTACCAAAGTACTGGAAGTAGTTGGCCTGCAGGTTGTTTACGTAAGCGTCGTTCTGCACATATTCACGTACGCGAGTACGCACGCGCGGCAGCTTCGAGTCGTTCGGCGGGTTGGTATAGTTGAACTTGTCGTAGTTGTTGGCAAGGTTACCGAACAGGCTGCCGGTGGTCAGCAGGTGGTCGGTGACCCACAGATCCGCCGTCGCCATGACGCCCAGCTGATACATGTAGAAGTTTTCTGGCCCACCAACAGACTGGTTCAGTACCGGATCGATATGGAAATCAAAGCGCGACTTATCGATATACCAGCCCTGCTCGGTAGTGTCTGGCACCACTGGCTCAACGCGTTTTTGCACCAGTTCGGTTTCATGCCCCAGCGGTTCGCCTTCCAGATGGCGCTTAAGGCTGGCGACATCCGTTTCCGTCGTGACCTGCGGCATGTTCAGACGGTTTTCGGTCACGCGGATCGTGCTGATCCCGTCCGGCAGATCGTTCATGATGATCCGGTTGGCACGTTCGATCCCTTCCCGCGAGTCGCGGTATTTCACCTGCTCGCCGGTCACGTACAGCGTATCGCCTTTCACCTGAATCTTCGGATCCGCCAGACCGGCGTTGTATTTCAGCAGGGTCAGCTGGTTCGCCACGACGGAGTGCTGCAGAATGGCATCCTGCGGCTCCGGCTGGTAGGCAGGCCGCGCGTTGTCGTTGTAGTGTGGCCGCATATCGTTAAAGTTGGTACGCAGCGTCACGCCAAACATCACGGTATTGCCACGCTCATAGCTGAGGTTAACGTCAGCCCAGTCAGCCACACGGTAAATGGCACCGACGTTAAATTTGCTCTTCTGCTCAATCTTGCCGGCGAAATCCTGTGAATAATCATTCCCTTCGTATTCCAGCTTCAGGCGCAGCGGCTGCCAGGGCGTCTGGTACTCTACGCCGCCAAACAGCGAGGCCGGGCCGTGGAACATCTGGTCGCCGTTGATGGAGCCCGCTTTCTGATAGCTGTTATCGCGATAGCAATATTTGTCGCTGTAGGAGCAAAACGGGTTTTTCACGTTGCCGCTGGTGCCCAGATACCCCCAGCCGAGACCGAGTGAGAAATCAAACGGTCCCCAGGCTTTGCTGGCCACCACGTATTCCGCATCAAACAGACCGGTACCGCCGATATCCCGCGCGCCAACGGAGACCTGCGGCATCCAGTAACTCTCTTCCCACAGACGCAGCTTCACGTCGAACGCTTTATCTTTGTAGGTCTGATCGCCGGAGAAGGACTCGACGCTGCTGTACCGTTTGGTGCGCACATCAGTGTAGCGCAGCGTGGTTTCGAGCCACGGAAACAGCTGCACAGCGGCGGAGTAGTAGCGATACTGATCGTTATCACGGTAGTTGAGGCTGATTTCCCCTTCCCGCGCCATGCGCGCGGTAGGCGTTTGCAGTAAACCGACGCCGCCGAAATCTGACTGAGACGGGCCAATGGGTGCCGGATACGTTTCTGCATGGCAGGCGGCACTCACGCACAACGCCAGCATGCTATAGAGATAGGTTCTTTTCATTATTCCGGTATCCGCTGTTTCAGGGAGTGAAGGATATCGGCGTTCAGCCCGTCATATGCCTTCGTCCAGAAATGGTCGGCAAAACCGACAAAAATGACGCTGCCTGGCATCGGTTCGATATGGCGTTTATTCCAGTAGGCTACCGGTGCTTTTTGCGTTTGGCCGTCCGGGTACACCACCCATGCGTAGCTCTTATCCGCACCGCTCAACAAATTTTGTTCATCGAGATAGCTCGCCACATCGCGACCCGGCATAAACGGCTTGTCACCGGGACTGCTGACAAGCCCGAACACGGTAATGGTAGAAGGCTGAACAGGTAGCCAGAGCGTGTACTCACCTTCCAGTGACGGGTTAGCCGTTTCCGCGACGCGAACGTGGTCCGGATCGAGATTGACCGGCAACCGTCCGGTGACCTTCAGCGCCTTAAGCTGCTGGCGAAGGCTGTTAATGGCCGCCGCGTCGTCACCCTCTTCCTGCTCCGCCAGCCCTGTTAGCCTGGCGAGCAGCGCGTTGTGTTGTTGCTCCGCCACCACCGTCGCCTGTCGTTCACTGATGACCGCACCCGGCCACCAGCTGTTCGCCAGCCTTGGCTGGCCGACGAGATCGATTAAGTGTCCGGCGTTGGTCAATGTTTTAGGCTTCGTATTGTCCTGCGTATAGACTTTCACCGTCCCGGCAGACCATGCGAGCGGCGTAGCAAAGCTTGCGATCAGCGCCACGCGAATAAGTGTTTTCATGATTTCGCGGCCTTGATCAGCGTGGTTTTGACCGGGAAAAATCCGGCACCAAGATACTGTAACGACTGGCGTATCTGGCCGTCATCGTCCACCCAGAAGCGGTTATGCCAGGTTGCCTGATCGGTAGTGACCTCTTCATCCAGCACGCGAACCCGAGTTTCGTCGCTGCCCACATTGACGCTGTCCGTGCCATCCCAGCGGAAGGTGGAGCGGGCGGTGGCATAGCGAACCTGCTTGTGTTCGGTCCAGCCCATCGTGCGGGTCCAGCTTGCCCCGTCGGTTATCTGGTTCGGCGTGTTCAGCGGATCGGCGGCGAGATTGTTGACTTCAAGCAGGTTGTCGCCCCCGAGCAGGGTTTTCACGATACGGCTATGCTGCGTTACGATGGTGGCCTGATCCTGCGTCACCCATTTCTGCTGCCCGTTTTCATCGAAAGCGAGCACCACAAACAGCTGTGGGCCATCGTTGAGCTGCATGTACTGACTGGCATAGGGCATGTTCTGAAGTTCGTCATCGGTCAGATGCACGCCCGGCGTACCGAACATGCTTTCCCACAGTGAATGGCCCAGCCCTTTGGTGGTGGCCGAGCACGCCTGCAAAAGCAGACAAATCAGGATGATCCCAGGTCGCTTCACGACTCTTCTCCGCATTATTGCCGGGTGATGCTGCGCTTACCCGGTCTACAGGTCCCGAAGGCTACTGAAAAGCCAGAATAACCACACCGAAGTGTGGTTATGATTAAAACACCCGTTATTACTGGGTGCTGGTGGTCGTGGTGGTCGTGGTTCCGGTATTGGAGCCATCACCGCCACCGGTTGCCGCCAGGGCGACACCCACGGCTGAACTTACGGTGCTGGCGCTGGACGCGGTAGAAATCCCCGCAGACGCAGACGTCGCAGCCGAACCTGCCGCTTCTCCGACCTGAACCGGAGCCGCATTAACAGATGTCGCCGCAAGCGCAGATATGGCGAAAATGCCATACAGTACTTTCTTCATAAGAATTTCCCTTCATTTAATGAATGGAGATTTGCCCAAAAAGAATTTCAGGCGGATTCGAGTATACACAACTAAAGGTGAGGGTTTGCCGTAGGGGTAAATAGACGAAGGGTTTTCGGACAATTGGATAAAATGGAAACAAAAGAACGATTAGGTAATAACATAAGCTATATAAATCAATGGAATAGAATTAGATCCCGTGACGGTAATTATCCGTATTTTCCTAAAATAAACCGCAACAATTAACAGGTTAACGGCTATTTTCAGATTAAACTCACTGCCGGAATTTGAGTTTAATAACAGACATCAGGAATTATCCGATAAAAAAATGCCGGCATTTCGCCGGCACTTTTTCATGACACTTTAATTACGCGCGCCATGCTTTATAACGGTTGATCAGACCATTTGTGGAGCTGTCGTGGCTGTTAATCGCGTTATCGTCACCCAGTTCAGGCAGGATACGGTTTGCCAGCTGTTTACCCAGCTCAACGCCCCACTGGTCAAAGGTGAAGATGTTCAGGATAGCGCCCTGAGTGAAGATCTTATGCTCGTACAGGGCAATCAGCGCACCCAGGCTGAACGGCGTAATTTCGCGCAGCAGGATGGAGTTGGTTGGACGGTTGCCTTCGAACACTTTGAACGGCACAACGTGGTCCAGCGTGGCCGGATCTTTACCCTGGTCGCGGTATTCCTGCTCAACCACGTCACGAGACTTACCGAACGCCAGCGCTTCAGTCTGTGCGAAGAAGTTAGACAGCAGCTTCGGATGGTGGTCTGACAGCGGGTTATGGGTAATGGCCGGGGCGATGAAATCGCACGGGACCATTTTGGTGCCCTGGTGGATCAGCTGATAGAACGCATGCTGGCCGTTAGTGCCTGGCTCGCCCCAGATGATTGGGCCAGTCTGGTAATCCACTGCGTTACCGTTACGGTCAACGTATTTACCGTTGGATTCCATGTTGCCCTGCTGGAAGTAGGCCGCAAAACGGTGCATGTACTGGTCGTATGGCAGAATCGCTTCGGTTTCAGCCCCGAAGAAGTTGTTGTACCAGATACCAATCAGCGCAAGCAGCACAGGCAGGTTTTTCTCAGGTGCGGTGGTGGAGAAGTGTTTATCCATCGCATGCGCGCCGGAGAGCAGCTCAACAAAGTTGTCGAAGCCGACGGAGAGGATGATCGACAGGCCGATAGCGGACCACAGAGAGTAACGCCCCCCCACCCAGTCCCAGAACTCGAACATGTTCGCAGTGTCGATACCGAACTCGCTAACGGCTTTCCCGTTGGTCGACAGCGCGGCGAAGTGTTTCGCCACGTGCTTGTTGTCGCCTGCGGTTTTCAGGAACCAGTCGCGCGCGCTGTGGGCGTTGGTCATGGTTTCCTGAGTGGTGAAGGTTTTAGACGCGACCAGGAACAGGGTCGTTTCCGGATTCACGTTCTTCAGCACCTCGGCGATGTGGGTACCATCGACGTTAGAAACAAAGTGCATGTTGAGGTGGTTTTTGTATGGGCGCAGCGCTTCGGTGACCATGAATGGGCCAAGGTCAGACCCGCCGATACCGATGTTAACGACATCCGTAATCGGTTTGCCGGTGTAGCCTTTCCAGCTTCCGGAGATGATCGCTTCAGAGAAAGCTTTCATCTTTTCCAGCACCGCGTTCACTTCCGGCATCACATCTTTGCCGTCAACGATAATCGGAGTATTGCTACGGTTACGCAGCGCCACGTGCAGCACGGCACGGTCTTCGGTGCGGTTGATCTTCTCACCGGAGAACATGGATTTGATGGCGTCGGCCAGCTCAGTCTCTTTCGCCAGATCCTGCAGCTTCGCCAGCGTTTCTTCGGTAATGCGGTTTTTGGAGAAATCCACCAGCATCAGGTCATCGAAGGTCGCGGAGAACTTATTGAAACGATCGGCATCTTTCGCGAACAGGTCCGCGATGGTGACGTCTTTCATTTCATCATAATGTTTCTGTAGTGCCTGCCAGGCAGCGGTCTGCGTTGGGTTGATGTTTTTCATTAGCAATACTCTTCTGATTTGAGAATTGTGACTGCGGTCGATTGTAGCGCCTGCAAATAAAAATTGTGATGGTTTTTATGCCATTGCCCTGGCCTGCATCAAACACAGGTGAAAAGACCCGAAAAGTATAGCTGCTGAAACGCCCTTCAGGGGCGGCGAAATGTCGGTCAAAAGGCGGTAAAAAGAAGCATAAAATATGGCCCTGTTATAAGTCCTGTTACTGAGGGGTACCCCCCCATAAAAAATCCGCATAATCCCAGCATTGACAGGACCTCCCCCACATTTTATTTATAGGGCCGTATTTTGCGCCTGCACCTGTTCTCGTTTCATTCTTGTGCCAAGGTCGCTTTATTCATTCCCTGACACGAGGTTGTTATGACGAGTTTTGTGGTCGCCAAATTTGGCGGCACCAGTGTGGCCGATTACGATGCCATGAACCGCAGCGCCGATGTGGTGCTGGCCGATCCGAATACCCGCCTGGTGGTGCTTTCCGCCTCTGCTGGCGTGACGAACCTGCTGGTTTCTCTGTCTGAAGGACTGGAAGCAACCGAACGTTTCGTTAAGCTGGACGCACTGCGCAAAATTCAGTTCAACATCCTTGAACGTCTGCAGAATCCGAACGTGATCCGTGAGGAAGTGGAACGCCTGCTGGAAAATATCACTACCCTGGCTGAAGCCGCCTCTCTGGCGACCTCCACCGCGCTGACCGATGAACTGGTCAGCCACGGCGAGCTGATGTCCACGCTGCTGTTCGTGGAGATCCTCCGCGAGCGTAACGTCCATGCCCAGTGGTTTGACGTGCGCAAAGTCATGCGCACCAGCGATCGCTTTGGCCGTGCCGAGCCGGATGTTGAAATGCTGGCCGAGCTGACCCAGCAGCAGCTGGCTCCGCGCCTGGCAGAAGGGATGGTGATCACTCAGGGCTTTATCGGTAGCGAAGCCAAAGGCCGTACAACAACGCTTGGCCGCGGCGGCAGTGACTATACGGCAGCCCTGCTCGGCGAAGCGCTGCATGCCACCCGTGTGGATATCTGGACTGACGTGCCGGGTATTTACACCACCGACCCGCGCGTGGTCTCTGCGGCGAAACGCATTGATGTGATCGCGTTTGAAGAGGCGGCCGAAATGGCCACCTTCGGCGCGAAAGTATTGCACCCGGCGACGCTGTTGCCGGCCGTGCGCAGCGATATCCCGGTCTTCGTTGGCTCCAGTAAGGATCCCAAAGCAGGCGGTACGCTGGTGTGCAAGAAAACCGAAAACCCGCCATTGTTCCGAGCGCTGGCCCTGCGCCGCCGCCAGACGCTGGTGACGCTGCACAGCCACAATATGCTGCATTCTCGCGGTTTCCTGGCGGAAGTGTTTGGCATCCTCGCGCGCCATAATATCTCCGTGGATTTGATCACCACATCCGAAGTGAGCATCGCGCTGACGCTGGACACCACCGGCTCCACGTCAACCGGCGACACCCTGCTGACGCAGTCGTTGCTGATCGAACTCTCTGAGTTGTGCCGCGTGGAAGTGGAAGAAGATCTGGCGCTGGTTGCCATCATCGGCAACAAGCTGTCGCGTGCCTGCGGCGTGGGCAAAGAGGTCTTCGGCGTACTCGACCCGTTCAGCATTCGTATGATTTGCTACGGCGCCTCCAGCTACAACCTCTGCTTCCTGGTGCCAGCCGATCAGGCCGAGCAGGTCGTGCAAAAACTTCATCAGAATTTGTTTGAATAAAATTCGTTAGCACGATAAACAATACCTATAAGCCGGGCACAGACCCGGCTTTTTTATAACTAAACAACACGACAATACTGCAAGGACTATCTATGTTATCCGCCATCACCCGGCTGTTCCCGTTGTGGGCACTGCTGCTTTCCGTACTCGCGTATTACACTCCCACCCACTTTACGGGCATTGGCCCATGGGTCACGACGCTGCTGATGCTGATTATGCTCGGCATGGGCGTACACCTGAAAATTGACGACTTCAAACGCGTTCTGTCGCGCCCGGCCCCCGTAGCGGCAGGAATTTTCCTGCACTACCTGGTCATGCCGCTTGCGGCGTGGCTGCTGGCCATGGCCTTTAAAATGCCGCCAGATTTATCCGCCGGTATGGTGCTGGTCGGCAGCGTGGCCAGCGGCACGGCATCCAATGTGATGATTTACCTGGCAAAAGGTGATGTGGCGCTCTCGGTGACCATCTCTTCCGTTTCAACGCTGGTGGGCGTGATTGCCACGCCGCTGTTAACGCGTCTGTATGTGGATGCGCAGATTCAGGTAGACGTCATGGGGATGCTGCTCAGTATTCTGCAGATTGTGGTGATCCCGATTGCGCTGGGCCTGGTGATTCACCATCTGTTCCCGCGCGTGGTCAAAGCCGTTGAACCGTACCTGCCTGCCTTCTCGATGGTCTGCATTCTGGCTATCATCAGCGCTGTGGTTGCCGGCTCTGCATCGCACATTGCCTCAGTGGGCTTTGTGGTGATCATCGCGGTGATGTTGCATAACACCCTTGGTCTTTTGGGCGGTTACTGGGGCGGGAAGCTGTTTGGTTTCGACGAATCTACCTGTCGTACGCTGGCAATCGAAGTGGGGATGCAAAACTCGGGGCTGGCCGCAGCACTGGGCAAGATCTACTTCTCGCCGCTGGCGGCCCTGCCGGGTGCGCTGTTCTCCGTCTGGCATAATCTGTCCGGCTCGCTGCTGGCAGGCTACTGGTCAGGCAAACCCATTAATGAGCCCGCGAAAAAAGATGCAGTGAAACAGGGTTAATTTCCTTCGCTTGCTTTACACTGGAGCCTCCCCTTCAGGAGGCTTCAGCAATGGCTACACCACGTTTGACCCAGAAAGACATGACGGAAGCTGAGCAGCGCGAACTGAAAACGCTCCTCGACCGCGCTCGTATCGCCCATGGCCGCACGCTGACTAACGCCGAAACCAATCAGGTTAAAAAAGAGTACATCGATAAATTGATGGCTCAGCGTGAAACTGAGGCGAAACAAGCCCGCAAGCTGAAAAAAGAGCAGGCTTATAAACCCGATAAAGAAGCGACCTTTTCCTGGTCAGCCAATACCTCACCCCGTGGAAGGCGCTAATTAGCGCCCTTTCTTTTTACGGCCCGGCTGGACGAAGCGTTTGCCCGCAGGCTTGCCGCGGCTTTTCTCTTCTGATGGCGGCGCTTTCACCACCGGGCGCTTAATGGCCTGGGTTTTCGGTTTGGCTTTCGTTTTTGGCTTCGCTTCAGACGATGAATTCTCGATGAGCCTGAACAGCTCGATCAGTTCGTCATCCGTTAAATCACGCCACTCGCCCAGTGGAATACCGGACAGACTCACGTTCATAATGCGCGTACGTTCGAGCTTCACCACGTCATAACCGAAGTGCTCGCACATCCGGCGGATCTGACGGTTTAAGCCCTGCACAAGGGTAATGCGGAAAGCAAACGGCGCCTCTTTCTTCACCTTGCACTTCTTCGTGACGGTCCCCAGAATCGGCACACCTGCGCCCATACCGCGGATAAAGTCGTCCGTGACCGGCTTATTGACCGTAACGATGTACTCTTTCTCGTGGTCGTTACCGGCACGCAGAATTTTGTTCACCAGATCGCCGTGGTTGGTCAGGAAAATCAGCCCCTGTGAGTCTTTATCAAGGCGGCCAATCGGGAAGATACGGCTGCTGTGATTAACGAAATCAACAATGTTGTCCCGCTCGCCGTCTTCCGTGGTACTGACGATGCCAACCGGCTTATTCAACGCGATAAATACCAGGTCTTCCGCATCACGCGGTTCAATGAGCTGACCATTCACTTTGACCACGTCACCGGGGACGACCTGGTCACCGATGGTGGCGCGTTTGCCGTTGAGGAACACGTTACCCTGTTCAATGTAACGGTCCGCCTCGCGACGTGAGCAGATCCCGCTCTCGCTAATGTATTTGTTTAATCGTGTTGATTGAGTTGGCAGCATAGTTTCTCCTGTAAAGGCGAAATATACCTTAGGTTTGGGCTGGTAAAAAGATTAGCCGACGGTTACCGGGCATCATGCCCGGCGTAAACCTGCTGGTTTTGTGGTTAACCACCTTATCAAGGCGCTTTCAGAGATTAATATTCATCTCGATCGTCGTCTTCATCCGGCTGCTCCATGACGCTATAAGCGACCGCGCAGAATAACGAGTTGAGACGCTTCATGTCCCCCAGCAACCCCAGGTGCAGGGAGCTGGTTTCAATGCTCTGGACGTTCTGCTGGTGCAGTCGTTCAACGTGGGCGTGCGAGTAGCGCCGGTTGAGGATACGGAAGCGATGTTTGTTACGACGCAAGCGGCGTGCGCTCGGTACGTCGCTGGAGAAGAAGACCAGCATTGCCAGCTTCAGGTTGCTCAGCAACTGCTCGTGCAGCGCCTCCAGCTCCTTCAGGCCTTCAACCGAGAAGGCGCGGCGCGCGGCAAGGGATTTGTCAGCAATTTCACTTCCCATACGCTCAACGATATCCGAGGCCTGCTCGAGGTTAAGCGACATTTCGATGATTTCCGCCCAGCGGCGGGACTCTTCCTCTGCCAGTTCATCCTGCGGAATACGCGCCAGGTAGAGCTTGATAGCGGTATAGAGCACGTTGATATCGTCCGCCAGCCTGCGCAGCTCTTTCTCTTCTCGCGGCTCTCCGTGCATGACCTTTTGCAGCCCTTCAAGCATCGTTTCCATGGCATCGCCCATGCGCAGCGTCTCGCGCGCGGCATTAGCCAGCGCCAGCGCCGGGGTATCCAGCGCGGAAGTGTCCAGATGCTTAGGTTTCAGACGCGCATCCAGCTCCGGTTCATCCCGGATAAGCCGTTCGCAGAAGCGGGCCATGGGTTCAGCAAAAGGCACCATCGCCAGACAACGCACCAGGTTGTAAAACACGTGGAAATAGATAACCAGCTCAGCCTTCGGTAACGGGAGATTGTCCATCAGGTTGGCCAGCGGATAGACAAACGGCAGAATAATCAGGCTGCCCACCAGCTTAAACAGCAGGCTTCCGAGCGCCACGCGCCGGGCAGCAGCGTTTGCGGCGCTGTTATTGAGCATCGCCAGCAGGCCAGATCCAAGGTTGGCCCCGATCACCAGACACAGCGCGACCGGGAACGAGATCGCCCCCGCGGCGGTTAACGTCGCCGTCAGCAGCACAGCGGCCAGGCTGGAGTAACTGACGATGGCAAATACCGCGCCGATCAACGCATCCAGCATGATGTCCCCGGTCAGCGAGGCAAAGATGACCTGAACGCCGTTGGCCTCGGTGATGGGGGTCACCGCCTGCACAATCAGCTCCAGCGCCAGCAGGATTAACCCAAGGCCAATCCCCACGCGGCCAAGCTGTCCGGCACGCGTCTGCTTACGGCCAAGAAAGAAGATGACACCGATAAAAATCAGCAGCGGCGACAGCCAGGAGAGATCGAAGGTGAGGATACGCGCCATCAGCGCGGTCCCCACGTCAGCGCCCAGCACAATGACCAGCGCGGGTGCCAGCGCCACCAGATCCTGCGCCACAAACGAGGTCACGAGCAGGGTCGTCGCATTACTGCTCTGCACCAGTGCCGTCACGCCGATGCCCGCGCAGAAGGCGAGCGGCTTCTTCTCAACGCTGCTGCTGAGAACGGTGCGTAAGCGCGCGCCAAAGACGCGCATAACGCCGGTACGGACAATATGCGTGCCCCATACCAGCAGTGCTACTGCGGAAAGCAAGTGTAACAGGGTCAGCACGGAAGGTTCTCCTCCTTATCGTTCTACGTTTTTATGATTCAGTATAAGGGTTTAAACGTAAGAAAGAGACAGGGCGCCCAATGAGCGCCCTGTTTGTTGTAAGGAAAAGTGACGTTAGTCAGCGTCGTAGCCTAAATTGGGTGCCAGCCAGCGTTCAACCTCTGAGACACTCATGCCTTTGCGAAGGGCGTAATCTTCAATCTGATCGCGCTGCAGCTGCGCGACGGCGAAGTATTTGCTGTCGGGATGGCTGAAATACCAGCCGGACACCGATGCCCCAGGCCACATGGCGAAAGACTCGGTAAGCTTCATGCCGGTATGGGCTTCTACATCCAGCAATGTCCAGATAGTGCCCTTTTCGGTGTGTTCCGGGCAGGCTGGATAGCCCGGAGCCGGACGAATCCCCTGGTAGTTTTCGCGGATCAGCTCCTCGTTGCTGAGGTTCTCATTGGCCGCGTAGCCCCAGTGTACCTTGCGCACGCGCTCGTGGAGATACTCTGCGAAGGCTTCCGCCAGACGATCGGCAATCGCTTTCACCATGATTTTATTGTAATCATCGTGCTGTGCGTCGAACGCCTCCGCCAGCGCATCTTCCTCAAGACCCCCGGTCACGGCAAACGCCCCGATATAATCCGCTTTCCCGGAAAGCTTCGGTGCAACGAAATCGGCCAGGCAGTAGTTAGCAAAGCCCACTTTCTCGGTTTGCTGGCGCAGATGGCGACTTACTGCCAGCACGTGCGTGCGGGTCTCGTCGCGATAAATTTCGATGTCGTCGCCCACACGGTTCGCCGGGAACAGGCCCACCACGCCGCGCGGGTTGAGGCTTTTCTGCGCACTCAACTGGTCAAGCATTTCGTTGGCGTCGTTGAACAGGCGTTTGGCTTCTTCCCCGACCACCTCATCTTCAAGGATGCGGGGATATTTGCCCGCCAGTGACCAGGTCATGAAGAACGGTGTCCAGTCGATGTAGTTACGCAGCGTCTCGATGCTGGCAGTGACGTCCTGAACGCCCAAACGATGCGCCACAGGGGGCGTATAGCTGGCCCAGTCAAACGCCAGATCGTTATCGCGTGCGGCCTGGAGTGTCACCGGCGGCGTCCGCGGTTTCTTACGGCCATGCTGAATACGCACGGTCTCGTACTCTTTGCGGGTACGCTCGACAAAATCATCGCGCTGGGTGGCAGACAACAATGCCGACACGACGCCCACGGTACGCGAGGCGTTTTGCACATAAACCGTCGGGCCACTGTAGTTCTGCTCGATTTTCACCGCCGTGTGCGCTTTGGACGTTGTCGCCCCGCCAATCAGCAGTGGAATGGTAAAGCCCTGACGCTCCATCTCTTTCGCCACGTTGACCATCTCGTCCAGCGACGGGGTAATCAGCCCGGAGAGTCCAATCAGGTCAGCATTCACTTCGCGCGCAGTTTTGAGGATTTTATCCGCCGGCACCATCACGCCAAGATCGATAATCTCGTAGTTATTACACTGCAGTACGACGCCCACAATGTTCTTACCGATGTCATGCACGTCGCCCTTCACGGTGGCGATCACCATTTTACCGTTGCTGGAGCCTTTCTCTTTGCTGGCTTCGATAAAGGGTTCGAGATAGGCCACCGCCTGCTTCATGACGCGTGCGGATTTCACCACCTGCGGCAGGAACATTTTGCCTTCGCCAAACAGATCGCCGACCACGTTCATGCCGTCCATCAACGGCCCTTCGATCACTTCAATCGGGCGCGTGGATTGCTGACGTGCTTCTTCGGTGTCCTGTTCAATAAACTCGGTAATTCCTTTAACGAGTGAGTATTCCAGACGTTTTTTCACGTCCCAGGCACGCCACTCCGCCTGCTGAATATTTACCGATGCATCGGATTTACTGCCGCGGTATTTCTCGGCCAGATCCAGCATGCGCTCGGTGGCGTCATCACGCCGGTTGAGGATCACGTCTTCTACGGCGTCGCGCAGTTCCGCCGGCAGGTCGTCGTAAATGGCCAGCTGTCCGGCGTTAACGATCCCCATGTCCATACCGTTACGGATAGCGTAATAGAGGAACACGGCGTGGATAGCTTCACGCACCGGATCGTTACCGCGGAAGGAGAATGACACGTTCGATACGCCGCCGGAGATCAGCGCATGCGGCAGCTCGCGTTTGATGTCTTCACACGCGCCGATAAAGTCCTGCGCGTAGTTATTGTGCTCTTCAATGCCGGTGGCAACCGCGAAGATGTTGGGGTCGAAGATGATGTCTTCCGGCGGGAAGCCCACCTCTTCGGTCAGAATTTTGTATGCGCGGCGACAAATCTCAATTTTGCGCGCACGGGTATCGGCCTGGCCCATTTCATCGAAGGCCATCACCACCACGGCGGCACCATAACGGCGCACCATCTTCGCATGGTGGATAAAGGTATCAACGCCTTCTTTCATCGAGATGGAGTTAACAATGCCTTTACCCTGAATACACTTCAGCCCTTTCTCGATGACTTCCCACTTAGAGGAGTCAATCATGATCGGCACCCGGGCAATGTCCGGCTCGCCGGCAATCAGGTTGAGGAAGCGCACCATCGCCGCTTCGGCGTCGAGCATCCCCTCATCCATATTGATGTCGATGATCTGGGCGCCGCTCTCAACCTGCTGGCGGGCCACGTCCAGCGCTTCACTGTACTTCTCTTCTTTAATCAGCCGTTTGAATTTCGCCGAACCGGTCACGTTAGTCCGCTCCCCGACGTTCACAAACAGGCTGTCGTCACCGATGGTCAACGGCTCAAGGCCGGCCAAACGGCAGGCAACCGGCAGCGTAGGCAGTTGACGCGGCGGCAGACCCGCCACCGCATTGCTCATCGCGGCAATATGCTCTGGCGTGGTACCGCAGCAACCACCGACGATATTCAGAAAACCGGATTCGGCCCACTCGCGGATTTGCGCCGCCATGGTGTCTGCATCCAGATCGTATTCACCAAAGGCATTCGGCAGACCGGCGTTCGGGTGTGCGGTGACATAGCATTCAGCGATGCGCGAAAGTTCCTGCACATACTGGCGCAGCTCATCAGGACCCAGCGCGCAGTTCAGGCCGAAAGAGAGCGCTTCAGCGTGACGCAGGGAGTTGTAAAAAGCTTCTGTGGTCTGGCCGGAGAGGGTACGACCAGAGGCGTCGGTGATGGTACCGGAAATCATGATCGGCAGGTCGACGCCCAGCGCCTCGAACTCCTCTTTCACCGCGTAAATCGCGGCTTTGGCATTGAGGGTGTCGAATACCGTTTCAATCAGGATCAGATCGGAACCGCCTTCCACCAGCGCTTTGGTCGATTCACGATATGCCGCCACCAGCTGATCAAAGCTGATGTTACGAAAGGCCGGGTCGTTCACATCGGGTGAAATCGACGCGGTACGGTTGGTCGGGCCAAGCACCCCGGCCACGTAGCGCGGTTTGTCCGGCGTACGGGCTGTCCATTCATCAGCGCAGGCGCGGGCCAGCTTTGCCGCGGCAAGGTTTATCTCCGCCGACAGGGATTCCATCTGGTAATCCGCCATGGCGATGGTTGTCGAGTTAAAGGTGTTGGTTTCGACGATATCCGCACCCGCCTCGAAATACGCGTTGTGGATCGCCGAAATGACCTGTGGTTTGCTGAGCACCAGAAGGTCGTTGTTACCTTTGAGGTCGCATGGCCAGTCGGCGAAACGCTCGCCGCGGAAATCGTCTTCACTCAGACGATAGCTCTGGATCATGGTACCCATGCCGCCGTCCAGCACCAGAATTCGTTTATTTAACTGCGCACGCAGTTGCTCTACTTTGCTGCTCACACTTGCTCCCGACAACGCTCAACCAGGCCAAAAGGCCAGCAGTCCATACTGGCACAATCTCGCAGGGTGTAAAAGTCACACAGCGGTAACATGAGACATGTTCACTATCACTCATCCGATCAGTCAGGATAACGGTTGCAAAATCACCAAATAAAACGAAAATGATTTCCACGATACAGAAAAAGGAGTTCGTCATGGTCACGACCGTTCCCGCTAAACGCGGCAGAAAACCTGCTGCCACCACCGCCGCCTCTCAGGGCGGACAGGTTCAATCGCTCACGCGCGGTTTGAAGCTGCTGGAATGGATAGCCGAGTCGCACAGCAGCGTGGCCCTGACAGAGCTGGCACAGCAGGCTGGCCTGCCGAACTCAACGACCCATCGACTGTTGACCACGATGCAGCAGCTGGGCTTTGTGCGCCAGGTGGGCGAGCTGGGACACTGGGCGGTGGGCGCACATGCGTTTATCGTCGGCAGCAGCTTCCTGCAGAGTCGCAACCTGCTGGCGATTGTGCACCCTATTCTGCGTAAACTGATGGAAGATTCCGGCGAGACGGTAAACCTGGCCGTGCTCGACCAGAGCGACCATCAGGCCATTATCATCGACCAGGTACAGTGCACCCAGCTAATGCGTATGTCGGCACCAATTGGCGGCAAGCTGCCGATGCATGCCTCCGGGGCGGGGAAAGCGTTTCTGTCGCAGCTCAGCGAAGAGCAGGTCACCGGGCTGCTGCACCGGAAAGGGCTGCACGCCTACACCCACGCCACGCTGGTCTCACCGGTACATCTGAAAGAAGATCTGGCCCTGACCCGCAAGCGCGGCTATTCGTTTGATGACGAGGAGCATGCGTTAGGCCTGCGCTGTATTGCAGCCTGCATCTTTGACGAGCACCGCGAGCCGTTTGCCGCCATTTCGATCTCCGGACCGATTTCCCGTATGACCGATGACCGCGTCACGGAGTTAGGTGCGCTGGTGATTAAGGCGGCGAAAGAGGTCACGCTGGCATATGGCGGGATTCGATAACATCGGGTGCACCTGAATCCCTCTCCCGTCGGGAGAGGGGGCATTACACCGCATATCGGATGCAAAACCGTTGTTTGCGGCGATAGGCATACACATCTTCCACATGCCCATTCTTGATGCGCGTCTGCAGGCCCCGCCAGTAGCTGGCGCGGAACAGGTCATCATGCATCTCTTCAAACAGTGGCCTGATGCGCGGGTCAGCGCACAGCCAGTGGCGAAACTCCTCAGGAAAGACATCTCCCGGTGAGATGCTGTACCACGGCTCGCCGGACAGTTCATCTTCCGGATAGCGGGGCTGCGGTATATCGCGGAAATTCACCTCAGTCATATAGCAAATTTCATCATAATCGTAGAACACCACCCGCCCGTGACGGGTGACCCCGAAGTTTTTAAACAGCATGTCACCCGGGAAGATATTCGCGGCGGCAAGCTGACGGATAGCGTTGCCGTATTCTTCAATGGCATCACGCAGTGCCTGACCTTCGGACTGCTCCAGCCAGATATTGAGTGGGATCATGCGGCGTTCGATATAGAGATGGCTGATGGCAATTTTGTCACCCAGATCGGTGATTTTCGCCGGCGCTTCCTGCAGTAATAACGCCATTAATGCCGGATCGATCTGCTGCTTATCCAGCACAAAGTTCTCGAACTCCTGGGTGTCCGCCATTCGCCCGACGCGATCGTGCTCTTTAACCAGCTGGTAGCAGGCGCGGACGTGAGCAGCGGTCATCTCCTTCTGCGGCGCGAACGTATCTTTGATGACCTTAAATACCCGATCAAAACCCGGCAGGGTAAAGACCAGCATCACCATGCCGCGAATACCGGGGGCTTCGATAAATTGCTCATCTGCCGTGGTGACATAGCGCAGATATTCCCGATAGCTTTCCGTCTTGGCGTGCTTCTGACAGCCAATGGCCATGTACAGCTCGGCGGTGGTTTTCCCCGGGAGGATCTCGCGCAACCACTCCACCAGAGCAGCAGGCAGCGGGGCATACACCATAAAGTAGGAGCGGGCGAAACCAAAGACAATGCTGGCCTCGGCGCTGGTTGTCAGGCAGGTATCAACAAACAGTTCACCGTCATCGGTACGATGGATGGGTAACAGAAACGGCACAATGGCCGACGGTGTCATCAGTTTACCGACCAGCCAGGCGGCCTTATTACGGTAAAAAAGCTCATTGGCAACCTGCAAATGGCTTTGCCCGAGCACCTCTTCGCCGAAGGTCTCCTTGAGATGCGCAGAGATATAGCCGATATCACGGGTTTTATTCTCCCAGGGCAAACGCAGCGGCAAATCCGTTAATACGCGATGCAGGAGTTTTTCCCAGCCGCGATCGGGAAAGAAATCCTTCGCCAGCGGACGCGGAATAGTGCGAAAGCGGCGTTCCGGCTGAGAGCTAAAGATAAATAACCGCTCAGGAGATAATGAGCGGTGGTCAAATAACCGGCAATAGACGGAGTTGAAAAAGCTCTCCGCAATCTCGAAGCGCGGGTAATCAGGTAACAGATGGGTGTAATGCTCCTTCACGCGCAGTAAAAACTCCGCGTCAGGGATTTTGCCGTCGGTAATGCAGCGCAACTGCTCCACTACCAGACCCACATGGTGGTCGTAAAGGTGGATTCGCTGCTTCATGGCCTGCTGAACCGCATGCCAGTCGGCGTGCTCAAAACGCTGCTGCGCGCCGGATGTGACTTCCAGGAAACGTCCGTACTGGGCATCGAAGCCCTGCAGAATAGTTTGGGCAATCAGTAATTCCAGACCACGCGACATTGTTCATGCTCCCTCACCCCGGCCCCCTCCCGACGGGAGAGGGAGTATGTTCACAGGCCCGGTAGCGTGCCACCGGGCGTTACACGGCTCAGAACTGGGCTTCTTCCGTCGATCCCGTTAAGGCGGTGACGGAGGAGGTGCCCCCCTGGATGATAGTGGTCACGTTATCGAAGTAACCGGTCCCGACCTCCTGCTGATGCGAAACGAAGGTATAGCCCTCTTTACCGGCAGCAAATTCCGGCTGCTGCACCTTCTCAACGTAATGCTTCATGCCTTCACCCTGCGCGTAGGCATGCGCCAGGTCGAACATGTTGAACCACATGCTGTGAATGCCAGCCAGCGTGATGAACTGATATTTGTAGCCCATGTCGGACAGCTGCTGCTGGAAGCTGGCGATGGTTTTATCGTCCAGTTTCTTCTGCCAGTTGAAGGACGGCGAGCAGTTATAGGCCAGCAGTTTGCCTGGATATTTGGCGTGGATAGCATCGGCAAAGCGTTTTGCCAGCGCCAGGTCCGGCGTGGAGGTTTCGCACCAGACCAGGTCCGCATACGGTGCATATGCCAGCCCACGGCTGATCGCCTGTTCAATGCCAGCATGGGTACGATAAAACCCTTCGCTGGTGCGTTCACCGGTAATGAACTCGCTGTCGTAAGGATCGCAGTCAGAGGTGATCAGGTCAGCCGCATCCGCATCGGTACGGGCAATCACCAGCGTAGGTACGCCGAGCACGTCAGCCGCCAGACGCGCCGCAACCAGCTTCTGAATCGCTTCCTGGGTTGGGACAAGGACTTTCCCGCCCATGTGTCCGCATTTCTTCACTGACGCCAGCTGGTCTTCGAAGTGAACGGCCGCTGCACCGGCCTCAATCATCGATTTCATCAGCTCAAAGGCGTTCAGCACGCCGCCGAATCCCGCTTCCGCATCCGCGACGATCGGCAGGAAATAGTCAATAAAACGCGGATCGTTTGGCTCAATGCCTGTCGCCCACTGGATCTGATCCGCACGGCGGAAGGTGTTGTTGATCCGATCCACCACGGTTGGTACCGAGTTTGCCGGATAGAGCGACTGATCCGGATACATGCTGGAGGCCAGGTTGGCGTCCGCCGCAACTTGCCAGCCGGAAAGATAGATGGCTTCGATGCCGGCTTTCGCCTGCTGCAGGGCCTGGCCGCCAGTCAGCGCGCCGAGGCTATTGATGTAACCTTTTTTGGCACCGCCGTGCAGCAGCTCCCACATTTTCGCCGCGCCGCGCTGCGCCAGGGTACATTCCGGATTGACCGAGCCACGCAATTTCACCACCTCTTCCGCGCTATACGGGCGGCGGATGCCTTCCCAGCGAGGTTGGGTCCACTCTTTCTTCAATTCTTCGATTTGTTGGGTACGGGTTTTCATGTGCAGATGCTCCATATTGTTGTGGGGTGAATTACGCCAGGAAGCGGTAGCCCGGCAGGGTCAGGAAGTCGATTAAGTCATCGGATGTGGTGATTTGCTCCATCAGGCGTGCGGCGTCATCAAAACGTCCGCTGCTGAAGCGGTGTTCACCCAGTTCGTCCTGGATCACCCGCATCTCTTCAGCCAGCATCTGACGGAACAGGGATTTGGTCACCGGCTTGCCGTTGCTGAGCGTTTTTTGATGGTGGATCCACTGCCAGATTGAGGTGCGAGAGATTTCGGCGGTAGCGGCATCTTCCATCAGGCCGTAGATCGGCACGCAGCCGTTACCGGAGATCCACGCTTCAATGTACTGGACGGCTACGCGGATATTGGCGCGCATGCCCTCTTCCGTACGCTCGCCCGCACACGGTGCCAGCAGGTGTTCTTCAGCCGTTGGGGCATCCTCATCACGCGTCACAAACAGCTGGTTTTTGTTCTCACCAAGTACGCGGTTGAAGACGTCCATTGCCGTATCCGCCAGACCCGGATGCGCGATCCACGTTCCGTCATGGCCATTTCGTGCTTCAAGCTCTTTATCGGCTTTCACCTTGTTGAGCACCTGATTGTTACGTTCAGCATCTTTGCTTGGGATAAATGCTGCCATTCCCCCCATCGCAAAGGCCCCACGCTTGTGGCAGGTCTTAATCAACAGGCGTGAGTAGGCACTCAGGAACGGTTTATCCATGGTGACAACCTGGCGATCCGGCAGTACACGATCGGGATGATTTTTCAGGGTTTTGATGTAGCTGAAGATGTAATCCCAGCGTCCACAGTTCAGCCCAACAATATGGTCGCGCAGCGCATGCAGAATTTCGTTCATCTGGAACACGGCAGGTAGCGTTTCAATCAGCAGGGTGGCTTTAATGGTGCCGCGCGGCAGGTTGAAACGATCTTCCGTGAAGCTAAACACTTCACTCCACCAGGCCGCTTCCTGCCAGGCCTGTGTTTTCGGCAGATAGAAATAGGGGCCGCTGCCTTTTGCCAGCAGATTCTTGTGGTTGTGGAAGAAATAGAGGGCGAAGTCAAACAGACTGCCCGGAATGGCTTCGCCACGCCAGGTGACATGCTTTTCAGGCAGATGCAGTCCACGTACGCGACAGATCAGAACCGCCGGATTGGGTTTCAGTTGATAGATTTTGCCGGCTTCGTTGGTATAGCTGATGGTGCCATTTACGGCATCGCGCAGATTGATTTGCCCGTCGATAACCTTATGCCAGTCCGGCGCCAGTGAGTCCTCAAAATCTGCCATAAAGACTTTTACGTTCGCGTTCATGGCGTTGATCACCATTTTGCGCTCCACCGGGCCGGTGATTTCGACGCGCCGATCCTGTAAATCATCCGGAATGCCGCGGATTTTCCACTCACCACGGCGAATGGAAGCGGTTTCCGAAATAAACCCAGGCAACTTGCCATCATCAATTTCCTGCTGCTGATGAATGCGTGCCGCCAGCAGCTTATTGCGCGCTGGCGTAAAGCGGGTCACCAGTTCGGTCAGGAATTCGACAACGTCTGCTGTCAAAATTTGCTGTTCTTGCTCGCCATGCGGCTGGGTAAAGGCCAGTTCATCGACCGTCGTTGCCTGTTGAGTCATTACTCTGCTCCTCATCAAAGATCCAAAATCACGCCCCCGATGCGAACGAAAGATCGTTGTGTAGTTTTCGCTCAGCAGAATTAAGACTATCTATATTTTTTCCAAAATCAAAAACAATTTCCATTTTAATTATTAAATGCATTTAACGCATTGATTAATATGAAATTAAAGTTTTATTGTTTGTTGAGTGACATTTCGGAAATGAAAAAGGCACCCGAAGGTGCCTGATGTGAATAGCTGAAACGCTTTAGGATCGTTTAGTGCAGAAGATTACTCCAGCGTTGGATTCATGTGGCGCAGATCGTATGGCGTGATCTGGTAGACGTAATAGTTGAGCCAGTTCGTAAACAGCAAATTCCCGTGGCTACGCCAGGTGGCTCTCGGTTTGTTCTGTGGATCGTTTTTGGGGAAATAGTTGTACGGAACGTCCGGATTCAGACCGGCTTCAACGTCACGGAAATACTCCGACGCGAGGGTGTTCGGATCGTACTCAGGATGGCCGGTAACAAAGGCAATGCGCTTGTCTTTACTGGCAAACAGGTAAGCATCCCCGTCTTCGGTTTCGGCCAGGATATCGAGATCGGTGTAATCACGAATCAGCTGTGCCGGGAAATCGGCGTAGCGCGAGTGTGGGGCCAGGAAGGAGTCATCGAACCCGCGCGTCAACAGGGCGTGAGGTTGGACAAGGTGGTGCTCGTAAACACCTGAAAGCTTCTCAGTGCGGGTTTGTTTGGGGATCCCATAGAGGATATTCAGGGCGGCTTGCACCGCCCAACAAACAAACAGCGTGGACGTGACGTGATCTTTAGCCCACTCCAGTACCTGTTTGATCTGCGGCCAGTAGGCAACATCATTAAATTCGACCAGGCCCAGCGGTGCACCGGTCACAATCAGCCCGTCGAAGTTTTCGTCGCGAATGTCGTCGAAGTTACAGTAAAAATTATTCAGATGCTCTGAAGGCGTATTTCGCGACTCACGGGCATCGATTCGCAGCAGCTGGATATCAACCTGCAGCGGCGAGTTCGAAAGCAAACGCAGGAACTGGTTCTCTGTTTCGATCTTTTTCGGCATCAGATTGAGAATAAGCACCTTCAGTGGGCGAATTTCCTGACCTGTAGCGCGTGAAGTCGTCATCACAAAGACGTTTTCATCACGTAAGAAATTGACGGCTGGTAGCTCGTCCTGCACCCGAATCGGCATAACCTCATATCCTCACAGCATACGTATAAACGTTTAGACATCCAGACAGCTAACGATACCCAGAAACAGGCTGAATGTCGAGTCTGCAAGCGGAAGGTGAGAAAGTTTCAAGGAGGAAGTAAGAAGCCCAAAAAGCAAAAAACCCCGCACCATACGGTACGGGGTTTTTTTAATTGATGCCTGGCAGTTCCCTACTCTCGCATGGGGAGACCCCACACTACCATCGGCGCTACGGCGTTTCACTTCTGAGTTCGGCATGGGGTCAGGTGGGACCACCGCGCTAAAGCCGCCAGGCAAATTCTGTTAATCTGTATCAGCTGAAAATCGTCTCTCTCACGCCAAAACACCTTCGGCGTTGTAAGGTTAAGCCTCACGGTTCATTAGTATCGGTTAGCTCAACGCATCGCTGCGCTTACACACCCGACCTATCAACGTCGTAGTCTTCAACGTTCCTTCAGGAGACTTAAAGTCTCAGGGAGAACTCATCTCGGGGCAAGTTTCGTGCTTAGATGCTTTCAGCACTTATCTCTTCCGCATTTAGCTACCGGGCAGTGCCATTGGCATGACAACCCGAACACCAGTGATGCGTCCACTCCGGTCCTCTCGTACTAGGAGCAGCCCCCCTCAATTCTCCAGCGCCCACGGCAGATAGGGACCGAACTGTCTCACGACGTTCTAAACCCAGCTCGCGTACCACTTTAAATGGCGAACAGCCATACCCTTGGGACCTACTTCAGCCCCAGGATGTGATGAGCCGACATCGAGGTGCCAAACACCGCCGTCGATATGAACTCTTGGGCGGTATCAGCCTGTTATCCCCGGAGTACCTTTTATCCGTTGAGCGATGGCCCTTCCATTCAGAACCACCGGATCACTATGACCTGCTTTCGCACCTGCTCGAGCCGTCACTCTCGCAGTCAAGCTAGCTTATGCCATTGCACTAACCTCCTGATGTCCGACCAGGATTAGCTAACCTTCGTGCTCCTCCGTTACTCTTTGGGAGGAGACCGCCCCAGTCAAACTACCCACCAGACACTGTCCGCAACCCGGATCACGGGTCTACGTTAGAACACCAGCCATTAAAGGGTGGTATTTCAAGGTTGGCTCCACGCAGACTGGCGTCCACGCTTCAAAGCCTCCCACCTATCCTACACATCAAGGACCAGTGTTCAGTGTCAAGCTATAGTAAAGGTTCACGGGGTCTTTCCGTCTTGCCGCGGGTACACTGCATCTTCACAGCGAGTTCAATTTCACTGAGTCTCGGGTGGAGACAGCCTGGCCATCATTACGCCATTCGTGCAGGTCGGAACTTACCCGACAAGGAATTTCGCTACCTTAGGACCGTTATAGTTACGGCCGCCGTTTACCGGGGCTTCGATCAAGAGCTTCGCGTTACCGCTAACCCCATCAATTAACCTTCCGGCACCGGGCAGGCGTCACACCGTATACGTCCACTTTCGTGTTTGCACAGTGCTGTGTTTTTAATAAACAGTTGCAGCCAGCTGGTATCTTCGACTGATTTCAGCTCCATCCGCAGGGACTTCACCTACATATCAGCGTGCCTTCTCCCGAAGTTACGGCACCATTTTGCCTAGTTCCTTCACCCGAGTTCTCTCAAGCGCCTTGGTATTCTCTACCTGACCACCTGTGTCGGTTTGGGGTACGATTTCGTGTTACCTGATGCTTAGAGGCTTTTCCTGGAAGCAGGGCATTTGTTACTTCAGCACCGTAGTGCCTCGTCATCACACCTCAGCGTTAACAAGGAACCGGATTTACCTGGAACCTCCGCCTACATGCTTAAACCGGGACAACCGTCGCCCGGCTAACATAGCCTTCTCCGTCCCCCCTTCGCAGTAACACCAAGTACAGGAATATTAACCTGTTTCCCATCGACTACGCCTTTCGGCCTCGCCTTAGGGGTCGACTCACCCTGCCCCGATTAACGTTGGACAGGAACCCTTGGTCTTCCGGCGAGCGGGCTTTTCACCCGCTTTATCGTTACTTATGTCAGCATTCGCACTTCTGATACCTCCAGCACCCCTCACAGGACACCTTCAACGGCTTACAGAACGCTCCCCTACCCAACAACGCATAAGCGTCGCTGCCGCAGCTTCGGTGCATGGTTTAGCCCCGTTACATCTTCCGCGCAGGCCGACTCGACCAGTGAGCTATTACGCTTTCTTTAAATGATGGCTGCTTCTAAGCCAACATCCTGGCTGTCTGTGCCTTCCCACATCGTTTCCCACTTAACCATGACTTTGGGACCTTAGCTGGCGGTCTGGGTTGTTTCCCTCTTCACGACGGACGTTAGCACCCGCCGTGTGTCTCCCGTGATAACATTCTTCGGTATTCGTAGTTTGCATCGGGTTGGTAAGCCGGGATGGCCCCCTAGCCGAAACAGTGCTCTACCCCCGAAGATGAGTTCACGAGGCGCTACCTAAATAGCTTTCGGGGAGAACCAGCTATCTCCCGGTTTGATTGGCCTTTCACCCCCAGCCACAAGTCATCCGCTAATTTTTCAACATTAGTCGGTTCGGTCCTCCAGTTAGTGTTACCCAACCTTCAACCTGCCCATGGCTAGAT
>NZ_KI973182.1:3972610-4257359 GCF_000534435.1 Enterobacter sp. BIDMC 26 | reverse complement strand
CCCGTCCGCCACTCGTCACCCGAGAGCAAGCTCTCTGTGCTACCGTTCGACTTGCATGTGTTAGGCCTGCCGCCAGCGTTCAATCTGAGCCATGATCAAACTCTTCAATTTAAGTTTGATGCTCGTGAATTAAACTTCGTAATGAATTACGTATGTTCACTCAGAGACTTGGTATTCATTTAGTGTCCGAAGACATTAAGAATCCATGTCACTTTGAGTGCCCACACAGATTGTCTGATAAATTGTTAAAGAGCAGTTGCGACGCGGCTTGCAGCTCACCGTCGCGAGGTGGCGTATATTACGCTTTCCTCTTTCAGAGTCAACCCTGAAGTTCAGGATTTTTTCTCTTCAACCGACCGGGTTAACTGTGAAGTGATTCACATCCGCCGTGTCGATGGAGGCGCATTATAGGGAGTTCTCTGCAGGCCGCAACCGCTAAATGACAGAAAAATGACTGACTGCTGCATTCCCCAGCAAAACCCCGCCTTATACCCTTTTACACACAGACTTATCCACAGAGATACGAAAAAGTGAAAATTCGCGAGCGTTGCGCAAACGTTTTCGTTAAAATGCTCGCGCTTAACAAGGATGCCTCGTCAGGTGTGTTAGATGAGTTTTTCGCTGGAAAATTCATCTAACGCTCTCTGTAATCGTGAAATCCAGGGGATTTACCATGCAACAACGTCGTCCAGTCCGCCGCGCTCTGCTCAGTGTTTCTGATAAAGCCGGTATCGTCGAATTCGCTCAGGCACTTTCTGCACGCGGTGTGGAGCTGCTTTCTACAGGTGGTACCGCTCGCCTGTTAGCAGAGAAAGGTCTGCCGGTAACCGAAGTGTCCGATTACACCGGTTTTCCGGAAATGATGGATGGACGCGTCAAGACCCTGCACCCGAAGGTCCACGGCGGTATTCTTGGTCGTCGCGGCCAGGACGACGGCATTATGGAAAAGCATGATATCGCGCCAATCGACATGGTCGTCGTTAACCTCTACCCGTTTGCACAGACCGTTGCCCGCGAAGGCTGCTCTCTGGAAGACGCCGTCGAAAACATTGATATCGGCGGCCCAACCATGGTGCGCTCAGCGGCTAAGAACCATAAAGATGTTGCCATCGTGGTGAAGAGCAGCGACTACAACACCATTATTAATGAGATGGATGCCAACGAAGGGTCGCTGACGCTGGAGACGCGTTTCGACCTCGCCATCAAAGCATTCGAGCACACCGCCGCGTACGACAGCATGATCGCCAACTACTTCGGTAGCCTGGTGCCTGCTTATCATGGCGAAAGCACTGAACCTTCCGGCCGCTTCCCGCGTACGCTGAACCTGAACTTCATTAAGAAGCAGGATATGCGTTACGGAGAGAACAGCCACCAGCAGGCTGCCTTCTATATAGAAGAAGAGGTAAAAGAAGCCTCTGTTGCGACCGCACAGCAGGTTCAGGGCAAGGCACTCTCCTATAACAACATCGCTGACACCGATGCAGCGCTCGAGTGCGTGAAAGCGTTCAGTGAACCCGCCTGCGTAATCGTGAAGCACGCGAACCCATGTGGCGTAGCGGTAAGCACCTCCATTCTCGACGCCTATGATCGCGCGTATAAAACCGACCCAACCTCCGCATTCGGCGGCATTATCGCCTTCAACCGCGAGCTGGACGCTGACACAGCACAGGCCATCATCTCCCGTCAGTTTGTCGAAGTGATCATCGCTCCTTCTGCATCCGACGAAGCCCTGAAAATCACCGCGGCAAAACAGAACGTGCGCGTACTGGTGTGTGGCCAGTGGGCTGAGCGCGTACCGGGTCTGGACTTCAAACGCGTGAACGGCGGTCTGCTGGTTCAGGATCGCGATCTGGGCATGGTCACCGCGGGCGATCTGCGCGTCGTGACGAAACGCCAGCCTACCGAGCAGGAACTGCGTGACGCGCTGTTCTGCTGGAAGGTTGCGAAGTTCGTGAAATCCAACGCGATTGTCTATGCAAAAGAGAACATGACTATCGGAATAGGCGCAGGCCAGATGAGCCGCGTTTACTCCGCGAAAATTGCCGGTATCAAAGCGGCCGATGAAGGTCTGGAAGTGAAAGGCTCGGCAATGGCTTCTGACGCCTTCTTCCCGTTCCGTGACGGTATCGACGCTGCTGCGGCAGTGGGCATTACCTGTGTTATCCAGCCTGGCGGCTCAATCCGTGACGACGAAGTCATTGCCGCTGCTGACGAACACGGTATTGCGATGATCTTCACCGACATGCGTCACTTCCGCCATTAATCCACGGAGCAGAAAATGAAAGTATTAGTCATTGGTAATGGCGGGCGCGAGCACGCTCTGGCGTGGAAAGCGGCCCAGTCGCCGCAGGTAAAAACCGTCTTTGTGGCACCGGGTAATGCCGGTACTGCGCTGGAACCCACGTTACAGAACGTCGCTATCGGCGTGACCGATATCCCGGCCCTGTTGAGCTTTGCTCAGCAGGAGAAAATCGATCTGACCATCGTGGGTCCGGAAGCGCCGCTGGTGATTGGCGTCGTTGACGCCTTCCGGGCTGCTGGCCTGCAAATCTTCGGCCCAACGGAAGGGGCTGCACAGCTGGAAGGTTCGAAAGCCTTCACCAAAGATTTCCTCGCACGTCATAACATCCCGACGGCGGAATATCAGAATTTCACCGAAGTAGAGCCAGCCCTGGCTTACTTACGTGAAAAAGGTGCGCCTATCGTTATCAAAGCCGACGGTCTGGCCGCCGGTAAAGGCGTTATCGTGGCGATGACGCTCGAGGAAGCCGAAGCCGCGGTTCAGGATATGCTGGCAGGCAACGCCTTTGGCGATGCGGGCCATCGCATCGTGATTGAAGAGTTCCTTGACGGTGAAGAGGCGAGCTTTATCGTGATGGTCGACGGCGAGCATGTTCTGCCAATGGCCACCAGCCAGGATCATAAACGCGTTGGCAATGCAGATACCGGGCCGAACACCGGCGGTATGGGCGCTTACTCCCCTGCCCCTGTGGTCACTGACGAAGTGCATCAGCGCACCATGGACCGCATTATCTGGCCAACCGTCAAAGGCATGGCTGCTGAAGGTAATACTTACACCGGTTTCCTCTATGCAGGCCTGATGATCGACAAACAGGGCAATCCGAAGGTGATTGAGTTCAACTGCCGCTTCGGCGATCCGGAAACACAGCCAATCATGCTGCGCATGAAATCTGACCTGGTGGAACTGTGTCTTGCCGCCTGTGAAGGTAAGCTGGATGAGAAAACGTCTGAGTGGGATGAACGTGCTTCTCTGGGCGTGGTGATTGCTGCAGGCGGTTATCCGGGTAATTACAATACCGGTGATGAGATCCACGGTTTACCGCTGGAAGAATTGGAAGGCGCGAAGGTATTCCACGCCGGCACAAAGTTGTCTGACGACGATCGCGTGCTGACCAATGGCGGCCGTGTACTGTGCGCGACCGCGCTGGGTCACACCGTTGCAGAAGCACAGAAGCGTGCCTATGCGCTGATGGCAGATATTCACTGGAATGGAAGCTTTAGCCGCCAGGATATCGGTTATCGCGCAATTGCGCGTGAGCAGGGCGAGTAATTCTTCAGCCAGCCCCTCTCCCGTCAGGGAGAGGGGACGTCACTCAAAAACTCTTTTCTGTCGGCTGCCAGGTGCAGAAGTCTTCGTTCGCGACCAGCAGCAGTTGAGAACCTTCCGGCGCTTCCAGCCACGCCACACTCACTTCCATTGATGAATGCCGCTGACGGCGCTCAATATGTTCGGTTGCCCAGGCTTCAAGCTCAGGCTTAACGGTTTGCCCTTCGCAGGTTGTTACCGTGCCATCGGCATGCCAGCGCCCCTGGCGCAGCACAACGCGTCCCTGACGCAGCGCATCGCTGGTCTGGCGGATTTGTTCGGCACGATAACGATAGAGTGCGACTTGATCGCTGGAAAGCTGCTGTTTTTGACCGCTGACTTCCCGCTGCATAAAGCTCAGCTCGCCATGGTCATCAAAACGCACTTTCACATGTTCGGGGGTCTTGCTGTAGACATTCAGTTCTATCAGCGACAGGTCATCGCCCTGCCAGCGATACTCCGCAGTCGACGTATTGCCGTTATGCCACGGACTGAAAGCAGAAAGCAGATGCACTTCGCCGCCAGAATCTTTGCGCCAGATCCTCACCGCACCCTGGTTGTCAGCGTAGCCGCTGGCGGTAAACGGTGGCAGAGAGGTGTCGTGGCTACAGGCGGACAGAAACATCACGCCCGCCAGCGCGAAAAGACCACGCCAGACAGACAAAAGGGGCGTTGCCGCCCCTTCGTTAAAACTGTTCACTGCCACGCGTCTTACTTAACAGCGTCTTTCAGTGCTTTACCAGAAACAAATGCCGGCACGTTAGCTGCGGCGATTTTGATTTCTTTACCGGTCTGCGGGTTGCGGCCAGTACGCTCAGCGCGGTGGTTCACTTTGAAGGTACCGAAACCAACCAGTTGTACAGCATCACCTTCTTTCAGAGACTCAGTAATAGCAGCCAGGGTAGATTCCAGAGCAGCTTTAGCCTGCACTTTAGACAGATCAGCCTTGTCCGCAATTACATCAATCAGTTGAGTCTTGTTCATAAGTTATCCTTTCAATGTGTTTATCGCTTGCTAAGCATCGAGTGCGACGAAAATGCCAAAAAAGCACTCTCCTGCATACACGCACCGATAGCCACTTTTTTTCGCCCCCCAAATGTAGACCAGACAAGGGGCGAAAGGGAAGAGTCGAGGAGCGACAAAACGAGCGTTATATCAAGTTTTGTTGTCTCATTGGTTAAAAATTATACCAATATTGCTCTCACCAGCCTCACGTAAGTCCGCACGGAGCCCTTTTATCAGCTCAATATCGCGTTCTTCACACTCTGCCAGCAGGCGGAAAATTTCCCACTGGATATCCCATTCCTGCTCAACCGCGGGGTTCACTCGCAACTCTTCGTCGGTCATTTCCCGACCTTCCTGGGTCATTTCCAGCATCGCGACGGTCGTAATGGATGCCTTGCTGACTTCGATAGCATGCTCCAGCGTTTCACCACTCAGACGGGAATGAATCAGTTCGCTTAATGCCACGCAGGCATCAATGGCCGGATAGACACCATACAGGTCGTAGTCATCCGCCGCCGGGATCGCCTCTTCAAGCTTTTCAAGCTGAGAGTCGAAGTTCACCTTAGCGTCTTTGACCGTCAGCGTCTCCCAGATTAAATCCAGGATGCGGCGATAAATCTGCCCTTCACCAAAGCCTGTCTGCTTGCAGAACGCGGCATAGTTGGGATACATGCGCTCGCACAGGCAAGCCATAAAAGTCACGTGCTGCCAGCTTTCCAGCTTCTCAAGGCGCAGATGAATCGGGTTTTGTAGCATGATGAGGTCTCGAATCGAAAATTAGCCGCAGTTTACCTGAATCATCACTGAATTTCTTGCCAACGCGTAAAAGCCGGACGCCCTGACGCTACGGCATCAGCCCAGCGGGTGGGCTCCGGTAAGCGATACCCTTTCATGCAGCGTTGCACCCACGCCAGCGCACTGTCCGTACTCACCCGATGCCCGGTGGCGATAAACAGGGGGTTACAACGCGCTTTACTGCGCCAGACCCACGCCAGTTGCTCACCCTTATCGATAAGAGGTGCCAGCGCGCCTGGCTCGGCGGAGAGCGGCTCAAACGCACCGCACAGGCGTTTTTTAGCCACACCAATGGTAGGGACATCCACCAGCAGCCCAAAATGGCTGGCGACGCCTAAGCGGCGCGGATGAGAGATACCATGGCCGTCGACAAACAGCAGGTCGGGTTTTTGCGAGAGTTGCTCCCACGCTGCCAGCAGCGCGGGATATTCACGAAATGAGAGAAAGCCAGGAATGTACGGCATGGTGGTGGCGATACGCGCCACCTTGTACTCCACCAGTTCCAGCGAGGGATACTTCAGCAGCACCATTGCCGCCCGCGTCACTTCACCTCCCTGCTCAAACCCCACATCTGCTCCGCCAATGTACTGCGGCGGGTCTGTGTCCAGACGATCCTCACGGATCACGGATGAGGCCAGTTCTATCTGTTGAGCGCGTAATGACGCGAGATCCATAACCACTCCTTACTGATGATAATGTGCAGAAAGTCGGTGCACCGCCTCCACAAACGCGCCAGCGTGTTCTGGCGGTACATCCTGATGAATACCGTGCCCGAGGTTGAACACGTGTCCTTCGCCCTGGCCGAAACCAGCAAGAATGGAGGCCACCTCTTCCTCAATACGGGCAGGCTGAGCATAGAGCATAGACGGGTCCATGTTGCCCTGCAGCGCCACTTTGTCATCCACGCGACGGCGCGCATCGGCAATATCGGTTGTCCAGTCGAGACCCAGCGCGTCACAGCCGGTTGCGGCCATGGCTTCCAGCCACTGTCCGCCGCCTTTAGTGAACAGCGTCACCGGCACCCGGCGACCTTCGTTTTCACGCAGCAGGCCATCGACGATTTTATGCATGTAATACAGCGAGAACTGCTGGTAATCGCGCCCGGTCAGCACGCCGCCCCAGGTATCGAAAATCATCACCGACTGCGCGCCTGCTTTAATCTGCGCGTTAAGATAGAGTGTGACGCTCTTCGCCAGCTTGTCGAGCAGCGTATGCAGCGCCTGTGGCTCCGCGTACATCATCTTTTTAATGACGGTAAAGGCTTTGCTGCTGCCACCTTCCACCATATAGGTCGCCAGCGTCCACGGGCTGCCTGAGAAGCCAATCAGCGGCACTTCGCCTTTCAGTTCACGGCGAATTGTGCGCACGGCGTTCATCACATACCCCAGCTCCTGCTCAGGATCCGGTACCGGCAGCTTATCAACGTCGGCTTTGCTTTTGATCGGGGAGGTGAAACGCGGACCTTCACCGGTTTCGAAATAGAGCCCAAGGCCCATGGCATCCGGAATGGTCAGAATGTCCGAAAAGAGAATAGCGGCATCCAGCGGGTAGCGGCGCAGCGGCTGGAGCGTCACTTCGCAGGCCAGCTCGGCATTTTTGCACAGCGACATAAAATCACCCGCCTGCGCACGCGTGGCTTTGTACTCTGGCAGATAGCGCCCCGCCTGGCGCATCATCCACACCGGGGTGACATCAACGGGCTGGCGCAGCAGCGCACGCAGATAACGATCGTTCTTCAGTTCGGTCATTTTGCAGTTCCTTATTGCGTCAGTCCGTGAGTGTAACACTACTCATACTCGGCCCGACACATTGCCACGGTATCTTCTATCAGCCGACGGGCTACCGTTCCCGGCGGGGGTAACAGTGGCAAATCGTCATAACGGTACCAGTTCGCGTCCAGCAGCTCTTTCTGGTCGATAACAATCTCACCGCTATCGTATTCGGCCATAAACGCCGTCATCAGCGACTGTGGGAACGGCCACGGCTGAGACGTTACGTAACGCAGGTTCTTCACCCGGATCCCGCTCTCTTCCATCACTTCACGCGCCACCGCCTGCTCCAGCGTTTCGCCCACTTCAACGAACCCGGCAAGAACAGTATGAATGCCGTTGCGATGGCGGGTATGTTGTGCCAGCAGGATGGAATCGTCACGCCGGATAGCGACGATAATGCACGGCGCAATCTGCGGATAATAGCGTTCACGGCAGTGGCTGCAGAGCATGGCCCACTCGGTTTTGCTCGGGTGCATGGTATGCCCGCAGTAGCCGCAGTATTTATGCGATCGGTAAAACTCGGCCAGCTGCACGCCACGGCCTGCCAGCTGGAACAGGCCCACATCAAGATCCAGCACCTGACGAACGGATCCCATGTCCTGGCGGCGAGGCTGCTGGATCAACCACACCGGCTCCCCTTGCCACTCGCCGATCTTCAGCGCAGGCTGACCAACGAGATCGAAACGATCGGCAGTGCCATGGGGTATTTCCCCACCGGGCAGCCATAATTTTTGTTCGTGACTGACAATCCACCAACCCAGATCTGATTTTTCAATAATACGATCCATATCTATTGCACTACCTTCGCTTCACTGACATGTTGTTAGCATTGTGGTTACATTTTGGATAAGCAGAATCAATTCTAAACCTTGCGGAGTCGAACATGTTAAACCAGCTAGAAAGCCTGACTGAGCGCGTTAGAGGAAGTAACAAACTGGTGGATCGCTGGCTACATGTGCGCAAGCATCTACTCGTGGCTTATTACAATCTGGTCGGTATTAAGCCTGGCAAAGAATCGTTTATGCGGCTGAATGAAAAAGCGCTGGATGATTTTTGTCAGAGCCTGGTCGACTACCTGTCCGACGGCCATTTCAATATTTATGAACGCATTATCCGCGAAATGGAAGGCACTAGCCCGTATTTAACGGCATCCAAACTCTACCCGCTGCTGGAAGCCAATACCCAGCAGATCATGAATTACTACGATTCCACCCTCGAGAATGCCATCGATCACGACAACTACCTTGAGTTTCAACAGGCGCTGTCCGATCTCGGCGAAGCGCTGGAAGAGCGATTCTCGCTGGAAGATAAGCTGATCGCCCTCGTGCTGGATAACGATTCTAAGGCCAGCAACGAAGATAACATCGCGCGGCCTGCTTGAGTTCTTAATCGTTAACGAGTAGTTTACAAACATTCGCCCCTCTCAGGAGGGGTATTACACGAAATCATTCATGCGATAGCGTGAACGGTGGCGTGTAAATTTCTTGTCGGAGTGCCCAGTGTGAAAGCACGGGCTGAGACCGTTAATTCGGGATCCGCGGAACCTGATCAGGCTAATACCTGCGAAGGGAACAAGAGTAAAACTGCTGTAGTATCGCCCCCGGGCGATCTCCTCTTGCTTCATCCGTCGTCTGACAAGCCATGTCCTTCACTTTTGGAATGAGCTATGTCTACTACTAAACTGACCCGCCGCGAACAGCGCGCACAAGCCCAACACTTCATCGACACCCTGGAAGGCACCGCTTTCCCGAACTCTAAGCGTATTTACATCACCGGCTCTCAGGCGGGTATCCGCGTTCCGATGCGCGAAATCCAGCTTAGCCCGACGCTTCTTGGCGGCAGCAAAGAGAACCCGCAGTATGAAGACAACGAAGCCGTGCCAGTCTACGACACGTCTGGCCCGTACGGCGATCCTGATGTGGCCATTAACGTGCAGCAGGGTCTGGCAAAACTGCGCCAGCGCTGGATTGACGCGCGTAACGACTGCGAAGAACTGACGGTTCGCAGCTCTGCCTACACCAAAGAGCGTCTGGCCGACGACGGCCTGGACGAACTGCGCTTCGCGGGCCTGTTGACGCCGAAACGTGCGAAAGCGGGCAAATGCGTTACCCAGCTGCACTATGCGCGTCAGGGGATCGTCACCCCGGAGATGGAGTTTATCGCCATCCGTGAAAACATGGGCCGTGAGCGCATCCGTAGCGAAGTGCTGCGCCACCAGCATCCGGGCGAAGGTTTCGGTGCTCGCCTGCCGGAAAACATCACCCCGGAGTTTGTGCGCGATGAAGTGGCCGCTGGCCGCGCGATTATCCCCGCCAACATCAATCACCCGGAATCCGAACCGATGATTATCGGCCGCAACTTCCTGGTGAAGGTCAACGCCAATATCGGTAACTCCGCGGTCACCTCCTCCATCGAAGAAGAGGTCGAGAAGCTGGTCTGGTCAACGCGCTGGGGTGCGGACACGGTAATGGATCTCTCCACCGGGCGTTATATCCACGAAACCCGCGAGTGGATCCTGCGTAACAGCCCGGTGCCTATCGGAACGGTGCCGGTCTATCAGGCGCTGGAGAAAGTGAACGGTATCGCTGAAAACCTCACCTGGGAAGCGTTCCGCGACACGCTGCTGGAGCAGGCTGAACAGGGTGTAGACTACTTCACCATCCACGCGGGGGTGCTGCTGCGCTACGTGCCGATGACCGCGAAGCGTCTGACCGGCATTGTCTCGCGCGGGGGCTCAATCATGGCGAAGTGGTGTCTGTCTCATCATCAGGAAAACTTCCTCTACGAACACTTCCGCGAGATCTGCGAAATCTGTGCCGCTTACGACGTCTCGCTGTCGCTGGGCGACGGCCTGCGCCCTGGTTCCATTCGTGATGCCAACGACGAAGCGCAGTTTGCCGAACTGCACACGCTGGGCGAGCTGACCAAAATCGCCTGGGAGTATGACGTGCAGGTGATGATTGAAGGCCCGGGCCATGTCCCCATGCAGATGATCCGCCGCAATATGACGGAAGAACTGGAGCACTGCCATGAAGCACCATTCTATACACTGGGGCCGTTGACCACCGATATTGCCCCGGGTTACGACCACTTCACCTCCGGAATTGGTGCGGCGATGATCGGCTGGTTCGGTTGCGCCATGCTCTGCTATGTGACGCCAAAAGAGCACCTCGGTCTGCCCAACAAAGAGGACGTGAAGCAGGGGCTTATCACCTACAAAATTGCCGCCCACGCTGCGGACCTGGCGAAAGGCCATCCGGGCGCGCAAATTCGCGATAACGCGATGTCGAAGGCCCGCTTTGAATTCCGCTGGGAAGATCAGTTTAACCTCGCGCTCGACCCGTTTACCGCCCGCGCCTATCACGACGAAACCCTGCCGCAGGAGTCCGGCAAAGTGGCCCATTTCTGCTCCATGTGTGGGCCAAAATTCTGCTCGATGAAGATCAGCCAGGAGGTGCGTGACTACGCCGCCGCGCAAACCATTGAAGTGGGCATGGCGGATATGTCAGAAACCTTCCGCGCGAAAGGCGGCGAAATCTACCTCAAAAAAGAGGAGGCGTAATGTACCAGCCCGATTTCCCACCCGTGCCCTTTCGTTTGGGGCTCTACCCGGTGGTGGACAGCGTGGAGTGGGTTGCCCGCCTGCTGGAGGCAGGTGTACGCACGCTGCAGCTGCGCATCAAAGATAAACGCGATGAGGAGGTGGAGAACGATGTCGCCGCCGCCATCGCGCTGGGGCGTCGGTATAAAGCCCGCCTGTTTATCAACGACTACTGGCGACTGGCGATAAAGCACCAGGCCTACGGCGTGCATCTGGGTCAGGAGGACCTGGAGACCACAGACCTGAAGGCCATCCGGGAAGCCGGTTTGCGCCTGGGTGTCTCGACCCATGACGATATGGAGATTGACGTGGCACTGGCGGCTCGCCCTTCGTACATTGCGCTTGGACACGTCTTCCCGACGCAAACTAAACAGATGCCCTCCGCGCCACAAGGGCTGGCACAGCTGGCGGCTCACGTGAAGCGTCTTGCGCAGTACCCGACCGTGGCCATCGGCGGGATTAGCCTTGAACGAGCGCCGGCCGTGCTGGATACCGGTGTCGGCAGTATCGCCGTCGTCAGTGCCATCACCCAGGCCGCAGACTGGCAGGCCGCCACCCGGCAGCTCTTACAACTGGCAGGAGCAGGCGATGAATGATCGTGACTTTATGCGCTATAGCCGCCAGATCCTGCTGGAGGATATCGCCATCGACGGGCAGCAAAAGCTACTCGCCAGCCGGGTTTTGATTGTCGGGCTGGGCGGATTAGGCGCGCCTGCCGCGCTCTATCTGGCCGGTGCAGGCGTGGGCACGCTGGTACTGGCCGATGACGACGAGGTGCATCTTAGCAACCTGCAGCGTCAAATCCTCTTTACCACCGAGGATATCAACCAGCCCAAAGTACACATTACCCGCCAGCGCCTGAACCAGCTGAACCCGGATATTGAGCTCATTGCGTGTCAGGAGCGGCTCAGCGGCGACAATCTGCTCCGAGAAGTCGCCCTGGCCGACGTGGTGCTGGACTGCACCGACAATATGGCAACCCGCCAGGCGATCAACGCCGCCTGTGTCGCAAAAAATACGCCGCTTATCACCGCCAGCGCGGTGGGGTTCGGCGGGCAGATGATGGTCCTGACACCGCCGTGGGCGCAGGGCTGCTATCGCTGTCTGTGGCCAGACGATGCTGAGCCAGAGCGTAACTGTCGCACCGCGGGCATTCTTGGCCCGGTTGTGGGGGTGATGGGTACCCTGCAGGCGCTCGAGGCCATCAAGCTGCTCAGCGGAATGGAGACCGAGCGCAACACGTTGCGGTTATTTGACGCCCGCTCCAGCGGCTGGCGTCATCTGGCGTTACACCGCGCCAGCCACTGCCCGGTATGCGGAGGCGGCAATGCGCATTCTGTTTAACGATGAGCCGATGAAATGCGAGGACGGGCTCACCGTTGCCGTGCTGCTCGATAAACTGCGCCAGCTCAAGCCGGGAACGGCGCTGGCGCTCAATCAACAGATCCTGCCGCGCGAGCAGTGGGAACATCAGCAGGTCAATGAAGGCGACCAGATCCTGCTGTTTCAGGTTATCGCAGGGGGCTGAGATGTTACGTATTGCCGATAAAGTCTTTGATTCACATCTGTTTACCGGAACCGGGAAATTCGCATCACCCCAGCTGATGGTCGATGCCATCCGTGAAAGCGGCAGCCAGCTGGTCACGCTGGCGTTAAAACGCGTGGATCTGCACCATCACAGTGATGCCATTCTGGCGCCTTTACTGGAAGCTGGCGTCACGCTACTGCCAAATACTTCCGGCGCGAAAACGGCCGAAGAGGCCATTTTCGCCGCTCAACTGGCGCGTGAAGCGCTCGGCACACGCTGGCTGAAGCTGGAAATTCACCCGGATGCTCGCTGGCTGTTGCCCGACCCGATCGAGACGCTGAAAGCGGCAGAAAAGCTGGTACAACAAGGGTTCATCGTTCTGCCTTACTGCGGTGCCGATCCGGTACTCTGCAAACGTCTGGAAGATGTTGGCTGCGCCGCCGTTATGCCGCTGGGCGCGCCTATTGGCTCTAACCAGGGGCTGGAAACCCGGGCAATGCTGGAGATCATCATTGAGCAGGCCACCGTGCCGGTGGTGGTGGATGCGGGTATTGGCGTACCAAGCCATGCCGCGCAGGCGCTGGAGATGGGGGCGGACGCGGTGCTGGTGAACACGGCCATCGCGGTTGCCGACGATCCGGTCATGATGGCGCGCGCGTTTCGCATGGCGGTGGAGGCTGGCCTGCTGGCACGGCAATCAGGCCCTGGCTCGCGCAGTTTTCAGGCGCAGGCCACCAGCCCGCTGACCGGTTTTCTGGAGGCAATCTCATGACCACCTTTACCGACCGCTGGCGGCAGCTTAACTGGGACGACATTGCCCTGCGCATCAACAGCAAAACGCCGGTCGACGTCGAGCGCGCACTGAATGCGCGCCATCTGACCCGCGACGATTTAATGGCCCTGCTCTCCCCTGCGGCCAGTGCTTATCTGGAGCCGATGGCCCAGCGCGCCCAGCGTCTCACCCGACAGCGCTTTGGCAACACGGTAAGCTTTTACGTCCCGCTCTATCTCTCAAACCTGTGCGCCAATGACTGTACCTACTGCGGCTTCTCCATGAGCAACCGCATTAAGCGTAAGACGCTTGATGAGGAAGAGATCGCGCGCGAGTGTGCGGCCATCCGGGAAATGGGCTTCGAGCATCTCCTGCTGGTCACCGGTGAGCACCAGGGCAAAGTCGGAATGGACTATTTCCGCCAGCACCTTCCTGCCATTCGTCGTCAGTTCGCCTCGTTGCAGATGGAAGTGCAGCCCCTGTCGCAGGATGAGTATGCGGAGCTCAAAACGCTCGGACTGGATGGAGTGATGGTCTATCAGGAAACGTACCACGAAGCGACCTACGCACGGCATCACCTGAAGGGCAAGAAACAGGACTTCTTCTTCCGCCTTGAAACGCCGGACAGGCTCGGACGTGCCGGGATCGATAAAATTGGCCTTGGTGCGCTGATTGGGCTTTCCGATAGCTGGCGCGTGGATTGCTACATGGTGGCGGAACATCTGTTGTGGCTTCAGCAGCACTACTGGCAGAGCCGCTACTCCATCTCCTTCCCCCGGCTGCGCCCGTGTGCTGGCGGGATTGAACCGGCCTCACTCATGGATGAGCGCCAGCTGGTACAAACGATCTGCGCGTTTCGCCTGCTTGCCCCGGAGGTTGAATTATCGCTCTCAACACGTGAATCACCGGCGTTCCGCGACCGCGTGATCCCGCTTGCGATAAACAACGTGAGCGCATTTTCCAAAACACAGCCGGGCGGTTACGCCGATGATCACCCTGAACTGGAGCAGTTTGCCCCGCATGATGGACGACGTCCGGAAGCGGTCGCCGCGGCCCTGAGCGCACAGGGGCTGCAGCCGGTCTGGAAAGACTGGGACAGCTGGCTGGGAAGAGCCTCGCAATTACGCTGAAACATACTGCAACTCCGCAGAAATAAAACGAGGCGGCACGGAGAGTCACTACCGGATGATTGCCAGCTATCGTCCGGTTTTTTATTGTCATGTGGTCAGCAACGGACGCTGACCAGGGCGAAAAGCTTCTTCCTCGTTTCGCCCTGCCTCTGACTTATCGTGCACACTGAATTTCTGATTTTATGAGTAATTTCTTAGCCATTCTTAAGATAAATCATCTCGTCTGAAATCGTGTTCCGTATAATTCACAGCTAACCGCAGGACTGCGACTATGCTGAGAGGATATCGGCAGACGAAAAGCATTCACCCTCAGGAATGATGTACAACTCATGGCACTTCACAGCAAAAAACTCTCTTTTACCCGGCCAATAATGGCCAGCTTCGCGGGGATACTGTGCAGTTTTGCACTGATCGCTGTCGTGGTTACGCTTTCGCAACGAAAGGATTTTCTTGAGGATTATCATAAAATTAATGGTAATTTCACGCATAATCTGGCGGTTAACTATACCGAATCAATGTTGCGTGAAAACGACTATATTCTTGGTCGTTCTGCGATGTACTTTTCCCGCAACGAAATACTGAATGAGACGCTGAACGTCAACCCGACGCAAGGGTTGCAGATGTTGATGCATTTGCAAAACCTGATGCCGACCGTGTCATCCATCTCGCTGGCCGACACGGAGGGGCATTATTTGCACGCTCCCGAAGCGCCTCCCACGGAAAAGAGTAAAAACGTCGATCCGCGGACGCGCCCGTGGTTTGTCGCCCACGCGGAAGCCAGTATTTTCAGCCATTATACCCACCCTTATATGGACTACTTTACCGGGCATCCAACGGTCACGCTTTATAAGCCATTGATTTCAACAGAAGGCAGACTCAAGGGAACCCTCGCCTTTCATCTTGATTTGGCGTCGATGGGGTATACCCTTCGACAGATGGTGGCCCCTGTACAAGGGGAATTCTTCGTCGTCGAGCGCGACGGAACCGTGGTGCTTCATCCTGACACGGGCGCGCTGTTCAAAAAATACGTGAGCGAAGCGCTGATGGACAAAATGACCAGCGGCGAGGGTCATTTATACGACCGGAAAAGTAAAACCTGGTATTACTACTACTCCTTCACTAACCCGGATTGGTTTGTCATCTACCGGGTCTCTGGCGCGACCCTGACGGATATTACCCGCCACGAAACCACTATCGTTGGCTGGGGATTTGCACTGGCGGCGATTATTATCATTCTCTTCGGTTTATACCTTCGCCATGCCTCGCGTACCGTGCTAATGCATATTATCAACGCCATCAAAACTGGCGATGTCAGCCAGGCACCGCGTCTGGAAGCGATGCTGAGTCATACCATCCAGTCGAATAAAGAGCGTGAGATGGCATATGTCCGCCAGGCAACCCACGATGCGCTAACAGGCTGCAAAAACCGCCGCGCGTTCGATACCGATGTGGAAGAGTTAATGGCGGCTCAACAGCCTTTCGCACTGGCGCTGGTGGATATCGATAACTTCAAATCAATCAACGATACCTGGGGCCACCTTAGCGGCGATATTGTCCTGCGTAACGTGGCGCGTGAAGGGATCCAGATCATGCAACCGCACCACATCTCGGTGTACCGGTACGGTGGAGAAGAGTTTGCGGTGGTCTTCGAGGCTACGCAAATTGCTGATGCAATCTCGTTGCTGGAAGCGTGGCGTACCACCATTGAAAAACGCGTCTGGCGCGAAGAAAACCTGCAGGTTACGTTCAGTGCAGGCCTGGGGGAATGGCATTTCGAACCGCTGGAGCAATTTGTAGGGAGCGTGGATAACGCACTTTACAGCGCAAAACAACAGGGTAAAAACCGCATCCTTCAGACCTCCATCCGTTAATTTCTTCCCTCCCACGCTGTCCGTTTCGACGGGCAGCGTGCGCTTTCATGCAAAATTGTAACCGGTTTCAGAAAATCACCCATTTCTTTGTGATGCCTGACACACAATCGCGGTAAAGCGGTTGTTGAAGCGGTCTGCACGGGATAATTATCAATAAACACATGTAGATCGAGGCTGATTATGAAGAACATCGTTTTATGCTGTGCAGCGGGAATGTCAACCAGCATGCTGGTTCAACGTATGAAAGACGCCGCGCAGAAAAAAGGAGTTGAAGTCACCATTAAAGCCGTTCCGGTTGCGGAGTTTAAAGATAATATCGCGACGGCTGACATCGTATTGCTGGGGCCACAGGTTAAATACGAGCAGGCTAAACTTCAGGCGCAGGCCGATCCGCTTGGTAAAAAGGTCGCGGTGATCGACATGATGGATTACGGCATGATGAAAGGTGATGTCGTCCTGGAAAAAGCGCTTAAATTACTGGAGTGACCCGTGGAAGATTTAGAAACAACGATCATGGAACTGCTGGTCAACGCGGGAGCAGCGCGCAGTGCTGCCCTTACGGCGTTGCAGATGGCCCGTAAAGGCGACTTTGACGAAGCCGAAAAGGCGATGGAAGAGTCGCGTGAATACGTGAAACATGCCCACACCATCCAGACGCAGCTGATTGGTCTTGATGAAGGGACCGGAAAGCTGCCGGTTAACCTGATCACCGTCCACTCTCAGGATCACCTGATGAACGCGATGGTCATTCAGGACCTGGCGGGCGATATGATTGAGCTGTATCGTCGGCTACCGCTGATAAACTGAAAAATATGCAGACATAAAAAAACCCGCCGAAGCGGGTTTTTTATTTGCTGAATCAACGATTACTCGTTGTCAGAACCACCCAGACCTGCGTTCAGCAGCTCTGCCAGGCTCGCGGATGCATCTTCAGCAGTTACCTGCGGTGCAGCTGGCAGTTCGCCTGCAGCACGACGACGCATACGATCCTGATGGTACGCATAACCGGTACCAGCCGGGATCAGACGACCCACGATAACGTTCTCTTTCAGACCGCGCAGTTCATCACGCTTACCTGCTACAGCGGCTTCGGTCAGGACACGCGTGGTCTCCTGGAACGATGCTGCAGAGATGAAGGACTCGGTTGCCAGAGACGCTTTGGTGATACCCAGCAGATCGCGCGAGAAGGTCGCAGCGATTTTGCCGTTCGCTTCCAGATCGCGGTTAGCGATCTTGACGCGTGAGTATTCAACCTGCTCGCCTTCCAGGAACTCAGAGCTGCCCGCGCTATCAATGGTTGCTTTACGCAGCATCTGACGAACGATAACTTCGATGTGTTTATCGTTAATCTTAACGCCCTGCAGACGGTATACGTCCTGTACTTCGTTAACGATGTAACGAGTAACAGCATGCACACCACGCAGACGCAGGATGTCGTGCGGCGCTTCTGGACCGTCGGAAACCACGTCACCACGTTCTACACGTTCACCTTCGAACACGTTGAGCTGACGCCACTTAGGAATCATCTCTTCGTACGGCTCGCTGCCATCTACTGGGGTGATAACCAGACGGCGTTTACCTTTGGTCTCTTTACCGAAGGAGATGATACCGCTGATTTCAGCCAGGATTGCAGGCTCTTTCGGACGACGAGCTTCGAACAGATCCGCAACGCGTGGCAGACCACCGGTGATGTCCTTGGTACCGCCGGATTCCTGAGGAATACGCGCCAGGGTGTCACCAGAACTGATCTGTACGCCATCTTCCAGCTGTACAATCGCTTTACCCGGCAGGAAGTACTGCGCAGGCATATCGGTACCAGGGATCAGAACGTCGTTACCCTGAGCATCAACGATTTTCAGTGCAGGACGCAGATCTTTACCACCGGCAGTACGCTCAGCAGAGTCCAGAACGACCAGAGAAGACAGACCGGTCAGCTCGTCGGTCTGACGAGTAATGGTCTGGCCGTCGATCATGTCAGTGAAGCGGATGAAACCACTTACTTCGGTGATAACCGGCATGGTGTGTGGATCCCAGTTTGCAACGGTTTCACCGCCGGCAACCTGCTCGCCATCACCTTTCGCCATAACAGCACCGTAAGGCACTTTATAGCTCTCTTTGGTACGACCGAATTCGTCGATCAGCTTCAGCTCGGTGTTACGAGAGGTCACAACCAGCTTGCCTGCGGAGTTAACAACAGACTTCGCGTTGCTGAGCTTGATGCTACCTTTGTTTTTCACCTGGATGCTGGATTCAGCAGCCGCACGAGATGCCGCACCACCGATGTGGAACGTACGCATCGTCAGCTGTGTACCCGGTTCACCGATGGACTGTGCCGCGATAACACCGATTGCTTCACCTTTGTTGATGATGTGGCCACGCGCCAGGTCACGACCATAGCAGTGCGCACATACACCGAAATCGGTGTCACAAGATACAACGGAACGAACTTTCACAGAGTCAACAGAGTTCGCTTCCAGCAGGTCACACCACTGTTCGTGCAGCAGCGTGTTGCGTGGAACCAGAATGTCTGCGGTACCCGGCTTCAGAATGTCTTCCGCGGTCACACGACCCAGTACGCGATCGCGCAGCGGCTCTTTAACATCACCACCCTCGATAACCGGGGTCATGGTGATACCTTCGAGGGTGCCACAATCGTCTTCGGTCACAACCAGGTCCTGCGCAACGTCAACCAGACGACGCGTCAGATAACCGGAGTTCGCTGTTTTCAGTGCGGTATCCGCCAGACCTTTACGCGCACCGTGAGTAGAGATGAAGTACTGGAGTACGTTCAGACCTTCACGGAAGTTCGCGGTGATTGGCGTTTCGATGATGGAGCCATCTGGCTTCGCCATCAGACCACGCATACCTGCCAGCTGACGAATCTGTGCTGCAGAACCACGCGCACCGGAGTCGGCCATCATGTAAATGCTGTTGAAGGAAACCTGCTGCTCTTCTACGCCGTCACGGTTAATCACGGTTTCGGTTTGCAGGTTATCCATCATCGCTTTGGATACACGATCGTTCGCCGCAGCCCAGATATCGATAACTTTGTTATAGCGTTCGCCCGCGGTAACCAGACCAGACTGGAACTGCTCCTGGATCTCAGCAACTTCGGCTTCCGCTTCAGAGATGATCTCGTGTTTCTTCTCTGGGATAACCATGTCATCGATACCAACAGATGCACCTGAACGCGCTGCATATGCAAAGCCGGTGTACATTGTCTGGTCAGCGAAGATAACCGTCGGCTTCAGACCCAGAATGCGGTAACAGGTGTTCAGCATTTTGGAGATCGCTTTCTTACCCAGCGCCTGGTTGACGATGGAGAAAGGCAGACCTTTCGGTACGATCATCCACAGAATGGCACGGCCAACGGTCGTGTCTTTCAGGCTGGTTTTCGCAACGAATTCGCCGTTAGCATCTTTTTCATATTCAGTGATACGCACTTTGACACGCGCATGCAGAGAGGCCAGGCCAGCGCGATAGATACGCTCAGCTTCTTTAGGGCCAGTCAGCACCATGCCTTCGCCTTTGGCGTTAACACAGTCGCGGGTCATGTAGTACAGACCCAATACAACGTCCTGAGAAGGAACGATGATTGGTTCACCGTTCGCTGGAGACAGGATGTTGTTAGTAGACATCATCAGCGCACGCGCTTCGAGCTGGGCTTCCAGCGTCAGCGGTACGTGAACAGCCATCTGGTCACCATCGAAGTCGGCGTTATATGCCGCACAAACCAGCGGGTGCAGCTGGATAGCTTTACCTTCGATCAGTACCGGTTCAAATGCCTGGATACCCAGACGGTGCAGTGTTGGTGCACGGTTCAGCAGTACCGGGTGTTCGCGGATAACTTCGTCCAGGATATCCCAAACGACAGCTTCTTCACGCTCAACCATTTTCTTAGCGGCTTTGATGGTGGTGGCCAGGCCACGCAGTTCCAGCTTGCCGTAGATGAACGGTTTGAACAGCTCCAGTGCCATTTTCTTCGGCAGACCGCACTGATGCAGACGCAGGTATGGACCTACGGTGATAACAGAACGACCGGAGTAGTCAACACGCTTACCGAGCAGGTTCTGACGGAAACGACCCTGTTTACCTTTGATCATATCGGCCAAAGATTTCAGAGGACGTTTGTTAGAACCGGTGATCGCACGACCGCGACGACCGTTATCCAGCAGGGCATCTACCGCTTCCTGCAGCATACGTTTTTCGTTACGTACGATGATGTCCGGCGCAGCCAGATCCAGCAGACGTTTCAGACGGTTGTTACGGTTGATAACTCGACGATACAGATCGTTCAGATCCGACGTTGCGAAACGACCACCATCCAGCGGAACCAGCGGACGCAGATCTGGCGGCAGAACCGGCAGAACGGTCAGGATCATCCACTCTGGTTTGTTACCAGACTGAACGAATGCTTCCAGCAGTTTGATACGCTTGGTCAGCTTTTTACGCTTGGTTTCGGAGTTGGTTTCGTTCAGCTCTTCACGCAGCTGCTCGCACTCTTGCTCCAGGTCCATGCTTTTCAGCAGGGCCTGAATAGCTTCCGCACCCATCTTCGCGTCGAATTCGTCACCGAACTCTTCCAGCGCGTCCAGATACTGTTCTTCGGTCAGAATCTGGTGGCGTTCCAGGTTCGTCATACCGCCTTCGATAACCACATAAGATTCGAAGTACAGAACACGTTCGATATCGCGCAGCGGCATATCCAGCAGCAGGCCGATACGGGACGGCAGAGATTTCAGGAACCAGATGTGCGCAGTTGGAGATGCCAGTTCGATGTGGCCCATGCGCTCACGGCGCACTTTGGTCTGGGTCACTTCAACGCCGCACTTCTCACAGATCACACCACGGTGTTTCAGGCGCTTGTACTTACCGCACAGGCACTCGTAGTCTTTTACTGGCCCGAAAATTCGCGCACAGAAAAGGCCGTCACGCTCAGGCTTGAACGTACGGTAGTTGATGGTTTCCGGCTTTTTAACTTCACCGAAAGACCATGAACGGATCATGTCTGGCGAAGCCAGAGCAATTTTGATCGCATCAAACTCTTCGGTTTTAGTCTGCGCTTTCAGAAACTTTAATAAATCTTTCACGGATTTGCTCCCGTCGGAGTTAGCACAATCTGGTGTCGGGGGTTAGCCCGACACCAGTGACCTGTTTGAGCGAGAATTACTCGTCTTCCAGTTCGATGTTGATACCCAGCGAACGAATCTCTTTCAACAGTACGTTGAAGGACTCTGGCATGCCTGGTTCCATCTGATGATTGCCGTCCACGATGTTTTTATACATCTTGGTACGACCGTTCACGTCATCAGACTTAACGGTGAGCATTTCCTGCAGGGTGTATGCTGCGCCGTATGCTTCCAGCGCCCACACTTCCATCTCCCCGAAGCGCTGACCACCGAACTGCGCCTTACCACCCAGCGGCTGCTGAGTAACCAGGCTGTAAGAACCGGTAGAACGAGCGTGCATCTTGTCGTCGACCAGGTGGTTCAGTTTCAGCATGTACATGTAACCTACGGTTACCGGACGCTCGAACTGTTCACCGGTACGGCCATCAAAAAGCGTAATCTGACCAGACGTTGGCAGACCACCCAGTTGCAGCAGCTCTTTGATTTCAGCTTCTTTTGCACCGTCGAATACCGGCGTTGCAATCGGCATACCTTTGCGCAGGTTCTCTGCCAGACGCAGCACTTCTTCATCGCTGAAGGTGCTCAGGTCGACTTTCTGACGAACGTCGGTACCCAGATCGTAGGCACGCTGGATGAATTCGCGCAGTTTCGCGACTTCTTCCTGCTGTTTCAGCATGGCGTTGATCTTATCGCCGATACCTTTCGCAGCCATACCCAGGTGGGTTTCCAGAATCTGACCGATGTTCATACGAGACGGTACGCCCAGTGGGTTCAGTACGATATCTACCGGCGTACCGTTAGCATCGTGCGGCATATCTTCGATCGGGTTGATCTTAGAGATAACACCCTTGTTACCGTGACGACCTGCCATCTTATCACCAGGCTGGATCTGACGTTTAACAGCCAGATACACCTTAACAATCTTCAGCACGCCTGGTGCCAGATCGTCGCCCTGAGTGATTTTACGGCGTTTCGCTTCGAGTTTTTTCTCGAACTCGTGTTTCAGTTCGTCATACTGCTCAGCCAGCTGTTCCAGCTGATTTTGTTTCTCTTCGTCGGTCAGGCCCAGTTCCAGCCAGCGATCGCGTGGCAGTTTGTCGAGCTTCTCAGCTTCAACGCCACCGGCAACCAGCACCGCATAGATACGGCTGAACAGACCCGCTTCGAGGATCTGCAGTTCTTCAGACAGGTCTTTCTTAGCCTGTTTGAGCTGCATCTCTTCGATTTCCAGCGCACGCTTATCTTTTTCAACGCCGTCACGGGTGAAGACCTGAACATCGATAACTGTACCGGAAACACCGTTTGGTACGCGCAGAGAAGAGTCTTTAACGTCAGACGCTTTCTCACCGAAGATAGCACGCAGCAGTTTCTCTTCTGGCGTCAGCTGGGTTTCACCTTTCGGCGTTACCTTACCAACCAGAATGTCGCCGCCGGTCACTTCTGCACCGATGTAAACGATACCGGATTCATCCAGTTTGGAGAGCGCAGCTTCACCCACGTTAGGGATGTCAGCGGTGATCTCTTCTGGCCCCAGCTTGGTGTCACGGGACACACATGCCAGTTCCTGAATGTGGATGGTAGTGAAACGATCTTCCTGAACCACACGCTCGGAGACGAGGATGGAGTCTTCGAAGTTGTAACCGTTCCACGGCATGAACGCTACGCGCATGTTCTGACCGAGCGCCAGTTCACCGAGGTCGGTGGACGGACCGTCTGCCAACACGTCGCCGCGCTCAACGGGCTCACCCAGAGACACACAAGGCATCTGGTTGATACAGGTGTTCTGGTTAGAACGGGTGTATTTGGTCAGGTTATAAATGTCGATACCTGCTTCGCCCGGGTACATCTCGTCTTCGTTAACTTTGATAACGATACGGGAAGCATCCACGTACTGAACAGTACCGCCACGTTTAGCCACCGCAGTAACACCGGAGTCAACGGCAACAGCACGTTCCATACCGGTACCAACCAGCGGCTTATCAGCACGCAGAGTTGGAACGGCCTGACGTTGCATGTTCGCACCCATCAATGCACGGTTGGCGTCATCGTGTTCCAGGAACGGGATCAGGGACGCACCGACGGATACCACCTGCTGGGTGGATACGTCCATGTAGTCAACCTGGTCGCGGCTGAACAAGCTGGATTCGCCTTTGCTACGGCAGGTAACCAGATCTTCTACAAAGTGGCCTTCGTCATCCAGGTTGGAGTTCGCCTGAGCGATAACGTAGTTGCCTTCTTCGATAGCAGACAGGTAGTGAATTTCGTCAGTTACAACACCGTCGGTCACTTTACGGTACGGCGTCTCAAGGAAACCGTATTCGTTAGTCTGTGCGTACACGGACAGGGAGTTGATCAGACCGATGTTTGGACCTTCAGGCGTTTCGATTGGACATACGCGACCATAGTGAGTCGGGTGTACGTCTCGAACTTCGAAGCCTGCACGTTCACGGGTCAGACCGCCTGGGCCGAGTGCAGAGATACGACGTTTGTGCGTGATCTCAGACAGCGGGTTGTTCTGGTCCATGAACTGAGACAGCTGGCTGGAACCGAAGAACTCTTTCACTGCTGCAGAAATCGGCTTGGCGTTGATCATATCCTGAGGCATCAGGGTATCCAGATCGCCCAGAGACAGACGCTCTTTCACCGCACGCTCAACACGTACCAGGCCAACGCGGAACTGGTTTTCCGCCATTTCGCCTACGGAACGGATACGACGGTTGCCGAGGTGGTCGATATCGTCCACTTCACCTTTGCCGTTACGGATATCGATGAGCTTCTTCATCACTTCGATGATGTCGTCTTTGCTCAGGATACCGGAACCTTCGATCTCATCACGCAGCAGAGAACGGTTGAACTTCATACGACCAACCGCGGACAGATCGTAGCGGTCTTCGGAGAAGAACAGGTTCTCGAACAGGCTTTCAGCCGCTTCGCGAGTTGGTGGTTCACCAGGGCGCATCATGCGGTAGATTTCTACCAGCGCGCTCAGACGATCGGTCGTTGGATCGACGCGGATAGTCTCAGAGATATAAGGACCGTGGTCCAGATCGTTGGTGAACAGCGTTTCGATGCGTTTGTGGCCAGACTGGCTCAGCTTAGCCAGCAGATCCAGGCTCAGCTCCATGTTCGCCGGGCAGATCAGCTCGCCAGTTGATTCATCAACGTAATCTTTCGCGGCTACTTTTCCAGCAATGTATTCAACCGGAACTTCGATGAGTTTGATATCATCTTTTTCCAGCTGACGGATGTGGCGCGCGGTAATACGGCGGCCTTTTTCCACATACACTTTGCCGTCGGCTTCGATGTCGAACGACGCGGTCTCACCACGCAGACGCTCTGGCACCAGCTCCATCTGCAACTTGTTGTCGCGGATTTCAAAGATTACTTTCTCAAAGAACAGGTCCAGGATCTGTTCAGTGGTGTATTGCAGCGCACGCAAAATGATGGTCGCAGGCAGTTTACGACGACGGTCGATACGGACAAACAGGTTGTCTTTAGGATCGAACTCGAAGTCCAGCCAGGAACCACGGTAAGGAATGATACGCGCGTTATACAGTACTTTACCGGATGAGTGTGTTTTACCTTTATCGCTGTCGAAGAAGACACCCGGGCTACGATGCAGCTGGGAAACGATAACACGCTCAGTACCGTTGATGACGAAAGTACCGTTGTCTGTCATGAGTGGAATTTCACCCATGTAGACTTCTTGTTCTTTAATGTCTTTTACGGTGCCTTCTGGCGCTTCGCGCTCATAGATCACCAGACGCAGTTTTACGCGCAGCGGTGCGGAATAGGTCACGCCACGGATCTGACATTCCTGAACGTCAAACACCGGTTCGCCAAGGCGGTAGCTGACGTACTGCAGCTCGGAGTTACCGCTGTAGCTCTGAATCGGGAACACGGAACGGAAGGCTGCTTCCAGACCGTACTGCCCTTCAGGATCTTGCTCGATAAACTTCTGGAACGAGTCAAGCTGGATAGAAAGGAGATATGGAATGTCCAGAACTTGTGGACGTTTACCAAAATCCTTACGAATACGTTTTTTCTCGGTATAGGAGTAAACCATAGGGTTCCTCAGCTCGCTGACAAGTCGACCCATCTGTCCGACGAAGGGACAGTTTGTGCAACACCATTTTGTGGACCGGAAAATTGAATACTTTCCGCAATACCTGTTGCTATCACGCTTAAATCATTTCGTCGCGATTTACACAGAGCGCGCACCCTGTCGCAATATATTAAGTCGTCGATAGAAACATGCATTGTCAGGACAACCAGTAGTCAAACAGTGTGAAATGCTACTGATGCCTTACAGCGCAAAAAGGCTGGTGACTAAAAAGTCACCAGCCATCAGCCTAATGACTTAGGCTGCAACCAGAAAAGTTGGCTTATTTAACTTCAACTTCAGCGCCAGCTTCTTCCAGAGATTTTTTCAGTGCTTCTGCGTCGTCTTTGCTCACGCCTTCTTTCAGCGCAGCTGGAGCAGCTTCTACCAGGTCTTTAGCTTCTTTCAGACCCAGGCCAGTTGCGCCACGTACTGCTTTGATAACAGCAACTTTGTTAGCGCCAGCAGCTTTCAGAATTACGTCGAATTCAGTTTTTTCTTCAGCAGCTTCAACCGGGCCAGCAGCTACAGCTACAGCAGCAGCAGCGGAAACACCGAATTTTTCTTCCATTGCAGAGATCAGTTCTACAACGTCCATTACGGACATAGCTGCAACTGCTTCAATGATTTGATCTTTAGTGATAGACATTTAAATTGTTCCTGAAAATCAGAATAAGTTTATACGTAAGCAAATGCTTTATAAAGATAACTGCGATTAAGCAGCTTCTTTTGCATCGCGAACAGCAGCCAGAGTGCGAACCAGTTTGCCAGCCGAAGCTTCTTTCATGGTTGCCATCAGGCGTGCAATTGCTTCTTCGTAGGTCGGCAGGGTTGCCAGGCGATCGATTTGCGATGCCGGGATCAACTCACCTTCAAAGGCTGCAGCTTTGACCTCAAATTTTGCATTCGCTTTCGCGAACTCTTTGAACAGACGAGCAGCAGCGCCCGGGTGTTCCATAGAGTATGCAATAAGGGTCGGACCAACAAACGTGTCTTTCAGGCACTCGAAAGGAGTACCTTCAACTACGCGACGCAGCAGGGTGTTACGAACAACACGCATGTATACGCCAGCTTCACGACCTGCTTTACGCAGTTCAGTCATTTTGTCTACAGTAACGCCACGGGAATCCGCAACTACTGCAGACAGCGCGCCTTTGGCTACTTCGCTGACTTCAGCAACAATCGCTTGTTTGTCTTGAAGATTTAAAGCCATTAGCTTTGCTCCTGGATGTTTGCCGGAACTCATGTTCCGGAACTCACTTCACTCTCCCCAACGGAAAGAGCGTCTTAATACGGTGAGCAGAAACAAGCCAGAGTATCCAAAAATAATCTTAGCGTTCTGTCACCGTCTACGCAGGGCATTAAGTTTCTTGCGAAACACCTGCGGTCTTCGACGGAGGCCTGGATTAGGCCAGGCTCCAACGAACAAATCTTTTAGCCGCTAACTTTTGTTAGCAAACGTGGGGGTAAGATTGTAGACAAAATCACCGCCCACGTAAAGGCATTAGTTTGCAGCAGCGCTCAGGCCAGCCTGGTCAACTGCAACACCTGCACCCATGGTGGTGGAGATGCTAACTTTCTTGATGTACACGCCTTTCGCCTGAGTTGGTTTTGCTTTTTTCAGCGCAACCAGCAGAGCTTCCAGGTTTTCTTTCAGTTTGTCAGCGTCAAAGTCCACTTTACCGATGGTGGTGTGGATGATGCCGTTTTTGTCGTTACGATAACGAACCTGACCTGCTTTAGCGTTCTTAACAGCTTCAGCAACGTTAGGGGTTACAGTACCCACTTTCGGGTTTGGCATCAGGCCGCGTGGACCCAGAACCTGGCCCAGCTGGCCAACAACGCGCATTGCATCTGGAGAAGCAATAACAACGTCAAAGTTCATTTCGCCTTTCTTGATCTGGTCAGCCAGATCTTCCATACCTACCAGTTCAGCGCCGGCAGCTTTAGCCGCTTCAGCGTTTGCACCCTGAGCAAATACAGCTACGCGTACGGAACGGCCAGTACCGTGTGGCAGTACAGTTGCACCACGAACGTTCTGATCAGATTTACGAGCATCGATGCCCAGGTTAACAGCAACGTCAACGCTTTCAACGAACTTAGCGGTAGCCAGTTCTTTCAGCAGAGCGATAGCTTCGTTGATGTCGTACTGTTTGGTCGCATCAACTTTGTCACGGATCACGGACATGCGCTTGGTCAGTTTAGCCATTTCTTAGTCCTCCACTACCAGGCCCATGGAACGTGCAGTACCTTCGATTGAGCGAGTCATCGCTTCAATGTCGGCACCAGTCATGTCGGCAGCTTTGGTCTGCGCGATTTCCTGCAGCTGAGCGCGGGAAATTTTACCCACTTTGTCTTTGTTCGGTTTACCGGAACCAGACTTGATACCCGCCGCTTTCTTCAGCAGAACTGCTGCTGGAGGGGTTTTGGTAACGAAAGTGAAAGAACGGTCAGCGTATACAGTGATAACAACTGGGATTGGCAGACCTTTTTCCATGGATTCGGTTTTGGCGTTGAACGCTTTACAGAATTCCATGATGTTCACACCCTGCTGACCCAGAGCTGGACCAACTGGTGGACTTGGGTTCGCCATACCTGCTGCAACCTGCAGCTTGACGTAGGCTTGTACTTTCTTAGCCATTCTAAAATCCTCTGATTGGGTGATAACGCCTCAAGGAGGCTCCCCGTGAATAAAATCGTTTTACAGGCCGCAGCCCATAAAAACAAAAGGCGCGAAATTGTATTCCAATCTCGCGCCTTGTGCAACGATTAAATCGTCGCTTTTTTGATCGCTGCTTAGGCTTTTTCTACCTGGGCAAAGTCCAGTTCTACCGGGGTCGCACGACCGAAGATAGAAACGGACACTTTCAGGCGGGACTTTTCATAGTCCACTTCTTCAACCACGCCATTAAAGTCAGCAAACGGACCGTCATTAACACGAACCATTTCACCCGGTTCAAACAGCGTTTTCGGACGCGGCTTATCACCCACCTGCTGCAGGCGGTTCATAATCGCATCAACTTCTTTGTCGCTGATTGGTGCCGGACGGTCAGACGTGCCGCCGATAAAGCCCATCACGCGCGGTACGCTGCGCACCAGGTGCCAGCTCGCGTCGTTCATAACCATCTGAACCAGCACGTAACCCGGGAAGAATTTACGCTCGCTTTTGCGACGTTGGCCGCCACGGATCTCGACCACTTCTTCGGTCGGAACCATAACTTCGCCAAATAACTCTTCCATGTTGTGTAATTTGATATGCTCACGCAGCGACGTTGCTACGCGGCCTTCAAAACCGGAAAACGCCTGAACGACGTACCAGCGCTTTTTAGGGGCTTCAGACATCTCAGAACCTCAGGCCAGTGATAAAGGATACCAGGCGAACCAGAATACCATCCAGTCCCCACAGGATCAGTGACATTACAGCGGTAACCGCCGCTACGATCAGCGTGGTGTGCAATGTTTCCTGGCGAGTCGGCCAAATTACCTTGCGGACTTCGGTACGCGCTTCGCGAGCAAAAGCGACAGTCGCTTTGCCTTTTGTCGTCAACAGCGCGACACCACCCGCTGCAGCAATCAGAATTACCACTGCAAGCGCGCGTAGCGGCAGCATCATGTCACGATAAAGGTAGTTGCCGACAATCGCTACGATCAGCAGCACGGCTACGACTACCCATTTCATCGCTTCCAGGCCGCGCCCGCTCCCTTGAGCTTCGGTATTCGCACTCATAAACCAACCTGTCAGAAGTATTCTACAAACATTTTCACCCCGCGATTGCGAGGCAAACCAAATCGAAATGCTAATTCGCTTTTCGGATTATACGCTCTCTGCAGAGCCTGTCTCAGCAATGATTATGACAAATTTAATCACTGATGAGCCAGGTTCTGATCTGAAAGCGTGCAAAAAGGGCATCAAATGATGCCCTTTTATTGCGCATTGCGTCAAATGTTATCAGCAATTAGCCGAGAACTTTAGCAACCACGCCCGCGCCAACGGTACGGCCACCTTCACGGATTGCGAAACGCAGACCGTCGTCCATCGCGATTGGGTGGATCAGCGTCACAACCATCTTGATGTTGTCGCCTGGCATTACCATCTCAACGCCTTCTGGCAGTTCGATGGTACCGGTCACGTCAGTTGTACGGAAGTAGAACTGTGGACGGTAGCCTTTGAAGAACGGAGTATGACGGCCGCCTTCGTCTTTGGACAGGATATACACTTCAGATTCGAACTTGGTGTGTGGCTTGATTGAGCCTGGCTTAGCCAGTACCTGACCACGTTCGATTTCTTCACGTTTGATACCACGCAGCAGAACACCTACGTTCTCACCAGCACGGCCTTCGTCCAGCAGTTTGCGGAACATTTCAACGCCAGTACAGGTAGACTTAGCAGTCTCTTTGATACCAACGATTTCAACTTCTTCGCCAACTTTGATGATACCGCGCTCAACACGACCGGTAACAACGGTACCACGACCGGAGATGGAGAATACGTCTTCGATTGGCAGCAGGAACGGCTTGTCAATCGCACGCTCTGGTTCTGGGATGTAAGAATCCAGGAAGCCAGCCAGTTCGATGATTTTCTCTTCCCACTCTGCTTCGCCTTCCAGCGCTTTCAGCGCGGAACCACGAACGATTGGAGTGTCGTCGCCTGGGAAATCGTACTGAGACAGCAGTTCACGAACTTCCATCTCTACCAGTTCCAGCAGCTCTTCGTCATCAACCATGTCACATTTGTTCAGGAACACGATGATGTAAGGAACGCCTACCTGACGACCCAGCAGGATGTGCTCACGAGTCTGAGGCATAGGGCCGTCAGTCGCAGCAACAACCAGGATCGCGCCGTCCATCTGCGCAGCACCGGTGATCATGTTTTTAACATAGTCGGCGTGGCCTGGGCAGTCTACGTGTGCGTAGTGGCGAGTCGGGGTGTCGTACTCAACGTGAGAGGTGTTGATGGTGATACCACGAGCTTTTTCTTCTGGTGCGTTATCGATCTGGTCGAATGCACGAGCAGAACCACCGTAGGTTTTAGCCAGAACGGTAGTGATTGCAGCGGTCAGCGTTGTTTTACCATGGTCAACGTGGCCGATAGTACCGACGTTAACGTGCGGTTTTGTACGTTCAAACTTTTCTTTAGACATCGATTGTCCCTCTAAGACACGGATAAATCGGTGATATCACCACATCAACCAGGCGAAATGCCTGAATTGTTGAATACAGTAAAATTGAAACAGAGAGAAACGGGAAGGAGAAGTGAAGTGGTGCTGATACCCAGAGTCGAACTGGGGACCTCACCCTTACCAAGGGTGCGCTCTACCAACTGAGCCATATCAGCACGTATTGGAGCGGGCAGCGGGAATCGAACCCGCATCATCAGCTTGGAAGGCTGAGGTAATAGCCATTATACGATGCCCGCATCCTGAAACTCGGCTACCCAGTTCTTTCTGTAACAAAAAAAGAGATTTCTCTCTTTTTAGGTTCGAGCTGATTCAATTTTCAAACCAGCTCCGGCGGCTTAACGCTGCCAGAAAGTGGTGGTGGGGGAAGGATTCGAACCTTCGAAGTCTGTGACGGCAGATTTACAGTCTGCTCCCTTTGGCCGCTCGGGAACCCCACCGGACTTGATGGTGCCGACTACCGGAATCGAACTGGTGACCTACTGATTACAAGTCAGTTGCTCTACCTACTGAGCTAAGTCGGCATCAAGTAGCGCGCATTCTATGGAGACATGCGCAGTCATGCAACTAAAAAATTGCATAAAACGTTCTTTCGCTCACATTTTATTCGAAACCAGGGTTAACCGCTGTAAATTCATCCACTCAAGGTCAAAAATTCAACATCAGCGCCCGATTTACACCACTTATACCGTATCGTGATGACTCCCGCGTAAAGCATCGCTTCCCCATATTTTTTCTTATTATTCCTGTCATCTGGTGTTAACCTCCTGCCCATTGTCCAAAATTAACTACGTTGAGCCCGGACGCGCTGTGTTGTGCTGGCTCACTGAAGCATGCTTATGAGCAAAAAAGAGCAAACGTTAATGACACCTTATCTTCAGTTTAACCGTAGTCAGTGGGCTGCACTGCGTGACTCCGTCCCGATGACGCTGACGGAAGGCGAAATCGCACGGTTAAAGGGGATAAACGAAGATCTGTCGCTGGAAGAAGTGGCAGAAATCTATTTACCACTCTCGCGCTTGCTTAACTTCTATATCAGCTCCAACCTGCGCCGTCAGGCGGTGCTGGAGCAGTTCCTCGGGACGAACGGCCAACGCATTCCTTATATCATCAGCATTGCAGGCAGCGTGGCCGTCGGTAAAAGCACCACCGCACGTGTATTGCAGGCGTTACTGAGCCGCTGGCCAGAACACCGCAGCGTGGAGCTCATCACCACTGACGGTTTCCTGCACCCGAATGAGGTGTTAAAGGAACGCGGGCTAATGAAGAAGAAGGGCTTCCCGCTCTCTTATGATATGCACCGTCTGGTGAAGTTTGTCTCTGACCTGAAATCGGGCGCGCCTAACGTGACGGCTCCGGTCTATTCGCACCTGATCTACGATCGCATCCCGGGTGGAGACAAAACGGTGGTTCAGCCGGATATCCTGATCCTCGAAGGGTTAAACGTCCTGCAAAGCGGGATGGATTATCCTCACGATCCCCATCATGTGTTTGTCTCTGACTTCGTCGATTTCTCTATTTATGTCGATGCGCCGGAAGACTTGCTGCAGAACTGGTATATCAACCGCTTCCTGAAGTTCCGTGAAGGGGCGTTCACCGACCCTGACTCCTATTTCCATCACTACGCCCAGCTTTCTGAAGAAGAAGCCATTAATGTGGCGCGAGGGCTGTGGAATGAGATCAACTACGTGAACCTGAAAGAGAACATCCTGCCCACACGTGAGCGCGCCAGCCTGATCCTCACCAAGAGTGAGAAACACGCTGTCGACCAGATCCGTCTGCGCAAGTAATCACGCAGACATAAAAAAACCGGCTTAGCGCCGGTTTTTTTTATTGATGGATTACGCCATCGGCTTTTCGCCATTCTCATCCTGATCGACCGCGAAGCAGGCAACCAGCTGACCGCCATAATCCTTGAGCTGTGGCTGCAACTGGGTGCACGGGCCAAAGCGGCGACTGCATCGGGCGTTGAATGCACAGCCTGGAGGCGGATTCAGCGGGCTGGGCAATTCACCCGTCAGTTTGATACGCTCACGACGATCGTCAGGGTTCAGACGCGGGGTCGCAGACAGCAGCGCCTGGGTGTACGGGTGACGAGGATGAGTAAAGATCTGCTCTTTTGTCCCCTTCTCCACGCAGCGCCCCAGATACATCACCATCACTTCGTCGGCAATGTGCTCCACAACCGACAGGTCGTGCGAAATAAACACGTACGACAGCCCCATGTCCTGCTGCAGATCCATCATCAGGTTCAACACCTGCGCACGCACAGAAACGTCGAGGGCAGATACCGGCTCATCGGCGATGACCACGTCAGGGTCGAGCATCAAACCACGCGCAATCGCGATACGCTGGCGCTGGCCGCCAGAGAACATATGCGGATAACGATCGTAATGCTCGGTTTTCAGGCCCACTTTCGCCATCATCGCCAGCGCTTTTTCACGACGCTGCTCTTTGTTCAGATTGCTGTTAATCAGCAGGGGCTCTTCCAGAATCTGTCCCACTTTTTTACGCGGGTTCAACGATCCGTACGGGTTCTGGAACACAATCTGGATTTTCTGACGGCGCAGTTTCTGCGCCTGCGGATCGTGCTTGAGCAGGTCCTGTCCCTGATAATAGAGCTCACCGCCGGTGGGGACTTCAATCATCGTCAGCAAACGACCCAGCGTCGATTTGCCACAGCCTGACTCACCGACCACCGCCAGCGTTTTGCCGCGTTCAAGGGTAAAGGAGACGCCATCCAGCGCTTTCACCAGGCGTTCAGGCGCAAACAGCCCCTTCTTCACCGGATAGTATTTTTTCAGGTCGATAGCCTGCAACAGCGGTTGTTGCGTGGTGGCCTGTTGCGTACTCATAGTGTTGGCCTCCCGGCATCATCGAGTGGGTAGTGGCATTTCGACTGACGACCGTCAGCAAGCAGGTTGAGCTCTGGCTCTTCTGCACGACATTTGTCTGTAGCATACGGACAACGCGGATTAAGCAGGCAGCCCTGCGGTCGGTCATATTTACCCGGTACGACGCCCGGAAGTGATGCCAGGCGCGCTTTGTCCTGGGCAAACTCCGGCAGCGCACGCAAAAGCGCCTGCGTATAAGGGTGACGCGGCGCGCGGAAAATATCGTGCGAATGGCCAGTCTCGACCACCTGACCTGCATACATCACGATAATTTTGTGCGCCGCTTCGGCCACCAGCGCCAGGTCATGCGTAATCAGCACCAGCGCCATGTTCTCTTTCTGCTGCAGTTCCAGCAGCAGCTCGATGATCTGCGCCTGGATAGTCACGTCCAGTGCCGTTGTCGGTTCATCCGCAATCAGCAGTTTTGGCCGACAGGCAATCGCCATGGCGATCATCACACGCTGGCTCATCCCACCGGAGAGCTGGTGCGGGTAAACGTCCAGACGCGATGCTGGGTCAGGGATACCGACCTGATTTAGCAGATCGATCGCACGCTGACGCCGGGTCTTCTTATTCCCGCCCTGGTGCACTTTGATGGCTTCCATAATCTGGAATCCCACGGTGTAACAAGGGTTCAGGCTGGTCATCGGGTCCTGGAAGATCATCGCCACTTCCGCACCGACCAGCTGGCGGCGCTGCTTTTCGGAGATACGCTGCAGGTCCTGACCGTTAAACTCCAGACTTTCGGCCATCACACGGCCGGGATAATCAATCAGCCCCATGATGGCCAGTGAACTGACCGACTTACCGGAACCCGACTCACCCACAATACCGACCACTTCGCCCTGATTTACGCTGTAGCTGATGCGGTCCACGGCGCGAAACGGAGTGCCTTCGTCACCGAAGTGCACCGATAATTTATCTACATTTAATAACGCCATCTCGTGCCTCTTACTGCTTCAGTTTGGGATCAAGTGCATCACGCAGGCCATCACCCATCAGGTTAAATGCCAGCACCGTCAGCAGGATTGCCAGACCCGGGAAGGTCACAACCCACCAGGCGCTTTGGGCGAACTGCAACACATCGGAGAGCATGGTGCCCCACTCCGGTGTTGGTGGCTGCGCACCCATGCCCAGGAAGCCAAGAGCGGCCATATCAAGAATGGCGTTAGAGAAACCGAGCGACGCCTGAACAATCAGCGGCGCCAGGCAGTTCGGGAAGATGTTGACGAACATTTGACGCATCGCGCCAGCACCCGCCACGCGGGAGGCCGTTACGTAGTCGCGGTTTACTTCCACCAGCACCGCCGCACGTGTGAGTCGCACATAGTGGGGAAGCGCCACGAAGGTTAATGCCAGCGCGGCGTTACTGATCGACGGACCAAAAATCGCCACCAGTACCAGCGCCAACAGCAAGCTGGGCAGCGCCAGCATGATATCGACGATACGCATGATGATGTTATCGATAATGCCGCCGAAGTAGCCGGCAACCAGACCGAGTACGATCCCCATAACCAGCGACAACACGACCACCAGGCAGCCGACCAGCAGCGACAGACGCGCACCGTACATCAGACGCGACAGCACATCGCGGCCCACGTCATCGGTACCCAGCAGGTGCGACAGGCTACCGCCGTCCTGCCATGCTGGCGGTGCCAGCAACGCATCACGGAACTGATCCGCCGGGTTATACGGTGCAAGCACGTTGGCAAACACCGCAATCAGGATCATGACAGAGACATAAACCAGCCCCACCACCGCGCCTTTGTTGCGCTTGAAGTAGTGCCAGAATTCCTGCAGCGGCGTCATGGGAACCGGTGCAGTAACCACTTTATTTTCAGAAACGTGTGACATGATGGCCCCTTACTTCTTATGACGAATACGCGGGTTCACCACGCCGTAGAGCAAATCGACCAGCAGGTTGACGAGAATAATCATCGTCGCGACCAGCAATACCCCGCCCTGCACTACCGGATAATCACGGCGTTGCAGTGCGTCAATCAGCCAGCGTCCGAGGCCCGGCCAGGAGAAGATGGTTTCGGTCAGGATCGCCCCCGCCAGCAACGTCCCCACCTGCAGACCAATAACGGTCACCACCGGCAGCATGGCGTTACGCAGGGCGTGAACGATAATGACGCGCATACGCGTCAGACCTTTGGCGCGTGCGGTGCGAATGTAATCCTCACCCAACACTTCCAGCATTGAAGAACGGGTCATACGCACGATTACCGCCAGAGGAATGGTGCCGAGCACCATCGCAGGCAGGATCATATGTGCCACCGCATCAATGAAGTTACCCTCTTCGCCCCAGATAGCCGTATCGATCAGCATGAAACCGGTCAGAGGATTCGTATCATCCAGGAAGACCATATCGCTGACGCGTCCGGAGACCGGCGTCAGGTTTAGCTGCACCGAGACCAGCATGATCAGCATCATGCCCCACCAGAAGATAGGCATGGAGTAACCCGTCAGCGCCAGGCCAACAGCCGTATGGTCGAAAATAGAGCCACGTTTCACGGCAGCCAGGACCCCAACAGGGATACCCACCGCAGTGGCGAAAATCATGGCACAGACACCAAGCTCCAGTGTCGCTTTAAAACGCGGCACGAACTCGTCCCACACCGGAAGACGGCTTTTCAGCGAAATCCCTAAATCACCGTGCAACACGCCCCAGATATAGTTGAGGTATTGCTGCCACAGTGGTTTGTTCAGGCCAAGCTCAGCCAGCAGCTGTGCATGGCGTTCAGGTGAAATACCACGCTCGCCCGCCATAATCATTACCGGGTCGCCGGGGATCATATGGACGAAGGCAAAAGTGAGAAGGGTGATACCGATAAACGTGGGGATAACAAGTCCCAGACGTCGGAGGATGAACTGCAACATAACCCGGATTCTCTCTGATGACGTACAACCAGTTGGCGTGACGTCTGTATTGCTCACAAATGTAAATTCCCTCTCTCTTCAGGAGAGGATTAGGGTGAGGGAATGCATGCACGCCCTCATCCCTGCCCTCTCCGTGAAGGAGAGGGAGAACACCCTACTTATTATTCAACAGAGACGTTTTCGAAGTGGTGTTTGCCCAGTGGATCAACCACGTAGCCCTTCACTTCTTTACGCACTGGTTCGTACACGGTGGAGTGAGCCACAATCAGAGCCGGAGCCTGATCGTGCATCACAACCTGAGCCTGTTTGTACAGCTCGATACGTTTGTTGTGATCGTCGGTCGCACGCGCCGGCTGGATCAGGTCTTCAAACGGCTTGTAGCACCAGCGAGAGTAGTTAGAACCGTCTTTCGCGGCTGCACAGCTGAACAGGGTAGCGAAGAAGTTGTCCGGATCCCCATTGTCACCGGTCCAGCCCATCATCACCGCCTGATGCTCACCCGCTTTTGCACGCTTCAGATACTCGCCCCACTCGTAGGTCACAATCTTGGCCTGAACGCCCACTTTAGCCCAGTCAGCCTGAACCATTTCAGCCATACGGCGTGCGTTCGGGTTATACGGACGCTGTACTGGCATCGCCCACAGCTCAACGGTAAAGCCTTTCTCCTGGCCTGCTTCTTTCAGCAGCGCTTTCGCTTTCTCAGGATCGTAGGTGTAGTCTTTAACGTCGTCGTTATAGCCCCACATGGTTGGTGGGATCAGGTTCTTGGCGGCAACACCCGCGCCCTGATAGACCGCTTTAATGATCGCTTCTTTATTCACCGCGTAGGTCAGCGCCTGACGGACTTTCACGTCATCAAACGGTTTCTTCTCGGTGTTGAAGGAGAGGTAACCCACGTTCAGACCAGCCTGCTCCAGCAGGTTGATGTTTTTATCCTGCTTCATGCGCGCGATGTCAGCCGGGTTCGGGTATGGCATGACCTGGCATTCGTTTTTCTGCAGTTTTGCGTAACGCACAGAAGCATCAGGCGTGATGGAGAAGACCAGACGGTCGATCTGCGGCTTGGTGCCCCAGAAGCCCGGGAAGGCTTTATACAGAATACGGGAATCTTTCTGGTACTGCAGAAGCTGGAACGGACCGGTACCGATTGGGTTCAGGTCCACTTTCTCCGGGGTGCCGGCTTTCAGCATGTTGTCCGCGTACTCTTTAGACAGAATAGAGGCGAAGTCCATAGCCAGGTCAGCCAGGAATGGTGCTTCCGGACGCGTCAGCACGAACTGAACGGTTTTATCGTCCACTTTTTTCACTTCAGCGATCAGGTCCTGCAGGCCCATCCCTTCGAAGTATTCATAGCTGCCGCCAGACACTTTGTGATACGGGTTCTGAGCGTTTTTCTGACGGTCGAAGGAGAACACAACGTCATCGGCGTTAAAATCGCGCGTTGGTTTGAATTCTTTGTTGTCCTGCCACTTCACGCCCTGGCGCAGGTGGAAGGTATAGGTCTTACCGTCTTCGCTGACGTCCCACTTCTCCGCCAGACCTGGGATCACTTCCGTGGTACCGGTTTTGAATTCAACCAGACGGTTATAGATAGGCACAGAGCTTGCGTCGTAAGTCGTACCAGAGGTAAAGAGCTGTGGGTTAAAGCCTTCCGGCGAGCCTTCAGAACAGTAAACCAGGGTTTTTGCCTGTACGCTTGCTGCCACGGTCATAGCCACCAGGCTCAGACCAAGCTTCAGCATCCCTGACTTCTTCAAGGAAATACTCATTATTCTGCTCCAATGTGATGTTTTGCTTTGTTGTGTTACGCCGCCAGACCTTTATTTATTTTTTACCCGGTCCGGTCGGTGATGCCCGAAGGCGTTTAAGGGATGGAGAATCCTTTCAGAAGAGCGTTTGAGTTGCAGCGCAGATCGTCCCTGAAATGCCCCTCATGCCCTACAATCTGTCAACAGAATGTGAAAACGTCAATACAGGTGACGGGGATTTACGCTGAGTGTGAGAAACCGCAAACAAAGATTAAAAAAACTATGTATGCCAGTTTTCAGCAGGGAAATTTATGCTACTCGCTATGTTGCAGCACAATTATCTTCATATTTCGCAACAATCAGTGATTAACTTTTATTCAGATCGGGTAAATTTTCTTGCAGAACGGTGATTATCTGAGCACTAAATACCGCGAACGTTAAAACGCACAGCGAAAAATGCTGAGGTTATCCATAAGCAACGCGAAAAAAGATCAATCTATATATAAAAAAATACAATGGATTATGTCACAAAATCGTTAACAGACAGGAAGAAGGCGGGATAAGGGGCGTTTTGGTGAATCAGGATGAGTAAGCTGCTAATGCAAAAAGGGCTAACCTTGCGGTTAGCCCTTCTTTAAATGTGGTCGGCGAGAGAGGATTCGAACCTCCGACCCACTGGTCCCAAACCAGTTGCGCTACCAAGCTGCGCTACTCGCCGAATGCGGAGCGCATCTTACTGCTGAGGTGCGCCCCCGTCAATCCCTTAAATTAAAAAAGCCCTTCAACTGGCGATATTCTCGCCAGACGCGTTACTGCGCGGCTTTCGCCTTGCTATCAGGGAGTTTGCACCAGTTGTTATTTTCGTTGATACCGCCGTCAGGAGAGGTATAACCCAGGCAACCCAAAATGGTGTCGTACAGCTCAACGTGACGACGCGGCACCTTCATGTCTGCCTCTTTTTTCAGGTGGGCAAACATCTTCGCTTTCTCCGGGTCTTCCAGGTACTTGTCCGACATCCACACCATCATGGGCACGCGGAACTGTTCCGGAGGAGCCATATTACGTGGCGTACCATGCAGGTGCTCAAATTCATTAATTGACTCACCGTGATCCGCTGCATAGAACACAATTGCTTTCTTATCGCGTACCTGGTCAATCACCGAATCGATAAAGTGATCCACATACAACACTGAGTTATCGAAAGAGTTAATCAACTGGTCTTTGGTACAGTCTTTATCCACACCAATACATTCCGGCGTCCACCTGGCAAAGCTACGCGGATAACGTTGGGTGTAATTAAAGTGCGATCCTTTGGTATGCAGAATAATCATATGCTTACCATCAGGATTCCCATTAAGAGAGAGCTTCATCTCATCAATCAGCAACATATCATCGACAGACTTGCCACGGTTACGTGGCTCCGCACCGATTTGCTCACGATAGGCAATGTTCTGCGCCATGGTGTTACTGTAGAACCACATCTCGCTTTGCATTGCATACAGAGCGGAAGTAAAGCCGAGCTGGTGAAGCACCGAGAAGACATTTTGCTCTTTCAGTGTTCGCTGCGGGTTATCGCTCGCTCCACCCTCGCGCACAAACATGCAGCGTAAGGAGAGCTTGGTGGCGGTATCACAGGAGTAACCGCGATAGGCAACCAGGTTTTTCTCCTGAGCCAGTTTAGGCGTGGTATCACGGTCATAACCCAGAATGCCCATATGATCCCAGCGTGTCGTTTCACCAATGATAAAGACGACATAGGTATCATCGATATCTTTTGGCGCGTCATAGGTAAATTTCTTTGCCGGGTTCAACAACGATTTGTTATCAGAGGATTCGTCCACCTGTGCCCAGGCATACAGCCCCAGTGCGGAAATCCAGTTTGACGGCAAATAAGAATTTGCAACCACACCACCGTAGCTTGGCATGTCCACGCCAGACGTACGCTCATAATTTTTCTGCTTCACTTCCAGCAGGCGAATCGGCCCCCAGACCATCAACCCAGCGAGCAGCACAATCGCGACACTTCTGAAACGTTTCCCCGGCGTGCGAATCTGGTGTACCAGCGTGTACCGGCAGCGGTTGCTCCATATGAGCAGCAGAGGCAAGGTACTGACTGCCACCAGCCAGAGAATAAAGTGCAGACCAACGACCTCTTTAGAGAGATCTATATCCGTCGTCATCACCGAAGCAATAATGCCGTAGCCAATGACAACGTTCATAAAAGTCATGTAATAACTGGCACCAGCGGAGCACAGCACAATAAACGTTGCCAGTACTCGCCATACGCGGCGGCCAAACAGGGTGAGAACCCGGAATAAAAAGAAGGTGACCAGTACAGCAGCGACCAATTCGACAACCGCTGCAACTCCTTTCCAGACGGTAAAATCGTGCGCATACCCGTCAAACCGACGGAAAAAAACTGCGCCATTCATAAACAGGCCGATGTACAACGCCAGCAAAAAGCAGAGCTTTTGTTGCGCCATCGATTTAATGTATTTCATGCAAGCTACCCGGAAAAAGGGACGGTACCACCGCCCACTCGGTATTAAAAGTAGGCAGATTAGATATACGCTCAGGGGATCGTTAATCAGAAACGTCTACAAGCGTGGTAAGTAGACCACAGGGATGGGAAAAAGTGGCAACAGAGAATGTGATCGGTGCAGTTATTTACAAAAAAGCAAATCCTGAAACCGACGTTTTCATCTAAGCCTCAGTTTTTAAGATAATAAAAAGGCCGGATAACCGGCCTTTTTTTGTTGTCGTCAGGCATGCGCTTCGTTAAAGACTTCACGCTGCGGCTGGCGAATAGTGGTCGACAAGGCCAGCGAGATTATCAGCAAAGCAAATATCACGCAGAAGGTCACATAGAACCCACCGAACAGCGAGGCGATTAACGAGCCGCAAATACTGCCGATGCCAAAGCCCAGATAGATAACGCCATAGTTTTTCGCCAGATTGTTCAGGCCGAAGAACTCACTGACCAGCGACGGGAAGACTGTAATCGTGCCGCCGAAATTAAAGGCCACACAGGCAATTGCGGCGAAGAACGTGGCTTCGTTCAGTGGGGCAAACAACAGCGCCGCCATCCCCACCAGCGAGACAACCTGCCCGATGGTAATCACGCGGATACGGGCAATTTTGTCAGACAGAATCCCGAGCACCAGACGGCCAGAGAGGTTGGCAATGGAGATGACGGTGACCGCATTCGCCGCTGTTGCCGCATCCAGCTTCACCATTCCCTGAGCAATATCTTTCGCCACCCCAATCACATACAGACCGCTCATGCAGGCTGTCAGGAACATGACCGCCAGCATCCAGTACTGTGGTTGACGCATAGACTGCGCGAGGGTGAAATCATTCTCCACCACACCGTTAACGGTTTTCACCTCCTGCTGCGGCGCATCTTTCATCAGCGTGGCGCCGAACAGGATCATGACCAGAACGATAGCGCCCCAGATCATGAACGTTTTTTCGAGCCCCACGGAAGCAAGCAGGTGGGAATCGATAAATTTAAAACCGAGGCTCCCCAGGCCATAGGACCCGATGGCAAACGCAGAGATTAAACCTTTACGTTCCGGGAACCACTTCACACAGTTTGACAGGGTCAGCAGATAACCTGCACCGTCGGCAAGTCCCACCAGCACCCCGGCGCTCAGCCACAGCATCATCAGGTTGCTGGAATGCGCCGTCAGGAAAAAGCCCACGCCCAACAAGATACCGGATGCCATCGTCACCCGCTTCACGCCGAATCGCTCCTGCAATTTTCCCGCGACGGAAGATGAAAGCGCCAGCCCGAGGCTCAGCAAGCCGAAGGAGAACGCCACCTGGCTGACCGGTGCACCAAGCTTATCGGAAAGCGCACTGTTAAACAGGCTCCAGGTATAGACCGACCCCAGTGCAAACTGGGTCACGATGGTGCCAAAAAGCGTTAGCCAGCGCGTACGGTTGTAAGTTGATGTGTTCATGGCAGTTGTCCTGCAAGAGAAAGTAAGGGAATTCGCTGAGGACAACGATAAACAAAACCTTAATATGCCTGGGGTAAAACGGCATGAAATGCAGGAGGAATGGAATGAAATGCCATAAATCGGGAATGAATGACCTTGCCGGGGAATGAAGCGACAGCGTGTTAGTGACTGCTATCGCTACAACCCCCACGGCTATTGTATTCAGGATGTTATCGGCACGTTTAAAAAAGTAACAACCTTAAAAATTAGCGCTCACGCCCAGGGTGTACATAAACTCCTCACCGGTGGTGGTGTATTCCCCTTGTGCCAGCGACGCATAGGCCGCCATATGCGTGTTAAACGGAATATCCGTTCCGACGGTTACATCCATCCAGTTGCCGCTTTGTGTCGGTGCAGGTGTCTGTGGCATCCCAAACTGGGATTTCCACTGGTTTTCACCAAACTGCTGGTTATAGCTTATCTGCGCCCACGGGCGAAGCTCGCCATACTGTGTATCCAAGCGCCAGCCGAGCGTGCTGACGCTGGCATGCCAGAGTGGGTCGGTAAGCCCCTGCGTCGTCGCGCTGTCACCAAATTCGTTGATCATCATCGGTGCCGTGCCGTCATAACGCCATGCCATCACCGGACCGGTCGTGATACGCCCTGACACCGGAATATTCCAGCCCACGCTCATGGCCCCTGCCGGCGTGGAACCCGACGGTAAACTCAGCGCAAGTCCGGGGGCATTTTGTGAGGACTGAATCCGCTCGGCGAGAATATCCTCATAACGCGGTTGGTGATCCGCATCCCATGTATAGCGTTCCGCCGTATTACTTTGGGCGTCTGAAACGATATATTCCTGTTGCCAGGCAAATGCTGTATTACAAAAAAACAGACAGGCTGAAATCCCCGCCAGGCCAGAAACAGCATGGCGACCACTGATTTTTTTTATCATCATCAAAGCGACTCCAGAGAGAGCCGAATTCGGCGATATTTGTCATTGTTTAGGAAGAGTTTTGCGAGCATATGGCCCTGTATTAACTATTGTCTTTATAGTAGACACGTCAAGCCTGACAGAATGAAAATTTTGCGATAACCGTTTCATTAAGGGAGATAACCGATGCAGCGTTGCGGTTGGGTAAGCCAGGATCAGCTTTATATCGACTATCACGATCGGGAATGGGGCGTACCGGAGACAGAAGGGAAAAAGCTTTTTGAGATGATCTGCCTGGAAGGTCAACAGGCGGGCTTGTCATGGATTACGGTGCTTAAGAAACGGGAAAACTATCGTAATGCTTTCCATCAGTTCGATCCGGTCGCCGTCGCTGCCATGACCGAGGACGATGTGGAACGGCTGGTCCAGGATGCAGGCATCATCCGCCATCGCGGTAAGATCCAGGCCATCATTGGTAACGCGCGCGCTTATCTGGCGATGGAGCAAAACGGAGAACCGTTCTCAGAATTTGTCTGGACGTTTGTGAACAATACGCCGCAAATTACCCAGGCCGCCACGCTCGCGGAAATCCCGGCCTCCACCCCGGCGTCGGATGCGCTCTCTAAGGCACTGAAAAAACGCGGCTTTAAATTTGTCGGCTCCACCATCTGTTACGCCTTTATGCAGGCCTGTGGCCTGGTCAACGACCACGTTACCGGCTGCGTCTGTCATCCAGGGAGGCACCATGATCCGCAAATGGGAAAGTGATAATGCCGGGCCACTCCTGAGTCTGTGGCTTGAAAGCACCACGGAGGCGCACCCGTTTATCAGCGCAAGCTACTGGAAAGAGAACGAAGGTATGGTGCGGGATGTTTACCTGCCCGCCGCCGAAACCTGGGTATGGGAAGAGGATGGAATGCTGCGCGGCTTTATCAGCGTCATGCAGTCCCAGTTTGTAGGCGCGCTGTTTGTCTCAACTGATTTTATTGGTCGGGGGATTGGGCGTGCGCTGCTGAACCATGTTCAACAGCGCTTCCCGTATTTAAGCCTGGAGGTCTACCAGAAAAATGTCCGGGCGGTGAATTTCTATCATGCACAGGGTTTTCGCATTGAAGACAGCGCCTGGCAGGATGACACTCAGCACCCAACGTGGATCATGAGCTGGCAGGCGGATCAAACGCCGTGAGCGTAAGCTCGGGTCCCTGATATTTCTCGACCCAGGCCAGCGCCGTGTTCCCCGCGCAGCCATTCCCCAGCTTCGAGCTGGGGAGATCTTTGGTCAGAACGTTTACTGCACCGTTTTTACAAATACCGCCTTCGCTCGGCTCCAGGTCTGGCCATGCCCCCTGGTGAATGCAGATAACGCCAGGTTTAATCCCGTCGCTCACTACCGCCCCTGCCAGCACCTGGCCACGCTGATTCCAGACGCGAACCACGTCACCGTCAATGATCCCACGCGCGCGTGCATCTGCGCTGTTCAGGGTCACGGGCTCCCGTCCGGCAACCGCATACCGCTCGCGCAGTGATGAATAGTTAAGCTGGCTGTGCAGGCGATGGGCAGGATGGGCCGATAACACCTGCAGCTGTTCCGGCTGGGCATTACCGTGCCACTCGTCCGGCTCAAGCCACGTTGGATGCGCCGGACAGTCGGCATACTTAAATTGGGCGATACGCTCGCTGTAGATCACAATCTTCCCGCTCTCGGTTTTCAGCGGATGGTTCTCCGGGTCGCGGCGGAAATCGGCGAAGCGAACAAACTGCGCATTCTGTTCACTCTCCGGCATCTCAATAATCTGGTTCGCTTCCCAGAATTGTGCAAATGGCGGCAGCGTCACGCCCTGCGGGGCCCCGCGCTGACCTGCAATCTGGTAGAACGTCTCCAGCCACTGCAAATCCGTTTTGCCCTCGGTAAAACGCTCGCGCCCCCCCGTTTCCCACAACTCGCTCAGCTCAGCAAACACCTCAAAATCATCACGCGCCTCATCACGCGGCGCTACGACGCGCTTCATCGGTACCATATGCTGATTGCTGTAGTCACCGGTCATGGTGAGGTCGTTACGCTCAAACGAGGTGGTCGCCGGCAGCACAATATCGGCATGTTTGGCTGAGGCGGTCCAGAAGCATTCTGAGATAACCACCAGTTCTGGCTTCTGCCAGGCGCGGATCAGGCGATTCGTGTCCTGGTGATGAGTAAAGTTCGCGCCACCGGCCCACCAGACAAACCGGATATCCGGGAAGTGGCGATCCAGACCGTTATGCTGATAAAACCCGCCCGGGTTTTCCAGGGCTTCAACAATGCGCGCCACCGGGATTTTATCCACGGCATCCACACCGCCCTGAACCGAGCCCTGCAGAGAAGCCAGCACTGCCGCTTTGCGGGTCGGGTTGCCGCCATTGGCGAAATGATAAGAGAGACCAAACCCACCGCCCGGCGTACCAATTTGCCCGAGCATGGCGGCCAGCGTCACGAGCATCCAGTGTTTCTGCTCACCGAACTGCTGGCGCTGCATCCCCCATCCGGACATTAACATCGTGGTGTTTTGGTGGAATAACGCTGCCAGTTCACGCAGTTTGGTCGCAGGAACCCCACAAATCTCTGCCGCCCACTCTGCCGTTTTGGCCATACCGTCTGTAGTGCCCGTCAGATAGTCGGCGAAGTTGTCAAAACCGGTGGTACAGCGTGCGAGGAACCCGGTATCGTGCCAGCCGTTCTCCACCAGCGTATGGGCAATGCCCAGCATCATCGCCACGTCGGTGCCCATATGCGGGGCAATCCACTCGGCGCTGTCGCCAAAGAAGTCCATGGTTTCCGAGCGCATCGGGTCAATGCAGATGATGCGTTTGCCGCTTTTACGCAACGCATCGAAATACGGGATCCCCTGCTCGTCACTGGCATTCCACGCGATTTTCAGGGTATTGAGCGGGTTGGCGCTCCACAGCACCACCACATCGGTGTGCTCCAGCACCAGCGGCCAGCTGGTCTGCTGCTGATACACTTCGTTACCGCCCACCACGTAGGGCATGATCGCCTGCGCTGCGCCGGTGGAGTAATCCCCAAGATGGCCGGTATACCCCCCGGCCAGACTCATATAGCGCTGCAGTAACGTCGAAGCCTTATGCAGCACGCCGTTTGAACGCCAGCCGTAAGATCCGGCAAAAATGGACGACGGGCCATACGTGTCGCGAATACGTTTGTGCTGCGCATGGATCAGCGCCAGCGCGTCATCCCAGCTCACCCGGACAAACTCATCCTGACCACGAATCCCCTGCGGCTTGTCTGGCGACGTCAGAAATCCTTTACGCACCATCGGCCAGCGCACGCGCGTTTTGCTGTGCACCTGATCGCGAACGACGGTCTGTAAAGAGTTGGGATGTTGCGTTGGCAATGCCCCGCGAGACGACAGAACATTTTCGCCATCGGTTTCGACCAGCATCGGCCCCCAGTGGGCGGCGGTCAGAATCGTTTTTGTTGAGGTGCTCAAGCGTGCGCTCCTGGTTGCGTGCAGGTTTTACGGCCTTCTTAGTGAGGCAGTTTATGGTTTGTCACAAATTTCAGAGTTATACCCGGAATTTTCTCCGTATCTGGACGTCATAATCAACTGCTACGCGCGTCGTGGCAAAGAATAAAAAGGATTAAGGAAATAAGATGAAAAAACGCGTATTCGTTATTGCCGCTCTGGTGAGCGGTGCACTGGCTGTTTCTGGCTGCACAACAAACCCTTACACCGGTGAAAGCGAAGCAGGTAAATCCGGCATCGGCGCGGGTCTCGGCTCGCTGGTAGGGGCTGGTGTGGGCGCACTCTCCTCCTCCAAGAAAGACCGCGGCAAAGGCGCGTTAATTGGCGCAGCGGCAGGTGCAGCCCTGGGCGGCGGCGTGGGTTATTACATGGATGTGCAGGAAGCAAAACTGCGCGACAAAATGAAAGGCACCGGCGTGAGCGTAACGCGCAGCGGCGATAACATCATCCTGAATATGCCAAACAACGTCACCTTCGACAGCAGCAGCGCAACGCTGAAACCAGCAGGGGCGAACACCCTGACCGGCGTGGCAATGGTGCTGAAAGAGTACAACAAGACTGCGGTGAATGTGATCGGTTATACCGACAGCACCGGCAGCCAGGATCTGAATATGCGTCTGTCTCAGCAGCGTGCCGATTCTGTGGCCAGCTCGCTGATCACGCAGGGCGTTGCAGCAAACCGCATCCGCACCAGCGGCATGGGCCCTGCAAACCCTATCGCCAGCAACAGCACGGCGGAAGGCAAAGCGCAGAACCGTCGCGTTGAGATTACCTTAAGCCCAATTCAGTAAGGGCTGCCCCCCTCTTCCAGGGGAGAGGGGGATAAGGGCATCATGCCGCCACGTCGGCATGAACCGCTTGCCATCGCTAATTTTCCCGCTAAGGTGTTCTCACTCACTTCAGGGAATTCAGCGATGAGCAAACCAACACGGGCCACAATCAGCGACGTGGCGAAAGCCGCCAAAACCGGTAAAACCAGCATTTCACGCTACCTCAACGGCGAGAAACACCTGCTGTCCGATGCGTTGCTCGCTCGTATTGAACAAGCCATTGCCGATCTCGACTACCGCCCGAGCCTTATGGCGCGCGGGCTCAAACGGGGTCGTACCCGTCTTATCGGGCTTATCATCGCCGATATCACCAATCCCTACTCCGTTAACGTATTGAGCGGAATTGAAGCCGCCTGTCGCGAAAAGGGCTTTACGCCGCTGGTCTGTAACACCAACAACGAAGTCGATCAGGAGCTGCATTACCTGGATCTGCTGCGCAGCTATCAGGTCGAAGGGATTGTGGTGAATGCCGTGGGCATGCGTGAAGAGGGCTTAAACCGCCTGCAGCAATCCTCCCTGCCGATGGTTCTCATCGACCGCAAAATCCCGGAATTCGCCTGCGATGTCGTCGGGCTGGATAACACTCAGGCGGCGACAACCGCCACTGAGCATCTGATTGAACAGGGCTTTGAAGCCATCCTGTTTCTGAGCGAACCTCTGGGCATGGTCAACACCCGTCGTGAGCGACTGAGCGCGTTTCGTGCCACGCTGGAGCGTTACCCCGGCGTGATTGCCGAGAATGCCGAAACGCCCCTCCACGAAGCCGATCAGCTCGACAATACCCTGCGGCAGTTCCACACCCGCCATCGCGGAATGCGTAAAGCCGTTATCTCTGCCAACGGGGCGCTGACCCTGCAGGTTGCCCGCTCGCTTAAGCGCATTGGCCTGCACTGGGGAAGCGATATCGGTCTGCTGGGGTTCGATGAACTCGAGTGGGCAGAACTGGCTGGCGTCGGGATCACCACCCTCAAACAACCCACCTGGCAGATTGGCTATGCCGCTGTTGAACAAGTGGTTCGTCGTATTGAAGGCACCAGCGATGCCGTTCGCGAACAGGTATTTTCCGGCGAGTTGATTGTTCGCGGCTCCACCGCCCGTTAATTTTCCCTTGTGATACCGATCATAAATTCAACATCCTGACCTTTTCTTTGGAACCGGTTCCATCTAGCGTAATAGTATTGATGTATTGCGATGGAGTCCGACGATGGGCAGAAAAATCATGGTGGTCACCGCCGCGTATGGCGCGGAACAGGTGCGACAGGCAGGTGGTCAACGGGCAATGCTGCCCGTCATTGCGGGCGCGGGTGCCGACGGCGTCGAGATCCGCCGCGAGTTGTTCAACAGCGAAGAGCTGCTGGCGCTGCCCGCGCTGGGTGAATCCATTGAGCTGCTGGGCCTGCTGGCATGCTACTCCGCCCCTGCGGCCCTGTTTATGCCCGATGGCACCCTCAACCCTGACCTTCCCCGTTATCTCAGCGAAGCCAGTACCCTGAATGCGCTGTGGCTCAAGGTCTCGCTGGGTCATTTCAGCGACACCCAGCCGCTTCACGCCCTGCGTGCCCTGCTCGATGAAAGCGGTATGGCCCTGGTGGTGGAAAACGACCAGACCGACTGCGGCCAGCTTGCGCCGATGCAGCGCTTCAAAGCCGCCTGCCGGGACATGGCGCTGCCCGTCACGCTGACGTTCGACATGGGCAACTGGCTGTGGGTGGGCGACTCCCCGGAAGAAGCCGCGCGCCATCTGGCCTCTGCAGTGAGCTATATCCACGTTAAAGCCGCCGTGCCGCATAAAGAAAATTTCCGCGCCGTGGCGCCGGATCGGGCCGATGCGCGCTGGCTGGATCTGCTTTGTCAGCTGCCCGCCGATGCCCCGCGTGGTATCGAGTTCCCGCTGGAAGGGGCGGATTTAACCGCCGTCACCCGTCATTACGTAAACCTGCTGCGTGAGGAGTAAACCATGCACAAGACGCTGGATGTGATCACTATCGGCGAAGCCATGGCGATGTTTGTCGCCACCGAAACGGGCGACCTGAGTACGGTGGAGCACTTTATCAAACGCGTGGCGGGGGCTGAGCTGAACGTCGCGACCGGCCTGGCGCGCCTGGGTCTGAATGTCGGCTGGGTCAGCCGCGTGGGTGATGACAGCTTTGGCCATTTCGTTCTCGATTCGCTGAAAAAAGAGGGCATTGATGCTTCCGGCGTCACCCTCGATGGACGCTTCCCGACCGGTTTCCAGCTTAAATCGAAAGTCGAAAATGGAACCGATCCCATTGTAGAGTATTTCCGTAAAGGGTCTGCGGCGAGCCACCTCTCAGTCGAGGATTACCACGCCCACTATTTCGCCTCCGCACGCCATCTGCATCTGAGCGGCGTGGCGGCTGCGCTTTCAGCCAGTTCGTATGCATTACTGGATCATGCCGCAACCACCATGAAGGCTCAGGGGAAAACGATCTCATTCGATCCTAACCTGCGCCCGGTGCTGTGGAAAAGCGAAGCGGAAATGATCGAGAAGCTGAACCGTCTGGCGTTTCAGGCTGACTGGGTTCTGCCGGGCGTGAAAGAAGGCATGATCCTGACCGGTAAAAACACCCCTGAAGGGATTGCCGATTTTTACCTCAACAAAGGGGTAAAAGCGGTGGTGCTGAAAACCGGCGCCGATGGCGCCTGGTTTAAAACGGCTAACGGCGAGCAAGGCGCAGTCGCGGCCGTGAAGGTTGATAACGTGGTTGATACCGTCGGCGCTGGCGATGGTTTTGCCGTGGGGGTCATTAGTGCCCTGCTGGAAGGCAAACCGCTGCAGCAGGCCGTCGCCCGGGGCAATAAAATTGGCTCGCTGGCAATCCAGGTGCAGGGCGACAGTGAAGGATTACCGACCCGCGCGCAGCTGAACGAATAAATTCCGTTTCCCTCCCCCTCTCCTCAGGTAGGTCAGGGGGAAACAAAACAAACCACCGTGTACCCTACATACAACGGCGGTACAAACCTCAACAACAGAGGCAAGCCTATGAACAGTTCGACCAATGCAGTAAAACGCTGGTGGTACATCATGCCAATCGTGTTTATCACATACAGCCTGGCGTACCTTGATCGTGCCAACTTCAGTTTCGCGTCCGCGGCAGGGATCACCGAAGACCTGGGGATCACCAAAGGTATCTCTTCGTTGCTGGGTGCCCTTTTCTTCCTGGGCTACTTCTTCTTCCAGATCCCCGGCGCTATCTATGCGGAGCGTCGCAGCGTCCGCAAATTGATTTTCGTTTGCCTGATCCTGTGGGGTGCCTGCGCCTCACTGACCGGCGTGGTGAATAATATTCCTGCTCTGGCAGCCATTCGCTTTATTCTTGGGGTCGTTGAGGCAGCGGTAATGCCCGCGATGCTGATTTATATCAGCAACTGGTTTACCAAATCCGAACGCTCACGAGCCAATACTTTCCTGATCCTCGGTAACCCGGTCACCGTGCTGTGGATGTCGGTGGTTTCTGGCTACCTGATCCAGTCCTTCGGCTGGCGTGAAATGTTCATTATCGAAGGGGTACCAGCGGTTATCTGGGCATTCTGCTGGTGGATGCTGGTAAAAGATAAACCTGCGCAGGCGAAATGGCTCTCCGAAGATGAAAAAGCCGCTCTGCAGGCGCAGCTGGATAAAGAACAGCAAGGCCTGAAAGCGGTGCGTAACTACGGTGAAGCATTCCGCTCGCGTAACGTGATTCTGCTCTGCGCCCAGTATTTCACCTGGAGCATTGGCGTGTACGGTTTCGTACTGTGGCTGCCATCGATTCTCCGCAATGCCGGTGAAAACCTTGGCATGGTGGAAGTGGGCTGGCTGTCGTCTGTACCTTACCTCGCAGCCACAATCGCCATGATCATTGCGTCATGGGCATCGGACCAAATGCAGAACCGTAAGCTGTTTGTCTGGCCGCTGCTGCTGATCGCTGCCTTTGCCTTCATTGGTTCCTGGGCCGTCGGCGCGAACCATTTCTGGGTCTCTTACACCCTGCTGGTGATTGCGGGCGCGGCAATGTACGCCCCTTATGGACCGTTCTTTGCGATCATCCCGGAGATGCTGCCGCGTAACGTGGCAGGCGGCGCGATGGCACTGATTAACAGTATGGGGGCGCTGGGCTCGTTCTGCGGCTCCTGGTTTGTGGGTTACCTGAACGGAGCAACCGGCAGCCCATCCGCATCGTACATATTTATGGGGGTAGCGCTTTTCGCCTCCGTGTGGCTTACTCTGATTGTTAAGCCTGCTAATAATCAACAATTACCTGTCGGCGCACGCCACGCCTGAATCCTTAAAAATCAACGGAGATTAGCATGAAGCCGTCCGTCATTTTGTATAAAGCACTGCCGGAAGATCTGCAGAAACGCCTTGAGGAACACTTCACCGTTACCCAGGTGAAGAACCTCAGCCCGGAAACCGTGGCACAGCACGCCGATGCGTTCGCCAGCGCCGAAGGTTTGCTGGGTTCAAGCGAAAAAGTGGATGTCGCCCTGCTGGAGAAAATGCCGAAGCTTCGTGCTACCTCTACCGTTTCCGTGGGCTATGACAACTTCGACGTGGATGCCCTTAATGCCCGCAAGATCCTGTTGATGCATACGCCACATGCGCTGACGGAGACCGTGGCCGACACGCTGATGGCGCTGGTCCTCAGCACGGCGCGTCGTGTGGTCGAAGTGGCCGATCGCGTCAAAGCTGGCGAATGGACAAAAAGCATTGGTCCGGACTGGTTTGGGGTGGATGTTCATGGCAAAACGCTGGGCATCGTTGGCATGGGCCGTATTGGCCTGGCTCTGGCGCAGCGCGCACATTTTGGTTTTAACATGCCGATTCTTTATAACGCGCGTCGTCATCACAGTGAAGCCGAAGAACGTTTTAACGCCCGCTACTGCGAGCTGGATACGCTGCTGCAGGAAGCCGATTTTGTCTGTCTGATCCTGCCGCTGACGGACGAAACCCGTCATCTTATCGGTAAAGAGGCGTTTGAAAAAATGAAGAAAACGGCCATTTTCATCAACGCGGGTCGTGGCCCGGTGGTGGATGAGAAGGCGTTGATTGAGGCTCTGCAACAGGGTGAGATCCATGCTGCCGGTCTTGACGTGTTTGAACAGGAACCGCTGCCGGTGGACTCCCCGTTGCTTTCATTGCCCAACGTGGTGGCCCTGCCCCACATCGGCTCAGCAACCCATGAAACACGCTACAATATGGCTGCAACCGCGGTAGACAACCTGATCGCTGCCCTTAGCGGAAAGGTGGAAATCAATTGCGTTAACCCGCAGGTTCAGCGATAGAAATGAAAAAACCCGCCAGAAGGCGGGTTTTTAAAATTTGTGCTACTGGGTTGGAAGCTTACAGGCTTACAACGTTACCAGCTGCTGGGCCTTTAGCGCCGCTTTCGATGGTGAAGGAAACTTTCTGACCTTCATCCAGAGATTTGTAGCCTTCGTTCTGGATAGCAGAGAAGTGTACGAACACGTCTTTAGAGCCATCGTCAGGAGTGATGAAGCCGAAACCTTTATCAGCGTTGAACCATTTTACCAGACCAGTCATTTTAGCAGACATAGAATTACCTTAATTAACAAATATATTGTGCCTTCCGGCTTGATGGATTGTGTTACAGATTTTTAAGCGATGAAGGAAGGGTCACTACGAAGGGTATCTATGGATAACAATCTGGACTGCTTTACTAAACTGCTTTAGGTCTGTGTAACAAACCGACCTGTATAGTTATACCGATGTGGTAGAAGAATAACAAGCGTTATTTTCGCCCGGAATAAAAAACCCCGCCTGAGGCGGGGTTTTCCGATTTATTCTGTGGCAGCGACCGCTGCACTCCACGCCTGACTAAAGGCCTGGTGCTGGGAGGCCAGTGGCCCAATCAGCGCATTATACTGGCTTGCCTGCTGCGAGGTCGGGAACTGAATACCGTTGGCCACAAAGCTCACCTGAGTGCCCTGCTGGGAGATGAAGTCCCCCACCTGAACCAGCTGCTGCGTGAAAATTTGCGCGGCCGGGATCAGCGGTTGCATCGCTTCAGAAGGTTTCGACACCACTTTCTCATACACTTTGTCGAAGACCGGTTTGAGATCGTCGCCCTGCTTCAGCGCGGAACGTGACGCGTCCGCCTGCATTTTCGCATTCTGCAGCTGTTGGCTCAGCACGCCGAGCGCACCGTTGGACTGGCGCAGCGGTTCACGTTGCGTCATGTAATCCTGCGGGACGCGAATAGCGTTCACGCTATCCACAACCGGACGGATACCGGAATCCATCGCCTGACTCACCTGCTGTGAATAACCATAAAGAATGGCGTAATCAGACACGAAGGGGCCAAACTGTTTTTTCTGATCCGCAGTCAGCGTCGGCAACCGTTCACCGCTGCGCATCACCGTATTCTGCAGAAAATCGATAAACGCTTTGCGCTGATCGCCTTCTTTATCAAAACACCCACTCAGGCTAACAACCATCAACAACGCCGCAATAGGCGCAAACCAGCGAGAGCAGGACTTTCCTGTCGCCATTTCATTACTCCTTTCACCCAAAAAAGCGCACACCGGCACATGCGTGCCCGACGCTGACAAGGATAGTCCAGGTCAGCCCTGCAAGATACTCTTTTCATGCAAAACGGCTATTGCCGTTTTATTTCTTACTATTTACAAAAAAATACCTGGCGAAGCCGACATAAGCGTAATCAGGTAATTAGTCTCACCCTGGCAACGGCTGAAACGCATAAAGCGATCATTACCGCACGATTAATCACATCCGTGACGATCCGTCGTTTGTATTAGGGACTATTCTTAACAGGCTCTCTGATGTTCTTGATCCCGGTATGTGATTTAAGAGGAGTCCTCAATGGAATATAAAGATCCTGAGCTTGAGCTGCTGAGCAGCCTGGAACAGATTATTTTTAAAGATGTACCGCAGACGTTAACCCTGCAACAAAGATCCAATCCCTTTAAAGAATATGAGCAATTGCGTAAAGGGACTGGATTAAAAACTGAAGAATTCGCCAGAGCGATGGGTGTCAGCGTGGCTATGGTGCAGGAGTGGGAGTCAAAACGCGAAAAACCCACCCCAACCGAGCTAAAGCTGATGCGCCTGATTCAGGCCAACCCTGCACTCAGCAAGCATATAGCATGATGCAGTAAAGTGAGTTACCGCCCCCGCCTTTGCGGGGGCTTGTGTTTTAAAGGGGGGCACACCGCCAACCCGCCTCTTCCCAGACCAGTTCATGCGTCAATGCTAACCCCCGCAAAAAAGCCTCATCGTGAGAAACCACCAGCAATGCCCCGGTGAAACCGGCCAGTGCGGCTTCAATCGCCTCGACCGAGGCCAGATCCAGATGGTTGGTCGGTTCATCCAGCAGTAAAAGCTGCGTAGCGTCCTCACGCCACAAGACACAGGCCAGAGCAGCCTTGAGACGTTCCCCGCCGCTCAGCTCAGCCAGCGGAAGCGCCACTTTGTCAGCGCCCAGCTGAAGCTGCGCTAAACGGGTTCGCAGCACACCCTCTTCCAGAGGTGTATGACTCAGATTGAGATGTGCCATCACCGACTGCGAAAGATCGAGCTGCGACAGATGTTGATCGAGATAAGCGCAGTTTACCGATACCTTACACGTTCCTGAGAGCGGAGCCACTTCGCCGAGAATGGCTTTTAAAAGCGTCGATTTACCGCAGCCGTTTGGTCCTTTTAGCGCCACGCGCATCGGTCCGTCCATCCGCCAGTTGGTCGGCGGGAGAGTGACGTGTGGCAGCACCAGCCCCTCCATCACCAGCACCTGTTTCCCCTCAGCAATCTGGCTTCCAGGCAACGTGAACATCACCGGATTCTCCTCTTCAACTCGCTCCCGGGCCTTGTTCACCGCAGCATTCAGCGCTTCATGTTGATCGCCATGCTGTTTTTTCCAGGCGCCAATGCGCTCTTTGGCGGCCATTTTGTATTTGACCCGCTCGAACGAGGCGATATTAAGGTTATCGACCGTACGTAACGTCTTCGCCGAACGCCGCTGGCTTTCGTCATGCTCTTTTTGCATCCGCGCGCGGGTGCGTTTGCGTTCTGTTGCCGCATGTTCCAGTGCCGCACGGGCTGCCTGCTGTTCGGCGTCCCGCTGATGCGTATAGTCGTCGTAACTGCCACCGTAGTGGCGAAGACCCGAGGCGCTCAGTTCAAGAATACGCGGTACCTTCGCCAGCAGTTCACGGTCGTGGGAGGCCACCAGCACGCCCCCCTGATAACGGGCGAGCTGGTCGTAGAACCACTCACGTCCCTGCCGGTCGAGATGGTTGGTGGGTTCGTCCAGCAGCAGATAATCCGCATCAGCCGTAAACGCGCCACAGAGCAACGCGCGAATGCGCTCGCCGCCACTGAGTTCCATGGCTGATTTATCCGGGTCAAATGGTGGAAGTTTTGCGTGGAAAAACGCCTCGCTCAGACGTTCTGCTACATCCCAGTGTCCGTCGAGTAACGCCAAATCATCGGGCTGGTAGTCACCGCTGTCGATGCGCTTACGCGCCGCAAAAATCGCCTCATACCCCAGCAGCTCAGCAAGCGTGGTTCGCGGGGAGATATCGGGCTGTTGTGCCACATAAGCGTGCGTTGCAAAACGTTCGATATGACCGCTGGCAGGTTCATCACACCCTGCCAGCAAACGTAGCAGACGTGTTTTACCGCTGCCGTTGCGGCCAACCAGCGCGCACAGTGACGGCGCCAGAGAAAGATTCAGCGGACCAAAAAGGGTATCGCCCGTCGCAAACTGACAGGTCACCTGATGCAAAATAAAAGAAGGGGATTGCGCAAAATGAGCCATAAGCACTCCTGAATGAAATCAAAACATCCCCTGCCGACGCGGTCGCGTTTAGCAAGGATCGAAATTCATCAGTCGTGTTTGTTCATTTTCGGGATGCGCTCCTGAGGGAGAAATATAACGAGAAACAGGATAACGGTAATTTGCTGACCATTTCAAGGTGAATTTTTAGGCGATTGCACTGCACTTATCCGGCCCACGAAAAAACGAGACATAAAAAAACCCGCCGAAGCGGGTTTTTCTCATCTGCTGGCCCGTCACCGGGCACATGCACGTTACTGCAGCAGCGAAATATCCGCCACGCGCAGGAACAGCTCACGCAGTTTTTCGAGCATAGAGAGACGGTTGATACGCAGCTCTTTATCTTCCACGTTCACCATCACTTTCTCGAAGAAGGCATCGATGACATCACGCAGTTCCGCCAGCTCCACCAGGGCTTCCTGGTAGCGGCCTTCGGCGAAATACGGCTCCAGCTTGTCACGCAGTACCACAACCTGCATCGCCAGGGCGATCTCTTCTGGCTCTTTCAGCGTCGCAGCGTTCACACGCTCGTTCAGCGTTTCGTCTGATTTCGCCAGAATGTTAGAGACACGCTTGTTAGCCGCGGCCAGTGCAGATGCCGCTTCCAGCGTACGGAAGTGGGAAACCGCCTTCATACGCGCATCGAAATCTGCCGGACGGGTTGGACGACGTGCCAGTACCGCCTGAATGGTATCGACGGTGTAACCTTCGTCCTGATACCACGCACGGAAGCGACCAAGCATAAAGTCGATCACATCATCGACCACGTTGGCGTTGGTCAGCTTATCACCGTACAGACGTACCGCTTCTTCAGTCAGGGTCTGCAGATCCAGGTTCAGGTTCTTTTCAACGATGATACGCAGCACGCCCAGGGCAGCACGACGCAGCGCAAACGGGTCTTTGTCGCCTTTTGGATGCTGACCGATGCCAAAGATACCTGCAAGGGTGTCCATCTTATCGGCAATCGCGACCGCACAGGCCACCGGATTAGACGGCAGCGCGTCACCCGCGAAGCGCGGCTGATACTGCTCGTTCAGGGCCACGGCCACATCTTCCGCTTCACCGTCGTGACGCGCGTAGTGCATCCCCATCACACCCTGGGTGTCGGTAAATTCGAACACCATGTTGGTCATCAGGTCACACTTGGACAGTAAACCCGCGCGCGTTGCGTGGTTCACATCCGCACCGATTTCACGTGCGATCCAGCCAGACAGCTCCGCAATACGGTCAGTCTTGTCGCGCAGCGTACCCAGCTGTTGCTGGAACAGCACGGTCTGCAGACGTGGCAGGTGATCTTCCAGACGCTTTTTACGGTCGGTGTTGAAGAAGAACTCGGCATCCGCCAGACGTGGACGCACCACTTTCTCGTTACCGGAGATAATCTGGATCGGATCTTTTGATTCAATGTTCGCCACGAAGATGAAGTTTGGCAGCAGCTTGCCGTCGTTGGCGTAAACCGGGAAGTACTTCTGGTCACCCTTCATGGTGTACACCAGCGCTTCAGCCGGCACGGCCAGGAATTTCTCTTCGAATTTCGCGGTCAGTACCACTGGCCATTCAACCAGAGAGGTCACTTCTTCCAGCAGGCTGTCGCTCAGATCCGCTTTACCGCCAATCTTACGCGCCGCGTCTTCCGCATCCGCCTTGATTTTGGCTTTACGCTGTTCGTAGTCAGCAATAACTTTACCGCGCTCCAGCAGGATCTGCGGATACTGGTCAGCATTGTCGATGGTGAACTCAGGCTCGCCCATGAAGCGGTGCCCACGGATCACCCGATCGGACGCCACACCCAGGATGGTAGCCGGAATAACGGTATCGCCCAGTAGCAGCGTCACGGTGTGCACAGGACGTACGAAGTGCACGTCGCTTGCGCCCCAGCGCATCAGTTTTGGAATCGGCAGCCTGGCCAGTGACGTGGCGATCATGTCAGGCAGCAGCGCTTGCGCACTTTCACCTTTCACATGTGCACGGTACAGCAGCCACTCGCCTTTATCGGTGGTCAGACGCTCAGCCTGATCGACGGTGATACCACAACCACGCGCCCAGCCTTCAGCCGCTTTGCTTGGCTTGCCTTCAGCATCAAACGCCTGTGCAATCGCCGGACCACGTTTTTCAACTTCACGATCCGGCTGAGACGCCGCCAGGTTCGCCACTTTCAGCGCCAGACGACGCGGAGCCGCAAACCATTCAATTTTACCGTGTGCCAGGCCAGCGTTATCCAGCTCAGCAGTCACGTTCGCAGCAAAAGATTCAGCCAGGCTGCGCAGGGCTTTTGGTGGCAGCTCTTCGGTGCCAATTTCCACCAGGAAAGTTTTCTCAGACATGGCCGCCTCTTATTTGTTTCGGTTGCACATCGGGAAGCCAAGGGCTTCACGGGACGCATAGTACGCTTCTGCAACGGCTTTGGTCAGGGTACGAATACGCAGAATGTAGCGCTGACGTTCAGTCACGGAGATGGCTTTGCGGGCGTCCAGCAGGTTGAAGCTGTGGGCGGCCTTCAGAATACGCTCGTAAGCAGGCAGCGGCAGCGGAGACTCCAGCGCCAGCAACTGCTGCGCTTCTTTCTCGTACTGCTCGAAGCAGGTGAACAGGAAGTCCACATCCGCGTATTCGAAGTTATAAGTGGATTGCTCCACTTCGTTCTGATGGAACACGTCGCCGTAGGTGGTTTTACCCAGCGGGCCGTCGCTCCAGACCAAGTCGTAAACGCTGTCTACGCCCTGAATATACATGGCCAGACGTTCCAGACCGTAGGTGATTTCGCCGGTAATCGGTTTACATTCCAGACCGCCAACCTGCTGGAAGTAAGTGAACTGCGTCACTTCCATACCGTTCAGCCACACTTCCCAACCCAGACCCCAGGCACCCAGCGTTGGGTTCTCCCAGTTATCTTCCACGAAACGGATGTCGTGAATGGTTGGATCCATACCCAGCTCTTTCAGTGACCCGAGGTACAGTTCCTGAATGTTGTCTGGCGATGGCTTAATCACCACCTGGAACTGATAGTAATGCTGCAGACGGTTCGGGTTTTCGCCGTAACGGCCATCGGTCGGACGACGTGAAGGTTGCACATAAGCAGTCGCCATTGGCTCCGGCCCCAACGCGCGTAAGCTGGTCATTGGGTGTGAAGTGCCTGCGCCTACTTCCATGTCCAAAGGTTGAACAATGGTACAGCCCTGACGAGCCCAGTAATCCTGTAAGGTCAGGATCAGGCCCTGGAAGGTCTTGGTATCAAACTTTTGCATAGTATGTCGTGCTGGATACGTGTGGTTTTAAATGGAAGGGACCAGTATACCCGCTGCCTGCAAGATATACAGTACGAAACGGGTTTGTTTAGGGAAAATTGGGGAAATAAGCCACCACGCCAGGCAGCCGCCGGCGTCTGGCTGTTGATTATGCGAGCGGCTTAGCGCATGGAGAGATGTAAAAACTGACCGTCTGCGTCAAACGAACAGACAAAGCCCTCTTTACGGGACGTATGGCCTTTCAGCTCATAACTCCCCTGGAATCGCTCAAATCCGGTGACATCAATGTTCTGCGCATCCGAGTTATAGCGGCGCGCAGCCTGATCCTTACAGAACTGCTCCATATTCAGGGAGCGTTCCGGGCTGATTTTTCCCTGCTGTGCTTTTTGCACGGGTGCAGAGGGTGGCGTACTGCATCCTGCCAGGATAAACAGCAGAAAGAGTGACGCCGCACGCTTCATCATCATTTTTATTACCGCCCTGTTCAGTGGCTGTTATTTTTAGTAGCAAAGCTTTTATAGATTATGCCCTGGCATTCTGCGAACCTCGCGGCTTTCAAACAAGGCTGCTCAATAAAACTCAGAATTTTCCAGAGAGAGGCTTCAATACAATCGCAGTCACACTGAATTTACAAGGGATGATGAGGAACTGATGTCGTCAAAAATTAGCTGGATTGATAATCTGCGAGGAATAGCGTGTCTGATGGTGGTCATGATCCACACGACGACCTGGTATGTCACCAATGCGCACAGTATCAGCCCTGTTAACTGGGATATAGCCAATATTCTTAACTCCGCGTCGCGGGTCAGTGTGCCGTTGTTCTTTATGATTTCCGGCTTTCTCTTTTTTGGCGAGCGTAGCGCGCAACCGCGTCATTTTATCCGCATCGCCGCCTGCCTGGGCTTCTACAGCGCCGTGGCCTTGCTCTATATCACCCTGTTCACCTCGATTAACGCCGGGCTATCTCTCAAATACCTTCTGCAAAAACCCGTCTTCTACCATCTGTGGTTTTTCTTCGCCATTATCGTTATCTATCTGGTTTCCCCACTGATTCAGGTGAAAACCGTGAGCGGGAAAATGCTGCTGGCGCTGATGGTGGTCATTGGCATCATAGCTAACCCGAATACGGTCTCGCAGAAAATTGATGGTTTTGAATGGTTACCGGTCAATCTCTATATCAACGGCGATACCTTTTACTACGTGCTCTACGGCATGCTGGGGCGAGCTATCGGGATGATGGACACCCAAAAACGCGGCATGAACGGGCTATGTGCAGCGTTGTTTATCATCGGCGTGATCGTGATTTCGCGTGGAACGCTGCATGAACTGCAATGGCGCGGCAATTTTGCCGATACCTGGTACCTGTATTGCGGCCCGATGGTCTTCATCTGTGCCGTATCCCTGCTTACGCTCGTCAAAAACACCCTGAACGCACGCCCTCTTCCGGTGCTGAGCGTTATCTCCCGGCACTCGCTCGGTATATACGGTTTTCACGCGCTGGTGATCCACGCCCTGAGAACGAGAGGGGTCGAGTTTAAAAGCTGGCCTGTGCTGGATATCCTGTGGATTTTCACCGTCACGCTGATGGCGAGCCTGCTGCTGTCAATGCTGCTGCAGAAGGTCGACACCCGCCGCTTCGTCAGTTAACGCTGCGCTGTCGGGCACGATGATACTGGCGCGGGGAGGAAAACCCCGCGGCCAGTGAGGCCTGTTCCACGCCACGCCCTTGCAACAGCCACTGTTCAGCCACCGCCAGACGCAACTGCTCCAGATAGTCGCGAACGCTTATCCCTAAATGCGTCTGAAAAAGCCGCGTTAAATGGCGCGGGCTGACATGCGCCAGAGCGGCAATCTCGGGTAAAGCCCAGGCTTTGTGCGGCTCGGTGGTAAGCGCATCCTGCGCACGATGAATGGCCGGGTGAAGATGATTGCGGTAGCGTAACCATGGCGACAGCTGGGGATCGTCCCCGGAGCGACGAAACCAGACCACCATTTCGCGCGCCACGGCCAGCGCTTTTTCTGCGCCACACAGACGGTTAATCATATGCAGCGCCAGGTCGATGCCCGAGGTGATGCCGGCGCTGGTCCAGATATTCTCATCCTGCACGAAGATCCGGTTTTCTTTGATGATTGCCGTCGGAGCCGCCGTACGCAAACGGCTTATAACGTCATGATGCGTTGTGCACTGCCGGTGGTTCAGCAAGCCCGATTTTGCCGCCAGCAACGCCCCTGAACAGACACACATGACGGTGATATCCTGACGATGAATGTGCGGCTGCAGGCGCATTAACCAGTGCTGAATCAGCTGCGCCTGCGGCGTTGAAAACTGAAAGCGGGAGTCGCTTACCCCCGGCAGCACCAGCAAACTGCCCTCAGGCAGGCTTTCCGGCAGCGGCTGAATACCGCCCATCATCAGACCAATCGACGTCGGAACCTCTGCCTGCGGACCAATGTAATGCAGGCGAAACGCGTCCCCTGCCAGCACAAAGGTCTCTGCCGGGCCTGTCATGTCTAATGACAGCACCCCGGGCAACATCACAAACCAGACGTCGATGCTCATTACAGTGACTCCAGCGTCTCCGCAACCGTTTTAATGTCGGCAAACCGCCCGGCCAGTACCGTCTCGGTACGATGGCGCAGTTCCTCTGCGCTCAGGGTTATCCCCTTGTGCGTCATTGGAAACGTGAGCGTTGCCTCGCTAACAAAGGTCACAGCATAGCCCAGATCGGATGCCACCCGCGCAGTGGTTTCACAGCATTGTTCCGTGCGAATGCCGCACACGATGAGCTGATTAATGTCTCGCTCACGCAGCCAGCGGTCAAGCCCGGTATCCGTGAACGCGTTATGGACGTGTTTCTGGAAGACCACGTCCGGCTGATGACGTAAAAAGGCCATCGGTTTGACATAGCCGCTTTGCAGTGTGAACGGACCGTCTTCATCTACATGGAAAATATCAACGACAGGAATGCCACGCGCCTGGCAGCCCTCAATCAGCCCCAGCATCGCCTGCTGAAAGGCAGGAATCTCGTCCTCCTGCCAGTAATGACGATGATGAAAAGACTGCTGAGTATCGATGTTGATTAATGCAGTACGTGACATGTTGAATCTCCTCGCCAGTGGGTATGACACCATACTGGCAAGGAAATAAAGGCCCGCACAGACCAAAAAAGGACAACCTCGTGCCTCTGACAGACAACCGTATTTACGACATCAGCGGCAGCAGCTGTTGGTAGATTTTGCGAAAGACCTCGCGTCTTTGCGCATAACGCGCATGACGTGCCGCATCAGGCAGATGCGCCTGTTCCAGTTGAAGCTGCGGTAACAGCTGAGAAAGCGGCGTTTCCGGGTTCATGGCAATCTGTGCCAGTCGCGCTGCACCGAGCGCAGGCCCCACATCACCACCGGTACGAAAATCGAGCTGCAGTCCGCTGATATCAGACAGCATCTGGCGCCAGTAGCTGCTACGCGCACCGCCGCCAATCAGGGTGATACTCGCCGGCGTCACACCGCAGTCATGCACCACGTCCATTCCGTCCGCCAGGGCATATCCCACGCCTTCCAGAACGGCACGAGCCAGTTCCGCCGGACCATGCTGATGGGTTAACCCAAAGAATACCCCTTTCGCTTCCGGGTTGTTATGCGGCGTGCGCTCGCCGGAAAGATAGGGTAAAAACCAGACGGTACCCGCACTTTCATCCGCCTGCTGTGCAGCAGCAATCAGTGCCGGAACATCAGCCATCCCGGTCAGTTTCGCGGCCCAGTCAAGGCAAGAGGCGGCGCTCAACATAACCGACATCAGATGCCATTTTCCCGGCAGCGCATGGCAGAAACTGTGAACGGCACTTTCAGGATTACTGCGATAACCCTCGCTGACCGCAAAATAGACGCCAGACGTTCCCAGCGAAAGCATCGCCTGCCCGGCTTCCACCATCCCGACCCCCACGGCACCCGCCGCGTTGTCACCGCCACCGGCCACCACCGGGACAGCGGGCATATTCCAGCGTTCTGCGACGGCAGGCTGTAAGGCACCCGTTATCTCACTGCCCTCATAGAGCGCTGGCATATGTTCGCGAGTCAGGTGGCAGGCATCGAGCATGGCCTCGCTCCAGTCACGCTTGGCCACGTCGAGCCACATCGTGCCGGCAGCGTCGGACATGTCGCTGGCGAAATCACCCGTCATGCGAAAACGCAGGTAATCTTTTGGCAGTAAAACTTTCGCCACCTGACGGAAAATTTCCGGCTCATGGCGGTGTACCCACAGTAACTTTGGTGCGGTAAAACCGGGCATCATCAGGTTGCCGGTAATACTGCGGGAGGTGGGTACTCGCTCTTCAAGGAGTGCGCACTCTTCCGCACAGCGACCATCGTTCCAGAGAATGGCCGGCCGCAGAACGTGATGCTGACTGTCCAGTAACGTCGCGCCGTGCATTTGCCCGGCAATGCCGAGGGCTTTGACGTCACGCAGACTGTGCTGTTCACCTAGCGCTTTGATTGCACGATCCGTTGCCAGCCACCACTGCTCCGGATCCTGCTCCGACCATAGCGGATGCGGACGTGAGACCTGCAGCTTTTCTGTCTGCGTTGCTAACACGTCGCCCTGCTCGCTTAACAGGATGGCTTTCACACCCGATGTGCCAAGATCAATCCCGATATACATTCGGTGACTCCTTTAACAGAAATGCCCGGTGGCGCGACGCTTACCGGGCTTACGTTATTATCTACTCACTGTTATTTATCGAACAGGTAGTGATTAACCAGGTTTTCCAGCAGTTCCTGATGCCCGCTCTGATGCTGCGGTGCCAGTTGATGTTGTTCAGCGTACTTCGCGACGTCCGCAAGCGATAACTGGCCTTTCAAAATTTGCTGACCCAGCTCACTGTTCCAGCCGCTATAACGCTTCGCGACACGTTTATCCAGTTCACCGTCTTCAATCATACGGGCGGCGACTTTCAGCGCCAGCGCCATGGTATCCATTGCGCCAATATGGCCGTAGAACAGGTCGTATTTGTCGGTGCTCTGACGGCGCACTTTGGCATCGAAGTTCAGCCCGCCGGTGGTGAAACCACCCGCTTTGATAATTTCATACATCACCAGCGCATTCTCTTCCACGCTGTTCGGGAACTGGTCGGTATCCCAACCCAGTTGCGCATCGCCGCGGTTAGCATCAACAGAACCGAAGATACCCAGCGCGATAGCAGACGCGATCTCGTGATGGAAAGAGTGGCCGGCCAGCGTGGCATGGTTGGCTTCAATGTTAACTTTGATCTCTTTTTCCAGGCCGAACTGTTTCAGGAAGCCGTACACGGTAGCAACGTCGTAGTCGTACTGGTGCTTCGTAGGTTCCTGAGGCTTCGGTTCGATCAGCAGAGTACCGTGGAAACCGATTTTGTGTTTATGGTCGACCACCATCTGCATAAAGCGGCCAATCTGCTCGCGCTCCTGACGCAGGTCGGTGTTGAGCAGGGTTTCATAGCCTTCACGACCGCCCCACAGCACATAGTTCTCACCGCCCAGCTGATGCGTGGCGTTCATTGCGGTAACCACCTGCGTTGCCGCCCAGCTAAACACTTCCGGATCCGGATTGGTTGCCGCACCCGCGCCATAGCGTGGGTTGGTAAAGCAGTTTGCCGTGCCCCACAGCAGCTTCACGCCGCTTTGCTGCTGTTTAGCCGCCAGCACATCCACCATCTGCGCGAAATTGTTCAGATACTCTTTCAGTGAGGCGCCTTCCGGCGACACATCCACGTCATGGAAGCAGTAGTAGGGCACGTTCAGTTTGTGGAAGAATTCAAAGGCGACATCGGCTTTACGCTTCGCCAGCTCGATGGCCTCACCCGGCTGCTGCCATGGACGGTCAAAGGAACCCACGCCGAACATATCGGCTCCGTTCCAGCAGAAGGTATGCCAGTAACAGGCGGCAAAGCGCAAATGATCTTCCATGCGCTTACCCAGCACCAGCTCATCCGGGTTGTAGTGACGAAATGCTAAAGGATTGGTTGTTTTCGGGCCTTCGTAACGAACACGATCGAGTTGGTCGAAATAAGCTTGCATATTGAGCTCCATAATCAGGGTATGCGGCGAGTCGTTGATACAGGAGTAATAGTGAATAGACATTTTGGCTTGCTCAATTACGTTATTTCACACTGCTATTGAGAGAATGCACAACTGTGCGCTGGCTCGCAAAATAATGTGCAGGCAAACTATTTTTCGGTCCCTCTTCCATAATCAAATGTAATTAAGACGTTACGTATTTTAAAATTCGATCGCGGTCATAAATTCAGAAATAAACCAAATATCATAATGCGAAGATAAAAATCTGTAATTGCCAGCCCGCCTTTCCCCGTTAAAAATTTGCTGCGTCCCAGCAGTGAATGTTTCTTTTATCTCAGCAACACATACCCCTACAAAAAGGCCCTATAATTATGAAGATAAAGAACCTGTCCCTTACTCTCTGCACTACGCTCCTCCTTGCAAGCTTTGCCGGACATGCCAAGGAAGTCAAAATTGGCATGGCGATTGACGATCTGCGCCTTGAACGCTGGCAGAAAGATCGCGATATTTTTGTGAAAAAAGCGGAATCACTTGGCGCGAATGTGTTTGTGCAATCCGCGAACGGCAACGAAGAAACGCAAATGTCGCAAATTGAGAATATGATCAACCGCGGCGTTGATGTGCTGGTCATTATCCCTTATAACGGCCAGGTATTAAGTAACGTCGTTAAAGAAGCCAAACAAGAAGGCATAAAAGTCTTAGCCTATGACCGCATGATTAATAATGCGGATATCGATTATTATATTTCGTTCGACAATGAAAAAGTGGGTGAATTACAGGCTAAAAGCCTGATCGACAAAGTACCTCAGGGCAATTATTTCCTGATGGGCGGCTCGCCGGTTGATAACAACGCTAAGCTGTTCCGCGAAGGGCAAATGAAAGTCCTGAAGCCGTATATCGACAGCGGTAAGATTAAAGTGGTCGGCGATCAGTGGGCGGATGGCTGGCTGCCAGAAAACGCGCTGAAAATCATGGAAAACGCCTTAACCGCCAACAACAACAAAATCGATGCTGTCGTCGCATCCAACGATGCCACCGCAGGGGGCGCAATCCAGGCACTCAGCGCCCAGGGGCTGGCAGGTAAAGTGGCGATTTCGGGTCAGGATGCCGACCTCGCGGGCGTCAAACGCATCATGGCTGGCACACAAACCATGACCGTCTACAAACCGATTACCCAGCTTGCGAATACAGCGGCGGAAATTGCCGTGGAGCTGGGAAATGGTAAGCAACCTAAGGCAGACGCGACGCTGAATAACGGGCTTAAAGATGTTCCGGCTCGTCTGCTCACCCCCATTGAAGTCAATAAAGAGAACATTGACGCCACCGTCATTAAAGACGGTTTCCACAAGAAGAGTGAACTGTAATCCAGCGCGCCCCTGCTCTGCGGGGGCGCATCGAGTTGTACTGTTCTTCCCTCGGGTCATGTGGAGCAGTTATGCCTTATTTACTTGAAATGAAAAGCATCACCAAGCGCTTTGGCGCGGTGAAAGCGGTCGACAACGTCAGTCTGCGGCTCAATCCCGGCGAAGTGGTCTCGCTGTGTGGCGAAAACGGATCGGGCAAATCGACGTTGATGAAAGTGTTGTGTGGGATCTACCCGCACGGCAGTTACGAAGGCGAAATTGTCTTTGCCGGTGAAGTGATTCAGGCGACACACATTCGCGATACCGAACGCAAAGGCATCGCCATCATCCACCAGGAGCTGGCGCTGGTGAAGCACCTCACCGTGCTGGAGAACATTTTTCTGGGGGCCGAAATTTCACGTCATGGCGTACTGGATTACGACACCATGACGCTACGCTGTGAAAAACTGCTGGCCCAGGTAAGTCTCGCGATTTCCCCGGATACGCGCGTCGGTGATCTTGGCCTCGGGCAACAACAGCTGGTTGAAATCGCCAAGGCGCTGAACAAACAGGTAAGGCTGCTGATCCTCGATGAGCCAACGGCCTCCCTCACCGAGCAGGAAACGGCCGTCCTGCTCAATATCATTCGCGATCTGCAAAACCACGGCATTGCGTGCATCTACATTTCGCACAAGCTCAATGAGGTAAAAGCCATTTCGGACACCATCTGTGTGATCCGCGACGGTCAGCACATCGGCACACGTGAAGCTGCCGGCATGAGTGAAGATGACATTATCACCATGATGGTGGGGCGCGAGCTCACGGCGCTCTATCCAAACGAACCGCACACCACGGGTGACGAAGTGTTACGGGTGGAAAACCTCACCGCGTGGCATCCCGTTAACCGCCACATCAAGCGCGTTAATGACGTCTCGTTTTCCCTTCACAGCGGCGAAATCCTCGGTATTGCGGGGTTAGTCGGGGCCGGGCGCACTGAAGCCGTCCAGTGCCTGTTTGGCGTGTGGCCGGGCCGCTGGGAAGGCCGTATTTATATCGACGGACAGCCGGTAAAAATCGAAAACTGCCAGCAGGCGATTGCCCACGGTATCGCCATGGTGCCGGAGGATCGCAAGAAAGATGGCATCGTCCCGGTCATGGCAGTGGGTAAAAACATCACGCTTGCCGCGCTCGATAGGTTCTCCGGTGCGCTGAGCAGCCTCGATGATGCTGCTGAGCAGCAGTGCATTCTCCAGTCGCTCGCCAGACTCAAGGTCAAAACATCCTCCCCGGAACTGGCCATTGGACGTCTGAGCGGGGGCAACCAGCAGAAGGCAATCCTGGCGCGCTGCCTGCTCCTCAACCCACGCATATTGATCCTGGACGAGCCGACGCGTGGGATCGATATCGGCGCCAAGTACGAAATCTACAAACTGATTAATCAGCTTGTACAGCAAGGGATTGCCGTCATTGTCATCTCGTCTGAGTTACCCGAAGTGCTCGGCCTGAGCGATCGCGTGCTGGTCATGCACGAGGGAAAACTGAAAGCCAATCTGATTAACCAGAACCTGACGCAGGAGCAGGTGATGGAAGCCGCTTTAAGGAGCGAACGTCATGTCGAAAAGCAATCCGTCTGATATTAAAGTCGCTGTTCCGACGCCCGGCGCGTTTGCCGGGCTAAAAGCGCTGAACCTGCAGGTTTTCGTGATGATCGCGGCGATTATTGCCATCATGTTGTTCTTTACCTGGATGACCGATGGCTCGTACTTAAGCGCGCGTAACGTCTCTAACCTGCTGCGTCAGACTGCCATTACCGGCATCCTCGCGGTGGGCATGGTATTCGTGATTATCTCGGCGGAAATCGACCTGTCGGTGGGGTCGATGATGGGTCTGCTCGGTGGCGTGGCGGCCATTTTTGACGTCTGGCTTGGCTGGCCACTGCCGCTGACCATTGCGGTTACGCTGGTGCTGGGTCTGCTGCTGGGTGCCTGGAACGGCTGGTGGGTTGCCTACCGTAAAGTCCCGTCGTTCATTGTCACGCTGGCGGGGATGCTGGCCTTCCGCGGGATCTTAATTGGCATCACCAACGGCACCACCGTCTCCCCTACCAGCGCAGCCATGTCACAAATTGGTCAGAGCTACCTCGCCGATAGCGTCGGCTTTACGTTCGGTGTGATTGGGTTGCTGGCGTTTGTGGCCTGGCAGTGGCGTGGACGAATGCGCCGTCAGGCGTTGGGTCTGGCATCGCCAGCGTCAACGTCCACAGTTGGTCGTCAGGCACTCACTGCGGTCATTGTACTGGGCGCAATCTGGCTTCTGAACGACTATCGCGGTGTCCCGACGCCGGTATTGCTGCTGGCACTGTTGCTGCTGGCCGGGATGTTTATGGCCACGCGTACCGCGTTTGGTCGCCGTATTTATGCCATCGGCGGCAACCTTGAGGCTGCTCGCCTTTCAGGGATCAACGTCGAGCGCACCAAACTCGCCGTCTTCGCCATTAACGGCCTGATGGTTGCTATCGCCGGGTTGATCCTCAGTTCGCGTCTGGGGGCGGGTTCTCCCTCGGCCGGGAACATCGCCGAGCTGGATGCTATCGCCGCCTGTGTCATTGGCGGCACCAGCCTCGCAGGCGGTGTCGGCAGCGTGGCAGGCGCGGTGATGGGGGCATTTATCATGGCTTCGTTGGATAACGGGATGAGTATGATGGACGTCCCGACGTTTTGGCAGTATATCGTCAAGGGGGCCATTCTTTTGCTGGCAGTCTGGATGGACTCTGCAACCAAGCGACGAGCCTGATAACAATATTGTGACTTATTTGGGAAGTTAGCCATGTTTGAAAAGCGTCACCGCATCACGTTGTTATTCAATGCCAACAAAGCCTACGACCGTCAGGTGGTGGAGGGCGTTGGTGAATATTTGCAGGCGTCGCAATCCGAGTGGGATATTTTTATCGAAGAAGATTTCCGAACCCGTCTCGAAAACATCAAAGAGTGGCTGGGCGATGGGGTCATCGCTGACTACGACGACCCCGTCATTGAGCAATTGCTGACTGACGTCGACGTTCCGATTGTCGGCGTCGGCGGCTCTTACCATGCGCCCGAGCACTATCCGCCGGTCCACTATATCGCCACCGATAACCATGCGCTGGTTGAGACCGCCTTCCTGCATTTGAAAGAGAAAGGCGTCCATCGCTTCGCGTTTTATGGTTTACCGTCAACCAGCGGCAAGCGCTGGGCAGTTGAGCGCGAACATGCTTTCTGCCAGCTTGTCGCGCAGGAGAAGTACCGCGGCGTGGTTTATCAGGGGCTGGAGACCGCGCCGGAAAACTGGCAGCACGCGCAAAACCGACTGGCGGACTGGCTGCAAACCCTGCCGCCGCAAACCGGCATCATTGCCGTTACGGATGCTCGTGCCCGCCACGTCTTGCAGGTCTGCGAACATTTACACATTCCGGTGCCGGAAAAACTGTGCGTCATTGGCATCGATAACGAGGAGCTGACGCGTTACCTCTCTCGCGTGGCGCTCTCGTCCGTTGCACAGGGTACGCGGCAGATGGGCTATCAGGCGGCGAAGTTACTGCATCGTCTGCTGGATAAAGAAGCGTTGCCGCTTCAGCGCTTACTGGTTCCCCCAGTCCGCGTAGTCGAACGCCGTTCAACGGATTACCGCTCCTTAAGCGACCCGGCAGTTATTCAGGCCATGCACTACATTCGCAACAACGCCTGCAAAGGGATTAAGGTCGATCAGGTGCTGGACTCGGTGGGCATTTCCCGTTCGAATCTGGAGAAGCGGTTTAAAGAGGAAGTGGGCGAAACCATTCATGCCGTCATCCACGCCGAGAAACTGGAGAAAGCACGCAGCCTGCTGATCTCCACCTCATTGTCGATCAACGAAATCTCACAGATGTGCGGTTACCCGTCGCTGCAATATTTTTATTCGGTGTTCCGAAAGGAGTATGAAAGTACGCCAAAAGAGTACCGGGAGCGTCACAGCGAAGTGATGATGTAGAAAAAAGAGAAAAAAAAAACGCCTTCCGATGGAAGGCGTTTTTTTGAATTACATATGTGCGGCGATTAAGCGCTGGTTATCCTGGTACATCGCGAACAGATAGTTGTTATAGCTCTGTCCCTTGGTCGAATAACCTTTCAGCTTGTGGATCATCGTGCTGGCCGTCACTTCCTGATCCGCTTTACGCAGCTGAGCGCGCGATTTACGGAACGATGAGTAGGCCGGATGCGTGTTCAGATTCACCACGTAGGCATTCACGGAATCTTTCACCGATTCAAACTGAGAATAGCCTTTCACCTTACCTGGTGCATTGTTACAACGCCCCTTGATACATTTCATACCAAACAGGTTGTTGTTATTACGCGCCAGTTTCGAGGTACCCCAGCCACTTTCGGCTGCAGCCATGGTCGCAACCATGCTCCCCGGGATAATGTCGACACGCTCTAAGAGAGAGTTCCATGGCACACGGCGCGTGTTACCGTTCCAGCTCACCTTGTAGCGTTTGGTGATATCTTTCAGGCGCGCGCGTTCTGATGGCGACCAACGGCTATCGTACTGTTTGGCAATCAACCAGTTACGATCCGCAGTAATCGCGGCGTTTTGACTTGTGATGTAAGGCATTACCGTCCGGAGAAACGCTTTTTTCCTTGGTGTTCCGGAAGGGTATTTTCGCAAATCAGGAAGTGAACTACTCTTTGCACTATTGCGAGAATACTCTTGTTTACTGCTAACCTTACTACTTGTCGTCTTTATTACGTGGGCTTTCTTACTCGTTGTATCCGTGTGCGTCTTCGCAAGCACCTCACCCGAAAATGCCATGGTGAGTAACATGAGTATCGCGGCCCCATATCGTCGAATGGGAGTCGATATCATTAGGTCTCCTGGTCGGATATAAACATTCCAACACCTTATTTTTTTCACAAATTTGAGAGCGGAATCTCAAATCATAACAAAAATAGACTGCAAGAGCACGTATAGAAATAGTCCAATTCCGAAACTATGTCACCTGAAACCTGCTCACATAAGCATCAATTCTGAAAAATTGTGCGCGAACTCGCAGATAACTTCCTAATTTTGCGCGGGATCACTCATCCTCACGCGTCATCCTTGCAGAAAGCCCCGGGGGATGAGTTTTTACCCAACACCTGATGGCACACTGGTCAAAAATGCCGCGACAGGAAAATGGAATGAAACGCACCGCATTAGTTTTTCTGATGTTACCCGCACTGGCTCATGCTGACTGGTCATCACCGGGTTTCAACGCCTTTAGCGCCGAAGGTACCGGGATATTCACCAGCCAGGCAAAGCTTGCGAAGGGTACTCGCCCTCTTACGCTGAGTTTTGACAACACGTGCTGGCAGCCAACGGATGCAATAAAACTCAATGAGATGCTGTCGCTTAAAAAATGTGACGGCACGCCGCCGCAGTGGCGACTGTTCCGCGACGGCGAGTATCAGATGCGTGTCGATACCCGCTCCGGTACGCCCACACTGATGCTGGCTATTCAAAGCGCAGCGGAACCGTCGGTTGCAAACGTTACCCGCCAGTGTCCGAAGTGGGACGGTAAGCCCCTGACGCTTGAAGTTGGCAACGATTTCCCGGAAGGATCGGTGGTCCGTGATTTTTACAGCAAACAAACTGCAACAGTGCAGAATGGAAAAATCACCTTGCAACCCGCCGCCAACAGCAACGGCCTGCTGCTGCTTGAACGCGCCGAAACCGACAAACCTGCGCCGTTTAGCTGGCAAAACGCCACCGTCTATTTCGTGCTGACTGACCGCTTTGTCAACGGCGATCCCTCTAACGATAACAGCTATGGACGCCACAAAGATGGCATGCAGGAGATCGGCACCTTCCACGGTGGCGATCTCAAGGGGCTTACAACCCGGCTCGATTATTTACAGCAGTTGGGCGTGAATGCGCTCTGGATAAGCTCCCCGCTGGAGCAGATCCACGGCTGGGTTGGCGGTGGCACCAAAGGTGACTTCCCCCACTACGCCTATCATGGCTACTACACCCAGGACTGGACCACGCTTGATGCCAACATGGGCACCGAAGATGATTTACGCCACCTTGTCGATGAAGCGCATAAACGCGGGATCCGCATCCTGTTTGATATCGTCATGAACCACACGGGTTACGCGACGCTCGCAGACATGCAGGCGTTCCAGTTTGGGGCCCTTTATCTGCAGGGTGATGAACTGAAAAAAACGCTGGGCGAGCACTGGACGGACTGGAAGCCGGGAGCAGGCCAAAGCTGGCACAGCTTCAACGATTACATCAACTTCAGCGACAAAGCCGCCTGGGAAAAATGGTGGGGTAAAAAGTGGATCCGCACCGACATTGGTGATTATGACAATCCCGGCTTCGACGATTTAACCCTGTCGCTGGCATTCCTGCCGGACCTGAAAACGGAGTCGACGACCCCTTCCGGTTTACCCAACTTCTACCAACATAAACCCGATACCCACGCGAAGGCCATTTCGGGCTACACCCCGCGTGATTACCTGACCCACTGGCTCAGCCAGTGGGTACGTGACTATGGCATTGACGGTTTCCGTGTGGATACGGCAAAACACGTGGAACTCGAGGCCTGGCAGCAGTTGAAAGATCAGGCAAGCCAGGCGCTGGCAGCCTGGAAAGGCGCGAACCCCGACAAAAAACTCGACAATACCCCGTTCTGGATGACCGGCGAGTCATGGGGCCACGGCGTGATGCAAAGCGATTATTACCGCCACGGGTTTGACGCGATGATCAACTTTGATTATCAGGAGCAGGCAGCAAAAGCGGTCGGTTGTCTGGCGGACATCGACCTGACCTGGCAGCAGATGGCGGAAAAACTGCAAAGCTTCAATGTCCTGAGCTATCTCTCGTCGCATGACACACGCCTTTTCCGTGAAGGCGGCCAGCGTGCCGCAGAGCTGCTCCTGCTCGCACCGGGCAGCGTACAAATTTACTACGGCGATGAATCCGAGCGGCCATTCGGACCGACAGGGTCCGATCCATTACAGGGCACCCGCTCGGATATGAACTGGCAGGACGTGACGGGCAAGCAGGCCTTAACCGTCGCCCACTGGCAGGTTCTGGGCCAGTTCCGCGCCCGGCATCCCGCAATAGGTGAAGGCAAACAAACCACGCTGTCGCTGAAAGAAGGCTACGGCTTCGTTCGCGAGCACAATGGCGATAAGGTCATGGTGGTGTGGGCGGGTAATCAATAACGACGCAAACCGGTTCCCTCTCCCCCTCCGGGAGAGGGATATTTCACCAGAACAATCCACTACCTAAATACCTTCCCGCCACATAAAACAACAATCCTGACCGCATCTCTCGATTTGCACCAGCACGGTGCTAGCGTTATGGTTACCCACTTTCAAAATAAGCTCGACAGATCACCTGCTATGACGTTTTCACTTTTCGGCGACAAATTCACCCGCCATTCAGGCATTACTCGCCTGATGGAGGACCTCAACGACGGGCTGCGCACACCAGGCGCCATCATGCTCGGCGGCGGAAACCCGGCTCAAATCCCGGAGATGAACACCTATTTTCAGACGCTGCTGGCTCAGATGCTGGAAAGCGGGAAAGCAACCGATGCGCTTTGCAACTACGACGGCCCGCAGGGTAAAACCGAACTGCTGACACTGCTTGCTGAAATGCTGCGCAAAGAGCTGGGTTGGGATATCGAACCACAGAATATTGCACTGACAAACGGCAGTCAGAGCGCATTTTTCTACTTGTTTAATCTGTTCGCAGGCCGTCGCGCCGACGGCACCACCAAAAAAGTGCTGTTCCCGCTGGCGCCAGAGTACATCGGCTATGCCGATTCCGGCCTCGAAGAGGATCTGTTCGTCTCGGCGCGCCCGAACATTGAGCTGCTGCCAGAAGGCCAGTTCAAATATCACGTCGACTTTGAACATCTGCATATTGGTGAAGAGACGGGCATGATCTGCGTATCACGTCCAACCAACCCTACGGGCAACGTCATCACCGACGACGAACTGATGAAGCTGGATGCGCTGGCGAATCAGCACGACATCCCGCTGGTGATTGATAACGCTTATGGCGTGCCGTTCCCGGGGATCATCTTCAGCGAAGCACGTCCGCTGTGGAACCCTAACATCGTCCTGTGTATGAGCCTTTCCAAGCTGGGTCTGCCGGGCAGCCGTTGCGGGATCATCATCGCCAATGAAAAAATCATCACCGCCATTACCAACATGAACGGCATTATCAGCCTTTCCCCGGGGGGAATCGGCCCGGCGATGATGTGTGAAATGATCAAACGTAATGACCTGCTGCGCCTGTCGAACGAGGTTATCAAGCCGTTCTATTACCAGCGGGTACAGGAAACGATCGCCATTCTTCGCCGCTACTTACCGGAAGAACGCTGCCTGATCCACAAACCTGAAGGGGCAATTTTCCTGTGGCTGTGGTTTAAGGATCTGCCGATCACCACCGAGCTTCTCTACCAGCGCCTGAAAAAGCGCGGCGTGTTGATGGTGCCGGGTGATTACTTCTTCCCGGGTCTGGATAAGCCGTGGCCGCATACGCATCAGTGCATGCGCATGAACTACGTGCCCGATCCGGAAAAAATCGAAGCGGGCGTGAAAATTCTCGCCGAAGAGATTGAGTACGCCTGGCGCGAAGATAGCCAGTAACGCGTTACGCCAGATTATGCAGCCGTTCGGTGCGTAATCTGGCGGGGTCAACGCAGCGCAGCGCGTGGGTTGGGCACGCCTCCACACAGGCAGGTCCAGCCTCGCGATCTGCGCACAAATCACATTTCACCGCCTGAACGCGGTTCCCCACTCGCTGAACCTGCATTGCCCCAAACGGGCACGCTACCACACAACTTTTACAGCCAATACAGCGCGCCGGCTCCACCCGCCAGGCACCCGCGGTGTGGCGAATCGCCTGTGTCGGACAAACAGCGGCACAAGGGGCATCTTCACACTGATGACAGCCCACAGCCGTAGTGAATGCACCGCCTTTGACCACCCGAATGCGGGGCGTAAACGCGCCTGCAGAAAGCATTCCCTGATGCGACACCACGCAGGCCACTTCGCAGGTACGGCAGCCAATGCATCTTTCCGTATCAGCCAGGATAAATCGGTTCATCTGTCACGCTCCGCGCACGTTAAAACCCAGCTCTTTTGAGATAGCCTCTGCCGTTTCCCGCAGCGGTTTCAGCAGGTTTTTTTCACCAATTTGCTTCATGCGGGACGTCGAGAGCGAAATGGAGATCGCGTACGGCACGCGGCCATGAATATCAAACACCGGTACGGCAAGACAGGAGACGCCCAGCTCGTTCTCTTCTTTATCCATCGCCATGCTATGCTCGCGGATTTCCGCCAGCTCGTCATACATCGCGCTCAGCTCGGTAATCGTGTTGCGGGTGAGCGGCTGGATCTGCTCCTGATGGCTCTGCCAGTAGCTCGCCACATAGTCCTGATGACCAAACGCCATGTAGATTTTGCCCATCGCCGAACAATAGAGCGGCATATGCTGACCGATGTAAGCGCGCGTGCGCAGCATACCGGTTGTGGGCTCCAGCTTATAAATCAGAATGGCGTGATCGTCCTCGCGGCTTGAGAAGTTCACCGTCTCACCGGTGGCGATATTCAGCGTCTCAAGGTGCGGGGCCGCCACGTGAATGATATTCAGCGACGACAGCGCCTTTTGCCCGACGGCGATAAATTTGGTGGTCAGGCGGTAGCTGCCCGCCGCAGGCGCCGGGGTAACGTACCCGCACGACTGTAACCCCTGCAGTAAGCGGTGCACGGTGCTTTTATTCAGCCCTGCCAGTTCCGATAAATGGGCCAACGGACACCCGTTCGGGTAGTTGCTGAGGATCTCAATCAGCATCAGGCCGCGAAACAAGCTCTGGCTACCTGCTGGCCTCTCTTTCTCTTGCGTCATTTCGCTCTCTTTCGTGCTCATCCAATGGCTCCTTTTTATCGCGTCCTGATGGTAGCGCAAAGTGTGGTTCAGTTCACGATCTCAACAGAAAAAACACAACCAGTTGATTTTAATCGATTTTGAAAATCATGAATGTCGTTGATCTGGCAAAATTTGATCGCTATATTTGAAATCAGATTTCGCATAGTGAAATTTAGCGATAAAAAAGCACTCGCACTTGCCCCGACAAAAACAGGAGAACAGGGATGAAAGTGACCTTTGAAGAGTTAAAAGCGGCGTTCAGGCGGGTCCTGGTCGATCGCGGCGTAAAAGCGGACACCGCCGACGCCTGCGCGGAGATGTTTGCCCGCACCACGGAATCGGGCGTCTATTCACACGGGGTTAACCGCTTCCCTCGTTTCATTCAGCAGCTTGATGCCGGCGACATCATTCCTGATGCCCAGCCAACACGGGTGACCTCGCTAGGTGCCATCGAACAGTGGGATGCCCGACGTTCGATTGGCAACCTGACGGCGAAAAAGATGATGGATCGCGCCACCGAACTGGCCGCCGACCACGGTATCGGCCTGGTGGCACTGCGAAACGCCAACCACTGGATGCGCGGCGGCAGCTACGGCTGGCAGGCCGCAGAGAAGGGGTACATCGGGATCTGCTGGACTAACTCCATTGCCGTCATGCCAGCCTGGGGCTCGAAAGCGTGCTGCATCGGCACTAACCCTCTGATCGTGGCGATTCCGTCTACGCCGATCACAATGGTCGATATGTCGATGTCAATGTTCTCCTACGGCATGCTGGAAGTGAATCGCCTGGCCGGACGCACGTTGCCGGTGGATGGGGGCTTTGATGATGAAGGGCACCTCACCAGAGAACCTGGTGTGATCGAGAAAAACCGCCGCATTCTGCCGATGGGCTACTGGAAAGGATCGGGCTTATCCATCGTCCTCGACATGATCGCAACCCTGCTCTCCAACGGATCCTCCGTTGCGGAAGTGACCCAGGACAACAGCGACGAATATGGCGTGTCACAAATCTTTATCGCCATCGAGGTCGATCGTTTGATCGACGGACCCACCCGCGATGCCAAACTGCAGCGCATCATGGACTTTATCATCAACGCCGAGCGGGCTGATGACAACGTCGCGGTTCGACTGCCGGGTCATGAATTCACACGTCTGCTCGAAGAGAACCGCCGCAACGGCATCACCATTGACGACAGCGTGTGGGCGAAAATCCAGTCTCTGTAAGGAGTGGGCCATGATTTTAGGACATATATCGCAGCCAAATCCGTGTCGCCTGCCGCGGGCGATAGAGAAAGCGCTCGATTTTCTGCGCACCACGGATTTCACGGCGCTGGCACCTGGCGTGGTGGACATTGACGGACGTAACATCTTTGCTCAGGTGCTCGACCTCACCACCCGGACGTGGGATGAGAACCGTCCCGAAGTGCACCGTCGCTATCTGGACATTCAGTTTCTGGCATGGGGTGAAGAGAAAATCGGTGTCGCCATTGATACCGGCAATAACGAAATAAGCGAATCACTGCTGGAACAGCGGGATATTATTTTTTATCACGGCAGCGAAAATGAATCCTTTATAGAAATGACGCCCGGCACGTACGCCATATTTTTTCCGCAGGATGTTCACCGTCCTGCCTGCATTAAAAATAAGGCATCGGCAATTCGTAAAATTGTGGTGAAAGTAGCAATCAGTGAAATAGATTAATTTTCTGAACTCTATTGGGAATGCGAAATGACTAACACCGGTTTTATAATTGGTGCGTACCCCTGCGCACCCTCGTTTCATCAGCAAGGGGAACAAGAAGAGCAGGACTTCTGGCGAGAGCTTTCCGACACGCCAGACATTCGCGGGCTGGAGCAACCGTGTCTTGAGGATCTCCATCCGTTGGGTGACGAATGGCTGTTCCGCCATACGCCGGGGGACTGGCAAATGGTGGTTACCGCGGTGATGGAAACCATGCGCCGCCGCAGCACAAATGGCGCGTTTGGCCTGGCCTCTGCCGATGAAGAACAGCGCAAAGCCTGCGTTGACTATTACCGCCATCTGCTGCGAAAGATTGATGCCATCAATACTCGCTTTCCAGGCAAAATTATCGCCCTGGAGATGCAGGCCGCGCCGCAGGCGGGAAACCCGTCTGTTGAACAAGCTACCGCTGCGTTTTCCCGTTCTGTACGCGAAATCACCTCATGGGACTGGTCATGCGACCTGATGCTTGAACACTGCGATGCCATGACCGGCCCCGCGCCACGCAAGGGGTTTTTGCCCTTAGCGCAGGTGCTTGAGGTGGTGAAAGAAACGGATATCAGCGTATGCATTAACTGGGCGCGGTCGGCTATCGAAGGACGCAATACCACGCTGCCGCCTGAACATGTTAAAGCCGCACTTGAGGCCGGGAAGCTGGGCGCACTGATGTTCTCCGGGACCTCCGTCCGCGGAGCGTACGGCGAATGGCAGGATCTGCACGCGCCATTTTCCCCGTTCTGCGCCGACAGTTTAATGACCACCGACCAGGTAAAAGCACTTTTTACTGCGGCGAGTGCCGCAACATTGAAATTCTCCGGTATTAAATTACTGGAAATAAATGCTAATGCTAACGTCAGCCATCGCATCGCTATTTTGCGTGACGGCATTAGTGAAATGAAAAAAGCAACGCAATAACAATAAAAATCTTATTCCGGTTACATTCACTGAGATATTAAATATGAATATTTCTACTCATGCTCTACAAGCGGATATACCGCGCCAGCGCTGGTTAAGAATCATTCCGCCTATTCTTATCGCCTGTATTATTTCATATATGGACCGCGTGAATATCGCATTTGCGATGCCAGGCGGTATGGATGAAGAGTTAGGTATCTCTGCCACCATGGCAGGCCTGGCGGGTGGGATCTTCTTTATCGGTTATCTGTTCCTGCAGGTGCCCGGCGGCAAGATTGCCGTGCATGGCAGCGGTAAGAAGTTTATTGGCTGGTCGCTGGTTGCCTGGGCGGTGATTTCGGTCCTGACCGGCGTTGTGACCAACCAGTATCAACTGCTGGCACTGCGCTTCTTACTCGGTGTGGCAGAAGGCGGGATGCTGCCTGTGGTGCTCACGATGATCAGTAACTGGTTCCCGGACGCCGAACGCGGCCGCGCCAATGCGATTGTCATCATGTTTGTTCCCATTGCGGGGATCATCACCGCACCCCTGTCGGGCTGGATTATCACCGCACTCGACTGGCGCTGGCTGTTCATCATTGAAGGGCTGATGTCCATTGTGGTGCTGGTGCTCTGGGTGTTCACCGTCTACGACCGCCCGCAGGAAGCTCGCTGGATCTCCGAGGCCGAGAAAAATTATCTGATACAAACGCTGGCCGCAGAACAGCAGGCTATTGCCGGAAAAGCGGTGAAAAATGCCTCGCTGAGTGCGGTTCTGTCCGACAAAACCATGTGGCAGCTGATTGCCCTGAACTTCTTCTACCAGACCGGGATTTACGGTTACACCCTCTGGCTGCCGACCATTCTCAAAGAGCTGACGCATACCAGCATCGGCCAGGTGGGAATGCTCGCCATCCTGCCTTATGTCGGTGCCATTGCGGGCATGTTCCTGTTCTCCTCACTGTCTGACCGTACCGGCAAGCGCAAGCTGTTCGTCTCCCTGCCGCTGATTGGCTTCGCGCTCTGCATGTTCCTCTCCGTGGCGTTGAAAGAGAACATCTGGCTGGCCTATGCCGCGCTGGTGGGCTGTGGCTTCTTCCTGCAGTCCGCTGCGGGTGTGTTCTGGACGATTCCGGCGCGCCTGTTCAGCGCAGAGATGGCCGGTGGCGCTCGCGGCGTGATTAACGCCCTGGGTAACCTCGGTGGGTTCTGCGGCCCTTACGCGGTGGGCGTGCTGATTACCCTCTACAGCAAAGATGCCGGGGTGTACTGCCTCGCGGTTTCACTGGCGCTGGCCTCGCTGCTCGCCCTGATGCTACCGGCGAAATGCGATGCCGGAGCGGAACCCAACCCCGGCGTGAACCCGCATAAGCACGCAGCCTGATCCCCCCGCCCTCTCCTGAAGAGAGGGCGTAAGACAAGAGAGTCAACGATGAGTGAAAAAGAGCCCTTCTGGCTGGGTATCGATTGTGGCGGAACGTATCTGAAAGCCGGTCTCTACACCAACCAGGGCCAGGAAGTCTGTATTGAGCGCCGCTCGGTTGCCACACTCAGCCCACACGCAGGCCACGCTGAGCGGGATATGCACCAACTCTGGCAGCAGTGCCACGCCACCGTCGCCCTGCTGCTTAAAAAGGCCGGCATCGGCGGCGCACAAATCAAAGGCGTCGGGATATCAGCTCAGGGTAAAGGACTGTTTTTACTGGACAAGTATGACCAGCCGCTCGGCAACGCCATGCTCTCCTCTGACCGCCGGGCGCTGGAGATTGTACAGCGCTGGCAGCAGGACGGTATTCCTGAAAAGCTTTATCCGCATACGCGCCAGACGTTATGGACGGGGCATCCCGCCTCCCTCCTGCGCTGGGTGAAAGAGAATGAACCGCACCGTTATCAGCAGATTAGCTGTGTGATGATGGCGCACGACTACCTGCGCTGGTGCCTCACCGGCGTTAAAGGGTGTGAAGAGAGCAACATCTCTGAATCCAATCTCTACAACATGAACACCGGGCAGTACGACCCGCAGCTCACACGCTGGCTCGGCATCGATGAAATTGACGGCGCACTGCCGCCGATCGTCGGTTCAGCAGAAATTTGCGGGGAAATCACCGCTCAGGCCGCCGCCCTGACCGGTCTCGCAGCGGGTACACCCGTTGTGGGGGGGCTGTTTGATGTGGTTTCCACCGCGATCTGCGCCGGGTTACATGACGACAGCACGCTCAACGCCGTGATGGGCACCTGGGCTGTCACCAGCGGGATCGCCAACGGTATAGGCCATAACGAGCCGTATCCCTATGTGTATGGGCGCTACGTTCATCCGCAGCACTACATCGTTCACGAAGCCAGCCCCACCTCGTCCGGTAACCTCGAATGGCTGACCACACAGTGGGGCGACATGTCATTCGATGCGATCAACCAGGCCGTGGCCAGCCTGCCGAAAGCCGGAAGCGATCTGCTCTTCCTGCCGTTCCTCTATGGCAGCAACGCCGGGCTGGAGATGACCTGCGGGTTTTACGGCATGCAGGCCCTGCATACCCGCGCGCATCTGTTGCAGGCGGTCTATGAAGGTGTGGTCTTCAGCCACATGACCCATCTTAACCGCATGCTAGCGCGCTTCACGCACGTGCAGGCATTGCGCGTAACCGGCGGCCCTGCCCATTCAGATGTGTGGATGCAAATGCTCGCGGACGTCAGCGGTCTGGCAATAGAACTGCCGCAGGTCGAAGAGACCGGCTGTTCCGGCGCGGCGCTGGCCGCGCTGGTGGGTACCGGCGTTTATCCCGATTTCCGCACCGCGCAGCAGGCTGTCAGACATCACATTCGCGTCATCACACCCGACAAGCATGCCCATGCGGCCTACCAGCGCAAGTATCAGCGCTACCAGCTACTGATTTCAGCACTACAGGGCTATCACGCCCATGTTAAGGAGCACGACCTATGAGCCGACCATTACTGCAGCTGGCGCTCGACCATACCTCACTTCAGGCCGCACAGCGCGACGTCGAGCGGCTTGCGGATCACGTCGATATTATCGAAGCAGGCACCATTTTGTGTCTCACCGAAGGGCTTAATGCCGTGCGCGCACTGCGCCAGCAGTGTCCGAAAAAAACGATCGTGGCTGACTGGAAAGTGGCCGATGCCGGAGAAACGCTGGCTGAACAGGCGTTTGGCGCAGGCGCGAACTGGATGACCATCATCTGCGCCGCGCCGCTGGCAACCGTCGAGAAGGGTCACGAGGTGGCTCTGCGCTGCGGCGGGGAAATTCAGATGGAGCTGTTTGGTTACTGGACGCTGGATGATGCGCGAGAATGGCACCGTATCGGGGTCACACAGGCCATTTATCACCGTGGGCGCGACGCACAGGCCAGCGGCCAGCAGTGGGGCGAGGCGGATCTCGCCAGCATGAAAGCCCTCTCGGATATCGGCCTGCAGCTCTCGATCACCGGCGGCATTACCCCCGCCGACCTGCCGCTGTTTAAGCAAATCAATGTGAAAGCGTTTATTGCCGGACGGGCACTGACTGGCGCTGCCAACCCACCGCAGGTGGCCCATGCATTCCATTCACACATCCGCGACATCTGGGGGGAGTAACCATGCGTCAGCATCCGTTAGGTATCTACGAAAAAGCGCTGCCGAAAGCGCTCACCTGGCCAGAGCGCCTGGTGCTGGCAAAAAGCTGCGGATTTGATTTTGTCGAGATGTCGATCGATGAAACCGATGAGCGTCTGTCCCGCCTTGAGTGGAACACCGCGCAGCGCGCCTCTCTGGTTGAGGCGATGCTGGAAACCGGGGTCGCGATCCCGTCGATGTGTCTGTCTGCCCACCGCCGTTTCCCGTTTGGTAGCCGGGACGAGACCGTCCGCGAGCGCGCACGCGCCATCATGACCAAAGCCATCCGTCTGGCGCGCGATCTCGGTATTCGCACCATCCAGCTTGCCGGGTATGACGTCTATTACGAAGAACATGACGAAGGTACCCGGCAACGCTTTGCCGAAGGGCTGGCATGGGCCGTGGAGCAGGCCGCCGCCGCGCAGGTCATGCTGGCAGTGGAGATCATGGATACCGCGTTTATGAACTCCATCAGCAAATGGAAAAAGTGGGACGAAATGCTCGCTTCGCCATGGTTCAGCGTTTATCCGGACGTCGGCAACCTGAGCGCGTGGGGTAACGATGTGGCCGCCGAGCTGATGCTGGGCATCGATCGCATCGCCGCCATCCACCTGAAAGATACCCAGCCCGTGACTGAACAAAGCCCCGGACAGTTTCGTGACGTACCGTTCGGTGAAGGGTGCGTCGATTTCGTGGGCATATTTAACACGCTGAATCAGCTCAATTATCGCGGCGCATTTCTGATTGAAATGTGGACTGAAAAAGCCAAAGAGCCGGTACTGGAAATCATCCAGGCACGCCGCTGGATTGAAGCCCGGATGCAGGAAGGAGGGATGACATGTTAGAACAACTCAAAGCCGAGGTCCTGGCGGCAAACCTGGCGCTGCCCGCCCACCAGCTGGTGACTTTCACCTGGGGCAACGTCAGTGCGGTGGATCGTGAACGCGGCCTGATGGTGATTAAACCCTCCGGCGTGGAGTATGACGTGATGTCCGCAGAGGATATGGTGGTGGTGGACATTGCCACGGGCCAGGTGGTCGAGGGGGTTAAAAAACCCTCTTCCGACACGCCAACCCACCTGGCGCTGTATCGCCGTTACCCTGAAATTGGCGGCATTGTGCATACCCATTCCCGCCACGCCACTGTCTGGGCGCAGGCAGGGCAGGATTTACCGGCATGGGGTACCACGCACGCTGACTATTTTTATGGTGCTATCCCCTGCACGCGGTTGATGACCCCGGCTGAAATTGCGGGTGAATACGAATACCAGACCGGTGAAGTGATCATCAAAACCTTTGAGGAGCGCGACGTAAACCCGATGCAAATCCCGGCGGTGCTGGTGCATTCTCACGGCCCGTTCACCTGGGGAAAAAATGCGGCCGATGCGGTACATAACGCTGTGGTGCTGGAAGAGTGCGCCTTTATGGGGCTGTTTTCACACCAGCTTGCGCCACAGCTACCGACGATGCAGCAGGAATTGCTCGATAAACATTATCTGCGCAAGCATGGAGCAAAAGCCTACTACGGGCAGTGATCACCCGGAATTAATATGCTCCTTACAGTACCGCCGTTTCCAGACGGCGGGCGTTAAGCCGGTATGCTTTGAAAATATCTGCCGGAAATACCCGACATCATTAAAACCGCAGCGGGTTGCCACTTCGGTCAGGGACGCAGAGTCGTTCAGCAACAGCTTTTCTGCCGCCCTGACGCGCTGGCGATGGATCGCTTCCGTCAGGGTTAAGTGAAAGGTCCGGCGAAATACGCGTCCCAGATAATCGGCATTGCAGTGCAAGGCTTTTGCCAGTTGCGATGTGGAAAGCGGCAGATGAAACTGCGTGCGAATAAGCTGTTTTGCCTTCCATGCCATGGCCGCGCCGGCTTCATCGGCTCTGTCTTCATAACCTGAGGAGATCGACACTTGCTGTAAAATCAGCAGCAAAATCATTTCCAGCGCCACGCTTCGCTGTAATTTTTCCTGCTCACTCAGGAATTGCCGGAATAGCGCAATCACATATTGAGCATCGCGCACGCAGCAATGTTGTTCAATGGCCACCGGAAAAGCATGTGGCAAAGGCGACGATTGCCCTTCGACCTCAAAATGCAGCCAGTAGAACCGCAGGTCCGCCGGGAAATCATCTGTCCCCACGTGTCGACGCGCCGGCCAGAGCAGTAAGCTCTCTCCCGCTTTCACCTCAAAGAGCGTGTTTTCTTCCTGGATCGTTAATGTCCCTTTTTCAACGAAGATAATCTCCCACGAAGTTAATTTGCGCGCCGGATGCCGGCCCACGCCCCGGGAAATAAAGAGCCCACCATTTTGCACTTTAATCGGAAGCGCTATGGATAATTCAAGCATGGATATTCACCATTCCGCTCTGATTGCCATTAATATTCATCTTATGCTTTGATTATTAATGAATATCTTCCTGCCTTCCCGATCGAAATCACAAATTTATCATCAGGTCGGAATCGTCACCTTTTTATACTTTTCCCTTCCCTTGTTGGCCTGAGCGTTCGGTGCAGAATGAATGGGGTACCTTGCATAAATACGATAAAAATCGATTACCGAGGAGTTACCTCATGACTTCCACACCGATTACAGAATCACAGGTCGTACAAGGGGCTATGGATGACCGCCTGTCAGTCCGCGAAAAAATAGGCTACGGCCTGGGTGACGCGGGTGGCACGGTCATTACCTGCCTGATCATGAATTTTCTTACCTTCTTCTACACCGACGTTTTTGGTCTGACGCCTGCGCTCGTTGGCACGCTGTTTATTGCCCTGCGCGTGTTTGATGCCATTTCCGATCCGGTGATGGGGGTGATTGCCGACCGAACACAAAGCCGTTGGGGGCGTTTTCGCCCGTGGCAGCTGTGGGTGGCGCTTCCTGTCGGGGTTATCGGTGTACTGACCTTCACCGTGCCTGACGCCAGCATGGGGGTGAAAATCGCCTGGGCGTTTGGTACCTATCTGCTGTTGTCAGTGGGCTATACCGCCATCAACGTGCCCTACTGCGCGCTGATCAACACCATGACCACCCGCCACAGCGAGGTCATCTCCTGCCAGTCATGGCGCTTTGTGCTGTGCGGTGTGGCGGGCTTTTTGGTCTCTGTTGGCCTGCCGTGGCTGGTCGCAGCGCTGGGCGAGGGCAACGCTGCCCGAGGCTATCAACTCGGCGTTGGGGTGTTGTGCGCCATCGCCGTGGTGATGTTCCTCTGCTGCTTCTTCTGGGTGCGTGAGCGCGTCCCACTGGCGCTGATGGGCAAATTCACCTTACGCGAGCACCTGGCCGGCCTGCGCAACAACGATCAGCTCCTGCTGATGCTGGTGATGTCATTCCTGCTGATCAACGTCTTCAACATTCGTGGCGGCGGCTACATGTACTTCATCACCTACGTGCTCCAGGGCAGTACCGCTTATACCTCGCTGTTCTTCACGATGGTGACCTTTGCGGCCATTCTCGGCGCGGTGATCGTGAATCCCCTTTCTCGCCGGAATGATACCGTCAAACTCTATTACTACACCAACCTCGTGCTGGCCGCGCTCGCGGCGGGAATGTGGTTTCTGCCAGGCGGTCCGGCTCATCAGACGCTCTGGCTGATCGTTATTCTGAGTAACGGCGTCATTCTCGGTTTTACCCTGCCCCTGCACTTCTCGCTGATGGCATTTGCAGATGACTATGGTGAGTGGAAAAACGGGGTACGTTCATCTGGCATGAACTTCGCTTTTAATCTGTTTTTCATCAAGCTCGCCTGGGCGTCCAGCGCCGGGATCATCAGCCTGGTGTTTATCGCCGTCGCCTACCAGCCGGGCGCGGGCAACCAGACGCCAGCCTCGTTGCAGGGAATTACTGCGATGGAGACACTGCTCCCCGCCCTCTTCCACCTGCTGCTGGCGGTCTCAATCCGCTGGTGCAGACTCAACAATCCCATGATGTCGCGCATTGCCACCGATCTGCGCCAGCGTCACGTATCGTCCTGAGGAGAATGACATGTCCATAATGGAAGCCGACCTGCACACACTGAACATCAACGACCCGTTTCTCGGCCAGTATCAGCGGCTGGTGCGTGATGTGGTGATCCCCTACCAGTGGGATGCACTAAACGATCGCGTTACCGAAGCCGAACCGAGTCACGCCATCACCAACTTCCGCATTGCGGCAGGGCTGGAACAGGGGGAGTTCTATGGGATGGTGTTTCAGGACAGCGACGTGGCGAAATGGCTGGAAGCCGTCGCGTGGTCGTTGTGCCAGAAGCCCGACCCGGAACGTGAAAAAATCGCCGATGAGGTGATTGAGCTGATTGCGGCGGCGCAGTGCGACGATGGCTATCTCAACACCTACTTCACGGTGAAAGCACCCGGTGAGCGCTGGACGAACCTTGCCGAATGCCACGAACTGTACTGCGCCGGACATATGATTGAAGCCGGCGTGGCCTATTTTCAGGGGACCGGAAAACGCCGTCTGCTGGAGGTGGTATGCAAACTGGCGGACCATATCGACCGGGTCTTTGGCCCCGGCGAGGAACAGCTTCACGGTTATCCGGGCCATCCGGAAATTGAGCTGGCGCTGATGCGGCTTTACGACGTCACTCAGGAACCGCGTTACCTGGCCCTTGTGAAATATTTTATCGACACGCGCGGCACACAGCCTCATTTCTACGATATCGAATATGAGAAACGGGGCCGGACATCGTACTGGAACACGTACGGCCCGGCGTGGATGGTCAAGGACAAAGCCTATAGCCAGGCGCATCAACCGCTTGCCGAACAACACACCGCCATCGGCCACGCGGTTCGATTTGTCTATCTGATGGCGGGCATGGCGCATCTTGCTCGCCTGAGTCATGACGAGGGTAAACGCCAGGACTGCCTGCGGCTGTGGAATAACATGGCCCAGCGACAGCTCTATATTACCGGCGGGATCGGCTCGCAAAGCAGTGGCGAAGCCTTCAGCAGCGATTACGATTTGCCTAACGATACGGTATATGCCGAAAGCTGCGCCTCTATTGGCCTGATGATGTTTGCTCGCCGGATGCTGGAGATGGAAGCGGACAGCCAGTACGCCGACGTGATGGAGCGTGCCTTATACAACACGGTACTGGGCGGCATGGCGCTGGACGGTAAACATTTCTTCTATGTGAACCCGCTGGAGGTACACCCTAAAACGCTGGCATTTAATCATGTCTACGACCACGTTAAGCCGGTTCGCCAGCGCTGGTTCGGCTGCGCCTGTTGCCCGCCCAATATCGCCCGCGTGCTCACTTCGCTGGGCCACTATCTCTATACCGTTCGTCAGAACGCGCTCTTTATCAACCTCTATGTGGGGAACGACGTCGCCATACCGGTAGATGAGGGCACCTTACAGCTACGGATTAGCGGTAATTATCCGTGGCAGGAAGAGGTCAACATCGAGGTCACCTCACCTCCACACGCTGGCACTACGTTTACCGGACTGGTGCACAAGCCCGGCCGTGTCACTGAACGGCGAAAGGGTCACGGGTGATGTCTCCCGGGGGTATCTGTACCTCACCCGCCGCTGGCAGGAGGGAGATACCCTTTCGCTGACCTTACCCATGCCGGTCCGCCGCGTGTACGGTAACCCGCTGGTACGCCAGCAGGCCGGCAAAGTCGCGCTGCAGCGTGGCCCGCTGGTCTACTGCCTGGAAGAGGCCGACAATGGCGCGAACCTGCATAACCTCTCCCTGCCTGAGCAGAGCGAATTTCGGGTCTTTGAAGGAAAAGGGATCTTTGCGCACAAGATACTGATTCAGGCGGAGGGCATCGCGCGTCACGCTGATGAGGAAGGCACGCAGGCACTGTGGCAGTACGATCGCGCCCCGGTGCAGCGCCAGCCCCGGACGTTGACCTTTATTCCGTGGTTCAGCTGGGCAAACCGGGGAGAAGGGGAAATGCGGATTTGGGTGGATGAGGCCTGAAGGCATCTGTCCTGTCAGCCTCACCCCAACCCTCTCCCACAGGCGCGGGAGATAAAAACCGAGGCCGGGTAAGGCAATCGCCACCCGGCTTTAGATCAGAAACGCCAGGACATGCCGGTCATCAGCGCGAAACTGTCTTCGCGGTCGATCATCGGACTGTTCTTCACGTCGTCAGGTAACACGGTATAGACCGCGCTGGCGTTGATAAACAGATTCTGGGTTAACTGATATTTAGCCGCGAGACCCACATACGGCGTCCAGCTATCACCTGCGGTGTATTCATTGAGGCCTGAGCGGCGAGACTCATTGCCGGATACGCCGTAGTAGTAATCGTTATAGCTTTCGTCGCTGTAGAAAATACCTACCGATGGCGTCAGCGTCAGACGTTCCATCCGAACCGGACGGAAGTATGAGATTTCACCGATCACGCCGCCGCTCTCATCCATCGCATCACCCGAGACCGCCACTTTCAGCGAGCCCCAGTGTTCATGGCGGTAGTACGCCCCGCCGAGAAACGCTGATGCTTTACGCTCATCGAGGTGTTTCATCTGAGCGTCGTCGTTATCTTCAGGATCAAATCGCAGTGGCATCCACGATGCGGTCATGCTGAATTCATTTTTTTCGTCTTTCCACAGGATCCATCCGCCGGTGGTCTGGCGAATATAAAACCGGTCGCCTTCATAGCTAATTAACGGTACCGCCGTGGTATTTTCGTTATATCCTTTATAAGGCGACTCATTAAATACAGCCCCCGCCCCAAGTGAAAAGTCACCAGCCATTGCAGATGATGTTGCAAATAACGTGGCTGCGATGAGTAAATTGTATTTAATAGTCATTACATGTAATCCATTTAGACGCCAAACAAGCGAGGCGAATAATAATGGTTACAAATTTGCCAATGCAACGCTGCAGTTTATATAATATTATATATAAAAACATATAGATGGGTGCGCATGATGAATAAGTTCCAGCTAAAACCACGCGAGTTAAAAATTATTTCCGTCATCGCAGCCACCCACAGTATTGGCGATGCCGCAGCCCTGCTGGGCATGGCACAGGCTAACGTCAGTAAATACCTTTCTGATTTTGAAACGCGTGTCGGTCTTAAGGTATTTGAGCGCACGACCCGTCAACTGGCGCTAACCCAGTTTGGCGAAGCGTTACTCCCCTACATTGACGCCACGCTGGATAAAAATAGCCAGCTCATTAATTTCATTGCTGATTATAAGCATGAGAAGCGCGGAAAAGTGACCATTTACGCCCCAACGGGTATCGTGATGTATCTGGCGCGACACGTGATCCATCAGATTGAGGACATCGGTGATATCCGTATCTCGTTAAAAACGTACAACCTGGATCGTAATGAATATTCCGAAGGGGTCTCGTTCCCCGATGATTGCGATATTCTCATTACCTATGCTCAGCCGAAAGATGAAAGTCTGGTCGCCAGTGTATTAACGAAATATTCCGTCACGGCATTTGCCACTGAAGAATATTTGAAAAACCACCCCTTAACTGGACCTGAAGATTTAATTAATCACTCCTGTATTTTAATAGACTCGATGCTGGTGGATGAGGCGAACATCTGGCGTTTTCGCGTCCACGGCAGTGAGACCGTATATGATTACAGAGTGACCGGAAATTATATTTGCGACAATACGCAGACGGCGCTGGAACTGGCCCGAAATAATCTCGGTATTGTTTTTGCGCCGAAAGAAAGCCTGAAAAAAGAACTTAAGAGTGGTTCTCTGGTTCCCTGCTTCCCCCATCAGGAAGAGTGGTGGCTCGACCTGACGGCGATATTCCGCAAACGTGAATATCAGCCCTGGCGCGTGCAGTACATTCTGGACGGCGTACTAAACTGCCTGCGTCAGCAAATTGCTCAGGCTGCCCAGGGGCAACCTGAGCTGGAGGGTTAGAACAGCCCCAGTGGTTTATCGGAATAACTCACCAGCAGGCATTTCGTCTGCTGGTAATGCTCCAGCATCATCTTGTGGGTTTCACGCCCGATGCCCGACTGCTTATAGCCCCCAAAAGCCGCGTGCGCCGGATAAGCGTGGTAGCAGTTGGTCCACACGCGCCCGGCCTGAATGCCCCGCCCCATTTTGTAAGCCAGATTACCGTTGCGGCTCCAGACGCCAGCCCCGAGGCCATACGGCGTATCGTTAGCAATCTCCAGCGCCTCCTCCATCGTTTTGAAGGTGGTGACGGCCAGCACCGGTCCGAAAATTTCCTCCTGGAAGACGCGCATGTTGTTTTTGCCGAACAGGATCGTCGGCTCCAGGTAATACCCGTCCTGCAGATCGCCGCCCAGCATTTTACGCCGACCGCCGGTCAGGACATCCGCCCCTTCTTTCTTGCCAATATCAATGTAGTTGAGGATAGTGTCCATCTGCCCGTGAGAGACCTGCGCGCCCATCTGGGTCACGTTATCAAGCGGGTTACCGCTGCGGATAGACTCGACGCGGCGAATGGCTCGCTCCATAAAGCGCTCATAGATAGACTCCTGCACCAGCGCGCGGCTTGGGCAGGTACAGACTTCACCCTGGTTAAAGGCAAACAGCGCAAAGCCTTCCAGGGCTTTATCGAAGAAGGCATCCTCTTCCTCCATGACGTCGGCGAAGAAAATGTTCGGCGATTTACCGCCCAGCTCCAGGGTCACTGGAATGATGTTCTGGGTCGCGTACTGCATGATCTGCTGACCCACTTCCGTCGACCCGGTAAACGCGACTTTGGCGATCCGTTTTGAGGTCGCCAGATATTCCCCTATCTCACCCCCCGCACCGTTCACCACGTTAATCACGCCTGGCGGGAGAAGGTCGCCAATGACTTCCATCAGCAGCAGGACTGACAGCGGGGTCAGACGGGCCGGTTTGAGCACAATGCAGTTACCCGCCGCCAGCGCGGGCGCCATTTTCCAGCTCGCCATCAGCAACGGGAAGTTCCACGGAATGATCTGCCCCACCACGCCCAGCGGTTCGTGGAAGTGGTACGCCACGGTGTCGCTGTCTACCTCGCTAATTCCGCCCTCCTGAGCGCGAATACAGGAGGCAAAATAGCGGAAGTGGTCAATGGCCAGCGGCACGTCTGCCGCCATCGTTTCACGGATTGGCTTACCGTTATCCCAGGTTTCCGCCGTTGCCAGCAGCTCCAGATTCTGTTCCATCCGGTCAGCGATTTTGAACAATATCGCCGCTCTGTCCTGAACAGAGGTATGCCCCCATTTGTCTTTGGCTTTGTGCGCGGCGTCCAGCGCCAGGTCGATATCCCCCCTGCCGGAGCTGGCTATCTCACACAGCGGCTGGCCGGTAACGGGCGTCAGATTGGAATAGTATTCGCCGCCGACGGGTGCAACCCAGTCGCCGCCGATAAAGTTTTCATAACGGGGCTTCAGCTTGAGGGGAAAACCATACTCGCCAGGCTGGATACGCGATGAGGGAGGATTGTTTGTCATGACCGTCTCCTTGCTGTTGGTGTACAACAAGGGTAGTTCCGGCTGGCGATTTTCTCGCCAGCCGGTAACGGTGTTTACGACGGGGGTCACGGAGTTTCAGGAAATAATAACGAATCCCGCAATAAATGATCGTTGCCACGACGACGGGTAAAGCCGATGCGGTTGAAATATTCCAGGATCTGGATCGCCAGCTTGCGCCCGACGTTCAGCCGATCGCGGAAATCTGCTGCGCAGGTCGTGCCTCGCGCCTGATCCAGCTCGCGGATCAGGTTAGCAAACGCCACAATGCGATCGTTACGGTAATAACGATCTTTCACGATCGCGACGATTAATCCCTGCTGCGCCGCATGGCGCAACACCTGGCGCATCACCTGTTCGTCGGTATTCGTTTCACGTGCGAGATCGCGAACCCACCACGGCTCGTCGCCAAACAGCGGGGCCACTTTCTGCCATATCGCCTCTTGCCCGGCGTTGAACCCGGCTTTGTGATCCGGCAGATGCAGCCAGCCGTGGTGGCTTTTTATCAGCCCACTTTCGCGCATGTTTTCAATCAGCAGCAGCACCAGCGCATCGTTTTCCATCGGCAACGCCATGCGTCGCAGGCGTTCACGTCCCGGGCCGGGTTCATCCTGATGCTGTTCATGGTAAGTGGCGAGCGTGGTCAGTACCTTGCGCTGCCAGCATGCTGCGACCGGGGCATTCAGTAAATTGTTACCCGCCTGAATAAAGCCGGGCTCCTGGGTCAGCAGGCGTAATCCTTCCGCGCTGAGCTGACGAGCCCATGCGAAATCGCTCAGATTGACGGCACCGCGCTCAAGATGAACAAGCAACGCGGCTTTATCATCCGCGGCCTGCGCCAGCGCTCCCAGCCATTGCAGATACTCCGGCTTGCGCTTGCCGCGACGCGGCGGGTTGAGCGCTACTACCCGCGCCCCGGCCAGCGTCTCCCGGGCCGAAATGTCACGCAGTACCAGACGGTCATTATCCGCGAGCCACAGTGGCGAATCGAAAACCAGTTCGGCAAGGTCGTTTTCCAGCAGTGACACGCGCCCGGTGATATGGCTGGCCGCGTGGTGGATATGCAGCGGCTGCCATTGGGTCAGCGGCACATGCGTCTGCAGGGCGACGATCGCCCGCTCAGAAGGCTCTGGCGGTGCACCGGCCAGCAGCCAGTCGCCACGGTTAAGCTTCTCTTTTTCCGCATCGCCCGCAATATTGAGCGCGATCCGCTGCCCGGCATGGGCATGCTCTACGGGCTGGTTCTGCGCATGCAAACCGCGCACACGCATCGGGGCGTTGGCGCCCGTGAGCCATAAGGTATCGCCCACGTTCACTTCACCGCTCAGCGCGGTACCGGTGACCACCAGCCCCGCGCCTTTAACGGTAAAGGCCCGGTCGATCGCCAGACGGAAACGATGATGGCTGGCATGCTCGCGTGAGGGAAGCTGCTGCAAATGGTGGCGAAGTTCGTCAATACCGCGCCCTTCTGTCGCCACGGTGACGAACAATGGCGCATCGGCAAATCCATACTCCCGCAAGGTCGCCTGCACGGTTTCACGCACCGCGTTGAGTCGCGCCTCATCGACGCGGTCAGCTTTGGTCAGCGCAACGGTCAGCTGCGGGTTGCCCGTCAGCTGTAAAATTGCCAGATGTTCACGCGTTTGCGCCATCACGCCGTCATCACAGGCCACCACCAGCAGGGCATGATCGATACCACCGACGCCCGCCAGCATGTTAGAAAGAAACTTCTCGTGTCCCGGTACATCAATAAAACCCAGCACCCGGCCATCAGGCTGAGGCCAGTAGGCATAGCCCAGATCGATGGTCATGCCGCGTTTTTTCTCTTCCGGCAGACGATCGGCATTCACCCCGGTCAGGGCCTGTAATAAGGTGGTTTTTCCGTGGTCGACGTGACCGGCGGTGGCAATAATCATTTCAACAGCATCTCCAGAAATCGCGCTTCATCTTCAAGACAGCGTAGATCCAGCCACATTCGGCCATCGTAAATGCGCCCGATAACCGGTGCTGGCAAGGCACGCCAGCGCGCCGACAAAGCGTCAAGCTGGCTGCCGCGCCCGTCACGGGGTGTAAACGTGAGCGCCGCGCTGGGCAGCCTGTCCACCGGCAGTGAACCGCTGCCGATCTGCGACTGACAAGCTTCAAGGCGCACGTCAAAATCGGGGTAGTGCGGCGCAATGTGTGGCAAGAGCAGCTCACCCTGGGCGCGAATTGAGGCGGCATCACGGGCCAGCAGGCGCAGCGTGGGCAGACGTTCAGCCAGTTTTTCCGGGTGGAGATAAAGGCGCAGCGTCGCTTCCAGCGCGGCAAGCGTCATTTTATCGGCTCGCAGTGCACGTTTGAGCGGGTGCTGCTGCAGCTTCGCAATAAGCGCACGTTTACCCACGATAATCCCCGCCTGCGGGCCGCCAAGCAGTTTGTCGCCGGAGAAACTCACGAGACTGACGCCCGCCGCAATCATCTCCTGCGGCATGGGCTCTTTTGGCAGACCGTACTGGCTCAGATCGACCAGCGAACCGCTACCGAGGTCGGCCACCACCGGCACACCCAGCTCACGGCCCAACTCCGCCAGCTCCGCCTCTTCAACGGTTTTGGTGAATCCGGCTATCTGGTAATTACTGGTGTGGACCTTCATCAGCAGCCCGGTATTTTCATTCACTGCCGCGCGATAATCTTTTGCATGCGTGCGGTTGGTGGTGCCCACTTCATGCAGGGTACAGCCCGCCTGGCGCATAACATCCGGAATGCGAAACGCACCGCCAATCTCGACCAGCTCGCCACGGGAAACCACCACCTCTTTACCGCTGGCGGTCGCTGCCAGCATTAACAGTACCGCCGCCGCGTTGTTATTCACGATGCAGGCATCTTCCGCGCCGGTCAGCTCGCAGAGCAGGTCTGCCAGCGCCCGATCGCGATGTCCGCGCCCTGCGCCGTCCAGATCGTACTCAAGCGTCACGGGGGAACGCATGGCCTGCACGACCGCAGCGACGGCCTCTTCTGCCTGTTGAGCGCGACCAAGGTTGGTGTGCAGCACGGTTCCCGTCAGGTTGATGACCGGGCGTAACGCGCTTTGTGCTTTCTCCTCGAGCCTCAGCTCCACTTCCTGCCCCCACGCCGCACACCAGTCCGGCAATGCATTTTCTGTCTGAATATGGCTGCGGGCTTCGTCCTGAAGCAGACGTAATATTTCAACCGTCGCGGTATGGCCGAACCGCGCAACGGCAGCATGCACGCGCGGCTCGCGAAGAAGACGGTCGGTTGCAGGGATCTGGCTGTACAGGGAGTGATGAGTTGTCATGAAAGCGCCTGGCGAGTAAATATCATCCCCCCTCCCGACGGGAGAGGGAGTCAACATAAGAAGGGATTGTACCGCCTCCTGCTGCGAAGTGTTATAACCCGCATCAAGCCTTTGGCGGTTCGGTACGGGCAAAGCTCTCGCGCTGAAAGAGCGTTTCTGCAAGCTTCACCAGCAATGGACGGTCGACGCACCAGCCGGGGGAAACGCGGCGGAAATTGAGATAACCGATGGCGCAGGCAATGGCTATCGTCGCCAGGTTCAGGCTATCGGGTTGAATTTTTCCCTCCCGGATAAGCTGTTCGCACCAGTCCAGGCTGCGGCTGATTTTTTCACGCTGGCGTAACAGTTCCGTTTCAGACTGCTGGGCGGCGGGTCTTGCCTGCTCGCGTACGGACGTTAACGCCGCATCCATAATACCGTCGGCCAGCGCTTCAATTTGCTTCATTGCCAGCGCCGCGTTTGGATCGGCCGGTAACATCGCCGGGGCCACGCCGAGCAGCTCGATGTACTCCGCAATAATGGGGGAATCAAACCAGTACTGGCCTTCGTCTGTTACCAGCGCCGGCACTTTTCCCAGCGGGTTGTACTGCGCCACACCGTTTTCAGCGTGATAAGGCTGTTCATTGACGAACTCGAATTCAATCCCTTTCTCCAGCAGGAGAATCGAGATTTTTCGCACGAAGGGACTGGTGTAGCTGCCGATAAGTTTCATTGCCTGATCCTTGATGCCGAAAAAAGTCAGTATGGATCAAGCGATGAAAAAAGGGCAGGTATGCGTGTCGCATTCCTGCCCTGAAGAGGTTAGTGATCGAGATAGAGGTAGTGCATCCAGCTGGTCATACGCAGCAGCACCTTACGCATTACCGAGACGTGAGCAAAGTGATCCGAATAGACCGCCACCTGAGCATAAATGCCGTCGGGCAGCGCATCGACATCAGCATTCGGCTCCAGCTCGATAGTGCCTAAAACGCCATCGGTGCCAGGGATCACGGTCAGCGACTGCAGCGCACCCTGCGCCTGGTATGACCCCCCCGGCACCACCGGCAGAATACTGGTGAGCTTGCCGGAGAAGACCTGGCCCGGCAGCGCGTTGAAGACCACTTCCGCTTCGTCGCCCGGCTTCAGACGCAGCAGCGAGTTCTGACGGAACTGGGCCACAATCTGGCGTTTCTGTTCAGGAATAAAGACCATGACCGGGCGCAGCGGCAGCGCGGCAGCATAGGTCCCCGGACGAATCAGCACCTGCGTGATATAGCCATTGCTCGGCGCACGCACCACGGTCTGATCCAGGTTGTATTTCGCTTCAGCAAGCTGAGCACGCAGGGAAGCAACCTGGGATTGCTCACCGTTGACCATACTGTCTAACTGACTTTGTATTTGCGTCTGTTCAGCCACCGAGCCTTTTACCAGCGCATCCTGCGCCAGATAGTTTTGCCGTGCGTTGTCGATATCGCTTTCAGAGAACGGGTTAACCTTTGCGCGGCTGCCTTTCAGGTAGCGCTGGTAATCTTTATACAGGCGATCACGTTCAGCGGACACACGCGTGGTATTGGCGACCGCTTCCGCAAGCTGCGCTTTGAGATTGTCGATATTGTGCGTGGCGGTGACCAGGTCGGCCTGCAGTCTGTCAACGCGCGCCTGATAGCGGCCCGGATCAAGTTTAAATAACACTTCGCCTTTTTTAATTAGCTGGTTATTTTTATCGGTAACTTCACTCACTACCCCAGTAACCTGCGGCGTAATCGGAATGGAAATAACCGCTTTTTGCGCCGTAAAGGTATAGGGATGGTTATAGTTCATCAACAGGATAAGCCCGGCGACAATAAACACCCCGCCTAATGTTGCGGTCGCGAGGGTCCACTGGTTTACCGGAATACGGAATATTTTAAAAATGGCCCAGGCAAAGGCCACATAGGTCAAAATAATCAGCAGATCCATGATTAGTGCTCCAGCGTGTTCTTGTCAGCCGTGGGAGGTACCGCTGCCAGTTTTTGTTCTAATTCGGCCACACGTTTAGTCAGAGCATCCATACCCGGGACCTCATCAGGTTTTGAGATGTGGTTCTGCATCCCCCAGCCGCGATCTTCACGGTACAACGTGGCCCAAATCCACAGGAACGGCCAAATCGCATGGAGCGTAAACAGGCTAATCCATCCCGCCGTATGAATGGCATCCGCATGGGGATGATTCCGTTTTTTGGCCATATTATAAGGAATATCATGGATGGCGATGATTCCGTAAAAAAGAACCAGAAATACAAAAATCAATACGCCCAGCGCAAAATAGTTGAGAAACATATTCTCCTCACTTAAACAACGTCAACTCATTAAATTAATAAAACGGTACGCAACCTAATTAATTTTTTATAAATACGAGGTGTACTTATATTTCAGAGCCGGGGAGTATCGTTTTTTATAATATCTCCATGCAAGTTTATAAGCGTGTCAAAATATATCCTGAATAATAATAGACTTAACCTTACAATATGAGCGTAACGTACCTTATTGCTTTTCGCCATACCACACATGAAAAGTCATTTTTTAGCTTTATGTGTGACTTCATACCATCCTGGCGTTGAATCGCCAGGCAGAATTTGTCGCCGATCACATCCGGAGAATTCTGCATAAAAATTTTTTGTGAAATTAGTCACAATCCAGAAACAAACTCACGACAAGCAAGTGTGACTCACATCACAGAAGTGGGTGGTTTTTGCTTTATTTATCGCCATCGTATTTTTTTTATCCACCATTTTTGTGATGAAGATCACTTCATTCATGTCTGCACCCCCTACATTTACGTGATTCATATCACACAAATTTCCGTCATCTGGACAGTTGAACGATTCAGTGCCAGATTTCACAGCATCAGAACAGGGCCCGGCTACCTCTGCCGCCTCATTAACAATAAACCTCGGGCCGCAAGCCTAAGCGTAAACAGAAGAAGGGGTGTTTTATGTCATCCGATTTCAAGATCAAAGTTCAAAGCTTTGGTCGTTTCCTCAGCAATATGGTGATGCCAAATATCGGCGCGTTTATCGCGTGGGGTATCATCACTGCGTTGTTCATTCCGACAGGGTGGTTGCCTAACGAAACGCTGGCGAAACTTGTTGGCCCAATGATTACCTACCTGCTGCCGCTACTTATCGGGTTTACCGGGGGGCGTCTGGTGGGTGGAGACCGTGGTGGCGTTGTGGGTGCCATCACGACGATGGGGGTTATCGTCGGTGCGGATATGCCGATGTTCCTCGGTGCAATGATTGCGGGCCCTCTGGGCGGCTGGGCAATTAAGAAATTCGACGTCTGGGTTGATGGCAAGATCAAATCCGGCTTCGAAATGCTGGTGAACAACTTCTCTGCGGGCATCATCGGTATGATCCTCGCGATTCTGGCGTTCCTCGGTATTGGCCCTGCGGTTGAAGTGCTGTCCAAAGTTCTGGCGGCAGGCGTTAACTTCATGGTTGCGCACGACATGCTGCCGCTGGCGTCTATCTTTGTTGAACCGGCGAAAATCCTGTTCCTCAACAACGCCATTAACCACGGTATCTTCTCACCGCTGGGTATTCAGCAGTCTCATGACCTCGGCAAGTCCATCTTCTTCCTGATTGAAGCCAACCCGGGCCCGGGCATGGGTGTTCTGCTGGCGTACATGTTCTTTGGTCGCGGCAGTGCGAAACAGTCTGCGGGCGGCGCGGCTATCATCCACTTCCTGGGCGGTATCCACGAAATTTACTTCCCTTACGTGCTGATGAACCCACGTCTGATCCTGGCCGTTATCCTCGGCGGTATGACGGGCGTGTTCACCCTGAGCGTGCTGGGCGGTGGTCTGGTTTCTCCGGCCTCTCCAGGCTCCATCCTGGCGGTCCTGGCGATGACCCCGAAAGGTGCCTATTTCGCTAACATCGCAGCCATCTGTGCGGCAATGGCCGTCTCCTTCGTGGTCTCTTCTATCTTGCTGAAAACCAGCAAAGTGAAAGAAGATGACGATATCGAAGCGGCAACCCGTCGTATGCATGACATGAAAGCCGAATCAAAAGGCGCCACGCCGCTGGCGGCGGGCGATGTCTCTAACGACCTGAGCCACGTACGTAAAATCATCGTGGCCTGTGACGCGGGTATGGGTTCCAGCGCCATGGGTGCCGGCGTGCTGCGTAAGAAAGTGCAGGATGCGGGTCTGACCAACATCTCCGTCACCAACAGCGCCATCAACAGCCTGCCTGCAGATGTTGACCTGGTGATTACGCACCGCGATCTGACCGAACGTGCGATGCGTCAGGTTCCTCAGGCACAGCACATTTCGCTGACCAACTTCCTGGACAGCGGCCTGTACACCAACCTGACCGAACGTCTGGTGGCGGCACAGCGTCATGAAGATAACGAAGTCAAAGTCCGCGACAGCCTGAAAGACAGCTTTGACGCGAACGACAGCCACCTGTTCCGCCTGGGCGCAGAAAACATCTTCCTGGGCCGCACGGCGTCCCACAAGGAAGAGGCGATTCGCTTTGCCGGTGAACAGCTGGTGAAAGGCGGCTACGTGCAGCCTGAATACGTTGACGCGATGCTGGAGCGTGAAAAGCTGACCCCAACCTATCTGGGTGAATCCATTGCGGTTCCACACGGTACGGTTGAAGCGAAAGACCGCGTACTGAAAACCGGCGTGGTGTTCTGCCAGTATCCGGATGGTGTACGCTTCGGTGAAGAAGAAGACGACATCGCCCGCCTGGTGATTGGTATCGCCGCTCGCAATAACGAGCACATCCAGGTGATTACCAGCCTGACCAACGCGCTGGATGACGACTCTGTCATTGAACGTCTGGCCAACACCACCAGCGTGGAAGAAGTGCTGGCGCTGTTGAACAAGTAACGGAACCTCTTCCCTCTCCCCCTGTGGGGAGAGGGTTAGGGTGAGGGCAAAGCCTCACCCCAGCCCTCTCGGGTAAAAACATTGATTAAGGTTAATACTATGAAAGCATTACATTTTGGCGCAGGTAATATCGGTCGTGGCTTTATCGGTAAACTGCTGGCAGACGCAGGCATTACGCTGACATTCGCCGATGTGAATCAGGTAGTCCTGGATGCCCTGAATGCCCGTCATAGCTATCAGGTACACGTGGTAGGCGAAAACGAGCAGGTTGAGACGGTGTCTGGCGTTAATGCGGTAAGCAGCATTGGCGAAGACGTTATCGACCTCATCGCCAGTGTCGATCTGGTGACCACGGCCGTTGGCCCGGTGGTGCTTGAGCGCATTGCCCCTGCGGTGGCGAAAGGCCTGGCAAAACGTAAAGCGCAGGGCATCGACACACCGCTGAACATCATCGCCTGTGAAAACATGGTGCGCGGCACCACGCAGCTGAAAGGCCATGTGCTCGCCGCCGTCGCGGACGAAGATAAAGCCTGGGTGGAAGCGCACATCGGCTTTGTGGATTCCGCCGTTGACCGTATCGTTCCGCCATCAGAATCCGCCACCCACGATCCGCTGGAAGTGACCGTGGAAACCTTCAGCGAGTGGATCGTCGACAAAACCCAGTTTAAAGGCGCGCTGCCAACCATTCCGGGGATGGAATTAACCGATAACCTGATGGCCTTTGTCGAACGTAAACTCTTCACGCTGAACACCGGGCATGCTATAACCGCGTACCTCGGAAAATTGGCCGGTCATCAGACCATTCGTGACGCGATCCTTGATGAGAGCATCCGTGCAGTGGTTAAAGGGGCAATGGAAGAGAGCGGCGCGGTGCTGATCAAACGCTACGGTTTTGATGCTGAGAAACATGCAGCATACATCCAGAAAATCCTCGGTCGTTTTGAAAACCCGTATCTGAAAGATGACGTTGAGCGCGTAGGCCGTCAGCCACTGCGTAAACTGAGCGCGGGCGATCGCCTGATTAAACCGCTGCTGGGCACGCTGGAGTATGGTCTTGCGCACGCCAACCTGGTGAAAGGGATTGCCGCCGCGATGCATTACCGCAGCGAACAGGATCCACAGGCGCAGGAGCTGGCTCAGCTGATTAACGATAAAGGCCCGCAGGGTGCGCTGGCGCAGATCTCGGGTCTGGATGCCAACAGCGACGTGGTTGTGGAGGCGGTGAACGCTTACAACGCAATCAAATGATGCAGAGTGCGGCGCAGGATAGCCTGCGCCCAAATAACAGATTGTCAGATATGCAGGCAATAATGGAACAAACCCAGGCCTTTGAAAATCGTGTGCTTGAGCGTCTGAATGCTGGCAAAACCGTACGAAGTTTCCTGATTGCCGCCGTCGAGTTGCTAACCGAGGCGGTGAATATTCTGGTACTTCAGGTGTTTCGCAAAGACGACTACGCGGTAAAATATGCTGTAGAACCGTTACTGGACGGAGACGGACCGCTGGGCGATTTATCGGTACGTCTGAAGCTGATTTATGGTCTTGGCGTGTTGAACCGACAAGAGTATGAAGATGCCGAGCTGCTGATGGCACTGCGCGAAGAGTTAAATCATGACGGTAATGAGTACACCTTTACCGATGATGAGATCCTTGGCCCCTTCGGCGAGCTACACTGCGTCACCGCGCTTCCCCCTGCTCCCCATTTTGATAACAGTGACCCTGAGCTGTACGCGATGCAAAAGCTGCGTTATCAACAGGTTGTCCGTTCCACAATGGTCCTTTCCCTGACTGAGCTGATTTCCCGAATCAGCTTAAAAAAAGCGTTTCAGAAGTAAGCCTGCTCACATTGGTGTATCCTTCCCTGTAAATTCCCCGTTTTCAGAGTTATTTGTCATGAAAGAAGTCGAAAAGAACGAAATTAAACGCCTGAGCGACCGCCTGGATCTGATCCGCCACCAGATGGCTGGTCTCTCGCTGGTTGAATCCGCCGAGAAGTATGCCGAGCTGGAGAAAGAGAGTGAGAAGCTTGAAGCGGAAATCGAGCGTCTGCGCGAAGTCAAAGGCCAGAAGCTGAGCAACGAAGCCCGTAAGCTGTTGAGCATGCCGCACCGTCGTGCCATCACTAAAAAAGAGCAGGCCGACATGGGCAAGCTGAAGAAAAGCGTCCGTGGCCTGGTGGTGGTTCATCCCATGACCGAGCTTGGTCGCGAAATGGGTCTGAAAGAGATGACGGGTTTTTGTAAGACCGCGTTTTGATCGTCCCCCGCCCTCTCTCCCAGGCGAGAGGGCGAAAACCACACCGCGTCGCCCCCCTCACCGCTTAAAATTGGCCCAACCAATCTCCCGATAATCACTTTCCTGGTTCACAATTCCACTAATTCCCCTCACAAAATCATTGCCGACTCATAACAACTGGTTAACCATTTATTGTCATTCACCCTACAACACAATATTGGCAGGACCACTTTTACACAGTTTGTGACGCAGAGATGAGCGGAGACTCACCCGCTACGCAGACTGTCTGGTCCTCAGGAGACCTGCATGAGCCTCTGGCAACAAAACTACGATCCGGCTGGCAATATCTGGCTGTCGAGCCTGATCGCATCGCTTCCGATCCTGTTCTTCTTCTTTGCGCTGATTAAGCTCAAGCTGAAGGGATACCTGGCCGCGACGTACACCGTTGCCATTGCGCTGATGGTGGCACTGTTCTTCTATAAAATGCCGGTCGATCGCGCGCTGGCCTCCGTCGTTTATGGTTTCTTCTACGGCCTGTGGCCGATTGCGTGGATCATCATCGCGGCGGTCTTTGTCTACAAAATCTCGGTGAAAACCGGGCAGTTCGACATTATCCGCTCATCGATACTTTCCATTACCCCGGACCAGCGTCTGCAGATGCTGATTGTCGGTTTCTCCTTCGGGGCTTTTCTGGAAGGGGCGGCCGGGTTTGGCGCACCGGTTGCCATCACCGCGGCGCTGTTAGTCGGGCTGGGGTTCAACCCGCTTTACGCCGCAGGTCTTTGTCTGATCGTTAACACCGCGCCGGTGGCGTTTGGTGCGATGGGGATCCCGATTCTGGTCGCCGGGCAGGTCACCGGTCTGGACAGCTTTGAAATTGGCCAGATGGTTGGCCGTCAGCTGCCGTTCCTGACCATCATCGTGCTGTTCTGGATCATGGCGATTATGGATGGCTGGCGCGGCGTGAAAGAGACATGGCCTGCGGTGGTCGTCGCTGGCGGCTCGTTTGCCATTGCCCAGTATCTCAGCTCGAATTTCCTCGGCCCCGAATTGCCGGACATTATCTCTTCACTGGTGTCGCTGGTCTGCCTGACGCTGTTCCTGAAACGCTGGCAGCCGGTACGCATATTCCGTTTCGCCGATATGGGTGCCTCACACGTCGATCAAACCCTGGCACGTACCGGTTATACCGCGGGACAAATCATTCGCGCATGGTCTCCGTTCCTGTTCCTGACCGCCACGGTTACGCTCTGGAGTATTCCACCGTTTAAGGCCCTGTTCGCACCGGGTGGCGCACTGTATGAGATGGTCATTAACATCTCCGTGCCGTTCCTCGACAAGATGGTCGCCCGTATGCCGCCCGTGGTGCACACCGCCACGCCGTATGCCGCGGTGTATAAATTTGACTGGTTCTCGGCAACCGGCACCGCAATCCTGTTTGCCGCTATCCTGTCTGTGGTGTGGTTACGCATGAAGCCAGCGGCTGCAGTTCAGACTTTTGCGGCTACCATTAAGGAGCTGATGCTGCCGATCTACTCCATCGGCATGGTGCTGGCGTTCGCGTTTATCTCGAACTATTCCGGCCTGTCATCGACACTGGCGCTTGCGCTGGCGCATACCGGCCACGCCTTCACGTTCTTCTCGCCGTTCCTCGGCTGGCTGGGGGTGTTCCTGACCGGTTCAGATACCTCATCTAACGCCCTGTTTGCGGCCCTGCAGGCGACGGCAGCCCAGCAGATTGGCGTGTCGGACATCCTTCTGGTGGCCGCCAATACTACCGGCGGCGTGACCGGCAAGATGATCTCACCGCAATCCATCGCCATTGCCTGTGCGGCGGTGGGACTGGTCGGTAAAGAGTCGGACCTGTTCCGCTTTACCGTGAAACACAGCCTGATATTCACCTGTATGGTCGGGGTGATCACGACCCTGCAGGCCTATGTCTTAACCTGGATGATCCCATGATAGTCATGCCCAGACGCCTATCCGACGAGATTGCCTCTCGCGTACGGGCGCTGATTGAAGAACAACAGCTGGAAGCGGGCATGAAATTGCCCGCCGAGCGCCAGCTCGCCGCCCAACTGGGTGTATCTCGTAACTCCCTGCGTGAGGCGCTGGCGACGCTGGTCAGCGAAGGGGTACTGGTAAGCCGTCGGGGCGGCGGCACCTTTGTCCGCTGGCAGCACGATGACTGGTCCGAGCAAAACATCGTGCAGCCGCTTAAAACGCTGATGGAAAACGACCCGGACTACAGCTTCGACATCATTGAAGCGCGGCACGCCATCGAAACCAGTACCGCCTGGCATGCGGCCATGCGGGCCACTGAAGCCGACAAAGAGAAGCTCAAAGCCTGCTTTGACGCCACCCAAAGCAGCGACCCGGACATCGCCTCGCAGGCGGACGTGCGGTTTCATCTGGCGATTGCCGAAGCATCGCACAACGTCGTTCTGCTCCAGACCATGCGCGGTTTCTTCGACCTGTTGCAATCCTCCGTGAAGCAGAGCCGCCAGCGTATGTATCTGGTCCCGCCGGTATTTGCCCAACTGACCGAACAGCACGAGGCGGTACTCAACGCCATTCTGGCCGGGGATGCTGAAGCCGCGCGCAAAGCGATGATGGCGCATCTGGGGTTCGTGCACACCACCATTAAACGATTCGATGAAGATCAGGCCCGACAGGCGCGTATTACCCGTCTGCCTGGCGACAGTGATATTTCCAGGGAGAACAAAGCATGATTATTTCAGCAGCCAGTGACTATCGCGCCGCGGCGCAGCGCATTTTGCCGCCGTTCCTGTTCCACTATATCGACGGTGGGGCATATGCCGAATACACCCTGCGCCGCAACGTGGAAGATCTGTCGGAAGTGGCGCTGCGCCAGCGCGTGCTGAAAGATATGTCTGAGCTGAGCCTTGAGACAACGCTGTTTAACGAAACGCTTTCCATGCCGGTGGCCCTTGCACCAGTCGGTTTGTGCGGCATGTACGCCCGCCGGGGTGAAGTCCAGGCGGCAGCGGCGGCGGATGCCAAAGGTATTCCGTTTACCCTCTCCACCGTCTCCGTCTGCCCGATTGAAGAAGTGGCCCCGACCCTCCAGCGTCCGATGTGGTTCCAGCTGTACGTCCTGCGCGATCGCGGCTTTATGCGCAATGCGCTGGAGCGTGCCAAAGCCGCGGGCTGTTCAACGCTGGTCTTTACCGTTGATATGCCGACGCCTGGCGCCCGTTACCGTGATACCCACTCCGGGATGAGCGGCCCAAATGCTGCCCTGCGTCGCTACTGGCAGGCAGTAACGCACCCGCAATGGGCCTGGGATGTCGGTGTGAATGGTCGCCCGCACGATCTGGGGAATATCTCGGCCTATCTCGGTAAACCCACCGGGCTGGAAGATTACATCGGCTGGCTGGCGAATAATTTCGATCCGTCCATCTCGTGGAAAGACCTGGAGTGGATCCGCGAATTCTGGGACGGCCCGATGGTGATCAAAGGGATCCTCGACCCGGAAGATGCCCGCGATGCCGTGCGCTTTGGCGCTGACGGTATTGTGGTCTCTAACCACGGCGGACGTCAGCTTGACGGGGTACTCTCTTCCGCACGCGCACTGCCGGCGATTGCCGATGCGGTGAAAGGTGATATCGCTATCCTCGCCGACAGCGGTATCCGCAACGGGCTTGACGTGGTGCGTATGATTGCCCTTGGCGCAGACAGCGTATTGCTCGGACGCGCATATCTTTATGCACTGGCTACGGCTGGTCAAGCAGGGGTGGCGAATCTGCTCAACCTGATCGAAAAAGAGATGAAAGTGGCGATGACGTTGACCGGCGCAAAAACGATTCGCGAAATCAGCAAGGATTCCCTGGTGCAGGAGTTGGGTAAATTACCCGCAGCACTGGCACCGCTTGCCCAGGGTGACGCAGCCTGACACCCGTCTGATTCCCCTTCCCCTCTCCTCGCGTCCGAACTCCCCTCGGGCGCTTTTTTTTGTCAAAAATAACATCCAGGTAACATATTAGATAAGAAAATTTGACATACCTGTGCCGCACGCAATTGTATAGACAAGCAAATACAAGAACACAAAAACACCATCACATCAGAGGGGAGCGAATGAGATATTCAGGTCAGGTGGATATTCAGCAGGTGATCGACGACAGTCCCTTTTCCGGGTTTCACTGGGTGCTCATCGTGCTGGGCTTTCTGGTGCTGGCGATCGATGGTTTCGATACCGCAGCAATGGGCTACATTGCGCCCACGCTGTCGGCAGAATGGGGCATACACAAACAGGATCTGGGACCGGTACTGAGCGCAGCACTGCTCGGGCTGTCGCTGGGAGCGCTGGTCGCAGGCCCGGTATCGGACCGGATAGGCCGCAAGCGCGTACTGGTCTTTTCTTGTCTGTTCTTCGGCCTTTCAAGCCTGGGGACGGCCTGGGCACAAAGCCTTAACACCCTGACGCTATGGCGGTTTCTGACGGGCCTGGGGCTGGGTGCCGCCATGCCGAACGCCATCACCCTCATCTCAGAGTTTGCCCCTCAGCGCTGTCGCGCCATGGCGATTAATACCATGTACTGCGGCTTCCCGCTGGGCGCGGCCGGCGGTGGGGCGATATCATCCTGGCTTATCCCGCATCATGGCTGGCGAAGCGTACTGCTGACCGGCGCGATAGCACCGCTGATATTAACGCTGCTGCTGATGCTGTTTTTACCGGAATCGGTGAAATACCTGGTGCAGCGCGGGAAAGACATGATGCAGATCCGCCGTATCACCAGCCGTTTCGCCCGCACGACCCTCGATGGCGTCACCGGTTTCTTCCTCGCAGAGGATCGGGTCGCCGCCAAAAAAGGGAGCGTAGCACAGCTGTTTTCACAGCCCTGGCTGCCTGGTACCCTGATGCTATGGGTAACCTATTTTATGGGGCTGGTGATTTATTACGTCCTGCTTAGCTGGATGCCGACACTGATGCTGGGGATGGGCTATCCCCTCGCGGAATCCGCATGGCTCACCTCGCTGTTCACCTTCGGCGGTACCGCAGGCATCCTTCTCGCGGGCTGGATGATGGATCGCTGGGAGGCACACAAAGTGGTCGCAGGTGGCTTTGTCCTGACCATGCTGCTCATTCTGGCGCTCGGCATTGAACATAACCATATCGCCCTGTTTGGCGGCTTGATTTTCCTGATGGGGATCGCGATGAACGGCGCGCAATCGGGAATGCAGACGCTGGCAGCCACCTTTTATCCTACCGAGTGTCGCGCAACGGGCATTGCCTGGATGCAGGGCATTGGCCGCTTTGGTGGCGTGGCAGGCACCATGACCAGCGCGCAGCTTCTCTCCATGCAGTGGCAGGCAGACAGTATTTTGATGATCCTTAGCCTGCCCGCTCTGCTGGCGGCCGCGGCAACCTTCTACAAAATGCTGCGTTGCCGCTCGCAGGATCTCGGCGTCGCATAAGCGGCCCGGTTTCTGCTATTCTGCCCCCGCAATTAAGGGGGCAGCATGCTTAACATCGTTTTATTCGAACCAGAAATTCCGCCGAATACCGGCAATATTATCCGCCTGTGCGCCAACACCGGTTTTCGTCTGCATATCATCGAGCCGATGGGTTTTACGTGGGACGACAAACGTCTGCGCCGCGCGGGGCTGGATTATCATGAATTTACGGCCGTGGTTCGCCATCATGATTACGCCGCGTTTCTGGAAAGCGAAAACCCACAGCGCATGTTCGCCCTGACCACCAAAGGTACGCCGGCACATAGCGCCGTGCGCTATCAGGACGGTGATTATCTGATGTTTGGCCCGGAAACGCGCGGCCTGCCGGCCACCATTCTTGATGCCCTGCCCGCTGAGCAGAAGATTCGTATTCCGATGATGCCGGACAGCCGCAGCATGAACCTGTCAAATGCGGTGTCGGTGGTGGTATATGAAGCATGGCGCCAGCTGGGATACCCGGGCGCCATTCTCAGAAGTTAAATACCGTCACCATACTCAAACGTATGGTGAATACCGTTGAAGTGCTGATCCATATCCATCGACGGTTTGTCGCTGTCTGGTTTACCGACAATACGAGCCGGTACGCCAGCGGCGGTCGTGTGCGGCGGAACAGGCTGCAGAACAACCGAACCGGCGCCAATCTTCGCACCACGACCCACTTCGATGTTGCCGAGGATCTTGGCGCCCGCGCCAATCATCACCCCTTCACGGATTTTCGGATGGCGATCGCCGCTGGTTTTACCGGTACCGCCTAACGTGACCGACTGCAGAATCGAAACGTCATCTTCAATCACCGCGGTTTCACCGACGACAATGCCGGTGGCGTGGTCAAGCATGATCCCGCGGCCAATTTTCGCGGCCGGGTGAATATCCACCTGGAAGGTCACGGAAACCTGGTTTTGCAGGAAGATAGCCAGCGCGCGGCGGCCTTCATTCCACAGCCAGTGGCCGATGCGATACGCCTGCAAGGCATGAAAACCCTTCAGATACAGCAACGGCGTAGAGTATTTGTCCACCGCCGGGTCACGCGTGCGCACGGCCTGGATATCACAGGCGGCAGAAGCGATCATTTCAGGGTCAGCGGCATAGGCCTCTTCCACCACTTCACGAATGGCGATGGCGGGCATAATCGAAGAAGCCAGTTTATTGGCGAGCATATAGCTCAGGGCGCTGCCGAGGTTTTCGTGCTTGAGTAGCGTCGCATGATAGAAACTGGCCAGCATTGGCTCGCAGTCAGCCAAAGCCCGGGCTTCAGCTTTAATATTGTTCCAGACGATATCCAGTTCTTCACACGGCATTGCTTACTCCAGACGACATGTTAATGACCGGCCAGTTCTGTGCTGGCCGGGTCATAGTGCTAACAAGAATCCCTGCGACTAGTTACTGCTGCGCTCATCCTTGCGCGAACGACCTAATAAGGTCAATGCTGCCTCGCGCGCATTTTTTCCGCAATACAATACCTGATAAATTTCCTCGGTTATTGGCATTTCGACACCAAAACGGTGCGCCAATTCGCGAACTTCTTTGGTATTGCGATAGCCTTCAACCACCTGACCAATCTTCTCCTGCGCGCCTTTCACATCCATGCCCTCACCGAGCATCATGCCAAAGCGGCGGTTACGGGACTGGTTGTCGGTACAGGTCAGCACCAGATCGCCCAGGCCCGCCATGCCCATGAAGGTGGTCGGATCGGCACCCAGTGCTGCGCCAAGGCGGGACATCTCGGTTAAGCCGCGCGTAATCAGTGCGGTACGTGCGTTGGCACCAAAGCCAATCCCGTCGGACATTCCGGCGCCGATCGCAATCACGTTTTTCACCGCACCGCCCAGCTGTACACCGATAAAATCGGGGTTGCTGTAAACGCGGAAGCTTTTACCGCAGTGCAGCAGATGCTGAAGATCGTCGGAGAAGGCCTGATCGGTTGATGCCAGCGAGATCGCCGTCGGCAGGCCAGCGGCCAGCTCTTTAGCAAACGTCGGCCCCGAGATAACCGCCAGCGGGATGTCATCACCCAGCGCTTCGCGGGCGACATCCTGCAACAGGCGTCCGGTTTCGGCTTCCAGCCCTTTGGTGGCCCATACAATGCGCGCATCAGGGCGCATCAGCGGCTTGATCTGACGCAGCACTTCGCCAAACACATGGCTCGGCACCACAATCAGAATGTTGCGGCTGGCCGCCAGCGCGGTCGCAAGGTCACTTTCAAGGTGCAGGGAGTCTGGGAACGGAACGTCCGGGAGGAACGCCACGTTGCAACGGTCGCGTTGCAGCGTCGCGATATGTTTTGGGTCGTGGCCCCAGAGAACCACTTCGTGACCATTTCTTGCCAGCGTGATGGCAAGAGCGGTGCCGTATGAGCCGGCACCGATCACAGTCATTGACGCATTAAGAGTGCTCATCAGGCATCCTGATGTTGTTCAGTACCTTCGCCAGCTTGCTGCTGCAGATAGTTCATGAACAGCGCATCAAAGTTAACTGGCGCAAGGTTCAGTTGCGGGAATGTACCGCGAGAAACCAGGCTGGTGATGCATTCGCGAGCATACGGGAACAGAATGTTCGGGCAGTATGCACCCAGGCAGTGCGCCATCTGGTTGCCTTCGATGCCGCCGATGGAGAAGATGCCGCCCTGCTGAACTTCACACAGGAATGCAGTCTCTTCGCCCAGAGAGGCAGTAACAGTCACACGCAGTACGACTTCATACACGTCATCCGCCAGTTGGGTAGATGCGGTATCAAGATCAAGTTTAACCTCTGGCTGCCAATCTTTCTGGAAAACGTGTGGCGCATTTGGCGCTTCGAAAGAGACATCCTTGGTGTAGATACGCTGGATCTGGAAAGTCATTTCGGTGTTGTTTTGTTCTGACATGGAAAAACCCTTTTTAATTGTCCTAAAGTCTCTTAGCTCAGCAGCGGATCGAGTCCACCACGGGCATCGAGCGCATACAAGTCATCACAGCCGCCAATGTGCTGCGCATCAATAAAAATCTGCGGAACCGTCGTACGATCACTACGTTGGATCATCTCTTCGCGTTTAATCGCGTCACCGTCAATCGGCAGTTCTTTGAACGCTACGCCTTTGCTGTTCAGAAGCGCTTTTGCACGGTGGCAGAACGGGCACGTTGCTTTGGTGTAGATCTCGATATTGGCCATTACTGAACTCCTTATTTACCGCGAACCAAAGGAAGATTTTCCCCGCTCCAGCCGGAAATACCTTCTTTCAGAACCGTTACGTTTTCGAAGCCTGCTTTATGCAGCGCGCTGGCAGATTCCTGCGCCTGCATACCGGTCGCGTCAACAACGATAATCGGCTGGGCTTTATGTTTCTCAAGCTCGCCAACGTTGTTCGCTTTGATTTCAGCAGGTAACAGGTTGATAGCACCAGCAATGTGACCTTTACGGAAATCGTCACGCTGACGCAGATCGACCACGACGGCATCTTCTTTGTTAATCAGACGCGTCGCTTCACCACGGGTGATAACCTTAATCTTAGACGTCAGGCCTTTAAATGTGGTGAACAGCACAGCAGCCAGCAGGCCAATCCACGCGATGCTCAGAACCGGATGGCGGCTAACGAATTGCATAATTTCTTGCATGGAGGGTAACTACTCCGACTTAGTGATTAAAAAAACCAGGACAGGAGTATACCTGTGCGTTGTGGCAAATACAGCCAGCGACCATAACCTAATCCATTTTCTGAGGCCTGCCACCTAAAAAATTGCCTCAAAAGCGTCCGCTAAGCACCTTGCCCCTGCGCTTTCTTTGATCTTCTGCGGCTATTTGATCGATTCAGCTGTAGTAAAATTACGCAAATTTTGACTCTTGAGCATGAGGTTGTCGCAATGTCGGTTTCTAAAAAACCTATGGTACTGGTGATTCTGGATGGCTATGGCTACCGTGAAGATCAACAGGATAACGCCATTTTCAACGCCAAAACGCCGGTGATGGACGCGCTGTGGGCAAAACGTCCCCACACCCTGATTGATGCGTCCGGGCTGGAAGTGGGTCTGCCAGATCGTCAGATGGGCAACTCCGAAGTTGGCCACGTAAACCTGGGTGCAGGTCGTATCGTGTATCAGGACCTGACGCGTCTGGACGTTGAAATCAAAGAACGTACCTTCTTCAACAATCCAGTACTTTGCGGCGCGGTGGACAGAGCCGTGGCGGCCGGTAAAGCAGTTCATATCATGGGTCTGCTCTCCGCCGGTGGCGTACACAGCCACGAAGATCACATCATGGCGATGGTTGAACTGGCGGCTGAGCGCGGCGCAGAAAAAATCTATCTGCACGCTTTCCTGGACGGTCGTGATACGCCACCACGCAGCGCAAAAGGTTCACTGGCCTCCTTTGAAAACAAATTCGCCGCGCTTGGCAAAGGACGTGTGGCCTCCATCATCGGGCGCTACTACGCAATGGACCGCGACAACCGTTGGGATCGCGTTGAACAGGCCTATGACCTGATGACGCTGGCAAAAGGTGAATTCCAGTTCGCGACCGCGGTGGAAGGTCTGGAAGCCGCTTACGCGCGTGATGAAAACGATGAATTCGTGAAAGCAACCGTCATTCGTGCTGAAGGCCAGGCTGATGCCGCCATGGAAGATGGCGATGCGCTGATCTTCATGAACTTCCGTGCTGACCGCGCGCGTGAAATCACCCGTGCGTTCGTGAACAGTGATTTCGACGGTTTCACCCGTAAGAAAGTGGTGAAGATCGACTTTATTCAGCTGACCGAATACGCCGCTGACATCAATGCGCCATGCGCTTATCCACCCGCTTCACTGGCCAATACCTTCGGCGAGTGGATGGCGAAGAACGACAAGACACAGTTGCGTATCTCCGAAACCGAGAAATATGCCCACGTCACCTTCTTCTTTAACGGCGGTGTTGAAGAGCCGTTCAAAGGCGAAGATCGCATTCTGATTAACTCACCCAAAGTAGCTACCTACGATCTGCAGCCAGAAATGAGCTCTGCCGAGCTGACTGAAAAACTGGTTGCGGCAATCGAAAGCGGCAAATACGACACCATCATCTGTAACTACCCGAACGGCGACATGGTGGGTCATACCGGCGTGATGGAAGCCGCCGTAAAAGCGGTTGAAGCGCTGGATCACTGTGTTGAGCAGGTCGCGAAAGCGGTTGAATCCGTTGGTGGCCAGCTGCTCATCACCGCTGACCACGGTAACGCAGAACAGATGCGCGACCCGGCAACCGGCCAGGCGCACACGGCTCACACCAACCTGCCTGTTCCGCTGATTTATGTGGGTGATAAATCACTGAAAGCAGTGGAAGGCGGCAAGCTTTCCGACATCGCGCCAACCATGTTGTCGCTGATGGGCATGGAGATCCCTGCAGAGATGACTGGTAAGCCGCTGTTCATCGTGGAATAATCGCTCCCCATGAGGGGAAAGGCGATTTTTTCAATCACATGGGTCGTGAAGCCGCTTAGGTTATCAGTCAGACCTCTGCTTTGCGCCAGCGCACTCAGCGCTGGCGTATTGCTGTGCGCCGCATCCGCCCACGCGGATGACCGTGACCAGCTGAAATCCATTCAGGCCGATATCGCCGCGAAAGAGCGTGCGGTACGCCAGCAACAGCAGCAACGCTCTGCTCTGCTCGCTCAGCTTAAGCAGCAGGAAGAAGCCATCTCCGCTGCCGCACGTAAATTACGTGAAACGCAAAACACCCTCGCCCAGTTGAATAAACAGATCGACGAAATGAACGCGTCGATTGCCAAACTGGAACGCCAGCGTGATGCCCAGGAACGCAACCTTGCCGCACAGCTTGATGCTGCTTTCCGCCAGGGTGAGCACACGGGCCTTCAGTTGATCCTCAGCGGTGAAGAGAGCCAGCGCGGTCAGCGTCTGCAGGCCTACTTTGGTTATCTGAACCAGGCGCGTCAGGAGACTATCGCGCAGCTGAAACAGACGCGCGAAGAGGTCACCACGCAAAAAGCCGAGCTCGAAGAGAAGCAGAGCCAGCAACAGACGCTGCTCTACGAACAGCAGGCGCAACAAGCGAAGCTCGAGCAGGCCCGCAACGAGCGCAAGAAAACCCTTTCCGGTCTCGAGTCCTCTATTCAGCAAGGCCAAAGCCAGCTGAGCGAAATGCGCGCCAACGAATCGAAACTGCGTAACAGTATCGCCCGCGCGGAAGCGGCGGCGAAAGCGCGCGCCGAAAAAGAGGCCCGCGAAGCGCAGGCCGTACGCGACAAGCAGCAGGAAGCCTCACGCAAAGGTACGACCTACAAGCCAAGCGAAAGCGAACGCTCCCTGATGTCACGTACCGGCGGTTTAGGCTCCCCTCGTGGTCAGGCTTACTGGCCCGTGCGCGGTACAATTCTGCATCGCTATGGCGAACAGCTGCAGGGTGAACTACGTTGGAAAGGGATAGTTATCGGTGCGTCTGAAGGTAGCGAAGTAAAAGCCATCGCCGATGGCCGTGTGATTCTGGCCGACTGGCTGCAGGGTTACGGGCTTGTGGTAGTGGTGGAACACGGTAAAGGCGATATGAGCCTTTACGGCTACAACCAGAGCGCACTGGTCAGCGTTGGTACTCAGGTGCGCGCCGGCCAACCCATCGCCCTCGTGGGCAGCAGTGGCGGTCAGGGCCGCCCGTCACTCTATTTCGAAATTCGTCGCCAGGGTCAGGCGGTCAATCCACAGCCGTGGTTGGGAAGATAAGTTTTGCTTCAATTTCGTCGAATTGTTCTCTCCTTCGCCAGTGCACTGGCGCTGGCAGCACCGGTCTACGCTGGCAAACTCGCGATAGTGATTGATGACTTCGGTTATCGTCCGCACACCGAGAATCAGGTGCTGGCTATGCCGGCCGCCATCTCTGTCGCCATCCTCCCGAATGCGCCGCACGCGCGTGAAATGGCGATCAAAGCGCATAACAGCGGCCATCAGGTTCTCATCCATCTGCCGATGGCACCGCTCAGCAAGCAGCCGCTGGAAAAAGATACTTTGCGCCCTGATATGAGCAGCGATGAGATCGATCGCATCATTCGCGATGCTTACAATAAAGTGCCGTACGCCGTCGGGCTGAACAACCACATGGGCAGCGCGATGACCTCCAGCCTGTACGGGATGCTCAAAGTGATGCAGTCGCTGGAACGCTATAACCTCTATTTCCTCGACAGCATGACCATCGGCAACAGCCAGGCGATGCGTGCCGCGCAGGGTACAGGCGTGAAGGTAATAAAGCGCAAGGTGTTCCTCGATGACACCCAGAACGACGCGGATATCCGCGGGCAGTTCAATCGCGCCGTACAGCTAGCACGACGCAATGGCTCGGCTATTGCTATCGGCCACCCGCACCCGTCTACCGTTCGCGTTCTGCAGCAGATGCTGCCGACATTGCCCTCTGATATTACGCTGGTTCGTCCAGGCGATCTGCTGAATGAGCCACAGGTTGATACGTCGCGTCCTGGCAATGCACAGCCACCGGTAACGCAGCCGCGCAATCCATTCAGGGGTGTAAAAATTTGCAAGCCTAAGCAGTCACCAGAGCCTGTATATGCTACTCGATTCTTTACCGTGATAGGGGAAAGTATCAGCCAGAGTTCCTTAGTGAAATATATGCAGCATCAATGGCAAGGCTGGGGTAAAAAAGCATAATTGGCCCGCCAACGCAGGCGGGCAGAGCATGGCAACGAGATGAGTGCCCGTATACTTCCTGTATGCGGGCTATTTTTTATCCTCAAACTGATACCAGGCTTTGAAATATTTGAGAAAACTGTATAGCGTTGCATAGAGTCCCGTCACGACGCCCACTTTCCCCTGCCGCCAGGCACCACTGAAAAGATACCATTTAAAAAACGCCCCAATGGCACTAATAAGGCCTCGTCCAATTGAAGGGCGGATCTTCTGATATTTGACCAGCCTTGTTGTATAGCTATTGAGCTTATTAAACACTTCATTCAGGTCATAAAAGGTATCATGGCGTACATGCCCAGCCATAATGAAAGCATTAAGTTCACCTTCCACCTTGTCATCTACTGGTCGGAGATTAAATCTTGCACAGGTGCGATTAAAAAGACGTACAGGGAAATCTGGCGACGATACTGGATAGATAGTACGAACTTCTTTTCCGAGTACGTACCAGTGTCGAGCAATACGCCAGGCATGATCCGGTGGAGGCTCAGCCCCACTCTTCAGATTCAGAATAAAGGATACAGTCAGGTCATCCAGGATTTCATCGCTATCCATGCATAACACCCAATCATGAGATGCAAGACTCACCGCATAGTTCATTTGGTCCCCATGCATCGTATATTGTCTATAGATAGGGCTTAAATTATAACTTTCACAAATGGATAGCGTGTTATCTTTACTTCCGGAATCAACAACAATCATTTCATCTGCAATTTTAAGAAGAGGAGGCAGAACATGGTTAAGAACCCTGGCTGAATTGCAGGTGAGTAAACAAACAGTTAACTTGAACATTCCCTTACTCTTTTCGAAAATGACCTACACAATTGTAGCAGGGAAAGTCTATTTAAGTGAATATCGAAACAATCAGCAAATAATAAATAAAATCGTCTTTTGTGACATCCATTCCATACTCTTCATTCCTTAAAGTAGGCCTGTAAACATACTTTTACCTTTATTCAGGCACTAAAAAGCACTGTTTGACCAGCAGAGAGTGATCTGCACAGCGCGCCAATCACCCTAACCCTTTGAAATTATTAAACAAAAAATTAATTCCTCATTAAAATAGATGTTCACATTACTTATCATTATGCTTATACTGTTAGCAGAATGTTTAAAATGTGGTTTGTCAAACAAATGAAAAAAATCATCCTTTATTTTAAAGCACTTAATCGCCAACGAAATCATAAGACTCATGAATTAAAACGTCGGCTTAAACTCTATAAATTATCTAAAAATATTCCCGATAAAAGAGGCAAACCTTTCGATAGTTCCTCAGTAAAACGGATCCTCTTTCCTTTTTTAGATTTAGGGATTGGTGATGCCGTTTGTCATACCGGAATGTGGAGAGAACTGAAAAAGGCTGGGTATATTGTCCAGATCGCGGCAGAAGAAAGAAACAGGGCTTTATTTGAAAAAATCGTTGATATTGATGAGATTTTTATCATTGATATCAATGAGTTAAACTCCACCCCACAAATAGAGACTGACCTGATCATTAATCCTTATGCATGGATGAAAAGAAAAGAGCTCTTTAGTGTACAACTGCTGCAGAAAACGCAATATAAATATGCGATGAGTTTTGGTGGCTGGCTTAATAAGCCCTACAATTTACAACTGCCAGCGGAGGGAGACTTTCACATTACTGATCCACAGAAAAAGATGCTTACTGCATTAAATATTCAAACGAAACAATTATCTTACTCTTTACCAGCGTTACCGAGCCACGAAGAGACTATTAATGAGTATCTTCTTCCTTTTAAAGGAAAAAAGTGGATCGTAATCAACCCCTTTGCCAGTGTAGATGAGCGAAGTCTTAGTCGCGAGCAATTAGTAAGCCTAATTTCAAAAATTTCAGAACCAAAAGATAATCATATTTTCATTGTTGGTGAAAGAAAAAAGACTGAAAAATTAAAAATTCAGGATCCTGCAGTTTCCGTATCTATTTTCCCGTCATTATGGGACACCGTTGCGCTAATCAAGCAGGCAGACCTTGTCATTTCAGTGGATACCGCTATTGTCCATATTGCCTGCGCTTTAGATAAAAAGCTCGTAGCTATATATTACTCAATGCTTCTTGATCATAATAAGAATTACGAAGGCAATAAAATATTCGGCCCGATAGGCGAAAATGCAAAACAGCTTATTTTCAATAAATACGATAGAAAAATCGACATAAATTTAATTGCCACTGAAGCCAAGAATATTTTAGATGGCAAATGCGTTATAGAAGAAAAAGATAAATACCTGTGATGAAAGCCGGTCGGATTTAAATCCGGCCGGCTTTTACTCTCAATCCCAGCTCAGGATAACCTTCCCGGACTGGCCAGAGCGCATCGCGTCAAAGCCTTCCTGGAACTCATCGATGGAGAAGCGATGGGTGATAATCGGAGACAGGTCCAGACCAGACTGGATCAGTGCCGCCATCTTGTACCAGGTTTCGAACATCTCGCGGCCGTAGATACCTTTGATGAACAGCCCCTTGAAGATAACCTTGTTCCAGTCGATAGACATATCAGACGGTGGAATGCCCAGCATCGCAATACGTCCGCCGTGGTTCATGGTGTCCAGCATGGTGCGAAACGCCGGTGGTGCGCCGGACATCTCAAGACCCACGTCAAAACCTTCGGTCATGCCCAGCTCTTCCATCACGTCGCTTAGGCTCTCTTTAGAGACATCCACCGCGCGGGTCACACCCATTTTGCGCGCCAGCGACAGGCGATACTCGTTCACATCGGTAATCACCACATTGCGGGCACCAACATGCTTCGCCACCGCGGCAGCCATAATCCCGATGGGACCCGCGCCGGAAACCAGCACATCTTCGCCGACCAGGTCGAAAGAGAGCGCCGTGTGTACTGCGTTGCCGAAGGGATCAAAGATAGAGGCCAGATCGTCAGAAATGTTGTCCGGGATTTTGAACGCGTTAAATGCCGGGATCACCAGGTATTCTGCGAAGCAGCCCGGACGGTTCACGCCCACGCCGATTGTGTTACGGCACAGGTGCGTGCGTCCACCGCGGCAGTTACGGCAGTGACCACAGGTAATATGACCTTCACCCGAGACGCGGTCGCCAATGTTGAAGCCTTTTACTTCCTGACCCATGCCCACCACTTCGCCGACATATTCGTGGCCCACGACCATCGGTACCGGAATGGTTTTCTGCGACCACTGGTCCCAGTTATAGATATGAACGTCAGTGCCGCAAATGGCGGTTTTACGAATTTTGATCAGCAGATCGTTATGACCGACTTCCGGCTCCGGCACGTCGGTCATCCAAATCCCTTCTTCCGCTTTCAGTTTGGATAACGCTTTCATCACACGTCCTCAGGCAATTACGCCCAGCTGTTTGCCGATGCGGGTAAAGGCTTCCACCGCACGTTCAATTTGTTCAGGCGAATGCGCCGCAGACATCTGGGTGCGGATACGCGCCTGGCCTTTTGGTACCACCGGGAAGAAGAACCCGGTAACGTAAATTCCTTCTTTCTGCAGCTCGCGGGCAAAATTCTGCGCCACAACCGCATCGCCCAGCATCACCGGAATAATGGCGTGATCGGCACCGGCGAGCGTAAACCCTGCGGCACCCATTTTTTCACGGAACAGGCGGGCGTTTGACCACAGACGGTCGCGCAGCTCAGCGCCAGACTCCACCATTTCCAGGACTTTAATGGATGCGGCAACGATCGCCGGCGCCAGCGAGTTGGAGAACAGGTACGGACGGGAACGCTGGCGCAGCCACTCAACCACCTCTTTACGCGCAGCAGTATAACCCCCTGACGCGCCGCCGAGCGCTTTACCCAGCGTACCGGTGATAATGTCCACGCGGCCCATTACGTCACAGTATTCGTGAGATCCACGGCCGTTCTCACCAACAAAACCGACGGCGTGTGAATCATCAACCATCACCAGCGCATCGTATTTGTCTGCCAGGTCGCACACGCCCTTCAGGTTGGCAATCACGCCATCCATAGAGAACACGCCGTCTGTGGCAATCAGCACATGGCGGGCACCTGCTTCACGTGCTTCTTTCAGGCGCGCTTCCAGTTCAACCATGTCGTTGTTGGCGTAGCGGAAGCGCTTCGCTTTACACAGGCGCACACCGTCAATGATAGAAGCGTGGTTCAGGGCGTCGGAGATAATCGCATCTTCTGCGCCGAGCAGCGTCTCAAACAGACCACCGTTGGCGTCGAAGCACGAGGAGTACAGGATCGCATCTTCCATCCCCAGGAAGTCCGCCAGCTTTTTCTCAAGCTGCTTATGGCTGTCCTGCGTACCGCAGATAAAGCGTACGGAGGCCATACCGAAACCGTGGGTGTCCATGCCTTGTTTTGCCGCGGCAATCAGCTCAGGGTGATTCGCAAGACCTAAGTAGTTGTTCGCACAAAAGTTGATCACATGGCTGCCATCGGCAACGGTGATTTCCGCCTGCTGAGCAGACGTGATAATACGCTCTTCTTTGAACAACCCTTCCGCACGTGCGGTGTCGAGGTCGCTGTTTAACTGTTTGTAAAAATCACCACGCATTGCAATTCTCCAGACTCGGCAAATTTTGGCACATATTACCCAACCCTGGCCGCCATGACGAGATGACACATTATCTCTTCTCGTTTTTGCAGCATAAATCACGTGTACCCTTGCGCTATGTCGGTGAATGGCTGAAGGGCAGCCATACTAATGATATGATAAGAACATTAGCGTCCGGGATTGTCCCCGGACTCCACACTTCAAAGGTTACAGTTATGATCATCGTTACCGGCGGCGCGGGCTTTATCGGCAGCAACATTGTTAAGGCCCTCAATGACAAAGGCATCACCGACATTCTGGTGGTGGACAACCTGAAAGACGGCACCAAGTTTGTAAACCTGGTGGATCTGAACATCGCTGACTATATGGATAAAGAAGACTTCCTTATCCAGATTATGGCAGGTGAAGAGTTCGGCGAGATCGAAGCCATCTTCCACGAAGGTGCATGCTCTTCCACCACCGAGTGGGACGGCAAGTACATGATGGACAATAACTATCAGTACTCCAAAGAGATCCTGCATTACTGCCTGGAGCGTGAAATTCCGTTCCTGTACGCCTCTTCTGCAGCAACCTACGGTGGCCGTACGTCAGACTTTATCGAATCCCGCGAATATGAGCAGCCGCTGAACGTCTATGGCTACTCCAAATTCCTGTTCGATGAATACGTGCGTCAGGTTCTGCCTGAAGCCAATTCCCAGATTGTGGGTTTCCGTTACTTCAACGTGTACGGACCGCGCGAAGGCCACAAAGGGAGCATGGCAAGCGTCGCGTTCCACCTGAACACGCAGCTGAACAATGGCGAAAGCCCGAAACTGTTTGAAGGCAGTGACGGCTTCAAGCGTGATTTCGTCTACGTAGGCGACGTGGCGGCAGTGAACCTGTGGTTCTGGGAAAACGGCGTCTCCGGTATCTTTAACCTGGGGACAGGCCGTGCGGAATCCTTCCAGGCCGTGGCGGACGCCACCCTGGCGTACCACAAAAAAGGCAGCATTGAATACATTCCGTTCCCGGACAAACTGAAAGGTCGTTACCAGGCCTTCACGCAGGCGGATTTGACCAACCTGCGTGCGGCGGGTTACGACAAACCGTTCAAGACCGTTGCCGAAGGCGTAACGGAATATATGGCCTGGCTGAACCGCGACGCGTAAGTATGAAAATTCTGGTGATCGGCCCGTCATGGGTGGGCGACATGATGATGTCGCAAAGTCTCTATCGCACGCTCAAGGCGCGTTATCCCCAGGCGATAATTGACGTGATGGCACCTGCCTGGTGCCGTCCGTTGTTATCGCGTATGCCGGAAGTTAACGAGGCGATCCCAATGCCGCTCGGCCACGGCGCGCTGGAAATTGGTGAACGTCGCAAGCTCGGCCATAGCCTGCGCGAAAAGCGCTATGACCGCGCCTATGTCCTGCCTAACTCCTTTAAATCCGCCCTGGTACCCTTCTTTGCGGGCGTCCCCCATCGCACCGGCTGGCGTGGAGAAATGCGCTACGGTCTGCTAAACGACGCGCGCGTGCTTGATAAAGACGCTTGGCCACTCATGGTCGAGCGCTACGTCGCGCTGGCCTATGACAAAGGCGTGATGCGCAGCGCAAAAGATCTGCCGCAACCGCTGCTCTGGCCCCAGCTCCAGGTCAACGACGGTGAGAAATCCCACACCTGCAACGCGTTTGGAATTTCATCAGAACGCCCTATGATCGGTTTCTGCCCGGGAGCAGAGTTCGGCCCGGCAAAACGCTGGCCGCATTATCATTACGCTGAGCTGGCAAAACAGCTGATCGATGAAGGTAATCAGGTCGTGTTGTTTGGCTCGGCGAAAGACCACGAGGCGGGTAACGAAATTCTGGCTTCGCTGAATACAGAACAGCAGGCATGGTGCCGTAATCTGGCAGGGGAAACCCAGCTGGAACAGGCGGTAGTTTTACTTGCCGCCTGTAAAGCCGTCGTCACCAACGACTCAGGCCTGATGCACGTCGCCGCTGCGCTCAACCGGCCGCTGGTTGCTCTGTATGGCCCCAGCAGCCCTGACTTTACGCCACCGCTTTCTCATAAAGCGCGCGTCATACGTCTGATCAGCGGTTATCACAAGGTGCGAAAAGGCGATGCGGCTGAAGGCTATCACCAGAGCCTGATCGACATCACGCCCGAGCGTGTCCTTGAAGAGCTCAACGAGCTGCTGTTGAGTGAAGAAGGATAACGGATGCGGGTATTGATCGTTAAAACCTCTTCCATGGGCGATGTCCTGCATACTCTGCCGTCGCTCACCGACGCTATGCAGGCCATTCCCGGCATTCGTTTTGACTGGGTGGTGGAGGAGGGCTTCGCACAGATCCCCACCTGGCATGAAGCAGTAGACCGCGTGATCCCGGTTGCTATCCGCCGCTGGCGTAAAGCGTGGTTCTCAGCACCGATTAAGGCTGAACGTCAAGCCTTCCGTGATGCGGTGCAAGCGCAGCGTTACGATGCCATCATTGACGCACAGGGTCTGGTCAAAAGCGCCGCGCTGGTCACGCGTCTGGCACATGGCGTAAAGCACGGTATGGACTGGCAAACCGCCCGCGAGCCGCTGGCGAGCCTGTTCTATAATCGCCGCCACCATATCGCGAAACAGCAGCACGCCGTGGAGCGCACCCGCGAGCTGTTTGCGAAAAGCCTCGGCTATGCAAAACCGGACACGCAGGGTGATTACGCTATTGCGCAACATTTTTTGCGCGATGCGAAGACGCACACACCGCCCTATCTGGTCTTTCTGCATGCCACAACGCGCGATGATAAGCACTGGCCGGAATCACACTGGCGAAGACTCATTGAGCTAATGCAACCGACCGGCATCCATATTAAACTCCCGTGGGGCGCAGAACACGAAAGGCAACGCGCAGAGCGTTTGGCCGCGGGTTTTTCAAATGTGGAAGTGTTACCTAAACTCACGCTGGCTCAGGTTGCCGCGCAACTGGCAGGCGCCAACGCCGTCGTATCCGTGGATACCGGATTAAGCCATTTAACCGCAGCGCTGGACCGCCCCAATATCACCCTCTTCGGTCCGACCGACCCGGGACTGATCGGGGGGTACGGTAAAAACCAGCATCAAATGGTGAGTCCGACGCAGCAGATGAGAGACATAACCGCAGATGCGATTTTTTCGTTTTTACAGGGCAGCCATCGGCTTTCTAACAGGGATATTTAACCCATGAGTTATGTATTTCTGCTGATTTTACTTTTTCCGGTGAAACTCATCCGGAAGCTGTTTCGCAAAGACACGGGCAGAAACCTTGTCATTCAGACAGCCAAAATCGGTGACTTTATCAATGCAACGCCTCTACTGGCGTATCTGCAAAAAAGCGATGTGCTGATCAGCCGCAGCGTTAACGCATTGGCTCAGCATGACGACAGTATCGAAGAGATCTTTTTTGTGGAGCAGCAAAAGCGCAACCTGTGGCGTAAGCTCTGCTTCGCCTGCCGGATCATGAATCGCTACGACAATGTCTATCTGCTGCAGCCCAACAGTGTGAATCTCTTTTTCGCCTCAGCCTGTAATGCAAAAAACAAACAATTTTTAAGCACTTATACGCGCAGGTGGTATCACGGAATTTTTTATGCCACGGCTGATGGTACCGTTGAGCATGGCAAAAAGACGCTGTCCGTCACTAACTATCTCAAGCTCGCCGATCGCGCGCTCACCTGGCAGGACTCCCCCAAGCACGCCACAAAGCCCCTGTTCAAGCCTGCGGTTTACCCGCAAATTCTCGATAAACCCGGGGTTATCCGAATTGGTATCAGCATTTCTGCAGGCAATAAAGCAAAGACGGTTCCCCCGGTTATCTGGAAACGTATTGTCGATCACCTTGCCGACCTGCCCTGCGAGTTTTATGTTTTTGGCGCACCGAACGAACAAACATGGATGGATGATATCACTCGTGAATACGGTGAAATCCCCAATTTTATCAATCTCATTGGTAAAATATCGCTTGAAGAGCTGCCGTGGGCGATATCAAAAATGGATTGTTATATTGCGTCAGACTCAGGGAATATCTACATTGCCGATGCGGTGGCCGTCCCGGTGGTGTTGCTCTTTGGCCCTTGCTGCCATTATGAACAACGTCCGCTTGGTAAGGTATTGCTGATTGGGAAGGATGAGAATATTTGCTCATATGTATTTGAAACACGCTACTATTTCTCCCAAGATCGGGAAGAACTTTTCGCTGTGACAGACGAATCACTACGTGAGCTTAAAGATTTTATTCGCGAATTACCAAAAGCTAACACAATCACATCTCTCACTGATGCCCAGGGAAACTAATTTTTATGGCTTTTCTAAGCATCATTATTGCCGCGCATAATGCCGAAGATACCCTTCATGCCACTTTAGAAAGCCTGCAGAATGCGATTGGCAGTGCAGGCGATACTGTTGAGATCATCATCTTTAATGACAGCTCAAATGATGGCACACAGGATATTATTGAAGCGTGGTTACCAAAATTACCTCATGCAACAACGCGATGTGTGGATTACCGTAACGTGGGTCAGGTCCGAAACAGTGCTGTTACGCTGGCATCAGGGGACTATATTACGATGCTGGACAGCGATGACCGGCTAAAACCGGGCAGCATTCAGGATGCCGTGGATTTTCTGCAAGCACAGCGTCCAGATATGCTACTGACGCGCTTACGTGAAATTCGTGATATCAAAAAGATCACCTCAACCTGGCAGGGTTTCGACCCTGTGGCAATCTCGCAACAAGACGCGATCTCCCGTTTTTTGCGACATAAAGACTTTCAGGCACATCTGATCGGCCAATTTATTCACAAAGACCTGTATAAAGCTAACCCTATACCTTCGATGGTCTGTTACGAAGATTTCGCTGTGTTCCCCGGAATGATTATGCAAGCGCATAAAATATTTTATCAGCGTCAGGGTCATTATTATTACATCAAACGCCATGGAAGCTTATCCAGCGAACTTGACGCCAGCAAAATCACCTCACTTGTTGATTGCACGCTTCGCATGGAAGAAACTTTTCCGCGCAGTTTTAAACATCTCATCAATTGTCATTGGTTTGATATATACAGTAACCATAAAAAGTATCTCTCGACACCACACTTACATATAGTAAAAACTCGGGTAAGCCAGCTTTATTCGCTTTCGTTCTTTATGGACACTCATATTCGGTTTAGTTATAAGAAAAGGGTTATTAAGGCATTATGGAAAAAATAAAACTTCGACTTTATCAACTGACACTTTTTCTGAGTTTCATCTCTTTGATGCTTGCATTAGTCAATTCAGGGAAGCAACGTGAGTTTTTCTATATTGCAATTTATATCGCTATCCTCGGTTTAGCGTTTGAGTACAAAAAAATTACGCTAAAACCATTTTCAATAGCACTTCCCATACTTCTTATCGGATTACTGAACTTTGCCTGGTATATGGTCTATGAGTACCATAACGAAGGCTTAAACATGTACAGCGATTATCTCGGCGCAAGTAAAAAATTACTTTTGGCGAGTATTCTCGTTTTCTATATTGACCGTTTTAAAGCTTATATCGACAGAGAAAGCTTTAAAAAATATTTTCTTTTAGCGACTGCGACAGGATTTGCTCTCGCAACCGGTTATGGATTGTGGCAGGCATCACAAGGTATGGCTCGTGTTGAAATGGCAATCAATCGAGCCACGGTCTCTGCCTATGTTTACTCCGTGCTGTCACTTGCCTTTGTGTACAGTCTTTACCTCCAGAAAAATGTAAAGTTCTATATCATTGCCAGTTTTACCATTTTGATCTCGTTCTTTATTATTCTTTTAACCGGAACGCGTGTTGCTATGGGGCTCTATTTACTTCTTGCCATCGTAATGACACTACTTCATTTCGGAAAAATTCATCTGAAATCAACCCTGATTTTTTTATGCATTGTGGCGGGTATTGTAGTCGTTAGCTACAAGCCTCTGATTTCACCGAAGATAACGCAAACTCAAATTGAACTTGAGAACTATCAGAAAGGATACGATGGCACTTCTTTGGGCGCACGTTTTTCCATGTGGACCGTTGGAATTCAAAATGGCTTTGCACATCCATTGGGGCAGTCAGTTGAAAATCGGGAAGCATGGACAACGCGCTATGTCAACGACGGGCACCAGCATCTCTCTGCAGCACTCGGGTATATTAGAATTCATCTACACAATGAGTTTATTGAAAAGTATTCATTACAAGGAATACCTGGCCTGGCAATACTGCTCTTTTTCTTCATGTCGATGATTGGCTACGCCATCAGAAATAAAAATGCACTGCTATTAACTGCCATGCTTCTATTATTGCTCTATGGCCTGACAGACGTCATATTGTTGAGTTCGGAGGCATTGATATTCTTTATGATCCTGTTTGCTCTGAGTACACCTTTCTCTCAGACAAAACAACGATGATAAATAATGCCCGCCTGGCGGGCATTATTATTTCTGGTGTTGATAAAACTCCGCCAGCGTCATCCCCACCGTCTTGTCCGACAGCCATGTAAACAACTGTTCCAAATCCTGGTACAACCCTTCAATGGCCGCATCATCTTTGAACGTAGGACTTCCGCCGGGCATAAATTCTGAAGAATGGAGCATAAACTCCACATAATCATTGCCCTGCGACAAGCACTGTTGTGCGACCTTAATCATCTCAGACGCATTTCCACCTGACGGACGCAGCCAGTTAACTGACGGGGAACGGTATTTCCCACGCAGCCGATCGTAGCCCTGTTTAACGGTGTTTAGCCAGGCCGGGTGTTTATACTGAATACTCATCGGCACTTCGAGCAAAGGGCTCTTTCCCGGGCGGGAAATATCCTCTGTATCGATAAAGTAGGCATGGTCGGGGAAATGCTGATAATTCGTTCCTCCGTGACCCTGCGGCGCCCCTTTGGCATTTCGCCAGTTCACCCGTGGGGTGACGGAACAGTCAACCTGATAACCCAGCTCTATCAGCAAGTTTGCGTAGCGACGATCAAACGCCCAACGCCCGGCACGGTGGCTCAGCATTTTGGTCTGGAAGGTCTCTTCCAGTAAGTGCGTCATAAAAAGCACTTTCTCGCGCATAATTTCATCTGAAAACTCAATCAGATAAGGTTGCCAGCGCCAGTCATCACCGGTGAGGTCATGTTCAGGTGGGCTGTTCCACGCATGAAGATGCATGCCAACCTCGCCCTGGCGGCGGGCAATCACATCTTTTGCGAACTCAATGAAAACCGGTTCGATCGCCATCTCATAGTTGGTCAGCCAGACTGGCTTAAAACCAAAACGCTCGCATAGCGCCTGAAATCGTGCCAGGTAGCGTGCGTTTTCCGTTTTGATAACACGGTGGTTTTGCCAGAGATTATCGCCTTCTGTATCAATGGTGATGATAAACGCTGGTTTTTTCATAATGAGTCCGTAAGACGTAAGAGTGAGGGCTATGTTACGCACTCTGCGAAGCAGGAGTAAACCCTTCCAGGGAAATTCCTGACATTATGGAGAAAGAGTGCAAGTCGCCATCAGGTCTATTAGAATTGCTGACAGTATACCGCTGATAAGATGATGATGATTAACCTACTCGACACGCCTGATTTACGTATTTTACTTATCAAACTTCGACATCATGGCGACATGTTACTCACAACTCCGGTCATTAATTCGTTACGTCAAAAATGGCCCACGGCGCAAATCGATGTTCTTCTTTATGAAGAGACACGCGATATGCTCGCCGCGCATCCGGCGATCGGCACCATTTACGGTATAGATCGTAAATGGAAGCAGCTCGGCACCCTGAAACATCTGCAAAAAGAGTGGCAGTTACTCTGTGCCTTAAGAGCGCAGCGTTATCATCTGGTGATTAACCTTGCCGATCAGTGGCGCAGCGCCATTGTCACCCGTTTCACCGGCGCGCCAGTACGCCTCGGGTTCGCGTTTAACAAGCGAAAAAACGCGTTCTGGCGTTTTTGCCATACCGATTTGGTTTCCGTCGCCAATCACCCGTCTCTCCATACCGTTGAACAAAATCTTTCTATTCTTTCACCGTTGCCCGTCCCGGCTCAGCCAGCCGTCACTATGGCCTACCGCGCAGAGGACTGGGATCGTGCGCGCCAGCTACTGACGCAACAGGGTGTGGCTGATAACTACGTGGTGATCCAGCCAACGTCACGCTGGTTCTTTAAATGCTGGGACGAAGGCAAGATGGCGCAAACCATCTCGGCACTCCAGCAGGATGGCCACACTGTAGTTCTCACCGCAGGCCCGGATAAAAAAGAGCTGGCAATGATAGACCGCATTCTCGCCGCGGCGCCAAAAACGGGCGTAGTCTCACTGGCCGGTCAACTCACGTTGCGCCAGCTGGCATCACTTATCGATCATGCGCGCCTCTTTATTGGCGTCGATTCCGTTCCGATGCACATGGCCGCCGCGCTTCAGACGCCGTGCATTGCTCTCTTCGGCCCGTCAAAACGGGTGTTCTGGTCGCCATGGCAGGTCAACGGTGAAGTCATCTGGGCTGGCGATTTTGGCCCACTTCCCGACCCGGACGCCATTGATACCAAAACAACTGAACGCTATCTCGACGCCATTCCCGTTGATGTCGTGGTCTCCGCCGCCAGGAGATACCTGTAATGAAACACCATCGTCTGGCGATTGTTCGCCAAAAATACCGCCCTGATGGCGGGGCGGAACGCTTCGTTTCCCGCGCACTTACCGCACTGAGCAACCAAAACCTGGAACTCAACGTCATCACGCGTGAGTGGCAGGGGGAGAAGCAGGACGACTGGCATATCCATATTTGCGACCCGCGTAAATGGGGCCGAATCAGTCGCGAACGCGGGTTTGCACATGCCGCGCGTGCGCTGTGGGAACAGCAGCAGTTTGACATTGTGCAGAGCCACGAGCGTATTCCTGGCTGCGATATTTACCGCGCAGGGGATGGCGTGCATCGGCGTTGGCTGCTGCAGCGTGCGCGCATTCTGCCTGCCTGGCGTGCACAACTTCTGATGCACGATCGCTACCATCGCTACGTCATGCACGCCGAACGTGAAATGTATCAGGCTCCTGAATTGAAAGCCGTTATCTGCAATGCGGAGATGATCAAACGCGAAATCATCGAAGACTTTGATATTGACGCAAAAAAGATACATGTGATTTATAATTCAATTGATTCCAGCCGCTTCGTTCCGGCAACCGAAGGACAGCGCGCTGCACTGCGTCAGCAGCTCGGATTGCCTGTCGATGCCGTGGTGTGGTGTTTCGTCGGGTCAGGTTTTGAACGTAAGGGGCTGGCCAGCGCTATCCGCGCTATTGCGGGCACACCCGCGTGGCTGATTGTGGTTGGACAGGATAAAGCAGAAAGTCGTTACCGTGACCTCGCCCGTTCATTGGGCTGTGAGGGGCAAATTCGCTTCCTGGGGATGCAAAAAGAGACACTACCATTTTACCAGGTATCCGATGGATTACTGCTGCCAACGCTGTATGATCCTTTTCCAAACGTCATTCTTGAAGCGATGGCCTGCGGTTTGCCCGTCATTACTTCAGTGAGTTGCGGTGGTGCAGAGTTTATTGAGCAAGGTCAGAATGGCTTTTACTGTGATGCACTTGATATCAGCAGATTGAAGGAGGCAGTCATGACCCTTCCATCTTTGGATAAGAATAACGATATGGGGCGGGCAGCGCGTGAGCGCGTAAAAGAAGCGACCCCAGAAAAATTATCAAGTCAGCTTATTTCGCTTTATCAAAAATTACTGGATTAAAAATGCGCATCCTAATGATTATTGATGGTTTGCCCGGTGGAGGAGCCGAAAAAACGGTTCTCACCCTCTCCAGCGGATTGATAGAAATGGGGCATCAGGTCTCCCTTTTCTCCCTGCGAAAGGTGTGCGACTACGCCATCCCGGCAGGCATTGATTATCAGGTCATTCAGGATACGTGTAAAAAGCCCTGGAGAAAGCTCACCGAGATCCCGCGCCGGGCGCAACTGCTGGACAATGCCATTGAGCAGGCTGAGCGCAGCGGGAAGTTCGACGTCATATTCTCGCACCTGCATAAAACCGATCGTATTGTGGCGCACAGTCGTGCGCTGGATCGCGATAAGGTCTGGTTCTGCGTGCATGGCATGTTCTCATTCTCCTACCTGCGTCATCGCCACGGCCTTTCACGCTGGTTTAAGCATTACAAAATTCGTCATACCTACGAAAACCGAAACGTTGTCGCCGTCTCCGCCGCCGTGCTGAAAGATCTCTCAGAGACGCTGTCCATCGACCTTCGTCGCAAAGCGGTTATCCATAATCCCTTTGATATTCCTGAAATCCAGCGTCTGGCGGATGCGCCTTTTGAGATGCAGGGGCAGGATTACATTATTCACGTGGGTCGTTTTCATGAACATAAACGCCACGACCGCCTTCTGCGTGCCTATGCGCAGAGCAAAATAGACGCATCGCTGGTGATGATGGGCAACGGTTCTGACACCAAAATTCAACAGCTTAAACAGTTAGCGAAAGAACTCGGGATCGAAGACAAGGTTATTTTCCGCCCCTTCGAGTCTAACCCTTATCCGTGGATTAAAGGCGCACGGCTTTTAGTGTTAAGTTCTGACTGTGAAGGTTTTGGTAACGTACTGGTAGAATCCATCATCTGCCAGACGCCGCCTGTCAGTACGAACTGTCCTGGCGGGCCCGCTGAAATCCTCACGGGTACGCTGGCGCGCGGGCTGTCGGAGATGAATGACGAATCACTGGCGAAAACACTGGCCGATCTCTATACCTCCCCGCCTGTCGTTGATAGCGCAACGATCGCGTCGTTCGGGATAAATGCCATTTGCCAGCAATATGTTGCGTTGGTAGACAATCAATAATAATCAGGTTTCTTATGCAAAATTCAGCGCCATTATTAAGCGTGGTGGTTGCCGTTTATAACGGCGAAGCTTTCCTGGATCAGTTCTTTACCTGCCTTGCGAATCAACAGATCGACAGTATGGAAGTCATCATCGTCAATGATGGCTCCACGGACAGTTCGATGCAGATAGTCGAAACCTGGCGTGAAAAACTGCCGCAAATGCAGGTTATCGAACAGGAAAATCAGGGTGTATCCATTGCGCGCAATACCGGTCTGGCCGTCGCTACCGGCCAATATCTCTCATTCCCGGATATTGATGATGTCTTTAAGCCCGGCATGTATCAGCGCTTGCTTGATATGGCCATCACGCAGAATCTGGATGTCGCCACCTGCAACGGAAACTACGTCTGGGAAAACAATAAGAAGCCTTCACGGCCGATTTTCCCGGAAGACAAGCTGGCCTCGACAGGCGTCATGACCGGTGCGGCCTGGTTAAAAAAAGCGCTCGACTCACGCAAGTTTCTGCATGTGACCTGGCTGAATATCTATCGCCACGACTTTATTCGTCAGAACGGTTTTCGTTTTGAGCCCGGCCTGCGCCATCAGGATATCCCGTGGACTACCGAAGTCTTGCTCGCGGCTGACCGCGTGCAGTACACCAGTGAACGTTTTTACGACTATTACATTCACTCCGCATCGGTTTCCCATATGCCGGACAATGATGACACGCTGATTCGCTCGGCGCGCCATTACATGAAAATTCTGCAAATGCTGGATGCCATCAACCAGCGTTATCCGGAAAAAGTGAAAGATATCCCCGCCTGCCACTGGCAAATCGCCAAAGAGGGGCTTGGGATCATTCATACCTTCGACAATATGAAGGATGTGCAGAAGAAGTCGATGATAATAAAAGAGTTCTTCGACGCGGGTATCTGGAGGCTTATCTGGAAAAGTGCCAAAAGCCCCCGTTTGCGCTGGCGCCTGGGCCGACGCTACTTCCGTTTAAAACGGTATCTGGCATAAGAGATAGCTTTACCCGGCTTAAATGCTTAGAATTTCCCCGCCGAAACTAAAAAACGGATAATCGCTTGGAATTGTTGTATACCGCCCTGCTCTACATCATCCAGCCACTGGTGTGGCTGCGACTGTTGCTTCGTAGCCGTAAAGCGCCTGCGTATCGTAAACGCTGGGCTGAACGCTATGGTTACTGCCGCAATAAAGTCGTGCCGGACGGTATTTTGCTGCATTCCGTTTCTGTGGGCGAAACGCTGGCGGCGATCCCGCTGGTTCGCGCCCTTCGTCACCGCTATCCGTCACTGCCGATCACGGTCACGACCATGACGCCGACGGGGTCTGAACGCGCATTATCGGCGTTCGGTAAAGACGTTCAACACGTCTATTTGCCTTACGACCTGCCTTGCGCCATGAACCGCTTCCTGAATACCGTTCGCCCGAAACTGGTGATCGTCATGGAAACCGAACTGTGGCCAAATATGATTTCCGCCCTGCATGCCCGTAAAATTCCGCTGGTGATTGCCAACGCGCGCCTTTCAGAGCGCTCGGCGAAAGGTTACGGCAAGTTAGGTAAATTTATGCGCCGCCTGCTCAGCCGAATTACGCTGATTGCCGCGCAGAATGAAGAAGACGCGGCGCGCTTTCTCGCTCTGGGCCTGAAACGCAACCAGCTTGCGGTGACGGGTAGCCTGAAGTTCGATATCTCCGTCACGCCTGAACTCGCCGCCCGTGCGATTACGCTGCGTCGCCAGTGGGCACCGCGTCGCCAGGTGTGGATTGCAACCAGTACCCATGACGGCGAAGAAGCCATTATCCTGCAGGCCCATCGTAAGCTGCTGGAAAAATTCCCCGATTTGCTGCTGATTCTGGTCCCCCGTCACCCCGAACGTTTTAAAGATGCGCGTGAGATGGTGCAGAAAGGCGGCTTCAGCTTTACCCTGCGCAGCAGCGGTGAGATCCCCTCCGGCAGCACTCAGGTGGTGATTGGCGATACAATGGGCGAGCTGATGCTGCTTTACGGCATTGCCGATCTGGCTTTTGTCGGCGGCAGCCTTGTGGAGCGCGGCGGCCATAATCCGCTTGAGCCGGCCGCACACGCCATTCCGGTGCTGATGGGCCCACACACGTTTAACTTCAAAGATATCTGCGCTAAATTGCAGCAAGCCGACGGGTTAATTACCGTGACCGACGCGGACTCGGTGGTCAAAGAGGTCTCAACCCTTCTGACCGACGAAGATTACCGCCTCTGGTATGGTCGCCATGCTGTCGAAGTGCTGCATCAGAACCAGGGCGCACTCACTCGTCTGCTGCAACTTCTGCAACCTTATCTGCCTCAGCGGAGCCACTAATGTCAACGCGTCTGTCGGTCGTGATGATCGCCAAAAACGCCGCCGACCTGCTTCCGGACTGCCTGGCCTCCGTCGCCTGGGCTGACGAAATTGTCCTTCTCGACTCCGGCAGCGAGGACAACACGGTGGATGTCGCCCGTGCCGCGGGTGCAAAGGTCTTTATCGATACCGACTGGCAAGGCTACGGCATCCAGCGACAGCGCGCGCAGCGCTATGCTACTGGCGATTACGTGCTGATGCTGGACACTGACGAGCGCATTACACCAGAGCTCCGCCAGGCCATTCAGGCGGTGCTGGCAGCACCTCAGCCTGGCGCGGTATACAGCATTGCACGTCGCAACTATTTCCTTGGCCGTTTTATGCGCCACAGCGGCTGGTATCCAGACCGCGTAATGCGCCTCTACGAGCGTGAGCGATATCAGTACAACGATAATCTGGTCCATGAATCCCTGGCATGCGACAGTGCCCCCGTCATTCCTCTGACGGGCGATCTGCTGCATCTGACCTGCCGGGATTTCGCCAGCTTCCAGCGCAAACAGCTTAACTATGCCACCGCATGGGCACAGGAGCGCCACCTGCGCGGCAAGAAGGCCACGCTGACCGGTATTTTCACCCACACGCTGGGGGCATTTCTGAAAACACTGCTGCTGCGAGGCGGCGTGCTGGACGGTAAACAGGGGTGGTTACTGGCGGTGGTGAATGCCCAGTATACTTTTAACAAATACACCGAGCTGTGGGCGCTTTGCCGCGGCTACTCAGAGAAAACGTGAGCCATGAGCACAAAAGCGATTTATCCGGGTACCTTTGATCCCATCACCAACGGTCATCTTGACATCATCACCCGTGCGGCATGCATGTTTGATAAGGTGATTCTGGCGATCGCCGCCAGCCCCAGTAAGAAACCCATGTTCGATCTCAATGAGCGCGTTGCACTTGCCACTGACGCTATCTCACATCTGCCAAACGTCGAGGTAGTGGGCTTCAGCGATCTGATGGCCAACTTCGCCCGTGCCCGGCAGGCTAATATTTTGATCCGTGGGTTACGCGCGGTGGCTGACTTCGAATACGAAATGCAGCTGGCGCACATGAACCGCCACCTGATGCCAGAGCTGGAGAGCGTGTTCCTGATGCCCTCAAAAGAGTGGTCGTTTATCTCTTCCTCGCTGGTCAAAGAGGTGGCGCGTCATCACGGTGACGTGACCCATTTCCTGCCGGCTAACGTCCATCAGGCGTTGATGGAAAAATTAAAGTAGCCCTATTTCTGGCACTGACGGCAATAGAACGTGGCGCGCTGAGCGTGCTTCGTTGCAATAATCGGTGTCCCACAGACTCTGCACGGCTCACCCTTACGGCCATATACCTGCAGCTCCTGGGCAAAATAGCCGGGTTTACCGTCGCTCTGCAGGAAGTCCTTCAGGGTGGTCCCCCCTTGCTCAATCGAACGCAGCAGCACCGCTTTAATCACCCGGACCAGCAGTTCACACTCCTGGGATGACAGCGATGAGGCCAGCCGATCGGGATGGATCCCGGCGGCAAACAGCGATTCGCTGGCATAAATATTCCCTACTCCCACCACCAGCTTATTGTCCATCAGCCACGGTTTGATCGGAGTTTTCTTCTTTGCACACTTCGCTTTCAGGTATTCCGCGTTAAACGCCTCTGAGAGCGGCTCTGGCCCCAGATGCGCCAGAACGCTGTGTCCTTCAAGCTCTTTGGTCCACAGCCATGCGCCAAAGCGTCGTGGGTCGGTGTAACGCAGCACTTTACCGTTGCTCATCACCAGATCGACATGGTCATGCTTTTCCGCGGGCAGTTCTTCGGTAAGGATGCGCAGACTACCGGACATACCGAGATGGATGATAATCCAGCCGTCGGGCAGCTCCAGCAGCAGATATTTGGCGCGACGCTGGACGCTGAGAATCGGTTTATCGCTTAACGCATGGATTTCATCGGACACCGGCCAACGCAGGCGACCGTTGCGAACGATAGCATGAAGAATAGTCGCGCCGACCAGATGCGGCTCAATACCGCGGCGGCTGGTCTCTACCTCAGGTAATTCAGGCATGGTTCCTCCGGAGTAAGATGCAGAATGCAAAAAACCCCGCAGTTGCGGGGTTTTTCAATACAAGGAGGCTAAAATTATTTGATTTTAGCTTCTTTGTACAGTACGTGCTGGCGTACAACTGGATCGAATTTTTTCAGTTCCAGTTTTTCCGGCTTAGTACGTTTGTTCTTCGTGGTGGTGTAGAAGTGACCTGTACCAGCAGAAGAAACCAGCTTGATTTTCTCGCGAATACCTTTAGCCATGATTTATTTCCTCTTTAAGTACTTAGTACTTTTCGCCACGGGCACGCAGTTCGGACAGAACTGTATCAATGCCTTTCTTATCGATTACACGCATACCTTTAGCAGATACGCGCAGGGTGACAAAACGCTTCTCGCTCTCAACCCAGAAACGGTGAGAGTGCAGGTTCGGCAGGAAACGGCGTTTAGTCGCGTTCAGTGCGTGGGAACGGTTGTTACCGGTCACCGGACGCTTGCCAGTAACTTGGCAGACTCGGGACATGTCTATTCTCCAAAAATCAAATTAGCTCGAGCTTCGTATGGGGTATCGGCGCCTCGTCAGGCTTTACAGCCCGGTCATCGCATAGTTCTATTGAACTCTCGATTGCCAGGCCCAAATGCCAAACCCGAGATTCTCAAAGGTGGCGTAGTATACGCTGACTCGGCGGTGTGCTCAAGTCCCGAACAGACAAAGATCCCGATGGATCGCGAGAAATAGCCTAAATCCAGCCATGTTCTGCAAAAGAAATGTACTCGCCGCGACCAATTATCAGATGGTCGAGCACACGAATGTCCATGAATTGACAGCATTTGATAATGCGTTCGGTCATCTCTTTGTCAGCTCTGCTTGGTTCTGCACAGCCAGAGGGGTGATTATGCGCGAGTATCACGCCGGCTGCATTCACTTTTATCGCTTCCCGCACAATTTCTCGCGGATGAACCTCAACGTGGCTCAGTGTTCCGGAAAAAAGACGGCTATGTTTTAGTACCCGGTTCCTGTTATCAAGAAAGATCACCATAAAGATCTCGCGCTCCAAATCTGATAGCTGGCTCTGGAGAAATACGCGTGTCATATCCGGGGTGAGTATGGGATCTTCCTCTTCCATACGGACGTCGTAAAAACGGCGGGCCAGTTCAGCAATCCCCCTCAGTTGGGCGAACTTCGCCACGCCAATTCCTTCGACGTGCCTGAATTCCGTCAGATCCGCCGTCAATAAGCCATACAGCGAACCAAAATGGTCGATGAGCTCCTTTGCCAGCGTAAATACCGTTTTGCCGGGCGTTCCGGTGCGTAAAAAGAGTGCCAGCAACTCGTCGTCCTTTAACAACGTGACGCCATAGCGCAGCATTTTTTCACGCGGTAGCAGCAGTTCAGTCTCTTCCATGCCTGTCTCCTTCGGTTTGCCATCATGCTGCCACAGCCACCCCCGGCGCTCGACGCCCACTTTTCATTCCTGCGTAACGCCTCGCAAACTGGCCGAAGGACAAAATCACCCCCTTTTTGGGATTGTGATAAAATGCCCGCTCTCTGGTGAAACCCAACAGGAAAGAATCATGATGAGCCTGGCCGGTAAAAAAATCGTTCTTGGCGTGAGCGGCGGTATTGCTGCCTATAAAGCGCCGGAGCTGGTGCGTCGTTTGCGCGAGCGCGGGGCGGATGTGCGGGTCGCGATAACGGAAGGCGGCAAAGCCTTTATCACGCCTCTGAGCCTGCAGGCCGTTTCAGGGTACCCCGTCTCTGACAGCCTCCTTGATCCGGCCGCCGAAGCCGCGATGGGCCATATTGAGCTGGGAAAATGGGCAGACCTGGTTATCCTTGCCCCCGCCACAGCAGATTTAATTGCCCGCGTAGCAGCCGGCATGGCAAACGATCTGGTCTCGACCATTTGCCTGGCCACGCCCGCACCTGTTGCCGTCGTCCCCGCGATGAACCAGCAGATGTACCGCAACGCCGCCACCCAGCATAATCTGACGACGCTGGCCTCACGCGGCCTGCTCATCTGGGGGCCGGACAGCGGTAGCCAGGCGTGTGGTGATGTGGGTCCTGGTCGTATGCTTGACCCGCTGACCATCGTTGAGCTGGCCGCCGGCCATTTTTCGCCTGTCAACGATCTGCAACATCTCAACATCATGATTACCGCGGGTCCAACGCGCGAGCCGCTGGACCCGGTGCGTTACATTACCAACCATAGCTCCGGTAAAATGGGCTTTGCCATTGCTGCCGCGGCGGCAAAACGCGGTGCAAAGGTCACGCTGGTGAGCGGCCCGGTCTCGTTACCGACACCGCCATTTGTGCAGCGTATTGATGTCACCACCGCCCTGGAGATGGACGCCGCCGTACAGGCGCATGCGCAGAACCAGCAGATTTTTATTGGCTGTGCGGCTGTTGCAGATTACCGTGCCGAAACCATTTCCGGGTCAAAAATTAAAAAGCAAGGCGATGAATTAACACTAAAAATGGTGAAAAATCCGGACATTGTTGCGGGTGTCGCCGCACTGAAAAACCATCGTCCTTACGTTGTTGGGTTTGCCGCAGAAACAAATAATGTGGAAGAATATGCCCGGCAAAAACGTACCCGCAAAAACCTCGATTTGATTTGCGCGAACGACGTATCGCTGGCCACGCAAGGATTTAACAGCGACAACAACGCACTGCACCTTTTCTGGCAGGATGGAGATAAAGTCTTACCGCTTGAGCGCAAGGAACTCCTGGGCCAACAATTACTGGACGAGATCGTTACCCGTTATGATGAAAAAAATCGACGTTAAGATTCTGGACCCGCGTGTTGGTAAGCAATTTGCGCTGCCAACCTATGCCACCTCCGGCTCTGCCGGTCTTGACCTGCGCGCCTGTCTCGATGACGCCGTAGAGCTGGCTCCGGGTGCAACCACCCTGATCCCAACCGGCCTGGCAATCCACATTGCTGACCCGTCGCTGGCAGCGGTGATCCTGCCGCGTTCTGGTCTGGGTCATAAGCATGGAGTGGTACTGGGTAACCTGGTCGGCCTGATCGACTCTGACTACCAGGGTCAACTGATGGTTTCCGTCTGGAACCGTGGTCAGGACAGCTTCACCATTGAACCGGGCGAGCGTATCGCACAGATGGTCTTTGTACCGGTGGTTCAGGCAGAATTTAACCTGGTGGAAGACTTTGACGCCACCGACCGTGGCGAAGGCGGCTTCGGCCATTCCGGGCGCAAATAACCGCCCGACCGACACGTATCTCACAGCGCCATAATGCAATAACAAACCGCAAACGTCAGTTTGCGGTCGCTGTGTGGATGCCAGCCTGGCAAGTGCTTATTTTCAGGGGTATTTTGTAACATGGCAGAAAAACAAACCGCGAAAAGGAACCGTCGCGAAGAAATACTTCAATCTCTGGCGCTGATGCTTGAATCCAGCGATGGTAGTCAACGCATCACCACCGCAAAACTGGCCGCCTCCGTGGGCGTGTCTGAAGCGGCGTTGTATCGTCATTTTCCGAGCAAAACCCGGATGTTTGACAGTCTGATCGAATTTATCGAAGACAGTCTGATCACTCGCATCAACCTGATTCTGAAAGACGAAAAAGACACGACTGCGCGTTTGCGTCTGATTGTGCAGCTCATTCTGGGCTTTGGTGAACGCAATCCGGGCTTAACCCGTATCCTGACTGGCCACGCGCTGATGTTCGAGCAGGACCGATTGCAGGGCCGTATTAACCAGCTCTTCGAGCGTATTGAAGCACAACTGCGCCAGGTACTGCGCGAGAAAAAAATGCGTGAGGGTGAAGGTTACAGCACCGATGAAACGCTGCTGGCAAGTCAGATCCTGTCGTTTTGCGAAGGCATGCTCTCCCGCTTTGTTCGCAGCGAGTTTAAATACCGTCCAACGGACGATTTTGACGCCCGTTGGCCGTTAGTGGCGGCACAGCTGCAATAGTCTTCAGGCCCGGTAAGCAGAACGCCACCGGGCTTGATATTACACGCCGAAAGCTTCGCGATACCCACGTACCGCAGCCAGATGATCCGCCATCTCAGGCTTCTCTTCCAGATACGCAATCAGGTCTTTCAGGGTGATGATCGACGTCACTTTACAGCCGTAATCGCGCTCAACTTCCTGAATAGCAGAGATTTCGCCACGCCCGCGTTCCTGACGATCCAAAGAGATCAGCACGCCAGCAAGCGTAGCGCCGTTGGCCTGAATAATCTCCATCGATTCGCGAATAGCGGTACCGGCGGTGATCACATCGTCCACCAGCATAACGCGACCCTGCAGCGCGCTGCCTACCAGATTACCGCCTTCACCGTGGGTTTTAGCCTCTTTACGGTTAAAGCAGTACGGTACGTCGCGGTCGTGGTGTTCCGCCAGCGCAACCGCAGTGGTAGTGGCAATCGGAATGCCTTTATAGGCCGGGCCAAACAGCAGGTCAAAATCAATGCCGGAGTCCACCAGCGCTTCGGCATAGAAACGGCCTAACAATGCCAGATCGCGCCCGGTATTAAACAGTCCGGCGTTGAAGAAATAGGGGCTCTTACGCCCGGATTTCAGCGTAAACTCGCCAAATTTCAGGACCTGCTTGTTAAGCGCAAACTCAATAAACTCACGCTGCCAGGATTTCATGGGCTTACTCCTCCGACTTTTGCTTTTGTACGAACAAAAAAAAGGCGACTCATCAGTCGCCTTTAAAATCAATTTTCTAACGCCGCCTTCTGCGTCGTTACGATAGATTCAATTCCCCCTCGGGCCAACGCCAGCAAGGTAAGAAGTTCTTCATGGGTGAACGGCTCACCTTCTGCCGTGCCCTGCACCTCAATGATGCGACCGTCTTCAGTCATCACCACGTTCATGTCAGTCTCGGCAGCGGAATCTTCGACGTATTCCAGATCGCAAAGCGCTTCACCGTTAACGATACCCACGGAAACAGCCGCGACCATCCCTTTCATCGGATTCGTTTTCAGCTTACCGGCTGCAACCAGCTTATTCAGGGCATCAGCCAGCGCTACACATGCACCGGTAATCGACGCCGTACGCGTACCACCGTCTGCCTGAATGACGTCGCAGTCCAGAGTAATGGTAAATTCACCCAGAGTTTTCAGATCAACGGCGGCGCGCAGCGCACGTGCGATCAGACGCTGGATTTCCATGGTACGGCCGCCCTGCTTGCCTTTTGCCGCTTCGCGGGCGTTACGGGTATGGGTTGCACGCGGCAACATGCCATATTCCGCAGTGATCCAGCCCTGGCCCTGACCTTTCAGGAAGCGTGGAACGCCCTCTTCGATGGACGCGGTGCACAGCACTTTGGTGTCACCAAACTCAACCAGTACGGAGCCTTCTGCGTGTTTTGTATAGTTACGGGTCAGGGTGACGGGACGCACCTGATTGGCGCTACGACCTGCTGGACGCATAATGAAATCTCCGGCTTGAAACGAATGTGGCTGCGCATTATACGGATAAAGGACGCTTATTCCTATCCTGAGAAGCCCCCGAAAGCTATAATCCCCCCATCTCTCCTTTAAAAACGGGAATGTCTATGATCCGCAGTATGACCGCCTACGCCCGGCGTGAAATCAAGGGTAGCTGGGGTAGCGCTACATGGGAAATGCGCTCGGTAAACCAGCGCTACCTGGAAACGTATTTCCGTATGCCGGAGCAGTTCCGCAGCCTTGAACCTGTTGTGCGCGAGCGTATCCGTGCTCGTCTGACGCGCGGTAAAGTGGAATGTAACCTGCGTTTTGAGCCTGATGCCAGCGCCCAGGGTGAGCTGATCCTCAACGAAAAACTGGCGAAACAGCTCGTTACTGCAGCGAACTGGGTCAAGATGCAAAGCGATGAAGGGGAAATCAACCCGGTCGATATTCTGCGCTGGCCTGGCGTCATGGCCGCCGGTGAGCAGGATCTGGACACGATTGCCGCAGAAATTCTCAGTGCCCTCGACAGCACGCTGGATGACTTTATCATTGCCCGCGAAACTGAAGGCCAGGCCCTCAAAGCGATGATTGAGCAGCGTCTGGAAGGCGTGACCACCGAAGTGGCTAAAGTCCGCACCCACATGCCTGCGGTCCTGCAATGGCAGCGTGAGCGCCTGGTGGCCAAACTGGAAGAAGCGGAAGTTCAGCTGGAAAATACCCGTCTGGAACAAGAGCTGGTGCTAATGGCACAGCGCATTGACGTCGCCGAAGAGCTGGATCGTCTGGAAGCGCACGTTAAAGAGACTTACAACATCCTGAAGAAGAAAGAAGCTGTAGGGCGTCGCCTCGACTTTATGATGCAGGAGTTCAACCGCGAGTCGAACACCCTGGCCTCTAAGTCGATCAATGCTGAAGTGACCAACTCCGCCATTGAACTGAAAGTGCTGATTGAGCAGATGCGCGAGCAGATCCAGAATATCGAGTAACGCTTTATTCAAGCCGCTTTCTCATCATGGCCCCGTTCAGGGGCCATTTTTTTATCGGAACAGGCTATCGGCGGCAAACGCCTATAACATGAGTAATTGTAATGTGAAAATTACCGTTTATCGCCATCACACCCAGCCAAACAACGTTCAGTCATTACCAAAAATAAGGCTAACACCCTCACACAAGAAAAAATAAATCGTGACAGACCGCACAAAACGCTACCCTATTGCCCTCAATATCGGGGGAACACATGCTGCTACATATCCTTTATCTCGTCGGGATCACTGCCGAAGCCATGACCGGTGCACTCGCTGCCGGACGCCGTCGTATGGATACGTTTGGGGTCATCATTATTGCTACCGCCACCGCACTGGGAGGCGGATCGGTACGTGATATCCTGCTGGGGCATTACCCTCTCGGCTGGGTTAAGCACCCCGAGTACATCATCATCGTGGCTGTCGCCGCAGTGCTGACCACTATCCTTGCTCCTGTAATGCCCCATCTTCGACGTCTGTTTTTAGTGCTTGATGCTCTGGGCCTGGTCGTGTTCTCCATCATCGGGGCACAAATTGCGCTGGATATGGGCGAAAGCCCGGTGATTGCCACTATTGCCGCAGTCGTGACGGGCGTATTTGGCGGCGTACTGCGCGATATGTTCTGCAAACGCATTCCCCTGGTCTTTCAAAAAGAGCTCTACGCCGGGATATCCTTTGCATCAGCCGTTCTGTATATCGCTTTACAGCATTATGTTTCCAGCCATGACGTCGTGGTCATCGCCACCTTGTTATTTGGCTTCACGGCTCGCTTGCTTGCGCTGCGCTTGAAACTGGGACTGCCCGTGTTTCATTACACTCAGGACACCCACTGACTGGCCGCTATCTATTCTCCCCGATAAGATAGCGGCGTTTATCCGCGATAAGCGACAGCAAGCGCATGTCAGAATCCTTGCACTCCCTGCTTGCCGAGCCAGGCAACCAGGCCGGCAATGCCGGGATCATGAATAAACGCAACGAGCTGCCGGGCTTTCTCCTTTCCTGTGCCGGGAAGTGCCTGCCAGTCTGCTGCGTTACGCTCACGCATTTTCTGCCACGTCAGGTCTCCCATAGCGTTTAGCGAGGCCTGCGTCAGCGGAACACCCAATGCCATGATCCAACGAATAAAGGGTCGCTCACGTACCAGATTAAAGCGATGCCAGAGCGCCAGCCCGCGTGCTGCGGAAAACCCCGGGGTAGACTGCAGCTGCGCCTGCGTTAATGTCAGCCATGAGAAGATATGTTCAAAATGATGCGCCTGATGCAGCGCCCGCCAGCCTGACTCACCGACTCCTTCAATATTCAGCACGTGCTTTGAACTGAGCCACTTCAGGCGGGCAAAGAACTGCTCCATACACGCCGGCGAGGCGTAAAAACAGCTCTGCGCATGATAATGCGAGGCCGGGGGTGTGGGCTTTTGTCTCTCTTCCCCCCGCCAGACCACCTTATCGAACCGCGGGATACCCTGCCCGGCCAGACTTACCTGTATCTGATCACCCGTCGCAATATCCAGCCTTTGCCAGCGTTCAACGGACCCAAGACTGACCCGTTGTACCTGCTTATCATCCAGCAGGACAGGGACCAGCGCCGCCACGACCGAGATTTTTCCCGTGCGCCCCACGGCAAAATGAATATCTCTTACTTCGGCAATCTGTGCGACCGGGGGGTATTTCCATGCGACGACCCAGCTGCCTTCTCCGGGCAACCAGTTTTCGCCGGGAGGAGCATCCGCGGACCGCACCACAATGCCGTCCGTGGCAAAGGGTAATGCCGTGTTGTGCCACGTCGAGCGCTGTTTCTCGACAGCATCAACAGTCTGTACAGGCAGGGTATAACGCGCCGTCAGGGAAAAGCCGGCTTTAGATAACTCAGACAGCGCACTCGACATCACTTTCGGCCCATCCGGCCAGGCCCAGATAAATATCCCTGTCTGGCTCAGAAGCGGACTGTCCTTTTGCCGCATCATCGCGCCCGCCACTTTTGCCCGTGCGTTCATTCCCCCCATCTGTCGCTGAAGATGGTTGTCGCGTAACCAAAAAAGCTCTCCCTGTAAGACGCTGTTGGTCAGCGCTCCGGTCACTTTTTTGGGCACTGCGGGAATTAAATACACTTGTGCAGTCCAGTCTTCACCTTTAAGCCCATCACCACGACTGATGGCCTGGGTTAACTTTCCGTCGCGATACACCAGCGTCACTGCCACCCCATCGACTTTTGGCTGCATCCAGAGAGTGTCACGACCACGCATCCACTGGCGTAGCTCTTCTTTACTGGCCGCTTTATGCACTCCCGTATGGGCAACAGGATGTCTTACGCTCCCCGTTAGAACCGGTAAGGCCTCCTCAGAAGGTATATCGCCGAAGCAGCGCTGCCACTGCTTTAAACGGCCATTGAGCTGGTCATAGACGTCGTCATTCACCTCGCTCATGCCCTGCTTCCAGTAGGCATCATCCCAGCGTTTGACTTGCGCACTCAATGTCGCAATCTCTTTCTCTGCTTTTGCCTGAGACCACACGGGACACACCGCCGCACCGTAGCCGCACCACAACAGCATTAATCCGCTCATCCATCGCCACATCGCCACCCCTCCTTTACTTTGGAGGAGGTATAACCCGACGCGGAAAACCGTGCTAATGGCCATCTTTCACTCTGCGAGGCGTTGTCAGACGTTTATTTTTATTGCTGCAAAACAGCTGTAAAACCTGAAAACGGCGCGCAAAATTCAATAATGCAGGGGAAAAAGTGTGACAAAGGCTACGTCACACAGCGGCGACGTGTATAATAAGCCCGTATGTAGGACTTCTTCGTTAACACATACAAAAGACTCTCATGGCTCAAGGCACGCTTTATATTGTTTCTGCCCCTAGTGGCGCGGGTAAATCCAGCCTTATTCAGGCACTGTTAAAAACCCAACCGCTGTACGACACACAGGTTTCTGTTTCTCACACCACGCGTAAACCGCGTCCGGGTGAAGTGCACGGTGAACACTATTTCTTTGTTGATCACGATGAATTCAGAGCGATGATTGGCAGAGACGCGTTTCTTGAACACGCAGAAGTTTTCGGTAACTACTACGGCACTTCGCGTGAAACCATTGAGCAGGTTCTGGCCACGGGCGTAAATGTGTTCCTGGATATCGACTGGCAGGGCGCACAGCAGATTCGCAAGAAAATGCCTGATTCACGCAGTATCTTTATTTTACCGCCATCGAAAGATGAGCTGGATCGCCGACTGCGTGGCCGCGGTCAGGACAGCGAGGAAGTGATCGCCCGGCGTATGGAGCAGGCAGTTGCAGAAATGAGCCATTACGCGGAATATGATTACCTTATTGTGAATGATGATTTTGATGCCGCGCTGAGCGATCTCAAAACCATTCTTCGCGCAGAACGCTTGCGTATGAGCCGCCAGAAGCAGCGACATGACGCATTAATCACCAAACTGTTGGCAGACTGAACCCACTTTCAGTATCATGCCCAGTCATTTCTTCACCTGTGGAGCATTTTAAGTATGGCACGCGTAACTGTTCAGGACGCTGTAGAGAAAATTGGTAACCGTTTTGACCTGGTGCTGGTCGCCGCGCGTCGCGCTCGTCAGATGCAGGTAGGCGGTAAAGATCCGCTGGTACCGGAAGAAAACGATAAAACTACCGTTATTGCACTTCGCGAAATCGAAGAAGGTCTGATCAACAATCAGATCCTCGACGTACGTGAGCGCCAGGAGCAGCAAGAGCAGGAAGCCGCAGAACTGCAGGCCGTAACCGCCATTGCTGAAGGTCGTCGTTAATTAAACCTGCGGGTCGCCCTTGTATCTGTTTGAAAGCCTGAATCAACTGATTCAAACTTACCTGCCTGAAGACCAGATTAAGCGTCTTCAGCAGGCGTATCTCGTTGCACGTGACGCTCACGAGGGCCAGGCACGTTCAAGCGGTGAACCCTATATCACGCACCCGGTAGCGGTGGCCTGTATTCTGGCCGAGATGAAACTCGACTACGAAACGCTGATGGCTGCCCTGCTGCATGATGTGATCGAAGATACCCCTGCCACCTACCAGGATATGGAACAGCTGTTTGGCAAAAGCGTTGCCGAGCTGGTGGAAGGGGTCTCTAAGCTTGATAAGCTGAAATTCCGCGACAAGAAAGAGGCGCAAGCCGAAAACTTTCGCAAGATGATTATGGCGATGGTGCAGGATATCCGCGTCATTCTTATCAAACTTGCTGACCGTACCCACAATATGCGCACGCTGGGCTCACTTCGCCCGGACAAACGTCGCCGCATTGCCCGTGAAACCCTCGAAATCTACAGTCCGCTGGCGCACCGTTTAGGTATCCACCACATTAAAACCGAGCTGGAAGAGCTGGGTTTTGAAGCGTTATACCCGAACCGCTATCGCGTGATTAAAGAGGTGGTGAAAGCCGCACGCGGCAACCGTAAAGAGATGATTCAAAAGATCCTCTCTGAAATTGAAGGACGTTTACAGGAAGCGGGAATTCCGTGCCGCGTCAGCGGTCGCGAAAAACATCTGTACTCCATCTACTGCAAAATGGTGCTCAAAGAGCAGCGTTTTCATTCGATCATGGATATCTACGCGTTCCGCGTGATCGTCCACGACTCTGATACCTGCTACCGCGTGCTGGGCCAGATGCACAGCCTGTACAAACCGCGTCCAGGGCGCATGAAAGATTACATCGCCATTCCAAAAGCGAACGGCTATCAATCTTTGCACACCTCGATGATCGGTCCACACGGCGTGCCTGTTGAAGTGCAGATCCGCACCGAAGACATGGACCAGATGGCGGAGATGGGTGTGGCTGCACACTGGGCTTATAAAGAGCACGGTGGTGAAAGCAGTACAACCGCACAAATCCGCGCCCAGCGCTGGATGCAAAGCCTGCTGGAGCTGCAGCAGAGTGCGGGTAGCTCGTTTGAATTTATCGAGAGCGTTAAATCCGATCTCTTCCCGGATGAGATTTACGTTTTCACCCCAGAAGGCCGCATTGTCGAACTACCTGCAGGCGCTACGCCGGTCGACTTTGCTTACGCCGTGCATACCGATATCGGCCACGCCTGCGTGGGCGCGCGCGTCGACAGGCAGCCTTATCCGCTCTCTCAGCCGCTTTCCAGCGGCCAGACGGTGGAAATTATTACCGCACCGGGCGCACGTCCGAACGCGGCCTGGCTGAACTTTGTCGTGAGTTCCAAAGCACGCGCCAAAATCCGCCAGTTGCTTAAAAACCTCAAGCGCGATGATTCTGTCAGCCTGGGGCGTCGTCTGCTCAACCATGCGTTGGGTGGTAGCCGTAAGCTGGCTGAGATCCCGAAAGAGAACATTCAGCGTGAGCTGGAGCGCATGAAGCTCGCCTCGCTTGATGACCTGCTGGCAGAAATCGGCCTCGGCAACGCCATGAGCGTGGTCGTGGCGAAGAACCTGCAGCAGGGTGATACCACGGCGATCCCGACGACGACGCAAAGCCACGGTCATCTGCCGATCAAAGGCGCGGACGGCGTACTTATCACCTTCGCGAAATGTTGCCGTCCTATCCCGGGTGACCCGATTATTGCGCACGTCAGTCCGGGTAAAGGGCTGGTTATCCACCACGAATCCTGTCGTAACATCCGCGGCTATCAAAAAGAGGCGGAGAAGTTCATGGCAGTCGAGTGGGATAAAGAGACGGCACAGGAATTTATCACCGAAATTAAGGTGGATATGTTCAACCACCAGGGTGCCCTGGCGAACCTGACGGCAGCAATCAATACGGCCTCTTCCAACATTCAGAGCCTGAACACGGAAGAGAAAGATGGCCGCGTCTACAGCGCCTTTATTCGTCTGACCGCCCGTGACCGCGTGCATCTGGCGAACATTATGCGCAAGATCCGCGTGATGCCGGACGTGATTAAAGTCACCCGTAACCGAAACTAGACTTATGAATTCAAAACGTTACGAGCGTATCTGCGAAATGCTCGCCAGGCGTCAGCCTGACCTGACGGTCTGCATGGAGCAGGTCCACAAACCTCATAACGTCTCTGCAATTGTCCGTACCGCAGACGCCGTAGGCGTGCATGAAGTGCACGCCGTCTGGCCGGGTGCTCGCATGCGAACCATGGCTTCAACTGCCGCAGGCAGTAACAGCTGGGTGTCTGTCAAAACCCACCAGACTATTGGCGAAGCCGTATCGCACCTGAAAGGTCGCGGTATGCAGGTCCTGGCCACTAACCTGTCCGCAAAAGCCGTCGATTTTCGTGAGATCGACTACACCCGCCCGACCTGTATTTTGATGGGTCAGGAGAAAACCGGGATCACCCAGGAAGCGCTGGATCTGGCGGATCAGGATATCATCATCCCCATGATCGGCATGGTGCAGTCTCTCAATGTCTCCGTGGCCTCTGCGCTCATTCTCTATGAAGCGCAGCGCCAGCGTCAGAACGCGGGTATGTACAAGCGCAGCAACAGCATGCTGCCGGAAGAGGAGCAGCAGCGCCTGCTGTTCGAAGGTGGTTACCCGGTGCTGGCTCGCGTCGCGAAACAGAAAAAACTGCCGTACCCCCACGTCAACGCGCAGGGCGAAATTGAAGCCGATGCCGAGTGGTGGGCCACCATGCAGTACGCAGGATAACCGATGAAAGGCCGTCTGCTGGATGCCATACCGCTCAATAGCCTGACGGGCGTAGGTGCGGCGCAAAGCAGTAAACTGGCAAAAATTGGCCTGCACACCGTGCAGGATCTCCTGCTCCATCTCCCCCTGCGTTATGAAGACCGCACCCAACTCTATAAGATTGGCGATCTGCTGCCTGCCATTTACGCCACCGTTGAAGGCGAAGTACTGAACTGCAATATCACCTTTGGCGGACGCCGGATGATGACCTGTCAGATCAGCGACGGCACCGGCATTCTCACCCTGCGCTTTTTCAACTTCAATGCGGCCATGAAAAACAGCCTTGCGACCGGCCGCAGGGTGCTGGCCTATGGTGAAGCCAAACGCGGGAAATACGGCGCAGAGATGATCCACCCGGAGTATCGCGTTCAGGGAGATCTGAGCACGCCGGAGCTGCAGGAGACCCTGACCCCGGTTTATCCGACGACCGAAGGCATCAAGCAGGCAACGCTGCGTAAACTCACCGACCAGGCACTGGAACTGCTGGATACCTGCGCCATTACCGAGCTACTGCCGCCTGAGCTGGCTCAGGGCATGATGAGTCTGCCCGAGGCGCTGCGCACCCTGCACCGCCCGCCGCCAACCCTGCAGCTTAGCGACCTGGAAAGCGGCAAACACCCCGCTCAACGGCGTCTTATCCTTGAGGAATTACTGGCTCATAACCTGAGCATGCTGGCGGTACGGGCGGGCGCGCAGCGTTTTCATGCCCAGCCCTTAAGCCCGCGAGATGAACTCAAAGATAAGCTGCTGGCCTCACTGCCGTTTAAACCCACCGGTGCACAGGCACGCGTCACGGCCGAGATTGAACGCGATATGGCGCTTGATGTGCCCATGATGCGCCTGGTTCAGGGGGATGTGGGTTCCGGTAAAACGCTGGTTGCAGCCCTGGCTGCCCTGCGCGCGATTGCCCATGGCAGGCAGGTGGCGCTAATGGCCCCCACTGAACTGCTGGCTGAACAGCACGCTAATAACTTCCGCGCGTGGTTTGCCCCGCTTGGGATTGAAGTGGGCTGGCTTGCCGGGAAGCAAAAAGGTAAAGCGCGTCAGGCACAACAGGACGCCATTGCCAGCGGTCAGGTACAGATGATTGTCGGCACGCACGCGATTTTCCAGGAGCAGGTGCAGTTTAATGGTCTTGCCCTGGTGATTATCGACGAACAACACCGCTTCGGCGTACACCAGCGTCTGGCGCTGTGGGAGAAAGGGCTGCAGCAGGGCTTCCACCCGCATCAGCTGATCATGACTGCCACACCTATCCCGCGCACCCTGGCAATGACCGCCTACGCCGATCTCGATACATCGACCATCGACGAACTGCCGCCGGGCCGTACACCGGTCACCACGGTCGCCATTCCGGACACACGCCGCAGCGATATCATCGACCGCGTGCGCAACGCCTGCACTCACGAAGGCCGTCAGGCCTACTGGGTCTGCACGTTAATTGAAGAGTCTGAACTGCTTGAAGCGCAGGCTGCGGAAGCGACGTGGGAAGAGCTGAAGCTGGCGCTGCCCGAGCTGAACGTGGGTCTGGTTCACGGGCGGATGAAGCCTACTGAGAAACAGGCGGTGATGCAGTCGTTCAAACAGGGTGAACTGCATTTGCTGGTTGCCACAACGGTGATTGAAGTCGGCGTAGACGTGCCCAATTCCAGCCTGATGATCATCGAAAACCCGGAGCGTCTTGGCCTTGCGCAACTCCATCAGCTGCGCGGCCGCGTTGGCCGCGGTGCTGTCGCCTCTCACTGCGTGCTGCTTTACAAAGCACCGCTCTCGAAAACCGCACAGATGCGTTTGCAGGTGCTGCGCGACAGTAACGACGGTTTTGTGATTGCACAAAAAGACCTGGAGATCCGCGGCCCAGGCGAACTGCTGGGCACGCGTCAGACGGGTAACGCCGAATTCAAAGTGGCGGATTTACTGCGCGATCAGGCCATGATCCCCGAAGTTCAGCGCCTTGCACGCCATATTCATGAGCGCTACCCCGAACAGGCGGCAGCGTTAATTGAGCGCTGGATGCCGGAAACCGAACGCTATTCAAACGCCTGATCTCAGGCAAACATCGGCAGCATCAGGTAAAGCTTGATCACCAGCGCGTTGACGATATCAATGAAGAACGCCCCGACCATCGGGACCACCAGAAACGCCATATGCGAAGGCCCAAAACGTTCGGTGATCGCCTGCATGTTGGCGATAGCCGTCGGCGTTGCCCCCAGACCAAACCCACAATGCCCGGCCGCCAGCACTGCTGCATCGTAGTTTTTGCCCATCATGCGCCAGGTCACAAACATGGCGTAGAACGCCATAAACAGCGCCTGAACGGCCAGAATAGCCACCATCGGCAGCGCCAGCGAGGCCAGCTCCCAGAGCTTGAGGCTCATCAGGGCCATCGCCAGGAACAGTGACAGGCAGACGTTGCCAAGCACCGATACGGCACGTTCAAATACGCGGTAGAAGCCCATCAGCGCCAGACCGTTACTCAGCAGCACCCCAACAAACAGCACACACACAAACGTCGGGAGCTCGAACGCTGAACCTGCCAGCCATTGCGCAACCACTTTGCCCACCGTCAGGCAGATGGCAATCATCGCGATAGTTTCAATCAACACCAGCGAAGTGATGGTGCGTCCGACGTCGGGTTTTTCAAAGGCAGTGGGCACCAGCTCATCGTCCGGTCTTCCGTCTGGCGTACCAGAGTGCTTCACCAGATACCGCGCCACCGGCCCACCGATCAGGCCGCCCAGCACCAGACCGAAGGTGGCGCAGGCCATCGCCACTTCGGTGGCGTTTTCAAAGCCGTAGCGCTCAGTAAACAGCTTGCTCCACGCCGCCCCGGTACCGTGGCCACCAGAGAGGGTGATTGATCCGGCCAGCAGCCCCATCAGCGGATCCAGGCCCAACAGCGTGGCCATCCCGATACCAATGGCGTTTTGCATCACTAGCAGCCCTACCACCACGATCAGAAATACGCCGAGCACTTTACCACCCGTCCGCAGGCTCGCCAGGTTGGCATTCAGGCCAATGGTGGCAAAGAAGGCCAGCATCAGCGGATCTTTCAGGGACATATCAAAATCAATTTCCCAGCCCATGCTTTTCTTCAGCACCAGCAGGGCCAGCGCCACCAGCAGTCCGCCGGCAACAGGTTCAGGAATGGTGTATTTCTTCAGAAGGGAAACGCTGTGTACGAGCTTACGGCCAAGCAGTAAGACCAGCGTTGCGGCAACAAGGGTCGACAACGTATCGAGATGAATCATAAAAGGCTCCTGTTATGCGCGTGTTCCATACACACGCGGCGTTATCCTGGGCCGGCTTGCGCTCGTCATGAGCCGCCGGCGCAAAAAGTGTAATTTTTTTTCCCCATGGGTTGTAGAAAACCTGCTCACAGCGGCAGATTTTCTTGTCTTTTTTTGTTGGCAATCGTTTGCTTTTACCAGGTGGTCAGATAAAATGCCCGCTTTTCCACCGTGGGATTGCCGCCGATGTCCGTTAACACCCTTGAGTCTCCCGATGCGCAACCGATTGCGCAGAAGCAAAATAGCGAACTGATTTACCGCCTTGAAGACCGTCCGCCTCTTCCTCAGACGCTTTTTGCCGCCTGCCAACACCTGCTGGCTATGTTCGTTGCGGTGATCACCCCGGCGCTGCTGATCTGCCAGGCGCTTGGTTTACCGGCTCAGGATACACAGCACATCATCAGTATGTCCCTCTTTGCCTCCGGCGTGGCGTCCATTATTCAAATTAAAGCGTGGGGCCCGGTGGGGTCTGGATTGTTGTCGATCCAGGGCACCAGTTTTAACTTCGTCGCACCGCTGATCATGGGCGGTACAGCCCTCAAAACCGGCGGTGCGGATGTTCCGACCATGATGGCGGCGCTGTTTGGCACGCTGATGCTGGCCAGCTGCACCGAGATGGTGATCTCCCGGGTACTGCACCTGGCGCGTCGCGTGATCACGCCGCTGGTATCCGGCGTGGTGGTGATGATCATTGGCCTGTCGCTGATTCAGGTTGGCCTGACCTCCATCGGTGGCGGTTATGCGGCAATGAGCGACCACACTTTTGGTGCACCGAAAAACCTGCTGCTGGCCGGCGTGGTACTGGCAATCATTATTCTGCTTAACCGTCAGCGTAACCCGTATCTGCGTGTGGCATCGCTGGTGATCGCCATGGCGGCAGGTTATCTGCTGGCCTGGGCGCTGGGTATGCTGCCGGAGAACACCCCGCAGACCAACAGTGCGCTGATCACCATTCCAACGCCGCTGTACTACGGCCTGGGCATAGACTGGGGTCTGCTGCTGCCGCTGATGCTGGTCTTTATGATCACCTCGCTGGAGACGATTGGCGATATCACCGCCACGTCTGATGTCTCCGAGCAGCCGGTCTCCGGCCCGCTGTATATGAAACGCCTGAAAGGCGGCGTGCTGGCGAACGGCCTGAACTCGTTTGTCTCTGCGGTCTTCAACACCTTCCCGAACTCCTGCTTCGGCCAGAACAACGGCGTGATCCAGCTGACTGGCGTTGCCAGCCGCTACGTCGGTTTTGTGGTGGCGCTGATGCTGATCGTCCTCGGCCTGTTCCCGGCGGTAAGCGGTTTTGTGCAGCATATACCTGAACCGGTGCTGGGCGGCGCAACGCTGGTGATGTTCGGGACCATCGCGGCTTCCGGTGTACGTATCGTCTCCCGCGAACCGCTGAACCGCCGCGCCATCATGATCATTGCCCTGTCGCTGGCCGTGGGTCTGGGTGTTTCACAGCAACCGCTAATCCTGCAGTTTGCCCCGGACTGGGTGAAAAACCTGCTCTCTTCCGGCATTGCGGCAGGCGGTATCACCGCGATTGTTCTGAACCTCGTTTTCCCGCCTGAGAAAAATTGATCGCCCTTACGGCAGGCTGTCAACGCCTGCCGTGACATCTCTTTACACCATTCCCGCCTTGAGCATTGCGCATAAATCGTGCATAACTCCCTTATGTGCGTTTCGCGGGATGGAAGACCATGAAATTTATTGGAAAGGTACTCGTCTATCTTCTGGTGGCCCTGCTCATTGTGGTGCTGGCGCTCTATATTCTGCTCCAGACCCGCTGGGGAGCATCTCAGGCCAGCAACTGGATAACGGTGAATACCGATTACGAACTCAATTTCGACCTGATGGATCACCGCTTTTCGTCACCTTCCCACATCATTCTGGAAAACGTCACGTTTGGCCGCGACGGTAAACCCGCTACGCTGGTGGCCAGGAAAGTCGATATTGGTCTGAGTAGCCGACAGGTCACCGATCCGCTGCACATGGACACCATTACCCTGTTCGATGGCACGCTTAATCTTTCTCCTCAGACGGCACCGCTCCCGTTCCAGGCAGACCGTTTGCAGTTGAACAACATGGCCTTTAACAGCCCCAATACGGAATGGGATCTCAGCGCACAGAAAGTGACGGGCGGCGTCAGCCCGTGGCAGCCAGAAGCAGGCAATGTGCTGGGTAAAAACGCACAGATCCAGGTGAGCGCAGGCTCGCTTACCCTGAATGGCGTGCCGGCCACCAACGTGCTGATCCAGGGACAACTCAACGGCAAAGAGGTGGTGCTGAACACCATTGGTGCCGATATGGCGCGCGGTTCGCTCACCGGGTCCGCCCTGCGCAACGCTGACGGCAGCTGGATTATCGACACTATGCGTCTGAATGAGATCCGCCTGCAAAGCGATAAGTCACTGGTGGATTTCTTCGCGCCTCTGACCACCATTCCCTCGCTGCAGATTGGCCGTCTGGAAGTGACTGACGCACGCCTGCAGGGGCCGGACTGGGCGGTGACCGATCTCGATTTAAGCCTGCGCAACCTGACACTCAGCAAAGGCGACTGGCAAAGTCAGGAGGGGCGTTTGTCCATGAACGCCAGCGAGTTTATTTATGGCTCTCTGCATCTGTTCGACCCGATCATGAATGCGGAGTTCTCCCCGCAAGGCGTGGCGCTGCGCCAGTTTACCTCCCGCTGGGAGGGCGGCATGGTACGTGCTTCCGGCAACTGGCTGCGCGAGGGTAACGCGCTGGTGCTGGATGATGTTGCCATCGCCGGGCTGGAATACACCCTGCCACAGAACTGGAAAACGCTGTGGATGGAGCCGTTACCGGAATGGCTTAACAGCCTGACGCTGAAAAAATTCGGCCTGAGCCGCAACCTGGTTATCGATATCGACCCGGCCTTCCCGTGGCAAATCACCTCTCTTGATGGCTATGGTGCGAACCTGCAGCTGGCGAAAGATCGCCAGTGGGGCGTATGGGGTGGCAGTGCAACGCTGAACGGCGCGGCGGCGACCTTTAACCGCGTGGACGTGCGTCGTCCGTCGCTGGCGCTGAACGCTAACGCCTCAACGGTAAACATTACCGACCTGAGTGCTTTCACCGAAAAAGGCATTCTGGAAGCCACGGCGACGGTTTCACAGCTTCCGCCACGGCAGACCACAATCAGCCTGAACGGACGCGGCGTGCCGCTCAACGTGCTGCAGGCGTGGGGCTGGCCGGCGCTGCCCATTGGCGGTGATGGCAATATCCAGCTAACCGCCAGCGGCAGCGTGCAGGCCAACGCACCGCTGAAGCCGACGGTTAACGGGAAACTGAATGCGGTAAATATGGATAAACAGCAGGTGCAACAGACGATGACGGGGGGAGAGGTGTCGACACTATCCTCGCCCCGGCCCTCTCCCTGAAAGGAAGAAGGAGCAAACCCTTCCCTCCCCCGTTGGGGAGAGGGTTAGGGTGAGGAAAATTAAAGGTGTACCACCACCTCATTACCCTCCGCTTTCACCACCACGCCCCACTCGCTCCCGGCCTCTGAGCCGCCTTTTACACCACTCAGTTTCTGCACGTTGCGCAAGCAGACCGACCAGTTTCGCGCGTCACCTGTGCCGGTAATGGTCACGGTGTCGCCGCTGCGTGTGGCTTTCAGCGTAAATGCCACAGAACCGTCCGCCGCAGGCACTTCGCTCACCGCCATCGCGCCATCGCCCAGGTTAAACAGCTGGAATGCTGTCCCTTCGTTCCAGGCGTAGTCCGGTTTCTGTTGATTGTTGCCCAACGCCAGCAGGGTGTTATCGCGCACATAGACCGGCAGGCTGCGGAAATCATGCTGCTGTTTATGCCAGCGGCTGCCCTCGATTTCATCGTTATGCCAGAGATGGGTCCAGCGCCCTTCCGGCAAATAAAACTGCACGTCACCGGCCTCAGAAAACACCGGGGCTACCATCACCGACTCCCCCAGCATGTACTGACGGTCGAGGTAATCGCATGCCGGATCGTCCGGGAACTCCAGCATCATCGCCCGCAGCATCGGTGTGCCATACTCGCGAGCCAGGGCAGCCTGGCGATAGAGATACGGCATCATCTGACATTTCAGCTGAGTGAAGTGACGCACCACATCACAGGACTCATCATCGTACGCCCACGGTACGCGATAAGATTTGCTGCCATGCAGGCGGCTGTGGCTGGATAACAGCCCAAACGCGCACCAGCGTTTGTAGACATGTGCCGGCGCGGTATTCTCAAATCCACCGATGTCATGGCTCCAGAAGCCAAAGCCGGACAGACCAATCGACAGCCCGCCGCGCAGGCTTTCCGCCATCGACTCGTAGTTGGCGTAACAGTCGCCACCCCAGTGCACCGGGAATTGTTGCGCACCTACCGACGCCGAGCGGGCAAACAGCACCGCCTCATCCGCGCCCACCGTTTCTTTCAGTACGTTCCACACCAGTTCGTTATATAGGTATGCGTAGTGGTTGTGCATCTTCTGCGGATCGGAACCGTCAAACCACTGGACGTCCGTCGGGATGCGCTCGCCAAAGTCGGTCTTAAAGCAGTCGACGCCAATATCCACCAGGCCTTTCAGCTTGTCGGCATACCACCGACACGCGTCCGGGTTAGTGAAGTCATAAATCGCGAGGCCCGGCTGCCATTTGTCCCACTGCCACAGGGAACCGTCCGGGCGCTTGAGCAGGTAGCCCTTCTCTTTCAGTTCGCGAAATACCGGCGACTTCTGGCCGATGTACGGGTTAATCCACACGCAAACCTTCAGCCCTTTCTCCTTCAGGCGGCGGATCATCCCTTCCGGATCCGGGAAGGTCACCGGGTCCCACTCAAAATCACACCACTGGAAGGCCTTCATCCAGAAGCAGTCGAAGTGGAAGACATGCAGCGGCAGGTCGCGCTCCGCCATGCCATCAATAAAGCTGTTCACCGTGGCTTCATCGTAGTTGGTGGTGAACGACGTGGTCAGCCACAGGCCGAAGGACCACGCCGGGGGCAGTGCCGGACGCCCGGTGAAGCGCGTATAACGGTTCAGGACCTCTTTTGGCGTCGGGCCGTCGATCACGAAGTACTCCAGATACTCCCCTTCGACGCTGAACTGCACTTTGGAGACTTTCTCCGAACCCACTTCGAACGAGACGTTTTCCGGGTGGTTCACCAGCACCCCGTAGCCGCGGTTGGTCAGATAGAACGGGATATTTTTGTATGACTGCTCGGTACTGGTGCCGCCGTCGCGGTTCCAGGTCTCGACCGTCTGGCCGTTACGCACCAGCGCGGTAAAGCGCTCGCCGAGGCCGTAGACCGTTTCACCTACGCCCAGATCCAGACGCTCAAAAACATAATGACGATCGGTACGGGTATCCTGCACGTAACCGTTGTTTTTCAGCTGACTGCCGGTAATACGCTGTCCGTTGCGCAGAAAATCCAGCGCCCAGCACTCGCCTTTGGTGACGCGTACGCTGAGGTGACCGCTTTTCAGCTCAGCAAATTCGGCATTGTTTTCAATCTCAACATTCACCTCTTTGATGACATTCAGAGGATAGTGCGGACCGTTGTTCAGCGCGCCCTGGAAGTGCTCGATACGCACGCCGACAATCCCTTCCTGCGGGGAGAAAAGACGGACGGTGAACATCAGGGTATCAAGCTGCCAGGTACGTTCTCGTACATCACGCGGCGCCACGTATACCACAAGGTCATTGCCCTGCAGCTCTACATCGAACACCTGAACCGGGCAGGTGACGTTCAGGCCCGGTTGAATGAGCCAGTTTCCATCACTGATTTTCATACTCTCGTCCTCTTAGTTCTGTAATTCTTTACTGACCGGCAGGTTGTCAAACTCCTGCTGATTGCGGCGCGCGCCGTGTGCCAGCTCGCTCATGATTTTGGTCAGGAAAGGCGTTTTCAGGGTGTAGTAGCGTTTGGCGATGATGGCGCTCAGCACGTAGCAGACCGCCGGGGCCAGGGTGAACAGGCCGATAATGATGCTGATGGTCGCGCTGTTCTGGGTTTTAGCTGCGGCGTCATAACCACCTCCTGCCAGCATCCAGCCGATCATCGCCCCGCCCAGCGCCAGGCCGAGTTTCAGCACAAACAGCGTGCCCGCGAAGCTGATGCCGGTAAGACGTTTGCCGTTGGTCCATTCGCCGTAGTCGACGGTATCGGACATCATGACCCACTGGATCGGCGTCACCAGCTGATGCAACACCCCAATCACAAAGATGAAGGTGAACATCACCACCGTGGCATGCATGGGAACGAAGAACATCGCCACGCTGACCACTGCCAGGGCGGCGTTAGTCCACCAGAAGATGCTGACCTTGCATTTCCAGTCGGTGAGCGGTTTCGCCAGCGCAGAGCCAATCAGGTTCCCGACACAGTAGGTGGTGAGGAACGCGACAAAGATTTCCGGCGAGCCCATGATCCAGGTGCAGTAGTACATCATCGCGCCACCACGCACGCAGACGGCGAGGATATTGAGAATGGTCAGCACACCAACAATACGCCACTGGTCGTTGTGCCAGATATCTCGCAGGTCTTCACGCATGGAGGTGGTGCTCGGCGGCACCTGGATGCGCTCTTTGGTGGTGAAGAAGCAGAACGCCAGCATCAGGAACGCGACCACCGACAGCACGGCGATCCCGCCCTGGAAACCGAACGCTTTGTCATCGCCACCAATCAGGTTAACCAGCGGCATCATCAGTACCGTCGAGAGCATGCCGCCCGCGGTCGCCAGCACAAAGCGCCAGGACTGCAGGGAAATACGCTGCGTCGGGTCGTTGGTGATCACACCGCCCAGCGCGCAATAAGGAATGTTAACCACGGTATAGAGCAGCGTCAGCAGCGTGTAGGTAATGGCGGCATAGATCATTTTGCCGTTGAGGCTGAGGTCCGGCGTGGTGTAGGCCAGCACGCAGACAATGCCGAACGGGATAGCACCGAACAGTATCCACGGCCGGAATTTACCCCAGCGGCTGCGGGTACGGTCGGCGATCAGGCCCATGCACGGGTCCGAAATCGCATCCAGCGCACGTGCCAGCAGGAACATCGTGCCGACAAACCCGGCAGGAATGCCGAAGATATCGGTATAGAAAAACATCATGTACAACATAACGTTATCGAAAATGATGTGGCTGGCGGCGTCACCCATGCCGTAGCCAATCTTCTCTTTTACTGACAATACGTCGCTCATTTTTTTATCCTTCACGCTGTAGGGGGCGCTGAGACCGGTTACAGATTTTTAAACCATTGTTTCAGGAGCGGGTATTGCGTTTTCTGGTTAGCTGGTTACGTTTCTTGTTTTTTGTGATCGCGGTAAATATTGACGAGCACGAAATGCTAACCTGAGGATTTTCTTAGGAATTAACTGAAACAGGGGTGTTAAGGTCAAAAGAGAGGTGAAAAAAGTGTGCCGGGGTATGTGGTAAATGCCTGAAAGTAGCTATAATGCGCCCCGCCTCCATGTAGCAATGCAGGCGCGGAAGATCGTCATCTCCGGTGAGGTGGCTGGACTTCAAATCCAGTTGGGGACGCCAGCGTTCCCGGGCAGGTTCGACTCCTGTGATCTTCCGCCAAAATTCTTTGAAGAGATTATTCTCATATTTGTTCCACCATTAAACCCAAATAATAATTAAATCTATTCACTAAAATTTTTTATGTGACTCTTCTGCTTTTCAGTAATTCTTAAGTCATCCTTTTTAGTTTTCTCACCCACAAATATTCGGGCATTAAACTTTACCCATGTGTTTCAACTAATTAATTACCTTGATATTTATTTGTTCGGTTATATTATGGATATCATAATAGCCTAACTTTAATCGTAAGGTATAATTCCTGAACGGCAAAACGCGTTTCATTTCATATCTAACGAGTAGGATATCTGCGCTAAGTTAGCATTCACTCACCCAACCGCATATGCAACAACGGAAACGCATTCCCCTGTCCGTCGCGTTCTGAGCGCCCCACCGGCACAAACCCCATATGCTGATAAAACGCAACACCCTGCGGGTTTTGCTCGTTTACATCCACTTCATTCGCACCAAAATGCGCAATGGCATAGTTCAGCAGTAATTTACCCACACCCTTCCCCCGGCACGCATCATCCACAAACAGCATTTCAATGCGGTTTTCATCGACGCCTAAAAAGCCATGAATAACACCCGCTTCATCACGGGCAATCATAACCTTGAGATTGGGCAGATAGGCATTGAGCAATAACGGGCGCAGGGTCGCAATATCGCTTTCCTGTAAAAAGTGATGGGTGGCACGAACGGAAGACTCCCAGATCGCGACCAGGCGTTCGAAGTGTGAGGGGTGTGCGGTTTCGATTTTCATGAGGGGATCATTATAGAGCGCAGCGATTAAATCAAGTATCCAGAAGCATGGAGGCAATAAAATGAAGACCTTAAATGAAGTAATAAACTCTCGAACCTGTGAAAGTCGAGAGCGTATCAAGGAAGTGGCCCGGAAGTTGGTTCAGGAGACTGGTCAGCAGATAGAGCATGAAAAGCAAGAATCCCCAACAGACATTGAGAATAAAGAAACCAGCTAATCCTTCGTGGTAGTTGTTCGGGTAAACCGAACAACTGAGGAACAGTAAATATTGTAGCGCCCTGTCCCCCCTCACCCTAGCTCTCTCACTCAGGGAGAGGGAACTGACCGTGCGGTTTGTCATCCCCCACCTTAATCTCCATCACCGCATACACCCCGTCTTTCGGGACCACCACGGTGACATTTTCCACCGGCACGCCTGCCGCGATATGAATATCCTGCAGCTGCCGGAGCGTCCGCGGGTAAATATCCTCCCAGCCGATACAGCGCAAAATAAAATCGATTTGTGGGCTGCTGGCCAGCATATTCGAGACAATCACCGCCCCGCCGGGCTTTATCAGCCGCAGCGCACGCTGGAGAAAAATCACCGCATCGGCATCGTTGAAATAGTCGAAAATCCCCAGCGCATCCACCAGTTCGGCCTGATGCTCGCCCAGCTCATGCAGTAAATCTTCGTTACGCACCAGCGTATGGAGCAAGTTGCGCCTGAGCAGGGTCAGCTGTTCACCCACGATAATGCCTTCCTGCGCCGCCATGGTTTCGGCCCAACTGAGCGCCACAGGGTCTTTATCCACCAGCGTCAGATACACCTGCTGGCCGTCGAGCTTCGCCTCGCGCAGCGCCTCCAGCACGGGAATTGCAGCCCCGCTCGCCAGGCTCACCCAATTGTTATCGTTCCCGTTGCGGATGTATTTATCCACCATCGCAGCCAGTACTTTTGCACGGGAGCGCACACCAATGGCATCGTTCGCATGGATAAACCACTGGCGGCTGTCGCTGTCCATTCGGGTTCCGTCTGGCAGGCGCTCCTCCAGCGGGTTTTGCACCACAAAAAGCGCCAGCGCAGAGGGAACCAGCCGGGTACGCCACGCGGTGAGCGCCGGACGATTGCGGTAGGCTTGCCCGGAATAACGGTTCTGTGGGACAAGCACGGCCTGTCCCCCCTCTTCGTATTCAATCAACGGAGGACGAAGCGCCGGGTCGGCTTTCAACGCCCGATTAATCGAATTGATCTCACGGGCAGTGTCGTCCTTCATCGGCCACTGGTCGCTAATATCCGGAAATGACGCACTGAAAATGGTCATATTTTCCGGTGCGTCGCCGCGAAAAGGCTGCCAGTTCATGTCGTCGTCTCCCGTTGAGCTTTTAACGGAAGTCTATCCAGGCGAGCCAGTAAAACCCTACGAAGAAAGCACGATCTTCACTGCTTAACCCACACCAGCTGATCAACCTTGAAGCCCAGACTGCGTGCGGTATTCAGGTAGTCCTGCTTCACGGCATCCGGAATCGTCGGCGTACGAGACAGGATCCACAGATAGTCGCGGTTCGGCCCGCTCACCAGCGCATACTGGTACTTATCGTCCAGCTTGATCACGTTATAGCCGCCGTAGAAGGGGCCGAAGAACGACACCTTCAGCGCTGCCGTCGTCGGTTCGCCGGTAAAGTACGCTTTGCCTTCACTCTCATTCCACTTGTTTTTGACCGGGTCGAAACCCCGGTTAAGCACGCTGATGCCACCGTCGCTGCGCTCGCCGTAGGTGGCGGTCACCTGCTCCAGCCCGCGTTCGAAGCGGTTTTCCAGGCGGGCAACTTCATACCACTTGCCGAGATAGCGGCTGGCTTCAAAATTTGAAATGGGCTTTACGCCTTTCGGTGGCGTAGGGGATTTGCAGGCCACCAGAGTCAGGGCAATGGCGACACCCGTCACAACAGGCCATAGTTTCATGAGAATTCCTTTCATTTGCACGGTTGGAAGTAAAGTGTAGTGCACCGTTACGGCGCTTCATCCCGTGAGGGAAAATTCGTAGTATATTGAGAGTATTCCTCCACTCTGGACACGGACATGGCTTACTCCATCGGCGAATTCGCCAGACTCAGCGGGATCACCGCCACGACGCTGCGGGCATGGCAGCGTCGCTATGGTTTACTGAAGCCACAGCGCACGGAGGGCGGCCATCGCCAGTACAGTGATGAGGACGTTCAGCAGGCACTGAAAATCCTCGACTGGGTGAAAAAAGGCGTGCCCATCGGCCAGGTCAAACCGCTACTGGAACGCCCCGTCCCGCGCCGGACCAACAACTGGCAAACGTTGCTTGAGACCATGCTGCAACGCCTGCAGGACGGGAAAATTGAGTCCCTGCGCCAGATGATTTACGACGCCGGCCGCGAATACCCCAGGCCAGAGCTGGTTGCAAATGTGCTGCGTCCGTTGCGCAGCCAGATGTCAGCCAACATCCCTGCCGCCATGACCCTGCGCGAGATCCTCGACGGCATTATCATCGCCTATGCCTCGTTCTGCCTTGAAGGCGACAAAAAAGCGCCGGGTGATAACATCCTGCTTAGTGGCTGGTACCTGAATGACCCGTGTGAAATCTGGCTCGAGGCCCTGACGCGTACCGGACAAGGGCACCGTATCGATATTTTGCCTACCCCCTCCACGTCACTGGCGCCTGAGATTTTCCCCGAGCGCAAATGGCTTCTGGTGACCAGCGGTAAACTGACCGCCGCACGGAAAAAGCAGGTGGCGCAGTGGCAGCAGCAGGTATCCCTTGAAGTGATTATCCTCTGATTATTTTCTCCTGCGGTAAACTTCACGAAAAGTTGAATATTTTTCCGTCCCGCAAATGCTAACGTTTTCCTGTGACTGACAACCCCACAGGAAAACACAATGAAAAAAATAACCCCTCTGCTGATGCTGGCCGCCATGGCCTTTACCCCTGCCGCGTTTAGCGCCCCTGCCGGCACCCTGAGCGTACATATTCTCGACCAGCAAACCGGGATGCCGCCATCTGACGTTACCGTCACGCTGGAGAAGCAGCAGCAGAACACATGGACCCAGATTGCCAGCGGCAAAACCGACCACGACGGACGTATCAAATCACTCTATCCGCAGGATCAGGACATGCAGCCAGGCGTGTATAAAGTGACCTTTAAAACCGCTGATTACTTCCACGGCAAAAAGCTGGACACCTTCTTCCCGGAGATCCCAGTGCTATTTACCGTGACCCGAACCAACGAGAAACTTCACATCCCGCTTCTGCTGAGCCAGTATGGCTACTCGACCTACAAGGGCAGTTAAGAAACATTGATTTTAAAGGATAATAAAAAATAACTCCGCCAATACTTGGACAAATTACTCATGTTGTGTAAGTTTTAGATATACGAACTGGAGACACACACCATGACAATGAAACCTGTAATCGGTATTAGCGGATGTTTGACCGGTTCCGCCGTTCGCTTCGACGGCGGACATAAGCGTATGGGCTTTGTCATGGACGAACTGGCCCAGTGGGTGAATTTCAGGCCCGTCTGCCCTGAGATGGCCATCGGCTTGCCGACGCCACGCCCTGCACTGCGTCTTATAGTGACGGACAGCGGTGAAACCCAGATGCGTTTTAGCCACGCCCCGCACGAAGACGTTACGCAAAAGATGGCTGACTTTACGGCAGATTATCTGCCTAAAATCGGCGATCTGGCAGGTTTTATCGTCTGTGCAAAATCCCCCAGCTGCGGCATGGAACGCGTGCGGCTGTATGATGAAAACGGCAACCGGGGCCGCAAGGAGGGTGTCGGGCTGTTCACTGCCACCCTCCTTGAAACCCTGCCGTGGTTACCCGTGGAAGAAGATGGCCGCCTGCACGATCCGGTGTTGCGGGAAAACTTTGTTGAGCGTGTTTTCGCGCTTCATGAACTGAACACACTGCGCGCCCAGGGTCTGACGCGCCGTGCGCTATTGGACTTCCACAGCCGCTACAAACTTCAGCTGCTGGCGCACCATCAGGCGGGTTATCGTGAAATCGGCCCGTTCGTTGCCACGCTGCACGAGTGGGAAGATCTGGACGCCTTCTTTGTGGCGTACCGCGAAAAGCTGATGACCATCCTGAAAAAACCGGCTTCGCGGAAGAACCACACCAACGTGCTGATGCATATTCAGGGGTATTTCCGTAACCAGCTCAACAGCCGTCAGCGCGGCGAACTTCGCGACGTGATCCTGCACTACCGTAACGGGCAGTTGCCCATCCTCGCGCCGATCACGCTGCTGAAGCACTACCTGGCCGAATACCCTGACCGGTATCTGATGACGCAAAACTACTTTGATCCCTATCCTGATGATTTGGGTCTGCGTCTGGCAGTCAAGTGATCATAAAAATGCGAAGGCCCCATTGACCCTCAGAGGCCCAAAGCAGTACCCCGTTTAGACGACACCCTCACTGTCGTCTCTTTTTTTGCATTTAACCTTAAAGACTGTAATTATATACAGGCCTACAGTGCAAAAAAGGAGCCTGCCTGTGATCAAAAGCCTGCACATCCAAAACTACCGCTCGATTCGCGACATGTCGCTGGAGCTGGAAGCGCTCAATATCGTCTTCGGCCCCAACGGTACCGGGAAATCGAATATCTACAAGGCGATACACCTGATGCACAGCGCGGCGCAGGGGCAGTTCTCCCAGGCGCTGGCAAATGAAGGCGGTATTCTGAAGGTGTTCTGGGCAGGTAAGACCCGTAGCGACCAGCTCCGGCGGATGAACCTCGCGGTGGAAACGGACACTTACGAGTACGAGCTGCAGGTGGGCTTTGTCGAGCAGCTGCCCTATCCCTCCCAGTTTCAGCTCGATCCGGTCATTAAAGAAGAGTCCATCTGGCTTACCGGTCAGCGCCGTCGCCCTTCATCACAGCTGATGAAGCGCAGGAATCAGGCGGTATTTCTCAACAACGTGCACCACGAAAAAGTGACTCACAGCGGCACGCTGTATGAAAACGAATCGGTGTTCGGGCAGCTCGGCGAACCGCATCTCTACCCGGAAGTGTCGCAGATGCGCGAGTCCCTGCGTAACTGGCGCTTTTATCATGAATTTTCCGTCTCGTCCGGCTCGGCGATGCGTGCCCCGCAGGTCGGTTTCCGCTCCCCGGTACTGGCCAGCGACGGCGCCAACCTGGCGGCAGCATTTCAGACCATTGTCGAAATTGGCGATGAAATGTTGCTGATGCGCATTCTTGATCAGGCCTTCCCCGGCTGCGAGTTTTACAGCGACAACACCGGCGGCCGCTTTCGCATGATGATGCAGCGCGAGGGGCTGAACAGGCCGCTGGAACCGGCGGAGTTTTCCGACGGCACGCTGCGCTTCCTGTGCCTGGCGGTAGCGCTGTTAAGCCCGCGCCCACCGGCCTTTATCGCGTTGAACGAACCGGAAAACAGCCTGCACCCGCAGATGCTGCCCGCGCTGGCGAGCTTAATCGCCGAGGCCAGCCGCTACTCACAAATTTGGCTCACCAGCCACTCGCCGGAACTGGCGAATTTGATTGAGAAACAGCGGTCGTTTTCATTGTATGAGCTGTCGATGGCGGAGGGAGAGACGAGGGTGGAGAGGCTCGGGTAGTTTTTTGTCTTCTTGCTTCATCAAATTGAGTGATTAATAAGTGACAACGCCTTCGACCAACCACCAGTGAACTGCGGGGATGCGCTGAAGGGCTGAGCGTCGTCAGTATTGACCAGCCAAAGATATGTGAATGACTAAGATCCCGGTTCAGTAAGCGAGATCTTAGTTTTACTCTTTTCTCAGATATACCATATGTATTTTTATTTTTTATGGGTAATCAAGACACTGGAATGTTGTATCACAGTAATTATGCCTCAGATCCAGCCCATTATTTTTTGCTACAACTTGCCGAATTTTATCATTTTTTTAGCACGTTAGCGATCAATAACATTACTCCAGCAAAACTACCAATGTATATACTTATTTTACCTAAAAACAAAATAATACTCGGTGAAAAAGATATTGGTATTCCTTTATAAACTAAGAAAAAAACCTCTCCGCATGCATATAAAACGATCCCTGTCAGAAAAATTGAAACCATACTAAATACTATAAAAAAAACCAGAGGAAGAGTATATTTTAGTATTTTCATCTACCATCTCCTACTTGCTTCATTTTATACTCTGTATACTTACCTCCAACTTCTGAAGAAATACTACCACCAATGTCACCAATTGAGCTTGGCACATTGCTTGGTTTCATTTCTTTTGAAATACCATAATCCCCTTTTACTTCAGTAAACTGTCTTAGGTCAGTGTTAAACTTGGGATCCCAACCACCTTTCCACCAGTTCGCACCAGCGTTAACTCCCCATTTAAGGCCATTGCCAATGCCATAACCCACAACGGAACCTGCACCATTTACTAACGCACCAGATATTGGATCTTTACCTTCAAGCCAGTTTCCTAATGCACCTCCGGCCGCATTCCAGCCAACTGTTCCTCCAATACCATTTCCGGCACTGATCACATTAACCCAGCCACCAATAATAGCTGTTGTTGGGTCTATAGTTCCATCAGCTAGATAGTTGATACCAGCATTAGCACCTGCGCCTAATCCCCATAAGACCTGAGCGCTACCGGGTAAGAGAGCTACACTGCCTGTTGCAAGCGCCACCCCTACGGCATCACGTTCATTCATTGCTTTCTGACATGCGGCCCCACTCGGATTATCGGAACAGGTCGCCATATCGACGCCGTGCTGGCGTATCCACGCTGCCTGAGCCTCTTCACTACCGTCGAATAAATTATTCTCAACACTATTCTTCCCTGCACTGGCCCCGGCCGCCGCACCAGCCGTATTTCCCCCGGCCAGCCCGCCAGCTATGCCCGCTGAAACAGATGCCAGCGTACTCACGGTCTGCTTCTGCCCTTCCGTCAGCGTCGACGGGTCTGTGTCCGGATAGAGCTGTCTGGCAATCGCTGTCGCAATCAGTTCGCCGGATGCCGCCCCCACAGCGCCTGCTGTTGGTGATGCTTCCCCCCTTCAGGGTGACGTTGTTGCCCGCAATCACGCTGCCGTTATTGACGGTAACGTCCTTCGGCGACAGGTAAAGCTTCGGCACCATCACCGTTTCGCCGTTGACGGCGTCCTTCTCCCACCACAGTAAGCTGTGGTCGAGCGCAGCAATCTGATCCGCAGTCAGCGAGACGCCAAACTGCAGGCCCAGCGACTGCTGCGCCGCCGCGGCGTTATCCATCAGATCCAGATCGGAGCCGATACCGTTCAGGTAGCGGTTATCGGTCTGGTCGAGTACTACGTTGGAAACATAGCGGGTATCGAACGCCGCATCGCCGAGGAAGCAGTAATAAATTAATGACGAAGCCGAAAAGTCTTACGCCACTCTGCCGGACTCACGCCAAAATGCGCCTTAAATTGCTGGCGCCAGGTCACAGCAGAGTTAAACCCTACCAGCTCTGCCACGCTTTCAATGGGCATATTCCCGGCTTCTAACAGTATCTGGCTGCGCCGCAGGCGCTCGGTGGTCAGCCAGTCGGCCACGCTCATCCCGGTGGCTTTTACAAAATGGCGGGTAAGCGTGCGGCGGCTCATCGATACCACCTCTGCCAGCGAGTCCAGATTATGCGGTTCGGCAATGTGCTGCTGGAGATAGTCAATCAGATAATTGATTCGTCCGTCACGGGTATCTTTCGGTACCGGCTGGGCAATAAACTGTGCCTGCCCCCCCTCGCGGTGTGGCGGTACGATCATACGGCGGGCAATCTGGTTGGCGACCACGCTGCCAAAGCGCTGGCGGATGATGTACAGGCAGCAGTCAAGCGCGGCAGCAGTACCCGCAGAGGTGATGATATTGCCGTCATCGACGTAGAGCGCATTGATATCCAGCTTTACGTCCGGGAAAAGCGTCTGAAACTGATGTTCAAATTCCCAGTGCGTGGCCGCGCGTTTACCGTCGAGAATGCCCGCATAACCCAGCACAAACGACCCCAGACAAAGCCCGACGATCTCCGCCCCGTTGTCTCTGGCCTGGACCAGGCTGTCGAGAAGCGTCTGGGGCGGGCGTTGCTGGACATGCTGCCAGTAAGGCACCACGACGATATCTGCCTGGCCGATGGCGGAGAAATCGTGAGTCGCGTTAAGCGCAAACCCGTCTGTGGATGTCAGTAATCCCGGTTTTTCGGCGCAGATCAACACACTAAAGCGCTTTTCGCCGGATACCGTATCACCAAACAAAATGCAGGGAACGGAGTAGTGGAACGGGCTGAACCCGTCTACCGCAACAATCGCGACGTTGATTAGCGCCATGTATCTCTCCTTTCCCCTGGTGATGCTCAGAATATAACGGTTTCACCATCCTCGGGAATGCTCACCGCATCACCAATCAGGTTCGCGTCAACGTACTCACGCAGCGCATGGCGGGTCAACAGACAGTGGTTGATGGCCTCCATATGGGTCGCCACAATTTTCGCCTGCGGCAGCAGGAAGTGGACGTTGAGCACATCTTCCTGGCCCATGATAATCGGCCCAAACCCGATGACGTGAGCATAGCCCGCGTTAAGCACCACCACATCCGGCTGATGCTTTTGCAGGTCGGCTGCCACTTCATCACGCCAGATGGTATCCCCGACAATGTAGAGCGTCTTCTCATCAGGATGACGTAAAACCACGCCACAGGCTTCACCCAGCCGTTCCGCCAGCTCCGGCACGGCGTAAGCACGATCGGTACCGTGCTGGCCGCCGCGGGTTTTCGCGATCCGGATATCGCCAAACGCCGTCTCCTCGGTCATCACCGTCAGGTGGGTAAATCCCTGGCTGCGTAGCAGCGCGGCGTCGCTGTCGTTCTGCACAAAGACAGGTTTATCTTTGCCGATAAGTTCGACAGCGGCGCGATCCCAGTGATCGTCATGGGTATGGGTGACGATCACCGCATCCGCCTCCAGCAACGTGTTGACGTCAACGGGTAGCTCGACCATCGGGTTGCGGATTTCCGCATGCGCCGTGCCGGGGAAGCCCGGATAAGCGCCCTTCGGGGCCAGCATTGGGTCGATTAAAAAGCGTTTCCCGGCGTAGGTAATCAGCTGAGTAGCATTACGAATCTGGGTGATGTTCATGGGTATTCTCCTCATAGTGTGAAGAGGAGAATAGCCCGATGCCGCGCGTAACGATGTGGGCCACAGGGCGATGATCGATGAAATCGGGTCAACGTTATCGCATCCGCAGCGCATCCACCACCAGCGAAAAGGCCGGCGACGGCTGCTTTCGGCTCGGGTAGTAGAGATAATACCCCGGGAAGGGCAGACACCAGGGTTCCAGCACGCGAATTAACCGGCCTTCAGCAATATGATCGCCAAACTCGTCTTCGGGCAGGAAAGCAATCCCGAATCCCGCTAGGGCAGCTTCGACAATATGCCAGGAAGTATTAAAGGTCAGCTGGCCATTCACGCGCACGTTCAGATCGCCACCGTCCTGATCAAAATCCCAGACGTAAATCCCGCCGGATTTAATCATCCTCTGGTTAATACACTGGTGCTGCGTCAGCTCATGCGGCGTTTGCGGAACAGGATGACGGGCGAAGTAGTCCGGCGAGGCGACCGCGGCCATACGCAACTGCGGGCCTATCGGCAACGCGATCATGTCTTTATCGATGGTATCTCCCATACGAACGCCCGCATCAAAGCGGTCGGCAACGATATCGCGAAAACCGTGATTGGCGTCGAACTCGATGTGAATGTCGGGGTATTGCCGCAAAAGCGGCGTCAACTTAGGCAACAGGGTGCGCGATAACACATCGGGTCCACAGGTGATCCTCACCGTGCCGGCGGGCTTGTCGCGAAGTTCCGTCAACATGTCCAGCTCTGCTTCGATTTCATCGAAACGGTTGCCAATGGCGTTGAGCAAGCGTTCGCCGGCTGCGGTGGGAGAAACGCTGCGGGTGGTGCGGGTCAGCAGGCGGATCTGCATCCGGTTCTCAAGCCCGGTTATGGCCTGGCTTAACGCGGGCTGGGTCACGCCCAACTGTGCCGCGGCACGGGTAAAACTGCCCTCACGCGCCACGGTGACAAAAGCAAAAAGATCGTTCAGGTTACGCTTCATCACACCCTCATTTATAAGCCAAACTTATAAGCTCATTAAGCATTGATTAGCTAGTCAGAATACACCCGCCGTGTAAAATTTTCACTGTGACCTGACGTCAACCACATTCCAACCTTTCATCAGCATGCGTTATTCCCGTGAATAGCGCCCGGCCCCGGCTTGTCCGAATCTGGCCGAACGAATAACAAGGTAAACACGATGTCCGCTATGGTGAACGAAACATCAGCGCGCCAGTCCCGTGCCTGCTGGAGCGGCGTGCTGGCAATGACCCTCTGCGCTTTTACGCTGGTCGCCTCAGAATTTATGCCTGTAAGTCTGCTGACGCCCGTTTCGCGGGATCTCGCCGTCAGTGAAGGCCTGGCGGGCCTCGGGATCGCGATATCCGGCGCGCTGGCCGTATTGACCAGCCTGTTTCTCTCTTCTCTTGCGGGAGGCATTAACCGCAAATCGCTGCTGCTGGGCCTGACGGCATTGATGGCCGTCTCCGGTCTGATTATCGCCGTGGCTGAGAGCTATCCCCTTTATATGCTGGGACGCGCACTGCTTGGCGTGGCCATTGGCGGCTTCTGGTCGCTCTCCGCGGCGACCGCAATTCGCCTTGTGCCACCGCATCAGGTTCAACGTGCGCTGGCCATTTTTAACGGTGGCAACGCCCTGGCGACCGTCGTTGCGGCTCCGCTCGGCAGCTGGCTGGGGGCGACAATCGGCTGGCGCGGTGCCTTTTACTGCCTGGTGCCCGTCAGCCTGCTCGCGTTTATCTGGCAGTGGTTCAGCCTGCCTTCCATGTCCGTGGAAAAGCGCACCGCGTCGTCCACCAGCGCCTTCGGCCTGCTGAAAAACCCACTGGTGGCAAAAGGAATGGTCGCGTGCGGCGTCTTTTTCATGGGGCAGTTCGCGCTGTTTACCTACGTGCGTCCGTTCCTGGAAACCGTGACTTTCGCCAGCGCGACGCAGTTATCGTTAATCCTGCTGGTCATTGGCGTGGCGGGTTTTATCGGCACCCTGCTGATCGGCACGTTTCTGCGCCGCGGGTTTTACACCACGCTGGTCGCCATTCCCGTGGTGATGGCGCTGATTGCCGCGGCACTGATGGCCTTCGGCCATCACCTTGCCGCCGTCACCGCCCTGCTCGGCCTCTGGGGACTGGTCGCGACGGCCGCCCCCGTCGGCTGGTGGACCTGGGTTGCCAGAACGCTTCCTGAAAATGCCGAAGCGGGTGGCGGACTGATGGTGGCAATGGTGCAGCTCTCCATTGCGCTCGGCTCCACGCTCGGTGGCCTGGCCTTTGACCACAGCGGCTGGCAAAGCACCTTTGCACTCAGCGGTGTACTGCTTATCGCCGCTGCCATGTTCACGTTTTACACCTCACACAACGACACACTTCACAGGAGTTAATCATGAGAAGATTCACCATGGCGCTCGGGCTGTTAGTCAGCGCCTTCGCCGCCAGCGCTGCCGATATGTCCCGGGGCGCAGATAATTTCTATAAAAGCGATAAGGTTACGCAGCAGAAGGTGACCTTTAAAAACCAGTATCAGATGAACGTCGTCGGCAATCTGTATCGGCCAAAAGAGGCGGATAAAAACGCCAGACTGCCGGCGATCGTGGTCGGCCATCCGATGGGCGCGGTGAAAGAGCAAAGCGCCAGTCTCTATGCGCAAAAGCTCGCGGAACAGGGCTTTGTCACCCTGGCGATTGATCTCTCATTCTGGGGGGAAAGCGAAGGTAAACCGGGGCATCTGATCTCACCAGAAATCTATTCCGATGATTTCAGCGCGGCCGTGGATTATCTGAGCACCCAGTCTTTTGTCGATCCACAGCGCATCGGGGTGCTGGGCATTTGCGGCAGCGGCAGCTTCGTTATTAGCGCGGCGAAAATTGACCCGCGCATGAAAGCGATCGCCACCGTCAGCATGTATGACATGGGCTCCGCCTTCCGCAACGGCCTCAACCATTCCGTGACGGTTGAACAGCGTAAAGCGATGATTGCCTCTGCCGCTGAGCAGCGTCTGAAAGAGTATCAGGGTGCAGAGACAGCCTACATTCCCGGGACGGTAAATAAGCTGGATGATTCTACGCCGGCTATCCAGCGTGAGTTCTTCGATTTTTATCGCACCGAACGCGGCGGGTACACGCCACAGGGCGAGAAAGAGGCGCTGACGACGAAACCGATGATGAGCAGCATCGGTAAGTTTATGAACTTCTATCCGTTCAACGATATCGAAACCATTTCACCGCGTCCGATGCTGTTTATCACGGGTGATAAAGCGCATTCGAAAGAGTTTAGCGAAGACGCCTATAAACGCGCCGGTGAACCGAAAGAGCTGTATATCGTGCCGAATGCAGGCCACGTTGACCTGTATGACCGCACGGATCTGATCCCGTTTGCAAAACTGGCCTCGTTCTTTAAAGCCAACCTGAAATAACCCGGTAAGGCGTATAACACCCTGTTATACGCCTTTGTCCTGACTACCAGCCCGGCACCGCGCCACCGTTAAAGAGGGTCTCTGCGGCCTTCGCCACTTCCGGCGACTGATACGACTGGATAAATTCCTTCACGTTTTCCGCGTCTTTGTTGTCTTCCCGCGTCACCACGATGTTCACATACGGCGAGTTTTTATCTTCAATAAACACGCTGTCATGCACCGGCGACAGCCCGGTTTGCTGGAGATAGGTGGTGCTGATAATGGCAACATCCACTTTCGGATCATCCAGCACGCGCGGCAGTTGCGCCCCTTCCAGCTCCATAATGTTCAAATGCTTCGGATTGGCGGTGATATCCAGCGCCGTCGGCAGCAGGCCAACGTCCGGCTTCAGGGTAATCAGCTTCTCTTTTTGCAACAGCAGCAGTGCGCGGCCAAGGTTGGTCGGATCGTTTGGAATGGCGATGGTCGCGCCGTCCTTCAGCTCAGACACGGATTTGATCTTGCGGGAGTAGCCGGCCATCGGGAAAACAAAGGTGTTCGCCACAGCAACCAGCTTGTAGTGATGCGCCTTGTTATCTTCTGCCAGGAACGGGCGATGCTGGAAGACATTGGCATCAAGATCGCCCTGACTGGTGGCATCATTGGGCAACAGCGAGCCGCTGAACCCCACCAGTTCCACATCCAGACCGTATTTCTCTTTCGCCACTTTTTTAGCGACTTCCGCGACATCCTGCTCAGCGCCGTTAATCACGCCGACTTTGATGTGTTTGGCATCGCTGCCGCCTTGATCGCAACCTGCCAGCAGCAGGCCCGCGAGAACCAGAGCACCCAATCGAAGTTTCACGAGACATATCCTTTTGATAAACGTTTCAGTGACTATATCGACAACGGTACGGCTGGCTAAAAAACGAAAAAGCATCAATAAGACGGATAAGTTATATGTGCGGGGGCGCTATTGATCCGACCTGAGCATGCCCGCACGGCGTAACGGCGTTTCACGTAAAAACCACGACAGTACAAACGCCAGCACCATAATGCTTGCCGCCAGCAGGAACACCGCGTGAATGGCTGAGCCAAACGCGTCCAGGTAATCGAGCCGCAGTGCCTCTGGCAGCCGGTGAATGGCCGCAGGATTGAGCTCATGCGGTAACTCCGCCCCTTGCGGTAAACGGTCCATCAGACCCGATTGCAAAACGTGGGTGAAGACCGCGCCAAAGAGCGCGACGCCGATGGCCCCGCCAATGGAACGAAACAGCGTGACCCCGGAAGTCGCTACCCCGTATTGATCGGCAGAGACGCTGTTCTGCACGGCCAGCACCAGTACCTGCATGACCAGCCCCAGACCCATCCCCAGCACGCCGGTAAAAATGTACAGCTGCCAGGTCGGCGAGTGGATCGAGATGCGCGTCAGCAGCACCATGCCCACCACGCCAAGCAGCGTACCGGCGATCGGGAACAGACGGTATTTTCCGGTACGGCTGATAACCCGCCCGCTGATGATCGAGGTCAGCAGCAGTCCGCCCATCAGCGGGATCAGCTGCAGACCGGCCTGAGTCGGCGTGGCGTCTTTCACTACCTGCAGATAGAGCGGCAGGAAGGTGACCGAGCCAAAGAGCGACATCCCGATAATAAAGCCAATCAGGCTGCAGAGCAGAAAGCTGCGATCGCGGAACAGCGAGAGCGGAATGATTGGCTCCCAGGCCAGACGCTCCTCATAGATAAACCCGGCGATACCCGTCAGGCCAAAGGCCAGAATGCACCACAGCTGCGGGTCGTTCCACTGGCGTATCGTCCCGCCTTCAGTGGTAAACAGGATGATACACAGCAGCGCCATACTGAGGTAAATCGCCCCCAGATAATCAATTTCGTGCTTGTTGCGCCGTGCGCTGCCGTGGAACACCGCGCCTATCACCATCAGGGCAAAGAGACCGAGCGGCAGATTGATATAAAAAATCCAGCGCCAGGAGGCATGCTGCACGATAAACCCGCCGATAAGCGGCCCGATCACCGTCGCCAGACCAAACACGCCGCCAAACAGCCCCTGATAGCGGCCACGCTCCGCAGGCGGAATAACGTCCGCCACGGCGGCCATACTGATGACCATCAGACCGCCACCGCCCAGCCCCTGCAGGCCGCGCATCAGCACCAGTTGGGTCATGTTTTGCGCCAGACCGCAGAGCACCGACCCCGCCAGAAACAGCACAATAGCGATTTGAAGGACGATTTTACGCCCAAACAGATCGCCGAATTTTCCGTACAGCGGCACCACAATGGTCGAGCTGAGGATATAGGCCGTCACCACCCAGGAGAGCTTATCCAGGCCACCCAGTTCCCCAACGATGGTGGGCAACGCCGTGGAAACAATCGTCTGGTCCAGCGCCGAAAGCAGCATCACCAGCAGCAGCGCGCTGAACAGCAGCTTTATCGACGGCGCGTTTTGCGCAGGTTGAGTCATTACGTCGGACTCCATAAGAGATCGCTTGAAATTAATTAACTGGATAATTAATATTTAAGTAAGTGATGAATAAGATCAAGAGATCCTGCGACTATGCCAGCACATAAGGACAATTCTGAACCGCGCCGCCCCGGTCGACCACGCGGCGGAAAGCGGGCAACCGCCAGCCGCGAACAGCTGCTGGATATTGCGTTGAGCCTCTTTTCTCGCCAGGGGATCGCTCAAACCTCGCTGAACGCCATCGCCAAAGAAGCGGGCGTAACGCCAGCGATGCTGCATTACTACTTCAATTCACGAGAACAATTGCTCGACGCGATGATTGAGGAGCGCTTCCTGCCCTTACGTAATCGGATCGGCGCAATTTTCGCCGAAAACCCCGACTCGCCGGTCAACGCATTAACGCAAATGGTGAAGGTACTGGCCGAGCTGGCGGAGCAGCACCGCTGGTTTGCCCCGCTGTGGATGCAGGAGGTCATCGGGGAGATGCCTGTACTGCGCACGCATCTGCACGCGCGGTTCGGTGACGACAAATACCAGGCAACGCTCGCCACCCTTAAACGCTGGCAGCAGGAAGGGCAACTGAACCGGGCACTCGCGCCAGAACTGCTGTTCACCACGCTGCTAAGCCTGGTGCTGGTGCCGTTCTCAAGAATGCGCAACGACGAGAGGCTACACGCCCTCTCGCCAGAGATCATTGTGCGTCATGCGCTGGCCGTGATGGGCAACGGCATCGGCGGTTAAAGGGATTTGGTCAGATAATGCCTTTGCATACCCGGGTACGGGTAATCCGGCAACGACATCTGCAGCTGATAGCCCTGCTTTTCATAGAATGGACGTGCCTGGAAGCTGACCGTATCCACCAGCGCATGGGTGCAGCCTTTGCGTCGGGCTTCGTCTTCTGCCGTTTTGATAAGCTGGCTGCCGACGCCCGATCCCCGCACGGTGTCGCTGACCCACAGAAAATCGATGTTCAGCCAGTCGCCTTTGCGCACGCCAATTAACCCACCCAGCATCACGCCCTTATCGTCTCGCACATAAACGCCAATGTCGCCGCTAAAGTTTGAGAGATCTAAAAATTGTCCGTTGTAGGCACGAAGCCCTGTTAATAATTCTTCTTTTTCATCGTGTGTGACGTTATCCGTTGTGCTCAGATGCATATTTTTCTCCTTATTTTCTGTGCAATCTTAATATTGCACAGCCTTTCCTTCATCAAAACTCCTTTTTTTCTCCATTCTTTAAACATTGAAATATTCATTCAATAAGTACTTAAAAAAAGTCTTTCCAATACGCACCTGAAACGTATAATGAGAACGATCATTCTCACTTTTATAGGGTAACCGACGATGAGCACAAAACTGGAAGAACGCCAAAAGCAGCGTCAGGATGACATTATCGCTGCCGCACGTCAGTGCTTTCGCGCCAGCGGTTTTCATGCGGCCAGCATGTCGCAGATCGCCAGTGAGGCAAAGCTCAGCGTCGGGCAAATCTACCGTTATTTCAGTAACAAAGATGCGATTATTGAAGAGATGATTCGCCGTATCATCGACTCACGCATCGAAGAGATTCAGGGTAAAACGCTGGTCGAGGGGATGCCTCAGGCGCTCGCCTGGCGACAGACCCTGAATGAAGATGACGATGCGCTGATGCTTGAGATGTCGGCTGAAGCCACGCGTAATCCCCAGGTGGCGGCCATGCTGGTCGAAGCGGAAAAGCGGATGTTTGCTAATGCCTGCGCACACCTGAAAAAACAGTTTCCCCACCTGAGTGATGATCATATTCGCTGCTGCGTGGAGATTACTGCGGTAATGATTGAGGGGTCTATTTACCGCCGACTCACCCCCTTAAACGTACCCTCTGAACAATTAGAGCCTCTTTATCAAAATATTTTAAATATGCTTTTCTCTGCGAAGTAATCGCATGTGAATAATTAGCGGGAAGACGTTATTCCCTTATTAACATTTCCGGCTCTGCCGGAGATGCGGTATCGCTGTGCCTTTAAATAGCCCCCTTCCTTGTTAAGCCATTAACAGGGCAGGCATCGTTCACCCTGGAAAAAATTATGAAAGCCATAACAACCTCCATCGCAGCATTATTCCTCCTGACGGGGTGCGATAATGCACAAACATCTGCTCCTCAACATCCCCTCCCGCAAGTGGGGATTGTTACGCTCCTGAGCCAACCCGTTTCCGTGGTCAGTGAACTGACCGGACGCACCACGGCCGCCATGAGCGCGGAAGTGCGTCCTCAGGTGGGCGGCATTATTCAGAAACGGCTCTTTACCGAAGGCGATACCGTGCAAGCCGGACAGGCGCTGTATCAAATTGACCCCTCCAGCTACCGCGCCGCCTACGATGAAGCCGCCGCGGCCCTGAAACAGGCGCAGGCGCTGGTGCAGGCCGATTGCCAGAAAGCTCAACGCTATACACAACTGGTGAAAGACGACGGCGTATCGCGTCAGGATGCCGAAGATGCAAAGTCCACCTGCGCGCAGGACAAGGCCAGCGTGGAGTCGAAAAAAGCAGCCCAGGAAAGCGCGCGCATTAACCTCAACTGGACCACGGTGACCGCCCCGATTGCCGGACGTATTGGCATCTCTTCGGTCACCCCCGGCGCACTGGTCACTGCCCAGCAAGAGACCGCGCTCGCCACCATTCGCGGTCTGGACAATATGTACGTCGATTTAACCCGCTCCAGCGCCGATCTTCTGCGATTACGCAAACAAACGCTTGCCAGCAACAGCGAGACATTGAGCGTATCGTTGATCCTTGAAGATGGCAGCACCTATCAGGAAAAAGGCCGTCTGGCCCTGACTGAAGTGGCAGTGGACGAATCCACCGGGTCGGTCACACTGCGCGCCGTCTTCCCCAACCCGCAGCATCAGCTTCTGCCCGGGATGTTTGTTCGCGCCAGAGTGGATGAAGGGGTAATGAGCGAGGCCATCCTCGCCCCGCAGCAGGGAATTACCCGTGATGCCAAAGGCAACGCCACCGCGCTGGTGGTGGGGGCCGGCAATAAGGTGGAACAACGTCAGCTGGAAACGGGTGACACCTACGGCGACAAATGGCTGGTGCTGAGTGGACTGAAGGCTGGCGATAAGCTGATTGTGGAAGGCACCGATAAAGTGACCGCCGGTCAGCAAGTTAACGCCGAAGAGATGAAAACCGCGGGAGGAAACGCCTGATGTTTTCCCGCTTCTTCGTGCGTCGCCCGGTTTTTGCCTGGGTGATTGCTATTCTGATTATGCTCGCCGGGGTGCTGGCGATCCGTACCCTGCCCGTCGCGCAGTATCCCGACGTCGCTCCGCCGTCGATAAAAATCTCTGCCACCTATACTGGCGCGTCGGCACAGACTCTGGAAAACAGCGTCACCCAGGTCATTGAGCAACAGCTGACCGGGCTGGATAACCTGCTCTATTTTACCTCCACCAGCAGTTCGGACGGCTCGGTAAGCATCACCGTCACGTTCGAACAGGGAACCGACCCGGATACCGCGCAGGTTCAGGTGCAGAACAAGGTTCAGCAGGCCGAGTCGCGCTTGCCGACCGAGGTACAGCAGGCCGGCATTACGGTGCAAAAATCGCAGAGTAACTTCCTGCTGATCATGGGCGTGTACGATAAAACCGACCATGCCAGCAGTTCGGATATCGCCGACTGGCTGGTGAGTAATATGCAGGATCCGCTGGCACGCGTAGAGGGCGTCGGCAGCCTGCAGGTGTTTGGTGCGGAATACGCCATGCGCATCTGGCTTGACCCGGCAAAGCTGGCGTCGTACTCGCTGATGCCATCCGACGTTCAGAGCGCTATTGAAGCGCAGAACGTGCAGGTTTCCGCCGGTAAAATCGGCGCGTTACCCGCGTCCGGTACCCAGCAGTTGACCGCCACCGTGCGTGCCCAGTCGCGCCTGCAGACGGTCGATCAGTTTAAAAATATCATCGTTAAGAGCCAGTCCAGCGGCGCAGTGGTGCGTATTGGCGACGTGGCGCGCGTGGAGATGGGCAGCGAGGATTACACGGCTACCGCCAGGCTGAATGGTCACCCGGCAGCCGGTATGGCGGTGATGCTCTCGCCGGGCGCAAATGCGCTCAATACCGCCACCGCGGTGAAAGATAAAATTGCCGAATTCAAACGGGCAATGCCGGAAGGCTATGATGTGGCCTATCCGAAAGACAGCACCGAGTTCATTAAGATCTCGGTGGAAGATGTGATTCAGACGCTGTTTGAGGCCATTATCCTCGTGGTGGTGGTGATGTATCTGTTTCTGCAGAACATTCGCGCCACGCTCATCCCCGCGCTGGCGGTGCCGGTAGTTCTGTTGGGCACCTTTGGCGTGCTGGCGCTGTTCGGTTATTCCATTAATACCCTGACGCTGTTTGCGATGGTGCTGGCGATAGGTCTGCTGGTCGATGACGCCATCGTGGTAGTGGAAAACGTCGAGCGCATTATGCGCGATGAAGGTCTGCCCGCCCGCGAAGCCACCGAAAAATCGATGGGCGAAATTTCCGGTGCGCTGGTCGCCATTGCGCTGGTGCTTTCCGCCGTGTTTCTGCCGATGGCCTTCTTCGGCGGCTCAACCGGCGTCATCTACCGCCAGTTTTCGGTCACCATTATCTCAGCGATGATCCTCTCGGTGGTGGTGGCGCTGACCCTGACACCCGCGCTCTGCGGCTCGGTACTGCGCCATACGCCTCCTCACAAAAAAGGGTTCTTCGGCGCATTTAACCGCTTCTACAGTAAGACCGAGCATGGCTACCAGAATAAAGTCCTGCGCGCGCTGCGCCGCTCCGCGGGCATGCTGGTGGTCTACGCCCTGCTCTGTGGCGCGATGGCCGTGGCAATGCTGAAGCTGCCCGGCAGCTTCCTGCCCACGGAGGACCAGGGTGAAATCATGGTGCAGTACACCCTGCCTGCCGGTGCGACAGCGGTACGTACCGCGGAGATCAGTCGTCAGGTTCGCGAGTGGTTCCTCACTAAAGAGAAAGCCAACACCGATGTGATTTTTACGGTCGAGGGCTTTAGCTTTAGCGGCAGCGGCCAGAATGCCGGGATGGCGTTTGTCTCCCTGAAAAACTGGTCCGAGCGTAAAGGCGACGAGAACACCGCTCAGGCGATTGCCCTGCGCGCCACTCAGGAACTCGGCTCCCTTCGCGATGCCACCGTTTTTGCCATGACGCCCCCGGCCGTAGACGGCCTCGGCCAGAGCAACGGTTTTACCTTCGAGCTCATGGCCAGCGGCAGCACCGATCGCGACACGTTGCTGAAGATGCGTAATCAGCTGATCGGCCAGGCGAATCAGGACACCTCCCTGCATGCCGTTCGCGCCAATGATTTGCCGCAGATGCCGCAGCTGCAGGTGGATATCGACAACAACAAAGCCGTATCGCTGGGGCTTTCCCTGAGCGACGTCACCGATACCCTCTCCAGCGCCTGGGGCGGAACCTACGTGAATGACTTTATCGATCGGGGCCGCGTGAAAAAGGTCTACATCCAGGGAGACAGCGATTACCGCGCCGTGCCTTCCGATCTCAACAAATGGTACGTACGCGGCAGCGACAGCACCATGACGCCGTTCTCCGCTTTCGCCACCACGCGCTGGGAATATGGCCCGGAGAGTCTGGTGCGCTACAACGGCTCGGCGGCCTATGAAATTCAGGGCGAGAACGCCAGTGGTGCCAGCTCCGGTACGGCGATGACCCGGATGGAACAGCTGGCGAACAACCTGCCGGCCGGCACAACCTGGGCGTGGAGCGGGTTGTCGTTACAGGAGAAACTGGCGAGTGGTCAGGCGATGAGCTTGTATGCCCTCTCCATCCTGGTGGTATTCCTGTGCCTGGCCGCGCTGTATGAGAGCTGGTCGGTGCCGATTTCAGTCATTCTGGTGATCCCGCTTGGGGTGCTGGGTGCGGCGCTGGCCGCCTCGCTGCGCGGGCTGAGCAACGACGTCTATTTCCAGGTGGCACTGCTGACCACCATCGGCCTGTCGTCGAAAAACGCCATTTTGATCGTTGAGTTTGCGGAGGCGAAAGTCGCGGAAGGTTACTCCCTGACGCGTGCCGCGCTGCGTGCGGCTCAGACGCGACTGCGTCCGATCATCATGACGTCGCTGGCGTTTATCGCCGGGGTAACACCGCTGGCCGTCGCCACCGGTGCAGGCGCCAACAGCCGCGTGGCGATTGGGACCGGCATCATCGGCGGGACGCTTGCGGCAACGCTGCTGGCCATCTTCTTTGTTCCATTATTCTTCGTACTGGTGAAACGTCTCTTCTCCGGTAAGCACGCAAACCGGAGGGCATAATGTTTCGTGTATCTGTTTTAGTGTTAGCGCTGCTGAGCGCAGGCTGTGTTTCGTTAGACCCTACCTATCAGCGTCCTGACGCGCCCGTCCCGGCCACGTTGCCGGGCGCCCACGGCGAAGCCACCGCCGTGGTCAGCCAGTGGCAGCAGGTGATGAACGATCACCGCCTGAACAGGGTGGTAACAATGGCACTCACCAGCAACCGCGATGTGCAAAAAGCGATTGCTGATATCGACGCCGCCCGCGCCCAGTATGGTGAGACGCGCTCGTCTCTGTTCCCGTCGGTGGATGCCAGCCTGAGCCATACCCGCAGCCGCACGCTGGCCAGCGGCGTGAGCACCAGCGATGAGGCTAACGGCGCCGTCTCCAGCTTCGAGCTGGATCTGTTTGGTCGTAACCAGAGCCTCTCGCGCGCCGCGCGTGAAACCTGGCTTGCCAGCGAGTTCACGGCGCAGAACACGCGCCTGACAATGGTCAGCGAGCTGACCACCGCCTGGATTACTCTGGCGGCAGATAACAGCAATCTGGCGCTGGCAAAATCCACTCAGGAGAGCGCAGCGAACTCGCTCAAGATTGTGCAGCGTCAGCAGGACGTTGGGGTCGCCGCCGCAACGGATGTCAGCGAAGCAATGGCGGTTTATCAGCAGGCCCGCGCCAGCGTCGCCAGCTATCAGACGCTGGTGATGCAGGACAAAAACGCCCTGAATTTGCTGGCGGGCGAGACGGTACCGGAAAACCTGCTACCCGGTACGCTGGAGAGCCTGAGCGATAACGCCATCACCCTGATCCCGGCGGGCGTTAGCTCCGCCACGCTGCTGCGTCGCCCGGATATTCAGGAGGCTGAACATAACCTGTTGAGCGCCAATGCCAACATCGGTGCTGCGCGCGCCAACTTCTTCCCGACGATTTCGCTTACCGCCAGCGCCGGGGTCGGCAGCGATTCGCTCTCGTCATTGTTCAGCCACGGCATGAAGGTCTGGTCGTTCGCGCCGTCCATCTCCCTGCCGCTGTTCAGTGGCGGCAATAACATGGCGCAACTGCGCTATGCCGAAGCGGAGAAAAAAGGGCTGATTGCCACCTATGAGAAAACCATCCAGAGCGCATTCAAAGATGTAGCCGATGCGCTGGCGCGCCGCGAAACCCTGAGTGAAGAGCTTGATGCGCAACGTGAATACGTGGCGGCAGAGCAAAAAACGCTGGATGTGGCAACGCGCAGCTATCAGGTGGGTGCGGGTGATTACCTGACCGTTCTCACCGCGCAGCGCGCCTTGTGGTCGGCACGGGCATCATTGATTGCCCTGCAGCAGACCGACTTTGAAAACCGTATTACGCTGTGGCAGTCGCTGGGCGGAGGGATTCAATAACCGCCGGTCCAGGTGCAGGTGCAGGTGCAGGTGCAGGTGCAGGATTCTCATACGCAGGAAGACAAAAATTCATACTTTCGGCTGGCGTCGCTACACTGAATGTAACGATATATTTCATGGGAAGCCTGTGACGTCTAAAGGGGATTTTGATGAAAGCTGCACACCTGGTTTGCCTGCTCGTTTGTCTGCTCTTCGCCGCGTTTGTCCATGCCCAGGAAAAAGACGATCCCGTGAAAGAGGCCCAGATAAAGCAGCAGATCCTTAAAGATGTGAAGAAGGCCTGCACGCCCCAGAAAAAGCAGAGCGATAAAGCCTGGCAGGCGATGATTTTGTCGTCTGAGGCCAATCAACTGTTGATCAAAAACGCCATCACGGCCGTGAAGCGCGACAATCTGGATGCTTACTGGGACGCGGTCAGTCAGGTAGATTGTATGGAAGATTATTAAGCGTGAAGCCGGGCTTCACGCTTTTTTTTAGCGCTTTCGTACATCCGGAATAATCAAATCCCCGCGCAGAACATAGGACCCCAGCATCTGCGTTTTCTCCGTCAGCCAGCCCACAATACGTGCCGCCATAGCATCCATCGAGTATTCAATGGCCGGGATCACCGGGATACCCGGCAGATGCAGCGATCCGGCAAGGCTAAAGACCATAATGTCGTCCGGCACGGATTTATTAAATGCCTGCAGCTGCGGGATCACCCGCTGAGCTTCCTGTTCGTCCGCCACCAGCAGCGCGTTAAAATTCAGCGTGCTCGCATTGTTAAGCAACTCCTGCAGCGCAACGGATGAGGAGGTGGCATCCATAAAGACGAGGTTGCGATTAAAGGGCAGGAAATTTTTCTCCAGCGCGTGTTTATAGCCCAGCAACACCTGGTCGGCGAAACCGCTGCCTTGCGGATGGATCAGGGCTATCTGGCGTCGCCCCTGGCTGGTCAGATAGTTACAGGCGGTTTCGGCGGCAAAGGCGTGATCGAACTGGATGCTGTTGGAATTATCGGACTCCATACAGTCAACGAGAATGACATTGTCCATCTCGACGTCCAGCGGGAAACGCGCGCCAATCACCAGGATGTCATCACATAACCCACAGGAAAGTTCTTCCAGGGCGTGCATCACTTCCGCTTTGGTATGCGCGAAGCGCAACAGCAGATGTTTTTGATGCTGGCTGAGGTGCTTTTCCAGCGCGTAAAGATAACCGGTGGTCTGGTTAATATTCTCCTGCGCGCAAATCACCCCAATACACCCCGTCGACTGGCTCAGCAGCGACTGCGCAATTACATTGGGCCGGTAGTTCAGTTCATCAACCGCTTTTAAAACGGCCTGGCGGCTGGCTTCCTTTACGCCACGCGACCCACTCAACACTCGCGATACCGTGGCTTTAGACACCCCGGCAAGACGTGATACATCATTGATTGTCGACATCTCTTTCCCCTGGCAGGCTTACTTCGCACCTGCAAATTCCATCACCGCTACGGCTCATATTATAGCCAGAATGGAGTATATCCTTTTCCGTTTTTCATGGAAACCGATTTTCCATTTCAACTCAAAATGATGTCAAAACGCGCAAATTATGTGACATGCATCTGGTTAATTAGCGTCATAAGTAGTGGATCTTGATGGTTGTCACACTTCTGTCTTTTATAAATGGAAACCGGTTTCCGTATAATGTCCAATCATCCTCGCAATAACTTTTTACATTTAGAGGATGGTTGTCGATGTTCAAGATTATGCTGTGTTGCTCTGCCGGGATGTCCACCAGCCTGCTGGTCAGCAAAATGGTCGATGTCGCGAAAGAGCGTGGGTTGCCAGTAAAAATAGACGCGTATGGCGTTTCCGAATTTGATACGCAGTTTCCGCAGTACCAGGTTGTCCTTCTCGGACCCCAGGTGAAGTACATGTTACAGACACTCTCAGACAAGGCGGCTACAAAGGGCATCCCGGTCCAACCCATCGACATGATGGATTACGGTATGCAACGTGGCGATAAAGTACTGGACTATGCTCTGTCGCTCATCGAAGCGGCACACTAAAAGGTGTTCACATGAGTTCGTTATATCAATCAATGGTCGCGGTTATTGAGCAGTCAATTACCCCGCTGGCCGCGAAGCTCGGCCAGCAAAAGTATGTGATTGCCATCCGCGACGGCTTTACCGCCGCGCTGCCGTTTATGATCATCGGCTCGTTTATGCTGGTGTTCATCTTCCCGCCCTTCTCCGCGGATACGACAAACAGCTTTGCCCGCGGCTGGCTGGATTTCTCCCAGACTTACCGTGAACAGCTGATGCTGCCGTTCAACCTCAGCATGGGCGTGATGACGTTCTTCATTTCTGTGGGGATTGGTGCAAGCCTGGGGCGTCAGTTTAACCTCGATCCGGTGATGTCCGGTCTGCTGGCCTTTATGGCCTTCCTGCTGGTGGCAGCTCCGTATGCCGACGGCAAGATCTCGACCCAGTACCTCTCCGGCCAGGGGATTTTCACCGCGCTGATCACCGCCATCTACTCCACCCGCGTGTATGCGTGGCTGAAGCAGAACAACGTGACCATCCGTCTGCCGAAAGAAGTGCCGACCGGTGTGGCGCGTTCGTTTGAGATCCTGATCCCGGTCATGGTGGTGATCGGTACCCTGCACCCGCTGAACCTGTTTATCGAAGCACAAACCGGGATGATTATCCCGCAGGCGATTATGCACCTGCTGGAACCGCTGGTCTCTGCGTCTGACTCCCTGCCTGCCATTCTGCTCTCCGTGCTGCTGTGCCAGATCTTCTGGTTTGCCGGTATCCACGGCTCGCTGATTGTCACCGGCATCATGAACCCGTTCTGGATGGCCAACCTGTCCGCAAACCAGGCGGCACTGGCGGCTGGCGCGGCGCTGCCACACGTTTACCTGCAGGGTTTCTGGGACCACTACCTGCTGATTGGCGGCGTCGGCTCCACGCTTCCGCTGGCCTTCCTGCTGCTGCGCAGCCGCGTCACACACCTGCGCACCATCGGCAAAATGGGCGTTGTGCCCAGCTTCTTTAACATCAACGAACCGATTCTGTTCGGCGCGCCAATCATCATGAACCCGATGCTGTTTATCCCGTTCGTGTTTGTTCCGCTGGTGAACGCCTGCCTGGCGTACGGCGCCACCAAAATGGGCTGGCTGGCACAGGTGGTGTCGTTAACCCCGTGGACGACCCCGGCCCCTATTGGCGCATCGTGGGCGGCAAACTGGGCGTTGAGCCCGGTGGTGATGTGTCTGGTGTGTATGGTGATGTCAGCGCTGATGTACCTGCCGTTCCTGCGTGCTTACGAGCGTACGTTGATGAAAAACGAAGAGCAGAAAGCCCAGGCAACCGTCGGTGCCGCTGAAACAGCAAGTCATTAAGTCAAAGAGGAAAGGTCATGAAATACGCATTTCCCGATAATTTCTGGTGGGGCAGCGCAAGCTCCGCCCTCCAGACCGAAGGGACACGAGAGGGTGAAACCACCTGGGATTACTGGTTTGCCCGCGAGCCAAACCGTTTTCATAATGGCGTGGGACCGCAGCACGCCTCCACGTTTTATCAACACTGGAAAACGGACATTCAGCTGTTAAAGCAGCTGAACCACAACAGCTTTCGCACCTCGATTAGCTGGGCGCGCCTGATCCCCGACGGTATCGGTGAAGTGAACCCGGAAGCGGTCGATTTTTATCATCAGGTCATTGATGAGCTGATTGAACAGGGTATTACCCCGTTTATCACCCTGTTCCACTTCGACATGCCGATGGCGATGCAGGAGATTGGCGGCTGGGAAAACCGCAACGTGGTGGACGCTTACGCCCGTTATGCGCAGATTTGCTTCGATCTGTTTGGCGATCGCGTGCTGCACTGGTTTACCTTCAACGAGCCGATTGTGCCGGTGGAAGGCGGCTATCTGTACGATTTCCACTATCCCAACGTGGTGGATTTTCGTCGTGCGGCCACCGTGGCGTATCACACCGTGCTGGCGCATGCGCAGGCGGTACGTGCTTACCGTGCCGGGCACTACGCCGGGGAGATCGGTATCGTACTGAACCTGACGCCGTCCTATCCGCGCTCGCAAAACCCGGCTGACGTCAAAGCGGCACACATTGCGGACCTGATGTTTAACCGCAGCTTCCTTGACCCCGTCCTGCGCGGCGAATACCCGGCGGACCTGGTGGCGTTGCTGAAATCTTACGATCAGCTCCCCGCCTGCAAACCGGAAGACAGTTTCCTGATTGCGGAAGGAAAAATCGACCTGCTCGGCATTAACTATTATCAGCCGCGTCGCGTGAAATGCCGTGACAGTGCGGTGAACCCACAGGCACCGTTTATGCCGGAGTGGTTCTTTGATAATTACGAAATGCCTGGCCGCAAGATGAATCCATACCGTGGCTGGGAAATTTATGAGCCGGGTATTTACGATATTCTGATTAACCTGCGCGACAATTACGGTAACCCACGCTGTTTTATTTCTGAGAACGGTATGGGTGTCGAAAATGAACAGCGCTTTATTGAGAATGGTCAGATAAACGATCAATACCGCATCGATTTTATTTCCGAACATTTGGCCTGGCTACATAAAGGTATTAGCGAAGGGTGCCAGTGTCTTGGCTACCATATGTGGACATTTATTGATAACTGGTCGTGGTGTAACGCGTATAAAAATCGCTACGGATTTATCCAGCTCGATTTAACTACCCAGCAGCGCACCATCAAGAAAAGCGGCGAGTGGTTTGCCGCCACCGCATTAAATAACAGTTTTGACAGAGAGTCAGTGTAATGATCGCATTAGAAGAAGCCGTAATGGAAATTATCGTCAACGCCGGTCAGTCGCGTAGCCTGTGCTTTGAAGCCCTGCACGCGGCGCGTCAGGGCAACCTTGACGAAGCCAAAAGCCTGCTGCGCGAAGCCGATGGCTACGCGCGCCAGGCGCACAAAATGCAGACCAAATTGATCGAACAGGATGCGGGCGAAGCCCGCCAGCCGATGACCTTAATAATGGTTCACGCGCAGGATCATTTAATGAATTCCCTGCTGGCACGTGAATTATCCGAAGAAATAATCCATTTATATCAGAGATAATGTATGGCGAAAAAACGTTAATGTAATCACTCTGTACCTAAAATAGAAATCCACTTGTTCTGATGATAGCGACAAACTCTGTCAGATCGGAGCGGGATGGTTATTGTCTGAATAAAATTAAACTATATTGAGATAACCATGAATTATATTAAAAAACTTCCATTAACCATGGCGGTTGTCGCCGCGCTTTGCCCAATTTCTGTACTCGCACAAGAATTTACGCAAGAGCAAATCGACGCCATCGTGGCGAAAGCGGTAGACAAAGCGCTGGCCGAACGTCAGGCCAAAATGGACGCCGCCGTCGCGAAAAAAGCGGACGTGGTCACCGAACCGCAAAGCGCGGCGCAATCACCGGACCTCGCGATTCCGTTTGGGGTTAAATTTACCGGCTATGCCCGCTACGGCGCGCACTTCCAGGCAGCCGATCAGAAATACGTGGCAGTAGACGGTTCCTATAACGGCGCATCCGCAATCGGTCGTCTGGGTAACGAAGGCAACGGCGGTGAATTCCAGCTCTCCAAAGCCTTCAAGGGCGACAACGGTGCCATCTGGGACATCAACGTGATGATCGACCACTGGGGCGACGAGGTTAACCTGAAAAAAGCCTATGCCGGTGTGACCAACATTATGGCCTCCAACCCGAACGCCTACTTCTGGGCCGGCCGTGACTTCCACCAGCGTCCACAGCAGGGTATCAACGATTACTTCTGGATGAACCACGACGGCCAGGGTGCCGGGGTGAAGAACTTCGACATCGGCGGCGTGCAGTTTGACGTTGCCGCGGTGGCCGCGGTGGAATCCTGTAGCCCGGAAGTGATGGAAGATGAGGCGAACCCGTCGCGCATTACCTGTACCGGCGGTTCCGGCACGGGCGACAAAGGTAACTACGCTGCGACCTCTAAAATCCACGGCATGAAAGTCGGCCCGCTGGATCTGGAGCTGTACGCGAACTACGGTTTTGACTCCAAAGCCATTGAGAGTGAAGAGCGTCTGAAGGCCTGGCAGGGCGGGGTGGTGCTGAGCCACACCAACGACAGCGGCGTGAATAAGGTGATTGCCCGTTATTCTGATAACGCGGACAACAGCGTATTCAACAAAACCGAGGATCTGACCACGGTCTACGCCAGCTTCGAAGGGCTGTACAAATTCACCCAGGCCACGCAGGTGGAGTACATCCTCGCCTTCCACGACTATGACAACAGCCGCGACAAGACCGACAACCGTAAGAACTACAACGCCATCGTGCGTCCGATGCACTGGTGGAACGACGTTCACTCCACCTGGCTGGAAGCAGGCTGGCAGCACGTGGATTACGACAATGGCGGTGATAACAAAGGCTGGAAGCTGACCCTGTCGCAGAACATGTCTATCGCCATGGGGCCAGAGTTCCGCCCAATGCTGCGCTTCTACGTGACCGGCGGCAAAGTGGATAACGAACGCACCGCCCGTGTGAACGGTACAAAAGATGAGACGCTGGATGATTTCAACGTCGGCGCGATGTGGGAAGCGTGGTTCTAAGCAAGATAAAAGCAAAACGGCAACGCACGTTGCCGTTTTTCGTGTTTGCACCCTCTCCCCGTGGGAGAGGGCCGGGGTGAGGGCATCAGGCCACACCGCACCCGGCAAGACCCATGTTATGCTACACAAAAACCAACATAACAGGGGAGAACATGGGTTCCACACGTAAAGGAATGCTCAACGTTCTGATCGCCGCCGTTTTATGGGGCAGCTCAGGGGTTTGCGCGCAGTACATCATGGAGAAAAGCCAGATCTCGTCCCCTTACCTGACGATGATTCGCCTGCTGTTTACCGGCGTCATCTTGCTGACCCTCTCCTTCGTGCATGGCGACAAGATTTTCTCGGTCATCAGACATCGTAAAGACGCCCTCAGCCTGCTGTTTTTCTCGCTGGTTGGTGCGCTCACCGTCCAGCTCACCTTCCTGCTGACGATTGAAAAATCCAACGCGGCGACGGCCACCGTGCTACAGTTTCTCTCGCCAACGATCATCGTCGCGTGGTTCGCGCTGGCGAGGAAAAAACGTCCCGGCGTGTTTGTTTTATCCGCCATTTTGACGTCACTTGTCGGCACCTTCCTGCTGGTCACCCACGGCGATCCGACCTCGCTCTCCATCTCCCCTGCCGCCCTGTTCTTCGGTATCGCCTCGGCCTTTGCTGCCGCGTTTTATACAACCTACCCGTCGACGCTGATCGCCCGCTACGGCACGCTGCCGATTGTTGGCTGGAGTATGTTAATCGCGGGGGTCGTGCTGACGCCGTTCTACGCCGGACGCGGGACCACCTTTGTGATTGATGGCAGCCTGCTGCTGGCGTTTTTCTATCTGGTGGTGATTGGCACGGCGCTGACGTTCAGCCTGTATCTGAAAGGCGCGCAGATGATTGGCGGGCCGAAGGCGAGCATTCTGAGCTGTGCCGAGCCGCTGAGCAGCGCCCTTCTGTCGGTGATTTTGCTTGGGGTGGCGTTTACGCTGCCGGACTGGCTGGGCACGCTGCTGATTGTGTCGTCGGTGGTGCTGATTTCGATGGATTCGAGAAGACGGGTTCAGACATCGGCGTAGCCTGATATCCCCTCTTCCCTGTGGGAAGAGGGGATTTACTTATTTTGCTTTCACCTTACTCGCCACCAGCAGCGCCGTCAGCAGCATCAGGGTTCCTGAAATCACCAGCGGTGACGTCAGCCCCAGATGGTCCAGCGCAACGCCGCCAATCGCCGCACCGCAGGTGTTCGCCAGCTGGATCACCGCGACCTGAATCGACCCGGCTTTTTCCGCCTGATCGGCGAGCGAGCGGGTGATCCACGTCGACCAGCCCACCGGCACCAGCGCAAAAGCAAAGCCCCAGATAATCGCAATTGCCGACGCAACCCACTTATCGCTGCCCCACAGCACCAGCACCGCAGCGCTAATTGCCAGCACCAGCGGCGCACCCGCCAGCGCCACTTTCAGGGAACGCTTCAGGAACGCGGACGACAGCGAGGTGCCGACAAAGCTGGCGATACCGAAGCTCAGGAGCACCAGCGTCAGGCCATCCACATCAAACCCGGCCATGTTCATGAATACCGGGCGGATATAGGTGAAGAAGGCAAACTGTCCGGCAAATGCCATAAAGATGGCGGTCATCCCCGCCAGCACGCCCGGGCGCTTCAGCAGGCTGAACATATTCTGTTTATGGTGTGCCGCCTCCCCCGGTAAGAACGGCAGCGCTTTCCAGACCCAGAGAATGCATAGCACCCCCATCACCGCGGCAGCGTTAAAGACGTTACGCCAGCCGATGATCCCGCCAAGGAAACTGCCCAACGGCGCAGCAATGACCAGCGCAATCGAAACAGCACCAAAGATCACGGAGAGGGCTTTCGGCACGGTGCGCGCGGGAACCAGACGCATGGTGAGCGAGGCCGACATCGCCCAGAAGCCGCCTAATCCCAGCCCCAGACAGGCGCGACCCAGCAGCAGCAGGGTGAAGTTATTGGCAAAAGAGACCAGCAGGCAGGAGAGCGTCAGCAGCACGCTGAACAGAATGACCACTTTACGGCGGTCGATGGTGCCGATCACCTGGGTAATAAACAGGCTAGCGAACATCGCCACAAAAGCGGTCACGGTGACGGACTGCCCCGCCACGCCTTCGGAAATGCCCAGATCCTGCGCCATCGGTGTCAGCAGGCTCACCGGCAGAAACTCAACGGTAATCAGGCAGGCAACGCAAAATGCCACGGAGAAAACCGCCGACCAGTTGGGGCGAGTGACCTCCTGGGTCTGCGGTCTGGGCGTGGGCTGAATGTGTTCTGTCATGGCGTCACCTGAAGATAAAAACGTGCGGAAAAGTCGCGCAGTTTATCATCAAAAGTGTGACGGATTTAACGATTTGACAACTTTTGTCGTTTTTAATGAGCCTGAAGAGAGCGCGTCGTCGACTGATACCTTTTCTGCATAACGAAAATGAAAATTCAGTATCCACATTTGAGGTGAAACAATCATAGCGTCTGAAAAGGAGAAACTATGAAAACACGTAATTTATCTCAAAATTTTACCGTCAGTGCCGTCGGCTACGGTGCCATGGGTCTGAGTGAATTTTATGGCCAGACTGATGACAACGCCTCGCTGCGGGTATTGCATAGCCTCATCGATCTGAACGTGACGTTTATTGATACCGCAAATTTATATGGCCGTGGTCATAATGAAAGACTAATCGGTCATTTTCTTGCCGGGCTGGATAAAAGCACTCGCGAGCAGTTCAAAATAGCCACGAAATGCGGCATCGATCGCTCTCCCGACGAGTCTTATGCCCGCACCATCAACAATACGCCTGACTATATCATCCGCTGCTGTAATGAGTCCCTCAAGCGGCTTGGCGTGGAGCGAATCGACCTCTTTTATCTACACAGACTGAGTAACACCACCCCGGTCGAAGAGAGTATGGATTGTCTGCGCACCCTTGTGAAAGAGGGCAAGATCAACCACATAGGCCTTTGCGAAGTGTCGGCGTCAACGCTGCAACGGGCCCATGCGGTACATCCGGTCACCGCGCTGCAAACGGAATATTCTCTGTGGACACGCGATATCGAGGAAAGCATTCTGCCGGTCGTGAAAGCGTTAGGCATTGGTCTGGTGCCCTACTCGCCTCTTGGCAGAGGCTTCCTGACGGGAAAATACCTGAACAATAGCGAATTTGCAGAGGGTGATTTCCGTAAAAATAACGAGCGCTTTATGCAGTCCAGCCTCGATCATAATCGCCAGCTGCTCGATGTCATCCACCCGCTGGCGGCGAAATACGGCTCTACCGCGGGTCAGATTGCCCTTGCCTGGCTGTTAGCGCAATACGATCGGCTGGTTCCCATCCCGGGCACTAAGCACACCGGCTATCTGGCCGAGAACGCGCGCGCTGCCAACATTGAGCTTGAGAAGAGCGATATTGAATCATTGAACAACCTGCATCGCCGTATAGCGATTAAAGGCGATCGCTATTCTGCCGAGGGTATGAAGGGCGTGAACGCCTGATACCTCATCATGAAAATAAAAAAACCGGGTTTTCCCGGTTTTTTTATATCGGATACGCCGTGCCGTTAGCGATAAACGCTCAGCGCGGCGACGCCATACTTGCCGTCATTACGGACCAGGGCATGAACCAGCGTCATCAAAATCCGGCAGCCGGATGCGCCTATCGCATGCCCAAGCGCGATTGCCCCGCCGTAAGAACCTGACCCATAATGACCTGAGAGATATCACTGGCCTCTACGCCAGATTCTTTCAGGAGCGCCTGAATGACCCAGCTTCCCAGGTCAGCGGCGGAATGCTCCGCAAGCGCGCCCAGAAATGCGCCCGTCGCCGTGCGGCGGGCTGCAATAATGACAACCTCGCTCATGCGTCACTCCCTTTCAGTCCCGGCAACGTATGACCCGTCGCAGCGATTGCCGCGCGGTAGGCGGTAAGACCGTTCATACAGGCGGGAACGCCGGCATACACCGCCATCTGTATCACAATTTCAAGCAGCTCTTCCGGCGTCACGCCGGTGTTGAGCGCGCCTCTCATGTGCAGTTCCAGCTGCGGCATAGCATTACCCAGCGTCACAAGCGAGGCGACAGTCAGCATTTCGCGCGTTTTGAGCTCCAGTCCCGGACGTCCCACCACATCCCCGAACGCATAGTCGGTTATCAGAGCGGGCAGGCCCGGGTCCAGTTCGCTCAGGCGGCGGGTGACTTTATCCGCGAGCCCTGCTTCAAGACGGTCCATGATCTCTCTGCCATAGCGCGTGCGGTCATTAATTTGACTCATAAGATTTCTCCATACGGGATTGTTTTGCGGTCAAGGTTGCAGGAATAACCGCGACAAGCAGAACGGACAGGCCGATAGCCGTGCCGGCGACGATATACAGGAGCGGCATTGAAAATGATGAAACCATCCAGGCACCGACCGACGCGCCGATACCAATGGCGGTATTGAAAAACGAAACGTAGATTGCGGAGGCCGGGAAGGCTTTATCTTCAGCCATACGTAAAACCCACGTCTGGAAGCCGACAAATATTCCTGACACGGCAACGCCCCAGATAATCATGCTGGTGAATATCAGCGCAGCAGAGAGCGAGGAACCTGACAGGCCCAGGAACAGCAGCACTGCACAGATCAGCAGTACAGACAGCGAAACCGTCAGCTTGAGATACTTATCAATCATCACGCCGGTCAGGAAATTACCGGCCAGACCCGCGATGCCGTAAACAAAAAGCACGGCGGGAATAAAGGCGGTGGACAGTAAACTCTGCGTGTGAAGCCAGGGTTCAATGTACGTAAAGGCGGCAAAGTGCGCCGTAACAGCCAGCAGGGTTGCTGAGTAAATTTTCCACAGGGTAGACGATTTCAGCACGCCCTTAAGCGCATCCAGGCCAAGCGCGCTTTTGCTGGCGATCTGGGGAACAAGCACGCTAATACCCACAAAGGCAATTACGCTCAGCGCGGCCATCAGCCAAAATGCCTGCCGCCAGCCGAAGTGGATACCAATGTAGTTGGAAACCGGTACGCCAAAAACGCTTGCTGCGGAAACGCCACCAAATACGATTGACGTCGCCGCACCAATATATCTGGCAGGAACCATGGCAACCGCCGTTGCGCCGATCATCGCCCAGAATGCACCGTGTGCAAGCGCGCCCAGCACGCGGGCACTAAGCAGCATTCCGTAGGTGTTAACCGTCGCGGCCATGACGTTAGAGATCAGAAGCACCACGGTGAGCACGAGTAAAAGCCGCTTCTTAGCCACATTGCCTAAAAAGACGGAGGCAAACAGCGCACTCAACGCCCCCACCCAGGCATAAAGCGACACGGTCATGCCCACCGCGGATTCCGAAGACCGTAATCCCTCTGCGATTGGCGTTAATAATCCGACCGGCGCCAGTTCGGTAGTGACAATAGTAAACGTTGAAATAGCCAGAATGAATAACGCAAGCCATGACCTTAACGTCATATTTTGCGGAGAGAGTTCTGAAGTCATACTACTTACCTCAATAATGGTTTAAATAATGTGCCAATTTTTTTCTGCTGCATATCGGATAAGCGCGGAATGCTCTCCCACACAGACGGGATGCCCAATGGCTTCGAGCATTGGAATATCCGAAAGATCGTCACCTTAGGCATAACAATCCGCTGGATTAATCTCCTTATCCCGGCAAAACGTCATCAGGGCGTCTTTTTTACCCGCTCCAATTGTTTCGGGCAGGCCGATTTCCCCCGTCAACTCGCCTGCGTCATTTATTATTAACGGAGCACAGAGTATGTCCGTTACCCCAAGATATTTCGCAATGGGTGACAGAATCGGAAGCATAGAGCCCGATATAAATACGATGTACATGTTCTGTCTCTGATGGCTTTTAAGTGCTGAAACGGCACTCTCAATAAAAAATTCGTTTTCTGGCTTACGCCTGAACCATTCATCGCCCATTTCTTCCAGATAACGACAAGACACACCTTTAAACTGGCGATAATACTCTCTGTTCAGCGTCTCCCTTGGCACACCGTTTTTTACGTCGACGCGAAAACGAGACATATAGCGTTGAAGACGATCGTTTTGATTATTTTCCCTGCACCAGAAGTCATAGAAATCAAACATGCTTTTAATATTTATTAGCGTCTCATCAACGTCAAAAAATGCGGCGTGGTTTCATCGCGCCCCTGACGATACTGCTGATAGTTATGGGCGGGCACCTCAACGTGACGAAACTGAATATAATTAGATTCGGGTAAACTCTTTTTATTATCGATTGGGGATTCAACAAACTTAATCAGTTCGCGACGAATATCGGTAGAAAGAACAGCAGAGAAACGATGGAACATGGATTCCATTTCACTCTCAGCACACGCAATTTCTTTAATGTCATTGAAAGCGCGCAGTTCCAGCAGTTCATTAACACCGTTTTCTTCACAGGAAAACTAGCGAACGTTTTCATTGCTTTTTAAGGAGGTAAAATCTTTCTCTGTAAAAGTATTTTTTAACGGGAAGCGTGATACCAGTACATATTTAGACGACATAATTACTCCGAATATTGATTGAGTGAGGATTCGGGTAGAAATTTATCAATATAGGAAACAATTGGAATTGTTAAATTTGTAATATATTTTTGGTATTACTGTTGAAATGGGTTTACTGCCCGCATTTAGCGTGTAATATCGAAATGGAAAAAAGACGAAATACCTTTTCGCATTCAGGACCCACGTATGGCCACAGCAGAACATTTAATCAGCAATAACCTGCCCAGTATCAAACAATTACAATGCTTTCTCGCTGTCGCACATGAACTGAACTTCCGTAAGGCTGCCGAACGCCTACGCATGACTCAACCGCCATTGACGCGTCAGATAAAATGCCTTGAAGCGGTTCTGAAACGTCAGTTGTTCAGCCGCAACACGCATGACGTTAGCCTCACAGAAGCAGGCCGTGCGCTGGTTGTTCAGGCTGAAAAAATACTCAAAGACATCAGTAACCTAAAAGAAGATCCTCTCTCTTCTGAAACGAGCCTGCGTATTGGACTCACGCGTACCCTTAATTTTGAATATATTGAACCCGTGAATACCCAGCTTCAAAAAATGAACGCGGGAGATGATGTCGAAACGCCGGACCTGACGTCAGCCCAACTGCTGCAAAGCTTGTCTAAAAATATGCTGGATCTGGTGCTGACCGGTGAAAAAGGAACGGGTCATGAAGACATTGTTCAATACCGCTGGGTCTGCCAGGAACCGTTGCTCATCGCAATGCCCTCTTTACATCCTGCCAGCCTGAAAGAGAAAGTCGCGCTGGAGGATATTAGCGATCTTCCCATTTTCTGGTTTTCCAGAAGTGCCAACCCGTCATTTTACGACAAATGCGAAAGCTACTTTGATACGCTGAAAACGCCGCTGAAGCGGATAAAAGAGCCGGATGATACCCTTGTGATGCTAAGCCGTATCGCAAGAGGGAAAGGATTTGCGCTACTGCCTCAGTCGAAATGCACCTTTAATCAGGAAGGACTTTGCTACCGTGAACTCACGGACGCCGAGGCAAAAAGGTTAAACATAGATATCTATGCCGCCACTCGCCTCAATGAAAATAGAGAGGAGATTCTTAACGCACAGAATGTGTTATGCGGGAAAACGGCTTAATGCAGGTAAAACACGCCCTCTTCCGGCAGGAAAAGCTGGTTATAGCGTAACTGGAAGGCGTTTAGCTCCTGCGGATCGGGCTCCATTTCACGCATAAAACCCAGCGTCAGACGGACCTGCGCGTCCGTGATCGGCGCGGCCAGACGGGCTTTACGCAGCATACGGTGCCAGGCAAGCAAATTCTCTTCACTGCCGTCGACAATGCAGACCTGCCAGATCAGCAGCACCTGCGCCGCGTTTTGCAGATGCGCTTCGTCCGGGCGTTCAAGGTAGCGGATAAACTCATTGCCGGGCGTTTTACCGAACTGATCGATCATCGATTCTACAGGAACCGGGGTGATCCCCAGCCGCTCGCTCAGGCGTTTAATTGCGCGACGTGAATCTGAGGTCAGGACCCGAAATCCCACCACAAACACCACGGCAAGCGTTGCCAGCATTATCCAGACCATGCGTTCTCCTCTACGTCAGCCGCTCATCATAGCGGGAAACGCGCGGCGTCGACAGCGGGCAAGGCCATAATAGTGCAGTGAAAAAAGGTGGAAAACCGTTATGAGGGCAGCACCAGGTATGCTGGCGTGTAGTGCGCCGAAGACAGCCCGCGCAGAACAGGCTGCGGGGCTGTTGCTTTAGACCGGTCAGCGTGCCTGCAGCCCTTTCAGCAGCGCGTCATGGAAGCGCTGAGGGTCCTGCATCTGTGGCGCATGGCCCATGTCGTTAAACTCAACCAGCGTCGCATGCGGAATACGTTTTTCCGTCTCCTTACCCAGTACTGCATAGTTGCCCAGCGTCTTGCGGATCGCCGGCGGGGCGAGGTCTTTCCCGATGGCGGTGTTGTCTTTGGTGCCGATCATCAATAATACCGGCATCTTCAGTTCACCAAATTCGTAGATCACCGGCTGGGTATAAATCATGTCGTAAAGCAGGGCTGAGTTCCAGGCGACACGCGTTTTGCCCGGCCCATTGTTTAGCCCGGCCAGCATCGTCACCCAACGCTCATACTCCGGCTTCCACTCCCCGGCATAGTAGGTATTTTTCTCGTACTGACGAATACCATCGGCGCTGGTTTTAAGTTCACGCTGATACCACTGATCGACCGTAATATGCGGTACGCCGCGGGCTTTCCAGTCTTCTAAACCAATCGGGTTAACCATCACCAGCTGTTCCACTTCCTGCGGCCACATGAGCGCGTAGCGGGTCGCCAGCATGCCGCCGGTCGAGTGCCCAATAACCGTCACGCGATCGACGCCGAGCTGCTTAAGCAACGCGTGGGTGTTATCCGCCAGCTGCTGGAAGGTGTACTGGTAATGCTCGGGTTTGGTGGATTTACAAAAACCAATCTGGTCTGGTGCCACCACGCGGTATCCGCTGGCGGAAAGTGCGCGGATAGTCCCCTCCCACGTTCCGGCGCAGAAGTTTTTACCGTGCATCAGCACCACGGTGCGGCCGTTGGGTTTTTCTGGCTTAACGTCCAGATAGGCCATATCAAGCGGCTGATGTTGCGAGGTAAAGGTGAAATGCTTAACCGGCCAGGCGTAATCAAACCCCTCCAGCTTCTCACCGTACGTCGGCGCATCCGCCGCCAGGGCGGGGGAGGCAAGCGCCACCAATAGCGCAAGACAGGATAGTCGTCGGTTTACCATGCAAGCTCTCCATAACAAAACGGACAAAAGCCGCGGGGTGCGGCAGCAAAATTAAAATGTAGAGCATTGCAGGGAGCGGGTCTGTAAAGGGGGGTAAAGGTGGAATGTAAAAAAAAGCCCGGCGGTCAACCGGGCAAAGAAGTTACCTGCACACTCAGGCTACTTTTAATTTCTGCATCCGATTTTCACGGCGGATCTTACGTTCTTCCAGCACCGCGACCATCGCCATCAGGACGATACAGCCGATGGCGGCGGCATCCAGCGCGGCAAAGGTGCCCGCCCAGCCGGTGAGGCCGAAAATCGGCGTGCCGTCGGCGATCATACCCAGACCCAGCTTGGCGAAGCTGTCACCGATCAGGTAGGCGAAGGTGCCTTTAATTCCATCGGCAGCGCCGATCGCTTTTTTCGGTACGAAGCCGACTGCTGCCACGCCGATCAGCAGCTGTGGACCAAACACCAGGAAGCCGAGCGCGAACAGGGACGCCAGGTAAACGTACTGGTTGCTGGCGTGCTGGTAGACGCCGAGCGTGGCGATAATCAGCGCCAGCGCGACGCAGGCTACCAGCGCACGGCGACCATTGGCGAGGTCCGAGAGCCAGCCCCACAGCAGCGTGCCGACCAGCGCGCCCACTTCGAACAGGGTGAAGCCCTGAATCGCAACTTCTTTGGAGAGCTTCAGCTCCTGGAAGGCATACACGGTGGACCACTGGTCGATACCGATACGCACCACGTACAGGAAGATGTTGGAGAAACAGAGCAGCCAGATCACTTTGTTTTTCAGCACGTACTCAACAAAGATCTGCCATTTGGACATCTCGTTTTCTTCGGTCTCTTTGTCCTCTTCGCTGATCTCCTCGCCGAACAGCTCTTCGGCTTTGCCGAGGCCGTACGATTCCGGGGAGTCGCTGCCGTAGCGCAGGCCGATAAAGCCGACAATCAGGGCGATAATCGACGGGAAGATAAACATGCCGATCACGTGGCCGTCGAACAGGTAGTTTGCGCCGAACAGCGCCACGCCTGCCGCACCCGCCCCGCCGAGGTTGTGGGAGATGTTCCACATGCCGAGGTACGAACCACGCTTGCGGCGAGGGGTCCATTTGGTGATGGTGGAGTAACTGCACGACCCGCCGGTACTCTGGAAGAAACCGCTCAGGGCGTAGAAGGCGATCATCATGAACAGGCTGACGGAGCCCGCGCCCATGCTGGCGCTGAAGCCGAGCATACAGATGGCGGAGAGGATCAGCATAAACGGCAGGAACTGCTTGGTGTTTTTGCCGTCCGCGTAGTAGGAGACGACGGTTTTACCCACGCCGTAAGTGATGGAGAAGCCCAGGCCAATCATCCCCAGCTGCGTCATGCTCAGCCCGTAGGTTGAGATCATGTCGTTCTGCGCGATGTTAAAGTTTTTGCGGATCAGGTACATGGTCAGGTAGCCGATAAAGACCACCAGGTAAGACTGCATGAACGGTTTGAACCACATTTTACGCCGCACATCGAGCGGCAGATCCAGGGTCGGCTTGCGCACCTGATTTAAGAAGGCCAGCATGATTGGTTTACTCCTGAGCTGATTTTTGCAGCATTGTAAAAACCAGCCGGGAGCGACGCCTGAGACAGCGTCCAGGTGAAACCAGGAAAATTTCTTAGTTTTGCGCCATTCGGGATGAAAAGGTGAAGCACATCACGCTTCGTGTGCCTCGCGCGGCGCCTGCGCATGCAGGAACGGCAGCAACAGCAGGGCCGAAATTCCTGCCGCGATGGCGATCACGGCGAAGAAACCGCTCCAGTGCCAGACGTCGATCACCCGCGCCAGCGGCCAGCCGGAGAGCGATGCGCCGAGGTAAGCAAACAGCCCGACAAAGCCCGTCGCTGCCCCCGCTGCGTCTTTGTGCGAACACTCCGCCGCCGCCATGCCGATCAGCATCTGTGGACCAAAGACGAAAAAGCCGGTGGTGAAGAAACACGCCGCCTGCATCACGTAGCTGGCAAACGGCATCAGCCATAGCGAACCAACGGAAAGCAAAATCCCGGCGGCGAAGATCAGGTTCATCGGCCCGCGGTTACCGTTGAAGAGCTTATCCGAGCCCCAGCCCGCCACCAGCGCGCCGATAAAGCCGCCCAGCTCGAACATCGTCACCGCCGAGTTGGCGGTCACCAGATCGACGCCCAGGGTTTCGGACATATACAGATTGCCCCAGTCGTTGATCGCCGCACGCACCACGTAGACCAGCACGTAGCAGAGGGAGAGTAACCAGATATAGGGATTTAACAGCACATATTTGGTGAGGATCTCTTTACGCGTCAGCCCTGCACCTTCCTGCTGTTGAGCGACTTCCATCTCGTCGCGCCGCCAGTCGCCTACCGCGGGCAGGCCCACGGTTTGTGGCCTGTCACGCAGTCGCCAGCAAAGAAACAGCCCGGCAACGATCGCCAGCCCGCCGGCAATCATCATTCCCGTGCGCCAGCCGTAGTGCAGCGCCGCCGCCCCGACCACCATCGGAATAAGCGCCCCCCCGACGTTATGCGCCGTGTTCCAGATAGCCCACCAGCCGCCACGCTCGTTGCGCGAGTACCAGGCGGTGAGCAGACGGGCACACACCGGCGCGCCCCATCCCTGGAAAAAGGCGTTCAACGCCCACAGCAGCGCAAAGGCCCAGAGCGAGGTGGAGAAGCCAAACAGAATGTTCACCACCCCGGTGGCAATGAGTCCAGAGCCCATAAAATAACGGGCATTCGAGCGGTCGCTGACGATACCGGAGAAGAACTTCGACAGGCCGTAGGTGATGTAAAACAGCGTCGCCAGCAGGCCAATATCGGTGCGTGTCATCACCCCGCTGGCTAGGATTTCCGGCGCGGCGGCGTTGAAACTTTTGCGGGTAAAGTAAAAAAGCGCATACCCCAGCCAGATGGTGATCAGGATATGGCGACGCCAGTAACGATAGCGGGCGTCAATTTCACGTTTATCGTTTAGCGGGGCGGCATTCGCCGGGGTTTTAAACATGCTGACTCCTCAGCGGTAAACTGACGCTGACGCGCGTGCCGTGGGTGCAGGAGATCGTCAGGGTGCCACCCAACGCCTTGACGCGCTCACGCATGCCCGCCAGGCCAAAACCCAGTTGGCCGGAGCCCGGCGGCAGACCGCAGCCATCATCTTCAATCACCAGCATCAGGCGTTCATCCTGTTGCCATCCCTGCAGCGTTACCGCGCTGGCGCTGGCGTGCTTAACAATATTATTCAGCCCTTCCTGACAGACGCGGAACAGCGTGACGCGCTGGCCCTCGCTCAGCAAAGATTCATTGATGCGCCAGTCAAGATGACTGACGATCCCGCGGCTTTCCAGCTCCATCTCGCGCATCAGAGACCGTACCGCCTGCTCAAGCGTAAGATCGTCCAGCTGGCGCGGTCGCAGCCTGCCAAGCAGTCGCCGCACCGAGTCATACACACCAAGAGAGAGCTGTTCGATATGTGCCCCGCCCTGCTTTACGCCAGCGTTTTCGGCCGCCAGACGCTGAACGATGCCTGCCTGAGTACGAATGGCGGTAATGGTCTGGCCGATGTCATCGTGCAACTCGCGGGCCACCTCCTGCCGGACGCTCTCTTCCGTTTCCAGCAGGCGTTCTGCCAGACGGCGATTACGCGCCAGCTCGGTTTGTAATGAGTGGTTAAGTTCACGCAGGCGCTGAATCCCGGCCCCCAGCAGCAGCCCGGTCAGGCTCTGGGCCAGCAGGGAGAGCAGTAAATCGACGGGGTGATCGTGCCAGGTCTGGCTGGCAATCAGCGCGATAGCGTTCATCAGGGTGGCAATCAGCGCGCCCTGCCAGCCGTAGTGCCACGCGAGGGCAATAATCGGCAACGCCAGGCAAAACGGGGTAAAGCGCGACAGCTCATCGGGCAGGCCAAGCTGCAGCCACAGGCTGATCGCAAACAGCAGCAGATACCAGATAAGATGCCGGGCGCGCCAGTTTACCGGCTGAGAGACCAGCGCCGGTCCGAGCGGCTGCCAGACGGTACTGGTGAGGTAGTGCCAGATAACCAGACAGGTGGGAGCCAGCGTCAGACCGCCGGTCAGCGTCAGCAGAAGGGCGTTAAGCATCTCCTCCTCGCCGGTCCAGGGCAGGGACTGCAACAGCGCGGCGGCAATCAGCGCAGCCCCCTGACGCAGCAGCGTGCGCCAGTCGCGCTGGTGACGATAACGGGAGATCAGCGCCACCGGGATCAGCGTGAGTACGCTGCCCGTCACCAGTAAAGGCAAGTGCGCCAGCGCCACCTCCTGCGCCAGCCAGATCAGCATCAGCCATTCGGCGCCCAGCAGTACCGGCCAGAAACCGCGCGGGCATTGCAGCATCAGCCCCAGACGCAGGCCAAACGGGAAAAGCAGCACCGCCAGCTCCGGGCGTTCAACCAGATGCAGGCTGATACTCCACAGGCAGAACCAGGCGGCGGAGAAAATGGAAAAACTGGCAGCAACGGCGATCAGCCGTGAAAACAGCGGGTTCATTGCCAGCTGTCGAACATGCGGCGCGCCAGCTCAACGTCATTACTGACGCCGAGTTTTTCCATCAGATTAGCGCGGTGAACGTGAACGGTTTTTGGCGACAGCCCCAGGTCCACGGCAATCTCTTTCACCGACATCCCCTGTGCCAGTTTTTCTGCCACCTGACGTTCGCGTCGGGTGAGTGGGTCTTGTCGCCCTGCCGCCAGCTTGATGGCGATATCCGGCGTCAGGTAGCACCCGCCGGTGGAGACCGTGCGCACGGCAGCGATCAGTTCGTCCGGGCTGCAGCGCTTGGAAAGAAATCCCCGTGCGCCTGCGTTCAGTGCCTGCTCCACCAGCGCCGGGCTGTCATGGACCGAGAGCATCACGATCGCCATCCCTTTCGGCAACTGGCTCAGCAGCTCGAGTCCTGAGAGATCCGGCATCGAGATATCGCAGATACAGACCTGGACACCGCGCCCGGGCAAACCTGCCAGCGCCTCGCGACCGGAGCCGAACTCCGCCACCACCTGAAAATCAGGCTCAAGGTTCAGCAGCTGGGCAAATCCGGAGCGGACGATGAGGTGGTCGTCAATAAGGGCGATGGTGGTCATGGCGCGTTCCTGGCGGGTTAAAAAACGCGCTTACCTTAACGATAAGCGCGTGGGGGTTCAAGCTTTGCGCTATTTACTCGAAGAACACCGCAATTTTGTTAAACATGGTGGGATCGGACTGGTTGCGCACCACTTTCTCGACATCTTCCAGCTTGTCGATCTGCGCAATCATCTGCTCCAGACGCTGATCGTCATTCACCAGTAGCCAGATGCGGCTGTGCTCGCTGCCCTGGATGGGCAGACAAAGGATACCTTCCACGTTAAACGCGCGGCGGGCAAAGAGCCCACAGACGTGCGTCATCACGCCAGGGTGGTTGCGGACGGTGAGTTCCAGAATGACGTTATCATGTTGTTTCTGCATGGCTTATTCCCCCACCATCTCAGTATTTGCCGCACCTGGCGGCACCATCGGGTACACTTTTTGTTCAGGATCGATACGCACGTGGATCAGCGCCGGGCCAGGACGAGAAATCGCCGCCTGCAGCGCCGCATGAGGGTCCGCTTCGGCGTTCAAATCGCAGGTATGCAGGCCAAAACCGGCGGCAATCTGCATAAAGTTAATCGTTCCTGGATAGGTCGCGGCAAACACGCCCTGCGTATAGAACAGACTCTGCTGCTGGTGCACCAGCCCCAGCGCCTGGTTGTTCATCAGGATGATTTTCACGTCTAACTGGTTTTCGGCTGCCGTCGCCATTTCCTGAATATTCATCATCAGGCTACCGTCACCGGAGAAGCAGATCACCTTGCGATCGGGATTGGCCAGCGCCGCGCCCACTGCCGCCGGCAGGCCAAAGCCCATGGTCCCCAGCCCACCCGAGGTCAGCCACTGACGCGGACGGTTCAGCGGGTAGGCCTGGGCGGTCCACATCTGGTGCTGGCCCACGTCGGTGGTGATAATCGCGCTGTCATCAACGCAGGCGGCCACGGCGTTAATCAGCCCATAATGGCTCAGCGGGTCCCCCTCGGTTGGGATAGCGCCCGGGAACTCTTTTTGCAGATCGGCAACCAGCTGACGCCAGTCGGCGCGATCGGAAGCGTCCGTTTGCGGAATCAACTGCGCCAGCACCTCGGCAACATCACCCTGAATCGCCACATGCGGCTGCTTGATTTTACCCAGCTCGGCACGGTCGATATCCACATGAATGATTTTGGCGTTCGGGCAGAACTGCTCGGTCTTGCCAATCGCCCGGTCATCAAAACGTGCACCCAGAACAATCAGCAAATCCGCTTCTTGCAGAATGTAGTTCGTGCTGCGCGCGCCGTGCATCCCCAGCATACCCAGCGACAGCGGGTGCGCTTTTGGCAACATACCCAGCGCCATCAGGGTCATGGTGGTGGGCAGGCTGGCTTTCTCTGCGAGCTGGCGTACCGCGTCGGAGGCATTAATCGCCCCGCCCCCCAGATAAAGCACCGGGCGTCTGGCGGCGTTAATCATCGCCGCTGCAGCCTGCACGCTCTCTGCGCTGAACTGCGGCGCTGGCGCACGTTCACCCGGCTCCGGCAGCACGTCAATCTCGATCTCTGCGGTCTGAACATCCTTAGGAATGTCTATCCACACCGGGCCGGGACGGCCGGATTGCGCAATACGAAACGCATCGCTGATAACCTGAGGAAGCTCGGCGATATCGCGAACTAGATAGTTATGTTTAGTGATGGGGATAGAGATGCCGTAGGTATCCACTTCCTGAAACGCATCGGTACCGATCATGGAGGACGGCACCTGGCCGGTGATGCAGATCAGTGGAATTGAGTCCAGGCGCGCGTCGGCGATAGCGGTGACCAGGTTAGTCGCACCCGGGCCACTGCAGGCCATACAGACCGCGGGTTTGCCCTGCGTACGCGCCATGCCCTGAGCGATGAAACCCGCGCCCTGCTCGTGACGCGCCAGAACGTGACGAATCTGCGTGCTTTGGCTTAACGCATCATACAGCGGCAGCACCGTGCCGCCCGGGATCCCCGCAACCGTGGTGATGCCCTGTCGTTCCAGCAAATGAACGATTAACTGCGCGCCCGTGAAACGCGTTTTGGTGGATGTTGTGCCCGAACTTGCCATGCTCCAGTCCTTTTCTTCTGGGCCGACTTTCCGGGGAGGGTCCTTAAACGAAAAACCCCGCCCGGTTTGCGCCGGCGGGGTTTTGGATTCGTGTGTTGATCCAGTCCCTACGGCGCATTGCCGACGACCACCACCACACGCACGACGACCACTGCGGCTGGTTGCGCAGTTGCTAGTAGGGTCGAGGTGAACATGGATGCTGTCATTGGGGACCTGTGTTTGGAATCTATTGATAGAATTTATACAAACACAGCTTTTCGGGCATGACAATGGAAATATTTTCATCTGCGCAAAAATGCGTCGAAGATCACGTTTCGTTTGTTGCGTGCGGAAAACAAAAAACCTCGCCTGAGCGAGGTTTTTTTTCAGAGGTTTTGCGGTTGGTCGCCGCAGAACACACTGTGTTACGTCAACGCAAAAAGTATACGCGATCGAAGACGAACGCGCAATTCAGGCACGGATTTTGACGTTTTTGAGTATGGACCGCCTTCTGAATTTTGTCCAAAAAATACTGTTCATGCATACAGTATTTATCTATACTGAGGGTGTTCGCAGTGAGCGAGGGGGCCGCAGTTCTACCGGCGCAACGAAGTCCTGGCTGAAACGGGTGGTGCCGTCAGTGCCTTAACCCCCTGAAGTGAGCACACTGTGTTACGTCAATCCAGGTGCTGGTCACAGGCGGCGGAAAGGTACGCCAGCATCGTGCTCCTTTTAACCAAAAGGAGACGCGTATGAGCGTAGTGGATATGGTGATACTTATCCTCAAACTCATTGTTGCTGTACTGCAACTACTTGATGCTGTCCTGAAATACCTTCGGTGATTCAGGTTCAAGTCGCACCTGAGAGGGGCGGGCAACCGCCCCTCTTTAATAACGAGGGAATGCTATGTCGCGTCTGTTAATTGAGCCTGTCACGCCAGAAGAACCAGGCTATATCGCCTTAAAGGCCGAAAGTATCGCATCGAATTTCAACATGCTGCGCCGGCTGGAAGAGAACTGGCAGCGCGGTGAAAACCGTTTTAACGCACCGGGCGAAAAGCTGCTGGGCGCCTTTTTGAACGGCAAGCTGGTGGGCGTATGCGGTCTTAACCGCGATCCCTTCAGCCAGCAACCGCGCGCCGGCCGCATTCGTCATCTCTACGTCAGCGAGAAGTGCCGCGGGCTGGGCATTGGTAAGCAGCTTCTGACCGTGGTAATGGCCGATGCCAGCATCTGGTTTGATTTTCTCAATACCCACGCGCCGGACGCTGCATACGGGTTTTATCATCAGGCGGGCTTTACGCTGGTCTCGGATGAACCACGGGTCACACACCGTCTGTTTTGCGCGGTGTGACCGGCTGGCAGCATCAGGTGGTGAATGTTACAGTTGAGTGACAATTCACCGCCAGATACGCCATGACCATTACCGTCTTCTGCATTTTACTGTTCGCCGCGCTGCTGCATGCCAGCTGGAACGCCATTGTTAAAGCCGGTACAGACAAGCTCTATTCAGCAATCAGCGTTAGCGGTTCCGCTGCGTTTATCGCCCTGGTATTACTGCCCTTCTCCCCACAGCCGTCTGCTGCCAGCTGGCCGTTTTTAGGGGTCTCCTGCGCGCTGCAGGTGGTGTACACGGTGCTGGTTGCAAAGACCTACCAGGTCTCCGATATGAGCCAGACCTATCCGCTGATGCGCGGTACGGCACCGCTGCTGGTGGCATTGATAAGCGTGCTGGTGCTGGGAGATAGCCTGTCATGGCTCGCGTGGTCCGGCATCGCCGTGATCTGCCTGTCGATTCTGGCTATGGCCATGAACGGCCGCATGACGTCGCGTAAGGGGGTCTGGCTTGCACTGCTCAACGCCTGCTTTATCGCCGGGTATACGCTGGTCGACGGCACCGGCGTGCGGTTATCAGACACCGCGCTGGGCTATACGCTATGGACCTTCTTTATGAATGGTTTCTGCCTGCTCTTCTGGGCGATGATGGCACGCCGACGCGAAGCTTCCAGATACCTGCGTACGCACTGGAAAAAAGGGCTGCTCGGGGGTATCGGCACCATGGGCTCTTACGGGCTGGCGCTCTGGGCGATGACCCAGGCTCCGCTGGCCGTGGTCGCCGCCCTGCGTGAAACATCCATCCTCTTCGGGGCGCTGATCGCATTTGTGCTGTTAAAAGAGAAGGTTGCGGGCCTGCGTATCGCGGCCGCAGTGGGAATTGCGGGCGGGGCGATCCTGCTGCGCCTGGCATAAATCACTGGCAACATTAGTTGCCGATCTTGTTTACAAATCCTGCCTTTACCCCTTCTGACATTCATCACAGGAATGCTTAATTTGTCATCTCTCTGTGGTAGATTCCTCGCGCATTTATGGGAATGCGTAGTCACTTATTCTTTATTTCTCTCTTTTGGCAAAAGTATTCAGCGACATGAAAAAACACAGGAACGTTAACTTATTGTTGATGCTGGTGTTACTGGTGGCCGTCGGTCAGATGGCGCAAACCATCTACATTCCGGCGATCGCCGATATGGCAAAGGAACTTAACGTCCGCGAGGGCGCAGTACAGAGCGTAATGGCAGCTTATCTGCTGACCTATGGCGTTTCGCAGCTGTTCTATGGACCGCTGTCTGACCGCGTCGGGCGTCGCCCGGTGATTCTGGTGGGTATGTCCATTTTCATGGTGGCGACGGTGATTGCCATTACCACCCATAACCTGACCATATTGATTGCCGCCAGCGCCCTGCAGGGTGTCGGCACCGGCGTCGGTGGGGTGATGGCGCGAACCCTGCCACGCGATCTCTATCAGGGCACCCAGCTCCGCCATGCCAACAGTTTGTTAAATATGGGAATTCTGGTTAGCCCGCTGCTGGCGCCGCTGATTGGTGGCCTGCTCGATACGATGTGGTCCTGGCGTGCCTGCTACGCTTTCCTGCTGGTGCTGTGCGTAATTGTGACCTTCAGCATGGCGCGGTGGATGCCGGAAACCCGCCCAACGGACGCGCCACGCACCCGCCTTATCACCAGCTATAAAACGCTGTTCGGCAACGGCGCGTTTACCTGTTATCTGCTGATGCTGGTTGGTGGCCTGGCGGGTATTGCCGTGTTTGAAGCCTGCTCCGGCGTGCTGCTGGGTGCCGGGCTTGGCCTGAGCAGCATGGTGGTCAGTATCCTGTTTATTCTGCCCATCCCGGCCGCGTTCTTTGGTGCCTGGTTTGCCGGCCGTCAGAACAAGCGTTTCTCAACGCTGATGTGGCAGTCGGTGATCAGCTGCCTGCTGGCAGGTCTGATGATGTGGATCCCGGGGCTGTTTGGCGTGATGACCGTCTGGACGCTGCTGATCCCGGCGGCGCTGTTCTTCTTCGGCGCGGGGATGCTGTTCCCGCTCGCCACCAGCGGCGCAATGGAGCCGTTCCCGTTCCTCGCAGGCACGGCGGGCGCACTGGTGGGGGGACTGCAGAACATCGGTTCCGGCGCGCTGGCCTGGCTCTCGGCGATGATGCCGCAAACTGGCCAGGCTAGTCTGGGGTTGCTGATGACGCTGATGGGGCTGCTGATTTTACTGTGCTGGCTGCCGCTGGCGTCGCGTGTTCCCCATCACGAGCAGCCGGTTTAACCGCATGATGGCCCGGCTTCTCGCCGGGCTTTTCACAAACAGGCGCGATCATGGCCTGCAGTAGCGGCTCTGGCGCTGGACGCCAGGCGCCCTCTTCCCCGTCGTAAAACTGAATATCCGCGTTGATAGCGTAGGGAACTTTGGCCTTTTGCAGTTCGCAGGCCATAAACGAGGCAAACGCCATTTGCGATGCGGTTGGGGTGAAGTGATTTGATTCACCCACGCCCCAGCCGCCCACCCAGCTGACGTGACCGGTTTTTTGCTGCCAGTGCAGCGCGGTCGCAATGCGATTATGGATAGCCGCTTTCTCCGCCACCGTCCCGGACGTCCACGGATATTTACCGTTACTCTTTAGCGGACCCCACGGGAAAATGTGCCACTCCGCCAGCAGATAATTTTGGCTGTGCGCCGGGAGTTTCAGGCTGGAGAGATCCTCTGGCGCAGCCCGCAGACGTGGCGCGATGAAGATCATGCGATTAGCATCAATTGCATGAATGTCTTTGACGGTTTTCTCGTAAACCCGGTTAAGCGACGCGGCGTTATGGTTGAGCTTGTCCGCCGGTTCATAAATCAGGTCAAAACCCAGCAGGGGATAGCTTTGGCCGAAGTAGTGCGCCACGGCAATCCACCAGTTAATCACCTCTTTTTCCGTCTCGGCTTTCGGGTCGTTTTTATATTCATCGGCCTGATAAGCGATAATCGGGATCACCCCGTATTGCTCGCAGGCTTCCACCAGCTTACGCAGATGAATCAGCCGCGCTTCCGTCGGTTCATCGGCCACGCGGATACGCACATGGCTGATACCCTTCGCACGAAAATCGCGAACCACCAGCGGATCGAACTCCCGAATGCCGCGCTCGGTGCGCGCCCAGTCTACGTCCATCCCCACGCCCAGCTTTTGCGCATAAAGCACAGCCGTCAGCGGTGGCTCAGCGGCAATCACCCAGCCGGAAGAGAACAGTAACGCAGTGGCAATCAAAGGCTTTAACACGGTGTACCTTGCGAGAAATCAAAAGCATTACCTGTATTTAGCACGCTTTTTCACATTTGGTGTAGCGCCAAAGCGTAATAATTCTTCAGCCAGCCAGTTCTCTCAGCCAGCTAATAAAGGCATCTATTTTCGGCCACTGTCGTCCTGGCAGGGTCGACATGTAGTAATGCTGATGGCATTTAAGCGTTTTCTCCCCAAACGGTGCAATCAACTCACCGCGTTCGAGCCGCTTTTGTACCAGCCGTTTTCGCCCCATCGCGACCCCGACATGGTTCATTGCCGCGACAATCGCTAAATCAGAACGATCGAAGCCAATGCCCGATGATGATGGCATGTTCACTGCAAAATGTGCCGCCCAGCTGAGCCATTCGTCGGTACCGGAATCGTTGCTCCAGGCCTGGCGATCGTGCAGGAGCGTACAGTGGCTGAGGTGGGCGGGGTTTTTCAGCAGGTCATGTTCCCGGGCATACGCCGGCGAGCAGACGGGTAAAATCGCCTCGTCCATCAGGAAGTGATGCGTCAAATTGGCTGGCGGCGTATCGTCGAAATAGAGCGCCAGATCGATACCGGTTCGCTGCATATTGACGTTTTCATTGCCGGTCAGGATGGTCAGCGAGATCGCGGGATAACGCCGGGTGAAATCTCCGAGCATAGGCACCAGCCAGCACTGGGCAATCGACGGGCGAGAGTAAACCGTCAACGTGCCGGACAGCGCCTGGTTCTTGATATCCAGGATCTCCTGGTTCAACGTATCCAGCGACGATTTCAGCGTCCAGTAGACGCGTTTCCCCTCCTGCGTCAGCTCCACTTTACGGTGGGAGCGGACAAACAGCGCTATCCCTAACTCCTCTTCCAGCAGGTTGATACGGTGACTCACCGCACTGGGGCTGAGCGACAGCTCCTCCGCCGCCAGCGCGAAGGACTCATGGCGGGCGGCCACTTCAAACGTATACATTTTTGACAGCTGCCAGCCGTTTAACAGCCGGTTTCGGCCTTCATTTGCGTCATTCATCGCACTTCTCACACGGACTTTTGCTGCTCAGAATACCGCTCAAAGTTGAATTTATGTGAAGCAAATACGCATTAAGTGCACTTTTTTGAGACCAGTCACGTGTTTGATCCAATCTGGCTCATCTGAAAGGCAATTTATATCGTTTGTCAGCACCCGCTGATTTTTCGTCCAATACCCGTAAATAACATAAGGGTGAGGTGAGATATGGGTGCTCAGGTCTGGGTTGTGGCGACGCTGCTCATCAGCATCGCGTTAATCGTATTAACTATCGTAAAACTGAAGTTTCACCCGTTCCTGGCGTTGCTGCTGGCGAGCTTTTTTGTCGGTGCCATGATGGGAATGCGCCCGCTGGACATGGTAAATGCCATTGAAAGCGGTATTGGCGGCACGCTCGGCTTCCTGGCGGCGGTGATTGGGCTTGGCACCATCCTCGGCAAGATGATGGAGGTGTCCGGTGCGGCAGAACGCATTGGGATAGCGCTTCAGCGTTGCCGCTGGCTGTCAGCCGATGTCATCATGGTACTGGTGGGGCTTATCTGCGGCATTACGCTGTTTGTTGAAGTCGGCGTCGTCCTGCTGATCCCGCTGGCCTTCTCCATCGCCAAAAAGACCCATACCTCGCTGCTGAAGCTGGCCATTCCCCTCTGTACCGCGCTGATGGCGGTGCACTGTGTGGTTCCGCCGCACCCGGCTGCCCTGTTTGTCACGAATAAGCTGGGGGCGGACGTGGGGACGGTTATCGTCTACGGTCTGATGGTTGGCCTGCTGGCCTCACTGGTTGGCGGCCCGCTGTTCCTGAAATTGCTGGGCGATCGCCTGCCCTTCAAAGCCGTCCCGGCTGAATTTTCTGACCTCAATGTTCGTGAAGAACATACGCTGCCCTCGCTGGGAGCCACGCTGTTTACCGTGCTGCTGCCCATTGGCCTGATGCTGGTGAAGACCCTCGCCGAGCTGAATATGGCAAGAGAAGGCACGCTGTATACGCTGCTGGAATTTATCGGTAACCCGATCACCGCCATGTTCATCGCCGTGTTCGTCGCCTATTACCTGCTGGGGCTGCGCCAGCATATGGGGATGGGTACGATGCTGACCCATACCGAGCATGGCTTTGGCGCCATCGCCAACATTCTGTTGATTATCGGCGCGGGCGGCGCGTTTAACGCCATCCTCAAAACCAGCGGCCTGGCCGATACCCTGGCGCACATTCTGTCGAACCTGAATATGCACCCGATCCTGCTCGCGTGGCTGGTGGCGCTGGTTCTGCACGCGGCGGTGGGGTCGGCCACGGTGGCGATGATGGGCGCAACCGCCATCGTCGCACCCATGCTGCCGCTCTATCCCAACGTCAGTCCGGAGATCATCACCATTGCCATCGGTTCCGGTGCCATTGGCTGCACGATCGTGACCGATTCCCTCTTCTGGCTGGTGAAGCAGTACTGCGGTGCCAGCCTGAACGAGACCCTGAAGTACTATACGACGGCGACGTTTATCGCCTCGGTACTTGCACTTGGCAGCACATTCCTGCTTTCTTTCATTATCTGAGCGCGAAGAGACGTACTATGGAAAACGCAACTATCAGCACCTTAACCGCACAGTTCCCTCTGATTGAGGATCTGATTGCCCTGAAAGAGACCACCTGGCTAAACCCACGCACCACCTCGCTTGCTGAAGGGTTGCCGTATGTCGGGCTGAGCAAAGCCGATGTGGACGATGCGCATGCACGCCTTAACCGCTTTGCGCCGTATCTGGCAAAAGCGTTCCCCGAAACGGCGGCCACGCAGGGGATTATCGAGTCCGAGCTGGTGGCTATCCCGGCGATGCAGAAAAGGCTGGAGAACGAATCGGGGGTGGCCATTCCCGGCACGCTGCTGCTGAAAAAAGACAGTCATCTGCCTATCTCTGGCTCCATCAAAGCGCGCGGGGGCATCTATGAAGTGCTGACTCACGCCGAAAAACTGGCGCTGGAAGCAGGGTTGCTGAGCGTCGAAGACGATTACAGCATCCTGCTGGAACCGCGTTTTAAAGCGTTCTTCAGCCAGTACAGTATCGCGGTGGGATCCACCGGCAACCTCGGGATGTCCATTGGCATCATGAGCGCGCGCATCGGCTTTCAGGTTACGGTGCACATGTCTGCCGATGCCCGTGAGTGGAAAAAAGCCAAACTGCGTAGCCACGGTGTTATCGTCGTTGAATATGAGCAGGATTACGGCGTGGCGGTGGAGCAAGGACGTAAGGCCGCGGAGAGCGATCCGAACTGTTTCTTTATCGACGATGAGAACTCCCGCACGCTGTTCCTCGGCTATGCGGTGGCAGGCGAGCGGCTAAAAGCGCAGTTTGCCGCGCAGGGCCGCGTGGTGGATGCGGAACATCCGCTGTACGTCTATTTGCCTTGTGGCGTCGGTGGCGGTCCTGGCGGCGTGGCGTTTGGCCTGAAGCTGGCCTTTGGCGATAACGTACACTGTTTCTTCGCCGAGCCGACGCACTCCCCGTGCATGCTGCTGGGGGTCTACACCGGGCTGCATGATGCCATCGCCGTGCAGGATCTGGGTATCGACAACGTGACGGCCGCCGACGGGCTGGCGGTTGGACGCGCGTCTGGCTTTGTGGGCCGGGCGATGGAGCGGCTGCTTGACGGGTTCTATACCCTTTCCGATCAAAGCATGTACGACATGCTCGGCTGGCTGGCGCAGGAAGAAGGCATTCGCCTTGAGCCGTCGGCGCTGGCGGGCATGGCCGGGCCGCTGCGTGTTCCTGTCGCATCCGCGAACGCGACCTATCTGGTCTGGGCAACCGGCGGCGGAATGGTGCCGGAAGACGAGATGGCGAAGTACCTGGCTAAAGGGAAAAAATAAACTGCAGATGGGTGACCGCAAACAGCAGTGACAACGACAGCACCGCGAGGGCGATCAGGAACTTATCGCGCACCGCCTTCGGCTGTACAAAATCGTCCTGCGTCACATCCATTACGTTGCGACTGCGGGTATAGCGCCACAAAACGATCGCCACAAGCGCCAGCACGACCAGTGAGATCCAGAATGGCACGCCTGTGCGATGCCAGTTGTGCTTGATGGCGAGGGCAATCAGCGCGCCATACCCCAGTAACGTACGCAGCCAGGCCAGCGACGTCCGCTCCGGCTGCAGGCCGGGGTCGGCTTCGCGTCGCGCTTTGCGGTTATCCACCATACAACACCAGCACCATCACCACGCCCGCTACCGCCAGCAAAATCATGCTGATGATGAGTAACCCACGCGTATAGGGGAGATCCTGCTTGAGCCGCATCGCCTTTTCGTTACGCAGCCAGCGCAGGTAGCCGTAAATGGCCAGCACGCCGGCAAACAGGCACAGCAGCAACGCCAGCACTTCGCGGATCAGCGGCGTGGCAAAATCAGGCGCGAGCTGGTCAAGCCCCACACCCGCGGCGAGAAAGCCCAACGCGGTGCGGATCCATGCGAGGAACGTACGCTCATTAGCCAGCGAGAAGCGGTAGTCAGGGGCTTCACCGAGGCGGGAAATTTTCATGAAGATTCCTTGTCTGCTACAGGCAGGTTCCAGCATAGCGTAAATCGACAAGGACAAGGAGACCGGCATCGGGCGATGCCGGTCAGGACGATTAATGCAGCGCTGGCCAGTACGCTTTGTTGGCCTCGATCAGATCATCCAGAATCGCTTTCGCAACGGAGGCGCTCGGCACCGTTTTCGACAGCGTAATCGCCTGCCACAATTTCTGGTACGAGCGCTGCTCCCAGGCATCCACTACCAGTTTTTCCACCGCTACCTGTTGGCTCATCAACCCTTTCTGGAAGTGTGGAATATCGCCCACCGTTAACGGCTCCGGCCCGTTATGACCAACCAGGCACGGAATTTCTACCATCGCGTCGGCATCAAAGTTATGAATGGCACCGTTGTTGGGCACAATCAGCAGCATGCGCTCCTGAGTGTTGAAGGCAATCGCAGTCGCCAGATCGACGATGTACGACGCATGTTCGTCGATTTCCAGCTCCCCGGCGGACGATACACCGGCTTCGATAATCGCCCGGCAGGCGCTGAACACATGCTTCTCACGGTGATCCATCACCTCGTTAGCGCGCGTGCGTTCCGGATTGGAGTGCGCGACCACGTAGTCCGGGAACAAGTAATATTTCAGATAGGTGTTTGGCATGGTGTCCGGATCCAGCGACTGCACATCTTTTGCCTTCGCGAACGTGTCGTTCCAGCTGGCTTCGGTATGAGCATTGTCAGAGGGCGGTACATAGCCGTTTTTCGCGACATATTCGCGCAGTTTCGGCATTAAATCATTGCCGTTTGCATCTTCAATGGATGTCCACCATCCGAAGTGGTTCAGCCCGTAGTAACGCACGCGCATCTCTTTACGGTCTTTAAGGCCGACTATCTGCGCCATACGCCCTTCAATGCCGATGGGCATATCGCAGATGTTGAGGATTTTGGCGTTGGGTCGCAGGCGACGGGTCGCTTCAGCCACGATGGCCGCCGGGTTCGAGTAGTTCAGCATCCACGCATTCGGGGAGTATTGCGTCATGTAATCGACCAGCTCCAGCACGCCGCCAATAGAGCGCATGCCGTAGGCGATCCCGCCGGGTCCGCAGGTCTCCTGACCCAGCACACCGTGACGCAGGGGGATTTTCTCGTCTTTTTCACGCATCGGGTATTTCCCCACGCGGATATGTGCCATCACAAAATCGACGTCGGTAAAGGCCGCTTCAGGATCGGTGGTGTAGCTAAACTCAATCTCCGGAGCCTGCTCTTTAAGGATGATCTTGCACGCCTCGGCGATGGTCTCCTGACGTGCGCCGTCGTTGTCATAGAATTTCAGCGCGCGCAGCGGAAAACGGTCGCGGTTGGCTAACAGCATCAGGACGATACCCGGCGTGAAGGTACTGCCGCCGCCTGCAATGACAACTGAGAATTTTTTCATGATATAGCCTCTGTCAGGGTAGTTTGTTCGTTTGTTGAAGGGGTTTTCATCAGCGATTCAAGCTGGTCTCGCACCTGAGGGACGTGCAGTCCAACAATCACCTGAATGCCGTTGCCGCGTCGCACCACACCGTGTGCGCCCAGGGCCTTAAAGACGTCGTCGCTTTGGGTTTGCGCCATGTCGACCAGCGCGATACGTAAGCGGGTGGCGCAGTTATTAATGCTTTCGATATTGGCCGCGCCGCCCAGCGCCTGCAGGAATCCGGCGGCTTGCCCAACCTGCTGGCTGGCGGCAGCCGGTGCGGTGGTTTGCCCGCGTGCCGCTTTATAATCCGCCTTGCTGTAAAGTTTGACTTCGCTCTCTTCACGGCCCGGGGTTTTAAGGTTCAGCCGTTCAATCAGCGTTTTGAAGACCACGAAATAGAGGCCGGTGAAGCAAAGACCGATACCCATCTGGGTGAATACCGTCGAGGCGTGGTTGTGGAACATGGGGATCCAGTTTTGCGGCAGGAACTGGTCCAGCAGTCCGCCGCCCATGTTGCCCACGACGCCGAAGATGTACATCACCGTCGCCATCGTGGCGGCCAGAACAGCGTGGACGGCAAACAGCAGCGGCGAAATGAACAGGAAGGTGAATTCCAGCGGCTCGGTAATGCCCACCAGCACGGCGGTCAGCGTGGCCGGGATCAGCAGGCCTGCCACTTTGACGCGGTTTTCCGGTGATGCGGTGTACCAGAGCGCCAGCGCAATCCCGACAGAGCCAAACACTTTGGCGTTGCCGTGAAGCGCAAAACCGCCTTCCGGGAACAGGGTTTTCAGCGGCAACGTGCTTTGGCTAAATTCCTGAAGATGCTGCGCCCAATAAACCTGGATGCCGCCCTCGACCGCTGCCGGGCCAAAGATAAACGGACCGTAGACAAAGTGGTGTAATCCGGTAGGGATCAGAATGCGTTCCAGGAAGGTATAAACCCACACCCCCAGCGCACCGGCAGAGCGTAAAAAGGCCTGCAGGGACTCAATGCCGAGCTGCACTTTCGGCCAGCCCATCAACGTCAGCCAGGCGCAGGGGATCATCACAAAGAAGGCGAGGATAACGACAAACGAGGTGCCCTGAAAAATCCCCAGGAAAACAGGCAGCTGCTTGTCGAAATAGCGGTTGTGGATGGCGGTGACAATCCCCGAAATCACAATCGCCCCAATGATGCTGGTATCGAGCGTTTTGATACCGGCAATCATGGCCAGTCCGCTGCCGGCAGTGGGCTCAGCGGCGAAGTCGACGCCAAAGAAATGACCCCATGTCATCCCCATCGCATTGATAAAGTAGTTCCAGGTCAGAAAACTGATCAGCACCGCCAGGCAGGCGCGGCCCTGCGCCTGCTTCGCCAGACCAATCGGTAAACCCACGGCAAAAATCAGCGGCATATTGCGAAACACCGCCCAGCCGCCCTCTTCAATGATGTGAACAATTTGCGCGAACAGATTATCGGGGGCGGTTAAGGCCTCGCCCACAAACAGCGGGTTGCGAAGCATGATGGCGATCCCGACCACGATCCCGGCAAAGGGAAATAACAACACCGGGGTAAACATGGCGCCGCCAAAACGTTGTATTTGACTGAGCATTTTTAAATCCTCACGTAACAACCTGTAGGGGGTAGAGGCCTTTATGATTTTTTGCTGGGCCTGAAGTGAGCATAAGAATTTACCCATGGGCGAACATGACGTGCCGCTGCGATTCGTGATCGCATTCATGGTTTTATTTTGACCAGTCAGGTCTACTTTTCGTTGTTAATATGGACATGTCAGGACGCAAGCCACGCGTTAATACGGGAAGAGAGGTCTACTGGTGATCTACAAATCTATCGCTGACAGGTTGCGGCTGCGGCTGAATTCGTCGGACTACAATATCGGGAGTCCGCTGCCGGGTGAGAAAGCGCTGGCGCAGGAGTTTGGCGTGGCGCGGATGACCATTCGGAAGGCGCTGGATCTGCTGGTGAACTGGGGGCTGGTTGAACGCCGACACGGTAGCGGGACATTCGTGGCGCGTAAAGATGTCCACCACGAAACCACCAATCTGACCGGGCTGGTGGAGGTGCTGCGCCAGCAGGGAAAAGAGGTGCAGAGCAAGGTGCTACAGTTCGAAGTGATGCCCGCTCCGCCCGCTATCGCCAGCCAGCTCCGCATTCAGGTGGATGAGCGCATCTACTTCTCGCGCCGGGTGCGTTATGTCGACGGAAAGCCCCTGATGCTGGAGGACAGCTTTATGCCCGTGAAGCTGTTCCGCACGCTTTCACTGGCACATCTGGAGGGGTCGAAGTTTGATTACATCGAGAAGGAGTGCGGGATAACCATCAGCGGCAACTACGAGAGCCTGACGCCGGTGCTGGCAGATAAACAGCTCGCCGGTTACCTGAACCTGCCGGAACAGACGCCGCTGCTGCGGATAACGTCTCTTTCCTACAGCGACAGCGGCGAATTTCTCAATTATTCCGTGATGTTCCGTAATACCCGTGATTACCAGGTGGACTACCATCTGCGGCGCATCCACCCGGACGATCTGCTAACTCATCCCCCAGAACAGCACCGCCAGTAGCTGCGGGGTAATAATGCGCAGGAACATCACCAGCGGGTAGACCGTGGCGTATGACAGCGCCGCCGCGCCGCTGGTGGCGTGCAGGTTGTTGGCAAAGGCCAGTGCGGGTGGGTCAGTCATTGATCCGGCGAGCATGCCGCAGAGCGTCAGATAGTTCATTTTGGCGAACATCCGCGCCAGGATCCCCATCGTCAGGAGCGGAATCGCCGTGATAAATATCCCGTAACCGACCCAGCTCATCCCCTCGCCCTTCACCAGGGTATCGATAAAATCGCCCCCGGATTTCAGGCCGACCACCGCCAGAAACAGCACAATCCCCAGCTCGCGCAGCGCCAGGTTGGCGCTCGGTGGCATAAACCAGTAGAGCTTACCGATACAGCCGATACGCCCGAGGATCAGCGCCATAATCAGCGGTCCGCCCGCCAGGCCCAGCTTGAGCGCAACCGGAAAACCCGGGACATACAGCGGAATGGAGCCAAGCAGCACCCCCAGCCCGATACCGATAAAGACCGGCAACATCTGCACCTGCTGCAGTTTTTGCTGGGCGTTACCCACCATGTCCGCTACCGCATCAATGGATGACGGGCGCCCAACCAGGTTCAGGATATCGCCGAACTGCAGGCTGGCTTCCGGGCTGGCGACCAGTTCCACCCCAGCACGGTTAAGACGGGAGATCACGACGTCATAGCGCTCTTTAACCTGCAAATCGCGTATTTTCTTGCCAAGCACGTGCTCGTTGGTCACCACGACGCGCTCTACGCGCATATCGGTGCCGCGCGTGGAGAGCGAGGTCTCCACCTCCTGACCAATCACCAGCCGCGCATTGTTTAAATCCCCGGGCTGTCCAACCAGGTGCAGCAGGTCACCCTGCTGAATAATGGTCCCGGGCGCAGGTACCATCAGCATATCGTCACGTTTAAGGCGTGAGCAGATAATATTGGCGCTGTTCAGGATCGGCACATCCTGAATCGCCATATTGTTAAGGTTGGGGTTATCGACGCGAATGTTGATGGTTTTGATCGGCATATGGCCGTTGGTGAGCGTGGTTTCGTGGTCTTTTGCCTCGTTTTCGACGTTAATGCGAAAGAGTACCCGCACCAGCCACATGGAGAGCAGAATGCCGCAAATCCCAAACGGATAGGCCATGGCGTAGCTCATCCCCATCTGGTCGACAATACCGGGAGAGATGCCAAGATCGCGCAAAATTTGCTGCCCTGCACCCAGTGCAGGCGTATTGGTGACCGCCCCGGAGAAAATACCCAGCACCACCGGCAGCGGAATATCGAAGAGCTTATGCAGAATGGCGGTGACCAGCCCTCCCATCACCACAATGCCGAAGGCAAACAGGTTCAGCCGTAATCCGGAGACCCGAAGGGAAGCGAAAAAGCCAGGCCCCACCTGAATACCAATGGTGTAGACGAAGAGGATCAGACCGAATTCCTGGATGAAATGGAGCATTTCGGCGCTGAGCACCAGCCCAAGCTGGTCGGCAAAATGGCCAACAAAAATCCCGCCGAACAGCACCCCGCCTATCCCAAATCCGACGCCGCGGATTTTAACATTGCCAATCCACAGACCCACCACTGCGACCAGGGCCAACACGCTAACGGTTAACGCGATATCACTCATGATCCACTTCCTGTGCATAACCTTAGTTATGCTACGGATTCTCTCAGAGCCGCACGCGGTTGTATGGGCGATGGCGCACAAAAAAGCCCTGCCGGGGCAGGGCGTTATCTTTTCATCCTTTCCCTGTGGGAGAGGCAACAACCCGCAGAGGGTTAACTGTTCAGCGCAGGACGCTCGCTAATGGCGATACGCTGCGGTGCAATGGCTTCCGGCACGTTGCGGGTCAGGTCGATATGCAGCAGCCCGTTGGTAAATGTCGCACCGGACACTTCCATATGGTCAGCCAGAGTAAAGCTCAGGCTAAACGGCTGATTAACCAGGCCCTGGTGCAGCCATTTGGTCTCGGTTTCTTGTTTTTCCGGCGTACCTTTCACGGTCAGGCGCGTGCCTTCGAGCTGAATATCCAGATCGTCCTGGCGGAACCCGGCCAGCGCAAGGGTGATGCGATAGTGGTTGTCATCGCTTTTTTCGATGTTGTACGGCGGAAACGTCTGTTGCTCGGTGGCGCTTTGCAGGGCATTAGCCAGTTTGTCAAAACCAATCCACTGACGCAGCAGGGGGGATAAATCGTAGTTACGCATACTAAATCTCCTTCTGAGAAGCGAGTTCGGCACAGTTTATTTTTGTGCGCAGTTGTTCCTGCAAATCCTCATGGATTCACATATGCTCCCATTACGGCAAGCAATTCTGGGTGGGCCGCTCGCGCGACCCGCATAATCAGTTGATCTCGATACGGCGCGGTTTTTTCTCTTCCGGAATCACCCGTTCCAGTTCGATAAACAGCAGGCCGTTGACCAGGTTCGCGCCTTTCACGTGAATGTTCTCGGCTAACTGGAACTTGCGTTCAAAGTTGCGCTCGGCGATACCCTGATAAAGGTAGGTGCGTTCTTTCTGCTCAGCCGTATGTGAACCTTTCACCACCAGCAGGTTGTCCTGCGCGGTGATCTCCAGTTCGTTCTCTGCAAAACCGGCGACGGCAATGGCGATGCGGTAGTGGTTTTCATCCACCAGTTCAACATTGTATGGAGGGTAGCCGTTGCTCTGGCTTTGGTTATTTTCTAAATGGTTAAACAGGCGGTCAAAACCAATTGCAGAACGGTATAGCGGGGAAAGATCGAAGTTACGCATAAATAAAAGCTCCTGAAATCAGCGAGAAATTGTAGCCTTCCACCATGGACAGGCCAGTGTGCCCCTGAACACCCCGCAGGCGTGTTCGTTATCGGGTTACATTCTTAAAATGGGTCTGGAACCGGTCTTTTCAAGCGCAGCGGGCGCACTTTTTTTTGCACTTTCGTGCATCTCGCTTAGACTGGGACAACAGCACAAAGGGTTAAATTGCGATGGCTGCCACAGTGCGGGGTTATCGGGCTATCCATTTTGAACGAGGCTCGCTATAACCCTGAGTTGCAGGTTTATGCAGTGCCATTAACGATGACTGAGTGATGATGAAAAATGTTCTGATAAAGCTGACGACGTTCAGCGGGGTTGTTTTACTTTGCGGGTGTTCGAGCGTGATGTCTCACACCGGCGGTAAAGAAGGAACATATCCGGGGACGCGTGCCAGCGCTGAGATGATCTCCGATGACGATACCAACTGGGGCACAAAATCCCTGGTCATCCTGGATATGCCGTTTACGGCTGTGGCCGATACGCTTTTGCTGCCGTGGGATATGTTCCGTAAGGACAGCTCCGTGCGCTCGCGGGTAGAGAAAAGCGAGCAGCAAAATCTGGCCACCAATTCCGTCATTCCGCCCGCTTAACGCCAACGCGTTAACGCTGCCCGGTTTCCGTTAGCCAAAGCTGACGGAAACCTTCTGTCTCTTCCATCCATGCAATAAAACGCCCGTCCGGGGAAAACACGACCGCATCACCAGACGGTGGATTGCCGTGATCGGACGTCAAAAACGTCACCTCTCCGGTTTGCGCATCACAGCAGGCAATCCGCTCTTCCAGCACAAATCCAAGACGGTGACCGGCTGGGTGCCAGGTAAATGCCGACTGAATGTCACTTTCGTTATGCGTCAACTGGCGTGGTTCGCCGCCTTCTGGAGCGATAAGCCACAGCTGCACAATGCCCTTATCATCACGCATCAGAAACGCAATCTGCGTCCCCTGCGGGTTACAGCGCACCCAGTGACGCGGCACGTTTACCAGCCCCGGGAATGCCCGCTGGTGGGTAAAGGTCAGCCGGCGCTGCATGACACCCGCCGGGGGCGCAGGCAGCGTCTCAGGAGTCCCCTGCAGCGGCGCATCGCCCGCGCGTTTCCATCCCTGCTCGTCGTTGGGCAGATCCACAATAAACAGTTCTGGCACTTTCTCGCCTGTCGCAGACACGGTATCGCCGATAAACGCCAGCCTGTCATTGCCCACCCAGCCCTCTTCATAGGCTCGGTTGATCTCATCGCTGCCGGGCTGAGGCGCGGGCGTCGTGCGGCTCACCAGCACGCTCCAGAAGGTGCCGGAATATTCACGTGGATGCGTCCCCTGCGGCATCACCGGGCCAAAAGGTACTGCGACGCCGACATTACGTAAATCGAGCTTCGGGTCACGCTCATGCAATACATGGTCGTTGTAGGTAAAGCTCACGAACTGTCCGTCAGGGCTAAAAACGTGCACGTGGCTGCCGCCACGCAGCGCGCCTGCGGTATAAGGCGGCGTGATATCCATGGCATCCAGGTTACTCACCTGACCGTTGTGTACAACCACGCCCTGACGATGATGAAAATCGTAGTGCCAGTCTGCATCCGGGTTTTCCGGGCCGTGGATAAAGACATATTTGTCCTGCTGCGGATGAACGGTCACCACGCCAACATGCGCGCCGTGACTGGTGCGATAGATCACCTCGACGTCACCCGTAATAACATTGACCCGCTCAATAGTTTCACCGGTAAACGATGCGCCGGACGGACGCACATCGTAGGCCAGCCACTGGCTGTCCGGCGTCCAGGTATTGATATTGGTAAGCTGGTGATGATGGGAGGCGAAGGTGATTTGTTTCATGGCGTTACCCTGATGCGCAGTTATCGCATCAGGGTAAAACATTGCGGGGAATTAGCCTACACGTTTGACGTCACCCACCAGCAGGATGTAGGAGAGCGCACCGAGCAAGGCCACTGCGGAGATATAGATCAGTGCCGGGCCAAAGCCATAGTCCTGAGCCAGATAACCGATGACCAGCGGAACCGTGATCCCCCCCAGTCCACCGACAAAGTTGAACACGCCCCCGGTCAGACCAATCAGGCGCATCGGGGCCAGCGAGGAGACCAGCGACCAGGTGATGGAGGCAAAACCGTTACCGAAGAACGCAATCGCCATCAGCGTCATAATCCAGACCGGATCGTTGGTGTAGTTTGCGCCCATGATGCAGGTGGAGATCAGCAGCCCGCAGATAATAGGCGTTTTACGCGCGACACCCAGCGAGAACCCTTTTTTCACCAGCCTGTCCGCCAGCCAGCCGGAAAGCAGCACACCAAAGAAGGCCGCAAGGAACGGTACGGTGGTCATAAAGCCCGCCTTCAGCGCGGTGATGCCTTTTTCCTGGGTCAGATAGTTCGGGAACCAGGTCAGGAAGAACCACAGCGTGGAGGTCACCGCGAACTGCCCCAGATAAACCCCCACCAGCTTGCGATGGAAAACCAGCTTCCAGTCGGCTTTAGTCAGCGGCTGACGCGCCTCTTTTTTCACCGGCGCATCGCCATCCACCAGGCCGCCACCGTCGCGGATATAGTCCAGTTCAGCTTTGCTGATACTTTTGGTGAGACGCGGCGGTTGATAGACCTTGAACCAGATCAACGACCAGATAATGCCGATCCCCCCGGTCACAATAAAGACCCAGTGCCAGCTCAGCAGTTCCTGGATCCAGATCAGCAGCGGCGTCAGGAATGCCAGGCCGACAAACTGCCCGGAGGTGTAGAACCCAACGGCCGAGGCGCGTTCATGCTCCGGGAACCAGCTGGTCACCATGCGGTTATTGGTCGGAAACGCCGGGGCTTCGAAAATCCCGGTGATCGCACGCAGGCCAATCAGCGACATCAGCCCGGTGGCAAAGCCCTGGAACAGGGTCGCCACAGACCAGCCGAAGATGGCAATGAAATAGGTCAGGCGCGAGCCGACGCGGTCAAGGAACCAGCCGCCGGGGATCTGGCACAGCGTATACAGCCAGGCAAACGCCGAAAAGACGTAGCCCATTTCCGCTTTGCTGATCCCAAACTCCTCCTGAATATGGGCTGAAGCCACGGCAAGGTTGGCGCGGTCAACGTAACAGATGACCACAGTAATAAAGATCATGACCAGCGTCAGGTAGCGCCGACGCCCGGTTTTTGCAGCAGTAACAGGAATATCCATCGCAATCTGTCTCCAGATTTTGGGCATAGCGAAGCCGCTCACCATGCCCTGTAATTTACAGAGGGTGTGTGTTTGTTATTGTTGAAATTACTTTTTAGTGGCGATGTGCTTTGGCTGAATTACCACTCAGCGACAGAGCCATCTTCATGACGCCATAACGGGTTGCGCCAGTCAGGCGCGTTTTTACTCAGCTCAATGACTTTGGCTTCGTCGATATCCACGCCAAGGCCCGGCTTCGTTAACGGTTTAAAGAAACCGCCTTCCATGCTGAAATCATCTTTGTTTTTCACAAAGTCGAGCAGTTCCGCGCCCTTGTTATAGTGAATGCCCATGCTCTGTTCCTGGAATACCGCGTTGCGCGAGACAAAGTCGACGTGCAGACAGGCTGCCAGTGCGATCGGCCCCAGCGGACAATGCGGTGCCAGCGCCACGTCGTAGGCTTCCGCCATCCCGGCGATTTTGTAGCATTCCGTGATGCCGCCGGCATGCGATAGATCCGGCTGCAATATCGCCAGGCCGCCAGCTTCCAGCACGCGTTTGAACTCGAAGCGCGAGAACATGCGCTCACCGGCGGCAATCGGGATATGCGTCTGTGCGGCCAGTTTCGGGTAGTACTCCGCCTGCTCGGCCAACACCGGCTCTTCGATAAACAGCGGACGGTACGGCTCCAGCTCTTTAATCAGCACTTTGGCCATCGGCGCGCTGACGCGACCGTGGAAGTCCAGGCCAAACTCAATCTCGTTACCGAACGCTTCACGGATCTGCGCCACGGTATTTACCGCGCGGTCTACCGCCCGTGCGTTGTCGATGACGCCCATCTCTTCGCAGCCGTTCAGTTTAAAGGTGTCAAAACCAATATTGCGCAGCTGCCTGATACCGTCGATCACTTCCGCGGGACGGTCGCCGCCTACCCAGCTGTAGGCTTTGATTTTGTCGCGCACCAGGCCGCCCATCAGCTGCCAGACCGGCGCATTCAGCACTTTGCCTTTGATGTCCCATAACGCCTGGTCGATACCGGCGATGGCGCTCATCAGAACCGGTCCGCCCCGGTAGAAACCCGCGCGGTACATCACCTGCCACAGGTCGTTGATGCGGGCAGGATCTTGTCCTGTCAGGTACTCGCCCAGCTCATGCACCGCCGCTTCCACGGTACGCGCACGCCCTTCAATGACCGGTTCGCCCCAGCCGACCACGCCTTCATCGGTTTCGATTTTCAGGAACAGCCAACGCGGCGGTAAACGGTACGTGGTGAGTTTGGTTATTTTCATTTCACTGCCTCTCGATACGCTTTCACAAATGCGGCCGCCTGCTGTGCGGTACGTTCGACGGATTGCCCGGCGCGATAGAGATCGCTGCCCAGACCCGCCCCGACACAACCTGCGTTGATCCACTGCGCCAGGTTTTCTGGCGTCACGCCCCCCACGGCAAAGACCGGTACGCTGGCGGGCAATACCGCTTTCAGCGCGCTGATATAGGCCGGACCAAAAGCCGATGACGGGAAAATTTTGAGCGACTGCGCGCCCGCATCGAGAGCCGCGAACGCTTCTGTTGCCGTTGCGCATCCCGGGCAGACGGTCATGCCGTAGCCCACTGCGCGGCGGATCACCTCAGGGTGAATATTCGGCGTCACAATCAGCCTGCAGCCCATCTGCGCAAGCTGGTCCACCTGCTCCGGTTGCAGAACGGTGCCAGCGCCAATCAGCGCCTTATCACCAAACGCGTCCACGACCGCCGGGATGCTCTTTTCCCACTCTGGGGAATTAAGCGGTATTTCCACGGCGTCAAAACCGGCGTCGATCGCTGCGCCTACGTGCGCTAAAACCTCGTCGGGCGTGACGCCGCGCAGGATAGCGATGAGGGGAAGATTAGTTTGCCACTGCATGAGCGATGCTCCTTATTCCTGCCTGAAATGCCGTGTCGCCTTCTACCGCTGCTACGTCCCGCCCGATGGCATTGAACGCCTGGCGGTAGCGAGAGGTCAGCGATGAACCCGCGACGAGGGTGATGGCCTGTTGCCCGGCGAACTGCTCGCTCAGGCTGGCGACTTCCGCGCCAATCAACAGGCCCGATAAAAATTCGCTGACCTGCGTACGGGGAAGCGTGCCCAGTACATGCGAAGCGCGAACTTCAAAAAGTTGCGGCAAAACGGCAGGGCTGGCGATACCCCGCTCCAGCCCGGCGGCAAAGGCCTCGGACGAAGCGTCCTGCTCCGGCAACCCCGCGCCCACCAGCGAATGCGTCAGCAGCAAGTGGTGCAGCTCACCGGTCATCACGGTGCGAAAATCGTGGATGTGCTCAGCGTCGGCCTGCACCCATTTACAGTGCGTGCCGGGCATGACGTAGACAGAAGAAGGAGAGAGCGTGCGCGCGCCAAGGAGCTGGGTCTCTTCGCCGCGCATCACATTGTGGTTATCGTTCCGGGAAACGCACAATCCTGGAATAATCCAGATATTGTCACCAACGGACGTTAACTGCTCGCCAATGGCAGCGAACGCGGCAGGTACGGGCAGATAAGGCGCGACCTTCCACCCCACGTTACTGCCCACCATGCCCGCCATGACCACCGGCGTGGCGCCCTCGCGCCAGTTGTGTGTCACCTCTGCTAACACCGCCTCGGGGGATTTACCGTTCAGGCGCGTCACGCCTGCTTCTGATTGCCTGCTTTCCAGGCACTGCTCGCCCTGATACAGCCAGGCGCGCAGATTGGTCGATCCCCAGTCAATAGCGATGTAGCGAGATGTCATGTGATTTCCTTCAACCTTCGTGTCGAGCTGGCGATCATCGTAAGTGCCGCCTGCTCTGCCGCGTCGCCGTCCTGATGCCGGATAGCATCGAACAGCGCTTTATGTTCCTGGAGCGTTTTTGGCATGTTGGCCTCATCGCCCATCCAGGTTCGTTCAAATACCGCGCGCTGTAGCGAGCTGATGGCAACGCTAAGCTGCTGTAATACCGGGTTATGAACCGACTGCAGCACCGCTTCGTGATAGCGGATGTCCGCTTCGTTGAACGCATCCCGGTTCTGGTTATTGGCAATCATGTCGTTCAGGGCGGACTCAATCTGAGCCAGGTCTCCTGACGTTGCACGTTCCGCAGCCCAACGGGCGATGGCCGGCTCTACCAGGTTTCGTACCTCACTCATCGCGCCAATCAGCCTTGGGTCGTAGTCGTTTTCCAGCACCCACTGCAGGACATCGGTGTCGAGGTAGTTCCACTGATTACGCGGGGCGACAAAGGCGCCGCGGTAGCGCTTCATTTCAATCAGCCGCTTTGCCATGAGCGAGCGAAACACTTCCCGAATGATGTTGCGCGAGGTTTCAAACTCCTCACACAGCTCTGCCTCAGCAGGCAGCGGTGAACCGGGAACGTACTTTCCACCCACGATCTGGGTGCCCAGCGTGATGACGATGCGATCGGTTTTATTGAGAGTCATGGAGAGTCCTTATGCTCTGTATGTTCAGGACTACTTTACCTCGACCGCTGAATTTCGCCTCACTTTTGCAGTACAAACGTGACGCCTTTCGTCATTACCGTGGCTGTAATGTAGTACAATAAATTAATATTGTACTACAATACAGATCACAAAAAGAACAATTCGATAAATTCAGCGCAAAAAAAAGCCCCGGTTGATAACCGAGGCTGATGAGCGTGAAACGCTGTTACTGCAGAACAAATTTCTCGATCGCGTAGGCAACGCCGTCTTCGAGGTTAGATTTGGTCACGAAATTGGCCACGTCTTTCACCGACGGGATCGCATTGTCCATTGCCACACCCATGCCCGCATATTCAATCATCGCAATGTCGTTTTCCTGATCGCCCAGCGCCATGATCTCGTCCGGTTTGATGCCAAGCGTATCTGCCAGCGATTTCACACCTGTGCCTTTATTAACGCGTTTATCCAGGATTTCGAGGAAGTACGGCGCACTTTTCAGCACGGTGTATTTCTCTTTTACCTCAGCCGGAATGCGCGCAATCGCTTTATCCAGGATGTCAGGCTCATCAATCATCATCACTTTCAGGAACTGGGTGCTCGGATCCATTTTCTCAGCTTCGCAGAACACCAGTGGGATCGTCGCGACATAGGATTCATGTACGGTGTAATAGCTGATATCACGGTTAGCGGTATAGAGCGTATTGCGATCGAGCGCGTGGAAATGGGAACCGACCTCGCGGGACAGTTTTTCCAGGAACAGGTAATCGTCATAGTTCAGCGCGGTTTGCGCCACCGTGCTGCCATCCGCCGCCTTCTGTACCAGCGCACCGTTATAGGTAATGCAGTAATCGCCCGGCTGATTCATGTGCAGCTCTTTCAGGTAGCTGTGCACGCCCGCATACGGACGACCGGTGGTCAGTACCACATTCACGCCTTTTGCGCGCGCAGCGGCAATCGCGTTTTTAACGGCTGGAGAAATAGTGTGGTCTGGCAGCAACAGCGTGCCGTCCATGTCGATAGCAATAAGTTTGATAGCCATAGGGTCCCCGGGATAAATGAGTGCTGCCTCATGCTAACGCGATTAAGCCCACAAAAATAGAGCTACATTGCGCAACAAAAGCCCCCTTTTACGCCTGTCCCGGGGATAACGGCTTACTCGCGGGTGAGGACTATTTTGCCAAAAGCACCGCGGTCGAGGTGTACAAGCGCCTCTTCAAGCTGGTTAAAACGGTAGCGGTGTTCAATCACCGGTTTCAGCCCCGTGACATCGACGGCGCGGACAAAATCTTCCAGCGCACGGCGGTGCCCGACACCAATCCCCTGAATCACAGGTGATTTCAGCAAGAGTTCGCTGGCAGGCAGCGAGATTTCACTCCCGGCCAACACGCCAATGACGGATATGCGCCCGTGAACGGCAACGGCCCGCAGGGAATGTCTCAGGTTCTCCCCGCCAAGGGTTTCAATAATATGGTCGATACCGCGATCCTGCGTCAGCGCGTAAATCTCGTCAGCCCAGTTCCCTTTAAGCCGGTTGATGCCCCGATCGGCACCGAGCGTTTTAGCCAGCGCCAGTTTTTCATCACTGCCCGACGTCACAAAAACTTCTGCACCGTGTGCTTTGGCGATTTGCAACGCGAAGATTGCGACACCGCCTGTGCCTTGCACCAGCACCGACTGTCCGGCACGTAACTGTCCGCGCTCCACCAGTGCAAACCATGCGGTAAGCCCCGCGCAGGGTAAGGTGCTGGCCTCTGCGTCATCCAGCGTTTCCGGGGCGGCCACCAGCCAGTTTTCACGCATGATCACGTATTCAGACAGCATCCCCTGAAAGTAACCGCCCAGCGTCTGGTAGGGCAAATTGCGGGCGTCGCCTTTCGGTTTACCGTCTACCCACTCCGGAGAGAAGGTGGAGATGACGCGAGCACCGGGTTTAAAGCGGGTAACGCCTTCCCCCGTACTGTCCACCACGCCTGCCATGTCAGATGCCGGAGTAAACGGGAAGGAGAGCGCGATCGGCATGTTGCCTTCGATGACCATTTTATCGCGATAGTTGAGCGCAACAGCGTTCACCCGCACGCGCACTTCACCCGGGCCTGGCTGGGGAACAGGCGCCTGAGTGAGTCTGAGGTTTTCACGCCCAAGGGCGTCCATTGACCAGCGTTGCATCATCTCTGTCATCTTTTTCTCCTGTTATCAAATGCACTTCAGTACTGACAGTCTAACGTTGACTCATGGTCGCCAGTGGCGATACCTTTTCCCACTATTGATTCCTGAAGAACGACAATCCATGACCGATACGCTGAAGGATATTCCCGTTTTTGTCGCCGCCGTAGAGGCAGGCAGTTTTGCTCAGGCCGCGGTGCGTTTGCATTTGTCGCGCTCGGCGGTAGGGAAAAGCATTGCTCGCCTTGAAGCGCGGCTGGGGGTACGCCTGTTTCAGCGCACAACGCGTAGCCAAAGCCTGACCGATAACGGTGCCCTTTTTTATGAACGTTGCCTGCGAGCACTCCAGGAAATCCGTGGCGCGGAGTCGCTGCTGGAAACAGGGAAACATCAGGTGAGTGGCCGTCTGCGTGTTGCCATGCCGGTGCTGTTTGGCCGCCAGTGCATCGCCCCGCTGCTGATAGCCTTGACGCAGGAGCATCCTGCCCTTGAGCTGGAAATGTCATTCAGCGATCGCGTAGTGGATATCGTCGAGGAAGGGTTTGATATGGCGGTGCGAAACGGCGCACTGCCGGACAGCACCATGCTGGTCGCCAGACGCCTGGGGGAACACCGAATGGTGCTGTGCGCCGCGCCGGAGTACCTGAGGAATAACGGCCAGCCTGAAACCGTTGCCGATTTACGCCAGCATAAGACCATTAACTACCTGCGTGCCGGCAGGGTGTTACCGTGGGAACTGGCGGACCACGAAGGAATATCGCACACCCTAATTCCCCGCTCATCCCTCAATATGGACGATCTGCAGGCTATCTGCGACGCAGCGCTGGCCGGGCATGGTATTGCATGGTTACCCTGCTGGATGGTGCTCAAAGAGCTGCAGAATGGAAGGCTCATCCCACTCTTAAAACAGGCGCCGGATGTGCGTTTCGACGTTCACGCGGTCTGGCAGCAGACGCCGCATCTGCCCCTGCGAGTCAGGATTGCGGTCGACATGCTGGTCAGCCGGTTACCGTCAGTCCTGTCGCTGGAGCTGGATGCTGATAATTCTGCGCCCACAAAAAAGCCGCGCTAAACGCGCGGCCTCTGACTTGCGGTGTAACCACCCTTAGATATCGATATTCGCCGCTTTCAGGGCGTTCTCTTCGATAAAGGCACGACGTGGTTCAACCGCATCGCCCATCAGGGTTGTGAACAGCTGATCGGCTGCAATCGCGTCTTTAACGGTCACGCGCAGCATACGACGGCTTTCCGGATCCATGGTGGTTTCCCACAGTTGATCCGGGTTCATTTCACCCAGACCTTTATAACGCTGAATAGACAGACCACGACGGGACTCTTTCACCAGCCACTCCAGCGCCTGCTCGAAGCTTGCTACCGGCTGACGACGTTCACCACGTTCGATAAACGCATCGTCTTCGATAAGACCACGGAGCTTCTCACCCAGCGTACAGATACGGCGATATTCCGGACCGGTCACAAACTCGTGCTCCAGGGGGTAATCGGTATCAACGCCGTGAGTACGCACGCGCACAATCGGTTCGAACTGCTGCTGAGCGTTCTGCTGGACATCAAACTTCCACTGGCTGCCGTGCTGCTCTTTCTCGTTCAGCTCGGTTACCAGGGTGTTCACCCAGCGGGTAACAACCTGTTCATCGCTCAGTTCGGCTTCCGTCAGGGTTGGCTGATAAATCAGCGCCTTCAGCAGCGATTTAGGATAACGACGCTCCATACGACCAATCATTTTCTGTGCCGCGTTAAACTCGGACACCAGACGCTCCAGCGGCTCACCGGCCAGTGCAGGGGCGTGAGAGTTCGCATGCAGGGTCGCACCATCAAGCGCGATCGCGATTTGGTACTGATCCATCGCTTCGTCGTCTTTGATGTACTGTTCCTGTTTGCCTTTCTTCACTTTGTACAGCGGTGGCTGTGCAATGTAGACGTGGCCACGTTCAACAATTTCTGGCATCTGACGATAGAAGAAGGTCAACAGCAGCGTACGGATGTGCGAGCCGTCGACGTCCGCATCGGTCATGATGATGATGCTGTGGTAGCGCAGTTTGTCCGGGTTGTACTCGTCACGGCCGATGCCGCAACCGAGCGCGGTGATCAGCGTTGCCACTTCCTGAGAAGAGAGCATCTTGTCGAAACGGGCCTTCTCTACGTTGAGGATTTTACCCTTCAGCGGCAGGATAGCCTGATTCTTACGGTTACGGCCCTGCTTCGCAGAACCGCCCGCGGAGTCCCCTTCCACGAGGTACAGTTCGGACAGCGCCGGGTCGCGTTCCTGGCAGTCAGCCAGTTTGCCTGGCAGGCCAGCTAAATCCAGCGCGCCTTTACGACGGGTCATTTCACGGGCTTTACGCGCCGCTTCACGGGCACGTGCCGCATCGATAATTTTGCCAACCACGATTTTCGCGTCTGACGGGTTTTCCAACAGGTATTCGCTCAGCAGTTCGTTCATCTGCTGTTCAACCGCCGATTTCACCTCAGAAGAGACCAGCTTGTCTTTAGTCTGAGAGGAGAACTTCGGATCCGGTACCTTCACGGAGACAACCGCAATCAGGCCTTCACGGGCATCATCACCGGTGGCGCTGACTTTCGCTTTCTTGCTGTAGCCTTCTTTGTCCATGTAGGCATTCAGGGTACGGGTCATCGCCGCACGGAAGCCCGCAAGGTGAGTACCGCCGTCACGCTGTGGAATGTTGTTGGTGAAGCAGTAGATGTTTTCCTGGAAACCATCGTTCCACTGCAGCGCCACTTCCACGCCAATACCGTCTTTTTCGGTAGAGAAGTAGAAGATATTCGGGTGAATGGGCGTTTTGTTCTTGTTCAGATACTCAACGAACGCCCGGATACCGCCTTCGTAGTGGAAGTGGTCTTCTCTGTTGTCGCGTTTGTCACGCAGACGAATCGAGACACCGGAGTTCAGGAACGACAGTTCACGCAGGCGTTTCGCCAGAATCTCATATTCGAACTCGGTAACGTTGGTGAACGTTTCAAGACTCGGCCAGAAACGCACCATGGTACCGGTTTTGTCGGTGTCACCCGTAACAGCCAGCGGTGCCTGCGGCACGCCGTGCGTATACAGCTGACGGTGAATTTTGCCTTCGCGCTGGATAACCAGCTCCAGTTTCTGCGACAGGGCGTTAACCACGGACACACCTACACCGTGCAGACCGCCGGAAACTTTATAGGAGTTATCATCGAACTTACCGCCTGCGTGCAGAACGGTCATGATAACTTCCGCAGCCGATACGCCCTCTTCCGGGTGAATACCGGTTGGGATGCCACGACCGTCATCGGTGACGGAGACGGAGTTGTCCGCATGGATCGTGACCACGATGTCTTTACAGTGACCCGCGAGCGCTTCGTCGATAGCGTTATCTACCACCTCGAATACCATGTGGTGCAGACCGGTGCCGTCATCCGTGTCGCCGATATACATACCCGGGCGCTTACGCACCGCATCCAGCCCTTTCAGGACTTTGATACTGGAGGAGTCATAAGAATTCGACATCAACGTTTCTCGCTCATTTCAACTTGGGTTAATCCGTTATTTTACCCTTTTCCACGGTAAACATCTTCGAATTTTCGTCCGACATGTCTATAACGTGTTCAGCGCTAATCGCACTGACGAAAACCTGTGACTGCGTGGCTTTTAAGCGGCTGGCAAGCAGCCCGCGCCGCGCGTCGTCAAGTTCCGAGGCAAAATCATCTATCAGGTACAGGCAGCGTCGCCCGCTCTCGCGGGTCAAAAACTCTCCCTGCGCCAGGCGCAGCGCACACATCAAAAGCTTGAGCTGCCCACGCGACAGCGTGTCTTCCACCGGCGCACCGTCGGCACGAATGCGGAAATCCGCCTTGTGCGGGCCATGTGCGGTGTAGGTCAGCATGCGGTCGCGCTCGAAATTTCTCTCTAACACTTCGGCATAATCTGTCTCTTTCTCCCAGCCGCGCTGGAAGGAGAAGGTGAGAGAGAATTCAGGTAAAAACTGTTTGCAGGTGTCGGCCATATCGTCGGCGATACCCGCGCTGTATTCGGCACGCCAGCAGCTGATTTGTTCCGCAAGGGGAATTAATTCCTTGTCCCACGGGCGCAGCTGGGCGTAGCGTGTCACCTGGCGCAGTGCAGCGTTACGCTGCTTAAGCAGGCGCTTCAGGTTGCTCCAGGCGTTAAAGAAACCGGCTTCGTTGTGAAAGCATCCCCAGTCAAGGAAAGCTCTTCTGTATTTGGGGCCGCCATTGAGTAAAGTAAACCCCTCCGGCGTAATCAGCTGCATTGGCATCAGCAGCGCGAGCTCAGCCACTTTGTGGCCGTCAGTACCGTCGATACGAACCTTGCTGTCGCCCTGCTTGTCTTTGGTCAGACCGATGGCCGTTTCACGCTCCGCGCCCTGCAAACGCCCGTGCAGAACAAAGGCTTCCTGTTCGTGGCGAATGACGCGGCCAATTTGCAGACTGCGAAACGCCCGTCCATGGCCGAGCGTGTAGATGGCCTCAAGCACGCTGGTTTTGCCGCTGCCGTTCGCGCCAACCAGGAAATTAAAGCCAGGGGATAAAGCGAGATCCGCGTTTTCGATATTGCGGAAATCTTTAATTAAAAGGCGCGTCAGTGACATATCTGGATTTCTTCGGGCCAGGGCGTAATCGGCTCAGCCCGTTTCAACGCGGACTGCACGCAGACCCTGGCGCGTACACAAAGTACGAGACAGGGACGAGCACAGCCCGGGTTGAAAAAGGCAAGTAAGATAGCCCGATAGCGTTCACTACAGCCTCATCGGCATGACAACGTAAGCCGCACTTTGGCTGGCCGCATCTTCAATCTGTACACTCGAAACGGAGTCGGTCAGCAGAATGCGAACGTTCTCGCATTTAAGCGCGTTCAGTACATCCAGCACATAACTGACGTTAAAGCCGATTTCCATCTCAGTCCCGGCATAGGCGACGTCCAGAATCTCTTCTGCCTCTTCCTGCTCCGGGTTGTTGGCGGTGATTTTGATCTGATTTTCGCTCACATACAGACGCACCCCGCGGAATTTCTCGTTAGAGAGAATCGCGGCGCGGGCAAAGGCCTGCTTGAGGCTGTCGCAACCGGCTTCCAGCGTTTTGTCCGGGTTCTTCGGCAATACGCGGCGATAATCCGGGAAACGACCGTCAACCAGCTTCGATGTGAAGACAAAATCACCCACGTGAGCACGGATGTTATTGCTGCCGATCTGCACGCGCAGTGGCGTATCACCACCGTCGAGCATACGCATCAGCTCAATCACCCCTTTACGCGGTACGATCACCGAATGGTTTGGCAGCGAGTCGCCAATGGGCATGGAACAGACTGCCAGTCGGTGACCGTCGGTAGCCACGGTACGCAGCTCTTCACCTTCGGTTTCGAACAGCATGCCGTTTAAGTAGTAACGAACGTCCTGATGCGCCATTGAGAACTGCGTGGCTTCAATCAGACGCTTCATCGTTGCCTGCGGCAGGGTGAATTCAACTTCACTCTGCCAGTCGTCCAGGTTCGGGAAGTCCGCGGCAGGCAGCGTGGAGAGCGAGAAACGGCTACGGCCAGAGCGCACCAGCATACGGTCGCCTTCCAGCTGCACGGCAATTTCAGCGCCTTCCGGCAGCCCGCGGCAGATATCAAAGAATTTACGTGCCGGAACAGTGGTCGCGCCCGCTTCATGCGGCTGAGACAGCGTAACGCGCGCGATCATTTCCATTTCCAGATCTGTGCCGGTCAGCGACAGCGTACCGTCCGCGACCTGAAGCAGCAGGTTTCCGAGAATTGGCAGCGTTGGGCGGCCACCTAATGGGCCACTCACCTGTTGCAGCGGTTTTAATAAATGTTCACGTTCAACGGTAAATTTCATAGCGTCACGATGATAATGTTCTGATTAAATTGGAAAAATCTTCTTTTATGTCGTGGCTTTCTTCGCGTAACTGCTCAATCTTACGACAAGCGTGCAGCACGGTCGTATGGTCACGGCCACCAAACGCATCGCCGATCTCCGGCAGACTGTGGTTGGTTAACTCCTTTGCCAGCGCCATCGCCATCTGACGCGGACGCGCCACCGAGCGGGAACGACGTTTAGACAGCAAATCTGCCACTTTGATTTTGTAGTACTCGGCCACCGTCTTTTGAATATTGTCGATAGTGACCAATTTTTCCTGCAGTGCCAGCAAATCGCGCAGCGCTTCACGCACAAAATCGATGGTGATCGCACGGCCGGTGAAGTTGGCATTGGCAATCACGCGGTTCAGTGCCCCTTCAAGCTCACGGACGTTGGAGCGCAGACGCTTGGCAATAAAGAACGCCACTTCACCCGGCAGGCGAATGTCGTTTTCATCAGCTTTCTTCATCAGGATCGCGACGCGGGTTTCCAGTTCCGGTGGCTCGATCGCCACGGTCAGGCCCCAGCCAAAACGGGATTTCAGACGATCTTCAACGCCGTTGATCTCTTTTGGATAACGATCCGACGTCAAAATGATCTGCTGATTACCTTCCAGCAGCGCATTAAAGGTGTGGAAAAACTCTTCCTGGGATCGTTCTTTGTTGGCAAAGAACTGGATGTCATCGATAAGCAGTGCGTCAACAGAACGGTAGTAGCGTTTAAACTCTTCGATCGCATTGTTTTGCAGGGCTTTTACCATGTCCTGAACGAAGCGCTCGGAGTGCATATACACCACTTTCGCATTTGGCTTACGCGCCATAATGCCGTTGCCTACCGCATGCAGAAGGTGCGTTTTACCCAAACCCGTGCCGCCATAAAGGAACAGCGGGTTGTAAGCACCACCGGGGTTATCTGCAACCTGGCGTGCCGCCGCGCGCGCCAGCTGGTTCGATTTACCTTCAACGAAGTTATCGAACGTGTGTTTAACATTGACGTTAGAACGGTAGGTTTGCTCTGCCGGAGCAGGCACGTTGTCCCAGCCCGAACGGGTCGCCGGAAGGGCGCGCGGTGCCGGCGCGGGGGCTGCCTGAGCAGGTATTGCCACATTTACCGTTTCACGCACGGTCTGCGTGACCGGTTTTGTTCCCACTTCAAAGCGTAGCTGTGGCGCATCGGATCCGCAGAAATCATTCAGCAGTCCATTGATGTTATTAAGGTATTTATCCCTTACCCAATCGAGCACAAAACGGTTTGGCGCATACAAAGCCAGCGTGTTATCGCTCAGTTCCGCCTGCAAGGGGCGGATCCACATACTGAATTCTGTGGCTGGTAACTCATCCTGCAATCGGGCAAGACACTGCTGCCAAAGCGAAAGTGACACGGCGGACTCCACTCGAACAATAAAAGAAAACTATTGAATATTCATGATTGTTGGCGCACATCGACATGACCCTGTGCAAAAGGGTGATGTGCGAACCGCTATCTGCGGTTATACCCGGCCAGGATCGCTGGATCCCGATCGGGACCGCGGATCATAGCCTAAACTGAGCCAGAGATCTTCTGTTTCTCACAGATTCTTCCCGATTTATCCACAGGAAGATCGGAAACCGGGTAAGTGTAAACGATCCTGGGGCGAGTACCCTACGATTTAGCCCGCATATTGGAAAAATTAATGAGCACAGACAATTTCTTGCTTAAATGATCTAACGAAGATCCGGGACGATCCTTGCGCTTTGTTTGGGAGGCCGTATAATCCTCGACCCGGCGCGTGATGCTCATCTTCCTGCGTCGTCCGTTGCTCATTTTCCACGCGAAAACGTGCGGAAATACGCGGGAAATAAGGAAAGAGAATTGACTCCGGAGTGTACAATTATTACAATCCGGCCTCTTTAATCACCCACGCTGAGGCGTTAGTCGTTCGAAACTCGTTCGGGTATACGCAAAAGTCAGTGAATTTATTCAAGTTTAGGTAGAAATCGCCATGAAACGCACTTTTCAACCGTCTGTACTGAAGCGCAACCGTTCTCACGGCTTCCGTGCTCGTATGGCTACTAAAAATGGTCGTCAGGTTCTGGCACGTCGTCGTGCTAAAGGCCGCGCTCGTCTGACCGTTTCCAAGTAATAAAGCTAACCCCTGAGTGGTTAAGCTAGCATTTCCCAGGGAGTTACGTTTGTTAACTCCCACTCATTTCACTTTCGTCTTCCAGCAGCCACAACGGGCTGGCACGCCGCAAATCACCATCCTCGGCCGCCTGAATTCGCTGGGGCATCCCCGCATCGGTCTTACTGTCGCCAAGAAAAACGTTAAGCGTGCGCATGAACGCAATCGGATTAAACGTCTGACGCGTGAAAGCTTCCGTTTACGTCAGCACGAACTGCCTTCAATGGATTTCGTGGTGGTGGCTAAAAAAGGGGTTGCCGACCTCGATAACCGTGCTCTCTCGGAAGCGTTGGAAAAATTATGGCGCCGCCATTGTCGCCTGGCTCGCGGGTCCTGATAGCCCTCATTCGGGTCTATCAACGCCTGATTAGTCCGCTACTCGGGCCGCACTGCCGTTTCACGCCAACATGCTCAAGCTACGGAATTGAGGCATTGCGCAGGTTTGGAGTGATAAAAGGCAGTTGGTTGACGGTGAAACGCGTATTAAAATGCCACCCTTTACACCCAGGTGGAGACGATCCCGTCCCGCCAGGACCCTTTGATACCAGAGAACACTAACGATGGATTCGCAACGCAATCTTCTTATCATCGCTTTGTTGTTCGTGTCTTTCATGATCTGGCAGGCATGGGAGCAGGATAAAAATCCTCAACCCCAGCAGCAGACCACGCAGACTACGACCACCGCAGCGGGTAGCGCCGCCGACCAGGGCGTACCGGCCAGTGGCCAGGGGAAACAGATTACGGTTAAGACCGATGTGCTTGAGCTGACTATCAACACCCGTGGTGGTGATGTTGAGCAGGCGCTGCTGTTGACCTACCCAAAAGAGCTGAAGTCTAACGAACCGTTCCAGTTACTGGAAACCACGCCTGAGTTTATCTACCAGGCCCAGAGCGGCCTGACCGGTCGTGATGGCCCGGATAACCCGGCTAACGGTGCGCGTCCACTGTACAACGTCGAGAAAGAGACCTTCGTACTGGCTGATGGTCAGAACGAAATCGCTATCCCGATGACCTACACCGACGCCGCGGGCAACACCTTCACCAAAACCTTCACCCTGAAACGCGGTGAATATGCGGTGAACGTGGGCTACAGCGTTCAGAACACCGGTGCGAAACCGCTGGAACTGTCGACCTTTGGTCAGCTGAAGCAGTCCATCAATCTGCCGTCTCACCGTGACACAGGAAGCAGCAACTTTGCGCTGCATACCTTCCGTGGCGCGGCGTACTCCACGCCTGATGCGAAGTACGAGAAATACAAATTCGACACCATTGCCGATAACGAAAACCTGAACGTCAGCGCTAAAGGCGGTTGGGTGGCAATGCTGCAGCAGTATTTCGCCACTGCGTGGGTGCCAACGAACGACGGTACTAACAACTTCTATACCGCGAACCTGGGTAACGGTCTTGCAGCCATTGGCTACAAATCTCAGCCGGTTCTGGTACAGCCGGGTCAAACCGGTAAGCTGGCAAGCACCCTGTGGGTCGGTCCAGAAATCCAGGACAAAATGGCTGCCGTTGCGCCGCACCTGGATCTGACCGTGGACTACGGCTGGTTGTGGTTCATCTCTCAGCCGCTGTTTAAGCTGCTGAAGTTCATCCACAGCTTCCTGGGTAACTGGGGCTTCTCCATCATCGTTATCACCTTCATCGTACGTGGCATCATGTACCCGCTGACTAAAGCGCAGTACACCTCCATGGCGAAGATGCGTATGCTGCAGCCGAAGATTCAGGCAATGCGTGAGCGTCTGGGCGATGACAAACAGCGTCAGAGCCAGGAGATGATGGCCCTGTATAAAGCAGAGAAAGTGAACCCACTGGGTGGTTGCTTCCCGCTGCTGATTCAGATGCCAATCTTCCTTGCGCTGTACTACATGCTGATGGGTTCCGTTGAGCTGCGCCACGCGCCGTTCGCCCTGTGGATCCATGACCTGTCTGCACAGGACCCATACTACATCCTGCCGATCCTGATGGGCGTAACGATGTTCTTCATCCAGAAGATGTCGCCGACCACCGTGACCGACCCGATGCAGCAGAAGATCATGACCTTTATGCCGGTCATCTTCACCGTGTTCTTCCTGTGGTTCCCGTCAGGTCTGGTGCTGTACTATATCGTCAGCAACCTGGTGACCATTATCCAGCAGCAGCTGATTTACCGTGGTCTGGAAAAACGTGGCCTGCATAGCCGCGAAAAGAAAAAGTCCTGATTCGGTAAGTTAACGCTAAAATAAGGGCGGTCGATTGACCGCCTTTTTTATTTGTATTGAACGAGACCAACCATGAGCCATAACGACACTATCGTCGCCCAGGCAACCCCACCGGGACGCGGTGGTGTAGGCATTCTGCGTATCTCCGGCCTGAAGGCCCGCGAGGTCGCCGAAGCGGTGCTGGGTAAACTGCCAAAGCCGCGCTACGCTGATTATCTGCCGTTTAAAGACACTGACGGCACGCCGCTGGACCAGGGCATTGCGCTGTGGTTCCCGGGCCCGAACTCCTTTACCGGAGAAGACGTGCTGGAGCTGCAGGGCCACGGTGGCCCGGTCATCCTCGACCTGCTGTTAAAACGCATTCTGACGCTGCCGGGCCTGCGCATTGCAAAGCCAGGTGAGTTCTCCGAGCGTGCCTTCCTGAACGACAAGCTCGACCTCGCACAGGCAGAAGCAATTGCTGACCTGATCGACGCCAGCTCCGAGCAGGCAGCCCGCTCCGCACTGAACTCGCTTCAGGGCGCATTCTCGGCGCGCGTGAATCATCTTGTGGAAGCACTTACTCACCTGCGCATCTATGTCGAAGCGGCTATCGATTTCCCGGATGAGGAGATCGACTTCCTCTCTGACGGTAAAATTGAAGCTCAGCTGAATAGCGTGATGGCCGATCTCGATGCGGTGCGTGCCGAAGCACGTCAGGGTAGCCTGCTGCGCGAGGGGATGAAGGTCGTGATTGCGGGCCGCCCTAACGCCGGTAAATCGAGCCTGCTCAACGCCCTGGCGGGCCGTGAAGCGGCGATCGTCACCGACATCGCCGGTACCACCCGCGACGTGCTGCGTGAGCATATTCATATCGACGGTATGCCGCTGCACATCATCGACACGGCAGGTCTTCGCGACGCCAGTGACGAAGTAGAGCGCATCGGTATCGAACGTGCCTGGCAAGAGATTGAGCAGGCTGACCGCGTGCTGTTTATGGTGGACGGTACCACGACCGATGCCGTTGATCCGGCGAACATCTGGCCCGACTTTATTGCCCGCCTGCCGGCAAAACTGCCGATCACCGTGGTGCGTAACAAAGCGGATGTGACCGGCGAAACGCTGGGTATCAGTGAAGTGAATGGCCACTCACTTATTCGCCTGTCGGCCCGTACCGGTGAAGGCGTTGACGACCTGCGCAACCATCTCAAACAGAGCATGGGCTTTGATACCAGTATGGAAGGCGGCTTCCTTGCGCGCCGTCGTCACCTTCAGGCGCTGGAAGACGCGGCACGCCACCTCGATCAGGGGAAAGCGCAGCTACTTGGCGCATGGGCGGGTGAACTGCTGGCGGAAGAGCTGCGTCTGGCGCAGCAAAATCTGAGTGAGATAACCGGCGAATTTACCTCGGACGATCTGCTGGGACGGATTTTCTCGAGCTTCTGTATCGGCAAGTAATTACCGCTGATGAAGGGTGATTTCCTCCCGGGAAATCACCTTTGTCCAAATGGCAACTCGCCTAATCCCTTTTATCCCCCTATTCTGCTTGCCTGCATCTATGGGGGGTTTATGGCTCGTTTTCTGTTTTGTAGTTTTGCGCTGGTTCTGCTCTATCCATCGGGTATTGATATGTATCTGGTGGGGCTGCCGCACATTGCCCGCGATCTGGGTGCCAGCGAGGCGCAGCTGCATATTGCGTTTTCGGCCTATCTCGCCGGGATGGCATCATCGATGGTATTTGCCGGGAAAATCGCGGACAAAGCGGGTCGTCAGCCCGTGGCCATTACCTGTGCCATCATCTTCGCGCTGGCGTCAATGCTCTGCTCCCTGGCCCAGGACAGTACCCTGTTCCTGACAGGACGCTTTATTCAGGGGATAGGTGCCGGTGGCTGTTATGTAGTGGCCTTCGCCATCCTGCGCGATACCTTAAGCGCCCAGCGCCGTGCCAAAGTGCTTTCCATGCTCAACGGTATTACCTGCATCATTCCGGTGATGGCGCCGGTGGTGGGCTATCTGATCATGCTGAAATTCCCGTGGCAGAGCCTGTTCTGGACGATGGCGGCCATGGGTGCGCTGGTCTTTATCCTCTCGATCACGGTGCTGAAAGAGACCCATCCAGGCTCGCAAAACGCAGGCCATACGGCAACCCTTCATCCGGCCGAGACGCTGCTAAACCGCTTTTTCCTGAGTCGCCTGGCCATTACCACACTGAGCGTGGCGGTGATCTTGACGTATGTAAACGTTTCCCCGGTGTTGCTGATGGAGACCATGGGGTTTGATCGCGGTGAGTATTCCACCGTGATGGCACTCACCGCGATGGTCAGTATGGCCGTCTCGTTCTCGACGCCGTTCGCACTGAATATCTTCCGTCAGCGCACGCTCATGCTAACCTCTCAGGTGCTGTTCCTCGCTGCGGGGGGGATTCTGGCGACCACCAGCACACATGCGCTGATGCTGGTAGGGATTACGCTGATTTGCGCCGGCTTCTCCGTCGGCTTTGGCGTGGCGATGAGTCAGGCACTTGGCCCGTTCTCGCTGCGCGCGGGTGTGGCAAGCTCGGTACTGGGTATTGCGCAGGTCTGTGGTTCGTCGCTGTGGATATGGCTGGCGGCGGTCATCGGCCTTAATGCGCTCAATATGCTGATCGGGATTCTGATTGGTTGTAGCATGCTCTGCATCACCTTACTTATGGTCATCCAGCCCGCGGCCCATTATGAAGAAGCCAATCAGCAGTCTCGATCTTAACCTGTTGTTGTGTCTGCAGCTTTTGCTGCAGGAGCGCAGCGTAACCAAAGCCGCGAAACGGATGAACGTGACCCCGTCCGCGGTAAGTAAATCGCTGGCGAAACTGCGCGACTGGTTTGACGATCCGCTGTTTGTGAAAACACCGTTAGGCCTGCTGCCGACACCGCTGACGATGAGTCTGGAGCAGGATCTGGCCGACTGGATGCAGATTGGCAATCAGATCCTCGATAAATTCCATCATGACTCCCCGGGCGGGCTGACGTTCGTGCTGGCCGCGGAAACGCCTCTGATGCTGATCCGCTTTAATGCCCTGCTCGAGCAGGTCAATCAGCGCTATCCACAGGCCAGGGTAAAGATGCGCCACTGGGATTACGACTCGGTGGATGCCATTACGCGCGGAGAAGTCGATCTTGGCTTCACGGGCCGTGAAACGCATCCGCGCTCCCGCGAGCTGTTGAAGCTGATGCCGTGGTTTATCGACTACGAAATTCTGTTCAGCGACCGCCCCTGCGTCTATTTGCGCGAAGATCATCCGGCTCTTCAGGAAGAGTGGAACCTGGAGACTTTCCTGCGCTATCCGCATATCAGCATCTTCTGGGAGCGCAGCGACACCTGGGCGCTTGATGAGGTGCTCAGAGAGATGGGACGTGAGCGTAATATCGCCATGAGCCTGCCCGGTTTCGAACAGTCGATGTTTATGGCGGCGCAGCCAGGCCATAACTACATCGCCACGGCGCCACACTACTGCCATCACTATAATCAACTCCACCAGCGTAAGCTGATCGCCCTGCCCATTCCCATTGATGAAGCCCAGGCTGAAAAACTGACCGTTCCTTTCACGCTGATCTGGCATAAACGAAACAGCCATAATCCGAAAATCCTCTGGCTCCGTGAGACAATCAAAGCGCTATATGCCGCTCCAGCGCTTATTTTTGCCTAAGAAAATGTAAAGTTGGGTGCTCAGGCTTCTCTTACTCCCATTTACTGATTAAAACAGAAGGCAAGTTAAGCGATAATCATGTAACCGTTTAACCGAATACGACCATTATCAAGGAGCGAAAAATGGCAACGCACTTTGCAAGAGGGATACTGACAGAGGGACATCTCGTATCGGCCAGAATTTCATCCGCGTGTCACCAGGAAGCACGTAAACTGCCGGAGCATCGCCGGACGCGGTTTTTGGCATCCCGCGCGCTTCTCGCTGAGCTGATGTTCATGCTGTACGGCACCAGTGAACTGCCGGATATCCTCACCCAACCTGAAGGCCGCCCGGTCTTTGCCGACCCGGAGCTGCCGCGTTTCTCCATTGCCTACACGGGCAATATCATTGGCGTCGCGCTCACCACTGAAGGGGATTGCGGCCTGGACATGGAGCTTCAGCACGCAACCCGCGGCTTCCACGGCGCGAACCCGCACGATGACTACCCGCTTTCCAGTAATGAAAAGCTGTGGGTGCGTAACCAGAACGATCCCATCGAGGCCAGAGCTCAGCTCATTACCTTACGCCAGAGCATTCGAAAGCTCTGTGGCTGTGCATCAGACGACGCCAGCCTGCTGCAATTGCTTCCAGGCTCCGGACGTCTGCGTTCCGCTAAAGCCACGCTGGTAGAGGCGCTCAGCGATGCCGAAGACGTACTGATTTGGTCCATCGCGGTGACCCCCGCCATCGAACGATTGAAAATCTGGGAATTTGACAGTCAACACGGATGGAGTAGCCTTCCGGATGTGCCCGAGCGAGCCAACGAACCCGCCGCGCGCCTGATGAGATTAACCAGTTTACCGGCAGAAAAAGCATATACCCTTAGCTGATCCATTCAGGGTCATCATGATGAAACAGGAGTAATCATGTCTGATACGTTGAAAGTTGTTACGTTACTGGGAAGCCTGCGCAAAGGTTCATTTAACGGGATGGTTGCCCGCACGCTGCCTCAGCTGGCACCGGCAGGTATGGACATTAGCGCCCTGCCATCGATTGGCGACATTCCGCTTTACGACGCGGATGTGCAGCAGGAAGAAGGGTTTCCACAGAGCGTAGAAGCGCTTGCAGAGCAGATCCGCCAGGCAGACGGCGTGGTCATTGTTACGCCTGAATATAACTACTCCGTCCCGGGTGGCCTGAAGAACGCCATTGACTGGTTATCCCGTCTCCCGGAGCAGCCGCTGTCGGGTAAACCGGTGCTGATCCAGACCAGCTCTATGGGCGCGATTGGCGGGGCACGCTGCCAGTACCATCTGCGTCAGATCCTGGTCTTCCTGGATGCGATGGTAATGAACAAACCGGAATTTATGGGGGGCGTGATTCAGAACAAGGTCGACCCGCAGACGGGTGAAGTGGTGGATCAAAGTACGCGTGACCATCTTTCTGGCCAACTGACCGCGTTTGGTGATTATATTAAGCGAGTGAAAGCTTAAACGTAGCCTGACCCCCTCACTCTGGCCCTCTCCCACAGGGAGAGGGCGCAAACACAAAAGCCCTTTTCGACGAAAAGGGCTTTCTGTTTATTTGGCATCAATAAAAACAATCTTCAGCACAAACAGCAGCGCCACAATGATGACGCACGGGCTGAGGTCGCGGAAGCGACCGGTACCAATCTTCATGACGCAGTAGGAGATAAAGCCCAGCGCGATACCTTCGGTAATCGAGAAGCTAAACGGCATCATCACCGCGGTAATAAACGCAGGCACCGCTTCGGTTAAATCATCCCACTTCACGCGCGACAGGCTGGAGGTCATTAACACCCCCACGTAGATCAGCGCGCCGGCTGCTGCATACGGAGGCACCATGCCCGCCAGCGGCGACAGGAAGATCACCAGCAGGAACAGGATACCCACCACAACCGCCGTCAGACCGGTACGGCCACCCACAGAGACACCTGAAGAGGATTCAATGTAAGCGGTAACAGACGATGTACCGATAAACGCACCGGTGACAGAGGAGACACTGTCAACAAACAGCGCCTGCTTCATGCGCGGGAATTTCCCATTCTCATCCGCCAGGCCGGCTTTGTCGGTCACGCCAATCAGCGTACCGGAGGAGTCAAACAGGTTAACCAGCATGAAGGAGAAAATCACGCCCGCCAGACCCAGGTTCAGGGAGCCTGCCAGATCGACGTGCCCAATGACGGTAGATACGCTCGGTGGCGCGGAGACAATCCCTTTGTACTGCACATCGCCCAGCATCCAGCCCAGCAGCGTGGTGACCACGATGGAAACCAGCACGGCCGCATGAATATTGCGCGAGGCCAGGATAGCGATGATAAAGAAGCCCAGCACGCCCAGCAGCACGTTGTGCGAGGTCAGGTGACCGATGCTCACCAGCGTGTCCGGGTTAGCCACGATAACGCCTGCGTTTTTCAGACCCATCATGCCGATAAACAGACCAATACCGCTGGTAATCCCCACGCGCAGGCTCACCGGAATATTGGCTATCATCCAGTAACGTACGCGGAAAATGGTCAACAACAGCAGGCCAACCGCGCCCCAGAAGATAGCGCCCATGCCGACCTGCCATGGCAGACCCATCGCCTGGACGACCACGAACGCGAAGAAAGCGTTCAGGCCCATTGCCGGGGCCAGCGCCACGGGCAGGTTAGCGAACACGCCCATCAGGATACTGCCCAGCGCAGCGATCAGACAGGTGGTCACGAAGACGGCGCTGGTGTCCATGCCAGCAACGCCAAGAATTTGTGGGTTAACAAAAACGATATAGACCATCGTCAGGAAGGTGGTGAAACCGGCGATCACTTCGGTGCGTGCCGTTGTGCCGTGCTCACGCAGTTTAAACACGCGCTCAAGCAGACCCTGACCAGATGTCTGGGTAGTGTGTTGTTGACTCATCATCAATTTCCGAACAAGGAGGGAAAATTCGTCGCTATCCTATACCAAAATGCGACAATAGTGGCGGTTACAAGATACTTTTTTCATTGATTTTGCTTATACGGCAACGATTGCGTCTCATTAAACTGCCGTACGTAAACGTTAAACTTGTAAAAAGGGAAAGGCATGTCCGGAATTGAAGCGGTATTTTTCGACTGCGACGGTACGCTGGTCGACAGTGAGGTCATTTGTTCCCGCGCGTATGTGACCATGTTCAGGGAATTTGGCATTACGCTGGATCTCGAAGAGGTGTTTAAACGCTTTAAAGGTGTGAAGCTCTACGAGATCATCGACATCATTAACGAAGAGCACGGTGTGGATCTGGCGAAAGCAGATCTGGAGCCGGTCTACCGCGCCGAGGTCGCACGCCTCTTCGACTCCGAACTGGAGGTCATTGCCGGGGCGAATGCGCTTCTGGATGCGATGACGGTGCCCATCTGCGTGGTCTCGAACGGTCCGGTCAGCAAAATGCAGCACTCGCTGGGTAAGCTTGAAATGTTGCACCACTTCCCGGAAAAACTGTTCAGCGGCTACGATATCCAGCGCTGGAAGCCAGACCCGGCGTTGATGTTCCATGCAGCAAAAGCGATGAACGTTAACGTGGCGAACTGCATTCTGGTGGATGACTCTTCTGCGGGAGCGCAGTCGGGGATTGATGCGGGTATGGAGGTGTTTTACTTCTGCGCCGATCCGCACAACAAACCGATCGATCATCCAAAAGTGACGACCTTCACCGATCTGGCGCAGCTGCCAGAATTGTGGAAGGCTCGCGGGTGGAATATTACTCGCTAAAAAAAGCCGGATAGCGCTGACGCTTATCCGGCCTATAAGGCTCGCAGGCCCGGTAAGCTCAGCAGCACCGGGCATGTTAGCGCATCACTCTTTCGGATCTTTACCCGCCAGCAGCTTGTCCAGCTCATCGCCGCCAACGTGACGGAAATCCTGTCCTTTCACGAAGTAGAAGATGTATTCGCAAATGTTCTGGCAACGGTCACCGATACGCTCGATTGAGCGCGCGCAGAACAGCGCGGTCAGGACGCTTGGGATCGTACGGGAGTCTTCCATCATGTAGGTCATCAGCTGACGCACGATGCCTTCATACTCCTGGTCGACCTTTTTGTCTTCACGGTAGATACGTACCGCTTCGTCCAGATCCATACGCGCAAAGGCATCCAGTACGTCATGCAGCATCTGCACGGTATGACGACCCAGCGACTCGAGGCTCACCAGCAGTGGCTGGTGCTGCTGAGAGAATTTCTCCAGCGCGGTGCGGCAGATTTTATCTGCAACGTCACCAATACGCTCCAGCTCGGCGATGGTTTTGATGATCGCCATAACCAGACGCAGGTCGCTCGCCGTTGGCTGACGCTTGGCGATAATACGCACGCAGGCTTCATCAATGGCGACTTCCATCATATTGACGTTTTTATCACCTTCGATAACGCGCTTTGCCAGCTCGCTGTCCTGGTTGTGCATCGCGGTAATGGCATCGGAAAGCTGCTGCTCAACCATGCCACCCATGGTCATCACCTGAGTGCGAATACTTTCCAGCTCTGCGTTGAACTGGCCTGAAATGTGTTTGTTAAGATTGAGATTGTCCATAGCGCGCTCCTGAATCAACCGTAACGACCGGTGATATAGTCTTCTGTTTGCTTTTTAGCGGGCTTGGTGAACAGATCGTCCGTATTACTGAACTCAATCAACTCGCCCAGGTACATAAACGCCGTGTAATCGGAACAACGCGCAGCCTGCTGCATGTTGTGGGTCACGATAACCACGGTGTAATCCTGCTTCAGCTCGGTGATCAACTCTTCAATACGGCCGGTTGAGATCGGGTCCAGAGCTGAACACGGCTCATCCAGCAACAACACTTCCGGGCGAATGGCGATACCACGCGCAATGCACAGACGCTGCTGCTGACCACCGGAGAGAGAGTAACCGCTCTGGTGCAACTTATCTTTGGTTTCGTTCCATAATGCGGCCTTGGTCAAAGCCCACTGAACGCGCTCATCCATATCCGTACGGGAGAGCTTTTCAAACAGACGTACGCCAAAGGCGATGTTGTCATAGATGGACATCGGGAACGGCGTCGGTTTCTGGAACACCATCCCGACTTTCGCACGCAGCAGGGCGATATCCTGGCTGTTGGTCAGAATGTTATCGCCGTCCAGGATGATTTCACCTTCGGCACGCTGCTCCGGATAGAGCGAATACATTTTGTTAAAGGTACGCAGCAGCGTGGATTTACCACAGCCAGACGGACCGATAAATGCCGTGACCTGGTTCCTGGCGATATCCAGGTTGATGTTCTTCAGGGCATGGAATTTGCCGTAGTAGAAGTTCAAATCACGAACCTGAATCTTACCCGGGGCAGTATCAACCATACTCATTGACTCATTTCCTCATTCGGCGCCGCGATCTGCCGCGCCGTAAAAATTTAACCGTGTTTCTGCTTCGCGAAAATGACGCGCGCCAGAATGTTCAGCAACAGTACGCAAAGGGTAATGATCAGCACCCCGGCCCAGGCCAGCTGCTGCCATTCCGCGAATGGGCTCATCGCAAATTTAAAAATCGTCACCGGCAGGTTGGCGATCGGCTGCATCATGTCCGTACTCCAGAACTGGTTGGAGAGGGCAGTAAACAGCAGCGGCGCCGTTTCGCCTGCAATACGGGCAATGGCCAGCAGGATACCGGTCATGATCCCGGAGACGGAGGCTTTCAGCGTAATCGCAGAGATCATTTTCCACTTCGGCGTGCCCAGCGCGTAAGCCGCTTCACGCAGGCTATCCGGCACCAGTTTCAGCATGTTCTCGGTGGTACGAATGACGATAGGTACCTGCAGCAGCGCCAGCGCAATCACGCCGGCCCAGCCGGAGAAGTGTTCCATCTGCGCCACCACAATGGTGTAAACAAACAGACCGACCACGATAGACGGCGCAGACAGCAGGATGTCGTTAATGAAACGAATCACCTCTGCCAGCCAGGATTTACGCCCGTACTCCGCCAGATAAATCCCCGCCATAATGCCAAGCGGTGTACCAACTACCGTCGCCCAGAGGATCAGCAAACCGCTTCCCGCCAGGGCATTCGCCAGGCCGCCGCCCGCCGTATTTGGCGGCGGCGTCATCTCGGTGAACAGTGAAAGCGACATCCCGTCGATGCCGCGCACAACGGTCGAGAACAGGATCCAGACCAGCCAGAACAGACCGAACGCCATCGTTGCCATTGAGAGCGTCAACGCAACGCGGTTTTTGAAACGACGCTTCGCCTGCATTTTGCGACGGGATTCCGCCAGCGCAGTGGTGCTTTGCATTTCGAGAGTTGCCATTAGCGTGCCCCCTCATTTTTTGCGAGACGCAGGATCATCAGCTTGGAGATCGCCAGCACAATGAAGGTAATCACAAACAGGATCAGGCCCAGTTCCATCAGCGCCGCGACGTGCAGCCCGGATTCCGCTTCGGCAAATTCATTCGCCAGTGCGGAAGTAATACTGTTACCCGGCATGTAGAGGGAGGCGCTGTCGAGCTGGTAGGTGTTACCGATAATAAAGGTCACCGCCATGGTTTCACCCAAAGCACGGCCTAAACCCAGCATGACGCCGCCAATCACCCCATTTTTGGTGAACGGAAGGACGATGCGCCAGATAACTTCCCAGGTGGTGCAGCCGATGCCGTAGGCCGACTCTTTCATCATCACCGGGGTTTGTTCGAAGACATCGCGCATTACCGCCGCAATGTACGGAATAATCATAATGGCGAGGATCACCCCCGCAGCCAGAATACCGATACCGAAAGCCGGGCCAGAGAACAGGGTGCCGACAAACGGAATGGCGGAGAGAACATTACCCACCGGTTCCTGGAAGTACGTTGCGAACAGGGGAGCAAAGATAAACAGGCCCCACATGCCGTACACGATACTTGGAATAGCGGCCAGCAGTTCAATGGCGATACCCAGTGGACGACGCAGCCAGCCCGGCGCCAGTTCCGTCAGGAACAGGGCAATACCAAAGCTCACCGGCACCGCAATCAGCAGGGCGATAAACGACGTCACCAGCGTGCCGTAAATCGGCACCAGCGCACCGTAGATATCGTTCGGCGCATCCCACTCTTTGGTCCACAGGAAGGAGAAACCGAATTTCTGGATGCTCGGCCAGGAGGAGAAAATCAGGGACACGATAATGCCGCCCAGCAGCAATAGCACAATCAGCGCAGCCAGTTTGACCAGCGCGCTGAAAATCATGTCACCTTTTTTACCCGGAGGGTTAAATGCAGGCTTTGTTGCAGCCATAAATCACTCTTCTGTTAAACGCGTTTACGAAATCGGCGGGTAGCGCGAGCGCCACCCGCCATTTTCGTCAGAATACTAAATTAATACAATGCTTTACCGCTGCTGTCTTTCACGTTGGTTTTCCATGCAGCGCGAATCTGCTCAACCACGTTGTCCGGCAGGGTGGCGTAATCCAGCGCGTTAGCCTGTTTGCCGCCGTTTTTGTACGCCCAGTCGAAGAACTTCAACACTTCAGCGCCCTGCTCAGGTTTCTTCTGCTCTTTGTGAACCAGAATGAAGGTGGTAGAGGTGATTGGCCACGCACCATCGCCTTTCTGGTTAGTCAGATCCTGAGCGAAGGATTTGCTCCAGTCAGCGCCTTTTGCAGCGTTAGCAAAGTTCTCTTCAGTCGGGCTGACTGGCTTGCCATCGGCAGAAACCAGTTTGGTGTAGGACAGGTTGTTCTGCTTAGCGTACGCATACTCTACATAGCCGATAGAACCAGGCAGACGCTGTACGAACGCGGCGATACCGTCGTTACCTTTACCACCCAGACCGGTTGGCCAGTTAACGGTAGAGCCGGAACCGACTTTAGATTTCCACTCTTCGTTCACTTTCGCCAGGTAGCTGGTGAAAACGAAAGAGGTACCGGAACCATCTGCACGACGAACCACTGCGATGTTCTGCGAAGGCAGTTTGACACCCGGGTTCAGTTTGGTGATGGCTTCGTCATCCCATTTTTTGATTTTACCGAGGTAGATGTCACCCAGGGTTTTGCCGTCCAGGACCAGCTCGCCTGATTTCAGGCCTGGAATGTTAACGGCCAGCACAACACCACCGATAACGGTCGGGAACTGGAACAGGCCTTCCTGCGCCAGTTTGTCATCAGACAGTGGAGCGTCTGATGCGCCGAAATCAACGGTATTCGCGGTAATTTGTTTTACGCCACCGGAGGAGCCGATACCCTGATAGTTAACCTTGTTACCGGTTTCTTTCTGGTAGGTATCCGCCCATTTGGCATACACCGGCGCAGGGAAGGTTGCACCAGCGCCAGTCAGGCTTGCTTCTGCAAATACAGAGAACGCGCTCAGAGATAAGGTCGCGGCGACAACAGTTGCGACAGTGGTACGCATAACTTTCATAATGTCTCCTGCAAGATTTTCGTAAATCGTTGTTTAGTGGCTACGATGAGCAAAATAGGACAAACAGGTGACAGATAAATGTACGAATTATGACAGTTTTATGACAATGAAAATTTAGCTTAAATATCAGTAAAAATTCATTTAATTATCATCTAGTTAACCACTTACATGACAGCAAGTTTTCAGAAATATTTTCTTTATGTGACACTGAAAAAAGTAGCTGAAGATGACAGATTGTCATAAATAAAAATGCGGATGGGTTGATTAAAAACAAACCAGGAAGGGTAAAAAAGCTCCACCCGAAGGTGGAGCCTGAGGGGATTATTCTACGGTGACCGATTTCGCCAGGTTACGTGGCTGGTCAACGTCAGTGCCTTTGATCAGCGCGACGTGATAGGCCAGCAACTGCAGCGGAACGGTGTAGAAGATAGGGGCAATCACCTCTTCCACATGCGGCATATCGATGATGTGCATATTGTCGCTGCTCGCAAAGCCGGCGTCTTTATCGGCGAAGACGTACAGTACACCACCGCGGGCGCGGACTTCTTCGATATTGGACTTCAGTTTTTCCAGCAGTTCGTTGTTAGGTGCCACAACGATGACCGGCATGTCTGCGTCAATCAGCGCCAGCGGGCCGTGTTTCAGCTCGCCTGCTGCGTAAGCTTCCGCGTGGATGTAGGAGATCTCTTTCAGCTTCAACGCGCCTTCCAGCGCAATTGGATACTGATCGCCACGGCCGAGGAACAGGGCGTGATGTTTGTCAGAGAAATCTTCCGCCAGCGCTTCAATGCGTTTGTCCTGAGACAGCATCTGCTCAATACGGCTTGGCAGCGCCTGCAGGCCATGAACGATGTCATGCTCAACAGCCGCATCCTGTCCTTTCAGACGCGCCAGTTTCGCCACCAGCATCAGCAGAACGGTCAGTTGAGTGGTAAACGCTTTGGTGGAGGCCACACCGATTTCCGTGCCTGCGTTGGTCATCAGCGCCAGATCGGATTCACGAACCAGCGAAGAACCCGGCACGTTACAGATGGCCAGAGAGCCCAGATAGCCCAGCTCTTTAGAGAGACGCAGCGCCGCCAGGGTGTCCGCCGTTTCGCCAGACTGGGAAAGGGTGATCATCAGGCTATTACGACGCACCGCGGATTTGCGGTAGCGGAATTCTGAAGCGATTTCCACGTCACACGGAACACCGGCCAGGGATTCAAACCAGTAGCGGGAGACCATACCGGAGTTGTAGGAGGTACCGCAGGCCACGATCTGAATATGCTCAACCTTACCGAGCAGCTCATTGGCGTTGGCACCCAGTTCGCTCAGATCCACCTCGCCGTGGCTGATGCGCCCGGTCAGGGTGTTTTTGATGGCGTTCGGCTGCTCGTAAATTTCTTTCTGCATGTAGTGACGGTAAGCGCCTTTGTCGCCTGCGTCGTACTGCAGATTGGATTCGATCTCCGGGCGTTTCACCTGCTCGCCTTTGGTATCGAATACCGTCACGCTGCGACGCGTCACTTCCGCGATATCACCCTCTTCCAGGAAGATAAAGCGACGGGTAACCGGCAGAAGTGCCAGCTGGTCAGAGGCGATAAAGTTCTCGCCCATGCCCAGACCGATAACCATTGGGCTACCGGAACGTGCGGCCAGCAGCGTGGACGGATCGCGTGAATCCATGATTACCGTACCGTATGCACCGCGCAGCTGAGGGATCGCGCGCAGCACCGCTTCACGCAGTGTACCGCCCTGCTCCAGCTCCCAGTGAACCAGGTGAGCAATAACTTCGGTGTCGGTTTCAGAGACGAAGGTATAGCCGCGCGCTTTAAGTTCTTCGCGCAGCGGTTCGTGGTTTTCGATAATGCCGTTATGCACGACCACGATGTGTTCGGACACATGCGGGTGCGCATTGCCTTCAGACGGTTCGCCGTGGGTCGCCCAGCGGGTGTGCGCAATACCCGTGCCACCGTGCAGCGGATGATCTTCCGCAGCCTGGGCCAGCATCTGCACTTTACCGAGACGACGCAGACGGGTCATATGCCCTTCTGCATCCACAACTGCCAGACCGGCAGAGTCGTAACCACGGTATTCCAGACGACGTAAACCTTCGAGAAGGATTTCAGCAATATCACGCTGCGCAACTGCGCCAACAATTCCACACATAGTTTAATTTCCTGATTATGGCGTTATGCCATGCGTTGTCGCTGACCTGTATTTGCCCTTTCCGGGCACCCCGAGCCTTGTAGAGAGTGGGGTTATTGTTATAAGTACTGCCTTTGGGGGGAGGATTATGTTATCCCCTCACCCCATCCCTCTCCCCAGAGGGGCGAGGGCGAAAAACACCGCACCGAACGAGCGCTCTCCTCGCGGGAGAGAGCAGGGTGCAGGTCGTTACTTTTTCTTCACCGGGCGTTTCCAGCCCTGCTTGTGAACCTGCGGCACGCGGCTCAGCACCAGCTCATTGTCGGCAACATCGCGCGTCACGGTCGTCCCGGCGGCAATGGTTACCCCGTTCCCGACCGTCACCGGTGCCACCAGTTGTGTATCAGAACCGACAAACACATCATCACCGATGATGGTTTTAAACTTGTTGGCACCGTCATAGTTGCAGGTGATTGTTCCTGCACCAATGTTCACGTTATCGCCAATCTCTGCATCGCCCAGGTAGGTTAAATGGCCGGCTTTGGAACCTTTGCCCAGACGCGCTTTTTTCATCTCAACGAAGTTGCCAACATGGGCGCCTTCGAGCAATTCAGCGCCAGGGCGCAGGCGTGCGAACGGCCCAATGGTGCATGCCGCGTCCAGATGTGCATCTTCAACCACGCTGTACGGGCTAATGTCGCAGTCGTCACCGATGACGCTGTTTTTGATAACACAACCGGCACCAATTTTGACGCGGTGGCCAAGCGTGACGTTGCCTTCAAGGATAACGTTAGTATCGATTTCAACGTCGCGCCCGTGAGATAAGGTCCCGCGCAGATCGAAACGCGCCGGGTCGCGCAGCATAACGCCTGCCAGGAGCAGTTTTTCAGCCTGTTCGGACTGATAAACGCGTTCCAGGCGGGAAAGCTGAAGGCGGTTATTCACCCCTTCGGTTTCGCTAATCCGTGCCGGATGAACCGCCGCAATCTCACGCCCTTCCTGATAGGCCATAGCGATGATGTCGGTGATGTAGTACTCACCCTGCGCATTATTGTTGTTGAGCTTCGACAGCCAGCGCTTCAGGTCCGCGCCATTGGCAATCAGGATACCGGTGTTGATCTCCTGAATCTGACGCTGTGCGTCGCTGGCATCTTTATGCTCAACGATACCCGTTACGTTACCGTTTTCGCGGGTAATGCGGCCATAGCCGGTCGGATCGTCAAGCACGACGGTTAACAACCCGATACCACCCTGCGGTTTAGCTTCACGCAGGCGGGCAAGGGTGTCGACAGAGATCAGCGGGACGTCGCCGTAAAGCATCAGAATATCTTCGTCATCCGCAAAGAACGGGGCGGCCTGCTGCATGGCGTGTCCGGTCCCCAACTGTTCTGCCTGAAGCACCCAGTTGAGTTTGTCATCGTTCAGCGTCTTTTTAAGCAGATCGCCGCCGTGACCATAGACCAGATGGACCTGACGAGCACCCAGTTCATTAGCGGCATCAATGACATGCTGCACCATCGGCTTTCCTGCCAGCGTGTGCAGTACCTTTGGAAGATCGGAATACATGCGGGTACCTTTACCGGCGGCAAGGATGACCACGCTCATTGTATTGTTCAACATACGCGTCCTGACTGTAATTTGAGTAAGAAGTTAAACCCGTTGACGTTGAAAATTCTACATATTTTGCGTCATAAAATGGAATGGCGGTAAAACGTTCAACATCAGCCAATAATGGCTATTTGAGGCGATTTTTAGGGGCAGAGTAAACCCCTTTTTCTCTGGAAAATAGCCTTCTCGCGATAAGTCGCTAGCACACACAATAGCTTAGCTATTCTTTTGGATCATGAATAAAGATCGGTGTGATACGAAACCATAAAAAAAGCCAGCCTGGAAACCAGACTGGCTTTGTGCTTTTCAAGCCGGTGTTACATCGCTTTTTTGGTCAACTCGATAACGCGCAGTTTCGCGATCGCTTTGGCCAGCTCCGCAGACGCCTGAGCGTAATCCACGTCACCATGAGAGCTGCTAATGTGCTCTTCAGCCTTACGCTTCGATTCCAGGGCTCGTGCTTCGTCGAGATCCTGGCCACGAATAGCGGTATCGGCCAGAACGGTCACGCTGCCAGGCTGCACTTCAAGAATGCCGCCGGACAGATAGATAAACTCTTCATGACCGAACTGTTTAACGATGCGGATCATACCAGGCTTAATGGCGGTGAGCAGCGGTGCGTGACCCGGGAAAATACCCAGTTCACCTTCACTACCCGTTACCTGGATTTTCTCGACCAGACCAGAGAACATTTGTTGCTCTGCGCTGACGACGTCCAGGTGGTAAGTCATTGCCATATCACCCTCCGATTAAGGCGTTAAAGTTTTTTGGCTTTTTCCACGGCTTCGTCGATGGAACCAACCATGTAGAACGCCTGCTCCGGCAGGTGATCGTATTCGCCTTCCATGATGCCTTTAAAGCCACGGATGGTGTCTTTCAGGGAAACGTATTTACCCGGAGAACCGGTGAATACTTCCGCAACGAAGAACGGCTGGGACAGGAAGCGCTGGATCTTACGCGCACGTGCTACCACCAGTTTGTCTTCTTCAGACAGCTCATCCATACCCAGGATGGCGATGATGTCTTTCAGTTCCTGGTAACGCTGCAGCAGGGACTGTACGCCACGCGCGGTGTCGTAGTGTTCCTGACCCACAACCAGTGGATCGAGCTGACGGCTGGTGGAGTCCAGCGGGTCAACGGCCGGGTAAATACCCAGAGACGCGATCTGACGGCTCAGTACCACGGTTGCGTCAAGGTGCGCAAAGGTGGTGGCTGGGGATGGGTCAGTCAAGTCATCCGCAGGTACGTATACCGCCTGAACGGAGGTGATAGAACCGGTTTTGGTAGAGGTGATACGTTCCTGAAGAACACCCATCTCTTCCGCCAGCGTCGGCTGATAACCTACCGCTGAAGGCATACGACCCAGCAGTGCAGATACTTCAGTACCGGCCAGGGTGTAACGATAGATGTTATCAACGAACAGCAGAACGTCACGGCCTTCGTCACGGAACTTCTCAGCCATAGTCAGGCCAGTCAGCGCAACGCGCAGACGGTTTCCTGGTGGCTCGTTCATCTGGCCGTAAACCAGGGATACTTTGTCCAGAACGTTGGAGTCGGTCATTTCGTGGTAGAAGTCGTTACCCTCACGAGTACGTTCACCTACGCCCGCAAATACGGAGTAACCGGAGTGCTCGATCGCGATGTTACGGATCAGCTCCATCATGTTTACGGTTTTACCTACACCCGCACCACCGAACAGACCAACTTTACCGCCCTTCGCAAACGGACACATCAGGTCGATAACTTTGATGCCGGTTTCCAGCAGTTCCTGAGAGCTGGACAGCTCTTCGTAGGAAGGTGCTGCGCGGTGGATAGCCCAACGCTCTTCTTCACCGATGTCGCCTTTCATGTCGATTGGTTGACCCAATACGTTCATGATACGACCCAGTGTTGCTTTACCTACCGGGACTTCGATCGGGTGCTCAAGGTCTTTAACTTCCAGACCACGACGCAGACCGTCGGAAGAACCCATCGCGATGGTACGCACGATACCGCCGCCGAGCTGCTGCTGAACTTCCAGCACCAGGCTCTCGTTACCATTCTGTACCTCAAGCGCGTCGTACACGCGTGGTACGGCGTCCTGAGGGAACTCGACGTCCACCACGGCGCCGATTACCTGGACAATCTTTCCAGTAGCCATCTTGAATCCTCTACGTAATTCGTAAACCTGGTTAAACCGCGGCGGCCCCCGAGACGATCTCGGTGAGTTCCTGAGTAATGCTGGCCTGACGAGCTTTGTTGTAAACCAACTGCAGCTCTTTAATCAGGCTGCCGCCATTATCGGTCGCGGCTTTCATCGCCACCATTCGTGCGGCCTGCTCGCTGGCCAGGTTTTCTACAACGCCCTGATAAACCTGAGATTCAACGTAACGACGCAGCAGGGTATCCAACAGCGGTTTCGGATCGGGTTCATACAGGTAATCCCAGGATTTTTGCTTCAGCTCGTCATCTTCTGATGCCGGTAAAGGCAGCATCTGAGTGAGCGTTGGAACCTGAGACATGGTGTTAATAAATTTGTTGCTGACAACGTACAGTCTGTCCAGACGGCCTTCATCGTAAGCCTGCAACATCACTTTAACCGGGCCGATCAGCTCGGACAGGGAAGGGTTATCACCCATACCCGTCACCTGAGCGACAATGTTGCCACCAACGGAGTTAAAGAAAGAGACGCCTTTAGAGCCGATCATTGCGATATCGCACTGAACGCCTTTTTCAGACCATGCTTTCATATCCGCCAGCAGTTTTTTGAACAGGTTAATGTTCAAGCCGCCACACAGACCACGGTCGGTCGACACCACCAGGTAGCCCACGCGCTTAACGTCGCGTTCTTCCAGGTAAGGGTGCTTATATTCCAGATTACCGTTTGCAAGGTGACCAATCACTTTGCGCATGGTTTCTGCATAAGGACGGCTGGCCGCCATGCGATCCTGCGATTTACGCATTTTGGAAGCGGCGACCATCTCCATCGCTTTAGTGATCTTTTGCGTGTTCTGGACGCTTGCGATCTTACTACGTATCTCTTTTGCGCCGGCCATGAGCTTCTCCTCAATGCCAGGCGGCTTGTCCTGAGACAAGCCGCCGGACGATTACCAGGATTGGGTTGCTTTGAAGGAATCGAGGATAGCTTTCAGCTTGCCTTCGATTTCGTCGTTATAGCCACCGGTCTGGTTGATCTCTTGCATCAGCGGAGCGTGATCACGGTCGACGTAAGCCAGCAGAGCGGCTTCGAAGCTACCGATTTTCGCCAGTTCCACATCTTCGAGGTAACCGCGTTCAGCCGCGAACAGAACCAGGCCCTGCTGAGCAACAGACATTGGTGCGTACTGTTTCTGCTTCAGCAGCTCGGTCACTTTCTGACCGTGGCTCAGCTGTTTACGGGTTGCTTCGTCCAGATCGGATGCGAACTGAGAGAACGCAGCCAGTTCACGATACTGTGCCAGCGCGGTACGAATACCACCGGACAGTTTCTTGATGATCTTGGTCTGAGCAGCACCACCCACACGGGATACGGAGATACCCGGGTTAACTGCCGGACGAATACCGGAGTTAAACAGGTTGGTTTCCAGGAAGATCTGACCATCGGTAATGGAGATTACGTTGGTCGGAACGAACGCAGAAACGTCACCCGCCTGGGTTTCAATGATTGGCAGCGCGGTCAGAGAGCCGGTTTTACCCTTCACTTCACCTTTGGTGAAGTTCTCGACGTATTCCGCGTTAACGCGGGAAGCACGCTCCAGCAGACGAGAGTGGAGGTAGAATACGTCGCCAGGGAACGCTTCACGTCCTGGTGGACGACGGAGCAGCAGGGAAACCTGACGATATGCAACGGCCTGTTTAGACAGGTCATCGTATACGATCAGCGCATCTTCACCGCGGTCACGGAAGTATTCGCCCATTGCGCAACCGGCGTATGGTGCCAGGTATTGCAGTGCAGCAGATTCAGAAGCGGTCGCCACAACAACGATGGTGTTAGACAGCGCGCCGTGCTCTTCCAGTTTACGAACCACGTTAGAAATGGTGGACGCTTTCTGGCCGATAGCCACGTACACACATTTGATGCCGGAGTCACGCTGGTTGATGATGGCGTCGATAGCCATCGCGGTTTTACCGGTCTGACGGTCACCGATGATCAGTTCACGCTGGCCACGACCGATTGGAATCATGGCATCAACGGACTTATAACCAGTCTGCACTGGCTGATCAACGGACTGACGGTCGATAACGCCTGGTGCGATAACTTCGATTGGGGAGAAGCCATCGTGCTCAACCGGACCTTTACCGTCGATTGGTGCACCCAGGGTGTTAACAACGCGACCCAGCAGGCCACGGCCAACCGGCACTTCCAGAATACGGCCAGTACACTTAACCTTCATGCCTTCGGCGAGGTCAGCGTATGGACCCATCACAACTGCACCTACGGAGTCGCGCTCCAGGTTCAGTGCGATAGCGTAACGGTTACCCGGCAGGGAAATCATCTCACCCTGCATACAATCGGCCAGGCCGTGGATGCGGATAACACCGTCACTTACAGAAACAATAGTACCTTCGTTGTGAGCTTCGCTCACAACACTGAACTGAGCAATGCGCTGCTTGATCAGTTCGCTGATTTCGGTGGAATTCAGTTGCATGCTCCAGTCCCCTTAAGACTGCAAGACGTCTGCAAGGCGTTCAAGACGGCCGCGTACGCTGCCATCAATGACCATATCACCCGAACGGATGATTACGCCTGCCATTACAGACTTATCGATTTTGCAATTCAGCTTAACTTTGCGTGACAGACGTTTTTCCATCGCGGCGGTAATTTTCGCAAGCTGTTCATCACTCAGTTCAGTCGCAGAAGTCACTTCGACTTCAGCGGTAGCTTCACTAAGGGCACGTAAGTGCTCAAACTGCTCGAGAACATCCGGGAGCACACGGAGACGACCATTTTCTGCCATTACCTTAATCAGGTTCTGACCATTGGCATCCAGTTGCTCTCCGCACACGGCGATAAACGACGCGGCGAGAGTTTCAGGCGCTAACGCACCAGAAAGCAACTCGGCCATTTGTTCGTTTTTCGTCACCTCAGCGGCAAACGCCAGCATATCCTGCCAGCGATCGACATTTTGGTGTTCGACAGCAAAGTCAAAAGCTGCTTTGGCGTAGGGGCGAGCTACCGTAACAAATTCAGACATCAGCCCCTCCCTCCTTACAGTTCAGCGACAAGTTTGTCCACGATGTCGCTGTTAGCAGCTTCATCCACGGAACGTTCGATGATCTTCTCGGCGCCAGCAACAGCCAGAATCGCAACCTGCTTACGCAGTTCTTCGCGAGCACGTTTACGCTCAGCTTCAATTTCAGCCTGAGCTTGTGTCACGATCTTAGTACGTTCCTGTTCTGCTTCAGCTTTGGCTTCGTCCAGGATCTGCGAACGGCGTTTGTTAGCCTGTTCGATGATAACCTGAGCTTCCGCTTTCGCTTTTTTCAGCTGGTCTGTCGCGTTGGCCTGTGCAAGGTCCAAATCTTTCTTAGCGCGTTCTGCAGAAGCCAGACCGTCAGCAATTTCTTTCTGACGTTTTTCGATGGCAGCCATTAAAGGCGGCCATACATACTTCATGCAGAACCAGACAAAGAGAATAAACGCGATGGCCTGGCCGAGGATTGTTGCGTTCATGTTCACAGCACAATACCTCTTTAATATCTGTGGCTTAGGGTTTTAAAACTACTACTACGCGACAGCAAACATCACGTACAGACCCAGACCTACAGCGATCATTGGGATAGCATCCACCAGACCCATAACGATAAAGAACTGAGTACGCAGCAGAGGAATCAGATCAGGTTGACGCGCTGCGCCTTCCAGGAATTTGCCCCCGAGGATGCCGATACCGATCGCAGCACCGATAGCCGCCAGACCCATCATCACAGCGGCAGCCATGTACAGCAGATCCATATTCAGGTTTTCCATGACAGTCTCCAGTTTGTTTCAATTAAAACGTAGTAGTGTTGGTAAAAAATCAGTGCTCTTCAGACGCCATCGACAGATAGACGATCGTCAGAACCATGAAGATAAAGGCTTGCAGCGTAATGATCAGGATGTGGAAAATGGCCCAAGGCACATTCAGAATCCACTGTGACCACCACGGCAGAAGACCCGCGATCAGAATGAAAATCAGCTCACCCGCATACATGTTGCCGAACAGTCGCAGACCCAGTGAAACAGGTTTGGACAGCAGGCTAACGCCTTCCAGGATCAGGTTGACCGGAATAAACGCCCAGTGGTTGAACGGCTGCAAGGTAAGCTCTTTCACGAAGCCGCTTACGCCTTTCATTTTGATGCTGTAGAAAAGAATCAGGATAAACACGCCCAGCGCCATCGACAGGGTGATGTTCACGTCAGCGGACGGCACCACGCGCAGTGCTGGCAGACCGAGGACATGTTCGCCAATCCACGGCAGGAAATCGATTGGCAGCAGGTCCATCAGGTTCATCAGGAACACCCAAACGAACACGGTCAGGGCCAGCGGAGCAATCAGCTTGCTCTTACCATGGTACATGTCTTTGACGCTGCCATGGACGAAGCCGATGATCATTTCGATGAACGTCTGGAATTTCCCTGGAACACCGCTGGTCGCTCTTTTCGCAACACCGCGGAACATGGCCAGGAACAGAAGACCCAAAACGACCGAGAAGAACATGGAGTCGATGTTGATCGTCCAGAAGGTGGCCGGGGGGTTATGCGGATCCACCAGCGAGAATGTACGCAGGTCCAGCTGAAGGTTATTCAGATGGTGACCTATGTAATCCTGCGGCGTCATATTTTCTGAAGCCATGATGCCTTTTACCCTTTGTTGTTGATTACAGCTGGAGCCAGAACTTGTACCACCAGCACCAAAACCCACGTTGCTATCAGCGGCATGAATACCACTTTCAAAACCGCCAGCGCCATCACCAGTAGAGCAAAGGTCAGCAACACCTTACACACTTCACCGAGAGCGAAGGACCAGGCCACACGGCCTTTGGCGGGTGTATGCGCCTGATGACGCCAGGCAAAAATCATAAACAATACGTTTGGCAGAACAACCGCCAAACCCCCGCACACGGCGGAGATGCCCCAGAAGGGGTCTTTGAGGCTAAACAGCAATCCACTTGCTATCACAGCCAGAAACTGAATGAACAGAAGCTTACGAGCAACGTTTCTACTCAAGAGCGACACAGACATCACGTTTTTACTCCTGCTCCCTTCGAGGTATGCCGCGTGTCGTATAAAACGTCCTTTAAGGCTCAGAGTCAAGCATCAAAAAGCGGTCAAATTATACGGTGCGCACCCGTGATTTCAAACATTAAGTAGCGAAAAGGTGAATAAATGTTTAAATATTTTTCCCCGCCGCTATTTTTTAACTTTTCCTGAAAGCCACGACCTTCGACCAAAACTGCAAACAGCGCGAAAACGTTGGCTACAAAGCGTGCACGAGATCACAAAATACACATTTGCGATAAGGGTGTATTTATCAAAGACGCAAATCGGTTTATTTCATCTTTATGAAATTAAAGACAAATTATCGTAACTATTTTCAAAACAGCCCGGTATACAATAAAAACCTTTTATTGACATTCTTAATAAATATTTAACATTCGATTCTGGTTGCCGTATTCCACTTTTAGCAGGCTGATATTTTCGATGTTGACTATCTTCATGCTGAACAATGGCTGTTACGTTAACCGTTAGAAAAACCTTAGTAACACAGAGGTTAAACTCTCTTCGGTAAAACCCGAGAATTTGTGCTGTTATTTAACATGGTCAGAACAGCACGAATTCCACAATTTTTATTAAATATTTAAAAATTGTTTGGCTTAATTATCACCAGATGGCGTTCACCCTCAAGCTGAGGAATGTTTAATTTCTCAACGGATTCGACAGCAAAACCTTCCGGAAGCTGTTCAATTTCATCGCCCGGCAACTGCCCTTTCAGGGCATAAAAGCGGCCATCTTGTGCAGGCAAGTGCTTACACCAGCTCACCATATCATTGAGCGACGCAAACGCGCGGCTGATAACACCGTCAAACGGCGGCTCCGCGGGGAACGCCTCTACCCTGCTCTGTACAGGGGCGATGTTCTCCAGTTTCAGCTCATGCTGGACCTGACGTAAAAAACGGACGCGTTTGCCAAGGCTGTCTAGCAGCGTGAAATGGCTCTCAGGGCGGACAATCGACAGCGGGATCCCCGGCAGGCCAGGACCTGTGCCCACATCGATAAAGCGCTCCCCTTTAAGATACGGCGCAACCACGATGCTATCGAGGATATGACGAACCAGCATCTCGTTGGGGTCGCGAACAGACGTCAGGTTGTACGCTTTATTCCATTTGTTCAGCATATCGACATAGGCCACCAGCTGAGTTTTCTGGTGATCGGTGAGCGAAATACCTGCCTGTTCCAGCAGACGAGAGAGTTTATTGAGCACAGTGGGTACCTGTTTAGACATAAATTGCCCGGTGGCGCTTACCGGGCCTACGAATTAGCAGGGCGGGTAGCGAAGCGCCACCCGCCAAAAGCACTGGATATTATGCGCTACGGCGCAGCATACCTTGCTTTTTCAGCCACACCAGCAGAATCGAAATCGCGGCAGGTGTGACACCGGAGATACGGGATGCCTGACCGATCGACACAGGCTTGTGATCGTTCAGCTTGGCGATCACTTCATTGGAAAGCCCCGTCACCTGACGGTAGTCCAGCATTTCCGGCAGCAGCGTATTTTCGTTGCGCTGCTGTTTTTCAATCTCATCCTGCTGACGCGCGATGTAACCTTCGTATTTGACCTGGATCTCAACCTGTTCAGCCGCTTCAGCGTCTTCAAGGCCAGGCGCGAACGCGGTCAGTTTCACCAGGTTCTCGTAGGTCACTTCAGGGCGACGCAGCAAGTCTTCGCCGCTGGCTTCGCGCGAAAGCGGCGCAGTTAAGTGAGCATTCACTTCTGCAGCGGTTTCCGCCTGTGGATTCACCCAGGTGGTTTTCAGACGCTGACGTTCCTGCTCAATGCGTTCCAGTTTTTCGTTATAGCGCGCCCAACGTTCGTCATCCACCAGACCCAGTTCACGACCCACTTCGGTCAGACGCAGGTCGGCGTTATCTTCGCGCAGCATCAGGCGATATTCCGCTCGAGAGGTAAACATACGGTACGGTTCTTTGGTACCCAGGGTGCAAAGATCGTCGACCAGCACGCCCAGATAAGCCTGAGAACGCGCAGGTGCCCAGCCCTCTTTCTCCGCAGAGAAGCGTGCTGCGTTCAGACCGGCAAGCAGACCCTGAGCGGCAGCTTCTTCGTAACCGGTCGTGCCGTTAATCTGGCCGGCGAAGAACAGACCGTGGATGAATTTGCTCTCCAGGGTTGGCTTCAGGTCACGCGGATCGAAGAAATCGTACTCAATAGCGTAGCCAGGACGAACGATTTTCGCGTTCTCCATACCCTGCATTGAGCGAACAATTTGCATCTGCACATCGAACGGCAGGCTGGTGGAGATGCCGTTCGGGTAAATTTCATTTGACGTCAGTCCTTCCGGCTCCAGGAAGATCTGGTGCTGGTTACGATCGGCAAAGCGCATCACTTTGTCTTCGATCGACGGACAGTAACGCGGGCCGATCCCTTCGATCACGCCAGCGTACATTGGGCTGCGGTCAAGGTTATTGCGGATCACATCATGGGTTTTTTCGTTGGTATGCGTGATGTAGCACGGTACCTGCTGCGGATGTTGAGCCGCATTGCCCATGAACGAGAACACCGGCATGGGGTTATCGCCGTGCTGTTGTGCCAGCACGCTGAAATCAATGGTGCGCGCATCAATACGCGGTGGCGTGCCTGTTTTCAGGCGACTGACGCGCAGCGGAAGTTCACGCAGACGACGAGACAGCGGAATGGACGGCGGATCGCCAGCACGGCCACCGCTGTAGTTATCCAGACCGATATGGATTTTGCCATCCAGGAAGGTCCCGACAGTCAGTACGACGGCTTTCGCGCGGAACTTGAGGCCCATCTGGGTTACGGCACCCACAACGCGATCGTTTTCAACGATAAGATCTTCTACCGCCTGCTGGAAGATCATCAGGTTTGGCTGATTCTCCAGGGCAGTACGTACCGCCTGACGGTAAAGCACGCGGTCTGCCTGAGCACGGGTGGCGCGCACAGCGGGACCTTTGCTCGCGTTTAGTATCCTAAACTGGATGCCGGCATGATCGATCGCTTTCGCCATCAGGCCGCCAAGTGCATCCACTTCTTTTACCAGGTGTCCTTTCCCAATGCCGCCAATCGCCGGATTACAGGACATTTGTCCCAGCGTGTCGATATTGTGTGTCAAAAGCAGGGTCTGCTGACCCATTCGCGCTGCGGCCATTGCGGCCTCAGTGCCTGCATGACCCCCGCCAATGATGATGACGTCAAAAGGATCCTGATAAAACATGGTGGTCTGCCTCGCGTAAAGCGGTATGAAAATGGATTGAAGCCCGGGCCGTGGATTCTACTCAACTTTAGTCTTTCGAGAAAGCATTGGGATCCTGGGCTATTAAAAAGAAGATCTTTTTATTTAGAGATCTGTTCTATTGTGATCTCTTATTAGGATCGAGTACTTCTGTGGATAAGCCCGATCTCACGATGAAGATCATGCAGTTAGAAAGGATCGTTTGCTGTGAATGATCGGTGATCCTGGCCAGTATAAGCTGGGATCAGATCGCGACTTTATACACAGGGCTAAAACGGCCTCAGAGTTATAACTTGGATAACTACCGCTTAATACGAGCTTTTAACCAGAGTTATCCACATCTGTTCGCGCGATCTTTAATCGTTTTTGAGTAAATTTTTCCATTCACCCAGCCAGATCTCCGCTGGATCTTCCGGAATGTCATGATCGAGGATGTTGATCTTCAGTGTTTCACCCAGCTGTTTTGCCCCACAGGCAGTCACAGCGGCTTCGACTTTCTCTATTGCACCGCAAAAGGTGTCATATTCACGACTGCCGATACCCACCGCGCCAAAACGGACGTTTGACAGGTCAGGCTGCTGTTCCAGCAGTTCGTCATATAAAGGTTGCAGATTATCCGGCAGATCGCCTGCGCCGTGCGTCGAGGTGATCAGTAGCCAGACCCCATCAGTCGGGAGATCGTCAAGCAACGGGCCGTGCAGTGTTTCGGTGGAAAAGCCCGCGTCTTCCAGCTTCTCAGCCAGATGTTCCGCAACGTATTCCGCGCCGCCCAGGGTGCTGCCACTGATAAGGGTAATGTCTGCCATTGATCGCTCGCTCAAATAAAGAGGGGCTCATTGTACGCTGTGAACGAGCTGGGATCTACCTGTGGAAAATGTGGGAATGAATTTGCCCGATCAGGGGCGGATGGTACGCATGATCGGGTTCTGCAGGGAGATCAATGTTTCAGTGGACTGAATTTCATCAATTGTTTGGATCTTGTTGATAAGTACCTGCTGGAGGGCATCAATGGAGCGGCACATCACCTTTATAAAGATACTGTAGTGCCCGGTGGTGTAGTACGCCTCCGTGACTTCTTCAAGCGCGTTGAGCTTCGCCAGGGCTGACGGATAGTCTTTGGCGCTTTTGAGAATAATGCCAATAAAGCAGCAGACGTCATAACCCAGCTGCTTAGGGCTGACGTCGATACGTGCGCCGGTAATGATCCCCGCCTGTTTCATCTTTTCCACGCGAACGTGGATTGTGCCCGGACTGACGCCAAACTGTTTCGCCAGTTCCGCGTAGGCAGTACGTGCATTGGCCATTAAGGCCTCCAGGATGCCGCGGTCCAGATTATCGATCTGATAATTTTCCATAGCTTTTTCTTATGAACATTAATGAATCTCTCTATTCTAGCGCCTTATTTTAATGAATCAAAAGTGAAGATGGCTTTTTGTTGATGGGTTATTGAATAACAGGCCATTTCTGTTGCTTAATCTCTATCAACAGGACGCAGGAGTATAAATAATGAAAACCGCTTACATCGCAAAACAACGCCAGATCAGCTTCGTTAAATCCCATTTTTCACGTCAGCTGGAAGACAAGCTTGGTCTGATCGAAGTCCAGGCGCCCATTCTCAGCCGCGTGGGTGACGGGACGCAGGACAACCTTTCTGGATGCGAAAAAGCGGTACAGGTGAAAGTGAAAACACTGCCAGACGCCCAGTTCGAAGTGGTGCATTCCCTTGCGAAGTGGAAACGTCAAACCCTGGGACAACACGACTTCAGCGCGGGCGAAGGGCTTTACACGCACATGAAAGCCCTTCGCCCCGATGAAGACCGTCTTACGCCAATGCACTCCGTCTACGTCGATCAATGGGACTGGGAGCGTGTCATGGGCGATGGCGAGCGTCACGTCGGTACGCTGAAATCCACCGTAGAGGCGATCTACGCCGGGATCAAAGCGACCGAAGCGGCAGTGAGCAAAGAGTTTGGTCTGGCACCGTTCCTGCCGGAATCGATCCACTTTGTCCACAGTCAGGAACTGCTGAGCCGTTATCCCGATCTGGATGCCAAAGGCCGTGAGCGTGCGATCGCCAAAGAATTGGGTGCTGTGTTCCTGATCGGGATTGGCGGCAAATTGTCTGACGGTAAACGCCATGATGTGCGTGCGCCGGATTATGATGACTGGAGCACGACGGGTGAGGGCGAATTCGCCGGTCTGAACGGTGATATTCTGGTCTGGAACCCGGTGCTGGAAGATGCGTTCGAGCTCTCTTCAATGGGGATCCGCGTGGATGCTGACGCCCTGAAGCGTCAGCTGGCACTGACCGGGGATGAAGATCGCCTCACGCTGGAGTGGCACCAGGCGTTGCTGCGCGGAGAGATGCCGCAGACCATTGGCGGCGGTATTGGCCAGTCCCGTCTGACCATGCTGCTGTTGCAGCTGCCTCATATTGGTCAGGTACAGTGCGGTGTCTGGCCACAACAGGTACGCGATCGCGTTGAATCTCTTCTGTAATTAGCGCTGCCAGCGTCTTAGCAGGCGGCTACGTAACCCGGTATCAAAGCGCCAGATATGATCGAAGATGCGCATGATGCCGGGCTTTCCATGGGCAGACATCGCCACAGCATGGAAACGGTGCTGATGCACTCGCTGTAGCTCCTTCACTTTATTCACCACGTCATCCGGTAGCCGCTGGGCAATAAAATCGGAGATGACCACGGCGTCAGCATCATACCAGTCTCCGCCCTGCATCCGCTCAACGATGCTTCGAAAACAGCTGGCCAGATCGGTACCGCCACGAAAGCGCTGGCTTAAAAAGCGGATCGCCTGCTCAATACCCTGCTGATGGGTCAGTTCATACCCCACAACTTCGCTGGAAAAGAGCATGATGAAGCAGCGACGTCGATCGGCGAGCGCCACGCGCATCAGAGCCAGGCAGAACGCTTTCGCGCACTGTTCGTTAAACCCTCCCATCGAGCCGGACGTATCCACGCACACAATAAAGGGCCCGCGCGGTTGCTCGTCAAAATCCTGATGGATGACCGGGCGCTGGCTGAGCTTTTCACGCCAGGCTTCGCCATGCAACCGGTAGGTCAGAAGCTGTTTTTCCACCAGCCGGCGATAAAACTCGTACTCAAGCTCGGTCATCCCCAGCGTACTCAGCTCCGTGGGCAGCAGGCGCAAAATATCGTCGCTTTGCTGGAGCCCATCCACCTGCTCAGGCACGGTGGCCGGTTCACGGACCAGGGTGCGGAAGGTCTCCATTGGGGCATCTTTCTTTGGGACCGATTTGGCCTCCCGTGAACGACCCAGCTGTTCGGCAAGCTTCATCAGCTCTGGCTGCTGTGCCAGAAAATCGCCGTACTTGACGATGAGCTGGTAATCTCCGCGCCGCAGCTGACCGGCGCTCATATCCCAAAGACGCCCGGCGGCGTTTTCATTTTCCACCAGCACCTGCTCCAGCTGACCGCTTAAGGTCATGCGTTCCTGCACTTCGCTAAGCAGCTGTTCACGCTCCTCATCCAGCAACTGCTGGTTCAACGTTGTGGCCTGCACCACCAGGCTGAGGCGCCAGCGTTGTAAAAAGAGGGTGTGTAGCGCGGGGGTAAACGTGGCGTTATCCGTGACCAGCGCCCGCGCCTGGCTGGCAAACGGAGAGTGTACCGTGTCGAGTAACGTCAGGGTTTGCGGGAGCTGGGCGATAAACTGTGACGTAGAGAGCCGCTGGCACTGCTGATAGCAGGCCACCTCGTCAGTTAATTCAGGGGGGACTTCGGTCTCTTTGAACCGCTGACGCAGGTTTTCGCGCCAGCGCGGGAGATCGTCGGTCATCGCCTTTTTGAGCCGCGGGAATTTTTCAAAAAAAGCCGCCAGCTGCGGGGAGGCCAGAAGGGTGATGACCACCTCTTCGATCAACCCCTCTTCGCTGACGGCCAGCATGACGTTAAGCGTATCCAGCGTTAGCATTGACGAGCCTGTTTGATCTGCGCGCTGACATCCTGCAGGCTGGCTTCGATGCGACCTAACCAGTCGCTATGAATAAAGAGGCATTTTTGCTGCTCGCTGAAGCGCGTATGTTGCTGGTGCCATTCCGTATCCAGCGCTTCAAGCTGGCGTTTAATCTCTTCCGGCACGCTGTCAGAGGCGGTTCCCGGAAGCGCAAGACGCGATCCCTGAAGGCTGACGTCGCGGATCACCAGATGCTGGCTGCTGTCCACTTCCAGCGTCAGCGGCTGAGCAAAACCGATGCCGTTGAGTTTGCCGCGGATCTCCCCGCCCTTATCAAGCCACTGAGCCAGTGGTTCTCGTTCCACGGTGATATGGACCACCTGCATGTCATGAAGCTTAAGGGGCTGCTGAAGCAGGAGCGTTAGCGTTGTACTGGTCAGTTCGGACGGCAGCTCATAATGCGCTTTGCGGGCGAACATGCCGCCAAGGCGGTTTACTTTCAGCGCTGTTTTGTCGCTTTGTTGTTGCTGCAGCTGAATACGCCGTTGGGCAATCGCTCCCAGCTGGTTGAGCATCGACTGCTGGCCCCAGGCGTGTCCGGTCATCAATACGTCAAGCTGCTGCTGCATCAGGTTCATGCCTTCCGCGTCGTGCCAGAGGCAATCTTTTAAAAGGATCAGATCGATTGGCGCAACGGCATCGCGGCCGCTGAACAGGGCGCTGGCCTGCAGCAGGCGGATCGCTTTTTTCCAGCGACGATCGGAGACATACGGCGCAGAAGGCAGTAAATCGAGCTGCTGGCGCAGCAGATAGATCAGCTCAAACACCGAATCCGGCAGTGTGATTTTGCCGATATCCTCCTGCCACTGGTAATACTCCTCATCCGTGACCTGCAGCGAAGCGGGGACCGGGTTTTCATTCTCATCCTGCTGGCTGACCAGCATCGAGCGGAAGTTGGATTTATCCTGCACTTTGTCGAGCCACAGGCGGATCAGCATGCGGTCATACAGCGCTTCAAGGCTGCTGTCGGCTTCCGGGAGTTCGTTAGAGGCCGCCACCAGCAGGCGCATCGGGATTTTCTCTTCGCTGGCACCGTTGCGGAATCGGCGTTCGTTTATCGCCGTGAGCAGGGTGTTCAGAATAGCCGGCCCCGCTTTCCAGATCTCATCAAGAAAAACAATTTCCGCTTCCGGAAGATACCCCTCAGTCAGGCGCTGATAGCGCCCCTCATCTTTCAGCGCCTGAATGGAAAGCGGGCCGAAAACTTCTTCTGGGGTGGAAAAGCGGGTCATCAGGTATTCGAAAGCGCGGGCGTTCTGAAAGGCAAATTTCAGCCGGCGGGCAATCAGGCTTTTGGCGATGCCCGGAGGTCCAAGCAGAAAGACGCTTTCGCCGCTCAACGCTGCCAGTAAACAGAGGCGAATGGCGTGGCTACGCTCGAAAAGGCCTTTTTCCAGCGCGCCGCTGAGGCGGGAAATTCTTTCTGCTATTAAATGTGAGTGAGCCATAATAGTTTTGCATCCTTTCGCCGTCGTGGCGGCCAATTGAAGCGAGTATAGACGTTTCAGTCAGGGCTGGTAATAGACTGAAGTGCGGCGCTATTTTCTTTGCGCTACATTAATGCGGTTGCATTTAGGGGTACGATTTTGCATTGAATCGTGCATACTGTGCGCTTTTTGTGGGCCAAGGGACTAAGCACACATTTGTTATTTAAACGAAAAGACTAGTCTATGAGCACTGATAATAAGCAATCATTACCCGCAATAACGCTTGCGGCGATCGGGGTTGTCTACGGTGATATCGGCACCAGCCCGCTTTATACGCTTCGTGAATGTCTGTCCGGTCAGTTTGGTTTTGGTGTTGAGCGCGATGCCGTCTTTGGCTTCCTGTCCCTCATCTTCTGGCTGCTGATCCTGGTGGTTTCAGTGAAATACCTCTCCTTCGTTATGCGTGCAGATAACGCCGGTGAAGGGGGGATCCTGACTCTGATGTCCCTTGCCGGGCGGAATACCTCCGCCAGAATGACGTCGGTGCTGGTTATTATCGGCCTGATTGGCGGCAGCTTCTTCTATGGGGAAGTCGTCATTACGCCCGCGATTTCGGTTCTCTCGGCGATAGAGGGGCTGGAGATTATCGCGCCACAGCTTGATTCGTGGGTTGTTCCGCTGGCGATCCTTGTCCTGACGCTGCTGTTCATCATCCAGAAGCACGGCACCGGGCTGGTGGGCAAGCTGTTCGCTCCGATTATGCTGGCCTGGTTCCTGGTCCTGGCGGCACTCGGTTTACGCAGCATTATTGCTAACCCGGATGTGCTGCATGCGCTGAACCCTTACTGGGCCGTGCATTTCTTCCTGGAATACAAAGTGGTTTCCTTCGTCGCGCTCGGTGCCGTCGTGCTCTCCATCACCGGTGTTGAGGCGCTGTATGCCGATATGGGGCACTTCGGGAAACTGCCTATCCGCGTGGCGTGGTTTTTAGTGGTCCTGCCGTCGCTGGTGCTGAACTATTTCGGTCAGGGTGCGCTGCTGCTGCAAAACCCGGAGGCGATTAAGAACCCATTCTTCCTGCTGGCTCCGGACTGGGCGCTGGTGCCCATGCTGATTCTGGCGACGCTGGCGACCGTTATTGCCTCGCAGGCGGTAATTTCAGGCGTGTTCTCTCTGACGCGTCAGGCCGTGCGTCTGGGGTATCTCTCGCCTATGCGCATTATCCATACCTCCGAGATGGAGTCGGGCCAGATTTACATTCCGTTCATCAACTGGCTGCTCTATTTCGCCGTGGTGATTGTCATCGTCAGCTTCGAGCACTCCAGCAACCTGGCGGCGGCGTACGGTATTGCGGTAACCGGTACGATGGTACTGACCTCGCTGCTCTCCACCACGGTAGCGTACCGAAACTGGCACTGGAACAAATTCCTCGTGATGATGATTCTGGTCGGCTTCCTGTGCATTGACGTGCCGCTGTTCTCCGCCAACCTCGACAAGATTGTCTCTGGTGGCTGGCTGCCGCTGACGCTCGGTCTGGTGATGTTCATTGTCATGACCACGTGGAAAAGCGAACGTTTCCGCCTTCTGCGCCGTATGCATGAGCACGGTAACTCCCTGGAGGCTATGATTGCCTCGCTGGAGAAATCGCCGCCGGTCCGCGTGCCGGGCACCGCGGTGTATATGTCGCGTGCGCTGAACGTTATCCCGTTTGCGCTGATGCATAACCTCAAGCACAACAAAGTGCTGCACGAGCGCGTGATTCTGCTGACCCTGCGCACCGAAGATGCCCCGTATGTCCACAATGTCCGCCGCGTGCAAATCGAGCAACTGTCGCCGACCTTCTGGCGCGTAGTGGCAAGCTACGGCTGGCGTGAGACACCAAACGTCGAAGAGGTGTTCCATCGCTGCGGTCTGGAAGGTCTGAGCTGTCGCATGATGGAGACCTCGTTCTTTATGTCCCACGAGTCGCTGATTATCGGCAAGCGCCCCTGGTATTTGCGTCTGCGCGGCAAGTTGTACCTTATCCTGCAGCGTAACGCCCTTCGCGCGCCTGACCAGTTTGAGATCCCGCCTAACCGTGTGATTGAGCTGGGAACGCAGGTCGAAATCTAGGTCCTCGTGTGGCCTGATGCCCTCTCCTGGATGGAGAGGGTGCAACCCTAAAAAAACGGTAACCAAAGGGTTACCGTTTTTGCATTTATCGCCTTCTCATTTCACGTAGCGAAACGTTTCGACGCCGATCACAAATCTGTTATGTCATGGTGGTTTTCTGAACACCGTTAAGACTAAACTGATTTCAGCGAAACGTTTCGCTAGTGGAGCAAGAAAATGAAGAAAGGCACCGTTCTTAACGCAGAAATCTCATCGGTTATTTCCCGTCTTGGGCATACCGATACGCTGGTGGTTTGCGATGCAGGCTTACCGGTTCCGCGCAGCACAACCCGTATTGATATGGCGTTAACGCAGGGCGTGCCCTCGTTTATGCAGGTACTGGACGTGGTGACGGCGGAGATGCAGGTTGAGGCGGCCATTCTCGCGACGGAAATTAAACACCATAATCCGCAACTCCACGAAACGTTGCTCAGCCACATTGAGCAACTGCAACAACACCAGGGAAACACCATAGAAATTCGTTACACAACGCACGAGCAATTCAAACAACAAACCGCAGACAGTCAGGCGGTGATTCGCAGCGGGGAGTGTTCCCCGTATGCGAATATCATTCTCTGTGCTGGCGTCACCTTCTGAGGCCATCATGGACGCATTACTGCAACTGAAAGGGATCGATAAAGCGTTCCCGGGCGTAAAAGCCCTCTCTGGCGCGGCACTGAACGTTTATCCCGGACGCGTAATGGCGCTGGTGGGCGAAAACGGGGCCGGCAAATCCACCATGATGAAAGTGCTGACCGGTATCTATCAACGCGATGCCGGCTCGCTGCTGTGGCTGGGTAAAGAGACCACGTTCAACGGCCCGAAATCCTCCCAGGATGCGGGGATCGGTATTATCCATCAGGAGCTGAACCTGATCCCGCAGCTCAGCATTGCGGAAAACATCTTCCTCGGACGTGAGTTCGTTAACCGGTTTGGCAAAATCGACTGGAAAACGATGTATGCCGAAGCGGATAAACTGCTGGCGAAGCTAAACCTGCGCTTCAAGAGCGACCGTCTGGTGGGCGACCTCTCCATTGGCGATCAGCAAATGGTTGAAATCGCGAAGGTGCTAAGCTTTGAGTCGAAGGTCATCATTATGGATGAACCGACGGACGCGCTGACCGACACCGAAACCGAATCTTTATTCCGCGTTATCCGCGAGCTGAAATCGCAGGGACGCGGGATTGTCTATATCTCTCACCGTATGAAAGAGATTTTCGAGATCTGCGACGACGTAACGGTCTTCCGCGACGGGCAATTCATTGCCGAGCGCGAAGTCGCCACGCTGACCGAAGATACCCTTATCGAAATGATGGTGGGACGTAAGCTCGAAGACCAGTATCCGCATCTGGACAAAGCACCGGGTGAGATCCGCCTGAAGGTGGACAACCTCTGTGGCCCGGGCGTGAACAATGTCACCTTTACCCTGCGCCAGGGGGAGATCCTTGGCGTGGCGGGGTTAATGGGGGCAGGCCGTACCGAGCTGATGAAAGTGCTCTATGGCGCACTGCCGCGTACCAGCGGTTATGTCACGCTCGACGGTCATGAGGTGGTGACTCGCTCTCCACAGGATGGCCTGGCAAACGGCATCGTCTATATCTCCGAAGACCGCAAGCGTGACGGCTTAGTACTGGGGATGTCGGTAAAAGAGAACATGTCGCTTACTGCCCTGCGCTATTTCAGCCGCAGCGGTGGCAGCCTGAAGCACAAAGATGAACAGCAGGCGGTCAGCGATTTTATCCGTCTCTTCAACGTTAAAACGCCGTCGATGGAGCAGGCGATTGGCCTGTTGTCCGGTGGTAATCAGCAAAAAGTGGCCATTGCGCGCGGTCTGATGACGCGCCCGAAAGTGCTGATCCTTGATGAGCCAACCCGCGGCGTGGACGTGGGGGCCAAGAAAGAGATCTATCAGCTGATTAACCAGTTCAAGGCCGACGGCCTGAGCATCATTCTGGTCTCTTCCGAGATGCCAGAAGTATTAGGCATGAGCGATCGCATTATCGTCATGCATGAAGGGCATCTCGGTGGTGAATTCACTCGCGAGCAGGCCACCCAGGAAGTTCTGATGGCTGCCGCTGTGGGCAAGCTTAATCGCGTGAATCAGGAGTAAGAAGATGACTACCCAGGCTGTTTCTGGTCGCCGTTATTTCACAAAGGCATGGCTGCTGGAACAAAAATCGCTGATTGCCCTGCTGGTGTTGATCGCGATTGTTTCGACCATGAGCCCAAACTTTTTTACCGTTAATAACCTGTTCAATATTCTTCAGCAGACGTCGGTTAACGCCATTATGGCGGTAGGGATGACGCTGGTGATTTTGACGTCGGGTATCGATCTGTCCGTCGGTTCCCTGCTGGCGCTCACCGGTGCGGTTGCGGCTTCAATTGTAGGGATTGAGGTCAACGCGCTGGTGGCAGTTGCAGCTGCGCTGGCACTTGGGGCGGCAATTGGTGCCGTGACCGGTGTGATTGTGGCGAAAGGTCGCGTTCAGGCGTTCATTGCGACGCTGGTCATGATGCTCCTGCTGCGCGGTGTCACCATGGTTTACACCAACGGCAGTCCAGTAAATACCGGCTTTACGGATAACGCCGATCTGTTTGGCTGGTTCGGTATTGGTCGTCCGCTGGGTATCCCGACGCCGGTCTGGATCATGGCTATCGTTTTCCTCGCGGCGTGGTACATGCTGCATCACACCCGTCTGGGTCGTTATATCTATGCGCTGGGCGGTAACGAAGCGGCAACGCGTCTGTCCGGGATCAGCGTCAATAAAGTCAAAATCATCGTCTATTCGCTGTGTGGTCTGCTGGCCTCTCTGGCAGGCATCATCGAAGTGGCGCGCCTCTCTTCTGCGCAGCCAACGGCGGGGACGGGGTATGAGCTGGATGCCATTGCGGCAGTCGTTCTGGGCGGTACGAGTCTTGCGGGCGGTAAAGGTCGCATTGTTGGGACATTGATCGGCGCACTGATCCTTGGTTTCCTGAATAATGGTTTGAATTTATTAGGTGTTTCCTCCTATTACCAGATGATCGTTAAAGCAGTGGTGATTTTGCTGGCGGTCCTGGTAGACAACAAAAAACAGTAACTGACGACACTACAGGACATCTTAGATATGAACATGAAAAAACTGGCTACCCTGGTTTCTGCTGTCGCGCTGAGCGCAACCGTAAGTGCTAACGCAATGGCGAAAGACACCATCGCGCTGGTTATCTCCACGCTGAACAACCCGTTCTTCGTCTCCCTGAAGGACGGTGCACAGAAAGAAGCTGACAAACTGGGCTACAACCTGGTGGTGCTGGACTCTCAGAACAACCCGGCGAAAGAGCTGGCAAACGTTCAGGACTTAACCGTACGTGGCACCAAAATCCTGCTGATCAACCCAACGGATTCTGACGCTGTGGGTAACGCCGTGAAGATGGCAAACCAGGCGAAGATCCCGGTCATCACCCTTGACCGTCAGGCGACGAAAGGCGACGTAGTCAGCCACATCGCTTCTGATAACGTACTGGGTGGCAAAATCGCGGGTGACTACATCGCGAAGAAAGCGGGTGAAGGCGCGAAAGTTATCGAACTGCAGGGTATTGCCGGTACGTCAGCGGCGCGTGAGCGTGGTGAAGGCTTCCAGCAGGCTGTTGCAGCGCACAAATTTAACGTACTGGCCAGCCAGCCTGCTGACTTCGACCGCACGAAAGGTCTGAACGTGATGCAGAACCTGCTGACCGCGCACCCTGACGTGCAGGCTGTGTTCGCACAGAACGACGAAATGGCGCTGGGCGCGCTGCGTGCTCTGCAGACCGCAGGTAAATCTGATGTGATGGTTGTCGGATTTGACGGCACGCCGGATGGTGAAAAAGCAGTAAAAGATGGCAAACTGGCGGCGACCATCGCTCAGCTGCCTGAGCAGATCGGCGCAACGGGCGTGCAGACTGCTGATAAAGTGCTGAAGGGCGAAAAAGTTCAGGCCAAATATCCTGTTGACCTGAAACTGGTCATCAAGCAGTAAAAGGCGAATCAGGCAGTTGCTGGCTGCCTGAGGGACACCCTATAAAGAAAAGTGTGGCATACGCCACCGGGTCACACCGGTGGCGCTCTCAGATGGACACCTCAACCATGAAAACCGCAGGCAATCTTGTCGTCCTTGGCAGTATCAATGCCGATCACATTCTTAACCTTGAATCGTTCCCGACACCGGGCGAAACCGTCACCGGTAATCAGTATCAGGTAGCGTTCGGCGGTAAGGGCGCCAACCAGGCCGTCGCCGCAGGACGCAGTGGGGCGAAGATCGCCTTTATTGCCTGCACGGGTGATGACGATACCGGTGAGCGCGTACGCAAACAGCTGGCCAGCGATAACATTGATATTGCGCCTGTCAGCGTTGTCGAAGGGGAGTCAACCGGCGTGGCGCTGATTTTCGTCAACGCGGAAGGTGAGAATGTCATCGGTATTCATGCGGGGGCTAACGCCGCGCTGACCACTGAGCGGGTGAACGCGCAGCGCGAGATCATCGCGAATGCCGAAGCGCTTCTGATGCAGCTGGAATCACCCGTTGAAAGCGTCCTGGCGGCCGCAGAGATAGCGCATCAAAATCATACCACTGTCGTACTCAATCCTGCGCCTGCGCGGGTATTATCAGACGAGCTGCTGGCGCTGGTGGATATCATTACCCCGAACGAAACTGAAGCGGAGAAACTGACAGGCGTTCGCGTTGAAAATGATGACGACGCCGCGCGGGCGGCGAAAGTGCTGCACGATAAAGGCATCGGCACCGTTATCATTACCCTTGGCAGTCGTGGAGTGTGGGCCAGCGTAAACGGGGAAGGCCGTCGCGTGCCGGGCTTTAAGGTTAAGGCGATTGATACCATCGCGGCGGGAGATACCTTTAACGGTGCATTGGTGACTGCGCTGCTGGAAGGCAAGAGAATGGATGATGCTATTCGCTTTGCCCATGCCGCCGCGGCGATTGCCGTAACGCGCAAAGGTGCCCAGCCTTCCGTTCCGTGGCGTAAAGAGATTGATGAATTCTTAAGTCAGCAGGGGTAACGCTTGGCCACAATGAAAGATGTCGCCCGCCAGGCGGGCGTTTCTACGTCGACAGTCTCCCACGTCATTAATAACGATCGCTTCGTTAGCGAGGCGATTCGGGAGAAAGTCGAAGCCGCGGTTAAAGATCTCAATTATGCGCCGTCCGCGCTGGCGCGCAGCCTCAAGCTCAACCAGACGCGCACCATCGGCATGCTGATCACCGCCAGTACCAACCCCTTTTATTCTGAACTTGTTCGCGGTGTCGAACGCAGCTGCTTCGAGCGTGGTTACAGCCTGGTGCTGTGCAATACCGAAGGGGATGAGCAGCGAATGAACCGCAACCTGGAGACGCTGATGCAAAAACGCGTCGACGGGTTACTGCTGCTGTGTACCGAAACACATCAGCCCTCGAAAGAGATTATTCAGCGCTACCCTTCTATTCCCACGGTGATGATGGACTGGGCGCCGTTCGACGGTACCAGCGATCTCATTCAGGATAACTCGCTGCTGGGAGGTGACATGGCCACCCAGTATCTGATCGATAAAGGCTATACCCGCATCGCCTGCATTACTGGCCCCCTGGATAAAACCCCGGCGCGTTTGCGTCTTGAGGGGTATCTTTCTGCGATGGCGCGGGCGGGGCTTACTGTTCCGGATGGCTACCGTATTACCGGTGATTTCGAATTTAACGGCGGCTTTGAAGCTATGCAGAAACTGCTGTCGCAAGCGCAGCGTCCGCAGGCTGTGTTTATCGGCAACGATGCGATGGCGTTTGGCGCGTACCAGGCGTTATATCAGGCGGGGCTGCGTGTTCCACACGATTTGGCGGTGATTGGTTACGATGACATTGAACTGGCCCGCTACATGACGCCGCCGCTCACCACGATTCATCAGCCAAAAGATGAACTGGGCGAGCTGGCCATCGATGTGCTTATCCACCGAATGGCCGAGCCCGGCCTGCAGCAGCAACGTCTGCAGCTTACTCCTGTTCTGATGGAACGGGGTTCGGTTTAGCTTTTGCTTTGTGGCGCTCTTTGATCAGGTTGCGGCCATCTTTGGGTTTTAACAGCATAAAGACCAACGCCGACACGACGGTGAGTGCGCCCATGGTAATAAAGGTATAGTGAAACTGTTCGACGGTGTTCGCACTGTCAAAACCTTCATAAAACCGCAGCACCGCCGCACTGACGGCCACCCCCAGACTGATCGACAACTGCTGAGTCACTGCCAGCACGCTGTTGCCGCTACTGGCGTTATCATCGGTCAGGTCGGCGAGGGTGATGGTGTTCATCGACGTGAACTGTGTCGACATGGCCATTCCCAGCACAAACAGGGGCAGAATCAGCATCCAGACCGGTAAAGAGGCGGATTGCAGGGAGAACTGCGCGATCATCAGCCCGATAAAGACCGTTACACCTACCAGCGTCTTACGATAGCCAAACCAGCGCAACACCTGCGTGACGGTTGATTTGGCCAGAATAGAGCCCATCGCCGTGGGGGCCATCATGCAACCGGCAATCAGAGCCGGGTAGCCGAAACCCACCTGCAGCATCAGTGGCATCAGGAATGGCACGCAGCCCGTCCCCAGGCGTGAGGCAATGTTACCCGCAATCCCCACGGAAAACGTTCGGGTGTTAAACAGCGACAGAGAAATTAACGGCGTAGGGTGACGGTGTGCATGACGTATATAAAGAAGGAACAGCAAAATACCGCCGAGGATGACGGAGAGTGCAATCCATGTCGCGACGATCTTCTCACCAAACAGCTCCATCCCGCTGGAGAAGAGTACCAGGCTCAGGCCAAACAGGAAAAAACCACGCATATCGAAACGGCGTCTTGGGGTGGTGAAGTTCGGCATATATTTGCGGGCATAAAGCAGCCCCGCGACGCCAATGGGAATATTAATCAGGAAGATCCAGTGCCAGCTTGCCCAGGTAACGAATACCCCGCCGAGAACCGGACCCAGTATGGGGCCGACCAGGCCCGGCATCGTGACGAAGTTGAGCACAGGAAGCAGTTCACTGCGCGGATAGGCGCGCAGTAACGCCAGACGCGCCACGGGCATCATCATCGCCCCGCCAACGCCCTGAAGAACACGGAAGATGACCAGCTCTGTAAGAGACGTTGACAGCGCACAGGCCAAAGAGCCGAGCGTAAAGAGCGTCACGGCCAGCATGAATATCTTGCGGGTGCCGAAGCGGTCAGCCAGCCAGCCGCTCACCGGAATGAGCATCGCGACAGTCAGGGTATAACTGATGATGGCGGACTGCATCGCCAGCGGGGATCGGTTAAGGCTTTGTGCAATCGCGGGTAGCGCTGTGTTGAGGATGGTGGCATCCAGTGCCTGCATAAAGAACGCCATGGCTGCAATCCACGGCAATCCGGCCATGCTGCGCGCTTTTCTCTCTCTCATTTATGTACCTGCTGGTGGGTTGGCGCGGCCAGCAATGCCTGGCATGCATCCTGGGCTCGCTGCCCGTCGCTCTCCTGAATGGCATCAACAATCGCCTGGTGCAAATCCAGCTTTACCACTTCGTCTTGCGTAATAGAGGTAAAGTAGGTGTGGTATACCGAATGGAATAAAGAGGCAAAGGATGTCAGGAACGGATTGGCGCTCATCATATAGATGTGTTCATGCCAGGCCATATCGACCTCAATCCAGCGTTCGCGGTTGAAGTGTTTTTTCAGGAACACCATCTCTTCCATCAGGGCATTGAGCTGCGCTTTCTGTTCTGCCGTCCCGAGCGTGGCGGCAAGGAGGCAGGCCTGAGGTTCAAGACTGCTGCGCATCACCAGGAAGTGATCGACGACCTGATGAAAGTTATCCTCCGTCATCCACCATGAGAGCAGTTCCTGATCGAGGAAGTTCCAGTTGCTCTGTGGCATCACACGCGTACCAATGCGAGGACGCGGAAGCACCATGCCTTTTGCCGTTAAGGTTTTCACCGCTTCGCGAACGGCGGTACGGCTCACCCCAAACTGCTCACCCAACTCCATTTCACCCGGCAGGATGCTCCCCGGGGCATATTTACCCGCTAAAATCAGCTGAGCCAGTTTTTCTGCCAGCACATACGACAGGTTTTTTTGGGCAGCCAGTTGTTGTGCGCTTAATGGCATCGCGTTTATTCCTTAAAGATTCATGCTGATAATTATGCCACCTCGGGTGTTATTGTGGTTGCAGATACATCAAATAGAACAATTTGTAGCTTGATTTCACCCCTGTTGGTGAAAAAAAACACGGACAGAAACTTTTTTTGAATTTCCTCTTGTCACTTCAGAATAACTCCCTATAATGCGCCTCCACTGACACGGAACAACGGCACACACGCCGCCGGGTCAGCAGAGATAAGCGAAAATAAATGCTTGACTCTGAAGCGGGAAAGCGTAATATGCACACCCCGCGCCGCAGCGAAAACGAAGCGGCACTGCTCTTTAACAATTTATCAGACAATCTGTGTGGGCACTCAAAGTGACATGGATTCTTAATGTCTTCGGACAAAAAATGAATACCAAGTCTCTGAGTGAACATACGTAATTCATTACGAAGTTTAATTCACGAGCATCAAACTTAAATTGAAGAGTTTGATCATGGCTCAGATTGAACGCTGGCGGCAGGCCTAACACATGCAAGTCGAACGGTAGCACAGAGAGCTTGCTCTCGGGTGACGAGTGGCGGACGGGTGAGTAATGTCTGGGAAACTGCCTGATGGAGGGGGATAACTACTGGAAACGGTAGCTAATACCGCATAACGTCGCAAGACCAAAGAGGGGGACCTTCGGGCCTCTTGCCATCAGATGTGCCCAGATGGGATTAGCTAGTAGGTGGGGTAACGGCTCACCTAGGCGACGATCCCTAGCTGGTCTGAGAGGATGACCAGCCACACTGGAACTGAGACACGGTCCAGACTCCTACGGGAGGCAGCAGTGGGGAATATTGCACAATGGGCGCAAGCCTGATGCAGCCATGCCGCGTGTATGAAGAAGGCCTTCGGGTTGTAAAGTACTTTCAGCGGGGAGGAAGGTGTTGTGGTTAATAACCACAGCAATTGACGTTACCCGCAGAAGAAGCACCGGCTAACTCCGTGCCAGCAGCCGCGGTAATACGGAGGGTGCAAGCGTTAATCGGAATTACTGGGCGTAAAGCGCACGCAGGCGGTCTGTCAAGTCGGATGTGAAATCCCCGGGCTCAACCTGGGAACTGCATTCGAAACTGGCAGGCTAGAGTCTTGTAGAGGGGGGTAGAATTCCAGGTGTAGCGGTGAAATGCGTAGAGATCTGGAGGAATACCGGTGGCGAAGGCGGCCCCCTGGACAAAGACTGACGCTCAGGTGCGAAAGCGTGGGGAGCAAACAGGATTAGATACCCTGGTAGTCCACGCCGTAAACGATGTCGACTTGGAGGTTGTGCCCTTGAGGCGTGGCTTCCGGAGCTAACGCGTTAAGTCGACCGCCTGGGGAGTACGGCCGCAAGGTTAAAACTCAAATGAATTGACGGGGGCCCGCACAAGCGGTGGAGCATGTGGTTTAATTCGATGCAACGCGAAGAACCTTACCTACTCTTGACATCCAGAGAACTTTCCAGAGATGGATTGGTGCCTTCGGGAACTCTGAGACAGGTGCTGCATGGCTGTCGTCAGCTCGTGTTGTGAAATGTTGGGTTAAGTCCCGCAACGAGCGCAACCCTTATCCTTTGTTGCCAGCGGTCCGGCCGGGAACTCAAAGGAGACTGCCAGTGATAAACTGGAGGAAGGTGGGGATGACGTCAAGTCATCATGGCCCTTACGAGTAGGGCTACACACGTGCTACAATGGCGCATACAAAGAGAAGCGAACTCGCGAGAGCAAGCGGACCTCATAAAGTGCGTCGTAGTCCGGATTGGAGTCTGCAACTCGACTCCATGAAGTCGGAATCGCTAGTAATCGTAGATCAGAATGCTACGGTGAATACGTTCCCGGGCCTTGTACACACCGCCCGTCACACCATGGGAGTGGGTTGCAAAAGAAGTAGGTAGCTTAACCTTCGGGAGGGCGCTTACCACTTTGTGATTCATGACTGGGGTGAAGTCGTAACAAGGTAACCGTAGGGGAACCTGCGGTTGGATCACCTCCTTACCTTAAAGAACCTGCCTTTGTAGTGCTCACACAGATTGTCTGATGAAAAGTAAATAGCAAGGCGTCTTGCGATTGAGAC
>NZ_KI973182.1:3779465-3972510 GCF_000534435.1 Enterobacter sp. BIDMC 26 | reverse complement strand
GTGCGAATGCTGACATAAGTAACGATAAAGCGGGTGAAAAGCCCGCTCGCCGGAAGACCAAGGGTTCCTGTCCAACGTTAATCGGGGCAGGGTGAGTCGACCCCTAAGGCGAGGCCGAAAGGCGTAGTCGATGGGAAACAGGTTAATATTCCTGTACTTGGTGTTACTGCGAAGGGGGGACGGAGAAGGCTATGTTAGCCGGGCGACGGTTGTCCCGGTTTAAGCATGTAGGCGGAGGTTCCAGGTAAATCCGGTTCCTTGTTAACGCTGAGGTGTGATGACGAGGCACTACGGTGCTGAAGTAACAAATGCCCTGCTTCCAGGAAAAGCCTCTAAGCATCAGGTAACACGAAATCGTACCCCAAACCGACACAGGTGGTCAGGTAGAGAATACCAAGGCGCTTGAGAGAACTCGGGTGAAGGAACTAGGCAAAATGGTGCCGTAACTTCGGGAGAAGGCACGCTGATATGTAGGTGAAGTCCCTGCGGATGGAGCTGAAATCAGTCGAAGATACCAGCTGGCTGCAACTGTTTATTAAAAACACAGCACTGTGCAAACACGAAAGTGGACGTATACGGTGTGACGCCTGCCCGGTGCCGGAAGGTTAATTGATGGGGTTAGCGGTAACGCGAAGCTCTTGATCGAAGCCCCGGTAAACGGCGGCCGTAACTATAACGGTCCTAAGGTAGCGAAATTCCTTGTCGGGTAAGTTCCGACCTGCACGAATGGCGTAATGATGGCCAGGCTGTCTCCACCCGAGACTCAGTGAAATTGAACTCGCTGTGAAGATGCAGTGTACCCGCGGCAAGACGGAAAGACCCCGTGAACCTTTACTATAGCTTGACACTGAACACTGGTCCTTGATGTGTAGGATAGGTGGGAGGCTTTGAAGCGTGGACGCCAGTCTGCGTGGAGCCAACCTTGAAATACCACCCTTTAATGGCTGGTGTTCTAACGTAGACCCGTGATCCGGGTTGCGGACAGTGTCTGGTGGGTAGTTTGACTGGGGCGGTCTCCTCCCAAAGAGTAACGGAGGAGCACGAAGGTTAGCTAATCCTGGTCGGACATCAGGAGGTTAGTGCAATGGCATAAGCTAGCTTGACTGCGAGAGTGACGGCTCGAGCAGGTGCGAAAGCAGGTCATAGTGATCCGGTGGTTCTGAATGGAAGGGCCATCGCTCAACGGATAAAAGGTACTCCGGGGATAACAGGCTGATACCGCCCAAGAGTTCATATCGACGGCGGTGTTTGGCACCTCGATGTCGGCTCATCACATCCTGGGGCTGAAGTAGGTCCCAAGGGTATGGCTGTTCGCCATTTAAAGTGGTACGCGAGCTGGGTTTAGAACGTCGTGAGACAGTTCGGTCCCTATCTGCCGTGGGCGCTGGAGAATTGAGGGGGGCTGCTCCTAGTACGAGAGGACCGGAGTGGACGCATCACTGGTGTTCGGGTTGTCATGCCAATGGCACTGCCCGGTAGCTAAATGCGGAAGAGATAAGTGCTGAAAGCATCTAAGCACGAAACTTGCCCCGAGATGAGTTCTCCCTGAGACTTTAAGTCTCCTGAAGGAACGTTGAAGACTACGACGTTGATAGGTCGGGTGTGTAAGCGCAGCGATGCGTTGAGCTAACCGATACTAATGAACCGTGAGGCTTAACCTTACAACGCCGAAGATGTTTTGGCGGTGAGAGACGATTTTCAGCTGATACAGATTAACAGAATTTGCCTGGCGGCTTTAGCGCGGTGGTCCCACCTGACCCCATGCCGAACTCAGAAGTGAAACGCCGTAGCGCCGATGGTAGTGTGGGGTCTCCCCATGTGAGAGTAGGGAACTGCCAGGCATCAATTAAAAGAACCCCGTACCGTATGGTGCGGGGTTTTTTGCTTTGGTTTTTTCCCGCCGCCGGAGAGAGCATCAGACAGCACACCAATTCAAAATAAACGCGGCGATCTCCTCAACGTTATTCAAATCCAGTACCGGTACCTCCAGATCCAGGGCTACGTCACTGGCGACTGCAATCACATGCTCATCGAGCGTCAGCTCGTGAACATCATGCCCGGCATGGCTTCTGAACAGTAGGATCTTTGCCACCGCGTCATGCTTAAACCCCTCAACCAGCACCAGATCCAGAGTAGAGTGATCCATCCGGCTAACCAGATACATGAGATCCAGCGGCGCTTCATCCGGTGTTTCAGTCATCAATGCCCAGCGCTGATCACTCGCCACCATCGTTTGGGCTGCTCCCGCCTTACGCAGCTCATAGCTGTCTTTTCCCGGCTTATCGACATCCATATTGTGATGCGTATGCTTAATTAATCCGGGGCGAACACCTTTAGCACAAAGCGCAGGGATCAGTTTTTTCAGCAGCGTCGTTTTCCCGGTACCACTCCAGGCTGAAATGGCCAAAACAGGTATCATTTTTTCTCCTGCATCATCTGCAAATCTTCTGTGGTATTGACGTTCATAAACGCCGATTTCAGATCGCTAAAATCGACGGGATGGCCGCCTGACTGGCGCATAAAAGCCATCACCCTGCGCTCTCCTGCCGTCAGGTACTCCTGTAACGCCGGAACTAACGAACGGTGGATCAACGCAACAGCAGGGTGGTCGCGCTCACCGTCATGGGCCCAGACAACGGGTGCGCTACCACGAAGCCGTACCATGCGTTCGACAAGACAAGACGGAATAAACGGGGTATCACACGGACAGAAGATAAACCACTCCCCGTGCGACTGCTGCATAACCGAAAGCATACCGGCCAGTGGCCCGGGGTAATTCTCCTGCGTATCCTCGTAAACGGGATACCCGCTACGCTGATAAACATCTCTATGCCTGTTAGCGCTGATGGCCATTGTCATGACCTGGTCCGCAAGCGTATCAGCGACATGCTGCCAGAGTGGCTTACCGTTAAGGAGCTGAAGACCTTTATCTTTCCCCCCCATTCGGGTTGCCTTGCCACCCGCCAGAACAACGCCGATTATTTGCTGGCCATGATTCATGAATATCGCCTCTTTTATTGTGGGATTGACCCTGCTAACGTGTCACTCTCAATGAAAGGAGCACCACCATGAAATGTAAACGTCTGAATGAAGTCATTGAACTCCTCCAGCCGGCCTGGCAAAAAGAGCCAGAGCTTAATCTGATGCAATTTTTACAGAAACTGGCGAAAGAGTCAGGTTTTGACGGTGAACTGACAGACCTTTCTGACGATATCCTGATCTACCATCTCAAAATGCGCGACTCTGCCAAAGACGCTGTTATTCCTGGTATTCAGAAAGATTATGAGGAAGATTTTAAAACCGCGTTGCTGCGCGCACGTGGCGTAATTAAAGAGTAAAAGCTTGTAAGCGGCGGCACCGAAATCGCCACAAGATGATATCCTGAATCATTCGTATAATTTCCGGATGATCGGATGAACGACCAGGCTTTTACTTTCCAGACATTACACCCGGATACCATTATGGATGCGCTGTTTGAACAGGGTATTCGGGTGGATTCCGGGTTAACTCCCTTAAATAGCTACGAAAACCGCGTCTATCAGTTTCAGGACGAGGATCGTCAGCGCTTCGTCGTAAAGTTCTATCGCCCTCAACGTTGGTCCGCAGAACAAATTCAGGAAGAGCACCAGTTTGCTCACGATCTGCTGGATGATGATGTTCCCGTTGCCGCGCCGCTTAAATTTAATAACCAAACGCTGCTCACCCACGAAGGGTTTTACTACGCCGTATTCCCAAGCCTGGGGGGCCGCCAGTTTGAAGCGGATAATATCGATCAGATGGAGTGGGTTGCCCGATATCTGGGACGCATTCACCAGACGGGACGCAAAGAAGACTTTATTGCCCGTCCGACAATCGGTATTCAGGAATACCTGCTTGAACCTCGTCAGGTATTTGAAACCTCGGCGCTAATCCCCAAAGCGCTTAAGGATAATTTCCTCAACGCGACCGATAAACTTATTGATGCGGTGAAAACCTGCTGGCGCGATGATATTTCCGTTCTGCGTCTGCACGGCGATTGTCACGCTGGTAATATTCTCTGGCGTGATGGCCCGCTGTTCGTCGATCTCGATGATGCACGTATGGGGCCTGCGGTTCAGGACCTGTGGATGCTGCTCAATGGCGATAAAGCTGAGCAACGGATGCAGCTTGAAACGATTATTGAGGCCTATGAAGAGTTTAGCCCTTTTAATTCAGACGAAATTGTCCTGATTGAACCTTTACGCGCGATGCGTTTTGTTTATTATCTCGCATGGTTAATCAGGCGTTGGGACGATCCTGCATTTCCCCGTAATTTCCCGTGGCTTACCGGAGAGGATTACTGGCGCAGCCAGATATCCACATTTACTGAGCAGGTTAAGGTTCTTAAGGAGCCCCCTCTGCAATTAACGCCGATGTATTAATTGGACACACCCAGGAGAGAGTTAATCATGAAAAAAATTTGGCTGGCGCTGGCAGGTATGATTCTGGCATTTAGCGCTTCTGCTGCGCAGTTTACCGACGGCAAACAGTATACGACACTGGAAAAGCCAGTCGCTGGCGAGCCTCAGGTTCTGGAGTTCTTCTCGTTCTATTGCCCACATTGCTATCAGTTCGAGCAGGTGCTGCATGTTTCCGATAACGTGAAGAAAAAGCTGCCAGAAGGCACCAAAATGACCAAGTATCACGTTGAGTTCCTGGGCCCATTGGGTAAAGACCTGACTCAGGCATGGGCGGTAGCTATCGCGCTGGGCGTGGAAGATAAGATCACTGCACCAATGTTTGAAGCAGTCCAGAAAACCCAGACAGTTCAGACGACTGCAGATATCCGTAAAGTCTTCGTGGATGCCGGTGTGAAAGGTGAAGAATACGACGCGGCATGGAACAGCTTTGTGGTGAAATCTCTGGTAGCCCAGCAGGAAAAAGCCGCCGCAGACCTTCAGCTGCAGGGCGTTCCGGCGATGTATGTTAACGGCAAATATCAGCTGAACACGCAGGGCATGGACACCAGCAGCATGGATATCTTCGTACAGCAGTACGCGGATACCGTGAAATATCTGGTCGAGAAGAAGTAAGATCAATAAAGAAAAAAACGCCGGTCACTGACCGGCGTTTTTGTATGAAGATTTAATCTTTTCTATCTGTTCATCTTTCTCATTCCAGAGCGTATTGAGCCAACGCTGGAAAAGACGTTTGAAATTCTTATCGTTAACGTAATCCCCGTGCAACCCGTCATCAACCGGCACCAGCTCGATGCGTACAACGATCCGCGTCAGCTTGCCGCTGAGCATATCGAAGAAGGGTGTCCTGTCGTTTTCCGGATAGCAGAGCGTGACGTTGAGTAATTTATCGAACTGCGCGCCCAACACGTTAAGCGCCATCGCAATGCCCGCAGCCTTGGGCGGCAGCAGGTGCTGATAAGGAGAGCGAGTTTGTTGACGCTTCTCTTCCGTAAAGCGCGAGCCTTCCACGAAGTTCACAATGGTTGTCGGATGCGCGCGAAATTTTTCGCAGGAACGGCGCGTGGTTTCCACATCTTTACCACGACGCTCCGGATGACGAAGCAAATAGCTGCGCGAATAGCGTTTCATAAACGGCATATCGAGCGCCCAGCAGGCCAGACCGATAAAAGGTACCCAGGCGAGCTGCTGTTTCAGGAAGTATTTGTTCATCGGGATATGTTTGCGGAAAAGCACGCATAACACCACGATGTCAGCCCAGCTGTGGTGGTTGCAGATAAGCAGGTACCAGTTCTTTTTGTTGAGGCCTTCAAGCCCTTCCACATCCCACTTCAGGTGTGGGTTCAGGTACAACAGGAACGCCAGTCCTTCACACCAGCAGTACATCATAAAATTACAAAATGCGGATACGGCTCGCCATACCACGGGCACGGGCAGCAGCAACTTAATGATGCCGGCAATAATGATCGGCACAGAACAGGCGACAGTCACCAGAATAGTTAAAATGATGCTTAAAGGTAATGTTATTGCTGCGAGCAATCTCGACATGATGAGCTTTTTCAGATGGTTAGCTGTAAGTGAGCGGCCGGCTATCCGGTGCAGGGCGCTGATTTTATCAGAAATCAGACAAAATAAGGGTGCTTTCATGCCAGGCGTTGCGGGATAACGCCCGGGAGCAGAAGATTTCGCTATAACGGCATGCGGCCCTGGGCTTATATCCACATAGACTAAATTGTCATCAATTGGCCATGAAGATCAAATGAAACATAATAACTCTATGATATATAGCATCTATTTATTATGAGGTATGTACTTTTAGCGTCTGTTATTCCTGTGACGTAAAAGTATGCACAAACTTATCCACAGATTTATTTTTGCGAGCGATCCTCACGATCGCAAAATCTTTTCCTGTATCTGGCGCTAATAACTGATGTTTTCATCCTTCTGTGGCATCCTTTACGCATAAATTGATTAAAGGCACGGACATTATGGTTCAGATCCCAGAAAACCCTCTTATTCTCGTCGACGGCTCTTCTTACCTGTATCGGGCGTATCATGCGTTTCCTCCTCTGACCAATAGCGCAGGGGAACCTACCGGCGCAATGTACGGCGTGCTAAACATGCTGCGCAGCCTGATTCTTCAGTACCAGCCAACCCATGCGGCAGTGGTGTTTGATGCGAAAGGTAAAACCTTCCGCGACGAGCTTTTTGAGCATTACAAATCTCACCGTCCGCCAATGCCTGACGATCTGCGTGCGCAGATTGAACCGCTGCACGCGATGGTAAAAGCGATGGGCTTGCCGCTGCTGGCCGTCTCTGGGGTCGAAGCCGATGACGTAATAGGTACGCTGGCACGTGAAGCAGAAAAAATGGGTCGTCCGGTACTGATCAGTACAGGGGATAAAGATATGGCGCAGCTGGTAACGCCAGGTATCACCCTGATTAACACCATGACCAACACCATCCTGGGGCCTGAAGAGGTGGTCACAAAATATGGCGTGCCGCCAGAGCTGATTATCGACTTCCTCGCGCTGATGGGCGACTCCTCGGATAACATCCCAGGTGTACCTGGCGTGGGTGAAAAGACCGCACAGGCGCTGCTTCAGGGATTGGGCGGGCTGGATACGCTGTACGCGGAGCCGGACAAAATCGCCGGGCTCTCCTTCCGTGGTGCAAAAACCATGGCCGGAAAGCTGGAAGAGAACAAAGAGGTGGCTTATCTCTCCTATAAGCTGGCAACCATTAAAACCGATGTTGAACTGGAACTGGGTTGTGAGCAGCTGGAAGTGCAGCAGCCTTCCGCAGACGAACTGCTAAGCCTGTTTAAGAAATACGAATTCAAGCGCTGGACCACGGACGTGGAAGCCGGTAAATGGCTGCAGGCAAAAGGGGCCAAACCGGCTGCTAAGCCAAAGGAGACGATTGTCGTTGATGCCGAAGAGCTGGCAGAAGAAGAGGCCATCGCGCTCTCTTTCGACAATTACGAAACCCTCCTTGAAGAGTCACAGCTGGTGGCGTGGATTGAGAAACTCAAAAAAGCGCCGTTCTTTGCCTTCGATACGGAAACCGACAGCCTCGATAACATCTCCGCCAATATGGTCGGCCTGTCATTTGCGACGGAGCCGGGAATGGCGGCCTATGTGCCCGTTGCACATGATTACCTCGATGCACCTGATCAGATCCCGCGTGAGCGTGTGCTGGAGCTGCTGAAGCCGATTCTGGAAGATGACAAGGCGCTTAAGGTTGGGCAAAACCTCAAATATGATCGCGGTATTCTGCAAAACTATGGTATTGAGCTGCGCGGCATTGCGTTCGATACCATGCTGGAATCTTACATTCTCGACAGCGTGGCGGGTCGTCATGATATGGACTCCTTATCCGACCGTTGGCTCAAGCATAAGACCATTACCTTTGAAGAGATTGCCGGAAAAGGTAAAAACCAGCTCACCTTCAATCAGATTGCCCTGGAAGAAGCGGGTCGCTACGCGGCCGAAGACGCCGATGTCACGCTGCAACTGCACCTGAAGATGTGGCCAAAACTGCAGAAGCACGAAGGTCCGCTGAACGTGTTCCAGCACATTGAGATGCCGCTGGTACCTGTGCTCTCGCGCATTGAGCGCAACGGCGTAAAAATTGATCCGACGGTGCTGCATAACCACTCCGGAGAACTGGCGCAGCGGTTGACCGAGCTTGAGCAGAAGGCGCATGAGCTTGCCGGCGAACCGTTTAACCTTTCGTCTCCGAAACAGCTTCAGACCATCCTGTTTGAAAAACAGGGAATTAAGCCGCTGAAGAAAACCCCTGGCGGCGCGCCATCAACGTCTGAAGAAGTGCTTGAGGAACTGGCGCTGGATTACCCGCTGCCAAAAGTGATTCTCCAGTACCGTGGTCTGGCGAAGCTGAAGTCTACCTATACCGATAAACTTCCGCTGATGATCAACCCTAAAACGGGCCGCGTGCATACCTCGTATCATCAGGCTGTGGCGGCGACCGGTCGTCTCTCCTCGACCGATCCAAATCTGCAGAACATTCCGGTACGTAATGAAGAAGGCCGTCGTATCCGTCAGGCGTTTATCGCGCCAGACGACTACCTGATCGTCTCGGCCGACTACTCGCAAATTGAGCTGCGTATTATGGCGCACCTGTCACGCGACAAGGGGCTGCTGACGGCCTTTGCGGAAGGAAAGGATATCCACCGTGCAACGGCGGCTGAAGTCTTTGGGCTGCCGCTGGACAGCGTGACTCACGAGCAACGTCGCAGTGCGAAGGCGATCAACTTCGGTCTGATCTACGGCATGAGCGCCTTTGGCCTTTCGCGCCAGCTCAACATTCCGCGTAAAGAGTCGCAGAAGTATATGGATCTCTACTTCGAGCGTTATCCGGGCGTGCTGGAATATATGGAGCGCACCCGTGCGCAGGCGAAGGAGAAAGGCTACGTCGAAACCCTGGATGGTCGTCGCCTTTATCTGCCGGACATCAAATCAAGCAACGCCGCGCGTCGTGCCGGTGCAGAACGTGCTGCCATCAACGCCCCGATGCAGGGGACGGCGGCAGACATTATTAAGCGCGCGATGATTGCGGTTGATGCCTGGCTGGAAAAAGAGAAGCCACGCGTGAAGATGATCATGCAGGTACACGATGAACTGGTATTCGAAGTCCACAAAGATGATCTGGACACCGTGTCGAAGAAGATCCACGAACTGATGGAAAGCAGCATGACGCTTGACGTGCCGTTGCTGGTGGAAGTGGGCAGCGGTGAAAACTGGGATCAAGCTCACTAAAGGTTCTGCCAATAACGCGCTTTTTATGTAAGTTAGCAACATAACAAAGTGCGTTTTGTGACGATCATTAGAATTCCCTATGTAAAGAATGAAAAAAAACTACAAAAAGTGCTTTTTCTACAGCAAAAAAAGGGGTAGAGTTATTCGCGTAGGGTACAGAGGTAAGATGTTCTATCTTTCAGACCTTTTACTTCACGTAATCGGATTTGGCTGAATATTTTAGCCGCCCCAGTCAGTAATGACTGGGGCGTTTTTTATTGCGGCAAAGAAAAATCCAGGCAAAAAAAAGCGCGGACATCGCCGCGCTCGGTATTACTCTTCTTCCGCTTCCGTCGCGGGTTCCAGCTCGTTGAACCAGCTATCGAGCTTCTGACGCAGCTTGTCGACACCCTGCTTTTTCAGCGAGGAGAACGGCTCTACCTGTACGTCGCCGTTAAAAGCCAGCACCGCTTCGCGAACCATATTCACCTGCGCTTTACGCGCGCCGCTCGCCAGCTTATCCGCTTTAGTCAGCAGTACCAGCACGGCTATCTCACTTGAGACAGCCCAGTCGATCATCTGCTGATCGAGATCTTTCAGGGGATGGCGGATATCCATCAGCACCACCAGACCTTTCAGGCACTGGCGTTTTTCCAGGTATTCACCCAGCGCACGCTGCCATTTGATCTTCATCTCTTCCGGTACTTGCGCGTAACCATATCCCGGTAAGTCGACCAGGCGTTTGCCTTCTGCCACTTCAAACAGGTTAATCAGCTGAGTACGGCCAGGTGTTTTTGAGGTACGCGCCAGGCTCTTCTGATTGGTCAGCGTATTCAGGGCGCTGGATTTCCCCGCGTTAGAGCGGCCAGCAAAAGCCACTTCAATGCCAGTATCAGAAGGAAGGTGGCGGATATCGGGCGCACTGGTGACAAAATGCGTCTGTTGGTAGTTCCAGGTAGTCACGTGGTCGTCTCCAAAATCGTAATCTGAGGGGGATTATACCTGAATGCCGGCAAAAGACTTTTTTGATTGCACAGTGCCTGTAGGTTAAAACCCTGGCGGTTGTGAGAGATCGGCTATGAATACTATGGGAGATTTCAGAGAATTCGCAGGCGTTAAAAAAGCCAAATTGTTTTAAATCATAAGTTTATTCTCGGGTAATTATCTGAAAATCCGTTTTTGTGCCGTTTCGTTGCTTGTCAGTTTAACTGAACAGGGTAAAGTGTGCGTCAGGGCGAGGAAGCCAACAGGAAACAGACTTAAGGATTAGGGTCAGGAGCGCCAGGAGGCGAAGACGCAGGATTGTCAGGATGACCAACGCCTGGAGGCGTTTTAACAGGAAACGGAACCGTATCACGGATGGTATTAGCCAAGGGATAAACAGGGTTTGTTGTTGGCAAACACGGAATGTCTGACCCGTTAAGGGTTGTGAGTCAGGAAAAAAGGCGACAGATTGCTCTGTCGCCTTTTTTCTTTGCTTGCTTTCTGCTAGATTTCGCCGCAATTCTATACTGAAGAAAACGACTTAAAGATAAAACATCATGAAAAAACCGACCTCCGCTGCGGGCGCTAAACGCCCTGCAAAAGCACACCGCAAAACGCGCGAAGAACTGAACCAGGAATCGCGCGATCGCAAACGCGATAAAAAACATCGCGGTCATGCTGCGGGTAGCCGTGCAAACGGTGGTGATGCTTCTGGCGCTTCTGCGAAAAACAAGCAGCAGAAAGACCCACGTATTGGCAGTAAAACACCTGTTCCACTGGGCGTGACAGACACCCCGGTCACTAAGCAGCACAAACCAAAGAGCGAGAAACCTATGCTTTCACCGCAGGCTGAGCTGGATTTGCTGGAGAACGATGAGCGCCTGGACGCGCTGCTGGAACGTCTTGAAGAGGGTGAAACCCTGACCGCCGAAGAGCAGTCATGGGTTGATGCCAAACTGGACCGCATTGATGAGCTGATGCAGAAGCTGGGTCTGTCCTACGACGATGACGAAGACGAAGAAGAAGACGAAAAGCAGGAAGATATGATGCGTCTTCTGAAGGGTGGAAACTAGCATTTGCATCCGGCAGGGACGATAGTCCTGCTAATAACCCTTCCGGTTATATGTTATCTGGTGTGGTTATTCGTTAAACTACGGCGGTTGTCGCGGCGACAGAAGTGGCTGCGCACCCGAGTGATGGCCCGCGATGGGGCCAGAACGGGCCGCCGTATGCGAACGCGACACCAACGGAAGGAGTGAGCATGTCTGTACCAACTATCGACTGGGATTTGGCCCTAATCCAGAAATATAACTATTCCGGGCCGCGTTATACGTCATACCCCACTGCGCTGGAGTTCTCCGATAGTTTCGGCGAAGCGGCGTTTCAGCAGGCTGTCGCGCGCTACCCCGAGCGCCCGCTGTCGCTCTATGTCCATATTCCGTTCTGCCACAAGCTCTGCTACTTCTGCGGCTGCAATAAAATCGTTACCCGTCAACAACATAAAGCCGATCAGTATCTGGATGCGCTTGAGCAGGAAATTCTGCACCGTGCCCCGCTGTTTGCCGGCCGTCACGTCAGCCAGCTTCACTGGGGTGGGGGGACGCCAACGTATTTGAATAAAGCGCAGATCAGCCGTTTAATGACGCTCCTGCGCAACAACTTCCGGTTTAACGACGATGCTGAAATCTCGATCGAGGTCGATCCGCGCGAAATTGAGCTGGATGTACTGGATCACTTACGCGCTGAAGGTTTCAATCGCCTGAGCATGGGCGTGCAGGACTTCAACAAAGAGGTGCAGCGGCTGGTGAACCGTGAGCAGGATGAAGAGTTTATCTTTGCCTTACTCAACCACGCCCGCGATATCGGCTTTACGTCGACCAATATCGACCTGATTTACGGCCTGCCTAAGCAAACGCCGGAGAGCTTCGCCTTCACGCTGAAACGCGTGGCCGAACTCAACCCGGACCGCCTGAGCGTCTTTAACTATGCGCATCTGCCGACGCTGTTTGCCGCTCAGCGCAAAATCAAAGATGCCGACCTGCCTTCTGCCCAACAGAAGCTGGATATTCTGCAGGAAACCATCGCCTCGCTGACCGAAGCCGGTTATCTGTTCATCGGCATGGATCACTTTGCTCGTCCGGATGACGAGCTGGCTATTGCCCAGCGCGAAGGCGTACTGCACCGAAATTTCCAGGGCTACACCACCCAGGGCGACACCGATTTGCTGGGGATGGGCGTCTCCGCCATCAGCATGATCGGTGACTGCTACGCGCAGAACCAGAAAGAGCTGAAGCTTTACTATCAGCAGGTAGATGACGCGGGCAACGCTCTGTGGCGCGGTATCGCATTAACGCGCGATGACTGCATCCGTCGTGATGTGATTAAGGCGCTCATCTGTAACTTCCGTCTTGATTTCAGCGAGGTGGAAACGCAGTGGGATCTGCATTTCAGCGATTACTTTGCTGATGACCTGAAGCTGTTAGCGCCTCTGGCAAAAGATGGGCTGGTGGATGTTTCAGAACGTGCAATTGACGTGACACCCAAAGGGCGCCTGTTGATTCGTAATATCTGCATGTGCTTCGACGCCTATCTGCGTCAGAAAGCGCGTCTGCAGCAGTTCTCACGCGTCATTTAAGACGTGCCAAAATATTTGGCCGGGTAAGGCGAAGCCGCTACCCGGCTTTTTTGTTAGCGACTCTCTAGCTAAACAGCCCAACCAGCGCCGCGCACAGCACAGCAGCAACGGCTGTTTGTGGCGTGTGGCTTTCAGCTGCTCCACTTGAGAGCATATTCACTAATGTTTCCAGCATGATGATCACCCTCACTTTCCGGGCACGATCATACAAAAATCATTGATACAGTAAAGCGCAAAATAGCAGCAATTTGCGCTCAATTAATAACCTTTACACAAGGGTAAAGATCACTCCATGCCAAGCTCTTTCAGCTTACGCGTCAGGGTATTACGTCCCCATCCCAGCAGGCGTGCCGCTTCCTGCTTATGGCCCTGTGTATGGCGGAGTGCGGTGGTCAACAGCGTGCGCTCCATCTCGGGCTGGGCCTCAGACAGCAAGTTTTGATGACCGGAACGCAGCGCGCGATCGGCCCACTGTGCCAGCAGCGTCGCCCAGCTGTCCGGCAATGTATGTCCGGTGCTGCTTTCTGGCGCAGTCGCTTCAAACAGTTCAGCCGGTAAATCCTGAATCAGGACTTCCTGTCCGGCGGCCATTACGGTCAACCAGCGACAGGTGTTTTCCAGCTGACGCACGTTGCCCGGCCACGCCAGGCGGGTGAGGGCGGCATCGGTTTCCGGGTGCAACTGCTTGGCTTCCACGCCCAGCTCACGGGCAGCGACCTGCAGAAAATGACGAGCCAGGCGGGGAATATCTTCACGGCGTTCACGTAGCGGTGGCAAATGAACGCGGATCACGTTCAGGCGATGGAATAAATCCTCACGGAATTTACCTTCCTGGACGCGCTGCTCCAGATTCTGGTGCGTCGCGGCAATAATGCGTACATCGACCTTCACCGGCGCATAGCCACCTACGCGATAAAACTGTCCGTCGGCCAACACGCGCAGCAGACGGGTCTGGACATCCAGCGGCATATCGCCGATTTCATCCAGGAAGAGTGTTCCACCGTCAGCCTGCTCGAAGCGACCCTGGCGAATGGTATTCGCGCCGGTAAAAGCCCCTTTCTCATGGCCAAACAGTTCGGATTCAATTAAATCCTTTGGGATGGCGGCCATATTGAGGGCGATAAACGGTGCTTTTGCCCGCGGGCTGTGGCGATGTAAGGCATGCGCTACCAGCTCTTTACCGGTTCCCGATTCGCCATTAATCAGTACGCTGATGGACGAGCGTGACAGACGGCCAATGATACGAAACACATCCTGCATGGCTGGCGCTTCGCCAATGATGTCCGTCGTGGGCCCGAAGTCAGGCGTGTGACGAGGCTGCTGCTGCTCCTGGTAGTGGCTGATCGCGCGCTCAACCAGGGCGACCGCTTCGTCGATATCAAACGGTTTGGGCAGGTAATCGAACGCCCCTTGCTGATAGGCGCTCACCGCGGCGTCCAGGTCGGAATGCGCCGTCATTATGATGACCGGAAGCATAGGATGGCGTTGTTTGATCTGCTTTAAAAGCGCCAGCCCGTCCATTCCCGGCATGCGAATATCCGAAAGCAGCACATCCGGCGTTTTGGTGGTGAGTGCGTCGAGCACTTCGCTGCCGCTCTCAAACGTCGTGCAGCTTAATCCTGCCCCTGTGAGCGCGCGTTCAAGCACCCAACGGATGGAGCTATCGTCATCGACTACCCAGACTATCCCTCGTTGCATAAACGTCACCTTTATTTTTTAATCGGCAGGAAAACCGAAAACTCGGTATGTCCCGGCCAACTGGTAAATTCAATTTTTCCAGAGTGTTGATCGATCAAACTACGGGCAATGGATAACCCCAGGCCGGTACCGCCTTCGCGACCGCTGACCATCGGGTAGAACAGGGTGTCCTGAAGATGCGACGGAATACCCGGCCCGTTGTCCTCAACGTCGATGCGGGCAGCCAGACGATAGCGCACGCCGTGCAGTGTGAGCTGGAACGCGGTGCGGGTGCGCAAAATAATTTCGCCCCCTTCCGGCCCCAGTGCCTGCAGGGCATTACGCACAATATTCAGCAAGACCTGCTCAATCTGATCCGGGTCGTGCGCCAATTCCGGCAGGCTTGGGTCGTAATCACGGACCAGCGTGACGTTCTCCGGCAGCTCCATTGAGACGAGTTTCACAACCCGCTCAGCCACTTTATGAATACTTTCTGAAACATGCATGCCGGGCTGTTGCGGCCCGAGCAGACGGTCAACCAGGTTACGCAGGCGGTCTGCCTGCTCAATGATGACGTTGGTGTACTCCGCCAGCGCAGGGTCGGGCAGCGCTTTGGTCAGGAGTTGTGCCGCACCGCGTAAGCCACCCAGCGGGTTCTTGATTTCATGCGCCAGGCCTCGCACCAGGTCACGGGCGGCAATTTGCTGAGCATGTTGAAGTTGTTCCTGGCTCAGGCGGCGCTGATTATCCATCGGCGCCATTTCAAGCAGGATCAGCCCTTCTGGAAGCCGTTGTGCGGTAAGCGATAAAATATGTGAGCGCCCGTCGATCACCAGCGTGACTTCGTTATCGGTAAAGCCCTGACCGGCCTGCAGACTTTCCTGCATCAGGCCAATATTCAGCGAGAAATAGCTCAATAATTCCGGAAGCGGGGTGCCAAACAGTTTGCGTGAGCTCTGGGCGAGCAGCTGCTGCGCCGCCGGGTTGGCGTAATGTACGGCCAGCTCGTCGTCGACCAGCAAAATACTGTTAATCAAAGAATTGAGGATCTGCCCAGCATCGGGCAGCGTGCCAGTTGCCATTCAGCAGTCTCCTGGTGTTGGTTGCACTAATTTAGTGCAGTATAGCTTTTTCGTCGTAAAAAGCGCGTGAGATCAGTTTGTTGGTGGAGAAAAAAGCCCATCCGGAGATGGGCTGAAAGTTTCCACGGCAACAAATAAAAGCTTGTGAGATCGCGCGTAAAAGGGCGCGCGAAACTCATTGAAACTTAAACGCTGTAGTACAGTTCGAACTCAACCGGGTGTGGCGTCATACGCACACGGTCGTTCTCTTCAGTACGCAGGGCGATGTAAGCATCGATAGCGTCGTCAGTGAACACGCCACCCGCAGTCAGGAACTCGCGGTCTGCGTCCAGCGCCTGCAGGGCTTCTTCCAGAGAGCCTGCAACCTGTGGGATCTCTTTCGCTTCTTCTGGCGGCAGATCGTACAGGTTTTTGTCCATAGCTTCGCCTGGGTGGATCTTGTTCTTGATACCGTCCAGACCCGCCATCAGCAGTGCTGCGAAGCACAGGTATGGGTTAGCAGCTGGATCCGGGAAGCGAACTTCGATACGACGCGCTTTAGGAGACGCCACCACCGGGATACGGATAGAAGCAGAACGGTTACGGGCAGAGTACGCCAGCATTACCGGTGCTTCGTAGCCTGGGACCAGACGCTTGTAGGAGTTAGTGGTTGGGTTCGCCAGGGCGTTGATCGCTTTAGCGTGTTTGATTACGCCGCCAATGTAATACAGAGCCTGCTCAGACAGACCGGCATATTTGTCACCAGAGAACAGGTTGGTTCCGTTCTTGGACAGAGACATGTGGCAGTGCATACCGGAACCGTTATCGCCAAACATTGGTTTTGGCATGAAGGTCGCGGTTTTACCGAAACGGTGCGCAACGTTGTGCACAACGTATTTGTAGATCTGAATTTCGTCTGCTTTTTTGGTCATGGTGTTGAAGCGGGTTGCCACTTCGTTCTGACCCGCAGTCGCCACTTCGTGGTGGTGAGCTTCAACCACCAGGCCCATCTCTTCCATCACCAGACACATGGTGGAACGGATGTCCTGAGCGGAGTCGACCGGAGGAACCGGGAAGTAACCGCCTTTAACGCCAGGACGGTGACCTTTGTTACCACCTTCGTATTTGGTGGAGGAGTTCCATGCACCTTCGATATCGTCGATGGCAACGTGGGAGCCAGAAATAGAGGCACCGAAACGGATGTCATCAAACAGGAAGAATTCTGGCTCTGGCCCGAACAGTACGGTGTCTGCGATACCGGTTGAACGCAGGTACTCTTCAGCGCGTTTCGCGATGGAGCGTGGGTCGCGGTCGTAGCCCTGCAGTGTGCCTGGCTCGAGGATGTCGCAACGGATGATCAGGGTTGGTTCTTCGAAGAACGGATCAATGACCGCAGTGGAAGCGTCAGGCATCAGAACCATGTCAGATTCGTTGATACCTTTCCAGCCGCCAATGGAGGAGCCGTCAAACATTTTGCCTTCTTCAAAGAATTCGGCGTTTACCTGATGAGCAGGAATAGTGACGTGCTGTTCTTTACCTTTGGTATCGGTGAAGCGCAGATCAACAAACTTCACTTCATGTTCGTTCAGCATCGTCAAAACGTGTTCAGCGGACATACTTAACTCTCCAGATTGGTCATTGTCGTCGTGGTAACGAGGTCTTCAATTTCTGTCTTGGGCTGGCTGTGTGCCATTTTTTTGCCGTATTTTTATAAAGCGAAATCTGTGCCAACTTTTAAAACACCCCAAAAAGGCGTTATCATGCGCACCATAGTGCAAAAGTGCTGCACCACAATGGTTATGTTGCACCAGTATAGTGCTTCAGTGTGAACACTGAGCACCATATTGGTGCAATTTTCGTTAAAGTGCCCTTTTTACGCTCCGTGAAAGCGATCACAAAGCATCTCTGCAATACTTGTTTGCGGGGGATGTTTGTGATCCTGTTTTGTAGTGCGATTAATCCGTGTACAATAACGCGCTATTTCTAATGCCTGAGGCAAAGTTGTGATCGAAAATTTGCGTAACATCGCCATCATCGCGCACGTCGACCATGGTAAAACCACCCTGGTTGATAAGCTGCTGCAGCAGTCCGGTACGTTTGATGCTCGTGCCGAAACTCAAGAGCGTGTGATGGACTCCAACGATTTGGAGAAAGAGCGTGGGATTACTATCCTCGCGAAAAACACCGCTATCAAATGGAATGACTACCGTATCAACATCGTTGATACCCCAGGGCACGCCGACTTCGGTGGTGAAGTTGAGCGCGTGATGTCCATGGTGGATTCCGTGCTGCTGGTAGTTGACGCATTTGACGGCCCAATGCCGCAAACGCGCTTCGTGACCAAAAAAGCATTTGCCCATGGCCTGAAACCTATTGTTGTTATCAACAAGGTTGACCGTCCGGGCGCGCGTCCTGACTGGGTTGTTGATCAGGTGTTCGACCTATTCGTTAACCTCGACGCGACCGACGAGCAGCTGGACTTCCCTATCATTTACGCTTCGGCGCTGAATGGTATCGCGGGTCTGGATCACGAAAATATGGCGGAAGACATGACTCCGCTGTATCAGGCGATTGTCGATCACGTACCGGCTCCGGATGTTGATCTTGATGGTCCGCTGCAGATGCAGATCTCCCAGCTGGACTACAACAACTACGTTGGCGTTATCGGTATCGGCCGCATCAAACGCGGTAAAGTGAAGCCGAACCAGCAGGTTACTATCATCGATAGCGAAGGCAAAACCCGTAACGGTAAAGTGGGCAAAGTGCTGACTCACCTGGGTCTGGAGCGTATCGACAGCGAACTGGCTGAAGCAGGCGACATCATCGCGATTACCGGTCTGGGCGAGCTGAACATCTCTGACACCATCTGCGACCCGCAGAATGTGGAAGCGCTGCCAGCCCTGTCTGTTGATGAACCAACGGTAACCATGTTCTTCAACGTCAACACCTCTCCGTTCTGTGGCAAAGAAGGTAAATTCGTTACCTCTCGTCAGATCCTTGACCGCCTGAACAAAGAGCTGGTGCACAACGTTGCGCTGCGCGTTGAAGAAACTCAGGATGCTGACGCATTCCGCGTTTCTGGTCGTGGTGAGCTGCACCTGTCTGTTCTGATCGAAAACATGCGTCGTGAAGGTTTCGAAATGGCGGTTTCCCGTCCGAAAGTTATCTTCCGCGAAATCGACGGCCGTAAACAAGAGCCGTTCGAGAACGTAACGCTGGACGTTGAAGAGCAGCATCAGGGTTCTGTTATGCAGGCTCTGGGTGAGCGTAAAGGCGACCTGAAAAACATGAATCCAGATGGCAAAGGCCGCGTACGTCTCGACTACGTGATCCCAAGCCGTGGTCTGATCGGTTTCCGTTCAGAGTTCATGACCATGACGTCCGGTACCGGTCTGCTGTACTCCACCTTCAGCCACTACGACGACGTTCGTCCAGGTGAAGTTGGTCAGCGTAACAACGGCGTTCTGATCTCCAACGGTCAGGGTAAAGCGGTTGCGTTTGCGCTGTTCGGTCTGCAGGATCGCGGTAAGCTGTTCCTGGGTCACGGTGCTGAAGTTTATGAAGGCCAGATCATCGGTATTCACAGTCGTTCTAACGACCTGACTGTAAACTGCCTGACCGGTAAGAAACTGACCAACATGCGTGCGTCCGGTACTGACGAAGCAACGGTTCTGGTTCCACCGATCAAGATGACCCTGGAGCAAGCTCTGGAGTTCATCGATGACGACGAACTGGTAGAAGTGACCCCACTGTCTATCCGTATCCGTAAACGTCACCTGACCGAGAACGATCGTAAACGTGCAATGCGCGGTGCGAAAGAAGAGTAATACGGTCAATCCGTAGGCCGGGTAAGCGCATGCGCCACCCGGCACGTAAAAAGCCGCTGAGCGATCAGCGGCTTTTTTTATTATCAGAACGAATACCTTAACCCCAGGCGGATACGGTACTGCTCGCGGTTGTAATCATTCCATCTGTCCAGCCACTGGAGCTCGAGATAGGGCAGCCAGTTTTTATCGATTTTATAGCTAAATTTGTGAGTGATTTCCCAGTGATGGTCTTTGCCATTTTTGCTGTGGTAATCGTTCACGCGCTGGAAAAAATGCGGTTCAAAGGTATAGAAAAACGCATCCGTGACCTTGAAATTCCAGTAGTTAGCGAATTCGTGGGTGTCGTTTTTATCCATCTGGCCGTTGTAGTCCGGCGTATCGTAATTGTTGTGGTTATAGCGATAGCGGAAGGTCAGGTTAAACCAGTCGAGAAATTTATAATTGGTATCCAGATAGATAGCGCCTCCGGACCCGGCGCTGCTGTCATTCAGTAAACCGCCAGGCTGAAAGGTGAGTTTATCGGTCGGTTTAAAAAGCGGATACCACCCTTCAATTTCGTTATAGCTGTGCTTAAGCTCGTCCCATTTGCCCACGTTATAGGCGTTAGTGAACATCAGCCCCGCGCCCTTATCGAAGTTATAGCCGGCACGCAGGATCACTTCGTGCAGTTCAGAGGCCGTATTATAGGCTTCGCGCGTTTCGACATAGGCGCCGGCAACTGCCGAGCAGGACACAGACGACACAACCAGTGCAGTAACGATTCTTTTCATAATCAGTCCATGTATGAGGTACAGAAAGGCCCCCCTCCTGTTACACAGGAAGGGAATTAGGGCCGGATTTATTGTTATAAAGTGACTGCTGACGCTTTATTGTTGGTGGTTAACTCAGGGGGTTTTGCGGGTTGTTTTTTCCGTTTTCCAATCTCCTCAATAATAAAGGCGAAGCGTGCTTCGTTGAGTTTATAAAAGAGTCCCATGATTATCGCGGCAACGATCGCCAGGCCGCACGGCCAGAGAAAAATTAGCTGACGGAGCCCCAGTAGCGTGCCCGCACTCTGCACGGCGTGTGGAATGTAGCCAATCTGCGTCAACATAATGCCCGGCAGGAAACCGGCGAGGGCGGCGGAGATTTTGCGTGAGAAGGTATAACCGGTATAAACCGACCCTTCGGCGCGAATGCCTGTTTTCCACTCGCCATAATCCACGGTATCGGGCACCAGCGCCCAGTTGAGGCTGTTTACGAATGCCGTACCGAAAAAGGCCATGCAGGAAAAGAGCACAAAGAGCAGGGAGCTGGTTCCCCAGAGGAAGTTCATCACGTCGCCCACGGCCCACAGCGTCAGCCCGCCAAGGTAGACCGGCTTCTTGCCGAAGCGCTTAACCGCGCCAGGCACCAGAAACACGCCAACCAGAATGCAGCCCATACTGAAAAAACCCATCCACGACAGCAGATGCAGATCGTTTAGCACGTACTGGGTGTAGTAGACCTGAATCGCCAGTTTGATATTAAACGCGGCGAGGGTGCAGAGGTTGGCGATACACAACACCAGCAACGGCGGGTTGCGGAAAATGGCACAGAAGGATTTCAGGATACCAGGCTTATGATGATCGGGCGTAACCTCCACATAGCGCTCTTTCACACCGCTGTAGCACCACCACATGCAGAACAGACCACCGGTGACGAACACCAGTGCGGCCACCAGATAGCCGAGGGAGGGCTGGCTGACAAACAGCGCCTGAATTGGCATAAACCCCACGGTGCAGAGCAACAACCCAACCGTTGCGCCACCCTGACGCCAGGCCGCAAGCTGCGCCCGCTCGTTCGGATTTTTAGTGATGGCGGGAACCATCGCGCCATAAGAGCAGTTCATCAGGCTATAACAGAGGCCAAACATCATGAAGAGCAGGGTGGCAATAGCGGTTTTCACCGTCAGGCTAAAATCGGTGGCCACAAACTGCGCCGTGGCCACCAGGGCAACCGGCACCGAGGCATAAAGAATAAACGGCCTGAATTTGCCTCTGGCACCGATGTTACGCCGCGAATCCAGCAACACCCCGGTCAGCATGTCGGTGAATGCGGTAAAGAACTTCGCCACCAGGAAAATAATGCCGCCATAAAAAGCGGGCATGCCCAGTTCATCAGTATAAAACTTCAGCAGATACAGCGTGCCAATACAGAGCATCAGGTTAGAGCCAAAATCGCCCATCCCGTAGGCGCACTTTTCGCGCAGGCTCAGCTTCAGGGTTAACGGATCACTCTTGTGTGTCATGGTCGATCCTCACAGCGCCCCGCAGGGCGCTCTCTCAAGTCAGTTATGCTGTACGTTTGCGCAGTTCAATTTCTTCCACGATGCGCACATACATCTTCTCGTTGAGGTTGTAGAAACAGCCCATCGCCACGATGGTGATGACGGCCAGCAGACTGGGGTAGATAAATATCAGCTGCCGCAGCCCTTCAACCGTTCCGGCGGATTGCACCACGTTTGGCACATAGCCGATTTGCGTGAGCATGATGCCGGGGAAGAAGCCGGCCAGCGCCTGTGAGACCTTCCGGAAGAAGGTAAAGCCGGTATAGACCGTCCCTTCGGATCGCACGCCGGTGCGCCACTCGCCGTACTCCACGGTATCGGACACCAGCGCCCAGTTGAGGCTGTTCACGAAGGCTGAGCCGAAGAAGGCCAGACAGGAGAACGCCACAAAGCTCACCGAACCACCGCCAAAGAAGTAGTTGAGCAGGTCGCCTGCCACCCAAATCAGCAGCCCGCTGATATAGACCTTTTTCTTGCCGAAGCGACGCACCGCGCCGGGCATCATAAAGACGCCGATGAAAATGCAGCCCATGCTGAAAAAGCCCATGTAGGACAACAGAATAGGGTCGTTCAGCACGTACTGCGTGTAGTAAACCTGAATGGCGAGCTTGACGTTAAAGGCCCCCAGCGTGCACAGGTTGGCGATGCAGAGAATAAACAGCGGTCGGTTACCGGCGATGGCGCGAAACGACTGCAGCAGGCCGGGCTTCTGGGCTGGATTGGCGGGCTGCATCTCAACGTAACGCTCGGTCACGCCCTTATAGCACCACCACATAAAGAACAGCCCGAACAGCGAGAAGAGGGTCGCGGCAAAGATATACCCAAGCTGGTCATTGCCTTCAATCAGGTTCATTACCGGCACAAACCCGACGGTACAGAGCAGCAGGCCAAGCGTGGCGCCGCCCTGACGCCAGGCGGCCAGCGAAGCGCGCTCGTCCGGGTTTTTGGTAATGGCCGGCACCATCGCACCGTAGGAGCAGTTCATCATGCTGAAGAACAGGCCGTAAAGCATGAACAGCACGGTTGCCATCACCGTTTTGCCGGTGATTTCAAACGGCGTGCCGACAAAGTTTGCGATGGCCAGTAACGTCACCGGGAACGCCGCATACAGCACGAACGGGCGGAATTTGCCCTTAGGACCGATCTTGCGTCGGGAATCAAGCATGATACCCGTGCCCATATCGGTGAAGGCGGTGAAGAACTTGGCAATCAGGAAGATGATCCCGCCGTAGGTACCAGGCAGGCCAAGAACGTCGGTGTAGAACTTCAGCAGATACAACGTGCCGATATCCAGAAGGATGTTAGAGCCGAGATCGCCCATCCCGTAGGCGAGTTTCTCTTTAAACGGCAGGCGTAGCGTTGCCGGATCGGAAGCGTGTTGACGCATTATTGTTCTCCATCTGCCCGCAGGTTTCCCTGCGGGCGAGCCTTATCAGATATGACGTAAGGTGCTAAACAGGTCTGCCCATTCGCTTTGCTGGCGATAAAACACCGGCGGTTTGCCGAGCGGAGCGTCAACGGTGATGTCACCGCCCTCATGCGTTTCACCCGTCCAGGCATTCACCCAGGTGTCCTCAGGCAAATAGAGCGTCCAGTCACGACGGCCTTCTTCATGGACCGGTGCCACCAGCAGATCGCGGCCAAACAGATACTGGTATTTCAGCGTGTAGCTGCGCGCATCGTTTTCGTAATGCAGGAACAGCGGGCGCATCACCGGCAGGCCGCTTTTCGCGTTCTGCGCAACGGCGGCTTTGATGTAGGGCTTCAGGGTAGTGAAGACGGTCGTCATACGCGCAAAGTGGGCGATGGTTTCGCCGTCGCCATCAAACTGCCAGTTATCGCCAGGGCGGTTGCCCTCGTGGGTACGCATCATCGGTGTGAAGGCGCTGAAGTCGCACCAGCGCAGCAGCAGCTCTTTGCTGCGTTTCATCTCAAACAGCGTGGTATAACCGCCGATGTCGCTGTGATGCAGCCCGTGCCCGGTCATTGCCAGTGAGAGTGCCGCAGGAACCACTGACGCCAGACCGTCGTCCAGGCTCCAGTCGACGTTCTGATCGCCGGCCCACATCATCACCGAGTGTTTCTGGCTGCCGGTATAACCCGCGCGCATAAAGAACAGGATCTCGCCGAGCTTGCCGGTCTCTTCCAGCGCCTCGTAGTTACATTTCGCCCATAGCGCAGGCCAGGCGTTGTGCATGATTTCCGCGCTCACGCCGTTGTGCAGGAAGGTATCAGTCGGCAAATATTCACCAAAATCAGCCATCCAGCCGCCACAGCCCAGTTCTATCAGGTTCTTTTTGATGATCTCTTTGTACCAGTCGTAGGCTTCCGGATTCGTCAGGTCGATAACGCCCGCATAGAACTCGCCGAACTCGACGTGATAGTCCTGACCGTCGGCGTTTTTGGTCAGATAACCGCGTTTCGCCGCCTCTTCACAGAGGTCTCTGTCGCTTGCCACGTAAGGGTTGATATAGGAGAGGAACTGCACGCCTTCCTGCTTCCACTGCGGGATACGTGTATCCAGCTGCGGATACAGATCGCTGTTCCACTTCCAGTTCCACATCACGCGTTTGCCAAAGGAGGTCATCCGGATGCCGGACCAGTCCTGCGCCCAGATACCGTTCACCTTCACACCGCCGTTGCGCATGGTGTCGAGCTTTTGCTGGCACACGTCGGTGCCGCCCTGAACGCCCAGCGTTACCCCGTCGTAAACCCAGTCCGGCAGTTCGGGCTGGCGGCCCAGTAACCCGGTCAGTTTTTCCAGCAGATCGACATACGTTTGGGCACATTCGAAGCGCAGCGTGGCGTTATCTTCCCAGAAGGCCAGCTCATGGAACGCCGGCGCGCTGAAGTCGAAATTCATATAACAGCTGTTATCCACGTGGCAGTAGTACTTCTGGGTACTCACAAAGGTGGGTTGCGGGAAGAAGGTCCAGTAGTAATCGCCGCCCGCGTTCTCTTTGCAGTCTGCCTGCCAGGTGACGTAGGTCTGCTTATTACGGCCCACGCCCTGCTCGCTGGTCCACAACGGGAACGGCTTGCCGCGCAGGTCGAAGTAGGAGAACTGCTCTCCGCAACCATAGATATGATCCTCGGGCTGGGCCGCCAGCCGCAGCCAGATGCGGTTATGGCTGGAGGCATCATTTTTGAGTTTCAGCTCCAGGCGTCCTTCGGCATCCACACCCACCAGTAGCGTGGCGCTGACGGCGTCACCCCGGGTAAAGCGAATCGCCCAGCCCGCATTTTGCGGCGCGACGGTGGCCTCGGTCAGGGCAATTTTTTCGTTGAGTTTGTCTTTGATGCTGAAGTTGCCGCGAAACATCTCGATATCGGCTTCACCTGCGCCGATCCACAGGCACGGGGTGTCGGCGGTGTGGGACAGAATCAGACGATCCTGCCAGCTCAGGGTGAAACCATGTTCACTGCTTTTAAGAATAATATTGTGTAGGGTACGCATAAGATCTCCGTTTTTATTATTTGGCCTGGCTATCCAGTAATCCGGCGGCAACGGCCGGGGCTAACCCTGGCGCCAGCGGTAAGCGAGGGATCACCAGGCAATGCAGCAGATGATAAATATCCTGCTTGCCGTCCCAGACTTTGGTGGTCACTTCGTTATGGATATCCAGCTCCTGCCACCATGAACCGTTCTCGTAGTCGATCAGGTATTTGATGCAGTAATCCCACCATTTCTGATACCAGGCTTCGTACTGCGCCTCGCCGGTGACGGTATAGAGCGCATAGGCCGTTCCCATCGCTTCGACAATCGGCCAGCGCACGCGCTCGCGAACGATGGGTTTACCATCCCAGCCAACGGAATAGACAAAACCGTCGGCACCATCGGGTGCCCAGGCGTCGCGGATTGTGGCGTGGAACAACCCTTTTGCATCTTCCAGCAGCCATGCGGGGGGTGTTTCAAAACGCGCTTCCAGCGCAGCGCGCAGGTGCAGCATCAGGCGGCCCCACTCGATCCAGTGGCCTGGCGTACCGCCGTAGGCGCGAAAACGGTGAGCGGGGTTATCAATGTTGTAATCGCGGATGGGGTTCCATTGCGTATCGAAATGCTCATTAACCCGGTACTCGCCCTTGCGTGCCACGTCGTGAATGATCACCGAGGCAATGCGCAGGGCGCGGTCGAGCCATTTACGGTCATGCGTCACGTCATACACAATCAGGAAGGCTTCGACAGCGTGCATATTGGCGTTGCCACCACGGTACTCTTCGGTTTTGCTGAAGGCCTCATCCCAGGATTCCAGGCACATCTGTTCCTGTTCGCTCCAGAAATAACGCTCAATCACCTCGATGGCATCGTCCAGTAACTTGCGAGCCTGTGGATGGCCGGTTGTGACGGCGCTGGCCGCGCCCAGCAAAACAAAGAAGTGCTGATAGCCCTGCTTGGAGGCATCCATAACGCCTTCATCGTTAATACAGGCGTACCAGCCGCCATATTGCGGGTCACGCAGCGGACCGTTCAGGGCGTTGATGCCATGCTCCACCAGGGCATATGCGCCGGGACGCCCCATGTTTGCCGCCACGGCATAAACGTGCAGCATACGGGCGGTGATCCACAGATGCGTGCCCATATCGCTGCGCACCTGACCGTTATTGCCCAGCCAGCCAAAGCCGGTCGGCACGGCGGCGTTTTTACCGAAATCGAGAATGCGGTCAGTCTCTTGTTCAAGCCAGCGGTTATGGCTCAGGGTGTTAAACCATTTCATGTTCGGGTCCTTTCTTAACGGCGAGCCATCATTTCGTCGACGATCTCACCCAAACGCTGCAGTTTCGGCACAGAAATATCACGGAGCATCAGTTCCGTGTCCGGCAGGCCAATCACTGATGACCAGACGGCGCGGCCAGCTAAAAAGCCGGATGCACCCGCCTGCATCGCAACACTCACCGCCCTTGGGAACAACTTATCGTCCACGCCGGATGAGAGGATCACCCACGGCATGGCGATGTTCTCGTTCAGTTTTTGCGAGGCAGTCAGCAATTCCTGCTGAGAGCCTTTGCCGAACAGGGGCATCTCCACTTTGTAAAGGTCAGCTCCGCTGTCTCCCAGTTCTTTTGCCGCGTCGATAATGGCCTGTTCACGATTAAACGTCGCGCCGCGACGCGGCGGGCGGACTACCGGCTCAATAATGCTGAGCAGTCCATTGTCATGGCACAGCTGATTGAACGCTTTCACCATCTCCAGACGCTGCTGCGGATCTTCGTCGCTACGCCACAGCACCAGTAGCTTCAGCGCTTTACCGCCATCGCGCCTGACCGCCTGGGCATCAACGTTTTTATCGATGACGACGCTATCAACGGGGATCCCGTTTCCCGGAATAAATTCGTCTGCTGCCACAATCATCGCGCAGCTTTTGGCAACGGCCTGTTGCTCAACGATCTGCTGGTAGCAAAACTGCTGATCGACAAGAATGGCGGAGGCATACGGCGACAGAATCTTGGCCGCGTTGACCTTAAAGTCGGTGAGATGCCGATCGGTGACCGGCACCGGTGCGCCAGCCGCAGCAAACATCAGGCGCATCGCTTCGCGCTGGTCAACGGCCAGCATCGCAAAACCGCCGGAAGGTCGGGTGATATCTTTCAGGGTGTACATCGTCATTCCTCAGTCCTTTCGTATCAGTGTGTTTTTTTCAGCCCGGCGGATGCGCGAACCTGTTCAAGAATGGCTGTCCAGTCTTCGCGCCCGCGTCCGGCGGCCCGCGCCTGGTTGTAGACTTCACGGGAGGCGGCGCCCAGCGGCATCGGGACGTGGAGCTGGTTTGCCACGTCCAGCGCGATCCCCAGATCTTTATGCGCGAGGTCGATCATAAAGGCCGGTGTAAGATCGCCTTTGAGCACCTTGTTAGGCCATGAGGTGGTGAAGTGGCCTTTGCCTGCTGGCGTACCGCTCATGACGCTGAGCGCCACATCGAAAGAGAGGCCGAGGGCTTCACACAGCACGGCGGCTTCAGCGGACAGCGCGTTCAGGGCAATGCTCATGTAGTTGTTAATAAGCTTCACGCGGATGCCCATGCCTGGCCCACCTGCGTTTATCAGTTCATTGCCCATCGCCATCAACACCGGCGTGGCACGTTCAACCTGCTGCGCGGTGCCGCCAGCCAGAAGGAGTAATGTTCCGGCGACGGCATGGTCCGATGTGCGTCCGACAGGCACATCCATCATGCTGAAACCACGTTCAGCCATGTCGCGGATCAGGGCATCGGTCTGTAGCGGGTGAATGGTGGACATATCAATGACCAGCCCTTCGCGGGATAACCCTTCGCAGACGCCCTGCTCACCAAACAAGACTGTGCGAACCAGGTCTCCGTTTGGCAGCATGGTAATGACAAATTCGGCCTCCTTTACTGCCTGTGCAGGCGTGGCTGCAGCCCGGGCTCCACGCGCCACCAGAGCCTGTATCGCCTGCGGGTTTACATCAAAAACGTGAAGCTGGTGGCCCTGTTTAAGCAGATTCGTTGCCATGGGCGCACCCATCTGTCCTAACCCGATAAAGGCAATTGCTGACATGCTTCTCTCCTGTCACATCGTGTCAATTATTGAGCGTTTTCGTTGTCTGTTTTTGATCGTATTTGTAATTTATAGTCAAAAAATTGACAGGGGTCACTTTTTAAACATTTCGTGAAATTAAAATGAGAGCATCAGAAAACGCAGAAGGAATCACCATGACTCGCATCGTTTGTGTCGGCATTACCGTGCTGGATCGCATCTGGTATCTCGATGATTTACCGAAAGAAGGTGGCAAATATGTCGCAAAAGACTATACGGAGGTGGGCGGTGGTCCCGCGGCGACTGCGGCGGTGGCGGCAGCGAAACTGGGGGCTGAGGTGGACTTTATTGGCCGGGTGGGTGATGACGATACCGGCAGAAGACTGCTCGCGGAGCTGGAGTCCCTGGGGGTAAACACGCGCTATACGCGGATGGTGAAAGGAGCCCGTTCATCGCAATCGGCCGTGCTGGTGGATGGCCACGGGGAGCGAGTTATTGCTAACTACCCCAGCCCCGATCTCCCGGCTACGGCGGCATGGCTGCAGGATATCGATTTTTCGCAATGGGATATCGTATTAGCCGACGTGCGCTGGCACGAAGGGGCTAAACAGGCGTTCACCCTTGCCCGCCAGCAGGGCGTCAGCACGCTGCTTGATGCCGATGTCACCCCGCAGGACATTGCTGAGCTGGTCGCCTTAAGCGATCACGCGGCCTTCTCCGCGCCGGGTTTGCGGCGTTTAAGCCAGCTGGACGATACGGAAAACGCACTGAGAAAAGCACAAACGCTCACAAATGGACATGTCTACGTCACGCAAGGGTGTGAAGGGTGTTACTGGCTGGAGCAGGGCGCGCTGCGTCATCAGCCGGGATTTGCGGTCGACGTGGTGGATACCACAGGTGCAGGGGATGTCTTTCACGGCGCGCTGGCGGTGAGTCTGGCGCAGCAGGGGGATGCAACAGACGCGGTACGTTTCGCGAGTGCGGTTGCGGCACTGAAATGTACCCGGACCGGAGGACGGGCGGGTATACCTGACTGTGATCAAACCCGCTCTTTTTTGTCACTTTTTGTATAAAATGCGGGGCGTGATGGTTTTCAGAGGACAGCCCATGAGCCTTACCGAACTGACCGGCAACCCGCGGCACGATCAACTGCTTACGTTGATTGCTGACCGCGGCTATATGAACATTGATGAACTGGCGCAACTGCTGGACGTCTCAACGCAAACCGTGCGCCGGGATATCCGCAAGCTGAGTGAGCAGGGGCTGATCACGCGTCATCATGGCGGCGCGGGCAGGGCATCCAGCGTGGTGAACACCGCATTTGAGCAACGTGAAGTCTCCTTGACCGAAGAGAAGCGGGCCATTGCCGAAGCGATTGCCGACTACATTCCCGATGGTTCAACCATCTTCATTACTATCGGGACGACGGTGGAGCACGTTGCCCGGGCGCTGCTCAACCATAATCATCTGCGCATCATCACCAACAGCCTGCGGGTGGCGCATATTCTGTATAAGAACCCGCGCTTTGAAGTGATGGTGCCTGGCGGTACGCTGCGTCCGCATAACGGAGGCATTATCGGGCCTGCAGCGACGGCGTTCGTGTCAGGCTTCCGTGCCGATTACCTGGTGACCAGCGTCGGAGCAATTGAACACGACGGCGCGATGATGGAGTTTGACGTTAATGAAGCCAGCGTGGTGAAAACCATGATGGCCCACGCGCGACATATTTTACTGGCGGCCGATCATACGAAATACCACGCCTCTGCTGCCGTTGAAATTGGTAACGTGTCGCAGGCAACCGCGCTCTTCACCGATGAGCTACCGGGATCTGCGCTGCACAATCATCTCAAATCCAGCAAGGTTGAAGTCGTTGAGGTGAATTCAGGCGACGAACAGCAGGCAGGCTAACCCTTCTTAATGGCCCGATATTCAGGCTCGGGCCTTTCCTTTCTGTAAGCTGAATCTGGCGCATAGCCAAACCTTATCTTTCCCGCTACAGTTACTTTTCCACGGCGAGCAGGAGATAAAAAATGCTTTATATCTTTGACTTAGGAAATGTAATCGTCGATATCGATTTTAATCGGGTGCTGGGCGCATGGAGCGACTTTAGCCGTGTCCCGCTGGCGACGTTAAAGCAGAGTTTCGCCATGGGCGAGACCTTCCATCAGCACGAGCGCGGCGAAATTAGCGATGAAGAATTTGCTGAACGTCTGTGTCATGAAATGGATGTGCCGTTAAGTTACGAGCAATTTTCCCATGGCTGGCAGGCAGTGTTCGTCGCGATCCGCCCGGACGTGATCGCCATTATGCATAAACTCCGCGAGCAGGGGCATCGGGTTGTGGTGCTGTCGAATACTAACCGTCTGCATACCACGTTCTGGCCTGACGAGTATCCTGAGGTGCAGGCGGCGGCCGATAAAATCTACCTCTCCCAGGAGATGGGGATGCGTAAACCCGAAGCGCGTATCTATCAGGCGGTTCTGCAGGCGGAAGGATTCACCGCGGCCGATGCGGTCTTTTTCGACGACAATGCCGATAATATAGAGGGAGCTAACCAGTTGGGTATTACGTCAATTCTGGTGACCGGAAAGGAGACGATACCAAACTATTTTGCGAAGCAGTTATGCTAAAAACCGTTCATCAAAAAGCCACGCATCATACTCGTCCGCTCAGGGCGTGGCTGAAACTGCTCTGGCATCGCATTGATGAGGACAACATGACCACGCTGGCGGGTAACCTCGCCTACGTGTCACTGCTCTCGCTTGTGCCGCTGGTGGCCGTCATTTTTGCGCTATTTTCCGCTTTTCCAATGTTTGCAGATGTCAGCCTGCAGCTTCGCCACTTTGTCTTTGCGAATTTTATTCCCGCCACCGGGGATGTCATACAGAACTACATTGAACAGTTTGTCGCTAACTCCAGCAAAATGACGGCGGTCGGGGCGTGCGGCCTGATCGTCACGGCGCTGTTATTGATGTACGCCATAGATAACGCGCTGAATGCCATCTGGCGGAGTAAAAAGGCGCGGCCCAAGGTTTATTCCTTTGCGGTGTACTGGATGATCTTAACGCTGGGGCCCTTGCTGGCCGGTGCGAGTCTGGCTATCAGTTCGTATCTGCTTTCGCTGCGCTGGGCCAGCGATCTCAACGGCGTTATCGATAACCTGTTGCGTATCTTCCCGCTGATTTTATCGTGGCTCTCTTTCTGGCTGCTGTACAGCGTGGTACCGACCACGCGCGTGCCTAACCGCGATGCGGTCGTGGGCGCGCTGGTCGCGGCATTGCTCTTTGAACTGGGCAAAAAAGGGTTTGCCCTTTACATCACCATGTTCCCGTCTTATCAGCTGATTTACGGCGTGCTGGCGGTGATCCCCATTTTATTTGTCTGGGTCTACTGGACCTGGTGTATCGTCTTGCTTGGTGCCGAAATAACTGTCACTCTCGGCGTATACCGCGAACTTAAAAAAGCAGCAGAAGCTGAAAAACAACAAGAAGCAGACCAACCATGATTGCATTGATACAGCGCGTAACCCGTGCCAGCGTCACCGTGGAGGGAGAGGTGACGGGTGAAATTGGCCCAGGACTTTTAGTGTTGTTAGGTGTCGAAAAGGATGATGACGAACAGAAAGCCAACCGCTTGTGCGAGCGCGTGCTGGGCTACCGCATTTTCAGCGATGCGGAAGGTAAGATGAACCTGAACGTTCAGCAGGCGGGTGGCAGCGTGCTGGTGGTCTCCCAGTTTACGCTGGCGGCCGATACCGAGCGCGGCATGCGCCCGGGTTTCTCTAAAGGTGCCGCACCGGATCGTGCAGAAGCCCTTTACGAGTACTTTGTGGCGCGTTGTCGTCACCAGGACATGAATACGCAAACCGGACGATTCGCTGCAGATATGCAGGTATCGCTGGTGAACGATGGCCCCGTCACATTCTGGCTCCAGGTATGAGCCAACTGGCGGCGTGGCCGCGGGTAACAAGAGAGAGTACAGCTATGTATCACCTTCGAGTACCGCAAACGGAAGAAGAGTTAGAAGCCTATTACCAGTTCCGTTGGGAAATGTTACGCAAGCCATTACATCAGCCAAAAGGGTCTGAGCGCGACGCCTGGGATGCGATGGCCCATCACCAGATGGTGATGGACGAAGAGGGTAACCTCGTCGCCGTCGGGCGTTTGTACATCAATGCCGATAACGAAGCTTCAATCCGCTTTATGGCGGTTCATCCTTCCGTGCAGGATAAAGGCCTCGGCACCTTGATGGCGATGACCCTCGAGTCCGTCGCCCGTCAGGAAGGGGTTAAGCGCGTCACCTGTAGCGCCCGCGAAGACGCCGTCGAATTCTTCGCCAAACTCGGTTTTGTTAACCAGGGGGAAATCACCGCCCCGCAAACCACGCCGATTCGTCACTTTTTGATGATCAAACCCATCGCTACGCTGGATGATATTCTCCATCGCGCCGACTGGTGTGGGCAGCTCCAGCAGGCCTGGTATCAGCACATTCCCCTGAGTGAAAAAATGGGCGTGCGTATTCAGCAGTACACCGGGCAAAAATTCATTACCACCATGCCGGAAATCGGCAATCAGAACCCCCATCACACCCTGTTTGCCGGCAGCCTGTTTTCACTCGCCACGCTGACCGGCTGGGGGCTTATCTGGCTGATGCTCCGCGAACGCCATCTTGGCGGCACCATTATTCTGGCCGATGCCCATATACGTTACAGCGCGCCGATCAGTGGTAAGCCGAGCGCCGTTGCCGATCTTGGCGCACTTGGTGGCGATCTCGACCGCCTGGCGCGCGGGCGTAAAGCGCGCGTACAGATGCGCGTTGAGCTGTTCGGCGATGAAACGCCGGGTGCCGTCTTTGAAGGTACCTACATCGTTCTTCCTGCGAAGCCGTTTGGCGCGTTTGAAGAGGGTGGAAACGAAGAAGAGTAGGCTCCGGCGTCCCGGCATGATTGCCGGGCTAATTCCCCGCGCCGATCCGTCTGGCAATATCCCTCAGAAGATCGCGCGCAGACGGGCTGACCCCGCCAAGCTGGAAAAATCCATGGATAACCCCCAGCCACCGCTGAGCCGTACACGTGACGCCTTGCTCAGTCAGGCGCTGATATAGCGCTTCACCTTCGTCGCAAAGCGGATCAAACTCGGCAGTAATGATGTGCACGGGAGGCAGGCCGCTAAAATCCTTTCGCCAGAGCGGGCTCGCTTCAGGATGCTGGCGTTCCGTGTGGGCCAGATAGAGCTCATATCCGCTCAGCAGCGTATCGCGGGTGATGACGTAATCCGCGCCGTTACGGGTATAACTTTCAAAAGAGGCCGTGGCATCCAGCATTGGGTAGATAAGAATGAGCTGCGCCGGCTGCCAGAGTCCGGAAGACGTGAGCCGCAGGGCAGTCACCAATGCCAGATGGCCTCCTGCGCTGTCCCCGCACAGGGTGATACGGTTTTTATCCACGCCAAACATATCCGCGTATTGCCAGACCAGATGTGCGCCTCTTTCTGCATCATCATGGGCGGCAGGGTAGGTATGTTCAGGAGCAAGTCTGTACTGGATCGCAATGACGCGGCAGTTGCCATAAAACGCTAACTGGCGCAGTTGATTATCGTGAGTATCGAAGCCGCCGCTTATGAAGCATCCCCCGTGGTAGTAGATAACGGTCGGCAGCTTTTCAGCAGCATCTGGCGGAGAGAAGACGCGATATGTGATGCCTTCGAGGTTCAGCGTTTCTACGTCAACGCGCGTTTCTGTCTCACCGGCAAGCGCCGTGCTGGCAATATAGCCTGCTCTCCGGTCATCAATACTTTGGCTACGCGCAGAAGGACGTCCTGCTGCGATGAACGCCTGAACCAGCGTATCAATCCCTTTTTCGAGTGCCATGTGGGTCCCTTTAATCTGTATAAATATACAGTGTTATAACTCAGTTTGTTGTCGAGTGAAACAGGGAAAACGAGGCTGAAAACGATTCTGGAAAGCGGCTCGCAAAAGTAAACATGGATATTAAATTTGGCTTTAGTCCTGAATAACGCACGTGTAGTTTGCCTGAACAGTGATGCTGGAAGATATGCGAGAGGAAGGCGAGGATGTTGCAGTCAACCAGATACAGGCCGGGCAAACCAACGTTGCCCGGCACTGTGAGTGGGGATTACTCCCCTTCACCCGGGAACAGGAACGGGTTAATAGAGCTGCGGGCAAAGCCCTCTTGCTCCATTTTGGCGTCCAGAATCAGCGAGGCGAGATCGTCGGCGACGGCTTCGACTTTCGGGTCTTTTTCCTGATAAAGGATCTTCAGGTAGGTACCGCAGTCACCGCAGCTTTCAGCTTTGACCGCCGCGTCTTCATTTTCCAGCGACCAGTAGTTGAGATCGCGCGTCTGTTCGCAGTTGCTGCATTTAATGCGCACCACGTGCCACTCGGTTTCACACAGGTTGCAGTGCAGATAACGCAGCCCCTGAGTGGTACCGATCTGCACCATGCTGGACACCGGCATTGAGCCGCATACCGGGCAGAATTGACGCGCTTCGCCGTATTCGGCGCGGGCTTTACCCGGGATCAGGCTGGCCATTTGCGCCCAGTAAAGCGACAACGCCGCCCAGATGAACGGCGCTTTGTCGCTGCTGACCAGGGAGAAATCGGACGCAAACAGCGCGCTCGCCATCTCTTCCAGCTCCTGATCGGAGGCTTTTTCCAGATTCTCAATGACCGCCAGCGCGGTACCGCTCATCTCGGGTTTCAGCTCGGCAATCAGGGAGTGCAGCAGCGTATGCCAGTGCTTATCGCGCGGCAGAACGTGAATATCCAGCGGAGGCTTACCCTGCTCGCTGGCCTCTTTGATGCGCGCGGTCAGGTCAATTTGCAGCGGGTGGTCGTAGAGCACCACTTCCTGCGCATGGGCAACCAGCGCGGCAAAACGCAGAAAATCACCCAGTGGGTTGTTCTCTGCCAGCTCGCGCAGACGCTCTGCGCGGCGGTTATAGAGGTTCTTGAGTCTGGGGAATAACAACGGCGGAATATAATCCGCCGTGCGTTTCTCGCTCGAACCCAGCTCATCTTGCGGGATTATGCGAATACTCATTCAGATGACTTTTCCTGTTTCTGGCGGACCTCTCGGTACCAGCGCGGGTGATGTTTCTTCGCCCACGTACTGGTTACCCAGCCTTCCACCATCGCGGTAATGGTGCCTTTCACCCAAAGGGCGGCGTAAATATGCACCATGATAACCACAATTAACGCCACTGCGGCAAATGAATGCAGCATCAGCGCGAATCGGATCACCGGGATTGAGAAAGCAGGCGCAAAATACGGACGCCAGATGATCACGCCGCTCACCAGCAACAGGACCAGGAAGATAATCGCCGCCCAGAATACGCACTTCTGGCCGAAGTTATAACGCCCGGTATCACCCACTTCCTCGTTGACGACGATCTTACGAATATTCTTCGCCCAAAAGATATCATCCCGATTGATTAGGTTATGGTGCCAGTATCGGAAAAACATGATGATGAACGACGCGAACATGATGACGCCAACAAACGGGTGCAGTATACGCGCCAGCTGTGGTGTCCCCATGATCTGCATCAGCCAGTTGAAGGAGGGGAAGAAGAACCCCAGCCCGCTTATCGCCGCCAGCATGAAGCAGAAGGCGGTGACCCAGTGGTTGATGCGTTCCGGCGCGGTATAGCGCACGATGGTGTCACGTTTTTTCATTTGCGCACCTCGTCTTTCTCTTCATGCAGGTTGTCGTCTTCCTCTTCCGCGCGGTTCGGACCGACACCGACATAGTGGAAAATGCTCGCTGCGAAGGTGGCAGCAAAACCCACCGCTGCCAGCGGTTTCCAGATGCCTTTCCAGAACTTCACGGTCGCGCTGATTTCCGGGTTCTCCGGCAGGCCGTGATACAGATTCGGCTTGTCTGCGTGGTGCAGCACATACATCACGTGCGTGCCGCCCACGCCGGCCGGATCGTACAGGCCTGCGTTGTCGTAGCCACGGGTTTTCAGTTCGCCCACGCGTTCAGCCGCCAGCGTTTTCATATCCTCTTTGGAACCAAAGTGGATAGCGCCCGTCGGACAGGTTTTCACGCACGCAGGCTCCTGGCCGACGTTTACGCGGTCTACGCACAGCGTGCATTTGTAGACGCGGTTGTCTTCCGGGTTCATGCGAGGGACATCGAACGGGCAGCCCGCTATGCAGTAGCCGCAGCCAATGCACTGCTCGGACTGGAAGTCGACGATACCGTTAGCATACTGAATGATAGCCCCTTCTGACGGACATGCCTTCAGGCAGCCCGGATCCGCACAGTGCATACAGCCATCTTTGCGGATAAGCCATTCCAGTTTGTCGTTCTGTTCCACTTCCGAGAAACGCATCACCGTCCAGGACTTGGCGGTCAGGTCAGCCGGGTTGTCGTACACCCCGACGTTGTGACCCACTTCATCACGGAGGTCGTTCCACTCAGAACAGGCCACCTGGCAGGCTTTACAGCCGATACAGGTGGTCACGTCGATAAGCTTCGCCACTTCCTGCTGGTGGTCCCGCGCCTGAGGCGCGGGCGTGAAACCGTTAGTCGCGGAACGACGGATAATGTCTTGAGATTGATAAGCCATAAGTCGTCTCCGTTACACCTTTTCCACGTTCACGAGGAAGGCCTTAAACTCCGGCGTCTGCGTGTTCGCATCACCGACGAACGGCGTCAGGGTGTTCGCAATGAACCCTTTCTTCGCCACGCCCTCATAACCCCAGTGAATCGGAATACCGATGGTATCCACCTGCTGACCGTGAACGTTCAGCGTGCGAATACGCTTGGTCACCACCGCCTTGGCCTTGATGTAGCCACGGTTAGAAGAGACCTTCACGGTATCGCCATGGGCAATGCCGAGCTTGTTCGCCAGCTTCTCGCCGATCTCCACAAACTGTTCCGGCTGCGCGATAGCGTTAAGCAGCGCGTGCTTGGTCCAGTAGTGGAAGTGTTCGGTCAGACGGTAAGTGGTGCCCACATACGGGAACTTGTCTTTTTTACCCAGCGCGTCGAAATCGCCCTTAAAGATGCGGGCTGCCGGGTTAGAGACCACGTTCGGGTGCAGCGGGTTGGTGCCCAGCGGCGTCTCAAACGGCTCGTAGTGTTCCGGGAATGGCCCTTCCGCCATCTTATCGATAGCAAACAGGCGTCCCATCCCTTCAGGCTGCATGATAAACGGCCCGACATCGCTGCCTGGAGGGGCAGTACTGTAGTCCGGAATATCCACACCGCCCCATTTCGCGCCGTCCCATTTCAGCAACTGACGCTTCGGATCCCACGGATTACCCTGCGGGTCAGCGGAAGCACGGTTGTAGAGAATGCGGCGGTTCAGCGGCCATGCCCAGGCCCAGCCCAGCGTATTGCCGAGTCCTGACGGGTCAGCATTATCGCGGTTGGCCATCTGGTTACCTTTCGGCGTCCAGCTACCGGCAAAGATCCAGCAGCCACTGGCGGTCGTGCCGTCATCACGCAGGTGCGCGAAGGTACTGAGCTGATCGCCTTTCTTCGCCAGCACCGTTCCGGTGGCCGGGTCGATAACATCTGCCAGCGCTTTACCGTTGCTCTCCATCGCCACTTCTTCCGGCGCTGGGTTTTCCGGCGTCGAGTAGTTCCAGGTCATGTTCAGCACCGGTTCCGGGTTCGCACCGCCTTCTGCCGCATACATCTTACGCAGGCGTAAGAAGATACCGGCCAGGATCTCGCCGTCGTTCATGGCGATGCCCGGGGCGTCCGCACCTTTCCAGTGCCACTGCAGCCAGCGGCCAGAGTTCACGATGGAACCGTTCTCTTCCGCGAAGCAGGTAGAAGGCAGACGGAACACTTCAGTCTGAATCTTCGATGGGTCAACGTCATTCGACTCACCGTGGTTCTGCCAGAAGGTCGACGTCTCGGTGTTGAGTGGGTCAATCGTCACCAGGAACTTCAGTTTCGACAGCGATTCAACCACCTTGTTCTTGTTCGGGAATGAGGCGACCGGGTTAAAGCCCTGGCACAGATAGCCATTCACCTTGCCCTGATGCATCATCTCGAAGTACTGCAGAACGTCGTAACCTTTGTCCCACTTCGGCAGCCAGTCAAAGCCCCAGCTGTTTTCCGCTGTCGCTTTGTCACCGAAGAAGGCTTTCATCATCGAGACGAAGAACTTCGGATAGTTGCCCCAGTAGTTCACCTGACCTTCGAGCAGCGGTTTAGGCGTACTGGCTGTGAGGTAGGTTTGCAGGTCGGTCTGTTTTTCGCTTGGCAGGTTCATGTAACCTGGCAGGCTTTGAGACAGCAGACCAAGGTCGGTCAGACCCTGAATGTTGGAGTGACCACGCAGGGCGTTCACGCCGCCGCCTGCCATCCCCATGTTGCCGAGCAGCAGCTGAACCATCGCCATGGTACGGATGTTCTGCGCGCCGACAGAGTGTTGGGTCCACCCGAGTGCGTAGAGGAACGACGCCGTTTTGTCTTTCGCGCTGGTTTCGGCGATAAGCTCGCACACCTTCAGGAAGTCTTCCTTCGGCGTACCACAGATGTTTTCGACAACGTCCGGCGTGTAGCGGGAAACGTGCTCTTTCAGCAGGTTCCACACGCAGCGCGGATGCTGCAGCGTCGTATCACGCTTCGCAAAGCCTTTCTCGTCCAGCTCATAGTTCCAGCTGGTCTTGTCGTATTTGCGTTTTTCGGCGTCATAACCGCTGAACAGTCCATCTTCGAAGTGGTAATCCTCACGCACGATCAGGCTGGCGTTGGTATAGGCTTCGGTGTATTCGCGGTTATATTTTTCGTTGGTCATCAGGTACAGCAATACGCCTGACAGGAAAGTGATGTCAGTACCTGAACGAATAGGGGTGTAGAAATCCGCCACTGACGCAGTACGCGTAAAGCGGGGATCGATCACAATCAGTTTCGCACCGTTGTGGATTTTGGCTTCCATCGCCCAGCGGAACCCGACAGGGTGCGCTTCAGCGGCGTTACCGCCCATCACCACGATAAGGTTGGCGTTCTTGATGTCGACCCAGTGGTTGGTCATCGCACCGCGACCAAATGTTGGAGCAAGACTTGCTACCGTTGGTCCGTGTCAGACACGCGCCTGGTTGTCGACCGCGAGCATACCGAGTGCACGCGTAAATTTCTGGGTTAAATAGCCGGTTTCGTTACTGGAAGCAGACGCACACAGCATCCCGGTGGAGAGCCAGCGGTTGACGGTGACGCCTTCAGCGTTCTTCGCAATAAAGTTGGCATCGCGGTCTTCTTTAATCAGTTTAGCGATGCGGTCAAATGCGTCTTCCCAGCTGATTTGCTGCCATTTATCGGAACCTGGCGCACGATATTCAGGGAATTTCAGGCGGCTTTCGGAGTGGATAAAGTCAACCAGGCCGGCACCTTTCGGGCACAGCGCACCGCGGTTGACCGGATGGTCCGGGTCACCTTCGATATGGAAGATAGACGCTTTGGCGTTTTTAGCACCGTCGCCGAGGCTATACATCAACAGCCCGCAACCGACAGAGCAGTACGTACAGGTATTACGGGTTTCACGGGTGCGCAGCAGTTTATATTGCCGCGTCTCCGCCAGCGCTACACCGGGTGCAAAACCCAGTGCCGCCGCCGTGGTGCCTGCCATACCGCCAGCGCAGATCTTAAAGAACTGCCTTCTGCTGACCTGCATGGGTCACTCCTTGTTTCGACATTGCTTACATATGTAGTTTTGACTTCGCGGTTGAACGGTGACCGCAAAGGAGAAAAATTTGCGTTAATCCCTCAGTTCTACGAGGGATATCATCAGAATACCACAATGTCGGTACGCCTGTTCCAATGGCGTTAATACAAAGTGAACGTATTATCACTGTGTTGATTATAAAGTGTGACACGAGTCACATTATTGCCCGGGCATGTTAAAGGGCTGTATCACCGCCTCGGTTGCGCCTCTCCCAAATGAGTAGGTAAACTTGATGAGGATGGGTGCTGAAAAGTTGATCCATACTATGCGTATGGCCTGCGGTTTGTGATGCAATAGCAGGCTCACCTCCGTGGTTGTTCAGGAATACCGCTGTGTCTAAACAAAACCGTGTTACCCACTCGTCGCCACTGCCTGCCGGTATCGTGGAACTGTCGGTACACAGACCGCCCCACATTACCCACACCACGCCTGATTTTCTGGCGGAGGAAGTGCCCGTTGCTCTGGTTTACAACGGTATTTCCCATGTGGTGATGATGGCCTCGCCGAAAGATCTGGAGCTGTTCGCGATTGGTTTTTCCCTCTCGGAAGGCATCATTGAGCACCCGCAAGAGATTTACGGCATGGATGTGGTGAAGGTCTGCAACGGCCTTGAAGTGCAAATCGAACTCTCAAGCCGCCGGTTTATGGGGCTCAAAGAGCGGCGACGCGCGCTGGCCGGGCGTACCGGATGCGGGGTTTGCGGGGTAGAGCAGCTCAATGATATCGGTAAGCCTGTCGCACCTCTGCCGTTTACCCAGACCTTCAATCTGGCCCATCTCGACCATGCCCTTGAACATCTGAATGACGTGCAACCTGTCGGCCAGCTGAGCGGATGCACGCATGCGGCGGCATGGGTTCTGCCATCGGGCGATATTGCCGGCGGACATGAGGATGTCGGCCGCCATGTGGCGCTGGATAAACTGATGGGCCGCCGGGCGCGCGAAAGCGACCTCTGGCAGCAGGGGGCGGCACTGGTCTCCAGCCGCGCCAGCTACGAGATGGTGCAAAAGTCGGCGATGTGCGGCGTTGAAATCCTTTTTGCCGTATCGGCCGCGACCACGCTGGCGGTAGAAGTGGCGGAGCGCTGTAACCTGACGCTGGTGGGATTTTGTAAGCCGGGAAGGGCGACGATTTATACCCATCCGCAGCGATTAATAGTTGATCAGTAAATTTGAAAAAGAATAGCAAATCCTTCCGCTTTTAGTTGTTCATGATGAGGTCTACTATTTATCTCATCAAGGCACGGCGCCTTAAAAAAACAACTAATTGAAAGGGTTTATATCATGAAAAGCATCAAAACTTTTGTCGCAGTAATCGCTCTGGCTACATCTTTCGGTTCTTTCGCTGCACAGACTGTGACCGCAACCGCCACTACCATTGATGGCGCAGAAGCCAAAATTGCTGCACAGGCTCAGGAAGCGGGCGCGTCATCTTATAAAATTACCCAGGCGTTTACCGGTAACCGCGTACACATGACCGCTGAACTGAACAAATAAGCTGCCACACCGTCGAAAGAGCGCCCCCGGGGCGCTTTTTTTTATTGGATACCCGCCAGACGCAGCAATGCAGTCACGACCGCTGCCGCCACGATCACCACAATTAACGGCATTTTTCGCCATGCCAGAAACACTGCAAACGCCACGCCCAGTACGCGCGCCATACCGGCAAAATGCTCACCTTCATAGAAGGTGGTCGCCAGCGCGACGGAAAACAGCAAAACCGTTGCCGCATCTGAAAGCAGAGCCTGAGAGCGGTCTGACAGCGCCAGTCGGTTGCCGAGTTTTGCCCCGCCGAGACGCATTAAATAGGTTCCCACAGAAAGAAGGGCGATACCGAGAATAAAGACCGTCATATTCCCCATTATTTTTTCCTCGCAGCAAGACCCAGTAAAGAGAGCAGAACCGGTAAACCCACCGGGGCAAACGGCACGGCGGCCAGTGACAATGCAGCACCGCTGCAGGCGCGGATCAGGGTGGTGCGATTTTTAAAAGCCGGCACCACTAACGCCAGTAAAATCGCCGGGAATACCGCATCCAGCCCGATGGTTTCAAGGTCCGGCAACAGTTTGCCAACCATGGTGCCCAGCAATGTACCCAGCGGCCAGACGATCGCCACGCCTAATCCGCATAACCAGTATGCCGCCTTACGCTGTTCGGGCGTTTTTTGCGACAACCCGAATACCACGCTTTCGTCGTTCATGATGTGGCAACCCAGAAAACTCAGGCCACGTTTACCCACCAGTTCACGCACCGTCACCCCAAACGGTACATGGCGTGCATTAACCAGTAATCCGGCAGCAGCCGCCGCCAGAGGGTTACCGCCGCTTGCCACAATGCCGATAAACATAAATTCAGAGGCACCCGCCAGCACGGTAATGGAGAGTAAAAACGGGACCCAGACCGGGAAACCGTAGGCCATTGCCAGCGAGCCATAGGACATCCCGACGACGCCTACCGCGAGACACACCAGGATGATTGCTTTTATCGTGTCGCCTTTCAGGGTTGAGAGATGATGCTTCATACAATTTTAGCCATATCGAACGTATTTCCATTATAATGAACGCATCAGAACCGTTTTTCAAGACGAACGATTCGTTCGATTTATAGAACAAAGGGGCCGTTTTTATGACGCAGCCAATCAGCGTGATCGCTAAAAGTCTGGTGCGAGAACGCCTGCGAACCGGACTTTCACTGGCGGAAATCGCGCGCCGTGCCGGGATCGCTAAATCCACGCTGTCGCAGCTGGAGTCCGGCAACGGGAATCCCAGCCTGGAGACGCTCTGGTCACTCTGTGTGGCGCTGGACATTCCTTTTGCCCGTTTGCTCGAACCGCAGCAGCCGACCACTCAGGTGATCCGCCGTGGAGAAGGAACGAAGGTGGTTGCCGGACAGGCCAACTATGAAGCCATTTTGCTGGCGGCGTGCCCGCCGGGCGCGCGTCGTGACATCTACCTGTTACTCACCCAGCCGGGTGCCGACCGCATTTCTCAGCCACATCCGGCAGGCTCAGTGGAGCATATTATTGTGACGCAGGGTAGAGCGCTGGTTGGTCTGATCGACGCGGCGGAAGAGCTTGGCCCGGGGGATTACATTTGCTATCCCGCTGACCAGCCGCATATCTTTAAGGCCCTGGAGCCGGATACGCACGCGCTTCTGGTGGCTGAACAAAATTAACGCAGATACGGAAAATCATGTCGCTTAAAGCCATTGCCAAAGAACTGGGGCTGTCTGTTACCACCGTCAGCCGCGCCCTTAACGGGTATGACGATGTCTCCCGCGAGACGCGCGCCCGCGTCGAAGCGGAGGCTCAGCGCCGTGGCTACCGGCCAAACACCTTTGCGCGTCGCCTGAAGATGGGCAAAATCGACGCCGTGGGTCTGGTTTTTCCGGTGCATCCTGTTCCGCTCAATAACAGCGTCTTTATGGACATGGTCGGCGAAATTAGCCACGAACTGGCGCGACATGAAATCGATCTCCTGCTGATTGCCGATGACGATCTGGCGGACAAGCACAGCTATATGCGTATGGTGCAAAGTCGTCGCGTGGATGCGCTGATTGTGGCGCACACGCTGGATCATGACCCGCGGCTGGAACAGCTTCAGGCCGCCGGTTTTCCCTTTCTCGCGCTCGGGCGCAGCCAGCTGCCGCAGCCCTATGCGTGGTTTGATTTCGACAACTATGCCGGCACGTATAATGCCACCCGCTGGCTGATTGAAAAGGGACATCGCCGTATCGCCTTGTTGGGCGAAAGCAACAATCAGGCCTTCATCACCCAGCGCCGCCAGGGTTTTCTGGATGCGCTACGCGAAGCCGGGTTATCCAGCGAATGGCTGCGCGCCATGCCGCCTTCGCGCCGCGTGGGTTACGCCACGACGAATGAACTTCTCTCCTTGCCGCAGCCCCCCACGGCCATCATTACCGACTGCAACACTCACGGCGACGGCGCGGCCATGGCGCTGGCGCAGCGGGGTCTTCTCTGCGGTGAAAACGCCGTTTCGCTGGTGGTTTACGACGGCTTACCGCAGGACAGCATTGTCGATGTTGATGTGGCGGCGGTTATTCAGTCCACCCGCCAGGGTGTCGGGAAACAGATCGCTGACATGGTGCGTCAGTTGATTAACGGCGACGATATCGCTCAGCTTCAGGTGCTCTGGCAGCCAGAGTTCTTCCCGGGCCAGACGGCCTAAACACAGCAAAATTCCAAAGCCGATCACAGATCCGAAACGTTTTGGTTTGTATCCGAAACGTTTCGGATCAACACTCAGATCATCCCGATGACAGGAGAGGTCTGATGCACGATTCCATTTTTCGACTCGAAAGTAAGGCGGTTGACCTGGTGATAACCACGCACCCGTTCGCCGAAATTCTCTACTGGGGGCCGCACCTTCACCACTTTTCACCGCAAGATGTGGTAAGTCTGTCTCGTCCTGTGGCGAACGGCAGGCTCGACGTTGACGCCCCGGTGACGCTGATGGCGGAGCTGGGACACGGTCTGTTTGGTTCGCCCGGTATTGAAGGGCACCGCCAGGGGCTGGACGGGTCGCCTGTCTTTAAAACCACCCATGTGCAGCACCAGGGACAAACCCTGACCTTAACGGCGGAAGATGAACATGCCGGGTTGCGTCTGACCAGCGAGCTGGCACTGGATGCAAGCGGGGTACTGGTGGTGCGTCACGGTTTAACTAACCTACGGGCGCAGGCGTGGCAGGTTGATCGTTTTGCCGTGACGCTACCGGTCGCTGAACGCGCGCAGGACGTGATGGCGTTCCACGGACGCTGGATCCGTGAGTTCCAGCCGCATCGCGTGAAGCTTGAACACGACAGCGTTGTGATTGAAAACCGCCGCGGCAGGACCTCTCACGAACACTTCCCGGCGCTGATCGCCGGTACGTCCTCATTTAACGAAATGCACGGCGACGTCTGGGGCGTGCATCTGGGCTGGAGCGGCAACCACCGCCTGCGTGCGGAAGTCAAAACCGACGGACGCCGCTATCTGCAGGCCGAAGCCCTCTACCTGCCGGGAGAAATGGCGATTGAAGAGGGGGAAACGCTCTGGACACCACGCCTGTATGCGAGCTACTCCGCACGGGGTCTGAACGGCATGAGCCAGTCGTTCCACCGGTATCTGCGCGACAACGTTATCCGCTTCCCTGAAAACAAACCGCGCCCGGTACATCTCAATACCTGGGAGGGGATCTACTTCAGCCATGACCCGGCGTACATCATGCGCATGGCCGATGAGGCTGCGGCGCTGGGCGTGGAGCGTTTTATCATCGACGACGGCTGGTTCAAAGGCCGTAACGATGACCACGCGGCGCTGGGTGACTGGTACCTGGACGAGAAAAAATACCCGGACGGGCTGACGCCGGTGATTAACCATGTGAAAAAGCGCGGCATGGAATTTGGTATCTGGATTGAGCCGGAGATGATTAACCCGGACTCAGATCTGTATCGTGCCCATCCCGACTGGGTGCTGGCGCTGCCGGGCTACACCCAGGCAACGGGCCGTCATCAACTGGTGCTCAACCTGAATATTCCGCAGGCTTTTGATTATCTGGTCGAGCGCATGAGCTGGCTGCTGGGCGAACATGACATCGACTACGTTAAGTGGGATATGAACCGCGAACTGGTACAGCCCGGGCACCACGGCAAAGCCGCTGCGGATGCGCAGACGCGGCAGTTTTATCGTCTGTTAGACGTGCTGGGCGAGCGTTTCCCGCACATTGAATTTGAGTCCTGCTCCTCGGGCGGCGGGCGAATCGATTATGAAGTCCTGACCCGCAGCCACCGCTTCTGGGCCTCTGACAACAACGACGCGCTGGAGCGCAATACCATCCAGCGTGGCATGAGTTACTTCTTCCCGCCGGAAGTGATGGGCGCGCATATCGGTCATCATAAATGTCACGCCACATTCCGCCAGCACAGCATTGCTTTCCGCGGCCTGACGGCACTGTTTGGCCACATGGGACTGGAGCTTGACCCGCTCACCGTCGATGCTCAGGAGCGTGAAGGCTATCGCCATTACGCCGCGCTGCACAAGCAGTGGCGGGAAGTCATCCATCACGGTACCCAGTGGCGCGTGGATATGCCGGATGCCAGCACGCTGGCGCAGGGTATAGTGAGCGAAGACAAAACGCAGGGGTTGTTTATGGTCAGCCAACTGGCCATGCCGGATTACACGCTCATGATGCCGCTGCGCATGCCGGGGCTCGACGCGCAGGCGCAGTACCGCATCACGCTGCTCGACCACCCCAACATTCGACTCACCGGTGAGGGCGGGCACACCATGCGCAAGCTACCGGCGTGGATGGAAACGTCCCAGACGGCCAGCGGTGAGTGGCTGATGCAGGCGGGGATCGCACTGCCGATTCTGGACCCGGAAACCGCCATTCTGATTGGCGTTGAACGCGTGTAAGGGTGATGGGCCGGGAGACTGGCCCTCCGTTGAGGATAAAAATAATGAACACAACAACCTGTACCCACAAAGACAACCCTAACTTCTGGATCTTCGGGCTGTTCTTCTTTCTCTACTTCTTCATTATGGCCACCTGCTTTCCGTTTCTGCCGATCTGGCTGTCGGATGTCATCGGCCTGAACAAAACCCATACCGGGATCGTATTCTCCTGTATCTCGCTTTCGGCCATCGCCTTCCAGCCCGTACTTGGGGTCATTTCGGATAAGCTGGGGCTGAAAAAACACCTGCTGTGGATTATCACGGTGCTGCTGTTTCTGTTCGCGCCGTTCTTCCTGTATGTCTTTGCGCCACTGCTGAAAAGCAGTATCTGGCTGGGGGCATTGAGCGGCGGTCTGTATATCGGTTTTGTCTTCTCCGCAGGTTCAGGCGCGATTGAGGCCTACATCGAACGCGTGAGCCGTAACAGCGTGTTTGAATACGGCAAGGCGCGCATGTTCGGCTGTCTCGGCTGGGGGCTGTGCGCTTCAACGGGCGGTATTCTGTTTGGCATCGACCCGTCGTATGTCTTCTGGATGGGATCAGCGGCTGCGCTGCTGCTGATGCTGTTGCTGGTGGTTGCGAAACCGAAGCCAAACCAGACTGCGCAGGTGATGAATGCGCTGGGGGCCAACCAGCCGCAGATCACCGCCAGGACGGTCTTTAACCTGTTCCGTCAGCGTAGAATGTGGATGTTCATTCTGTACGTCATCGGTGTGGCCTGCGTGTATGACGTTTTTGACCAGCAGTTTGCCACCTTCTTTAAAACCTTCTTCGCAACGCCGCAGGAGGGAACGCGAGCCTTTGGTTTTGCCACCACGGCAGGGGAAATTTGCAACGCGATCATCATGTTCTGCTCGCCGTGGATCATCAACCGTATCGGCGCGAAGAATACGCTGCTGATTGCCGGGCTGATTATGGCGACGCGCATTATCGGCTCGTCGTTCGCCACCACCGCGGTGGAGGTCATTGCCCTGAAGATGCTGCACGCGCTGGAGGTTCCGTTCCTGCTGGTGGGGGCGTTCAAATACATCACCGGCGTGTTCGATACCCGTCTGTCGGCCACTATCTATCTGATTGGCTTCCAGTTTTCCAAACAGTCGGCGGCGATTTTCCTCTCTGCTTTAGCCGGGAATATGTATGACCGGATCGGTTTCCAGGAGACCTACCTGATGCTGGGCTGTTTTGTACTGGCGATTACGGTGGTCTCGGCCTTTACGCTGAGCAGTAAGCAGGAGATTGCGGCGCGCCGCGCTGCGGTGGAGGCAAACTAACGCAGGACGCTGCCGCGGATGCGGCAGCGTTAACGCTTTAGGGCAGGTAAAACACCGCTTTCAGTTCGGCACTCACCGGGCTGTTGTCGGGGTTCGAGGGCATTACCTCACCCATGTATTTCCACCAGCGCTGACAAACGTCGGTCTTTGCCACCGCGTTCCAGCGCGCTTCCGATTCAATCTCAACGCTCGCAAACAGCAGGTTACGCGCCTCATCGAGATAGATAGCGTAGTGGTGCGCACCGTGGTCTTTTAATACCGCCTCCAGCTCTGGCCAGATGGGGTTATGGCGACGCGCGTACTCGTCGTGCGCGTCAGGGTTCACCTGCATCACAAATGCTTTGCGGATCATCATGCCTCCAGCCGCTTTCGCGGGCCGCTATGGGTACAAATCCAGTGCCGACTGCATCGGCGTGACGCCAAAGCGTTTACCGAGTGCAATCAGCTCTTCCCGGGTGATGGTCTGCTTCATGCCGCCCATCGACAGAACCTTCACCAGCACCTCGGCGGACTTCTCGGCGGTATCAATCAGACCAAACGTTTCGTCGAGCGTCGGCCCGCTGCCGAATACCCCGTGGAACGGCCACAGCACCAGGGAGTGGGACTGCATTTCGATGGCGGTGGCCTGGCCGATTTCGTCGGTACCCGGCACCATCCACGGCAGAATGCCGACCCCGTCGGGGAAGACCACCAGACATTCGGTGCTGCCTTCCCACAGCTTCCGCGTGAGGTAGTCGCTACTGTTTTCCAGCACGTAGGTCAGGGCGATCAGGTTGGTGGCGTGACAGTGCATGATCACCCGGTCTTTGCCGTGGGTTGCCTTGATACGCTCACAGTGAGAGAGGAAGTGCGCCGGGAGTTCAGACGTGGGCACTGCATCGTCCGTCAGCCCCCAGAGGATGTGATAGCCTGCGCCGTCGCTGTCCACTCTCACCACCCCGAGGTTGGCCTGCGGGTCGAGCTGCACGTTACGGAAGAATTTACCGGAACCGGTGACGATAAACGGCGTACTGGCGAGCTGCGGCATTGGCTGGCTCAGGGCGATATAGCGCGGCTTCTGATGGAACTCGGCGGCGAACGGTTCAATGTCGGCATCATCCAGGCGCAGCGTCAGGTTACCGCCGTTGCGCTCGTCCCAGCCTTTTAGCCAGGCGTCGGAGGTGGCTTTAATCATGCCCTGGACGAACCAGGCGTTAGTGATGGTCTGCATAGTGTTTCATTTCCCGTGATCGCGGTGAGCGTTTCCCTCACCCCGGCCCTCTCACACAGGGAGAGGGGGTAAAAGTGGCCTCTTCCACAGGAAGAGGGTGAGGGCATATTTATCCGCGCTGACTCAGCACGTCTTTCTCATACATCCGCACGTTATCCAGCCACTGACTGCCCGCTGGGGTGTCGTTACGCTGGCAGTACATCTCCCACACCGCCTGCCATGGCAGGGTTTTCTGCTCTTCCAGCAGCACCAGGCGCGCGGTGTAATCGCCGTTCTCTTCCAGCTGTTTCAGGGCGCTGGTGGGCTCCAGCAGCGCACGCAGCAGGGCTTTTTTCATGTTGCGGGTGCCAATCACCCAGGCTGCGATGCGGTTGATGGAGGCGTCAAAGAAGTCGAGGCCAATGTGCACGCGGTCAAACAGATCGTGGCGAATGATTTCGCTGGCAATGGCCTGGGTTTCGTCATCCAGCAGCACCACGTGGTCGCTGTCCCAGCGTACGGGACGGCTCACGTGCAGCAGCAGGCGGGGTACGTAGAGCATGGCGGCGGAGATTTTGTCGGAGATCACCTCCGTCGGGTGGAAGTGGCCGGCATCCAGGCACAGCGCGGTCTGGCGGCTGGTGGCGTACCCCATGTAAAACTCGTTCGAGCCCACGGTGTAGCTCTCCGCACCAATACCGAACAGCTTGCTCTCTACGGCGTCGATGTGGTGCGCCGGGTTCAGTTTTTCGCTGATGGCTTCATCCAGCGCCGCCAGCAGGCGTTGACGCGGGGCCAGACGGTCAACGGTGATGTCTTTCATGCCGTCCGGGATCCAGATGTTCATCACCGACGGCGTGCCGAGCTGCTCGCCAAAGTACGCGGAGACGCGGCGGCTGGCTTTTACGTGGTCAATCCAGAACTGGCGGATGTCGTCGTTCGCGTGGGCAAGGGTAAAACCGTCGGCGCTCAGCGGGTGCGAGAAGCAAGATGGGTTGAAATCCAGGCCCAGCTGGTTGGCTTTCGCCCACGCCACCCAGTTTTTAAAATGCGCAGGTTTGATCTCGTTACGCGCGACCGGCGTGTCAGATTCCAGATAGATAGCATGCAGGTTCAGCCGCTTAGGCCCCGGGATCAGGCTCAGCGCCAGCTCCAGGTCGGCGCGCAGCTCGGTGGCGTTACGCGCTTTGCCCGGATAGTTGCCGGTGGCCTGAATGCCCCCCGTCAGCGAGCCGCCCGGGTTTTCAAAACCGGCAACGTCGTCGCCCTGCCAGCAGTGCATGGAGACCGGCAGACGATCGAGCTGGCGCAGCGCCTCATCGACATCCACGCCGACGGCGGCGTAACGCTGTTTAGCCAGGTCCCAGGCTTGTTCAAGTTGAGTGGTCATGCGCAAAGCTCCTTAGTCAGTCGGTTTTGCTGAAACTGCGCCCGATAGCGGGCAATTTCATGGCAGGGATTGGGGATGAACGTGGTCAGCGTGGCGTTCGCCGACACCACCGTGCGGAAATCGTCCACGCTGGCGAGTTCGTCCAGGGTCATGAGCTGAATGCCAATATTGCCGAGCGTCGACGCTTCAATCGGGCCCGCCACCACGGTGATCCCGCAGGCATCGGCGCAGAGCTGGTTCAGAAGCTGGTTCTGGCAGCCGCCGCCGACAATATGCAGCTGAGTGAACGGCCGGCCGCGAAGGTCGGCCAGCTCGCTCAGGATCTCGGCATACAGCAGGGCGAGGCTGTCGAAAATACAGCGTGCCAGTTCTGCCGGTTTCGATGGCACGGGCTGCCCGGCGTCGACGCAGGCGGCCTGGATTTCGGCGCTCATGTCCGCCGGGTTGATAAAGCGGTCATCATTGGGATTGATCAGGAAACTGCAGGCTTTCAGTCTTTCGGTGTCGGCAATAAGCGCGGGCAGGTCGGTAATGTTCTGCTCTTTAAGCACGCGCTGGAGCAGCCACAGACCCATGATGTTCTTCAGCACGCGGTAGCGCCCCTCGGCACCGCCTTCGTTGGTGATGTTCGCGGCCAGCGCGGCATCGCTGGTGTAGGGGGTTTTGCTCTCAAAGCCCATCAGCGACCAGGTCCCGGAAGAGAGGTAGGCCGCGTCGTTACCGGCAAGCGGTGACGCAATGACGGCGCTGGCGGTATCGTGACTCGCAACCGCCACCACCGGGATCGCATTACCCTGCGGGCACATCCATTGCCCGATCACATTGCCAGGATGCGTCGGCGTGTCGAACCAGGAGGGTGAAGCCCCGGTCCAGGCCAGCAGGTGTTCATCCCAGTTATCGGAGTTGATGTTCACCAGTTGCGTGGTGGTGGCGTTGGTGTATTCCCAGTTCATGTTGCCGGTCAGGCGGTAGCTGAAGTAGTCCGGGATCAGCAGTGCATGCGCCACGCGGGGAACCAGCGCCGGCTGCTGTTCGACCAGCGCGCGCAGTTGATAGAGCGTATTGAATGGCAGGAACTGAATGCCGCTGCGGCCATAAATATTCTCTTTGCCAAGCCCGGCAATCGCACGCGCCATCAGGCCGTCGGTGCGGCTGTCGCGATAGGCTATCGGCAAACCAACGCGTTCACCGTTGCTGTCCAGCAGTACATAATCGACGCCCCAGGTATCGATGCCGATACTGTCGATACGGATCCCCGCATCGCAGACCTTCTGCAGTCCGGTGCGGATCGCTGCCTCAAGGCTGTCGATATCCCACACCTCACAGCCGTCCTGCTTTTGCAGGCAGTTAACAAAGCGGTGCATCTCGCGAAGCGAAAGCGTCTGCCGCTTGCCGTCATAAGTGGCCAGCATTACACGGCCGCTGGATGCACCGAGATCTACAGCCACGCAATGGCGAAAAGTCATGGTTGTGTCCTTCTTAAAGTCATTAGCGGTGAGTGTAAAAAAAGGAACCCATCACCACCTTCTCGCCAGTGACAGCGGTTTTCCGGGGCTGGCAAGAAAGCAAAGATGAACGTGAGGGAGTTCACAGTTTCCAGGCGTGACGGGGTTTGCAGGCAGTGTGACGCTTACCGCATTTCCTGATCTTTCAGCCTGTTTCTTGAAAAACGGACAGTTTTTGCGAGGTTTACGGTCGAAAATTTAAGGTGAGGGGGCGGGGCCTTAATTACTATTTTGAGAACATTTCTCATTGGTGGGGGCCGTTATGACCGTACTGCACAGCGTGGATTTTTTTCCTTCGGGTGGGTCGTCTGTCGCGATTGAACCGCGACTCCCTCAGGTGGCGTTTCCTGAGCATCATCATGATTTTCACGAAATTGTGATTGTTGAACACGGAACGGGGATCCATGTGTTTAACGGCCAGCCGTATACCATCAGTGGTGGGACGGTCTGCTTTGTGCGCGATCATGACCGGCACTTATATGAACATACCGACAACCTGTGCCTGACTAACGTGCTTTACCGTTCGCCCGATGCGTTCCAGTTCCTGTCCGGGCTGAACCATCTCCTGCCGCAGGAGAAGGACGGCATCTATCCTTCGCACTGGCGGGTGAATCAGTCCACGCTGCAGCAGGTGCGTCAGCTGGTGAGCCAGATGGAACAGCGCGACGAGGGACAGGAGACCCACGTCATCGCCACGCGTGAGCTGCTGTTTATGCAGCTGCTGGTGCTGCTGCGGCGCAGTAGCATGGTGGCCGGGCTGGGGAATAACGATGCGCGTTTGACTCAACTGATGGCCTGGCTGGAGGACCATTTCGCCGAGGATGTCTGCTGGGAAACGCTGGCGGATGATTTTTCGCTGTCGCTCCGGACCTTGCATCGTCAGCTGAAGCAGCAAACCGGGCTGACGCCCCAGCGCTATCTGAACCGTCTGCGCCTGATTAAAGCGCGCCATCTGCTGCGTCATACCGATGAGAGCGTCACGGATATCGCCTATCGTTGCGGTTTCGGCGACAGTAACCACTTTTCGACCCTGTTTCGCCGGGAATTTAGCTGGTCACCGCGCGATATTCGCCAGGGAAAGGACGCGTCACTGCAGTAACGCGAGGGTTGTCACCGTTTCCCGTGGGCAAAAACGCTAATAATGTCAGGTTATTTGCTGTCGAGGTGGTGTCGTGGTTGCTCAGCTAATGCTTCGCAAAGTGGATTTTTTTGCCTCCGCCGGCCAGGCCGTCGCGGTGGCGGATCGCTATCCGCAAAACGTCTTTGCCGAGCACACTCATGAGTTCTGCGAGCTGGTGCTGGTGTGGCGGGGCAATGGCTTGCATATCCTCAACGACCGGCCCTACCGCATTACGCGTGGGGATCTGTTTTACATCCGTGCTGAAGACAAACACGCCTACGCTTCGGTCAACGACCTGGTCCTGCAGAACGTGATTTACTGCCCCGACAGGCTGAAACTCAACGTCGACTGGGCGGCTTACATTCCGGGTTTTAATGATACGAAGTGCGCGGCGCACTGGCGACTGAGCAGTAACGGCATGACGCAGGTGCGACAGGTGATTTCTCAGCTGGAGCAGGAGAGCCAGAAAAGCGATCCTGAGGCTCACCAGATGGCAGAACTGCTTTTCGCCCAGCTGGTCATGACGTTGACGCGCCATCGCTACGCCATTGATAACCCGTCGGCTACCGCGCAGGAAGCCCTGCTCGATAAGCTCATTACCACCCTGGCGGGCAGCCTTAACAAAAGCTTTGTGCTGGAGAAATTCTGTGAGCAGGCGCAGTGCAGCGAGCGCGCGTTGCGCCAGCAATTCCGCACCCAGACCGGGATGACGGTGAACCACTATCTGCGCCAGCTGCGCATCTGCCATGCCCAGTACCTGCTTCAGCATACGGAACTGATGGTCAGCGATGTGGCGATGCGCTGCGGCTTTGAGGACAGTAACTATTTTTCGGTGGTCTTTAACCGCGAGGTGGGGATGACGCCGGTTCAGTGGCGTCATCGCAGTCGTAACGCGGCGTAATCAGTTCGCCATGCCGAGACCCACAATGTTGGCCGCAATAATGATCACCACGCACCCCAGACTCAGCACGCCCACCGGGCGACGCCCGGCGTTGTTCCACTCTTTCAGAAGCAGACCAACCAGCCCACCGCACAGCACGTAGAAGCTCATGTGCAGCATCCAGCTCATATAGTCATACTGCGCCGGAATACTGGCGTGACCCCACGCGTAGAAGAAGAACTGGAGATACCACATCAGCCCGCCGAGCGCCGAGAGCAGCACGTTCCCGATAATCATCTGTTTAGCCAGCGAGAAGTCGGCTTTCAGCGACAAGGTCTTCACGTTTGCCAGACGGAAAAAACAGAAACCGAGGTTAACCACCGCTCCGCCACCCATGATCACCACGTAGCTTGGCAGTGCCACGTACAGCGGGTCTACGCCCAGTGCGGCAGCAGCTTCATGCATCGGTTTGGCGGCGTTCATCGCGAATGACATGCCTGCGGAGAAGATCCCGCACATCACCGCCAGCAGCAGGCCTTTCTTCAGGTTAAACTCTTCGGCTCTGATGCCCATTTTGCGCTCTTTCAGCTGCCCTGCGCGGGTGACAATGCCCACGCCAATGACGGCCACCAGCACGCCCAGCAGCGTCATCTGGCCGCCTTTGGTGTTGATCAGCACGTCGACGTTACCGTTGAGGATCGGCGTCATCAGAGTGCCAACAATCAGCGTAATACCAATCGCGATGCCAATGCCCATCGACATGCCGAGGTAGCGCATGGTGAGGCCATAGTTAATGTTACCGACGCCCCACATGGCGCCAAAAAGAAAGACCGGCAGCAGGGTGGAGGCGTTAAAGGAGGAGAAGTAGCCCCAGAAATCCGGGAGCAGCATGGCGCTGATGGTCCAGGGAAGAATTATCCACGAGACCACACCGCCGACGGACCACATGGTTTCCCATGACCACTGTTTGACCTGTTTAAACGGGGCATAGAAACAGGCTGCACTGGCCGCGCCTATCAGATGCCAGAAAATACCCATCGTAATCGCATGATTCATGTTTACATCCTCATCGTTTTTATATGCCGGTGGCTTCCCACCAACCCGATGAGTGTAAAAATTAAGCAGTCGGGTAACCTTCGGAAGGTTGCCGCACTTTGGTTTTGAATGGCAATCAACGCGTTAACCGGGTGAGCAGACTCACAATTTCAGCAATAACCGAAAACCGAATAACCTTATAAAAACTACGGCATTGATAATCATTTTCAATATCATTTAATTAACTATAATGAACCAACTGCTTACGCGGCATTAACAGCTGTGCCGCCCGACAATAATGGAGAGGATTATGAGTTATACACTGCCATCCCTGCCGTATGCCTACGACGCACTGGAACCGCATTTCGACAAGCAGACGATGGAAATCCATCACACTAAACACCACCAGACCTATGTGAACAACGCGAACGCCGCGCTGGAAAGCCTGCCAGAGTTCGCTAGCCTGCCTGTTGAAGAGCTGATCACCAAACTGGACCAGCTGCCAGCTGACAAGAAAACCGTTCTGCGTAACAACGCAGGTGGTCACGCTAACCACAGCCTGTTCTGGAAAGGCCTGAAAACCGGTACCACCCTGCAGGGCGACCTGAAAGCGGCTATCGAGCGCGATTTCGGTTCTGTAGACAACTTCAAAGCGGAATTCGAAAAAGCCGCTGCGACCCGTTTCGGCTCTGGCTGGGCGTGGCTGGTTCTGAAAGGTGACAAACTGGCGGTTGTTTCAACGGCTAACCAGGACTCCCCGCTGATGGGTGAAGCAATCTCTGGCGCATCCGGTTTCCCTATCCTGGGTCTGGACGTGTGGGAACACGCTTACTACCTGAAATTCCAGAACCGTCGCCCGGACTACATCAAAGCCTTCTGGGACGTGGTGAACTGGGACGAAGCAGCAGCGCGTTTCGCCGCGAAAAAATAAGGTTGCATTGACGCCTGTGAGAAGCGAGTCTGATGACTCGCTTTTTTTGTATCTGCAGAAAGGAGCAGCGATGCATTTTCCGGTGAATGTCTTTACAGGCAAGGTAAGGGAGTACGACGGCAGCCGCCCGAGCGCCATCGCCAAAATTCAGGTCGACGGCGAGTTGACGTTAACCGACCTCGGGCTGGTGGGCGATGAGCAGGCCGAAAAGAAAATCCATGGCGGGCCTGACCGCGCGCTGTGCCACTATCCGCGGGAACACTATCAGCACTGGATAACCGAGTTTCCCGAACAGGCGGATATGTTTGTCGCGCCAGCGTTTGGTGAGAATCTCTCAACGGAAGGGCTGACCGAGAAAAACGTCTTTATCGGCGATATCTACCGCTGGGGCGATGCCCTGATTCAGGTGACGCAGCCGCGCTCGCCGTGCTTCAAACTAAACTATCATTTCGGCATCAGCGACATGTCTGCCCGGCTGCAGAGCGCGGGTAAAACGGGCTGGTTATATCGGGTGGTGCTGGCAGGTCAGGTATCGGCAGATGCGCCGCTGGTGCTGGCATCGCGCCTGAGTGATGTCTCGGTATATGACGCCTGCGCGATCGCTTGGCATATGCCGTTTGATGACGACCAGTACCATCGGCTTTTGTCCGCTGCAGGGCTGTCCACGAGCTGGACCCGAACGATGCAGAAACGCCGTTTAAGTAGCAAGATCGAAGATAATTCGCGGAGATTGTGGGGGAAATAGTTTCCCCGCAGAAGAGGCAAGCCGGGTCAGCGATACCGCCGCCCGGCTAAACGGCTACGAACGTTTATACAACGGCAGCCACAGCGTTAACCGCAACCCACCCAGCGGGCTGTCGTCGGCTTTCACCCAGCCGCGATGCTGCTGCATGGCGGTTTCCACAATCGCCAGACCCAACCCCGTGCCGCCAGATTCACGGTCACGCGCCTCATCGGTACGGTAGAACGGACGGAAAATCTGTTCGCGGTCTTCCGGGCTTACCCCAGGACCATCGTCATCAACGATGATGGTGATCCCGTCTTTATCCACCGAGAAGGCTACTTCAATCTTCGTGTGCGAATAGCGCAGGGCGTTACGCACGATGTTCTCCAGCGCGCTTTCCAGCGTGTTGGGGTTACCGTACAGCGGCCATGGCCCTGGCGGGAAGTTGACGGTAAAGGATTTCCCCATCTGCTCCGCTTCGAACGCCGCGTTATCCAGCACTTCATGCCATAGGTGGTTGGCTTTCACCGTTTCGCTCACCAGCGCATTTTTCTGCTGATTGCGCGACATGACCAGCAGGTCGTTAATCATGCTGTCCAGACGATGCGCTTCCGTTTCAATACGTTCCAGCTCTTTGCTCTCACCGCTGCGGCGACGCAGCAGCGCGGTGCCGAGCTGTAAGCGCGTGAGCGGCGTGCGCAGCTCGTGCGAGATATCCGACAGCAGGCGTTGCTGTGCCGTCATCATACGGTCGAGGGCGCTCACCATCTGGTTAAAACTGGTCCCGGCGGCAAGGAACTCCTGTGGACCGGCTTCCAGTTCAGGGTGTTGTCGCAGGTTACCCTGCGCCACTTCGTCCGCCGCGTTTTTCAGCTTACGCGCCGGTTTCGCCAGACTCCACGCCAGCCACAGCAGCAGCGGTGAGCTAACCAGCATGGTGACAATCAGCAACAGAAGCGGACGGTCAAACAGCAGGTTGATGAAATCGGACTGGGAGTTGCTCGCCGGGCGGATCAGGTAAAGCTGGTAATTATCCTCGCCATCTCTGACGGAGAAGGGGCCCACCATCTCAACCCGACCGTATTTTTTCTTCTGAGGATGGTCGGCGTTATCCGCCTGACCAATGAAGTTACGGATGATCTGCATTTCATTGCGATCGGCGCCAATCACGCGCCCTTCGCTGGTCACCAGCAACAGGCGCTGTCCTGGCGGTGCCCATTTGTCGATAGCGCGAAACAGCCTGCGCCACCACATTAAATCGTTCGGCGGGTCGTTTGCCAGCTCGGCTTCCACGTGCTGCTCGATCATCACGCCCTGACGTTGCTCGCTGTCGAGAAGCTCCGTCATCTGGCGTGAGTCGAGTTTTGGCAACATCAAAACGAGCATTAAAACCAGTGCCAGCGTCAGCCAGAAAATGGCGAAGATGCGGGCTGTTAAGCTTCCTATCATGAAGCGGAAACCATCAGATAACCGCGACCACGCAGGGTTTTAAACCACGGGTGCCCGTCCTTGCGTTCCGGCAGCTTGCGGCGCAGGTTCGAGATATGCATATCGATGGCGCGATCAAACGGGGTGAGGCGTTTGCCGAGCACTTCCTGGCTCAAATGTTCACGCGATACCACCTGGCCGAGGTGCTGGGCCAGCAGGTACAGCAGGGTGAACTCGGTGCCAGTCAGTTCCAGCGTTTCACCGTCAAAACTCGCTTCCTGACGGCCCGGATTCAGGCTCAGGGAGTCGACTTCCAGCGTCGGTGAACTGTTGTCGCTGTTCTGCTGCTGTTCGCTCCAGTGAGAGCGACGCAGGATAGCGCGAATACGGGCAACCAGTTCACGGTCGTTAAACGGCTTTGGTAAATAGTCATCCGCGCCCAGCTCAAGGCCAAGTACACGGTCAAGTTCGCTGCCGCGAGCGGTCAGCATAATTACGGGCGTCTGGTGTGTCTGGCGAAGCTCTTTCAACGTATCAATGCCGTTTTTCTTCGGCATCATAACGTCGAGCAAAAGTAAATCGATGCTGTCGTCAAGGAGACTCAGCGCCTGCTCGCCATCATGGGCAACCAGAACGTTGAAACCTTCCATGTCGAGCAACTCCTTTAAAAGGGATGTGAGCTCTCGGTCATCATCAACTAACAGGATTTTATTCATTGTTTAAATACCTCCGAGGCAGAAATTACGACATCAAGGCTATCTAATCCATGACTTTACGTTGTTTTACACCCCCTGACGCATGTTTGCAGCCTGAATCGTAGACTGTCTCTCGTTGAATCGCGACACGAAAGATTTTGGGAGCAAGTGATGCGCAAAGTTACCGCTGCCGTCATGGCCTCAACGCTGGCGTTCAGTACATTAAGCCAGGCCGCTGTAGCTATCCCCGGCGATAACGGGCCCTCAACGGAGGGGGCAACGCAGCACAGCAGCCAAAGCCATATGTTTGATGGCATAAGTTTAACCGAACATCAGCGTCAACAGATGCGAGATCTGATGCAGAGGGCACGACACGACCAGCCCCCTGTTAATGTTAGCGAAATGGAGACAATGCACCGCCTTGTCACCGCAGAAAAATTTGACGAAAGCGCTGTACGCGCTCAGGCCGAAAAAATGGCACAGGAGCAGGTTGCCCGCCAGGTAGAGATGGCGAAGGTCCGCAACCAGATGTTCCACCTGCTAACGCCCGAGCAGCAAGCGGTTTTGAACACAAAACATCAGCAGCGAATGGACCAGTTGCGTGAGGTTGCACGGATGCAGCGAAGCTCAGAAACAACGTTTTTCAGTAGCAATAGCAGTACCCGTAGTAACCAGTAAACCCTGTTTTCCTTGCCATAGACACCATCCCTGTCTTCCCCCACATGATGTGGGGGTTTTTTTTGCCCTTCATTCTGCTTTGTTAACCGTTTATTCATCCTTTGACTCCCCATGCTTCCGTTATACTAGCGGCATGACATGACAGGAGCGTTTATGAATCAATCCTATGGAAGACTGGTAAGTCGGGCAGCGATTGCAGCGACTATCGTGGCTTCAAGCCTGTTAGTGATTAAAATTTTTGCGTGGTGGTATACCGGCTCAGTCAGTATTCTCGCGGCGCTGGTGGACTCGTTGATGGATATTGCCGCCTCGCTGACGAACCTGCTGGTTGTGCGTTACTCGCTGCAACCGGCGGATGAAGAACACACGTTTGGGCACGGGAAAGCCGAATCGCTGGCCGCGCTGGCGCAAAGCATGTTTATTTCCGGCTCCGCGCTGTTTCTGTTTTTAACCGGTATTCAGCATCTCGTCTCGCCGTCACCGATGAACGATCCCGGCGTGGGCGTGGTCGTGACGATTGTGGCACTTATATGCACACTTGTTCTGGTAACGTTCCAGCGCTGGGTTGTTCGCAAAACGCAAAGCCAGGCTGTACGGGCGGATATGCTTCATTATCAATCTGATGTTATGATGAATGGCGCTATTCTTATTGCGCTCGGTCTGGCCTGGTATGGCTGGCATCGGGCCGATGCGTTGTTTGCGTTAGGGATTGGCATCTATATTTTATATAGCGCCTTACGGATGGGGTATGAAGCGGTGCAATCGCTTCTGGACCGCGCCCTCCCGGACTCAGAACGTAATGAAATTTTTTCTATCGTGACCTCCTGGCCTGGTGTCAGAGGTGCACACGATCTTCGAACGCGGCAGTCAGGGCCGACCCGCTTTATTCAGATTCATATTGAAATGGAAGACAACCTGCCACTGGTTCAGGCTCACGTTATTGCTGAGCAGGTCGAGCAGGCGATTTTGCAGCGTTTTCCTGGTTCAGACGTCATTATTCACCAGGATCCCTGCTCGGTTGTACCCGGACATGTTGAGCTTTCGTAATTGGTTGTAAAAAAGTGAGCCAGGCCAGCATTTTGTGTATAAATTACCGCCATTTGGTCTGACCTGAATCAATTCAGCTGGAAGTGATTGATATACTATTTGCAGTATTCGTTGGTCGATAAATTCTTCCGGCAACAGATTTCAATTTTGCATTCCTAAGTTCAGAGGTAGTCATGATTAAGAAAATCGGTGTGTTGACAAGCGGCGGTGATGCGCCGGGCATGAACGCGGCAATTCGTGGGGTTGTCCGTTCAGCGCTGACGGAAGGCCTGGAAGTTTTTGGTATCTATGATGGTTATCTGGGCCTGTATGAAGATCGCATGGTTCAGCTCGACCGTTACAGCGTGTCCGACATGATCAACCGTGGCGGTACCTTCCTCGGTTCTGCGCGCTTCCCGGAATTCCGTGATGAACACGTCCGTGAAGTGGCTATTGAGAACATGAAAAAACGTGGCCTCGACGCACTGGTTGTTATTGGTGGTGACGGCTCGTACATGGGTGCAAAACGTCTGACTGAAATGGGCTTCCCGTGCATCGGGCTGCCGGGTACGATCGACAACGACATCAAAGGCACTGACTACACCATCGGTTATTTCACCGCACTGGGCACCGTTGTTGAAGCGATTGACCGCCTGCGCGACACCTCTTCTTCCCACCAGCGTATCTCCATCGTGGAAGTGATGGGCCGTTACTGTGGTGACCTGACGCTGGCTGCGGCCATCGCCGGCGGTTGTGAGTTCGTGGTGGTTCCGGAAGTGGAATTCAGCCGTGAAGATCTGGTGGCTGAAATCAAAGCGGGTATCGCAAAAGGCAAGAAACACGCCATCGTAGCCATCACCGAGCATATCTGTGACGTTGACGAGCTGGCGAAGTACATCGAAACCGAAACCAAACGTGAAACGCGCGCTACCGTTCTGGGCCACATCCAGCGTGGGGGTTCCCCGGGTCCATACGACCGCATCCTGGCATCACGTATGGGTGCATACGCCATTGAACTGCTGCTGCAGGGTCATGGCGGTCGTTGCGTGGGTATTCAGAACGAAAAACTGGTTCACCATGACATCATCGACGCCATTGAAAACATGAAGCGTCCGTTCAAGGGTGACTGGCTGGACTGCGCAAAAAAACTGTACTGAGCGGTGACTTTCCCCCGGTCGCGCTGAGTTAACCGGGTCCGCAGTCCACGCTCATAAAGACCGGGTAAGGCGATATCGCCGCCCGGCTTTTTTATGCCTGCTCGTTTTTTATTCCTCTACGTTATAGCCAATCTTTTTTTATTCTTTAATCATTGGTTAGCTTTCTGGCACGCTGCAAGCATCAAAACACTACACAAGAGATCCGGGCGATGAATAAATGGGGCGTGGGGTTAACATTATTGCTGGCATCGACCAGCGTTCTGGCTAAGGACATCCAGTTACTGAACGTGTCATACGACCCGACGCGTGAGCTGTACGAGCAGTACAACAAAGCCTTCGCGGCACACTGGAAACAGGAAACCGGCGACAACGTGGTGGTGCGTCAGTCGCATGGTGGCTCCGGTAAGCAGGCGACCTCGGTAATCAACGGGATTGAAGCCGACGTGGTTACCCTGGCGCTGGCCTATGACGTCGACGCCATCGCCGAGCGTGGGCGTATCGATAAAAACTGGATCAAACGCCTGCCAGACAACTCAGCGCCTTACACCTCGACCATTGTTTTCCTGGTGCGTAAGGGCAACCCAAAACAAATTCATGACTGGAACGATCTGGTTAAGCCGGGCGTTTCCATTATCACCCCGAACCCGAAAAGCTCGGGTGGCGCACGCTGGAACTACCTGGCGGCCTGGGGCTACGCGCTGCATCACAACAACGGTGACCAGGCGAAAGCCCAGGCGTTCGTGAAAGCGCTGTATAAAAACGTTGAGGTGCTGGACTCTGGCGCACGCGGTGCCACGAATACCTTCGTTGAGCGTGGGATTGGCGACGTGCTGATCGCATGGGAAAACGAAGCCCTGCTCGCCACCCACGAACTGGGTAAAGACAAGTTCGAGATCGTTACGCCAGGCGAATCTATCCTCGCTGAACCTACCGTTTCTGTGGTTGATAAAGTGGTTGAGAAGAAAGAGACCAAAACGGTGGCGGAAGCGTACCTGAAGTATCTCTACTCGCCAGAAGGCCAGGAAATTGCGGCGAAAAACTACTATCGTCCACGCGATCCGGCAGTGGCGAAGAAATATGAAAGCGTCTTCCCGAAACTGAAGCTTTTCACCATTGATGAAGAGTTCGGCGGCTGGGCGAAAGCGCAGAAAGAGCACTTCTCTAACGGCGGAACTTTCGACCAGATCAGCAAGCGCTAAACGTTAGCAGGACAGACACGGTGACCCGGCGCGAGAAATCCGCCGGGTTTTTTATTTGGTCATCATTTTGCGTTACTCTTTCGCCACTATCGAAAACAGGGAACGCATTGTGAAAAAAATACTATTACTGATTCTGGTTGTCATCATTCTTGCCGCGGGTGGCTGGTACTGGATGAAAGCGGGTAATCCGAATGCGTTGCGTCATATCGTTCTCGACCAGTGTCTGCCGAATCAACTCCAGCACCGTAACCCGGCCCCGTGCGCGCAGGTGAAGCCTGATGCGGGTTATGTGGTGTTTAAAGACCGCAACGGGCCGCTGCAGTATCTCCTGATGCCGACTTACCGTATCAAAGGAACCGAAAGCCCGCTGTTGACCGAACCGAATACGCCCAACTTCTTCTGGCTGGCCTGGCAGTCACGCAACTTTATGAGCATGAAGCGCGGGGCCGAGGTGCCGGACAGCGCAATTTCGCTCACCATTAACTCCCCGACAGGCCGTACGCAGAACCATTTTCATATCCATATCTCCTGCCTGCGCCCGGACGTGCGCGAGAAGCTTAATGCCGCGCAGGGGCAAATCAGTACCCAGTGGTTACCGTTCCCGGGCGGGCTGGAAGGGCATGAGTACCTCGCCCGTCGCGTGACGGAAAATGAGCTGGTACAGCGCAGTCCGTTTATGATGCTGGCTGAAGAGCTGCCGGAAGCGCGTGACCATATGGGGCGCTTCGCGCTGGCCATGGCGCAGCAGTCGGATGGATCGTTTGTCTTACTGGCGACCGAACGTAACTTGCTGACCCTGAATCGCGCGTCGGCTGAGGAATTGCAGGATCATCAATGCGATATCCTGAAGTGATATCACCATAAATAGCGTTTACTCGTCCTGCCTGTCGCCGTAGACTTGCTGAAAAAAACGACAGGAGACAGGAATGTCGCTCTGGTTAACGCATCCTCTGTTTGTGCCCTCATTGATAGTCGGCGTCACCATCGTGCTGTGGGCGACGTCGCTATTGCCGGAATTTATCACCGCACTGCTGTTTTTCACGGCGGCGATGACCGCCAGAATCGCCCCGGCGGAGGTGATTTTTGGTGGTTTTGCCTCGTCTGCATTCTGGTTAGTGTTTAGCGGCTTCGTGCTGGGGGTGGCAATCCGTAAAACCGGTCTGGCGGACAGGGCCGCACGGGCACTGTCGGCAAAACTCACGGATTCGTGGGTATTGATGGTGGCAAGCGTGGTGGGGCTGAGCTACGCGCTGGCGTTTGTGATGCCGTCGAATATGGGCCGTATCGCGCTGCTGATGCCGATTGTCGCCGCCATGGCCAAAAGGGCCGCCATCCCCGACGGTTCCCGCGCGTGGTATGGCCTGGCGCTGGCCGTCGGGTTCGGAACCTTCCAGCTCTCGGCGACCATCCTGCCTGCCAACGTGCCGAATCTGGTGATGAGTGGCGCCGCGGAGGGCTCGTACGGGATCCATCTGAACTATGTCCCGTATCTGCTGCTGCATACACCCGTCCTCGGGATCCTGAAAGGGGGCATTCTGATCGGCCTGATCTGCTGGTTGTTCCCCGGCAGCCCGAAACCGGCCACCGATCTTACGCCGTCTGAACCGATGGGGCGGGATGAAAAACGTCTCGCCTGGCTGCTGGCGGTGGTGCTGGGGATGTGGGTGACAGAGAGCTGGCACGGCGTTGGACCGGCGTGGACGGGCCTTGCGGCGTCGGTCATCGTCATGCTGCCACGCGTTGGGTTTATCACCGGTGAAGAGTTTTCTGCTGGAGTGAACATGCGCACCTGCATTTACGTGGCGGGGATTCTCGGGCTGGCGATTGTGGTGACCCAAACGGGTATCGGTTCCGCGGTGGGGGAGGCGTTATTGCGGATTATGCCGCTTGATGCCAACAGACCGTTCACCAGCTTCCTGGCGCTTACCGGTATTACCACGGCGCTCAACTTCATTATGACCGCGAACGGTGTACCGGCGTTGTATACCACGCTGGCACAGAGTTTTTCGGACGCCACCGGTTTCCCGCTGTTGTCGGTGATCATGATTCAGGTACTGGGGTATTCCACGCCGCTGCTGCCGTATCAGGCGTCGCCGATTGTGGTGGCAATGGGTTTAGGGAAGGTGCCTGCAAAGGCGGGGATGTTGCTCTGTCTGGCGCTGGCGATTGCAACGTATCTGGTGCTGCTGCCGCTGGATTATCTGTGGTTTAGCGTGCTGGGGAAAGTGTAATTTCCCTCCCCGGTGGGGGAGGGAAGTCGGTTTTTACGCCTGTTTAGCCGCTTCTGCTGCTTTAACGATCACCGCGAAAGCGTCAGCTTTCAGGGATGCACCGCCAACCAGCGCGCCATCGATGTCTGGCTGGGTGAACAGCTCAGCAGCGTTGGATGCGTTAACGGAACCGCCGTACTGAATAATTACCTGCTCAGCCACTTTCGCATCCGCTTTAGCAATGTGGTCACGGATAAATTTGTGAACCGCCTGTGCCTGCGCAGGGGTCGCTGATTTGCCGGTACCGATCGCCCAGACTGGTTCGTACGCGATAACCGCGCCTTCGAATGCGGCAGCACCCTGTGTTTTCAGCACGGCGTCGATCTGACGAGCACACACTTCTTCCGTTTTGCCTGCTTCGTTTTCGGCTTCGGTTTCACCGATGCACAGAACCGGGATCAGACCCTGCTCTTTCAGCACCGAGAATTTCTTCGCGATAAATTCGTCGGATTCTTTGTGGTAAGTGCGACGCTCAGAGTGGCCGATGATGATGTATTTCGCGCCGATATCTTTCAGCATTTCAGCAGAGGTTTCACCGGTGAATGCGCCTGACAGGTTAACGTCAACGTTCTGTGCGCCCAGAATGATGTGGCTGCCGTCAGCGGCATGTTTAGCCAGATCCAGGTACATATCCGGCGGAGCGATAGCAACCGCGCAGCCCGTCACGCCCGCCAGCTCTTTACGCAGGTTCGCAACCAGTTCGTTTACCATGTGGCGGCTGCCGTTCAGTTTCCAGTTACCCATCACTAAAGGATGTCGCATTTCAATTCTCCACGCTAAATTAGCGAATTAAGGAATATGGCCGCCCTGTCGGGCAGCATGGTCTGTGAATCAGTATAGAGATTTTCCCTCGAAAGGCTTTGCTTTTTGTCATTAATTCGCCCCGCCGAGTGTGTCTGATAGTGCCAGCTTAATCGGTTCAACAGCGAAGGTCAGTCCTTTTTCACCGTTATCTGCCACCACATAGCGTATGGCCCCTTCGGTATCGGCGTAGTAACGCTTGTTTTTACCGGCGGTGAGAAGTTTTTGCAGCTTTTGCTGGCTTTGCTTTTTGGTCAGCGCGGGCGTAAAAGCCTGCAGTATCGCGCTCATGTACTCGAGCGCTTTTGCCTTAGCGGCTTTCTGCTCTGGCCCCTGAATCGGCAGCCAGGTTATCTGCATGCTTTTGATTTTTAGCGTGCCGCGCTCCAGCGCAGTGGAGGCATATAAATTCTCGTTAATCTTGCTCGCAGCCCGGGTCAGGGTTGGCGTATCCCGGGAGCTGTCAATGGCGCGGAATTCATCCAGCGGTAGCGTGGGGTTGGTTTTATTGAAGGTTTCACGAAACTGGCTGATTGACTGATCGAACGAGGGCGCACCTGCCAGCAGATAGGGGGCTGTCGTCGGGGCAGTGGTTTCGGCGGCGTGCAGGGGAACACCCGCGATGAGCATCGCTAAACACAGGAAAAGAGAACGTGCCGAACTTTTCATCAACATTGCCCCTGGCCGTAAGTGTTCATGATTAAATCGATATCTGGTCGGCTTGTCAAAAGGTCACAACTCCAGGGTAAAATGCGCGCTATATGATAATAAGGAACCTTACATGACCATACAGCAGTGGTTGTTTTCATTCAAAGGGCGTATTGGACGCCGTGACTTCTGGATCTGGATGGCGACGTGGATCGTTGCCATGCTGCTTCTGTTTTTCGTGGCCTTCAACGCATGGCTCAGCACACAAACGGCGGCGTTTGCGCTGGTCTGTTTACTGTGGCCAACTGCGGCCGTGGTGGTGAAACGTCTGCACGATCGCGGCCGTTCCGGCGCGTGGGCTTTTCTGATTATTCTGGCGTGGATGCTGGTGGCCGGGAACTGGTCGATACTTCCGTCCATCCTTCCCTGGGTGGTGGGCAGACTGCTACCAACCATTATTTTTGTCATGATGGTGGTCGATCTGGGCGCGTTTATCGGCACCCAGAGCGAAAACAAATACGGCAAAGACACCCTTGAGGTGAAATACCGCTGATCACCAGTAGTGTTCGGCAGTCATATGGCCCGGCCGGCGGCGAAGATGTTTCGTCATCTGCCGGGTATCCTTCAGAAGCTGCTGCGTGTCGCGAACCATCTGCGGGTTGCCACACAGCATGACGTGGCTGGTTTCAGCGCTCATCGGCAAGCCAATTGCGTCTTCCAGTGCACCACTCTCAATCAATGCCGGCACGCGGCCCGTCAGTGAACCTGCTGCGGTTTCGCGGCTGACCACGGTCTGAATTTTCAGTTTCCCGCCGTACTGCTTTTCCAGCGCCTGCATCTGCGGAAGATAGCTCAAGTCTGCGGCATAGCGCGCGGCGTGAACCAGCACGATGTTTTTAAAGCGCTCAAGGTCTTTGCCGTACTGCAAAATAGAGAGATAGGGGCCAATGGCCGTGCCGGTTGCCAGCATCCAGAGGGTGTCGCAGTCCGGGATTTCGTCCAGCACGAAGAAACCGGCCGCTTCACTCACAATTTGCACATCGTCACCGGGCTTAAGCGCGGCAAGGCGTGGGCTGAGTTTGCCGTCCGGGACGGTGACCAGATAGAACTCGAGATCCGGGTTATCGGGGGCATTAACGTAGGAATAGGCGCGCTGCACGCGCTCGCCGTCAACATCCAGTCCCAGCTTCGCAAATTGCCCGGCCGTAAACGGGTGGACGGGAGCATGCAGGGTGAGACTAAATAGCGCATCGGTCCAGAACTGTATCTTTGTGACTTTACCTGTTACCCAGTCCGCCATGATCTTCTCCTGTGCTTTTTCTCTGTTCTATCTTCCGGACTTGTGGTGAAGATTTCCAGCCCATATGGGCCGGAAAGCTCTATCGATCAAACGGTTTTACAGAATGTGCGCCTGCACGTCAGGGTCTTTACGATCCAGATAGTGAACAGACCGAATGCGGCGAATGGTGCGCGATTTACCGCGGATCAGCAGGGTTTCGGTGGTGGCCATATTGCCCTTACGGGTGATGCCATCCAGCAGGTCACCTTTGGTGATGCCGGTTGCGGAGAAGACAACGTTGTCGCTGCGCGCCATGTCATCCAGCGCAAGCACCTTGTTGGCTTCAATACCCATCGCTTCGCAGCGTTTCAGCTCTTCTTCGCCAATACGGCGATTCTCTTCGCTGTCGCCTTTGACTTCATGACGGGGCAACAGACGGGCCTGCATGTCGCCATCCAGAGCGCGGATCACCGCGGCGGAGACCACACCTTCCGGCGCGCCGCCGATGCCGTAAAGGACATCCACTTCGCTGTCTGGCATGCAGGTCAGGATAGACGCTGCTACGTCGCCATCCGGGATGGCAAAGACGCGAACGCCGAGCTGTTGCAACTGGGCAATGGTGGCATCGTGGCGCGGTTTCGCCAGAATGGTCACGGTGAGCGCGCTAAGCGGTTTTTCCAGCGCCCTGGCAACGTTACGCAGATTCTCTTCCAGCGACAGGCTCAGGTCGATAGCCCCTTTGGCGCCGGGGCCGACAATCAGCTTTTCCATGTACATATCCGGTGCGTTGAGGAAACAGCCTTTGTCCCCTACCGCCAGCACGGCCAGCGCGTTGGCCTGGCCCATTGCCGTCATGCGGGTACCCTCAATCGGGTCAACCGCGATATCCACGGCATCACCTTTGCCGGTGCCCACTTTCTCACCGATATAGAGCATTGGCGCTTCGTCGATCTCGCCTTCGCCAATGACGATGGTGCCATCGATATTGACCTGGTTAAGCACAATGCGCATGGCATGGACAGCCGCACCGTCTGCGGTATTTTTGTCGCCACGGCCGAGCCATTTATAGCCCGCCAGTGCGGCAGCTTCGGTGACGCGGGAAAATTCGATAGCCAGTTCACGTTTCATGAGGTACTCGTGCAATCAAAAGGAATTGCACGAAGTTTATCACAGAGTGGGAGTGGGTGCGGTCGGTCCCCTCTCCCCGGCGGGGAGAGGGGAAGGGTGAGGGGAGAAATTACTGCTCGTGCTCTTCCCACGCCAGGGCGCGTTTCACCGCTTTCTTCCAGCCGCTGTAGCGATAGTTACGCTCAGTGGTTTCGATGCCAGGGCGGAATTCGCGTTCGATAACCGCTTTTTCCTGCAGTTCATCCAGATTCTGCCAGAAGCCGACAGCCAGACCTGCAAGGTACGCCGCACCCAGCGCGGTGACTTCACGTACTTCCGGGCGCTCTACGCGGGTGCCCAGAATGTCGGACTGGAACTGCATCAGGAAGTTGTTGGCAACGGCGCCGCCGTCCACGCGCAGGGCGTGCAGACGAATGCCGGAGTCAGCCTGCATCGCTTCCAGTACGTCGCGCGTCTGATAAGCGATGGATTCCAGCGTAGCGCGGATAATGTGGTTCGAGTTTACCCCACGGGTCAGACCGAAAATCGCGCCGCGTGCATACGGGTCCCAGTAGGGGGCGCCCAGACCGGTAAAGGCCGGAACCACATACACGCCGTTGGTGTCCTTCACTTTGGTTGCGAAATACTCGGAGTCAAACGCATCGCTGATGAGTTTCATCTCGTCACGCAGCCACTGAATAGACGCACCTGCCATGAACACCGCACCTTCCAGCGCATAGTTCACTTCACCGCGTGGGCCGCAGGCGATGGTGGTCAGCAAACCGTTTTCTGATTTCACCGCTTTCTCACCGGTGTTCATCAGCATAAAGCAGCCGGTACCGTAGGTGTTTTTCGCCATCCCTTCCTTAACGCACAGCTGGCCAAACAGCGCCGCCTGCTGGTCACCGGCAATACCGGCGATTGGAATACGCGTGCCGCCTTTGCCGCCGATATTGGTCTGACCGTAAACTTCAGAAGATTTGCGGACTTCTGGCAACATCGCGCGCGGGATATCCAGCGCGTCCAGCATCTTGTCATCCCACTCCAGGGTATTGATGTTGAACAGCATGGTGCGCGAGGCGTTGGTGTAATCAGTGACGTGGACACGCCCCTGGGTCATCTTCCAGATAAGCCAGGTGTCGACGGTACCGAACAGCAGCTCACCGCGTTTTGCACGTTCACGTGAACCCTCAACGTGGTCGAGGATCCATTTCACTTTGGTACCGGAGAAATACGGGTCAACGACCAGACCGGTTGCGCTACGTACATAGTCTTCCATACCGTCGCGCTTCAGCTGTTCGCAGATTTCTGATGTACGGCGGCACTGCCAGACGATGGCATTGTAAATGGGCTTACCGGTTTCGCGCTCCCAGACGATAGTGGTTTCACGCTGGTTGGTAATACCGATAGCGGCAATCTCGTCGGAACTGATATCGGCTTTCGCCAGCACTTCTACCAGCGTGGAGCTTTGTGAAGCCCAGATCTCCATAGGATCGTGTTCAACCCAGCCTGGACGAGGATAGATTTGCTCAAATTCGCGCTGTGACACGCTGACGATATTCGCGTCATGATCCATTACGACAGCGCGGGAGCTGGTAGTGCCCTGGTCGAGCGCAACGATATATTTTTTTTCGGTCATGGTATGTGTCCCGTAGTCAGATTACAGCGAAGCTTTTTGTTGTGCGGTAGAAGTCGTTTCCTTCTCCTCTTCCACACAGGTGTCGCACGGTAAATGGCGACCAATTAATTTGCGGTAGCTAAATGCACCCAGCGCAGCCCCGACAACCGGTGCAAACAGCGGTACCAGGAAGTAAGGGATATCTTTACCGCCGGTGAAGGCCACGTCGCCCCATCCTGCGATAAAGGCAAAAGCTTTAGGTCCGATATCACGCGCCGGGTTCATCGCAAACCCGGTCAGCGGGCCCATGGATGCACCGATCACCGCAATCAGCAAGCCAATCAGCAGCGGTGCCAGCGGGCCGCGCGGAATGCCGTTTCCGTCGTCGGTCAGCGCCAGGATAACGCCCATCAGAATAGCGGTAATCACCATTTCAACTGCGAACGCCTGCACAAAATTGATATGCGGGTTGGGATAGGTTGAGAAAATACCTGCCAGATCCAGACTTTCGACACTGCCACGCACCATATGATGTGTCTGTTCGAAGTCGATGAAAAGATTGTAATAAAGCCCGTAAACTAACGCCGCTGCGCAAAACGCGCCGGCAAACTGAGAAAGGATGAAGGGAACAACTTTGCGTCCGTCGAAGCACGCGAACAGCCACAGCGCGATGGTCACCGCCGGGTTAAGATGTGCGCCGGAAACCCCTGCGGTCAGGTAGATGGCCATCGCCACGCCCAGACCCCAGATAATACTGATTTCCCACTGACCGAAACTGGCACCCGCCACTTTCAGTGCAGCAACACAGCCCACTCCGAAGAATATCAACAACCCGGTACCAAGGAACTCGGCAATGCACTGGCCTTTTAAGGTTGATGTCTGACTCATAATCGGAATCCTGAAGAAATTGATGTTTATTGTTAGCATGACCGCCCGTGACAGCCACGATGCCCTGTAGACATAGTGTTAATTTATCGTTAACGAGCAAAAACGAGAAATATCGAAATCAAAATGTGTGGTCTGCGTCAATAAAATGAGCGTTTTCGCGCCATAAAGCGCATTTTTACACCAATAGCAAAATGTGAGCTGAATCATTTCATTAACGAATGAGTTAACAATTTAGGGGTATATGCCGCGAACGCACCAGGACGAGGCCGAAAAGTGTTGCAAACCACGATCTGCGCGGTCTGCCGCTGGACAGGGGCGACGGGGCTTCATACAATCGGCATATCTGTTGTGCGCGTTTACGTTAAAGCGTCGCCTTGCAATTCAGGAGAGGTAGGATCATGTCTTTAGAAGTGTTTGAGAAACTGGAATCGAAAGTACAGCAGGCGATTGACACCATCACGCTGCTGCAGATGGAAATTGAAGAGCTGAAAGAGAAGAACAACAGCCTGGCGCAGGAAGTTCAGAACGCCCAGCACAGCCGTGAAGAACTGGAGCGCGAAAACAACCAGCTGCGTGAACAGCAGAATGGCTGGCAGGATCGTCTGCAGGCGCTGCTGGGGCGTATGGAAGAAGTGTAATTTCTTTCGGGAAATGCAGAACAGGCCGGGTAAGGCGTCGCCGCCACCCGGCTTTTTTATTACTCGATATCCAGCGGATCTTCGGAAAGGATAATCCCGGTGTTATCGGCATAGAGATGGTCACCGGAGAAGAAGGTCACGCCGCCGAAATTGACGCGCACGTCGCTTTCGCCGATACCTTCACCTGCAGCACCCACCGGAATGGCCGCGATAGCCTGAATGCCAATGTCCAGGTCTTCGAGATCGTCCACCTGGCGCACTGAGCCATACACCACAATGCCTTCCCACTCGTTCTGTACGGCAAGACGGGCGAGCTCAGCATCAATGAGGGCACGACGTACGGAGCCCCCGCCATCAACCAGCAGAACGCGGCCACGGCCGTTCTGTTCGAGCAGATCATAGAGCAACCCGTTATCCTCGAAACATTTCACCGTGACGATTTGTCCGCCAAACGACGACCGCCCACCAAAGTTGGAGAACAGCGGTTCAACGACGTTGACATCTTCCTGGTAGATGTCACAAAGCTCGGAGGTATCGTATTTCATAGGTTTAACGCTCAGTTGCTGCGAATGTGTTCAGTATATCGTGCTAAATGCGTTGTTGGCAAAATCATCAATTGTTAATTGATATTTGTCAGTTAACCCAGCGTCTGACTTAAGACAATCCCGATGACGAACAACAGGTTAGTCAGCAGTGCCCCTTTTACCGTACGTTCCAGCATTGGCGGCATGGCCGCAGGGCTGAGTTCACGCATGACGAATCGCGCCTGCTTAATCAGCAGCGGTGCGGCGAGTACAAACAGCCAGCCCCATATGCTGTGCAGCGAGATAACGTTAAACAGCGCCAGGCACAGCAGAGCGCCCAGCAGCAGACACGCATGATAACGGCGTGCATTAACGGGCCCCAGACGCACGGCCAGCGTGTTTTTGCCGTTCTCACGGTCGCTGTCGATATCGCGCAGGTTGTTGATGTTAAGCACCGCCGTCGCCAGCATGCCGCAGGCGGTTGCCGGCAGGAACAGGGCCGGGATCAGGGTATGTGCCTGTAAGTACCCGCTCCCCATCACGCTCAGCCAGCCGAAGAACACCAGCACGGAGATGTCACCCAGCCCAATATACCCGTAAGGGCGGGTACCGACGGTATAGGTAATGGCGGCAATAATGGCGAGCAGACCCAGTACCAGGAACCCAATGAAATCGCTGGGGGTTTTAGACGCGACCGTTACCAGCGCCAGGCCGGAAAGACAAATCAGCGCCACGGTGATGATCAGCGCGCGTTTCATCTGTGCCTGGGTAATGACCCCTTTCTGCATACCGCGCAGTGGCCCGATACGGTCGGGTTTGTCGCTGCCTTTAACCGCATCGCCATAGTCGTTGGCGAGATTGGAGAGAATTTGCAGCAGACCGGCGGTAATCAGTGCCAGCCCGGCAACCAGCGGATCGAAATAGCCTTGCCACCAGGCAAGCGCCGTACCGACGATAATGGCGGCAAAGGCCAGAGGAAGAGTTTTAGGGCGCAGACTTTCGAGCCACGCCTGAGTACGGCTGATGTCAGTCATAGTAATTTAGCCAATAAAAATGGGGGCTTTAGCCCCCATTAAACGTGATGAGAATGCAGTAACCGCGATTATAGGATAAAACGGCTCAGATCTTCATCTGCCACTAACGCATCCAGGTGTTTACCCACATATTCTGCGTCAATGGTAATGCTTTGACCGTTCAGGTCGCTCGCATCATAAGAGATATCTTCCATCAGGCGCTCCAGCACGGTGTGCAGACGACGGGCACCGATGTTCTCGGTGGTTTCGTTGACCTGCCAGGCGGCCTGGGCGATGCGTTTGATACCGTCTTCAGTGAACTCGATGTTCACACCTTCGGTTGCCATCAGCGCTTTGTACTGTACGGTCACAGAGGCATTTGGCTCGGTCAGGATGCGTTCGAAATCTTCAGTGGTCAGCGCCTGCAGCTCCACGCGAATCGGCAGACGACCCTGCAGTTCCGGGATCAGGTCAGACGGTTTCGCCACCTGGAATGCGCCAGAGGCGATAAACAGGATGTGGTCCGTTTTGACCATACCGTGTTTGGTGGAGACGGTGCAGCCTTCAACCAGCGGCAGCAGGTCGCGCTGAACGCCTTCACGGGAGACATCCGGGCCTGAGGATTCGCCACGCTTACAGATTTTGTCGATTTCGTCGATAAACACGATACCGTGCTGCTCAACCGCGTCGATAGCATCCTGCTTCAGCTCTTCCGGGTTCACCAGTTTCGCCGCTTCTTCTTCGATCAGCAGCTTCATGGCGTCTTTGATTTTCAGCTTACGCGCTTTCTGCTTCTGGCCGCCCAGGTTCTGGAACATGGACTGCAGCTGGCTGGTCATCTCTTCCATGCCAGGCGGTGCCATGATTTCCACACCCATAGGGGCAGCAGCAAGATCGATCTCAATCTCTTTGTCGTCCAGCTCGCCTTCACGCAGTTTTTTGCGGAACGCCTGACGTGCCGCTGACGGCTCAGCCTGCTGTTCAGCCTGGCCCCAGTTGTTCTTCGCCGGTGGGATCAGGACGTCAAGAATGCGCTCTTCCGCCATCTCTTCGGCGCGGTAGCGGTTTTTCTCAATCGCCTGGACGCGCACCATTTTGATCGCCGAGTCGGTCAGATCGCGAATGATGGAGTCCACTTCTTTACCCACATAGCCCACTTCGGTGAACTTGGTGGCTTCGACTTTGATGAACGGGGCGTTAGCCAGTTTCGCCAGACGACGGGCGATTTCGGTTTTACCGACACCGGTCGGGCCGATCATCAGAATGTTTTTTGGCGTCACTTCATGGCGCAGCTCTTCTTCGAGCTGCATGCGGCGCCAGCGGTTACGCAGGGCAATAGCCACGGAACGCTTGGCGTTGTCCTGGCCGATAATATGTTTGTCCAGTTCGCTGACAATTTCGCGTGGGGTCATTTCAGACATGGGAGATCCTTACGCTTTAGACGGTAATTCTTCGATGGTGTGGTTGTGGTTGGTATAGATGCAGATATCACCTGCAATATCCAACGCCTTCACCGCGATATCGCGCGCGTTCATGTCGGTATTTTCCAACAGCGCACGGGCTGCAGCCTGGGCGTACGGGCCACCAGAGCCAATAGCAATCAGGTCGTTTTCAGGCTGAATGACGTCACCGTTACCGGTGATGATAAGCGAAGCGGTTTCATCGGCCACCGCCAGCAGCGCTTCAAGTTTGCGCAGCATGCGATCGGTACGCCAGTCTTTCGCCAGCTCAACGGCGGCTTTCACCAGGTGACCCTGGTGCATTTCCAGTTTGCGTTCAAATAGTTCGAACAGCGTGAAGGCGTCAGCCGTACCGCCTGCAAAACCGGCGATCACTTTGTCGTTGTATAAACGACGAACTTTTTTCACGTTGCCTTTCATTACGGTATTACCCAGCGTGGCCTGGCCATCACCGGCGATTACCACGTGGCCGTTACGGCGTACACTTACTATTGTTGTCACGAGCAGACCCCCTGGTTACAGAATCGGGAAACAGAAGCCCTGAGCCTGTGCTCAGGGCTGAATAGAATGATAGATGGGGGGGAATTTGGGGGTTTCAACCCCCGGTAGCGAGTCGAATGCAGTTTGTGTGTCCCGCCACTTTCAAACGGGAAATGGTTCCGTCGGCATTTTCTTTGCCTTTGACCGGGCCAATCACCACGCGATTCCAGCCGTTATTGGTGGTAATGCGTGAATCAAACCCTTCGAAAGCCAGCTGTGCGCGCACCGTTTCCGCCTGCTCAGCACCTTTGAATGAACCACATTGCACCATCCAGCGGCGTTCGTCTTTTTTCTCAGCAGTCTGCTTCGGCGCATCGGTCTCTTTGGTTACCGGTGCGGCCTGCTGCGTTTTCGGCTGCTGAGCAGTGGTATGCGCCGGCGTCTGCAGCAGATCCTGATACGGCTGAGCCGCCTGTTTCTGCGGCTGGGCCTTCGGCGGTTGCTGCACTGGCTGGGACTGCGCCGTTCGCGTTTGCTGCTGATACGGCTGTTCCGTCACCCGCGGCTGCGTTTTAGGCTGCTGCACTGGCTGGGTTTGCGCCCACTGCTGTTGTTGCTGCTGTTGCTGCTGGAGCTGCTGCTGCGCCTGACGACGCTGCAGCGTTTGCTGACGCTGTTCCGGCGTCTGCTCGTTCCACGGCACTTCATTCAGCTGCGTAGGCTGCTGGCGCATATCGGCCTGCATTTGTGCCAGCAACTGACGCTGTTCATCCGTCAACTGGCTGGCATTTTGCACTTCACCACCCGCTGAAGGTTCGGTCGGTGCACGTACGCCAGGCTGACGGCTTTCCAGCTCTTTGATATAGCGCCAGCGCTCTTCAGGCTTCGGCGGAAGGCCGTTTCCGGCAACCTTGCTGGCCTGAAGCGCCTCGGACTCTTCTTTTTTATGGTGCGTGATAAAGTACAGACCACCAATAAAGGCCACGACTACAGCCGCAGCAATAGCGACCATCGCTGGCGAGACAGCAGGCAGGTTACGTTGCTTTTTCCTTGAGCTACTCTTTTTGCGTCGCGAAGGTGCCGGCTGGCCGCGACGTACATAATCTCGTTGTGCCACTATCGTTTCGCTGTATTTATTCGTTCGTCAGCCCGCCATGTTACTTAAGCGGCGGGGCTTTGACCAGATAAGGGTGTCTGAAAGACATTTACTTTAAGTCAATGCCTGGGTAGAACCGCGCACAATCAATTCACAGTCCAGCAACCGCGAGCCGCTGTTAACTGTTTGACCATGCAGCTGATCCAGCAGAAGAAGCATCGCTTCACGCCCAATATCATAGCGCGGCTGCGCCACGGTCGAGAGTGGAGGATCGCAAAATTCTGACAGCGAAATATTATCGAATCCGATGATCGACAAATCTTTCGGTATGCGCAGGCCGCGGCGCTTCGCATACGATAATGCCCCCAGTGCCATCACATCGCTGTGACAGAACACCGCGGTCGGCGGCTCGGGCAGATCCAGCAGCTTCTCCAGCGCCTGTCCACCGGCTTCAAAGGTGAAATCCCCGCGAGCAATGTAGTGCGGATCGACGGTGACGCCGGTACGGCGCAGCGCCTGAACGTAGCCCTGCAGGCGGTAGTGGCACAATGGCATCTCTTCCGGCCCGGCAATGCAGCCAATACGCTTGTGCCCCAGCTCCTGAAGATAGTTGACGGCGTTGAACGCGGCGGTCAGGTTATCAATATGTACCGTCGGCAGCTCCAGCTCGGGTGCAAACTCGTTGGCCATCACCATCGGCGGTAAATTGCGCTGCTCTTCAATGCTGGCATCAAACGGCAGGCGAGACCCAAGCAGCAACATGCCGTCGATCTGCTTGGTGATAATGAGGTCGATAAAGGTTTTTTCCTGCTGGTTCTGGTGAGCACAGTCGCCAATCAGCACCAGATAACCTTGTTCTGCCGCCGTCACTTCGATACCGCGAATAATCTCGCTGAAGAAGGGATCGCAGATGTCCGGCACAATCACCAGGATGGTGCGCGACTCATTGCGTTTAACGTTTCGTCCCATCGCCTGCGGGAAATAGCCCACTTCCAGCGCAGCCTGCTCTACCCGGTTACGGGTCGCCTGGGAGACTTTATCCGGGTTCATTAATGCGCGGGACACGGTTGCCGTAGAGACTTGTGCTTTCTGGGCAACGTCTTTCATGGTCGCCGTGGCAACCTCTTTCCTGGACTTCAACGTCTTCTCCTCGCCTGAACACCGAACTTCTGACGCCACCATTTTTACAGATAGTTAATGGAATCGGTTACAGAATTTTCATAAAAAGTGTGAGGAGCGTTAAATTTTTCGATCCGTCTTCAGCCTTCGATAGGATCAACGTCCAGTACCCACTTCACTTTGCGCGCTTCCGGTAGGGTATTGATCAGCACCAGCGCGCCGCTGACGATATGTTGCAGGCGGATGCGCGAAGGGTGCTGGAGCAAAATCTGCCAGCGGAAACGTCCACCACGCTTTGGTGCCAGCGCCGGCACCGGCCCCAGTATCCACAGCGGGTTATCCACCAGCGGACTGGCCTGCAGGAGGTTTCTCAGCTGCTGCAGGAAAAGCGGTGCCTGCTGGTTGTTGTGATCTTCTGCGCGAATGATGACGTGGCTGGTCCACGGCGGAAGCTGCATCGTCTGGCGTTCTGCCAGCGCCTGCTCCGCAAACGCGTCATAGCCTTTATGCAGCAGGGTTTGCAGTAACGGATGTTCAGGATGGTGGGTCTGTAAAACCACCTCACCCTGTTTGCCTGCGCGACCGGCACGTCCGGCAACCTGGGTATAAAGCTGGGCAAAACGTTCTGCTGAGCGAAAATCGGCCGAAAACAGCGCGCCGTCTACGTCCAGCAGGGCGACCAGCGTTACGTCCGGGAAGTGGTGCCCTTTGGCCAGCATCTGCGTGCCAATCAGAATGCGTGCGCCACCGCGATGCACTTCCGCCAGCTGCTGTTCCAGCGCCCCTTTGCGGCTGGTAGTGTCACGGTCGATGCGGGAAAGAGGAACGTCAGGGAAGAAAGGCTTAAGGGCCTCTTCTAGTTGCTCCGTCCCCAGGCCGACCGGCACGATATGCGTTGAGCCACATGACGGACACTGGCGTGGTACCGGCCGCTGGCTGTCGCAGTGGTGGCAGCGTAAATGGCGCTGGGCCTGATGGAACGTGTAGTAGTGGTCGCAGCGCGGGCATTCGGCAATCCAGCCGCAGTCGTGACACAACAGCGCCGGGGCAAACCCGCGGCGGTTAAGGAATAAAATGACCTGATTACCGGCCTGCAAATGCTGGCGCATCCGGGTGATAAGCGCAGGCGCTAACCCCGCCTGCACCTGCTGGCCTTTTAGATCCAGCACATGCTGAATAGCAGGGCGCGCGTTCCCTGCGCGCCGCGTAAGGCGCAGCATGTGGTATTTACGCTGGCGAACGTTATGCAGCGTTTCGAGGGCGGGCGTCGCGGAGCCAAGAATAATCGGGATTTGCTCGCTATGGGCGCGATAAACGGCCAGATCGCGGGCGTGATAGCGCCAGCCTTCCTGTTGCTTATAGGAGCTGTCATGCTCTTCATCGATGACGATAACGCCGAGGTTTTTAAACGGCGTAAACAGCGAGGAACGGGTGCCAATCACAATCGCCGCTTCGCCGTTTTTGGCTTTCAGCCAGGCGCTGAGGCGCTCGCTGTCGTTCAGGCCCGAATGTAACACTTCAACCGGCGCATTAAACCGCTCGCGAAAACGGGCGATGGTTTGTGGCGTAAGGCCGATTTCCGGAACCATCACCAGCGCCTGTTTACCCTGCGCAAGCACGTTTTCCAGTACGCTGAGATACACTTCTGTTTTGCCGGAGCCGGTGACCCCTGCCAGTAGCCAGGCGGAGAAATGATCGGAGGCGCTGTGAATGGCTCCTACGGCGGTGGCCTGCTCGGTGTTGAGTCGCAGACGATCCCCTGAAACGGAGAAACTGTCCCGCCAGTCATAAAGGGCGGGCGCCTCGCTTGCCAGTTCGCTCAGCCCTTTTTTGCGCAGGGCCTGTAGCGCCGTTTCGCTCACCTCAAGCTCGTCAACCTGATGCCGCCAGATTTTCCCCTGACGCAGGGCCGCCAGCGCCTGCTGCTGTTTCTGCGAGCGTTTCAGGCTATTGATATCGACTGCCTGACCCTCTTCAGTGGCAAACCAGTACCAGAGGGGAGCGTGGCTGGCACTTTTACCCTGACGAAGCATAACAGGCAGGGCGTGGAACAGGACATCGCCGATAGGGTGATGGTAGTAATCTGCCGCCCACAGCAGGAGTCGCCAGGTGCTGGTGGAGAAAACGGGCTCGCTGTCCAGTACCTCTGCGACGGCTTTCAGCTCATTGAGCGGCAATTCGCTCTTATCGCTCACCGACACCACAATCCCAATACGCTGCTGTTTGCCAAATGGCACGGTCACGCGACAGCCCGCTTTGGCGCTCATGCTGTCAGGCAGCAGATAGTCAAAGGTGCGGGGAAGCGGAACGGGCAGGGCAACGTGAGCGACGGGCATCGAATCTTCCTGACTTGAAAAGTGGCGCGTTAGTATACACATTAGTGAAAGCGGCGTGCGGATCAGTTTGCATACGTTGGTCAAATTCTGTATGATTCGCCGCCTTTGGTGTACTTTACGCCAAAGAACTTACATTCAACATCGCGTGGTGTCTGGCGTTAGGGCTGGAAGAGCGACGCGGCCTTAACTGAGGTTCTCCCATGAAAAAAGATATTCACCCGAAATACGAAATGATTACTGCAAACTGTTCTTGCGGTAACTCTATCCAGATCCGCTCTACCGTGGGTCACGATCTGAACCTGGACGTGTGCGGCAAATGCCACCCGTTCTACACTGGTAAGCAGCGTGATGTTGCAACCGGTGGCCGTGTTGACCGCTTCAACAAGCGTTTCAGCATCCCGGGCGCTAAGTAAGTTTCCCGAAAAAAAGGCACCGCAAGGTGCCTTTTTTGTATCCGCTTCTCAGTATTCCCACGTATCCGGGTCGATACCCAGTTCACGCATGATCACCTTCGCCTCTTCCGGAATTTCATCACTACGCTCTTTGCGCAGATCTTCATCGTTTGGCAACGGTTGACCGGTAAACGCATGCAGAAACGCTTCGCACAGCAGTTCGCTGTTGGTCGCGTGGCGCAGGTTGTTCACCTGACGACGCGTACGTTCATCGGTGAGGATCTTCAACACCTTCAGAGGAATGGAAACCGTAATTTTCTTTACTTGCTCACTCTTCTTACCGTGCTCAGCGTATGGGCTGATATATTCGCCGCTCCATTCAGCCATGAGATACCTTTAATCCTCTCAGTCATTAATCTAAAGGTGCAAAACCCGTCATCGCCAGTTTTGACCGTAATCCAGCGTAGTTTACCGTAGAGACGATACCGTGGCACGGATATTGCCGCTGCAGCGTGCACTAAAGCATATAATTTTAACGGCTATTTGCGCATTGCTCAATCTATACGCAAAGAAGTTTAGATGTCCAGATGTATTGACGTCCATACTTTCAGTGTTTACTCTGGTGCCTGACTTTTCACCTCTTTTAGCCAGGAAGCCTTCACCATGACGCGTAAACAGGCCACCATCGCAGTGCGTAGCGGATTAAATGATGACGAGCAGTACGGCTGTGTTGTCCCGCCAATTCATCTTTCCAGTACTTACAATTTTACCGGTTTTAATGAACCCCGTGCGCATGACTACTCCCGTCGCGGCAACCCGACGCGTGACGTAACCCAGCGCACGCTGGCGGAGCTGGAAGGCGGTGCAGGCGCCGTGTTAACCAACACCGGGATGTCTGCGATTCACCTGGTGACGACGGTATTTCTGAAGCCGGGCGACCTGCTGGTGGCACCGCACGACTGTTACGGTGGTAGCTATCGTCTGTTTGACAGCCTCGCAAAACGCGGGTGCTACCGCGTGCTGTTTGTCGATCAAAACGACGAACAGGCGCTGAAACAGGCGCTGGCAGAGAAACCGAAGCTGGTGCTGGTGGAAAGTCCAAGCAATCCATTGTTGCGCGTCGTCGATATTGCGAAAATTTGTCAGCGCGCAAGGGATGCGGGAGCGATAAGTGTAGTGGATAATACCTTCCTCAGTCCGGCCCTTCAGAACCCGCTTGCGCTGGGTGCCGATCTGGTATTGCATTCATGCACAAAATATCTGAACGGTCATTCTGATGTGGTAGCGGGCGTGGTGATTGCAAAAGATCCCGACGTTGTCACCGAACTGGCATGGTGGGCCAATAACATTGGCGTCACTGCGAGCGCTTTCGACAGCTACCTGTTGTTGCGCGGTATCCGCACGCTGTCGCCGCGCATGGAAGTGGCGCAGCGCAATGCTCAGGCGATTGTCGATTTCCTGAAGACCCAGCCGCTGGTGAAAAAGCTCTATCACCCGTCGCTGCCGGAAAACCAGGGGCACGAGATTGCCGCGCGTCAACAAAAGGGATTTGGCGCGATGTTAAGTTTTGAACTGGACGGTGACGAGCAAACGCTGCGTCGCTTCCTGAGCGGGCTGTCATTGTTTACGCTGGCGGAATCATTAGGTGGGGTTGAAAGCTTGATCTCCCACGCCGCGACCATGACGCACGCAGGTATGGCACCAGAAGCACGTGCCGCCGCCGGTATTTCTGAGACGCTGCTGCGTATCTCGACCGGTATTGAAGATTCTGAAGATTTAATTGCCGATCTGGAAAATGGCTTCCGGGTCGCAGCCAAGGGGTAATCATGAGTGTGATAGCGCAGGCAGGGGCGAAGGGTCGTCAACTGCACAAGTTTGGTGGTAGTAGTCTTGCTGATGTGAAGTGTTACCTGCGTGTCGCAGGGATCATGACAGAGTATTCGCAGCCGGGGGACATGATGGTTGTCTCCGCGGCTGGCAGCACCACCAACCAGTTGATTAGCTGGCTCAAACTGAGTCAGACCGATCGCCTCTCTGCGCATCAGGTGCAACAGTCCTTACGTCGTTACCAGAGTGAGCTGATTGCCGGCTTACTGCCTGCGGACGTCGCGGACGGATTGATTAGCGCCTTTACGCATGACCTTGAGCGTCTGGCTGCCCTGCTGGACAGCGGTATTACCGACGCGGTGTATGCCGAGGTGGTCGGCCACGGTGAAGTGTGGTCTGCGCGCCTGATGGCGGCCGTGCTGCAACACCTGGGCGTGGATGCGGCCTGGCTTGACGCGCGTGACTTCCTGCGCGCCGAACGCGCCGCTCAGCCGCAGGTGGATGAAGGTTTGTCATATCCGCTGCTGCAACAGCTGCTGGTTCAGCATCCGGGCAAACGTATTGTGGTGACCGGCTTTATCAGCCGCAGCAGTGCCGGTGAAACCGTGCTGCTGGGACGTAACGGCTCTGACTACTCAGCGACGCAAATTGGTGCGCTGGCAGGCGTTTCCCGCGTCACCATCTGGAGCGACGTGGCCGGTGTCTACAGTGCTGACCCGCGTAAAGTGAAAGATGCCTGCCTGCTGCCGCTGCTGCGTCTGGACGAGGCCAGCGAGCTGGCACGCCTGGCGGCACCGGTTCTGCATGCGCGTACGCTACAGCCGGTTTCCGGGAGCGACATCGACCTGCAGCTGCGCTGTAGTTACACCCCGGATCAAGGCTCTACCCGTATCGAACGCGTCCTGGCGTCCGGTACGGGGGCGCGAATTGTGACCAGCCATGACGACATCTGCCTGATTGAGTTCCAGGTCCCGGCGGGCCAGGATTTCAAACTGGCACACAAAGACATCGACCTGATCCTCAAACGCGCCCAGGTGCGTCCGCTCGCCGTTGGCGTGCATAACGATCGCCAGCTGCTGCAGTTCTGCTACACCGCTGAAGTGGCGGACAGCGCCCTGAAAATTCTTGATGAAGCGGGCCTGCCGGGCGAGCTTCGCCTGCGTCAGGGTCTGGCGCTGGTGGCGATGGTGGGGGCGGGCGTTACCCGCAACCCGCTGCACTGCCACCGTTTCTGGCAGCAGCTGAAAGGCCAGCCGGTTGAATTCACCTGGCAGTCGGAAGAGGGCATCAGCCTGGTGGCCGTACTGCGTAAAGGACCCACCGAGAGTCTGATTCAGGGGCTGCATACCTCTCTGTTCCGTGCGGAGAAACGCATTGGACTGGTGCTGTTTGGCAAAGGAAACATCGGCTCACGCTGGCTGGAGCTGTTCGCTCGCGAGCAGGTGACCCTCTCAGCGCGTACCGGGTTTGAATTTATTCTCGCGGGCGTGGTGGACAGCCGCCGCAGCCTGTTGAACTACGAAGGGCTGGACGCCAGCCGGGCGCTGGCCTTCTTTAACGATGAAGCGGTTGAACAGGACGAAGAGTCGCTGTTCCTCTGGATGCGCGCGCACCCGTATGACGATCTGGTGGTACTGGACGTGACCGCCAGTGAACAGCTTGCCGATCAGTATCTTGATTTCGCCAGCCACGGTTTCCATGTTATTAGCGCCAATAAGCTGGCGGGGGCGAGCAGCACGGACAAGTACCGTCAAATCCACGACGCGTTTGAAAAGACAGGCCGTCACTGGCTGTATAACGCCACGGTGGGCGCTGGCTTGCCGGTTAACCATACCGTGCGTGATTTGATTGAAAGCGGCGACAGCATTCTGGCGCTGAGTGGCATCTTCTCCGGCACGCTCTCCTGGCTGTTCCTGCAGTTTGATGGCACCGTACCGTTCACTGACCTGGTGGATCAGGCATGGCAGCAGGGCTTAACGGAGCCTGACCCACGCGTTGACCTCTCCGGTAAAGACGTTATGCGTAAGCTGGTGATCCTGGCGCGTGAAGCCGGTTATGACATCGAACCTGATGCCGTCCGCGTTGAGTCGCTGGTGCCTGCTGGCTGTGAGGACGACTCTGTCGACCATTTCTTCGAGAACGGCGAAGAGCTGAACGAGCAGATGGTGCAACGTCTGGAAGCGGCAAACGAGATGGGCCTGGTGCTGCGCTACGTGGCGCGTTTCGAAGCGAACGGAAAAGCACGTGTGGGTGTCGAGGCGGTTCGTCCTGAACATCCGCTGGCGGCACTGCTGCCGTGCGATAATGTTTTCGCCATTGAAAGCCGCTGGTACCGTGATAACCCACTGGTGATCCGTGGCCCGGGTGCGGGGCGCGATGTGACCGCCGGGGCCATCCAGTCCGACATCAACCGTCTGGCTAAACTGCTGTAATCTTTCTTGTTCCCTCTCCCGGTGGGAGAGGGACAGAGTGAGGGCATCAGACCGCACTCACCCGCCATCATGAACTCCCTTCATCTTCCCTGAGCATTCCTCACCATTCCTGGCGATTATTTCTGTTGACGTCCCTCCGCTTTTCCGTCATTTTTACATCTGGACGTCTAAACGTATAGAAGTTCGAAACACAACACACAATGACACGCGATTGATGAGGTAAGGTATGAGCTTTTTTCACGCCAACCAGCGGGAAGCCCTGAATCAGAGCCTGGCCGAAGTAAATGGTCAGATTAACGTCTCTTTTGAATTTTTCCCGCCGCGCACCAGTGAAATGGAGCAAACCCTCTGGAGCTCTATCGATCGCCTGAGCAGCCTGAAACCGAAGTTTGTCTCCGTCACCTACGGTGCCAACTCCGGTGAGCGTGACCGTACGCACAGCATCATTAAAGGCATTAAGGACCGTACGGGTCTGGAAGCGGCTCCGCACCTGACCTGTATCGACGCGACGCGCGATGAGCTGCGTGCCATTGCCCAGGACTACTGGAACAACGGTATTCGCCATATCGTCGCCCTGCGCGGTGACCTGCCGCCGGGGAGCGGTAAACCGGACATGTACGCCACCGATCTGGTCGCGCTGCTGAAAGAGGTCGCAGACTTCGACATTTCCGTTGCTGCTTATCCTGAAGTTCACCCGGAAGCGAAAAGCGCCCAGGCGGATCTGCTTAACCTGAAGCGTAAAGTGGACGCCGGTGCGAACCGCGCCATTACCCAGTTCTTCTTTGATGTGGAAAGCTACCTGCGCTTTCGTGACCGCTGTGTGTCCGCGGGCATAGACGTCGAAATTATCCCGGGAATTTTGCCGGTCTCTAACTTCAAACAGGCGAAGAAATTTGCCGATATGACCAATGTGCGCATTCCGCACTGGATGTCTAAAATGTACGAAGGGCTGGACGATGATCCGGAAACACGCAAGCTGGTGGGCGCAAACATCGCGATGGACATGGTGAAGATCTTGAGTCGTGAAGGAGTGAAGGATTTCCACTTCTATACGCTCAACCGCGCGGAAATGAGTTACGCCATTTGCCATACGCTGGGTGTTCGGCCTGGCGCATAATAAATAGAAGCCCTCTTCGGAGGGTTTTTTGATTTATAAGGGTTTTATTTCCCCGCCATATCAGCAATGCTGCCTTTGACGTACAGAACGCACATACTTTCAATGGGAAATTAAACGGAATTAACTATCGAATCTGTGGGTTATCTCAACTATACCTTATCAACAAGGGCGTATATCGTAACGGTAACACTGTAAAAGGGAGCATAGCGATGAGCACGTCAGACGACAGCAATAATGCGGCATCAATCGGCAAGTGCCCGTTCCATCAGGGCAGCGTCGATCACAGCGCGGGGGCAGGCACAGGCAGCCGCGACTGGTGGCCAAAACAACTCCGCGTCGATCTTCTTAATCAACATTCCAACCGTTCTAACCCTCTGGGTGAAGACTTTGACTACCGCAAAGAATTCAGCAAACTTGATTACTCAGCGCTCAAGGGCGATCTCAAAGCACTTCTGACCGACTCTCAGCCGTGGTGGCCAGCCGACTGGGGCAGCTATGCGGGCCTGTTTATCCGTATGGCCTGGCACGGCGCAGGTACCTATCGCTCCGTTGACGGTCGCGGTGGCGCAGGGCGCGGTCAACAGCGCTTTGCCCCCCTGAACTCCTGGCCAGATAACGTAAGTCTGGATAAAGCGCGCCGTCTCCTGTGGCCTATCAAGCAAAAATACGGTCAAAAAATTTCCTGGGCTGACCTCTTCATCCTTGCCGGTAACGTGGCGCTGGAGAACTCTGGTTTCCGTACCTTTGGTTTTGGGGCCGGGCGTGAAGATGTCTGGGAACCGGATATGGACGTGAACTGGGGTGATGAAAAAGCCTGGCTCACCCACCGTGACCCGGAAGCACTGGCGAAGCGCCCACTGGCAGCCACCGAAATGGGGCTGATTTACGTTAACCCGGAAGGGCCAAACGCCAGCGGTGAACCGCTGTCAGCGGCCGCGGCGATCCGTGCCACCTTTGGCAACATGGGGATGAACGACGAAGAGACCGTTGCGTTGATTGCAGGCGGTCATACCCTCGGTAAAACCCACGGTGCAGGTGAAGCGACCCATGTCGGTGCCGACCCGGAAGCCGCGCCAATTGAAGCGCAGGGTCTGGGCTGGACCAGTACGCACGGTACCGGTGTTGGCGCAGATGCGATCACCTCCGGGCTGGAAGTCATCTGGTCGCAAACGCCGACCCAGTGGAGTAACTACTTCTTCGAGAACCTGTTCAAATACGAGTGGGTGCAGACCCGCAGCCCGGCGGGTGCGATTCAGTTCGAAGCCGTGGATGCACCAGACATTATGCCTGATCCGTTCGACCCGTCGAAAAAGCGCAAACCGACGATGCTGGTCACCGATCTGACGCTGCGTTTTGACCCCGAGTTCGAGAAAATCTCCCGCCGCTTCCTGAACGATCCGCAGGCCTTTAACGAAGCCTTTGCGCGCGCGTGGTTCAAGCTGACCCACCGTGATATGGGGCCAAAAGCGCGTTACATTGGTCCGGAAGTGCCGAAAGAAGATCTCATCTGGCAGGATCCACTGCCGCAGGCGGTGTTCAACCCGACCAAAGAGGACATCGAGAGTCTGAAAGCGGAAATCATTGCCTCGGGTCTGTCCGTGAGCGACCTGGTTTCCGTTGCCTGGGCATCTGCATCGACCTTCCGCGGTGGCGATAAGCGTGGCGGCGCCAACGGTGCGCGTCTGGCACTGGCACCCCAGCGCGACTGGGAAGTTAACGCCGCAGCGGTTCGCGCGTTACCCGCCCTGGAAGCTATTCAGCGTACCACCAACAAAGCGTCACTGGCCGATATCATCGTGCTGGCAGGTGTGGTGGGTGTTGAACAGGCGGCGAAAGAGGCCGGCGTTTACGTCAATGTACCGTTCACGCCGGGCCGCGTTGATGCGCGCCAGGATCAGACGGATATCGAGATGTTTAACCTGCTCGAACCGATTGCCGATGGCTTCCGTAACTACCGTGCACAGGTTGATGCCTCCACTACCGAGTCTCTGTTGATTGATAAGGCCCAGCAGCTGACGCTCACTGCACCAGAACTGACGGTGCTGATTGGCGGTCTGCGCGTACTGGGGGCGAACTTCGATGGCAGTCAGAACGGCGTGTTCACCCATCGTGAAGGCGTGCTGAGCAACGATTTCTTCGTGAACCTGCTGGACATGAATACCCAGTGGAAAGCGACCGATGAATCAAACGAGCTGTTTGCCGGCAGCGATCGCGCCAGCGGTGAAGTGAAATACACCGCCACGCGTGCCGATCTGGTATTCGGTTCGAACGCCGTGCTGCGCGCGCTGGCCGAGGTTTACGCCAGCAGCGACGCCCATGAGAAATTCGTCCGCGACTTTGTTGCCGCTTGGGCGAAGGTGATGGATTTGGATCGGTTTGATCTGCAGTAAATACAATCCCCGCTTCGGCGGGGATTTTTTTACCATCCGGAAATACCGGTTACGCCCACTCCCGCAGGAACCGTTGCCCGTACTGATCGGCCACCAGCAGCGCCGCGTAAACCTGATCCGGTGACACCCCGCCTGGCATGTTGTGAATGGTTTCACCCTCTGCGCAGGCAGCCTCGGCAATCAGCCGCATTTTAAGCGGAATATCCTCTTTAATGTTCAGTTGTGCCAGCGTGATGGGCAAACCTACGCTGTGACACAGCGCTGCGACGGTTTCAATTTCCTCTACCGGGGCATTTTCCAGCACCAGTTGCGTCAGCGTCCCAAACGCCACTTTTTCACCGTGATAGAACGAATGTGCCTCCGGCACGGCGGTCATTCCGTTGTGAATGGCGTGCGCGGCCGCCAGTCCACCGCTTTCAAATCCAACGCCGCTCAGATAGGTATTGGCTTCAATGATGCGCTCCAGCGCCGGTGTGACCACGTGCTGCCCGGCCGCGAGCATCGCTTTCTCACCCTCTTCAATTAACGTGTTGTAGCACAACTCGGCGAGGGCTAGCGCAGCCTGGGTACATTTTCCGCCCGCCATGGTGATCGCGCCACTACGGGAACAGGCGCGCGCTTCAAACCAGGTGGCAAGGGCATCGCCTATCCCGGCGGCCAGCAGACGCGGCGGAGCGCCAGCCACCACCCGGGTGTCGACAATCACCATGTTCGGGTTATGCGGCAGCATCAGGTAGCGATCGAATTCACCGCTGTCGGTATAAATGACAGAAAGGGCGCTGCACGGGGCGTCGGTGGAGGCGATAGTCGGGGCGATGGCAACGGGCACGTCCATAAAATGCGCCAGCGCTTTGGCGGTATCCAGCGTTTTCCCGCCGCCGATACCGAGCACCGCCATACAGTCGGCGCCGTCGGCCCGTTTTTTCAGGCGATCGATTTCGTTTTGCGAACATTCGCCACCGAAGGGCGCGATTTCAGCATGAATTTCCGCTTTTTTGAAACTCTCAAGCAAGGTCTCTTGTGCAAAACCCAGCACAAACTTATCGCCCACAACCAACCAGCGTGTTGCCAGTGGTTTTAGATAGTCGCCGAGACGGGTGAGAACATCAGCGCCCTGGATATATTTCCCCGGCGATTGAATGATACGGTCCATAACAGATCTCCCTTAGAGGTTGAGGTTACCAAACGCGTTTTTCCAGTCGTGCTCAAACTTCTCTATGGCTGACTCTACCGCCGGGGTGCCGAGCATTTGTTGCGCTACATCTAAAGGAAGCGTGATTGCTTCACATCCGGCGAGCAGGCAGTCCAGCGCCTGACGTGGTGTTTTGAAGCTGGCGGCCAGCACGCTGCTTTCTGGGGCGTGCCGTTCGAGCAGGGATTGCAGCTCCTGTACCATACGAATGCCGTCCCCGCCCTGAGCGTCGACGCGGTTAACATACGGTGCGACATATTTCGCTCCCGCCAGCGCGGCCAGTAAACCCTGGGCGGCGCTGTAAACGGCCGTGCCCAACGTGGTTATGCCCTCTTTTTTCAGCATTTTTATCGCTATAAGGCCCTGCGCGGTCACCGGGATTTTCACCACGATGTCAGGAATGGCGTTACTCAGGCGTTTGGCTTCTGCCACCATCCCTTCGGCTTCACGGCTCATGGTCTGGGCAAACAGCGTACCCTGTGGCCCGATGGCGTTTTGCAGACGCGGCAGTACATTCCAGAGGGTTTCGCCGCTGGCGGCTACAATGCTCGGGTTGGTGGTGACGCCGGCAATCGGAAAAATGCGCGCCAGGCGCTCAACCTCTGCCACGTTGGCGGTATCCAGATACAGTTCCATTATTTTTCCTTAAGTCAGAAAGGTTAACCTAAGGATAAGGTGGGGCTGCTGGCCGGGGATACAGGTCAATTTTGCCAAATACTGGACAAATGTAATGTGCTTAGTGAAGTGAGAGGGCGATCACAATGCTAGTTTTTGGCAGTCAGCTGGCTGTGATACTGGCGGCGGTACTCGGAAGGGGAGCGTTCGGTATGTTTACGAAAGAGGCGGCAGAAGTAGTTGCTGTCTGTAAAGCCGCAGCGGGCGGCAATGTCTTTGATTTTTAGGTCATAACCCTTGAGCAACTGGCGCGCGTGTTCCAGACGCGTTTGGGTCAGGTATTCATTGAACCCCACGTTCCCGGTCTTCTGAAACAGATGTGAAAGGTAGTTGGGTGAAATATAAAACGCCCGTGCCACGGAATCGCGGGTCAGCGGTGAGGCGTGATGTTCATCGAGATAGCGCCGGATGGCTTCAAACAAAGCACGACTGCGGCTGTCAGTATGAATGTCGCTGCCAAGAAGATCGCGACAGTGGCTGAGCATACTCAGTACCACTAGTCTGGCCGTTTCCTGTTCATCAGGCTGCATCTGCAGTTCGGCCAGCGTTTGCAGGAGAAACGCTCCGGTTCGGGGGCCGCGCCGGGCAACCTGCTGGTGCTGTATAAGCACGTTATCCCGATAAAGACGAAGCGACAGCTGCTGTTTACCGAAGCTGATGCTGAGCGCGTGTCCGGTATGAAGTAACCCCTCTGCAGAGTAAGAAAACCACGCTTCGCAGGCATTATCGAGGTTAATGACCAGGCAAGGCGATGTGCGGGAGTGTGGGTCGGGCGGGGTGAAAAACCGTACGTCACGTAGCGCTACGGTGCCATTAATGAGGTCGGTCAGAAGGGGGCTGATGTCGTGGTGCATGGCGTGAATACCGGATATCGGCCGGCAGCGTTAGCGCTGCCGGGCCTGTATGAAGCCAATGGATTAGCCTGTGTTACGCATACCTGCCGCAACGCCTGCAATCGTCACCATCAACGCCTGTTCGACGCGTGGATCCGGCTCTTTACCTTCTTCTTCCGCCAGACGTGAACGGTGCAGCAGCTCCGCCTGCAGGACGTTCAGGGGGTCGGTGTAGATGTTACGCAGCTGGATGGACTCGGCAATCCACGGCAGATCCGCCATCAGGTGCGAGTCGTTAGCTATGTCCAGCACCACTTTGATGTCGTCTTCCAGCAGTTCGCGCAGCTCTTTACCCAGCGTCCACAGCTCAGGCTTCACCAGACGCTGATCGTAGTATTCCGCCAGCCACAGGTCTGCTTTCGAGAAGACCATCTCCAGCATACCCAGACGGGTGGAGAAGAATGGCCAGTCGCGGCACATGGTTTCCAGTTCGTTCTGTTTGCCATCTTCCACCACTTTCTGCAGCGCCGCACCTGCGCCCAGCCAGGCGGGCAGCATCAGACGGTTCTGGGTCCAGGCGAAGATCCACGGGATGGCACGCAGAGACTCTACGCCACCGGTCGGGCGGCGCTTAGCCGGACGTGAACCCAGCGGCAGTTTACCCAGCTCCTGCTCAGGGGTAGCTGAACGGAAGTAAGGCACAAAATCTTTGTTTTCACGCACGTAGCCGCGGTACAGATCGCAGGAGATATCTGATAGCTCGTCCATGATATGGCACCAGGACTCTTTCGGCTCTGGCGGTGGCAGCAGGTTCGCTTCCAGAATTGCACTGGTGTAGAGCGACAGGCTGCTGATGGTCACTTCCGGCAGGCCGTACTTAAAGCGGATCATTTCACCCTGTTCGGTCACGCGCAGGCCGCCTTTCAGGCTTCCCGGCGGTTGTGACAGCAGTGCCGCATGCGCTGGCGCGCCACCACGGCCAATCGAGCCGCCGCGTCCGTGGAACAGCGTCAGTTCGATGCCCGCTTTTTCACAGGTTTTGATCAACGCATCCTGTGCCTGATACTGCGCCCAGGATGCCGCCATGACGCCCGCGTCTTTTGCGGAGTCGGAATAGCCAATCATCACCATCTGTTTGCCCTGAATAAAGCCGCGGTACCAGTCGATATTCAGCAGCTGCGTCATGACGTCGTTAGCGTTGTTCAGGTCATCAAGGGTTTCAAACAGCGGTGCAACCGGAAGGGCATAGTCGATACCGGCTTCTTTGAGCAGAAGGTGAACGCCCAGCACGTCAGACGGCGTTTTCGCCATGGAGATCACATAGGCAGCCACCGATCCTTTTGGCGCATCAACGATCGCTTTACAGGTGTTGAGCACCTCGCGGGTTTCGTTGCTTGGCTCCCAGTTACGTGGCAGCAGGGGGCGCTTGGAGTTCAGTTCGCGGATCAGGAAGGCTTGTTTGTCCGCTTCAGACCAGCTTTCATAGTCGCCGATGCCGAGATAGCGGGTCAGTTCGCCCAGCGCTTCGGTATGACGGGTGCTTTCCTGACGGACGTCAATACGCACCAGCGGCACGCCGAAACACTTCACGCGGCGCAGGGTGTCGAGCAGTTCGCCATTCGCGATGATGCCCATTCCGCAGGCCTGCAGTGATTTATAGCAGGCATACAGCGGCTCCCAGAGCTGCTCGTTCTGGCTCAGCAGGCCTTCCGGCTTTGGCAGGCGCTGGCCTTTCAGACGCGCTTCCAGCCAGGCCTGCGTCGCCATCAGTTGGCCACGCAGTTTTTTCATCAGGAAACGATACGGCTCGCTGGCACCTTCTTCGCCGGCCAGCGCGCGCAGTTCAGGCGTGGCCTCTACCATCGACAGCTCGGAGATCAATACCTGAATATCTTTCAGGAACAGGTCGGTTGCTTTCCAGCGGCTCAACAGGAGCACGTGGCGGGTAATTTCCGCGGTGACGTTCGGGTTGCCGTCACGGTCGCCGCCCATCCAGGAGGTGAAGCGCACCGGCACAAAATCGACCGGCAGGCGGTAATCCAGATTCGCTTCCAGCTGCTCGTTCAGCTCACGCAGGTAGTTCGGCACCCCTTCCCACAGGCTATTTTCCACCACCGCAAAGCCCCATTTGGCTTCGTCGACCGGGCTTGGACGATGCTTACGAATTTCATCGGTGTGCCAGGACTGGGCAATCAGCTGGCGCAGACGGCGCATCAGCTGGTTGCGCTCGTAGTCAGCAATGTCTTTGTTATCCAGCTGCTTGAGGCAGTTGTTCACTTCCACCATTTTGTGGATCAGGGTGCGGCGAGTGATTTCGGTTGGGTGAGCGGTCAGAACCAGCTCCAGCGAAAGGGACTCCACCGCTTTTTTGATGATGTCTTCGTTGAGGTCTGGCTGGTCTTTCAGTTTACGAAGCGTACGGGCAATGACTTCCGGGTTGCTGGCAGCTTCGCCATTCGGCGAAATGCTGTGGTATTGCTCAGCGGTGTTTGCCAGGTTCAGAAACTGGCTGAAGGCGCGGGCAACGGGCAGCAGCTCATCGTTAGAAAGGTTCTGCAAGGTGGTGAGCAGCTCCTGACGACTGGCCTCGTTACCTGCACGGGAAGATTTTGACAGCTTGCGGATGGTTTCAACGCGGTCGAGGATGTTTTCCCCCAACGCATCTTTGATGGTATCTCCAAGCACTTTGCCGAGCATACTGACATTACTACGCAACGCGGAATATTGTTCGTTCATAAAAACCCAGTCACCCCATCATTTTTGTTTATGCCCAATCGAAAATCTTTTGGACAATATTTTGTCATCTCCCTTTATAAAGCCACGTAAAACCCCCGTCGTCAATTGCTGCGAAAACGGTTCAGCAAACGAATAAATGTGGGTAATTTACGAAATTTAATTCGCTTTGCGTCAGATAAGAGATGCTTATGGGAATGTGACGAAGATCGCGGGATTTGTTGCCCTTACCCTGACCCTCTCCCACCGGGAGAGGGAACCCTCAGGGGCATTTTAATGCCAGCAGAAGTGATGCACGACCTGGGTAATCAGTTCACGGGTCGGTTTGATAAAGCGCGTTTCCAGATATTCATCCGGCTGGTGAGCCTGGTTGATGGAACCCGGGCCAAGCACCAGCGTAGGACACAGGGTCTGAATAAACGGTGCTTCGGTGCAATAGTTCACCACGTCGGTTTTCTCGCCGAGCAGCTTTTCCACGACTTCAACCAGTTGATGATCCGGTGGACATTCGTAGCCAGGGATCGGCGGATGAAGCTCGGAGACCGTCAGGCGGCCCGGCCAGCGCTCGCTGACCGGCGCCAGCGCTTCGGTCAACAGGCCGTCGAGATCGCTCAGCGTCATGCCCGGCAGCGGACGGATATCCATATGCAGTTCGCAGCAGGCGCAGATACGGTTGGATGCATCGCCACCGTGCAGGCTGCCGAGGTTCAGCGTCGGGTAAGGCACGGTGAATGCGTCGTAGTGATAACGCTCTTTCAGCGAGTCGCGCAACTGCATGATGCGGCCGATGGCGTCGTGCATCAGTTCGATGGCGTTGACGCCGCGCGCCGGATCGCTGGAGTGGCCTGACTGGCCCAGCACGCGCACCGCCGTGGAGATATGGCCCTTGTGGGCGCGGATTGGCTGCAGTGACGTTGGTTCACCAATAATGGCGCAATCCGGGCGAATTGAGGTGTTTTCAGAGAAGTAGCGCGCCCCGGCCATGCTGGTCTCTTCATCGGCAGTGGCCAGAATGTAGAGCGGTTTCTTCAGCGTTGTCACGTCCACGTCACGCAGCGCATCGAGGATAAAAGCAAAAAAGCCTTTCATGTCGGCGGTGCCCAGACCGTAAAGCTTGTTGTCATGCTCGGTCAGGGTGAACGGATCGCGCGTCCAGCGACCATCGTCAAAGGGAACGGTATCGGTATGACCGGCCAGCAGCAGGCCGCCGGCACCCTGTCCGGTACTGGCGAGCAGGTTAAATTTATGGCGTGTTCCGGGGACGGGCTGAACCTCAACGTTAAACCCAATATCGCTAAACCAACCTGCCAGCAGATTGATTAAAGACTCATTGCTCTGATCCAGCGCTTCTTCGGTCGCACTGATGGAGGGTGTGGCAATCAGGGCGCGGTAAATCTCGATAAATGGCGGTAAGTTCATTTTCATTGTTGACACACCTTAGGTCGTGATAGTATCAATATTCATGCAATAAATGTGAATAAAAATACATTAACGTTGAGCATAAAGGAACCCGATGTTGAATACGCTGATTGTAGGCGCTAGCGGTTATGCGGGCGCAGAGCTTGTAAGCTACGTGAATCGCCATCCTCATATGACCATAACCGCTTTGACCGTGTCAGCGCAAAGCAATGATGCAGGAAAGTTAATTTCCGATTTGCATCCGCAACTTAAAGGCATTGTTGATCTGCCGCTGCAGCCAATGTCTGACATCCGCGCGTTCACCGACGGCGTCGACGTGGTGTTTTTAGCTACCGCGCACGAAGTCAGCCACGACCTGGTTCCGCACTGTCTGGCGGCCGGCTGTGTGGTGTTCGACCTCTCCGGCGCCTTCCGTGTGAATGACGGCGCGTTCTACGAAAAATATTACGGTTTCACCCATCAACACCCTGAGCTGCTGGAAAAAGCGGTATACGGCCTGGCGGAGTGGAGCACAGATAAACTGAAGGAAGCGGATCTGGTTGCCGTGCCGGGCTGTTATCCGACGGCGGCACAGCTTTCTCTGAAGCCGCTGATCGACGCAGACCTGCTGGATCTGAACCAGTGGCCGGTGATCAACGCCACCAGTGGTGTCAGCGGCGCGGGGCGTAAAGCCGCTATCGCTAACAGCTTCTGCGAAGTGAGCCTTCAGCCGTATGGCGTGTTCAATCACCGCCATCACCCTGAAATCACGACGCATCTGGGTGCGGATGTCATCTTCACGCCGCATCTGGGCAGCTTCCCGCGTGGGATCCTCGAAACCATCACCTGCCGCCTGAAACCCGGCGTGACCCACGAACAGGTGAGCGAAGCCTTTACGCAGGCCTATGCGGACAAACCGCTGGTGCGCCTGTACGACAAAGGCGTGCCGGCGCTGAAAAACGTGGTTGGCCTGCCATTCTGCGACATTGGCTTTGCCGTGCAGGGTGAGCACCTGATTGTGGTGGCTGCGGAAGATAACTTACTTAAAGGCGCTGCCGCGCAGGCAATGCAGTGTGCAAATATTCGTTTCGGTTTCCCGGAAACCCAGGCTCTTATTTAAGGTGTGATGATGAACCCATTAATTATCAAACTCGGTGGTGTACTGCTGGACAGCGAAGAAGCGCTGGAGCGTCTTTTTACCGCGCTGGTGAACTATCGCGAATCACACCAACGTCCGCTGGTGATTGTGCACGGCGGCGGCTGCGTGGTTGATGAGCTGATGAAAGGGCTCAACCTGCCGGTGAAAAAGAAAAATGGCCTGCGCGTCACGCCTGCTGACCAGATTGATATTATTACCGGTGCCCTGGCGGGGACGGCGAACAAAACGCTGCTGGCGTGGGCGAAGAAACACCATATCGCCTCTGTCGGCCTGTGTCTGGGCGATGGTGACAGCGTAAAAGTGACCCAGCTCGACGAAGAGCTCGGACACGTTGGACTGGCACAGCCTGGTTCGCCTAAGCTGATTAACATGCTGCTGGAAGGAGGATTCCTGCCGGTGGTGAGCTCTATCGGGGTGACCGAAGAGGGCGAGCTGATGAACGTCAATGCAGACCAGGCGGCAACGGCTCTGGCGGCTACGCTGGGCGCGGACCTGATTCTGCTCTCTGACGTAAGCGGTATTCTCGACGGCAAAGGCCAGCGTATTGCGGAAATGACCGCAGCGAAAGCCGAACAGCTTATCGAGCAGGGCATTATTACCGACGGCATGATCGTCAAAGTCAATGCGGCGCTGGATGCCGCGCGTACGCTTGGACGTCCGGTGGACATCGCGTCCTGGCGCCATGCGGAGCAACTCCCGGCGTTGTTTAACGGCACGCCGATTGGCACGCGTATTCTGGCGTAAGCAATTTACCGATTCTGCAGGCCCGGTCAGCGCAGCGCAGCCGGGCAATGAAATTCAAAGATATTAAGGAAGCATGTTATGGCACTTTGGGGTGGGCGTTTTACACAGGCAGCGGATCAGCGGTTCAAACAGTTCAACGACTCTTTGCGCTTCGACTACCGCCTGGCCGAGCAGGATATCGTCGGCTCTGTGGCCTGGTCCAAAGCGCTGGTCACCGTGGGCGTCCTGACCGCAGACGAACAGCTGCAGCTGGAAGAGGCGCTGAATAACCTGCTGGAAGAGGTGCGTCTGGACCCGCAGCAGATCCTCGCCAGCGATGCGGAAGATATTCACAGCTGGGTGGAAGGGAAACTCATCGATAAAGTCGGCCAGCTGGGTAAAAAACTGCATACCGGGCGTAGCCGTAACGACCAGGTCGCGACTGATCTGAAATTGTGGTGTAAAGATACCGTTGGTGAACTGCTGGCAGCCAACCGTCAGCTACAGGGCGCGCTGGTGGAAACCGCGCAGAACAACCAGGACGCGGTGATGCCGGGTTATACCCACCTGCAGCGCGCGCAGCCGGTAACCTTTGCGCACTGGTGTCTGGCCTACGTTGAGATGCTGGCGCGTGATGAAAGCCGTCTGCAGGATACCCTGAAGCGTCTGGACGTGAGCCCGCTGGGCAGCGGTGCGCTGGCAGGGACGGCCTATGAAATCGACCGTGACCAGCTGGCAGGCTGGCTGGGCTTTGCTTCAGCCACCCGTAACAGCCTGGACAGCGTCTCTGACCGTGATCACGTGCTGGAGCTGCTTTCCAATGCGTCTATCGGCATGGTGCATCTGTCGCGCTTTGCCGAAGACCTGATTTTCTTCAACTCCGGTGAAGCCGGGTTTGTTGAGCTGTCTGACCGCGTGACGTCAGGCTCCTCCCTGATGCCACAGAAGAAAAACCCGGATGCGCTGGAGCTTATCCGCGGTAAGTGTGGCCGTGTGCAGGGCGCGCTGACCGGCATGATGATGACCCTGAAAGGGCTGCCGCTGGCGTATAACAAAGATATGCAGGAAGACAAAGAAGGGCTGTTCGACGCGCTCGATACCTGGCTGGACTGCCTGCATATGGGCGCGCTGGTGCTGGATGGCATTCAGGTGAAACGCCCGCGTTGTCAGGAAGCGGCGCAGCAGGGCTATGCAAACTCGACCGAGCTTGCCGATTACCTGGTGGCGAAAGGCGTACCGTTCCGTGAAGCGCACCACATTGTCGGTGAAGCGGTGGTTGAAGCCATTCGTCAGGGTAAGGCACTGGAAGCGTTGCCGCTGACCGACCTGCAGAAATTCAGTGCGGTTATCGGTGATGATGTGTATCCGATTCTGGCGTTGCAGTCTTGTCTGGATAAGCGTGCAGCGAAAGGCGGCGTGTCACCGAAGCAAGTCGCGCAGGCGATTGCGGATGCGAAAAACCGGCTGGTTTGATGAGTGCGGGCTGGTGCCCTCACCCCGGCCCTCTCCCACGGGGAGAGGGAGTAAACACTAAAAATGGCAACTTCGGTTGCCATTTTGCTTTTATCCCCGGCCTTTTTTACGCAAAAAAAATGCGGACCACGGGGTCCGCAAAAGTTCACGTTGGCTTTAGTTGTTCGAGTTTTGAGAGAAACTCGCTGACGGTGCGGGGACGTCAAGGGTCAAACACGTGCCGCCTCGTCTATGTGGTGTATTATTCAACAGAATGCTTGATAGGGATAATCGTTCGTTGCTATGCTATCTATCGCCATGAACTATCGTGGCGACGGAGGATGAATAATGAATATTCGTGATCTTGAATACCTGGTAGCGTTAGCCGAGCACCGCCATTTTCGCCGCGCGGCAGATTCCTGCCACGTCAGCCAGCCTACCCTGAGCGGCCAGATCCGCAAGCTGGAAGACGAGCTGGGCGTGATGCTGCTGGAGCGCACCAGTCGTAAGGTACTGTTCACCCAGGCAGGTCTGCTGCTGGTGGATCAGGCGCGCACCGTGCTGCGCGAGGTCAAAGTGCTCAAGGAAATGGCAAGCCAGCAGGGGGAGGCAATGTCCGGCCCGTTGCATATTGGCCTGATCCCAACCGTTGGCCCGTACCTGTTGCCGCACATCATTCCAATGCTGCATCAGACGTTCCCGAAACTCGAAATGTATCTGCATGAAGCGCAAACCCATCAGCTGCTGGCGCAGTTAGACAGCGGCAAGCTCGACTGTGCCATTCTGGCGCTGGTCAAAGAGAGCGAAGCTTTTATCGAAGTGCCGCTGTTTGATGAGCCCATGATGCTGGCGATCTATGAAGATCACCCGTGGGCGAACCGCGATCGCGTGCCGATGGCCGATCTGGCCGGTGAAAAACTGCTGATGCTGGAAGATGGTCACTGCCTGCGCGATCAGGCGATGGGCTTCTGCTTCGAAGCGGGTGCTGACGAGGATACCCATTTCCGCGCAACCAGCCTTGAAACGCTGCGGAATATGGTGGCGGCGGGCAGTGGGATCACATTGCTGCCGGCACTGGCCGTGCCGCGCGAACGTAAACGTGACGGCGTGGTTTATCTGCCATGCATTAAACCAGAGCCACGTCGTACCATTGGTCTGGTTTATCGTCCGGGTTCACCGCTGCGCAGCCGCTATGAGCAGCTGGCAGAGGCCATCCGTGGTTCGATGGATGGCCATTTTGACAATGCGTTAAAACAGGCGGTTTAAACCGTTCAGTGCCGCGACCCGATAGGCTTCCGCCATGGTCGGGTAGTTGAAGGTGGTGTTAACGAAGTACTCGATGGTGTTACCACCACCTTTTTGCTCCATGATCGCCTGGCCGATATGAATAATCTCCGCCGCGCGTTCACCAAAGCAGTGAATACCGAGGATCTCTTTCGTCTCGCGATGGAACAGGATCTTCAGCGTACCCACGCTCATTCCCACGATTTGCGCCCTCGCCAGATGTTTAAACTGTGCGCGACCCACCTCGTAAGGCACCTTCATTGACGTCAGCTGCTGCTCGGTTTTCCCGACGGAGCTGATTTCCGGGATGGTATAAATACCTGTCGGAATATCTTCGATCAGATGTGCCGTCGCTTCGCCTTTCACCAGCGCCTGCGCCGCGATGCGTCCCTGATCGTATGCTGCAGAAGCCAGGCTTGGATAACCGATAACATCACCGACGGCATACACATGCGGCAGGGCTGTCTGGTACATGCTGTTCACCTTCAGCTGACCGCGGCTGTCGGTTTCGAGCCCGATATTTTCCAGAGCCAGAGAATCGGTGTTACCGGTACGGCCGTTGGCGTACAGCAGGCAGTCAGCTTTCAGCTTCTTGCCCGATTTCAGATGCATGATCACACCGTCGTCGCAGCCTTCAATTTTCTCGTACTCTTCGTTGTGGCGAATCACCACGCCGCTGTTCCAGAAGTGGTAAGAGAGCGAGTCTGACATTTCCTGATCGAGGAAGGCCAGCAGGCGGTCGCGGGTGTTGATCAGGTCAACTTTCACGTCCATGCCCCGGAAGATCGACGCATATTCGCAGCCAATCACCCCTGCGCCATAGATAATCACATGACGGGGTTCGTGGTGCAGGCTCAGGATGGAGTCGCTGTCGTAAATGCGCGGGTGGGAGAAGTCCACGTCTGCCGGATGGTACGGGCGTGAACCACAGGCGATAACAAATTTTTCCGCCGTGATGGTTTCGACCGACCCGTCGTGGCATTCGAGCGCCAGGGTGTGTTCATCAACAAAGTGCGCATTGCCCTGCAAAATTTCACAGTGGTTACGCTCATAAAACCCCTGGCGCATCCGTGTCTGCTGGTTAATAACGGTATCCGCATGATTCAGGATGTCAGCAAAGGAGGAACGAAGAAGTCGGGAGTGGTCGCTGTAAAGAGGGTTCTGGTTAAATTCAATAATGCGGCTAACGGCATGGCGGAGGGCTTTGGAAGGGATGGTGCCCCAATGGGTGCAACCGCCGCCAACGTTATGGTAGCGCTCTATCACCGCTACTCTGGCTCCCTGTTTCACCAGTCCCATAGCAGCGCCTTCGCCGCCGGGGCCGGAACCTATCACAATTGCGTCGTAATCGTAGGAATGTGGCATGGTAAGGCTTACCTGTTCTTATACATAAAAGCAACAGAATCATAACATCATTGCCCGAGTAACCCAATTATCGTTGTGCTTTTTTCCGGCAGTGGAGCACAAACCGTACGTAAACAATCATTCACAAAGCCAGGCAAACAGATTAATTTTATTCTCTGGTATAGTGCCATCAGGCCTTTGGAAGGATTCAACTATCGTGATGGGCGTAAGAGCACAACAAAAAGAGAAAACCCGGCGTTCGCTGGTGGAAGCCGCATTCAGTCAACTGAGTGCCGAGCGTAGTTTTGCCAGTTTAAGCCTGCGTGAAGTTGCGCGCGAGGCCGGGATTGCGCCAACGTCCTTCTACCGTCATTTCCGTGATGTGGATGAACTGGGTCTGACCATGGTCGACGAGAGCGGACTGATGCTGCGTCAGCTTATGCGCCAGGCGCGGCAGCGTATCGCTAAAGGGGGGAGCGTGATCCGCACCTCTGTGTCGACCTTTATGGAATTTATTGGCAATAACCCCAACGCGTTTCGCCTGCTGTTGCGGGAACGTTCCGGAACATCAGCCGCGTTCCGTGCCGCTGTGGCGCGTGAAATTCAGCATTTTATCGCGGAACTTGCCGACTATCTTGAACTCGAAAACCATATGCCGCGTGCGTTCACTGAAGCACAGGCTGAGGCGATGGTGACGATTGTTTTCAGCGCGGGTGCCGAAGCGCTGGATGTCAGCATCGAACAACGCAAGCAGCTCGAAGAGCGACTGGTATTACAGCTCAGGATGATCTCCAAAGGCGCGTACTACTGGTATCGCCGTGAACAAGAGAAACTGGCACATCAAACCGAAGAGTGAAGGTGAGTAATGAAACAGTCAGGTCAGGATAAGGGTACGCTGTTGCTGGCATTGATCGCTGGCTTATCAATTAATGGCACGTTTGCGGCTGTGTTCAGCTCGATCGTTCCATTTTCTATTTTCCCGCTTATTGCGCTGGTGCTGACGGTGTACTGTCTGCATCAGCGTTACCTGAACCGCACCATGCCGGTCGGGTTGCCTGGGCTGGCCGCGGCCTGCTTTATTCTTGGCGTGTTGCTGTATAGCACCGTGGTGCGTGCAGAGTATCCGGATATCGGTTCTAACTTCCTGCCGGCGGTACTTTCTGTGGCACTGGTGTTCTGGATTGGCTCGCGCATGCGTAGCCGCAAGCACGAGCTGCCGGAGTAAGAGAGTGTGATGGCAGGCAGGTTGACCTGCCTGCCATCACGTTACTTCGCGGTAAGAAGTACGCCGCACTCCATATGGTGCGTATACGGGAACTGATCGAAGAGAGCCAGACGTTCAACATTGTGCGTCTGGCTTAATGTTTCGAGGTTCTTGCACAGCGTTTCCGGGTTACAGGATATGTACAAAATACGCGGGTACGCCTGCACCATCTTCTCGGTTTCGCTGTCCAGGCCACTGCGCGGCGGATCGACAAAAATCGTCTCACACTGGTAACTCTTCAGATCGATCCCCTCCAGGCGATTAAACTGGCGTACGCCATTCATGGCCTGCGTGAACTCTTCTGCAGACATACGAATGATCTGCACATTGTCGATGTGATTGGCGGCAATGTTGTACTGTGCAGCGGCAACGGACGGCTTGGCAATCTCCGTCGCCAGGACGCGCTCAAAGTTACGCGCCAGCGCCAGGGAGAAGTTGCCGTTCCCGCAGTACAGCTCTAGCAGATCGCCCTTTGACCCTTCGGTCGCCTTCAGCGCCCAGTCCAGCATCTGTACGTTCATTGCTGCGTTTGGCTGGGTAAAGCTGTTCTCAACCTGGCGGTACACCATCTCTTTTCCCGCCACCGACAGACGTTCGTCGATGAAATCCTGATCCAGCATGATTTTGGTTTTTGTTGCACGACCAATCAGGTGAACATTGATGTTCTGCGCGCGCAGGGCATCGCGCAGCGCTTCTGCCTGCTCGCGCCATTCGTCATTCAGCGCTTTGTGATACAGCAGAGAGACGATCGCCTGGTTGCTTTGTGTGGTCAGATAATCAATCTGGAACAGCTTGTGGCGCAGCACAGGGTTGTTGCGTACGCCGTCGATCATCAGCGTCATGAGCTGGTTGATGAGTTCACTCGCCGCCGGGAAACTGTCAACCCGAATGCGGGACTTCGTCTGCTGATCGAAAATGATGTGGTACAGGTCGTCACCGTCGTGCCAGATGCGGAATTCCGCACGCATGCGGTAGTGGCTAACGGGCGAGCGGAACACCTCAGGAACGGGCGCGTTGAAAGGCGTCATCATACTTTGCAGGCGGACAACTTTCTCTGCCAGCTGTGCGTCGTACTGTTCTGTTGGGAGGTGTTCGGGGGTCATGATGCGTCCTGAGTGATAAAGAATTACGCGGGGATTGTAGGGATTGTGCAGTGGATGTCCAGATTTAATGGCCAATAGCTATCTGGACATCTATACGTGTCTAATTGTAGCATTCTGTTTCCGGTCTCCTGAGAGTGAAAAGGGAATCCAGTGAAAATCTGGAGCTGACGCGCAGCGGTAAAGACTGGCGGGATGAGAATTGTAGACACTGTGAAAATGGGAAGTCTTCATCCGCAAAACGCCACCTAGCCCGAAGACCTGCCGGGATCACGTCGCATTTGGTTTCGTCATCGCGTGCTATAGATGAAGCCTGCGGCATCCTTCTTATATTGTGGATGCTTTAACAATGATTAAAAAAGTATCGCTGTTGACGGCGTTGTCCGTCACGGCATTTTCGGGCTGGGCGCAGGATAGCGCCGACTCGTTGGTGGTGACAGCAAACCGTTTTGAGCAACCTGTTAATACCGTTCTTGCACCAACGTCTGTGGTGACGCGCGAGGATATTGATCGCTGGCAGGCAAACACCGTCATTGACGTTATGCGTCGCTTGCCTGGCGTGGATACCGCTCAAAACGGCGGAATGGGGCAACTTTCCTCTCTCTTTATTCGGGGGACTAATTCCAGTCATGTTCTTATTCTTGTCGACGGGATCCGTCTTAACCAGGCTGGGGTAACGGGGTCGTCCGATCTCAGTCAGTTCCCGATCGCCCTGGTGCAGCGCATTGAATATATTCGCGGGCCACGCTCTGCAGTCTATGGTTCTGATGCGATTGGTGGCGTAGTGAACATTATTACTACCCGCGCAAAGGACGGCACGACGTTGAATGCGGGCGTAGGCTCGCATGGCTACCAAAATTACGGCGGCAGCACCCAGCAAACCCTGGGTGACAGCACGCGCGTGACGCTGGCGGGTGATTATACCTATACCAAAGGCTTTGACGTGGTCGCGGATGGCAACAACGGTGGTCTGGCCCAGACCGATCGTGACGGCTTTATGAATAAAACCCTCTACGGTGCGCTGGAGCATGCTTTCTCTGATCAGTGGAGTGGGTTCGTTCGCGGCTATGGCTACAGCAACCGTACCGCCTATGACGGCTATTACAGTTCATTTACGCCTGATGTTTTGGTTGATACCCGTCAGCTCTATAGCCAGACCTGGGACGCTGGACTGCGCTTTAATAATGACATCTTCCATTCACAACTTCTCACCAGCTACAGCCACAGCAAAGATTATAACTACGACCCGCATCTGGGACGTTATGATTCCAATGCCACGCTGGATGAGATCAAACAGTACAACGTGCAGTGGACTAACTCCGTTGAGGTGGGCCATGGCAATATTGGCGCAGGTGTCGACTGGCAGAAGCAGAGCACCGAACCAGGAACAAGCTATGTCACAAACGGCTATGACCTGCGTAACACCGGCGTCTACCTGACTGCACTGCAGCAGTTTGGCGACTTTACCCTGGAAGGGGCAGCGCGTAGCGACGATAACTCTCAGTTTGGTCGCCATGGCACCTGGCAGAGCAGTGCGGGCTGGGAGTTCATTGAAGGTTATCGATTCATTGCCTCGTATGGCACTGCCTATAAAGCACCCAACCTCGGGCAGTTGTATGGTTTCTATGGCAACGACCATCTTGATCCTGAGGAGAGTAAACAGTGGGAAGGCGCGTTCGAAGGCCTGACGGCTGGCGTAAACTGGCGCGTATCGGCCTATCGCAATGACGTTGATAACCTGATCGACTTTAATAACAACCTTCAGGAATACTACAACGTAGGCAAGGCGCGTATTAAAGGGGTTGAAGCCACAGCGTCCTTTGATACAGGTCCACTGACTCATACGGTTGGTTACGATTACGTGGATGCACGCAATGCGGCAACAAACCAGCTATTGGATCGCCGGGCTAAGCAGCAGGTGAAGTATCAGCTTGATACGCAGGTCTATGAATTCGACTGGAGCCTGACTTACCACTACCTGGGAACACGTTACGACACTGACTTTGGTACCTACCCGTCTGAAAAGGTGAAAATGGGCGGCGTAAGCCTGTGGGATGTCGCAGTTTCATATCCTGTCACCTCTCACCTTACAGTTCGTGGTAAAATAGCCAACCTGTTCGATAAAGATTACGAGACAGTTTATGGCTACCAAACTGCAGGACGGGAATACACCTTGTCTGGCAGCTACACCTTCTAATCCGCGTCCCACCGTGCTGGTATTTGATTCCGGCGTCGGTGGGCTTTCGGTCTATGATGAGATCCGACATCTTCTGCCGGATCTCCATTACATTTACGCCTTTGATAACGTCGCGTTCCCGTATGGGGAAAAGAGTGAAGACTTTATTGTTGAGCGTGTGGTTGAAATCGTCACCGCGGTACAAAAGCGTTATCCCCTCTCGCTGGCGGTCATCGCCTGTAACACGGCCAGTACAGTATCGCTTCCTGCATTGCGCGAAAAATTCCAGTTCCCGGTTGTGGGCGTTGTTCCTGCAATAAAGCCTGCCGCACGTCTGACGGCAAATGGCATTGTTGGTTTACTGGCAACGCGAGGCACGGTGAAGCGACCTTATACGCGCGAGTTAATCGACCGCTTTGCCAACGAATGCCAGATTGCGATGCTCGGTTCGGCGGAACTGGTCGAGATCGCCGAAGCGAAGCTGCACGGAAAGGCAGTGCCGCTCGAAGAATTGCGCCGTATTCTCCGCCCGTGGCTGCGGATGCCGGAGCCACCGGACACCGTTGTGCTGGGGTGTACCCATTTCCCTCTATTACAGGAAGAGTTATTAGAAGTTCTGCCTGAGGGCACGCGGCTGGTGGATTCGGGGGCGGCTATAGCCCGACGTACGGCCTGGTTGCTGGAACATGAAGCCCCGGATGCAAAATCTGCCGATGCAAACATCGCTTTTTGTATGGCCATCACCAACGAGACCGAGCAACTTTTGCCCGTTTTACGCCGTTATGGCTTTGAAACGCTCGAAAAACTGGCGCTGTAGCACGATTTTGAGCAAAAAAGAGACGGTTGAACGTTTTTTTTAAAAGAGGGGTTGTCAACGTCTGAGAACTCCCTATAATGCGCCTCCACTGACACGGAACAACGGCTTACAAGCCGCCGGGTTAGCGGGGTTCAGAGATGAACACCAACAGAGAAAAGCAAAAATAAATGCTTGACTCTGAATGAGGAAAACGTAATATACGTGACCTCGCGACGGTGAGCTGTAAGCCGCGTCGCAACTGCTCTTTAACAATTTATCAGACAATCTGTGTGGGCACTCAAAGTGACATGGATTCTTAATGTCTTCGGACACTAAATGAATACCAAGTCTCTGAGTGAACATACGTAATTCATTACGAAGTTTAATTCACGAGCATCAAACTTAAATTGAAGAGTTTGATCATGGCTCAGATTGAACGCTGGCGGCAGGCCTAACACATGCAAGTCGAACGGTAGCACAGAGAGCTTGCTCTCGGGTGACGAGTGGCGGACGGGTGAGTAATGTCTGGGAAACTGCCTGATGGAGGGGGATAACTACTGGAAACGGTAGCTAATACCGCATAACGTCGCAAGACCAAAGAGGGGGACCTTCGGGCCTCTTGCCATCAGATGTGCCCAGATGGGATTAGCTAGTAGGTGGGGTAATGGCTCACCTAGGCGACGATCCCTAGCTGGTCTGAGAGGATGACCAGCCACACTGGAACTGAGACACGGTCCAGACTCCTACGGGAGGCAGCAGTGGGGAATATTGCACAATGGGCGCAAGCCTGATGCAGCCATGCCGCGTGTATGAAGAAGGCCTTCGGGTTGTAAAGTACTTTCAGCGGGGAGGAAGGTGTTGTGGTTAATAACCACAGCAATTGACGTTACCCGCAGAAGAAGCACCGGCTAACTCCGTGCCAGCAGCCGCGGTAATACGGAGGGTGCAAGCGTTAATCGGAATTACTGGGCGTAAAGCGCACGCAGGCGGTCTGTCAAGTCGGATGTGAAATCCCCGGGCTCAACCTGGGAACTGCATTCGAAACTGGCAGGCTAGAGTCTTGTAGAGGGGGGTAGAATTCCAGGTGTAGCGGTGAAATGCGTAGAGATCTGGAGGAATACCGGTGGCGAAGGCGGCCCCCTGGACAAAGACTGACGCTCAGGTGCGAAAGCGTGGGGAGCAAACAGGATTAGATACCCTGGTAGTCCACGCCGTAAACGATGTCGACTTGGAGGTTGTGCCCTTGAGGCGTGGCTTCCGGAGCTAACGCGTTAAGTCGACCGCCTGGGGAGTACGGCCGCAAGGTTAAAACTCAAATGAATTGACGGGGGCCCGCACAAGCGGTGGAGCATGTGGTTTAATTCGATGCAACGCGAAGAACCTTACCTACTCTTGACATCCAGAGAACTTTCCAGAGATGGATTGGTGCCTTCGGGAACTCTGAGACAGGTGCTGCATGGCTGTCGTCAGCTCGTGTTGTGAAATGTTGGGTTAAGTCCCGCAACGAGCGCAACCCTTATCCTTTGTTGCCAGCGGTCCGGCCGGGAACTCAAAGGAGACTGCCAGTGATAAACTGGAGGAAGGTGGGGATGACGTCAAGTCATCATGGCCCTTACGAGTAGGGCTACACACGTGCTACAATGGCGCATACAAAGAGAAGCGAACTCGCGAGAGCAAGCGGACCTCATAAAGTGCGTCGTAGTCCGGATTGGAGTCTGCAACTCGACTCCATGAAGTCGGAATCGCTAGTAATCGTAGATCAGAATGCTACGGTGAATACGTTCCCGGGCCTTGTACACACCGCCCGTCACACCATGGGAGTGGGTTGCAAAAGAAGTAGGTAGCTTAACCTTCGGGAGGGCGCTTACCACTTTGTGATTCATGACTGGGGTGAAGTCGTAACAAGGTAACCGTAGGGGAACCTGCGGTTGGATCACCTCCTTACCTTAAAGAACCTGCCTTTGTAGTGCTCACACAGATTGTCTGATGAAAAACAGCAGTAAAAAACCTCTACAGGCTTGTAGCTCAGGTGGTTAGAGCGCACCCCTGATAAGGGTGAGGTCGGTGGTTCAAGTCCACTCAGGCCTACCAAATCTGTCATGCAGATTTGAAGAGGTTGGTCATACGATGGGGCTATAGCTCAGCTGGGAGAGCGCCTGCTTTGCACGCAGGAGGTCTGCGGTTCGATCCCGCATAGCTCCACCATCTTTTACTGCGAAAACAAGAAAACTTCAGAGTGAACCTGAAAAGGTGCACTGCGAAGTTTTGCTCTTTAAAAATCTGGATCAAGCTGAAAATTGAAACGACACACATGTTATGTGTGTTCGAGTCTCTCAAATTTTCGCAAGCCGGTGGTGAATCGAAAGAAACATCTTCGGGTTGTGAGGTTAAGCGACTAAGCGTACACGGTGGATGCCCTGGCAGTCAGAGGCGATGAAGGACGTGCTAATCTGCGAAAAGCGCCGGCGAGGTGATATGAACCTTTGACCCGGCGATGTCCGAATGGGGAAACCCAGTGTGTTCCGACACACTATCGTTAACTGAATACATAGGTTAACGAGGCGAACCGGGGGAACTGAAACATCTAAGTACCCCGAGGAAAAGAAATCAACCGAGATTCCCCCAGTAGCGGCGAGCGAACGGGGAGCAGCCCAGAGTCTGAATCAGCTTGTGTGTTAGTGGAAGCGTCTGGAAAGTCGCACGGTACAGGGTGACAGTCCCGTACACGAAAGCACACAGGTTGTGAACTCGAAGAGTAGGGCGGGACACGTGGTATCCTGTCTGAATATGGGGGGACCATCCTCCAAGGCTAAATACTCCTGACTGACCGATAGTGAACCAGTACCGTGAGGGAAAGGCGAAAAGAACCCCGGCGAGGGGAGTGAAAAAGAACCTGAAACCGTGTACGTACAAGCAGTGGGAGCCTCTTTTATGGGGTGACTGCGTACCTTTTGTATAATGGGTCAGCGACTTATATTCTGTAGCAAGGTTAACCGTATAGGGGAGCCGAAGGGAAACCGAGTCTTAACTGGGCGTTAAGTTGCAGGGTATAGACCCGAAACCCGGTGATCTAGCCATGGGCAGGTTGAAGGTTGGGTAACACTAACTGGAGGACCGAACCGACTAATGTTGAAAAATTAGCGGATGACTTGTGGCTGGGGGTGAAAGGCCAATCAAACCGGGAGATAGCTGGTTCTCCCCGAAAGCTATTTAGGTAGCGCCTCGTGAACTCATCTTCGGGGGTAGAGCACTGTTTCGGCTAGGGGGCCATCCCGGCTTACCAACCCGATGCAAACTACGAATACCGAAGAATGTTATCACGGGAGACACACGGCGGGTGCTAACGTCCGTCGTGAAGAGGGAAACAACCCAGACCGCCAGCTAAGGTCCCAAAGTCATGGTTAAGTGGGAAACGATGTGGGAAGGCACAGACAGCCAGGATGTTGGCTTAGAAGCAGCCATCATTTAAAGAAAGCGTAATAGCTCACTGGTCGAGTCGGCCTGCGCGGAAGATGTAACGGGGCTAAACCATGCACCGAAGCTGCGGCAGCGACACTATGTGTTGTTGGGTAGGGGAGCGTTCTGTAAGCCGTTGAAGGTGTCCTGTGAGGGATGCTGGAGGTATCAGAAGTGCGAATGCTGACATAAGTAACGATAAAGCGGGTGAAAAGCCCGCTCGCCGGAAGACCAAGGGTTCCTGTCCAACGTTAATCGGGGCAGGGTGAGTCGACCCCTAAGGCGAGGCCGAAAGGCGTAGTCGATGGGAAACAGGTTAATATTCCTGTACTTGGTGTTACTGCGAAGGGGGGACGGAGAAGGCTATGTTAGCCGGGCGACGGTTGTCCCGGTTTAAGCATGTAGGCGGAGGTTCCAGGTAAATCCGGTTCCTTGTTAACGCTGAGGTGTGATGACGAGGCACTACGGTGCTGAAGTAACAAATGCCCTGCTTCCAGGAAAAGCCTCTAAGCATCAGGTAACATCAAATCGTACCCCAAACCGACACAGGTGGTCAGGTAGAGAATACCAAGGCGCTTGAGAGAACTCGGGTGAAGGAACTAGGCAAAATGGTGCCGTAACTTCGGGAGAAGGCACGCTGATATGTAGGTGAAGTCCCTGCGGATGGAGCTGAAATCAGTCGAAGATACCAGCTGGCTGCAACTGTTTATTAAAAACACAGCACTGTGCAAACACGAAAGTGGACGTATACGGTGTGACGCCTGCCCGGTGCCGGAAGGTTAATTGATGGGGTTAGCGGTAACGCGAAGCTCTTGATCGAAGCCCCGGTAAACGGCGGCCGTAACTATAACGGTCCTAAGGTAGCGAAATTCCTTGTCGGGTAAGTTCCGACCTGCACGAATGGCGTAATGATGGCCAGGCTGTCTCCACCCGAGACTCAGTGAAATTGAACTCGCTGTGAAGATGCAGTGTACCCGCGGCAAGACGGAAAGACCCCGTGAACCTTTACTATAGCTTGACACTGAACACTGGTCCTTGATGTGTAGGATAGGTGGGAGGCTTTGAAGCGTGGACGCCAGTCTGCGTGGAGCCAACCTTGAAATACCACCCTTTAATGGCTGGTGTTCTAACGTAGACCCGTGATCCGGGTTGCGGACAGTGTCTGGTGGGTAGTTTGACTGGGGCGGTCTCCTCCCAAAGAGTAACGGAGGAGCACGAAGGTTAGCTAATCCTGGTCGGACATCAGGAGGTTAGTGCAATGGCATAAGCTAGCTTGACTGCGAGAGTGACGGCTCGAGCAGGTGCGAAAGCAGGTCATAGTGATCCGGTGGTTCTGAATGGAAGGGCCATCGCTCAACGGATAAAAGGTACTCCGGGGATAACAGGCTGATACCGCCCAAGAGTTCATATCGACGGCGGTGTTTGGCACCTCGATGTCGGCTCATCACATCCTGGGGCTGAAGTAGGTCCCAAGGGTATGGCTGTTCGCCATTTAAAGTGGTACGCGAGCTGGGTTTAGAACGTCGTGAGACAGTTCGGTCCCTATCTGCCGTGGGCGCTGGAGAATTGAGGGGGGCTGCTCCTAGTACGAGAGGACCGGAGTGGACGCATCACTGGTGTTCGGGTTGTCATGCCAATGGCACTGCCCGGTAGCTAAATGCGGAAGAGATAAGTGCTGAAAGCATCTAAGCACGAAACTTGCCCCGAGATGAGTTCTCCCTGAGACTTTAAGTCTCCTGAAGGAACGTTGAAGACTACGACGTTGATAGGTCGGGTGTGTAAGCGCAGCGATGCGTTGAGCTAACCGATACTAATGAACCGTGAGGCTTAACCTTACAACGCCGAAGATGTTTTGGCGATGAGAGACGATTTTCAGCTGATACAGATTACAGAATTTGCCTGGCGGCTTTAGCGCGGTGGTCCCACCTGACCCCATGCCGAACTCAGAAGTGAAACGCCGTAGCGCCGATGGTAGTGTGGGGTCTCCCCATGTGAGAGTAGGGAACTGCCAGGCATCAAATTACGTAGTAAGCCGGTGCATAAATCCGGTGGTTACAGCAGTCTTCGGTGGAGCGGTAGTTCAGTCGGTTAGAATACCTGCCTGTCACGCAGGGGGTCGCGGGTTCGAGTCCCGTCCGTTCCGCCACTTATTAAGACATTAAGCCTGCCTACCCGGCAGGCTTAATGGCAAAAGACTTTAGGGGCGTAGCTCAGTTGGTAGAGCACCGGTCTCCAAAACCGGGTGTCGCGAGTTCGAGTCTCTCCGCCCCTGCCATATATAATCCTTTGCTTCGGCAAAGGATTTTTTTTTGCCTGAAAGACGCCGAGTCCCCTCTTCAGACGTTGCAGCCAGCATTTCTGCTGGCGCATGCATCAATCCATAATATTAATTTTTAGAAGATCTTTTATCTGCGATTGCTTATCGCTGTTCTGGAGCCAGATGGCATACAGCGGTCTGGAAAGCGTGGTGGAGTCCACAACGGTATGCAACCCGGGTTTCGTGTCTGCCCAGCGAACAGGTAACCAGGTGCACCCCTTCAGCAAGGAGAGCTGCTGACAGGCGATCTCCGCAGAGCTGGTTGTTAACTGTGGCACATCATCCGGAGCAATCAATCCCGCCTCGTGTTGCTGGAAATCTGGCCCCCACTCCAGACGCAGATAGGTCAGGTCGGCTTTCATCATTGAAGGCTCGGAGGCATAAAGCGCAAGGCCAAACTGGCCAACAATCTGGCTGCTAAATTCGTCCATTTTGGGGGCTTCGGTCGTGATCAGAAGATCCAGCTGGCGCTCGTGCAGTTGCTTAACGAGCGACTGACGTTGCGCAATCCGCGCTTCAAATTGCAAATGGTTGTGGGAAGGGTAGAGCCGGGTAAGCCACTGACTGAGCATACATTCCCACAACGATGCGCTGGCCCCAATGGAGAACTCGTTATGCCTCGAGGTGTGCGCAACCTCTTTACGTGCCGCCTGCCAGGTGTTCATCAGGGTCTCTGCATACGGCAGCAGTTTTTCACCGGCTGGCGTGAGGCGTATGTTGTTGCGGTGGCGGGTAAAAAGATTCACACCCAGTTGATTTTCCAGCTGTCGAATACGAAAACTGACTGCTGACTGCGTCAGGTAAAGGGCTTCCGCTGCTCGCCCAAAGTGGCGCGTTCTGCTCACTTCCAGGAAAGTTTTTAGCAATTCCGTATCCACATCTTTCTCCGCAAAATAATTTGTCGTTATGATTTAAATGTTTTGTTTTACACTCTGTCAAGCGTAACTAATACTCCGCGCCATAAATAGCTCGGCCAAAGAATTAGGAGCGTGTAGGATGGCGGAAAGCTTTACGACGACTAATCGTTTTTTCGACAATAAAAATTATCCACGCGGGTTCTCTCGTCACGGCGATTTCACCATCAAAGAGGCGCAGATGCTTGAGCGTCATGGTTATGCCTTTAACGAGCTGGATCTGGGTAAACGTGAGCCTGCAACTGAAGACGAAAAACAGTTTGTCGCAGTCTGCCGTGGCGAGCGTGAGCCACAGTCTGAAGCAGAACGTGTATGGATCAAGTATATGGCACGCATTAAGCGTCCAAAGCGTTTCCATACGCTGTCTGGCGGTAAACCGCAGATGGAAGGTGCTGAAGACTACACTGAGTCTGACGACTAACAAGAAAAGGGGCCGTGGCCCCTTTTTTTATGCCAGTAACTTTTGCAGGTGCAGGAGCAAGCGATCGATCGCACGATAGCTTAACGCTTCCTGCAGATGCCGCCTCTCAATGTCAGGGCACTTTTCCACATCGGCGATGGTGCGGGCGACTTTTATAAGACGCTGCCATGCGCGAATGGAAAGCCCAAAGCGCGTCAACGTATCCTCCAGCCAGCATGAATCTTCAGTTTTAAGAGGACAAAACTGCCGAATCTCAGCGTTATCCAGACGGGCATTCAGCTTATGTTGACGCATATACTGCCGGGCCTGCGCGGCGATAACCCGCTCGCGAACCTCCACCGTACTCTCTCCTCTGGCGCTGCTCTGGCTGAGCAGGCCGGGAGGAGGCAAGGGGATTTCCAGCGACAAATCGAAACGATCCAGGAAAGGACCAGATAACTTCCCCAGGTAGCGTAGCGTCTGTTCAGGCGTGGAGCGATTGTGGTTTCCCTGATAATGGCCCGATGGGCTGGGGTTCATTGCCGCTACCAGCTGGAACCGCGCGGGATAGCTTATTTTGGCGCGTGCACGGGAGATATGGATCTCACCCGATTCGATGGGCTCCCTCAGCGCATCCAGAACGCGGCGTTCAAATTCAGGCAGTTCATCCAGAAACAGGATGCCGTTGTGCGCCAGAGAGATCTCTCCCGGCCCTGGTATGGTGCCACCGCCGACCATGGCCGCCAGTGAGGCACTGTGGTGCGGAGAGCGAAACGGGCGACGTCGCCACTGTTTTTGCAATGACACGGAACTCACCAGACTAAATATCGCCGCGCTTTCCAGCGCTTCATGGTTATTAAGTGGAGGCAGTAAACCATTCAACCTGCTCGCCAGCATCGTTTTTCCTGTACCCGGTGGGCCAATCAGCAACAGGTTATGTCCGCCGGCAGCGGTGATCTCCAGCGCCCGCTTCCCCTGCTCCTGGCCGTAAATATCGCTCAGATCGTCCGGGCTTTCTGCCAGGGGATCGCCTGATTCTTCCGGCTCTGACAGCACATGTCGCCCCTCAAGATACGCGCACACTTCCTGTAAATGCCCGGCTAGCAGACATCCTCTCTCGACTATCAGGCTCACTTCTGCACCATTTTCATTGGCAACAATGATTTGTCGACCAGCGCGAATGGCCTCCAGCGCACCCGAGATGGCACCAGGAACGCCCCTCAGCGCGCCTGTGAGCGCCAGTTCACCGATGAACTCATATGCGCCTAGTCTGCTGCTGTTAAGCTGCTCAGAGGCGGCGAGGAGCGCTATAGCGATAGGTAAATCATATCGCCCTCCCTCTTTAGGCAAGTCTGCAGGCGCAAGGTTGATGGTGATTTTCTTTGCCGGAAAGGTATAACCGCTATTAATAATCGCACTGCGCACCCGATCTCTGGCTTCCTTTACCGTGGTCTCCGGCAATCCAACCAGCGTCAGCCCGGGCAGCCCGTTGCTGAGATGAACTTCTACCGAAATAAGCGGTGCTTTTACGCCAATGGCCGCACGGGTATAAACAACTGACAGTGACATAAGCACCTCCTCAGGAGATGACTATGCCCGTGACCGATATGCATGTTTAGCCACATTTAGCGGATTTACGCATCCTCTTCCGAGGTTTTAACGTCAAGATGTAACCTTTTCTTTTCTGCGGAACCCTGCTCGCAAAAAAATGTACAGGCGACATACCGCTCTGTCCGTGCTGAAAAAATGAAAAATATTCACTATCTAATTTCTTCATATAAAACAATGCGTTCATAAAATATGATTCGCAGGCTAACGAAACCAGCCATAAATAAATCTTGTGTTTGATTTAAAAACTGTGATACCTCTTTAGGTATTCCTTCGAACAAGATGCAAAAAGAACTGAAAATGACAGCCCTTCTACGAGTGATTAGCCTGGTCGTGATTAGCGTGGTGGTGATTATTATCCCACCGTGCGGGGCTGCACTTGGACGAGGAAAGGCTTAGAAATCAAGCCTTAACGAACTAAGACCCCCGCACCGAAAGGTCCGGGGGTTTTTTTATGACTAAAAAACTTACACGAGGAGCAGAGAATGACTAATAGCACAAAATTCTGTTTCTCCCGATTTATGACGGGGAACTAACTATGAATGGTGCACAGTGGGTAGTACATGCGTTGCGCGCACAGGGAGTCGACACTGTCTTCGGTTATCCGGGGGGCGCAATAATGCCGATTTACGATGCATTGTATGACGGCGGCGTGGAACACCTCTTGTGCCGACACGAGCAGGGCGCTGCGATGGCCGCCATTGGCTATGCACGTGCCACCGGTAAAACCGGTGTCTGCATGGCAACCTCAGGGCCGGGCGCCACAAACCTGATCACCGGCCTGGCGGATGCACTGCTTGATTCCGTTCCCGTTGTCGCCATCACCGGTCAGGTGGCCTCACCCCTCATTGGTACTGATGCCTTCCAGGAAGTGGACGTGCTCGGCTTGTCACTGGCCTGCACTAAACACAGCTTCCTCGTTCAGTCTCTGGAAGAGCTGCCGCGTGTGATGGCAGAGGCGTTTGAGGTGGCAAACTCTGGTCGTCCTGGACCGGTTCTGGTTGATATCCCGAAAGATATCCAGGTTGCTCTCGGCGATCTGGAACCGCACTTCTCCACCGTTGAAAGCGACGATGCATTCCCGCACGCCGCGGTGGAAGAGGCGCGGCAGATGATTGCCCACGCTAAACAACCGATGTTGTACGTAGGGGGTGGGGTTGGTATGGCACAGGCCGTTCCCGCCCTGCGCGAATTCATCGCGGTTACGCAAATGCCCGCCACCTGTACGTTGAAAGGTCTTGGCGCGGTAGATGCTGACTATCCTTACTATCTGGGCATGCTGGGGATGCACGGTACCAAAGCGGCGAACCTGGCCGTGCAGGCGTGTGACTTGCTGATCGCCGTAGGTGCCCGTTTTGATGATCGTGTCACCGGCAAGCTGAATACCTTCGCGCCGAATGCCAACGTGATCCACATGGATATCGACCCGGCGGAGATGAACAAACTGCGTCAGGCGCATGTGGCCCTGCAGGGCAATCTCAACGCGTTATTACCGGCTTTACAGCAGCCTCTGAAAATCGACGCATGGCGTCAGCACACCGCCGAAATGCGCGTTGAACATACCTGGCGTTACGACCATCCTGGTGACGCCATCTATGCGCCACTGCTGTTAAAGCAATTGTCCGACCGTAAACCGGCAGACTGTGTGGTCACGACGGATGTAGGCCAACACCAGATGTGGTCAGCACAGCACATGACTTACTCGCGCCCGGAAAACTTCATTACCTCCAGCGGCTTAGGGACGATGGGCTTCGGTCTCCCTGCCGCGGTAGGGGCGCAGGTTGCCCGCCCGAACGATACGGTTATCTGTATCTCCGGTGACGGCTCTTTCATGATGAACGTTCAGGAGCTGGGCACCGTTAAGCGCAAGCAGTTACCGTTGAAAATCGTCTTGCTCGATAACCAGCGTTTAGGAATGGTTCGTCAGTGGCAACAGCTGTTTTTTCAGGAACGCTACAGTGAGACTACCCTGACGGATAACCCTGATTTCCTCATTCTGGCCAGCGCCTTTGGTATCCCTGGCCAGCACATCACCCGTAAAGACCAGGTTGAAGCGGCACTCGACACCATGCTGTCAAGCGAAGGGCCGTACCTGCTTCATGTCTCAATCGACGAGCTTGAGAATGTCTGGCCGTTGGTACCGCCAGGTGCCAGTAACTCACAAATGCTGGAGAAATTATCATGATGCAACATCAGGTCGCCGTGCAGGCTCGCTTCAATCCAGAGACATTAGAACGCGTTTTGCGTGTGGTGCGTCACCGTGGCTTTCAGATTTGCTCTATGAATATGGAGACGGCCACTGATGCTCAAAATATCAGTATCGAATTAACCGTTGCCAGCCCGCGGTCGGTCGACTTACTGTTTAGTCAGTTAACAAAACTGGTAGACGTTGCACATGTTGCCATCTGCCAGAGTACAACCACATCACAACAGATCCGTGCTTAAGCGCGACAGGAAGAGAAAATGACGACAAAAAAAGCTGATTACATTTGGTTCAATGGTGAGATGGTTCGCTGGGAGGACGCGAAAGTCCACGTTATGTCCCACGCGCTGCATTACGGTACCTCTGTCTTCGAAGGCATCCGTTGCTACGACTCACACAAAGGGCCAGTGGTGTTCCGTCATCGCGAACACATGCAGCGTCTGCATGACTCAGCCAAAATTTATCGTTTCCCGGTTTCTCAGAGCGTGGATGAGCTGATGGAAGCCTGCCGCGACGTGATTCGTAAGAACAACCTCACCAGTGCCTATATTCGTCCGCTGGTGTTTGTAGGTGATGTGGGCATGGGCGTGAACCCGCCAGCCGGTTATACCACCGATGTGATCATTGCTGCGTTCCCATGGGGTGCTTATCTGGGGGCTGAAGCCCTGGAGCAGGGGATCGACGCAATGGTTTCTTCCTGGAACCGCGTGGCACCAAACACGATCCCGACGGCGGCAAAAGCGGGCGGTAACTACCTCTCCTCACTGCTGGTCGGAAGCGAAGCGCGCCGTCACGGTTATCAGGAAGGTATCGCGCTGGACGTGAATGGCTATATCTCTGAAGGTGCAGGTGAAAACCTGTTCGAAGTGAAAGACGGCATCCTGTTTACGCCGCCATTTACCTCTTCCGCTCTGCCGGGCATTACCCGTGACGCCATCATCAAGCTGGCAAAAGATTTGGGTATCGAAGTCCGTGAGCAGGTCCTGTCCCGCGAATCCCTGTACCTGGCCGATGAAGTGTTCATGTCCGGTACCGCGGCAGAAATTACGCCGGTTCGTAGCGTAGACGGTATTCAGGTTGGTGCTGGCCGCTGTGGTCCGGTCACCAAACGTATTCAGCAAGCCTTCTTTGGCCTCTTCACCGGTGAAACGGAAGATAAATACGGCTGGCTGGATCAGGTTAATCAATAAGCATAAATATGGGACGGCACGCACCGTCCCATTCAATAGTCAGACGGGAGTAAATAAAGCATGCCTAAGTATCGTTCCGCCACCACCACTCATGGCCGTAACATGGCGGGTGCCCGCGCACTGTGGCGCGCCACCGGGATGACCGACGCCGATTTCGGTAAGCCTATTATCGCCGTGGTGAACTCCTTCACCCAGTTTGTGCCGGGCCACGTGCACCTGCGCGATCTCGGCAAACTCGTTGCCGAGCAAATCGAAGCCTCCGGCGGTGTGGCGAAAGAGTTCAACACCATTGCGGTGGATGACGGTATCGCGATGGGTCACGGGGGTATGCTCTATTCACTGCCGTCGCGTGAGCTGATCGCCGACTCGGTGGAGTATATGGTGAACGCCCATTGCGCGGATGCCATGGTTTGTATCTCCAACTGCGACAAAATTACCCCAGGGATGCTGATGGCTTCCCTGCGTCTGAACATTCCGGTGATCTTCGTCTCCGGCGGTCCAATGGAAGCGGGTAAAACCAAGCTTTCCGATAAAATCATCAAGCTCGACCTGGTCGATGCGATGATTCAGGGCGCGGATCCAAAAGTTTCTGATGAGCAAAGCGATCAGGTTGAACGTTCTGCGTGCCCAACCTGTGGCTCCTGCTCAGGTATGTTCACCGCGAACTCCATGAACTGTCTGACCGAAGCGCTGGGTCTGTCTCAGCCGGGCAACGGCTCGCTGCTGGCGACCCACGCCGACCGTAAACAGCTGTTCCTCAATGCCGGTAAACGCATCGTTGAGCTGACCAAACGCTACTATGAGCAAGATGATGAAAGCGCGCTGCCGCGTAATATCGCCAGCAAAGCCGCGTTTGAAAATGCCATGACGCTGGATATCGCCATGGGCGGTTCCACCAACACCGTTCTCCACCTGCTGGCCGCTGCGCAGGAAGCTGAAATCGACTTCACCATGAGCGATATCGACAAGCTGTCCCGCAAAGTACCGCAGCTCTGTAAAGTTGCGCCGAGTACCCAGAAATACCACATGGAAGATGTCCACCGTGCGGGTGGCGTACTGGGTATTCTCGGTGAACTGGATCGCGCCGGGCTGCTGAACCGCAACGTCAAAAACGTGCTCGGCCTGACGCTGCCGGAGTCGCTGGACAAATACGACGTCATGCTCACGAAAGACGATGCGGTGAAAAAGATGTTCCGCGCCGGCCCGGCAGGTATTCGTACCACCCAGGCCTTCTCACAGGATTGCCGCTGGGACACGCTGGATGACGATCGTGCAGAAGGCTGTATTCGCTCACTGGAACATGCCTATAGCAAGGACGGCGGTCTGGCCGTGCTCTACGGTAACTTTGCAGAAAACGGCTGTATTGTAAAAACCGCAGGCGTGGATGACAGTATTCTCAAATTCACCGGCCCGGCAAAAGTGTACGAAAGCCAGGACGACGCGGTAGAGGCTATTCTCGGTGGCAAAGTGGTGGAAGGCGACGTGGTTGTCATTCGCTACGAAGGGCCGAAAGGCGGGCCGGGTATGCAGGAGATGCTCTATCCCACCACCTTCCTGAAATCCATGGGCCTCGGTAAAGCCTGTGCGCTGATCACCGACGGACGTTTTTCTGGCGGTACGTCTGGTCTCTCCATTGGCCACGTGTCACCGGAAGCGGCAAGCGGCGGCAACATCGCGATTATTGAGGATGGCGATCTGATCGAAATTGATATCCCGAATCGCGGTATTCAGTTGAAACTGAGCGACCAGGAGATTGCGGCGCGTCGTGAAGCCCAGGAAGCTCGCGGTGACAAAGCCTGGACGCCAAAAGATCGCCAGCGCGACGTCTCCTTCGCCCTGCGCGCCTATGCGAGCCTTGCCACCAGTGCAGATAAAGGCGCGGTGCGCGACAAATCGAAACTTGGGGGCTAATGATGGCCGAGTCGCAACCGTTATCCGCCGCCCCTGAGGGGGCGGAATACCTCAGGGCGGTGCTACGTGCACCGGTCTATGAAGCCGTACAGGTCACGCCGCTGCAGAAGATGGAAAAACTCTCCTCGCGCCTCGACAACGTGATTCTGGTGAAACGCGAAGACCGCCAGCCGGTACACAGCTTCAAGCTGCGTGGCGCCTACGCGATGATGGCCGGGTTGACCGACGAGCAAAAAGCGCGGGGGGTGATTACCGCCTCTGCGGGCAACCACGCGCAGGGCGTCGCGTTCTCCTCTGCGCGCCTGGGGCTGAAAGCGCTGATTGTTATGCCGGTTGCTACTGCCGATATCAAAGTGGATGCCGTACGCGGTTTCGGCGGTGAAGTGTTGCTCCACGGCGCAAACTTTGACGAAGCCAAAGCCAAAGCGATAGAGCTGGCGCAGCAACAGGGGTTTACCTGGGTGCCGCCGTTCGATCATCCGATGGTCATTGCCGGACAGGGGACGCTGGCGCTTGAGCTGCTGCAGCAGGATGCGCATCTCGACCGCGTCTTCGTGCCGGTTGGCGGTGGTGGCCTCGCGGCGGGGGTAGCGGTGCTGATCAAACAGCTGATGCCGCAAATCAAAGTGATTGCCGTTGAGGCGGAAGACTCGGCCTGTCTGAAAGCGGCGCTGGATGCCGGTCATCCGGTGGACTTACCACGCGTCGGGCTGTTTGCTGAAGGCGTGGCGGTTAAACGCATTGGCGATGAAACCTTCCGTCTTTGCCAGGAGTATCTCGACGATATTATCACCGTCGACAGCGATGCCATCTGCGCCGCAATGAAAGATCTGTTCGAAGATGTGCGTGCGGTAGCGGAACCTTCCGGCGCGCTGGCGCTGGCGGGGATGAAGAAATATATCGCGCAGCACAACATCCGCGGCGAGCGTCTGGCACATGTCCTTTCTGGTGCCAACGTGAACTTCCACGGTCTGCGCTATGTTTCCGAACGCTGCGAGCTGGGTGAGCAACGCGAAGCGCTGCTGGCGGTTACCATCCCGGAAGAGAAGGGCAGCTTCCTGAAGTTTTGTCAGCTGCTGGGCGGCCGTTCAGTCACGGAGTTTAACTACCGTTTTGCCGACGCCCGAGATGCCTGCATTTTTGTCGGCGTACGGTTAAGCCGTGGTCTGGAAGAGCGTAAAGAGATCCTCCACCTTCTCCACGAAGGTGGCTACAGCGTCGTGGATCTCTCCGACGATGAGATGGCGAAACTGCACGTGCGTTATATGGTGGGCGGGCGTCCGTCGAAGCCGCTGCAGGAACGTCTCTACAGCTTCGAGTTCCCGGAGTCACCGGGCGCGTTGCTCAAGTTCCTGCATACGTTGGGCACGCACTGGAACATCTCTCTGTTCCACTACCGCAGCCACGGTACCGATTATGGACGCGTGCTGGCCGCCTTCGAACTGGGCGAGCACGAGCCTGATTTCGAAACGCGGCTGAACGAGCTGGGCTATGAGTGTCACGATGAAACCCATAACCCGGCGTTCAGGTTCTTCCTGGCGGGCTAGTGGTTAGGCAGTATCTGCCAGAAGGCATCAATAAGCGGCTCCTGCAGCCGCTTTTTTTGTGCGCATACGCCAAGCTCAAACGGCGTTTTTTCGTCGCTGCGCTCCAGAATCATCACGCGATTACGCACCGGTTCCGGGCTGTTCTCCAGGACCACTTCCGGCAGCAGTGCCACGCCGCAGCCCAGCGCCACCATTGACACCATCGCCTCATGCCCGCCAACCGTCGCGTAAATCGACGGGTTGCTGATCTTCTGGCGACGAAACCAGAGCTCAATACGTCGGCGCACCGGCCCCTGATCGGCCATGATAAAAGGCACCGTGGACCAGTCCGGTTTTTCCACCGACACCTGATTACGCACCGGGCAGGGTAACGCGGGGGCAATCAACACGACCGCCAGGTTCTCCAGCATTGAGAACGCGACAGCGCCTGGCAGGGTTTCGGGTTTCCCGGCAATGGCGAGATCCGCCTCGCCTGTCACCACTTTTTCCATTGCGTCGGCGGCATCACCGGTGGTGAGTTTAATTTCCACCGACGGTTGTTCTGCGCGAAAGCGGTCAAGAATCGGCGGCAGATGGCTATAGGCCGCGGTCACGGAGCAGAAAATATGCAGCTCGCCGGACAGCGATGGCCCTTTCTGGTCAATGGTGTGTCGCAGCTGTTGATACTGCAGCAGCGTTTGTTGGGCAAAGACCCGTAACTCCTCACCGGCCTCCGTCAGGGTGACGGTGCGGTTGTCGCGTACAAACAGGGGCTGACCGAGGTCTTCCTCAAGGCGCTGGATCTGGCGCGAAAGCGTGGAGGGACTGACGTGCATCGCCCGGGCGCTGCGCCCAAAGTGACGGCTTTCCGCCAGATGCAGGAACATTTTCAGATCGCGTAAATCCACTGATTTCACTCCCCCTTTTTACATTGCAAATATTGCAACGTGACGTTGTGAATATATCAATTTCCGCAATAAATTTCCTGTCATATAGTAAGTTCATTCTCGCAAAAGCGAACCGAACAATAAGCACAACAACACAACATCACGGAGTCCATTATGGCTAACTACTTTAATACACTGAATTTGCGCCAGCAGCTGGCGCAGCTGGGCAAATGCCGCTTTATGGCGCGCGACGAATTTGCCGATGGCGCGAGCTACCTTCAGGGTAAAAAAGTGGTCATCGTCGGCTGCGGCGCCCAGGGTCTGAACCAGGGCCTGAACATGCGTGACTCCGGTCTGGATATCTCCTACGCCCTGCGTAAAGAAGCGATTGCTGAGAAGCGTGCGTCCTGGCGCAAAGCGACCGAAAATGGTTTTAAAGTCGGTACCTACGAAGAACTGATCCCCCAGGCAGACCTGGTGGTTAACCTGACGCCAGACAAACAGCACTCTGACGTTGTGCGTTCCGTGCAGCCGCTGATGAAAGACGGTGCGGCGTTGGGTTACTCCCACGGCTTTAACATCGTTGAAGTGGGCGAGCAGATCCGTAAAGACATCACCGTTGTGATGGTGGCACCGAAGTGCCCGGGTACAGAAGTACGTGAAGAGTACAAACGTGGCTTCGGCGTGCCAACGCTTATCGCCGTTCACCCGGAAAACGATCCGAAAGGTGAAGGTATGGCGATCGCCAAAGCATGGGCTGCAGCAACGGGTGGCCACCGTGCGGGCGTTCTGGAATCGTCTTTCGTCGCGGAAGTAAAATCTGACCTGATGGGTGAGCAAACCATCCTGTGCGGTATGCTGCAGGCGGGCTCTCTGCTGTGCTTCGACAAGCTTGTGGAAGAGGGTACAGACCCGGCATACGCAGAAAAACTGATTCAGTTTGGCTGGGAAACGATCACCGAAGCGCTGAAGCAGGGCGGTATTACGCTGATGATGGACCGTCTGTCCAACCCGGCGAAACTGCGTGCTTACGCGCTGTCTGAACAGCTGAAAACGATCATGGCACCGCTGTTCCAGAAACATATGGACGACATTATCTCCGGCGAGTTCTCTTCCGGCATGATGGCGGACTGGGCTAACGACGATAAGAAACTGCTGACCTGGCGTGAAGAGACCGGTAAAACCGCTTTTGAAACCGCCCCACAGTTTGAAGGTAAAATCGGCGAGCAGGAGTACTTCGATAAAGGCGTTCTGATGATTGCGATGGTGAAAGCTGGCGTTGAGCTGGCGTTCGAAACCATGGTGGATTCCGGCATCATCGAAGAGTCTGCCTACTATGAATCACTGCACGAGCTGCCGCTGATTGCGAACACCATCGCCCGTAAGCGTCTGTACGAAATGAACGTGGTTATCTCTGATACCGCCGAGTACGGTAACTACCTGTTCTCTTACGCTTGCGTACCGCTGCTGAAAGAGTTCATGACAACCCTGCAGCCGGGCGATCTGGGCAAAGCGATTGCGGAAGGTGCTGTGGATAACGCGCAGCTGCGTGATGTAAACGAAGCCATTCGCGGTCATGAAATCGAGAAAGTGGGCCAGAAACTGCGTGGCTACATGACCGATATGAAACGTATCGCGGTAGCAGGTTAATACCCGGGCGGGCTGATGCCCTGACCTGACTAAACGTACAAGGCCTTCTCTCAGAGAAGGCCTTGCTGTTATTTGCGGTACAGAACCTTAATTACATGGTAGCCAAACTGCGTATGCAGTGGGCCAGTGGGTTCCAGCACCGGGCAGGAAAAGACCACTTTATCGAACGCCGGAACCATTTGACCCTGACGGAATTCACCTAAATCACCGCCGCGTTTACCTGACGGACAAATAGAGTGTTTCTTCGCCAGCTTGCCGAAGTCGGCGCCGTTTTTGATCTGCTCGAGAAGATCCAGAGCCAGTTTTTCTTCTTTTACAAGGATATGCAGTGCTGCCGCGGTTTTTGCCATGATCGTGCCTTGAGTGGTATGGATTAGGCTCGCTATACTACCACGCTGTTATTCTCCCCTCCTGACTTTCATTGAGTGATCATTTATGCGTTTAAACCCCGGACAACAACAAGCCGTCGAATTTGTCACTGGACCCTGTCTGGTGCTGGCGGGCGCGGGATCCGGCAAAACGCGCGTCATCACCAATAAGATTGCCCACCTGATCCGCGGCTGCGGGTATCAGGCTCGCCACATCGCGGCGGTGACGTTTACTAACAAAGCAGCGCGCGAGATGAAAGAGCGTGTCGGCCAGACGCTGGGGCGTAAAGAGGCGCGCGGTCTGATGATTTCCACCTTCCATACGCTGGGGCTGGATATCATCAAACGTGAATACGCCGCGCTGGGGATGAAATCCAACTTCTCACTGTTCGACGATACCGACCAGGTGGCCCTGCTCAAGGAGCTCACCGAGGGGCTGATCGAAGATGATAAGGTTCTGCTGCAACAGCTGATCTCAACGATCTCCAACTGGAAAAACGATCTGATGACCCCGGCCCAGGCCGCGGCGATCGCCAAAGGCGAGCGGGATCGGATCTTCGCCCACTGCTACGGTCTGTACGATGCGCATATGAAAGCCTGTAACGTGCTGGATTTCGACGACCTGATCCTGCTTCCCACGCTACTGCTGCAGCGTAATGAAGAGGTGCGTGAGCGCTGGCAGAATAAAATCCGCTACCTGCTGGTGGATGAGTATCAGGACACCAATACCAGCCAGTATGAACTGGTGAAGCTGCTGGTGGGACAGCGCGCGCGTTTCACGGTGGTCGGTGATGACGATCAGTCCATTTACTCCTGGCGCGGTGCGCGTCCGCAAAACCTGGTCCTGCTGAGTAAAGATTTCCCGGCGCTGCAGGTGATCAAACTGGAGCAGAACTACCGTTCCTCCGGACGTATCCTTAAAGCCGCGAATATCCTGATCGCCAACAACCCGCACGTGTTCGAAAAACGCCTGTTCTCCGAACTGGGTTACGGTACAGAGCTAAAAGTGCTCAGCGCCAACAATGAAGAGCACGAAGCGGAGCGGGTCACAGGCGAACTCATCGCCCACCACTTCGTCAATAAAACCGAATACAAAGACTACGCGATCCTCTATCGCGGCAACCACCAGTCACGCGTCTTTGAAAAGATGCTGATGCAAAACCGCATCCCGTACAAAATTTCGGGCGGGACCTCCTTCTTCTCGCGGCCCGAAATCAAAGATCTTCTGGCCTACCTGCGTGTGCTCACTAACCCGGATGATGACAGCGCGTTTCTGCGTATCGTGAATACCCCGAAACGGGAAATTGGCCCGGCGACGCTACAAAAGCTTGGCGAGTGGGCGATGACGCGTAATAAGAGTCTCTTTACCGCCAGCTTCGATATGGGGCTGAGTCAGACGCTCACCGGACGCGGCTACGATTCATTAACCCGCTTTACCCACTGGCTTGGTGAAGTGCAGCGGCTGGCAGAGCGCGAACCTATCGCCGCCGTGCGCGACCTTATCCACGGTATCGACTACGAGTCCTGGCTGTATGAAACCTCCGCCAGTCCGAAAGCGGCCGAGATGCGCATGAAAAACGTTAACCAGCTGTTCAGCTGGATGACTGAAATGCTGGAAGGCTCGGAGATTGATGAACCGATGACCCTGACGCAGGTGGTTACCCGCTTTACCCTGCGCGATATGATGGAACGCGGCGAGAGCGAAGAAGAGGCCGATCAGGTTCAGCTGATGACGCTGCATGCATCAAAAGGTCTGGAATTCCCGTATGTCTATCTGGTTGGCATGGAAGAGGGGTTACTGCCGCACCAGAGCAGCATTGATGAAGATAACGTCGATGAGGAGCGCCGTCTGGCCTATGTTGGCATCACGCGCGCTCAGAAAGAGCTGACCTTCACGCTGTGCAAAGAGCGTAGACAATATGGCGAACTGGTGCGCCCGGAGCCGAGCCGTTTCCTGCTGGAACTTCCGCAGGACGACCTCATCTGGGAGCAGGAGCGTAAAGTGATTACGGCTGAAGAGCGGATGCATAAGGGGCAGGCGAACGTCGCTAACATCCGCGCCATGCTGGCGAAAGCCAAAGAGAAGGGGTAGGTTGTTACACGCCCGGCAAGCGTAGCGTTACCGGGCATGTCCGCCCTGTTATTTCACCTCAAGCACCCAGTGTACGTAGCTCTGCCACTGACACTCCTGCTCGACCATCTCCGCCCCAAGCGGATGATTATCCAGCCAGTTTTCCGGCAACGTCAGCGAAAGTTTCTCGTCATCCGCCACCAGATTGAGTGCCGGCAGCAAATCATCGCGGCGGCGGCTGGCAAACAGAATAGCCAGACGCAGCAGGCGGCACATATGCTCGGCCACGCGCGGCGGTACGGCGTTTTGCTGATGCAAAGAGGAGAGGTCAACGGCGTTGGTCTGGTTCAACAGCAGCGTTGCCAGCAACTTTTTCTGCGCAGGGGTATAGCCGGGTAAATCGAGGTTACGCACCAGATAAGCGGCATGAGTCGGGGCCTGTTTAAAATCAATGCTCAGCCCGATTTCATGCAGTGCACAGGCACTTAGCAGCAGATCACGACTCAAAGGGTCCAGATCCCAGGCGTTAGCCACATGATCGGCGAAGCGTGACGCCAGCTGTGCCACGCGGCCTGCCTGATCGATATCAACCAGGAAACGACGCTGCACGTTTCGCAGGGTACGGCTGCGAATGTCCTGATCGACCGACAGGTGCAACATCCCGTAGACCAGACCTTCACGCAGCGCGCCACCCGCCAGCGTCATACATTTGATGTTCAGTTCGGTGAAGATGGCGATCAGGATCGCGAGCCCGCTCGGGAATACCAGCGCGCGTTCAAGCGTCAGGCCTTCAATTTCCAGCTCTTCCAGACGCCCGCACTGAATGGCCCGCTGTTTAAGCTGCTGAAGCTTGGCAAGCGTGATCCGCTCATCCATGCCCTGCGCCATCATAATTTCCTGCAATGCCTGCACGGTACCGGAGGCCCCCACGCAGACTTTCCAGCCGTGGTAGCGCAGTTCGTCCATCACCGGGCGTAACACCTCGCGTGCGGCAGTTTCCGCCTCGTCGAAGTTCTCCTGACCCAGATTGCGGTCAGTAAAGTAGCGCTCAAGCCAGGTTACGCAACCCATCGACAGGCTGAATAGTGACGTTGCCTGCGCACCGGTGCCGGTCACGAGTTCGGTACTGGCGCCCCCGATATCCACAACCAGACGACGATCGTCGCCTCCCGTGGTGTGCGCAACGCCCTGATAAATCAGGCGCGCTTCTTCTTCACCGCTGATAACCTGCACCGGACAACCGAGAATTTCCTGCGCTTTGGCAATAAAATCCACGGCGTTAACCGCCAGGCGGAGTGTTGCAGTGGCGACGACGGTGATTTGGGAATGCGGGATATCCTGCAGACGCTCTGCAAAGAGTCGCAGGCACTGCCAGCCACGTTCCATGGCTTCAGGAGAGAGGTGATTATCGCTGCTCAGGCCCGCCGCGAGGCGGACCTTGCGCTTAATGCGCGTCAGCGTTTGTATGCTTCCCGCCACCTCGCGCACAACCAGCATATGAAAACTATTCGAACCGAGATCAATTGCCGCATAAAGCGAGGTGGAGCTGAGCATAATTTTTTAACCTGAGCGACGACGATTACGCGGCGCGCCAGATCGACGCGGGCCATTGCCGGAGCGGGCGCGGGTAAGGCGCTTAGCCGGCGGCAGTTCGCTTAATAGCGCATCCGGGTTGTACTTACTCACCGGAATAGAATGGCCGATGTACGTCTCAATCGCCGGCAGGTTCAGCGCATACTCTTCACACGCGAGGCTGATAGAGTGGCCGCTTGCACCCGCACGACCGGTACGACCGATACGGTGTACATAGTCTTCGCAGTCATCCGGCAGGTCATAGTTAAAGACGTGCGTAACGGCTGGAATGTGCAGGCCGCGCGCTGCGACGTCGGTGGCGACCAGAATATCGAGATCGCCACGGGTGAATTCTTCAAGAATACGCAGGCGTTTTTTCTGCGCAACATCGCCCGTTAGCAGGCCAACGCGGTGACCGTCTGCAGCCAGATGGCCCCAGATATCTTCACAGCGGTGCTTGGTGTTCGCGAAGATAATGGCGCGGTCTGGCCACTCTTCTTCAATCAGCGTTTGCAGCAGACGCATTTTCTCTTCATTGGAAGGATAGAAGAGTTCTTCTTTGATACGGTGGCCGGTTTTCTGCTCGGGTTCCACTTCCACATATTCGGCGTTGTTCATCTGCTCGAATGCCAGTTCGCGTACGCGATACGACAGGGTCGCAGAGAACAGCATGTTGAGGCGCTGATTCGCGGGTGGCATGCGGCGGAACAGCCAGCGGATATCTTTAATGAAGCCCAGATCGTACATACGATCAGCTTCATCCAGCACCACAACCTGGATGGCACCAAGGTTAATGTGGTTCTGTTTTGCGTAGTCGATAAGACGGCCGGTGGTACCAATCAGGATATCCACACCGCTTTCCAGCACTTTCAGCTGCTTATCGTAACCATCGCCGCCATAAGCCAGGCCGATTTTCAGGCCCGTAGCCTGCATCAGGGGTTCAGCGTCTGCGTGGATCTGTACCGCCAGTTCTCGCGTCGGGGCCATAATTAGCGCGCGCGGCTGGTTAACTTTGCGGTCTGCAATCGCTGGATGAGAAAGTAAATAATGAAACGTTGACGTTAAAAACGCCATCGTTTTGCCAGTACCGGTTTGCGCCTGCCCTGCTACGTCACGTCCCGCCAGCGTCAGCGGCAGGGCGAGAGCCTGAATGGGCGTACAGTTATGAAACCCTTTATTTTCAAGGGCTTCGATCACTTTTGGGTGCAGGGCGAAGTCGGAAAACTTCTGTTCTGTTAAATGTGTTTTGCTCATAGTGTGGTAGAATATCAGCTTACTATTGCTTTACGAAAGCGTATCCGGTGAAATAAAGTCAACCTTTAGTTGGTTAATGCGACATCAACACGTCGTTGATGAGGGCGAAACCAACGCACCAGGCTTATTCCTGTGGAGTTATATATGAGCGATAAAATTATTCACCTGACTGACGACAGTTTTGACACGGACGTACTTAAGGCTGACGGGCTGACACTCGTCGATTTCTGGGCTGAATGGTGTGGTCCTTGCAAAATGATCGCCCCGATTCTGGATGAGATCGCTGACGAATATCAGGGCAAACTGACCGTTGCCAAGCTGAACATCGACCAGAACCCGGGCACCGCACCAAAATACGGTATCCGTGGCATTCCGACCCTGCTGCTGTTCAAAAACGGCGAAGTGGCAGCGACCAAAGTGGGCGCACTGTCCAAAGGTCAACTGAAAGAGTTCCTCGACGCTAACCTGGCGTAAGGTTTCTTTGCTGCGCGTCCAGAGCGCCTAAATTATGTGGAACTCTGGACGCCCGGCTGAAGTCGTGCTAAGTTAGCTATGACTTCGTTTTAAACATATCTTGTTGTTTGAATCTTGTTTTACCCGATACTTCCCGTTGTTGACACAAACAGTGCGTGAAGTTGCTAAATTCCGGGCTTGTCACTCAATCCGTCTTGTCGTTTCAGTTCTGCGTTTTTTCCCTGTGACCAGACAGCGAACAGACATGAGTTGATGGCCGCTAAACAGGCATGGATGACCCTGCCATACCATTCACAACATTAAGTTCGAGTATCACCCCGAGTTTAAGAACCCACACCATTATGAATCTTACCGAATTAAAGAATACGCCGGTTTCTGAGCTGATCACTCTCGGCGAAAATATGGGGCTGGAAAACCAGGCTCGTATGCGCAAGCAGGACATCATTTTCGCCATCCTGAAGCAGCACGCTAAGAGTGGCGAAGATATCTTTGGCGACGGTGTGCTGGAGATATTGCAAGACGGATTTGGTTTCCTCCGCTCTGCAGACAGCTCCTACCTCGCCGGCCCTGACGACATCTACGTATCCCCTAGCCAAATCCGCCGTTTCAACCTCCGCACTGGTGACACCATTTCAGGTAAGATTCGTCCTCCAAAAGAGGGTGAACGCTACTTTGCGCTGTTGAAAGTGAATGAAGTTAACTTCGACAAACCGGAAAACTCCCGTAATAAGATCCTGTTTGAGAACTTAACGCCGCTGCACGCGAACTCTCGCCTGCGCATGGAGCGTGGTAACGGCTCAACTGAAGATTTAACCGCTCGCGTCCTGGATCTGGCATCGCCTATCGGTCGTGGCCAGCGTGGTCTGATCGTCGCACCGCCAAAAGCGGGTAAAACCATGCTGCTGCAGAATATCGCGCAGAGCATCGCTTATAACCACCCAGACTGCGTACTGATGGTACTGCTGATTGACGAACGTCCGGAAGAAGTGACCGAGATGCAGCGTCTGGTTAAAGGTGAAGTGGTTGCTTCTACCTTTGACGAACCCGCATCTCGCCACGTTCAGGTTGCGGAAATGGTTATCGAGAAGGCGAAACGCCTGGTTGAACACAAGAAAGACGTGATCATCCTGCTCGACTCCATCACCCGTCTGGCGCGTGCCTACAACACCGTCGTTCCGGCTTCCGGTAAAGTGCTGACGGGGGGTGTGGACGCTAACGCCCTGCATCGTCCAAAACGCTTCTTCGGTGCGGCACGTAACGTGGAAGAGGGCGGCAGCCTGACCATCATCGCTACGGCGCTGATCGATACGGGTTCCAAAATGGACGAAGTTATTTACGAAGAGTTTAAAGGTACAGGTAACATGGAACTGCACCTCTCTCGTAAAATTGCTGAGAAACGCGTCTTCCCGGCTATCGACTACAACCGTTCCGGTACCCGTAAAGAAGAGCTGCTCACCACCCAGGAAGAGCTGCAGAAAATGTGGATCCTGCGCAAAATCATCCATCCAATGGGTGAAATCGACGCAATGGAGTTCCTCATTAACAAACTGGCGATGACCAAAACTAACGACGATTTCTTCGATATGATGAAACGCTCGTAACGCAAATAAAGCCAGCAAGCGCCACGTTTTTACGTGGCGTTTTTCTTTTATGGCTTATACGCTATTAATGTGGACTCCCATTTCAGACCAGTCAGTGCGACAATAAGATAATTCGCACAGTTAAAAATATTAATAGCCTGAATAATAAACAAATGGGGTTGTAAGAGGTATGCTTTATGCCTTCTGGCTTGGCGCCAACATGGTTATACTTCGTTGCCTGACATTTGTTGAGAACATCCATTGTGAACCTACTCGATACGTTTACTGAACTAACCAGTATTTTTTTGTTTACCACTTGCTTTTTGTTTCTTGCACGCAAGGTAGCAAAATATCTGGGCTTAGTGGATAAACCCAACTTCCGTAAGCGCCATCAGGGTATGATCCCACTGGTGGGTGGCATCTCCGTCTTTGCAGGCATCTGTTTTACTTTCGCTATCGCCGACTACTACATTCCCCATGCCAGACTGTATCTGATCTGCGCCACGGTACTGGTTTTCGTTGGGGCACTTGATGATCGCTATGATATAAGCGTAAAAATTCGCGCTTTCGTTCAGGCTGCAGTCGGCATTGCTATGATGGCCGTGGCAAAACTTCATCTAAGTAGCCTGGGGTACATTTTTGGTTCGTGGGAGATGGTTCTTGGGCCATTTGGTTACTTCCTGACCCTCTTTGCCGTATGGGTCGCGATAAACGCGTTTAATATGGTAGATGGAATTGATGGTCTGCTAGGTGGCTTATCGTGTGTTTCGTTTGCAGCTATTGGGATCATTTTATGGTTTGATGGTCAATACAGCCTCGCGATGTGGTGTTTTGCCATGATCGCCGCCATTCTTCCATACATCCTTTTGAATCTAGGCGTTTTGGGTCGTCGCTATAAAGTCTTTATGGGCGATGCGGGTAGCACGTTTATAGGCTTTACCATCATTTGGATCTTGCTCGAAACCACCCAAGGTAAAACACACCCCATTAGCCCGGTGACTGCACTGTGGGTTATTGCTATTCCACTTATGGATATGGTGGCGATTATGTATCGTCGACTGCGCAAAGGGATGAGTCCTTTTTCGGCCGACCGCCAGCATATCCATCATCTCATTATGCGAGCGGGTTTCACTTCCCGACAGGCCTTTGTTCTGATTACGCTGGCGGCTGCTATTCTGGCCGCAATTGGAGTTGCAGCGGAATATGCCCACTTTATTCCCGAATGGGTAATGTTGGTACTGTTCTTGCTAGCATTTTCCCTTTACGGCTATTGTATTAAACGCGCCTGGAAAGTAGCGCGTTTCATTAAGCGTATAAAACGCAGGATGCGTCGAGATAGTGACAACAATCCAACTTTAACTAAATAAAATGGGACTGTGATGACTCAACCGTTGGCGGGAGCAAAATCAGAGATGACCGAGAATGAGCTGGATATCCGTGGCTTGTTTCGCGTTCTATGGGCAGGCAAGCTTTGGATAATAGGCATCGCATTAGGATTCGCGCTCCTCGCGCTCGCATACACTTTCTTTGCAAAACAAGAGTGGAGCGCTACGGCAATCACAGATAAACCAACGGTTAACATGCTCGGGGGGTTCTATTCCCAGCAGCAGTTCCTGCGTAATCTGGATATCAAAGCCAGTCTGGCCACGCCAGACCAGACTTCCGTCATGGATGAGGCCTATAAAGAGTTTGTGATGCAGCTGGCTTCCTGGGATACGCGCCGTGATTTCTGGAGCCAGACGGATTATTACAAGCAACGAATGGTGGGCAACAGTAAAGCCGATGCCGCGCTGCTGGATGACATGATTAACAACATTCAGTTTATGCCGGGAGATGCGCTGCGTAACGTCAACGACAGCGTCAAGCTGATTGCCGAAACCGCGCCGGATGCCAATAACCTGTTGCGCCAGTACGTTGCCTTCGCCAGCCAGCGTGCGGCAAGCCACCTGAATGAAGAGCTGAAAGGTGCCTGGGCTGCCCGTACTATCCAGATGAAAGCGCAGGTTAAACGTCAGGAAGAGGTGGCTAAAGCCATCTTCGCCCGCCGTGTACACAATATTGAGCAGGCGCTGAAAATTGCCGAACAGCACAATATTTCCCGCACTGAGACGGACGTGCCGGCAGATGAACTGCCGGATTCCGAAATGTTCCTTCTCGGGCGCCCAATGCTGCAGGCTCGACTGGAAAACCTCCAGGCCGTTGGCCCTGATTTTGACCTCGACTACGATCAAAACCGCGCGATGCTGAACACCCTGAATGTCGGTCCAACAATGGATCCGCTTTTTCAGACCTATCGTTATTTGCGAACGCCTGAAGAGCCTGTAAAACGCGATAGTCCGCGCCGCGCATTCCTGATGATCATGTGGGGGATTGTGGGTGCACTGACTGGCGCTGGCGTGGCGTTAACGCGTCGTCGCACTAACTAAAACGCCGTCTACGATGAAGGCTGCGGCCTTCATCGTCTAATCGAAGAGAATCGATGTGAAAGTACTTACCGTATTTGGCACCAGGCCGGAGGCCATAAAGATGGCGCCTCTGGTTCATGCGCTGGCCAGTGATCCTGATATTGAAGCGAAGGTGTGTGTTACTGCCCAACACCGTGAGATGCTCGATCAGGTCTTAACTCTCTTTTCTATCGTCCCGGATTACGATCTCAATATTATGAAACCGGGGCAGGGGTTAACGGAGATAACCTGCCGTATTCTGCAAGAGCTCAAGCCGATTCTGGAGTCCTTCAAACCTGACGTGGTTCTGGTGCATGGCGATACCACCACCACGGTGGCAACCAGCCTGGCTGCGTTTTACCAGCGAATTCCAGTCGGCCATGTTGAGGCGGGTCTGCGCACCGGCAACCTTTATTCGCCGTGGCCCGAAGAGGCCAACCGCACACTCACCGGCCATCTGGCGATGTACCATTTTGCGCCCACCGAAAACTCACGACAGAACCTGCTGCGTGAAAATATTGCCGACAACAAAATCTTTGTCACCGGGAATACGGTGATTGATGCCCTGATTTGGGTTCGTGACCGCGTGCTGTCAAACAACGATCTTCAGAAAGAACTCGCCGCACGCTACCCCTTCCTGAACAATGGCAAAAAAACCATTCTGGTCACCGGCCATCGTCGCGAGAGCTTTGGACGCGGCTTTGAGCAAATCTGTCATGCCCTGGCAGAAATCGCCGCGCAGAATCAGGATGTGCAGATTGTCTACCCGGTGCACCTTAATCCTAACGTCAGCGAGCCGGTCAACCGTATCCTTGGGCATATAGAAAACGTCCTGCTGATTGAACCGCAGGACTACTTGCCGTTTGTCTGGCTGATGAACCACGCCTGGCTGATCCTGACCGATTCCGGTGGTATTCAGGAAGAGGCGCCGTCTCTCGGCAAGCCTGTGCTGGTCATGCGTGAAACGACCGAACGCCCGGAAGCGGTGAAAGCGGGAACGGTACGTCTGGTCGGCACCAATACACAGCTGATCGTCGAAGAGGTGACGCGCCTGCTGCACGACGACGAAGAGTATCAGGCGATGAGCCGGGCCCATAACCCGTATGGTGATGGGCAGGCTTGTGGCCGTATTTTGCATGCACTTAAACACAATCGGGTATCGCTATGAGTTTTACTACCATCTCTGTCATTGGTCTTGGCTACATTGGCTTGCCCACCGCGGCAGCGTTTGCCTCCCGTCAAAAACAGGTTGTGGGCGTGGATATCAACGCGCGTGCGGTGGAAACCATTAACCGTGGCGAAATTCATATCGTGGAGCCCGATCTCGACCGCGTGGTGAAAGAGGCGGTTGATGGCGGATTCCTGCGTGCCAGCACGACGCCGGTCGAGGCGGATGCATATCTGATTGCGGTGCCAACCCCCTTTAAAGGCGACCATGAGCCCGACATGGCTTACGTCGAAGCGGCGGCAAAATCGATTGCACCGGTCCTGAAAAAAGGGGCTCTGGTGATCCTGGAATCCACTTCGCCCGTCGGTGCTACCGAACAGATGGCGCAGTGGCTGGCGCAAGCCCGACCTGACTTACGCTTCCCGCAGCAGGCGGGCGAGCAAGCTGATATCAATATTGCTTACTGTCCTGAGCGCGTGCTGCCAGGTCAGGTGATGGTAGAGCTGATTAAAAACGATCGCGTGATCGGCGGCATGACGACAGTCTGTTCTGCACGCGCCAGCGCGCTTTACAAGATTTTCCTTGAAGGCGAATGTGTGGTGACCAACTCCCGCACCGCCGAAATGTGCAAGCTCACGGAAAATAGTTTCCGGGACGTGAATATCGCCTTCGCGAATGAACTGTCGCTGATTTGCGCCGATCAGGGGATTAACGTCTGGGAGTTGATTAGCCTGGCGAATCGCCATCCGCGCGTGAATATCCTCCAGCCTGGCCCGGGCGTGGGCGGTCACTGTATCGCCGTCGACCCGTGGTTTATTGTGGCGCAAAACCCGGCGCAGGCCCGCCTGATCCGCACCGCGCGTGAAGTGAATGACAGCAAGCCACACTGGGTGCTCAGTCAGGTGAAAGCCACCGTAGCGGACTGTCTGGCTGAGAGCGGCAAACGCGCCAGTGAGCTGAAAATTGCCTGCTTTGGTCTGGCATTCAAACCGAATATTGACGACTTACGCGAAAGCCCGGCGATGGAGATTGCAGAGATGATCGCTGGCTGGCACACCGGCGAAACGCTGGTGGTTGAACCCAATATTCATGAACTGCCGGCAAAACTGGCGGGCCACTGTACGTTGACCGCGCTGGATGAGGCACTGGCGACGGCGGATGTGCTGGTGCTGCTGGTGGATCATAAAGAATTTAAAGCGACGTCCGGTGATGCCGTACGCCAACAGTACGTGGTTGATACGAAAGGTGTCTGGCGTTGAGCCACCTGAAGGGGGTTCTCGAGTCCCTTGAGTGGGAGAGTGCCTTTTTTGGTCTGCCATCAGCCATCGTGCGCCTGCGCGACGATGCGCCGGTTCTGACTGACGCCGATTTCACCGCCTGGCCGCGGGTGCAGGCCAGGATCCCCGCAGACCGTGCCGACCTGCTCGATGCGCTCCAGCAACAAGGTTTTCAGCTGGTTGAAGGCGAGGTTGATCTGTCCATTACGCTCGTCCGCCATGATTCGCCCGGTGCGGAAGTGGCAACGGAGCAGGATATCCCCGCGCTGCGTCAGATGGCGGCACAGGTGTTTGCCCGGAGCCGCTTTCGCGCACCGTGGTATGCACCGGACGACAGCGGGCGTTTCTACGCCCAGTGGGTAGAGAACGCGGTAAAAGGCACCTTTGACCATGTGTGCCTGGTGTTTCGCACTGCAGACGGCCAGATTGAGGGATTTGTCTCGCTTCGTAAGCTCAACGCGAACGAGGGGCGTATTGGTTTATTAGCCGGGCACGGCATGGGCGAAAAACTCATGCAGGCGGCGCTTCACTGGGCGCAGCAGCAACAGCTTTTGACTCTGCGGGTGGCAACCCAGATGGGCAACACCACCGCGCTTAAACGTTATATCGCGAGTGGTGCCAACATCGACGCCACCGCTTACTGGTTATACAGGTGACAAGATGATTCCATTTAACGCACCACCCGTCGTGGGCACTGAACTCGACTATATGCAGTCTGCTATGGGCAGCGGCAAACTCTGTGGTGACGGTGGTTTTACCCGTCGCTGCCAGCAGTGGATGGAGCAGCGGTTTCACAGCGCTAAAGTCCTGCTGACCCCGTCCTGTACCGCATCGCTGGAAATGGCGGCGTTGCTGCTGGATATCCAGCCGGGCGATGAAGTGATCATGCCGAGCTACACCTTCGTCTCTACAGCGAATGCCTTTGTCCTGCGTGGTGCGAAAATCGTCTTTGTGGATATTCGCCCGGATACCATGAACATTGATGAGACGCTGATTGAAGCGGCAATCACGGACAAAACGCGCGCGATTGTGCCGGTTCACTACGCGGGTGTGGCGTGTGAGATGGACACCATCATGGCGATCGCCAAAAAACATGACCTGTTCGTGGTTGAAGATGCCGCTCAGGGCGTGATGTCGACCTATAAAGGGCGAGCGCTGGGAACGATCGGCCATATCGGCTGCTTTAGCTTCCACGAAACCAAAAACTATACCGCCGGTGGCGAAGGTGGTGCGACGCTGATTAACGACCGTGCGCTGGTCGAGCGCGCGGAAGTGATCCGTGAAAAAGGCACCAACCGCAGCCAGTTCTTCCGGGGGCAGGTAGACAAATATACCTGGCGCGATATTGGCTCAAGCTATCTGATGGCCGATCTGCAGGCGGCATACCTGTGGGCGCAACTGGAGGCAGCGGACCGCATTAATCTGCAGCGCCTGTCCCTGTGGCAAACTTATTACGACGCGCTGCAACCGCTGGCCCAAGCCGGGCGAATTGAGCTGCCGACCCTTCCGGCTGATTGCGTCCATAATGCCCATATGTTCTACATCAAACTGCGCGATAACGACGATCGCAGCAAGTTGATTGCCTGGCTAAAAGAAGCCGAAATTCTGGCGGTGTTCCACTATATCCCGCTGCACTCCAGCCCTGCAGGAGAGGCATTTGGGGTCTTCGCGGGTGAAGATCGCTACACCACGAAAGAAAGTGAGCGTTTGCTTCGTTTGCCACTGTTCTACAACCTCGCGCCTGTTAACCAGCGTACGGTGATTAACACCCTTCTGAGTTATTTCGGCTGATATGTCTCTGGCAAAAGCATCGGTGTGGACCGCCGCGTCCACACTTGTCAAAATTGGCGCCGGGCTACTGGTCGTCAAGCTGCTGGCCGTCTCATTCGGCCCTTCAGGCGTCGGGCTGGCGGGCAATTTCCGTCAGCTTGTGACCGTCCTTGGGGTACTGGCTGGCGCAGGGATTTTCAACGGCGTCACGAAATACGTTGCGCAGTACCATGATGATGCGGCCCAGCTTCGCCGTGTTGTCGGTACATCCTCGGCGATGGTCACCGGCTTTTCGACCCTGATGGCGGTTATTTTCCTGCTGGCAGCGGCACCCATAAGCCAGGGGTTATTTGGACACACCCATTATCAGGGGCTGGTTCGTCTGGTCGCGCTGGTTCAGCTGGGCATTGCCTGGGCTAACCTGTTGTTGGCGCTGATGAAAGGCTTTCGTGATGCGGCCGGGAACGCACTGGCGTTAATCCTCGGCAGCGTCATCGGCGTGATTGCCTACTATTTTTGCTATCGGCTGGGCGGCTATGAAGGCGCGTTGCTGGGGCTGGCGCTGGTACCGGCATTAGTGGTCGTTCCGGCGGCGTTCATGCTAATGCGTCGGGGCACCATTCCGTTGAGTTACCTGAAACCTCAATGGGATAAGGTGCTGGCAAGCCAGCTGGGAAAATTTACCCTGATGGCGCTCATCACCTCCGTCACGCTCCCCGTCGCCTATGTGATGATGCGAAACCTGCTGGCGGCGCATTACAGCTGGGACGAAGTTGGGATTTGGCAAGGGGTGAGCAGTATTTCCGATGCCTACCTCCAATTTATAACGGCTTCCTTTAGCGTCTATTTGCTGCCAACCTTATCGCGCCTGACCTCCAGGCAGGATATCACGCGCGAAATTTCCCGCTCACTGCGGTTTGTCCTTCCCGCCGTTGCGGCAGCCAGTTTAACCGTATGGCTATTGCGCGATGTCGCCATCTGGCTGCTCTTCTCCGCGAAGTTTACCGCCATGCGCGATCTGTTTGCCTGGCAACTGGTGGGCGATGTACTGAAAGTGGGGGCTTACGTTTTTGGTTATCTGGTGATTGCGAAAGCCTCGCTACGGTTGTATATCCTGGCGGAAATCAGCCAGTTTGCATTACTGACCGCATTCTCACACTGGTTGATCCCGGCACACGGTGCGCTGGGGGCGGCTCAGGCCTATATGGCAACCTATATCGTTTATTTCGCTGCCTGTTGCGGCGTATTTTTACTTTGGCGTAAACGCGCATGACTGCACTGATTCACATACTGGGATCGGATATCCCACACCATAACCAGACCGTGTTACGGTTCTTCAATGATGAACTGGCATCGGGGGATCCCGACGCTCGTGAGTTTATGGTTGCCGGTCAGGATAATGGCCTGAGCGTGGCGTGTCCGACGCTGACACTCTCTTTCTGGCCGGACAAGGCTGCGCTGGCGAAGGCGGTTGTTGCCAAAGCCAAAGCGGATCGTGAGCAACGTTTCTTTTTCCATGGGCAGTTTAATACCGGCCTGTGGCTGGCGCTCCTGAGCGGGGGGATCAAACCTTCGCAGTGCAGCTGGCATATCTGGGGAGCCGATCTCTACGAAGTCTCCAGCGGCTGGAAATTCCGTCTTTTCTACCCGTTGCGGCGCATGGCGCAGGGGCGTGTGGGATGCGTTTTCGCGACCCGTGGCGATCTCAATTATTTTGCTAAACGCCACCCTGACGTACGCGGTGAGCTACTCTATTTCCCGACCCGAATGAACCCGGCGCTGAACAACATGGCGAATGATACGCCGCGCGAGGGTAAACTGACGATTCTGGTGGGTAACTCAGGCGATCGCAGCAATGAACATCTTGCCGCGCTCAGGGCGGTACATCAGCAGTTTGGCGACACCGTCAATGTGATTGTGCCGATGGGGTATCCGGCCAATAACGATGCCTATATCAATGAGGTCCGCCAGCAGGCACTCGCGTTATTTAGCGCCGCGAATGTGCACATTCTCCACGATAAGCTGGAATTTGATGAGTATCTTGCGCTGCTGCGTCGGTGCGATCTGGGCTATTTCATCTTTGCGCGTCAGCAAGGAATTGGCACGCTGTGTCTGCTGATTCAGGCGGGTGTGCCCTGCGTACTCAATCGCGAAAACCCATTCTGGCAGGACATGGCGGAGCAGCATCTGCCGGTGCTGTTTACTTCCGATGTGCTTAACGAAGAGGTGGTCCGCGAAGCGCAGAGACAACTGGCGCTGGTGGACAAAAGTGCCATCGACTTCTTTAGCCCGAACTACCTCACGCCGTGGCACCGCGCGCTGCGTATCGCTGCAGGAGACAAAGCATGAGCCAGTTGCAATTCAGCGGCTTACTGATCGTTTGGCTTCTGAGCACTTTATTTATCGCCACGCTCACCTGGTTCGAGTTTCGCCGGGTGCGTTTTAACTTTAACGTCTTCTTCTCGTTACTGTTTCTTCTGACCTTCTTTTTCGGATTCCCGCTGACCAGCATTCTGGTCTTCCGGTTTGACGTGAGCGTTGCCCCGCCCGAGATCCTGCTTCAGGCGATCCTGGCAGCGACCTGCTTCTACGCCGTCTACTACGCCACCTATAAAACGCGCCTGCGTTCAGCGCAATCCACCGCGCCGCGCCGGGCGCTCTTCACCATGAACCGGGTGGAGACGCACCTGACGTGGGTGATGCTGATGACGATCGCGCTGGTAAGCGTGGGTATCTTCTTCATGCACAATGGTTTTCTGCTGTTCAAGCTCCAGTCCTACAGCCAGATTTTTTCTGCCGAAGTGTCGGGCGTGGCGCTTAAGCGCTTCTTCTACTTCTTCATTCCGGCGATGCTGGTGATCTTTTTCCTGCGTCAGGACAGCAAAGCCTGGCTGTTTTTCCTGGTGAGTACCGTCGCCTTCGGTTTCCTGACCTACATGATTGTGGGAGGGACGCGTGCAAATATCATCATCGCTTTCGCAATCTTCCTGTTTATCGGCATCATCCGCGGGTGGATCTCTTTATGGATGCTGGTGGCTGCTGGGGTGTTTGGCATTGTTGGTATGTTCTGGCTTGCCCTGAAGCGCTACGGGCTCAACGTAGCCGGTGACGAGGCGTTTTACACGTTCCTCTATCTCACGCGCGACACCTTCTCGCCGTGGGAAAACCTGGCGTTGTTGCTGCAAAACTACGACAAAATCGATTTCCAGGGCCTTGCGCCTATTGTGCGCGACTTTTATGTCTTTATCCCAACCTGGCTGTGGCCAGACCGCCCCGGCGTCGTACTCAACACGGCAAACTATTTTACCTGGGAAGTGCTGAACAACCACTCAGGCCTTGCGATCTCACCTACGTTGATTGGCTCGCTGGTGGTGATGGGGGGAAGCTGGTTTATCCTGCCGGGGGCGGTGGTGGTGGGGCTGATCATCAAGTGGTTTGACTGGCTCTACGTGCGCGGCAACGAAGAAACAAACCGCTATAAGGCGGCTATTTTGCACAGTTTCTGCTTTGGTGCCATTTTCAATATGATCGTTCTGGCGCGTGAAGGGCTGGATTCATTCGTGTCGCGCGTGGTTTTCTTCATGGTCGTTTTTGGCATCTGCCTGTTACTGGCCAAACTGTTGTACTGGCTGTTTGACAGTGCAGGGCTTGTGCATAAGCGCGAGCCGCAGGGCAGCACAACGCTGTCGCAAGTGTGAGTAGGGAAAGTCATGACGGATAAAACTTCTGCACCGCGCTATACGCTGCGCGGTCTGCAGCTTATTGGCTGGCGCGATATGCAACACGCGCTGGATTTTCTGTTCGCTGGTGGTCAGATGAAATCCGGTACGCTGGTCGCCATCAATGCGGAAAAGATGCTGGCGGTGGAAGACAACGCCGAAGTGAGAAGCCTGATAGAAGCGGCTGAATTTAAATATGCCGACGGTATCAGCGTGGTGCGTTCAATCCGCAAAAAGTATCCTGGCGCTAATGTATCTCGCGTGGCAGGGGCCGATCTCTGGGAGCAACTGATGGCACGCGCAGGGGCGGAAGGCACGCCGGTATTCCTGATTGGCGGTAAGCCGGAGGTGCTGGCGCAGACCGAAGCGAAATTGCGCAGTCAATGGAATGTTAACATCGTGGGCAGCCAGGATGGCTACTTCAAACCAGAGGCCCGGCAGGCGCTGTTTGAACGCGTTCGCGACAGTGGCGCGAAAATCATCACCGTGGCGATGGGCTCCCCACGCCAGGAGATCCTGATGCGTGACTGCCGTCAGGTGTGTCCGGATGCCCTTTATATGGGCGTCGGCGGAACGTATGACGTCTTTACCGGCCACGTTAAGCGCGCGCCCAAAGTCTGGCAAAACCTGGGGCTGGAGTGGCTGTATCGCCTGCTATCTCAGCCGACGCGGATTACACGACAGATCCGTCTGCTTCGCTACCTTACCTGGCACTACACCGGGAAAATGTAATCAAAATGTAGCGCGATATGCTGTTCGCGCTGCAACTCCCCTGCAAAACTGCTGCGAATCTGTGCAATGCATTCATTTTTTTTATGCATCGTTTGCCATTTGCCGCATTTTAAGAAACCATTCGCCCCGTATTTTAGTACCCCTAAAAAACAATACCCGGCCTTAAGTCGGGAAACAGCAAACACAATCGAGGATCTATGGCAGAGAAAAAACCGGAGCTACAGCGTGGGCTGGAGGCTCGTCATATTGAACTGATAGCGCTGGGCGGCACTATCGGCGTGGGCCTGTTTATGGGCTCCGCAAGCACGCTCAAATGGGCAGGACCTTCGGTCTTGCTGGCTTATATCATTGCGGGATTGTTCGTTTTCTTCATCATGCGTTCGATGGGCGAAATGCTCTTCATGGAGCCCGTCACGGGTTCCTTCGCCGTTTACGCGCACCGATATATGAGCCCGTTCTTTGGCTACCTGACGGCCTGGTCATACTGGTTTATGTGGATGGCGGTCGGCATCTCTGAAATCACGGCGATAGGGGTCTACGTGCAGTTCTGGTTCCCGGACATGGTCCAGTGGATACCGGCGCTGATTGCCGTGGGGCTGGTGGCACTGGCAAACCTTGCTGCCGTTCGTCTTTATGGTGAAATCGAATTCTGGTTTGCGATGATCAAAGTCACCACCATCATCGTGATGATTGTGGTCGGGCTGGGCGTTATCTTCTTCGGCTTTGGCAACGGCGGGCACGCCATTGGCTTTGGTAACCTGACCGAAAACGGCGGCTTCTTTGCGGGCGGCTGGAAGGGCTTCCTGACGGCACTGTGTATCGTTGTGGCCTCTTATCAGGGGGTCGAGCTTATCGGTATTACCGCGGGTGAAGCGAAAAACCCGCAGGTTACGCTGCGCAGCGCCGTAGGCAAGGTGCTGTGGCGTATCCTGATTTTCTATGTGGGGGCGATCTTCGTTATCGTAACCATCTTCCCGTGGAATGAAATTGGCACGACCGGTAGCCCGTTTGTCTTGACCTTCGCGAAGATTGGCATCACGGCAGCAGCAGGCATCATTAACTTTGTGGTTCTGACGGCGGCGTTGTCAGGCTGCAACAGCGGGATGTACAGTTGCGGACGTATGCTCTACGCGCTGTCCAGAAACAATCAGCTGCCAGCGGCAATGGCGAAAGTTTCGCGTGCGGGCGTACCGGTTGCGGGTGTGGCGGTGTCGATTGTGATCCTGCTGATTGGCTCTTGCCTGAACTACATCATCCCGAATCCGCAGCGCGTGTTCGTTTATGTCTACAGCGCCAGCGTGCTGCCAGGCATGGTGCCCTGGTTTGTTATCCTGATTAGCCAGCTGCGTTTCCGCCAGGCACATAAAAAGGCCATCGCCAGCCATCCGTTCCGTTCCATTCTGTTCCCGTACGCCAACTATTTGACGATGGCGTTCCTGGTTTGCGTATTAATCGGAATGTACTTTAATGAAGATACGCGCATGTCGCTGTTTGTCGGGATGATCTTCCTGGCGGCGGTGACCGCGGCGTATAAGCTTTTTGGTCTGGGCCGCCGCGCTACCTCGCAGAAAGTGGAGGAATAAGCGGCAAAATGTGCAAACCATAACCAAACGCGCATTTTTTTCAAAAAAGCACTAGACAGCGGGGTCGGAGGTACGTAATATCCAGCCCCGCAACGGCGCTAAGCGCCCGTAGCTCAGCTGGATAGAGCGCTGCCCTCCGGAGGCAGAGGTCTCAGGTTCGAATCCTGTCGGGCGCGCCATTTTAGTCCCGGCGCTAGAGCTGCGGTGGTCTGAGAAGTAGTCAGTACCGCGTGAAAGAATACAGTGGTGGCTATAGCTCAGTTGGTAGAGCCCTGGATTGTGATTCCAGTTGTCGTGGGTTCGAATCCCATTAGCCACCCCATTATTGAAAGAGTTGTGAATTGCGAAGGTGGCGGAATTGGTAGACGCGCTAGCTTCAGGTGTTAGTGTTCTTACGGACGTGGGGGTTCAAGTCCCCCCCCTCGCACCACGACTTTTTAATGAATTGAACTAAAAATTCAAAAAGCAGTACATCGGCGAGTAGCGCAGCTTGGTAGCGCAACTGGTTTGGGACCAGTGGGTCGGAGGTTCGAATCCTCTCTCGCCGACCAATTTTGAACCCCGCTTCGGCGGGGTTTTTTGTTTTCTGCGCCTTTCCCCCTCTGTAGTGATTCCACGACAACAGCTGGCTTCCTTGTCGCGATTCAGCGACACATAACACACTGAAAGTAAAAGATATAATAATTTGGCGGCTTTCGTGTCTCCTCCAGACGACATTTCGTCGTGTTTATCAGCAGGTTGTAGGGTCTAAGATACCGCTCAACAACATAATTTCCTTTTATCTTAAAATGTTGCGCGATGTAAAAGTTCTGCGTGTCAAGTTGGCACGTTACGTGCAATAATGTACGTGTAGATGCTCATTCCATCTCTTATGTTCGCCTTAGTGCCTCATAAACTCAGGAATGACGCAGAGCCATTTACGGTGCTTATCGTCCACTGACAGATGTCGCTTCGGCCTCATCAGACACCATGGGCATAACGTTGAGTGAAGCACCAAATATGTTGTCTTACAGACCTGTTTTAACGCCTGCTTTTATAGCAGGCGTTTTTTTATGCCTTATTCCCGGTAAACGTACATGATCAGGGCGACCAGTATGAGAGCGGCTGACGAAACGCTGTAAAGCGCTTGTATGGAGCCAAACCCTGCTGCCGCCATCGCGGCAATACCGGTGAAAAGCGAGGCACTGAGCGTTTGCCAGCGCCAGACTTTACTGCTGGCCGAAGCCATGTGTGTGGTTTGAAAACTGCTGAGTACGGCAAACGTGCCGGCCGCAAAGAGAACATTTGAGGCCAGGTGTGCGACAAATATCATCCCCAGCGCGCATGCCATCCACCCGGACAACAGCGGGAGCATCCCATACGCAGCAAGGAAGATGCCGAGACACAGTAAAATCCGTGGCGTGCGTGCTGCAAAACGCGTCAGGCTGTCTCTTTTTAGCAGCAGGGGACCGCAAAGTTGTCCCATGCTCCTTGCAAAAAGCAGTGGCAAAGCAAGGCTGGCCGCATCCTGAGGATGGATCTGCTGTGCCATTGCCGGAAGAAGCGCCATGGCCGGTGAACCGACGGCGGCCAGCGCAGGCAAAATCAGCAAACTGCGTTTCTGCCGGATGGTCAACATCTGCCAGCGTAAAGTCGCAGGCGCTTTCTCTTCAGCGGGTACTGCCAGTGTGGGCGCTAAAAATACACGACCCGCCTGCCAGAGCATGAACAGCGATCCGAGAAAGCTGATGGCATCAATGGCCAGCAAGGCGAGGATGGCGATCTTCTGGAAAAGTACCATCCCCAGCCCGGTGCCTAACAAAACCTGAGCGGCAAAAATCACATTCTCGAGGCAGGTTGCGGCAGGCAGTTCTGCTTCTCTGAGTCCGCGTTTAAAGAGCAGCGTCAGGGCAGGCCAGCTCATTCCGCTAAGCAGTGCTTCGGTGGACTGCACGGCCAGTAACGCAGGGATACTGTGATAGTGCACGCCCAGCAGGGGAAAGAGCAGGGCCAGTAAGCCAAGCCCCTCGGTGAGTATCAACAGGGGTATCGGAGAATAGCGCGCGCACAGCTTTTCACTGATGAGGCTGCCGACAAAGCCAGGTAGCGTGGCGAAAAGAAAGGCGAGGGTAAGCAGTGCGGGCGGGGCGGACCATGCTAACAGTAAGCCGAAGACCACCACCTGGGTGACGCCATTTCCCAGTGATGTAAAGATAAAGGCACAGGCCAGCAGGCGCAGCCAGCGGTGGCAGCGCAGCGCTTCAATAAGCGCGTACAAAAGGGAGTTCATGACGATTTCCTTTCAAAAACGATTCAGTCCACGCGGCACTCGTCGCGTGTATGGAAAAAAGTTAATGAAAAGACGTCGTTACATTGGCGGGTTCGTTTTCAGATGACGTGGTAAAGAATGTAGCAGGCGAAGGGGAATAAAAAAAGGAGGCCGTCTGGCCTCCTTGTTATTTATTGCTGGATGCCATTATTTTGCAGCGTTAATAACAGCCCATCGCGGCGCATGGCGGCAGCCTCTTCCGGCTTGTGCTGCTTGTCCAGCGAATCGGCAAGCCACGCGTAGTCAAACGCGTCCGGGCGCTGTTTCAGCGCTGCACGGAAGGCGAGACTCGCTTCCTGCCATTCACCGTGCTTCATCAGCGACTGGCCCAGCGTACTCCACAGCAGTGGACGGTCGCCGACGGCTTTAATCTGCTGACGCAGCATTTTTTCAATTTGCTCAGGGTTATTGGTTTTCAGACGCGGGATCACCATAACCAGGCGATCGTCATACTGTCGCTTCAGTCCGTCGAGGAGGATCTCCTGCGCCGTGTCATGATCGTCACATTCAATCAGATGTTCTGCCATCGCAACCTGCAACGGAACCTGCTGACGCGTTTTCCGGCTCTGATTCTTCCACCATGTTTTCAGGCCATCGCTGCCGAGATCGGCACGCGCCTGATCCATCAGGCCAATCCATGCCAGACGCTGGAGTTCATCACGATGCTCATCATCACCGACGTCGGCTTTGGCCATCGACGGAATGATATCCAGCAGTGAACCCCAGGCACCGGTGCGAATATAGGCCTGCTCGGCAAGACGCAGCACTTCCGGGTGGCGTGGCGAGACTTCCAGCAGACGGTCGATACCGTGACGCGCGGCGTGGTTTTCGTTGCGGGCCAGCTGCAGGCGAACGCGGGTGATCTCAACGGGAATCGGGTCTTTCGGAGAAAGTTCTGACGCGCGTTCCAGATGCTGGTTGGCGCGGGCTTCGTCACCCCGCTGTTGCGCTGCCTCGGCGGCCAGCAGATAGTTCACCACCGGCTGTTCGGCATGGTCAGCATTTTTCGACATCAGCTTTTCAACCTGCTGATAGTCACCCTCGGCCAGCTTAAGCAGTGCCTGCTCAGTCTGCTTACGGGCGCGGCGGCGTTTACGGCCAACGAACCAGCCACGCGTATGCGCACCGGTACGAAAAATTCGGCGCAGGATCCACTCCACCGCAAGGAGCACCACCACACCGAGGATCAGGATGATCACCAGACCCGTTACGCTGGTTTCGATGTTGTAGTTATCGGTCTGGATCAGGACGTAACCCTGATGACCGGCAAGCATCGGCCCCAGCACGATCCCGGCGATCAGCAGGATGAAGAGTAAGAGTACTTTAAGCATCATTACTCTCCTTGTGGCGCGCTTTCAGGCGCTGGCGCTGGCGCGGCGGCAGGGGCCTGGGCGTGAGGTTCTGCCGGAACGCCCGGTTGCGCCAGCAGGTTGCGCACGCGCGTCTGCATCAGTTTCTCCAGAATCGGCTGGCTTTCCAGCTTGTCCGGCACGTTCATGGTGATGTTCTGCTGGCTCAGTTTATCAATGTCATCGAGGAAAGCCGTGGTCGTGGCATCATCGGTATTATAGTAAGCACGTACCCATGTCGAGACGTTATCAAGCGCCTGTTTGTAGGTTTCTTCCTGATGACGCGGCACGGCCTGAGCCGCCACCAGCAGGCGGGAGCGAATGTTTTCGCGCAGATAAATGTCCTGATTCGGCGCTAACAGTGGAACGGCGGTTTCGTCGCGGCGGCGGATAGTAATGAAGCTATCCATAAAGTTCTGCCAGCTTTTTTGCAGGTTCACGCGCCATTCGCTCAGGGAGCTGGAAAGCTCGGTGCCGTCAGAATCCATCGGGGAGTCATCGTCGTTGTTATCCGCCAGCTGCAGGTTATCAATCTGGTTTGAAAGCTGATTGACCTTCAGGATGATGCCATCGTAGTCCACCTGCGAAACGGCAGAGAGGCTGGCGATATCTTCGGTAATGGCACGACGCGCGGTAATGAGGCTCGGATCGTTCATGTCTGCCAGGCTCGCATCAGCGCTTTTCAGCAGTGCGGCGGCGGTGGTGACGTCCTGATCGCTCCAGAGCTTACGTCCGGCCAGCTTCACCAGGAAATCGGCCTGCGAGAGCAGCCAGGTTTTGGCATCGGTACCGGAAATCGTGGCGACTTTCTGCTGCACGTCGTCCAGCTGTTTGGTCAGCTCTTCCTGTTTGCTGTTCGCCTCAGCGAGCGCCGCGGACTGCTGTTTAATCACCGTTTCCAGTTCAGTTTTCTGCGTCTCCTGCGCTTTTTGCAGGGCGGTAAGCTGATTGACCAGCGTGTCGTTGGTCGCCGTCTGGCTGGAACCTTGCTGTTTCACCAGGCCATAGAGACCAACGCCGGCGGCCAGCGCAATGGCGATGGCTATCGCGCTCAGCGCGAGGCTGGTTTTATTGCTGCCGTTCTTCTTCTCAACGGTTTTCTCAGTCGTTTCTGACTGCGGCGTGATGTCCACAGTCTCCCTGGTCTCTTCAACCACGGCGGAGGATTTATCGTGTTCCGTCATTATGGCTTCCCATTATGAGAGTTATTGTAATGCGCGCAGCAGCGCATCGTTGTCAGCGTTATCAGCGATCCGAATATCTTGCCAGCCCAGTTCCCGGGCCTGGTTCGCCAGACGCTCACTGACGACCAGAAGCCGGCAGTGGAGTAACCAGTTTTCACGATACCAAAGGGGCACCAGCGACCAGAGCTGCTGCAGCATTTCGCCGCTGGTCACCACCAGGGTCGTAATGCCGCGCATATGCCAGCGCATCGCCTCTTCCGCACCATCGTAATGTTTTGCACAACGCTGATAGCATTCGCAGAACGTGACCTCGGCCCCGCGTTCCCGCAGCGTTTCGCCCAACAGTTCGCGCCCGCCGTTACCGCGTAAAATGAGTGCACGCTTTCCGGCAATAGTTTGTAATTCAGGTAATTGTAGCAAGACTTCGCTGATTTCCCGATCTAACGGGTAACGAACGTCTGTTCCGCTTACGGTATGCAACGCCAGTGCCGTTGTACGACCAATCGCAAAATAGTGAGGAGCGGTTGGCCAGTTAAGACCCTGCTGTTGCAGCTGTGCCTGGGCAAATTCCACCGCATGTTGCGACAGCGCAAACAGCAAGTCGCCCTGCTGGAGGGTATTCATATGGTCGGCAAGCGCGGACAGCTCCCGACCGGGGGAGAATTCAATGAGCGGAAAACTCCAGGCCACCTGCCCCAGTGCGCGCAGACGGCTCACTAATTGCTCTCCTGCGGGAGAAGGGCGGGTGACAAGAATACTCATGCAGGGGGTTCTCCATTATAAACCTCAGCCAGGATCTCACGGGCGCCGTTATCCAGCAGCTCTTCTGCCAGCGACACGCCAAGCTGTTCGGCATCTTGCGCTTTACCACGACGTTCGCCGCGGACCATCTGTGAACCGTCCGGTGCGCCAACCAGCGCTCGCAGCCACAGTTCACCGTTAATTAATTCAGCATAGCTGCCAATCGGCACCTGACACCCTCCTTCGAGGCGGGTGTTCATGGCGCGCTCGGCGTTAACGCGGATAGCGGTCTCATCATGGTTCAGTGGGGCAAGCAGCGCGCGGGTACGCTCATCATCCAGACGGCATTCAATGCCGACGGCCCCCTGACCCACAGCCGGCAGCGACAGCTCAGGCGGCAACGCGACGCGAATGCGCGACGTCAGCCCCAGGCGCTTCAGACCCGCAACCGCGAGGATAATGGCATCGTAATCGCCGTTATCCAGCTTGCTCAGACGCGTACCAACGTTACCGCGCAGCGAACGAATGATCAGGTCCGGACGACGTTCTGCCAGCTGGCACTGACGACGTAAACTGGACGTGCCAACCACGCTGCCTTCTGGCAACGCATCGAGCGAATCATAGTGATTGGAGACAAACGCATCGCGCGGATCTTCACGCTCGCAAATGGTCACCAGCCCCAGCCCTTCCGGGAACTCGACGGGCACATCTTTCATCGAATGTACGGCGATATCGGCGCGGTTCTCAAGCAATGCCAGTTCCAGTTCTTTGACAAACAGGCCCTTGCCGCCCACTTTAGCCAGTGGCGTATCAAGGATCACGTCACCGCGCGTGACCATCGGCACCAGCTCGACGCACAATCCACTGTGGCAGGCTTCAAGGCGCTGCTTAACATAATGTGCCTGCCAGAGCGCAAGAGGGCTTTGGCGTGTGGCAATTCTCAAAACATTGTCTAACATGCTTGTTACCGTCATTATCAATCGCTAACCATCCTAACATTGTTGACTCTGGGATGGCAGTTTTACGGTGATGAAGAAGAGAGGGACAGGGCGGGGTTCTCGTCAGCCACAGCCGTATTAAGGAATTTACACGTACAGAACGGTGCTACACTGTATGTAGCGCATCTTTCTTTACGGTCAACCGGCAAGGTGTTAAATTGATCACGTTTTAGACCATTTTTTCGTCGGTACCACCATAATGATAAGGGCGAAAAAAGGTAACGGTTCTCTTTTTGTAATACTGCGGGTCCGCTGTTATTTCTGTTTTGAATAGCGTGCGACACCCGGAAACATCAGGCGATACGTCTTGTACCTCTATATTGAGACTCTGAAACAGAGACTGGATGCCATAAACCAACTGCGTGTCGATCGCGCGCTTGCTGCTATGGGCCCTGCTTTCCAGCAGGTATACAGTCTTCTGCCGACATTATTGCACTATCACCATCCGCTGATGCCTGGCTACCTTGACGGTAACGTTCCCAGAGGCATCTGTCTTTTCACGCCTGATGAAACCCAACAACACTACCTGACCGAACTTGAACTCTACCGTGGCATGCCGCCGCAGGAATCACCGAAAGGTGAACTGCCGATTACAGGCGTTTACACCATGGGCAGCACCTCCTCGGTTGGGCAAAGCTGTTCTTCGGACCTGGACATCTGGGTCTGTCATCAGTCCTGGCTCGATAACGACGAGCGTCAGCTGCTGCAACGAAAGTGCAGCCTGCTGGAAAGCTGGGCCGCGTCGCTTGGCGTGGAAGTCAGTTTCTTCCTGATTGATGAAAACCGTTTCCGTCATAACGAAAGTGGCAGTCTGGGTGGTGAAGACTGCGGCTCAACCCAGCACATCTTACTGCTGGACGAGTTTTACCGTACTGCCGTTCGCCTGGCCGGTAAGCGTATTCTGTGGAATATGGTGCCGTGCGACGAAGAAGAGCATTACGACGATTACGTAATGTCGTTGTACTCCCAGGGTGTGCTGACACCAAATGAATGGCTGGATCTGGGTGGCCTCAGTTCGCTTTCCGCCGAAGAGTACTTTGGCGCGAGCCTCTGGCAGCTCTATAAAAGCATTGATTCGCCGTATAAGGCCGTGCTGAAAACCCTGCTGCTGGAAGCCTATTCCTGGGAATACCCCACGCCGCGTTTGCTGGCGAAAGATATCAAACAGCGTCTGCACGACGGAGAAATTGTCTCCTACGGGCTGGATGCTTACTGCATGATGCTTGAACGCGTCACCGAATACCTGAAAGCCATTGATGACACCACGCGTCTCGATCTGGTGCGTCGATGTTTCTATCTCAAAGTCTGTGAAAAACTCAGCCGCGAACGCGCATGCGTGGGCTGGCGTCGTGAAGTGGTCAGTCAGTTGGTGAAAGAGTGGGGATGGGACGAAGAACGTCTGTCGATGCTTGATAACCGCGCCAACTGGAAAATCGATCAGGTGCGTGAAGCGCACAACGAACTGCTCGATGCCATGATGCAAAGCTACCGCAACCTTATCCGCTTTGCGCGTCGTAACAATCTCAGCGTTTCCGCCAGCCCGCAGGATATCGGGGTGTTGACGCGTAAACTGTATGCGGCGTTTGAAGCATTGCCGGGTAAAGTCACGCTGGTTAACCCGCAGATTTCGCCGGACCTGTCAGAACCGAACCTGACCTTTATCTATGTGCCGCCGGGCCGCGCAAACCGCACCGGCTGGTACCTGTACAACCGTGCGCCAAGCATGGACTCGATCATCAGCCATCAGCCGCTGGAATATAACCGCTACCTGAACAAGCTGGTGGCCTGGGCCTGGTTCAACGGCCTGCTGACCTCGCGTACCCGGCTGTTTATCAAAGGCAACGAGGTTGTCGATTTAGCCAAACTGCAGGAGATGGTGGCGGATGTCTCCCACCACTTCCCGCTGCGTCTGCCGGCGCCGACGCCAAAAGCGCTCTACAGCCCGTGTGAAATTCGCCATCTGGCGATCATCGTCAACCTGGAATATGACCCGACGGCGGCCTTCCGCAATCAGGTGGTCCATTTTGATTTCCGCAAGTTGGATGTCTTTAGCTTTGGCGAGCAGCAAAACTGCCTGGTGGGCAGCGTAGACCTGCTGTACCGCAACTCGTGGAACGAAGTGCGTACTCTGCACTTCAACGGCGAGCAAGCGATGATCGAAGCGCTGAAAACGATTCTCGGCAAGATGCATCAGGACGCTGCACCGCCGGACAGCGTTGAGGTGTTCTGCTATAGCCAGCATCTGCGCGGTCTGATCCGTACCCGCGTGCAGCAGCTGGTTTCAGAGTGCATCGAACTGCGCCTCTCCAGTACCCGTCAGGAAACCGGTCGCTTTAAAGCGCTGCGCGTCTCCGGACAGACCTGGGGCCTGTTCTTCGAGCGCCTGAATGTTTCAGTACAGAAGCTGGAAAACGCCATCGAGTTCTACGGCGCCATTTCGCACAACAAGCTGCATGGCCTGTCAGTGCAGGTGGAAACCAACCACGTGAAACTGCCACAGGTCGTGGATGGCTTTGCGAGCGAAGGGATTATTCAGTTCTTCTTTGAAGAGTCGGGTGACGACGCCGGTTTCAACATCTACATCCTGGATGAGACGAACCGCGCTGAGGTTTATCACCACTGTGAAGGCAGTAAAGAAGAGCTGGTGCGCGACGTCAGCCGCTTCTACTCGTCCTCACATGACCGCTTTACCTACGGCTCCAGCTTCATCAACTTTAACCTGCCGCAGTTCTACCAGATTGTGAATGTAGACGGACGTTCGCAGGTGATTCCGTTCCGTACGCAGGCCGTTACGCCAGCGCTTCCCGCCAACCAGGACACTACCCCGCTGTTGCAGCAGTATTTCTCCTGACAGTTTTTGCCCGGTATGCAGCGCACCACCGGGCAAAACAGACTCAACGAAAACGCACGTCTTCGCCTGCCTGCGCGGTCGCCGCCTGTTCCAGCAGATCCCAGAACGTTTCGCCGCTACGGTCACACACCCATTCGCCCTCTTTCAGATCGAAATGGTAGCCACCCTGTTTGGCGGCCAGCCAGACCTGGTGAAGCGGCTCCTGGCGGTTAATAATAATTTTGCTGCCGTTTTCGAAGCTCAGGGTCAGAATGCCGCCGTTGATCTCACAATCGATATCGCTGTCGCCGTCCCAGTCGTCAAGCCGCTCTTCGATGGTCATCCATAAGGTGTCTGCAAGGCGATGGAATTCACTGTCATTCATGGTTTTGTTCCTGTTTTTCGTGATGCCGGCAGTATAACGCTAAATAATTCCCGTTGCAGGAAAGCGGCAAACTCTTGCTTTTGTGTCTTCTCCTGCGATGATAGAAACAGATTTGAACTTACGGGCAACTTTATAATGAAAAACGTTTTCCGAACGCTTGCCGTTCTCATCACGCTGTTTAGTCTGACGGGCTGTGGACTGAAGGGACCGCTTTACTTCCCGCCAGCGGATAAAACGGCGCCGCCGCCGACGAAACCTGTGCAAAGCGGTATTGAGTCTTCCACGCCAGACACGAACGATCGTGGCAATAATGGTGGTCCGACTCAGGTTAATCTCTGACGATTACGTTCTGTACCCGCGCAATGGAGCGAATGATGCAGTTCTCTAAGATGCATGGCCTTGGCAACGATTTTATGGTCGTCGACGCGGTAACGCAGAATGTCTTTTTCTCCCCGGAACTGATCCGCCGCCTGGCGGATCGGCATCTGGGCGTGGGGTTCGATCAGCTGCTGGTGGTTGAGCCGCCGTACGATCCTGACCTCGATTTCCACTACCGTATTTTTAACGCTGACGGTAGTGAAGTCTCCCAGTGTGGCAACGGTGCGCGCTGTTTTGCCCGCTTTGTCCGCCTGAAAGGGCTGACGAACAAGCGCGATATCCGCGTCAGTACCGCGAATGGTCGCATGGTGCTCAGCGTCACCGATGACGATCTGGTTCGTGTGAATATGGGCGAGCCGAACTTTGAACCTTCCGCCGTGCCGTTTCGCGCAAACAAAGCGGAAAAGACCTATATTATGCGTGCGGCCGAGCAGACAGTATTGTGTGGCGTCGTCTCGATGGGAAACCCGCACTGCGTGATTCAGGTTGATGATGTGGAGACCGCCGCCGTTGAAACCCTCGGCCCGGTGCTGGAAAGCCATGAACGCTTCCCGGAACGCGCGAACATTGGTTTTATGCAGGTGGTGAAGCGTGAACACATCCGTCTGCGGGTGTATGAACGCGGCGCGGGCGAAACCCAGGCCTGCGGAAGCGGTGCCTGCGCGGCAGTGGCCGTCGGCATCGCTCAGGGGTTACTGGCAGAAGAGGTTCGCGTGGAGTTACCAGGCGGTCGTCTTGATATTGCCTGGAAAGGACCGGGTCATCCGCTGTTTATGACTGGCCCGGCGGTACATGTCTATGACGGGTTTATCCATCTATGAAGCAACCAGGGGAAGAACTGCAGGAAACGGTGACGGAACTGGACGACAGTGCTGTTGTTGATTATCTGCTGAACAATCCCGCGTTTTTTATTCGCAATGCACGTCTTGTCGAACAGATGCGCGTGCCGCATCCGGTGCGCGGGACCGTGTCGCTGGTCGAATGGCACATGGCCCGCGCGCGCAACCACATCAATCAGCTTGAAGAGAACATGACGCTGCTCATGGAACAGGCGAACAATAACGAAAGCCTGTTCTATCGACTGCTGCATCTGCAGGCGCGTCTGGCCTCGGCCCACAGCCTTGACGAGTTTCTCAGCCGTTTCCACCGCTGGGCGCGAGAACTGGGGCTTGCAGGCGCAACCCTTCGTCTCTTCCCCGACCGCTGGCGCATTGGTGCACCGTCTGGTTTCACCCATCTGGCACTGAGCCGTCAGGCGTTTGAGCCGCTACGTATTCAGCGTCTGGGGCATCAACATCACTATCTGGGGCCGCTGAACGGACCAGAACTGCTGGTGGTATTGCCAGAAGCCAAAGCGATTGGTTCGGTGGCCATGTCACTGATGGGGCGCGATGGCGACTTAGGCGTGATGTTATTTACCAGTCGCGACGCGCATCACTATGAGCAGGGGCAAGGTACGCACCTGTTGCAGGAGATCGCCCTGATGCTGCCTGAGCTGCTGGAGCGCTGGATTGAGCGCGTATGACGGACGGACTTCTTGCCACTGACGTCGCGCGATTTCTGCGCTACCTGGGGGTTGAACGCCAGCTTAGCCCCATAACGCTGCTGAACTATCAGCGTCAGCTTGATGCCATCATGCAGATTGCCGATGAAATCGGCCTGAAAAGCTGGCAACAATGTGACGCTGCGACGGTTCGTGGCGTCGTCGTGCGTAGCCGCAGGAAAGGGTTAGGTCCGGCGAGTCTGGCGCTCAGGCTCTCTGCCCTGCGCAGTTTCTTCGACTGGCTGGTGAGCCAGGGCAGCCTTAAAGCCAACCCGGCGAAAGGCATTGCCACGCCAAAAGCACCGCGTCATCTGCCTAAAAATATCGACGTCGATGATGTCAATCGCCTGCTGGATATCGATCTTAACGATCCACTGGCGGTGCGTGACCGCGCGATGCTGGAGGTGATGTACGGTGCCGGACTGCGTCTGTCAGAACTGGTCAATCTCGATATAAAACATCTCGATCTGGACACCGGCGAAGTGTGGGTGATGGGCAAGGGCAGCAAAGAGCGCCGCCTGCCGATTGGTCGCAACGCTGTCGCCTGGATTGAGCACTGGCTTGACCTGCGCGGGCTGTTTGGCGCGGAAGAAGAGGCGCTGTTCCTGTCGAAACTCGGCAAGCGGATCTCGGCGCGTAATGTGCAGAAGCGTTTTGCGGAGTGGGGCATTAAGCAGGGGCTGAACAGCCATGTTCACCCGCACAAGCTGCGCCACTCTTTTGCGACCCACATGCTTGAATCAAGCGGCGATCTGCGCGGTGTGCAGGAACTGCTCGGCCACGCGAATTTGTCCACCACCCAAATTTATACCCACTTAGACTTCCAGCACCTTGCCTCGGTGTATGACGCGGCGCATCCACGCGCCAAACGGGGGAAATAATGCGTTTTTACCGCCCACTGGGTCAGATTTCAGCCCTTACCTTTGACCTTGATGACACCCTTTATGATAACCGCCAGGTGATCCTGCGTACCGAGCAGGAGTCGCTGACGTTTGTGCAGAACTATCACCCGGCGCTGAAGACGATGCAGAACAAGGACTTCCAGCAGCTGCGTCAGTCCCTGCGGGAGACCGAGCCGGACATTTACCATGACGTGACCGAATGGCGTCGACGTGCGGTTGAACAGGCGATGCTGAATGTTGGCATGAGCGCGCGTGATGCGGCGATAGGGGCTGAAGCGTCCATGGAAAACTTCGCCAAATGGCGCAGCCGTATTGATGTGCCACAGGAAACCCACGATACGCTGGCCGCGCTGGCAGAGAAGTGGCCGCTGGTGGCGATTACCAATGGCAATGCCCAGCCTGAGCTGTTTGGTCTTGGCGATTATTTTGAGTTTGTGCTGCGCGCGGGCCCGCACGGGCGCTCGAAACCGTTTAACGATATGTATCACCTGGCGGCGGAAAAACTGAACCTGCCGCTCGGCGAAATGTTGCATGTGGGTGATGACCTGACCACGGACGTGGCCGGGGCGATCCGCTGCGGCATGCAGGCCTGCTGGATCAAGCCGGAAAACGCTGACCTGATGACAACGCCGGACAGCCGTCTTCTGCCGCACGTGGAAATTTCACGGTTGGCATCCCTCACGACGCTGATATAATCATCAATTGTTCTGTATAAATTAACAGGGTTTTGGCGAAGGAATCACATTCGCCTGCCTGACATTACGTGACGGTGCCAATGGACGTTTCTTACCTGCTCGACAGCCTTAATGACAAACAGCGTGACGCGGTTGCCGCTTCGCGCACCAACATGCTGGTGCTGGCTGGGGCGGGCAGTGGTAAGACGCGCGTGCTGGTACACCGTATTGCGTGGCTGCAGAGCGTGGAAAACTGCTCGCCGTACTCCATTATGGCGGTGACGTTTACCAACAAGGCGGCGGCAGAGATGCGCCACCGAATCGCACAGCTGATGGGCACCAGCCAGGGCGGCATGTGGGTGGGTACTTTCCACGGTCTGGCGCATCGCCTGCTGCGGGCGCACCATATGGACGCTAACCTGCCGCAGGATTTCCAGATCCTCGACAGCGAAGATCAGCTGCGTCTGCTGAAGCGTCTTATCAAGGCGATGAATCTCGACGAGAAGCAGTGGCCGCCGCGTCAGGCAATGTGGTACATCAACGGCCAGAAAGACGAAGGGCTGCGTCCGCACCATATTCAGAGCTTCGGCAACCCGGTCGAGCAAACCTGGCAGAACGTTTATAAAGCCTACCAGGAGGCGTGCGATCGCGCAGGTCTGGTGGACTTTGCTGAGCTGCTGCTGCGTGCGCACGAGCTGTGGCTCAACAAACCGCATATCCTGCAGCACTATCGTGAACGCTTCACCAATATTCTGGTGGACGAATTCCAGGATACCAACAACATCCAGTATGCATGGATCCGCCTGCTGGCCGGTGATACCGGCAAGGTGATGATCGTTGGTGATGACGATCAGTCTATCTATGGCTGGCGTGGGGCGCAGGTGGAAAACATTCAGCGCTTCCTCAATGATTTCCCCGGTGCTCAGACCATCCGTCTGGAGCAGAACTACCGTTCGACCAGCAACATTCTGAGCGCCGCCAACGCCCTGATTGAGAACAACAACGGGCGTCTCGGTAAAAAGCTGTGGACCGATGGCGTTGACGGTGAACCGATCTCTATCTACTGCGCATTCAACGAACTTGATGAAGCGCGCTTTGTGGTGAACCGTATTAAAACCTGGCAGGACAACGGCGGCGCGCTGGAGCAGTGTGCCATTCTCTATCGCAGCAACGCCCAGTCGCGCGTGCTGGAAGAGGCGTTGCTGCAGGTGAGTATGCCGTACCGTATTTACGGCGGCATGCGCTTCTTCGAACGTCAGGAGATCAAAGACGCACTCTCGTATCTGCGTCTGATCGCAAACCGTAATGACGATGCGGCGTTTGAGCGCGTGGTGAACACCCCAACTCGCGGCATCGGTGACCGTACCCTGGACGTGGTGCGTCAGGCCTCCCGCGATCGCCAGCTGACACTCTGGCAGGCGTGCCGCGAGTTGTTGCAGGAGAAAGCGCTCGCCGGACGTGCAGCCAGCGCCTTACAACGCTTCCTGGAGCTGATTGATGCCCTGGCACAGGAAACGGCCGATATGCCTCTGCACGTTCAGACCGACCGGGTGATTAAAGACTCCGGCCTGCGCACTATGTATGAGCAGGAGAAAGGCGAAAAGGGCCAGACCCGTATTGAGAACTTAGAGGAACTGGTGACGGCAACGCGCCAGTTCAGCTACAACGAAGAAGACGAAGATTTGATGCCGCTGCAGGCGTTCCTCTCCCACGCGGCGCTGGAAGCGGGCGAAGGGCAGGCAGACACCTGGCAGGATGCGGTTCAACTTATGACCCTGCACTCCGCCAAAGGTCTGGAGTTCCCGCAGGTGTTTATCGTCGGGATGGAAGAGGGGATGTTCCCGAGCCAGATGTCGCTGGATGAAGGTGGGCGTCTGGAGGAGGAGCGTCGTCTGGCCTATGTTGGCGTGACGCGCGCGATGCAAAAGCTGACGCTGACCTATGCCGAAACCCGACGCCTGTACGGTAAAGAGGTGTATCACCGTCCGTCGCGCTTTATCGGCGAACTGCCGGAAGAGTGCGTGGAAGAGGTACGCCTGCGCGCCAGTATCAGCCGCCCGGTCAGCCATCAGCGTATGGGCTCGCCGATTGCTGAAACGGACACCGGCTACAAGCTGGGTCAGCGCGTGCGTCATGCTAAGTTTGGTGAAGGCACCATCGTCAATCTGGAAGGTAGCGGCGAGCACAGCCGCCTGCAGGTGGCGTTCCAGGGGCAAGGTATCAAATGGCTGGTGGCAGCCTACGCCAGACTGGAAACTGTGTAACTTTCAGAAAAATATCATTATTTTGTAATAATCTGCTAGCCTTATACGTTGAAGGTCAATTAATGCCCTTCAGCGTTCCGTTGCGTGTTGACGCCACTATTACTGCTGGCGTAACATGCGCGCACGATTACGCTAAGAGGACATTCGCCTTGGACACACCCAGTAGATACTGGCTCAATTCCCTGTCATCCAGGAACAACTCCTAAGGCTATCTCCTCTTGCTGATGGCCTTAGTGGTTGTCAGCGACCTGCATTATTCCCGTCGCGCTGAGTCAGGCTGTTTAATGGTCTGAAACCCAATTTGTTTCTGTGTGCCCACCGAACTGTCCGATATTTTTTGCATTGGGAGTCCCGGTCATGTTGAGCGCATTTCAACTCGAAAATAACCGACTGACTCGGCTTGAAGCCGAAGAGTCACAGCCCCTCATTGATGCCGTATGGGTGGATCTGGTCGAGCCGGACGACGATGAGCGCCTTCGCGTACAATCTGAGCTGGGGCAAAGCCTGGCAACCCGCCCGGAACTGGAAGACATCGAAGCATCTGCTCGTTTTTTTGAAGATGAAGACGGTCTGCATATTCACTCCTTCTTCTTCTTTGAAGACGCCGACGATCACGCAGGTAACTCCACCGTGGCGTTTACCATTCGTGACGGTCGCCTGTTTACCCTGCGCGAACGTGAGCTGCCCGCGTTTCGTCTCTACCGCATGCGCGCCCGTAGCCAGGCGATGGTCGACGGTAATGCCTACGAACTGCTGCTGGACCTGTTTGAAACCAAAATCGAACAGCTGGCGGATGAAATTGAAAACATCTACAGCGACCTGGAAAAGCTGAGCCGCGTCATTATGGAAGGGCATCAGGGCGATGAATACGACGAAGCGCTTTCGACGCTGGCAGAGCTGGAAGATATCGGCTGGAAGGTGCGTTTGTGTCTGATGGATACCCAGCGCGCGCTGAACTTCCTGGTGCGTAAGGCGCGTCTGCCGGGCGGTCAGCTGGAGCAGGCGCGTGAGATCCTGCGCGATATCGAATCCCTGCTGCCGCACAATGAATCGTTGTTCCAGAAGGTCAACTTCCTGATGCAGGCGGCGATGGGCTTTATCAATATCGAGCAGAACCGCATCATCAAGATCTTCTCGGTGGTCTCGGTGGTCTTCCTGCCACCAACGCTGGTGGCCTCGAGCTACGGGATGAACTTTGAGTTTATGCCGGAGCTTAAGTGGAGCTTTGGCTACCCCGGCGCGATTATCTTTATGATCCTCGCCGGGCTGGCGCCGTACCTCTACTTCAAGCGCCGTAACTGGCTGTAAACATCAGGCGGGTGGCGTTGTGCCTGCCCGCCTTATCACCGCTTACAATCCTTTGCGCGTTCTGCGCTGGGTATAAAGGGCGTCTGCAACAAAAATCGCCAGCGCCACCCAGATAAAGGCAAACGTCACCATCTTATCTGCGCCCGGTACTTCGCCGTAAAACACCACTGCCAGCAGGAACATCAGCGTCGGACCGATGTACTGAAAGAAGCCCAGCGTGGAGAGACGCAGGCGCGTTGCGGCACCGGTGAAGCACAGCAGAGGAATGGTGGTTACCACACCGGCCGCCATCAGCATCAGATTCAACGACAACGGGTTACTGCCCATATGGCTGGTTGCGCTGTCGGCAATACCAAACAGGTAAATCGCCGCGACCGGCAATAGCCACAGGGTTTCAAACAGCATCCCGGTCTGCGCTTCAACGGCTATCTTCTTCCGGACCAGCCCGTAAAACGCAAAGCTGAACGCCAGGCCCAGAGCGATCACGGGCAGCGAACCGAAGGTCCACAGTTGAACCAGCACGCCGCAAAAAGCGAGGATGACCGCCAGCCACTGCATGCGACGGAAACGCTCGCCCAGGAAAATCATGCCCAGAACAATGTTGACCAGGGGATTAATAAAATAGCCCAGGCTTGCTTCGAGCATGTGATGGTTATTGACTGCCCAGATAAAGAGCAGCCAGTTGCCGCCTATCAGCACGGCTGAGAGGGCCAGCAGGAACACCTTTTTCGGCGTTTTCAGCAGCGTTTTGACGCCAGACCACTGACGGCTAACGCTCATCAGCGCGATCATAAAGAAAAACGACCAAATCACACGGTGTGTGAGGATCTCGTCAGCGGGAACGTAAGCGATAAACTTGAAGTACGCCGGTGCGATACCCCAAATAAAATAAGCGGCAAGGGCGAGTAGTACGCCCTGCCGCGTTTGTTTAGCATCCATCGGGATAATCCGTTACAAAAAAGTGAATTAATTTTACCCGATTTTAGGGTTTCAACCCACCATATAAGTGGCAGTTGCGCTGGCGATATAGACCTGCTCTTCGTTATGCAATTCAACGCGGGCGACGGCAACCTTATTCCCGGCGCGCAGCAGGCTGCTGGTGGCGGTAAAACGGTTTCCGCGCCCGGGACGCAGGTAATCGACGCGTAAATCGATGGTGCCCATACGCGACAAACGCTGGCGCAACTCGTCTTCATTGATGGTGTCATGGCGCGTCAGCGTACTGCCCACACAGACCAGACCCGCCGCCACATCCAGCGCTGAGGCAATCACCCCGCCGTGCAAAATACTCTGCGCCCAGTTGCCTACCATCATCGGCTGGTTGTTGAAGCTGAGCTGGGCAAACGCTTTCTCGTAGCGCTCGAGCTCCAGACCCAGTGCACGGTTAAACGGCATATGGTAAACAAAAATCTCGCCCACGAGTTTTAACGCTTCTTCGGCGGTAAGCATGGCTGACATGAGGCATCACATCCTTATTGTTAATAAAATGTTGATTTTATGCTTCAGCAATAAGGAATTCCACTTTCAGAAACGAGGATGCAGCAGTTGTCGCAGAAGTATGTAGAATATCCGCCACATAACAATTCAACTAATTAACTCTTTGCAGGAGAACACCACCGATGCGGACGTATCTGGCCTGGTTACTGGCGGCGGTTGCGCTGCCCCTCACAGCATATGCCCAGGAAGCGACGATTAAAGAAGTTCACGATCAACCTGCCGTGCAGGGCAGCATTATCGCGAACCTTCTTCAGGAACATGATAATCCGTTCACGCTGTATCCGTATGACACCAACTACGTGATATACACGCAGACCAGCGATCTCAACAAAGAGGCGATAAGCTCCTATAACTGGTCCGATAATGCGCGTAAAGACGAAGTGAAGTTCCAGTTAAGTCTCGCGTTCCCGTTCTGGCGCGGCATTCTGGGACCGAATTCGGTGCTCGGCGCCTCTTACACGCAGAAATCCTGGTGGCAGCTTTCCAACAGTGGCGAATCTTCACCGTTCCGTGAAACCAACTATGAGCCGCAGCTGTTCCTCGGTTTTGCGACCGATTATGAATTCGCGGGTTGGACGCTGCGTGACATTGAGGTGGGCTTTAACCACGATTCAAATGGACGCTCCGACCCTACCTCGCGCAGCTGGAACCGTGCCTATACGCGACTGATGGCGCAAAACGGCAACTGGATGGCGGAAGTGAAGCCGTGGTTTGTGGTGGGCGATACCGACGACAACCCGGATATCACCAAATATATGGGTTATTATCAGCTCAAAATCGGCTATCAGTTGGGTGACGCGGTGCTGAGCGCCAAAGGTCAGTACAACTGGAACACCGGTTACGGTGGTGCGGAACTGGGTCTCAGTTATCCGGTGAGCAAGCACGTTCGCCTCTATACTCAGGTTTACAGCGGTTACGGCGAGTCGCTTATCGATTACAACTTCAACCAGACCCGTGTAGGTGTGGGCGTGATGCTGAACGATATTTTCTAGGCAGCTCGAATGTTTTTTCGTTAAACGTTGAAGTTTCTCTCTCAGGCGCTGAAAATAGCGCCTGTTTTATTTCTGGCAAATGGGGTTAACGTGGCGCAGGCGGAAGTATTGAATCAGGAATCGCTGGCTAAACAGGTTTTGCATGAAACCTTTGGCTACCAGCAGTTCCGCCCTGGCCAGGAAACCATCATTGAAACCGTGCTGGAAGGCCGCGATTGTCTGGTGGTCATGCCTACCGGCGGCGGTAAATCCCTCTGCTATCAGGTGCCCGCGCTGGTGCTCAACGGCCTGACGGTCGTGGTATCGCCTCTTATTTCCCTGATGAAAGATCAGGTCGATCAGCTCCTTGCCAACGGCGTGGCGGCGGCCTGTCTTAACTCCAGCCAGACCCGCGAGCAGCAGCAAGAGGTCATGGCCGGTTGCCGTACCGGGCAGGTTCGCCTGCTGTATATCGCGCCGGAACGTCTGATGCTGGATAACTTCCTCGATCATCTGTCGCACTGGAATCCGGTCCTGCTGGCGGTGGATGAAGCCCACTGTATCTCCCAGTGGGGACATGATTTCCGCCCGGAATATGCGGCGCTCGGCCAGCTCCGTCAGCGTTTTCCCGAACTGCCGTTTATGGCACTCACCGCGACGGCAGATGACACCACGCGTCAGGATATCGTCCGGCTGCTGGGGCTGAACGATCCGCTGATTCAGGTCAGCAGCTTCGACCGCCCGAACATCCGCTACATGCTGATGGAAAAATTCAAGCCGCTGGATCAGCTTCTGCGCTACGTGCAGGAGCAGCGCGGGAAGTCCGGCATCATCTACTGCAACAGCCGCGCGAAGGTGGAAGACACGGCCGCGCGCCTGCAGAACCGTGGTTTTAGCGCCGCCGCCTACCATGCCGGGCTGGAAAACGCGGTTCGCGCCGATGTGCAGGAGAAATTCCAGCGCGATGACCTGCAGATTGTGGTGGCGACGGTGGCGTTCGGAATGGGGATCAACAAGCCGAACGTGCGCTTCGTCGTACACTTCGACATTCCGCGCAATATCGAATCGTACTACCAGGAAACTGGCCGCGCCGGGCGTGATGGGCTGCCTGCAGAAGCCATGCTGTTTTACGATCCGGCCGACATGGCGTGGCTGCGCCGTTGTCTGGAAGAGAAACCGCAGGGCCAACTGCAGGATATCGAACGTCACAAGCTCAACGCGATGGGCGCGTTTGCCGAAGCGCAAACCTGCCGCCGTCTGGTGCTGCTCAACTACTTTGGCGAGGGGCGTCAGGAGCCGTGCGGCAACTGCGATATCTGTCTTGACCCACCAAAGCAATACGATGGCCTGATGGATGCGCGCAAAGCGCTCTCGACCATCTATCGTGTGAACCAGCGCTTCGGCATGGGCTACGTGGTGGAAGTGTTGCGTGGGGCGAATAACCAGCGTATCCGCGACATGGGACACGATAAACTGCCCGTCTACGGTATCGGCAAAGACCAGAGTCACGAGCACTGGGTGAGCATCATCCGTCAGCTGATTCACCTGGGCTTTGCCACGCAAAACATTGCCCAACACTCCGCGCTTCAGCTTACCGAAGCGGCACGTCCGGTGCTGCGCGGGGATATCGAACTGAAGCTCGCGGTTCCGCGCGTTGTCGCCCTGAAGCCGCGGGTGATGCAAAAATCGTACGGCGGCAATTACGACCGCAAGCTGTTTGCCAAACTGCGCAAGCTGCGTAAAGCCATTGCTGATGAAGAGAACATTCCGCCCTACGTGGTCTTCAACGATGCGACGCTTATCGAGATGGCAGAGCAGACGCCGCTCAGCGCCAGCGAAATGCTCAGCGTCAACGGTGTTGGCACGCGCAAGCTGGAGCGCTTTGGCAAAGAGTTTATGGCGCTTATCCGCGCTCATGTCGACGGTGACGATGAGGAGTAGTCAGCCAGCCTAAAAAATGTCAGGATGGTGACTCACTTAATTATTTCCCTGCGAGTTAATTATGTTAATGCTATTTCTTACCGTGGCGTTAGTGCACATCGTTGCGCTCATGAGCCCGGGCCCTGACTTTTTCTTCGTGTCGCAAACCGCCGTCAGCCGCTCCCGCAAAGAAGCGATGATGGGGGTGCTGGGTATCACCATGGGCGTTATGGTCTGGGCGGCCGTGGCGCTGCTTGGTCTGAACCTGATTCTGGCGAAGATGGCCTGGTTGCACAACATCATCATGGTTGGCGGGGGGCTTTACCTTTGCTGGATGGGCTACCAGATGCTGCGTGGGGCGTTGAAGAAAGAAGAGAAAAAGCCGGAAGAGCCGAAAGTTGAGCTGGCAACGGGCGGCCGGAGTTTTATTAAAGGGCTGCTCACCAACCTGGCGAACCCAAAAGCGATTATCTATTTCGGCTCCGTGTTCTCCCTGTTTGTGGGTGACAACGTGGGGGCGGGTGCGCGTTGGGGCATTTTCCTGCTGATCGTGGTGGAAACTTTTGCGTGGTTTACCGTGGTTGCCAGCCTGTTTGCCTTACCGGCGATGCGCCGCGGTTACCAGCGTATTGCGAAGTGGATTGACGGCTTCGCCGGCGCGTTGTTCGCCGGCTTTGGCATTCATCTCATTATTTCTCGCTAAGCATGACGCGCTGACGCAAGCAGCGCGCCTACCAGCATAAACAGCGAACCAAAGACTTTGTTCAGGGCCTTCATCTGCTTAGGCCCTTTAATCCACACCGCAATCCGCTGCGCCAGCGTCGCGTAACCAATCATCACGATGATATCGACAACAATGGTGGTCGCACCCAGCACCACGTACTGCATGACCTGTGGCTGATGCGGGACGATAAACTGCGGGAACAGCGCGGCGAGGAAAACAATACTTTTCGGGTTGGTCAGGTTCACAAACACCGCGCGTTTAAACAGGCGCCCGCGTGTTTGCGTCTGGGCGAGCGTATTAAGATCAATTGAGCCTGCCGCACGCCACTGCTGAATACCAAGCCAAATCAGGTACGCGGCACCGGCCCATTTCAGCACGTCAAAGGCCAGTACCGAGCGGGAGAACAGCGTACCCAGACCAATGCCCACCAGCACGATATGAATGCCCAGACCGGTCTGCAAACCGGCAATGGACGCCGCGGCACCGCGATAGCCGTGGTTGATGGAGGTGGTCATGGTGTTAATGGCGCCTGAACCTGGGGAAAGGCTAAGGATGATGGATGTCAGCAGATAAGCGAACCACCACTCGAAGGTCATTTGAAACTCCCGAATTGTCTGTTTTTATGCCACAATACGCTATTGTTACGTCATTTTGTGACCGGTGACGAAAAAACGATATTCCTTGGCTTACGGGGGTGGAAACCCGATGTTTCAGCAGAAAAAGGACTGGGAAACACGAGAAAACGCATTTGCTGCTTTCTCTATGGGGCCGCTGACCGATTTCTGGCGTCAGCGTGAGGAAGATGAGTTTACGGGTGTTGGCGATGTTCCGGTACGCTTTGTGCGTTTCCATGATGAGAAAAACGATCGGGTGATCGTGGTCTGTCCGGGACGTATTGAGAGCTACATCAAATACGCTGAACTGGCCTATGACCTGTTCCATCTGGGCTTCGATGTGTTGATTATCGACCATCGCGGGCAGGGGCTTTCTGGCCGCTTATTGTCGGACACGCATCGCGGTCATGTGGATAACTTCAGCGATTACGTCGACGATCTTGCCGCCTTCTGGCAGCAGGAAGTTCAGCCGGGCCCGTGGCGTAAGCGCTATATTCTGGCGCACTCCATGGGTGGGGCGATTTCGACGCTGTTTTTACAGCGCTATGACCACCAGTGTGATGCCATTGCGCTCACCGCGCCGATGTATGGCATCGTCATGCGTTTTCCGGACTGGATGGTGCGCCATATTCTCGACTGGGCTGAGGGCCATCAGCGCATTCGTGAAGGGTATGCCATCGGGACAGGGCGCTGGCGCGCGCTGCCGTTTGCCCTCAACGTATTGACCCATAGCCGGCAGCGTTATCGCCGTAACCTGCGTTTTTATGCCGATGAACCGCGCCTGCGCGTCGGTGGCCCGACATATCACTGGGTGCGGGAAGGGATCCTTGCCGGTGAACAGGTGCTTGCTGGTGTTGGTAAAGATGATACGCCGACACTTCTGATTCAGGCTGAAGAAGAGCGTGTGGTGGATAACCGCATGCATGACCGCTTTTGTGAACTCCGCGCTGCGGCCGGTCACCCTTGCGAAGGGGGTAAACCGCTGGTCATCAACGGCGCGTACCATGAGATCCTTTTTGAAAAGGACGCTATGCGCTCAGTCGCGCTCAACGCCATTGTTGAATTTTTCGACAGGCATAATTGATTGTTGTTTTACCACCAGAGGTTGAAATCCCTATGTACCAGGTTGTTGCATCTGATTTAGATGGCACGCTGCTTTCGCCCGACCATACCCTGTCGCCTTACGCGAAAGAGACCTTAAAGCTTCTGACCGCCCGCGGAGTGAACTTCGTGTTTGCCACCGGCCGCCACCACGTGGACGTGGGGCAGATCCGCGATAATCTTGAGATCAAATCGTACATGATCACCTCCAACGGTGCGCGCGTGCACGATACCGATGGCAACCTGATCTTTACGCATAACCTGGATCGCGACATTGCCGCCGATCTGTTCGGCGTAGTGCATAACAACCCGGACATTATCACTAACGTTTATCGCGATGACGACTGGTTCATGAATCGCCATCGCCCGGATGAAATGCGTTTCTTCAAGGAAGCGGTATTTAACTATTCCCTGTACGAGCCAGGCCTGCTGGAGCCGGAAGGGATCAGCAAGGTGTTCTTTACCTGCGAAAGCCACGAAGCGTTGTTACCGCTGGAACAGGCGATTAATGCGCGTTGGGGTGACCGCGTCAACGTGAGTTTCTCGACCCTGACCTGTCTGGAAGTTATGGCCGGGGGTGTTTCCAAAGGGCACGCGCTGGAAGCCGTGGCGAAACGTCTTGGCTTCGAACTGAAAGACTGTATCGCCTTCGGTGATGGCATGAACGACGCCGAGATGCTCTCTATGGCGGGCAAAGGCTGCATTATGCAGAATGCACACCAGCGTCTGAAAGACCTGCACCCGGAACTGGAAGTGATTGGGTCTAACGCTGACAACGCGGTACCAAAATACCTGCGCAAACTGTTCCTTGAATAATCTTCATTTGATTGTTTATTGCTCAGTTGTCAACTAAAGAGTTCGCTACAATGCCTGTCCTTCTTTCTGAGAGACAAGCATTGTGGCGCTACTCATTATTACCACTATCCTGTGGGCCTTCTCTTTTAGCCTGATTGGCGAGTACCTCGCCGGGCACGTCGACAGCTACTTCTCGGTGCTGATGCGCGTGGGGCTGGCGGCGCTGGTATTCCTGCCCTTCCTGCGTACACGCGGGCAATCGCTGAAGACCATTTTGCTGTACATGCTGGTGGGGGCGATGCAGCTCGGCATCATGTACCTGTTCAGCTTCCGGGCTTACGTCTACCTGTCTGTCTCTGAATTTCTGCTTTTCACCGTGCTTACGCCGCTCTATATCACGCTGATTTACGATCTACTCAGCAAACGTCGTTTGCGCTGGGGATATCTGTTGAGCGCGGCGCTGGCGGTGATCGGGGCGGCGATTATTCGCTACGACAAAGTGAGCGACCACTTCTGGACCGGGCTGATGTTCGTGCAGCTGGCGAACCTCAGCTTTGCCATCGGTATGGTCGGGTACAAGCGCCTGATGGAAACCCGTCCGATGCCACAGCATAACGCGTTCGCCTGGTTCTATATGGGGGCAGCTATCGTCGCGGTGGCGGCATGGTTTATGCTCGGCAACCCGCAAAAGCTCCCGACGACAAGCCTGCAGTGGGGCGTTCTGGTCTGGCTGGGCGTGGTGGCATCGGGGCTGGGGTACTTCATGTGGAACTACGGCGCTACGCAGGTAGACGCCGGTACGCTGGGGATCATGAACAACGTGCATGTGCCTGCAGGGCTGCTGGTGAACCTTGCCATCTGGCAGCAGCAGCCTCACTGGCCGAGCTTCCTTATTGGGGGAGCAGTGATTCTGGCTTCGCTGTGGGTCCATCGCCGTTGGGTCGCTCCGCGCTCCGCACAAACGGAAGATGATCGCACGCGTGGTTCCGCGCAGAGCGAATAAACGCTTCCGTAATCGGCTGACGCTGCTCGCCATCGCGCACGGCGGCGTACAGCCGGCTCCATAGTCCCTCACCCAGGGTTTTAGTGACAACCAGACCCTGGCGTTCAAAACTCTCCACAACCCAGTGTGGCAGCGCCGCGATGCCCATTCTGGCGGCAACCATCTGAATCAACAGCAGGGTGTTATCCACGCTTTTGAGCTGCGGGCTAATGCCGGCCGGCTGCAGGAAGTGACGCCAGATATCCAGCCGACTGCGCTGTACCGGGTAAATCAGCAGCGTTTCACTGGCTAAATCTTCCGGGGTGATACGCGTTTTACTGGCCAGCGGATGATCCGGAGCCAGCACCAGACGTACCTCATAATCAAACATTGGCGAATAGTGCAGGCCGCTGCGGGGCAGAATGTCTGAGGTCATCACCAGATCCAGTTCGCCCTGCTGGAGCGACGGCTGCGGGTCGAACGTCACGCCGGATTTGAAATCCATCTCCACCTGCGGCCACCTCTGGCGGAAGTTCTCAAGCGCGGGTGTCAGCCATTGAATACAGCTGTGACACTCAATGGCGATACGCAGTCTGGTTTGTTGCGGCTCGTTACAGGACTGCAGCGCGCTGGCTATTTGCGGCAGCACCTGATTAGCCAGCTGCAGCAGGATCTCGCCCTGAGGCGTAAAGCGTAGCGGCTGGCTCTTACGCACAAAAAGACGAAAGCCGAGGCGTTGTTCCAGATCGCTGAACTGGTGAGAAAGGGCGGACTGGGTCTGGTGCAGCGTGGCTGCCGCCGCCGCGAGAGAACCGCAATTTCGCAACGCTTGTAGCGTTTTCAGGTGTTTAATCTCGATCATGAAAGTCCTTCACTTCGCCATGAACATTTTGCGCTTGAGGAATATACAGTAACTGCCAATTATGGATGTGTAAACATCTGGATGGCTAAATACGAAAAATTCACAGGGGACACACCATGACAATTCGCAATCACACTCTCGGTTTCCCTCGCGTTGGCCTTCGCCGCGAGCTGAAAAAAGCGCAGGAAAGTTACTGGGCAGGTACCTCTGGCCGTGAAGAATTGCTGGCAGTGGGCCGCGAACTGCGTGCGCGCCACTGGGAACAGCAAAAGCAGGCGGGCATTGACCTGCTGCCCGTGGGCGATTTCGCCTGGTACGACCATGTTCTGACCACCAGCCTGCTGCTTGGCAACGTGCCGGCTCGTCATCAGAACAAAGATGGATCGGTAGATATCGACACCCTGTTCCGCATTGGCCGTGGTCGTGCGCCAACGGGAGAGCCTGCGGCAGCGGCGGAAATGACCAAGTGGTTCAACACCAACTATCACTATATGGTGCCGGAATTTGTGAAAGGCCAGCAGTTCAAACTGAGCTGGACCCAGTTGCTCGACGAAGTCGATGAAGCGCTGGCGCTGGGCCACCAGGTGAAACCGGTACTGCTGGGGCCGGTAACGTATTTGTGGCTGGGTAAAGTGAAAGGCGAGCAGTTTGACCGTCTCAGCCTGCTGAACGATATTCTGCCGGTCTACAAACAGGTGCTGATTGAACTGGGTAAACGCGGAATTCAGTGGGTGCAAATCGATGAGCCTGCGCTGGTGCTGGAGCTGCCGCAGGCGTGGCTGAAAGCGTTTAAACCCGCTTACGATGCCCTTACTGGTCAGGTGAAGCTATTGCTGACCACCTATTTTGAAGGCGTGACGCCGAACCTGAGTACCATTACTGCGCTGCCGGTTCAGGGTCTTCATGTTGACCTGGTCCACGGCAAAGATGACGTGGCCGAACTGCACAAACGTCTGCCCGAAGAGTGGCTGCTCTCGGCCGGACTGGTGAATGGCCGTAACGTCTGGCGCGCCGATCTGAGCGAGAAATATGCACAGATTAAAGATCTCGTCGGCAAACGTGAGCTGTGGGTGGCCTCCTCCTGCTCTCTGCTGCACAGCCCAATCGATTTGAGTGTGGAAACCCGTCTGGATCCCGAGGTGAAGAGCTGGTTTGCCTTTGCGCTGCAAAAATGTGAAGAGCTGGCGCTGCTGCGTGATGCGTTAAATAGCGGTGACACCACGGCCATTACCGACTGGAGCGCCCCCATTCAGGCGCGTCGTCATTCGGCGCGCGTCCACAACCCGGCGGTCGAAAAACGTCTGGCGACCATTACCGCGCAGGACAGCCAGCGTCAGAGCCCCTATGAAGTGCGTGCCGAAGCCCAGCGTGCCCGTTTCAACCTGCCAGCGTGGCCAACCACCACCATCGGCTCCTTCCCGCAGACGACGGAGATCCGCGGCCTGCGTCTGGATTTCAAAAAAGGCAACCTTGATGCGAATCACTACCGCACCGGCATCGCTGAGCACATCAGACAGGCGATTGTTGAGCAGGAACGTTTAGGTCTGGACGTGCTGGTGCACGGTGAAGCCGAGCGTAACGACATGGTGGAATACTTCGGCGAACATCTGGACGGTTTCGTCTTTACGCAGAACGGTTGGGTGCAGAGCTATGGTTCCCGCTGTGTGAAGCCACCGGTGGTGATTGGTGACGTCAGCCGCCCGCAAGCAATCACCGTAGAGTGGGCAAAATTCGCCCAGTCCCTGACCGACAAACCGGTGAAAGGGATGCTGACCGGCCCGGTGACGATCCTCTGCTGGTCCTTCCCGCGTGAAGATGTGACCCGTGAAACCATCGCCAAACAGATTGCGCTCGCGCTGCGTGATGAAGTGGCCGATCTGGAAGCGGCGGGTATTGGCATCATCCAGATTGATGAACCGGCGCTACGCGAAGGTTTGCCGCTGCGTCGCAGTGACTGGGATGCTTATCTGAAGTGGGGTGTGGAGGCTTTCCGCCTCAACGCCGCGGTCGCGAAAGACGACACGCAGATCCACACCCACATGTGTTACTGCGAATTTAACGACATTATGGATTCGATTGCCGCGCTGGATGCCGACGTGATCACCATCGAAACGTCGCGTTCAGACATGGAACTGCTGGAGTCCTTCGAAGCGTTCGAGTATCCAAACGAAATTGGGCCGGGTGTCTACGACATCCACTCCCCGAACGTACCGAGCGTGGAGTGGATTGAGAGCCTGCTGAAAAAAGCCGCCCAGCGGATCCCGGCTGAGCGCCTGTGGGTCAACCCGGACTGCGGACTGAAAACCCGCGGCTGGCCGGAGACCCGTGCGGCACTCGCGAACATGGTCAGGGCGGCGCAGAATTTGCGTCAGGCCTGATAAATCCGAAGCCCGGCAAGGCGTAGCCGCGACCGGGCTTTTGTTTTACGCTTTTTTCCCGCCGTACTGGCTGAACCATGCCAGCATCCGCTGCCAGCCATCTTTAGCTGATTCCGCGTGATAGCTCGGACGATAGTCGGCATTAAAGGCGTGGCCGGCATCCGGGTAAACGATGATTTCAGCTTTTGCATTGGCTGCGCGGAGCGCATGGCGCATGGTCTCTACCGTATCAAGCGGGATCCCGGTGTCCTGGCCGCCATAAAGCCCTAAGACTGGGGCATTTAACTCGGTGGCGATATCAACGGGATGCTTCGGCGAGTTCAGCGTTTTCTCCCCCACCAGTTTGCCGTACCAGGCAACGGCGGCTTTAAGCTGCGGATTATGTGCGGCATACAGCCAGCTGATACGTCCTCCCCAGCAGAAACCCGTCACCATCAGACGATGTGCGTCGCCGCCATTGCGCGCAGCCCAGCTGGCCACGTGGTCCAGATCGGCCAGTACCTGTGCATCCGGCACTTTGCTGACCAGGTTGCTGAACAGTGTCGGTATATCACTGTAGTCGTTCGGATCGCCCTGACGGAAATAGAGCTCTGGCGCAACGGCCAGATAACCTTCCAGCGCCAGACGGCGGCAAAGGTCGCGAATATGTTCGTGAACGCCGAAAATTTCCTGAACCACAATCACGATGGGCAGCGGGCCGTCGGCCGATTTTGGCCGCGCGTGGTAAGCAGGCATATTCTCCCCCTGCGAGGGGATGGAGGTCTCACCTGCCGTAATGGCCTCTTCAGGTGTTGAGACGATGGTTGATGTATGAGGGGCCGCTGCAGGTGCAAAACCGGTTTTTTCAGTCATGGCATTCTCCGTACCAATGAGTTAGCGCAAAGGTAAATATAGTCACCAGGTTAACAATTCACAGTGCCTTAAACGGTCTATCTTTTGTGCAGCACCTGACGATATAACTTGTTAATGTGATGTGAATCACTATTTCATGGAAATTTACTGCAATCATTTTCATTCATGGTGAGATGTGTCACGTAATTCTGCTTACTGCTTCTGTAAAGTACCTTTTTACTTCTTCTGACTAACCGACCCACAGAGGAGTCACCTATGTCTAAGTCTGATGTTTTTCATCTCGGCCTCACTAAAAACGATTTACAAGGGGCTACGCTGGCTATCGTCCCGGGCGATCCTGAGCGTGTGGAAAAGATCGCCGCGCTGATGGATAAGCCGGTTAAGCTTGCTGCCCATCGTGAATTCACCACCTGGCGCGCTGAGCTGGATGGCAAAGCGGTGATCGTCTGTTCTACCGGTATCGGTGGCCCGTCCACCTCAATTGCTGTTGAAGAGCTGGCGCAGCTGGGCATTCGTACTTTCCTGCGTATCGGGACTACCGGTGCCATTCAGCCGCATATCAACGTTGGCGACGTGCTGGTGACAACCGCTTCCGTGCGTCTGGACGGCGCGAGTCTGCACTTTGCCCCTATGGAATTCCCGGCGGTGGCGGATTTCGAATGCACCACTGCACTGGTTGAAGCCGCGAAATCCGTTGGCGCAACCACCCACGTAGGCGTGACCGCCTCTTCTGATACCTTCTACCCAGGCCAGGAGCGTTATGACACCTTCTCCGGCCGCGTGGTAAGCCGTTTCAAAGGTTCTATGGAAGAGTGGCAGTCTATGGGCGTAATGAACTACGAAATGGAATCTGCAACCTTGCTGACCATGTGCGCAAGCCAGGGTCTGCGTGCCGGTATGGTGGCGGGCGTTATCGTCAACCGTACCCAGCAGGAGATCCCGAACGCGGAAACCATGAAGCAGACCGAAAGTCATGCGGTGAAAATCGTGGTTGAAGCAGCGCGTCGCCTGATCTAATCCCTTCTTATACGAAAAAAGGCCGACCCGTTCGGCCTTTTTTTTGCGTAGCGCCTCGCAGGAAAATCCTTTCAAACTGGACGTTTATACAGCACAATTCTATTTTGTGCAGGTAATACGTTGATGCAGGGGGCATTGTGGATATCTCAATCCTGATTTATGCAGTGATTGCGCTGGTGGGCGTGGGGGCAGGCTGGCTGATTTCCAGCTACCAGCACGCGCAACAAAAGGCCGATCAGCTGGCCGAGCGCGAAGAGATAGTCGCCGATTTAAGCGCGGCAAAACAGCAGGTTGCGCTGAGCGAACACTGGCGTGACGAATGTGAACTGCTCAACAACGAGCTGCGCAATCTTCGCGATATCAACACCTCGCTGGAGGCCGATCTCCGCGAAGTGACTACCCGCCTCGAATCCACCCAGCTGCATGCGGAAGATAAAATCCGCCAGATGATGAACAGCGAGCAACGCCTCAGCGAGCAGTTCGAGAACCTCGCGAACCGCATTTTTGAACACAGCAACCGCCGCGTAGACGAACAAAACCGCCAAAGCCTGAATAGCCTGCTAACGCCCCTGCGTGAACAGCTGGACGGCTTTCGTCGTCAGGTACAGGACAGCTTTGGGCAGGAGGCTCGCGAGCGGCACACGCTGGCGCATGAAATTCGTAATCTTCAGCAGCTGAATGCGCAAATGGCGCAGGAAGCGGTCAACCTGACCCGTGCGCTGAAGGGCGATAACAAAACCCAGGGCAACTGGGGAGAAGTGGTGCTGACCCGCGTGCTGGAGGCCTCTGGCCTGCGGGAAGGGTATGAATACGAAACGCAGGTGAGTATCGAGAACGATGCCCGCTCGCGTATGCAGCCTGATGTGATTGTGCGGCTGCCGCAGGGCAAAGATGTGGTGATAGACGCCAAAATGACGCTGGTGGCTTATGAGCGCTATTTCAATGCGGAAGATGACTACACTCGCGAGTCGGCGTTGCAGGAGCACATCGCCTCCGTGCGTAACCACATTCGTCTGCTGGGCAGAAAAGACTACCAGCAGTTACCCGGCCTGCGCTCGCTGGATTACGTCCTGATGTTTATTCCGGTTGAACCCGCGTTCTTGCTGGCGCTCGACAGACAGCCTGAACTGATTACCGAAGCCCTAAAAAATAACATTATGCTGGTGAGCCCCACCACGCTGCTGGTGGCATTGCGCACCATTGCCAACCTGTGGCGCTATGAACATCAGAGCCGCAATGCGCAGCAGATTGCCGATCGCGCCAGCAAGCTTTACGACAAAATGCGCCTCTTTGTGGATGATATGTCCTCGGTTGGGCAAAGCCTTGACCGCGCCCAGGATAACTATCGCCAGGCGATGAAAAAACTCTCTTCCGGGCGTGGCAACTTACTGGCGCAGGCCGAAGCGTTTCGTTCCCTGGGTGTGGAGGTGAAGCGCGAGATTAATCCGGAATTAGTTGAGCAGGCCACCGCCCAGGATGAAGAGTTTCGCCTGCGCGAAGGCGCTGGCGAACAAAAGACAAGCAGTGAAGACAATACGTTAGCGACAGATTTAACGTCAGACGAGCGTCCGGCACGTTTCTTTCGCGAAGGTTGAAACGTAGGGCAAACGCGCCCAATCTGTTACACTTCACGAACATTTTACTGATAAGCAGGCTCTGAGATGGTTGACGATTCACAAGACACGACGCACTTTGGCTTTCAGACTGTCGCCAAAGCGCAGAAAGCTGATATGGTGGCCCACGTATTTCATTCCGTGGCGGCGAAGTACGATGTGATGAATGACTTGATGTCGTTCGGCATTCATCGCTTGTGGAAGCGCTTCACCATCGACTGTAGCGGTGTGCGTCGTGGACAAACGGTACTGGATTTAGCCGGCGGTACAGGCGATTTGACAGCAAAATTCTCCCGTCTGGTGGGCGAAACCGGTCACGTTGTTCTGGCAGATATTAACGACTCAATGCTCAAAATGGGACGTGAGAAGCTGCGTAACATCGGCGTGGTAGGTAATGTCGAGTATGTGCAGGCGAACGCCGAAGCGCTGCCTTTCCCGGATAATACCTTTGACTGCATCACTATCTCCTTCGGCCTGCGTAACGTCACCGATAAAGAAAAAGCGCTGCGCTCCATGTACCGCGTGCTAAAGCCGGGTGGACGCCTGCTGGTGCTCGAATTCTCCAAACCGATTCTTGAGCCGTTAAGCAAAGCTTACGACGCTTACTCATTCCATGTGCTGCCGCGCATTGGTGAGCTGGTGGCAAACGACGCGGAAAGCTACCGGTACCTGGCGGAATCTATCCGTATGCACCCGGATCAGGACACCTTAAAGGCCATGATGCAGGATGCGGAATTCGAGAACGTTGAGTATTTCAACATGACGGCAGGTGTCGTCGCGCTGCATCGCGGTTATAAGTTCTGAGTGGAGGTTTCCCGTGCCCTTTAAACCCTTAGTCACCGCAGGCATCGAGAATGTCCTGAATGCCTTTCTTTACCGCGCACCGGCGCTAAAAGCCGCACGTCAGCGGCTTAACGGCAAGGTGCTGCGTGTTGTTCTGAAAGAGTTCTCGACGCCGCTTGTGCTGGTTTTCAGTGAACGCCAGCTTGACGTTCTGGGTGAGTGGGAAGGTGAAGCCGACTGCTCCGTGATTACGCACATGAGCGTGCTGCCAAAATTACGTGACCGTCAGCAGCTTACGGCGCTTATCCGCAGCGGTGAGCTGGAAGTGGAAGGCGACATTCAGGTCGTACAGAATTTCGTTGCGCTCAGCGATCTGGCCGAGTTTGACCCGGCAGAGCTGCTTGCGCCTTTCATTGGCGACATTGCTGCCGAAGGGATCGGTAAAGCCATTCATGGCGGTACGTCTTTTCTTCGCAAGAGTCTGCAACGGCAGCAACGCTATGCGGCGGAAGTGCTGACTGAAGAGTGGCGTATGGCCCCTGGCGCGCTTGAAGTTGCATGGTTTGCGGAAGAGACCGCAGCGGTTGAACGCGCGGTGGATGCCTTAACCAAACGGCTGGAAAAACTGGAGGGCAAATGACGCCTGGTGAAATTCGGCGCCTCTATTTTATCGTCCACACCTTTTTGAGTTACGGGCTCGACGAGCTTATCCCCAAAATGCGTATCACGCTGCTGCTTCGCATCTGGCGGCGGATGTTGTTCTGGATGCCTAATCGCCATAAAGATCAGCCGCTGGGTGAACGTCTTCGCCTGGCGCTCCAGGAGCTGGGCCCGGTATGGATTAAGTTCGGGCAAATGCTCTCGACTCGCCGCGATCTTTTCCCGCCGCAGATTGCCGATGAACTGGCACTGCTGCAGGACCGCGTTGCACCGTTTGACGGTGTGAGAGCGAAAAAACAGATCGAAGAGGCGATGGGCAATATTCCTGTCGAGACCTGGTTTGACGATTTCGAAATAGAACCTCTTGCTTCAGCCTCTATCGCCCAGGTGCATACAGCACGTCTGAAAGAGAACGGCAAAGAGGTGGTTATCAAAGTGATCCGCCCGGACATCCTGCCGGTAATCCGAGCGGACATGAAGCTTATCTATCGGCTTGCACGCTGGGTTCCGCGCCTGCTCCCCGACGGACGCCGTCTGCGCCCAATGGAAGTTGTACGGGAGTATGAAAAAACGCTGATTGATGAATTAAACCTGCTGCGTGAATCGGCAAATGCCATCCAGCTGCGCCGGAACTTTGAAAACAGCCCGATGCTCTATGTGCCGGAAGTGTATTCGGACTACTGCAGCCAGAACATGATGGTAATGGAGCGGATTTACGGTATTCCGGTCTCGGATGTGGCAGCCCTGGAAAAGCAGGGAACCAACATGAAGCTGCTGGCCGAGCGTGGTGTACAGGTCTTCTTTACCCAGGTATTCCGCGACAGCTTTTTCCACGCGGACATGCACCCGGGGAATATCTTCGTCAGTTATGAGCACCCGGAAGACCCGAAATATATCGGTATTGACTGCGGTATTGTGGGCTCGCTGAACAAAGAAGATAAGCGCTATCTCGCTGAGAACTTTATTGCCTTCTTTAACCGTGATTACCGCAAGGTGGCCGAGCTGCACGTTGATTCTGGCTGGGTTCCGCCGGACACCAACGTCGAAGAATTTGAGTTTGCTATCCGTACCGTCTGCGAGCCGATTTTTGAAAAGCCGCTGGCAGAAATTTCCTTCGGACACGTATTGCTGAACCTGTTTAACACGGCACGCCGCTTCAACATGGAAGTGCAGCCACAGTTAGTTTTACTTCAGAAAACATTACTTTACGTTGAAGGTGTAGGTCGACAGCTCTATCCTCAGTTAGACTTATGGAAGACTGCGAAACCTTTCCTTGAATCCTGGATTAAGGATCAGGTGGGCATTCCGGCGCTGGTGCGCTCTATTAAAGAGAAAGGCCCGTTCTGGATAGAAAAAATGCCTGATATTCCTGAACTGATTTACGACAGTTTGCGTCAGAGCAAGAACCTTCAGCACAGCATGGATAAAATCGCCCGCGAGCTTCAGTCCAGCCGTGTTCGACAGGGGCAGTCGCGCTATCTCTTTGGCATTGGAGCAACGCTGCTGCTGAGTGGTACGCTGTTGCTGATCACTCGCCCTGACTGGCAGATGATGCCCGCCTGGCTGATGGCTGGCGGTGTTGTGGTCTGGCTCGCCGGCTGGAGAAAAACGCGCTGATTTTGCGTCGCTATCGACGGGTCGCCTACGTATAATGCGACCTGACTCATTAATCATCTATCCCTGAGGTACATGTATGGGTGGTATCAGTATCTGGCAATTGTTGATCATTGCCGTCATCGTCGTGCTGCTGTTTGGCACGAAAAAGCTCGGTTCTATCGGCTCCGATCTGGGCGCGTCTATCAAAGGCTTCAAGAAAGCGATGAGCGATGATGAGAGCAAGCAGGATAAAACCAGCCAGGATGCTGACTTTACTGCTAAATCCATCTCCGACAAGCAGGAAGAGGCGAAAAAAGAAGACGCTAAACGCCACGATAAAGAGCAGGTGTAATTCGTGTTCGACATTGGTTTTAGTGAGCTGCTGCTGGTCTTTGTGATTGGCCTGATAGTGTTAGGACCCCAGCGTCTGCCGGTGGCGGTGAAAACCGTTGTGGGCTGGGTACGCGCGCTGAGATCGCTGGCTTCGACCGTACAAAATGAGCTGGCGCAGGAACTTAAGCTGCAGGAGTTTCAGGAAAGCCTGAAAAAGGTGGAAAAGGCGAGCATGGATAACCTGACGCCTGAACTGAAAGCCTCAATGGATGAACTGCGTGAAGCGGCAGAATCCATGAAGCGCTCCTACAGCGTCAACGATCCTGAAAAGGCGAGCGATGAAGCCAACACCATCCACAACCCGGTGGTGAAGGACAGCGAAGCGCAGCGCGAGGGCGTTACGCCTGCCAGCGCGGAGCATCAGGCTACCGCGCCTGAACAAACGCCGCAGGAATCTGAACCGAAAAAACAGACGCAGCCGGAAGCACCGGTGGTAAAAGCGGCTGACGTTAAGCCCGCCGCGCCTGTTTCCGAATCATCCCCCTCGTCGAGTGATAAAGCGTAAACATGGCAGTAGATGATACCCAACCGCTGATTACGCATCTCATAGAGCTGCGTAAGCGCCTGTTAAACTGCATTATCGCGGTTTTCCTCATTTTCTTATGCCTGGTCTATTTCGCCAATGATATCTACCAGGTTGTCTCTGCGCCGCTGATCAAGCAGATGCCGCTGGGGGCAACGATGATCGCAACCGACGTTGCATCACCGTTCTTTACCCCTATTAAGCTCACCTTCTGGGTATCGCTGATTGCCTCTGCGCCGGTCATTCTATATCAGGTGTGGGCGTTTGTGGCGCCAGCGCTGTACAAGCATGAACGCAAGCTGGTGATCCCGCTGCTGGTATCCAGCTCGCTGCTGTTCTATATCGGCATGGCGTTCGCCTACTTTGTTGTCTTCCCGCTGGCCTTTGGCTTCCTGACGCATACCGCGCCGGAAGGGGTTCAGGTGTCGACGGATATCGCCAGCTACCTCAGCTTTGTGATGGCGCTGTTTATGGCGTTCGGCGTGGCATTCGAAGTGCCGGTAGCCATTGTGCTGCTTTGCTGGGTAGGAGTGACGACCCCTGATGACCTGCGTAAGAAGCGCCCGTATATCCTGGTCGGCGCGTTTGTGGTTGGCATGCTGCTCACACCACCTGACGTCTTCTCACAAACGCTGCTGGCAATACCGATGTATTGTCTGTTTGAAGTTGGCGTATTCTTCTCGCGTTTCTACGTGGGAAAAGGGCGTCGGTCGGATGACGAAGACGATACGTCGGAAAAGACCACTGAAGAGTAAAACCAGCCGCCCGTCAGGGCGGTTGTGCTATGGGGAATCGCATGTTTGATATCGGACTCAATCTGACCAGCTCGCAGTTTGCGAAAGACTGCGATGAGGTCGTCGCGCGTGCTTTTGCCGCCGGGGTGAAAGGGCTGCTCCTGACGGGAACCAACCTGCAAGAAAGCGAGCAGGCGCAGCAGCTTGCTCAGCGCTATGATCGCTGCTGGTCAACCGCTGGCGTGCATCCTCATGACAGCAGCCAGTGGACGCCGCAGAGCGCTGAAATCATACACAGGCTGGCGAAAACCACTGAAGTCGTGGCCATTGGCGAATGTGGTCTCGATTTCAACCGTAACTTTTCCACGCCAGCCGAACAGGAAAATGCCTTCACCGCCCAGCTCGCCCTGGCAGCAGAGCTTGGAATGCCTGTGTTTATGCACTGCCGTGACGCGCATGAGCGCTTCCTCGCCTTACTGGAACCCTGGCTCGATAAACTGCCCGGGGCGGTACTGCACTGCTTTACCGGTTCACGGCAGGAGGCGCTGGATTGTCTGGAACGCGGGTTATATCTGGGCATTACCGGCTGGGTTTGCGATGAACGTCGCGGGCTTGAGCTTCGCGAGCTGTTGCCGGTGATCCCGGCGGACCGCTTGCTTGTTGAAACCGACGCACCTTATCTGCTGCCGCGAGATATGCAACCCAAACCGGCTTCTCGACGTAACGAACCGGCCTATCTGGGGCATATTCTTGAGAGCGTAGCGCGCTGGCGCGGAGAAGACCCGCACTGGCTGTGCGCACAGACGGATGACAACGTGCGTCGCCTGTTCGGGATAGACGTTTAAACTTTGCGGAAGTCGGTGTTTTTCACGCTCTGCAATACCTGCTTATTCAGCAGGTTGAGCAACAGCATGGAGCGTGCTTCACCGTCAGGCTCGGCGAAAATCGCCTGTAAGCCCTCGAAAGCCCCTTCAGTGATGACGACGCTGTCGCCTGCGTAGGGGGTTTCCGGATCGGTGATGCCTTCAGGTTGCTGGTACACCGAAAGCTGATGAATCACCGTTGACGGGACCGTGGCCGGGTGAGCGCCAAAACGCACAAAGTGGCTGACACCGCGTGTGGCGCTGATGGTCGTGGTGTGAATCACTTCCGGGTCGAACTCAACGAACAGATAGTTCGGGAATAATGGCTCACTAACGGTCGTGCGCTTCCCGCGCTGCATTTTTTCAAGCGTGATCACGGGTGTCAGGCAATTTACAGACTGACGTTCAAGATGTTCCTGCGCGCGCTGAAGTTGCCCGCGTTTGCAATACAGTAAATACCAGGCCTGCATAATCACTCTTTCCCTTAGTTCGGGGCGCAAGCATATCAAAACCCTGGCGGGATCGCTAAGTTGATTATAATGGGGGAAAAGGGAACAGAATGCATAAGTTCACGCTAATTTAACAAAATTACAGCATCAAGCAGGCTTACGCCGTATAATGAAGCGCTTACAGAGAGGCCATGACTAACTGCATGAAATACCACGATCTCCGCGACTTCCTGACGCTGCTGGAAAAGCAGGGCGAACTCAAACGCATTACACTTCCTGTTGATCCTTATCTGGAAATGACAGAAATTGCTGACCGCACCCTGCGTGCCGGTGGCCCCGCTTTACTGTTTGAAAACCCAAAAGGGTATTCGATGCCGGTGCTGTGCAACCTGTTTGGTACACCGCGCCGTGTGGCGTTGGGGATGGGACAGGAGGACGTCACGGCGCTGCGCGAAGTGGGTAAACTGCTGGCGTTTCTGAAAGAGCCAGAGCCACCGAAAGGTTTCCGCGATCTGTTCGATAAACTGCCGCAGTTTAAGCAGGTGCTTAACATGCCAACCAAACGTCTGCGCGGCGCACCGTGTCAGCAGAAAGTGCTGGAAGGCGATGCGGTGGATCTGACAAAAATTCCTGTCATGCAATGCTGGCCTGAAGATGCTGCGCCGCTTATCACCTGGGGGCTCACCGTCACGCGTGGTCCGCACAAAGAGCGACAAAATCTGGGTATTTACCGCCAGCAGCTGATTGGCAAGAATAAGCTCATCATGCGCTGGTTGTCACATCGTGGCGGCGCCCTGGATTTCCAGGAGTGGTGTGCTGAACACCCGGGAGAGCGTTTCCCGGTTTCCGTTGCGTTAGGCGCCGATCCGGCCACGATTCTGGGGGCGGTAACGCCAGTGCCGGATACGCTGTCCGAATATGCCTTTGCAGGCCTGCTGCGCGGAACCAAAACCGAAGTCGTGAAGTGTATTTCTAATGACCTTGAAGTTCCTGCCAGCGCGGAGATCGTTCTGGAAGGTTACCTTGAGCAGGGCGAAATGGCACCGGAAGGGCCATACGGTGACCACACCGGCTATTACAACGAAGTTGATAACTTCCCGGTGTTTACCGTCACGCACATCACCCAGCGTGAAGATGCGATTTACCACTCCACCTATACCGGACGTCCACCGGATGAACCGGCGGTACTGGGAGTGGCACTGAACGAAGTGTTTGTGCCGATCCTGCAAAAGCAGTTCCCGGAAATTGTTGATTTTTACCTGCCGCCGGAAGGGTGTTCGTATCGCCTGGCGGTGGTGACGATGAAGAAGCAATATCCTGGTCACGCTAAACGCGTGATGATGGGCGTATGGTCTTTCCTGCGCCAGTTTATGTATACCAAATTTGTTATTGTCTGCGATGATGATGTTAACGCCCGCGACTGGAATGACGTTATCTGGGCCATTACTACCCGAATGGATCCGGCGCGCGATACGGTGTTAGTCGAAAACACGCCGATAGATTATCTGGATTTTGCCTCGCCGGTCTCCGGCCTTGGCTCAAAAATGGGACTGGATGCCACAAACAAATGGCCCGGCGAAACCGAGCGTGAATGGGGTCGACCGATCAAAAAAGATCCTGCCGTGACCGCGCGCATTGACGCGATCTGGGATGAACTGGCCATAATGAATAACGGTAAACCTGAAACAGGCCGTTAAGCCCTATAGACTTCACGACAGAGAGAGCGAATGACAACCTTAAGCTGTAAAGTGACCTCGGTAGATGCTATCACCGACACCGTATATCGCGTCCGTTTAGTACCTGAAGCGGCATTCTCTTTCCGCGCCGGTCAGTACTTGATGGTCGTGATGGATGAGCGTGATAAGCGTCCCTTCTCTATGGCTTCTACGCCAGCAGAGCAGGAATTTATTGAGCTTCATATTGGTGCGTCTGAGCTTAACCTGTATGCGATGGCCGTCATGGATCGCATTCTGAAAGAACGTGAAATCGTGGTGGATATTCCTCACGGTGATGCCTGGCTGCGTGAAGATGAAGACCGTCCGCTGATCCTGATTGCGGGGGGAACGGGTTTCTCTTACGTGCGCTCTATCCTGCTGACGGCCCTGGCGCGTAACCCGGATCGCGATATCACCATCTACTGGGGCGGCCGCGAAGAGAAACATCTCTACGACCTGTCTGAACTGGAAGCATTAAGCGTCAATCATCCACACCTGCGCATTGAGCCGGTGGTGGAGCAGCCTGAAGAGGGCTGGCGTGGGCGCAGCGGTACGGTGCTGACAGCGGTGCTGCAGGATCACGGCACGCTGGCGGGACATGATATCTATATTGCTGGCCGTTTTGAGATGGCGAAAATTGCCCGTGACCTGTTCTGCAACGAACGTGACGCGCGTGAAGACCGTCTCTTCGGCGATGCGTTCGCGTTCATTTAAATAAAAAACCCGCCCCTGACAGGCGGGAAGAACGGCAACTAAACTTTATCTCTTCGCCACTGGCGCCATAACTGCGATGGCTGCGCGTGCTCACCCGAATCCCTTACTTCCGTAAGCGCATCGGGCGCCGCTCGCGTGCCGCCGTGTTCTGGCGACACTGGCTGTAAGAACCCCTCGAAGATTTACACTCGCTCAAATACCGTCGCGATACCCTGACCCAGCCCGATACACATCGTCGCCAGACCAAACTGAGCGTCTTTGCGTTCCATCAGGTTAATCAGCGTGGTGCTGATGCGTGCCCCGGAACAACCCAGCGGGTGACCGAGGGCGATCGCGCCGCCATTGAGGTTAATCTTGTCGTCTATCTGATCCATCAGGCCCAGATCTTTGATGCACGGCAGGATCTGCGCGGCAAAGGCTTCGTTCATCTCAAACAGATCGATATCACTGGTGGTTAAGCCTGCTTTTTTCAGCGCCAGCTTCGAGGCCGGCACCGGACCGTAACCCATAATGGACGGATCGCAACCCACCACCGCCATCGAACGCACCCGGGCACGAGGCGTCAGGCCTAACTCGCGGGCACGGCTTTCACTCATCACCAGCATCGCGGCGGCCCCGTCAGATAGGGCAGACGAGGTGCCTGCCGTTACCGTACCGGTGACCGGGTCAAACGCCGGGCGCAGCGTAGAAAGGGTTTCTACAGTGGTTTCCGGGCGAATCACTTCATCGTAGCTGAACTGCTTCAAAACGCCGTCAGCATCGTGACCACCGGTTGGGATGATCTCATGCTTAAATGCGCCGGACTGCGTTGCGGCCCAGGCGCGTGCGTGGGAGCGCGCGGCAAAGGTATCCTGCATTTCGCGGCTGATGCCGTGGAGGCGGGAAAGCATCTCAGCGGTCAGGCCCATCATTCCCGCCGCTTTCGCCACGTTACGGCTCATACCCGGGTGGAAATCAACCCCGTGGCTCATCGGCACGTGGCCCATGTGCTCCACGCCGCCGACCAGACAGGCCTGCGCATCACCGGTCATGATCATGCGTGCCGCGTCGTGCAGCGCCTGCATTGACGAACCACACAGACGGTTAACGGTCACCGCCGGAACTGAATGCGGGATCTCCGCCAGCAGCGAAGCGTTACGGGCGATGTTAAAGCCCTGTTCGAGGGTTTGTTGTACACAGCCCCAGTAAATATCGTCGAGCGCAGCGGGATCCAGTGCCGGGTTACGCGCCAGCAGGCTACGCATCAGGTGCGCGGAGAGGTCTTCCGCGCGCACATTACGGAATGCACCGCCTTTTGAACGGCCCATCGGGGTGCGAATCGCATCAACAATGACAACCTTTTCCATTGTGACTCCTTAAGCCGTTTTCAGCTCGCCAACCGGACGGGATGGCTCAACTGCTGGGTAATAGGGTTCGTTATGGCGCGCTTTGTTACGCAGACCTTCCGGCACGTCATACAGCGGGCCGAGGTGCTGGTACTGCTGAGCCATATCGAGATAACGGGCGCTGCCGAGCGTATCCAGCCAGCGGAACGCGCCGCCGTGGAACGGAGGGAAGCCGAGGCCGTACACCAGCGCCATATCGGCTTCTGCCGGGCTGGCGATAATGCCTTCTTCCAGGCAACGCACCACTTCGTTGATCATTGGAATCATCATTCGGGCGATGATTTCATCGTCGGTGAAGTCACGTTTCGGCTGGCTGACGTCGGCCAGCAGGCCATCCACCGCCGCGTCTTCTTCTTTCTTCGGTTTACCTTTGCTGTCTTCTTTATAGCGCCAGAAGCCCAGGCCGTTTTTCTGACCAAAGCGGCTGGCGTCAAACAGGGCGTCAATCGCGTCGCGGTAATCTTTCTGCATGCGCTGCGGGAAGCCTGCCGCCATCACCGCCTGGGCGTGGTGTGCGGTGTCAATGCCGACCACATCCAGCAGATACGCCGGACCCATCGGCCAGCCGAACTGTTTTTCCATCACTTTGTCGACTTTGCGGAAATCCGCACCGTCGCGCAGGAGCTGGCTGAAACCGGCGAAGTACGGGAACAGCACGCGGTTGACGAAGAAGCCCGGACAATCGTTGACCACGATCGGGGTTTTGCCCATTTTGCTGGCCCATGCCACGACTTTGGCGATCGTTTCGTCAGAGGTTTTTTCCCCACGGATCACTTCGACAAGTGGCATACGGTGCACCGGGTTAAAGAAGTGCATACCGCAGAAGTTTTCCGGGCGCTTCAGAACGCCTGCCAGTTCGCTAATCGGGATGGTGGAGGTGTTTGAGGCCAGTACGGTATCAGGACGAACCTTCTCTTCGGTTTCCGCCAGCACCGCTTTTTTGACTTTCGGGTTCTCAACGACCGCTTCAACGACCACATCCACACGGTCGAAACCGCTATAGTCCAGGGTCGGGTGGATTGTCGAGATCACCCCTGAGAGTTTCAGACCGTCAATTTTGCCGCGTTCCAGCTGTTTATTCAGCAGCTTGGCCGCTTCGGTCATGCCCAGCGTCAGGGATTTCTCGTTGATGTCTTTCATCACCACAGGCACGCCTTTCCAGGCCGACTGATAAGCGATGCCGCCGCCCATAATGCCTGCACCGAGTACCGCCGCCTGTTTTGGCGTCTCAACATTTTTGGTCAGCTGTTTCGCCTTACCTTTCACAAATTGATCGTTCAGGAAGATGCCCACCAGTGCGCGAGCTTCATTAGTGTGCGCCAGCGGAACAAAGCTTTGGTTTTCCAGTTTCAGCGCTTCATCACGGCCAAAGCGGGCTGCGGCTTCAATCGTTTTAACGGCGGTAATGGGCGCGGGGTAGTGTTTGCCTGCCGTCTGCATCACCATCCCTTTGGCGATGGTGAAGCTCATGGCGGCTTCAATTTTGCTGAGTTTCAACGGTTCCAGCTTCGGCTGACGTTTGGCTTTCCAGTCGAGGTCACCATTAATGGCCTGGTGCAGAATGGCGAGGGAGCCTTCAATCAGTTTTTCTGGTTTAACCACACCGTCCACCAGGCCTATTTTCTGTGCCTGTTCCGCCCCGACATCTTTACCGGCGGCGATGATCTCCAGGGCGCTATCGGCACCCAGCATACGTGGCATACGTACGGAACCGCCAAAGCCTGGCATGATGCCCAGCTTTGTTTCCGGCAGGCCGATGCGCAGGTCTGGCGTGGCCAGACGATAGTCGGTTGCCAGCACGCACTCGCAGCCGCCGCCCAGCGCGTAGCCGTTAACGGCGGAGACTGTCGGAACAGGCAGATCTTCCAGACGATTAAAGACGCTGTTGGCAAAGTGCAGCCACTGGCTCAGCTGTTCTTCCGGGACCTGGAACAGTGAAAGGAATTCGGTGATATCTGCACCGACAATAAAAGCCGCTTTGTTTGAGCGCAGCAGCAGTCCTTTTAATTCAGATTGTTTTTCAAGCACATCCAGCGCCTGGCCAAGACTGGCCACCGTCGCGGTATCAAGCTTGTTGACTGAGCCGGGGGCATCGAACACCAGTTCGGCAATGCCATCTTCCAGCCAGTTGAGGTACAGGGTGTCGCCTTTGTAGAGCATGTCAGTCTCCTGAATCCAGCAAGTGGATCTGGTCATACCAGATGAGACGGAGTGTGGGATTTATGTTAATAAAATGCAAATTTCTCATTAAGAAATTGCTGCATTGATCACGGTCGGTGGAAATCACGCAGTCGGAGTCAGGTGTGCTAAGATGCGATGACTTGAGCTCAGAAAAATGAAAGGAAGAAAGATGGACTCACTGGCTTCGCTTTATAAAAATCATATCGTTACCCTACAGGAACGTACCCGTGATGTACTGGCGCGCTTTAAGCTGGATGCGCTGTTAATCCACTCCGGAGAGCTGATTAACACCTTCCTGGATGACCATGCGTATCCGTTTAAGGTCAACCCGCAGTTCAAAGCCTGGGTGCCGGTCACGCAGGTCCCAAATTGCTGGTTGCTGGTGGACGGGGTGAACAAGCCGAAACTGTGGTTCTATTTGCCTGTCGATTACTGGCACAACGTTGAGCCGCTGCCGACCAGCTTCTGGACGGAAGAAGTGGACGTTATCGCTTTACCAAAAGCCGATGGCATTGGCAGCCTCTTGCCAGCCGGGCGCGGCAATATTGCTTATATTGGCCCGGTTCCTGAGCGTGCGCTCGGTCTGGATATTCCGGCGGATAAACTCAATCCGAAAGGGGTTCTGGATTATCTGCACTACTATCGCGCTTATAAGACCGACTACGAACTTTACTGCATGCGTGAAGCGCAAAAAACGGCGGTAAATGGTCACCGTGCTGCGCATGAAGCGTTCCAGTCTGGCATGAGCGAGTTCGATATTAACCAGGCGTATCTGACCGCCACCGGCCACCGTGACACTGATGTCCCTTACAGCAACATCGTCGCGCTGAATGAGCATGCGTCCGTTCTGCACTACACCAGGCTCGATCACCAGGTGCCATCCGAGATGCGCAGCTTCCTGTTGGACGCCGGGGCAGAGTACAACGGCTATGCGGCTGACCTGACCCGCACCTGGGCGGCAAATGCGGATACCGATTTTGCACAGCTGATTAAAGACGTTAACGATGAGCAACTGGCGCTTATTGGCACCATGAAAGCGGGAACCAGCTATGTGGATTACCACATCCAGTTCCATCAGCGCATCGCTAAACTGCTGCGTAAGCACCAGATTGTGAAAGACATGAGCGAAGAGGCGATGGTGGAAAACGATCTGACCGGGCCGTTCATGCCGCACGGTATTGGTCACCCGCTGGGTCTGCAGGTTCATGATGTTGCCGGTTTTATGCAGGACGATACCGGTACGCACCTGGCCGCGCCGTCTAAATATCCTTACCTGCGCTGCACGCGTATTCTTGAGCCGCGTATGGTGCTGACCATCGAGCCGGGTATCTACTTTATCGAATCGCTGTTAGCGCCATGGCGTGAAGGCCCGTTCAGCAAGCACTTCAACTGGGACAAAATTGAAGCGCTGAAACCGTTTGGCGGTATTCGTATCGAAGACAACGTGGTGATCCACGAAAACGGTATTGAGAATATGACGCGAGACCTGAAGCTGGCCTGATGGATAGCTGGCTGATACCGGCTGAACCGGTCACCTTTGTTGAGGAAATTAAGAAGAGTCGATTCATTACGCTGCTGGCACATACCGACGGCGTTGAGGCGGCAAAAGCGTTTGTTGAGTCCGTTCGCGCGCAGCACCCTGACGCACGTCACCATTGCGTGGCGTGGGTGGCAGGGCCGCCGAACGATTCACAACAGCTGGGGTTTTCCGATGACGGTGAACCGGCAGGCACAGCCGGTAAACCCATGCTCTCCCAGTTGATGGGCAGCGGCGTGGGTGAAATCACCGCCGTGGTCGTTCGCTACTACGGCGGTATCTTATTAGGCACGGGTGGACTGGTTAAAGCGTATGGCGGTGGGGTTCAGCAGGCACTGAATATGCTGATTACCACCCGCAAAACGCCGCTCACCGAATATACTTTATTGTGCGATTACGGCCAGTTATCCGGCATTGAGGCATTGCTAAAGCAGTTTAACGGCGTCATCGCGCACAGTGACTATCAGGCAATGGTGCAACTGCGCGTGGCGCTTCCGCAGGCGGAACTGGCTGCTTTTTCAGCAAAGCTGGCGGATTTTAGTCGCGGTTCGTTGCAATTGCTGCCGATTGAAGAATAATCCCCACCTCACTTTTTTGAATACCAAAGGAAGCGGCAGAGATGCATTTTCGTGCCATTACCCGAATCGTTGGACTGCTGGTCATACTTTTTTCCGGGACGATGATTCTCCCAGGACTGGTAGCGCTTATCTACCGGGACGGCGCGGGGCGGGCATTTACCCAGACCTTCTTTGTCGCGCTGGCGATTGGCTCACTGCTCTGGTGGCCAAACCGTCGTCAAAAGGGTGAGCTGAAATCTCGCGAAGGCTTTCTGATTGTTGTTCTGTTCTGGACAGTGCTGGGAAGTGTGGGTGCGCTACCCTTTATCTTCTCTGAGCAGCCTAATCTGACCGTCACGGATGCGTTTTTTGAATCGTTCTCGGGTTTAACGACGACCGGGGCGACCACGCTGGTCGGGCTGGATTCCTTACCGCACGCCATTCTCTTTTATCGCCAGATGCTGCAATGGTTCGGGGGGATGGGGATCATCGTCCTGGCAGTGGCCATCCTGCCTATTCTCGGCGTCGGGGGGATGCAGCTTTACCGTGCGGAAATGCCGGGCCCACTGAAAGATAACAAGATGCGCCCGCGCATAGCCGAGACGGCGAAAACCCTGTGGCTTATCTATGTCTTACTGACGGTCGCCTGTGCGTTAGCGTTATGGTTTGCCGGCATGCCTGCATTCGACGCTATCGGGCACAGCTTTGCGACGATCGCCATCGGCGGGTTCTCGACCCACGATGCCAGCGTGGGTTACTTCGACAGCCCCACCATTAACACGATCATTGCCATCTTCCTGCTGATTTCCGGCTGTAACTACGGTCTGCACTTCTCCTTACTCAGCGGGCGTAGCCTGAAGGTGTACTGGCGTGACCCGGAGTTTCGCATGTTCATTGGTGTCCAGCTTACGCTCGTCATCATCTGTACCGTGGTGTTGTGGTTCCACGATGTCTATAACTCCGCGTTGACCACGTTAAATCAGGCGTTCTTCCAGGTGGTGTCGATGGCAACCACCGCCGGTTTTACAACGGACAGTATTGCGCGCTGGCCGCTGTTCCTGCCGGTACTGCTGCTGTGTTCTGCGTTCATCGGGGGTTGTGCGGGGTCGACGGGCGGTGGCCTGAAGGTGATCCGTATTCTGCTGTTGTTTAAGCAGGGGAACCGTGAACTTAAACGTCTGGTCCACCCGAACGCGGTTTACAGCATCAAACTGGGTAACCGTGCCCTGCCGGAACGTATTCTTGAAGCGGTGTGGGGGTTCTTCTCGGCCTATGCGCTGGTCTTCATCGTCAGTATGCTGGCGATTATCGCGACGGGGGTGGATGATTTCTCTGCCTTTGCTTCCGTCGTAGCAACGTTGAATAACCTCGGGCCTGGCCTGGGGGTTGTGGCGGATAACTTTGCCAGTATGAACCCGGTCGCGAAATGGATCCTCATCGCCAACATGCTGTTTGGTCGTCTGGAGGTCTTTACGCTGCTGGTGCTGTTCACCCCAACATTCTGGCGCGAGTAAGGAGTCGTCGGTGAAAACACTTATTCTTTTCTCTACGCGGGATGGGCAAACGCGTGAGATTGCCTCATATCTGGCTTCAGAATTAAAAGAGCTGGGGATTTACTCTGATGTGGTGAACCTGAACCGCACGGAGCAGATAGCCTGGCAGGATTACGACCGTGTGGTTATTGGCGCGTCTATTCGTTACGGGCATTTCCATCCGGCGCTGGATCGTTTTGTGAAAAAGCATACGGCAGTGCTCAATAAACTGCCTGGGGCTTTTTACTCGGTCAATCTGGTGGCGCGTAAACCTGAGAAACGTACGCCGCAGACCAACAGCTATACGCGCAAGTTTCTGTTGAGCTCTCCGTGGCAGCCGGACATCAGCGCCGTCTTTGCCGGCGCGCTGCGTTATCCGCGCTATCGCTGGTATGACCGCTTTATGATTCGCCTCATTATGAAGATGACCGGCGGCGAAACCGATACGCGCAAAGAGGTGGTGTATACCGACTGGTCGCAGGTCGCCAGTTTTGCGCGGGAGATCGCACATTTATCAGGCGATTCGCGGCTTAAATAGGCGTGAAGTTTGAAAAGTGAGCGAACGAAAAAGTTTTTTGTATTTTGTGCTTGTCACTTCAGAATAACTCCCTATAATGCGCCTCCACTGACACGGAACAACGGCACACACGCCGCCGGGTTAGCGGGGTTCAGAGATGAACACCAACAGAGATAAGCGAAAATAAATGCTTGACTCTGAAGCGGGAAAGCGTAATATGCACACCCCGCGCCGCAGCGAAAACGAAGCGGCACTGCTCTTTAACAATTTATCAGACAATCTGTGTGGGCACTCAAAGTGACATGGATTCTTAACGTCCTCGGACGAAAAATGAATACCAAGTCTCTGAGTGAACATACGTAATTCATTACGAAGTTTAATTCACGAGCATCAAACTTAAATTGAAGAGTTTGATCATGGCTCAGATTGAACGCTGGCGGCAGGCCTAACACATGCAAGTCGAACGGTAGCACAGAGAGCTTGCTCTCGGGTGACGAGTGGCGGACGGG
>NZ_KI973182.1:3493456-3776453 GCF_000534435.1 Enterobacter sp. BIDMC 26 | reverse complement strand
TGAACCTTTACTATAGCTTGACACTGAACACTGGTCCTTGATGTGTAGGATAGGTGGGAGGCTTTGAAGCGTGGACGCCAGTCTGCGTGGAGCCAACCTTGAAATACCACCCTTTAATGGCTGGTGTTCTAACGTAGACCCGTGATCCGGGTTGCGGACAGTGTCTGGTGGGTAGTTTGACTGGGGCGGTCTCCTCCCAAAGAGTAACGGAGGAGCACGAAGGTTAGCTAATCCTGGTCGGACATCAGGAGGTTAGTGCAATGGCATAAGCTAGCTTGACTGCGAGAGTGACGGCTCGAGCAGGTGCGAAAGCAGGTCATAGTGATCCGGTGGTTCTGAATGGAAGGGCCATCGCTCAACGGATAAAAGGTACTCCGGGGATAACAGGCTGATACCGCCCAAGAGTTCATATCGACGGCGGTGTTTGGCACCTCGATGTCGGCTCATCACATCCTGGGGCTGAAGTAGGTCCCAAGGGTATGGCTGTTCGCCATTTAAAGTGGTACGCGAGCTGGGTTTAGAACGTCGTGAGACAGTTCGGTCCCTATCTGCCGTGGGCGCTGGAGAATTGAGGGGGGCTGCTCCTAGTACGAGAGGACCGGAGTGGACGCATCACTGGTGTTCGGGTTGTCATGCCAATGGCACTGCCCGGTAGCTAAATGCGGAAGAGATAAGTGCTGAAAGCATCTAAGCACGAAACTTGCCCCGAGATGAGTTCTCCCTGAGACTTTAAGTCTCCTGAAGGAACGTTGAAGACTACGACGTTGATAGGTCGGGTGTGTAAGCGCAGCGATGCGTTGAGCTAACCGATACTAATGAACCGTGAGGCTTAACCTTACAACGCCGAAGGTGTTTTGGCGTGAGAGAGACGATTTTCAGCTGATACAGATTACAGAATTTGCCTGGCGGCTTTAGCGCGGTGGTCCCACCTGACCCCATGCCGAACTCAGAAGTGAAACGCCGTAGCGCCGATGGTAGTGTGGGGTCTCCCCATGTGAGAGTAGGGAACTGCCAGGCATCAAATAAGTGAAGAGGCCATCCGAAAGGATGGCCTTTTTGCGTTTTTATCCCTTCCTCGTTGCTCTAAACTAATCACCTATCCCCCCGTATATACGGTAAACTATCCCGGTTTTTGTCTCAGGATAGCGTCTATGAATCACTCCCTTAAGCCCTGGAATACCTTTGGCATTCAACGTAATGCTAATAAAATTGTACGTGCCGATACTGCACAGCAGCTGCTGGATGCCTGGCAAAGCGCAACAGAACAAGACGAACCTGTACTGATTCTGGGCGAAGGAAGTAATGTCCTGTTTCTCGATGATTTTGCGGGAACGGTGATCGTTAACCGCATCATGGGAATTGATGTGGAAGAGCGCGCCGATAGCTGGCATCTGCACGTTGGCGCCGGTGAAAACTGGCATCATCTGGTGCAATACACCCTGGACAAAGGAATGCCAGGACTGGAAAACCTTGCCCTTATCCCTGGCTGCGCCGGATCATCCCCCATTCAAAATATCGGTGCCTATGGCATCGAACTGAAACACGTTTGTGAATACGTCGATTGTATTGAGCTGGCGACCGGCGCGGCTCAGCGTTTAACCGCTGAACAGTGCCGTTTTGGCTACCGTGACAGTATTTTCAAGCATGAATATCAGGATCGCTACGTGATTGTCGCCGTAGGCCTGCGTCTGTCAAAAAACTGGCAGCCGGTGCTAACCTACGGTGATTTAACGCGTCTCGATCCCGAAACGGCGACTGCCCGTGACGTCTTTGACTCGGTGTGCCATATGCGCACGACCAAGCTTCCTGATCCTAAAGTGAATGGAAATGCGGGAAGCTTCTTCAAAAACCCGGTTATCAGCAGCGAAAACGCCCAAGCGTTTCTTGCAGGTTGGCCTGCCGCACCCCATTACCCACAGGCGGATGGTAGCGTGAAGCTGGCCGCGGGCTGGCTTATCGATCAATGCCAGTTAAAAGGCGCCTCCGTGGGCGGTGCGGCCGTTCATCGTCAGCAGGCTCTGGTGCTGATTAATCAAAACGATGCGACCAGCGAGGATGTTGTCCGGTTGGCCCATCACGTCCGTCAGCAAGTGGGCGAAAAATTTAACGTCTGGCTGGAGCCAGAGGTCCGCTTCATTGGCCGTACGGGTGAAGTGAATGCCGTGGAGGTTATCGCGTGAAGGACAATACTATCCCTTTAACCCTGATAAGCATTCTTGCCGACGGTGAATTCCATTCCGGCGAGCAGCTGGGTGAACACCTGGGCATGAGCCGTGCCGCCATTAACAAGCATATCCAGACCCTCCGCGACTGGGGTGTCGATGTCTTTACGGTACCCGGAAAAGGCTACAGCCTGCCGGAGCCGATTCAGCTGCTGAATGAAGCGCTGATCCGCAGCCAGGTAGAGCATGGCAATGTTGCGGTCTTGCCGGTGATCGATTCGACTAACCAGTACCTTATGGATCGACTCAGCGAATTATCCTCCGGGGATGCCTGTGTAGCCGAGTACCAGCAGGCCGGGCGTGGCCGTCGAGGCCGCAAGTGGTTTTCGCCATTTGGTGCCAACCTCTATCTCTCCATGTACTGGCGTCTGGAGCAGGGTCCCGCTGCTGCTGTTGGCCTGAGTCTGGTCATCGGGATTGTGATGGCGGAAGTGCTGCACGATCTGGGCGCTGATAAGGTGCGGGTGAAATGGCCAAACGATCTTTATCTGAACGATCGTAAACTTGCCGGTATTCTCGTTGAATTAACGGGTAAAACAGGCGACGCGGCGCAAATTGTCATTGGTGCAGGCCTCAATATGGTGATGCGCAATGTACAAAATGACGTGGTGAATCAGGCGTGGACCAACCTGCAGGAAGCGGGGATCACCATCGATCGCAACACCCTTGCCGTGCGTATGATTAAAGAATTACGCAGTTCGCTTTCGCTCTTTGAACTAGAGGGGCTGGCATCCTTCCTGTCCCGTTGGGAAAAGCTGGATAACTTTATTAACCGTCCGGTGAAATTGCTGATTGGTGATAAAGAGATCTACGGTATTTCCCGCGGCATCGACGCACAGGGCGCGTTGCTCCTGGAGCAGGATGGCGTGATCAAACCCTGGGTGGGCGGTGAGATTTCACTGCGCAGCGCGGAATAACCCATTATGCGAAAACCCGCATGCGCCGCTCTGGCCGTCATGATGAGTTTACTGTTCTCCCCCCTCTCTCAGGCGGGTCAGGCCTGGGAGAGCTACAAAGCACGCTTTTTTACGCCGGAAGGGCGGATTGTCGATACCGGCAACGGCAATGTTTCGCATACTGAAGGCCAGGGCTTCGCCATGCTGATGGCGGTGGCTAACGACGATAAAGCCACGTTTGATAAGCTGTGGAAATGGACTGACGGTACGCTGAAGAACAAAGAAAATGGTCTGTTTTACTGGCGTTATAACCCTGCCGAGTCCAACCCGATTGCCGACAAAAATAACGCCGCCGATGGCGATGTCCTGATTGCCTGGGCGCTGTTGAAAGCGGATACGCGCTGGCATGACAAACAGTACAGCGCCGCATCGGATGCGATAACGAAAGCACTCATTAGCCACACCGTGACCCGTTATGCGGGTTACCGCGTGATGCTGCCCGGCGTCCAGGGGTTTACCCTCGACGGTGAGATCGTGCTTAACCCCTCTTATTTCGTCTTCCCGGCCTGGCAGGCCTTTGCCAGTCGCAGCCATTCGCCGGTCTGGGGCAAGTTGATTCAGGATGGCCATCGCTTGCTGGCAAAAATGGGATCGGGTAAAGCCAGACTTCCCACGGACTGGGTCTCACTGGGCTCTACGGGCACGCTGTCCCCGGCCAAAGCCTGGCCGCCACGGATGAGCTACGACGCGATCCGCATTCCACTTTACCTGGCCTGGTCTGATAAGAAGAGCCCGCTGTTAACGCCGTGGCGAGCCTGGTTCGGTCAGTTCCCCCGCGAACAAACTCCCGCATGGGTAAACGTGACGACCAATGAATATGCGCCTTACATGATGGAAGGGGGGCTGCTGGCGGTACGTGATTTAACGATGGGACAGCCATCCGGAGAACCCGAGATCACTGCAAAGGATGATTACTACTCCGCAAGCCTGAAAATGCTTGTATGGCTTGCTGAGCAGCCATAACGGAACGGGTGAGCCCTCTCCCCTGGGGGAGAGGGAAATGTGGTTTACTGCGGATAAGGTACCCAGTCTCCACCGTTCAGGCGAACGTATGGTTTGTTCTGATACTGAATCACAACCGCGTTCGCGTTCTCAGAGACTTCGGCAGTTTGCGGCAGGTTACTGGTGAGCTGATCCCAGTTCACGCTGTCTTCCACAAACAGTTTGCCGTCAACCGCGCGGGCAACCAGTTCTGAAATGGCCAGATAGCTGGTTGGCTGAGCGATCTCAATCGGTGCGCCCTGATGAGGTGCCTTCATACCAAAGAATTTAATGCCTGCCGGTACGTTGGTAATCGACGGGCTAGGGATATCACGCAGACCTGACACCTGCATTCTGTCGCCTTTCAGCGCGGCGCCGTGTTCAGGTACCACAACCACCATCACTTTACGGCCCGATTTATCCAGCTCCGTAAAGAATGCGTCCAGTTCATCGAAGAATTTCTGCGCACGAACTTTATAATCGGCCGTTTTGCTCACGCCAGGGAAGTGGTTACCATCGTGAAGCGGCAGCGTGTTGTAGAACGTTGCACTGCGCGGATTACTGTCTTTTTCGATGGTCTTCAGCCAGCGTTGCAGCACGGCGGTATCGTCATAAACAGGTGAACCGTCAAAGCCCAGCAGAGTGACCGGCAGTCCGGTTTGATCCATCAGCTGTGCCTGCATACCACCCTGTTCGCGCACCTCTTTCAGGAAGTTACCGAACTGGCCGTTATGTCCCAGCATCAGATGCTGCGTGAAGCCCAGTTTTGAGAGGTTATCGAACAGATAACACTGGTTGCCGGCGGGTTGATACAGGTTCTTATGCGATGTCTGACCGCAGCTTGCGCGAAGCAGGCGAATTGCCGCCGGGCCGCTGTACGAAGTGGCAGAGTTAAAGTCTTTAAACTGGATATCGAAATGGGACCACAGCGGGTGAGACATCAAACCCGCGGCATCGACGTCAGCCCAGGAGAGTGAACAGATGTTGATCACCAGCAGCTCAAACGGCTGAGCATCCGCCGGCAGGGCTTCCGGGAATTTGGTCTGACGTTTATCTTCCGTGGTATAGAAGCTGGAGAGCCAGGCGTTCAGGTTAGTGGACGTCGGCGGTGCGGTCTGCGTCGGGATATCGCCGACCACAGGCGTATCACCTGCCGTCGTGACGGTTGCCGCTGCACTTCCCCCGGTAGTGGTCACCGTGGTCGTGGGTTGACCCGCGGGCCACAGGGAGAAGTCTGGACCCGCAAGCGTTAGCACGTTCAGCCAGATCATAATGGCGACGACAAATACCGTGACGCGGATCCATTGTGACAGGAACAGCCAGGCCACCAGCAGCACAAAGACGGCACCTATCATTTGCCAGTTAATAAAGCGCTCGGTCAGGTCAAGGACATAGCTGGCGCTAAACCCTGCCACCTGCGAACCCTGACTCATAATGCTGTCCGGTCCCGGCAGCCAGGTGTCATGCCAGAACAGAGCAAAGCCGACAGGGATAGCAATCCAGTGACGCAAGCGATGCAGCCTGATATTGGGCAAAGGCATCAGCAGGAAAGCCATAAACACCAGGTTGAGCAGGGGATGGAAATTCAGATAGCCTGCCCACAGCAGACCAAACTTCACCAGAAAGTAGAAGTTCCAGCCGGAAAGGCCGCGCCAGTATTGCCAGAGCGGCGATGGTGACGAAGCGGTATAGGTAGAATTAGTCATGTTTTCGGTCTGCCTTGACGTGTGATGCCCGTGTCAGTGTTCCGGCTGGTTTTACATAGCGAGGTTTTACAAACAGCACTCTGGCCGTATCGCGGATACGGCGTATGGAATGGCGTGCATAGTAGCCAAGCGGGAAAAAGATCAGCGCACAGAATACGACCAGTTGAATGATATCGCTGATATTCATGATGGTGCGTTCTCCCCATTCTCAGTTAACAGGCGAAGGGGTTCCGGTATTCGCCGCCAGACGTGTCCGTCATGTCGGGCGTTGAGAATCGGTTTGGCATCGCTCTTCACGGTGAGCGGTTTCGCCCATTGTTCAGGCTCGAGGGCACGCATCTGCACCAGCTCTGCACTGATAGAATTATCTTCGAACCAGATCATACGGTTCGAGAAAATATCCCCGGTTGGCAGGGGGAAGATATGGTTAAGGGCGGTATCAAGATCGTTTATCCGGCAGAAGGACAAGAACAGCACCAGGCGATTGTCGCCGATGGTCATGATGTCTCCTGTGCGGTTCGGACGACATAACGTGAGCGCCTGTTCAACGCGGATACCCGGTACCGGGCGCAGGGCAACCATTACCCCTTTCCCGTCTGCAGGAAGCAGCGTGTTGCTCATCATGTTGCCGACGGCGTCGCAGAAGGTATCCCATTTCTGGTATCCACGCAGCTTCATCGGCTGGGTCATGGAGAGCAGGGTGGAGATATCTTCCGGTACGTGACGGTTGAACTGCTGACCCTGAACACTTTCGAGAAGCGTCAGGCAGCGTGATAACGGCGCATTCCACGGAATCACCATATTGGCACCGCAGCCCAGAAGCAGGCGCTCATCCGTGGCGCGAAGGCTGGTGTTATTTTCGCGCACCACTATTTTTAAGGCGCTTCCGCGCTGGCGACGTAAGGTGTGGATCTGTCGCGCCAGCGTTTCAATCTGGTTATTTTGCATGAGCGAAAAAACAATGGTTGCCGCCTGGGTTGTGCGAGCTTCATTAAAAAGCGCTTCGTTAGAATCAAACAACGACCAATTTTCCGAGAGCGCAGGTGCCCCCTCTAAAACGGCAATATGGCTCAGGATTCGTTTTTCATCGCTGCGCGGTTGCACCACGGTTTCTTCCTGCTGCGCCAGGTGCCATTCGCCCTCAATATGTTTAAGGGTGAGCTGTTGTCTGGCACTTACGCCTTTTTCATTACACCAGAACGCAATATCGTAGAGATAGCTGTCTGCCTGGTTCCGAAGACTCGCCAGACCAAACAGGGAGCGATATTCGCCCATTAAAAGGGAAAACAGTTTGTCATTATTACTGCCAGGATTGACTATCAATAGCGTGCAATTTTGAAATTTTGCCCATTTATTGATTTTTTCCAGCCAGGGCAGTAGTTTTTCAGCAGGGATATTTTGCAGGGCGTTATTTGAGCATTTCAGAATCACCAGATAGTGATCCGGATCAATAGAGCACTGAATGTCGCGGGACAAAAAGTATAGACTATCGGCCTCCGCAGGCATGGAAAATAATCGCACCGTCTGCGGACCGCGATCGTTTTCAAGGGTGATAATTTTCTTTGGCTCTTCGCCCATGCTCACGACGGCCACGCGGGAATCCTTGCCCTGAGCGGCAATTGTCTTGTTTACCAGACTGATAGCATCTTCATTACGATCCGTATTAATCCACCAGACTCCTCCGACTGGCATGTGGCTCAATTCGTCCCATAATGACTGGATGCCAATAGAAAATATGGAGTCCACGGTGTCCCTCTTTTCGTTTAATTTCTCTGTATCTCAGTTTACTAGCGAAAGCGTAGAAATAAACCTAACATTGAAATTAAAGAACATCAGATTTAGCATGTAAATGAAATTTGATAGGGCAGGAAGCCTCGCTACTTCTGATTGTGCGATTTTACTCAAAGGGATGGAATAGAATGGATAATAACGAACCCGGCACCCCAGTCGACTCAACCCTGGGTTACACATTCCAGAACGACTTTCTGGCGCTGACGCAGGCGTTTTCATTACCTGAAATAGATTACACCGACATTTCCCAGCGGGAACAGTTGGCCGCGGCTATTAAACGTTGGCCGCTATTAGCTGAATTTGCCCAACAACAATAAGGGAGCCATTGATGGCCATACTAGGATTACAGGGCGTCCGTGGTGGAGTAGGTACAACATCCGTTACCGCGGCGCTGGCGTGGTCATTACAGCTTTTAGGTGAATCGGTATTGGTGATTGACGCCTGTGCCGATAATTTGCTGCGCATGTCGTTTAATGTCGACTTTACGCGTACAGAGGGTTGGGCTCGCGCGCTGCTTGATGATAAAGACTGGCGCGATGCGGGTATGCGTTATACCTCGCAGCTTGATGTACTGCCCTTTGGCCAATTGACCACTACCGAGCGTGAAAATGAAGCTGCCTATCAGCGTCTGTTTTCCCAGTTCACCGTCGCGCTGCAGGAGCTGAAAGAAAAAGGCCATTATAAGTGGATCCTTCTGGATCTGCCGCACGGCGCCGGCACGCTGACCCGACAGCTTATGGCGCAGTGCGATCGCGTGCTGTCGATTGTGAACGTCGACGCGAATTGCCATATCCGTCTGCATCAGCAAGGGTTGCCTGAAAATGGTCATATCCTGATTAACGATTTACGCATTGGCAGCCAGATCCAGGACGATCTGTATCAGGTTTGGCTGCAAAGCCAGCGCCGTCTGCTGCCGATTGTTATCCATCGTGATGAGGGCATGGCGGAATGCCTGGCCTCCAAACAGCCACTCGGTGAATACCGCAGCGATTCCCTGGCGGCAGAAGAGATCCTGACGCTGGCGAACTGGTGTCTGCTGCACTTTGCCAAAGGGGCAGAGCCTGCAGGGAGTTCTGTATGAGCCGTCTCGCCAGCTGGTTACTCATCCCGCCGGTCAGTTCGCGTCTGAGCGAACATTACCGGCATTTTCGCCGGCACGGAGCTTCGGCATTCAGCGCCGCGCTCGGCTGCTTCTGGATGATTCTGGCCTGGACGTTCATTCCCCTCGAACACCCGCGCTGGCAGCGCATTCGTGCGCAGCACAGTGAGTTATATCCGCATATTCATCCCGACCGCCCGCGACCGTTGGATCCGGCGCGTTATATCATTCAGGCAGTCTGGCTGGTGGCCACGTCGTCCCGCTCAGAAAACAAAGCGCCGCGCTGGCGCAGCTTCTCCCGCGTGCAACATTTACGTGAGCGCTATCACCAGTGGCTGGACAGTTTGCCTGACCGCGTGGGTGACAAGACCAGCCATCTGGATAACCATAAAGAGCTCGGGCATCTGCACCCGGGCTTGCGGCGTTTTATACTCGGCGTAATCGTCGTTTTCTCGCTCATTCTGGCCCTGGTCTGTATTACGCAGCCCTTTAACCCTCTGGCGCAGTTCACCTTCCTGATCCTGCTGTGGGGCGTGGCATTGCTGGTGCGCCGTATTCCGGGACGCTTCTCCGCCCTGATGCTGATAGTGCTGTCGCTGACCGTCTCCTGTCGCTACATCTGGTGGCGTTACACCTCAACGCTTAACTGGGATGACCCGGTCAGCCTGGTGTGCGGTCTGGTTCTGCTGTTTGCGGAAACGTACGCCTGGGTTGTACTGGTGCTGGGGTATTTCCAGGTCATCTGGCCGCTCAACCGTCAGCCGGTTCCGCTGCCAAAAGACACGTCACAATGGCCGTCTGTCGATCTCTTCGTGCCGACCTACAACGAAGACCTGAGCGTGGTAAAAAACACGATTTACGCCGCGCTGGGTATCGACTGGCCGAAAGATAAACTCAAAATCTGGGTCCTGGATGACGGCGGCCGCCCGGCGTTCCGTCAGTTCGCGGAAGAGGTGGGTGTCGAGTACATCGCCCGTACCACCCATGAACACGCCAAGGCCGGGAACATCAACAACGCCCTCAAATATGCCAAAGGTGAGTTTGTCTCAATCTTTGACTGCGACCACGTGCCGACGCGCTCGTTCCTGCAGATGACGATGGGCTGGTTCCTGAAGGAGAAAGAGCTGGCGATGATGCAGACGCCGCACCACTTCTTCTCGCCGGATCCGTTTGAACGTAACCTTGGCCGTTTCCGTAAAACCCCTAACGAAGGCACGCTGTTCTATGGCCTGGTGCAGGACGGGAACGACATGTGGGATGCGACCTTCTTCTGCGGTTCCTGTGCGGTTATTCGTCGTAAACCGCTGGATGAGATCGGTGGCATTGCCGTCGAAACGGTCACCGAAGATGCGCATACCTCGCTGCGCCTGCACCGTCGGGGCTACACCTCCGCGTATATGCGTATTCCGCAGGCCGCGGGTCTGGCAACGGAATCTCTCTCGGCGCACATCGGCCAGCGTATTCGCTGGGCGCGCGGCATGGTGCAGATTTTCCGTCTCGATAACCCCCTGATTGGGAAAGGGCTGAAACTCGCGCAGCGTCTGTGCTACGTCAACGCCATGTTCCACTTCCTGTCCGGTATCCCGCGCCTCATCTTCCTGACCGCGCCGCTGGCGTTCCTGCTTCTTCACGCCTATATCATCTACGCGCCTGCGCTGATGATTGCGCTGTTCGTTCTGCCGCACATGATTCACGCGAGCCTGACGAACTCGAAGATTCAGGGTAAATACCGCCATTCGTTCTGGAGTGAAATCTACGAAACGGTGCTGGCCTGGTACATCGCGCCGCCGACGATGGTGGCGCTGATCAACCCGCACAAAGGTAAATTCAACGTCACCGCGAAGGGCGGTCTGGTGGAAGAAGAGTATGTCGACTGGGTCATCTCCCGGCCGTACATCTTCCTGGTGTTGCTGAATATCGTGGGCGTGATTGCCGGTATCTGGCGCTACTTCTACGGCCCGGAAAACGAGATCCTGACCGTGTTCGTGAGTATGGCATGGGTGTTCTACAACCTGATTATCCTCGGCGGCGCGGTTGCGGTGTCGGTGGAGAGCAAACAAGTCCGCCGTGCGCATCGCGTGGAAATCTGCATGCCTGCGGCAATCGCCCGTGAAGATGGTCACCTCTTCTCCTGTACCGTGCACGACTTCTCAGACGGTGGTCTGGGGATAAAAATCAACGGTCAGGCGAAGGTGCTGGAAGGGCAGAAGGTTAACCTGCTGCTGAAGCGCGGCCAGCAGGAGTACGTCTTCCCGACGCAGGTGGTGCGTGTAGCCGGTAATGAAGTCGGTCTGCAGCTGATGCCGCTGACGAAAAAGCAACATATTGATTTTGTGCAGTGTACGTTTGCCCGCGCGGACACGTGGGCTCTCTGGCAGGACAGCTTCCCGGAAGATAAGCCTCTGGAAAGCCTGCTGGATATTCTGAAGCTGGGGTTCCGTGGCTATCGTCACCTTGCAGAATTTGCCCCGTCGTCGGTGAAATTAATTTTCCGGTCCCTTACTTCGCTGGTTTCCTGGATCGTATCGTTCGTTCCTCGTCGTCCCGAGCGGGATGAGGCGAAGCAGGCGGACCCGGTTATGGCTCAACAATGATGATAACGCGATGAAAACTAAACTTTCCTGGTTATGTGCAGTGGCAATGGGGGTAAGTGCGCTCCCCACAACGATGGCTAACGCAGCACCCGATAACGCAGCGGCAACGCCTGCTCCGACGGTGCCTGTGGTCGCCCAGGCGACCGATCCGGTTATCACCGCGGCACCCGGTCAAACGGAAAACGTCATTCCGAACCAGCCTACGGACGGCAACACCCTGCCGGCAGACAGCAATGTCGTCGGTCAGGTGATGCCGGGCGTACAGGGAGCAAACGCGCCTATTGTCGCGGAAGATGCCCCATCACGGGACGTGAAGCTGAGCTTTGCGCAGATTGCGCCGCCGCCGGGCAGCATGGTGTTGCGCGGTATTAACCCTAACGGCGGCATTGAGTTCGGTATGCGCAGCGATGAGGTTGTCTCTCACGCCATGCTGAACCTTGAATACACGCCATCACCGTCGCTGTTGCCGGTACAGTCTCAGCTGAAGGTTTACCTGAATGATGAACTGATGGACGTTCTGCCCGTCACGAAAGAGCAACTGGGTAAGAAAACACAGGCCCAGGTGCCGATTAACCCTCTTTTCATCACCGACTTTAACCGCATACGTCTGGAGTTTGTCGGTCACTACCGTGACGTCTGTGAGAACCCTGCCAGCAATACGCTGTGGGTAGACGTAGGACGCAACTCTTCGCTGCAGATGACCTACCAGTCGCTGGCACTGAAAAACGACCTTTCGTCGTTCCCGGTTCCGTTCTTTGATCCGCGTGATAGTCGTCAGTTAGTGCTGCCAATGGTGTTTGCGGCGTCTCCGGACGTCACCGAGCAGCTGGCGGCCACCATTGTGGCATCGTGGTTTGGTTCACGTTCTGGCTGGCGCGGGCAGAACTTCCCGGTGATGTACGACAAAATGCCGGACAGAAACGCGATCGTGTTTGCGACCAACGCGAAACGTCCTGCCTTCCTGCGCGATCACCCGGACGTAAAAGCGCCGACCATTGAGATGATGAGCCACCCGGATAACCCGTACGTGAAGCTGCTGGTGGTCTTCGGGCGTGATGATAAAGACCTGGTGCAGGCGGCCAAGGGCATTGCCCAGGGTAACGTTCTGTTCCGTGGAAACAGCGTGGTGGTGGATGAGGTTAAACCGCTGCTGCCGCGTAAACCTTATGATGCACCAAACTGGGTGCGTACTGACCGTGCCGTCACGTTTGGCGAACTGAAAACGTATGAAGAACAGCTTCAGGCGACGGGGCTTGAGCCAGCCCCGATTAGTCTGTCACTGAATCTGCCGCCAGACCTGTACCTGCTGCGCACCAACGGCATTGATATCAATCTGAGCTACCGTTACACCGCGCCGGCAACCAAAGACAGTTCACGCATGGATATCAGCCTGAACAACCAGTTCCTGCAATCTTTCAGTCTGACAAGCACGCAGGATACTAACCGACTGATGCTCCGTCTGCCGGTGTTGCAGGGGCTGCTGGACGGGAAAACGGACGTCTCTATTCCGGCGCTGAAGCTTGGGGCGATCAACCAGCTGCGCTTTGATTTCCAGTACATGAACCCGATGCCCGGCGGCTCGGTGGATAACTGCATCACCTTCCAGCAAGTACAGAACCACGTTGTGATTGGTGATGAGTCAACCATCGACTTCTCGAAGTATTACCACTTCCTTGCCATGCCGGACCTGCGTGCATTTGCTAATGCCAGCTTCCCGTTCAGCCGTATGGCCGATCTCTCTGAATCCATTGTCGTCATGCCAAAAGCGCCAAATGAGGGCCAGGTGACGACCCTGCTGGACACCATGGCGTCCGTGGGTGCGCAGACCGGATTACCGGCAATTAACGTCACGTTGACTGACGATGGTAGCCAGATCCAGAACAAAGACGCGGACATCATGGTGATCGGTAACATCCCGGATAAGCTGAAGGATGACAAACGTATCGATCTGCTGGTCAAAGCAGCCCAGTCCTGGGTTAACACGCCACTGCGTCAGACCGAGTTCCCGAGCATTATGCCGGATATCAACGATCGTCAGGCCAGCGTGCAGACAACCGTTACGTCTCAGGGACCAATGGCCGCGGTGGTTGGCTTCCAGTCACCTTACAACGAGCAGCGTAGCGTAGTGGCGCTCCTGGCGGACAGCCCGCGTGGGTATGCGTTACTCAACAGCGCGATGAACGACAGCGGCAAACGTGCCGCGATGTTTGGTTCGGTGGCGGTGATCCGCGAGTCTGGGGTCAATAGCCTGCGCGTGGGCGATGTGTACTACGTGGGCCATCTGCCGTGGTTCGAGCGTCTGTGGTATGCGCTGGCTAACCATCCGGTTCTGCTGGCTATCCTGGCCGCCGTCAGCGTGGTGTTGCTGGCGTGGGTGCTGTGGCGTCTGCTGCGTATCATCAGCCGTCGTCGCCTTAACCCGGATGAGTAACAGGCGATGAAAGCGTTTCGCTGGTGTGTGTTAGCAGCGTTGATGCTGGCGGCGATCCCTCTTCGCGCCGCCTGCACCTGGCCTGCCTGGGAGCAGTTTAAAAAGGATTACATCAGTGAGAGCGGGCGTGTCATTGATCCCAGCGACACGCGCAAAATCACCACGTCGGAAGGGCAAAGCTATGCGTTGTTCATTGCCCTGGCCGCGAACGATCGCAAAGCCTTTGATCAATTGCTGACGTGGACGCGCGACAACCTGGCCGGGGGCAATCTGAACGATAATTTGCCCGCCTGGCTATGGGGTCAGAAAGACCACGACAACTGGGCGATAATCGATACCAACTCCGCCTCGGATGCCGATGTCTGGATTGCCTGGTCACTGCTTGAGGCGGGCCGGCTGTGGAAACATCCGGACTATACCCGCACGGGTAAGGCGCTCCTTAAACGCATTACCCATGAGGAAGTGGTGAAAGTACCGGGACTCGGCTCCATGCTGCTGCCCGGGAAGGTCGGTTTTGCCGAGGAGAAAGCCTGGCGCTTTAACCCCAGCTATCTTCCTCCGCAGATAGCGAGCTATTTCACGCGCTTTGGTGCCCCGTGGACGACCCTTCGTGAAACCAACCTGCGCTTGTTGCTGGAAACGGCGCCAAAGGGGTTTTCGCCGGACTGGGTGCAGTATCAGAAAAACAGAGGCTGGCATTTGCAGCAGGATAAATCGCTGGTGGGCGGCTACGACGCCATCCGCGTCTACCTCTGGGTCGGAATGATGAGTGACAAAGACGCCCAGAAAGCCCGGTTGCTTACACGCTTCCGGCCGATGGCGACAATGACCACGAAACACGGTGTACCGCCGGAAAAAGTGGATGTGGCGAGCGGGAAGCCTGCGGGCAAGGGGCCGGTCGGCTTTTCCGCTGCGATGCTGCCTTTTTTACAGCAGCGTGATGCGCAGGCGGTACAGCGCCAGCGCGTTGCAGATAATTTTCCCGATAATAATGCCTATTACAGCTACGTACTGACTCTCTTCGGGCAAGGATGGGATCAGCATCGTTTTCGCTTCACCGCTCAAGGTGAATTAATACCGGACTGGGGCCAGGAATGCGCAACTTCACAGTAAATCTACTCAGTTTATCGCTTAGCCTGGCACTGATGCCGCTGGCTCAGGCCGCTAACTCCCCGCAGCAGCAACAGCTGCTGCAACAGGTGCGGCTGGGTGAATCGACGCAGCGTGAGGATTTGGTTCGTCAGTCGCTCTACCGCCTTGAGCTGATTGACCCGAACAACCCCGACGTCATTGCGGCGCGCTTTCGTTACCTGCTTCGTCAGGGTGATAACGCCGGTGCGCAAAAAGAGCTGGATCGTCTGAAAGGGATCGCGCCGGGCTCCAGTGCGTATCAGTCCTCGCGCAATACGATGCTGCTTTCTACGCCTGAAGGCCGTCAGCAGTTACAGCAGGCCCGGTTACTGGCTACAACGGGTCATACTCAGGAGGCCATTGCGGCCTATGACAAGCTTTTTGACGGTAATCCGCCGGGCGGTGACGTGGCGACGGAATACTGGAATGTTGTGGCGAAAGATCCTGCCCGCCGTAGCGTCGCCATTAATCAGCTGAAGAAAATTAACGCCAGCAGCCCGGGCAATACGCAGCTGCAGGGCACGCTGGCCCAGCTCCTGTTCCAGACCGGACGCCGCGATGAAGGCTTTGCGGTGTTGCAGGAGATGGCCAAATCCAGCAATGGCCGCAGCCAGGCATCTGATATGTGGTATGAGCAGATCAAAAATCAGCCTGTCAGCAACGCCAGCGTCAGCGCGCTGCAAAAATACCTGAGCGTCTTCAGCGACGGCGACAGCGTAGCGGCGGCACGTACCCAACTTGATACGCAGCAAAAACAGCTCGCCGATCCAACGTTCCGTGCAAAAGCACAAGGGCTGGCGGCGGTGGATGCCGGGCAGGGCGATAAGGCGGTGGCGGATCTGCAAAAAGCGGTCAGCGCAAATCATGCCGACAGCGAAGCCGTGGGCGCGCTTGGACAGGCGTACTCTCAGAAAGGCGATCGCGCCCGTGCGGTGGCGCAGTTTGAAAAGGCGATCGCCCTCGATCCGCAGAGCGATAACCGTGGCAAATGGGACAGTTTGCTGAAAGTTAACCGCTACTGGCTGCTGATCCAGCAGGGTGATACCGCCCTGAAAGCGAACAATACGGCGCAGGCGGAACGTTATTACCAGCAGGCGCGTACCCTCGACAATACCGACAGTTATGCGGTGCTGGGGCTGGGAGATGCCGCGGCGGCGCGTAAAGACACGGCTGCGGCGGAACGTTATTACCGTCAGGCGCTGCGTATGGACAGCGGTAACAGCAATGCCGTTCGTGGCCTTGCCAATGTTTATCGTGCGCAGTCCCCGGAAAAGGCCGCGCAGTTTATCCAGTCGCTCTCTGCCAGCCAGCGCCGAAGCATTGATGACATTGAACGTAGCCTGACCAACGAGCAGCTGTCAGCCCAGGCGGAACAGCTGGAAAACCAGGGCCAATACGCTCAGGCGGCGGAAATTCAGCGTCGTCGTCTGGCACTCTCTCCGGGCGACGTCTGGATAACCTACCGTCTGTCGCGCGATCTCTATAGCGCGGGCCAGCGCAGCCAGGCGGATAACCTGATGCGCCAGCTTGCCAGCCAGAAACCGTCCGATCCGGAACAGGTGTATGCCAGTGGGCTGTATCTCTCCGGAAACGATCAGGACCGGGCCGCGCTCACGCATCTGGAGACGCTTCCGCGCAGCCAGTGGAACGCCAATATTAAGGAGCTTGCCGACCGCCTGCAGAGTAACCAGACGCTGGAAACGGCAAACCGACTGCGCGATAGCGGCAAAGAGCAGGAGGCGGAAAACCTCCTTCGCCAGCAGCCGTCCTCTACCCGTATCGACTTAACCCTTGCGGACTGGGCGCAGCAGCGTGGCGATCTGGAGGCCGCGAAAACGGCTTACAACACCGTGCTGGAGCGTGAACCGCAGAACGAAGATGCGATCCTCGGTCTGACCGAAGTGTATAGCGCCCAGGGCAACAAAGAGGCAGCCCGTGCCGCGCTGGCAAAACTGCCTGCCGCGCAAAACGGAGAGCCGCTGTCGCTCAATATGCAGCGCCGGATCGCGATGGCGCAGGCAGGCCTTGGGGATTTCGCCGCCGCAGAGCAGACGTTCAGCAAGATTATTCCTCAGGCGAAATCACAGCCTGCATCTATGGAAAACGCGCTGGTATTACGTGATGCCGCCCGTTTCCAGACGCAAAATGGTCAGCCTCAGCAGGCACTGGAAACGTATAAAGATGCGATGGTGTCGTCAGGCGTCACGACGACACGTCCGGCTGACAATGACAGCTTTACCCGCCTGACGCGTAACGACGAAAAAGACGACTGGCTGAAACGCGGCGTGCGTAGCGACGCCGGTGATTTGTACCGTCAGCAGGATGTTAACGTCACGCTGCAGCATGATTACTGGGGCTCCAGCGGCACCGGCGGCTATTCCGATCTTAAAGCGCATACCACCATGTTACAGGCGGATGCACCACTGGCGGATGGCCGTATGTTCCTGCGTAGCGATTTGGTCAATATGGATGCCGGGTCCTTTTCCACCGATAACGGTACCTACGATCCGAAATGGGGCACCTGTTACGAAACGCCGTGTAGTGGCAACACGCATCAGTCAGCAAATGGCGCGAGTATTGCCGTGGGCTGGCAGAACAAAACCTGGGCGTGGGATATTGGTACCACGCCGATGGGCTTTGACGTTGTCGACGTAGTCGGTGGTGTAAGCTACAGCAGTGACCTGGGGCCAATCGGTTATACCGTTAACGCCCATCGTCGCCCGATCTCCAGCTCTCTGCTCGCCTTTGCCGGGCAAAAAGATACCAACACCGGCACCACCTGGGGCGGCGTGCGCGCAACCGGCGGTGGCGCGAGCATCAGTTATGACAAAGGTGAGGCGCACGGCGTCTGGTCGAGCCTGAATGCGGAAACGCTGACGGGTAAAAATGTGGAAGATAACTGGCGCGTCCGCTGGATGACCGGTTACTACTACAAGCTCATCAATAAAAACAATGAGCGTCTGACCGTCGGCGTGAGCAACATGCTCTGGCACTACGATAAAGATCTGAGCGGTTATACCCTGGGTCAGGGCGGTTATTACAGCCCGCAGGAGTATGTCTCCTTCGCGTTGCCTGTCACCTGGCGTAAACGTACCGAGAACTGGTCCTGGGAGCTGGGCGGATCGGTGTCATGGTCTCATTCTAAAACTAACGACGTGATGCGCTATCCCATTCAGGGACTGATTCCGACCGATGAGCCCGGTCGCTACACCGACAGAGGCGAAATGGAAACCGGCAGCAGCTCCTCAGGCACGGGTTATACCGCACGGGCCATTATCGAGCGCCGGGTCACGTCCAACTGGTTTGTGGGCCTCGGTGTGGATATTCAGGAAGCAAAAGATTATACCCCAAGCCACGCACTGCTTTATGTACGCTACTCTGCTGCAGGCTGGCAGGGCGATATGGACTTACCGCCGCAGCCGCTGATCCCTTACGCGGACTGGTAATCGGATTTAACTTAATCCATTTGTAAGTCTCTCTTAAAAGTACAGCAATCGGGTATACTCAGGCGCACCAGGTTTACACCCTGGTGCGCCCTGCGCTTCGAGTTTTGTGGAGAGTCATTTTGCGTGTCAGCCGTTCCTTAACTATCAAACAGATGGCGATGGTTTCTGCCGTCACAATGCTGTTTGTACTCCTTTTTTGCGTAATTTTGCTGTTTCATTCCGTACAGCAGAATCGCTATAACACGGCTTCGCAATTAGAAAGTATTGCCCGCTCGGTGCGTGGCCCGCTCTCTGCCTCTATTTTGAAAGGGGATATTCCCGAAGCGGAAACCATTTTAAAACGCATTCAGCCTGCCGGTGTCGTGAGCCGCGCAGACGTGGTGTTACCCAATCAGTTTCAGGCGCTGCGGATGAGTTTTATCCCCGAGCGACCGGTCCCCATGATGGTGATGCGGCTGTTTGAACTGCCGGTGCAGATTTCGCTGCCGGTCTATTCGCTTGAGCGTCCCGCGAATCCACAGCCGTTGGCCTACCTTGTTCTGCAGGCAGACTCGTACCGCATGTACAAGTTCGTCATGAGCTGGGTTGTCACGTTAGTGACCACTTGCTTACTTATGACACTTATTCTGAGTGTGGCGCTGACCTGGTGTATTAACCGTCTGATTGTGCATCCGCTACGTCGGATTGCCCGGGAGTTGAACACGCTTTCACCGCAGGACCAGGTGGGGCATCAGCTTCCGCTGCCGCGTCTTCATCATGATGACGAGATTGGCATGCTGGTACGTAGCTATAACCTCAACCAGCAGCGGATGCAGCGCCAGCAGGATGAGCTGAACAGCAGCGCCACGCGCTTCCCGGTGTCGGAGCTGCCCAATAAAGCCTTCCTGATGGCGATGCTGGAACAGACTGTTGCCCGCCAGCAAACCACCGCGCTGATGGTGATCGCCTGTGAAACCCTGCAGGACACCGCCGGCGTGCTCAAAGAGAACCAGCGTGAAATGCTGCTCCTGACGCTGGTGGAGAAAGTGAAGTCCGTGCTGGCCCCACGCATGGTGCTGACCCAGGTCAGCGGGTATGACCTGGTGGTGATTGCCAACGGCGTGAAAGAGCCGTGGCATGCGATCACGTTAGGTCAGCAAGTACTCACTGTCATTAATGAGCGGCTGCCGATTCAGGGCATCCAGCTTCGTCCAAGCGCCAGCATCGGTATTGCGATGTACTACGGAGACTTAACGGCGGAACAGCTTTACCGTCGTGCTTTCTCGGCGGCGTTTACCGCCCGGCGCAAAGGGAAAAATCAGATCCAGTTCTTCGACCCGGAACAGATGGAAAGGGCGCAGCAGCGCCTGACGGAAGAGAGCGACATTTTGACCGCGCTGGATAACCGTCAGTTTGCCCTCTGGCTCCAGCCGCAGGTGAATTTGCTGACGGGCAAGGTGATCAGCGCGGAAGCGCTGCTGCGCGTGCAGCAGCCGGATGGTTCATGGGAATTGCCGGAAGGGCTCATTGAGCGCATCGAATCCTGTGGCCTGATGGTCACCGTCGGTTACTGGGTGCTGGAGGAGTCGTGCCGACAGCTTGCTGCCTGGCAGGAACGAGGCGTGACGCTCCCGCTGTCGGTCAACTTGTCCGCCCTGCAGCTGATGCATCCGACCATGGTGTCTGAGATGCTGGAGCTGATCCATCGTTACCGGATCAAGCCTGATACGCTGACGCTGGAAGTCACGGAAAGCCGGCGTATTGACGATCCTAATGAGGCGGTCGCGATTCTGAAACCGCTGCGTAATGCCGGTATACGCATCGCGCTGGACGATTTCGGTATGGGTTATGCCGGGCTGCGTCAGCTCCAGCATATGAAAACCCTGCCGGTGGATGTGCTGAAAATCGACAAAGCCTTTGTTGAAGGGTTGCCGGAAGACAGCAGCATGGTCCAGGCCATTATCCAGCTGGCCCGCAGCCTGAAACTGCAGCTGATTGCCGAAGGGATTGAGACAGACGCGCAGCGCACCTGGCTGGCTGAAGCGGGCGTGGAGGGTGGACAGGGCTTCCTGTTTGCACCGGCTGTTCCGTCGGATGTCTTTGAACAACGCTACCTTTCCGGTGGGGACAATAGCGCAAACGTGTAATTTTGTTGCTGGCTTGTGCGAGCCAGCTCAAAGTTCTTAACATTTGTGTTTCAAATTTGAACTGGGTTTATTTCTGTCCTGTTATACGGGTGTTATTTTAAAGCCGCAGGTTAACCATAACCTTACAAAGCCTGTGGTTTTTCTTCCCAAGGACACCCTATGAAAACCTCACTCTTCAAAAGTCTCTATTTTCAGGTCCTGACAGCCATCGCAATCGGTATTTTGCTTGGTCACTATTACCCTGAACTTGGCGCACAAATGAAACCGCTTGGCGACGCATTCGTTAAGCTCATCAAAATGGTCATCGCCCCGGTGATCTTCTGTACCGTCGTGACGGGCATCGCTGGCATGGAAAGCATGAAGGCGGTAGGCCGTACCGGTGCAGTGGCGCTTCTCTATTTCGAAGTGGTCAGTACCCTTGCGCTGATTATTGGTCTTATCATCGTGAACGTGGTGCAGCCCGGCGCGGGGATGAACGTTGACCCGTCGACGCTGGATGCCAAAGCGGTCGCGGTGTATGCCGATCAGGCGAAAGACCAGGGGGTAGTGGCCTTCCTGCTGGACGTTATCCCAGGCAGCGTCATTGGTGCATTTGCCAGCGGCAACATTCTGCAGGTGCTGCTGTTTGCCGTCATGTTTGGCTTTGCCCTGCACCGTCTGGGCAACAAAGGCCAGCTGATCTTTAACGTCATTGAAAGCTTCTCGCAGGTCATCTTCGGCATCATCAATATGATCATGCGCCTGGCGCCTATTGGGGCCTTCGGTGCGATGGCATTCACCATCGGTAAGTACGGCGTGGGTACCCTGGTGCAGCTGGGCCAGCTCATCATCTGCTTCTATATCACCTGTATTCTGTTCGTGGTGGTGGTGCTGGGCTCAATCGCCCGCGCGGCAGGGTTCAGCATTTTCAAATTTATCCGTTATATCCGCGAAGAGCTGCTGATTGTTCTGGGGACCTCTTCATCAGAATCGGCCCTGCCGCGCATGCTCGATAAGATGGAAAAGCTGGGCTGCCGTAAATCGGTGGTGGGGCTGGTCATCCCGACGGGCTACTCCTTCAACCTTGATGGCACCTCGATATACCTGACAATGGCGGCCGTGTTTATCGCTCAGGCGACCAACAGCCATATGGACATTTTCCATCAGGTTACCCTGCTGGTGGTGCTCCTGCTCTCGTCTAAAGGGGCCGCAGGTGTTACTGGCAGTGGCTTTATCGTGCTGGCGGCCACCATTTCCGCGGTCGGACACCTGCCGGTGGCGGGTCTGGCGCTGATTCTCGGTATTGACCGCTTTATGTCTGAAGCCCGTGCCTTAACCAACCTCGTAGGTAACGGTGTGGCAACGGTAGTCGTGGCAAAATGGGTGAAAGAGCTGGATCACAAAAAGCTCGACGATACGTTAAATAATCGCCAGTCAGACAGCAAAACTCCTGGTTTATCCTCTTAATATTGTCACAAATGCCCGCATTCCCTTGTCGGGATGCGGGCTCCTGCGCATAATAACTGTTCGTACCTGTCATAATTCGACAAGATTTTTTTTGGGTATATTTCACTTCTGACCGTGACGTTTTGTAGAACACGCGGTCTAATCGACGTGTTTTCATCGTCATCTTTTAGAGTGAAACGCGTCGCGAGACACTCTCTTTAACCAGGAATGTTGATCAGGGGTTCACATGCAGGGCACAAAAATTCGACTCTTAACCGGCGGTTTGCTGATGATGGCAGCAGCCAGTTATGTGCAGGCAGATGCGCTCCAGCCAGACCCGGCCTGGCAACAAGGGACACTAGCGAACGGTTTTCAGTGGCAGGTTTTAGCCACCCCACAACGTCCGAGTGACCGTGTTGAAATCCGTCTGTCTGTTAATACCGGCTCCCTCACGGAAAGCACTCAGCAAACCGGTTTTAGCCATTTTATTCCCCGACTGGCGCTCACGCAGAGCGGCAGTTTACAAGCAGTTCAGGTGCGTTCGCTCTGGCAACAGGCCATTGATCCGAAACGCCCGCTTCCTCCGGCTGTGGTCTCGTATGACTACACCATGTTCAACCTGAGCCTGCCAAATAACCGTAACGACCTGCTCAAAGAAGCCCTTACGTATCTCGCCGATGCGTCGGGCAATCTGGCGATTACGCCGGAAACTGTTAACTATGCGCTGAGCAACAGTGACATGGTTGCCACCTGGCCTGTGGACACCAAAGAGGGCTGGTGGCGTTACCGCCTGAAGGGTTCAACGCTGCTTGGGCATGACCCGGCCGAGCCGCTGAAACAGCCGGTGGACGCTGAGCAGGTAAAATCGTTCTACCAGAAATGGTACACCCCGGACGCGATGACGCTTATCGTGGTGGGGAATGTGGACAGCCGTGCGGTGGTGGAGCAGATCAACAAAGCGTTTGGCGAACTGAAAGGCAAACGCGAAACACCGGCCCCTGTCCCAACGCTCTCTCCGCTGCGCGCAGAGCCTGTCAGCATTATGACGGATACCGTTCGTCAGGACCGCCTCTCCGTCATGTGGGATAACGCCTGGCAGCCAATCCGTGAGTCAGCGGCGCTGCTGCGCTACTGGCGTGCCGATCTGGCACGTGAAGCGCTGTTCTGGCACGTTCAGCAGACGCTCAGCAAGAATAACGTGAAGAATATCGGTCTCGGCTTTGACTGCCGCGTGCTGTTCCAGCGTGCACAGTGTGCCATTAACGTTGAATCGCCGGGTGATAAGCTGAATGCGAATCTGGGCGTGGTGGCAAAAGAGCTGGCAAAAGTGCGCAAAGAGGGTCTGTCGGAAGAAGAGTTCAATGCACTGGTCGCGCAGAAAAAACTTGAGCTGCAGAAGCTGTTTGCAACGTATGCCCGCGCCGATACCGACATTCTGATCAGCCAGCGTATTCGTTCACTGCAGAATCAGGTGGTGGATATCGCGCCGGAGCAGTACCAGAAGCTTCGTCAGGACTTCCTGGAGGGGTTGACCGTCGATATGTTGAATCAGGACTTACGTCAGCAGCTGTCGCAGGAAATGGCGTTGATTCTTCTGCAGCCGAAAGGCGAGCCGGAATATGACATGAAGGAACTTCAGTCGACCTGGAATACCATTATGGCCTCCGCGCCGCAGCCATCGCAGGCTGCTACGGCAGATGATTTGCACCAGGACGCAACGGATATCCCGCAGGGGCAGTAATGCCCCTCATCCAGAACCCTCTCCCTGTCGGAGAGGGTTTTGTTTTTACTGTGGCATTGCCTCACGCGGAATAATTGCCCCGCGATACTGGATCACGGTGCTCGCCGTCAGGTGTCCACGCTGGGCCGCCGCTTCAGGCGTCCCGCCCGTCAGACGCACCGCCAGATAGCCCGCACTGAATGAATCACCCGCCGCCGTCGTATCAATCACTTTCTCTTTCGGCAACGTCACCGCAGGGACGTCGATGACGGCTTCACCTGCGATGGCGACCAGACACGAATCAGCCCCGCGCTTAATCACCACTTCACTTACGCCGGCGGCCTGCGTACGCGCAATCACCTCATCAACGGGTTTCTCACCCCACAGCGCATCTTCATCATCGAGCGTCAGGAAGGCGATATCGGTGCATTGCAGTATCTGCTGATAAACCTGCTGCGTCTCTTCACGGCTGGCCCACAGGCGCGGACGGTAGTTATTATCGAAAATAACCTTGCCGCCATTGGCGCGGCATTCACGCAGTAACGACAGCAGCTTTTCACGGCTGGCTGAGCTTAAAATAGCCAGGCTAATCCCGCTCAGATAAAGATAATCAAAGGTGGCTAACGCTTCGCAGATGGCAGCCGCATCGTCGCTCTCCAGCCAGAATTTGGCCGCGGCTTCGTTACGCCAGTAGTAGAAGGTCCGCTCGCCGGTATCGTCGGTTTCAATGTAGTAAAGCCCCGGCAGGCGGTTTTCCATACGCTGTATCAGCGAGGTGTCCACCTGCTCACTCTGCCAGGCTTCCAGCATTTGCTGGCTGAAACTGTCCGTCCCCAGGGCGGTGACGTAGTTCACGGTAAGGGCCTCAGGGGCAACCTGACGGGCAATATAAACGGAGGTGTTTAACGTATCGCCACCAAAACCGCGGCTGACTTCCGCGCCTTTTTGTGACAGCTCAATCATGCATTCGCCAATCACGGCAATTTTCTTGGTCATAGTCGTGAACCTGAACAGAGTAATTTTCGGTAGTGTGCGCTGAGTGAATTATGCGGTCAACTATATTAAAACGACGTTCCATTATTTTATTTGAGCCAGCGCGTGTTCCTGTTAATTTCTGCCCGCTTAATTTCATTTTCCCGGTGAATTGAACATAAAGTTCTCAATTGCCGGGCCGATAACCCTTTGACGAGTCCAGAAAGGCCATCCAACAACAGGACATCTGAAATGAAGTCAGAGCAGGTTATCCAGCGGCTGAGCACTACGCCTGAGGCAAGTATTGAGAACTTGCAGGAGCATCGCTACTGGCTGCAATGTGAGCGTGCGTACACCTATCAGCCGATCTACCGAACGGACGGTCGACTGATGGCTATTGAAATTTTGACCGTCGTGACGCACCCGTCAAACCCCTCACAGCGTATCGCACCGGACCGCTATTTTGCCGAAGTTGCCGTGCGCCAGCGCCTGGATGTGCTGGAAGAACAGCTCCGTATGCTGGCAACCAAACAGGCCTTTTTCGAACAGCACGCCATCCTCGCCTCGGTCAACGTCGATGGACCCACCCTGCTGGCGCTGCGCCAGAACGCGAAATTACAGGAGCTGATCGCCTCCTTACCGTGGATGCGCTTTGAGCTGGTGGAGCATGTTCGTCTGCCACAGGACTCATCATTTGCCTCGATGTGCGAATTCGGCCCGCTGTGGCTGGATGACTTTGGCACCGGGATGGCGAACTTCTCTGCCCTCAGCGAAGTGCGTTACGACTACATTAAAGTGGCCCGCGACCTGTTCATTATGCTGCGCCAGACCCCGGAAGGGCGGAACCTGTTTACGCTCTTATTACAGCTGATGAACCGCTACTGCCAGGGCGTGATAGTGGAAGGCGTGGAAACGCTGGATGAGTGGCGTGATGTGCAAAATTCTCCCGCGGCGGCGGCACAAGGCTATTTCCTCTCTCGTCCGGTCCCAATGGATACCCTCGATTCCGTGATAACGATCCTCTGATCTGCCCGCTTCCCTTTGTCTGAACTATAGTTTTACAGGTAAGGTCATCAGGAAAGGGGATAACAATGACAAAAACAACCAGGGTAATCTCCTGGACAGCAGGGATTTTATTGTTGTTGATCGTGGTCGCCGTCGTCATTATCGCGACGTTTGACTGGAACCGCCTTAAGCCGACCATCAACCAGAAAGTCTCCACCGAACTCAATCGCCCCTTCGCCATACGCGGCGATCTCGGGGTGGTGTGGGAACGCCAGAAAGAGGAGACCGGCTGGCGAAGCTGGATCCCCTGGCCGCATGTCCACGCCGACGACATCATTCTCGGCAACCCGCCGGATATTCCTGACGTGACAATGGTGCATTTGCCCCGCGTAGAAGCCACGCTGGCCCCGTTAGCGCTACTGACCAAAACGGTTTACCTACCGTGGATCAAGCTTCAGCAGCCCGATGCGCGTCTGATCCGCCTTTCCGAAAAGAATAACAACTGGACGTTTGATCTCGCCAGCAGCGACGAAAAAGATCCCAATGCGCAACCCTCATCATGGTCATTCCGTCTCGACAATATTCTCTTCGATCGCGGGCGGATCGCCATCGACGACAAGGTCAGCAAAGCTGATATCGAGATCCTGGTCGATCCGTTGGGCAAACCGCTGCCGTTTAGCGAAGTGACCGGTGCAAAAGCGAAGGGCGATAATGCCAAAGCCGGGGATTATGTTTTCGGCCTGAAGGCCGAAGGGCGCTACAAAGGGCAGCCCCTGACCGGCACCGGAAAAATTGGCGGCATGCTGGCGCTTCGAAGCGACTCGACGCCATTTCCTGTGCAGGCGGATTTCCGCTCCGGGAACACGCGGGTGGCCTTCACCGGGACCGTCAACGATCCTATGAACATGGGGGGCGTTGATCTGCGGCTGAAGTTTGCCGGTGATTCGCTGGGTGAACTGTATGAACTCACTGGCGTCCTGCTGCCAGATACGCCACCGTTTGAGACGGACGGGCATCTGGTGGCAAAAATCGACACGGAAAAATCGTCGGTATTTGATTATCGCGATTTCAATGGCCGTATTGGCGACAGCGATATCCATGGCTCGTTGACCTACACCACCGGAAAACCGCGTCCGAAACTGGAAGGCGATGTGGAGTCTCGCCAGCTGCGGCTGGCCGATTTGGGGCCGCTGATCGGGATTGATTCCGGTAAAGGCACGAAATCAAAAGAGGTGAAGAAAGATCGCCAGCCGGCGGGGAAAGTCCTGCCTTACGATCGCTTTGAGACCGATAAGTGGGACGTAATGGATGCGGATGTTCGCTTTAAAGGGGGCAAAATCGAACATGGCAGTACGCTGCCGATCAGTAATCTTTCGACCCATATCCTGCTTAAAAATGCCGATTTACGCCTGCAGCCACTGAAGTTTGGCATGGCGGGTGGGACCCTCTCATCGAACATTCACCTCGAAGGCGATAAAAAGCCGATGCAGGGGCGTGCCGATATCAAGGCCCGCCGGCTCAAACTGAAAGAGCTGATGCCGAACGTGGAATTGATGCAGAAAACCCTGGGTGAAATGAACGGCGATGCCGATATCCGCGGCGTGGGGAATTCTGTGGCTGCACTGCTCGGGAGCAGTAACGGTAACCTGAAGCTTCTGATGAACGACGGGCTGGTGAGCCGCAACCTGATGGAGATCCTGGGGCTGAACGTCGGGAACTACGTCATCGGGCAAATATTCGGTGATGATGAGGTGCGGGTGAACTGTGCGGCGGCCAACCTGGATCTGGTCAACGGCGTGGCGCGCCCGCAAATTTTTGCCTTCGATACGGAGAACGCGGTCATCAACGTGACCGGCACCGCCAGTATGGCCTCCGAGCAGCTTGATTTAACCATCGATCCGGAAAGTAAGGGGATTCGTATCATCACCCTGCGTTCGCCGCTCTACGTGCGTGGGACCTTTAAAAATCCGCAGGCGGGTGTGAAACCCGGTCCGCTGATTGCGCGCGGCGCGGTGGCGGCAGCACTCGCGACGCTGGTTACGCCAGCGGCGGCGCTGTTGGCGTTAATTTCGCCGTCAGAAGGGGATGCGAATCAGTGCCGGAACATTTTGTCGCAGATGAAAAAATAACGTGCGGCTTTCGGGACCTTTACCCTCTCCCTGGGGGAGAGGGTATCAGGCCGCGGTGAATTACAGAGACTGGTGCTTCGTCTCGTGGGTCAGCAGCAGGGCAATCAGCGTCAGTGCTGCCATGGCGGCCAGGTAAACGCCCACGTAGAACAGGCCATAATTTGCCTGCAGCCAGGTGGCGATATAAGGCGCAACGGACGCACCCAGAATAGAGGCAACGTTATAGGAGAACGACGCACCGGTATAACGCACTTCCGTTGGGAACAGCTCTGGCAGCAGCGCGCCCATCGGGCCGAAGGTCAGGCCCATCAGGCTCAGACCAATGAGCAGGTACGCCATGACCAGCGCAGGGCTACCTGAACCCAGCAGCGGCGGGAAGACGAACAGGGCAAACAGAATGATCAGCGTGGTGATAACAATCATGCTTGAGCGACGACCAAACTTATCCGCCAGCAGGCCGGCAATCGGCACCATGACGCCAAACCCAATGACCGCCATCATCAACATCCACAGCACTTCGTTACGCGGCAGGCCGAGCCCAACCGGCGCGGCGGCGGTGCTGAACGTCATTGAGTAGACCGTCATGATATAGAACAGCGTATAGGTCGCGAGCATGATAAACGTGCCCAGTACCGTCACGCGGACGTGTTTAGTCAGCAGCGTACCCAACGGCACTTTTACCTGTTTTTTCGCGGCAGCAACTTTAGCGAAAACCGGCGTTTCGTGAAGCGACACGCGGACATACAGGCCAATCAGCACCAGCACGGCGGAGAAGACGAACGGAATACGCCAGCCCCAGCTCATGAACTGTTCGTCCGTCAGCAGCCAGGAGAGCAGCAGGAAAGTCCCGTTCGCAAAGAAGAAGCCAATCGGTGCACCAAGCTGCGGGAATGAACCGTACAGCGCGCGTTTGCGTGCCGGTGCGTTCTCCGTGGCCAGCAGCGCCGCACCCCCCCATTCACCGCCCAGCCCCAGACCCTGACCAAAACGCGCCAGCGCCAGCAGCATCGGGGCCAGAATACCAATGGTTTCGTAGGTAGGCAGCAAGCCGATAGCGACGGTGGAGATCCCCATCGTCAGCAGCGAGGCCACCAGCGTGACCTTACGGCCGATGCGATCGCCAAAGTGTCCAAACAGGGCAGAGCCAATCGGACGCGCAACAAACGCGATCGCAAAGGTAGCCAGAGACTGCAGCGTGGCTGCCGTCGGGTCACCCTGCGGGAAGAAAATATGCGGGAAGACAATGACCGCTGCGGTGGCATAAATGTAAAAGTCGAAGAACTCAATGGCGGTGCCAATCAGCGAGGCGACGACAACTTTGTTTCGCGAGTTAACCGGCGCGGTTTCCGCACCGGAGTCGAGTGTTGTGGCTGTTGCTTGCATAATATTTTCTTATTTTTAGTCGGACGAAAGGCCATATTACGCACAGCAAAAGCGACATTTCAATCTGTAACAAAGCCGCGCGCTGGTGATAAAAGCAACAAAAAGCGGATAATGTTCAGGCCAGACAAAACACTTTCATGAAATGCTTCACAGTTTTCAAATATCAGCTGATAAAACTGGTTTTTGGTTAAATAAAAGTTACGGACTGGATTTATATGCTGAAATGATGAATCGGGCTGAAGTTTCAGCCCGGGAGAGACGTTATCGGTGTGTTTTACCCGGCATGCGCGGGTCGTCTTTGTACTCGGCGGTGGCAATCCACGCCGCGCAGAACAAGGTCAGGCGGGCGAAGAAGTAGAAGAACGCCATCAGCCCCAGCACCGAGCCAAACGCCGCGCCAGAAGGGGATTTCACCAGCGATGGCAGAGTGTAAGTCATCACAATTTTGATCACTTCAAAGCCTATCGCCGCAATCAATGTGCCGCGGATCAGCGCCTTCTTACGCGGACGATGGCGGGGCAAGCGCCAGAAGATCCAGAAGAACAGCAGATAGTTGGCGAAGATGGAAATAGCCAGTCCAATGCCGCGCCACGCGGGCTTCAGCCACTCGATGTAATCCAGATAGAGCGCAGAGATAATCATCTGCTGCGCCGAACCGGCGACAGAGGTGATGGAGAGCGTCACAATCAGCGCGACGAGCAGGCCAATCAGCGAAACAAAGTCGCGAAGATACTTAACCCAGATTTTCTCCTGGTCCTGAGGCTTACGCTCCCACACCTCGCGCGACTGGGCACGAATGGCCTCGCGGAGGTTGCCCATCCAGTTAATCCCGGAGTAAAGGGCAATCAGCAGACCGACGATACCGACCGTCGTACGTTGCTGTACGGCGGTATTAATGGTGTTTTTGAGCGTGGTGGCGAGGGTCGGATCACTGACGTTATTCAGGATTTTATTGAAGATATCCTGCAGCAGCGTTGGGTGTGACGCGAGCACAAAACCGGCTGCGGCAAAGGACACCATCAGGATCGGGATCATCGATAAAAAAGAGAAATAGGTGATGGCAGCACCAAACTGGTTACCCATGCGGTCATTAAACCGCTCTGTCGCGCGTATCAAGTGCGCAATCATGGGGAACTGCTGTATCCGCTCTGCCAGGCTGGTGACAGTCCCCAGCGCTTTGCTGGCGGTGCCTGGCATTTTTGCTTCTTCAGGCCCGGTTTCCATCTTCTGGATGGGTTCGTAATCTAAATGTTGGGTAGGTCGTTGCGGGTTGTTTTCCGGCGTCACGCGACTTTTCCTTTTCGTTTGGCTGGATGTTATTGAATTATAGCTTGCGACTAATCCACGTAAGCTTTTGTGAGTGCAGTAAGCCACTCCATAAACAGATGTACCCGACGGGAGAGGTTGCGCCGGTGGGGATAAATCAGCGATACCGGCATCGGTTCCGCCCGGTACTGCGGGAGAACTTCAATCAACTTCCTGGTGCGCAGAGCGTCACGCACGCCAACGCGCGGCACCTGGATAATACCTAGCCCGGCGATACAGGCCGCCTGATACGTTTCTGTGCTGTTGACGGTCAAAACCCCGCCCGTCTTCACCCACTGCGTCGACGTGCCGTTATAAAATTCAAAGCCCAGGGGACGTGTTCCCAGCGTGGCGGCGTAGTGAATGACGGCGTGTGAACCTAAATCTTCCAGCGTTTCCGGATAGCCAAAACGCGTGACATAATCCGGGCTGGCGCAGTTAATCACCGACAGCTTGCCCAGCGGGCGGGCGATAAGTCCCGAGTCTTTGAGCGCGCCGACGCGTACCACACAATCAAACCCTTCACGAATAACATCCACCAGGCGATCGCTGCTGCTAAGTTCCAGCTCGATGCCCGGATATTGCTGCAGAAAAGCAGGCAGTTTGGGGATGACTAAATTTCGAGCAACGCTGACGGGCATATCCACGCGTAACCGACCGCTGATGGTGGAGGGGTCATGCTGGAACATACCGTCCAGTTCATCCATGTTTGTCAGAAGATCTTTTGCCCGCTCGTAATACACCATGCCGTCCTGCGTCAGGCTTACGCGACGCGTGGTTCGGTGCAATAGCTGGGTTCCCAGTCGGTTTTCCAGCGCCTGAATTTGCCGCGAAACACTGCCTTTCGGCAGCGTCAGTGACTCCGCCGCCCGGGAAAAACTCTCCAGTTCCGCGACACGAACAAACAGCTGCATTGCGTGAATTTTATCCATAGACGAAGCTCATTGTTGTTGCAATTGAAACAGTGAAGCGCTCTGCGACATCTTTATTGATCTTCTATCACCTAATAAGCTCTTTCTCAATCTCCACAACAGTCAAAACGAGGTTTCTTATGTCTGAACGTATTGCATTAGTCACAGGTGGTAGCCGTGGCCTGGGTAAAAACGCGGCCTTAAAGCTGGCAGCAGACGGAACGGGAATTATCCTGACCTATAACCGAAGCCAACAGGACGCGCTGGATGTTGTGCGCGAAATTCAGCAAAAAGGCGTTAACGCGGCCGCATTGCAGCTCAACGTCGGCGATGTTGCCAGTTTCGACCTTTTTGCCGGTCAGCTTCAGGAAATCCTTAATACCGTATGGCAGCGTGAAACCTTTGATTATTTATTAAACAACGCCGGGACGGGCTTGTACGCGCCCTATGCCGAGACAACGGAAGCCCAGTTTGATGAGGCGCTGAATATCCATTTCAAAGGGCCTTTTTTCCTGACGCAGCGTTTGCTTCCCTTGCTGAACGACGGTGGGCGGATCCTGAACGTCTCCAGCGGGCTGGCCCGTTTTACGCAACCCGGTTCCGGCACCTATGCAGCAATGAAAGGGGCGATGGAAGTGCTGACCCGCTACCAGGCGAAAGAGCTGGGCGCGCGCGGTATCTCCGTCAATATCATTGCTCCCGGTGCGATAGAAACCGACTTTGGCGGCGGACGCGTGCGTGACAACGCGCAGCTTAACCAGATGCTGGCATCACAGACGGCGCTCGGGCGCGTAGGGCTGCCGGATGATATCGGTGATGCCATTGCGGCGCTGCTCAGCGATAAACTGGGCTGGATGAATGCGCAGCGTATTGAAGTATCAGGCGGTATGTTCCTGTGATGCCTTCGCTTAAGGGGATGGAACCTCTTAAGGAAATCCTCAAATTGAATGTGTCCAGATACTGGGAGATATAAATAACACTGGTGGATTTGTAACGTCTCCGTTCATTGAGTTTTTTCTTAAATAATGCCTCTGTAGAATCTCCCTTCGCGACTCTCAGAGGGAGAAAAACGATGCGGGTAATTATGTTTGACAGGCAGTCCCTGTTTATTCACGGAGCGATACACAGTCTTCAGAAATTAATTCCGGAAATAAATATTACGGGAAGCTGTCAGGCAGAAGATTTATGGGCGCAAATTTCAGCGTCACCCACGGCTATCGTCATGATTGACGGGAATTTAATTGAGGATGAGGGGATCGCCTGGCTGGAAGCGATCATGCAGCGTTTTCCGACGATACGCGTGGTAATGGTTCTGGCTAAAAAAGAGGCCCGCTGGGTTGAGCAATTGCTGCAGCGAAACGTGATGGCCATTGTTCCCCGCAATGCGCACCCGGAGCGCTTTTCCGCGGTGCTGGATTCGGTCTCCCGAGGAATGGTGTGCTTCCCCGGTGAGTGGGTGAGGCAACCGTCGGCGCCGCAGGCGTTATTATCCTTAAGCGAACGCCAGCGCGAAGTCCTGAAATTACTGGCGGCGGGGGAGTCCAACAAAGAGATCGGGCGCAATCTCAACATCAGCGCCGCCACGGTGAAAGCGCACCTGGAAGCGCTTTTCCGCCGTCTGGAGGTGAAAAACAGAACCCAGGCCGCGATGTACTATACCCGGGCGACGGCCTGAAGAATTGCGGTCGGGAGTGAGGTCGTCTCACCGAAACTGAGCATCATCAACACCAGCGCGTCGTGCTGCTGTTGGGTTAACGGGCGTTTAAATTTTTCCCGAAACAGCGTTTCGCACAGCTGAATATCATCGTGAAGTAAATATTCAGCCTGTAGCGGCGTGATAAGACGCTGAAAACATTCGCCCTGGCGAATAACATGGCCATAGCCTATAACCCATAAACCGTTTTCATCACGATATTTCTCCAGAGAAAGCCCCTGGTGTTTTTTTATTAACGCAATGGCGGCAGAAGATATCTTCAGCGCATGACCTTTCATATTCGTTTCCTCTTAATGGCAATATTGTAGAGGAAACGACGCACGCGAAATATCCGCCAAATGGCTATAGGTCAGGAATAATTGCTGAGATATTCCTGCTTCAATAAACCGAACAGCCAGTCATTATGCCATTGTCCGCCAAGGTAATAACTCTCGCGTAACTCACCTTCCAGACGAAAGCCCGTTTTTTCCAGCAGGCGTCTGGAGGCGATATTCCCCGCCGTGACGGTGGCGGTGAGGCGGCGTATGCCGCCCTGATGAAAGGCGTAACCGCACAGCGCCTGCAGTGATTCGAAGCCGTAGCCTTTCCCCTGGGCCGCAGGTGCAAAAAGAAAACCCACTTCCGCGCAATCGTCATCGCGATGAATATAACCGGTGACGCCGAGCGGTACGCCGGAGGTGGCGTCACGCACAACGAGGCAAAGCCAGTGCGCGCTGCCCGGCGTCCAGGGCGTCAGACGAGATTCGAACGCCTCGCGGATCGCCTCCACGGGGCGATCTTCCGCGACAAAACGCATCACCTCGGGGTCGTGCTGCAACGCCAGGAAAAAGGGCCAGTCATGGTCTTGCAGCGGTGAACAGATAAGACGCGATGTCGTTAAGACAGGCATTCAGATTCTCCTGAAACATTTAAAATGATTTTCGTGGTGTCACTTTATTTCAACAGAAAGTCAGGTATGGTTAACCTCGTATAAATAAAAAGAAAAACGGCCATTACGGGCCCATTCTGGTTGTCTTCGTTGTCGCTTAAGGAAAACAATGACTCTCAGCACAGCACACCCTATCCGCGAACAGTTCGAACACTGTCTGGCGGTTATTCGCCAGGCCTCGGTTGAAATTTTACTTCTCCTGAATGTACATGTTTCTGAGGGAAAAGATCCACGCTGGTTTCTGGAACAACTGGACAGCGCGCGTTTAGGCCTGGGGGGCTGGAATGCGGTTGCGAAGACGCTCAATTTGAATGACGCGGAGATGTCCGAATTCACGCTGCAATTGCGTCTGCTTCAGCAGCGTGTTCCTCAGTACGAAAGCGGTCAGGATGTCAGTGAAAACCAGCTGATTGCCGCGATGCGGTTTGTGACTACGCTGGAGCACCTTCGTTTGCAGCAGCCTCTTCTGACCTACAGCACCGAAGTGGCGCCTGGCAGTGAACTCCAGCAGCAACAGGCGCACAAGCAGGTGCGTACAATTGAGTTGATGATAAAAGGGCTCATCCAGCAGGCCTGGCCCGATCAGGTGCGGCTGAATAACCATCTTAAAACCCTGTTTAACGCGGACCGCGTGCGGCGCTGGCTGAAGCTTGGTGACATCAATGATGTGCTGAGCGGCATGATGTTCAGTGAGCTGGCACAGATGCTGGTGGATAAAAAAGAGTTCAGCCGCTACTACGCCTCGCTGTTTAGCGATCCGTCAATGCTCACGCTGATGGTGGAACCGCGGAAAACCCTGCAAACCTTCCTCGATGATATTCGGCAAATCCGCAACAATATTACCGTGCAGAAAGCGTTAAGTTCGGCGCAAATCCAGCTGCTGGATAACTACTACACGCAGATCACCCGACCGGTTCAACGTGCTTTTGAAGAGGGGAGAACCCGTGTCAACCCGGCCGGACTGATGGCGGTGGATGCCAGCGAGCTGCATGCTTTCTGGGAAAAGGCGCAGAAAATGGATCGTGTGACCGGCGGGGATCTCTTTGAGGTTCGTGACACGATTGAAAAACCGACCCAGCGCGCACCGCGCACGCCAGAACAGCGTGAGCAGCTTATTTCCGGCGCGTTATGGGGGGCGGTTGGCGTGATGGTGATTGCCATTGTGGCGGGCGGCTTCTGGCTGGTAACCAGCAGTAAACCCCAGCCTGCAGCCGGGAACGTTGCAGAAACGGCCCAGCCTCAGGAGATGCGCGAAACCCCCTCCTCGCGCGAGACGCTGTCGCGCATGGGCGTGACCTGGGACGAGAATAATTTCCGCTCGGCGATTAACCGCAATGATACCCGGGTGGCACTGCTGTTTTTGCAGGGAGGGATGGACTGGAAGCTCTCCTGGACGGAAGAGGCGATGTCGGCTGACTATGACGACGTTCTGGAGCTGATGTTGCGCTACCGACAGAACATGGTGGAACAGAAGCCGTGCCGGCGCTTTATCAACACGCTCAGCCATGCCATGTCGAATGGCGAGTCCCTGACGTCAATGCGTAAACAGTATCTGAAGGCGTTTTGCACCGTGCCTGCCGTGGTGAAGCGCCAGCAGCATGATCTGGATTTGGCGACGCGTCGGGCACAATCACAGCCGGATGCCACCACAAAAAAATGGCAGTCCATCCAGACCGCCATTTATGAAGTGATTCGTTAATCCTGTCTTCTCCCTCTCCCGGGAGGAGAGGGATGGATACGGGCATCAGACCGCAGAAGGTCACGGCTCCCCATACAACCCAATCAACCGCCGTACCACGCCGTTAGTCCAGCCGAAGCCATCCTGCAGCGGGTACTCACCCCCGCCCCCTTCGCGCGGCGTACTGCTGGCGATGTGATATTTCTCAATCAGCTTATGGTGGGCTTTATAGAAATGATTCACCGTCTGCAGCCAGCTCCAGGCAATCTCATCGCCCAGCGAGTCATTGCCGTACTGTTTGAAGCCCTGAATCGCCATCCACTGCAGCGGCGCCCAGCCGTTGGGTTTATCCCACTGCTCGCCGGTCTCGTACTCGGTGGCTAGAATCCCGCCCGGCGTCAGCAGACGTGCTTTTACCGCATCCGACAAGCGTTCAGCCTGCTCGTGGGTCGCCATGCCAACGTACAGCGGCACAATGCTCGCCGCTGAGAACAGCGCCATGACCTCGCGGCGCCAGTCGTAGTCACGGTAACAGCCATTCTCGTCATCCCACAGATACCGGTTCACCGCGGCGCGGCGATCGCTGGCTTTCTGGCGGAACAGTTCCGCGGTCTCTTTATCCCCTTTCGATGCCGAAATATTGGCGATCGCGCTTTCCAGTTTGAACAGGAACGCGTTCAAATCGATAGGAATAAACTGCGTGGTGCGGATGCTGGCAAGTCGGCCAGGCTCCCGCAGCCAGCGCGAGGAGTAATCCCAGCCGGAGGCCGCGCCTGCGCGCAAATCGCGATAAACCTCATTCGGCGGACGGCCAGAGTGACGGGCGGTTTCCACATCCTCAATCCATGATTCATCGCGCGGCGTGTCACGGTCGTCCCAGTAGCGGTTTAACAGCGAGCCATCTGGCATACGCACCGCACTGCGATAGGCCTGATTAAGCAGCAGCGATTCCGCCCCGTCCATCCAGAAGGCATGCTCCATTTTGAGGTGTTCAAGGTAGCGCTTTGCACCGCGCACACCATCCTCTTCAAACAGCTCCACCATCAGGGCAAATACCGGCGGCTGGGAGCGGCTGAGATAATAGGTACGGTTACCGTTCGGGATATGGCCGTAGCGTTCAATCAACCACGCGAAGTTATCCGCCATACATTTCAGCAGATCGTTACGTCCGCTCTCTGCCAGACCCAGCATGGAGAAGTAGGAATCCCAGTAATAGGTCTCGCTAAAACGCCCGCCGGGCACGATATAGGCCTGCGGCAGCGCCAGCAGAGAAGACCAGGGGATGTGGTCCTGCGGCTCGCGCGTCAGCACGGGCCACAGGCTGTCAATGTGCTCTTTTAGCGACAGGCCGGGGTCGGAGACATATTCCGTAGTATAGGTCTCTGGCAGCCAGAAGTGGTTCTCCACGAACCGGCGCAGGTCGAAATCCCGGTGGCGCCTGACCTTGCGATAGCGGATCAGAATATCCAGAGGATCCATCTTCGGGGCACAGTCGGGGAAGGTTTTGCTGTCCGCAAACAGCCGTGTCGACTGCACGTGCTCGAACAGTTCCAGATAGCGATCGGCGGGCGTCAGAGCATCAGAGGCGGGTAGCCCCTCAATCATTTCGGGTTCCGGCTCCGCCTCAATCATTTCATCCAGTTTTAACTCGCAGGGATCGGTCTCGTAGCGCAGCTCTTCTGCAATCTCGAACTCGATGTTCTCGGCAGCCTGTAGTTTCTGGTTGAACATGGCGATAAGGACCTCCGGTTGTGTGTTCAAAATAACAGTTTTTTCCGGGCGTCTTATAAGCGTAGACATTCGCTTCGGTGTTGGCTGAGGGAAATGTGCGGTTGATCACGTTTTTAAACGCGAGGTATTTGCGGAGTTAGAACAGCAATTGGCTGAAAAATAAAGGCTAAAAGGGATTTTTAGACAGATTTATGGGGCAAATAATTCAGAGCATTCGTTGTGCAACCATTTATGTCTGAAACAAACGCCCCTCCGCAGAGGGGCATTTTGCTTAACGCATGGTGACACAATACTATCACAGATTCCAATTTCTGAAATTCTGGAAAGCCCCGCAGAGCGTGTTCTGAACGTATGATTTGTATTTTTCCAGACCATGGACGTGTTTCCAAAGTTACTTTTGTTGTTAACGCTGTTGGCTAATGATTAAGCATTAAAGGATTCTATCAGAAGGGAGAGTTATCTTGCGTTGCATAAGACCTCTCTTTTACTTGCTATCTGGTACCAGAAAAGAATCTACGGAATGAGCATGTTGGATCGTGATGTACAAAGTAAAATGAGACTTAATATCAAGAGGGTGTGTTGTTAGAGCTTTTATACCCGTTTTGAGTCTTTTTCACATGAGACTTTCTGCCGTAACGTCGACAAAAGAATTCTTTTAAGAGATGATACTCTCACTACTTGTCAGTAATTTATCAATCTATCGAGTGAGCAAATTCTTCCTCACGAATGTGAAGAACAGACTAAGACTGGACGGTCGGAAGATGAGATTTTAATGATCCTGAATTCATAGGATGAAATATGTTCATGACTATTCTATATGACGGCCTAAATCATTTCATGTCGGCACCATCTTCTATAAAACTTATGGAATGAAATTATTCTTTTTATAATGTTTGATGGGGCATGGTTTTAGGGCTAGTATGCGAACCGTTGGTTTAGTGGAGGGGTCAATTACATCTGTAGTAAGAGATGTTTTTATATTTAGTCTGGAAGGGTTTTCGGATGGCATTTGCCATCCTTTTTTTACTGTTACAAGTAGGGTGTTGTTTTTCGAATTCTGGCCTAAAAGATGCGTAAATCCCTAAAAAGTGGCTCGATCGTCATGCTTACTCTGTGTTCTTCTTAGATTCACATGCTTTTCTCGTTCTAAGATATTTGAGGTTTAAAGTTAATGTGATTTATTTTTTCAAAAAAAACTGTTAAATAGTGTGTTTTTATATTCCTGTTTATTTCAAAAGTGACGTATATAATGTAACTCCATTACTTAATGGAATCGTTTCTCTCACGTCCTCCCGGGAATATACTGAAAGGTTAAGTTTCACCGTATCAAGTGTATCAGTTGAACTCCCTAGAATTCTTAATTTATGCTGGGCTGAACAAGCATGTAAAAATCCAATTTGCATTGGAAATATTCATTCCCCATCGGTTTTTTATTCGATCCCCGAAGAAAGTGCAGATTCATTTCGTTTTTTCCAAGGTACCAGGTTAGAACCCAAATTCATATCTGTGTTTACTTAGGGGATATAATAATAAAATGACAATCCCATTTTTCGCCTTTATTGTCGGTATTTTATTCTGCATCTTGTATTCATGTTACGCTCCGTTAATCTATGCTTTCGTAAGGCTCAAAATTAATTCGTTATTTAAAAATGTCATATTGTGATCTGTTCATTTTTCTTTCGACATTTTTATGCAAAAATCCTTTCTTCGTCTGATAGACTCCTGAAGTTCTTTGTTATGACACCGGTTCAAAAGATACAGCCATCGAGTAGCGGCACGACGCCAGAATCGGGCTGATTCAAGTTGTAAAGCAATTGAGTCATACATAATATCGGGATTAATGACCATGGTTCCTCCAGAAATAAATTGAGTGGTTTGATATGATTTCTTGATAGCTCAGGAAATTATGTGTATGTAATTGGCCATTAAAGAGTGATTAATAATATTTAACTTTCGGAATGCTCTCAATCTCACTTGGCTAATATACTTGCATTGTTTTTGCAAGATTTTAGCAATTGCTGATATAGAATAACCTTTTGCAGTGTATTGTAATATTGAAATCTCTATCATGCTTAAGGATTCTGGTAGTTTATATAAATGTATTGTATGAGGTTTCGGTATTTTTAGGGAGTACAGAATGAAATTAATTTCGTTAAGAGATAGATTGGGTGAGAAGAGTTTAATATCATTGAAACTTGTTCTCATGAGGGATTTAATTAAAGGGTAAGCTTTGTTGTCAGCAAAAATAAGACTCGCCTTAACCTGGATGTAACAGCAAGATTCTTTCAGGTCCTGCAGGAAAGATGTAGTGCTTTTAATTATGAAGTTAATTTTATAGCCATCCTGAATAAAAGGATGGAACAGTGCCTGAACACCGATCTGATGATATAAGCAATCAGTAATAATAACAACATTTACCATGTATAATTAGCCTGCCATAATGTTCACGAAGTTGGGCGCTCATCATTCCATATAGTTTTCTTAATATAAGGAATCGGGACTTATATGTTAGCACTAAGGCTTTTTAGCTTTTGTTTGACTGCTCCTGAGACACTGCGGACGATGGATCCGTACGCCTGCTTTCAGAGCTAAGCTTCGCATTTTTATGTGTAAGATCTTCAACCTGAAGTTGTAAGGCCTTTAGAACCCGATCTTTTTTATCGAGTTCAATGGTTAGCTTTTTTAATTCTTCATTTACAGACTGGTCTTGTGAGATTCCGACTCTGGCCGTAAGTAGTGCATTCTGTCTGGACATTTCTTCAAGCTGTTTTTTCAATGTATTAATTTCATTTTGTTTAGAAATATGATGATGTGATACTACTTTTACATTTTGTTTTGTTTCAATTTTACTATTTTTCTTTTTAGGGGGAGACTTTGCAACTTCGTTTTTTTCATAATGCATTGGTAATTTAATTTCAGAAACTTCTGTTAAAAAGGTGCTTGCTGAAACAGAGTTGCTTAGAAGTATAAAAGGAATTATAAGGAAGTATGATCGTGACATTTTGATTATATCTCCTGTTAATTGTTACGCGTGCCTGATTCAGTCTTGATCTCTTTAATTACAAGGGATGATATATTATTGCATATATCATGAACCCTGAACTCATAAAGTGGTGTTACTGTCATGCTAACGCTCGTGGATACTTTACTAGAGACCGAAGCGTAGTGTTTAGCACTGTCTATGGTTTTGTATAGAGAGGTTACTTCATTAGTATATTTTTTATTTGTTCTGAGCAGCAATTCTGCATCATTAAGACATTGCTGTAAATAAGTATCTTCGCTGCCTTTTTCAACTGGCTGTTCAGTTGTATTATATTCTTTGTTGGGCGGAGTCGACATGGCTGTAATTACTTCAGTTCCATGCGGGACTTTTTCTTCTGATGTGCAGCCAGATAATATGTAAAGGCATGAAATAATTACTGGTAACTTCTGGATATGGCGTTTTGTCATGATATTTCAACAGTTCCTGTTTTAGCTTGGCGAAAATACAAAAATGCCTAAGTTTTTAATGAATAAAAGCATAGCCTGCAATAATTATGCAAATGGTAATGAATAATGATATGAATGAACTTATACAATAAACCCTATAAAGAATCTCACTGCTCTTCATAAAAGAACAGTGAGATTGAATTTTTAAGAATTAATCTGCAATAACACGAACTCGACGCTTCTGCTCGGAACCTACAGGTGTATATGTGTTAGTCGTAGCGCCTGGAATATCTTCATATGTGCCTGAACCGACGGAAGTTTCGATTTGCCACTGATATGAATTTGCTGCCCCAGTGGATCCATCAGCCAGGGTGACAGTCGTTGTGAGCGCTGTACCTACCTGAGGATATCCGTTAACGAATCCATCGATAACTACGCTCGCTGGAGCACTTGAGGATGCAACGGTCAGGGCATTAGACGAAACTGGTGCACCCAATTCCGGATCGGTTGTCGCAGGGTCTGTATGCGGAGTTTCCTGTACGGAAATCGATTTGCCTAAATCAGTTGCCTTGACAGTGTATGTTGCGGATGTTTCACCGTTGATCGGGGTATTATCCGCTAACCACTGGTAGGTGCGTTGAGTTTCGGCATCTTGATCGGCATCACTAAAGTCACCTGGTGTGGTAATAGTAAGAACATCACCGGTATCAATAATACCATTGGTATTACTATCTGTTGAGGAAATAGTACTTTCTGTCAGTACTGGCGCTCGCCCTTTAACGGTATCAGTAGGGTTCGAGGTAACCGCCAGAGCAGAGCCTGAAATAGCGACAAAAGAAAGACTAATAAGTAAAGAAATATATTTCTGTTTCATAATTAAATTCACTCAAAATAATTAAAAATTAATCAGGGATGCTTACACGCAACGCACGTTTCTGTATATCCCGTTTAACAACAAGTTGTTGTTGTGTCTCACCAGCAATGTTGGTGAAGGTTCCACTGCCAGGAGTTGTTTCAACCTGCCATTGAAATCCAGTGGGTTGTTCGGCACAGGGAGTATCACCGCATTTTAGTATTGCAGTAAGAACATCATCTACAATTGGGTTATCAGCTAGCTCTTTATCTCCCCGATAGACTAAAATATTGCTCGGAACTGTAAACGTAACGGTTACATCCTTGCTGCTACCATCGCTTAGAGTAGCTGTTACCAGACTCTGACCTGCTTGTGAACTGGTTAAAGGCATGGTTACCTCACCGTTGATATCTGTTATTCCTGTTGGAGAAATGTTCGCTCCATTATCAGCTTTAAATTGTACAGTTTGACCCTCAAATGGCTTTCCATCGCCATCTCGAACGATAACTTTAATACTGTTTTCAGATTTTCCATCAGCAGGTCTGTTGTTGTTTACTACCAGTATTTCGCTGATATCTCCTGCTACAGACATGAGTTCAATCTGGACAGGGGCAAATTCAAGTGACTCATAGTCTTTAACGGAAGCAACTACTGTTGTTATTCCTGTTTTTATACCTGTCAAATAAGCAACATAGGTTCCATCGCCACCATCAACAACCTCAGAAATAGTCGTACCTTCCAGTGAACTGTTGAACAATATTGTTTCCCCGGTGATTGGGTGATTGTTCACATCCTGGAGGAGCATGGTCAGTTTTACGTTGTCTTTACCATCCGCCAGTATTTGTTTCTTACTGGCATCAAATTTAGATGATTCCTGACTTGGTCCTGCTTCAGAAAAAGTAACTTCAGCTGTTTGCTTTTGATTCCCTACTGTAGCAGTGACTATCGCTACACCAGAAATCGCGGAAGTTAACTCCCACATTGCAGTACCGGTGGTGTCCGTCATCACGTCAGCAGTCACAATAGTCTGATCAGCAAGCACTGCCTGCATTGTAACCTGTTCCCCTGCGACCGGTTTTGTATTGCTGTCAACGAGTTTAGTTTTGATAACTATTGGCGTTTTACCATCTGCTGGTGCATTGTTGTTTTCCACAATCATTTCACCACTGAAACTTATTTCAGGAGCCAATACCTCAACAATCATTTCTTGCGGTTGAGAAATATTGCCTTTTGTATCCTCGACCTCTGCTATTAAAATATATATATTTTCGTTTGATGCGTTTGATGCGTTTGATGCGTTTGATGCGGCAGTTGCATTCTGAGCAACAACGGTGGTTTGTTTATAAGCCGGCAGTGTTATCTCAAAATGAGTTTTGTCAATCTCACGCAGTTTACCTCCCGCAGCTAAAAATTCAGAATTGCTCCAGTTAACTTGTTTCATTGGGTATTTACTTTCAACAGCCATGTGGATGGCATGTACTGTTCCCTCAGAATCTTTAATATAAGGCTTATCAAGTTTTGCTTTAATTAGTTCTTGTTTACGATACTCAAGTACTATGTTGTAATTTCGGTCAACAATATTATGTTTCGAACCAGCGATTTCACGCAGTGGCGCGACACTTGCTGGAGAAATCTGAGATTGCCAGGATTCCCCTGGTTTCCATGTAAACTGAATATTTATATTGGTTTCACTGTCATCGCCTTTACCAATGCGATGATCAACTCCTAGTGTCATTAGTGGGAAAGGCGTATAGTTAACGCCAGCTGTGACAGCGAACGCATCTTTATGGCGTTCATCTTTTCCAAATAATGCAACTTCTTCACCGAAGTACTGTTCGAACATCAGTTTACCACCTAACTGTGGCATCGATGGTAACCAGCCATTCATTCTTACATCAAATCCATTAGCCGGGCGTTCATCATAATCATCAAAATCACGAGACTGATGCCAGTCGGTTAACGCAAAATATCCGTTTGCTGAAAACTGAAGATAGTCCCGCCATAACTCCACGCCAGCTCCCAGGCGACGGTTGTCTCCGGTCTTGTCATAGTCATAGAATGTGTTAACACCATAGAGCCATTGTTCTGTATACCAGCGAGCTCCAGCACCGATGTTTATGGTGTTACGATCGTCTTTATTTCTCAGTCCCAATTGTGCGAAGAATGTGTTACCTTCGGTTTCATATACTGGTACCAGCCAGTCTATGCTGCTATTGTCGAGTGATAGCTCATCATCGAGGTTAATTTGTGTCTGGACAGTACCAAACTGCCCAAGCCATCCCTGTACACCCTGATTGACTTTATTCGTCACCATACCACGAGCCATACTTTCTGCCGCCGTTGCAACCTGGCCCTCTTGCAGAACCCCTGCCATTGATGAAGCCCCATGTGCAAGGCTGGCTTCAAACAATTTGGATTCATTTGCAGCTTTGTTATTGCTTTCAGTTGGATCGCCGGAAATTTTCATTTCTGTCGCAGGAATGTCTATTTCATCCCCTGCAGACAACTTATTAAATGGCTTACTGAAGGTACGGAACTGGTTGTAATTCTTCAATTGTGCCGAAGACAATCCTAACTTCTCAGCGATAATAGCTGTGTTTTCTCCATCCTTAAGAGTGTAAGTCTTAGAGGGATAAGAAAGCAGTTTTGCTTGATACTCATTAGCCCTATCTACTGGCTCCTTGTGAAATGCTGCATATGCGGGAGTAGATATAGATAATACCTGAAGCATAATGCAAGCTATGCTTGTTTTCTTTAAAGCAAAGGAAGATAGGCTGTATGGATTAGTAGTATCCGGTTTTTTAGCTGGCATCGTAGATCGACCATAGAGTATTAAGGTAAGTTCAATTCCGTCTATTGTATCTTTTATACATATCTTCGGAAGACTCAAAAGACGGGTGTTTGTGATTACTCTCGAAATTACAATGACATAGCTACAGGAATAGAGCTATTCCATGCCTTCCTGCTTCTGACTGAAAGAATAGCTTGCTAGTTAATTTTTATCTTTTTTTGGGGGTGGTATTGTTAATACTAACGATACTATAAAATCTGAAGTAATCAATTGTGGAGAAACCAAAACTTTAAAAGTTAAATCGATAGTAAAAAATGTCGTAAGTGTAAATCCATTTTAAAACAGGCTATTATATGAACCTTCAATTCTATGGGCTGCATGTAAGGCCACAGTTTTTTTAGCGTTTTATGATGGCAATCACAAGAGTTGCTTAATTGCTGTCGAATCTTTGGCGCTACTTCTTTCAAACGTTCAGAGATATGAGCATTACTGTCCAGGGCGAAATGTGCTCTTGTGAGGAGGCATTTATTTTTACGGTTATATTTTTAGCCTCCTCTATATCAGTGACAGTATGTGTTAAAGTATCACGAGGATACCCCTTACGGATTACGTTCGTGTACTGCTAAGGTATTCCTTTGAAGAACTGCCTGACTCGAGTAGAATTACTTTAAGTATGTCCGTTTTCTAACCACCCTGAATGATTCTCAATCATTCATTACGACGGTTTGAGTTAGACATACAGACATCGTCCCTGAGCATGAAAATAAATGATAGAGTTTATTCGGTGTTGTATGGGAGGGACTATTCGGGATTTTCATCAGGCTATTTTTCTCCATCAGGCGTTTGTTTGTGTCCAAAGGGAGGATTCAGCAGTTGAGATTTACCCAATACCGGACTTTTGGAAACGTATATACCCAGGCATTACTTTGCTACCTTTGATTCTTCAACGATTGACAGATTGATTTATATCTTCAGGGTACTATCCGTTTCATGAATATGATATCTGGCTTCATTGCAAGAGGGCAGGTTTTGGCAGGTTTTGGCAAGCTATAATGCCACTCGCTGCCTGCGATCTTCGTTGTGGCAGACACAGCCAGGACAGAATATAAATGAAAAAAAATCAATATTTACTTTGCTCGTGTATCACTGAAAGTGAAATGATTACTATTTTTGAGGATGTCGGAATTGTTTTGGGATGAAAAGTGCCTGCATCACCGAATGTGGATCGGGTTGTCAGGGGCGCCTGATATGGCCTCACCTTTCTACGTTGATTTTTATGGTATTCAAACCTGAACTGATAATTATGTTTACATCAATCAGTTGTTAATTTGTCAAAGTTTAAATTACTCAGGGTAATCTAAGTTGATAAATAAATTCTTCAATATGTATAACTCCTGTATATTAATAAGTTCAATATATTCATTCCGTAACTGAACAGAGACGGTTTTTCTCATGATGGCATGTAACATATCGAGTTGTTCAAGTGTTGCACACCTACGAATTCTCTCTTTTAAATCATACATGTTGATTCTCATATAAAAGATATAAAATATTAATTTTTCTTTGTAATGGTTTCTGTCGGAAAAAAACAGAAGGGGGTATATTCGATTCAAAAGTTATGATAAGGATATAAGCAGAAATGATAAAGGCTTAATATTGAGGTAGCGTTTCAGTGTCACATAAATGTCAAAAAAAACAACGGGGTAACCGATGGAATGGCGGTATTCCATTTATTCGTGATGCAAGGATTTGTGCACTATGGTGTAAAGTTCATGGTTTTATATGAAAGTAAAGAGGAGTGATAAGCTTATTAGTAAAGTTCTTTGTTTGTATTTGCTGTTTAGAAATGAGTCTGACACTTGAAAAGTTGAACAGAATAACCTAATTTAGCTATACTGAATCAGGTGCTTACAGGCGAGAAGATACAAGTTTTTCGGATTTCCAGTTGCATCGATTTGTATTGTTTTAGAAAAACAAGTATCAAAGTGTATATTTTGTTTTCCTGTTTATGAAATATTCGGAGTGGGATATGAAAATCAAAACTATCGAAATGGAGATACTCCAGATCGTGGCAAGAACGAAAAATATCAGCTATGCAGCAACTCTTTTGGGGATGCAGCAGGCGAATATAAGTAAATACCTTGCAAATTTTGAAGGGCGTATAGGCTTGAAGGTCTTCGAGCGGTCAAGCAGAGAAATCAGTCTGACTGACTTTGGTAAGAAGTTACTACCCTACATCGAAAAAAATATTGAAAGTATTCAAGTAACAAGCGATTTTATAACTGATTATAAATCCAAAAAAAGTGGTGTTGTTACTATTTATGCGCCAATGGGCATAATGAAATTTATTTCTAAGGAGGTAATACATGCTATTAAAGAAACAGAAGGGATAATCATCGCACTTAAAATATATAATCCAACGAATGAGGAGTTTTTCTCTGGAATGGAATTCCCCGAGGATTGTGATATTCTCTTAACTTACACTGCCCCAAAAGATGACACCCTTGTTGCACTTAAAGTGGCTAAACTCTCTGTTCGGGCCTATGCTAGTCCAGAGTATTTGTCAAAAAATCCTATTTTTGCGCCAAGTGATCTATATCGACATTCTTGTATTCTTATACACTCAGTGCTTACGGGGGGGGACAATATATGGCATTTTAAGCGCAATAACTCATCAATCTCTGATTATAAAGTTTCTGGGAGCTACATATGCGATAATTCTTTGACCGCAATTGAATTGGCTAAACAAGGATTGGGAATATTTCTTACCTCGCCATACATCATATCTGAAGAAATACAAGACGGAAGCTTAAAGGCATGTTTTGGACGGCAAGATATAGTAACTCAACTAGATTTAAAGGTTATTTTCAAAAAGCGGGAATATCAACCATTCCGTGTCCAGTTTATTTTGGATGGGATCATTTCTGAGATTAAAAAGTATGCGGATACGTATGGTGGCTTATAGATTATAAACAAAGTGCTGGATGCCTTAATGTTTCAGTATATCAAATGACGATTGATAATGTTGAGGCCTGTAAATTTTTCTTGCGGGAATTGTGTTATTCCTTTTTTTAATTTTTTTTATGTGTCTTTTGGGATTATGATGGTTTTTCAATTTCAATTTTTGGTGTGATTGCTGTGCTTTATAATTTTGTTTTTACACATAAACTATGCTCTGTTCTTATTTGTTGTGGTTCTTTTTTTGTTTCATTAAATGCTTTGGGTTCTTCCAGACTGGATACCCTGGTGCCAGTAGAACATCATCTACTCGCAGCATTTTCATATCCTCAGGAAAGCTCTGGGGTTTCAGATGTTGCTGGACTGGCAGATAAAGTCTGCAAGGTGCTTGATGTTGAAAGTAATAGTTGTTTTTATTCTACTACCGAAAATAGAAGTTCAGGCTTGATCGACATTGAGGTTTATTCTGCCATTAACCAACATTTAACTGATTTAATTAAAAATAGAAGAGCTTAATTGATTAGTCCTTAGTCCTTAGTCCTTAGTCCTTAGTCCTTAGTCCTTAGTCCTTGCAATGCATGCATATTCATAAAGTGATTTTTTCCTATTAATATAATTTATGGTGCAGCACCATCGTTAAGTGCTTGATTGTGTGTTGAAGGGGGGGGCACCTGGGTCTTTGATGCATGCCAATCGATTCACTATTAGTAAAAAAGTGAATATGATCAATGAAGTTAAGCTTTTATTTCTCCTATATTGTCCATTTAGTAATGACACAGTAGACTATGTTGTGTGGGTTAAGCCGTTGGATATTATTGCGAACGACTACAATTCCAATACCATCGATCCACCAGAGAAACGCTTACTACGACACTCTCTGGAATCTGATGGATTCACCCAAAAAAAACCGGCCAAAGGCCGGTAAACTGGGATGGTACGACTCTTATTTACTACTTCTTACCACTACTTATTATTATCATGCCTCCGCTTAACGCCTGTATCACTCAGCAGGCAATTGAGGAAAAAAAGTAGCGTCCTGAAACAGACGTTAAGCGGAGACCTGAAAAAAAACTTCGGACATTCACCAAGACTATTAGCTATCCAAGAATTTTACTAAAACATAAAGGTATAGTAACGACCCACCACGTTTCATTCCAGTTGATATTATGAATAGTGTCATTCCATTTATGCATTTCTCTCGGCTCAGAAGAGACAAACATGGGCTATCCATGTACCAAATATGGATATTTCTTCCGGTAAAGCTGGTCTTTAGTAGTTGGAAAGTTGAATGGCTCAAGAGATATGCAAGGCATTAGTTACGATGATTACATTATATTCTGAACACGGGTCAGTTATGTCGATTTCAGGCTAAAACTTCCTTTAACCAGCTTTCGACGTCGTGCTAGGCTGGTTTCTTGCCTGCTCTAGTTTAAGTCCGTCTTCATAGTTGCTGGCGGCGGCTTGATGAACCAGCCCTGTTGCTGTGCCCTCAAATGCTGGATAACCCGTTTCCCCAGGGAATGAAACGAACGAGTCGGGCGTCGGCCTTGATTGCCCGTTGGATATAACCTCCTGTTCCTGACGCTAAGGCGGGAGAACCTTAAGTGCGAGTTTATCCCCATATTCGTCCTTTTTTACAGCATTCGACGGGTCAGACGTTCATTAAGTTCCTGCAATAGATCACCGTTGGTCAGATAAAGTTTGGTCAGCACTTGGGAATCTTTATGGCGCAAACGAATCAGGAATCAGTGCTCCGCAGCTGGGACGGTTTAATTCGTCTTTGGGGTTACGTCGGGCGGGAGTACTGCAGTTTGTAGTACCAGCCTGGCTTGCGGTAGTTTTTGTTCAGTATCGGTTCATCGTGACTGACAGCCGGTTTCAGGTTATCAGGGAACAGAAGCATGTGAGCCCCCAAAGAATAGGGACACTATGGCGTGAGCCAGCAGCCAGCCTTACTGATACTGGTTTTCACAGGGTTCAAAATATAAATAGTTCGAGGCGCCAGGCCTTGCGACGAAGATCTGTACCTGACGTATCTCATTCTTGTCTCTGCTTATGGGGCTGATACTTCAGACCAAGCGTCTTTGCATGATGATTCACTGCAGATACTGTTCTGTCCGGTAGTTTATCTACAGTCCTGCCCCCCTGTATCGGATAGTACTTCCGTAAAATATATTCTTCATTTTCGCTCCATTCACGAGCAAAGGTCAGACTCATAAGAGATGCCTGCATCTGAATGGCGTGCCGGGTTCTGCCAGGTAACCGGGACTGGATATCAAGCATATCGTGATAACGTCCGTAACGGGCCTTCAAAATCACCTTTTCGGCTTCAGTCCATGGGCCGGAGGAGCGTTTTCCGAGATTAAGCATATTGACAGCCCCTCTCACTGCACTGACACTTCGCCCCAGTGCCTGGGCAATTTCATGCGTTGACAATAAGCCATAATGCTTTATTAAAAATGATTTCTCCTGAAGACCCCAGCTTTTTTTACCCCCGGCAATCCCCTGCTTGCTTGCCTGCGCCGCGATCGATTCTTTTGTCCGGCCCGGTAGACGTTTCATTACTTCCTCGAGCCCATGACCATTTTTATAATATTGACGCAGTATTTTTAGCTGTTCTTCGTCCCATACCCCCGCTGATTTTTTCGTCACACCAAGGTATCCTGCAATTCGTCTCACTCCATTAACACTTCTGCCCAGCTTATCCGCAATCTCCTGCGCAGGTATGCTCCCATAAAGGGATCCAACGTAGTTCATCTCTGCCACTGTCCATCCTGCTCCGTGGTTCCGGCCAGGCATGCTTAATCCCCCTGAACGTTTAACAGCCTTAATTTTACTTTCCCTGTCTTTCATTTTTCAGCCTCCTTAATCTAATGGTTGTACAGCCAGCACATATCGATTAATCAGCAGGCGCAGATATTGCGTCGCCTGTAGCTCTGTCTGGTGCCAGTCGGGCATCTCTGTCTGCTGCTGTGTTAACCGGCGTAAAAGCTCTTCCAGTGGTGGGTTCTGGCTCATTGTCTGCGTGATGGCAAAAACCTCTGACTTCAGTTCCGAAACCGTCAAGTATTTACCCCGCTTTGTATCTGTGTTGTTCAGTTTTGCCGTCAGCGACTGAAGCTGTGTCATGGCCTGATGCCAGCCCTCCAGACGGCCTGCAGGTAGTGAGGCGCTTTCCACCTGCTGCTGCCAGTGGGTGACCAGAGATGAGGTTTCGGGATGATGAGGCCACAGACGCTGCGCCTGCGCCACCAGTGCAAACCCATAGTGCACTTCCCACCCGGGCGTCAGTGCTATCAGCGTGTCCAGCTGTTTGCGGGTTTGTGAGAGGAGCTTATGCCCCTGCGACTGAAACTTTGCTGCATGAGTGTTAATTATTGCGGTCTGCTCTGCTCCCGTGAGAGGTGTTGGTAACGGGCTCAGTGAACCTGACAGTAAGGCCTCCGGCTGACGTTCCTGCCAGCTTTGCCAGGCCGAAACACCCGAAACCGTGAGCAATAAAGTGGTGACTACTCCCCCGATAAACCCCGCCCATACAGCACTGCGATGGAGACTGCGTATTGATGTCTGTCTGCTATGAAGAGTACCGTCATCCCTGAATACCAGAACCACCGGCTCATCTGCGGTATGCTGCTGTCCGGCGGTATCAGATCTTACGCCGGGTGCAAAAGAAGTGCCTGAAACGCTGTCGGTCAGCCGGGACTCCCGCACATTTTCCAGCCGGACCACTGCAGCATGCATCCAGTGCAACAGCGCGTCCATTTTGCTCGCCTGACGTATCTCCAGACGTTGCAGCAAATCGCACAGGTGCCGGAATTGTTGCTCCAGACGATAAATCACCGGCAGTTCCTGGTGACTGAGCGTTAAACGGCGAAGACTCAGTATCAGATGGTCGCTGAGCCATACCAGAATTTCACGCCGCAACGCTGGCTGTGCGGGCCACATAATGCTCCACTGATGGCTAATCAGTGAGTCCAGTAACTCCAGTCCCTCCTGAAGCCCTGAAAGCCCTGCGAGCTGCAGTCGTGCGCAGCAGAACCAGGCAGTGGTCTGTAAATCCGTGCCGTTGTGGCGAAACAGCGTCAGGCACAGTTGTTCCACCTTTTGCCAGTCCACGTCGGGTCTGGCTGGATGCGCCAGTTTATTTAACTCTTCACGCAGATGTGTGAACTCGCTCCACGGGCGAGGGTCCTGGCCCGTGTGAACAGGCAGGTTTCTGGAAAACATAGGAAGGTTCCTTGAGGTTTTAGGGGAGCAACTGCTGTTGCTTGAGGTGTCTTAATATCACTTTACCGTCAGGCTGGAAGTGCGTGCCATATCGCACGAGTCCGAACCCTTTCAGCCCGGCATCAATGGCATAACGGAGCTCACCGGGCCGCGTCTGTTCAAGCAGGGCAACGTGCACGCTGTTCAGCCGTGGTTCATACTTCAGCAAAACACCGGAAAGCGTGGCGACGAGTTGATGTGCCGTTCCGGGCATTCCCTGCAGGATTTTTGTCATATCCGGTAGTCCGTAATCCGGTAGATGGGCCAATGCTCCTGCCCTGGTGTTCAGGATGCGCTGGATATTGTCCAGAACGGACAATATGACCTGGTTTTCTTCACTGACCTGGTGACGCTCAAGCCCTCCGCTGAAGTTGCCGGTCAGAATGTCATACAGTGAAGGTGTATTCGGTTCCTGTGGCATTATTGTTCCTCAACAGGCTTCAGGGTCAGGGTGTTATTTCCTGCCTCAATGACCCGGCTTCATCCGCCTCAAGTTCTTCGCGTTCAATCGTCAGTTTCTAGGTGTTTTTCTCCATATCCGGATGGCTAAATAATCCCACCACGGCCACATATTTCGCGCCTTCTTCCATTGGCATATCAAGGCGTGCGTCACCGCCCGGTTTGAGCACCATATCGCGGGTGGTCAGCAGGTCTGCCTCGAGAATCGCTTCACCGTTTTTCAGGAGTTGTAGGTAGGTTGTTTTATCAAAGATTTTCGTGTCTTTCAGTTGATAAACCCTCACCATTACCGGTACAGACAGCATCCTGCTCTCACTTGCATCCGGATTCAGTACTTCCCGTGCGGTAAAATCCAGATACAGGACCTTAATCTTTTTGTAAAAAATGGCAGTGAATGTTGTTCTGGTGCCATCCGTGATGCCCTGCATGACACCACAGCCCGTCAGGCTGAACGCCAGCACAACGGGCTGCCAGCGGACGACTTTAGTCAAACTTGTACTTAACACATCGGTTTCCTTGTTGAGGGCGGGCGGGCTCCAGGCCGCCGTAACAACCCAGTTCAATGGTAAATGTCTTCGGGATATCGTTCGGGAGCATACCGGTAAGTGTATTTTTGACAGAGAACCGAGCGTCTGGGGAATAATCAGCAAAAACACTGTTGATGTTATTCTTGTTTATATTAATTTTACTGCGTTCAGATATTGATGCATTTTCCTTCCCGTTGCTGAAGTCACCGGCAACCAGTAACTTGAGCGGCAATTCAGTCTTTTTACTTGCCCCACCGGTATGCAAGTCTAATTTCAAATTAATGCGTGCCTTAGGGGTTTCATTCCGAAAGCTATTACTCATCAGGCTATGTCCTTTTTTTGCCAAGGTATTCCGGCAAATAATGTCATGTTTCGGTCTCGCCGAACTATAAGGCAAATAAGGGATGTCTGCCTGCCATATTTGTGAATGCCTGTATTCCTTTTGTGGTGTTGTAATAAATGTTTTTGCTGATATGCATGAAAGATGGTTGGCAAAGACAGCGTAGTTATTAAAGAGGGTATGTGTCGATGAATAACTAAGCCGATCTACATGAGACCGTGAAAGGCCTGCAAGCTACGGTCAGTAATGTAACAATGAAAATAAGTCAGCTGAAAGCCTAAACCCTGCATTAAAACCATAGCGCCCCATGGAGGAGGCAGTCTGTAAAACTTACTAAATCTCAGGCTCTCACGAGGTAAGTACAGGCGTGTAATTTGTGTCCCTACATGGTCAGAATGTTAGGTTTTCTGTATCCTCATTGCGTAATAGATGCTAGCCTGCCCTGTATATAGGCATCAATTTAATTCAGGCAATTCAGGTAATCAATTGCCTGAATGAATAAGTGAAAAATGCGCAAGTTCTTAATTTTCGCGCAGTTCTCAAATAGGGATATGAGCCGTGGTAGTCGTTACGGGGGATTAAGTTCACACTTCAGGATCTCCTGTTCAGGTATTGCTGAGGTTTCCACCAACAACACCTGACCGGGGGAGGTGAGTATAAGCTCTTCTGTATTAAAAGAAGCAATTAACTCCTGGATTAGGTTCCAATATCTGAGATAGATTAGTTTTGCTCCGTTGGTAAGAAAGTCGAGAGACGCTGGAATGTCGGGCTGATAATTAAACACTCCCAGAATTAGTTCTCATTACCTGTTAAATAAGCGATTCTTTCATTAGTCATTTTGGCCTGGCACCTGTAAGTATTAACCTGTTGTTGCACATTAGCTGACTCTGTTTTACCATCTGATAGCTTGCCGCATTTAGCTATTTTGTTATTAACCCATGCAATCTGTTCTTTTTTCAGGGAAATCTGTGCTGAGTCGGGTAGTTCTTTCCATACTGCGTTCAGTTCACGATCGGCTCTGGCATAGGCAGACTTTGCTGAATTCAGCGAGTCCTCCGAAATAAGATTAATAATCTGGTCTTTATTTACAGCTATTACACTAATATTGAACATAGCATCTGCGGCACCTGCCATACTGAACTCACTAAACAAAATGTCTTTTTTATTGTCAGCCAGTTTGGCTTTGTAGGCTACATTGTTCCAGATTACGCCACTATTGCTTACCTTGCCATATCCTCCAGTCACATACTGCAAATACCCTGGAGCCTTACTCACTACCTCCAGGGTATCCTGAGGGATTTTAATATATATATCAGCGCTGCAATCCAGTCCGTAGTTTCCTTCTCCAGAGGTCGAAACATTTTTAACTGCTACTTCAATACTATTTAGCATATTTTGATAAGCAGAAATTGGTTTGTCATAAGTGAATCTGGACTTTGTAAGATAGTCACTTTGCAACTTGCCGGATGCATTATCCTCTATATAATCAGAAAGTGCTTTGATTGCATCGTCTCTACCACACTTGAAGTCGTTAGAGTCAAATAATCCGGCGCTTACCGGGCCAGAAAATACAAAAACTGTAGTTAATAGAGCTGTTTTGTTGAGCATTTTTATATTTTACCTTTTTATATATTACATTTGTGACGGTTTGTTGATTGCCTGAATCAGATGCCGGGTTTAATCTCTTCTTACTCATCAGAGCTTAAAACAAGGGGGAGGCCTGAGACCGGTAAAGAGATTGTACGGTTTTCATTTACTTCTACTCACTGCTATGTCTCCGCTTAACGCCCGAATAGCTCAGAAGGTGAATAAGGAAGAAAGTAGCTTCCTGAAACAGACGCTAAGCGGAGACCTGAAAAAAAAAGCCCCGGACATCCCCTCCGTTTGTCCAGGGCCACACCAAAATATAAAGTCAGCAAAGAATGTTACCGAGCGGAATAATAACTTTTCCTCATGTTTCATTCCAGTCGTTATAGGGAATAACACCATTCCATATATAGCTAAGCGAGCTAAAAGAGGAATACCCTTTGTTACTCCCGGCAGGACTGTTATTCAGTGGCGTGTGGACTGAATGGTTCCTTGCAGGGCGGCAGTGTATACGATGAGTGTATTATCTTTCGGTGACGGGTCAGTCGCTCTGTTTCAGCCTGAATCTTTCTGTTCACCAAAGGCCGGCGTTCAGCCTCCAGTGAGGCAAGCTTTCTTTCCTGCTCCAGTTCAAACAGCCCCCTGCCTTTTGTCGTCCGCTTAAGCAATATCCCGGCCTCCATTTCATCCTCTGCATCAAGGTTGCTTTCCAGCGATTCCATGCGCGCAGTGTTCTTGTCCATTGCCTTGTATGCACTTTCAATATTTGCCTTCATCGTTCGCTGCGTCTGCGTCTGCGTCTGCGTCTGCGTCTGCGTCTGCGTCTGCGCATTAGCATCGACCAGTTGCGTTTTCCGGTGCCCAATACACTCTGCAGCCTCCAGGTTCGCTGCGCGGATATGCAGAAGTTCATCCTTCAGCGTCAGAGCGGCGGCATCATCCGAATTTGCGTCAGAGGTGAGCAACTGGCGGGCATAACCCGCATGTTTCAGAAAGGCGCGATTGTAAGAAGTAAACAAGTTTCTGGGTGAGGGGTTTCCGCTGCGGCTTTTTCCATCCCGTAAATTTTCACCCCGGCTGTTCCGTTTCGTTTTGCGCGTTTTTTACATTTCTTCAGGATGGAAATATCGCTGTAAGCCTTGCGAATATTCAGTATTAATATATGCATTGTGCATAAGGATTCAGATAATAAAAAAAAACTGTTTTTTTTGGTGTAAAGGTATTCCATTTAAAATATGGGGGGGGGGGGCAAAAGAGTCGGTGGGGCAAAGTATAGTATTAAAATATTTTCATTTAACTTAAGCAAAGTCAGGTCTATGCAAAATAATCACCCCCTCAGAGTCAGTATTATTGCAGTCTCTGTTGCCACAGCTTTTAGCTCATATGCTTCTGTTCAGGCCGTGACAGATACAGTGAAAGGGCGCCCTGCAACTGTCTCGGATTCGAAAATTACAAACCTGTCAGCCTCTGGCCTGAATCCGGCTCAGGGAGATGTCCTGGAAACCACGTATACATACACTGACCCGGACGGTATCCCCGAAGATACAAACCAGTCTGCCTACCGCTGGCTGGCGGACGGTACTGCAGCAGGTGAAGCTGTTGGCGACAACACATTCGTTCCCGGCAGCTCGGTACTAAATAAATTTCTACAGGTACAAATCACTGCTGCCGAGTCGGCCCCTTCTGACCCTGATAAAGCCGCGATGGTGGAAAGTAGCCAGACGAACGCACCTGTTCTCCCGTCACGTACGGAGTTCAACAGCCTTTATCATTTTTCCTCAGGGGCTAACATGCGCTGGGGCGATGCCTACATGTACTGTGCAAACCGTAATGAGAGGCTGATGAGTCTTTCGGAATTGCAGGACCTGTACATTAACTACACCAGAGCCACCTCAGCTCCTGCAGCCGAGAACAACAGTGATTTAAATCAGACATACGGCGTGGGGCTGTCAACCGTGGCCTGGTCCACTCAGGGCGGTGATACTAACCATTCTTATGCCTATATCCAGAGCAACGGAAGCACTGCAAGTAATCTGAACTCAAACACTTATGAGGTGGTCTGCGCGAAATTTGGCCCGCCTGAGCTTCTGCCATCAGTTAGCATTATTGATATCACTGGTTCAGGAATTCCAGGTCAAACACTGGAAGCGCGATATATCTATCGTGGAAATACTACTATCCCTGATCTCTCAACCTTTGAATGGTTTCGCAATGACACTAATAATACAGATGGACGCATGCCGATCGTCGGAGCTACAGGGAAAACATACACACTTACGTCTGAGGACGGAGGAAAATATATCAGTGTTGATATTACTCCCGCCAGCTACGATACAGTCAAAGGAATAAAAGTAACTGCCACTAAAAATGAACAAATTCTCGGTCAGGAACTTATCAGCGATGTAACCATCCTTAAACCTTCGCAAGGCCGTCCCTTCTTTGAGGTCAATTACACATACAACTCAGATGCCGCTCCCGAAGAGGGAACATCATATCAATGGTACTGGAAAGGTGAGAAAATCGTGGGGAATAAGGGGACAGGAAAAACTTTTGCCTTCGCTTCAGAAACGTATCCATCCTCAACCCAGACAGAGGAATTGCGTGTAGAGATTATCCCTCGCTCATCTTCCGGGATGGTCGGGCTTCCCAAAACAGGAACTCTTGGTTTGCGTAGCCCAATTAAATGGTATATTTCTGGTCGTGCCCCTACGTGGTATGAAGCCTCAAAATTCTGTGCTACTACAAATCTTGATGGACGTAACCGACCTGCAACTCTTTCTGAATTACAATCAATCGTGACGGATTTAGGGAATATTCGTGCCTATGGATTCCAGAATTATGGTTCGGTAAGTTATGGTGCATGGACAGGAACAAGCACCTCTGGTTTAGCCCATAACAAAGTTAATTTAGAAAACGGAACGGCTGTCTCTGATTCCAATGATAGTACGGGGACGGAATTTTGTGTCGCAGGGAGCGTGGTATCACCGACACCAGATTTGGTAGTAAATGGTTACTATCATGCTTTTAATTCAGGATTCCCATCTACAGGATTTAATGGCGCAAAATTTGTAATTAATGACGGATACATTGATGTTGTATCCTCGAATCCCTCAGTGGTTGAGGCTACACCAAATGGTGATGTTACACTCAAGGGAAAAGGCAGTGCGACACTTGAAGTCTGGGATGCAGCAGGTGGTGTGCCATCCATACTGGTAATTAATCCCACTAAGTGGTTCAAAGATGCAAACATGGCTAGAGACCTCGTACAGGCAGCCAGGGCTTGTGGAGACAAATACTACAATGGTCAGGGAAACTCCGCATATCTGCCCACACTCGATACTCTGACTCCAGCCAAGCCAGGCCAGAGTAATCCTTCGAGAGGTATCGGCACTCTCTGGGGAGAATGGGGTGATTTGAACAAGTTAGGTTGGTCATTCCCTGCTGGTCACTCTTGGTACTGGACGGGGAGTGGCTGGACATCTAACGGCAGCACAGCAAACAATGTTTCTCTCCAGTCAGGTAGTGCTGGAAATGAACACAACAACACAGCCATAAACGTAATCTGTAAGGGATAAATTCGCTGCCGTCATGCGCATTAAAATTACTTACCGCCTGGACATAACACTTTCAGGTTCAAGTAAAAAACGCCTCCGTGAGAGGCGTTTTTTTATCCACTATGAACGGTAAAGCAGGTAATAGATTTTAGAGTTTGGTTTGTACTCACGCGTATTGTAAATTATGGTAAAGGCTGTTTATCAGAGGAATGAATGTGACCATGGAAATTATCTGGAGGCGGAACGAATAAGCGACTGAGCGGGTGTTATCGCCATGACAGGCTATGCTTATGTGATCTGGCATTACCTGACACAGATTGAAATCATGGACATTCTTTATGATGATACGATTCTGATCTGGCACTTTCCATATCTGGAAAACCGTCAGATAGCCTAGTGGGAATCCTGTAAGGACTTGGTTCAAGCGAGATATGGGATATCAGATAGAAGTCAACTCGCTTTGCTTGTGTTTGGTTTCATTAATCATCATGGTAAGCAATTTTCCTGTTACCATTCTGCCTGAGTGATGCCCTTTTAAGGGGGTGAAAAGGTAAATCTTTCATAGAATTAGCATCTTCCATTGGATTTCAAGATGGGGTTAGGTGTAACTCTCAATCAAATAATTAAATGCAATATTATTTATTGACTACCATTATTCATATATTGGTGTGCGGAATGCAGTATTGATTGCCGTATGATATCTAGCCATTTTTATTATTCTCAATTTTAATCAGAATTCTTATGCTCAATAAATCCTCTCTCAGACTTGGTGTTATCGCAGTCTCTGTTGCCACCGCCTTCGGTTCATATGCCTCTGTGCAGGATGTAACTGAGACTGTGAAGGGCCGACCGGCTACGGTCAGTAATGTAACCATAAAAAATAAATCAGCTGAAAACCTGAACCCTGCCCAGGGAGATACCCTCGAAGCTACATATACTTACACTGACCCGGACGGTATCCCCGAAGATACAAACCAGTCTGCCTACCGCTGGCTGGCGGACGGTACTGCAGCAGGTGAAGCTGTTGGCGACAACACATTCGTTCCCGGCAGCTCGGTACTAAATAAATTTCTGCAGGTACAAATCACTGCTGCCGAGTCGGCCCCTTCTGACCCTGATAAAGCCGCGATGGTGGAAAGTAGCCAGACGAACGCACCTGTTCTCCCGTCACGTACGGAGTTCAACAGCCTTTATCATTTTTCCTCAGGGGCTAACATGCGCTGGGGCGATGCCTACATGTACTGTGCAAACCGTAATGAGAGGCTGATGAGTCTTTCGGAATTGCAGGACCTGTACATTAACTACACCAGAGCCACCTCAGCTCCTGCAGCCGAGAACAACAGTGATTTAAATCAGACATACGGCGTGGGGCTGTCAACCGTGGCCTGGTCCACTCAGGGCGGTGATACTAACCATTCTTATGCCTATATCCAGAGCAACGGAGGCACTGCAAGTAATCTGAACTCAAACACTTATGAGGTCGTGTGTGCGAAATTTGGCCCACCTGAACTTCTGCCATCAGTAATCAATGCTAGTTTTGCCAATCCGGTAGAGGGAATAGAAATTACGCCCGTTTATACATATCAAGGAAACGCAACAATACCAGACAGGTCAAGATTCGAGTGGAAAAGGGCCAACGACCAGATTGGAACTGGCAGTGTGGTTGTTGCAACGACAAAAACTTACACTCCAGTTGCTGAAGATGTGGGAAAATATCTCGTACTGACTATATACCCCGCTAGCTATGACACAGTCATAGGTAATAATGTACAGCCAGCAGGGAAAATTGTTAAAGCACAGGAGCAGTCTTTCCCGGCGGGGACAACGCTGGAGGCTAACGGTTATGATTTTGCCATCGACTCTGGTTTCCCGACTACCGGCTTCAGCCAGGCGAAATTCCAGGTTCAGATTTCCGGAAATGCTTCTAACAACACCGGCTACACCTGGAGCACGGATCAGTCATGGGCAAGTATTGATAACAATGGCGTAGTCACGTTTACAGGAACACCTTCTGGCAGTAATAAGTCAGTGAAAATAACAGCAAGTAACAACAATACATCGTACAGTAAAACAGTAACAGTTAATAAATGGTTCTTATCAGGCACAGGCGCTGGAGGTAGTGTTAGCTGGAGTGAGGCCTCGAACTATTGTTCGACAAGGGGTGGGCAGCCGGCAATATCAGAATTAACAAATGCTGTATCTGGTACAGATGGTACAAGAGTTACTGGAAAACTATGGGGGGAATGGGGCTCATTACCTAAATATAATGGCTCCGGGTTTAGATATACTGGGAGCTCCACAAGTGCATTCTATTGGTCAAGCCAGAGTGATTCAGGTGATGGTCCAAGTAACCCAAGCATTGCAGATCTTGGTGATCGTTCTTATGTTACCTACAATACAGTAGGTGCTGCAATTTGCCGGACGAATTTATAACTACAAATTTTCAGCAGCGTATTAATTAGGTTTCTTTGTGCCCGGAGGGATAAACTTTCGGGCTCTTAGTATTCTTGTGTCCTTGAATGCCCCCGGAGCCGTTAGACAGTCTGTAGGCACTCACTGCTACATCCTTCACGTTATTGCTCTGTACGAGCTAATCAGGGCATAAAACTGTTATTATGTGAAGCCGCCTCCATGGTCAGTCCGTATCTGGGCGTACCTAAGTGAGTTTCAAGCCATTAGGTTCACCGTAGATACTTTAAGCTGCACCAGCAGCTGTGTTTTTGCCCGTCACTGAATGCGCAAACAGCCCCGGTCCCTGAAAAGCTCAATCGCGTGTATCAGTCTTCATTTACTGTTCAAGCCATTACTAAAATCACGATGTTAATCAACGGGAAGCAAGTCTTCCTGGAGTTTTTCAACAGAGTTGTGCATCATTAAATATTATTTAGGATAGCTAAGGATATATTATTAAATTATCCTTGTCAGTACAAAGGGATAAGGGTTTATAACGAGAGGGAAATTTTTCGAGTACATAGCAGCATCAAAGCGTTTCTGACGAATATCCGATAATACAGTAACAAACCACCCGAAATGGTCGCCAGAAACGCTAGTCTATAATCATATACTAAAAATGAATATTTACTCAATGGATTAATTCAGAACTTAATTCATTCTTTCAGATACTGCTTACTCTTGAGGTGGTTTTGGTGGTCTGCCTGCTTAGGGTAAATTTCCACTGGTGCCAGGAAAATCGGCTTAACAGCCCTACAGTCCTTAAAACGGGCTGCTGAATGCAATGTATGCGGTAACTGTGTTGCCTGGCGAACAACTTTGACTTCAAGTAAAGATCTTCAGGAGGGACCGATTCCCTTCATTGTTCATTTTACCCCTGGGAATAGTTGTAAATGGTAGACGAAAGTTTTACAGGTCTCTGTTAGTGTATGGTAGCCAGACAGACACGGTTTGTGAACTGTTGTGAGGTCATAGAGAAAATATAGTGCTGAAAAAAACCTTTTGAATTTGTAGTACAGGCTTTAACCCTTTCCCACTGAGCCGGGATTTTTAGGATGACTTTATTCCATAAGTATATTTTGTGTTTGCAGGTATAGTGGTTATTATCACTAAATGGAGCCGGCTTCATCATTCTGAATGCTTCAATGGTATTTTCCGATAAAGAATGATTACGTGCCTGTTCGGTTTCTCCAGGCCTAAGGTTAGCGTCTGTATCAGGACGCTACTTTTTTTCCTGTTTGCCTGCATACTGATGCAGGCGCTAACCTTAGGCCTGATATGGCATTAATTGACGATGTTTGCGATATGATATAGTCAGTTTTTTGTCATCGGGTTGATAACCTCAGGAATCCAGCCATAATAATGATGCGTCCTGTCCTGTTTTGCTCTATATGGACGTCTTACAGCGCATTGATACCACTTCGCCCGTGAATGCTGACATTCACGGGCTTTTTTAGAAGGGTAAGGTCATTACATATTATAGTTCCAGTGCAATACAGGAATTATAATCGTAAACATATCAGTGCAGAGTGTTTATAAAAAACCTTGAGTTATCAGTAGTGAATGCCTTAACATACCTTCGGTAAATTTTTTTAAGAATTTTAACATAAATAAAGACTGCAATTGCAGCCTTTATAGTTGACGTTACTGTATCTCACCTGCAGCCATTCAAACCTGAATTGTGTCATCATCCCTGGTGGTATCATTTAAATCCAATGGTAGTCTGTTTTTGATGAACTTTGACGTTTCACAAATTTTCGGGAAAAGCTCCTGGTTGTTAATAATGCAGGTTGCCGCTGTTCGGGCATCCTCCGGAGACCAGGAAGAAAAGGCAAATGATTGACGATCAAGCCATTGATTAAGGCATTCATTGTCCACAGACGCATTAAATAATGCTGCGATAGTTCTGCGTTCAACGCCTTTCTCTGGTTCAACGAATACTAGTTCATTATGGAAGCAGGTTATAATCGCAATACGGTTATCAAGACGAACATTCCTTTCGAGCAAGACATCATGCAAATCATCCAGAACAAACTGACGCTGGGCTTCATCCAGGCAGGACCACAGAAAATGAATTCTTCCGCACTTTTTCAGTTCTTCTGGTTCTGCATCCCGGAACCACGAAGCGAAGATGCCTGTACTGCCCTCCATTCTGATATAAATTCCCTGCTGTTGCATTTGTTCAAGAATAAACCGTACGTTAGGGTGTAACTCACTGAAAGCATGAACAAGTTGTTCTGAATCATCAAAGATATGGCTGACGAAGCCGTGTAGTTTATACCGTAACTTTTCCAGCGGTTCGCCTGTCTGATATGCATCCTGTAAAAAAATCTCGCCCAGCTTGCTGACATCATCCTTAGCGATTTGTTCTGTGAAGAGGTAATGTCTGTCCGTAACGAATTTCATAGGAAGTGCGTCCGGAAGCGCATTCCGTATGACATCATATTGTCCCTGTATAAATGCCATCAAGGGAATCGCAGACAAAAGATCAGAGTTCACGATTTTGCATACAGCATTTTGTATATATGGCAGTGCGGAAGTATCCCTGAGGGCTTTGATGATACAGGCGAATGATTTCAGATAACACAGATAGGAGGTCAATGCCTCATCAAATGCAGGCTCATTCTGATGCTCAATGTAAGTATCAATACCACTAAAATTACCATGCAGTACCATGTGAGCTATAGCCTGAGCCGCAAATTCACTCCCGTAAAGGCCTCTCGTGGCTGTATTGTTCAGATAGTACTGATGTAACGTATTGTTGTTCCAGTCTGTGCTGAAGATAATTTTTCTGAACTGAATAATATCCTCAATAGCCTGCCGATTCTTAAGCTGCGCCAATAAAGCACTGACGTGAGGAGTATCGGCTGCATCTATTACGGTACGGACTGCCTTAGAAATCAGTTTTATGTGACGCTTGATTCCCGGGCTGAACAGATCGACAGTTGCCTGCTCTGCAGCATAAGATAACATCTGCTCCCTGCTGTCATTTCCAATATTCAGGTCTGCAATCCCCAGATTCGGGTAAAGTTCTTCCTGGTCTGCCAGAAATTCCGTGTAAAAAATCCCGTCCACATACATCCTCATTGTGTCCAGTAAGGATTCATTGTTGAAGCCAGAGTATAAATTGGCTTCCTGCAGCAACAATCTTGTGTTTTCAGGATCCCATTTATCATAATCCTGTATTTCATCAAGCTGATTGACAAGCGAAGCTACCTGCCTTTCGATGAAAGGTTCATACATTATCCTGCCGGATGCCATTAATATCTGCAGACTACGAATGAATTCTTCATCAAAAGGTTCCCGGGCCGAAACAGCATAACTCTGATTAAGTATCTGCAAAGCGATGTTAAGTTGAACTTGTACCTGAGCCAGGTAGTTATCTTTCATCTGGCTGACAGCAACAAGCCAGTCACGCATCTGCACCTGTGGTGCTATGCGCTGCCAGGCTTCGGGGAATCCCCATATTTCGATCAGTTCCTGGAGTTGTGCACCATTTGTAGACCCTATCGCCTCTTTAAGAGGGGTATCAAGCAATTCACTTCTGGCCAGCTCCACTGATGACTGATAATGAATGGCCATCAAAAAACCACTCCACCGGGCAGTATCATTATTGAAAATCCTGGATATCTGCATATAAGTGAGCGTTAACAGTTCATCAAAATCGTCCGGAACGATACCCGGTTCCGTCTGATTCTTCCTGGGATCACGCAATAGCACTTTAATATCTCTGTCCCCATATTTGACCACCAACAGATACAACGCTATGAGGACGTGCCTTTGTTCTTCTGTCTCAGGCACAGTCAGATTCAGAATGTGAATATCATTAACGAATTTCTTCATTAATCTGGGTGTTATGCGTGGATATTCAGCAGGTTTCCAGCGTTCAAGCAACACAGTTGCTTCCTGACAGGCCAGTCCAACGTCAGCACTTACCGTCTCTTTCCAGTACTGCCTTAATGCTTCCTGCCAACCAGCAGAGATAAGGGGAGGAACCTGAAAACTGACTGGAATGCGTTTTGCAATAAACTCCCGCCCACTGAATCCCGCCAGTGCAAGTGATGCTGAAACCTGCCGTGCAGAATAAGGCACCACTATACGGAAATGTTCGTGCGTAGCGCCGGCTATGAGCTCCATATCACTCCAGAGTTCTTTGACTTTGTCTGCACTGATACGATCAAGGTTATCTATAATCAGAATGAAGCGGATCCCCTGAGGTATAACTTCTGCTGATGTAAACCCTCTGAGAGCCTCTGATAACTCAATGGCACCTACTTCCTTATTAACCAGCCAGGTTTCCTCGATCCTGTCGGTGCTGTTGCGTTTGAATAGATCACCTATACTCGAATATCCTTTCTTTTTGTACCAGTCAGTGGATTGCATGCATGCCAGTGCACCCACCAGAAGCCCTGGGGAAAAAAATGCAAGAATTTCAGCCAGAAACAACCATCCAGCCAGGGGTTTATGGCTGGAGAAATACTGATTTAGATCGAGTAATACGTAGCGCAGCATCTGTACAGAAAGCAAAGACAACAGAATAAAGATTACCGTCAACCAGCTTAGTCGGCTACTGACTTTTTTATCGTACTCAACGATGTTACCCAGCGCCTGATTTTTAAATTCATCGAGTTTCTGGCTGGCAGCAGGGCACTTTTCACTAATCCCTTTATGTATGACATCGATAAGCGCTTTTTTTGTGGAACCGTGATGATAGCGCTCTGCATCAAAGTTGATAAACGTAAACTCATCTTCAAGATCCTTCTGAAGGAAACGCAATATTGTTGATTTTCCTGAACCTAGCTCTCCCTCCAGACCAATGATATTAACATCAGGTGTTTTAATTACCTGAGCCATATTTCTGGCTACATTTTCGTGGCTACTCCCCCGAAACAGATCCTGCTCGGCCGGAGATTCCGCCTGTAAGCGTAGAGACATCCTGAGTTATCCTAAGTTGTTTAAACTGCAGTGTAAATTTACGAAGTAGACCACACCTGACAGTCACATTTGTGCTTTCCCGAACTGAATTTATATCAGGAAAAATGTTGTGGATCATGTGTCTGGGTTTCAAAAATGCTTCATATATCACTAGGTTCACTGGAGATAATCATGATACTTCTGATCGGTGACATCCATACCCGGTCATGAATATTCCTCGGAGAGCAGAACCTGCGGTTTCGGCTCAGCTGGTCAGAGAATGTTGAGAGCCGTGTTTCATTTAACAATCTAAAGTATGTATGATGCTTTTACAGTCTGTAAGCTGTATTTTCATTTTACAGCTTACAGACTGTTAATCGCTACATGCAGCTTACTGGCTATAAAATAAAACAACGGTGGACTCAATATGAAAACGTTCTATCCCGTGAAAACACTTAATCAGTTGCGCCCCTTACTCATTGGTTTTCGTAAGGTTAGTGGGCTGACGCAAAAAGAAGTATCTGAACGTCTGGGCGTGACTCAGCAGACTTATGCTCGTCTGGAAGCCAGCCCTGCAAGCGCGAGTATTGAACGCCTGTTCAGGGTATTTTCTGTGCTAGGGGTCGAAATCAATTTGAGTTCAGTTTCATCCTCATCAGACATAGAACCGACAGAAAAACACGTTAATTTTGTAAATTCACCAGCCAGGCGGGAAAAATGGTGACGATTTGTACCGAAGACACTCCGTCAGACGATATGGATGAGCACTGTTCAGGCTGGACTGTGGAAAAGAGTAAGCGGGAAGATCCATTACACTCATCCACCCACTGTTCTGGCTAAGTCTCCTGCTGACTATCCGTATAGAGTCTGTATTGAAGTTTGCAGGAGAATAATTTTGTACCAGGTATAGAGCAGCATACTGATGAGCCCAGCTAACATAGTTAAGTTATGCAGCGAGGGGTAAAAAGGTAATGCAGACAGACGATCAGGTGATGGCAAACAATATAGCGCTATTCAGACCCGCTTACTTTATCCACTCTCTTCTTAAATGAGAGTATGGCCTGCTTTAATTTCTTCGAGAACAAACGGGGCTGTCTGTCCAAAGTGATATCCTTTTGCAAAATCACAACCCAGACGTTGAAGGCATCCCGGTTGTTCGTTTGTTTCCATACCTTCAGCAATGACTATATTCAGACATTTTACAATGCTATCCATCAATTTGACTCTGTCTGCTGTATCCTTATCAGTGGAAATTGTTCTTACAAAATTTTGTCAATTTTTTATTGAATCAAAACCAGGCTGAATTAGCTGGGGAAGAAAAGCATAACCGGAGCCATAATCATCAATTAAAATTTAAAAGCCCACTACAGAGGGGCTCCTCCATATTGCAATTTCCAGGAATAATTCAAGGCATTTGTGACGAAAACTTAAGCACTTCTTTCGTGCAGGCTGTATTCAGTTATGTGCAAGATTTTGCGCACCAGTGATGGCCGGTTGCCTCCCTGGTAATGACTTCATGCGTAAGAAGAAACGAGGCCCTTCAGGCATCTGGTATGGTAAATTCAAGGCATAAATATTCTCAGTAATCTTTGCCGTAATACCATACGACTTATAACGTCGTTACTTACCGTGTCAGACATTTCAAAAAAATATACTGTCAACTCACCAATGCCGTTGGTAACAGGTAAATTTGTTTTCAAGATTAGCTACCTTAAAACCATACAGAACCTCCCAGATATATACCCTCTGCTAATGTTTTATTTCTATAATCTGAACTGGTATATTCTGCATGGCGATAACCTGCAACGATACTGATCGGGCGAAGCATCGTATAGCGTACTCCCGCATTATAATCACGATAGCTTCGAATATTATCTGAAAGTTCATCGGGTGCGTATAAATATTCTCCAAAAAGTGAAATGGAACGACTTAACTCAAAACTTACTTTTCCTCCGGGGATAACAGCAACACCATCTTCCCCTTGATCCATATTCAGGTACAATATTCCACTCTCTGGTGTGATGGTAAAACGACCTAAAGGTATACCAAAACCTGCCACTCCGCCTAGTGCGTAACCCGTCTCGTTATTTCTGAGCCAGGTCGCCTGCAGCGACAGTCCTGCTTCGTCTGGATTTCCGGTCCCACCACGTACCGACTGGTAATCCTCGCTTGCAGTCATGTCTGCTCCAAAAGCCAGTGCCTTTGTTGATATAAAACTAACGAAAATGAATAAGCAGGTAGATGCACGCATGAAATATCTCCTGAAAGGAAGGATAAAAACCACAAAGGGCTACGGAAAATTTTTAGCTCTGTATCAGATTTTTCATGATAAGCGTTTGGAGACAGTATTTCCTGATAATTATGGAATATATCTATTCTTTTTTGATGGTTATGTTTATCCTGAGAAATACGGTGCTGATTCGATGATGCCTTTCCAGCCAGGTTTTGTTTCAGGTATCATTGAAAAGAATTGATGGCACTATCAGGATATATGTGCATGAGGTGGCATAACATTTAAGCAGGGTTACATGTTAGTAAGGATGTCTTGTCGGCTCTTCAGGATGGCTGGCTGCGGCAACACAGGACAGGATCGTCACGCAGGCATATGTAGAGTTTCACCTTCGACGCCACACACCTGCAGCACCACCTTGTTTAACCTTTTCCTTTCGAATGCATGCATTTTTTTGCATCAGCAAGAGCTTTTCTATACTCGCTCAGAGGCAATGGACGACCAAATAAATACCCCTGCATATACGTCACGCCCAGAGCTGAAAGTTGTTCAGCTTGTTTTTCCGTTTCCACGCCTTCTGCAATCGTCTTAAACCCGAGCAGTGTCGATAGCTGTATGAGATTTTTTACGATATGAACCGAGAAAGCATCTTCTTCAATGCCTGTGATGAACATTTTGTCAATTTTTACAATCCCTGCTGAAAAACGCTTCAGGTATGCCAGGTTCGCGTTACCAGTTCCGAAATCATCAATAGCAATAATCACACCGGCTTGCTGCAGTTGATGGCAAATTCCAATGGTCACGGGATCATCATCAATATGATCGCGTTCCGTTATTTCAAGAACTAAAACAATACCAGGATTGTTAATCCTCTCGATAAATCGCAGACACATAGCGTTGATATCATGGTTTTGAAAATCAGAGGCGCTGACATTTATGTGGCAATAGAAAGGTTCTGGTAAAACATCCTTGTTATTTTTAATGAAATCAGATACCTGGCCGGACATCTGCTCAGTGATTCTGGTGATTAGCCCACTTGTTTCTGCAAGAGGAATAAACTGATCTGGTGGGATTATCCCCATTGTTGGGTGGTTCCAGCGAACCAGAGCCTCACACCCCACTATGTTTAGCGTTTTGCTGTCTACGATATGTTGTAACCAGGGTTCAAATTCCCCCTGATTTATCGCGCTGGCCAGTAAGGCAACTGGCGTAGAGTGTCTGTTCAGGAGTCTGTAAAGGAGTGCCGAAAGTATGAATGACAAAATAACAACAATTAATGGTCCCCCACGAGCGTAATTCCAGATAACTTCCCTGTCCAGGAGGGAAGGCCGGGAAGAGAAAACTTGTATGCCATATATCTCTGATGTTGCTACTCGGGTTCTGTTAGTCCAGCCAGGGCTAGTACGGTGCAGTAGTCCATCTTCTCCCATCCACACATCTCCGATTTTCAGATAGAGTGGTGTCGGGATGCTTAATAAAGCCAGTGCATTCTCAAGATAATATCCGTCAATGCCTACCAGGATGCTCTGGCTGTTTTTGTTAACTCTGTATACGAGGAGAGATCTGGAAGGTGTAACCTGATTTCCTGAAAGCAGTTGTAAGTTACCGCGAAAATATTTCTGGTCACTGAGATGGTAGTTCGTGGGGCCATAGAGGGATGTGCAGTATATGCTATTCCCGGTGACAAGGTTAACCGTTCTGACATCCGGGATGGTAGTGACAATGCGTCGTAACGAAAGCACAAGTTCCTCCGTGCAGGGTTTACCTGTCAGGTCATCGGATTTTTGTGCCGCAAGACTTGCATGGCTGAGTGCATCATCCATTCTGTAAAGTGCCCGCCCGAGCCTCGCCTGAATCTCATCTTCCATGCTGTCTGAAACAAACCAGAGGATAAAGGCACTTCCCATCCCGGTTAATGCTAAAAATACGATAATCGTGATCAACAGGTTTTTGTGTTTGTCCATTAACGTTCCAGGTGTGAGCGATGCGGAAGGACAGAATGCTTGTATATTAACAGAATACTGTCGCCATGCTAAAGGGGGGAGATAAAACTGTCGATGATGCAGATTTTCCCCACTGTAAGAGAAGCTCTTTTGAAAGACTGAAGTGTTAATCTATGCCCTGAAATAGTTAAGGGTTTTATGGTAGATGGTTTGTATTCTTCGAAATTTATAGGGTAAATAGTTACCCGTTATTTAATTGGTTATTTATCATGTCAAAGGTTCAGAGCTATTATTTTTAGAGGGGTTATATTCATTTGGTAGTGCTTGTTAATTTTTCTTGATGACTTTTTAGTGTGTTGTATTTAATTTAATCGTTGAGTGAAATGGCGCGAATAATCAAAATGTTTTTAGGTTTTTGATGATTTTTATTTTCATATTTTGCCGATGGCATCTTTTAACACTACTATGTCTGTGTTTAATTTTATAAAATATTTCCATGTAATTTTAAATACCATTGCGTGCTGATTCCCGCATTCGGTAGAGCTTTTGATTTATCAGTAGTCGGAATAAACTTCATGCTACTCCATTGTCATGACAGTTACCACGACGACTCCTGCTGCCCTCAAGTTCATGTGATTTCAGGATCGACTGCCACTCAAGATTGTATACTGACTTACTGGTTCAGAATGAGCCGGGACCCCTCTGAGGATTACGTCACCTTGCAGCACACAAAAGGTGCATCCAGGACAATATCTTTTGTCTCCGGGCTTGCATTGACCAGTCGATAACTTCGCGCGAGGACAGGCCAACAACCACGGGCAGATACAGCCAGCCTTCATGGGGTCGGATGTACGTTATGTCAGTTTTGACCATCAGACCGGTTTAATATTGTAACGTCTTGTCTCCACTAATTCCTCCTTTAACGAAATGACCTCTTTCTCCAGTTCTGCAATTCTTTCCAGTGCTCCCCTTAGTGCTGAAAGTTGTTTGTACTGATTTGCTGCAATGCTGGCGTTAAGCTCTTTTAGTGTCTTGTTCTCACAGGAGAACCTGTTTTTCAGTCGTTCCGCTTCCAGCGCTTTTTCCTTCCATTTAAAGTTAACGGACTTGACTGTACTGGACATTCGATTCACTGACTGATGTTTTTCAAACCTAATTTTGTTAACAATATCAGGGTAGTAATATGCGCTTCCGTTACCAAGCCCTGCTTCATCTTCAACCGCCCGGATGCTTAACTTGCGGTCAGCCATGATTCTGACAGGTTTGCCAGTCAGAATCCTTTCCAGAGCCGTCTCCAGTCGAAGTACCGTCATGTCATGCTTATTCATTGTATTGACTTCCGTTTCTGGAAGACCAGACATCAAAGGGGATGGCAAAATCAGTCATTACTTTTTCCGCTGCGCGAATTTGAGTTATACAGTGAGTAAACACAGCATCAGATATGTCATTATTCGCAGAAAGATATTGTGTGAGTGATGTATGTTTCTGTTTCCACCACCCTGATTGTTCTTCATCAATTATGCTGCCATGAGAGCTGCAGCTTACGCAGAATGCTGGGTTGATAACTCCTCCCATATCACAGTCATACCCATTTTTGCAGTACGCATATAGTGTGCCATGAAGGGTTAACCTTTTTTCCTTAACTAACTTGTATACGCTCTCCCAGGAGCGGTAGATGACTGGAAGGTCTTCACGCAATATAAGAATATCTTTGCCAAAGCTACCAGCCAGCAACTGATCGCCTTTCATCCATTCCATGTATTTATTTGTTATTTGTTCATTATTTACAGTATCAATCATATTTTGCAGCTCTGTATCTGCCTGAATGTGTTCGAGGCGTGAGGGTAATCCGCCTTCGCAATACCATTCAGCCATCTGCAGATAAAGGTGCTTGAATTGCTGTTTGATCGCAGTGGCATTTCCCAGTCTGTTTTTTATCGTAAAAAAGGCAAGAGTACGCCGGAACTGATGAGGGGTCAGACGCCAAAATTTCCCAGTTTGAACAAATCTGCTGATTTTATTCGTGCTGTTAGGGTTAGTGCGCAGACATTCGCGATAATCATCTTCAGAAACAATAAGACCGACATGTTTGATATAATTATCAAAGCGTAAGGTCCATCCACTGATAAGTTTGGGGATAGTCGAGCGTCGTCCCTGAGATAACCACAGGCATTCAGCGAGTTCTTTCTCCCGCACAGTCCGGGCACGCTGCCTGAGCATGTTCCTTAGGTGAGAGGTCAAATCAGCAATGAGTTCGACAGCTTTTTTTACAACAGGTGCGACAACCCACTCGGTATGCTTTTCACCCAGTTTATGCGTTTTTCCTCTCAGGAAATGGAAGGTCCTCCCGTTAAATACACTGCTATAGTAACTTTCAGGTGTTAATTCGTATAACTCACTTTCGCGCATGCCAGAAAAGGCGGCACAGCAGATAAAACCAGCTGTCATCAGATTCGCTCTGTGTGACTGCCACCAGGACCCATTTAGGGTTTCAGATGAACAGGGATAATCAATCAGATTACCAGTCAGAATTTCTCTGGTGCTTAATGGCATAAAATTAAAGGTTTCTTTTGCAAGGTCATGTTTGTATCTCGCAGAGTTTTCTTCACATTTTAACCATTTCCATTTACCTGACTGTATTTTTTCCTTCACAATTTTTGAACCTGCCTCATAATTTTCCTGAAGTAATCTCTCAGTTTCTCCAAGCATTTTTCTGTATGTCCAGGCGGTTTCGATGAGTGTGACAGCATGATGCAAAAGTTTATCGGCGAGTGATTCAGGAATAGCCAGTGTCTGTTCTCTTTCTGTCGCTTCCGGGCGGCACAAGCTAATGCTCAGTTTTGTTGGTTTGAGACAAATGGTTGAAGGCGCCAGTCCTAGCCAGGGAAATAACTGCTGAGCCTGTTGAAGGGCACTAAGGATGTGTACCAGAGTCCCAGCTGTTTTATTCTGCTCTTTTAGAAAACTGGTATATTTTATCCATATATGCTTATTTTCAAGTGCAGTCAGGCTGGTAAGTTTATTCAGCATCAGGAATTCATACGTTTTCTTCAGGCCAGAAGTTCGACTGATAATGGTCGATACTTTTGTCGGGCTACTGTACTGATTGTTCTCAGTAAATAGCCAACCGTAGCAAATCAGTTTTATCTCTTTATATAAGAGTGGCTCAGACATGAAACAGGTGAAGTTAACTCGCCTGTGCGGCGTGTTTTTGGTCAATAGCAGGGGGGCAAGTTCCCACACAGGTTCGCCAAAACGGGACAGAATTATCCCCCCAGAATCACAACAGATGACCACATCATTTAATTTCTCCCATTCATTAAGTTTGTTTAGCATCACGACGTCACAGATATCAGGACAATGCTTATCTGTGATATCGGAAGGTAACAGGATTTTAAAACTATTCAGTTTCATGGGTCCTCCCTTTAGCTGATGGATAAAGTTGTGTGTACTCCTGCCAAAGAGGGTGTGGCCCTTCCTCCGCCAATTTTCTTTCAGCTTTTTTCAGAACCCGCTTATCAATAGTGATTAGTATTTTTTCTATCGTATCAAGTACACCACTGTAATTTTTATTGAAATGTGTTTTGTCGACATGTCGGTAGATGCTTTCCTCTATACATTCTTTAAAACTCAGCAAACACCATATGTCAGCAGGTTCAGCGATAATGACCTGATGAGGACAGCTGAAGCAACCCATTAAATCTGAGCATGTATATTTTTCTGAAGAAAGTAAGTTATGTCGTTCAGCACGATAGTGAAATTTCTGCGCCTGTACGCCATAAGGATTGCTGCAATAACTCCCGTGTGCCTGTTGCATGGGGCGGTTATGAAGTTTCAACATCTTCTCATAGGTCAGTACAGGAATATTAAGCTTGTCTTTTTGTCGTTCTTTTGCTGTATCAACGGATATCCCCTTTTCCGCCATGTCAGCAAAAATCAGGAGTGCATCCTGCATCATGGCATTGTTTTCAAATTCATTGCCCTCAGAATAATGTCGTCTGACGGTGCTCGGAGTGTTACCTAATAGCCTGGCTGCGTGCATATGGGAATGATGTACCTGAGCAACCTGGCTGCCCGTAGCCCTGAAGCGTGAAATTATTGGGCTCAGCCGGCAATTCTTGTCATCAACAAGATGGAAATAATCATCGATGTAGAGATTAAACGCTCTGAGATGTGAAGCTGAGACCGGTGATAGTCCATTTTCGTTATATACCTGAAACAAAAGACTGCCCGGTTCCGGGCTCAGTTTCGTTGATACTTTGAGTAAAGTGTTAAAGAACTCCATGGAATACTTGGGAATATTAAGCTGCGCATGGTCACCAATCTCCACAGTCACTATCCGGAAGGCTCTTCGTTTGAAGGCTGACATCTGATACCAGTTGGCGTCAGTATTTGCCTGGGGCCCCTGAGGTCTCTGCAGGGACAAAAGCACCGAATTGTTGGCCCAGGTATAATAGGAAAGCAAATATACGGCACAGGCAATCAGTTTACAAACCACTGAATCCACAGGGTATGTTATGCCCTTCCACCTGAATCTTGCAGGTGCCCGGATCCGCAAGGATAGCGTCAATGCATCAGGTGTTTCCAAAAACCACTGCGCTGTTTGTTTAAAGAAACTTCGCAGTAGGGGGAGTAGTTTTCTTAAATCCTTATCACTGTATGCTTTCCATGACTCCGTCTGATTTCTTCCTAATGTAGGAAGAGTTTCGAACCAGCGTCCGGAAAAACCCAGAAGTAGGAATACACCTTTAGTTTCAGAGATAAGGGTTGTAAATGTACTGTTTTTAATTTCTCCTTTTAATGTTCTTCTGACCTGGAAGGCTCCATATTTCTGAACTGAATTTGCTGTAAATAAAGGAATGTTATTATGGTCACAAAAAATGATGTATTTACGTAAATAAGTAAAAAAAGTATGTTTTGATACAGAAGAGTATTGTGATTGTTTAAAGGCCATAAAAATATCTTTTGCATTGAGCGACCTTGCTACGGGAGTGACCTTGCCTGTCTTTATGGTGGATGTCCCCGGGAAATAAAGGTAGTTATATCGATTAAAGTCAATAATCGTTCTTTCATTTCCTCCAGTGATAACCTGAAGAATCAGTTCCTCCGTCCATGGGTTTTTAAAGGATTTCATCTTTCTCTCCCTGAATGCTTGCATCCATAAGAGTGTCCAGAAGTGAAAATGTAGACCTGAGAATTTCATTTTTTCTCAGATAAGCAATGTACCTGAATGTGGTTCTTTCATTTTTGTGCCCCATCCAGCCCATTATACAGTCAAGTGCCTCACCTTCACTCAGGCCGGACTTTAACAAATTGTCCAGACGATAAGTAGCGTAGGTACTGCGCAGATCATGAAATCGATACCGGAATCCAGGGGCGTTTTGATTTATTTTATTCCGCAGTTCGATCCACCTGGCATTCAGAACCTGAGGTTTTACACAGTTGCCCTGCTGGCTAATAAAAAGAGGTTCGAAAAATGCTGGTTGCCCAAGACCCTGCCGGATATTTTCTTCTGAAAATCTCTCTTGGTTTGATAAAATTAACTGTGATTTATTCAACCTTCTCAGCCGTCTTTCAGATATTGCATAGCGTTTCAGCATTTCGAATAAAGTAACGGACATCTCAATGCTTCGTTTCTTTTTAAATTTAGTTTTAATTCCGTTCAAGGGACCAATAGTGATCTGATAGCGGGTTTTAATCTCATTTGTTGCTCGCGCCTGGGCTAGAGCATTCAGGGTAAAAGTGCAAACTTCATTCAGGCGTAATCCACTTTCGGTGGCCAGAAGAACCATTAAAACTAATTCGACAGGCTGAGTCCGAAGATATTCTGACAACAAAACGAGATGCTCTTTCGTTAGAGGCTGCAGTAAGCGCTTAACCGGAGTGGCGTATCTTGGCATACGGATACGAAGATCGCTGGTCTGAACCACTATCTGCGGTCTAAGGTGAGCCAGTAGATCGTTGCTTTGCCTTTTAACAAATTCAATTTTGAACGGTGCTGATTTTTCATCATTTATAATAAGATGATAACTTTCGATGGACCAGATGTAGAACTGGACGACATGACTCATATAGATATTTGCTGTAGAGCTGGCAAGTTCTCCGCTTTCCACAGCATATAATAGGTTCGTATTTCTGAATAAATATGTGGGTTTTAACCTTTTTATCGGCGGAAAATGGTCCCATTGTAAACTCTCTTCTTCAAGAAACGACCAGTACCGCATTAGAGCTCTGACCGATGAGTTTATATCAGCAAGGTGTCTAACTGTTTTGAGATCCAGAAACCATAAGTTTACAATGTCGACAAAACATCCATCTTTATCATACATTGCAGGTAAGCAGTCTAAAGTGGCTCCTCCCGAAAAAATGATGTTATCATTAAATATAGAAGCATTTACGCCATAAAGTACATTTGAGGCCTTTATGATTTTAGCCATGCCAGACTCTCATCTAAGTAATTATTAAGTAAGTTATGTATTGTTATTAATATAGGGTTATTGACATCAGGCGCAATAATTTTAATTGCTATACTTTGACATTGATCACGAACTTATATATATGCAGTTTTCATCTGTTTGAAATTGTTGTGATTTTATTTTTTCTTGCCCATGTGTTTTTTTGTGTTTTTACAACGGTTTTTCTTTCAGTGGATATAAGATGAGGACATGCAACTGTGTTATGAAATGGTTTTTTGTTGGGTGTGTGAAAAAAATGGATAAAATGTGATTTTTATGCATTTTTCTATTTGTTTTATTTCAGTTGAAAAACTCGGTAGTGACGGAAGTATTTTGTAAGGAAAGTCTTTATGGTCCTTAATTGCAGATGTGGAAATGTGTTCTGATTCAAATAGATAAAAAACTAGCGACATAGTGAAATGCATAAATAATACATGGTATATATATTCATGATTTTTTCTAAAAAACATTCTATCTTTGCCTGCATTATTCCGCTATCCTCCATTGTCTCAGACATGCATTTATATTTAGGTTTCACCACTCAGTTCGAGGATAGAAAAATGTCATCATTGATTTTTTATACAGATGAGACTCAGGCTTTAATTGTAACTGATACACTTGCTGTTACTGATCAAGGGGAGCCGTTATCTTTCGTCTCAAAGGCAGGATATATCCCTCACCTAAAAATGATTATTGCTGGCACTGGTGCCGGTGGGTTTTCTAATGCATGGTTACTTCAGGCTTCGACGAGGATGGTAGTCACGGGAATACAAAATCTTAACTATCATACACCTGCTTGTCTAAGGGATATGTGGATGAAGTATAAGGATAACTATGCAATACCGTCAAATTCATTGCTGACAACGACAGTCTACCAATTTGGAATATGTGAGGAGACAGGTAAAACAGTAACTTTTGCCTATCGCTCCAGACATGATTTCGAATCTGAAGTCATAGAGTACGGAACGGCGGTGAAACCTGAATGCCGTATTCTCGAAGGTAATCTTCTGGAGATAATTCCAGTCATGATGATTGAGCAGAGGGCCATTCAGGAAACCCGCCCTTATATTGACCGAGTATATATTGGAGGAGAGATGATTGCGCATCATTTGACCCCTTCAGGATATCGGTGCTTTAAAATTGGTGAATTTGACGATTTTAAGGTACAGAAAGAATACGTGCTCAGCAAGACATAACTGTGAATAAGGTGTATCCCTATTGTACAGATAGATTTTGATAACAATTGTTTGGAAGAGAAACCTGGCCTTTCAGCCAGATTTCCAGAGTTAAAAAACGTGTGTAGATACGTTTCCAGAATTAACGTGTCATAGTGACAAATTCTTCGGCCGCTGTCGGGTGGATCGCAACGGTGTTATCGAAGTCTTTCTTGGTGGCACCCATTTTCAGCGCCACGGCGAAGCCCTGCAGGATCTCGTCCATGCCAAAGCCAATGCCGTGGATACCGACAATCTTCTCTTCCGGACCCACGCAGACCAGCTTCATGCGGCATGGCTGACGGTGAGAGGTGACGGCGGTATACATCGCGGTGAACGCGGATTTATACACTTTCACCTGGTCGTCGCCATACTGCTCGCGCGCCTGAGGTTCTGTTAAGCCCACTGTGCCGATTGGCGGGTGGCTGAAGACCACGGTCGGAATGTTACTGTAGTCCAGATGCTCTTCCGGTTTGTTGTTAAACAGACGCTCAGAGAGGCGACGGCCTGCGGCAACCGCAACCGGCGTCAGTTCGACCGCACCGGTGTTATCGCCCACCGCGTAAATGCCCGGAACACTGGTGTTCTGGAATTTATCGACAGCGATGTACCCTTTCTCATCGGTTTTAACGCCCGTCGCCGCCAGGTTGAAGTTGTCGTTAGCCGGTTCACGACCAATCGCCCAGATCAGGCAATCCACGGTCTGGCTACGGCCATCTTCCAGCTCAAGCGTCAGGCTACCGTCTGCATTTTTCACGACCGCTTTTGGCACGGCGTGGGTGTGCAGCGTTGGGCCTTCGGTATTCATCACTTCGACCAGCGTATCGACGATCAGCGGGTCAAAGTTGCGCAGCGGCGCGTGTTTACGCACGAACAGGTGCGTTTCTGCGCCCAGGCCATTAATCACACCGGCCAGTTCTACGGCGATGTATCCCGCGCCCACCACGGCAACACGTTCTGGCAGAGCAGGCAGCTCGAAGAAACCGTCGGAGTCGATACCGTATTCCACACCGGGAATATCCGGGTGGCTCGGACGCCCGCCGGTCGCGATCAGGATGTGATCGGCAGTGATCGTCTCACCGTTAACTTCTATCGTCTTCGCATCAACAAAGCGCGCAAAACCATGAATAACATCGACGTTGTTCTTGCCCAGCACATTGTCGTACGAGGTATGAATACGGTCGATATAGGCAGTACGGCTGGCGATCAGCTTGTTCCAGTCAAAGTTATTAATGGTGGTGTCAAAGCCGTAATCCGGGCCATACATATGGATTGCTTCACGGATCTGGGCCGCATGCCACATCACTTTCTTCGGTACACAACCCACGTTGACGCAGGTGCCGCCCAGCGCTTTGGCTTCGATCAGCGCACATTTCTGGCCATACATGGCCGCGCGGTTGATGGAGGCGATGCCGCCGCTGCCGCCGCCGATTGCGATGTAGTCATAATGCTTAGTCATAGCTTTTATCCTTAATCGTGAATTGCCGCGATTGTATACCTGAAATCAATAGTTTCCACCGATGACTGCGATTACTCCGGCACGATCCAACTGACGGTGGCATGGCCCGTTCCGGCCGGCACCAGCGTCTTGTGCAGCCACGGCAGCACGTTGTTCATCTGCGCTTCGAGCTTCCATGGCGGGTTGATCACAATCATGCCGGAAGCGGTCATGCCGCGCTGGTCGCTGTCCGGGCGCACGGCCAGTTCAATTTGCAGCATTTTGCGGATACCGGTCGCTTCCAGGTCTTTGATCATGCGTTTAATTTGCGCACGCAGCACCACCGGATACCACAGGGCATAGGTGCCCGTCGCAAAGCGTTTGTAGCCGTCGTTAATACCGCTCACTACCGCCTGATAGTCGGTTTTGATCTCATAAGGCGGGTCGATCAGCACCAGACCGCGACGGGATACCGGCGGCAGTTTGGCCTTCAGCTGCTGGTAGCCATCCGCCTTTTCCACACGGGCGCGGCTGTCTTTCTGGAATTCAGAACGCAGCAGCGGGAAGTCGCTTGGGTGCAGTTCGGTCAGCTGAAGGCTGTCCTGCTCGCGCAGCAGCTGGCGGGCAATCAACGGCGAGCCAGGGTAGTAGCGCAGCTGGCCGTTGCGGTTAAAATGATTCACCACACCAATGTAGGGCTCCAGCTCTGCCGGCAGGTCGTCCTGCTGCCAGATGCGGGCGATCCCTTCCAGGTATTCCCCGGTGCGTTCGGCATGTTCGCCGCTCAGCTGATAACGTCCCGCGCCCGCGTGGGTGTCCAGATAGAGAAACGGTTTATCTTTCTCTTTGAGTGATTCAATGATCAGGCTCTGAACGGTGTGTTTAAGGACGTCGGCGTGGTTGCCTGCGTGAAAGCTGTGGCGATAACTGAGCATGAATGAATGTGTTCCAGGTAGTAAACGTAGGCCTGATAAGCGTAGCGCCATCGGGCAAAAATAGAGCGTATCGCCACAGTATACAGAAAAGTTTATCCTGCCGCGAAAGCGCAACGTCTGGCATTGAAATCCTCTACACTTATCCCCATTCTAGATCGCATATGCACAGCGCCGGATGCGCGCTTCATTCATCTTATTCAACAGGACAGCGTTTATGACCAATCCATTACTGACGCCTTTTTCGTTGCCACCGTTTTCTAAAATCCGCCCTGAGCATGTGGTTCCAGCCGTAACACAGGCGCTGGACAACTGCCGTGCGGCTGTAGAAAGCGTGGTGGCGCAGGGCGCGCCGTACACCTGGGAAAATCTGTGTCAGCCGCTGGCCGAAGTGGATGACGTGCTGGGACGCCTCTTCTCCCCGGTAAGCCATCTGAATTCAGTGAAAAACAGCCCGGAACTCCGTGAAGCGTATGAACAAACCCTCCCGTTGCTCTCTGAGTACAGCACTTGGGTTGGTCAACACGAGGGGCTGTACAAAGCCTATCGCGACCTGCGCGATGGCGACCACTATGCCGAACTCAATACCGCGCAGAAAAAATCGGTCGATAACGCTCTGCGTGATTTCGAACTCTCCGGTATTGGTTTGCCGAAAGAGAAACAGACCCGTTACGGTGAAATTGCGGCCCGTCTGTCTGAGCTGGGCAACCAGTACAGCAACAACGTGCTGGACGCGACCATGGGCTGGACGAAGCTGATTACCGACGAAGCCGAGCTGGCCGGTATGCCGGAAAGCGCGCTGGCGGCGGCGAAAGCGCAGGCCGAAGCGAAAGCGCAGGCCGAAGCGAAAGAGCAGGAAGGCTTCCTCTTAACCCTGGACATCCCGAGCTACCTGCCGGTCATGACCTACTGCGACAATCAGGCGCTGCGCGAGGAGATGTACCGTGCGTACAGCACCCGCGCCTCCGATCAGGGCCCGAATGCCGGTAAGTGGGATAACAGCCCGGTGATGGCTGAAATCCTCGCGCTGCGTCACGAGCTGGCACAGCTGCTGGGCTTTGAGAGCTACGCTTCCAAATCCCTCGCCACCAAAATGGCGGAAAATCCACAGCAGGTCCTCGATTTCCTGACTGACCTGGCGAAACGTGCGCGTCCGCAGGGCGAGAAAGAGCTGGCACAGCTGCGCGCCTTCGCGAAAGCGGAATACGGTGTCGACGAGCTGCAGCCGTGGGATATCGCCTGGTACAGTGAAAAACAGAAACAGCACCTTTACAGCATCAGCGATGAGCAACTGCGTCCTTACTTCCCGGAAAACAAAGCCGTTAACGGTCTGTTTGAAGTGGTTAAACGCATTTACGGGATCACCGCCAAAGAACGTACCGACATCGACGTCTGGCATCCGGACGTGCGCTTCTTCGAACTGTATGACGAGAAGAACGAGCTGCGCGGGAGCTTCTACCTGGATCTGTATGCTCGCGAGAACAAACGCGGCGGTGCATGGATGGATGATTGCGTCGGGCAGATGCGTAAAGCGGACGGCTCCCTGCAGAAGCCGGTGGCGTACCTGACCTGTAACTTCAACCGTCCGGTGAATGGCAAGCCTGCGCTGTTTACCCATGACGAAGTGATTACCCTGTTCCACGAGTTCGGCCACGGCCTGCACCATATGCTGACCCGTATCGAAACCGCAGGCGTTGCCGGTATCAGCGGTGTGCCATGGGATGCGGTCGAACTGCCAAGCCAGTTTATGGAAAACTGGTGCTGGGAGCCGGACGCGCTGGCGTTCATCTCCGGCCACTACGAAACCGGCGAACCGCTGCCGAAAGAACTGCTGGATAAAATGCTGGCGGCGAAAAACTACCAGGCGGCGATGTTTATCCTGCGCCAGCTGGAGTTCGGCCTGTTCGACTTCCGTCTGCACGCCGAGTTTAGTCCGGAGCAGGGGGCGAAAATCCTCGAGACGCTGGCCGAGATCAAAAAGCAGGTCGCCGTTATTCCTGGCCCAACCTGGGGCCGCTTCCCGCACGCGTTCAGCCATATCTTCGCGGGCGGCTATGCGGCAGGCTATTACAGCTACCTGTGGGCCGACGTACTGGCGGCGGATGCGTTCTCTCGCTTTGAAGAAGAGGGCATTTTCAACCGTGAAACCGGCCAGTCGTTCCTTGATAACATCCTGACGCGCGGCGGTTCTGAAGAGCCAATGGTGCTGTTCAAACGCTTCCGTGGCCGCGAGCCGCAGCTGGATGCGATGCTTGAGCACTACGGGATTAAAGGCTAACCGTTACGTGAAGATCTGTTTAGTCGATGAAACAGGCGCCGGAGACGGCGCCTTATCTGTTCTGGCCGCCCGCTGGGGGCTGGAGCATGATGATGAAAACCTGATGGCGCTGGTGATGACGCCGGCGCATCTGGAATTACGTAAGCGTGACGAACCCAGGCTCGGCGGGATATTTGTCGATTTTGTGGGGGGCGCCATGGCGCACCGGCGCAAGTTCGGCGGCGGTCGCGGTGAAGCGGTTGCCAAAGCGGTTGGCGTCAAAGGAAGCTATCTTCCTGACGTGGTGGATGCCACGGCGGGTTTAGGGCGCGATGCGTTTGTGCTGGCCTCGGTAGGGTGTCACGTGCGGATGCTGGAGCGCAATCCGGTCGTGGCCGCGCTGCTCGACGACGGGCTGACGCGCGGCTATGCCGACCCGGAGATTGGACCGTGGCTGCAGGCACGCTTGCAGTTGATTCACGCCTCCAGCCTGACGGCCCTGACCGATATCACTCCGCGTCCGCAGGTGGTCTACCTCGACCCGATGTTCCCGCATAAGCAGAAAAGCGCGCTGGTGAAGAAAGAGATGCGGGTGTTCCAGTCGCTGGTCGGGCCGGATTTAGACGCGGATGGTTTGCTGACACCTGCTCGTCAGCTAGCCACGAAGCGCGTGGTGGTGAAACGTCCGGACTATGCGCCGCCGCTGGCGGACGTGGCCACGGCCAATGCGGTGGTTACCAAAGGGCACCGGTTTGATATTTATTCGGGGACGCCGGAACAGGAAGGTTAGGGTGTGCGGTTTGATGCCGTCACCCCAACCCGCGCTGGAAAGAGGCTCGAACGGTTCCCTCTCCCTTTGGGAGAGGGAAAGCAGACTTACTCGTCTTCTTCGTCCCGCAGTGGAACAATCAGCATATCCACATGAACGGTGTTAATCAGCTGACGCGCGGAAGACATCAGCTTGCTCCAGAAGTCCTGGTGGTGACCACAAACGACCAGATCCATATCGTATTTCTTAATCGCATCAACCAGCACCTGACCCAGATCGCCGCTGCCGCTTAAGGTTTCGGTGATAGGGTAGCCCGCGTTGGTGGACAGTTCGCTCAGGGCGTGGTGTGTCTCTTCAGAGATGCGTTTCTGCATATCACCGAGATTGACGTCAATCAGACCGGTATAGAGGTCGGAGTAATTCACATCAACGTGGATAAGAGAAACTTTCGCGTTGTAAGGGCGTGCCATGGATACCGCTTTATCAACCAGCACTTTACTCTCCGGAGAGAGGTCTACCGCGATGAGAATGTGTTTGTAAGCCATAGTGTTACTCCTTCCTTAAGTTATCGATGACTAAATGGAAAAGCCGTCGTCTGATGCTTTCATTACGGCCCAGTAAAACATATTTTTCAAGCTTTGGTGTTGATAACGATTAACCTTGTGGCAAAAAAATTAACGGATCTCCTACACTATTTAATGAGCCGTTCGGATATTAAAACGCGAACCGGATCGACTTTTGTTCATTCTTTCACTGAACTGTCTGTCAGGGCACTGGAGTGCGGTAGCTCAGAGGCCTTGCTTCGTGGGCGTACGCCGGGGAGGATGTATGATTAGCACCGTCGCATTGTTTTGGGCGTTATGCGTGGTTTGCATAGTGAATATGGCGCGCTACTTCTCATCGTTACGTGCGCTGTTAGTGGTACTTCGTGGTTGCGATCCGTTGCTTTATCAGTATGTGGACGGTGGAGGGTTCTTCACCTCGCACGGACAGCCCAGCAAGCAGATGCGTCTGGTAGGGTATATCTATTACCAGCGCTATCGCGATCACCACGATGAAGAGTTTATTCGCCGTTGCGAGCGTCTTCGCCGTCAGTTCATTTTAACCAGCGCCCTGTGTGGTCTGGTTGTGGTCAGCATGATTGCCTTGATGATTTGGCACTGAGCATAAAAAAAGCGGGTCAGTTTCCTGACCCGCTTTTTTATCGCGTTCTGCCGATTAGATAAGCTTCAGCGAAATCCAGTACAACCCACCCGACAGCAGGATAGAGGCCGGAAGGGTAAATACCCAGGCCATCAGAATGTTGGTCACGGTTTTGCGTTGCAGACCGCCGCCGTCAACAATCATGGTCCCTGCCACGGAAGAGGAGAGTACGTGGGTGGTCGAAACTGGCATACCGGTATAGCTCGCCAGACCGATTGAAACCGCCGCCGTCATCTGCGCGGACATACCCTGCGCATACGTCATGCCTTTCTTACCGATCTTCTCGCCGATGGTGGTCGCCACACGACGCCAGCCAATCATCGTACCGATACCGAGAGCCAGTGCGACAGCCATGATGATCCAGATTGGCGCGTACTCAATAGTATTGAGCATATCGCCTTTCAGTTTCTTCAGCAGACGCTGGTCGTCAGCATTCACTTCTGGCAACTTCGCCACTTTATCCGTGACATCAGAGATGCACAGCATAATGCGACGCAGTTGACCACGTTGCTCAACGGACAGTTTGTCGTAGCTTTCGATATTACCCAGCATGCCTTTGGCGCGTTCCAGCGCGTTAATCGCGTTTGCCGGATGGCAGTGGAATTCGCCCGGCGCAGTGGTAGCGCCTGCTTCAGGAGAAGGGATCAACTGGTCAACGCCGGTTGCCTTCTTCAGCAGCTCAGGGTGTTGCTGGAAGTAGATTTCAACGTTGTTCACCGCATCACGGGTACGGGTGATTTCGTAACCGGAGGCGTTCATGTTAACCACGAATCCCGCCGGTGCGACGCCAATCAGTACCAGCATTACCAGACCAATGCCTTTCTGACCGTCGTTCGCGCCGTGAGAGAAGGCAACGCCGATAGCGGAAAGGATCAGGGCAATCCGCGTCCAGAATGGCGGCTTTTTCTTGCCGTCTTTCTTCTCACGCTCTGCCGGTGTCAGGTGAATACGGGAGCGTTTTTTCGTATTGCTCCAGTAACGACGCAGGATGAAAATCAATCCGCCTGCGACCACCAGACCCACGATAGGGGAGACAATCAGTGAGGCGAAAATTCCCAGCACTTTCGGGATGTTTAACGCATCAACAACCGAGGTACCGGTCATGAGGGCATTCGTTAACCCAATACCGATAATCGCGCCGATGAGGGTGTGAGAACTGGATGCAGGCAGGCCGAAATACCAGGTACCGAGGTTCCAGATAATTGCAGCAAGCAGCATTGAGAACACCATAGCGAGGCCATGGCCAGAACTAACGTTGAGAAGCAGATCCGTTGGCAACATATGCACGATCGCATATGCAACGCTCAGTCCACCCAGAAGAACACCAAAAAAGTTAAATACCGCCGCCATAACAACCGCGAGCTGCGATCGCATTGCGCGAGTGTAGATAACCGTTGCTACTGCGTTTGCAGTGTCGTGGAAGCCGTTGATCGCTTCGTAAAACAGTACAAAAACCAGAGCAAGCAATAATAAAAGCCCGGTATGTAAATCCAGGCCAGCAAACAAATGTAGCATAGGACGTTACGCCATTTTGAGGACATGAACGCGGCGCATTATCCAGGACAAATGCGCGGCGGGCAAAGTGAAATATAGCTTTTTTTTGATATAACTTCGGCTTTGTTGGCGTTAGGTAAAGAAATATATTTTATATTTCAAGTATATGACTGATATCTCGGTTAATTACGCTGGTGTGACCACAGAGGAAACTTTACAATCCGCGGCAGTTAACGAAGAGGATTTTGACGTGGAAAGGTTTGATGCCGTGGTAATTGGCGCCGGTGCGGCGGGTATGTTTTGTGCGGCGATGGCCGGACAGGCGGGTCGTCGCGTGCTGTTGCTGGATAACGGTAAAAAGCCAGGACGTAAAATTCTGATGTCCGGTGGCGGGCGCTGCAACTTTACAAATCTCTATGTCGAACCCGCAGCTTATCTGAGCCAGAACCGTCATTTTTGCAAATCGGCCCTGGCGCGTTACACCCAGTGGGACTTTATCGACCTGGTGGGTAAGCACGGTATCGCATGGCATGAGAAGACGCTGGGCCAGCTGTTCTGTGATGACTCCGCCCAGCAGATTGTCGATATGCTGGTGGCCGAGTGCGAGAAGGGCGGCGTGGTGATGCGCCTGCGCACGGAAGTGCTGGAGGTGTCCCGCGATGAGCAGGGCTACACGCTGCAGTTAAACGGGGAAAGCGTCAGCGCCGATAACCTGGTGATTGCCAGCGGTGGCCTCTCCATGCCGGGGCTCGGTGCTTCACCATTCGGCTACAAGGTTGCCGAACAGTTTGGCCTGAACGTGCTGCCCACCCGTGCGGGGCTGGTACCGTTCACCCTGCATAAGCCCCTGCTGGAACAGCTCCAGACGCTTTCTGGCGTCTCGGTTCCGTCGGTCATTACGGCTGAAGACGGTACGGTGTTCCGTGAAAACCTGCTGTTTACCCACCGTGGTCTTTCCGGCCCGGCGGTACTGCAAATCTCCAGCTACTGGCAGCCGGGGGAGTTTGTCACGGTTAACCTGCTACCCGATTGCGACCTGGAGGCTTTCCTCAACGAGCAACGCGCGGCGCACCCGAATCAAAGCCTGAAAAACACGCTGGCCATGCAGTTGCCAAAACGTCTGGTGGAATGTTTGCAGGTGCTGGGGCAGATCCCCGATGTGTCGCTCAAGCAGCTTAACAGCCGCGAACAGGCGGTGCTGGTTGAGACGCTGACAGCCTGGCGGGTGCAGCCCAACGGCACCGAAGGCTACCGCACGGCGGAAGTGACGCTTGGCGGGGTCGACACGAATGAACTCTCCTCACGCACCATGGAAGCGCGCAACGTGCCGGGGCTCTATTTTATTGGTGAGGTGATGGATGTGACCGGCTGGCTCGGCGGATACAATTTCCAGTGGGCATGGGCAAGTGCCTGGGCGTGTGCTCAGGCGCTGGCAGAAGACAAGTGACATAAGAGCACTGCCACTCGTCACAGTTGGTTTTACGGGCTGACGGTGGTTACGTCTGTTACAGCAAGAATATTGCTCGCGGCCACTGTCCCCATCTTGATATATGACGCTGCGGTAACGCCGCCAATATGCGGTGAAATAACCACGTTTTCTACGGACTGCCAGAGGTGCGGCGCCGTCAGCGGCTCGTGGGTAAAGCTGTCCAGCGCTGCGCTGTGCAGCGTGCCATCCCTGAGCGCCGCCAGTAACGATTCATCGTCGATCAGTCCGCCGCGTGCCGTATTTACCAGAATTGCGTTCCGCTTGCAGTGTGCGAGCGTCTGGCTATTGATCATCCCCCGATTCTCATCGGTCAGCGGACAGTGCAAAGAGATGACATCGGAACGGGAAAGAAGTCCTTTCAGCGTTTCTGCGCGTTCGCACAGGGCAGGCATGGACTTAGCATAGGGATCGTAAGCCAGCACCTTCATGCCGAATGCGTGGCCAATATGTGCCACACGCGAGCCGATAGCACCCAATCCGATGAGCCCTAATGTTAAGCCCTCCAGTTCAATGGATTTATGCGTTGCCTTATCCCAGTGCCCGTCTCGCAGGCGCTTGTCCAGAGGTACCACCGACTTTGCGCAGGCGAGGATCTGCGCCCAGGTATGTTCAGCCACTGCCGCCGCGTTTGCACCTGGCGCAGCGCGGACGGCGATGTTGCGCTCGGCCGCTGCCGTCTGGTCTATCACATCGATCCCGCTTCCGTGCTTGGAAATAACCTGCAGAGCTGGGGCGGCATCCATGACTTTCGCGGTAATCTTGCCGTAACGTACCAGAATCGCCACAGGATTGTGTCGTTCACACAGCGCGATCAGTTCATCTTCTGTGGGCTGGCGGCCCGCAAACACCACCTCAAAGCCCTGCAACATCACCATGGCCTGCTCCGCCAGGTCGCTTCCGGTAACCAGAACTACGTCTTTGCCCCCCATCACAGCGTCTCCCCGTCATCTAACATACCTGCCTTACGCAGCGCGTCATCAAGCCAGTGTGGACGTAAATCGCCTTCACGGATGGCGGCAAGGCGTCGGGTCTCCATCTCCAGCTTTCCTTTTGCCAGCGCGATAACTTCCTGAACCTCATCGCGCGGGATGACTACCACGCCGTCGATATCCGCGACAACCAGATCCCCGGCCTGAACCGTCGCCCCGGCGACTGAAATGGGATGATTAACCCGACCAGAAATTAGCTTTGTCGGGCCGCAGGGGTTCAGACCGGCAGAAAAGACAGGGTAGTGACCTTTGCTTAAGGTATCGGCGTCTCGTACAGCGCCGTCAATAATAATGCCCGCAATGCCGCTCGCCTGAGCCTGAGTGGCCATGATTTCCCCAAGCAGCGCGCAGCTCAGGTCGCCTTTGCCATCGACGATCAGGACATCGCCGGGCTGCGCCACCGCCATCGCGGCATGAATCGCCAGATTATCACCCGGACGGACTTCAACGGTGATGGCCGGACCCGCAACGGACATGTGTGGGGCCAGCGGTTTGATGCGGCCATGAAGCGTACCGCGGCGACCGGCCACGTCGGCCAGAATAGCGGCCTGATACTCGGCAGCCCGACGAACGTCCTCGGCAGAAACGCGATCAAACTGGCGATTAATCGGTTTTTTTTCAGTAACGGACATGAATGCCTCCATATTGTTTTACTAAGTACAATGCAGGTGTACAATGCAAAACAACTATAGCGGTGTTGCTTTCCTTTTAGCCAGACCCAAGATGGCGTTTGTGATGTAAACACGAAGTGACTCACAAAATTTGAGGTACACTCACTGCCGGGCTAACAAGGAGATAATGATGGGGAATGAAGGCGTTGTAGCGGTTGAAAAAGCGCTGGCTTTACTGGATTGCTTCCGTCCTGGAGATGAGAGCCTGACGCTGACCGCGCTGGCACAGCTATCGGGTTATCACAAAACCACGGTTTACCGCTTGATGAATTCTCTTGAACGGATGAATTACGTCGTCAGGCATGAAGACGGCAATTATGCGCTGGGCCCACGTCTGCTTTACCTCGGCAAGCTGTATGAACAATCTTTCCATCTTTCCCGAGTGGTTCAGCCAGAGCTTCAGGCCTTATCCCTGGCGTCTCAGGAGAGTGCCAGCTGGTATGTGCTGGAGGGAGGGCAGCGGCTTTGCCTGTTTCGCGCTGAAGCGTCGCATGGCCTGCGACACAGCAATCTTCCCGGTAGCCAGTTTCCGCTCGATAATTCGGCCATCAGTAAGGTATTACGCCATTGGGGGCTCAATGAGAGTCTGCCGGAGGGAGACGCTGAACTCCCATTCTACACGTCAGGCGCACGCGATCCCCACACCGCTGCGTTTGCGATGCCTGTCTTCGGCGTTCACGACAAGCTGGTTGCGGCGTTAGCCCTGACCGGCCCCATCTCACGGCTGACGGAAGATCGTCGTGAGAAGGAGATAGGTCAGTTGATGAAGGCGGCAGCAAGCCGTCTGTCGCAGAAAATGGGAGCCAGTAAGCTCTTCTGTCAGCAGTTTTTTGGGGAAACGAGCGATACGGCGGAAGAACATCTTTAAATGCAGAAGCGGGACAGTTGTCCCGCTTCTGTCAACGCTAATGCGTGACCTGTTTTTCGTGTAGCTGAGCGTTGCGGGCCTGTCGGCCCATAATGAGCACCGCTATCCCCCCGGCCACGCACAGCGCGGCCAGAGGAAGCATCGCCAGCGTGTAGCTGCCCGTACGCTCATTGATAATGCCGTACGCGTTTACCATCACCGCCCCGCCTATCAGGTTTGCGATGGCACCAATCGCGGCCAGTCCCGCCGCCGCTGAGGTACTGCTCATCCAACCGGACGCCAGCGCCCAGAAAGGCCCTTTCATTGAATAGGCGCCTATCAGCATAATGCTGAGGATAACGATCGTGGCAGACAGCGAAACGCTCACAAAGGCGGCGAACACGCCGGCGGCAATTATGAATAGCGTGAGTGCGGTATGCCAGCGGCGTTCGTTGGTACGATCGGAATTCCGTCCCCATACAATCATGAGAACAGATGCCAGACCGTAAGGAATGGCGTTAAGCAGACCTGTCTCAAGATTATCGAGATGGAAGGATTTCAGCAGTTGAGGAGACCAGACGCTGATGGAGGTACCCGCGGACGATGCACCCGCGTAAATCAGCGCCATCAGCCAGATTTGGCGATGCTTTAGCAACTGCCAGGTGGTCTGGTGTCCGATATTCTTTTGCTGGTTGCGCTCGGTTTCCAGCGTGGTTTCCAGCCATTGTTTCTGGTCACTGCTAAGCCAGCTCGCCTGATGAGGGCGATCCCGGAGAATAAACCAGGCTGCAATACCCAGCAGCACCGCCGGCAAGCCTTCAATAATGAACAGCAGATGCCAGCCGCGAAGACCCAGCCAGCCATCCAGTGACAGTATCAACCCGGAAAGCGGGGAGCCAATGAAGTTAGCGAGCGGGATGGCGACCATAAAGGACGCAATAATGCGTGCGCGGTAGCGGGACGGGATCCACCAGGTCAGATACAGCACGACGCCCGGGAAGAAGCCCGCTTCTGCAGCACCGAGAAGAAAACGGACGATATAGAGCGACGTGGTGTTCTGCACCAGGGACATACACATGGAGACGATGCCCCAACTGATCATAATGCGCGGGATCCACAGACGGGCGCCGACTTTCTGCATGGCCAGGTTGCTGGGTACTTCAAACAGAAAATAGGCCACGAAATAAAGACTGCTGGCGAAGCCAAATGCAGCTTTGCTGAGGCCAAGGTCCTCATTCATCTGCAGCGAAGCCATGCCGATATTCCCGCGATCGATAATGGAGACCAGGTAACTGACAATCAGAAACGGGAGAATACGCCAGATCACCTTCCGCATCGTCTCTCTTTCTATGTCCTCGGTGGCGGTAGCACCGTTACGTAAATGTTCTGTCATTGTGTCCTCGCAGGGTATGTTCTTTGTTTTATTAGGTACAACTGAGTTTTATTAAACAAAACCACTATAGCGACGGCGCGTTCTTTTTATCCAGTTAATGGAAGGTTTAAATGATGTAAATAAGAGGTGACTCACAGATAGTGCGCTCCAGATATATCGCTCACAGCAGTCGAACCAGCCGTAAAGAGGAGACTCTATAAGAGTGATAGTCACGCAGCGCAATTATTGCACCAACTTTTTTTCTCCGATCCACTAAGCTTCGACCAGGCCAGACAGCTCCAGGTGCCCCGCTGCGTTCGCGGGGTCATTTTTCTTCCCGGTCAGAGCACCTTTCATGCAGCTACTCAGCATCATTATTTTGCTTACCCTTACGGTGGTCATCCATTCGCTGTGGATGTTTTGCGTTTTAAAATTCATTAACTTAGAGGTCGACTCTGCGGTGCGTGTGGTTTTGCGTAACGTCGGGATCGTTATCTCCATGATCTTCGCCCATCTTCTTGAAGCCGGTCTGTTCGCCGGGTTTTATTTTGTTATTGATGCATTTAACGACTGGAACACCAGCTTCTACTTTTCGCTGGTCAGTTACGCCACGGTGGGATACGGCGATGTCACGTTGCCTCAGCACTGGCGGCTGATTGGGGGCGTGGAAGGCCTGGTCGGCGCCTTGATGGTGGGCTGGTCAGTGGCGGTTCTGGTGGCCGTACTGCAGCGTTTGCGCGGCATGAGCGCCTAAACGGCAGATGCGCGACCCCATGGAGTGCGGTAAAGTACCTCTCTTTGCCGGGCCTGGAAGGCCGCGGCTTTAAGGGTTAAAGGCTGGTAAACAGCCTGCCCCTTTCCGTTCCTGGTTTACGCCAGTTTGCATGGTGTTGTGTTTTGTCTGCCAAAAGGGTTGTGTATGTCTGCTGCTCATCTCGGTTTCCCGACTGAAACCGTTGTTGTCTTTGTAGTGATGGCCGTCGGGGCGATGTTTATCGACCTCTTTATGCACCGTCACGATAAACCGATCTCGCTGAAAAGCGCTGCCATGTGGTCCCTCTTCTGGGTCATGATGGCCATGGCTTTCGCCGGGTTCCTGTATGTTCACCACGGCGCAGAGATGGCGAGCCTGTTCCTCACCGGTTACGCGCTGGAAGAGGTGCTCTCCGTCGATAACCTGTTTGTGATGATGGCGATTTTTGCCTGGTTCGGCGTGCCGGATAAATATCGTCACCGTGTCCTCTACTGGGGCGTGCTCGGGGCGATTGTTTTCCGCGGTATCTTTGTGGCCATTGGTACCAGCCTGTTAAGTCTGGGGCCTTACGTCGAGGTTATCTTCGCGCTGGTCGTCGGCTGGACGGCGGTGATGATGCTCAGACGCAATGAAGAGAGTGACGAGGTTGAAGATTACTCCGGCCATCTGGCTTACCGTCTGGTGAAACGCTTCTATCCTGTCTGGCCTAAAATCAGCAGCAATGCCTTTATTCTGACCCAGAAAGAGGTGGACGCGGAGCTGGAGAAACCTGAAAACCAGGACGTAACGGTTGGACGCGTGAAGAAGGCGAAGCGCTACGCAACGCCGCTGTTGCTTTGCGTGGCGGTCGTGGAACTCTCTGATGTGATGTTCGCGTTTGACTCCGTGCCGGCCATTATTGCCGTCAGCCGTGAGCCGCTTATTATTTACAGCGCAATGATGTTCGCCATCCTCGGCTTGCGTACGCTCTACTTCGTGCTGGAAGCGCTGAAGCAGTATCTGGTGCATCTGGAGAAAGCGGTGGTGCTGCTGCTGTTCTTCGTGGCGTTCAAGCTCGGATTAAATGCCACCGATCACTTCTGGCACCACGGTTACAGCATTGGTGCCACGGCAAGCCTGTTTGTGGTGCTTGGCGTGCTGGCGCTGGGGATTATCACCAGCGTGATGTTCCCGGGTAAGAAAGAAGCCCATTAAAAGCAAAACGGCAACCTTTGGTTGCCGTTTTCGGGTAGACAGTGTCTAACACTTAATCGGTGAATGTCGACGCTTGCGCGGTGGATGGAAGTGCCGCCAGTGTGCATCCTGCGCCGCCGCCAGCAGTTCATGGTCGCCGCGGGTATCGCCCCACGCGCGCAGGTGGTAGCTATTCAGATCGCCATACACTTTTTCCAGCCTCGCCACCTTCTGGGCACAGCGGCAGTTGTTGCCGGTGATACGCCCGGTCAGCTTGCCGTCTTTCACTTCCAGCTGTGTGCCAATCAGCTTAATCCCCAGCTTGTCAGCCCATGGCTGGAGCACCAGCGCCGGAGAGGCGGAGCAGATGGTCACTTCCGCACCGGAATTCACCTCTGCGGCGACGGCCAGTACGCCGGCAGGGCGCATCAGCTTGTCCCAGTATTTTTCGCAAAACGCTTCCGCCTGCTGGCGTAGCCAGTGTTCATCCACGCCCGTCAGGAACGTTTTAATCAGCACTTCCTTCAGCTCATCGCGCGTCAGCTTACGACGCACGCAGTGCAGCGTGGGTAAGGCCATACGCACCAGGCGGCCCGCGAAGTAACGTTTACCAAAGGCAAAACGCAGGAAAGGGATAAAGCTGTCGTGGTGCGTCAGTGTTCCATCAAAGTCGAAGACGGAGAGCACGTTGGATTTGGCCACGGCCTCGTCGGCAATCATATTGGTCATAAATACGTCTTAGCTAAAATACACATTCTGTTGATTAGTTTACCTGCTTTACCCTGTCTGTCCTTCTGTCTTGAGCATTTTTTTCGCGATCTTGCGATCGGAAAGTAAGTCCATTTTTGGTCTCAATAATAATTGGTTGAAAAGCGAGCTGTCTATATTATCGCCACATTGCGCGCTATTTCGGGGGAACGTTGGCCCCCGCCGGTAAGGAAAATATTCACTCACTGAATCTATTTTGATATGACGTTTAGATCGCTTATTTCAATCCTCTCGTTAAGTCTGGCTTCGTTTTCGGCATTGAGTTTTCAACTGCCGGCGTCGATGCTGTCAATGAACCGCGAGCTTGCCCTTTCTCCGGCAAAATCCGCGCTGCTGCACCAGGAAACAGGACCACTGCGTACCCGGATCCTTGATCAATACCAGAAGTGGAAAGGCACCCACTATCAGTGGGGCGGGACCACACATCGGGGCGTGGACTGCTCCGCGCTGATGCAGCATCTGTTCAGCGATGCGGCGCACCTTAATCTGCCGCGCACGACAGGCGAACAGATCCATCGCGGCGTGAAGGTGGCGCAATACCGTCTGAAGGCGGGGGATTTGGTTTTCTTTCAGACCGGTCCAGACCGAAGGCACGTGGGCGTGTACATCGGCAATAGCCAGTTTATTCATGCCTCACGCAGCCAGGGCGTAACCGTCTCAACCCTGACTGATGACTACTGGCAGGCGCACTATATTACTGCCCGACGGGTCACAGACCGTTCTGTCTGAGGGATCAGATGATGTCATCCACCACGCCGCCATCGACGCGCAGTGCCGCGCCCGAGGTGGCGGAGGCCTGGGGCGAGCAGACATACACCACCATATTGGCGACTTCTTCCACCGTCGCGGCACGCTGGATAACCGAGCTCGGGCGGTGAGTCATCACAAACTCTTTCGCCAGTTCCTCCAGCGATTTGCCGGTTCTCTCGATCTCGTCTTTCATCATGCCGGCAAAACCGTCTGAAAGGGTGGGGCCGGGCAATACGCTGTTCACCGTGACACCGCTTCCCGCCACGAACTTCGCCAGCCCGCGAGCGAGCGACAGCTGCGCCGTTTTGGTCACGCCATAGTGGATCATGTCTGCCGGAATATTGCAGGCCGACTCGGACGAAATAAACACCACGCGTCCCCAGCCTTTCTGCACCATACCCGGCAGCAGCGCACGGGAGATACGTACGCCGGACATCACGTTTGTCTGCCAGTAACGCTCCCAGGTGTCATCGTCGGTGCCATAAAAATCCTGCTGGCCGTAAATGCCGGCGTTGTTGACCAGGATGTCGACGTGGGTCGCCACGTTCAGCAGCGATTCCACCCCTTCAGCCGTGCTGAGGTCGGCAATTGCGGCGCGTACCTGCACCCCAGGCACAACCTGTTGTAGCTGCTGGATACCTTTATTCACAGACTCCGTGCTACGGCCATTGATGATCACTTCCGCACCGCTTTCAGCCAGCCCTCGGGCTATGGCGAACCCGATCCCGCCGGTAGAGGCGGTCACCAGCGCGACTTTCCCCGTAAAATCGATCTTCATCATCTGCTCCTTATCGTGTTTAACGTTCGGACCTTAAAGCGTAGCAGGTGAGGATGGCGGCTCCTGGCTAAAAAGGCGCAGCAGGGTCTCAACCTGTTCATCCAGCGGGCCGAGGGAGCGTTTCACAATCAGGTGCAGCGGCGTAGCCCGGCGTGCGCCATGGCTAAGCGGCAGGCGTTTAAGCACCCCCAGATCAAGCTGGGTCTGAATACGCTCCTCTGGCAGCCAGCCATAGCCGACCTGGGACATCACCGCCTCTATGGCTGCATCAATGGTGGAAAAGGTCCACGACTCGCCGGCCGCACGCGCGGCGGTCTGGCTGTCGGCTATCTGAATGAGCGGCCACGGGCGCAGCATATCGTCGTTAAGCGGCGCGTCGAGGCTAAAGAGGGGATGTTGATGATGCGCCACGGCAACAAAGTCGATATTCATCAGCCATTCGCCAAGACCGGTTATGTCCTGGCGGCGGGTTAACACCATCACGTCGGCTTCATCATTAATGACATCGGTGCGGCTATTTTCCAGCACTTCGGTGAGGCGGACCTGCGTTTGCGGATACAGCTGCTGGAACTGACGCAAAATAGCGAACAGGCGTCGGCGCGGGAAAATGCTGTCCACCACCAGATCTAACCGCGTGCGCATTCCGTTACGCAGGCTTGCCGCACGGGTCTCAACATAGGCGAAGGCTTTCAGCAACGGTTTAACCTGGTTGAGCAGGAGTTCGCCGGCCGGGGTTAAGACAGCCCGCCGCCCCTCGGGCACCAGCAGCGCCACGCCCAGCCGCTCCTGCAGCAGCGACAGGTTATAGCTGACCGAGGACTGGCTGCGGTTGGTCTCTTCCGCTGCTTTGGCAAAGCTGCCTGCCTCGACCACTCTTTCCAGTAATGACCATTGTTCAAGCGTCGTCTTATGCATGATTAATCTAAAATTTGGATGAATTTGATTCAAACATAGCGTTATTCATTCATTTTTTGAAGGGGTACGATCGTCTCATCAAAGCAAAGGAGGCACATTATGAACACCTTCGACAAACATGACTTAAGCGGCTTCGTCGGCAAACACCTTGTATATACCTACGATAATGGCTGGAACTACGAGATTTATGTCAAAAATGAAACCACCCTTGATTACCGTATTCACAGCGGGATTGTGGCGAACCGTTGGGTGAAAGATCAGCAGGCTTATATTGTTCGCGTAGGGGAGAGCATCTATAAAATTTCCTGGACAGAACCAACCGGTACCGACGTGAGCCTGATTGCAAACCTGGGTGACAAACTGTTCCACGGCACCATCTTCTTCCCACGTTGGGTGATCAACAATCCAGAAAAAACCGTCTGCTTCCAGAACGATCATATTCCATTGATGAATGCGTATCGTGATGCGGGCCCGGCATACCCCACTGAAGTCATTGATGAATTTGCGACGATCACCTTTGTTCGCGACTGTGGCGCGAATAATGAAAGCGTTATTGCCTGTGCGGCGAGCGAGTTACCAAAAAACTTTCCTGATAATTTAAAATAAGCGCGACAATTAACTAAAAAGAAAAGTTCCCGGCTATTTCTTCTTTTAAAAGAAATAGCCGGGATTTTTTTTGTTTGTTGATGTTAGGTTTAAAAAATTGCAGGCAAAGGTCGAGTTTGATCACACAATAAATAATTCATAATAATTTAACTCTTTGTATTTCAAGTGGTTAATGGCTGGGTAAAGTGAATGGAATGTCTTTCTTAATTTTTCCCTAAGAAATGTTAGCTACCTTGATATAAGTTTATGGTTCGTTGAAATAAACGAGCCGGCATTTGGTTAATATCAAAAGCGTGCCATTCTTATTTCAAGGAAATTAATGATGAGTGATTTTTTGCCTTTTTCCCGGCCGTCCATGGGTAGCGAGGAATTAGCGGCGTTGCAGGAGGTATTAACCTCCGGCTGGATCACCACAGGACCGAAAAATCAGGCGCTTGAAGAGGCATTCTGTCAGCTAACCGGGAATCAACATGCGATTGCCGTCAGCTCAGCGACCGCGGGAATGCATGTCACGCTGATGGCGCTGGGTATTGGTCCAGGCGATGAAGTGATCACCCCCTCCCTGACCTGGGTATCCACACTGAATATGATTGTGCTGCTGGGCGCAACCCCGGTGATGATTGATGTGGACCGGGATACGTTGATGGTCACGCCGGATGCGATCGACGCCGCCATTACGCCACGCACAAAAGCGATTGTTCCGGTTCATTATGCCGGCGCGCCGTGTGATATCGACGCCATTCGCGCCATCGGGGAACGTCACGGTATTCCGGTCATTGAAGATGCGGCGCATGCAGCCGGCACGTACTACCACTCGCGTCACGTGGGCTGGCAGGGCACCGCGATTTTCTCATTCCACGCCATTAAAAACATGACCTGCGCCGAAGGCGGGTTAGTGGTCACGGACGATGCGCAACTGGCGCAGCGGATCCGTAGCCTGAAATTCCACGGCCTGGGTGTGGACGCCTACGACCGCCAGACGCACGGTCGTGCGCCGCAGGCAGAAGTTATCACGCCCGGCTTCAAATACAACCTGGCGGATATCAACGCCGCGCTGGCGCTGGTGCAGTTGGGCAAACTGAAAGAGGCCAACGCACGACGTCATGACATTGCTGAACGCTATCTTCGCGAGCTTGCCGATACGCCGTTCCAGCCGCTGCGTATTCCTTCATGGCCGCACGTCCACGCCTGGCACCTGTTCATCATTCGCGTGGATGAATCCTGCTGCGGGATTTCTCGCGACAACCTGATGGCAGCCCTGAAGGAAAAAGGCATTGGCACCGGCCTGCATTTCCGCGCGGCGCACACGCAAAAATACTACCGCGAGCGTTTTCCTGATGTATCGCTCCCGAATTCTGAATGGAATAGCGCGCGTATTTGTTCTCTCCCCCTTTTCCCGGACATGACTCATGACGACACAACCCGCGTCATTATCGCGCTCCATCAGCTTGCAGGAAATTGATATGTTCAGCGCACCGCCTGTACAAAAAGTTTCTGTGGTTATCCCCGTTTACAACGAACAGGAGAGCCTGCCCGAACTGATCAGCCGCACGACGGCCGCCTGCGACACGCTCGGCAAAGCCTATGAAATACTGCTGGTGGATGATGGCAGTAGCGATAATTCCGCGCCGATGCTGACCGAAGCCGCGCAGGCCGAGGGCAGCCATATTGTTGCCGTGCTGCTTAACCGTAACTACGGCCAGCACTCCGCCATTATGGCCGGGTTCAGCCACGTGACGGGCGATCTGATTATTACGCTTGATGCCGATCTGCAAAACCCGCCGGAAGAGATCCCGCGTCTGGTTGCAAAGGCCGATGAAGGGTACGACGTGGTCGGCACGGTGCGGCAAAACCGTCAGGACAGCCTGTTCCGTAAGCTGGCTTCCCGCACAATCAACCGTCTGATCCAGCGGACCACCGGCAAAGCGATGGGCGATTATGGCTGCATGCTGCGCGCCTACCGCCGCCATATTGTCGACGCCATGCTGCACTGCCATGAACGCAGCACGTTTATTCCCATTCTCGCGAATACCTTTGCCCGTAAGGCGACGGAAATCCCGGTACTGCACGCCGAGCGCGAGCACGGGGAGTCGAAGTACAGCTTTATGCGTCTCATCAACCTGATGTACGACCTTATCACCTGCCTGACCACCACGCCGCTGCGCCTGTTGAGCGTTTTCGGCAGCATCATTGCCGTGTTCGGCTTCGCGCTCTCTGTGCTGCTGGTGTTACTCCGCCTGATCTACGGTCCCCAGTGGGCGGCGGAAGGGGTCTTCATGCTCTTTGCCGTGCTGTTTATGTTCATCGGCGCCCAGTTTGTCGGGATGGGCCTGCTCGGGGAATACATTGGCCGTATTTATAACGATGTTCGCGCACGTCCGCGCTACTTTATTCAACGTGTTGTCCGCCAGGAACACAAAGCATCTCAAGAGGAAATTCACCCATGAAAGCTGTTGTCTTTGCCTATCACGATATGGGGTGTGCGGGCACGCTGGCCCTGCTGGAAGCGGGCTATGAAATCGCTGCAATCTTCACGCATCCGGACACGGCCGGAGAGAATAACTTCTTTGGCTCGGTGGCGCGTATCGCCGCAGAGCGCGGTATTCCGGTTTACGCCCCGGACGATGTCAACCATCCGCTGTGGGTGGATCGCATCCGGGCGCTCGCGCCTGATGCCATCTTCTCGTTCTATTATCGCAACCTGATTTGCGATGAGATTTTAAGTCTGGCGGCAAAAGGGGCATTTAATCTTCACGGCTCTTTGCTGCCCGCCTACCGTGGCCGCGCACCGCTGAACTGGGTGCTGGTGAACGGCGAAACGGAAACCGGCGTCACTCTGCACCGTATGGTGCACCGCGCAGATGCCGGTGCCATCATCGCGCAGCAGCGCGTGGCTATCGACGCGGATGAAACTGCGCTGCAGCTTCATCAGAAGCTCTGCACCGTAGCGCAAAGCCTGTTACGTGATGTGTTGCCGGCGATCCTTAACGGCACCTTCAGCGAGACCGCGCAGGATGAGAGCAAGGCGAGCTGTTTTGGCCGTCGCCGGCCAGAAGATGGCCGTCTGGACTGGAACAAGCCGGCTCGTCAGTTGCACAACCTGGTGCGTGCCGTTACCGACCCCTGGCCGGGGGCGTACAGCTTTGCCGGCGTGAGTAAATTCATCGTCTGGAAATCCCGCGTACGCGACGACATTCCTGCCGCCAAACCGGGCACCGTTGTCTCAGCTTCCCCGCTGATTGTCAGCTGCGGCGAGCAGGCGCTGGAGATCGTTACCGGGCAAACCGATAACGGCGTTTATGTTCAGGGCGCGCAGCTGGCTCAGTCTCTGGGGCTGGTCACTGGCGCACTGATCACCAGCGCACCGGTTGTGGCCATCAAACGCCGCACCCGCGTGCTGATCCTCGGCGTCAACGGCTTTATCGGCAACCACCTGACCGAGCGTCTGCTGAAAGACGATAACTACGAAATTTATGGTCTGGATATCGGTGCTGATGCCATCAGTCGTTTCCTCGACAACCCGCGTTTCCACTTTGTGGAAGGGGATATCAGCATTCACTCCGAGTGGATTGAATATCACATTAAAAAATGTGACGTGGTGCTGCCGCTGGTGGCGATTGCCACGCCGATTGAGTACACCCGTAACCCGCTGCGCGTGTTCGAGCTGGACTTCGAAGAGAACCTGAAGATCATCCGCGACTGTGTGAAATACGACAAGCGCATCATTTTCCCGTCAACTTCTGAAGTGTACGGCATGTGTACTGACAAAAACTTCGACGAAGATACCTCTAACCTGGTCGTCGGGCCGATCAACAAGCAGCGCTGGATTTATTCCGTCTCCAAGCAGCTGCTCGACCGCGTGATCTGGGCCTACGGCGAGAAAGCGGGTCTGCGCTTTACGCTGTTCCGTCCGTTTAACTGGATGGGACCACGTCTGGATAACCTTAACGCGGCGCGTATCGGCAGCTCACGTGCCATCACCCAACTGATCCTGAACCTGGTGGAAGGCTCGCCCATCAAGCTTATCGAAGGCGGTAAACAAAAACGCTGCTTTACGGATATCAGCGACGGTATTGAGGCGCTGTTCCGCATCATCGAAAACAAAGAGGGTCGCTGCAACGGAGAGATCATCAACATCGGTAACCCGGATAACGAAGCGAGCATTCGCGAGCTGGCTGAGATGCTGCTGGCAAGCTTTGAACGTCATCCGCTACGCGATCGCTTCCCGCCGTTTGCCGGTTTCCGTGAAGTGGAAAGCAGCAGCTACTACGGTAAAGGTTATCAGGACGTTGAGCACCGTAAACCGAGCATTCGTAATGCGAAACGCTGCCTGAACTGGACACCGACGGTGAAGATGGATCAGACCATTGATGAAACGCTCGATTTCTTCCTGCGCACCGTGGAGCTGTCGGAACAGGTCTCATGAGAAAAGTCGGTTTACGCATTGATGTCGACACCTTCAGGGGGACGCGTGACGGCGTACCCAAACTGCTGGAACTGCTGAGCAAGCACAACGTGCGCTCATCCATTTTCTTCAGCGTGGGGCCTGACAATATGGGACGTCATTTATGGCGTCTGGTTAAACCGGCATTTCTGTTCAAAATGCTGCGCTCACGCGCAGCCTCTCTCTACGGCTGGGATATTTTGCTGGCCGGAACCGCATGGCCCGGCAGGCGCATTGGCGCGGGTAATGAAGCCGTTATCCGCGACGCGGCACAGCACCATGAGGTTGGACTGCATGCCTGGGATCACCATGCCTGGCAGGCCTGGGCTGGCGTCTGGGATATTCCACGCCTGTCGCGTGAAGTTGAGCGCGGCATGCTGGAGCTGGAGGCCATCACCGGTCAGAAGATTCGCTGCTCCGCTGTGGCGGGATGGCGTGCCGACCAACGCGTGGTGAAAGCCAAAGAACCCTTCGCGTTTCGCTACAACAGTGATTGCCGCGGCACCGGGCCTTTTTTGCCGCTCATCGGGGAGAATCGCCTGGGGACGGTGCAAATCCCGGTCACGCTTCCCACCTGGGATGAAGTGGTTGGGCGCGAGGTCAGTGCCGGAGGGTTCAATCGCTATATTCTGGACTGCATTCATCGCGACACCGGTACGCCCGTCTATACCATCCACGCAGAAGTGGAAGGGATTGCGTATCAGCATGATTTCGATGCACTGTTGACGATAGCCGCTCAGGAGGACATTCAGTTTTGTCCATTGAGCGAATTGCTGCCAGAGGATCTTAGCGTCCTGCCCGTGGGCAAAATTGTGCGTAATGAACTGGCTGGCCGGGAAGGCTGGCTTGGCTATCAACAAACCGTGAGTCCGGTATCATGAAAGCAGCCCGTTATGGCTTAGCGCTTCTCGCACTGTTTATCGTTTACTACCTCATTCCGATCGATATCCGCCTGCTGTGGCAGCCTGATGAAACGCGCTATGCGGAAATCAGCCGCGAAATGCTGGCGTCAGGAGACTGGATTGTCCCGCATTTTCTGGGGCTGCGTTACTTTGAAAAGCCGATTGCGGGCTACTGGATCAACAGTATCGGGCAACTGCTGTTTGGGCATACTAACTTTGCCGTGCGCGCCGGCGCCATATTCTCAACCGGGTTGACGGCTCTGCTGGTGATCTGGATGGCGTGGCGCCTGTGGCGGGATAAGCGCGTTGCCATTTTCTCCGGCCTTATCTTCCTGACCCTGTTCCTGGTGTATGGCATTGGTACGTACGCCGTGCTGGATCCCATCATTACCCTGTGGCTGGTGGCCGCTATGTGCAGCTTCTGGCTGGCCTCGCAGGCTGAAACCGTGGCCGGAAAAGCGGGTGGCTACGTGCTGCTCGGGCTTGCCTGCGGCATGGGGGTGATGACCAAAGGATTCCTGGCGCTGGCGGTGCCGGTGATAGGCGTGCTGCCGTGGGTGATTGCGCAGAAGCGCTGGAAAGAGGTGCTGATCTTTGGCTGGCTGGCCATCGTGAGCTGTGTGCTGATCGTCCTGCCCTGGGCGCTGGCCATTGCGCACCGAGAGCCTGATTTCTGGCGCTACTTCTTCTGGGTTGAGCATATTCAGCGCTTTGCCCAGAGCGATGCTCAGCACAAGGCGCCGTTCTGGTACTACCTGCCGTTCCTGCTGGCCGGCAGTCTGCCGTGGCTGGCGCTGTTGCCCGGCGCATTTCGGCTGGGCTGGCGCGAAAGAGACAACACGGGCGGTGGCTTTTATCTGCTTGGATGGGTCGTGATGCCGCTGCTGTTCTTCAGCATTGCCAAAGGCAAACTGCCAACCTACATCCTGCCGTGTTTTGCTCCGCTGGCTATCCTGATGGCGCGCTATGCCTGCATCGCGGCGGACAAAGGGGCCAGAGCGTTACGCATTAACGGCGGGATTAACCTGGCGTTTGGTGTGATTGGCGTGGTGGCGGCGCTGGTGGTCTCACCGTGGGGGGTTGCTAAGCATCCGGTCTGGACATCCGTTGAGCTGTATAAAGTCTTCTGCGCGGTGCTGGCGTTTCTCATCTGGGCGGCTGTCGGCTGGTTTACCGTGCGGCAAAGCGCGCAGCGCTGGTGGCTGGCGGCGTTGTGTCCTGCTGGCGTGGCGCTGCTGATCGGGTTTGCCATTCCTAACCTGGTGGTGGATTCCAAACAGCCACAGTCGCTGGTGGATACCATCCGTGACCCGCTTCAGAGCAGCCGGTTTGTGCTGGCGAACAATGTTGGCGTGGCCTCCGGGCTGGCGTGGGAGCTTAAGCGTAATGACATCATTCTGTTTGGTCAGAGCGGCGAGCTGAGCTACGGGCTAGCGTACCCGGATGTGAAAGACCGGTTTGTCGAGAAAGATAATTTTGCGCAGTGGCTGGCAACGCATCGCCAGCAGGGGGGCGTGTCACTGGTGATCCTGTTGTCAAAACACGACGATATTAAGCGGGCTCATCTGCCAGAACCGGACAGCCTGTATATTCAGGGCCGTCTGGCCTGGCTGCAGTATTTACCGCAATGACGACCTGGCTCTGGTTGATACTGGCAAGCCTGCTGACCTGCGCAGGGCAGTTGTGTCAGAAGCAGGCCACCCGTCCGGCGAAAGCCGGGCGGCGTGGCGCGCATATTATGCTGTGGCTGGGCCTGGCATTGCTGGCACTGGGCAGCGGCATGCTGGTCTGGCTGGTGGTCCTGCAGCGCCTGCCTGTCGGCGTTGCCTACCCTATGCTGAGCCTCAATTTTGTCTGGGTGACCCTGGCGGCGAAAGCATTCTGGCATGAAAAAGTCGCGTTGCATCACTGGCTGGGCGTCGGGTTCATCATCATCGGCATTGTTATCCTCGGAGGAAGCCTGTGAGAGGAACATTCTGGGCGTTATGCAGCGTAATGCTGGTCAGCGCGGCGCAGCTGCTGCTGCGCTATGCCATGCAGGCCCTGCCACCAGTCAGCGAGCTTGATGCGTTTGTCTCCGCGCTCTGGCACTTCTCATCCGGTACTGGCGCGCTGCTGCTGGGACTCATGGGGTATATAGCCTCGATGGGCTGCTGGTATCTGGCGTTGCATCGCATGGCGCTCAGCAAAGCGTATGCCTTGCTGAGCCTCAGTTACATTCTGGTGTGGGCCGCGGCCATTTTGTTGCCCGGCTGGAACGAACACTTTTCCTGGCACGGGCTGGCGGGGGTCGGGATGATTATTCTCGGCGTGCTGGTGATTTTTATGCCACGGACATCCCGTGGTGAGCAATCGTCCCGGCGGTAAGGGTATAAGGCGTTGAGGTGCAGACGGCAAGACTGAGCGAGCCGAACTGGAGCTGGCTTACCGAATGCGTCTGCGACGTGCTGTCGATGCTGACAATCTGCCAGGCGCTGCCGCCTCGCTGCTTCACGATGGCCTCTTTACGCGTCCAGATCCCCCAGAAAGCAGAAAGCTTTGTCTCCGGGTCTTCGCGCTCCAGCTCCGCATGTTCCGCCACGCTGAAGACGGCGTTAGCCAGCGCCTGCCAGTTTTCACGTGGGCGGATAACTTCGATATCACACCCCACTTCGCCTTCGTCGCTCAGCAGCAGCGCGATATTATCGCCGCTGTGACTCAGGTTAAACCAGAAGGGCTGCGCATCCACGAAGGTCGGCTTCCCTTGCTCACCATAGACGATCTCGGGTAACGGAGAAGGAGAAAGCGTTTTGGCGAGCAGGGTTCTCCCCGCCAGCCAGGATGCATTTCGTGCACCCGCAGGTGCCATATGTGCAAGCGTCGACGCCAGCGGGTCTGCGCTCAGGGTGGAGATCTTTCCCAGTATAAACTGGTACATAGTTACGCCCAGCGTTTGATGATTATCGACGTGTTGATGCCGCCAAATGCGAAGTTATTGCTTTGCAGATACTCGCAGTCAATCTGACGGGCTTCACCCATAATATAATCTAAAGCACCACATTGCTCATCCGGTTGTCTTAAATTGAGCGTCGGGGCAAACCAGCCCTCACGCATCATCTGCAGACTCATCCAGGCTTCCAGTGCCCCACAGGCGCCTAACGTGTGGCCAAAATAGCTCTTCAGCGACGAAATTGGCACGTTGTCGCCAAAGATGGCGGCGGTGGCCTGGCTTTCGGCGATATCACCGCGATCGGTGGCGGTACCGTGCGCGGAGATGTACCCCATGTCCCGCGCGCTTAACCCTGCTAACGCCAGCGACTGCTCCATACAAATTTGCATGGTGTCACGTTGTGGCTGGGTGATATGGGCTGCATCACAGTTGGTGGCGAAGCCAACGATCTCGCCATAGATAGTTGCACCGCGTGCTCTGGCATGCTCAAGCTCTTCCAGAATCAGGGTGCCTGCGCCTTCCCCAATGACCAGACCATCACGCTGCGTATCAAATGGCGAAGGGGTGGTTTTCGGCGCATCGTTGCGCTGGCTGGTCGCGAATAAGGTGTCAAATACCGCCGCCTCTGACGGACAAAGCTCCTCTGCTCCGCCTGCGACCATCACGGTCTGATAACCGTGACGAATGGCTTCCCAGGCGTAGCCAATGGCCTGACTGCCCGACGTACAGGCACTCGACGTCGGGATAACGCGACCCCGAAGGCCAAAGAACAGGCCGGTATTCACCGCGGTCGTGTGCGGCATCATCTGCACATAGGTCGTACCGGTGATGTTGTGGGTGTGTTTTTCGGTGAGCATGGTGGCGAATTCGCTGACCGGCCCGGTACTGCCTGTGGAGGAGCCATAGGCGATACCGGTTTGGCCATTCGTGAGCACCGCCTCGCCAATCAGCCCCGCCTGCTCCAGCGCCAGCTCGGTGGCGCGGGTCGACATCAACGACACGCGGCCCATGGCGCGAATACGCTTGCGGGTATAGTGTTCCGGCAGGGTGAAATCATCAATCGGCGCGCCCAGCAGGGTGTGGAGGCCATCGTAAACCTGCCACTCCGGCATTTTGCGTACCGCGTTGTCATACGCCAGCAGCCTGCGGGAAACGGATTGCCAGTCCTCGCCGAAGGCGGTAACGCCACCCATACCGGTAATCACCACGCGACGCGTCATAGCATTCCTCCGTTAATGGAAATGACCTGGCGGGTAACGTAGCCTGCAATATCTGACATCAGATAGCTGGCAAGTCCTGCAACCTCTTCGGCCTGGCCCATCCGTTTCATTGGAATGATGGACATTGCCTCTTTCAGCGCAGCCTCTTCCATTTCAATCATGCCGGTATCAATCAGCCCCGGCGCAATGCAGTTCACGGTGATGTTGCGTTTTGCCAGCTCTATTGCCAGTGCTTTGGTCGCGCCAATAATGCCCGCTTTTGCCGCGCTGTAGTTCACCTGACCGCGGTTGCCCATCATGCCGGACACGGAGGATAAGGTGATAATGCGCCCCCCTTTTCGGGTGGCGATCATCGGCATAATGCAGGGTTGAATAACGTTATAAAAACTGTCGAGATTGGTATGAATGACGCTGTCCCAGTCGTCTTCGCTGAGGGCCGGAAACGCACCGTCGCGGGTGATACCGGCATTACTGACCACGCCATACCATGCGCCGTGGGCCTCGATATTCTGCTCCAGCACGTCACGGCACTGTTCGCGGTTACCTGCATCGAAAGAGAGCAGGCGACCCTGACCGCCCGCCTGTGTGATGGTATCCAGCGTCGCCTGCGCGCCTGCGGCGTCACGGTGGTAATGTACGCCTACGGTAAACCCATCAGCGGCAAGCTGGCAGGCGATGGCACGACCAATGCCTTTGCTGGCCCCGGTGACCAGTACGGAACGACTCATGCGTGAGATCCCTGATTAAAAAGCGATGTTAATTCTTCTGCGCTCGGCTGGAAGGTATTGACCCGGCCCGTGGCCAGCGTCTCCTCTCCTGCGGAGATCGTACATTCAAAACTGCCGAAGCGTTCATCCTGCATCAGCAGTCTGACGGTGATGTCCAGCGTCGCGTCTTTTGCGAAACGTCCGCTGGCGCAGACCAACTCGCGCGCACCCAGCACCATGCCCAGCGCAATATGATCTTGCCCTTTCTGCTGGCGATGCCAGCCTGACCAGACGCCAACGGTCTGCGCCATCAGTTCGAGCGCGTACCAGCCAGGCAAATCGCCCTCCGCATTCAAAAAGGGCGCCAGTACGCTTTGGCCGTTGACCGCGACACGGCATACGGCGGAATCGTCTGTGACGCGTTCAACGGATCCCAGCAGCATCATTGGCGCATCGTGCGGCAGATAGTCGACGGGTGATAAGTAGCTCATGACACTCTCCCCAGCAGGATGCTGGCGTTGTTGCCACCAAACGCGAACGAGTTAGATAAAATGACCGGTTTTTTCAGCGCGGTACTCTGGTGCAGCACGCCGCACGGCGACAGCGTCTCGTCCGGTGCGTAGCGGGCGAAATCCTGTGGGGGTAACGGCAGGTCACGCGTCAGAATAAGCCAGCTCAACGCCGCTTCGGTGATACCGGCAGCGCCCAGCGTATGGCCGGTAAGGTGTTTGGTAGAACTGCAGGGCACGTTTTCTCCAAAGAGGTCGTGTACCACGTGTGATTCAATCTGGTCATTGAGCGGTGTGGCGGTGCCGTGCAGGTTGATATAGCCAATATCCTCCGGCTGCAGACCCGCGTCATTGAGCGCCTGGGTAATGGCGCGAATGGCGCCTTCACCCTGCGGATGCGGCGCCGAAATATGGTAAGCATCGCTGGACTCGCCTGTTCCCAGCAGCGCGACCCCGGCGGGTTCACGGCTCAACACCATCAGCGCAGCGGCTTCACCAATGGTGATACCCCGACGGTCGCGGCCAAACGGCTCGCAGAGCGTTGGAGAAAGCGATTCCAGACTGTGAAAGCCATTGACGGGCATCCGGCTCAGGGTATCTGCGCCGCCAACAATGGCAATATCCACCAGCCCGGCGTCAATCAGACGCCGGCCGCTGATAATTGCCCGCGCGCTGGAGGAGCAGGCGGTCGAGAGGGTATATGCCGGGCCCTCGAGCTGTAACCAGTTAGCCAGAAAGCGGGACGGATCGCCCAGCTCCTGTTGCGGATACTGCCACCGGGTGCTGGCTTCGCCGTTGAGCGTTGATCGTACGTGCTCATCTCCTTCATCGAGGCCGGAGGTGCTGGTACCCAAAACCACGGCCACGCGGTCGCGGCCAACCCGGGCAATCGCGTCGTCAACGGTGGACTGAATCTGTGCCAGCGCGGCCAGCAGCAGCTGGTTATTGCGGGTGCGGTGCGCGGACAGGGTATCCGGAATGGACGGCAATTCGCCTTCCACGCCGCCCAGCACGGCGTCGGGCGCATCCTGCAACCAGCCGGACCGACAATGCATGCCGGGGGCTACGCCCGCCGTCAGGTTAGCGGCAATCTCATCCAGCGAGTTACCCAGCGCGTTGACCATGCCAACAGCAGAAATGTAAATCATCTCAGTCACCCAGATATTGAATGGTGATGTGGTAGTTAAAGACGTGTTGCTCGATGCTGATTGGCACGCGCTTGCCTTTGCGTTGCAGGTAGACAATGTCAGTCACCAGCTTGCCGCTGGCATTGCGTAGCTCGCGCCGATCGCCCTTGTCTTTAAGCGTCCAGCCCTTCGGCAGTTGTGGCTGCCAGGCGCTGAGTGGCCAGTGGCTGAGCATCACATCGGCCAGTACCTGGCTGGCGGGAGGCAGCTGCGGCACAACGATCGACTGTTCGGTGTGGATCCCGGTGTCGTCGTAAGTCGCCAGGAACAGACGGATACCGACGGAAGAGAGCCCGGCAAGCGTCACTTTGTGATCATCCGCGTTGAGCATGACCAGCAGGGACTGCGTTTGTCCGTTGAAGGTTCCGGTCAGCAGCTGCTGCGAACTGACCGCCGGGGTAATACCGGGCGGCGGCAGCGTCACTCGGGTTCCTGGCTGAAGCCAGGCCTGCGGACGTGTCCCTTCAGTATCGGTCGAATGGCTACAGCCTGCCAGCAGCAGCGTCGCGACCAGCGCGGCTGCGCGGTAAAAAGCATTCATTTTCGTTTTCTCTCTTTCTTAACAGGCATCGCCAGCGGCGCCAGCAGGAAGGCGGTAAAAATGCCGCTCACCAGCACAATACCGAAGCTGCTGATGGCCTGCGTGGCGCTGAACACGAGCATGCCTAACGTCAGCAGCGTGGTCATCATCGCCAGCGTGATGGCCAGCATCGACGTCAGCGGCGTACCGCGCGGGTTGCCGAAAAACAGCGTGTAGTTAATGCCAATGCCGAGCACCAGGACCAGCGCCAGCAGTGAAAACAGATTTACCGGATGCCCCGTGACGGCCAGCGCGGCCAGCCCGCAGCTGAGCGACAGCACGGACGGGACCAGACTGATAAGCCCTTTTCGCCAGCCGAGGCGTACCATCGCCCCGCAGGCAATCACCGCCAGCGCGACAAACAAGAGTCCCGTTAACAGCGTGCGGTAGAGCGCAAACAGGCTGTCAAAACTGGCCTTGCGATCGACCCAGACGACGCCCGCATGACGGGCGGCTACTTCGCTGAGTGCGGCGCTGTTGCGGGCGTTGTCCACCGGCACTAACACACCGCTTTCGCCGTCAGGCAGGGTCAGCCAGAGCAGACGCCAGCCTTCGCTGGCCGGACTGGCGAGCCACGCCTCCACGCTCACGGGCATGGCGTTCAGATTCGGCGTGACGGTGCTTAGCCCCGCGTTTCGCAGCGCGTTCGTTATGGCCGGCGCGGCCTGCTGCAACAGCAGCAGATCGCTTTTCTGGCGCGCCAGCGAATTTAAGGGCAGGGTCCGCCAGCGGGTAATATCCCCCGCTTTTTGGGCCTGGGCTAACGCCGGGGTAAAGGCTTCCAGCCGTTCCAGCGTTTGCTGCGGCGATGCGCCATACACCACAAACCATTTCTGATCGACACCTTGCCCGGTCAGGGCGGTAATGGTTTTCTCCTGTGCCAGAATGTCTTTGGGCAGCGCCTGTAGCTGGGCGATATCGTCGTTGACCTTCAGGGTGGCAAGCCCGGCAGCCGAGACCAGCGCCAGTGCCACAGGCAGGCCCACAGAGAGTTTTTTATTGCGTCGCCAGGCGGCCAGCCAGCGCAACATCAGGACCATAAACGGAACCGGACGCACCGGCAAACCACGGCACAGCCAGGGATGCCAGAAAATCACCGTCAGGCAGGAGGCGCTCAGCCCCACCGCGGCAAACACCGCCATCTGGCGGATCCCGGGGAAGGGGGCCAGCATCATAATCAGGTAGGCGGCAACGGTCGTCAGCAGCGCCAGCAGCAGCGCATTACGCACTTTGGCCAGGCTTTGCCACGGGGAATGTTCTGCGCCGTGCACCATGCGTTCGGTGAGGTAATAGAGCGTGTAATCCGCTGAAATTCCGATGATGCTCATGCTCATCACCAGCGTCATCAGATGCAATTCGCCAAACAGCAGCAGCGTCACCACCGTGCCCGCCAGCGCACCTGTGGCAATGGAAATCAGACACAGCAGCAGGGGTTTCAGGGAACGAAACACTGCCAGGATGAGCAGGATAACCCCAAGGATCGTGACGATGCCCAGCGTGGAGATGTCCCGTTTTGCCTGCTGGCTGGCGTAATCACTATAAAACACGGTACCGCGTGAGAGCAGCTGCGCCTGCGGAAAGCGTGTTTTCAGCGTCTCCTGCAGGGCGGTAAGGGTGGTTACCAGCTGATGGGTTTGCTGCATATCAAACGATGAGCCCGCCAGCTCACCGTGCAGCATATACCAGTAATTTCCACTGGCATCCTGGGTGACCAGCCAGCCGTCCATCAGCCGTAGCTTCTGGCTGTTTTGCGCCAGCGCCAGCTGCGAGCCGCGCATCAGCATCAGGGGATCGTTTTGCAACTCTTTGCCACTCACGCCGGAAAAGGCCGAGTAGAGCTGGGATAAAATCCACTGCGCCTGCGCCTCACCGCCGTTTTGCAGGCGGTCCCGGGTGGCCGAATCAATCAGGCCGTTGCGATGCTGCCAGAAGAACTCGCCCCAGGCCTTTTGCCCGGCGGCGTCCATCGGGCCTTTAACCTCCCTGAGCGAATGGCTGTTTTTCAACAGATCCAGCCACTGCTGCGCCACCCGCGGATCGGGTTCTTTACCGGGACTGACCAGCCAGACAAGCTGGCGATCAAGACGCTGCATAAACGCGTCGTTGAGTGCCGGCGGGATTGCCCCGAGCGTCTGCTTCGGCAGCATAGCCAGTACGCTGCTGTTCAGGCGCGCGCCGGGCAGCAGCGACAGCAACACACCCAACAGAATCAGGCATACCGTCGCCCACAGCAGCGCCGGGCGCAGGGATTTACGGTGCGGCAAAGCGTTGGCGTTCGTCATCGGTCAGGCTGGCGGGCGTCAGTGTGTGGCGGGAAAGGACGATATCGGTACGATCGCCCTGCTTATCGTTGAGGCGAATCGTCTCAAGGTAGGTCGCGCCGCCCAGATCGAGGGTAGCGAAAATTTTGTCCAGCGGTGTCGTTGTGGGGGTCAGCACCAGCGACCAGCGGCCTTCGCCGAGATCGCGAAAATCGATGCGGAAGTTCTCTTCCAGCACCTTGCGGTCGGCCTGGAACAGCGCCCGCAGCAGGTGGTTGAACTGGAACATCTGCGGGTTATTGTCGGCGGTAATGGTCTGCGGAGGCTGGCCGTTGATCGTCTGGATCATCCGTTTATCATCCAGCAACAACGTCATGGGGAAAGGCGCTTTTTGATCCCACAGAAGGCCGCTGTCGCGTGCGATCAACATTTCGCCCTGCGAGCGCAGCGGCTGCGGCAGATCCTTAATCGTCCGGACCTGTTCGAAATGCGCGCGCACGACAGGTTGCCCGGTAAACCGCTGCTGCAGCTCATCCAGCGTTACGGCGCTCACCAGCGGGCTGATCATCAGTGCCAGCACAGGCAACCATTTCATGGCGTAACTCCCATTCGTTCAAACAATATAGCCGGGCTGACAAAGCACATTTCACGGCTGGCTTCTTCGACGGCCACCTGGATGGTATAGCCGGTGGTGGTGCGTTTACCGGTTTGCGCGTCGAAAATTTGATAGGCGATGCGCAGACGGTTTTCATACTCTTCGATGTGCGCGCGCACACGGATGCGCTGCTCAAAGGTCACCGCATCGCGGTATTTCACCCGGGTATCGACTACCGGCCAGACATAGCCTGACGCCTTCATCTGGCGATAGCCGTAGTTAAACTGGTTGAGCAGCGCCTCGCGGGCAATCTCAAAGTAGCGGAAATAGTTGCCGTGCCAGACCACGCCCATCATATCGACATCGTGGAACGGAACGGTGATTTCTACTTCGGTCGTAAAGCGGGGATCGGTCAGCACCCTTTACTCCTTCTCTTTGGCATCCGGCAGGTGCCAGAAATCGAAAAAATTAAACCAGTCGAGCGGTGACATTAAGGCGTAATGCTCAAGCCGCTGTGCATAGCGATCGACGGCCTGTTGCAGCGCCTGCTGGCGCTCCCCGCGTGGCAGAAGCAGCGGGTCGGCAAACGGTTCGCAGTGTATCGTGAGCGCACCCTGCTGACGCAGGGCGTAAATCAGCACTACCGGGCAGCGCAGAATGGAGGCGAGAATAAACGGCCCTTGCGGGAACGGGGCGGGCTGTCCCATAAACGAACTCCAGATCACCCGCCAGTCGCCGCCGCGCTGTGGCGTGACCGCTATGCGATCGCCCACAATGGCGACCCATTCACCGCGCTCAAGCTTCTCTTTGATGGCGATAGCGGTATCCGGCCCAATGTCCGTCACGGGCATCAGGTTAACCCCCGCCTGGGGTGCCATCTCGGTCATGATCTGTTTAAAGCGCTGCGCGTTATCGCTAAAGACCAGCGCGTTGATGACTTTGCTGCCTTCCAGCTGAACCAGTGCCCGGCAGGCTTCCACATCGCCAAGATGCGATGCGAGCAGCAGTTTGCCTTGCGATGCGTCAGCATCCAGCACGTCATATGCACCGGGAGCAAAGACCACGTCACGATGAAACTTCAGTTCGCCGCGCCAGCTGGCGACTTTATCCAGCATGGCGTTACCGAAGCGCATAAAATGGAAAAAGCTGTTAAGGCGTGGCGGAACAGGCATGTTCCGCTGCGTCAGCACCTGCTTCACTCGTGCTGTCCACTGCTGTGAAGCCTGTCGCGCCGGTCGGGCCGTAAGCCAGTACACCGCGATAACCGGCCACAGCAGCACGGTAAAGGCCCGGCGGCCAAACAGCTGCCAGACGCGCAGCATCAGGCGCATTCCCCACAGGCCTTTCACCTCGTCCTGCTGCGCCCAGTGCTGGCGGCGACGACGAAACAGCAGGGCGGGAATGCGGGGCAGCATGCCGAAGAACAGCCGGGTGTGCATCAGCGAGATCCGCACGTTGTCTTTGAGCGCGTCGAAATGGGATAACCCGTCCGGCGGATAGGTAACGCGGGTCGGCAGAAAATAGCTGGTATTGCCCTGCCAGTAGAGACGGACCATCACTTCGGTGTCAAAGTCCATACGTTTGCCAAGCGGCACGCGTGCGGCCAGCTGCAGCGTGGGCGAGACCGGGTAGACCCGAAAACCGCACATGCTGTCTTTAAGTTGCAGGGACAGGGTTTCAATCCATACCCAGACGTGTGTTATCCAGCGACCGTAGAGGCGGGAGCGCGGAATGGAATCATCGTAAATGGGCTGGCCAGATATCAGCGCCTCCGGGTGACGCTCAGCCAGAGCCAGCATTTTGGGGATATCCTCAATAGCATGCTGGCCGTCGGCATCCACCTGTACGGCGTGGGTATAGCCCGCGCGGGCCGACTCTTCCAGCCCCTTAATGACCGCGGCACCTTTACCTGCGTTTTGCGCCAGACGTACCAGCGTAATCTGGGGCTGCCCGGCGGCCAGACGCTCCAGAATGCGGCGCGTCTGCTCGTCACTTCCGTCATCGACCACCAGGCAGGGCAAGCCGAACGGCGCCAGCCGCGACAGTACCTTTGCCATCATCGCGCCATGGTTGTAGCACGGGATCAGCACGCAGGGGCGGAAGGTTACTGACACAGGCGAATCTTCCCGCTGCTGGCAGTATGGCGATCGTCACCGGCATGGCGCTGGTAGCTGAAGGTCAGTATCTGACGTTCGGCATGCCAGTTAAGGACCAGCGTGACCGTGGTATCCGGCAGCAGAGGGGCCTGGAATTTCACATTTTGGATGCTGTGAAAACGGTAACCCGGTGCCAGCAGCGTGGTGGCGTAGTGCATGACCCAGTCAATCTGTGCCACACCTGGCAGCAACGGCTGTACGGCAAAATGCCCCTGGAACCAGAACAGGGAGGGGTCAATATGCAAAACGATTTCCAGGTGCTGCGGCTGTGCCTGGTGGCGTTCGATTTCATGAATTTTCATGAAACAACTCCTGTAACTGCGCATAGACACGCTTATTCATACTGTTTACCGGCATCTCATCGATAATGCGCCAGTAGCGGGGGACGGCGACCGGCTCAAGCCAGGGCCGCAGGGCGCGGCGCCAGGCCAGTTCCTGCGTTTTTTTGCCCTGCTGATGCCAGCGCTGACGGGTCTTCTCATCCAGAACCAGCAGGACACCTATACCCTGACGACCTCCGCGGGTAACCGGTAACGCTGCGGCTTCACATATGCCCTCAAGCTCCAGCAGGCGACGTTCAATCTCGTTCAGTGAGATACGCTTTTCTTCGATTTTGACCACCCGACCACGACGTCCGGCAATGCTAAAAAAACCGTTACTGTCGAAGTGCAGGATATCGTCCAGCTGTAACCCTGCGGCTTCGTGAATGAGCGGGGAGGTCACGCGGCAGATTTCCCCTTCACTCTGGAACACCACACCGGGGAAGGCGAACCAGGGTACGCTGTCCGCCTGACGGTGCCGCCAGGCGAGGATCCCGGTTTCGGTGCTGCCATAGATTTCATCCGGCCAGACGTTAAGCCAGCCATGGGTCTCCGTGACATCGCACCAGGGCAGCATTCCCCCAGCGGAGATCAGCATCACGACGGGAGGGGCAGTCAGCTCGGTATCCAGCCGTTTCAGGAACGCCGGACTGCTGATAAAAAGGTACTGCCTGTCGTGAGGGAGTGCCGCCAGCTGCTCAGCGTAATAAAGCATGGCGGCGTGCAGCGGAAGCCCCATCGCCATTGGCAACATGATGCGGAACGTCAGGCCATAGAGATGTTGTGGTACGACCGAGGCCACAATGCTGCAGCCCGCCAGGCGTTCGCCAAAACGGTTCGCCAGCAGGCATGCTTCACGGTCCAGGCTGGTGATGTGCTTAATGACCCGGCGTGGGGTGCCCGTGGAGCCCGAGGTAAAAAGCTCAACAAAGCGCGCGTCGTCAATGACGGACAACGGTGCCCATTGGCGCGCGGTCTGGGAGGAGGAGGTCACCACAATGACCTTTCCCTGAATATCCAGCGTCTTATCGCTCAGGACACCGCTAAACAGCGACTGCTGTTCGTCGAGCAGAGAGACCCGGCTATGGCCTGGAATGACCGGGGTTTTACCGGCATGCAGCGAGGCCAGCAGCGCAACAATAAACAGGTAGCTGTTTTCAAAGCACAGCGCCCAGCGTTCACCCTCCTGCTGTCGCAATGCTTCTACCAGCAAGGTGACATCGTGGCGCAACTCACCCAGCGTCCAGGTGCGATCGTCAAGCCAGGCGATCGGCATGTCGTCAGGGCGTGGAGCATTTAACCACTGGCCCAGCGGGAGGGGTTTATTCATCGAGCTTCTCTTTTTTCATCACCCGTTGACGCACCAGCCACTCTGTCGCCATCATCGTGCCCATCAGAAAATAAGCCACCATACCGTTCCACACTGTCCAGACATGCATATCGCCGTGTAGCACGGTAAACAGGGCTATCGCACCGTTACCGAGGAAAAACCCGCACCACACCAGCGTCACCTTACGGGTATATCGCACACCCGCCGGAGGCAAATTCGGTTCACGCAGACGTGCCAGCCGTTCAACCAGCGGCATGGTTGTCCACAGTGAGCCGCCAAACACGGCCAGCATCACGAGATTAACCACCACCGGATAGAGCAGCAGCCACTGGTGCGCTTTCAGCAGATAGCTTGCCGCGCAGAGCGCCAGGCCTGCCAGCGCAATGCACTGCACCACATACCGCATCGGGCCTGCGTTTCGCCGCGCCTGATGCAGACGCAGCACCAGCACCAGGGCCATCAGCGGCAACAGCCAGTGCAGACCGTTGTGCGTCAGCCCCAATCCAATCAGGAATGGCCACGCCAGCAACACGACTCCCGTCAGGAGTGGGATCGCCGGAAACGCTCGTCCTCCAGGCACGGTGGTTTACTCGTCGCGCAAAAGCTGAGCGACAGCGTCAACCACATCCTGCACGGTACGGACAGATTTGAAGGTTTCCGGTTTGATTTTCGTCCCCGTTTTCTTCTGCAGGTGAACAATCATGTCCACTGCATCGATACTGTCCAGATCCAGATCTTCGTACAGGCGAGCCTCAGGCGTGATTTCCTGTGGGTCGAGTTCAAACAGCGTAGCCAGGAGTTCGCAGACTTCCTGATAAATGGTTTCTTGTTCAGTCATAACGGATCACATCTCAGGCGCGTTGAGCGTTGATAAAAGAAGCCAGCGTGGCGACGGAAAAGAAGTGCTGACGCATCTCTTCGCTTTCGGCAGACAGCACCACGCCATACTGGTTTTTCACGGCCAGGCCAAGTTCGAGGGCGTCGATAGAGTCGAGGCCCAGTCCATCACCAAACAGCGCAGCATCGGTATCGATATCCTCGGCGGTAAGCTCGTCCAGATTCAGCGTAGTGATGATGAGATTTTTAATTTCAAGATGAAGCGCTTGCATCATTAATTCCTGACAAAGATTGAAGGCCTGATGTTAATCGATGCTGCAGATGCCGGTTTAACTGCCTTGCCGCCAGTGCCGGTTCTTGTGTCTTCGCATCGTAAAAAGCGTCGATATTCACGCGATCGCGAACATCTACGGTGAAAACAGGTTTTACGGGCGGTACGTCGTACCAGTGACTTTTTTTATCCAGCAGAGGTTCGCTGCAGTGGATCACCACGATGCGCAGGTCGCTGTGGCAGCGCACGGCAATATTTGCCGCGCCGCGCTGGAGGGAAATTGCCTCTCCCGACCGGGTTCGTGTGCCCTCCGGAAAGATTAACAGCGTGTCGCCCTGGGCCAGACGCTGCTGGCTTGCACTGAGGAGCGTTTCCGCTTCGCTGTTAATCAGGTAATCCGCTGCGCGAATGACGCCGCTGACAAAGGGATTGCGAAGCAACGCACTTTTCACCAGACAGTCGGTTTCGGGCATGACGGACGCCAGGATCACGTAATCAATCAGCGTCGGGTGATTGGCCACCACCAGACAACCGCGATCCCCGCGAAGGGCGTCAAGATTGTGAATGCGATAGTCCAGTACCCCGGTGCCACGGGCGACATGTAAGAAAAAGCGGAAGCTGGCCGCGATACTGCGACGCGCCAGGCGACGGCGTCTGGCGCGGTCGCGCTGAACCAGCAACAGCAGATTGAACCACACCAGCGACAGCAGCAACCCGCCCGTGCCAAACAGCACGAAGCAGAAGCCGGTCATCATCAGACGCCATAACCAGTTGATACGGGCAGTCAGGCGGCTCATTCGCGTGTCCATTGCCACAGCAGACGTTCGCCTGAAACCACAAACTGCCGTTCATCGCGGAGGTAACGTTGCAGGAACATCAGGCTCTGCGGCAGGGGAGGTTCTTCACCCGTGCTGCCGCTGTGGGTTTCACACTGCAGTGTGCTCCCGGCTTCAATCACCAGGGCCAGCGCGTAGGGCCAGGTGGGCATCTGCGGCGGTAAACCCGGATGATAAAAATCGGGCAGGGCGCCGTCAAAATCGACCAGCAAGACGCGGGAATAGCCCGCCTGAAGCAGGCTCAACACTTCATATAATGCCTGCTGGAAGGTGTCCAGCCCGGCAGAAACAGAAGACGAGACGATGGGGTGTCGCGCAGTGATCGTCAGGTTGCCCACCGCCGAATTGTGCACGGACATGGCAAAGTCTGTCGGCGAGACGGCCTGACCGGTCGCCAGGGAGTGCAGGATGCGGAAATTACGCTCCAGTTCGCCATGACGGCTGGAATAGACAACGGCATCAATCGCGTGGCGGCGAAGCAGGGTGAGTCCGAGGTCTACCGCCAGCTTACTGCCCGAGTTGAGGCGGCGCGCGGTCATCATTGGCAGTTCGGTAAGCTTAGGCAGCGGCGCAGCCGGGTCGAGGGTAAGGTGCTGGCGTGACCACGCCTGCCACTCTGCGGCATCGCTCAGGCCTGGCGCTCTTGCCTGCCAGTCAATTATGTTCAGTGAAAATTTCATCTACGCGCGTCCGCGGAAAACCATCATTAAAAGACAGGCAAGCCTGCCGGGCAGTTCAACTGCTCTATTGTTCAATTTTTTGACAAATCAAAAGGGTATGACCTACCCCAAGGTTGTCCAGCCGCTGTTCTACGTGGAAACCGGCCCGCTCCAGGTAGTGATAAAATTTCTCTACACTGTAAAACCGGCTGTTGCCGTTCGCCATACAGGTGAAATAAAGCGAGGTAGCATTCAGGCTGAATGAGGCGGCTTCAAATTTTTGGGCATCCCAGAACAGTTCCATGATGCACAGTCGCGCGCCGGGCTTCATAACCTGTGCAACGCGAGTCAACATGGCGACAATCTGGTCCGGAGAGAAACAATCCAGGAACTGGCTCATCCACCAGATATCGGCTTCACCCGGCAATGTCGCATGACTAAGCATATCGACAGCATGGAAGCCAATGCGATGAGATAAACCTGCTTTTTCGATGTTTTCCTGCGCCAGCGTTATCTGCTGTGGCAGGTCAAGGATCGTCACGGCAACATTGTCGTCATAGCGGCAGCAGCGTAACGCCCATTTACCCGTATTTCCGCCCACATCGTACAATTTTGTCGGCGAGCTTGCGAATATATATGGCAGCGCCGCGTCGAAAGCGGCATCAGAATAGTAATGATCAAAAGCGAACCAGCTCTCTTTTGTCTGCGCGGGTAATTGTGATAATGCCGGATAGATGGTTGGCCAGTTACCAAACACGGATAATCCCGCCGGTTTTTCTTCCTGCAGGGCATCGGCCAGATGGAATAACCCCTGGTAACAAACATCCTGCGTGAAATCCATATTCACGCGAGTCATGGTGTCATGCAATAAGAAATGGCCCACCTTTGCCAGGAAATAGCGCCCTTCTTTACAGGTAACGATCCGTCCGCTTAATCCCATATCCAGCAATACGCTTACGCTATAACTGCTCAGGGTACTGTTTTCGGTTATTTCCTCGAGACTTGCCCCTGTTTTCCCTTTTTTATCCAGCCAGGAAAGCACGCCCGAATTACGCAGACAACGCGCGGTCTGAAACAGCATCGGCGCAAAAGCGATGCGTTGCGCTTCGGTAATGGCATCCAGCGCGTTGAGGGTGTCCTTTTCGTACATGTGTGCGTAACCTTATGAGGCCGAGAAAAACGTTATCGGGCCATGTCGGCCCGACATGAGGAAAATATTACAGCGCGGCGCCTGCAGAGAGGTTCATCTGAATATCGTGGTCGAGGTTATGAACCCAGCGGTTATAGTTTTTGTGAATTTTACCGTCGGCGGCTTTCAGGTTCATACTGCTTTCGTAATTAATTGAATAGCTTGTCGCAGAATAAGGAATACGGATTTCGACCGAGTGGTCGCGTGCCTGCAGACGGCCTTTAATTACGCCCGGGCCCGCTTCGCTCATGATCCAGTCGCGCTTCTGGCCTGCTTTCAGAATGGCGGTTTTCACCTGCTCTGCGGTGTGGCCTGTACTGACAGTAGCGTGAACCTGATCGATTGGGGCGGTACGCGCGCAACCGGCCAGTGCGCCGACGACAGCAACAGTAGCAAACCATTTAATGATCTTTTTCATCAACAACTCCGTATCAATAATAACAATTTAAATCAGTAATTTTAAAAAATTATATTTTGGCGGGGTATTATCGCTAATGAGGATAATTTTTGTCGATATAAAAGTGGGTATTTATTTTACGTGACGGGAGGTGTAATGCATTGAAATGAAAGGGTGAGAATTATATGCCGTGTAATTTGCGTTAAATAAATATTTGCATGACGATTCATTTATTAGGGCGGGATAAATAACGCGAAATCCTCCTTACCGAAAATGAAAATTACCGCGCGGTGAGCGTCGCGGTAATTTTCGGTGTGTTGCACAGTTACGCGCTGTGGGACCCGTTATCCCGGCAGTCGGCTTTTCGGTCGCCCGGGACCCAACAGGATCGCCAGTTTGCTGCCACCTTTGGTGGTTTCCATCCAGATCTTACACACGCTGGTCAGCGGGACTGACAGTAACATCCCGACCGGCCCCAGCAGCCATCCCCAGATCAGCAACGACAAGAACACCACCAGCGTCGACATTCCGAGACGGTGGCCCATCATGCGCGGCTCAAGGATATTGCCCAGCACCATATGCACGACCAGAAACAGCGCCCCCACCAGCATGCACTCGTAAAAGCCATTGAACAGAAACGCCTGAATCATCGGCGGCACGGCGGAAAGCACCGCGCCGATGTTGGGTACGTAGTTCAGCAGAAACGCCAGTACGCCCCACATCAGCGCGAACTGCACGCCCATCAGCATCAGTCCCAGCCAGACAATCACCCCGGTCCAGACGCTTAACAGCGTTTTCAGGGCCAGATATTTGGACACGCCCTTCAGGGCCCGGTGTAAACCCGCAATATGAATTTGCGGGTTATTCAGCGCAAAGCGCAGCTTATAAGGAACATGGCGGACCTCGAACAGCATAAACACCACCGTCATCACCAGCAGCAGGATGCTGGCCATCGCGCCGGAAAGGCCGGTCATCAGGGTGGTGGCGTAGGTCATGACCTTCTCTGAATCCATGCGGCGTAACATCCGCTCGGGTGAGATATGCAGGTTAAGAAAAGGCATCATCTCCTGAAGCGAAACGATCTTACGCGTCAGCTCTTTGTTGTACTGCGGAAGCATGGTGGAGAATTCACTGAGCGACGCCGCCAGCACGCCGAAAAGCGCCGTCAGGGCAATCATCATCACGATGACCACGATAGTAATGGCCACCGGACGGCTGATGCCCCGGCGCAAAAACCAGGTCACCAGCGGATTAAGCACAATGGCAAAAAAGAGCGCCAGCAGGAGCTGGACAATGATGTCAGCGGCAGCATGGATACCTGCGAGGATAACCACCAGGCAGGCGAGTTTTAATAAGATGTGAAGTCCTGCTTTGTCGGACTGGTTCGGTATCATGCGGGTTCCTTAATGTGATAGCCCGTTAAGTGTAGTGCCCGGTGGCCGCTTCGTCTGGAGCCGATAATCTGAAAGTCAGTGCTGATTTTCTTATCCTGCCGTGGTAATAGTGAAACACTGTTGTAAAAATTCAGGTTAAACCCCATGCCAGAGCATGCCGCCGAACCGGCGCTGAGCGGATTGCGCCTCAATCTGCGCATTGTTTCCGTTGTGATTTTTAACTTCGCCAGTTATCTGACGATTGGCCTGCCGCTGGCGGTGTTGCCGGGCTATGTCCATGACGTCATGGGTTTTAGCGCATTCTGGGCGGGGCTGGTCATCAGCCTGCAGTATTTCGCCACGCTCCTGAGCCGCCCGCATGCCGGGCGCTATGCGGATCTGTTTGGGCCAAAGCGCATCGTCATTGTCGGGCTCTGCGGCTGTTTTCTGAGTGGTCTGGGCTACCTGCTGGCCGCCACCACCAGCCACTGGCCGCTGGCCAGCCTGGCGCTGCTCTGTCTGGGGCGAGTGATTCTGGGTATCGGACAAAGTCTGGCGGGCACCGGTTCGACGCTGTGGGGCGTGGGTGTGGTGGGTGCGTCCCATATTGGCCGGGTGATCTCGTGGAACGGTATCGTCACCTACGGCGCAATGGCGCTGGGCGCACCGCTGGGGGTGATCTGTTATGCCTATGGCGGGCTATCCGGGCTGGCTATCACCATTATGGTCGTCGCGCTGCTCGCGATTCTGTTTGCCCTGCCGCGCCCGAAGGTGAAGGCCAGCAAAGGCAAGCCACTGCCATTCAGGGCGGTGCTGGGGCGCGTCTGGCCTTATGGTATGGCGCTGGCGCTGGCAACCACCGGCTTCGGCGTGATCGCCACGTTCATTACTCTCTTCTATGACGCCAAAGGCTGGGACGGCGCAGCCTTTGCCCTGACGCTGTTTAGCTGTGCGTTTGTCGGCGCGCGTTTGCTCTTCCCGAACGGTATCAACCGTCTGGGGGGACTGAATGTGGCGTTGATCTGCTTTGCGGTAGAGATTGTCGGGCTGGTGTTGACCGGGATTGCCACCGCACCGTGGATGGCGAAAATGGGCGTTTTCCTCGCCGGCGCTGGCTTTTCGCTGGTCTTCCCGGCACTCGGCGTGGTCGCGGTAAAAGCCGTGCCACAGCAGAACCAGGGGTCGGCGCTGGCGACCTACACGGTGTTTATGGACATGTCGCTGGGCATTACCGGGCCGCTGGCAGGGCTGGTGATGGCGTGGGCAGGGGTACCGGTAATCTATCTTGCCGCGGCGGGTCTGGTGGTTATCGCATTGATGCTGACATGGCGGCTAAAAAAATGGCCCCCGGTGCAGGCACCGGAGGCCACGTCATCATCGTGAAGAATTACTGGATCACGATGGTGTTAATGATGTTTTCAGCAGCTGTCTGCGCTTTCTGCTGATTTTCCGCCGGCAGAGTGATCTGCAGGGTCAGCAGTTTGTTATCGACCTTGCCAAGCACCACGGAAGAGTAAGCGGTCTGGCCTTTTGCTGAAATGATGCTGTCCAGCTGTTGCAGCGTGTGGCCTTTCAGTTCGATAGATTTATTGGTCACGACCTGCAGCTGCGGATCGCGGCTGCGCTGCTGATCTTCCAGACGTTTGGTCATGACGGCCAGGTCTTCGCTGGTGTCGTCGCCCACAATCACAATAACGGCTTTCTGCCCGGTTGCATCGGAGTAAACGTGCATATTGTTCGCCTGGGTACCCAGCTTGCCGCTCTGGTCAGTCATATCTGCCGGCAGAGAGAAACTGAGTTTACCGTCCAGCAGACTCACCGGCTGACCGGTGGCGTTGCTCTCTGCAGACGCGCCCTGAGCAGGCGTTTTCGTGTCGCTGTTATCACAGGCTGCAAGGCCCACAACCAGCAGGCCAATCCCGACATATTTAACCAGATTGCGCATTAACTTCTTCCTTTCGATAAACGGCCATAACGGCTGATTGGCTCATCTTATCACAACTGATAAAGCGAACCCTTAACCAGCCTGCAATGCTGTGATTTCAGATTTATCTGCGAGTCTTTTCAGCAGCATATTCAGCAGGACGCCGTACATCGGCAGGAAGAACACAATGCTGATAAGCACCTTGAAGCAGTAGTCCACAAGGGCGATTTCCATCCAGTGCTGGGCCATAAATGCGTCCGGGCTACGCCAGAATGCGATAAAGAAGAAGGCCAGCGTGTCGCTGACGTTGCCAAACAGCGTGGACGCCGTGGGTGCCATCCACCAGCGATGATTTTGACGCAGGCGGTTAAACACGTGAACGTCGAGGATCTGCCCCAGCGCGTAGGCCATAAAGCTGGCGGAGGCGATACGGGCGACAAACAGGTTGAAGTGCGTTAACGCCTCGAACCCCTGCCAGCTTCCCATATAAAACAGGGAAGAGATCACGTACGAAATGAACAGCGCCGGCAGCATGACCGCGAAAATAATGCGGCGAGCCAGCGGTGCGCCGAAAATACGCACGGTCAAATCAGTGGCGAGAAAAATAAACGGGAAACTGAACGCGCCCCACGTGGTATGAAAACCAAAGATGGAGATCGGGAGTTGCACCAGATAGTTGCTGGAGGTAATCACCAGCAAATGAAAAAGCGAAAGCCAGAACAACGCTTTAACGCGCTGCGAATCAGAAAACTGCATCATGTTGTAACCTTTTTATACGTTGGGGTGAGGGAACCCAATAAAAACCGCAGCATGATACTGCTTTGGCCGGACATTGCAATGGTTAGTTTTTACGCAATCGTTAACCTGGTTGCATTGCCGACGATGGGGCGTAAACTACAGCCGTTTTTACCTGACCGAGAAGAACATGACCGATCTGTTTTCCAGCCCAGACCACACCCTTGATGCTCAGGGCCTTCGCTGCCCGGAGCCGGTAATGATGGTACGTAAAACCGTGCGCAACATGCAGACCGGTGAGACGCTGCTGATCATCGCCGACGACCCCGCCACCACCCGCGACATTCCCGGTTTTTGTACCTTTATGGAACATGAGCTGGTGGCACAGCAGACCGAAACGCTGCCGTACCGGTATGTGATCCGCAAGGGGTAAATGCGGCCTGATGGCCTCACCCCGACCCTCTCCCACAAGGAGAGGGAGAAAACCTTTCTAAACCATCGTTTCAAAATTTCACGCTTTTGTGAGGCGCTTCACCCCCGCTTTTCCGGCCGTAGTCTAGTTTTTAAGCGTACAAAAATAAAACACTGTTTTAACGCTTATCTCACTACCCTGGAGTTGACCCGATGAAAACGACCCTCAAGCCGTTACTGGCCGCCCTGTGCCTCTCCGCTTTTACCTGCTCCGTCGCTGCGCAAACCATCAAAGCCGCCGATGTGCACCCTGAAGGCTACCCGAACGTGGTGGCGGTTCAGCAAATGGGTGAAAAACTCAAACAACAAACCGACGGCAAGCTGGAGATTAAGGTCTTCCCCGGCGGCGTGCTGGGGGATGAAAAACAGATGATTGAGCAGGCGCAGATGGGGGCGATCGATATGATCCGCGTCTCGATGGCGCCGGTGGCGGCCATCCTGCCCGATATCGAAGTCTTCACGCTGCCCTACGTTTTCCGCGATGAAGACCACATGCACAAAGTGATCGACGGGGATATCGGCAAGCAAATTGGCGATAAGCTAACTGCCAACCCGAAATCACGACTGGTGTTCCTCGGCTGGATGGACTCCGGCACCCGCAACCTGATCACCAAAGATCCGATTGTTAAACCCGACGATCTGAAAGGGAAGAAAATCCGCGTACAGGGCAGTCCGGTGGCGCTGGCGACGCTGAAAGATATGGGCGCTAACGCGGTGGCAATGGGGGTAAGCGAAGTTTACAGCGGAATGCAAACCGGCGTGATTGACGGCGCGGAGAATAATCCACCGACCTATGTCGCGCATAACTATATGCCAGTCGCCAAAAACTACACCCTCAGCGGCCACTTTATCACCCCGGAAATGCTGCTCTACTCAAAAGTGAAGTGGGACAAACTCAGCGCCGACGAGCAGAAAAAGATCCTGACCCTGGCCCGTGAAGCCCAGTTTGAACAACGTAAGTTGTGGGAAGCCTATAACGCCCAGGCGCTGGAAAAAATGAAGGCTGGCGGGGTGCAGTTCCACGAGATCGACAAAACGGTATTTATCAAAGCCACAGAGCCGGTGCGCGCCCAGTATGGCGAAAAGCATCAGGATCTGATGAAAGCCATCGCTGACGTCAAGTAACCGGAGTACGTATGTCCGAACTCTATCTGAAGTGGATGGACCGTCTCTACCTGCTGGCGATGGCCGTGGCGGGCATTTCGCTGCTGGTGATGACGATTGTGATCCCCATCGGCATTTTTTCGCGCTATGTGCTTAACCGCGGTGAATCCTGGCCGGAGCCGGTTGCCATCATCTGCATGGTGACCTTCACCTTTATCGGCGCGGCGGTCAGCTACCGTGCCGGTTCGCACATTGCGGTGAATATGCTCACCGACCGGCTGCCCGGGCCGTTAAAATCCGTCTGCGCACGGGCCGTTGATCTGCTGATGCTGCTGATTGCTGGCCTGATGTTCTGGTACAGCTACTGGCTGTGCGTCGAACTCTGGGAGCAACCGGTCGCCGAATTTCCGGTCATGACCTCCGGCGAGAGCTATCTGCCGCTGCCGGTGGGCTCTGCCGTTCTGATCCTGTTTGTGATTGAGCGCCTGCTGTTTGGCTCGCAGGAAAACCGTCCCGTCGTGCTGATCGGCAACCACAGTTAAGGGGTGAACAATGGATGCATTTGTTTTGTTATTCACCCTCGCCATTTTGCTGGCGCTGGGGATGCCGGTGGCCTTTGCCGTCGGGCTAAGCGCCGTCGCGGGCGCATTGTGGATAGATTTACCCCTCGAGGCGCTGATGATTCAGATAACCAGCGGGGTGAATAAATTCACGCTGCTGGCGATCCCCTTCTTTATTCTCGCGGGTGCGATTATGGCGGAAGGGGGGATTGCCCGACGGCTGGTCAATTTCGCCTACGTGTTTGTTGGCTTTATTCGCGGTGGGCTGTCGCTGGTGAATATTGTGGCCTCCACGTTCTTCGGCGCGATTTCCGGCTCGTCGGTGGCGGATACGGCCTCCATTGGCAGCGTAATGATCCCGGAGATGGAGAAGAAGGGCTATCCGCGCGATTATGCGGCGGCGGTGACCGCCAGCGGATCGGTACAGGCGATTTTGATCCCGCCCAGCCACAACTCGGTAATTTATTCCCTCGCGGCAGGCGGAACGGTCTCTATCGCGACGCTGTTTATCGCGGGGGTGCTGCCAGGGCTGCTGCTCGGCGTAAGCCTGATGGCAATGTGTCTGGGCTTTGCCCGCAAACGTGGCTACCCGAAAGGGGAAAAAATTCCCTTTAAGCAGGCGCTGAAAATCACGCTGGACGCGCTGTGGGGGCTGATGACTGTAGTGATTATTCTCGGCGGGATACTGTCCGGGATATTTACCGCAACGGAATCCGCTGCCGTGGCCTGTCTGTGGGCGTTCTTTGTCACCATGTTTATCTACCGGGACTACAAGTGGAACGAGCTGCCGAAGCTGATGTGCAGGACGGTGAAAACCGTCACCATCGTGATGATACTGATTGGCTTTGCGGCGGCGTTTGGCGCGGTGATGACCTACATGCAGCTCCCGAGCCGTATCACCGAGTTCTTCACCTCGCTCTCCGATAACAAGTACGTGATCCTGATGTATCTCAACATCATGCTGCTGCTGATCGGCACGTTAATGGACATGGCACCGATCATCCTGATCCTGACGCCTGTGCTGTTGCCGGTGACCAATTCGCTGGGCATCGATCCGGTGCATTTTGGGATGATCATGATGGTGAACCTGGGGATCGGGCTGATTACGCCGCCGGTCGGTTCGGTGCTGTTTGTGGCGAGCGCGGTAAGTAAACAGAAAATCGAGCATGTGGTGCGCGCGATGCTGCCGTTTTACGGCATGCTGCTGGTGGTGCTGGCGATGGTGACGTACATCCCAGCCATCTCGCTGTGGCTGCCGCGCGTGTTAGGGATGCAGTAACGCCGTTTTCCGCCCTCTCCCGGTGGGAGAGGGCATCTTGTGTTATTGTCGACGTAATAAGCGGAGCGCGTTCGCCGTCACCAGTACCGTTGCGCCGGTATCCGCCAGCACCGCCAGCCACAGGCCGGTTATACCGAGCAGCGTGGTGACCAGGAAAATCCCCTTCAGGCCCAGCGCAATCCCGATGTTCTGACGGATATTGGCCCGCGTGGCGCGCGCCAGAGCAATCATCTGCGCCAGCCCGGTCAGGCGGTTGTGGGTGAGCGCCGCGTCGGCGGTTTCCAGCGCCACGTCGGTGCCGCTGCCCATTGCAATGCCAATGGTGGCGGCTTTCATCGCCGGGGCATCGTTGATGCCGTCACCCACCATTGCCAGCGGTGCATGGTTGTTCAGTTCCGTTACGGCGCGCACTTTATCCGCAGGCAATAACCCGGCTTTAAACGCCAGCCCCAGCTCACCGGCAATCGCTGCCGCGGCTCGCGGGTTATCCCCGGTGAGGATCACCCCCTGCACGCCCAGTTGATGCAGCGCGGCGACGGCGTCTTTTGCATCGTCACGCAGGGTGTCACGCAGTGCCAGCATCCCTATCGCCACGCCGTTTTGCACCACCATCACCACGGTTTGCCCGGCCTGTTCCAGCGCCTGGACTGGCTGGCTCAGCCCGGCCGCCGGAAACGTATTCGCGGCAACGATCAGGACGTTATTCCCTTCAACGTCGGCTTCAATCCCGGACCCGACCAGCGCCCGCTGTGCGGTGGCGGCAGGGATGTCCAGCCCACGCGACTGCGCTTCGCGGACTATTGCCTGTGCCAGCGGGTGGGTGGAGCCTTGTTCGACGGCAGCGGCCAGGGTGAGCAGCGTGTTTTCACTGACCTCCTGAGGATAAATGCCCGTGACCTGCGGTTTACCCACCGTCAGCGTACCGGTTTTATCGAAGGCGATATGTTGCACCTGGCTCAGCTGCTCCAGCGCCGCACCGCCTTTAATCAGCGCTCCACGACGCGCCGCGGCCGCCAGGCCGGAGGTAATGGCTGCCGGCGTGGAGATCACCAGCGCGCACGGGCAACCAATCAGCAGCAACGTCAGACCTTTATAAACCCAGCCTTCCCAGGCTGCGCCCAGGAACAGCGGTGGAATAATTGTCACCAGCAGGGCGACCAGCATGATGGCGGGGGTGTAGATCCGGCTGAAGCGATCGATAAAGCGCTCAACGGGTGCGCGACGCTCCTCGGCCTCTTCAATCAGCTTCAGGATACGGTCGATGGCGCTCTCACCCGGCCCGGAGAGGACCGTGAGTTGCACCAGACGATCGACGCTGGTGGCGCCTGCAGGCACTTTCTCGCCCGCTGAGCGTTCAACCGGAATCGACTCGCCGGTGAGGGCACTTTCATCGAAACTCGCCGTGGCGGTAAGCAGTTCACCGTCCGCAGGCAGACGCCCGCCGGCGGCGACCTCAATCACATCACCCGGGCGCAGCGTGTTAATAGCCACCGTCTGGCGTTCGCTGCCCGTCACCCGCGTTGCGGTTTCCGGTTTCAGCGCCATCAGCGCGCTGACCCCTTTCCGTGCCCGACTCGCCGCCCAGCCCTCAAGGCGCTCGCCAATTAAGAACAGCAGCAGCACCATGGCCGCTTCCGCCGTCGCGCCAATAAACAACGCGCCGATCGCCGCCACGCTCATCAGCGTTTCGATGGCGAACCAGCTTCCGCTTTTCATCAGCCGCACGGCCTGACGGGCAATCGGGAACAGTCCGACAAGCGTTGTGGCGATGAACGCCAGGTTACCGAACGGGTGGTTAAATTGCTCCAGACCCCAGCTCAGGGCCATCATGATGACAAGGGTGATAATGGGCAGGTTTTCTCGCAGGGCTGACGTCTTTTCGACAGGTGCGGTTTCGCTGCGCAGGCTGTAACCGGCCTTACTGACGGCGGCTTCAACCAGCGTGCTGATGTCATTATCGGCGCTGACCAGCAGCTTCTCGGTGGCGAAGAGCACCTGGACGTGGCTGACGCCGGGGACCTGTTTTACCGCGTTTTCGACTTTACGGGCGCAGGCCGCGCAGTCCATACCGTTGACCACCCAGCTGTAGCGGTTTGCGCTTTCCGGGAGCGGCAGCGTGTTTTGCGTTTCGCATGCGCCGTCGCAGCAGCAGTCGTCCTTCGCGGGAACGGGGCTGAGCTTAAGTGCCGAGAATTGTGGAACTTTTTTAGGTGTTTCTGGAGTCGACATGGCAGTCTCCGGTAATGATAATTTTCTCATTAACCGCAGCATACACTCTGGAGTCGACTCCAGAGTCAAGGCTTATTTAGATATACAGCGAACGCACAATCAGGAAGTGCCCGGCAAAGTAGCAGGCGGCGGCAATCGCGTTATCCGCACGGAAGCGGCGACGATAGTGGCTGCCCAGCCAGACGATATTCCCGAGTAACAGCAGCGTGGCACCAAAGAACGCGGACATTGCCGGTGCCGTCGGACGGAAGAACCACAGTTCACCCGCCAGCCATACCATCACCAGCGTCATGGCGATAAACGTGCAGACAGGCAAGCGCATCTCTTCCAGACGCGTCCAGATCACCGCGATCAGCAGCGCGCCAATGACCAGCAGCACCAGCGGCAGCGGCCAGAAGAAGGAGAGCGTCATCTGGCTGGCGAAGTAAATGGTATAAAGCAGATGCGACAGGAAAAATGCCCCAACGGCATACAGCAGGCGCTGTCGCGGCAGCAGGGTTAAGGCATCACCAATCAGGGACGCACACAGACCGGCAAGAACCAGATAGCTGACGGCGTTAAACATGGGCGCTTGCCAGGCAAGCAGCAGGAGTAACAACAGCGTGACGGGTTTAAACAACCATCGCTGCCAGGCAGGGCCGCGATAGGATGCATCGACGTAAAGCCATGCGGAAAAACAGACAGCGATAAATGACCAAAGCATATTAACTCCCTGTAACTGTTGAGTCTGAATAATCAGTTTCTTATTCAGTGTAGTGATGGGGGCAGGCGTTTGGCAATGCCGGGGAAGGCAAGGTATCCTGAATTCCGTATAATCTGATGGGATTTTTGAATGAGCAAGATGCCGCTTTTTTTCGTTATTGTGGTGGCGATTATCGTCATTGCCGCCTCCTTTCGTTTCGTGCAGCAGCGCCGTGAGAAGGCGGACAACGATGCCGCGCCGTTGATGCAAAAACGCGTGGTGGTAAGCAATAAACGCGAGAAAGCCCTCAATGACCGACGCTCGCGCCAGCAGCAGGTTACGCCGGCGGGAGCCACCATGCGCTATGAAGCGAGCTTTAAGCCGGAAACCGGCGGGCTGGAGATGACCTACCGTCTGGAGGCGCAGCAGTACCATCAACTGACGGTGGGAGAAAAAGGGATTCTGAGTTACAAAGGGTCGCGGTTTGAAGGGTTTACGCCAGATCGGTAATGTTCCCTCTCCCGCAGGGAGAGGGGTCAGCTGAGGCTTGAGGCGCCTTACTTCTTCGCCTGGGCCTTAAATTTCTTCATCCACACCAGCAGTTCAAATACGCCAAAAATAAACACGCGCAGCTGCTGCCAGCCGGTCATCTGCGGACCGTCTTTTGGCAGGCCGTTTTTCAGCATCACCATCTGCAGGGCGTGCATGAAGGTGGTAAAGATAAAGGCCACGTTCACAAAGATGTTCATCGGGCGCGGGAACGGGTGCACCAGATTGAGGAGCAGAAATGCCCAGACGCCCAGCATCAACAAACGTCCCACATTAATCAGTACTGGCATTGGATTCTCCTTGTGCCTGACGGTGATACAGACGATAAGCGACCTGACCTGCCACTTTTTCTCGGTGCAGATCCCAGTGTACCGGGACCGGCGGTAAACCATTTTCGACTTCGCTTTCGACGTAGATTAACGCGTCATCCGCCAGCCAGCCGTTGTTTTCCAGCAGGGATAACGTCTCCTCCAGCAGCCCCTTGCGGAACGGCGGGTCGACAAACACCACGTTGTGCGGCGTGCCCTTTTGCGCGAGGAAGCTCAGTGTGTTGGTATTCACTACTTTGGCGTTGGTCGCTTTCAGCGTTGCCAGATTTTGCTGCAACGTCTGCGCAACGCCGCGCTCCATTTCCAGCAGCGTGGCGCTGGCGGCATAGCGCGACAGCGCCTCCAGACCCAGCGCGCCGCTGCCCGCGAAGCAGTCCAGGCAGTGGGCATCCACCATTGAGGGGGCCAGCCAGTTAAACAGCGTTTCGCGTACGCGGTCCGTGGTTGGGCGTAGTCCGGGGCTATCCGGCACCGGTAATTTCCGGCCTCGCCACTGGCCGCCGATAATACGAATTTGACCGGCTGGGGCGCGGTTGGTTTTCTTCATCTCTGGAAAGCTCTGTTAACAATTGGCCTGCGATTGCGGGCGGTGATGTCAATTAAGTAAAGTGTTAGACTATTTCATCATTTTTTTAGCTTCCATGTATATAGCGCCGCGAGGAGTGTAGTCGCAGATGGCAAAACAAAAAAAACGTGGCTTCTTTTCCTGGCTGGGCTTCGGTGAAAAAGAGCAAGAAACAGAGCAGAAAACCGAAGAACAACAAGCCGTTGAAGAGCAGTATCAGCCTGAAACGCCGGTAGAAACTGCCGCCGTTGTCGACGCGGAAGAGCACGCGCACAGCAAAGAAGAGACCGAAGCCTTTGCTGAAGAGGTGGTGGAAGTTACCGAACAGGTTCAGGAAAGCGAGAAGCCAGAACCCGTTGTGGTAGAAGACGTTATCGATACGCCGCAGGCGATTATCGAGCATGAAACGTTGCCGCTGCCGGAAGAGGTGAAAGCCGAAGAGGTTTCAGCGCAGGAGTGGCAGGCCGAGGCAGAAACCGTCGAAATTGTTGAGGCGGTGGAAGAAGAAGCACAAGACGAGCCAGCGCTTACCGACGAAGAGCTGGAAGCCCAGGCGCTGGCGGCAGACGCGGCGGAAGAAGCGGTTATCGTCGTGCCGGTGGAAGCGCAACCAGAGCAGGGTGAAGAGGTTGCTCAGGAGCAGGAAAAACCCACCAAAGAAGGTTTCTTCGCCCGCCTGAAGCGTAGCCTGCTCAAAACCAAAGAAAACTTAGGTTCCGGATTTATCAGTCTGTTCCGCGGCAAGAAGATCGACGACGATCTCTTTGAAGAGCTGGAAGAGCAACTGCTGATCGCCGACGTTGGGGTGGAAACAACCCGTAAGATCATCGCCAGTCTGACCGAAGGGGCGAGCCGCAAGGCGCTGCGTGACGCCGAAGCGCTGTACGGTCTGCTGAAAGACGAGATGGGCGAAATCCTCGCAAAAGTTGACGAACCGCTTAATATTGAAGGCAAAACGCCATTTGTTATTCTGATGGTTGGCGTGAACGGTGTGGGGAAAACCACCACCATCGGCAAGCTGGCGCGACAGTTTGAGCAGCAGGGCAAATCGGTAATGCTGGCGGCAGGTGATACCTTCCGTGCGGCGGCGGTTGAGCAGCTGCAGGTCTGGGGCCAGCGTAACAACATCCCGGTGATTGCGCAGCATACCGGTGCGGATTCCGCCTCCGTTATCTTTGACGCTATTCAGGCGGCGAAGTCGCGTAACGTGGATGTGCTGATTGCCGATACCGCAGGGCGTTTGCAGAACAAAGCGCACCTGATGGAAGAGTTGAAGAAAATCGTCCGCGTCATGAAGAAGCTGGACGAAGAGGCACCGCATGAAATTATGCTGACCATTGATGCCAGCACCGGACAGAACGCCATCAGCCAGGCGAAGCTGTTCCATGAAGCGGTAGGGCTGACCGGGATCACGCTGACCAAACTGGACGGCACCGCGAAAGGCGGGGTGATCTTCTCCGTGGCCGATCAGTTCAATATTCCTATCCGTTACATCGGTGTGGGCGAGCGTATTGAGGATTTACGTCCGTTTAAAGCGGACGACTTTATTGAGGCACTATTTGCCCGAGAGGACTAACAATGATTCGCTTTGAACACGTCAGCAAGGCCTATCTCGGTGGGAGACAAGCGCTGCAGGGGGTGACATTCCACCTGCAGCCAGGCGAGATGGCATTCCTGACCGGCCATTCCGGCGCGGGGAAAAGTACCCTGCTCAAGCTTATCTGTGGGATCGAGCGGCCGAGCGCCGGGAAAATCTGGTTCAGCGGCCATGATATTAGCCGTCTGAAAAACCGTGAGGTGCCGTTCCTGCGTCGTCAGATTGGCATGATTTTCCAGGACCACCACCTGCTGATGGATCGCACCGTTTTCGATAACGTGGCCATTCCGCTGATTATTGCCGGTGCCAGCTATGATGATATCCGTCGTCGCGTCTCTGCGGCGCTGGATAAAGTCGGGCTGCTGGACAAAGCGAAGAACTTCCCGATCCAGCTGTCTGGCGGTGAACAGCAGCGTGTGGGGATTGCCCGTGCGGTGGTGAACAAACCTGCGGTACTGCTGGCGGATGAACCGACCGGTAACCTGGACGACGCCCTGTCAGAAGGGATTTTGCGTCTGTTTGAGGAATTTAACCGCGTTGGGGTGACGGTATTGATGGCGACGCACGACATCGGGCTGATTTCCCGTCGTTCGTACCGCATGCTGACCCTGAGCGACGGTCATTTGCACGGAGGCCTCGGTGAATAAGCGTGATGCAATAAACCAGATTCGGCAGTTCGGAAACCGGTTTGACCGCTTCCGTAAGCCGCAGGGCGGCGGTGACGGCAATCGTAATGCGCCAAAGCGTGCGAAAGCGGCGCCTAAGCCGAACTCCCGCAAAACCAACGTGTTCAACGAGCAGGTGCGTTATGCCTTCCACGGTGCGCTGCAGGACCTGAAAAGCAAACCGCTGGCGACGTTCCTGACGGTGATGGTGATTGCCATCTCCCTGACGCTGCCAAGCGTCTGCTACATGGTCTATAAAAACGTTAACCAGGCGGCGTCGCAGTACTATCCTTCTCCGCAGATCACGGTCTATCTGGATAAGGCGCTCGACGATAACGCGGCGGCGCAGGTTGTGGGGCAAATCCAGGCCGAACAGGGCGTAGAGAAAGTGAATTATCTCTCTCGTGAAGAAGCCCTGGGTGAGTTCCGTAACTGGTCAGGCTTTGGCGGTGCGCTGGACATGCTTGAAGAGAACCCCCTCCCGGCCGTGGCGGTGGTGATCCCGAAACTCGATTTCCAGGGGACCGATTCGCTCAACACCCTGCGTGACCGCATCACCCGTATCAACGGGATTGATGAAGTGCGCATGGATGACAGCTGGTTTGCGCGTCTTGCTGCGCTGACCGGGCTGGTAGGGCGCGTGGCGGCGATGATTGGTGTGCTGATGGTGGCGGCGGTCTTCCTCGTCATCGGTAACAGCGTGCGCCTGAGCATTTTCGCGCGTCGCGACACCATCAACGTGCAGAAACTGATTGGTGCGACGGATGGCTTCATCCTGCGTCCGTTCCTGTACGGCGGCGCATTGCTCGGTTTTTCCGGCGCATTTCTTTCACTGATATTGTCAGAAATTTTGGTGATGCGGCTGTCCTCTGCCGTAACCGAGGTGGCGCAGGTTTTCGGAACGAAGTTTGATATCAGTGGCTTAGGGTTCGATGAGTGCCTGTTACTGCTGCTGGTGTGCTCGATGATCGGCTGGGTGGCAGCATGGCTGGCAACCGTGCAACATTTACGTCACTTTACTCCCGACTAATAAAAGCGTGATATAATCTTTCCCTGCACCGAGATGTTCGCTCTGCAGGGAAAGCGTCCCTGTTGTCTCTTCCCCTGTTATCATCTCCATGTCACAATTTGTGCATAATTTATTCACCGTTGCACCTGGAACTTGTGGATAAAATCACTGTCTGATAAAAGAGTGAATGCTAATCTCGTGGCTCAAACGCTTTGGCATGGTTGTTGCCTGATGGGGACAGCCTGGACCAGAAGAAACATTGAGAGGAATGAATGACCAAAGAAATGCAAACTTTAGCTTTAGCCCCTGTTGGTAACCTGGAATCTTATATCCGGGCTGCGAACACCTGGCCGATGTTAACGGCCGAGGAAGAAAAGGAGCTTGCTGAAAAGCTGCATTACCAGGGCGATCTGGAAGCAGCGAAAAAGCTGATCCTGTCTCACCTGCGCTTTGTTGTTCACATTGCTCGTAATTATGCGGGCTATGGCCTGCCGCAGGCGGACTTGATTCAGGAAGGTAACATCGGTCTGATGAAGGCTGTACGTCGCTTCAACCCGGAAGTGGGTGTGCGACTGGTCTCCTTCGCCGTGCACTGGATCAAAGCAGAAATTCATGAATACGTGCTGCGCAACTGGCGTATCGTGAAAGTCGCCACGACAAAAGCGCAACGTAAACTGTTCTTCAACCTGCGTAAAACCAAGCAGCGTCTGGGCTGGTTCAATCAGGATGAAGTTGAAATGGTGGCGCGCGAGCTGGGCGTATCCAGCAAAGACGTGCGTGAGATGGAATCCCGTATGGCCGCGCAGGACATGACCTTCGATATGTCCTCCGACGACGACGGCTCTGACAGCCAGCCAATGGCACCGGTTCTGTATCTGCAGGATAAAACCTCTAACTTTGCTGACGACATTGAAGAGGATAACTGGGAAGATCAGGCCGCGAACAAGCTGACTTCAGCAATGGAAGGCCTCGACGAACGTAGCCAGGATATTATCCGCGCCCGCTGGCTGGACGAAGACAACAAGTCCACGCTGCAGGAGCTGGCCGACCGCTACGGCGTCTCCGCTGAACGTGTGCGTCAGCTTGAAAAGAACGCCATGAAAAAACTTCGCGCCGCTATCGAAGCGTAATTTCCGCGATGTCCCCGATAACCCTCGAATGCAAATTCGGGGGTTTTGTTTTTTTATCTCCCGCTCTGGCGAATTCCCTCCCCCTGGCAAACACTTACAGATGCGCTAAGCAGGTGAATTTCTCAGGGGGACAGGGTGAAAAACAGTGAACTGAATGACCGGCGTTTGCAGGCGACGCCGCGCGGTATCGGCGTGATGTGTAACTTCTACGCCGATAAAGCCGAAAATGCCACGGTGTGGGACGTCGAGGGTAACGAGTATATCGACTTCGCCGCCGGGATTGCGGTGCTGAATACCGGCCATCGGCATCCAAAAGTCATTGCCGCCATCGAAAAACAACTCCACGCATTTACCCATACGGCATACCAGATTGTCCCGTACGAAGGCTATGTGGCGCTTGCTGAGCGCATCAACCAACGTGTACCCGTTGATGGGCCTGCCAAAACGGCTTTCTTCTCTACGGGAGCAGAGGCGGTCGAAAACGCGGTAAAAATTGCCCGCGCGTATACCCGTCGTCCTGGCCTGATCGCCTTTGGCGGTGCCTTCCACGGCCGTACCTTTATGACGATGGCGTTGACGGGGAAAGTGGCGCCGTACAAACTCGGTTTCGGTCCGTTTCCCGGATCGGTTTATCACGCACACTATCCAAATGATCTGTACGGCGTCAGCACAGCAGAAGCGTTAAAAAGCCTCGAACGCATCTTCAAAGCCGACATTGCGCCGGACCAGGTGGCGGCCATTATCCTGGAACCGGTTCAGGGGGAGGGGGGATTCAACATTGCCCCCGCCGATTTTATGCAGGCCCTGCGCGAACTGTGCGATACGCACGGAATTTTGCTGATTGCCGACGAAGTGCAAAGTGGCTTTGCGCGAACCGGCAAGCTGTTCTCGATGGAACACCATTGCGTGAAGCCGGATCTGATCACCATGGCGAAAAGCCTGGCCGGCGGGATGCCGCTCTCGGCGGTCTCAGGCCGGGCGGAGGTGATGGATGCCCCCGCACCTGGCGGGCTGGGCGGGACTTACGCCGGCAACCCGCTGGCGATTGCCGCAGCCCATGCCGTGCTGGATGTGATTGATGAAGAGGATCTCTGCACGCGCGCGGCGCATCTTGGCCATCATCTGGTGGAAGTGCTGAACAAAGCGAAGGGCGACTGTCCGTTTATCGCTGATATTCGTGCCCAGGGCTCAATGGTGGCGGTGGAATTTAACGACCCGCAAACCGGGCTGCCGTCGCCTGAATTCACGCGTCAGGTCCAGGAGCGTGCGTTGCAGGAAGGTCTATTGCTGCTGAGCTGCGGCGTGTACGGCAACGTTATCCGTTTCCTCTATCCGCTTACCATCCCCGAAGTTCAGTTCCGTAAAGCGCTGGATATTATCTCCGCGTCGCTGACACGTTAAAGCCCTGGCCCGGCGGTGATCCCTGCCGGGCTTATCATATATTCATTTCAAATTAGCTATTCCAAAATCATAAAAATGGGGTATGTTTTAGCAGAGTATGCTGAAAAAGCGCGACTGTCATACCTATAACTGAAATAAAGCGCTACACAACAACATCACGACAATCGTAATAACCATAATAATGGGGAATCTCAGGATGAATATGAAGGGTAAAGCGTTACTGGCAGGATGTATTGCGTTGGCATTCAGCACGATGGCACAGGCCGATATTAAAGTGGCTGTCGTGGGCGCGATGTCCGGTCCGGTAGCACAGTACGGCGACCAGGAATTTACCGGCGCAGAACAGGCGGTTGCAGACATTAATGCTAAGGGCGGTATCAAGGGCGAAAAACTGCAGATCGTAAAATATGATGATGCCTGTGACCCGAAACAAGCGGTTGCCGTGGCGAACAAAGTGGTGAACGACGGAATCAAATACGTTATCGGTCACCTGTGCTCCTCTTCCACGCAGCCCGCGTCTGATATCTACGAAGACGAAGGCATTCTGATGATCACCCCGGCTGCAACGGCGCCGGAGCTGACCGCACGTGGCTATAAGCTGACCCTGCGTACCACCGGTCTGGATTCAGACCAGGGCCCAACCGCGGCAAAATACATTCTGGACAACGTGAAGCCGAAGCGTATCGCGATTGTTCACGACAAACAGCAGTATGGTGAAGGTCTGGCGCGTGCCGTGCAGGATGGTCTGAAGAAAGGCAATGCCAATGTAGTCTTCTTCGACGGTATCACCGCCGGTGAGAAAGACTTCTCCACTCTGGTGGCGCGTCTGAAGAAAGAGAATATTGATTTCGTTTACTACGGTGGCTATCACCCTGAAATGGGCCAGATCCTGCGTCAGGCACGTGCGGCCGGCCTGAAAACCCAGTTTATGGGTCCGGAAGGGGTTGCGAACGTTTCCCTGTCTAACATCGCCGGTGAGTCTGCTGAAGGCCTGCTGGTGACCAAACCGAAGAACTACGACCAGGTGCCTGCGAACAAACCGATCGTAGATGCCATCAAGGCGAAGAAACAGGATCCAAGCGGCGCGTTCGTCTGGACCACCTACGCTGCGCTGCAGTCTCTGCAGGCGGGTCTGAACCAGTCAGCCGATCCGGCTGAGATTGCCACCTGGCTGAAAGGCAACTCTGTCGATACCGTGATGGGTCCGCTTTCCTGGGATGCGAAGGGCGATCTGAAAGGCTTCGAGTTCGGCGTGTTTGACTGGCATGCTAACGGAACGGCGACCGACGCCAAATAAAAGCAAACGGCAACCTTTCGGTTGCCGTTTTAGTATTTGCACCCTCTCCTGTGGGAGAGGGGCGGGGTGAGGGCATCAGGCGGCATTCAGCAAACCTGACGTTTCTCCCACCCGTTCTCCTGCGCCGTAAACCCTAACGCCTGCATAAACGCCGCCATCACGCCGCGGTCTTCCACGCCCACGTCGGCCATCCACCAGGAGGTAACGTTCGGGTTTTCACGGATTATCTCTTCAATTAAATACTGCCCCACACCGCGACGACGGGTCACGTCACGCACGCGCAGTGAGTCCAGCGCCCCTTCGGTGCCGCTCAGCGTCACGCGAACCGCGGCGAGCAGACGCTCGTTAAAGCGCGCGGCGTAGATGCGGTGTGTCTCATCGACACGGAGCGATGAAGGGGAATATTCCGGCCAGATCTTGCCCAGGTCGATATGATCCTGGTCGCTAAAGGTCACCAGACGCACGATAGTCAGTTTCATTAGCTGCTTGTCCAAATCAAATTGAGTAGGGGCAGTGTACTCAATTTATTCCCTCAGCGGCTTCCTCTTTTTATCCCGGCTCACCAGGTGATTAGTTTTTTGGCAGCGCGAAGGGCAGTTTGAAAACACATGGATCGAAAAATAAGCAGAATTTTAACCTGAATGGCAGTGAATTATTCGGCGCTTTGTACCGTTATTTTATGCTGCAAACTGCAATTTTATTTGTTTATCTCTGCCCTATTTCAGAATATTATCTTTGCTTAATCGCCTGAAAAATAGAGATTTTAGTCTGGTTTTTATGAAAAAACTGCGCTAAACCATTAAAGGCGCTGGTAAAAATAGCGTTGTGCATTAAAAGTACAGAATGCTTTTTAACCATAATAAAACAAAATATATACACGACATCACGAATGGGGATTCAGAGATGAAAAGGAACGCGAAGACGTTAATCGCGGGGATGGTTGCATTGGCGATTTCGCATGCAGCCATGGCGGAAGATATTAAGGTTGCTGTAGTGGGTGCGATGTCCGGTCCTGTTGCCCAGTGGGGGGATATGGAGTTCAACGGTGCTCGCCAGGCAATCAAAGACATCAACGCCAAAGGCGGCATCAAAGGCGACAAGCTGGTTGGCGTGGAATATGACGACGCCTGCGATCCCAAACAGGCCGTCGCGGTCGCTAACAAAATCGTGAACGATGGCATCCAGTACGTGATTGGCCACCTGTGCTCGTCGTCCACCCAGCCTGCGTCTGATATCTACGAAGACGAAGGCATTCTGATGATTACCCCGGGCGCAACCAACCCTGAACTGACTCAGCGCGGTTATCAGCACATCATGCGTACTGCCGGTCTGGACTCGTCTCAGGGACCAACCGCCGCCCGATACATCCTCGACACCGTCAAGCCGACGCGCATCGCCATTATTCATGACAAACAGCAGTATGGTGAAGGCCTGGCGCGTTCCGTTCAGGACGGGCTGAAAAAAGGCGGCGCGAATATCGTCTTCTTTGATGGCATCACCGCTGGCGAGAAAGATTTCTCCGCGCTGATCGCCCGTCTGCAAAAAGAGAATATCGATTTTGTTTACTACGGCGGCTACTACCCGGAAATGGGTCAGATGCTGCGTCAGGCGCGTTCGGTCGGGCTGAAAACCCAGTTTATGGGGCCAGAAGGCGTCGGTAACGCCTCCCTGTCGAACATCGCCGGGGACGCAGGCGAAGGAATGCTGGTGACGATGCCAAAACGCTATGACCAGGATCCTGCGAACAAGGCTATCGTAGACGCGCTCAAGGCGCAGAAGAAAGATCCAAGTGGTCCGTACGTCTGGATCACCTACGCGGCGGTGCAGTCTCTGGCAACCGCGCTGGATCGCACCGGCAGCAAAGAACCGCTGGATCTGGTGAAAGATTTAAAAGCACACGGGGCGAACACCGTGATTGGGCCGCTGAACTGGGATGAGAAAGGCGATCTGAAGGGATTTGAGTTTGGTGTCTTTAAGTGGCACGCCGACGGTTCGTCCTCGGTCGCCAAATAATTATCCCACCGCCCGGACCGCCGGGCGGGTATAAAAAGGTTTGCATATGTCCGAGCAGTTTCTCTATTTCCTGCAGCAGATGTTTAACGGCGTCACGCTGGGAAGCACCTACGCGCTGATCGCCATCGGCTACACGATGGTTTACGGCATTATCGGCATGATTAACTTCGCCCACGGCGAGGTCTACATGATCGGTAGCTATGTCTCCTTTATGATTATCGCCGCCCTGATGATGATGGGTATCGACAGCAGCTGGCTGCTGGTCGCCGCCGGGTTTGTCGGCGCGATTGTGATTGCCAGCGCCTATGGCTGGAGCATTGAACGCGTGGCGTACCGGCCGGTGCGTAGCTCCAAACGCCTGATTGCGCTGATCTCCGCCATCGGGATGTCGATCTTCCTGCAAAACTACGTCAGCCTGACGGAAGGCTCGCGCGACGTGGCGCTGCCAAGCCTGTTCAACGGTCAGTGGGTGGTCGGTGCCAGCGAGAACTTCTCTGCCTCTATCACCACCATGCAGCTGGTGATCTGGGTGGTGACCTTCGTTGCAATGCTCGCCCTGACGGTCTTTATCCGCTACTCGCGTATGGGACGCGCCTGCCGTGCCTGCGCAGAAGATCTGAAGATGGCGAGCCTGCTTGGCATCAACACCGACCGCGTTATCGCCCTGACCTTTGTGATTGGGGCAGCGATGGCGGCGGTCGCGGGTGTCCTGCTGGGGCAATTCTACGGCGTTATCAACCCGTACATCGGCTTTATGGCCGGGATGAAAGCCTTCACCGCGGCGGTCCTGGGCGGTATCGGCAGTATTCCTGGCGCGATGATTGGCGGCCTGATCCTGGGCGTGGCCGAAGCGCTCTCCTCCGCGTATCTGAGTACGGAATATAAAGATGTGGTGTCGTTTGCCCTGCTGATTCTGGTTCTGCTGGTAATGCCTACCGGTATTCTGGGTCGTCCGGAGGTAGAGAAAGTATGAAACCGATGCATTTCGCAATGGCGCTCCTCTCAGCCGCCATGTTCTTCGTGCTGGCAGGCGTCTTTATGGGCGTCCAGTTAGAGCTGGACGGCACAAAACTGGTGGTGGATACCGCCGCCGACATTCGCTGGCAGTGGATATTCATTGGCACCGCGGTTGTGTTTCTGTTCCAGATGCTGCGTCCTGTGTTCCAGAAGACGCTGAAAAGTGTCTCCGGTCCGAAATTTGTTCTGCCGGCTCTCGACGGCTCAACAGTTAAGCAGAAGCTGTTCTTCGTGGCGCTGCTGGTGGCTGCGGTGGCGTGGCCGTTTGTGGTCTCTCGCGGTACGGTCGATATCGCGACCCTGACCATGATCTACGTGATCCTCGGTCTGGGCCTGAACGTAGTGGTGGGGCTGTCTGGCCTGCTGGTGCTGGGCTACGGTGGTTTCTACGCCATCGGGGCCTATACCTTCGCGCTGCTGAACCACTATTACGGTCTCGGCTTCTGGACCTGTCTGCCGCTGGCGGGCCTGGTCTCCGCCGCCGCGGGCTTCCTGCTGGGCTTCCCGGTCTTACGCCTGCGCGGTGACTATCTGGCGATTGTGACTTTAGGCTTCGGCGAAATCGTGCGTATCCTGCTGCTCAACAACACCGAAGTGACCGGCGGCCCGAACGGGATCAGCCAGATCCCGAAACCGACCTTCTTTGGTCTGGAGTTCAGCCGTACGGCTCGCGAAGGGGGCTGGGATACCTTCAGCAACTTCTTTGGCGTGAAGTACGATCCGTCCGACCGGGTGATTTGGCTCTACCTGGTGGCGCTGCTGCTGGTGGTGCTTACCCTGTTCGTGATTAACCGTCTGCTGCGTATGCCGCTGGGCCGTGCGTGGGAAGCGCTGCGTGAAGATGAAATCGCCTGCCGTTCACTGGGCCTCAACCCGACCCGCATCAAGCTGACTGCGTTTACCATCAGCGCCGCGTTTGCCGGTTTTGCCGGTACGCTGTTTGCCGCGCGTCAGGGCTTTGTCAGCCCCGAATCGTTTACCTTTGCTGAATCTGCCTTTGTACTGGCGATTGTGGTGCTCGGCGGTATGGGCTCGCAGTTTGCCGTTATCCTGGCGGCCATTCTGCTGGTGGTCTCCCGTGAGCTGATGCGCGACTTTAACGAATACAGCATGCTGATGCTGGGTGGTTTGATGGTGCTGATGATGATCTGGCGTCCGCAGGGCTTGCTGCCGATGACCCGTCCACAGCTGAAGCTGAAAAACGGGCAAGCGAAAGGAGAGCAGGCATGAGCCAGCCATTATTATCCGTTAACGGCCTGATGATGCGTTTTGGCGGCCTGCTCGCCGTCAACAACGTGAATCTGGATCTGCACAAGAAAGAGATTGTCTCCCTGATTGGCCCTAACGGCGCGGGGAAAACCACGGTCTTTAACTGCCTGACCGGTTTCTACAAGCCGACGGGTGGCACCATCAAGCTGCGCGACCAGCATCTGGAAGGGCTTCCGGGCCAGCAGATTGCCCGCATGGGGGTGGTGCGAACCTTCCAGCACGTGCGTCTGTTCCGCGAGATGACGGTGATAGAGAACCTGCTGGTGGCGCAACACCTGCAGCTCAAAACCGGCCTTTTCTCTGGCCTGCTGAAAACCCCGGCCTTCCGCCGTGCTCAGGATGAAGCGCTCGACCGCGCCGCCACCTGGCTCGACCGTATCGGCCTGCTGCAGCATGCGAACCGTCAGGCCAGCAACCTGGCCTACGGTGACCAGCGTCGTCTGGAGATCGTGCGCTGCATGGTGACGCAGCCAGAAATCCTGATGCTCGATGAACCGGCGGCAGGGCTTAACCCGAAAGAGACCAAAGAGCTGGACGAGTTGATTGCCGAACTGCGCGATCATCACGACACCACCATCCTGCTGATTGAGCATGATATGAAGCTGGTGATGGGCATTTCTGACCGTATCTACGTGGTGAACCAGGGCACGCCGCTGGCAAACGGGACGCCGGAAGAGATCCGCAACAACCCGGACGTGATCCGTGCATACCTGGGTGAGGCATAAGATGGAAAAAGCGATGTTAACGTTCGACAAGGTTAATGCTCACTACGGCAAGATACAGGCGCTGCACGACGTCAGCCTGCATATCAATCAGGGCGAAATCGTCACCCTGATTGGCGCGAACGGTGCGGGTAAAACCACGCTGCTCGGCACCCTGTGCGGCGACCCGCGCGCCACCAGCGGGCGGATTGTCTTTGATAGCAAAGATATTACCGACTGGCAAACCGCCAGAATCATGCGTGAAGCGGTGGCGATTGTCCCGGAAGGGCGTCGCGTCTTCTCACGAATGACGGTGGAAGAGAACCTTGCGATGGGCGGCTTCTTTGCCGACCGCGACCAGTACCAGTCCCGCATCAAATGGGTCTATGAGCTGTTTCCGCGTTTGTGGGAGCGCCGTATTCAGCGGGCCGGCACGATGTCCGGTGGTGAACAGCAGATGCTGGCGATTGGTCGCGCGCTGATGAGCCAGCCGCGTTTACTGCTGCTGGATGAACCGTCGCTCGGTCTTGCGCCGATCATCATTCAGCAGATCTTCGACACCATCGAACAGCTGCGTAAAGAGGGGATGACCATCTTCCTCGTCGAACAGAACGCCAACCAGGCGCTGAAGCTCGCCGACCGCGGCTACGTGCTGGAAAACGGCCACGTGGTGCTCTCCGATACCGGCGACGCGCTGCTGGCAAACGAAGCGGTGCGAAGCGCCTATCTCGGCGGCTAGATAAAAGCAAAAGCAAAAAGGCAACGTCAGTTGCCTTTTTTCATGCAGGGTACCAGACCGCACCGAACTTACCCCAACCGCCTTCACACAACCATCATCCGCCTGACGTTTTGTTGTCATCTCACTGTAAAGAAACAGTTATTTTTCTGTCATTCGAGCATGTCATGTTACCTCGCGAGCATAAAAACGCGTGATATCGCGCATCCGGCACAATAAGAGAGATGACAATGACATCGTTACGACACACAGCTTTGGGTCTGGCAATGGGGCTGACTTTTGCGGCGAACGCAATGGCTGTCACCACCATTCCGTTCTGGCATTCCATGGAAGGGGAGTTGGGTAAAGAAGTTGACTCCCTGGCGCAGCGTTTCAACGACACCCATCCGGATTACAAAATTGTGCCGGTGTACAAAGGTAACTACGAGCAGAGCCTGAGCGCGGGCATTGCCGCTTTCCGTACCGGTAATGCACCTGCGCTGCTTCAGGTTTACGAAGTCGGTACTGCGACCATGATGGCCTCTAAAGCCATTAAACCGGTCTACGAAGTGTTTAAAGACGCAGGTATCAACTTCGACGAATCGCAGTTCGTGCCGACCGTGGCGGGTTACTACACCGATTCCAAAACCGGTCATCTGTTGTCTCAGCCGTTTAACAGCTCCACGCCGGTGCTGTACTACAACAAAGACGCCTTCAAGAAAGCCGGTTTAGATCCGGAACAACCGCCAAAAACCTGGCAGGACCTGGCGGCGTACACCGCTAAGCTGAAAGCGGCGGGGATGAAGTGCGGCTACGCCAGCGGCTGGCAGGGCTGGATCCAGATTGAAAACTTCAGCGCCTGGCACGGCCTGCCGGTGGCCACCAAAAACAACGGCTTCGACGGCACCGACGCGGTACTGGAGTTCAACAAGCCAGAGCAGGTGAAGCACATCGCTCTGCTCGCCGATCTCAACAAGAAGGGCGATTTCAGCTACTTCGGGCGTAAAGACGAATCCACCGAGAAGTTCTACAACGGTGACTGTGCGATTACGACCGCCTCTTCCGGCTCTCTGGCGGATATCCGTCATTACGCAAAATTCAACTACGGCGTAGGCATGATGCCTTACGATGCTGACGTGAAAGGCGCACCGCAGAACGCCATCATCGGTGGGGCGAGCCTGTGGGTCATGCAGGGCAAAGACAAGGGCACCTACAAGGGCGTGGCCGAGTTCCTCGACTTCCTGGCGAAGCCAGAGAATGCCGCCGAATGGCATCAGAAAACCGGCTACCTGCCTATCACCACGGCCGCGTATGACCTGACCCGCGAGCAGGGCTTCTACAGCAAAAACCCGGGCGCGGATATCGCGACGCGTCAGATGCTCAACAAGCCGCCATTGCCGTTCACCAAAGGCCTGCGTCTGGGGAACATGCCGCAGATCCGTACCATCGTAGATGAAGAGCTGGAAAGCGTGTGGACCGGGAAGAAAACCCCACAGCAGGCGCTGGATTCTGCGGTAGAGCGCGGTAATCAGCTGCTGCGCCGCTTTGAGCAATCAACAAAGTCTTAATCATTTTACCCTCATCCTGTCCCTCGCCCTGCGGGAAGGGCTGGGGTGAGGGCTACCTACGCTGAGCTAAACTATGTCCTCATCCCGTCCGGTGTTCCGTTCGCGCTGGCTGCCGTATTTGCTGGTCGCGCCGCAGCTGGTCATCACCGTTATCTTCTTTATCTGGCCTGCGGGCGAGGCGCTCTGGTACTCGGTACAAAGCGTCGATCCGTTTGGGCTTTCCAGCCAGTTTGTCGGGCTGGATAACTTTACCGCACTGTTCCATGACAGCTATTACCTCGACGCCTTCTGGACGACCATGAAGTTCAGCGCGCTGGTCACTGTCAGCGGTCTTGTCGCATCGCTCTTTTTCGCGGCGCTGGTGGATTACGTGGTGCGCGGCAGCCGTCTGTATCAGACGCTGATGCTGCTACCTTACGCCGTGGCGCCTGCCGTCGCCGCCGTGCTGTGGATCTTCCTGTTTAATCCAGGGCGCGGGCTGATTACCCATTTCCTGGCGGAGTTCGGCTACGACTGGAACCACGCCCAGAACAGCGGTCAGGCGATGTTCCTGGTGGTCTTCGCGTCGGTGTGGAAACAGATCAGCTACAACTTCCTGTTCTTCTTTGCTGCGCTGCAGTCTATTCCGCGCTCGCTGGTTGAAGCCGCGGCGATTGATGGTGCAGGGCCGGTCCGTCGTTTCTTTAGGCTGTCGCTGCCGCTGATTGCCCCAGTGAGTTTCTTCCTGCTGGTGGTCAACCTGGTTTACGCCTTCTTCGACACCTTCCCGGTGATCGACGCCGCTACGGCCGGTGGCCCGGTACAGGCCACGACGACGCTTATCTATAAGATCTATCGCGAAGGCTTTGCCGGTCTGGATCTCTCGGCATCCGCCGCCCAGTCGGTCGTGCTGATGTTCCTCGTCATCCTTCTCACGGTAGTGCAGTTCCGTTATGTCGAAAGTAAGGTGCGCTACCAATGATCGAGAACCGTCGCGGGCTGACGATGTTCAGCCACACCATGCTGATTTTGGGCATCATCGTTATTCTGTTCCCGCTGTACGTGGCCTTCGTTGCCGCCACGCTGGACACCAAAGCGGTGTTTGATACGCCGATGACGTTGATCCCAGGCGGGCATCTTTTCGAAAACATGAAAACCATCTGGACCCAGGGCGTGGGCGCTAACAGCGCGCCATTCTGGCTGATGATGCTGAACAGCTTCATCATGGCGTTCGGTATTACGGTGGGCAAAATCACGGTGTCGATGCTCTCGGCTTTCGCCATCGTCTGGTTCCGCTTTCCCCTGCGTAACCTGTTCTTCTGGATGATCTTCATCACCCTGATGCTGCCGGTAGAAGTGCGTATTTTCCCGACGGTGGAAGTGATCGCCAACCTGAAGATGCTGGACAGCTACGCAGGTTTAACCCTGCCGCTGATGGCCTCGGCCACCGCCACCTTCCTGTTCCGCCAGTTCTTTATGACCCTGCCGGACGAGTTGATTGAGGCCGCGCGTATTGACGGAGCCTCGCCGATGCGCTTCTTCCGTGACATCGTGCTGCCGCTGTCGAAAACCAACCTTGCGGCGCTGTTTGTCATCACCTTTATCTACGGCTGGAACCAGTATCTGTGGCCGCTGCTGATTATTCAGGACGTCAATCTTGGCACCGCCGTGGCGGGCATCAAAGGCATGATCGCCACCGGTGAAGGCACCACGCTCTGGAATCAGGTGATGGCGGCGATGCTGCTCACCCTTATCCCCCCGGTCGTTATCGTTTTAGCCATGCAGCGTGCGTTCGTGCGTGGTTTAGTGGACAGTGAGAAATAAGATGGCAGGTTTAAAATTACAGGCAGTGACCAAAAGCTGGGACAACAAAACCCAGGTCATTCAGCCGTTAACGCTCGACGTGGCGGACGGGGAATTTATCGTGATGGTTGGCCCGTCAGGCTGCGGTAAATCGACGCTGCTGCGCATGGTTGCCGGGCTTGAACGTGTGACCAGCGGCGATATCTGGATCGATCGCCAGCGCGTGACCGAGATGGAGCCGAAGGACCGGGGCATCGCGATGGTGTTTCAGAACTACGCCCTTTACCCGCACATGAGCGTGGAAGAGAACATGGCCTGGGGGCTGAAAATCCGCGGGATGGGCAAAAGCCATATCGATGAGCGCGTGAAAGAGGCGGCGCGTATTCTGGAGCTGGATGGCCTGCTCAAGCGACGTCCGCGTGAACTGTCCGGCGGACAGCGCCAGCGTGTGGCGATGGGGCGCGCCATTGTGCGTGACCCCGCGGTATTTCTGTTCGATGAGCCGCTCTCAAACCTTGATGCCAAGCTGCGCGTGCAGATGCGCCTTGAGCTGCAGCAGCTGCACCGTCGTCTGAAAACCACCTCCCTGTATGTGACGCACGATCAGGTGGAAGCGATGACCCTCGCCCAGCGCGTGATGGTGATGAACAAAGGCGTCGCCGAGCAGATTGGCACCCCGGTAGAGGTATACGAGAAACCGGCCTCCCGCTTTGTGGCGAGCTTTATTGGCAGCCCGGCGATGAACCTGCTGGAAGGGCGGCTCAGCAGCGCCGGTACGCATTTTGAGCTGGAAAGTGGGATGGCGCTGCCCGTAAACGGGTACTATCGTGGCTATGCCGGGCGTAAGATGACGCTCGGTATCCGCCCGGAACATATTGGTTTAACCTCACAGGCGGAAGGCGGCGTGCCGCTGGTCATGGACACGCTGGAGATGCTGGGGGCTGACAACCTGGCGCACGGACGTTGGGGTGAACAAAAAATGGTGGTGCGTCTGGCCCATCAGGAGCGCCCTAAAGCAGGCAGCACGCTGTGGCTGCATCTGCCGGAAAATCACCTGCACGTATTCGACGGTGAAACAGGACAACGTATATGAGTAACTGGCCTTATCCCCACATCGTCGCCCACCGGGGCGGCGGTAAACTGGCTCCGGAAAACACGCTGGCGGCTATCGATATGGGCGCGCATTACGGTCACACGATGATCGAGTTCGACGCCAAGCTATCGAAAGACGGCGAGATTTTCCTTCTGCATGATGACAACCTCGAACGCACCAGCAATGGCTGGGGCGTGGCGGGAGACCTGCCGTGGCGCGATCTGCTGAACGTCGACGCCGGAAGCTGGTACAGCAGCGAGTTCAAAGGCGAGCCGCTGCCGCTGCTGGCGGAAGTGGCCGACCGCTGTCGCCTGCATGGCATGATGGCCAATATCGAAATCAAACCAACCACCGGCACCGGGCCGCTCACAGGTAAAGTCATTGCGCTGGCCGCGCGTGAGCTGTGGGAGGGCATGACGCCACCCCTGCTGTCGTCGTTTGACATTGATGCCCTGGAGGCGGCGCAGGCGTCCGTTCCGGCGTTGCCGCGCGGACTGCTGCTCGACACGTGGCGTGATGACTGGCGTGAGCTGACCAGCCGTTTAGGGTGTGTGTCGATTCACCTGAACCACGCGCTGCTGGATGAGGCACGGGTAAACGTGTTGAAAGAGGCAGGGCTGCATATTCTGGTCTATACCGTCAACAAACCCCAGCGCGCGGCGGAGCTGCTGCGCTGGGGGGTGGACAGTATCTGTACCGATGCGATTGACGCGATCGGCCCGAACTTTAGTTCTGCGAAGAATTAAGCATCCCGCCATTCGACGGTGACTGGGACGGCAGCATATGCTGCTGTCCGCTGCCCGACGAGGTCATCCCGCCCAGCATTCCGCCGTTCGGGTTAGGCAGCGGCTGCTCACGCACCTGACCCTGCTGTATGCGCTGGGTGTTGGTGTTCATCTGGTTTTGCAGGCTTTGCTGCTGCATCTGGGTCTGCGTTTTCAACTGCTGGTTCAGCATCCCTTTCTGCTGTTGCTGCTGGCTCATCATCTCCGTTTGCATACGCTGCTGGCTTGGAATGACGTAGCCCTGCTGGTTCGGGTTGTTCATCGTATTGAGTGGCTGTGCGAGCGCGGCAAACGGAAGCAGCGCCGTAAGAATCAGTAAGCGTTTCATTGTCATCTCCTTCTTTTGAGGCTTCTCTTAAGTTTACCCTGATTTCACCATGACGATGATTTTTTAGGAGTTGTGAACCAGGCTTAAGCGGGGAATATGGCCCTCTTCACCTGGAGAACAATAATGATGAAACCAACGTTTTTGCGCTGGATAGCGATCGCCGCGCTGATGGCAGGCGGCACATTTAGCGTGGCGGCCAACCCGCCAGCGGCTCCGCCAGTCTCGTACGGCGTGGAGGAAGATGTTTTTCATCCCGTGCGGGCAACGCAGGGTATGGTGGCGTCGGTGGATGCGCTGGCAACGAAAGTGGGCGTTGATATTCTCCGGCAGGGCGGTAATGCGGTGGATGCGGCAGTCGCGGTGGGCTATGCGCTGGCGGTGACGCATCCGCAGGCGGGGAACCTGGGCGGCGGCGGCTTTATGATGCTGCGGACCAAAGACGGCAAAACCACCGCCATCGACTTCCGTGAGATGGCCCCCGGACAGGCTTCCCGCGATATGTTCCTTGACGATCAAGGCAACCCGGACAGCAAAAAATCTCTGACCTCGCATCTCGCCTCCGGTACGCCGGGCACCGTCGCAGGCTTCTCCCTGGCGCTGGAAAAATATGGCACCCTGCCGCTCAACAAAGTGGTACAGCCTGCGATTAAGCTCGCCCGCGAAGGTTTTGTGGTGAATGACGCCCTGGCTGACGATCTTAAAACCTATGGCAGCGAAGTGATTCCGAATCACGAAAACAGCAAGGCTATCTTCTGGAAAGACGGCGAACCGCTGAAGAAGGGCGATAAGCTGGTGCAAAAGAACCTGGCGAAAAGTCTGGAGCTGATTGCGGAGCACGGCCCGGATGCGTTCTATAAAGGGGCGATTGCCGACCAGATTGCCGAAGAGATGCAAAAAAACGGTGGGCTTATCACCAAAGCGGATCTCGCGGAGTACAAGGCCGTCGAGCGTGAGCCGATTCACGGAAGCTATCGCGGCTATGACGTTTTCTCGATGCCGCCTCCGTCTTCCGGCGGCATTCACATCGTGCAGATCCTCAACATTCTTGAAAACTTCGATATGCACAAGTTCGGCTTCGGCAGCGCGGATGCCATGCAGGTGATGGCAGAGGCGGAAAAACGCGCCTACGCCGACCGTTCAGAATACCTGGGCGACCCGGACTTCGTGAAGGTGCCGTGGCAGGCGCTGACCAATAAAGCCTATGCCAAATCGATTGCTGATGAGATTGATATCAACAAGGCCAAACCGTCGAGCGAGATCCGCCCGGGCAAGCTGGCACCGTATGAGAGCAACCAGACCACCCACTTCTCGGTGGTGGATAAAGACGGTAACGCGGTGGCGGTGACCTATACCCTCAACACCACCTTTGGTACAGGCATCGTGGCAGGCAACAGCGGGATTCTGCTCAATAACGAGATGGATGACTTCTCGGCCAAACCGGGCGTGCCGAACGTCTACGGACTGGTAGGCGGGGATGCGAATGCGGTCGGGCCGAAGAAGCGTCCGCTGTCGTCCATGTCGCCTACCATCGTGGTCAAAGACGGTAAAACCTGGCTGGTGACAGGCAGCCCTGGCGGCAGCCGTATTATCACCACGGTGCTGCAGATGGTGGTGAACAGTATCGATTTCGGGATGAACGTCGCCGAAGCGACCAACGCGCCGCGCTTCCACCACCAGTGGCTGCCGGATGAGCTGCGTGTTGAGAAGGGCTTTAGCCCGGATACCATCAAGCTGCTGGAGCAGCGCGGACAGAAGGTGGCGCTGAAAGAGGCAATGGGCAGCACCCAGAGCATTATGGTCGGCCCGGACGGCACGCTGTTTGGGGCCTCGGATCCGCGTTCGGTGGATGATTTGACGGCGGGGTTCTGATTTTGTTGCCCGGTAAGCGTCGCGCTACCGGGCAATTTATCACTTCAGCCGCGCCATGTAATACGCGTCCACATAGTCGCCGTTACGCAGGGCGAAGTTCCTGCCGGTCCCTTCGATTTCAAACCCAAACTTCTTATACAGCGCCAGTGCCGCAGGGTTATCCGCAAAAACCGTGAGCTCAATGCGTTCAATGCGCAACCAGTTGTCGCAGAGATTGACCATTTCGCGCATGAGCGCACGACCCACACCGCGTCCCTGTACATCAGCGGCCACGCTAATGCCGAACGTTGCAACGTGGCTGCGGCGGGGATTTTCCATCACATCAAGTGCCATATGGCCAACCACTCGCTGGTCCAGACAGGCGACGAGATGTCGTCTTCCCGGTTTCGTCGCGACCCGGTCATGCCACATATCCATTGAGGGATGGGGAAGTTGTAGCGTGTCGTGATACACCCCAGGATGCGACATAATGTCACGTAACGCTTCTGCATCGCGGGCTTCGATATGGCGTATCACAATCTCACTCATTCCTTCATCCTCAGTCAGTTAAACGTCCATTCCAACATCAGTGAGATTAAAATTTGAGTCAACTGCTAATTTTTGCAAAAAAGATTGGACAAGTGCGAATGAGAATGATTATTATTGCTCTGCGTTCAGGAAGACCCCTACGGGAACCTGAAAGCACGACATTGCTCACATTGCTTCCAGTATTACTTTAGCCAGCTTTTCGCTGGCTTTTTTTTGTCTTTTTTCGCCCGCTCCCCGTGCAAGAGGGCTGGGGTGAGGGCAAAACTTGCGCTATGGTTGCACTCAGTAACCTTAAAAAGGACTGAGCCATGACATTACATTGCGCATTTATTGGATTTGGCAAAAGCACCACGCGTTACCACCTTCCGTATGTTCTCAACCGCAAAGACAGCTGGCACGTTGCCCATATCTACCGGCGTCGCGCGAAGCCGGAAGAGCAGTCTCCCCAGTACTCCCATATTCATTTCACCTGCGATCTTGATGAGGTCCTCAACGATCCGCAGGTCAAACTGGTGATTGTCTGTACCCACGCTGACAGCCATTTCGAGTACGCAAAACGCGCGCTGGAGGCGGGCAAAAACGTGCTGGTGGAAAAGCCGTTTACCCCGACAATGACAGAGGCGAAAACGTTGTTTGACCTGGCGAAGCGCAAAGGGCTGACCGTCACGCCGTACCAAAACCGCCGCTTTGACAGCTGCTTCCTGACGGCAAAAAAAGTGATTGAGAGCGGTAAACTGGGTGACATCGTCGAGATTGAAAGCCACTTTGATTACTACCGTCCGGTAGTGGAAACGCATCCCGGCCTGCCGCAGGACGGCTCGTTCTATGGTCTCGGCGTGCACACCATGGACCAGGTAATCTCCCTGTTTGGCCGACCGGACCACGTGGCGTATGACATTCGCAGCCTGCGGAATAAAGCCAACCCGGACGATACCTTCGAAGCCCAGCTGTTTTACGGCGACCTGAAAGCCATCGTCAAAACCAGCCATCTGGTGAAAATTGACTATCCGAAATTTATTGTGCATGGCACCAGAGGCTCGTTTATTAAGTACGGTATCGACCAGCAGGAGACCAGCCTGAAGGCGAACATTATGCCCGGCGACCCGGGGTTTGCGGCGGATGACTCCGTGGGCGTGCTGGAGTACGTCAACGCAGAGGGCATCACCGTTAAAGAGGACGTGAAACCCGAAGCGGGTGACTATGGCCGCGTTTACGATGCGCTGTATGAGACCCTGACTAACGGTGCGCCCAATTACGTCAAGGAATCTGAAGTTATGACCAATCTCGAACTCCTTGAACGGGCCTTCGAACAGGCCTCTCCTGCCACGATAACCCTCGCCAGATAAGAAATTATGACTCCTCTTTGCTTGTTCTAAATTTTTGAACAGAGGAGTCAATTTTCACCCTCTATGATCCCAGGCCGTTTGCGTCCACACTTACTCCATCGAAACGAACTGAGGGTGAAACAATGATCTACTTACGCAAAGCAAACGAACGTGGTCACGCGAATCATGGCTGGCTGGACTCATGGCATTCATTCTCGTTTGCTGACTACTACGACCCGAACTTTATGGGCTTCTCCGCACTGCGCGTCATTAACGATGACGTGATTGATGCAGGCCAGGGCTTCGGTACCCACCCGCACAAAGACATGGAAATCCTGACGTATGTGCTGGAAGGGGCGGTTGAGCACCAGGACAGCATGGGCAACAAAGAGCAGGTTCCGGCGGGCGAGTTCCAGATTATGAGTGCGGGTACCGGGGTGCGTCACTCTGAATACAACCCAAGCAAAACGGAAAAACTGCACCTGTATCAAATCTGGATCATTCCGGAAGAAACCGGCATCACCCCGCGCTACGAACAGCGCCGCTTTGATGCTAAACAGGGCAAACAGCTGGTGCTCTCTCCGGATGCGCGTGACGGTTCGCTGAAAGTGCACCAGGATATGGAACTGTACCGCTGGGCGCTGGCAAAAGACGAACAGTCTGTCCATCAGATTGCCGCTAACCGCCGCGTCTGGATCCAGGTGGTGAAAGGCGAGGTGTCTATTAACGGCACGAAAGCCACCACGGCGGATGGTCTGGCAATCTGGGATGAGCAGGCACTGTCCGTGCATGCCGACAGTGAAAGCGAAATTCTGCTGTTTGATCTGCCACCGGTGTAATAAATCATAAATAAATGCCCATCCTTCCCTTTGACAGGGGAAGGATGGGCTTTGTCCGTGATAAACTGAGCAAATCTATCACTTACGATTTCTCAGGACGATGAAAAAGAAACGCCCCGTACTTCAGGATGTAGCCGATCGCGTCGGTGTGACCAAAATGACGGTCAGCCGGTTTTTACGTAACCCGGAACAGGTTTCCGTGGCGTTGCGTGGCAAGATTGCCGCTGCCCTCGATGAACTGGGGTATATCCCTAACCGCGCCCCCGATATTCTTTCGAATGCGACCAGCCGCGCGGTTGGCGTCCTCCTGCCTTCCTTAACCAACCAGGTTTTTGCCGAAGTGTTGCGCGGCATTGAAAGCGTGACCGATGCCTTTGGCTATCAGACCATGCTCGCTCACTATGGGTACAAGCCGGAACTGGAAGAAGAACGTCTTGAGTCCATGCTCTCCTGGAACATCGACGGCCTGATTTTAACCGAACGTACTCACACCCCCCGTACGCTAAAAATGATTGAAGTGGCAGGCATTCCGGTGGTGGAGCTGATGGACAGCCAGTCGCCGTGTCTCGATATTGCGGTGGGCTTTGATAACTTCGAAGCGGCGCGCCAGATGACGGCGGCCATCATTGCCCGCGGCCATCGCCATATTGCCTACCTGGGTGCACGTCTGGATGAACGTACTATCATCAAACAGAAGGGATACGAGCAGGCAATGCTCGACGCCGGTTTAACACCGTACAGCGTGATGGTTGAGCAGTCTTCATCCTATACGTCGGGTATTGAGCTGATGCGTCAGGCACGACGCGAGTATCCGCAACTGGACGGTATTTTCTGTACCAACGATGACCTTGCGGTCGGTGCAGCGTTCGAATGCCAGCGTCTGGGGCTGAAGATCCCCGAAGATATGGCGATTGCCGGTTTCCACGGCCACGACATCGGCCAGGTGATGGAACCCCGTCTGGCGAGCGTCCTGACACCGCGTGAACGTATGGGCCGTATTGGCGCAGAACGCCTGCTGGCGCGCATACGTGGCGAGACGGTGACGCCGAAAATGTTAGATTTAGGTTTCACCTTGTCACCGGGTGGATCTATTTAAGCTGACAAATTTGAAGTGGGTCACACTTATTCACTTCGCGCACGTTTGGATATTGCTTCTCTTTTGCCCCAGCAGGACAATGTTACCGATAACTGTTACCCGTAACAATTGACTGAGGGACACCCTTTGAGCACGACTAATCATGATCACCACGTTTACGTCCTGATGGGCGTTTCCGGTAGCGGTAAATCTGCCGTGGCCAGCGAAGTGGCGCATCAACTTCATGCGGCGTTTCTTGATGGCGACTTCCTCCATCCGCGCAGCAATATCATGAAAATGGCCTCCGGCGAGCCGCTGAACGATGACGACCGCAAACCGTGGTTGCAGGCGCTGAATGACGCCGCGTTCGCGATGCAGCGTACCAACAAGATCTCCCTGATCGTCTGCTCCGCGCTGAAAAAAACCTACCGCGACCTGCTGCGTGACGGCAACCCGAACCTCTCTTTCATCTACCTGAAAGGCGATTTCGAGGTGATTGAGAGCCGTCTGAAGGCGCGTAAAGGCCACTTCTTCAAAACCCAGATGCTGGTGACGCAGTTCGAAGCGTTGCAGGAGCCGGGCGACGATGAGAAAGACGTCTTAGTGGTTGATATCGATCAGTCACTGGAGGGTGTTGTTGCCAGCACCATCGAGGTCATTAATAAAAGGCAGTAAGTTTTGAGTACATTAACGCTAGTTTTAACAGCAGTTGGTTCCGTATTGCTGCTGCTGTTTTTAGTGATGAAAGCGCGTATGCATGCTTTCGTTGCCTTAATGGTGGTGTCTATTGGTGCAGGTCTCTTTTCCGGTATGCCGCTCGATAAGATCGCAGCGACGATGGAAAAAGGGATGGGAGGCACGCTGGGTTTCCTGGCCATTGTGGTCGCGCTGGGCGCGATGTTTGGCAAGATCCTGCATGAGACGGGCGCAGTCGACCAGATTGCCGTCAAAATGCTCAAATCCTTCGGACACAGCCGTGCGCACTACGCGATTGGCCTCGCCGGTCTGATTTGTGCGCTGCCGCTGTTCTTCGAAGTGGCCGTGGTGCTGCTGATTAGCGTGGCGTTCTCGATGGCGCGCCATACCGGCACTAACCTCGTGAAGCTGGTGATTCCGCTGTTTGCGGGCGTGGCGGCTGCGGCGGCGTTCCTGCTGCCTGGGCCTGCGCCGATGCTGCTGGCTTCTCAGATGCACGCCGATTTTGGCTGGATGATCCTGATTGGCCTGTGTGCGGCAATCCCGGGAATGATTATTGCCGGCCCGCTGTGGGGCAACTTCATCAGCCGTTACGTTGAGCTTCACATTCCGGATGACGTCACCGAGCCGCACCTTGGCGAAGGCAAAATGCCGTCCTTCGGCTTCAGCCTGGCGCTGATCCTGCTGCCGCTGGTGCTGGTGGGGCTGAAAACCATCGCCGCGCGTTTCGTGCCGGTGGGGTCTACCGCGTACGAATGGTTTGAGTTTATCGGCCACCCGTTCACCGCGATCCTGGTGGCGTGTCTGGTGGCGATGTACGGCCTGGCGATGCGCCAGGGCATGCCGAAAGACAAAGTGATGGAAATCTGCGGCCATGCGCTGCAGCCTGCGGGTATCATTCTGCTGGTGATCGGTGCCGGTGGCGTGTTCAAACAGGTGCTGGTGGATTCCGGCGTGGGTCCGGCGCTGGGCGAAGCCCTGACCGGCATGGGGCTGCCCATTGCGGTGACCTGTTTCGTACTGGCTGCGGCGGTGCGTATCATCCAGGGCTCTGCGACGGTGGCATGTTTAACCGCCGTGGGTCTGGTGATGCCGGTGATTGAACAGCTTAACTACTCCGGTGCCCAGATGGCCGCGCTCTCAATCTGTATTGCGGGCGGTTCGATTGTGGTGTCACACGTCAACGACGCCGGCTTCTGGCTGTTCGGTAAATTTACCGGTGCGACCGAAGCGCAAACCCTGAAAACCTGGACGCTGATGGAAACCATCCTCGGCACGACGGGTGCCATTGTCGGGATGATTGCGTTTACGCTGCTGAGTTAAACCCGGCTAAAAGCAAAAGGACAACGTGAGTTGTCCTTTTTTGTTTTTACCTAGCCCTTCATCCACGCGCGGATCCCGTCCAGGAACATCTGCGTCGCCATCATCACCAGAATCAACCCCATCAGGCGCTCCAGCGCGTTTACGCCTTTCTCACCCAGCAGGCGCAGGAACAACGACGACTGCAGCAGAATGATAAACGTCCCGCCCCAGGCAATCAGCAAGGCAATCACCAGATGGCTCATCTGATTGGGGTACTGATGCGACAGCAGCATCAGCGTTGCCAGAATCGTCGGTCCGGCGACAAGGGGAATCGCCAGCGGCACAATAAACGGCTCTTCCCCCGCGGGCAGGCCGCTGCTGCTGCCTTCGGCACTCGGGAAAATCATCTTAATCGCTATCAGGAACAGGATAATCCCACCGGAAATCGAAACCGTTTCGGCACGCAGATTCAGGAAGGCGAGGATTTTCTCACCGGCAAACAGGAAGATGAACATCACCAGCAGCGCGATAAGCAGCTCGCGGATCATGATCGCCCGACGGCGTTTGGGTTCGGTGTGCTTCAGCACCGACATGAAGATAGGCAGGTTGCCCAGAGGATCCATTATCAGGATCAATAAAACCGCCGCGGATATGATTTCACTCATTAAAATTATCCCTGAAACTCTCTATGGTTATTATGATGATTAGCGCTATTTCTGATTGGCGAGCCATCATCGATTAATTTCGCTTGCGACTTTGGCAGCATTTTGTAATGTGAAGCATATCCCAGTTGAATACTGGTTTGCACAATCAGCACACACCCTCTGCAGGAAAAAAATGCTATGAAAAACGTTGGTTTTATCGGCTGGCGCGGTATGGTCGGCTCTGTTCTCATGCAACGCATGGTTGAAGAGCGCGATTTTGACGCCATCCGCCCGGTCTTCTTCTCCACTTCCCAGCTCGGCCAGGCTGCACCTTCTTTTGGCGGCAGCACCGGTACGTTGCAGGATGCTTTCGATCTGGAAGCGCTGAAGGCACTCGACATTATTGTCACTTGCCAGGGCGGCGATTATACCAACGAAATTTATCCAAAGCTGCGTGAAAGCGGCTGGCAGGGCTACTGGATTGATGCGGCGTCTTCACTGCGCATGAAAGACGATGCCATCATCATTCTCGACCCGGTCAACCAGGACGTCATCACCGACGGCCTGAACAACGGCGTAAAAACCTTTGTCGGCGGTAACTGCACCGTCAGCCTGATGCTGATGTCCCTCGGCGGCCTGTTCGCGCAGGACCTGGTGGAGTGGGTCTCCGTGGCGACTTACCAGGCCGCGTCCGGCGGCGGTGCGCGCCATATGCGCGAGCTGCTGACGCAGATGGGCCAGTTGCACCACAGCGTTGCGACCGAGCTGGCAAACCCGGCCTCCGCTATTCTCGATATCGAGCGTAAAGTCACCGAGCTGACCCGCAGCGGCGAGCTGCCGGTGGATAACTTTGGTGTACCGCTGGCCGGTGGTCTGATCCCGTGGATCGACAAACAGCTGGATAATGGCCAGACCCGCGAAGAGTGGAAAGGTCAGGCTGAGACCAACAAAATACTCAATACCGCGAACACCATTCCAGTTGACGGTCTGTGCGTACGTATCGGCGCGCTGCGCTGCCACAGCCAGGCCTTCACGATTAAACTGAAAAAAGATGTGTCGATTCCGACCGTGGAAGAGCTGCTGGCTGCACACAACCCGTGGGCGAAAGTGGTTCCAAACGATCGCGACATCACCATGCGTGAATTGACCCCGGCTGCCGTCACCGGCACGCTGACCACCCCGGTTGGTCGTCTGCGTAAGCTGAACATGGGGCCGGAGTTCCTTTCTGCATTCACCGTCGGCGACCAGCTTCTGTGGGGCGCAGCCGAGCCGCTGCGTCGCATGCTGCGCCAGCTGGCGTAATAATTTGTTAAACCCCGGGGGGTGATTTTCACCCCCTTTTCCGCGTACTACATGGAGTAAAACGCATATGTCTTATTTTTTATCAGGAGTCATTTAGAGCGTTGGCTATGCTTTAAGGAAGAGTTATTTCTTACCTGAGGTTAGGACGGGGCTGAGAGGATGCCCGTTCAGGTCACATTAAAGTCGTCCCAGGCGCTAAAAAAGGACGACATAAAAAACAGGATGAATACCATGTCCGATCGTGTGGATAGAGACGTGATTAATGCGCTTATTGCGGGTCATTTTGCCGACCCCTTTTCCGTACTGGGGATGCACCGTACCGAGGCCGGGCTGGAAGTCCGGGCACTGTTACCGGATGCCACAGAAGTGTGGGTTATCGAACCCAAAACCGGCCGCAAGGTCGGCAATCTGGAATGCCTCGATTCTCGTGGCTTCTTTTCGGGCGTAATGCCCCGTCGTAAAAACCCTTTTCGTTATCAGCTTGCCGTTATCTGGCATGGTCAGCAAAATCTCATCGATGATCCCTACAGTTTTGGGCCTCTTTTACAGGAGATGGACGCGTGGCTGCTGTCTGAAGGTACCCACCTGCGACCTTATGAAACGCTGGGTGCCCATGCCGATACGATGGATGGCATCACCGGCACGCGGTTTGCCGTGTGGGCGCCTAACGCCCAGCGAGTCTCCGTTGTCGGCCAGTTCAACTACTGGGATGGCCGTCGTCACCCGATGCGTCTGCGCCGTGAAAGCGGTATCTGGGAGCTGTTTATCCCCGGCGCGCACAACGGCCAGCTGTATAAATTCGAGATGATCGATGCGCACGGCAAGCTGCGTATTAAGTCCGACCCGTACGCCTTCGAAGCGCAAATGCGTCCGGAAACCGCGTCAATGATTTGCGGCCTGCCGGAAAAAGTTGTCCAGAGTGAAGAACGCAAGCAGGCCAACCGCTTTGATGCGCCAATTTCCGTCTACGAAGTGCATCTCGGTTCCTGGCGTCGCCATACCGATAACAACTTCTGGCTCAGCTACCGGGAGCTTGCTGACCAGCTGGTTCCGTACGCGAAATGGATGGGTTTTACCCACCTTGAGCTGCTGCCAATTAATGAACACCCGTTCGACGGAAGCTGGGGTTATCAGCCGACCGGGATGTATGCCCCGACGCGTCGCTTCGGCACGCGCGATGACTTCCGCTATTTTATCAATGCCGCGCACGCCGCCGGGTTAAACGTGATCCTCGACTGGGTGCCGGGCCATTTCCCGTCCGATGATTTTAGTCTTTCAGAGTTTGACGGCACTAAGCTGTACGAGCACAGCGACCCGCGCGAAGGCTATCACCAGGACTGGAACACGCTGATCTACAACTACGGTCGTCGTGAAGTGGCAAACTACCTCGTGGGCAATGCGCTGTACTGGATTGAGCGCTTTGGCATTGATGCCCTGCGCGTTGATGCCGTGGCGTCGATGATCTACCGCGACTACAGCCGCAAAGAAGGCGAGTGGATCCCGAACGAGTATGGCGGCCGTGAAAACCTGGAAGCGATTGAGTTTCTGCGCAACACCAACCGTATTATCGGCGAGCAGGTAGAAGGTGCGGTGACGATGGCGGAAGAGTCCACCGACTTCCCTGGCGTCTCCCGTCCACCGTCAACCGGCGGACTGGGGTTCTGGTACAAATGGAACCTGGGGTGGATGCACGACACGCTCGACTACATGAAGCTGGATCCCGTCTACCGCCAGTATCACCATGACAAGCTCACCTTCGGGCTGCTCTACAACTACACCGAGAACTTCATGCTGCCGCTGTCGCATGACGAAGTGGTGCATGGCAAAAAATCCATTCTCGACCGCATGCCGGGCGATGCATGGCAGAAGTTCGCCAACCTGCGCGCCTACTACGGCTGGATGTTCGCCTTCCCGGGTAAAAAACTGCTGTTTATGGGCAATGAGTTCGCCCAGGGGCGCGAGTGGAACCACGACACCAGCCTCGACTGGCATCTGCTGGAAGGGGGCGACAACTGGCACCACGGCGTACAGCGTCTGGTGCGGGACCTTAACCTGACCTACCGTCACCACAAAGCCCTGCATGAGCTTGATTTTGACCCGTACGGTTTCGAGTGGCTGGTGGTGGATGACCATGAGCGCTCGGTGTTTGTCTTTGTGCGGCGGGATAAAGCCGGCAACGAAATTATCGTCGCCAGCAACTTTACCCCTGTACCGCGCCATCATTATCGCTTCGGGATTAACCAGGCCGGCAAGTGGCGTGAAATCCTGAATACCGATTCCACGCACTACCACGGCAGCAATGCCGGTAACGGTGGTCTGGTGCAAAGCGATGCCATTGAAAGCCACGGGCGACCGAATTCCCTGAGCCTTACGCTACCGCCGCTCAGTACCATCTGGCTGATCCGGGAGGGGGAATGACCCAGCTTACGGCAGGTAAACCCGAACCGCTCGGGGCACGTTTTGATGGAAAGGGGGTGAATTTCACGCTCTTTTCTGCCCATGCGGAGCGGGTTGAACTGTGCGTATTTGACGGCGAGGGTAATGAACATCGTTACGACCTGCCGTCTCGCACAGGAGATACCTGGCACGGCTACCTGGCCGGGGGACGGCCAGGAATGCACTACGGCTATCGCGTACACGGCCCGTGGGCACCTGCGCAGGGGCACTGGTTTAACCCGGCGAAGCTGCTGATCGATCCGTGTGCGCACCGCGTGGATGGCGAGTTTAAAGACGACCCTATTTTCCATGTCGGCTACGGTGAACCCGACCACCGCGACAGCGCCCCCGTGGCGCCTAAAAGCGTGGTGGTGAACGATCTCTACGACTGGGAAGACGATGCCCCGCCGCGCACGCCGTGGGGCAACACCGTTATCTACGAGGCGCATGTCAAAGGGCTGACGTATCTGCATCCGTCGATCCCGAAAGAGATGCGCGGCACCTACAAGGCGCTCGGTCATCCGACCATGATTGCCTACCTCAAGCACCTCGGGATCACGGCCCTGGAGCTGTTGCCCGTCGCGCATTTTGCCAGTGAACCTCGTCTGCAGCGGCTGGGGCTCAGTAACTACTGGGGCTACAACCCGCTGGCGATGTTTGCGCTCGAACCCCGCTATGCCGCTCATCCGGACAAGGCGCAGGACGAGTTTCGTGATGCGGTAAAGGCGCTTCATGCGGCAGGTATTGAGGTCATTCTGGACGTGGTACTGAACCACAGTGCGGAAAGCGATCTCGATGGACCGACGCTCTCCATGCGCGGAATTGATAACCGTAGCTATTATTGGATCAGGGACGATGGCGATTACTTCAACTGGACCGGTTGCGGTAACACGCTCAATCTCAGCCACCCGGCGGTCATGCATTTCGCGTATGAATGCCTGAAGTACTGGGTGGACACGTTCCACGTCGACGGTTTTCGTTTTGATCTGGCACCCGTTATGGGGCGTACGCCGGCCTTCAGCCAGCAGGCGCCGCTGTTTGAAGCGATCAAAAACTGTCCGGTGCTGTCACAGGTGAAGCTCATTGCCGAGCCGTGGGACATCGGTGAAGGGGGGTATCAGGTCGGGAATTTCCCGCCCCTGTTTGCCGAGTGGAACGATCACTATCGCGATGCCGCGCGCCGCTTCTGGCTGGAACGGAATCTGTCGCTGGGGGAGTTCGCCGGACGCTTTGCCGGGTCCAGCGATCTTTTTAAGCGCGATGGCAAACGACCGTCTGCGACGATCAACCTGCTGACGGCGCACGACGGTTTTACGCTCCGGGACTGCGTTTGTTTCAATCAGAAACACAATGAAGCGAACGGCGAGGAGAATCGCGATGGCACTAACAATAACCATAGCTTCAATCATGGTATAGAAGGGTTAGGCGGAAGCCTTGATGTTATCGAGCGGCGACGCGCCAGCGTGCATGCGCTGCTGACAACGCTGTTATTGTCGCAGGGCACGCCGATGCTGCTGGCAGGCGATGAACATGGTCACAGTCAGCATGGTAACAACAATGCGTATTGCCAGGACAACACGTTGACCTGGCTCGACTGGGGTGAAGCGAACAGCGGGTTGATTCACTTTACCGCTGCGCTGATCCATCTTCGCCAGCAAATTCCCGCGCTCACCGCCGATCGCTGGTGGGAAGAGGGCGACGGTAATGTCCGCTGGCTGAATCAAGACGCGCAACCCTTAAGCGCGCAAGAGTGGCAACACGGCGTACCACGCCTGCAAATCCTGCTTTCGGAGAGGTGGCTGGTCACGCTGAACGCGACGGATGACGTCGCTGAGATTGTTTTACCTGACGGGGAATGGCGCGCTGTTCCCCCATTTGCCGGAGCGGATAATCCGGTAGTAATGGCTGTCTGGCACGGGCCTGCGCACGGAGTGTGCGTATTCCAAAGATGATAAAAAAGGAGTTAGTCATGGTTAGATTAGAGAAGAACGATCCCTTAATGTTGGCACGCCAGCTACCATTAAAAACTGTTGCCCTGATACTCGCAGGCGGGCGTGGTACTCGTCTGAAAGATTTGACCATCAAACGCGCCAAACCTGCCGTCCACTTTGGTGGTAAGTTCCGTATTATCGACTTTGCGCTCTCCAACTGCCTGAACTCAGGCATTCGCCGCATTGGCGTCATTACGCAGTATCAGTCGCATACTCTGGTGCAGCACATCCAGCGCGGCTGGTCATTCTTCAGTGAAGAGATGAATGAGTTTGTCGATCTTCTGCCTGCCCAGCAGCGCGTTCACGGTGAGAACTGGTATCGCGGGACGGCGGATGCGGTGACGCAAAACCTCGACATTATTCGTCGTTATAACGCGGAATACATCGTGATCCTCGCGGGCGATCATATCTACAAGCAAGACTACTCCCACATGCTCATCGACCACGTCGAAAAAGGGGCGCGTTGCACCGTGGCATGCCTGCCCGTGCCTGTTGCTGAGGCGACGGCATTTGGGGTGATGCACGTCGACGCCGACGACAAGATTATCGATTTTGTCGAAAAACCGGCGAACCCACCGACAATGCCAGGGGACGATACCAAATCGCTCGCCAGCATGGGGATCTATGTCTTTGATGCCGATTATCTTTACGCGCTGCTGGAAGAAGACGACAAAGACGAAAACTCCAGCCACGACTTCGGCAAAGATATCATTCCGAAAATTACCAAAGCTGGCATGGCGTATGCACATCCCTTCCCGTTGTCCTGCGTGCAGTCTGATCCGAATGCTGAACCTTACTGGCGCGACGTCGGAACGCTGGAGGCCTACTGGAAGGCAAACCTCGATCTCGCGTCGGTGACGCCTGAACTGGATATGTACGACCAGAACTGGCCAATCCGTACCCACATGGAATCGCTGCCGCCGGCGAAATTCGTTCAGGACCGCTCCGGCAGTCACGGCATGACGCTGAACTCGCTGGTGTCCGGCGGATGCATTATCTCGGGATCGGTGGTGGTGCAGTCGGTGCTGTTCCCCCGCGTGCGCGTGAACTCATTCTGTAATATCGATTCGGCGGTACTGCTGCCGGATGTCTGGGTCGGACGCTCATGCCGTCTGCGCCGTTGCGTTATCGACCGTGCCTGCGTCATACCTGAAGGCATGGTGATTGGTGAAAATGCGGAAGAAGACGCGCGTCGTTTCTACCGTTCGGAAGAGGGGATCGTGTTAGTAACACGGGAAATGTTGCGGAAGCTGCAGGTCAAACAGGAGCGATAATGCAGGTTTTACATGTATGTTCTGAGATGTTCCCGTTGTTAAAAACGGGCGGTCTGGCGGATGTTCTTGGCGCATTGCCTGCGGCGCAAATCGCCGGGGGTGTAGATACCCGAGTTCTGTTGCCCGCTTTTCCGGATATCCGGCGTGGTATTCCAGATGCAAAGGTGGTCACTCGTCGTGAAACCTTCGCCGGACGCATCACCCTGCTGTTTGGACATTACAATGGCGTAGGCATTTACCTGATTGATGCGCCGCATTTATACGATCGACCGGGTAGCCCGTATCACGATACGAACCTGTTCGCCTATACCGACAACGTGCTGCGTTTCGCACTGCTCGGCTGGGTCGGTGCTGAAATGGCAACCGGGCTGGATCCGTTCTGGCGCCCGAATGTGGTACACGCTCACGACTGGCACGCCGGGCTTGCACCGGCGTATCTGGCGGCGCGCGGCCACCCGGCGAAATCGGTCTTTACCGTTCACAACCTGGCGTATCAGGGCATGTACTATGCCCATCACATGAATGACATCGATCTGCCATGGTCGTTCTATAACATGCACGGGCTGGAGTTTAACGGGCAGATTTCGTTCCTGAAAGCCGGCATCTACTACGCCGATCACATTACGGCCGTGAGCCCGACCTACGCCCGGGAAATTACCCAGCCGGAGTTTGGTAACGGTCTGGAAGGGTTGCTGCGACAGCGCCATCGTGAGGGCCGCCTGTCGGGGATCCTCAACGGCGTTGATGAGCAGATCTGGAATCCGGAGACCGATCTTCTGCTGGCGGCACGCTATGGCCGCGATTCCGTGGAAGACAAAGCGGAAAACAAACGCCAGCTGCAGATTGCGATGGGGCTGAAGGTGAACGATAAAGTGCCGCTGTTCGCGGTCGTCAGCCGTCTGACCAGCCAGAAAGGGCTGGATTTAGTGCTGGAGGCGCTGCCGGGCTTACTGGAGCAGGGGGGACAACTGGCGCTGCTCGGTGCCGGCGACCCGGTGCTGCAGGAAGGTTTCCTTGCGGCAGCGGCGGAACACCCCGGGCAGGTAGGGGTGCAGATTGGCTATCACGAAGCGTTTTCGCACCGGATTATGGGCGGTGCTGACGTCATTCTGGTGCCGAGTCGTTTCGAACCGTGTGGCCTGACGCAGCTCTATGGCCTGAAATACGGCACGCTGCCGCTGGTACGTCGTACCGGCGGGCTGGCGGATACCGTATCGGACAGTTCTCTGGAAAACCTTGCGGACGGTATCGCCAGCGGGTTTGTCTTTGAGGACAGTAATGCCTGGTCGCTGCTGCGGGCGATTCGGCGTGCTTTCGTCTTGTGGTCCCGTCCATCTCTGTGGCGTTACGTTCAGCGTCAGGCGATGTCTCTGGACTTTGGCTGGCACGTTGCGGCGCAGTCATACCGCGACCTTTATCAACGCTTGATGTAACGAGGCGAAGTTACTGATATGAATGCTCCTTTTAGCTATTCTTCACCCACGCTCAGCGTTGAGGCGTTAAAGCACTCTATCGCCTATAAGCTGATGTTCACCATCGGGAAAGACCCGGTCATCGCCAACAAACACGAGTGGCTGAACGCCACGCTGTTTGCCGTGCGTGACCGCTTAGTGGAACGCTGGCTGCGCTCTAACCGCGCCCAGCTCTCGCAGGAAACGCGGCAGGTTTATTACCTGTCGATGGAATTTTTGATTGGCCGCACGCTGTCCAATGCGCTGTTGTCGCTCGGTATCTATGACGACGTCAAAACCGCACTGGAAGAGATGGGGTTAGATTTAGAAGAGCTGATTGACGAAGAGAACGACCCGGGCCTCGGTAACGGCGGCCTGGGGCGTCTGGCCGCCTGTTTCCTGGACTCGCTGGCGACGCTGGCCCTGCCGGGCCGCGGCTACGGGATTCGCTACGACTACGGCATGTTCAAGCAGAACATTGTGGAAGGCCGACAGAAAGAGTCTCCGGACTACTGGCTTGAGTACGGCAACCCGTGGGAATTCAAACGACACAACACGCGCTACAAAGTGCGCTTTGGTGGCCGTATTCAGCAGGAGGGAAAAAAATCCCGCTGGGTTGAGACGGAAGAGATCCTGGCCGTGGCCTATGACCAGATTATCCCCGGCTACGACACCGATGCCACCAACACCCTGCGCCTGTGGAGCGCCCAGGCCAGTAGCGAAATCAACCTCGGTAAATTCAACCAGGGCGACTATTTTGCGGCGGTGGAAGATAAAAACCACTCTGAAAACGTCTCCCGCGTGCTTTATCCGGATGACTCGACCTATTCCGGACGCGAACTGCGTCTGCGTCAGGAGTATTTCCTTGTGTCCGCGACGATTCAGGACATCCTGAGCCGTCACTATCAGCTGCACAAAACCTACAGTAACCTGGCGGAAAAAACCGCCATTCACCTCAACGACACCCACCCGGTGCTTTCGATCCCCGAGCTTATGCGTCTGCTGATCGACGAGCACAAATTCAGCTGGGATGATGCGTTTGAAGTGACCTGCCAGGTCTTCTCGTACACCAACCACACCCTGATGAGCGAAGCGCTGGAAACCTGGCCGGTCGACATGCTCGGTAAAATTTTGCCGCGCCATCTGCAGATTATCTTTGAGATTAACGACTACTTCCTGAAGACGCTGCAGGAGCAGTATCCGAACGATACTGGCCTGCTGAGCCGGGCTTCAATCATTGATGAATCCAACGGTCGCCGCGTGCGTATGGCCTGGCTGGCGGTGGTGATCAGCCACAAGGTGAACGGGGTTTCCGGACTGCACTCGAACCTGATGGTGCAGTCGCTGTTTGCTGATTTCGCGAAGATCTTCCCGACGCGTTTTTGCAACGTGACGAACGGTGTTACCCCGCGTCGCTGGCTGGCGCTGGCTAACCAGCCGCTCTCCGACGTCCTGGACGAACATATTGGCCGCACCTGGCGTACCGATTTGAGTCAGCTGGGCGAGCTTGAACAGCACCTGGATTTCCCGGCGGTGAACAAAGCCGTGCGTGAAGCCAAGCTTCTGAACAAGAAGCGGCTGTCGGTGTATCTTGCGCTGCACCTGAACGTGGTGGCCAACCCGAAAGCGTTGTTTGATGTGCAAATCAAGCGTATCCATGAGTACAAGCGACAGCTTATGAACGTGCTGCACGTGATCACGCACTACAATCGCATCAAAGCCGACCCAACGGCCGACTGGGTGCCACGGGTGAAAATCTTTGCCGGTAAGGCGGCGTCGGCATACTACATGGCGAAGCACATTATTCATCTCATCAATGATGTGGCGAAGGTGGTCAACAACGATCCGGATATCGGTGACAAGCTGAAGGTGGTCTTTGTCCCGAACTACAGTGTGAGTCTGGCGCAGCTGATCATTCCTGCGGCGGACCTGTCTGAGCAGATTTCCACGGCCGGTACGGAAGCCTCCGGCACCAGTAATATGAAGTTTGCCCTGAATGGCGCACTGACCATCGGTACGCTGGATGGTGCGAACGTTGAGATGCTGGAGCATGTCGGGGCAGAGAATATCTTTATCTTCGGTAACACGACGGAGGAGGTGGAGGCGCTTCGCAGGAAGGGCTACTCGCCGCGCGAGTACTACGAAGAAGATGAAGAGCTGCGCCAGGTGTTGACGCAAATCGCCACCGGCGTGTTTAACCCTGAAGAGCCGAGCCGCTATCGCGATCTGGTCGATTCACTGATTAACTTTGGTGACCACTATCAGGTGCTGGCGGATTATCGCAGCTATGTCGACTGCCAGGACAACGTGGACGAGTTGTACCGTCAGCAGGAGAAGTGGACCAGCGCCGCGATGCATAACATCGCCAATATGGGCTATTTCTCATCAGACCGTACTATCAAAGAATACGCTGAAACTATCTGGCATATCGATCCCGTGCGGTTATAAAAAAACAGAGCCGGGTGGCGGCTTCGCCTGACCCGGCTTATGCGATCTGCAGGCCCGGGAAGCGTAACGCCACCGGGCTTTTTTACATCATGATGCTAATGACAGCTCACGCTTTCCCGCGTTCTGCGCCAGCCACTGCGCCACGCGCGACTGCTGCTCGGCATCCAGCCACATCCCTTCTTTGGTACGACGCCAGATGGCATCATCCAGGCGGCGCACCCACTCGTTTTCAACCAGATAGCGCAGTTCGGCTTCGTAAAGTTCGTGACCGAAATGTTCACCCAGGTCGGCAAGCGTTTTGGCTTCACCCAGGATCCATTCCGTATTACTGCCGTAGGTACGGGCGTAGTGACGCGCCATCCCTTCGGTGATGAACGGGTAGCGACGGCGCAGTTTCGCGGCATAATCATCGCGGTTATCCCCGATATCGCCGCCAGGCAATACGGCACCTTTAGTCCAGGCCGGGCCAATGCCTTTGTAGTACGGCACCAGTTTTTCCAGCGCGTGTTCGGCCAGCTTACGATAGGTAGTGAGCTTGCCGCCAAAGACCGACAGCAGCGGTGCCTGGCCGTCCACGTCATGAATATCCAGCGTATAATCGCGGGTGATAGCCTGCGGTGAGTCCGATTCGTCATCACACAGCGGACGCACGCCGGAGTAAGTCCAGACCACGTCATCGCGTGCCAGCTGTTTTTTGAAGTGCGCGTTATACACTTTCAGCAGGTAGCTGACTTCACTTTCGTCGATCTCGACATTTTTCGGATCGCCTTTGTACTCCACGTCGGTGGTGCCGATGATGGAGAACTCGTCCATCCACGGGATCACAAACACGATACGTTTATCTTCGTTTTGCAGGATATAGGCCTGCTTCTGGGTATGCACGCGTGGCACGACAATGTGGCTGCCTTTGATCAGGCGGATGCCGTACGGCGAAGGCAGGTGCATTCCCTCATCAAAGAACTGTTTCACCCACGGCCCGGTGGCGTTCACCAGGCCGCGCGCTTTCCAGCTGAACTTCTCGCCGGTATCCACGTCTTCCGCTTCAACAATCCACAGGCCGTTTTCACGACGGGCAGCCGTGGCGCGGGTGCGGGTTTTCACCTCGCCGCCCTTTTTCACCACCATCTGCGCATTGGCAAGGACCAGACGCGCATCGTCTACCCAGCAGTCGGAATATTCGAATCCGCGCACGATTTCAGGTTTAAGGACCGATTCTGAGCCAAAACGCAAACCGGTCGATCCTGGCAGGTTGGTACGTTTGCCCAGATGATCGTACATAAACAGACCGATTCGAATCATCCACGCCGGACGCAGATGCGGGCGGTGGGGCAGGCGAAAGCGCATCGGAATCGCCAGATGCGGGGCCATTTTCAGCAGCACTTCACGTTCGGCCAGGGCTTCGCTGACCAGGCGGAATTCGTAGTGTTCCAGGTAGCGCAGGCCACCGTGGATCAGTTTGGAGCTGGCGGACGAGGTCGCGCAGGCGAGATCGTTAGCTTCCAGCATCAGCACGGATAAACCGCGTCCTGCAGCATCGGCCGCAATCCCGGCACCGTTGATGCCACCGCCTATCACAATCAGATCTTTGGTTTCCATAACACCCTCACGCACTTTCGTTAAAGCTCAGAAATGTTCGATATCGCTCATAATAGCAAAGGAACGTGCTTTTGGTAACATCAAAAAAACAATTTAGAGTGATATGGATAACATAATGGCGTTTACCCGCCGCCAGGACGTACACTACGGGGTAAAATAGTGCCGCTTGATGCCCTCGCCCATCCTTCTCACTTCAGGAGAGAGTGGGGGGTGAGAGGAAGCGCACCACACCTGAATATAAGATGAGAGCACCATGGATCAGTTTGAATGTATTAACGTAGAAGAAGCCCATCAGAAAATGCACCAGGGAACGGCTGTGCTGGTGGACATCCGCGATCCACAGAGCTTTGCGATGGGCCACACGCCAGGCGCGTTCCACCTGACCAACGACTCCCTGGGCGCGTTTATGCGCGATAACGATTTCGACACGCCGGTGATGGTCATGTGCTACCACGGCAACAGCAGTAAAGGTGCAGCGCAGTACCTGCTTCAGCAGGGCTACGATGCGGTTTACAGCGTCGATGGCGGCTTCGATGCCTGGCATCGTCATTTCCCGGCAGAAGTTGAATACGCGTTTGAGCGCTGATACCGCTATACTGTCCCCTTTTGTGTGGAAATAAGCGACGGCTGCCCATGTTGATGATCACCTCTTTTACCAACCCGCGCGTCGCCCAGGCGTTTGTCGACTATATGGCGACGCAGGGCGTTATTCTGACCATCCAGCAACATCATCAGACCGATGTGTGGCTGGCCGACGAGAGCCAGGCCGCGAGGGTAAATGAGGAGCTGGCGCGATTCCTTGAGAACCCTGGCGACCCGCGCTATCTGGCCGCAAGCTGGCAATCAGGCCAGACGGGCAGCGGGCTGCACTATCGTCGTTTTCCCTTCTTTGCCACCGTGCGCGAACGCGCGGGTCCGTTTACGCTGCTGCTGATGGCGGCCTGCATTATCGTGTTCATTATGATGAACGTGGTCGGCGACCAGAGCGTCATGATCGCCCTGGCATGGCCCTATGACCCTTCACTGGACGTTGACGTCTGGCGCTATTTTACCCACGCGCTGATGCACTTCTCGGTGATGCATATTCTCTTTAACCTGCTGTGGTGGTGGTACCTTGGCGGTGCCGTCGAGAAGCGTCTTGGCAGCGGGAAGCTGATTGTGATCACCGTCATCAGTGCCCTGTTGAGTGGCTATGTGCAGCACAAATTCAGCGGCCCGTGGTTTGGCGGATTATCAGGTGTTGTGTATGCCCTGATGGGCTATGTCTGGCTCAGAGGTGAGCGCGATCCTGAAAGTGGCATCTATCTGCAACGCGGGTTAATAACCTTTGCGTTAATATGGCTAATTGCCGGATGGTTTGATCTGTTTGGTATGTCTATCGCCAATGGTGCACACGTCACCGGGCTGGCCGTTGGGCTGGCGATGGCGTTTGCCGACACGCTCCATGCGCGAAAACGAACATAATTCTCAGGGATAATTGATGAAACAAACACAACGTCATGACGCCATTATCGAACTGGTTAAAAAACAGGGATATGTCAGCACCGAAGAGCTGGTCGAGCAGTTTGCCGTCAGCCCGCAGACCATTCGTCGTGACCTGAACGACCTTGCCGATCAAAACCGTATTCTGCGCCACCACGGCGGGGCGGCGCTGCCGTCCAGCTCGGTCAATACCTCATGGCATGACCGTAAAGCCACGCAAACGGCGGAGAAAGAGCGCATTGCGCGGAAAGTCGCCAGCCAGATCCCTAACGGGGCGACGCTGTTTATTGATATCGGCACCACGCCGGAAGCGGTCGCCCATGCGCTGCTGGATCATGAAAACCTGCGCGTCGTGACCAATAACCTGAATGTCGCGAATACCCTGATGCAGAAAGACGATTTCCGCATCATTCTTGCGGGCGGCGAGTTACGCAGCCGCGACGGCGGCATCATCGGTGAAGCGACGCTCGACTTTATCTCTCAGTTCCGTCTCGATTTCGGCATTCTCGGGATCAGCGGTATCGACAGCGATGGCTCCCTGCTGGAGTTTGATTATCATGAAGTCCGCACCAAGCGCGCGATTATTGAGAATTCACGCCACGTTATGCTCGTGGTGGACCACTCCAAGTTTGGCCGTAACGCGATGGTGAATATGGGCAGCATCAGCATGGTTGATGCGGTTTATACCGACGTGATGCCGCCGGCAGGCGTGATGCAGGTGATTAAGGATAATAATCTGCAGCTGGAACTGTGCTGACGTAAAAGCAAAACGGCAACCGAAGGTTGCCGTTTTTAGTTTCTGCAAAACAGGCCCGGGTGAGGGCACCCACGCGCACCGGAATTACACGCCGTACCCCATCATCTTCAGCAGCTGCTGTGCATGCTGCACCGCATCCTGACGATGGGCGACGCCCAGCTTCTGATAGAGATTGCGGATATGGGTTTTGATGGTCGTCGCCGCCACCGCCAGTTCACCGGCGATCTGCTCGTTGCTGTAGCCTGAGTAGATCAGCCCCAGCACCTGCCATTCGCGCTGAGTGAGCGGGCTGGTGCGGATCAGTTCCGGTACTTCCGGATGGTTCAGCAGACGTTCCACGAAGTTCTCATCAAAGTGCGCAAACTTATGGCGATGGTGCTGGTTAATCTCGCGCAGAATACGCTGGGCACGATGCTGATCCAGCTCTGGCAGCGTATTGAGTTGAATCAACTGTCGCAGCTGCTGGGCCATCACTTCACCTTCAATGACAAAGTGGCTGATAAACCCGGTGCGGTTCGCCAGCTGCAGCGCTTCCAGCAGGACGCGCTGGGCATCGTTTTTGCGGCCCGCCTGCCAGTAAAGCTGGTTCAGCAGAAGCAGGTTGCGGTTGAGATCGCTCATCAGACGCAGGCTGCGGGCGTTTTCATTAAGCTCTTCCAGCACGATTTCGGCAGGGTCTAATTCACCGAGCAGGATCTGGACGCGGGCAATGTTGCGCCACTGGCTCTGCAGGAAGTGGTTGTTGGCAAATTCCGGTTTAGGGGTCTGACGTAACCAGTTGGCGGCGGATTTTTTGTCGCCGGTCATCTGCCAGTAAATCACCCGCACCTTATCGGCGTTGGACACCCAGTCGCTGTGGTACTGACCGTTACCGAGCAGGTTTTCCAGACGGTTAAGGTGGTTGCGGGCGTTATCAAGATCGCCACGCGCCAGCGAGCACTGGACCAGCAGCGCCAGACACTGCAATTGCTGCTGTGGCTGGAAGCTGGAGAGAACGTCCACACCCTGACGGGCGCAGCTTTCCGCTTCATCCAGACGCGACCATGCCCAAAGAAGCTGTGCACGAATGCGCAGCAGGAACTCGTGCATCGGCAGCTGTTCCAGATGCTGCTCACGAATCAGCTGGAAGGCCTTTTCCTGATTTTCCCAGGCGGCCTGCAGGAACCCCTGCGCAAACAAAATTTCACTTTGCTGGATCAGGCTCCACAGCGCGTAATGCCAGACATCGTGGCGGCGGGCCATCTGTTCAGTTTGTTGCATGAGCGAAAGGGAGCGCGTCAGCTCGCCTTTGCAGTGCAGAACTTCACCGTGTACCGAGGTGGCCACAATACGGCTGTAGAAATTGGCCAGCGGCAGTTCATCCAGCGCAACCATCGCCAGGCGCTCTGCCTCTTCCGGATCACCGTCGTTAATCGCCACCTGCGCTCGCAGGGCGTTGAATTCGCCGTGCAGGGTGGCATCCATATCGCTTTCCATCTCCTGCTCGGCACGTGCCAGCAGGGTATTTACTTCACTGTAGCGATGCTGGCTCTGCATCAGCCAGGCCTGCAGCAGCACCAGGCGCGGATTCTCCAGCAGGCTCTCCCACGGCAGGGCTTTCAGTGACTCTTCAAGCAACGTCAGCTCGCTGTGGTTAAACAAGCCCCATGCGTGGTTAAGGAGGATATCGCGCAGCATGCCGGCATCACCGGCGGCAAGCGCGTGGTGAATCGCCTCGCTCGGGAAACCTTGCGCCATCCAGCTTTCGGCGGCGGCGCGATGGATTTCCGGCAGTTCCGTCGCAAGCTCCCACTGACAGCGCTGGCGCAGGAAGCTGCCGAACAGTGGGTGATAGCTGAACCACTCACCGGGATCGTCCATTCGGGTCAGGAACAGGCCCTGGCGTTCAATCTCTTCCAGCTGCAGCTGACCGTTTTCACAGCCGGTCACGCGCACGATCAGCGCGTCGTTCATGGAACGCAGCAGAGAACTTTTGAGCAGGAAATTTCGGGTCGACGGATCAACGCTGTTCAGCACTTCGTCGACGAGATAATCAGAAAGATGGCTCGCGTTAATCCCCGCCAGGCGACGCGCAGACTGGTGCGTCGGGCTGTTATTTTGCCGGGCAGAGAGAGCAATCAGCTGCAGCGCCGTCGCCCAGCCGGCGACATCATCACACAGGCGGCTGCTTTCGGAGGCCTCAATTGGCGAGTTCAGTCGACAGTCAAAGAACTGTTTGGCTTCCTGATGGGTAAAGGCCAGCTGCTGGCTGCCGACTTCCAGTAGCTGATCGCGCACGCGCAGGTTGGCAATGCCCAGTTGTGGCAGGTTACGCGACAGCACGACCAGGGTCAGGTTTTCCGGCTGATGACGCAGGAAGAAACGCATCGATTCATGGATAACCGGGTTAGTGATGAGATGATAATCATCAATCACCACGTACAGCGGGCGATGCCATTCGGCCAGTTCGATAAACAGCTGTGAGAAAAGGGAAGACAGGCTGGCGTACTGGCGCTTTTGCACCATGACCTCACTGGCGACGCAGTGTCCGTTGGTTGCCTGCTGAATGGCAGCAATCAGATAGCTGGCAAAACGCTCTTGCTGGTTATCGCCCTCATCAAGGGAGTACCAGCCAAGGTCGCTCTTACCTGCGGCCCATTGCGAAATGAGCGTTGTTTTTCCATAACCTGCAGGGCTCGTAACCAGCGCCAGTCGGAAATTATGCGCGCCGGAAAGTTTAGCCAGCAGACGCTCGCGGACCACTGTATGGTCAAGACGAACCGGGCGACTTAATTTAGACGGAATCAACATAGTTTTCACTTCACTGTGGGGAACGAGAGAATTTATTTTTTTTGCGCTTCGTAATTAATAGCTATAAGGTCGGCCAGAAAGAGAACTATTGCAAGTTATGTCTGGGTTTTGTGGCTCTGAATTTGCACTCTGTCACAAAACATTCAGGCGAGTACCGGAACTTTTCCAGAATGGCTTTAACACCGCGTCAGCGCTGGCTTGTCCCAGTGTCACACGGTTACGCTGAAACTGGTTTCAGAAAGGTATAGTGACGTCAAATTTAATAAAGTTCGGGTAAAGTTGAGTGAGATTAATAATCCCCTTAGGTAAGGCCCCATTGCAGAAATATTATTCTGCGTAAGTAATCATTTCGGCGCGGATTAATTTCATCCGAAACTGTATTTCATTTTTTTGACATTCTCCCCGGTTATCTTTTTTTCTTCCTGGCACACTCGCACTATGCTCTCAGAGTGGCCTTGATCACACTTTTATGCTCATCCCCGCTACTCCTCCCTGCCTAATCCCCTGCGGGATGAGGAAGAGGCGAAATGAGCCTGGCACACTAGCGCCAACATGTGTTTTCTCTCTACAGGATGCCAATTCCCTATGTCACAGCCTACCTTTAACAAAGCTCAATTCCAGGCTGCCCTGACGCGTCAGTGGCAGCGTTTTGGCCTTCACGCTGCAAACGAGATGACGCCTCACCAGTGGTGGCAGGCAGTGAGCGGTGCGCTCGCGGAGCAGCTGGATGCTCAACCGTTGGCAAAACCGGCGAAAGACCAGCGCCACGTTAACTACATCTCAATGGAGTTCCTGATTGGCCGTCTGACAGGTAACAACCTGCTGAACCTCGGCTGGTATCAGGAGGTGGGTGATGTGCTGAAAGAGCATGACATTAACCTGACCGACCTGCTGGAAGAAGAGATTGACCCGGCGCTGGGTAACGGTGGTCTGGGACGTCTGGCGGCCTGTTTCCTTGACTCGATGGCCACCGTCGGTCAGTCGGCCATTGGCTACGGTTTGAACTACCAGTACGGCCTGTTCCGTCAGTCGTTTGCTGATGGTCATCAGATGGAAGCGCCGGATGACTGGCACCGCAATACTTACCCCTGGTTCCGCCACAATGCACAGCTTGATGTGCAGGTGGGCATTGGTGGTAAAGTCACGAAGCAGGGGCTGTGGGAGCCTGCGTTTACCCTGACCGGCGAAGCCTGGGATCTGCCGGTGCTGGGCTACCGTAACGGCGTGGCGCAACCGCTGCGTCTGTGGCAGGCAAAGCATGCTCATCCCTTCAACCTGACCAAATTCAACGACGGCGATTTCCTGCGTGCCGAGCAGCAGGGGATCGACGCCGAGAAACTGACCAAAGTCCTTTACCCGAACGACAACCATCTGGCGGGCAAGAAACTGCGTCTGTTGCAGCAGTACTTCCAGTGTGCCTGTTCCATTGCGGATATTCTGCGTCGTCATCACCTGGCGGGCCGCAAGCTGGCGCAGCTGCCGGACTTCGAAGTGATCCAGCTTAACGATACGCACCCGACAATTGCGATTCCTGAACTGCTGCGCGTGCTGATTGACGAGCACCAGCTGAGCTGGGATGACGCGTGGGCGATCACCAGCCGTACGTTTGCCTACACCAACCACACCCTGATGCCTGAAGCGCTGGAGTGCTGGGATGAGAAGCTGGTGAAAGCCCTGCTGCCGCGTCATATGCAGATCATCAACAAGATTAACGACGCGTTTAAAAAGCAAGTGGATAAAACCTGGCCGGGCGACAAAGCGGTGTGGGCGAAGCTGGCTGTGGTACATGACAAACAGGTGCGCATGGCGAACATGTGCGTGGTAAGCGGTTTTGCGGTGAACGGTGTGGCGGCGCTGCACTCGGATCTGGTGGTGAAAGACCTGTTCCCGGAATACCACCAGCTGTGGCCGACCAAATTCCATAACGTGACTAACGGCATCACGCCGCGTCGCTGGATTAAGCAGTGCAACCCGCTGCTGGCTGGCCTGCTGGACAAAACCCTGAAGAAAGAGTGGGCCAACGATCTGGACCAGCTTATCAATCTGGAAAAGTATGCCGACGACGCGGCATTCCGCGAGCAGTACCGCGCCATTAAGCTCGAAAACAAAGTGCGTCTGGCGCATTTTGTCAAAGCGCGTACCGGGATTGAGATCAACCCGAACGCCATTTTCGATATTCAGATCAAACGTCTGCATGAGTACAAACGCCAGCACCTGAACCTGTTGCATATTCTGGCGCTGTATAAAGAGATCCGCGAGAACCCGCAGGCTGACCGCGTACCGCGCGTGTTCCTGTTTGGGGCGAAAGCCGCACCGGGCTACTACCTGGCGAAAAACATTATCCTCGCCATTAATAAAGTGGCCGCGGCCATCAATAACGATCCGAAAGTGGGTGACAAGCTGAAGGTGGTGTTCCTGCCGGACTACTGCGTCTCTGCAGCTGAGATGCTGATCCCGGCGGCGGATATCTCCGAGCAGATCTCCACGGCAGGGAAAGAAGCTTCCGGTACCGGCAACATGAAGCTGGCGCTGAACGGTGCGCTGACCGTCGGTACGCTCGACGGCGCGAACGTCGAGATCGCCGAAAAGGTGGGGGAAGAGAACATCTTTATCTTCGGCCATACCGTCGAAGAAGTGAAAGCCCTCAAAGCCAAAGGTTACGACCCGGTGAAATGGCGTAAGAAAGACAAAGTTCTTGATGCGGTTCTGAAAGAGCTGGAAAGCGGCAAGTACAGCGATGGCGATAAACATGCCTTTGACCAGATGCTGCACAGCATGGACAAACACGGCGGTGACCCGTATCTGGTCATGGCGGACTTTACGGCCTATGTGGACGCGCAAAAACAGGTCGACGTGCTGTATCGCGACCAGGAAGCGTGGACCCGGGCGTGCATTCTGAACACCGCCCGCTGCGGGATGTTCAGTTCTGACCGCTCAATCCGTGATTATCAGGCTCGTATCTGGCAGGCAAAACGCTAAGGAAGCGCGATGGAGAGTAAACGTCTGGACAGTGCCGCGCAGGCGGCGGGGATCAGCCTCAGTTACATTAATGCTCACGGCAAACCACAGTCTATTGGCGCCGACACCAAAAGACGTTTGCTGGATGCCATGCACAAGACCGACGCGAAAGCGTCGGTTGCTCCGGTGCCGAACGTGAAGGTGTTTACCGCCGGTAAAAAGATGCCGCTTACGGTAAACGGGCGCGGCGAATTTAGCTGGCTGCTCACGACCGAAGAGGGGCAACAGCACAAAGGCCACGCCACCGGTGGCAAAGCGCTTAACCTTCCGGCAAAACTGCCGGAGGGCTATCACACGTTAACCCTCACGCAGGACGACCAGCGTTTTCATTGTCGGGTGATTGTTGCGCCAAAACGCTGCTATGAGCCGCAGGCGTTGCTCGAGGGTAAAAAGCTGTGGGGGGCCTGCGTGCAGCTCTACACGCTGCGCTCTGACAGCAACTGGGGTATCGGCGATTTTGGCGACCTGAAAAAGATGCTGGCGGATGTGGGCGAGCGCGGCGGTGCGTTTATCGGCCTCAACCCCATTCATGCGCTCTATCCGGCGAACCCGGAAAGTGCCAGTCCGTACAGCCCGTCATCCCGTCGCTGGCTGAACGTGATTTACATTGACGTGAATGCCTTAGACGATTTCAAAAGCAGCAAAGAGGCGCAGGCGTGGTGGAACCTCGCGACCACTCAGCAGGCGCTGAAGCAGGCGCGCGAGACGGACTGGGTAGACTATGCCACCGTAACCGCACTGAAAATGGCCGCGTTACGTCTGGCGTGGAAAGGTTTTTCGCAGCGTGATGACGAGCAGATGTCGGCTTTCCGCCAGTTTGTAGCTCAGGAAGGCGAGAGCCTTTACTGGCAGGCGGCGTTCGATGCATTGCATGCTTATCAGGTAAAAGAGGACGAAATGCGCTGGGGCTGGCCGGTATGGCCGGAAGCGTATCAATCTGTCGATACGCCCGAAGTGCAGGCGTTCTGCAAAAAATATGCTGACGAGGTGGATTTCTTCCTCTGGCTGCAGTGGCTGGCTTACAGCCAGTTTGCCGCCTGCTGGCAGGTGAGCCAGGGCTATAAAATGCCGATCGGCCTGTACCGCGATCTGGCCGTTGGCGTGGCGGAAGGCGGGGCGGAAACCTGGTGTGACCGCGAGCTTTATTGCCTGAAGGCCTCCGTGGGCGCACCGCCGGATATTCTTGGCCCGCTCGGCCAGAACTGGGGCTTGCCGCCGATGGATCCGCACGTCATGGCTGCGCGGGCTTACGAGCCGTTTATCGACCTGCTGCGCGCCAACATGCAAAATTGCGGCGCGCTGCGAATTGACCACGTGATGTCCGTCCTGCGTCTGTGGTGGATCCCTTATGGTGAAACGGCTGACCACGGCGCGTATGTACAGTATCCGGTTGACGATCTGCTCTCGATCCTGGCGCTGGAGAGTAAACGTCATCAGTGCATGGTGATCGGCGAAGATCTCGGTACCGTGCCGGTTGAGATTGTCAGTAAGCTCCGCGACAGCGGTGTTTACTCCTATAAAGTGCTCTATTTTGAAAACGACCATGAGAAAACCTTCCGCGCGCCGAAAGCGTACCCTGAACAGTCAATGGCAGTCGCGACGACGCATGACCTTCCTACGCTTCGTGGCTACTGGGAAAGCGGCGATCTGACGCTCGGTAAAACGCTGGGTCTGTATCCGGATGAAGAGGTCTTACGTGGGCTGTATCAGGATCGCGAGCTGGCGAAGCAAGGGTTGCTTGATGCGTTACACAAGCATGGCTGCCTGCCGAAACGCGCCGGGCATAAGGCATCACTGATGTCGATGACGCCTACGCTCAACCGCGGATTGCAGCGCTATATCGCCGACAGCAACAGTGCCCTGCTGGGTCTGCAGCCGGAAGACTGGATTGATATGGCGGAGCCGGTGAACATTCCGGGTACCAGCTATCAGTACAAGAACTGGCGTCGCAAATTGTCCATCACGCTTGAGAAGATGTTTGCCGATGACGGGGTGAACAGGCTGATTAAGGATTTGGATAAGCGCAGAAAAGCGGTGGGTAAAACGCGGTAGTCTCACAGAGAGAAGAAAGCCGGGTAAGCGCAAGCTACCCGGCTTTTTGATATCAGATAACCATGTTCAACAGCAGAACCCCGACCAGACCACATACCGAAATAATGGTTTCCAGTGCAGACCAGGACTTGATGGTTTCACCGATAGTCAGGTTGAAATATTCCTTGAACAGCCAGAAGCCCGGATCGTTCACGTGAGAGAAAATCACGCTACCGGAACCTACCGCGATAACCATCAGCTCAGGGCTCACGCCCGTCGTCGCAATCAGCGGCGCAACGATACCACCGGCGGTGATTGCTGCAACGGTTGCAGAGCCGAGCGCGATACGCAGCACCGCAGCGATAGACCACGCCATCAGCAGCGGTGATACATTGGTTTCATGCATCATGGCCGCGATGTATTTATCCACGCCGCTGTCGACCAGCACCTGCTTGAACGCACCGCCACCACCGATAATCAGCAGCATCATGGCAATGATTTTGATGGAAGAGGTCAGCGTGTCGTTAATCTGATCCATCGAACGACCACGGTTCAGGCCGAAGGTGAACATCGCAATCAGCACCGCAATCAGCGTCGCCATCACCGGGTCGCCCAGGAACTCGGCAACGGACAGGAACGGGTGGCCTTTTGGCAGGATCATTTCCGCCACGGCACGCATCGCCATCAGGATGACCGGTACCAGAGAGGTCCAGACGCTGACGCCAAAACCAGGCATCTCTTCTTCCGTGAAGGTTTTCGCGCTGTACAGACCTTCCGGGATAGGCTTATCAATCCCTTTCAGGAAGCGGGCATAAACCGGGCCGGCCAGGATCACCGTCGGGATTGCCAGAATCGTACCGAACAGCAGGGTTTTACCCATATCGGCATGGAAGATGGTGGCGATCGCGGTTGGACCCGGGTGTGGTGGCAGGAAACCGTGCGTAACGGACAGCGCGGCGGCCATCGGTACACCGACATACAGCAGTGGAATGTTCGCTGCCGCTGCGATGGTGAACACCAGTGGCAGCATCAGGACGAAGCCCACTTCATAGAACAGTGCGAAACCGACGGTAAACCCGGTTAACACGACCGCCCACTGAATATTCTTCTTACCAAATTTGGCAATCAGCGTGGTGGCAATACGCTGGGCGCCCCCACAGTCCGCCAGCATTTTGCCGAGCATAGCGCCAAAGCCCATGATCAGTGCCAGGCTACCGAGCGTGCCGCCGACACCGGCTTTAATGGAGCTGATGACTTTCACCAGCGGCATCCCTTGCATCAGACCGACTGCAAGTGCCACCAGAACCAGAGCGATAAACCCGTTCATTTTGAACCGGATCATCAAGAGCAGTAATAACACAACACCGATAGCAACGATGACTAATGGCATGATTTACCTGGCCTTTGAATTGTTATGGGTAACGTCATTGTTTCAACGACAAATTCCGATTGTCCCAACTGGGAACAGAGTGTTAACGGCACTAATACTGTTGCCTTGGAAACTATTAAGTTTAGTCGGCTGTTATGAAGGTGCTTAGTGCCCACGAGAATGATACGGGTAACATGTCGTGGTTGAGAATCACCCTGGGGGGCTAAATTTGAATTATGAGACGCAGGTCAACATATGGGGAGGCAAGGCAGGGAGGGGAAAGCAGGCCCGGTAAGCATAGCGCCACCGGGCAAAAGCAGGCGGACGCTTAGTAGTAAGAGTGCTCGCCGCGCTGGTGTTCGGTCAGATCGCGCACACCTTTCAGTTCCGGGAATTCGTTCAGCAGCTGCTTCTCGATCCCTTCTTTCAGCGTGACATCAACCATTGAACAACCGTTACAGCCGCCGCCGAACTGCAGGATCGCCAGGCCGTCTTCAGTGATTTCCATCAGGGAAACACGCCCGCCGTGGCCCGCCAGCTGTGGGTTGATCTGAGACTGCAGCAGGTACTCGACGCGCTCCATCAGTGGGGCATCGTCAGACACTTTACGCATTTTGGCGTTTGGCGCTTTCAGGGTCAGCTGAGAACCCAGCTGATCGGTGACGAAGTCGATCTCCGCATCTTCAAGATACGGTGCGCTCAGCTCATCAACGTAAGCCGTGAGCTGTTCAAATTTAAGGGCAGTGTCAGTCGCTTCCACTGCGTCCGGAGGACAATAAGAGACACCACATTCTGCATTCGGAGTGCCTGGATTGATCACAAACACGCGGATCTGCGTCCCTTCTTCCTGATTTGCCAGCAGTTTGGCAAAGTGCGCTTGTGCAGAATCGGAAATACGGATCATAGCTTTGGCCTAATAGTTGACTAAATTACCTGGGTATAATCATACGCCCATTGAAGAAGGGCTACAAGGTACGGCACAGACACCATACCTGAACCGACGCGGCGCCGCTTTGCAAAAGCAGTCGGGAAAGTTCAGCAACGGTACTGCCTGTGGTGACGACATCATCCACAATCGCGATATGGAGGCCTTTGACCGGGAATTCAAGACGAAAGGCATTTTTGAGGTTCCTTTTGCGAAGTCGGGCCGTGAGCTGATGCTGGATGGCCGTATTATGGACGCGTTTGAGCGCACGGGCGTCGTACCGGCAACCGAGCCATCGCGCGAGCGGGCGGCAAAGCAAGTCACTTTGGTTGTAGCCGCGTCGCCAGTGTCGGCGACGGTATAAAGGCACGTTAACCACCATGTCGATGTTCGGCAGGCCGCGGGTGCGTCGCGCCTGTAAAACGGCCAGCAGTAACAGGCGGGCGAGGGGACGCGCCAGCACACTCTGGCCGGCAAACTTCAGCGCATGTATAAGGCCGCTTAACGGCGCAACATAATCATCCACAGCCACCAGGGCACACCACGGCGGCGCTTTTTTCAGGCAGCGGCCGCAGGGAACGTCTCGCCCGGTGGCCGCTAGCCCACACTGCGGACACGTCATCGCCTGCCTTTTCAGCGAGCGGGTGCAAACGGAGCAGACGCCCCATGCGCTGAGGGCAAGCGGCATCCGGCATAGCCAGCACAAGCCAGGCACTGTTAACATGTGCAACCTCCATGTGAAAAAAGAGAACAGTAACTGATGAAGACGCTGTGGTGGCAGACCGTAGGGACGGGAAATTGCCATCTTGTGCTGCTGCACGGATGGGGCCTGAATGCCGAAGTATGGAATTGCATAACCGGGGAACTCGCCTCGCAATTTACCCTGCATCTGGTGGATTTACCGGGTTTTGGCCGCAGTCGCGGCTTTAGGGCAATGTCGGTTGAGGAGATGGCGCAGCAGGTGCTGGACGCTGCGCCGCAATACGCCATCTGGCTGGGCTGGAGCCTGGGCGGACTGGTGGCGAGCCAGATTGCGTTGACCCATCCCGAGCGCGTGCGTGCGCTGGTCACGGTAGCCTCGTCACCGTGCTTCAGTGCAAAGGACGACTGGCCGGGCATAAAACCGGATGTGCTGGCCGGGTTCCAGAAACAGTTGAGCGAAGACTTCCAGCGGACCGTTGAGCGTTTCCTGGCCCTGCAGACAATGGGAACCGACACCGCGCGTCAGGATGCCAGAGCGCTGAAGCAGACCGTGCTTTCCCTGCCGATGCCGGACGTTGAGGTGCTTAACGGGGGGCTTGAGATCCTCAAAACCGTCGATTTGCGTGAGCCGCTGGCCGCGCTGGCGATGCCGCACCTGCGTATCTACGGCTACCTCGACGGGCTGGTGCCGCGCAAAGTGGTTCCAGTGCTGGATTCACTCTGGCCACAAAGTGAGTCTCTGGTGATAAACAAAGCCGCGCATGCGCCGTTTATCTCTCATCCGGCGGAGTTTTGTTCAGCGCTCGTTGCGTTAAGTCAACGTTTAGACTGATTATTTTCTATCCAGCCTGGAAAAAGTTTCACACCGCAACCATACTCCAGATGTCGTTGCGGTTGTTCTGCCTACGATAATCAAAACAACAATCCTATGGAGAGTCAGGCTATGAAACTTGTTACAGGTATCGTCACTTCTCTGGTTATTGGGTCACTTTCATTTGGCGCCTTTGCGGCACAAGAGCTGGAAAAAGATAAAGTTGCCGGGATGAATCTGACCAAAGTTGGTGAGATTTCTACGTCTGACACGACCGCTCCGATGGACGCTAAAAGAGAGCTGTCTAAGAAAGCGGATGAGCTGGGTGGGAAGTACTACGTCGTCACCAGTGCCGAAAAACAGACCAAAAACGTGCGCGCAACGGCGGACGTCTATAAGTAATACGTTAATGCCGGGCAGCGATGCCCGGCTTTATGCGCGCAGTGCCCACCACTCTCTGAGGCAGGCTTTTCCTTCCGGGCAGCTTTTACAACTGCCGGACAGGCAGCCCTCCGCCTCTTCCTGAATACGCACAGCTTTTCCCATGGCTTCCAGTCTTTCCAGCATGGCATCGATCATCGGCTGCGGCGTATGCAGGGTGAGGCTTAGCTGTTTCGCCTCCATTCGCCCTTGTAACGCCAGCAGGTCACGTACCTGAATCAACGATGCCATGGCTTACCCCTTAGTGACAGTCGCCCGCCGGGCTGTTGCAGCAGGTGGCAGCCGTTTTGCGGTTTGCCAGCAGGTTGATATCAACCCGGCTGCGTGCCCGGCGTAGCAGGCCGAGAACGAGCACGTTAAACAGCACAACCGCCAGGATGCACACCAGGCTATACCGCGGGTGCTGGCTAAAGTTAACGGTCTGATAAAAGAGCGTCGCCAGCGAGTAAGCGATGTTGAGCCCCCACAGAATGGAGAAGCCCATCCAGCCACGGCTGGACTCGCGGGCAATCGCACCCATGACGGAGATGCACGGAATATAGAGCAGAACAAAGATGAGGTAGCTGTAGGCCGCAGAGGCGCTACCAAATTTCTCGCTCATCACGCCCATGGCACCCGTTGCCATTTCGCCGTCACCTTTACTGGCCTCAATAGGGTTCGCCAGCACGCTCAGGCTGAAGGTGTCTTTCAGGCTCTGCCATGTCTCTTCGACGGCGCCCAGCAGTTCGTTACCGAGATGAAACTCTGCCGGATTGAACGCTTGCTCCTGGATGTTCTCCGCGGTGTAGAGCGAATTCAGGGTCCCGACGACCACCTCTTTCGCCATCGCGCCGGTGAACAGACCGACGGTCGCCTGCCAGTTATCGTCATGGACGCCGATCGGTTTGAAGACCGGGGTTATGACGCGGCTGACGGAGGCGAGGGCGGAGTCGTTGATGTTATCCGCAGCCTGTCCGCTCAGGGTGAAGCTGTTCAGCGCGCTCAGGAAAATACTCACGATAACAATCACTTTACCGGCACGCAGGACGAAGCCTTTCAGGCGCTGCCAGGTCTGGATCACCAGGCTTTTAAGATGGGGGACGTGGTAGACCGGCAGTTCCATAACGAACGGCGACGCTTCGCCGCGCATGATGGTGTGTTTCAGCATCAGCCCCGTGAGAATGGCCATGACGATACCCAGCACGTACAGCGAGAAGACCGCCAGCGCCCCCTGCTGCCCAAAGAAGGCCGCGGCAAAGACCGCGAAGATAGCCAGTCGCGCACCGCAGGACATAAACGGTGCCATCATGATGGTCATCAGACGTTCACGCGGCGCATCCAGCGTACGGGCACCCATAACCGAGGGCACGTTACAGCCGAAGCCCACGATCAGCGGCACGAAGGATTTGCCCGGCAGACCGAGCGCCTGCATCAGGCGATCCATGACGAAGGCGGCGCGCGCCATGTAACCGGAATCCTCAAGGAAGGAGAGGAACAGATACATCATGCCGATTTGCGGCACCAGAGGCAGTACGGTGTTGATACCACCGCCAATCCCCTGGGCAAGGAAGATGGTCAGCCATTCCGGGAAATGCAGGGTGTAACCCACCCACTGAATGCCATGAACAAAGATAGCAACGGAACCGGCATCGAAAATCGGCTGGAGTGCGCCACCAATGTTAATGGCGAGCAAGAACATCAGGTACATCACCAGCAAGAAGACCGGCAAACCGAGGAAGCGGTTAAGCACAACCTTATCTACGGCAGCGGTGAAGCGGCTCGGTTCCGCCGTCAGGGCGTTACTGACCACGTCGCAAATCGCGGCGATGGCCTGATAGCGAGCATCAGCGATATGCAGGGCCGGGTCATCCAGCTCGTCGCTCAGACGGGCGAGGACCACGTCCAGTTTATCTGCCGCATGACCAGCATAGGCGCGGCTGTAGATATCCCCTTCCAGCATTTGCAGGCCGAGCCACAGGCGCTGTTTCGCGGGCATGCTTTTGTCCATCTCTTGCGCCAGCAGATCCGCTTCGCGCAGGAGCGGCTGGGCGTAGTGCACCAGCTCAACGTTACGATTTCCCGCGTGGCGATCGATAGCCAGTTTCAGGGCATCAATACCGCGGGCGCGCGTCGACACCAGCGGAACGACCGGGCACCCCAGCCGTGCGGAGAGGGCATCGACGTCGATACGCAGTTTCTGTTTCTCTGCAATGTCGAGCATGTTGAGCGCCACGATGCAGGGAATGCCCAGCTCCAGCAGCTGCAGCGTCAGGTAGAGGTTACGCTCAAGGTTTGAGGCATCAACCACGTTGATGAGCAGATCCGCGTCGCCGCTAAGAATATAGTGGCAGGCAATCTGCTCATCGAGCGAAGTTTGCGAGGAGATCGTGGTTAAGGAGTACGTGCCGGGCAGGTCAACCAGCGTGACCTGGTGATCTGTTGTTGAGAACAGGCCTTCTTTACGTTCAACCGTTACGCCAGCCCAGTTACCGACGCGCTGGCGCGCACCCGTGAGCTGGTTAAATAGCGTTGTCTTGCCGGAATTAGGATTGCCAATTAAGCCAATAGTTAATTTTTTCATTTTTCTGGACTCACTGAAACCGCTGGCTTGTTATCGGGATAAGGCTTCGACTTCTATTAATGCGAGATCTTTTTTACGCAATACCAGATTTACGCGTCGGGTTTCGATATGCACCGGATCACCTAACGGGGCGACGCGCACGACCTGAAATGACGAGCCGGGCAGCATGCCCAGCGACAGCAGCTTTTGTCGATAGGCCGGGCTAATTTCGTGGGTAAAACCGGTAATTTTCCATGCACTGTCTGGAGTGAATTGCATAATGCCTGATTCCACGAGAGGTTAAAATATCTACTATGGGATGATAATGAGAATAGTTTTTATCAGCAATAATAAAACTGTGACGGAATGTTGTTTGCGGTATTAATTTACGGCCTGTTTGACCTTGCTCAATATTTACTGATTCTGCGGCAGGGAGAGGAAAGGCTTATTTGTTAATAGTGTGATCACTGATGGTTGAAATATAGATATACAACCGGTTTCATATTTTACAATTAATTTCGGCGGGATAACGGCCCGATGAGTGACGTATCACCGGGCCTTTTTTATGCGGTTAGCGTTTCTTACCCATTGCTGCCGCCAGTGCATCCATCATGGCGCTGTTGCCCGCAGGCTGGGCGTCACGTCCGCGTGGCTTCGCCGCTTTTGCGGCCGGGCGCTGCTGCTCGCGACCGCCGCCGTTACTGCCGCGGCGCGCGTTGGTTTCACCTGGCTGCTCGTCCAGACGCATCGTCAGGGCGATACGCTTACGCTGCAGATCCACTTCCATCACCTTCACCTTCACAATGTCGCCCGCTTTGACCACGGTATGCGGATCTTCAACGAATTTATCGGCAAGGGAAGAGATGTGGACCAGACCGTCCTGGTGCACGCCGATATCGACAAACGCGCCAAAGTTGGTGACGTTAGTGACCGCCCCTTCGAGTACCATGCCTGGAAGCAGGTCATTCATGGTTTCAACGCCGTCGGCGAAGGTCGCGGTTTTAAACTCAGGACGCGGATCGCGGCCCGGTTTTTCCAGCTCTTTGATGATGTCCGTGACCGTCGGCACCCCGAACTGCTCGTCGGTAAAATCGACCGCCTTCAGGTTACGCAGCGCGCTGCTGTCGCCCATCAGGTCTTTCAGCGCCTGCTGGGTTGCGGCCAGAATGCGTTCCACTACCGGGTACGCTTCCGGGTGAACGGTTGAGGCATCCAGCGGGTTATCGCCGTGGTTGATGCGCAGGAAGCCCGCGCACTGCTCAAACGCTTTTGGCCCCAGACGGCTCACCTTCAGCAACTGCTGGCGGTTCTGGAACTGGCCGTTCTCATCACGCCAGGCAACGATGTTTTGCGCCATCATGCGGGTTAAGCCCGCCACGCGGGTCAGCAGGGGAACAGAGGCCGTGTTCAGGTCAACGCCGACGGCGTTTACGCAGTCTTCCACGACCGCATCCAGCTTACGGGCCAGCTGAGTCTGGCTCACGTCATGCTGATACTGGCCGACGCCGATGGATTTCGGGTCGATCTTAACCAGCTCCGCCAGCGGATCCTGCAGACGGCGGGCGATAGAAACTGCACCGCGCAGGGAAACGTCCAGGTCCGGGAACTCCAGGGCGGCCAGTTCAGACGCCGAATAAACGGAAGCACCCGCCTCGCTGACAATCACTTTCTGTGCGGTGACTTTCGGGAACTGTTTCTGCACGTCGAGGTAGAAACGCTCGGTTTCACGGGAGGCCGTACCGTTGCCGATGGCTACCAGCTCCACGTTGTATTTCTCGCACAGCGCCGCAACCACGACGGCAGCCTTCGCCGCCTGGCCGGTATGCGGATAAATGGTATCGGTAGCCACCAGCTTGCCGGTACCGTCAACCACGGCCACCTTTACGCCGGTACGCAGACCCGGATCGAGACCCATGGTGGCGCGCAGGCCGGCAGGTGCGGCCATCAGCAGGTCGTGCAGGTTACGGGCGAAGACGTTGATTGCTTCGTCTTCGGCGCGTTCACGCACGGTGCCCATCAGTTCGGTTTCGAGGTGCATTAGCACCTTGATGCGCCACGTCCAGCTCACCACGCCTTTGCGCCAGCTGTCTGCCGGCGCGTTGTTCAGGCGCAGGCCGAGGTGGTCGATAATGATCTGCTCGCAGTGGCTCTCTTTTGGTGGCTCGTCAAACTGCGGGTCGGCATTCAGGGAGAGCTGGAGCACGCCTTCGTTGCGGCCGCGGAACATCGCCAGCGCGCGGTGTGAAGGGGTGGTAGAGATGGGTTCGTGATGATCGAAATAATCGCGGAACTTGGCGCCTTCTTCCTCTTTCCCGCTGACCACGGTAGAGACGATGTGGGCGTTTTTCCACAGATAGTCACGCACTTTCGCGAGCAGGGCGGCATCTTCGGAGAAGCGCTCCATCAGAATGTAGCGCGCGCCGTCGAGTGCGGCTTTGGTGTCTGCGACCCCTTTATCGGCATCGATAAACTTCGCGGCTTCGGTTTCCGGGTCGTGGGACGGTTCGTTCCACAGCAGTTCGGCCAGCGGCTCCAGGCCTGCCTCAATGGCAATCTGTCCACGGGTGCGGCGCTTCGGTTTATACGGCAGATAAAGGTCTTCGAGTTCGGTTTTGCTCAGGGTGCCGTTGATTGCGGTTTCCAGATCGCTGGTCAGTTTTCCCTGTTCGCCGATGGATTTGAGGATCGCCTGACGACGGTCTTCCAGTTCGCGCAGGTAACCGAGACGGGTCTCCAGGTTACGCAGCTGCGTGTCATCCAGACCGCCGGTGACTTCCTTACGATAACGTGCAATAAACGGCACGGTGTTCCCTTCATCAAGCAGGCGAACGGCAGCTTCTACCTGTTCGGCTCTGGCCTGAAGTTCACCCGCAATAATGCGGCAGAGCGAATCTTTCATCATGGCTTTATCATCTGTTGAGTCGAAAAAATCAGGGGATAGTTATACGGGCTGACACGGCAAAATGCCAGCCGCGGAGGGCGCTCTCGGACTATTTAACGTACGTAATTTCGTTGACGTACCAGCTGGCTTCGCCGCCAGGGGTCTGCACGACGGCCAAATCGCCCACTTCCTTTTTCAGCAGCGCACGGGCCATTGGTGAGTCGATAGAGATGTAATCCTTACGACCAAAAATTTCGTCATAGCCGACGATACGAAAACGCAGGGTGTCACCATCGTCGTTCTCAATCTCGACCCACGCGCCGAAAAACACTTTGCCTTCCTGCTGTGGGGAGTAATCCACTATTTTGAGGTTCTCAAGGCATTTGGTCAGATAGCGGACCCGGCGGTCGATTTCACGTAACCGTTTTTTGTTGTACTGGTAGTCAGCATTTTCACTGCGATCGCCCAGGCTTGCGGCCCAGGTCACTTTCTTGGTCACTTCAGGACGCTCTTCGCGCCACAGGTAATCCATCTCTTTTTTGAGTTTCTCATACCCTTCGCGGGTGATCAGGGGCGTTTTCATGGGGTGACCTTAAGACTCGACATCATTGCATTCTTTGCGCACATTACGTATCACGTAGTCTAACAGACAACGTTAATAATGATTTATGTGATGAAATGTGCAGATAAGCTGCTGTTAAATATGCTTTGTAACAATTTCGACTAGAATTTATACCAGAATTAGCTGGTCGAACACGTGCACTTTTTTAGAATACGCTGTTATTAGTCTATCCGAACCTTTGGGAGTACACACAATGCAAGAGAACTACAAAATTCTGGTCGTGGATGACGACATGCGCCTGCGTGCGCTGCTTGAGCGTTATCTGACCGAGCAGGGCTTCCAGGTTCGTAGCGTGGCCAACGCTGAGCAGATGGACCGTCTGCTGACCCGCGAATCATTCCATCTTATGGTACTCGACCTGATGCTGCCTGGTGAAGACGGGCTTTCCATCTGCCGCCGTCTGCGTAGCCAGAGCAACCCTATGCCGATCATCATGGTGACGGCGAAAGGGGAAGAGGTTGACCGCATCGTTGGTCTGGAAATCGGTGCTGACGACTACATTCCAAAACCGTTCAACCCGCGTGAACTGCTGGCCCGTATTCGCGCCGTGCTGCGCCGTCAGGCGAACGAACTGCCTGGCGCACCGTCGCAGGAAGAAGCGGTGATTGCGTTTGGTAAGTTCAAGCTGAATCTCGGTACCCGTGAGATGTTCCGTGAAGATGAACCTATGCCGCTCACCAGCGGTGAGTTCGCGGTGCTGAAAGCGCTGGTCAGCCACCCGCGTGAGCCGCTTTCACGTGACAAGCTGATGAACCTGGCGCGCGGCCGTGAATACTCCGCAATGGAACGTTCCATTGACGTGCAGATCTCCCGTCTGCGCCGCATGGTGGAAGAAGATCCGGCGCATCCTCGTTATATTCAGACCGTATGGGGTCTGGGCTACGTGTTTGTCCCGGACGGCGCTAAAGCATGAGGCGAATGCGCTTCTCTCCGCGAAGCTCATTTGCCCGTACGCTGTTACTGATTGTCACCCTGCTGTTCGTCAGCCTGGTGACAACCTATCTGGTGGTGCTGAACTTTGCGATCCTGCCGAGCCTCCAGCAGTTCAATAAGGTTCTGGCATACGAAGTGCGTATGCTGATGACCGATAAACTGCAACTGGAGGACGGCACGCAGTTAGTTGTTCCCCCGGCGTTTCGCCGTGAAATCTACCGTGAGCTGGGTATTTCGCTTTACTCCAACGAAGCGGCAGAAGACGCTGGCCTGCGCTGGGCGCAGCATTATGAGTTCCTCAGTCAGCAGATGGCGCAGCAGTTAGGTGGCCCGACGGAAGTGCGCGTTGAGGTCAACAAAAGCTCGCCGGTCGTCTGGCTGAAAACCTGGCTGTCACCCAATATCTGGGTGCGCGTCCCGCTGACCGAAATTCACCAGGGTGACTTCTCACCGCTGTTCCGCTACACCCTTGCCATTATGCTGCTGGCGATAGGCGGCGCGTGGCTGTTTATTCGTATACAGAACCGACCGCTGGTCGACCTGGAGCACGCTGCGCTGCAGGTCGGTAAAGGGATTATTCCTCCGCCACTGCGTGAGTACGGCGCCTCAGAAGTACGTTCCGTGACGCGGGCCTTTAACCATATGGCGGCCGGCGTGAAGCAGCTGGCAGACGACCGTACGCTGCTGATGGCGGGCGTGAGTCATGACCTGCGCACGCCGCTCACGCGTATCCGTCTGGCGACGGAGATGATGGGCGAAGAGGATGGTTATCTTGCGGAGTCCATTAACAAGGACATCGAAGAGTGTAACGCCATTATCGAGCAGTTCATTGACTACCTGCGTACCGGGCAGGAGATGCCGATGGAGATGGCCGATCTGAATGCGGTACTCGGTGAAGTGGTCGCGGCGGAAAGCGGCTACGAGCGGGAAATCGATACCGACCTGCAGGCCGGTGAAATTCAGGTGCGGATGCACCCGCTTTCCATTAAACGTGCGGTGGCCAATATGGTGGTTAACGCGGCCCGTTATGGCAATGGCTGGATTAAAGTCAGCAGCGGATCTGAGCTCAACCGCGCCTGGTTCCAGGTGGAAGATGACGGTCCGGGCATTAAGCCAGAGCAGCGTAAGCATCTGTTCCAGCCGTTTGTGCGGGGCGATAGCGCGCGCAGTACCAGCGGAACCGGCTTAGGCCTGGCGATTGTGCAGCGTATTGTGGATAACCATAACGGCTTGCTGGAGATTGGGACCAGTGAGCGGGGCGGTTTAAGCATTCGCGCATGGTTACCGGTGCCGGTGACGCGCGGGCAGGTGAGAGAGAGTTAAAAAAGGGTGGCAAAAGCCACCCTTTTTTTTGCAGGTCGTGTCAGCTGTTACAGCTTCGGACCCGCACTCACCAGCGCTTCACCTGCCGGGGTATCGGTATACTTCTCGAAGTTCTCAATAAACAGTTTCGCCAGCGATTCTGCTTTCTCACGCCACTGCTCCGGTGAGCCGTAGGTATTGCGTGGGTCGAGAATACGGGTCTCTACGCCCGGCAGCGCCGTCGGGATTGCCAGATCAAACATCGGCAGCGTGAAGGTTTCGGCGTTATCGAGTGAACCATCCAGAATGGCGTCGATAATGGCGCGGGTATCTTTGATGGAGATACGTTTGCCGGTGCCGTTCCAGCCGGTATTCACCAGGTACGCCTGCGCACCGGACGCCTGCATGCGTTTGACCAGCACTTCCGCGTACTGCGTCGGGTGCAGCGACAGGAACGCTGCGCCGAAGCAGGCGGAGAAGGTTGGCGTTGGCTCCGTCACGCCGCGTTCGGTACCGGCCAGTTTGGCGGTAAAACCAGACAGGAAGTGGTACTGCGTCTGGCTGGCGCTCAGGCGGGACACCGGAGGCAACACGCCGAACGCATCTGCCGTCAGGAAAATCACCTTCGTCGCGTGGCCCGCTTTTGACACCGGCTTCACGATGTTGTCGATGTGGTAGATAGGGTAAGACACGCGGGTGTTTTCGGTTTTCGAAGCATCGTCGAAGTCGATCGTTCCATCGGCACGCACGGTGACGTTTTCCAGCAGCGCATCGCGGCGGATGGCATGGAAGATATCTGGCTCCGCTTCTTCAGACAGGCGAATGGTCTTCGCGTAGCAGCCCCCTTCGAAGTTAAACACGCCGTCATCATCCCAGCCGTGCTCGTCATCGCCAATCAGACGACGTTTCGGATCGGTAGAAAGGGTGGTTTTACCGGTGCCGGACAGGCCGAAGAACACCGCCACATCCCCTTTTTCACCGACGTTTGCCGAACAGTGCATGGAGGCGATACCGCGCAGCGGCAGCAGGTAGTTCATCACCGAGAACATCCCTTTCTTCATTTCGCCGCCGTACCAGGTACCGCCGATCAGCTGAATACGCTCGGTCAGGTTAAAGGCGATGAAGTTTTCGGAGTTAAGACCCTGCTCTTTCCACTGTGGGTTCGTGCATTTCGCCCCGTTCATCACGATGAAGTCAGGGGTGAAATCCTGCAGCTCTTTGTCGTCAGGACGAATAAACATGTTTTTCACGAAATGCGCCTGCCAGGCCACTTCAGTGATAAACCGCACGGAAAGGCGGGTATCGGCGTTAGCGCCGCAGAAAGCATCAACGATAAACAGACGCTTGCCGGAAAGTTGATGGGTAACGAGCCCTTTCAGATGCTGCCAGGTTTCCGGAGAGAGCGGTTTGTTATCGTTCTTCCCTTTGCCTTTATCAGCCCACCACAGTGTGTCGCGGGTGGTCTCGTCTCGGACGATGTATTTATCTTTCGGCGAACGACCGGTAAAGATACCGGTATCGACGGCGATAGCACCAAGGTTAGTCAACACACCTCGCTCGTATCCTTCCAGTGCTGGATTGAGCTCTTCCTGATACAGCGTATCGTAATCGGGGTTGTAGACGATTTCCTGGACGTCGTGAATACCATAAGCCTTGAGATCTTGCGGGGTTAAACCAGTAACACGCATATCACTGCTCCTTAGCCAATATGTACTGTCTGAAATTGTAGGGTTTTTGTGAGGTTGTTAACCGCGACGGGGCTCATAGATTTACGCATCTGGACAAAACCCTTACTAACGGAAAACGCTGCGACTCCAGTCACAGGGCAGGCGGATTATCGCAGGAATCGCTTTTTGGTTGGGGAAAATGTTCCGAAAAGGTTAATGGCTGGTGATTTTATCGGAAGGAATGTGAATGTAATCGCATACACGTAAGAAAATTACGTAAGAGTTACAGTGTTAAAAACGATTCAGCCAGAGAGGGCTTTTTTGCACCTTGCCCTCTCGCAAAAGGGAGAGGGCAAGGTGAGGGCAGGCTTTGCTTAGTGGACCTGAGGATCCGCCGGGGAGGCGTTGTTGCGGATCTCAGCAATATCCATCGAATTGAACACGTAGTGCGTACCGCAGTAGTCACAGTGCATATCGATTTCGCCGTCTTCCGCCATGATGCTGTCGATCTCTTCATCCGGCAGCGTCTTCAGCGCGCCAGCGCAGCGTTCACGTGAACAGGTGCACTTAAATTCCACCGACTGTGGGTCGTAAACCGTCACTTCTTCTTCGTGATAAAGACGCCACAGGACATCGGTCGCCGACAGGGTGAACAGCTCTTCTGCTTTGACGGTTTCCGTCAGGGTCGCGAGGTGCTCGAAGTCGTTGGTCTGAGCGTCCTGCGCAGGCAGAACCTGCAGCAGCATACCGCCAGCAGCAGGCTGACCGTCTACTTCACCGGTGCGGATGAACAGACGCGTCGGCAGCTGTTCAGAACGCATGAAGTAATCTTCCAGGCAGGCCGCCAGCGTATCGCCTTCGAGGCCAACCACGCCCTGATAGCGCTCACCTTCCTCCGGGGAGATGGTGATGACCAGATAGCCATTACCCACCAGCGTTTTCAGGTCCGCGTTTTCAGGAACATCGCCCTGTACGCGCGCCACACCGCGCATCTGCTGCTGGTTATTACCGTTGATGACCGCCAGGGTCATAGGGCCATCACCCTGCAACTGCACGGTGATATCCCCGGCAAATTTCAGGGTGGCAGTCAGCAGGCTGGTGGCAACCAGCAGTTCGCCCAACAGGGTTTTCACCGGCAGCGGGTAGTTGTGGTTTTCCAGAATCTGTTTCCAGGTTTCGGATACGGTGACCAGCTCGCCGCGCACGGCGAATTGTTCAAACAGATAGCGGTGTAATTGGTCGTGTTGGGCCATAATAGTCTCTCGTGCAGGTGAGGGTTACTCGGTCTCACCGTGTTTAAATTTCATCAGATCGCGGCGCTCTTTTTTATCCGGACGCCGGTCCGGGTGGGGCATTGTCAGCGCATTCATTTTGCGCGCCAGCGCGGTCTTCTCGCGTTTTTCAATGCTCTCAGCCGTCTCTTCATACAGCAGTACGGCTTCGGTTGCGGGCCGTCGTTGTTCAGTAATGGCTTTAATCACCACGGTACGTTCATCGTTGCCCTGACGCAGCGTTAAGGTGGCATTCAGTTCGACCAGCTTGCTCGGTTTGCTGCGCTGGCCGTTGTAATGCACTTTACCGCCGTCGATCATGTCGCGGGCAAGGGCGCGCGTTTTATAAAAACGGGCCGCCCACAGCCATTTATCCAGTCTTACCCCTTCAGAGGGTTTTTCTTTCATGGCCTCTCCTTCACGGTCAGTGAGGGGATCATCTGGCGATAGTCGTTCAGCCCCGGATAGCGCAGATAGCTTTTTTCAGCCAGGCCAGAGTCAGGATTGGTAACGCCCAGACAATAGCGAATGCCAAACCTGGCCGCGGAATCCAGAATAGGCTCGCTGTCATCAATAAACAGCGTGCGTTCCGGCTGCAAACCGGTCTCTTCCGCCACCGCATGCCACAACCGCTGATCCTCTTTCGGATAACCAAATGTGTGGGTGGAAAGTAATAAATCAAGGTGCGAAGCAAGACCCGTATGCTCCAGCTTCACGGCCAGATTGTGAGGATGGGCGTTGGTCAGCAAGATACGGCGCTTGCCGCTCGCTTTCAGCGCATCCAGAAAAGGCACGGTATCCTCACGCAGTACGGCGCGCGGGCCCTGGGCGGTGGTCATGGCACAAATATCCAAACCGAGGCGCTCGCTCCAGTAGTCAAGACAGTACCAGTTTAGCGTATGCTGCACCGCGCTATATTGCGAACGAATGAATTCCTGCGCTTCTGCCGGGGAGATCCCCTGCTGTTCACCATAGGTTTCCGGAACCAGCTTTTGCCAGAAATAGTTATCAAAGGCGAGATCGAGCAGCGTGCCGTCCATATCCAGCAGAACGGTATCAACCTCCTGCCAGGCGATATCAAGATGCATAAGGGGGAACTCCAGCCTGAAGAAACGTGCGCGACAGGGTAGCACATCTTGTCGCGCATCGACGTTATCAGATCAGGCTCTCAGAGGAGGGGATCAGCTTAGGGTTAAGGCAATTTTCGTAATACTGCTGGATGTCGGCAAGCCTGGTGCGTGAGCGCTGATAGCGACGCAGCGCCATAAAACCGTTCCAGCAAATGCATACCAGCATCGCAATCATCAGCAGCGAGGTGCCGATGTAGCGCCACAGGCCTGCGCTGTCCGGCATGCGGTGCAGGCCGATGTGGCGCGTGCCGTTGGCATCGGTAAAGATACTCGTCACAATCCCTTCAGCGCTAAACGGCGTCTGCATCAGCATCTGCGCCAGGCGCTGGAACTGGCCCCACTGTTCCTGAGCCGGGTAGTCATAAAGTGCGACCTGCGGGTATGGCTGATCGACCAGGTCGCTCCCTTCATCACTGACGATCACAAAGCCGCCCGGTGCCGGGCTGTTCAGCGCCTGCGCCGCGCGGGTGGTTTCGCGCATCACGAAGGGTGCGGTTGACGTGGCGACCAGATTATCCAGCGACTCGGCGCTGACCGGACGCAGCAGCACGTTAACGCCATCCAGCCGGCCCGCTTCCGCGCGTTTCACCAGCGAATCCCAGTCTTTACTGTTACCCAGGTTCACAAGGGCGTTTTTGAGACGTACGCATTCGTCCTGAGCGGAACACAAATCCTGTGTTTTCAGAACGATGTCACCAAAGTCGTCCAGAAGCACCATCCCCGATTTCTGAATGGCCGAGCGCAGGGCAGGGCTCACGCGTGAGTCGTCATCGGGTTTCGGGTGCAGCTGGCGGTTGACCGTCTGGGTAAGCGACGTGGCTTTATTAACAACCTCAGATTCAGGCAGCGGCAGCGGTGGCGCGTCATTCCAGATAATTTGCGAGCAATCGAACGGCATGAACGGCGAGCTCTGACGCGTATTCCATGCGCCAGGCGTATGAATGTTACACATCCCGGTGCCCTTCAGGCGCAGCGTATCACCGACCCGCACGCCAGCTTCGTCCAGCTGGTTGACGCTGGTTGCCTCAATGGTTTGCGCCCCTTTTATCCATGACAGGGTAAATTTAATGGGCATATCCAGCGGGACAAACAGCAGAAGCATGATAAAGACCAGCGCTGCCCCCCCGGCAATGACCGCACTGCGTAACCAGTGCTGAAGCGGGAAATTTTTTACTTCATCATGCAGGGATAAAAAGCGCCCCTGGCGCACCACATGGCGGTCAAGGTAGATATCGATATCGGTTTTCTGACCTAAATCCTGGGCAATCCACGGCTGCCAGTGGCGCGGGTAGATAAGATCGATAATACCGAGCGAGATATTATTGAGGTGCTCCTGGTCACTCTCACCGAACAGACCCCAGCGCTTAGGAGTACCGCGCAGGCAGTGGATCTCACGTAGCGAGGTTTTTGCCGGCGGGGCAAAGAGCCCCCACAGCCCGGCTGCCAGCAACAGTACCGCACCGCCAGCCAGCCAGGGGACAAACACATCCGGCGTCAGCAGGCAGATGAAAAAGAGCAGGAACGCGGCCACGATCAGAATCGCTTCGCGAATCCCGTCAGGGCGGCTCAGGGCGTACTCTTCATGCGTCTCCTGGCGAATGTTCAGCAGCTCGATCTGCTCTGTCTCTTCGCCACGAATGGAGGCCTGCGTTGAGCTTGCGCGTTCCAGCGCAAAACGCGGGGCTTCCTGAAGATATTCATTCAACGTATGGCCGTTGAGTGAGATAACCAGCGGCAACGAATCGGTATGGATCAGCTCTACGCTGTTTTCGTCATTAATGTACTGCTCCCAGGACGGGGGCAGATGCACTTCAACCGAATCCAGGTAATAGCGCCATTTATTGGGATCGTCTGTGGTGATGCCATAGCGGGTGATGGAGCGCGTCACACTGAGCACTGTGTCACTTTGCGCATTTAACTTGAGCGCCACCGGCGCAGCAGTTGCCCCCGTCGGCCCAGGTGTTAACTGAGAACGGTTCAGTGTTTCGAGATAGTTTTCTACTGCATCGCGCTCTTCTTGCGTCAGTTTACGCGTCGTCGCACCGGCAAAGGCGTTTAAAAAGGGCAGCCGGTAACGACGCCTTACGCGACGCCTGTATACCCACCCTGCAACCAATGCGCCGGCCAGCATAGCAGCGAGAACAATCAAAATGGTGCTCATGCTTTCCCCATCTTACTTATCTTCTTACAGGTGTAGTCAGTAGCACCTTTAACATTGAATGAGAGTCTGTGGTTGGCTATCGGCAAGTATGGAGTCGAACTTGAGCATTCTGAAGCGCATCCCAGTGACCGATGATGATAGCAAAGCCTGTTATGGCGCGATATCAGCAAATTCCTGGAAACATTTCAACCTCTTGACATTTGTTTTGAATTGAGGATTGATTCCTGTTACGTTGCATAAATGTAAATACAGAACAATTGACATTGCCGAAACCGTGCGGCGTATCGCACAATAAAGCCAGTTCCCACTGCTAAGACCCCATCACGATGAGCAAACCACTACAAAAACCCACCATTCTGAATGTTGAAACAGTCGCAAAATCGCGCCTGTTTAATGTCGAAAGTGTGGATCTGGAGTTCAGCAACGGTGTGCGTCGCGTTTACGAACGTATGCGCCCTTCTTCGCGCGAAGCGGTGATGATTGTTCCTGTCGTCGACGACCATCTGATCTTAATCCGCGAGTATGCCGTGGGAACCGAATCTTACGAACTTGGGTTCTCGAAAGGGCTCATCGATCCGGGTGAAACGGTCTTTGAGGCGGCCAATCGCGAGCTGAAAGAAGAGGTCGGTTTTGGCGCGAACGAACTGACGTTCCTGAAAAAACTGAGCATGGCACCCTCCTATTTTTCCAGCAAAATGAACATTGTGGTTGCTGAGGACCTCTATCCAGAATCGCTGGAGGGGGACGAGCCGGAGCCACTGCCACAGGTTCGCTGGCCGCTGGCCCATATGATGGACCTGCTCGAAGACCCTGACTTTAACGAGGCCCGCAACGTGAGCGCGCTGTTCCTGGTACGCGAATGGCTGAAGGGGCAGGGGCGGTTATAACAGCCTGATGTCCGCAACGTGTGAGAGAACAAAAAAAACGGCAACCGGAGGTTGCCGTTTTTACGTTGCCCGTTAGAACAACTCGTGCGTTTCGCCGTTATCAATGATTTCTGTACCCACCTCATGCACCGCCTGTGTGGTCGGCTGCGTGCCCTCGATGAAATACTCTGCACGGCTATTGCCGCCATTGGCGAGCTGCCCGGTGCTGCGGTCGATATTGACGGTAACCACGCCCGGTGGTGGCGTCAGCGGTTGTTCCGGAACGCCTTCCAGCACGGATTTCATATAGGCATCCCAGGCCGGTTGCGCACTCTTCGCGCCGCCTTCGTAGCCAGAAATCTGATCTTTAATCGCGCCTGAAGCCGTGGTGCGGCCTAAATCACGGCGATGATCGTCAAAACCGATCCAGACTGACGTCACCACGCCCGGGCCGTAACCGGAGAACCACGCATCTTTCGAGCTGTTTGTTGTCCCCGTTTTACCGCCGATATCATGGCGTTGTAAATCACGTCCTGCCCGCCAGCCGGTCCCTTGCCAGCCAGGTTCGCCGAAGATGTTGGTGTTCAGCGCGCTCTTTATCAGGAACGACAGCGGCGTGTTAATGACATGCGGTGCATACTCCTGCGCCCCGCTCTGCGCTACCAGCGACTGGTTAGCCTGTTCCAGCTGCGGCTGCGGCAACACAGGGTTCGTCTGCTCCTGAGACACGGCAACGTCTTCCATGTCCTTGTTTTCAATCACCTCAGATTTTGGCGTATTGCCGTAAATGACCGGAATATCGCAGTCAGGGCAGGCAATTTTCGGCTTCGCTTCAAACAGCACGCCACCCTGGTCGTTCTCGATTTTACTGATGAAGTACGGGTCAATCAGGAAGCCGCCGTTAGCCATCACCGAGTACCCCCGCGCCACCTGAAGCGGCGTAAAGGACGCAGACCCTAACGCCAGCGATTCGGTGCGCACGATGTTCTGAGCCGGGAAACCGAAGCGTTGCAGATATTCCGCGGCATAGTCGACACCCATCGCACGCATTGCGCGCACCATCACCACGTTTTTCGACTGCCCAAGACCCTGACGAAGACGAATAGGGCCTGAATATTCCGCCGGTGAGTTCTTCGGCTGCCAGTCAGAACCGGCACCAGCATCCCAGCGGGAGATAGGCACGTCGTTCAGGATACTGGCGAGAGTCAGTCCCTTATCCATGGCTGCGGTGTAGAGGAACGGCTTGATGTTAGAGCCAACCTGACGCAACGCCTGGGTGGCGCGGTTAAATTTGCTCTGGTTGAAATCGAACCCACCGACCAGGGCCAGCACGGCTCCGTTCTGCGGATTGATGGACACCAGGGCCGAGTTAACGTCTGGCACCTGCGCCAGCCACCAGCTGTCACCCACCTTGCGTACCCAGATTTGCTGTCCGGTCTGGACGACATCCGTCACTTTACGCGGCGTCGGGCCTTGCAGGGTGTCTGAGCGGTACGGGCGAGCCCAACGGATCCCGTCCATACGCAGGGAGACAGACGTTCCATCCGCCAGCGTTGCCACCGCTTCCTGCGGATCGGCCTGAGTCACCACAGCGGGAAGGAGCGGGCCATAGGTGGGCAGCGCTTTCAGCGTACTGGTGATTTTTTTGCTGTCCCAGGCGCTTTCGCCGACTTTCCACAGCACATTTGACGGGCCGCGATAACCGTGGCGCATGTCGTAATCCATTACGTTGTTACGCACCGCTTCCTGAGCCGCCTGTTGAACGTTGCGGGTCACGGTGGTGTAAACGCGGTAGCCATCTTCGTAGGCTTTATCGCCGTAGCGGCTCACCATCTCCTGACGCACCATTTCGGTGAGATAAGGGGCAGAGAAGGCAATCTCCGGCGCATGATAGTTGGCATCGATGACATCGTTGCGCGCCTGTTCGTACTCGCTCTGGCTGATATAGCCTTCGCTCAGCATACGTGACAGGACGACGTTACGACGCGCCGTAGCGCGTTCAAGCGAGTAGAGCGGGTTGAATGTCGATGGCGCTTTAGGCAGACCGGCAATGGTCGCCATTTCGCTTAACGTCAGCTGCTCGACAGGTTTACCAAAGTACACCTGCGCGGCCGCACCAACACCGTAGGCGCGGTAGCCGAGGTAGATTTTATTGAGGTACAGCTCAAGGATCTCGTCTTTGCTCAACAACTGCTCTATACGGATCGCAAGGAACACCTCTTTGATCTTACGGGTCAGGGTCTTTTCTGGGCTAAGGAAGAAGTTACGCGCCAGCTGCTGTGTAATGGTACTTGCCCCCTGAGAGGCATGACCGGAGAACAGCGCAATACTTGCAGCACGGAAAATCCCCACCGGATCGACACCGTGGTGCTCGTAAAAACGGCTGTCCTCGGTAGCGATAAAGGCTTTGACCATCACGGGCGGAATTTGATTTAAGGTCAGCGGGATACGACGCTTTTCGCCGTACTGCGCCATTAACTCGCCATCGGCGCTGTAGACCTGCATCGGGATCTGGAGTCGCACATCGCGAAGCGTAGCGACATCAGGCAGCTGCGGCTCAATATATTTGTACAAACCATAAATCGAGCCTGCTCCCAGCAGAATGCAACAGACTGCAAGGATTAATAAATACTTTACGAACTTCACCGGAGATTTCCCATTTGGTTTCACTTGGGCAGTTTCTAAACAATCGCGCGGTAGTATAAAGGCAAGCCTGATTCATTGATATAGCCGTCACCTGACGGGCGATAAGGAGATCGTGAAGCATGGCTTTCAAAACATGGCAAACAGGCGTTCATATTCAACAGGATAGGGTACAGATAGTAGCGCTGGCCCGGGAGCGGTCGGGCTGGCGTTTGTGCCGCTGGTGGGCTATCACTCTGGCCGACGGGATTATCCGGGATGGCAAAATTTGCCAGCCTGAACAACTGGTTGACGCCCTGCGCGACTGGCGGAAAACGTTGCCACACTCCCACCGGGTGTTTCTCTCATTTCCGGCGGCCCGCACGCTGCAACGATCGCTCCCCCGTCCGGGCGTGGCGCTGCGCGACAGCGAACAGCTCTCCTGGCTGGGGGCGACGCTCGCGCGTGAACTGGAGATGGCTGCTGACACGCTCTGTTTTGATTATGCGCAGGATACGTTCAGCAATACATTCCATGTCACCGCGGCACAAAACAACGAAATTCACCCCCTGCTGACGCTGGCAAAGATGTTGCGTTTACGGCTCGTGACGATCACCCCGGATGCCAGTGCGCTGGCGAACCTTCTCCCTGCGGTAGCGCCGGCGCAGTGTGTCGCCTGGCGGGATGGGCATCAGTGGCTGTGGGCGATGCGCCATCAGTGGGGACGGCGTTTTACCACGGAAGCGGAAAACGTGGCCGATCTCGCGGCACTGCTGGCCCTCACGCCGCAGGACATTGCCCTCTTTGATAGCCAGAGAGACCCCTGGGACGCCCTGGTTCGTTGCCATGCTCCTCTGCCGGCGTGCGGCGCTGATTATACCGTCGCGCTGGCGCTGGCCATGAGTGAGGTGCCGGAATGAGCATGACGAACTTTCTGCCGTGGCGGCGGCAGCGACGCGTGCGCTGCCTGCGATTCTGGGGCGTACTGTTTGTCGCTACGTGGCTGCTGATACTGATGGGGGTTTTCAGCCTGCGGATGAACCCTCTCGTGATGTCGCGTGCGCTGCATATTCAACTGGCGGGCATGCAGTCCGTGCAGCAGGCGCTGGTGTCTCGTACAAGGTCAGGCACAGAGACGCCAACGCCTGTGCCAGCGCCTCAACGACGCGCCTGGCAGCCGGTGCTGGAGTCCTTTGCCGGGATGATGCCATCCCAGGTCTGGCTGACCGAACTGCGCTATCAGCCCCCTTCACTGATGTTAACCGGATATGCCACAACACTCCCCGCGCTCTCTGCTCTGCGGGATGGGCTCGGAAAGATGGCGGGGTTTACCGCGGGGCCGACGGGGGAATTACAGCAGGATGACCAGGGGCGCTGGATGTTCACCTTTCATCTGCGAAGCGAGGGCTAATGCGTGGAAACCTTGTTCGAACGCTGGTGCGAAAGTAGCCCCCGATGGCGGGTGCTGTGCTGGTGTCTGAGCGTTCTCTTTCTGGGGAGTACGACGTGGGGCATGGTGCTTCGACCGGTAACAAAGCAGGTGGCTGAACTTCAGCGGCAGGTCAGCGAGGCCGCACAGGCTAATGTCTCGCTATGGCCCGCCGCCAGTCAGGTGCCGCGGCGTCACGCACCCCGTGAAGCCACGGTAATGACGCCTTTTTCGCCACTCGAGTTTCAGGGGGCGGGCACAAGACTGGTTCACTGGAAGCCGTTGCAAAACGGAGGGGAACTGACGCTGGATGCTGAATGGCAGGCCATCCCGACTGTTTTCACCCGGCTGGCGCAGCGGGATGTTCAGGTTGCCGCCTTTGCTCTCTCTGCACAGGGTTCGGCATTACGCCTGCGGGTGGAGCTGGAGGAGCCGCATGCGAACTAGCGCGCGTTGCCTGCTGGTGTGTTTTGCCCTGTTAGTGACCGGGATGCGGGATCCTTTTCGCCCGCCGGATGACCCTTGTGCGGTAGGGCAACTGGCGCAGTGGCATTACCACGGGATGGTGGGCAGCACGCAGGACATTGGCATTTTACAGGACGGGCAAAAGCGCTGGCATCGCCTGACACCGCAACAGCGCCTCCCGGTGGGCTGGCGGGTAACGGCCCTCAATGAAAGGGAACTGGTCGTCGATGTGGGGGATGCATGTGAACCCAGACAATGGACATGGCAACGAGAAGGAACGAAAAGGAATGAACATAAGGATAACGCTGTGGCTGCTGGCGTTCAGTCATCCGCTGTGGGCCGCCGCGCCAAAGCCGGTCACGCTGGTGGTGGATGAGGTACCGGTGGTGCAGGTGCTACAGGCGCTGGTCGCGCAGGAGAACCGTAATCTGGTGGTATCGCCAGATGTCAGCGGCACGCTGTCGCTCAATCTGACACGCGTCCCCTGGCGACAGGCGCTACAGACGGTCGTCAGCTGCGCCGGGCTTGTTCTGCATGAAGAAGGGGGCATTTTTTATGTTCACACCGCAGGCTGGCAGCGTGAACAGCTGGAACGCAAAGAGCAGGAGCGGACACGCCGACAGCTTGATGCGCCGCTGGTCTCGCACAGCATACCTTTTTCTTACGCTGACGCCGGGGAGCTGCAAAAAGCGGCGGAAAAACTGCTCAGTCCAAAGGGGAGTTTGTCTGTCGACAAACGCACCAACCGTCTGCTGATACGGGATAACCAGGCGGTGCTTGATACGCTGCAGCACTGGGCGACGCAGATGGATATCCCTGTCGAGCAGGTGGAACTGGCGGCGCATATCGTGACCATCAATGAAAAAAGCCTGCGTGAGCTGGGGGTGAAGTGGAATCTCGCCGACGCAACGGAGGCGGGCAAGGTCGGGCAACTCACAACGCTTGGCAGCGATTTGTCCGTGGCAAACGCCACCACCCATGTGGGTTTTAATATTGGGCGGATTAACGGCAGGCTGCTGGATCTGGAGTTGTCGGCGCTGGAGCAAAAGCAGCAGGTCGATATCATCGCCAGCCCACGACTGCTGGCTTCGCATATGCAACCGGCCAGTATTAAGCAGGGCAGTGAGATCCCATATCAGGTCTCCAGCGGTGACAGCGGGGCGACCTCCGTGGAATTCAAAGAGGCGGTGTTAGGCATGGAGGTGACGCCGGTGGTGCTGCCCGGCGGTCGCGTACGCCTGAAGCTGCACATCAGTGAAAATATGCCAGGACAGGTGCTGCAGCAGGCCGATGGTGAAACGCTCGCCATCGATAAACAAGAAATTGAAACCCAGGTGGAAGTAAAAAGTGGAGAAACGCTGGCGCTGGGCGGAATTTTTTCGCAAAAGAATAAAACTGGAAGCGATCGCGTGCCCGGCCTGGGCAACATCCCGTGGCTTGGACAGCTTTTTCGCCATGACGGAAAGGACAATGAACGACGGGAGTTAGTGGTGTTTATTACACCACGACTGGTCGGTATTCGCTGAAGAGTCACGATCCTCCCAATGATTTTGCATTCAGATTGTTGCAGATGTTTGACGTGGGGCATGAATTAGCATACAAGGAGTACCGATTTGAGTTGGACTTACGTCTTATTGCCTTATGCGTCTGGTGCGGTGATTTAATCAGTTGCCAAACAAGCCGGAGTATTGAGATAATTTTTAGTCTGACTCTCGCTCTATTGCATATGAGGTTTCAGTTCATGTCCTGCTACGCCGGGTGTCTGCGAAGCGGGGATTACCATTAACGAATAGTCTTAGTAGTACCGATAAAATGGCAGAGAAACGCAATATCTTTCTGGTTGGGCCTATGGGTGCCGGCAAAAGCACTATTGGGCGTCAGTTAGCTCAACAACTCAATATGGAATTTTACGATTCTGATCAAGAGATTGAGAAACGAACCGGAGCTGATGTGGGCTGGGTTTTCGACGTAGAAGGCGAAGAAGGTTTCCGTGACCGAGAAGAAAAAGTGATCAACGAACTCACGGAAAAGCAGGGCATTGTTCTGGCAACAGGCGGTGGCTCTGTCAAATCTCGCGAAACCCGCAACCGTCTCTCCGCCCGTGGCGTAGTGGTCTATCTCGAGACGACCATCGAAAAACAGCTGGCACGTACGCAGCGCGATAAAAAGCGCCCGCTGCTGCAGGTTGAAACGCCACCACGCGAAGTTCTGGAAGCGTTGGCCGATGAACGCAATCCGCTGTACGAAGAGATTGCTGATGTGACCATTCGTACTGACGATCAGAGCGCTAAAGTGGTTGCAAACCAGATTATTCATATGCTGGAAAGCAACTGATTCTGGCTTTATATACAATCGCCTGCGGGTAAAAGCATTAAAGGTGGATGTCGCGTCATGGAGAGGATTACAGTTACTCTCGGGGAACGTAGTTACCCAATCACCATCGCGGCTGGTTTGTTTAACGACCCAGCTTCCTTTTTACCACTGAAAGCGGGTGATCAGGCGATGCTGGTCACCAATGAGACGCTGGCTCCGCTTTATCTCGACCGCGTTCGCCACCTGCTTGAACAGGCGGGCGTTAAAGTCGACAGTGTGATTCTGCCCGATGGCGAGCAGTATAAAAGCCTGGCGGTACTGGATACCGTCTTTACCGCATTGCTGCAAAAACCGCATGGTCGCGATACAACACTGCTTGCCCTGGGCGGCGGTGTTGTGGGCGATCTGACGGGCTTTGCGGCTGCAAGTTATCAACGTGGTGTGCGTTTTATTCAAATCCCTACCACGTTACTGTCTCAGGTCGACTCTTCTGTCGGCGGCAAAACGGCCGTTAACCATCCGCTCGGTAAAAATATGATTGGCGCGTTCTACCAGCCGGCATCGGTGGTGGTGGATCTCGACTGTCTGAAAACCCTACCGAAACGCGAGCTGGCTTCTGGCCTGGCTGAAGTGATCAAATACGGCATTATTCTGGATGGCGAGTTCTTTGACTGGCTGGAAGAGAATATGGATGCGTTGCTGCGCCTGGATGAGGCGACACTGGCTTACTGCATTCGTCGTTGTTGTGAGCTGAAAGCGGAAGTTGTCGCTGCAGACGAGCGTGAAACGGGCTTACGTGCTTTACTGAATCTTGGGCATACGTTTGGTCACGCGATTGAAGCCGAAATGGGTTACGGTAACTGGCTTCACGGTGAAGCAGTCGCTGCCGGAATGGTAATGGCTGCCCGCACTTCTGAACGTCTGGGGCAGTTTAAACCGGAAGAGACGGCACGCATCATCACGCTGCTTGGGCGTGCGGGCTTGCCGGTAACCGGGCCGAAAGAGATGTCGGCACAAGCGTATTTACCCCACATGATGCGCGATAAAAAAGTATTGGCAGGTGAGATGCGTCTTGTACTCCCGCTTGCAATAGGGAAGAGTGAAGTACGCGGCGGAGTGCCGCATGATGTGGTTCTTGGCGCTATTGCTGACTGTCAGCAGGCGTAACAACTAGAAAGGTCAGGCCACTGTTACAGGTGGTCGTTTAGCTTCAGGCGAAATGCAAAGTCGTTGGCATAAGCCTTTGAGTGGGGTGTTAAATGGATGAATTCAAACCAGAAGACGAGCTGAAACCCGATCCCAGCGATCGTCGTACTGGTCGTTCTCGTCAATCTTCAGAACGTGATAACGAGCCGCAGATCAACTTTGACGATGTTGATCTGGATGCAGACGATCGTCGCCCTTCGCGTAGCCGCAACGCGCGTGATGAGCGAGAAGAAGAAGAGGGTTATGAGTCCGAAGAAGATTCAATGGACGAAGAGCCTGTAGAGCGTCGCCCACGTAAACGTAAAAAAGCCGCTGCGCAGAAACCCGCCTCCCGCCAGTACATCATGATGGGACTCGGCGTTCTGGTGCTCGTGCTGCTGATTGTCGGTATTGGTTCTGCGCTAAAAGCGCCTTCGACCCCTTCCGGTGAGCAAGCGGCATCCACTGAGAAGAGCATCAGCCTCTCTGGTAACGATGCGACCGATCAGGCGAATGGTGCGCAGCCAGCGCCGGGTACCACCTCCGCCGAGCAGACTGCCGGAAATACAACACAGCCGCAGGATGTTTCTCTGCCGCCAGTTTCTTCTACCCCCGCACAGGGTCAGGCACCTGCCACGCCGGAAGGCCAGCAGCGTGTAGAAGTTCAGGGCGACCTGAACAATGCCCTGACGCAGCCGCAAAATCAGGCGCAGGTGGACAATGCCGTGGTTAACTCTACGCTGCCAACTGAACCTGCGACCGTTGCGCCAATCCGCGGTGGTAACGCTCAGCCGCAGACGGCTGCAACCGAAACCAAACCGCGCCAGACGCAACCTGCGACCCGTCCTGAACGTAAGCAGGCTGTGATTGAACCTAAGCGTGAAACCAAACCTCAGGCAGTCGTCAAAGCGCCTGAAGTGAAAGCGCCGGCTCAGACAAAACGTACTGAAACGGCCACGGTGAGCGAACCGGCAAAAGCACCGGTTACGCAGACTGCACCGAAAGCAACGGCGACCACCACGGCACCGGCTGCCACTGCACCTACTGCAACTGCACCTGCAGCGACGGCAACAACCAGCGCCGCAGCAGGCAAGACTGCAGGTAACGTCGGTTCGCTGAAGTCAGCCCCGTCCAGCAATTACACGCTGCAGCTGAGCAGTTCGTCTAACTATGACAACCTCAACGGTTGGGCGAAGAAAACAAATCTGAAAAACTATGTGGTTTATCAGACGACCCGTAATGGTCAGCCGTGGTACGTGCTGGTAAGTGGCGTTTATGCTTCAAAAGATGAAGCGAAACGTGCTGTCGCAACGCTGCCAGCCGACGTTCAGGCGAAAAACCCATGGGCTAAGCCAATTCATCAGGTTCAGGCTGATCTGAAGTAATGTTTAAAGCGCAGGATGCTGTCGGAGCTTTCTCCACAGCCGGAGAAGGTGTAATCAGTTAGTCAGCATGAAAAAAAATCGCGCTTTTCTGAAATGGGCAGGGGGGAAATACCCCCTGCTCGATGATATTAAAAAGCACCTGCCGAAAGGCGAGTGTCTTATCGAGCCCTTTGTGGGCGCTGGATCGGTATTCCTGAATACCGATTTTTCTCGTTATATCCTGGCGGATATCAACAGCGACCTCATCAGCCTCTACAACATCGTCAAGCTGCAGACCGACGAGTACGTGGAAGAGGCTCGGAAGCTGTTTACACCCGAGCACAATAATCCGGACGTTTACTACCAGTTCCGCACTGAATTTAATCAGAGTCAGGATCCGTTCCGTCGGGCGCTGTTGTTCCTCTATCTCAATCGACACGGCTACAACGGTCTGTGCCGGTATAATCTTCGTGGTGAATTTAACGTGCCGTTTGGCCGTTATAAGCGTCCGTATTTCCCACAGGATGAGTTGTATCACTTTGCTAAAAAAGCGCAGAATGCCGAATTCCACTGCCTCTCCTATGAAGAGTGCATGGAGCTGGCAGGCGTAAACTCGGTGGTCTATTGCGACCCGCCTTACGCACCGCTGTCTGCGACGGCAAATTTCACCGCTTATCACACCAACAGCTTCAGTCCGGCCGAGCAGGCCCGTCTGGCGGAGATGGCGGAAAAGCTGGTCAGCAAAAGAATTCCGGTGTTAATTTCGAATCACGATACCCCTGATACGCGCGAATGGTACAAAGCCGCGAAGCATTTTCAGGTCAAAGTGCGGCGTAGCATAAGCAGCAACGGCGGCACACGTAAAAAGGTGGACGAACTCCTGGCGCTTTATCGCCCCTGAGCCGTTTTGCCCGCCGGTAAACACATTTCAAGGAGATGCGGATGAAACAGTTTTTGATTGCTCCCTCAATTCTGTCGGCCGATTTTGCCCGCCTGGGTGAAGACACTGCAAAAGCACTCGCGGCGGGCGCGGATGTCGTCCATTTCGACGTTATGGATAACCACTACGTTCCTAATCTGACCATTGGCCCGATGGTGCTTAAAGCGCTGCGTAACTACGGTATTACCGCGCCGATTGATGTCCATCTGATGGTGAAGCCTGTTGACCGTATCGTGCCTGATTTTGCCGCTGCGGGAGCCAGTATCATCACCTTCCACCCTGAAGCGTCTGAACATGTGGATCGCACGCTGCAGCTCATCAAAGAGAATGGCTGTAAAGCGGGTCTGGTTTTCAACCCGGCTACGCCGCTGAGCTATCTCGACCATGTGATGGATAAGCTGGATGTCATTTTGCTGATGTCCGTTAACCCGGGCTTTGGCGGTCAGTCGTTTATCCCTCATACGCTGGATAAACTGCGTGAAGTGCGCCGTCGTATTGATGAGTCAGGTTACGACATTCGTCTGGAAGTCGACGGTGGTGTAAAAGTGAATAACATTGGTGAAATTGCGGCAGCGGGCGCGGATATGTTCGTTGCAGGTTCAGCGATTTTCGACCAACCGGATTACAAAAAAGTCATTGATGAAATGCGCCGTGAACTGGCGAAGGTAAGTCATGGATAAATTGCAGGCAACCCGGGGTATCGCATTTGACCTCGACGGCACGCTGGTCGACAGCGCGCCGGGCTTAACCAGCGCCGTAGACCAGGCGCTGTATGCTCTTGAATTGCCCGTTGCGGGCGAAGAGCGTGTCATCACGTGGATTGGCAATGGCGCCGATGTCCTGATGGAGCGCGCGTTGACATGGGCCCGCCAGGAGCGTGTGTCCCAGCGTTCCGCACAGGGTAAACCGAGCGTGGATCATGCGGATATCCCGCAGGAAGAACAGCTGCGTATCCTGCGTAAATTGTTCAATCGTTTCTATGAAGAGACGGTCGAAGAGGGCAGTTTCCTGTTCCCGGATGTCGCAGAAACGCTGAGTGCGCTTCATGCCAACGGCATTCCGCTGGGGCTGGTGACAAACAAACCGACACCTTTTGTCGCCCCTCTGCTGGAAGCGCTGGATATCGCGAAGTATTTTTCCGTCATTGTTGGCGGTGATGATGTGCAGAACAAAAAGCCGCATCCGGAACCGTTACTGCTGGTGGCAGGAAAATTATCCTTAACGCCCGCGGAGCTGCTCTTTGTCGGTGATTCCCGCAATGATATTCTGGCTGCCAGAGCGGCGGGTTGTCCTTCAGTGGGATTAACCTATGGCTACAACTACGGTGAGGCCATCACGCTGAGTGAGCCGGACGTCGTGTTCGACCACTTCAAAGATTTGTTGCCCGCACTCGGGCTTTCGCACAGTGATAATCAGGAATTGAATAATGACTAAGCCCATCGTTTTTAGTGGCGCACAGCCGTCAGGTGAATTGACCATTGGTAACTACATGGGTGCGTTACGTCAGTGGGTCAGCATGCAGGATGATTACCATTGCATTTACTGCATCGTGGATCTGCATGCTATCACTGCACGTCAGGATCCTGAGAAGCTGCGTAAGGCCACCCTGGACACCCTGGCGCTGTATCTGGCCTGCGGAATTGATCCTGAGAAGAGCACCATTTTCGTTCAGTCTCACGTTCCAGAGCATGCGCAGCTGGGCTGGGCGCTGAACTGCTACACCTACTTCGGCGAACTGAGCCGCATGACGCAGTTCAAGGATAAATCCGCGCGCTACTCAGAAAACATCAACGCCGGTCTGTTTGATTACCCGGTACTGATGGCAGCAGACATTCTGCTGTACCAGACCAACCAGGTGCCGGTTGGCGAAGATCAGAAACAGCATCTGGAACTGAGCCGCGATATCGCCCAGCGCTTTAACGCGCTGTATGGCGACGTGTTCAAAGTGCCTGAGCCGTTCATTCCAAAATCCGGCGCACGAGTGATGTCGCTGCTGGAGCCAACCAAGAAGATGTCCAAGTCTGACGATAACCGCAACAACGTTATCGGCCTGCTGGAAGACCCGAAATCGGTCGTTAAAAAGCTCAAGCGTGCGGTGACCGACTCCGATGAGCCACCTGTTGTGCGTTACGACGTGCAGAACAAAGCGGGCGTCTCCAACCTGCTGGATATCCTCTCCGGTGTGACGGGGCAGAGCATTCCTGAGCTGGAACAACACTTCGAAGGCAAGATGTATGGTCACCTGAAAGGGGAAGTGGCGGATGCCGTTTCCGGCATGCTGACCGAGCTGCAGGAGCGTTATCACCGCTACCGTAACGACGAAGCTTTCCTGCAGAAAGTGATGAAAGAGGGCGCGGAAAAAGCCAGTGCCCGCGCGTCTGAAACCCTTAAGGCGGTGTACCAGGCGATTGGGTTTGTGGGTAAACCATAACCCTGTTTTGTCGGGTAAGCATGAGTGCTCCCCGACAAAAAACGCGCTGAGCCAGACAAAAAACCGGGAAATTCCCGGTTTTTTTACGCCTGAAAAACGCTTACTGCTGTGCGGCCGGGCCGCAGCCACCGATGATCTTCGAAATGGAAATTGCCGGGTGCAGCAGGTAATCATAGCTGCAATTATTTTTGGTATTTTGAACGTGACCGGTGCAGGCGGTCAGAGTCGATAACATGCCTACCAGAACGGCGGTTTTTGCCAGTTTAAACATACGCATTCCTTGTCTGAAAAAACGAAAATTGGATCTAACGTGAGGGAATAAATGAAAAAATTCCATTTCGCGGGCGGTATGTTATCGGGAGCGGTAAGAGGGGAGTAGTCCGCATAAGGACTACTCCGGGAAGGGGGAATATGCGTTAGTGATTCGAGAACCAGTTCAGTTTATCGCGCAGCTCCACCACGCGTCCGACAATAATCAGCGCCGGGCTTTCAACCTGCTGTGCCAGCTCACCTAACTGTGTCAGCACGCCGTTCACCACGCGCTGCTTAATGGACGTGCCGTTTTCCACCAGCGCGACGGACATATCCTCTTCCATGCCGTGCTCAAGCAGTTTGGCCTGAATGGTCGCGGCCTGGTTTAACCCCATATAGAACACCAGCGTCTGTTTTTCGGCGGCCAGGTTATGCCAGTCCAGCTCACTGCCGGTTTTCAGGTGTCCCGTCACCAGGCGTACGCTCTGGGCATAGTCACGGTGGGTTAGCGGAATGCCCGAGTAAGCTGAGCAGCCGGAAGCTGCCGTGATGCCCGGCACCACGGAAAACGGAATGCCCGCGTTGCACAACGTTTCCAGCTCTTCACCGCCGCGACCAAAGATAAACGGATCGCCACCCTTGAGGCGCACCACGCGTTTTCCTTTTTGCGCTTCGCGCAGCAGGATCTGGTTAATCTCCTCCTGCGGCACACAGTGGTACCCGGCACGTTTACCGACAAATACGCGGTCAGCATCGCGGCGGACCAGGTTCATTATCTCATCGGAGACCAGACGGTCATAAACCACAATATCCGCCTGCTGGATCTGCTGCAGCCCTTTCAGCGTCAGCAAACCGGCATCGCCCGGGCCGGCACCCACCAGCACCACTTCACCACGATGATCCAACGGCTCGCAGAGCAACTGCGCCGTCGTCTCTTCCACCGCTTTATGATCCTGATTCGCCAGCGACTGGGCCAGCCTGTCATTCACAAAGAATTTTTCCCAGAAGCGACGGCGTTCACCCACGGTCGCGAAGGTTTGCTTAACCCGTGAACGCAGCTGTCCGGCATAGTGGGCAATCTGGCCAAGATGCTGCGGCAGGATGGCTTCCAGTTTTTCCCGCAGCAGGCGGGCCAGGACGGGAGAGCGGCCGCCGGACGATACCGCAATCATCAGCGGCGAACGGTCAATGATCGACGGCATGATAAAGCTGGCTTCCTTCGGGGCATCCACCACGTTACAGAAGATGCGGCGCGCTTCACAGGCGTCGCTGACGCGCTGATTCACTTCATCGTCATCCGTGGCGGCTATGGTCAGCCAGCAGGTATCAAGCAGGGATTCATTAAACCCCCCCTGCACCAGCGTGAGCATCCCTTCTTTTTCCCAGGCCTCAAACTGCGGGGCGAAGGCCAGGGCGTTAACGGTGAGTCGGGCTCCTGCTTCTAACAGCAAGCGCGCTTTGCGTTCAGCCACATCGCCGCCGCCTACAAGCAGACAGTCGCGATGGCGTAATTGACAGAAAATCGGCAGGTGGTCCACGACATTACCTCACAGCATTCAAGGAGGGGGTAAGAAATTGAGGTCAGGATAACAGCAGGAATCGTACAGAACATACGGTTTTTCCTGCCGTTACCCATAAGGGGTCATAAGCTTTTCATATTGAAAAGGCGAGAGATTAGCCTTTCAGCTGCACCTTACCGTCCTTCACGCGGACATCGTAGGGCTTCACGGAATAATGCTTATCTTCCATGCAATACCCGTCGCGTAAACGAAAACGCTGTTTCTTCAACGGGCTGGCAACCCAGAGTTCACCCTGATGCTCTGCGATTAATCCCCGGGACAGGACGCTGGCCTCAAAGAACGGGTCGATATTGCTGATGGCAAAAACCTGTTCATCATGGCGAGGGCGGAATATCGCGACCTGCTCGTTACCCAGCAGGGCACAGACCCCGGTGGCAGGCAGAATGTCGTTAATGTTGCAGATGTTTACCCACTGGCTCATGCGTTTTCCTCCACCAGAGTCACCGGAATACGTTCATAAGGTGTCGCCGGACGATGCTGCTCGCGTTCTGCCACAACCTGCACATTCGGGTCGCGCTGGGTGCTGTTGATAAAGTGTCTGAAGCGAGTCTGCGCCGCCGGGGTGTTGACGGTTTCAGTCCACTCGCAGATCACCGCCTCGCGCAGGCGCGCCATTTCCGCTTCCAGATGGTCGTTCAGGCCCAGTTTGTCGTCAATGATGACCGATTTCAGGTACTCGATGCCGCCTTCCAAGTTATCGAGCCAGGACGCGGTACGGGTCAGCTTATCGGCGGTACGGATGTAGAACATCATAAAGCGGTCGAGATACTGAATCAGCGTATCGCGGTCGAGGTCTGCAGCCAGCAGGTCTGCATGGCGTGGTTTCATGCCGCCATTACCACAGACGTACAGGTTCCAGCCTTTCTCGGTGGCGATGATACCCACATCTTTACCCTGCGCTTCCGCACATTCGCGGGTACAGCCGGAGACGCCAAACTTCATTTTATGCGGTGTACGGATGCCTTTGTAGCGGTTCTCCAGCTCCACACCGAAGCCGACGCTGTCGCCTACGCCGTAGCGGCACCAGGTACTGCCCACACAGGTTTTTGCCATACGCAGCGCTTTCGCGTAGGCGTGGCCGGTTTCGAATCCCGCGTCAATCAGCTGACGCCAGATTTCAGGCAGGTCATCTTTCTGCGCACCAAACAGGCCGATACGCTGAGAGCCGGTGATTTTGGTATACAGGTTAAATTCACGCGCGATACGGCCAACGGCGACCAGCCCTTCCGGGGTGATTTCGCCACCGGCGGAGCGTGGGATGACGGAGTAAGTCCCGTCTTTCTGAATGTTCGCCAGGAAGTTATCGTTGGTATCCTGCAGCGGCGTGTGCTCTGGTTTGAGAACGTACTCGTTCCAGCAGGAGGCCAGCAGGGAACCCACGGTAGGTTTACACACTTCACAGCCATAGCCCTGGCCGTGTTTCGCCAGCAGTTCGTCGAAGGATTTGATGCCTTCCACGCGGATCAGGTGGTACAGCTCCTGGCGAGAGTAAGCGAAATGCTCGCACAGGTTATTGTTGACTTCGATACCCTGTTTCGCCAGTTCTGCGTTCAGAACCTGTGTGACCAACGGGATACACCCACCGCAGCCGGTACCGGCTTTGGTTTCTGCCTTTAGGGCCGCGACGGTATGGCAGCCTTTATTGATGGCCGAAATCAGCATGCCTTTGGTCACATCGAAACAGGAGCAAATCTGCGCGCTGTCGGGCAGTTTATCCACGCCGATGGACGGCTTACCGCTGGACGCATGCGCCGGAAGGATCAGCGCGTCCGGGTTTTCCGGCAGTTCGATGGCGTTCAAGACCAACTGAAGCAGGTTACCGTAGTCGCTGGTATCGCCCACCAGCACCGCGCCGAGCAGGGTTTTGTTGTCCTGACTGACGATAAGACGTTTGTACACCTCTTTGCTTTCATCGAGGTAAACATAGCTGCGTGCGCCCGGCGTGCGGCCATGCGCATCGCCAATACCGCCTACGTCTACGCCCAGCAGTTTCAGCTTGGCGCTCAGGTCAGCCCCTTCGAAGGCGTTCTGGTTGCCGAGAATATGGTCAACGGCAACCTGCGCCATTTTGTAGCCAGGCGCGACCAGACCGTACACGCGGTTGTTCCAGCTGGCGCATTCGCCGATGGCGTAGATATCCGGGTCGGAGGTCTGGCAGGTATCGTTAATCATGATCCCGCCGCGCTGAGCGACGGCCAGACCACACTGGGTGGCCAGCTTGTCGCGCGGGCGAATACCGGTAGAGAAGACGATAAAGTCCACTTCCAGTTCGCTGCCATCGGCAAAGCGCATGGTTTTCCGCGCTTCGGTGCCTTCCTGCACAATCTCTTTGGTATTTTTGCTGGTGTGAACCTTCACGCCCATGCTTTCGATTTTACGGCGCAGCTGGTCACCACCCATGTGGTCAAGCTGCTCTGCCATCAGCATCGGGGCAAATTCGATGACGTGGGTTTCAACACCGAGGTTTTTCAGCGCACCGGCGGCTTCCAGACCCAGCAGCCCCCCCCCGACCACAGCGCCACGTTTACTGCGGCGGGCACATGATTCGATCGCATTGAGATCTTCGATGGTACGATAAACGAAGCAATCCTGCGTTTCCGAGCCTTTGATCGGCGGGATCCACGGGTACGAGCCAGTCGCCATGATCAGCTTGTCGTAAAAAACCGTACGTCCGGCGCTGGAGTGGATCACTTTTTCCTGACGGTTGATGGTGATAGCGCGTTCGCCCACCAGCACTTTCACGCCATGCTTCTCGTAGAAACCATCGCGCACCAGAGAGAGCTCTTCAGCGGTATGATGGGAGAAGTAGGAAGACAAGTGCACACGGTCGTACGCCTTGCGGGGTTCTTCACAGAACACGGTAATATCGAACTGGTTAGCATCGGCTTTATCGAGAAGATCCTCAATAAAGCGGTGGCCGACCATGCCGTTACCGATGATAGCGAGTCTGACTTTGCTCATTTTTGCCTCGATTTCTTTTCTATTACTGCCTACCTTAACGATTCAGCAGGGGCACTTATTGATGCAAATCAAATACGCCTTCGCCTACTCCTTAGGTGGTATATGACTGATTTGTCAGGATTTTTATAAGTTGTGGAAATCGCTGGCTTTTCGAGGTCGCCGATTTTGTGTACAAATTAAGGGGCGCGTTGTCAAAAATGCGTACTCCCAAATTTCAGCCGCGTTTTTCAGGGGAAAGGCATGTCTACAACACCGCTTGGGCTTATTCAGAATGTTCGCTTACCGGGTCGCGAAGGGCTGTGGCAAATCGCCATTGAGCAGGGTCGTTTTGGTGGCATAACGCCGATGGGCGATACCGAAGACGAAAACGTAAGAATCTTAAACGCGCGTGGCGGCCTTGCCATCCCCCCGTTTATAGAACCGCATATCCACCTTGATACCACCCAGACGGCAGGCGAGCCGAGCTGGAACCAGTCCGGTACGCTGTTTGAAGGCATTGAGCGCTGGGCGGAGCGTAAGGCACTGCTTAGCCATGAAGATGTAAAAGCGCGCGCCTGGAAGACGCTGAAAGGGCAAATAGCTAACGGTATTCAGTTTGTGCGTACCCACGTGGACGTCTCTGACCCGACGCTCACCGCCCTGAAGGCCATGCTGGAGGTGAAGCAGGAGGTTGCGCCGTGGATCACGCTGCAAATCGTGGCGTTCCCGCAGGAAGGCATCCTTTCTTACCCGGACGGCGCGGCGCTCCTTGAGGAGGCGTTGAAGCTGGGTGCCGATGTGGTCGGGGCAATCCCGCATTTTGAATTCACCCGCGAGTATGGCGTGCAATCGCTGCACATTGCCTTTGAACTGGCGAAGAAATATGACCGTCCGCTGGATATCCACTGCGATGAAATTGACGATGAGCAGTCCCGATTTCTGGAAACGGTGGCCACCCTGGCTTATGAATCCGGGATGGGCCCGCGGGTCACAGCCAGCCATACCACGGCGATGCACTCCTATAACGGGGCATACACCTCGCGGCTTTTCCGCCTGCTGAAGATGTCAGGCATCAACTTTGTCGCCAATCCACTGGTGAATATCCATTTACAGGGGCGCTTTGACGATTATCCCAAACGACGCGGGATTACCCGAGTGAAGGAGCTGCTGGAGGCGGGGATCAACGTCTGTTTCGGGCATGATGATGTCTTCGACCCGTGGTACCCGCTTGGCACCGGCAATATGCTGCAGGTACTGCATATGGGGCTGCATGTGTGTCAGATGATGGGGTATTCTCAAATTGACAACGGTTTGAACCTGATAACCCACAACAGCGCCCGAACCTTTGGCCTGACGGATTACGGTATCGAAACGGGAAATCTGGCTAACCTGATCGTGCTGCCTGCGGAGAGCGGGTTTGAAGCGGTGCGCTGCCAGGTGCCGGCGCGCTGGTCGATTCGGGAGGGGCGAGTGATTGCTACGACGCAGCTTGCGCAGACGTGGATCAAAATGGACGACGTTGCGGAAGAGCACATCTTCACGAAAAACAGCCCCTTCGCTGAGCGCAAAGGGGCGTAGGGGATCAGTGGGACGCCGCTGCCGTATTATGCTGACGGTGGCGGGTCACAAAGCCCAGAACCAGGCACATCACAAACACCACCGCGTACAAACCGTTAGCGGTATGCAGCGCGGCCAGCGGTCCGCTGTGGGCGACGATCGGGCCGGTGACCACGAAGGTCAACATGGTGCCGATGGTGCCGCAGGTCAGCACGAAGTTCACCAGTTTCGGTGACGCTACTTTGGTCTGCAGAGAGCCCAGCGTAATGATAGAGGTGTAAATCGCACTGGAGAAGAAGCCCAGGGTCAGGATGAACCACGGCATATGCTCCGGTGAACCGTTAATGAACAAGTACATCAGCACGGTTGCCATGCCTGCCAGCACAGTCAGAATGCGCTGCAGGTCGAAGAAGCGCAGGATGAAGCTAAACGCCCACATGCCGAACATGTAAGACATCCAGAAATCGCTCACCAGTTTACCCGCGTCGTTCAGACTCATGCCCAGGCCTTTGGCGTATTCCGGTACCCAGGAGATAAAGCCCAGCTGACCGAGGATGTAGCACAGTGCGGCAACGGAGAGGAACAGTACGCCGATACCCCATTTCTCTTTCGCGACCGGCTCGTCCGTGGATTGCGCTTTTTTGCCCAGAACCGGGAATTCACAGCCGAAGGTCAGAATAAAGATTGCCACGTAGACCAGACCGATACAGGCATAAACCCAGTACCACTCAATGCTGCGTGCCAGCAGAACGGCCGCTACCATCGGGAAAATCATCCCCGCCATGCTGAAGAAGGAGTCGGTAAACAGCAGACGTGCGCCACGCTGACGACCTTCATACATATGGGTAATCAGGAACGTACCGATGGACATCGTAATACCGCTCACCAGACCCAGCACAAACATGGCGGCAGAGAACAGGGCGATGCTGTGGCTCACCATTAAACCCGCTACCGCGGCGACCATCAGCACGAAACCAAAACGCAGCTGCGTTTTCAGTGGAACAATTTCCATCAGCCAGGCATTCAGGAAAATGGAGATCAGGATCCCGGCGTTGAGGAAGGTAAAGGTGTTACTCATGCTGGAAACGGGCAGCTGGAAGTAGTCTGCGATATTACCCATCACCATCCCGGTGACGATCACCAACGCGCCGGTCAGGGCGTAGGAGAAGAAGCTGATCCATGTGAGCTTGATACGATTGCTGTTAGTCATGTCTGGCCTGTTCAGGAAAAGAAAAGCGCCCGAGGGGCGCTGAGAGCGGGCAGATTTTAGACATTAAAGTGATCCATTCATATCTTTTAAGAGAAATTCGAACACTATTGCAGGTTTTTATGTGATTCAGATCACATTAATGGGCGTCATAACCAATCGTTTGCGTGGTTACAACTGTTTCAATTTCGTAAAATTAGGTAAAAGGCTGGTCTCCGTTCATACTGCTCTTTAGAATCAAGCCATTCGCTTTTTATACTGCGCTTTGTTAAGGAATTCTCATGCTCAAATCAACGCTGGCGGCTGTCGCAGCTGTGTTTGCTCTTTCTGCCGTTTCCCCTGCTGCGCTGGCAGCCAAAGGAGACCCTCACGTTCTGCTGACCACCTCCGCCGGGAATATTGAGCTGGAACTGAATAGCCAGAAAGCTCCGGTTTCTGTGAAAAACTTCCTCGACTACGTGAATAACGGTTTCTATAACGGCACCACATTCCACCGTGTGATCCCGGGCTTTATGGTGCAGGGCGGTGGTTTTAACGAGCAAATGCAGCAAAAGCAGCCTAACGCACCGATTAAAAACGAAGCGGATAACGGCCTGCGCAACACCCGCGGTACCATCTCTATGGCGCGTACGGCAGATAAAGACAGCGCCACCAGCCAGTTCTTTATCAACGTGGCGGATAACGCCTTCCTCGACCACGGCCAGCGCGACTTCGGTTACGCGGTCTTCGGTAAAGTGGTGAAAGGGATGGATGTGGCTGACAAGATTTCTCAGGTGCAGTCCCATGACGTTGGCCCGTACCAGAATGTGCCGACGAAACCGGTTGTGATCCTCTCTGCAAAAGTTCTGCCGTAACCTTCTTTGACACGGGCGCTTCTCGCCCGTGTTTCGCTCCCCTCCCTGCGAAAGCGCGTTTTGCTGCTTATACTTGTGGCACACGGACATCTTCAGGGAGGCGTTAAGTGAAAAAACTCACCGATAAGCAAAAATCCCGTCTCTGGGAGCAGCAGCGAAACAGTAATTTCCAGGCCAGCCGCCGCCTTGAGGGGGTTGATAGCCCGCTCGTTACGCTAAACGCCCAGGATGCGCAAAGCCGTCTTGAAGAACTCAGGAGGCACTATGAGCGATAAAATCGGTGACGATCGTGACCCGTATCTCTACCCGGGTCTGAATGTGATGCGTAACCGTCTGAATATCCGCCAGGCTGACCGTCTTGCAAAGGCATCCTATGAGATCACCGCGCTGCGGGTGGCGACGCTCGGCTTAGGCCCGTCGGCGCCGGGGTTGCCGCATCTCTGTGCAATCCACCGCCACCTTTATCAGGATATTTTTGACTGGGCGGGCGATATCCGCGAAATCGATATTTATCAGGGCGACACCCGCTTCTGCCACTTCGCCTACATCGAGAAAGAGGGCAATGTCCTGATGCAGGATCTCGAGGAAGAGGGGTATCTCAACGGTCTGCAGAAAGAGGAGTTTGTGGCCCGCCTGAGTCACTACTACTGTGAGATCAACGTGCTCCATCCCTTCCGGATTGGCAACGGTATCGCTCAGCGGATCTTCTTCGAACAGCTCGCCATCCATGCAGGCTATCAGCTGAGCTGGAAAGATATCGACCCGGGCAAATGGGCGGCGGCCAACCAGAGCGGCGCAATGGGCGATTTAACGGCCCTAAACGCCATCTTTGCCAAAGTAGTGAGCGAAGCGCGGGAAACTGAGTAGAATAGGGCGGCACGTTTTTCTGGAGCCGCCATGATTCTGCTGATTGATAACTACGATTCCTTCACCTGGAACCTTTACCAGTATTTTTGTGAACTGGGTGCAGAGGTGGTGGTCCGCCGCAACGACGACATCAGCCTGGCCGAAATCGACGCGCTTGCCCCGCAGAAAATCGTTATCTCGCCGGGGCCCTGCACGCCGTCGGAATCGGGCATTTCGCTGGATGTCATTCATCATTACGCCGGTAAGCTGCCCATTCTTGGCGTCTGCCTGGGCCACCAGGCCATTGGGCAGGTGTTTGGTGCCACCATTGTGCGCGCCGCCAAAGTGATGCATGGCAAAACCGCGCCGGTGACCCATACCGGCACGGGCGTGTTTATGGGGCTTAATAATCCGCTTACCGTGACGCGCTACCATTCGCTGGTCATTGACCCGTCAACGCTGCCGGAATGCTTTGAGATTACCGCCTGGAGCGATACCCGGGAGATCATGGGGATCCGACATCGTGAATGGGACCTCGAAGGGGTGCAATTCCACCCGGAGAGTATCCTCAGCGAGCAGGGACACCAGCTGCTGGCAAATTTCCTCAATCGTTGAATAGTGGTTGCCTTGCTGTGATTTTTTATGCATATTTTGTGATTATATTTTCACAATCACTGTGACATAAAATGGATGGACACGACATGGCAACTGAACAATCTGCAATTACCCGCGCGACATTCGATGAAGTCATTCTGCCGATTTATGCACCGGCTGAGTTTATCCCGGTAAAAGGGAAAGGCAGCCGAGTCTGGGATCAGCAGGGGAAAGAGTATGTTGATTTCGCCGGTGGGATTGCGGTGACGGCGCTGGGTCATTGCCATCCTGTGCTGGTGGAGGCGCTGAAAACCCAGGGGGAAACCCTGTGGCATACCAGCAACGTCTTTACCAACGAACCGGCGCTGCGTCTGGGCCGCAAGTTAATCAGCGCGACTTTCGCCGAACGCGTGCTGTTTATGAACTCCGGTACCGAAGCGAACGAAACCGCCTTCAAACTGGCGCGCTACTATGCCTCCACGCGCCACAGCCCGTACAAAACCAAAATCATTGCTTTCCACAACGCCTTCCACGGTCGCTCGCTGTTTACCGTTTCCGTCGGTGGACAGCCAAAGTATTCCGACGGTTTTGGACCAAAACCGGCCGATATTATCCATGTGCCGTTTAACGATCTGCATGCGGTAAAAGCGGTAATGGATGACCACACCTGTGCGGTGGTGGTGGAGCCGATCCAGGGAGAGGGCGGCGTAACGGCTGCCACGCCTGAGTTCCTGAAAGGGCTGCGCGACCTGTGCGATGAGCATCAGGCGCTGCTGGTATTTGATGAAGTGCAGTGCGGGATGGGCCGTACCGGCTCCCTGTTTGCCTACATGCATTACGGCGTGACGCCGGATATTCTGACCAGCGCCAAAGCGCTCGGCGGCGGCTTCCCGGTCAGTGCGGTATTAACGACGCAGGAGATTGCCTCCGCGTTCCACGTGGGTTCCCACGGCTCCACATACGGCGGCAACCCGCTGGCGAGTGCCGTCGCGGGTGCCGCGTTCGACATTATCAATACCCCTGAGGTTCTGAGCGGCGTCAACGCGAAGCGTGAGCTTTTCGTGAAGCATTTGCAGCAGGTTGATGACCAGTATGACGTCTTCAGCGAGATCCGCGGGATGGGGTTACTGATCGGCGCGGAGCTGAAGCCACAGTACAAAGGCCGCGCGCGCGATTTCCTGCACGCCGCCGCCCATGAAGGGGTGATGGTGCTCAATGCCGGGCCGGACGTGATGCGCTTTGCGCCGTCGCTGGTGGTCGAAAATCAGGACATTGAAGACGGATTAAACCGTTTTGCCGCGGCGGTCGCTAAGATCGTAAACGCTTAAGACTCCGTTCGCGTTAAGCGACGGGTTAACCATATCCCGTGGTGAGGGCGCTGACGCCATGCTACCGACGAAATGGTGTGCATGGTGTTCAGATGCCCGAGAACGCGCTGCAGATGCTGCTCCAGGGTACTCATTGGCCCGTGGGTGAGCGTCTCTGGCGCCTCCAGAATGTTCGAATCCCCTGACTCGCCAGGCGCGTCATACTCGAGTCGCTGCTGACACCGCTGCAGGGCAATCTCACACGACTGCAGGTAGCGCTGCGCCAGATCGGGCGTCAGCATCGTATGTTCCCGCGCCAGCGTGGTCATGGCGTTGATGTGCTCAACGATAAACTGGCTGTGCGTCACCCAGAGCTTCATGTCCGCCAGATAGTGCGAGTTAAAGCCGGGCTCCTGCATTGCCTGATTCAGCGAGTTAAACAGGGCGTTATGCGCCTGGTTGACCTTCATCCGCTGATACGCCAGCGGGGAGGGCTGCGGGTCGTCACTCAGGATCAGGCGAATGGCCTGCTGGTCGGCCTCCAGCGCATCGTGGGCGTTCTGTCTGAGCAGCCCGCTTTGCCACTGAGGCCACAGCCAGACCATGCCGCCAAAGGCAATCAGGCAGCCAATCAGGGTATCGACCAGCCTGGCGATAATAAACTGCTCGCCGTTGAGCGTGAGCAACTGAAGGGTATACACCGCCGTTACCGTAAAGCCCACCATCGCCCAGCCGTAGTTTTTGCGGATGATCAGGTAGCTCACCATCGTGATCACCAGCATCCCTGCCAGCGTATAGCCTTCCGGCACGTGAAAGTGCAGCGTAACGCCCGCAATGATCAGCCCCGCCATCGTTCCGCCTGCCCGGTGCAGAATGCGCACCCGCGTCGCGCCATAGCCGTTCTGGGTGACAAACAGGATGGTCATTAAAATCCAGTACGGTTTGGGCAGATGCAGCGCCATGCCCATCAGGCTGGCAATGCTCAGCATCACGCTAATTCGCGCGGCGTTGCGCAGGGCAGATGATTTAAGGGAGAGGTAGCTTCTGAGCGCCGGCAGCAGCGGCAGGCGTTTTTGTTTGTCGGCCATCAGGTCGCGCGGATAAAGCGGACGCTGGGTTCGTAACACGCGGGCGATACGGCTGAAGTGCCAGGCGGCAAACTGGCCCACCGGGTTGTCTTCATGCTGACGGGCAATCTTCTCCAGCGCGCCGAGCTGTTTGTCCATGTTAAAGCGCGTGGGGTAGCGGTGATACAGAATGTCGTCAGCCAGCACCCGAAGGCGCGCGGAGACGGTTTGTGCGTTCCAGCGGATCACCGCTTCGGCATGGCTGCGCTCGACCAGTTTTTGCACCTCCTGCGGCTGGTGCAGGCTCACGGAGATATGCTCCTGTAAGTCCAGCCCCACCTGGAAGACGCGCAGCAGCCGTTTATATTCGTGGTTCTTATTGGCGGCGAGCATATGCAGCTGCTGATAACACTGGCTTATCAGGTCCACCACCTTTTGCTGACGCGTCAGCAGCGGCGGCAGTGATTTTTCTGGATCGGTATGCTGGGTGAGCAAGGTGTATTTGGCTTCACAGTAATCCGCCAGCTGCACGTAGAGCAGGCTCAGGGATTCCCGCAGCGGCTGTTCCCGCCACAGCCAGAACCAAAACCAGTTAAACAGCCCGTACCACAGCGTACCGAGGGCGTAGATCAGCAGCGGCTCCCACACCGGCATGTTGCCCGCAAGGCTCAGCGTGAAGATGGCGGCAATCAGCGACGCGGGAAGCAAACGCGCGTGCAGTGAGCTGATTTCAGCGGTTACGCCCAGGGTCATCGCCAGGACGGTGAGGATCAGCGGCAGCGGGATATCGCGGGCCAGCAAAAGCTGCACGGCGAGGCTACAGCCCGCAAACAGCGAGCCGCCCACGATCAGCCGTTTGAAAAAGCGCTTATGCGGCGTATCCAGACCGGCAATGTTGCAGCAGGCGGGAACGAGAGAGAAGAGCAGACCTTGCTGAAGATGGCCCAGAATCAGGCCTACGGCCACAGGAAGGCACAACACCAGCGTTTGTCGCAGTGCGTAGTTAACTTCCGGGTGATAAATCAGCCTGCGCCACATGGGGAATAGAGACAAAAACGGCGTGACACCTTGCGCTTGCGATGGCACGCCGTTTGAGCGGAATTAACGCGTTCCGTAAACCACGATGGTTTTACCGTGTGCGGAGATCAGGTTCTGATCTTCCAGCATTTTCAGAATACGGCCCACTGTTTCACGGGAGCAACCGACAATCTGACCGATTTCCTGACGGGTAATTTTAATTTGCATGCCATCAGGGTGAGTCATCGCATCGGGTTGTTTCGCCAGATTCAGCAGGGTCTGAGCGATACGGCCGGTCACGTCCAGGAAGGCGAGGTTACCCACTTTCTCAGATGTCACCTGCAGACGGCGCGCCATCTGCGAAGAAAGACGCATCAGGATGTCAGGGTTAACCTGAATCAACTGACGGAATTTCTTGTAGGAAATTTCAGCCACTTCACATGCTGTCTTTGCACGAACCCAGGCGCTACGTTCCTGGCCTTCTTCAAACAGGCCCAGTTCACCGATGAAATCGCCCTGGTTCAGATAAGAAAGGATCATCTCTTTCCCTTCTTCATCTTTGATCAGCACTGCCACCGAGCCTTTGACGATGTAATACAACGTTTCCGCTTTTTCACCCTGGTGAATCAGCGTGCTCTTCGATGGGTACTTATGAATGTGGCAATGAGACAAGAACCATTCGAGAGTCGGGTCTGTTTGCGGTTTGCCAAGCACCATGCGCTGTTATCCTCTGTTATAAGCTGTCACCAGAGTCATAAGATGCATCCGGACTCTGGGGTTGCAATCGAATTCTTACCCATACCCTGGGAAGTCGGCTATCGTAACGTTTCGCAGCCAGTAAAGTTTGATGTCCTCTGCATACATGTGTAACGTCAATGTATTACTGTAGCATCCTGAGTGTTTTAGCATAGCTTTCGCCGCGTGTCTCCTGGTGTCTCGCTTCAGCATGACGCAGGTCGCCTTCCATTGCGAGAAATGTAACGCACGCGTAATCTATCACCAAAAATGCAACGTTGGAGTGAGTGAATATGCAAGCGCGTGTGAAATGGGTTGAAGGTTTAACGTTCCTGGGCGAGTCCGCTTCAGGACACCAGATTTTGATGGATGGTAACTCCGGCGATAAAGCACCAAGCCCAATGGAAATGGTGCTGATGGCAGCAGGTGGATGCAGCGCAATTGATGTGGTGTCGATCCTGCAAAAAGGCCGTCACGATGTGACCGACTGCGAAGTAAAACTCACCTCAGAACGCCGCGAAGAGGCACCACGCCTGTTTACCCACATTAACCTGCATTTCATCGTCAGCGGGAAAGAACTGAAAGACGCGGCGGTCTCACGCGCGGTCGATCTTTCAGCGGAGAAATACTGCTCGGTCGCCTTAATGCTCGAGAAAGCGGTAAAAATTACGCATTCGTATGAAGTGATCGACGCCTGATATTGGGGGGCATCGTTCACCCCGATGCCCTCACCGAAGCCCTCTCCCACGCGGAGAGGGAAATCATCAGGCGATTTTCTTCCCTTCTATCAACCGCTGCACCAGCGGCATCATAATTAATTCCATTGCCAGCCCCATTTTTCCGCCCGGAACCACTAACGTATTCATGTGCGAAATAAACGAGCCCTGCAGCATCGCCAGCAGCCAGGGGTAATCAATGCCGTCGAGATTGCGGAAATGGATAACCACAAAGCTCTCATCCAGCGACGGGATACTTTTGGCCGCGAACGGGTTAGAGGTATCGACTGTCGGTACGCGCTGGAAGTTGATATGCGTGCGGGAGAACTGCGGCGTCAGATAAGTAATGTAGTCTTCCATGGAGCGCACGACGGAATCCATCACCGCCTCGCGTGAATGGCCGCGCTCGCTGATGTCACGTGTCAGCTTCTGGATCCATTCAAGATTCACGATGGGCACCACGCCAACCAGCAGATCCACGTGACGCGCCACGTCATGCTGCGGCGTCACCACGCCACCGTGCAACCCTTCGTAAAACAGGACGTCGGTCGGTTCCGGCAGCGGTTGCCAGGGGGTAAAGGTCCCTGGCACCTGGTTCCAGGGAACGGCTTCATCGTAGGTGTGCAGATATTTGCGTGACTGCCCCTTGCCGCTCTGGCCGTACTCCTGAAAGGTTTGCTCCAGCAGGCCGAAGTCATTGGCCTCCGGGCCGAAGTAGCTGATGTGTTTACCCAGATCGCGCGCCTTGCGGATAGCCATATCCATCTCCGGGCGCGTGTAGCGGTGAAAGCTATCGCCTTCGACCTCCGCCGCACGGAGATTCAGTTGGGCGAAAATCTTACGAAAAGCGAGGCTGGTCGTGGTGGTTCCCGCACCACTCGAACCCGTAACGGCAATAACCGGATGTCTGGCAGACATAGCAACTCCCTGACTGGAAAGGTTTAAAGATCAGCCATGAAACGCGTTGCGGGGCATGATATTGACCGTCTCATGCAGTTCAGACCATACCAGCACCACGTCGCCGCTTTTGAGCTGGCGCTTCACATCGTTGACCTTTTGCTCAAGCGAACGTTCATGTTCACCATAATCGGTACCTTCGCGCAAGACAAAGCTTTCAATCAGATTATCGAGCGTTTCGGGGGAGAGGTCCTGCCATGGAATAATCATTTTGCACCGTCCAGATAAGGGGTAAGCCAGTCAGGAATACGCGACTCCAGCCACATTTTCGGGCGACGCAACGTTCCACCGATGAACCCCACGTGACCACCATGCTCTGTCAGCTGATAGTGAACGTTGGCAGGCAGAAATTCCTGCGCGGGGATAGAGTGATGATCCATAAACGGGTCATCTTTGGCATGAATGATAAGCGTCGGTTGCGTGATCTTGCTGAGCAGCGGCATGGCACTGCACTGACGATAGTAGTCAATCGCATCGGCAAAACCGTGAATTTTGGCGGTGATCAGATCGTCGAATTCGCGGATGCGACGGACCTTTTTCAACTGACGCAGGCTCACCGGCAGCGTATCCGGATAGGCTTTCAGCTTGCGCGCCGCGTTGGCTTTCAGCAGGTTGAGCAGGTAACGCTGATAGACCCGGGAAAAGCCTTTCTCCATATGGTAGCTGCACTGCTCCAGCATAAAGGGCGCGGAGACAATGACGGCCGCATCCAGCGGCACGGTGTCGCCCTCTTTTGCCAGCAGGCACGCCAGCATATTGCCACCCAGCGAGTAGCCCACGGCTGCCGTCGGGACGGTACCAAAGTTTTCCCGTAACCAGTGTAAAAACCAGGTGCCGTCTTCGGTTTCACCCGAGTGATAGATGCGCTTCTGGCGATTCGGTTCGCCGCTACAGCCGCGAAAGTGCATCACCACGCCGAGCCAGCCCCGCGCTTTGGCTGCCTGGATGAGCCCGTGTGCATAGGGACTGTGCAGACTGCCTTCCAGACCGTGAAAAACCACCAGACGCGGCTTGTGGCGCGCCTGTTCTGGCTCTTCGCTCCATGCCAGGTCCAGAAAGTCACCGTCCGGTAAGTCCAGCCGTTGCCAGTGCGGCGTGAACTGAACCTTACGGCGGATGAGTCGCGGCAGCATGGTCTGCAGATGGCAATTGGCTACGCCGCGCATGGGCACGAACTCGGTGCTGTCTTCGGCGATGATGTCGAAGTCTGATGGAATGATTTGGCTCATAACGGCGATGCTAATTCTTGTCAGTTATTTTCTGTTCTTTCCGAATTGTACCCCGTTTAGCCTGGTTTTCCGAAACATGAACTGATCTCGATCACAAATATTTACCTTGATTATTACTCTCAGGCTAATGATTCCGCCCTGCGCTTAATTGATGACTTCCTCGCCACGGCGCACACTTTACTCAACGTTAAGCAAATCAGAATGATGTGCTGAATCAGGAGGTTAATAATGTTATCTGGGCAAACACCCACCCGGCAATGGAACACACGACGCACCGAGAAAGCGCGTCGTCTGGCCTCCGTACCGGTGCAGGGCAAGGTACTGCCAACCGGCGATCTTGTCGCCATGCTGGAAAAACTGATCGCGCCTGGCGACAAAGTCGTTCTGGAAGGTAATAACCAGAAGCAGGCCGATTTCCTTTCACGCTCGCTGGCTGAAGTGAACCCGCAAATCGTGCATGACCTGCACATGATTATGCCAAGCGTGGGCCGTAGCGAGCATCTGGATATCTTTGAGAAAGGTATCGCCCGCAAGCTGGACTTCTCCTTCTCCGGTACCCAGAGCCTGCGCATCTCGCAGCTGCTGGAAGATGGTCAGCTCGAAATTGGCGCTATCCATACCTACATAGAACTCTATTCACGTCTGTACGTGGATCTCTCGCCAAACGTGGCGCTGATTGCCGGCTTTAAAGCGGACCGAAAAGGTAATCTTTATACCGGCGCAAGCACCGAAGATACCCCCGCGCTGGTGGAAGCGGCTGCATTCCATGACGGCATTGTCATCGCACAGGTGAATGAGCTGGTGGACGACGAATGCGACCTGCCGCGCGTTGATATTCCCGGCTCCTGGATTGACTTCGTGGTGGTGGCCGACAAACCGTTCTTTATCGAACCGCTGTTTACCCGCGACCCGCGTCTCATCAAACAGGAACATATCCTGATGGCGATGATGGCCATTAAGGGCATTTATGCGGAACATCAGGTGCAATCCCTGAACCACGGGATTGGTTTCAATACCGCGGCGATTGAACTGCTGCTGCCGACCTACGGTGAACAGCTCGGCCTGAAAGGCAAAATCTGTAAACACTGGACCCTTAACCCGCACCCAACCCTGATCCCGGCGATTGAAAGCGGCTGGGTGGAAAGCGTGCACTGCTTCGGCGGTGAGCTGGGGATGGAAGAGTACATTCGTGCACGTCCGGATATCTTCTTTACCGGTGCCGACGGCTCTATGCGTTCCAACCGCGCTTTCTGTCAGCTGGCAGGCCAGTACGCCGTTGATATGTTCATCGGGTCAACCCTGCAGGTTGACGGGTATGCCAACTCCTCAACCGTGACCCGTGGTCGTCTCTCTGGTTTCGGCGGTGCGCCAAACATGGGCCATGACCCGCATGGTCGTCGTCATGCCACCCCGGCCTGGCTGAACATGATCACCGAACCTGATCCGATGCAGCGCGGTAAAAAACTCGTCGTCCAGATGGTGGAAACCTTCCAGGCAGGCGTGAAACCGACCTTTGTGGAAAAACTCGATGCTGTTGACGTTGCGAAAGCGTCCGGGATGCCTCTGGCTCCGGTCATGATCTACGGCGACGACGTTACACATGTGCTTACGGAAGAGGGGATTGCTTACCTCTATCGCGCAGAAAGTCTGGAAGAGCGCCGGGCGATGGTTGCGGCCGTCGCGGGGATCACCGATATCGGTCTGGGCGTCGATGCCAAACGTGTGGCGCAGTTGCGCCAGAGCGGCAAAGTGGTTTACCCGGAAGATATGGGGATTCGCCGCACCGATGCCACCCGTTCTCTGCTGGCAGCAGGCAGCGTGTCAGACCTGGTTGAATGGTCTGGCGGTCTTTACAACCCACCTGCGAAATTCCGGAGCTGGTAATGAAACTTCTGCCCCAGATTCAGGTTGAAGGCGGTGCCGAATGGCTGGCGCGAACCGCCACGCAGTGTCTGATTGACGAAGCACAGTTAAGCCCGAAACCCGGTCTGGTGGACAGTCGGGGGAACGGCGCGCACCACGATCTGTCGCTCGCGTTGATGGAGCGTTCCGCGCGCAGCCTGACCCCCACGTTTCAGGCGCTGGCGCAACACAGCTGGCAGCGTCCGGCGGATATTGCGCTCAGGCAAACCATAGGGCGGCTCGGCCGTGAAGGTGAGCAGCAGATGATGGCGGCTACCGACGGTGTAAATACCCACCGCGGCGCGATTTGGGCGCTGGGGCTGCTGGTCAGTGCCGTGGCGATGCTCGGTGGCGATGCCAGCGCGCAGGCGGTAGCGAATACCGCGGCACAGCTGGCGAAACTGCCCGATGACGTGGCGCCGAAAGTGTTCAGCAAAGGGCTACGCGCCACGCGCCGCTACCGGGTTCCGGGCGCACGTGAAGAGGCTCAGCAGGCATTTCCACACGTGATGCAGCGTGCTCTGCCGCGGCTTCGTCTGAGCCGTCTTAACGGCAGCAGCGAAACGTACGCAAGGCTCGATGCGCTGATGGCCATCATGACGTCGCTTACCGACACCTGCGTGCTGTCGCGCGCCGGGATGGCGGGGCTGGAGGCCATGCAGAACGGTGCGCGTGCGGTGCTGAGTGCCGGAGGATGCGCGACATCCGCAGGCCAGATGGCGCTGGCGAGGTTAGACCGCCACATGCTGGCACTCAATGCCTCACCGGGCGGAGCAGCCGACCTGCTTGCCGCCACGCTGTTTCTCGATCGCATCGAAACGCCTTATTCAAAGCATTAAGAGGATGTTATGGAAAAAATCACATTAACCATGCCAGCGAGCCGCGCGTTAAGCGGCAAAGCGCTCGCAGGGGTTGTTGGTTCCGGGGATATGGAGGTGTTGTTTGCCGCCGAACCGGGCCAGACGTTAACCATTGATATCACCACGTCCGTCGACAACAGCCGCGGTCGCTGGGAGGCGTTGTTCAACCGCCTGCACACCGTCAGCAGCCTGCCTGCAGGAAAACTGACGATCCACGACTTTGGCGCGACGCCGGGGGTGGCACGCATTCGTATCGAACAGGTTTTTGAAGGGGTGAGCCATGCGTGATGATCGGAGTTTTATTGAATTAAAAGCTCGCCAGCGTGCGCAGGCATTGCTGGACGACGGGAGCTATCGCGAACTGCTGGATCCTTTTGAAGGCATTATCTCCCCGTGGCTGGGGCCGCAGGGCATCGTTCCTCAGGCCGATGACGGCATGGTGGTCGCCAAAGGCACCCTCAACGGCCAGCCTGCGGTAGTGGTGGCGATCGAAGGTGCGTTCCAGGGCGGCAGTATGGGCGAAGTGTCTGGCGCCAAAATGGCGGCCGCGCTGGAGCTGGCGGCAGAAGATAACCGCAACGGGATCCCGACGCAGGCGGTACTGTGTCTCGAAACCGGCGGCGTGCGCCTGCAGGAAGCCAACCTTGGCCTGGCGGCCATTGCCGATATTCATGCGGCAATTGTTGACCTGCGCCGTTACACCCCGGTGGTCGGGATTGTGGCCGGGACCGTGGGCTGCTTCGGTGGGATGTCTATCGCTGCTGCACTGTGCAGTTACCTGATTGTCACCCGCGAAGCGCGTCTCGGTCTGAATGGTCCTCAGGTTATCGAGCAGGAAGCGGGGATTGAAGAGTATGACTCCCGCGACCGTCCGTTTATCTGGAGCATGACCGGTGGCGAAGTCCGCTATGAAAGCGGCCTGGTGGATGCGCTGGTTGGCGATGGCGTGAATGCGGTGAAAGCGGCGATGAACGACGCGATTGCCAAAGGCGTGCCTGCGAAACATCGCACCGATAACTATGACGATTACCTGAACCGTCTGACGAATTTCGACACCCGCAAACAGGCCGATGCCGAACAGATTAAAGCGCTCTTTGCCCGGGAGGTGAAATGATGACTAACTCAGTAAGCCGTGGCGAACTCTGGCTGCAAACGCTCGCGCCGAACGCCAGACGCCTGGAAGGGTTATGCCCGTCCGTACAGGCGGCCGATGGTGAACTTAACGGTGAAACGGTACGTTTTGTTGCCGTGGTACCGGATGCCAACAACCACTTCCCGCGCGCGGCGAAAGGGGAAGTCGGTCTGCTGGAAGGCTGGACGCTGGCGAAAGTGGTGAGCGAAACCGTTGCCGCCGATGCCAACAGCGCCGTGAAGCGCCCGATCGTGGCGGTGATTGACGTGCCAAGCCAGGCCTATGGCCGTCGTGAAGAGGCATTTGGTATTCACCAGGCGTTGGCCGGCGCGGCGGCGGCCTATGCTAACGCGCGTCTGGCCGGTCATCCGGTGATTGGGCTTATCGTTGGTAAAGCGATGTCCGGTGCGTTTCTGGCGCACGGGTACCAGGCAAACCGCCTGATTGCCTTTAACGATAAAGGCGTGCTGATCCATGCCATGGGTAAAGAGTCTGCGGCGCGTATTACGCTACGTACCGTGGATGCGCTGGAAAAACTGGCGGCAACGATCCCGCCAATGGCCTATGACATCAGCAACTACGCCACACTGGGGCTGCTTTCCAACCTGCTGGACATCAGCAACCCGGATGCCCCTTCTGAAAACGATCTGACGCAGGTGAAAACCACGCTGCAACAGGCCATCCATGACGCTCGTCAGGACAACACCCTGAAAAACCGTCTCGGTGCTGACAATCGCCGCAGCTCTGCCCTCGTACGCGAACGCATGCGGGCAAGCTGGTAAGTAAAAAGAGACCTGCCAGATGCACTCCCCGCGGACGTAACCGTTACGTCCGCGCGGGAACCTGCATCCTGAAAATAATAATCATCGCGCCAGTGCTTAAACTTTTTTACTACAGGTGAATTATGACTTACGTAATTGTTCATGCTCTTGCACCGATTTTCGTCATCATGCTGCTGGGATTCTGGGCCGGTAAGGCAAAGATGGTCGATAACAAAAATGTCTCCCTGCTCAATATTTTCGTCATGGATTTTGCTTTGCCTGCCGCGCTGTTCAGCGCCACGGTGCAAACCCCGTGGACCGGCATCGTAGCCCAGTCGCCGCTGATTCTGGTGCTGACCCTGGCGATGTGGATAACCTACGCGGCCATTTACTTCCTCGCGACCAGCGTCTTTAAAAAATCCCCACAGGATGCCGCCGTGCTTACGCTGACGGTTGCGCTGCCAAACTATGCCGCGCTTGGCTTGCCGATTCTGGGCAGCGTGCTGGGTGAGAGCTCTTCAACCTCACTGTCCGTGGCGGTCTCTATCGCCTGTGGTTCGGTACTGATGACGCCGTTCTGCCTGCTGATTCTGGAACGTGAAAAAGCGCGTGCCGAAGGCAATAACTCCGGTTCAACGCTCTCGATGCTGCCGGTGCTGATGTGGCGCTCGATTAAAAAACCGATTGTGATGGGTCCCCTGCTGGGTGTGATTTTGTCTGCTATCGGCATCAAAATGCCTGAACTTGTTCTGGCCGCCATTAAGCCACTGGGCCTTTCTGCAACGGCTGCCGCGCTGTTCCTGACCGGGGTGATCCTCTCTGCGCGTAAGCTGCAGATCAACACCATGGTGATTACCTCAACCGTAGCCAAGCTGCTGATCCAGCCTGCGATTGCCTGGGGTATCGTTCTGATCTTCGGTCTGCACGGCTCCGTGGCGATCACCGCTATTCTGATGATTGCGCTCTCAGCCGGTTTCTTCGGCGTGGTGTTCGGTAACCGCTTTGGCGTGCAGTCTCCGGATGCGGAAGCGGTGCTGCTGTTAAGCTCGGTACTGTGTATCCTGTCGCTGCCGCTGTTTATCTCGCTGACTTCAGGAATGTAATCATGACCACAACATTACGCCCTCACGACCTCATCTGGCTTAACGCGCGTGACGCGCTGGAAGGCATCACTGACGACTGGGTGGATGCGGTATGGCATACCGGTTTGCCGGTGGTCGTGCGGCGTGATGTTGATAACGCTGGCCGTATTCCCGTTGGCGTACGCGGTTTACGCCGCGACCAGCGGGCGGCCGGTTGGGTGAAGCCAGACAACGTCGTGCGGGTGGTCTCACCCGAGGCGTTGAGCGTGACCGCCGATCTTCTGCGTTCACCGTTTGTGACTCAGCCACCGGTGCAGGTGGCGTTGCAACTTTCTCAGCAGGCATGGCCGTGGACGTGGGGAATTACGGGCAGCACGGGCTACGCCCTGGCGACCGGTATCCCGGTCATTCATGCCGACAGCGATCTCGATCTGCTGGTGCGAGCCCCTCAGCCTCTGACGGCTGACGCTTTGCGTGTCTGGGCGTCACAGCTCAGCCGCGCGTTATGTCGGGCAGACACCCAGGTCGACACCCCTGAAGGCGGCTTTGCGCTGACGGAGTGGCTGCGCGACGGCAAAACGTTGCTGAAGACCCGCCGTGGGCCGCGCCTGGTGGCGGACCCGTGGCACAGGGAGGAGTGATGAAAATACTGTTTACCTTTCCAGGGCAGGGCACCCAGCATGTCGGTATGCTGCAAAACCTGCCTGGCACAACGCTGGAGCAGGCCCGCGAGGTATTGGGTGGCGAAGTCGATACGCTGGATACCGCGGCAGCGTTAACCCACACGCGAGCCGTTCAGCTTTCGTTGTTAATTGCCGGTGTTGCCTGGGCGCGTGAGCTTGAACAACGCGGCGTGGCACCGGATATCGTCAGCGGTCTGTCTATTGGCGCGTATCCGGCCGCGGTCATTGCCGGAGCGCTGGAATTTGCCGACGCGTTGAAGCTGGTCGCGCTGCGTGGCGATCTCATGGAGCAAGCCTATCCGCACGGTTATGGCCTGACCGCGATAATGGGGCTGACCCTGCCTCAGGTTGAAGCGTTGCTGGAAGGCACCGGAACGTATATCGCCAATTTGAACGCGGAAACACAGATTGTGATCGCCGGCACCGATGAGGGGATGGCGCAGGTGGCGAAACGCGCGCTGGCAAAAGGGGCTAATAAGGCGCATCGGCTGACCGTCAGCGTGCCTTCCCATTGCGAACTGCTGGCGGAGCCGGCGCACAAGCTGGTGGAGGCGTTCACATCCGTCACGCTCACACCCCCGCGCTGTGCTTACCTGAGCGGCAGTACAGGACGCGTGCTCTGGACGCCTGAGAAAATCGCGGACGATCTGGCGATGAATATGGCGCGCACGGTGCGCTGGCAGGAAGCGGTGATTTCTGCCAACGAGCGTGAAGCTCGGCTGGCGATTGAAATGCCACCTGGCGGAGTACTGACCTGCCTGACGCGTCAGGCGGCCTGGGAAGGGGAGTCAGTTTCGCTGGAGCGCAGTGGTGTTGACGTGGCGGTACACCTGGCTAAGCGGCTACAGCGGTAGGGTCTGCGCAGGGTCGGTGGCGATACTGCGGGCATACATTCGCCCTTCGGCTGCCAGTGCCCGCAGGCTGGGGTCTTGCTCGCGGTTGCGGGCAAACACAATGGCAATCAACTGCTGCATTTGATACGGCTGGGCCAGCTTCAGTAGCTGTACTGAGTTCTCATACACTTTCTTCATTCTGCCTGGCATGAGCGTAAAGCCCACGCCCGCCTGCACCAGACTCAGCATCGAGAAAATGTCATTTACGCGGGTGACGATTTCCGGTTCGAAACCGGCAATATGAAACGCCTCCTGAAACCCGGCGTAGGTGGCAAACCCTTCCGACAGCGCGACAAACTTCTGCTCTTTGTAATCACGTAAGTCGGCAGGCCCGCTGGTGTTCAGCGTGGCAGAGGCCGGTGCGGCAAGAAAAATGTCGTCATGGAACAGGGGGAGCACTTCCAGACTGTTGCGGTCGATATCGCTTTCGGAAATAGAGATGAGGATGGCGTCGAGCAAACCGTCGTCCAGCATACGCAACAGGGTCTCGTTAGAGCCCATCGTCAGGTCCATCTCCAGGTCCGGACGGCGCAGTTTCATCCCCATAATCAGGCGTGGCACGGTTTCCAGCGTCAGCGAGTAGAGTGTGCCGACGCGCAGTCGTCCCTGGCCAACGCCGGCCGTTTTGCGCGCTTCTTCCAGCCCGCGCGCCATTACCTGCATTACTTCCTGACAATATTCCAGCAGCGTCCAGGCCGAAGGCAGCGCAATGAGATTGCGACCTTTGTGCGTAAAGAGCGGGCAGCGCACATTTTCTTCGAGAGTATGCAGCGCGCGGTGCACGCTAACGCCGCTCAGGCCAAGCGCTTCGGCGGTACGGGCGATATTGCCCTTCTCCATAAAGGTCATGAAGATGCTGAGTTTACGAAATGTAATGTCGCTCGTGATATCGAAACTCATAACCCTCCCGGGGATTTAGTCGGCCTGCAGCATGGCTTCCAGCTGTTCCTGGGCGTCCAGCCACGCCATCTCGCACGCTTCGAGGCTGGATTTCGTCTTCGCCTGTGTCTGCAGGCAGTCGGTCAGTTCCGCCTTACGGCTCTGGTCATACAGACCGCTGTCGCCCAGCTTCTCTTCAACGGTAGCCAGCAGAGCGTTAAGTTTCTCCATCTCCTTTTCGAGACGGGCAATCTCTTTACGCAGCGGCTGGGTCTGAGTACGCAGTTCCGCTTCACGGCGCTTCTGGTCTTTACGCGCCTGGGCGCTGTTGGCGTTATCTTTCGACGAGTCGTCCGGCTGGTTTTCCTGCTTCTGCACGTCCGTCAGCCACTGCTGGTAGTCTTCCAGATCGCCATCGAACGGCTCGACTTTGCCATCGTGCACTAAATAGAGATCGTCCGTTGTGGAGCGGATCAGGTGACGATCGTGCGAGACGACAACCAGCGCGCCTTCAAACTCAATTAACGCTTCGGTCAGCGCCTGACGCATGTCGAGATCGAGGTGGTTTGTAGGTTCATCGAGCAGCAGCAGGTTCGGGCGTTGCCAGACGATGAGCGCCAGCACCAGACGCGCTTTTTCGCCGCCGGAGAAACGTTCGGTGTTTTCGGTGACTTTATCGCCCTGGAAGCCAAAGCCGCCAAGGTAATCGCGCAGCTTCTGCTCCATCTCCTGCGGCGCCAGTCGCGCGAGGTGCTGGATGGGCGATTCATCCGCGCGTAAGAATTCCAGCTGATGCTGGGCGAAGTAGCCAAGCTTAATGCCTTTTGCCAGGCCGATCTCGCCGCTGACCGGGTTAAGCTCGCCCGCCAGCAGTTTAATCAGCGTCGATTTACCGGCGCCGTTACGCCCCAGCAGACCAATACGTGAACCCGGCACCAGGTTGAGCTTGATGGAGTCGAGAATAATGCGATCGCCGTAGCCAGCGCTCACCTTTTCCATCTTCAGCAGTGGGTTCGGCAGGCTCTCGGGCTCGCGAAAACTGAAGTGGAACGGGTTATCGACGTGCGCCGGGGCGATCATCTCCATGCGCTCCAGCATCTTGATGCGGCTCTGGGCCTGCTTGGCTTTAGAGGCTTTAGCCTTGAAGCGGTCAACAAAGCTTTGCAGATGCGCCACGCGCTGCTGCTGGCTTTCGTACATCGCCTGCTGTTGAGCAAGGCGCGTCGCGCGCTGGCGCTCGAATGAGCTGTAGTTGCCGGTGTATTCAAACAGGCTTTGCTGTTCGATATGAATGATTTTATCCACCACCGGGTCGAGGAAGTCGCGGTCGTGGGAGATCAGAATCAGAGTGCCCTGATAGCTCTTGAGCCACTTCTCCAGCCAAATAACCGCATCGAGATCGAGGTGGTTAGTGGGTTCATCAAGCAGCAGCAGGTCGGAACGGCAAATCAGTGCCTGCGCCAGGTTAAGGCGCATACGCCAGCCGCCGGAGAAGTCGCTGACGGGGCGTTCAAGCTGTTCGTTGCTGAAACCCAGACCGTGCAGCAGGCTGGAGGCGCGGGAGCGAATGGTCCATGCGTCGATGGCGTCCAGCTTACCGTGGACGGTGGCGATAGCATGACCGTCATTACGCTCGTTGGCGGCGTTCAGTTCAGCTTCCAGCTTACGGTATTCACGATCGCCGTCGATAACATAGTCGAGAGCGGGTTCGCTCAGGGCAGGCGTCTCCTGATTTACCCAGGCAAGCTGCCAGTTGCCCGGATAGGTAAAGTTACCGCCGTCAGCGCTAATCTCGTTTTTCAGCAGCGCAAGCAGGGTCGATTTTCCGCAGCCGTTTTTGCCGACCAGACCCACTTTTTGACCGGGATTGATGGTGGCGGAGGCGTTATCCAGCAGGACGCGCACGCCGCGGCGAATTTGTAACGAGGAGAAAACAATCATAGAAGCGCCGTATGTTCCGACTATGTTAATTTGTCATTATGATAATGTAAGGTGTGGGCCATTTTCCGCACCGGGCCGCCATGGTAGCCCAAAACAACGACGATACACAAAAACAGAAACAGAACCGGGAGGGGAGTGATGTCTCAGACAGCGAAAGTGCTGCTGCTGTATGCCCATCCGGAATCTCAGGACTCGGTGGCAAACCGGGTTCTGCTTAAGCCGGCTACTCAGCTCAGCAATGTGACGGTGCACGATCTCTACGCGCACTATCCTGATTTCTTTATTGATATTCCTTACGAGCAGGAACTGCTGCGTCAGCATGACGTGATTGTGTTCCAGCATCCGCTTTATACCTATAGCTGTCCGGCACTGCTGAAAGAGTGGCTGGACCGTGTGCTGAGCCGGGGGTTCTCCAGCGGGGTAGGGGGCAACCAGCTGGCGGGAAAGTACTGGCGCAGTGTCATTACGACCGGTGAGCCAGAGAGCGCTTACCGCCACGACGGTCTTAACCGTTATCCCATGAGCGATATCCTGCGGCCGTTTGAGCTGACGGCCGCGATGTGCCGCATGCACTGGATGAGCCCGATTATTGTCTACTGGGCGCGTCGCCAGAAGCCTGAAGCGCTGGCGAGCCACGCCAGAGCGTATGGCGATTGGCTGGCATCACCGATATCGGCGGGAGGTCGCTAATGGAAGGATCGAATTTACTCCTGGCCGGCGTGCTGTTTTTATTTGCCGCAGTGGTGGCGGTTCCGCTGGCCGCCCGGCTGGGCATTGGCGCGGTGCTGGGCTACCTGCTGGCCGGGATCGCCATTGGCCCCTGGGGGCTGGGATTCATCAGCGATGTGGATGAAATACTCCACTTCTCTGAACTGGGCGTGGTGTTCCTGATGTTCATCATTGGCCTCGAACTGAACCCGTCAAAACTGTGGCAGCTCCGGCGATCGATATTTGGCGTGGGGGCGGCGCAGGTCTTGTTCAGTGCCGCGATTCTGGCTGGGCTGTTAATGCTGACCAACTTCTCGTGGCAGGCGGCGGTGATCGGCGGAATAGGTCTTGCGATGTCGTCGACAGCGATGGCGCTGCAGTTAATGCGTGACAAAGGGATGAACCGCAACGAGGCAGGACAGCTGGGCTTTTCGGTACTGCTGTTTCAGGACCTGGCCGTGATCCCGGCGCTGGCACTGGTGCCGTTACTGGCAGGCTCTGGTGACGATCATTTTGACTGGGTCAAAATCTCCATGAAGGTGCTGGCCTTCGCCGGCATGCTGATTGGCGGACGTTTCCTGCTGCGGCCGGTGTTTCGTTTTATTGCCGCCTCTGGCGTGCGCGAGGTGTTTACTGCCGCGACGCTGCTGCTGGTGCTTGGCTCGGCATTGTTTATGGACGCGCTGGGGCTGTCGATGGCGCTCGGTACGTTTATCGCCGGGGTGCTCCTTGCCGAAAGCGAATATCGTCACGAACTGGAAACGGCTATCGATCCGTTTAAAGGGCTGCTGTTAGGGCTGTTCTTTATTTCGGTGGGAATGGCGCTCAACCTGGGCGTGCTCTATACCCATTTGCTGTGGGTGGTGATGAGCGTTGTTGTGCTGGTGGCGGTAAAAACGCTGGTGCTGTACGTCATGGCACGGATATACGGGCTGCGCAGTTCCGAGCGCATGCAGTTTGCCAGCGTCTTAAGTCAGGGCGGAGAGTTCGCGTTCGTGCTGTTCTCCACCGCCTCCTCCCAGAAGCTGTTTAAAGACGATCAGATGGCGCTGCTGCTGGTAACGGTCACGCTGTCGATGATGACCACCCCGCTGCTCATCAGGCTGGTGGATAAGCTGCTCTCACGGCGCTTAAATCCGACAGAGGATGAAGATGAGATGCCGTGGGTGGAGGATGATAAGCCGCAGGTGATTGTGGTGGGCTTTGGCCGCTTTGGGCAGGTGATTGGACGTCTGCTGATGGCGAACAAAATGCGCATTACGGTGCTGGAGCGCGATATCAGCGCGGTGAACCTGATGCGTAAATACGGCTACAAGGTTTACTACGGCGACGCGACCCAGCTCGAACTGTTGCGTTCAGCGGGAGCAGAAGCGGCAGAATCCATCGTGATTACCTGCAACGATCCGGAAGATACGATGAAACTGGTGGAACTGTGCCAGCAGCATTTCCCGCATCTGCATATTCTGGCGCGTGCGCGTGGACGTGTTGAAGCGCACGAACTGCTGCAGGCAGGTGTGAAACACTTCTCCCGTGAGACATTTTCCAGTGCGCTGGAGTTGGGACGTAAAGCGCTGATTTCGCTGGGCATGCATCCTCATCAGGCTCAGCGGGCCCAGATGCATTTTCGCCGGCTGGACATGCGAATGCTGCGCGAATTAATGCCGGTACACTCTGATACGGCGCAGATCTCCCGCGTGCGGGAAGCGCGTCGGGAGCTGGAAGAGATTTTCCAGCGAGAGATGCAACAGGAACGACGCCAGCTCGATGGCTGGGATGAATTTGAATAAAGGGTAACGAAAGATGGCTGTACGTAAACGCTTTATTGCGGGCGCAAAATGCCCGAGCTGCCAGGCGCAAGATACGCTGGCGATGTGGCGGGAAAATAATATTGATGTCGTAGAGTGTGTTAAGTGCGGTCATCAGATGCGCGAGGCGGATAAAGAAGCCCGCGATCATGTTCGCAAAGAAGAGCAAGTTATCGGGATTTTTCATCCGGACTAGCGATATGCCCTGAGTTTTTTTAAGCTAAAGGGTACACGGGTGCAGATTTCCGCTACAATCTGCGCCAGCAATTTTCCCTTGCTCAGGAGATATCATGAAAGTAGCAAAAGACCTGGTGGTCAGCCTGGCCTATCAGGTACGTACAGAAGACGGTGTGTTGGTTGATGAGTCTCCGGTGAGTGCGCCGCTTGACTACCTGCATGGTCACGGTTCCCTGATTTCCGGCCTGGAAAACGCGCTGGAAGGTCACGACGTTGGCGACAAATTCGACGTTGCTGTTGGCGCGAACGACGCTTACGGTCAGTACGACGACAACCTGGTGCAGCGCGTTCCTAAAGACGTGTTCATGGGCGTTGACGAACTGCAGGTTGGCATGCGCTTCCTGGCGGAAACTGACCAGGGTCCGGTTCCTGTTGAAATCACTGAAGTGGAAGACGACCACGTTGTGGTTGACGGCAACCACATGCTGGCTGGCCAGAACCTGAAATTCAACGTAGAAGTTGTTGCGATCCGTGAAGCGACCGAAGAAGAGCTGGCTCATGGCCACGTTCACGGTGCGCACGGTCACGACCATGACCACGATCACGGCCACGACGGCTGCTGCGGTGGTCACGGCCACGATCACGACCATGGTCACGACCACGGTAAAGGTGGTTGCGGTAACGGCGGCTGCGGTTGCCACTAATTCCGTTATGCGGAAAATAAAAAAGCGGGATAATAATCCCGCTTTTTTTACGCCTCAATAATGAGGTGGTGGCGTCTCTTCTGACTGAGAGGCAATATGTGACGGCTGTGTGGCCTTCAGTTTGTCCGTCAGCAGGCGCATGAGATCCCGCAGTTTCGCCATTTCCAGTTCATGTGCGGTCACGGTCTGGTTTAGCTCTTCGATGGTGATGTCCTGAAAAGCCAGGCGGCTTTCCAGCTCAGCCATTCTCGCTTCTAACATTGTGTCCTTCATCATTCACCTCGTTGTATCTCATTAACCACAATCGGCCAGCGGCGGCGAAGTTTAACTGAGTTTATCCTTAAGTTCAGTATCTATCCCCTTGGCAAGAAACTTATTTAAACAAAAATAGTCTGAAAAGTGGCGAGAATCGGGAGAGTCTGTCTGTAGATTTCTTCCGCAACGTTTTATAGTACGTAACTCATTTACGTTTAACGCTGGGGTGAGAGTCCCCAGGCCCTGGAGATATGGATGAAATCACTGTTTAAAGTAACGCTGCTGGCGACGACGATGGCTGTTGCGCTGAACGCGCCGCTGTCCTTCGCTGCTGATACTGCTGCGAAGCCTGCTGCAACTGCAGACAGCAAAGCGGCGTTCAAAAATGACGACCAGAAATCCGCCTACGCACTTGGCGCATCTCTGGGTCGTTACATGGAAAACTCTCTGAAAGAACAAGAGAAACTGGGCATTAAACTGGACAAAGCTCAGCTGATCGCGGGCGTTCAGGACGCATTTGCAGATAAGAGCAAACTGTCTGACCAGGAAATTGAACAGACTCTGCAGGCGTTCGAAGCACGTGTGAAAGGTGCCGCTCAGACTAAGATGGAAGCGGATGCAAAAGACAACGAAGCGAAAGGCAAAGCCTACCGCGATACCTTTGCTAAAGAGAAGGGCGTGAAAACCTCCTCTACGGGTCTGGTGTACAAAGTTGAGAAAGAAGGTACCGGTGATGCGCCTAAAGACAGCGATACTGTCGTGGTTAACTACAAAGGTACGCTGATCGACGGTAAAGAGTTCGATAACTCTTACACCCGTGGTGAGCCTCTCTCCTTCCGTCTGGATGGTGTGATCCCAGGCTGGACTGAAGGTCTGAAAAACATCAAGAAAGGTGGCAAGATCAAACTGGTTATTCCACCGGATCTGGCATATGGCAAAACCGGCGTTCCAGGTATCCCTGCTAACTCTACCCTGGTCTTTGACGTAGAGCTGCTGGACATCAAACCAGCGCCGAAAGCTGATGCGAAACCAGAAGCGCAGGCAGAACAGAAAGCTGCGACAGACGCGAAGAAGTAATGGAATGAAAACCGCCGCCTTTAAGGCGGCGGTTTTTTTTATTGTGGGGCAGATATAATTAACACTGGAAAGCGTTATGCACGCTGTATTAATTTAGTTGTCCGTGTAGATAATGAGCCTGCCCTGAAAACCTAACGACAGGCTCCTGAAAAGGAGTGTTTTTTTCATGTCCAGGTCGCTTTTAACCAACGAAACCAGTGAACTTGATTTACTGGATCAACGTCCTTTCGACCAGACCGACTTCGATATTCTGAAATCCTACGAGGCGGTAGTGGACGGGTTAGCGATGCTCATTGGGTCCCACTGCGAAATCGTATTGCACTCCCTGCAAGATCTTAAGTGTTCCGCCATCCGCATTGCTAATGGTGAGCATACTGGCCGTAAAATTGGTTCGCCAATCACCGACCTTGCATTGCGTATGCTGCATGACATGACCGGCGCGGACAGCAGCGTCTCCAAATGTTATTTCACCCGCGCCAAAAGCGGCGTACTGATGAAATCAGAAACCATCGCGATTCGAAATCGCGAGCATCGCGTGATCGGTCTGTTGTGCATCAACATGAACCTTGATGTGCCGTTCTCGCAAATCATGAGCACTTTCATACCGCCTGAAACGCCGGACGTTGGCTCCTCAGTTAACTTTGCCTCCTCGGTTGAAGATCTGGTGACGCAGACGCTTGAGTTCACTATCGAAGAGGTGAATGCCGATCGCAACGTATCGAACAACGCCAAGAATCGTCAGATCGTGCTGAATCTCTATGAGAAAGGGATTTTTGACATCAAAGACGCCATTAACCAGGTGGCCGATCGCCTGAACATTTCCAAGCATACGGTCTACCTCTACATCCGCCAGTTCAAAAGCGGTGATTTCCAGGGGCAAGACAAGTAATGCGTTTTTCGCTGATGGTGACAGGCCCGGCATATGGTACTCAGCAGGCCAGCAGCGCGCTGCAGTTTGCGCATGCGTTACTGGCTGCCGGACATGAGCTGGTGAGCGTCTTCTTTTATCGGGAAGGGGTGTATAACGCCAACCAGTTTACCTCACCGGCCAGCGATGAATTTGATCTGGTGCGCGCCTGGCAGACGCTGAACGAGACAAGGGGGGTTGCGCTGCATATCTGCGTGGCGGCAGCCCTGCGTCGCGGCGTGACCGATGCCACCGAAGCTGAACGTCTTGGCTTGCCAGGGGCCAACCTGCAGCCGGGGTTTTCGTTGAGCGGTCTGGGCGCACTGGCACAGGCTGCGTTAACCTGCGACAGAGTGGTGCAATTCTGATGAAACGCGTGGCGTTTGTTTTTTCATCTGCTCCGCACGGTAGTGCGTCCGGCAGAGAAGGGCTGGATGCGTTGCTCGCAACATCAGCGCTGACCGAAGACATCGGTGTCTTCTTTTTAGGGGATGGCGTGTTTCAGCTTCTGGCAGGCCAGCAGCCGCAGGCTATTCTGGCGCGGGATTACATCGCGACCTTTAAAGTGCTGCCGCTTTACGACATTGAAACCTTTTTTGTCTGCGCTGATTCTCTGGCTGCGCGCGGTCTGAGCAATAAGACGTCTTTCGTGCTGGATGTAACACTCCTCCCGGCCGACGCGCTGCGCGACCAACTTTCCCATTACGACACTGTTCTGAATTTCTGAGGCTGACATGCTCCATACCCTGAGCCGTTCACCGTGGCATTGTGATATCGACGCATTACTGAGCATGCTGCGCGAAGGTGATGACCTGCTGCTGATTCAGGATGGCGTACTGGCTGCGCTTGAAGGGAGTCGTTTCGTTGAAATTCTCAGCAATGCCCCCATATCCGTCTCTGCGCTGAAAGACGATCTTGAGGCGCGAGGTCTTTCTGGTCAAATTTCAGCCAAAATTGACGTGGTTGGCTATACTGATTTCGTCAATCTTACTGTGACGCACGCCAGTCAAATGAACTGGTGATCCGAGATCGCTGTATATTTCTTGACACCTTTTCGACGTAGCCCTAAAATTTCGCGTCCTCATATTGTATGAGGTCGTTTTATTACGTGTTTACGAAGCAAAAGCTAAAACCAGGAGCTATTTAATGGCAACAGTTAACCAGCTGGTACGCAAACCACGTGCGCGCAAAGTTGCAAAAAGCAACGTGCCTGCACTGGAAGCCTGCCCGCAGAAACGTGGCGTATGTACTCGTGTATATACCACCACTCCTAAAAAACCAAACTCCGCACTGCGTAAAGTATGCCGTGTGCGTTTGACTAACGGTTTCGAAGTGACTTCCTACATCGGTGGTGAAGGTCACAACCTGCAGGAGCACTCCGTGATCCTGATCCGTGGCGGTCGTGTTAAAGACCTTCCGGGTGTTCGTTACCACACCGTTCGTGGTGCGCTGGACTGCTCAGGTGTTAAAGACCGTAAGCAGGCTCGCTCCAAGTACGGCGTGAAGCGTCCTAAGGCTTAATGGTTCTCCGTTAAGTAAGGCCAAACTGATTTATCTTAATGTCAAACTAAACTCGTAGAGTTTTGGACAATCCTGAATTAACAACGGAGTATTCCCATGCCACGTCGTCGCGTCATTGGTCAGCGTAAAATTCTTCCAGATCCGAAATTCGGATCAGAACTGCTGGCAAAATTTGTAAATATCCTGATGGTAGATGGTAAAAAATCTACTGCAGAAGCAATCGTATACAGCGCGCTGGAGACCCTGGCTCAGCGCTCTGGTAAAAATGAACTGGAAGCTTTCGAAGTCGCTCTCGACAACGTGCGCCCGACTGTAGAAGTTAAGTCTCGCCGCGTTGGTGGTTCTACTTATCAGGTTCCAGTTGAAGTTCGTCCGGTTCGTCGTAATGCTCTGGCAATGCGTTGGATCGTTGAAGCTGCTCGTAAACGCGGTGATAAATCCATGGCTCTGCGTCTGGCGAACGAACTTTCTGATGCTGCAGAAAACAAAGGTACTGCAGTTAAGAAACGTGAAGACGTTCACCGTATGGCAGAAGCCAACAAGGCGTTCGCACACTACCGTTGGTAATCCCTTCGGAGTATTAGTCACCAGGCGGGCGCTTCAGCGAAGCTGCCCGTCCTGGGTTACTTAACTGAACGCCTAAAGAAACAAACGAGGAATCAAATGGCTCGTACAACACCCATCGCACGTTACCGTAACATTGGTATCAGTGCGCACATCGACGCCGGTAAGACCACTACTACCGAACGTATTCTGTTCTACACCGGTGTAAACCATAAAATCGGTGAAGTTCATGACGGCGCAGCCACCATGGACTGGATGGAACAGGAGCAGGAGCGTGGTATTACTATCACCTCCGCAGCGACTACTGCATTCTGGTCAGGTATGGCTAAGCAGTACGAACCGCATCGCGTTAACATCATCGACACCCCAGGGCACGTTGACTTCACCATCGAAGTAGAACGTTCCATGCGTGTTCTTGACGGCGCGGTAATGGTTTATTGCGCAGTTGGTGGTGTTCAGCCACAGTCTGAGACCGTATGGCGTCAGGCGAACAAATATAAAGTTCCACGCATCGCGTTCGTTAACAAAATGGACCGTATGGGTGCTAACTTCCTGAAAGTTGTTGGTCAGATCAAATCCCGTCTGGGCGCGAACCCTGTTCCGCTGCAGCTGGCAATTGGTGCTGAAGAAGGCTTCACCGGCGTTATCGACCTGGTGAAAATGAAAGCCATCAACTGGAACGATGCAGACCAGGGCGTTACCTTCGAATACGAAGATATCCCAGCTGAGATGCAGGACCTGGCTGACGAATGGCACCAGAACCTGATCGAATCCGCTGCTGAAGCTTCTGAAGAGCTGATGGAGAAATACCTGGGTGGTGAAGAACTGACTGAAGAAGAGATCAAAAAAGCTCTGCGTCAGCGTGTTCTGAACAACGAAATCATCCTGGTAACCTGTGGTTCTGCATTCAAGAACAAAGGTGTTCAGGCGATGCTGGATGCGGTAATTGATTACCTGCCATCCCCGGTTGACGTTCCTGCGATCAACGGCATCCTGGACGACGGTAAAGATACTCCGGCTGAACGTCACGCAAGCGACGAAGAGCCGTTCTCTGCACTGGCGTTCAAAATTGCTACCGACCCATTCGTGGGTAACCTGACCTTCTTCCGCGTTTACTCTGGTGTGGTTAACTCCGGTGACACCATCCTGAACTCCGTGAAAACGGCGCGTGAACGTTTTGGCCGTATCGTACAGATGCACGCTAACAAACGTGAAGAGATCAAAGAAGTTCGTGCGGGCGACATCGCTGCAGCAATCGGTCTGAAAGACGTGACTACTGGTGACACCCTGTGTGACCCGGATCACCCGATCATTCTGGAGCGTATGGAATTCCCTGAGCCGGTAATCTCCATCGCGGTTGAACCAAAAACCAAAGCTGACCAGGAAAAAATGGGTCTGGCTCTGGGCCGTCTGGCGAAAGAAGACCCATCATTCCGCGTATGGACTGATGAAGAATCTAACCAGACCATCATCGCTGGTATGGGTGAACTGCACCTGGACATCATCGTTGACCGTATGAAGCGTGAATTCAACGTTGAAGCGAACGTGGGTAAACCTCAGGTTGCTTACCGCGAAGCGATTCGTGCGAAAGTTACCGATGTTGAAGGTAAACACGCTAAGCAGTCTGGTGGTCGCGGTCAGTACGGTCACGTTGTGATCGACATGTACCCACTGGAGCCGGGCTCTAACCCTAAAGGTTACGAGTTCATCAACGACATCAAAGGTGGTGTAATTCCTGGCGAATACATCCCAGCCGTTGATAAAGGTATCCAGGAACAGCTGAAAGCGGGCCCTCTGGCTGGCTATCCGGTTGTTGACATGGGTGTCCGTCTGCACTTCGGTTCTTACCACGACGTTGACTCCTCTGAACTGGCGTTTAAACTGGCTGCGTCTATTGCCTTTAAAGAAGGCTTTAAGAAAGCAAAACCAGTTCTGCTTGAGCCAATCATGAAGGTTGAAGTAGAGACTCCTGAAGAGAACACCGGTGACGTTATCGGTGACTTGAGCCGTCGTCGCGGTATGCTGCGCGGTCAGGAATCCGAAGTAACTGGCGTTAAGATCCATGCTGAAGTTCCGCTGTCTGAAATGTTCGGATATGCAACTCAGCTGCGTTCTCTGACCAAAGGTCGTGCATCATACACCATGGAATTCCTGAAGTATGATGATGCGCCTAACAACGTTGCTCAGGCCGTTATCGAAGCCCGTGGTAAGTAATCCACAGGATTAAAACCTAAGTCCCGTGCTCTCTCCGAAGGGGAGAGCACTATAGTAAGGAATATAGCCGTGTCTAAAGAAAAATTTGAACGTACAAAACCGCACGTCAACGTTGGTACTATCGGCCACGTTGACCATGGTAAAACTACCCTGACCGCTGCAATCACTACCGTTCTGGCTAAAACCTACGGCGGTGCTGCTCGTGCATTCGACCAGATCGATAACGCACCAGAAGAAAAAGCGCGTGGTATCACCATCAACACTTCTCACGTTGAATATGACACCCCGACTCGCCACTACGCACACGTAGACTGCCCAGGCCACGCCGACTATGTTAAAAACATGATCACCGGTGCTGCGCAGATGGACGGCGCGATCCTGGTTGTTGCTGCGACTGACGGCCCAATGCCTCAGACTCGTGAGCACATCCTGCTGGGTCGTCAGGTAGGCGTTCCTTACATCATCGTGTTCCTGAACAAATGTGACATGGTTGATGACGAAGAGCTGCTGGAACTGGTAGAGATGGAAGTTCGTGAACTGCTGTCTCAGTACGATTTCCCAGGCGACGACACTCCAATCGTTCGTGGTTCCGCGCTGAAAGCGCTGGAAGGCGACGCTGAGTGGGAAGCGAAAATCATCGAACTGGCTGGCTTCCTGGATTCTTACATCCCAGAACCAGAGCGTGCGATCGACAAGCCGTTCCTGCTGCCAATCGAAGACGTATTCTCCATCTCCGGTCGTGGTACCGTTGTTACCGGTCGTGTTGAGCGCGGTATCATCAAAGTTGGCGAAGAAGTTGAAATCGTTGGTATCAAAGAGACTGCTAAGTCTACCTGTACTGGCGTTGAAATGTTCCGCAAACTGCTGGACGAAGGCCGTGCTGGTGAGAACGTAGGTGTTCTGCTGCGTGGTATCAAACGTGAAGAAATCGAACGTGGTCAGGTACTGGCTAAGCCAGGCTCAATCAAGCCACACACCAAGTTCGAATCTGAAGTGTATATCCTGTCCAAAGACGAAGGCGGCCGTCATACTCCGTTCTTCAAAGGCTACCGTCCACAGTTCTACTTCCGTACAACTGACGTGACCGGTACCATCGAACTGCCAGAAGGCGTTGAGATGGTAATGCCAGGCGACAACATCAAGATGGTTGTGACTCTGATCCACCCAATCGCGATGGACGACGGTCTGCGTTTCGCAATCCGTGAAGGCGGCCGTACCGTTGGCGCGGGCGTTGTTGCTAAAGTTCTGGGCTAATTACTTATCCCTGAATTAAAAAAGGACGCTTCGGCGTCCTTTTTTGTTTTCTGCCGTTATGTGTCTGTCACAAATTTTCGCATTTTTCGTCCTCTCCCGCCCCGTATACGGGTGTTTGTGCTATTGTAATCATAACCATTCTCACTTACACTTTGCGCATATTTTGAACGGGAGTCTTTATGTACGTTTGTTTATGTAATGGTGTAAGTGACAAAAAAATACGTCAGGCCGTTCGCCAGTTTCAGCCACAGTCCTTCCAGCAGCTTCGCAAATTTGTTCCAGTGGGAAATCAATGCGGTAAATGTGTACGTGCTGCACGTGAGATCATGCAGGACGAATTGATGCAGATCCCGGAATACAAAGAGATTGCGTAAGCGCCCATCTTTTTTTTGACATCCCTGTAGCCCGATCTACGCTTCAATGAGTGGAAGCGGAGGGACTATATAATGAAAGGTGATGTTAAAATCATAAGTTATCTCAATAAATTATTGGGAAATGAGCTTGTCGCGATCAATCAGTATTTTCTCCATGCGAGAATGTTCAAAAACTGGGGCCTGATGCGCCTCAACGATGTTGAATACCACGAATCCATCGATGAGATGAAACATGCCGATAAATACATCGAGCGTATTTTATTCCTTGAAGGCATTCCTAACCTGCAGGATCTCGGCAAACTCGGCATCGGTGAAGATGTTGAAGAGATGCTTCGGTCCGACCTCAGGCTCGAGCTTGAAGGCGCAAAAGATCTCCGCGAAGCCATTGCCTATGCGGACAGTGTTCATGACTACGTCAGCCGCGATATGATGATCCAGATTCTGGCCGATGAAGAAGGGCACATCGACTGGCTTGAAACTGAGCTGGATCTCATCAGTAAAATTGGTCTGCAGAATTATCTTCAATCCCAGATTAAAGTGGCTGACTAAACAGCGTCTGCCAGCCAACGCTTAAACCCGCTGCCGCCAGAAATGGCCCAAAAGGCAGTGGGTTTTTTAATGCCTGTTTATCAGGAGCCGGTAAAGAGAGAATGAGCTGGTAAAGAAGCGCCACCAATGCGGCGGTTAACACCAGTGCGGGCAATATGTGCCAACCGTGCCACGCCCCCAGTGCCGAAAGATATTTCACATCGCCATAGCCCATCCCTTCACGTCCAGTCAGAAACCGGTAGCCCCAGTAGATAATCGCAAAGCTCACATACCCTGCCATCGCGCCAGTCACTGCGTTCGAAAGAAAGTCAGGATGAAGGCAACGCTGGAAGAGCAGGCCGGTCCATAAGAGGGGACAGAGGTATTTATCCGGGAGAAGGCCGGCACGAATATCTTCACGTACCAGTAAACCGGAGAGTGTGAAGTAAACGAGCAGAAAGGGGAGGGGAGTCAGCATACGCAAAGCCTCAAAGATGTTTGGTGCATACTCTTCTCATGATGCAAGGCCATCAACGTCCGAACACAGGAATTGCGTGAGGGGTTCATAAGAAGAGATGAAAGCAGACAGGTTGCTGCAAATAATGGAATGCCCTACGCATCGCATGTCTTTGGCGCTTAATTTCTAAACGGCACTTGCGTCTTGCTCAGATTTACGTATAATGCGCGGGCTTGTCGTAGTTGACGGCGGGTTCAATCTGAACCGGAGTAGCTAATTTTGTTACTCAACAATGCTCCCAATCGGGGAGCTACGTAAGAACGGTTACACTCTCCCATCAATCGTAATGGGTTTGAGGAGTAATCATTTTCGTTTATAAAATAATTGGAGCTCTGGTCTCATGCAGAACCAAAGAATCCGTATCCGCCTTAAAGCGTTTGATCATCGTCTGATCGATCAATCAACCGCGGAAATCGTCGAGACTGCTAAGCGCACTGGTGCGCAAGTCCGTGGTCCGATCCCGCTGCCGACCCGCAAAGAGCGCTTTACCGTTCTGATCTCTCCGCACGTTAACAAAGATGCGCGTGATCAGTACGAAATCCGCACTCACAAGCGTCTGGTTGACATCGTTGAGCCAACTGAGAAAACCGTTGATGCTCTGATGCGTCTGGATCTGGCTGCCGGTGTAGACGTGCAGATCAGCCTGGGTTAATCAGGTCATCGAGCGATTGAGAGGTTGAAACAATGATTGGTTTAGTCGGTAAAAAAGTGGGAATGACCCGCATCTTCACTGAAGATGGCGTTTCTATCCCAGTAACCGTAATCGAAGTTGAAGCAAACCGCGTTACTCAGGTTAAAGATCTGGCTAACGATGGCTACCGCGCTGTTCAGGTTACCACCGGTGCTAAAAAAGCTAACCGTGTAACCAAACCAGAAGCGGGTCACTTCGCTAAAGCTGGCGTTGAAGCTGGCCGTGGTCTGTGGGAATTCCGTCTTGCTGAAGGCGAAGAGTTCACCGTAGGTCAAGACATTAGCGTTGAGCTGTTTGCTGACGTTAAAAAAGTTGACGTAACCGGTACCTCTAAAGGTAAAGGTTTTGCTGGTACCGTTAAGCGCTGGAACTTCCGTACCCAGGACGCTACTCACGGTAACTCCTTGTCTCACCGCGTTCCGGGTTCTATCGGTCAGAACCAGACTCCGGGCAAAGTGTTCAAAGGCAAGAAAATGGCAGGTCAGCTGGGTAACGAACGTGTAACCGTTCAGAGCCTGGACGTAGTACGTGTTGACGCTGAGCGCAACCTGCTGCTGGTTAAGGGTGCTGTTCCGGGTGCTACCGGTAGCGACCTGATCGTTAAACCAGCTGTGAAGGCGTAAGGGGATAGCAATGGAATTAGTATTGAAAGACGCGCAGAGCGCGCTGACTGTTTCCGAAACTACCTTCGGTCGTGATTTCAACGAAGCGCTGGTTCACCAGGTTGTTGTTGCTTATGCAGCTGGTGCTCGTCAGGGTACTCGTGCTCAGAAGACTCGTGCTGAAGTAACTGGTTCTGGCAAAAAGCCATGGCGCCAGAAAGGTACCGGCCGTGCGCGTTCAGGTTCTATCAAGAGCCCGATCTGGCGTTCAGGTGGCGTGACCTTCGCTGCGCGTCCACAGGACCACAGTCAAAAAGTTAACAAAAAGATGTACCGCGGCGCGCTGAAAAGCATTCTGTCCGAACTGGTACGTCAGGATCGTCTGATCGTTGTCGAGAAGTTCTCTGTAGAAGCGCCTAAAACTAAGCTGCTGGCACAGAAACTGAAAGACATGGCTCTGGAAGATGTGCTGATCATCACCGGTGAGCTGGACGAGAACCTGTTCCTGGCCGCACGTAACCTGCACAAGGTTGACGTACGCGATGCGACTGGTATCGACCCGGTTAGCCTGATCGCCTTCGACAAAGTCGTAATGACTGCTGATGCTGTTAAGCAAGTTGAGGAGATGCTGGCATGATTCGTGAAGAACGTCTGCTGAAGGTGCTTCGCGCACCGCACGTTTCTGAAAAAGCGTCTACTGCGATGGAAAAAACAAACACCATCGTTCTCAAAGTTGCTAAAGACGCGACCAAAGCAGAGATCAAAGCTGCTGTGCAGAAACTGTTTGAAGTCGAAGTCGAAGTCGTTAACACCCTGGTTGTTAAAGGGAAAGTTAAACGTCACGGACAGCGTATCGGTCGTCGTAGCGACTGGAAAAAAGCTTACGTCACCCTTAAAGAAGGCCAGAACCTGGACTTCGTTGGCGGCGCTGAGTAAGTCGGAGGAGTAATACAATGGCAGTTGTTAAATGTAAACCGACATCTCCGGGTCGTCGCCACGTAGTTAAAGTGGTTAACCCTGAGCTGCACAAGGGCAAACCTTTTGCTCCGTTGCTGGAAAAAAACAGCAAATCCGGTGGTCGTAACAACAATGGCCGTATCACCACTCGTCACATCGGTGGTGGCCACAAGCAGGCTTATCGTATTGTTGACTTCAAACGCAACAAAGACGGTATCCCAGCAGTTGTTGAACGTCTTGAGTACGATCCGAACCGTTCCGCGAACATCGCGCTGGTTCTGTACAAAGACGGTGAACGCCGTTACATCCTGGCCCCTAAAGGCCTGAAAGCTGGCGACCAGATTCAGTCTGGCGTTGATGCTGCAATCAAAGCAGGCAACACCCTGCCGATGCGCAATATCCCGGTTGGTTCTACCGTTCATAACGTAGAAATGAAACCAGGTAAAGGCGGTCAGCTGGCGCGTTCCGCGGGTACTTACGTTCAGATCGTTGCTCGTGACGGTGCTTATGTCACCCTGCGTCTGCGTTCTGGTGAAATGCGTAAAGTCGAAGCAGATTGCCGCGCTACTCTGGGCGAAGTTGGCAATGCTGAGCATATGCTGCGCGTTCTGGGTAAAGCTGGTGCTGCACGCTGGCGTGGTGTTCGTCCTACCGTTCGCGGTACTGCGATGAACCCAGTAGACCACCCACATGGTGGTGGTGAAGGTCGTAACTTTGGTAAGCACCCGGTAACTCCGTGGGGCGTTCAGACCAAAGGTAAGAAGACCCGCAGCAACAAGCGTACTGATAAATTTATCGTACGTCGCCGTAGCAAATAATTTTAGAGGATAAGCCATGCCACGTTCTCTCAAGAAAGGTCCTTTTATTGACCTGCACTTGCTGAAGAAGGTAGAGAAAGCGGTGGAAAGCGGAGACAAGAAGCCCCTGCGCACTTGGTCCCGTCGTTCAACGATCTTTCCTAACATGATCGGTTTGACCATCGCTGTCCATAATGGTCGTCAGCACGTTCCAGTCTTTGTTACCGACGAAATGGTTGGTCACAAACTGGGTGAATTCGCACCGACTCGTACTTATCGCGGCCACGCTGCTGATAAAAAAGCGAAGAAGAAATAAGGTAGGAGGAAGAGATGGAAACTTTAGCTCAACATCGCCATGCTCGTTCTTCTGCTCAGAAGGTTCGCCTTGTTGCTGACCTGATTCGCGGTAAGAAAGTGTCGCAGGCCCTGGACATCCTGACCTATACCAACAAGAAAGCTGCGGTATTGGTCAAGAAAGTACTGGAATCTGCCATTGCTAACGCTGAACACAACGATGGCGCTGACATCGACGATCTGAAAGTCGCGAAAATTTTCGTAGATGAAGGCCCAAGCATGAAGCGCATTATGCCGCGTGCGAAAGGTCGTGCAGATCGCATCCTGAAGCGCACCAGCCACATTACTGTGGTTGTGTCCGATCGCTGAGACTCTGGAGACTAGCAATGGGTCAGAAAGTACATCCTAATGGTATTCGCCTGGGTATTGTAAAACCATGGAACTCTACCTGGTTTGCGAACACCAAAGAATTCGCTGACAACCTGGACAGCGATTTTAAAGTACGTCAGTACCTGACTAAGGAACTGGCTAAAGCGTCTGTATCTCGTATCGTTATCGAGCGTCCAGCTAAGAGCATTCGTGTAACCATTCACACTGCTCGTCCTGGCATCGTTATCGGTAAGAAAGGCGAAGACGTAGAAAAACTGCGCAAGGTCGTAGCGGATATCGCTGGCGTTCCTGCACAGATCAATATCGCTGAAGTTCGTAAGCCTGAACTGGACGCTAAATTGGTTGCTGACAGCATCACTTCACAGCTGGAACGTCGTGTTATGTTCCGTCGTGCTATGAAGCGTGCTGTACAGAACGCAATGCGTCTGGGCGCTAAGGGTATCAAAGTTGAAGTTAGCGGCCGTCTGGGCGGCGCGGAAATCGCACGTACCGAATGGTACCGCGAAGGTCGCGTACCGCTGCACACTCTGCGTGCTGACATCGACTACAACACCTCTGAAGCGCACACCACTTACGGTGTAATCGGCGTTAAGGTATGGATCTTCAAAGGTGAGATCCTGGGTGGTATGGCTGCTGTTGAACAACCGGAAAAACCGGCTGCTCAACCTAAAAAGCAGCAGCGTAAAGGCCGTAAATAAGGAGCGTCGCTGATGTTACAACCAAAGCGTACAAAATTCCGTAAAGTGCACAAAGGCCGCAACCGTGGTCTGGCGCAGGGTACGGATGTTAGCTTCGGCACTTTCGGTCTGAAAGCTGTTGGCCGTGGTCGTCTGACTGCACGTCAGATCGAAGCAGCACGTCGTGCAATGACCCGTGCAGTTAAGCGTCAAGGTAAGATCTGGATCCGTGTATTCCCGGACAAACCGATCACCGAGAAGCCGCTGGAAGTTCGTATGGGTAAAGGTAAAGGTAACGTGGAGTACTGGGTTGCCTTGATCCAACCGGGCAAAGTCCTTTATGAAATGGACGGCGTTCCGGAAGAGCTGGCCCGTGAAGCCTTCGGCCTGGCAGCAGCGAAACTGCCTATCAAAACCACCTTTGTAACTAAGACGGTGATGTAATGAAAGCAAAAGAGCTGCGTGAAAAAAGCGTTGAAGAGCTGAACGCTGAGCTGCTGAACCTGCTGCGTGAGCAGTTCAACCTGCGTATGCAGGCTGCAAGTGGCCAGCTGCAACAGACTCACCTGCTGAAGCAAGTGCGTCGCAATGTTGCGCGCGTTAAGACTTTACTGACTCAGAAGGCGGGTGCGTAATGACCGATAAAATCCGTACTCTGCAAGGTCGTGTTGTTAGCGACAAAATGGAGAAATCCATCGTTGTAGCTATCGAACGTATTGTGAAACACCCGATCTACGGTAAATTCATCAAACGTACGACCAAACTGCACGTACATGACGAGAACAACGAATGTGGTATCGGCGACAAGGTTGAAATCCGTGAATGCCGTCCACTGTCCAAGACTAAGTCCTGGACGCTGGTTCGCGTTGTAGAGAAAGCGGTTCTGTAATAGAGTACGCATTCTCAATACGAATAAACGGCTCAGCGATGAGCCGTTTATTTTTTCTACCCATATTGTAGAAGCGGTGTTATAATGCCGCGCCCTCGATATGGGGCTTTTTAACGGCTCTGATTTTAGAGTCTCAGGTAGTAGTTGACATTAGCGGAGCACTAAAATGATCCAAGAACAGACTATGCTGAACGTCGCCGACAACTCCGGTGCACGTCGCGTAATGTGTATCAAGGTTCTGGGTGGCTCGCACCGTCGCTACGCAGGCGTAGGCGACATCATCAAGATCACCATCAAAGAAGCAATTCCACGTGGTAAGGTCAAAAAAGGTGATGTGCTGAAAGCGGTAGTGGTGCGCACCAAGAAGGGTGTTCGTCGCCCTGACGGTTCTGTCATTCGCTTCGATGGTAATGCATGCGTTATTTTGAACAATAACAGTGAGCAGCCAATCGGCACGCGTATCTTTGGGCCGGTAACTCGTGAACTTCGTACTGAAAAGTTCATGAAAATTATCTCTCTGGCACCAGAAGTACTCTAAGGAGCGAATCATGGCAGCGAAAATCCGTCGTGATGACGAAGTTATCGTGTTAACCGGTAAAGATAAAGGTAAACGCGGTAAAGTAAAAAATGTCCTGTCTTCCGGCAAGGTCATTGTTGAAGGTATCAACCTGGTTAAGAAACATCAGAAGCCGGTTCCGGCACTGAACCAACCAGGCGGCATCGTTGAAAAAGAAGCTGCTATTCAGGTTTCTAACGTTGCAATCTTCAATGCGGCAACCGGCAAGGCTGACCGTGTAGGCTTTAGATTCGAAGACGGGAAAAAAGTCCGTTTCTTCAAGTCTAACAGCGAAACTATCAAGTAATTTGGAGTAGTACGATGGCGAAACTGCATGATTACTACAAAGACGAAGTAGTTAACAAACTCATGACTGAGTTTAACTACAATTCTGTCATGCAAGTCCCTCGGGTCGAGAAGATCACCCTGAACATGGGTGTTGGTGAAGCGATCGCTGACAAGAAACTGCTGGATAACGCAGCAGCTGACCTGACAGCAATCTCCGGTCAAAAACCGCTGATCACCAAAGCACGCAAATCTGTTGCAGGCTTCAAAATCCGTCAGGGCTATCCGATCGGCTGTAAAGTAACTCTGCGTGGCGAACGCATGTGGGAGTTCTTTGAGCGCCTGATCACTATTGCTGTACCACGTATCCGTGACTTCCGTGGCTTGTCCGCTAAGTCTTTCGACGGTCGTGGTAACTACAGCATGGGTGTCCGTGAGCAGATCATCTTCCCAGAGATCGACTACGATAAAGTCGACCGCGTGCGTGGTTTGGATATTACCATTACCACTACTGCGAAATCTGATGAAGAAGGCCGTGCTCTGCTGGCTGCCTTTGACTTCCCGTTCCGCAAGTAAGGTAGGGTTACTGAATGGCTAAGCAATCAATGAAAGCACGCGAAGTAAAACGCGTAGCTTTAGCTGATAAATTCTTCGCTAAACGCGCTGAACTGAAAGCGATCATTTCTGATGTGAACGCTTCCGACGAAGATCGTTGGAATGCGGTTCTCAAGCTGCAGTCTCTGCCGCGTGATTCCAGCCCGTCTCGTCAGCGTAACCGCTGTCGTCAAACAGGTCGTCCACATGGTTATGTGGGCAAGTTTGGGTTGAGCCGTATCAAACTGCGTGAAGCCGCCATGCGCGGTGAAGTACCAGGCTTGAAAAAGGCTAGCTGGTAATTACCAATTGAATCACGGGAGTAAAGACAGATGAGCATGCAAGATCCGATCGCGGATATGCTGACCCGTATCCGTAACGGTCAGGCCGCGAACAAAGTTGCGGTCACCATGCCTTCCGCCAAGCTGAAAGTGGCAATTGCCAACGTGCTGAAGGAAGAAGGTTTTATCGAAGATTTTAAAGTTGAAGGCGACACCAAGCCGGAACTGGAACTTACTCTCAAGTATTTCCAGGGTAAAGCTGTTGTAGAAAGCATTCAGCGTGTCAGCCGCCCAGGTCTGCGCATCTATAAGAAAAAAGATGAGCTGCCTAAAGTTATGGCTGGTCTTGGTATCGCAGTTGTTTCTACCTCTAAAGGTGTTATGACTGATCGTGCAGCGCGCCAGGCTGGTCTTGGTGGCGAAATTATCTGCTACGTAGCCTAATCGGAGGAAAGAATGTCTCGTGTTGCTAAAGCACCGGTCGTTATTCCTGCCGGCGTTGATGTAAAAATCGACGGTCAGGTTATTACGATCAAAGGTAAAAACGGCGAGCTGACTCGTACCCTCAACAAAGCTGTTGAAGTTAAACATGCAGATAATGCTCTGACCTTCGGTCCACGTGATGGTTTCGTGGATGGATGGGCTCAGGCTGGTACCGCGCGTGCCCTGCTGAACTCAATGGTTGTTGGTGTTACCGAAGGCTTCACTAAAAAGCTTCAACTGGTTGGTGTAGGTTATCGTGCAGCTATCAAAGGGAATGCAGTAGGCCTGTCTCTGGGCTTCTCACACCCTGTTGAGCATCCGCTGCCGGCCGGTATCACTGCAGAATGTCCGACCCAGACTGAAATCGTGCTGAAAGGCGCTGATAAACAGCTGATCGGTCAGGTTGCAGCAGATCTGCGCGCCTACCGTCGTCCTGAGCCTTATAAAGGCAAGGGTGTTCGTTACGCCGACGAAGTCGTGCGTACCAAAGAGGCTAAGAAGAAGTAAGGTAACACTATGGATAAGAAATCTGCTCGTATCCGTCGTGCGACCCGCGCACGCCGCAAGCTCAAAGAGCTGGGTGCAACTCGCCTGGTGGTACATCGTACCCCGCGTCATATTTACGCACAGGTCATTGCACCAAACGGTTCTGAAGTTCTGGTAGCTGCTTCTACTGTAGAAAAAGCTATTGCAGAGCAATTGAAGTACACCGGTAACAAAGACGCCGCTGCAGCTGTAGGTAAAGCTGTTGCAGAACGCGCTCTGGAAAAAGGCATCAGCAATGTTTCCTTTGACCGTTCCGGGTTCCAATATCATGGTCGTGTCCAGGCACTGGCAGATGCTGCCCGTGAAGCTGGCCTTCAGTTCTAAGGTAGAGGTGTAAGATGGCTCACATCGAAAAACAGGCTGGCGAACTGCAGGAAAAGCTGATCGCGGTTAACCGCGTATCTAAAACCGTTAAAGGTGGTCGTATTTTCTCCTTCACAGCTCTGACTGTAGTTGGCGATGGTAACGGTCGCGTTGGTTTTGGTTACGGTAAAGCGCGTGAAGTTCCAGCAGCGATCCAGAAAGCGATGGAAAAAGCCCGTCGCAATATGATTAACGTCGCGCTGAACAACGGTACCCTGCAGCACCCAGTTAAAGGTGTTCATACGGGTTCTCGTGTATTCATGCAGCCAGCTTCAGAAGGTACCGGTATCATCGCCGGTGGTGCAATGCGCGCCGTTCTGGAAGTTGCTGGGGTTCATAACGTTCTGGCTAAAGCATACGGTTCCACCAACCCGATTAACGTGGTTCGTGCAACTATTGATGGCCTGGAAAATATGAATTCTCCAGAAATGGTCGCTGCCAAGCGTGGTAAATCCGTTGAAGAAATTCTGGGGTAATTGACCATGGCAAAGACTATTAAAATCACTCAAACCCGCAGTGCAATCGGTCGTCTGCCGAAACACAAGGCAACGCTGCTTGGCCTGGGTCTGCGTCGTATTGGTCATACCGTTGAGCGTGAGGATACTCCCGCTGTTCGTGGTATGGTCAACGCGGTTTACTTCATGGTTAAAGTTGAGGAGTAAGAGATGCGTTTAAATACTCTGTCTCCGGCCGAAGGCTCTAAAAAGGCGGGTAAACGCCTGGGTCGTGGTATCGGTTCTGGCCTCGGCAAAACCGGTGGTCGTGGTCACAAAGGTCAGAACTCTCGTTCTGGCGGTGGCGTACGTCGCGGTTTCGAGGGTGGCCAGATGCCACTGTACCGTCGTCTGCCGAAGTTCGGCTTCACTTCTCGCAAAGCAGCGATTACAGCGGAAATCCGTCTGTCTGACCTGGCGAAAGTTGAAGGCGGCGTTGTAGACCTGAACACGCTGAAAGCGGCAAACATTATCGGTATCCAGATCGAGTTCGCGAAAGTGATCCTGGCTGGTGAAGTTTCTACTCCGGTAACTGTTCGTGGCCTGCGTGTTACTAAAGGTGCTCGTGCTGCTATCGAAGCCGCTGGCGGTAAAATTGAGGAATAAGTAGCAGATGGCTAAGCAACCGGGATTAGATTTTCAAAGTGCCAAAGGTGGATTTGGCGAGCTGAAACGCAGACTGCTGTTTGTTATCGGCGCGCTGATTGTGTTCCGTGTTGGCTCTTTTATTCCGATCCCTGGTATCGATGCCGCTGTACTTGCCAAACTGCTTGAGCAACAGCGAGGCACCATCATTGAAATGTTTAACATGTTCTCTGGTGGTGCTCTCAGCCGTGCTTCTATCTTCGCTCTGGGTATCATGCCGTATATTTCGGCATCGATTATTATCCAGCTGCTGACGGTCGTTCATCCGGCCCTGGCAGAACTGAAGAAAGAAGGGGAGTCTGGACGTCGTAAGATAAGCCAGTACACCCGTTACGGCACTCTGGTGCTGGCAATATTCCAGTCGATCGGTATTGCTACCGGTCTGCCGAATATGCCTGGTATGCAGGGCCTGGTATTAAACCCAGGCTTTGCATTCTATTTCACCGCTGTTGTAAGTCTGGTCACAGGAACAATGTTCCTGATGTGGCTCGGCGAACAGATTACTGAGCGTGGTATCGGTAACGGTATCTCAATCATTATCTTCGCTGGTATCGTTGCGGGTCTCCCGCCAGCCATTGCCCACACTATCGAGCAAGCGCGTCAAGGCGACCTGCACTTCCTCCTGTTGCTGTTGGTTGCAGTATTAGTATTTGCAGTGACGTTCTTTGTTGTCTTCGTTGAACGTGGTCAACGCCGCATTGTGGTGAACTACGCTAAGCGTCAACAAGGTCGTCGTGTCTATGCTGCACAGAGCACACATTTACCGCTGAAAGTGAACATGGCGGGGGTTATCCCGGCTATCTTCGCTTCCAGTATTATTCTGTTCCCGGCAACCATCGCGTCATGGTTCGGGGGCGGTACTGGTTGGAACTGGCTGACAACAATTTCGCTGTATTTGCAGCCTGGGCAACCACTTTATGTGTTACTCTATGCGTCTGCGATCATCTTCTTCTGTTTCTTCTACACGGCGTTGGTTTTCAACCCGCGTGAAACAGCAGATAACCTGAAGAAGTCCGGTGCATTTGTACCAGGAATTCGTCCGGGAGAGCAAACGGCGAAGTATATCGATAAAGTAATGACTCGCCTGACTTTGGTTGGTGCGCTTTATATTACTTTTATCTGCCTGATCCCGGAGTTCATGCGTGATGCAATGAAGGTACCGTTCTACTTCGGTGGGACCTCACTGCTTATCGTTGTTGTCGTGATTATGGACTTTATGGCTCAAGTGCAAACTCTGATGATGTCCAGTCAGTATGAGTCTGCATTGAAGAAGGCGAACCTGAAAGGCTACGGCCGCTAAATGGTCGCCTGAGAAGTTACGGAGAGTAAAAATGAAAGTTCGTGCTTCCGTCAAGAAATTATGCCGTAACTGCAAAATCGTTAAGCGTGATGGTGTCATCCGTGTGATTTGCAGTGCCGAGCCGAAGCATAAACAGCGCCAAGGCTGATTATTTCGCATATTTTTCTTGCAAAGTTGGGTTGAGCTGGCTAGATTAGCCAGCCAATCTTTTGTATGTCTGTACGTTTCCATTTGAGTATCCTGAAAACGGGCTTTTCAGCATGGTGCGTACATATTAAATAGTAGGAGTGCATAGTGGCCCGTATAGCAGGCATTAACATTCCTGATCAGAAACATGCTGTGATCGCATTAACTTCGATCTATGGCGTCGGCAAGACCCGTTCCAAAGCCATTCTGGCTGCAGCGGGTATCGCTGAAGATGTTAAGATCAGTGAGCTGTCTGAAGAACAAATCGACACGCTGCGTGACGAAGTTGCCAAATTTGTCGTTGAAGGTGATCTGCGCCGTGAAATCAGCATGAGCATCAAGCGCCTGATGGATCTTGGTTGCTATCGCGGTTTGCGTCATCGTCGTGGTCTGCCAGTGCGCGGTCAGCGTACTAAGACCAACGCACGTACCCGTAAGGGTCCGCGCAAACCGATCAAGAAATAATCGGGGTGATTGAATAATGGCAAAGGCACCAGTTCGTGCACGTAAACGTGTAAGAAAACAAGTCTCTGACGGCGTGGCTCATATCCATGCTTCTTTCAACAACACCATCGTTACTATTACTGATCGTCAGGGTAACGCTTTGGGTTGGGCAACAGCCGGTGGTTCCGGTTTCCGTGGTTCTCGCAAATCCACTCCGTTTGCAGCTCAGGTTGCAGCAGAGCGTTGCGCAGAAGCCGTAAAAGAATACGGCATCAAGAATCTGGAAGTTATGGTTAAAGGTCCGGGTCCGGGTCGTGAATCTACTGTTCGCGCTCTGAACGCCGCTGGTTTCCGCATCACGAATATTACTGATGTGACTCCGATCCCTCATAACGGTTGTCGTCCGCCGAAAAAACGTCGCGTATAACGCTCGTTTTTTAGGTTAGTTGGAGATAGAAAATGGCAAGATATTTGGGTCCTAAGCTCAAGCTGAGCCGTCGTGAGGGCACCGACTTATTCCTTAAGTCTGGCGTTCGCGCGATCGATACCAAGTGTAAAATTGAACAAGCTCCTGGCCAGCACGGTGCGCGTAAACCGCGTCTGTCTGACTATGGTGTGCAGTTGCGTGAAAAGCAAAAAGTTCGCCGTATGTACGGTGTGCTGGAGCGTCAGTTCCGTAACTACTATAAAGAAGCAGCACGTCTGAAAGGCAACACAGGTGAAAACCTGCTGGCTCTGCTGGAAGGTCGTCTGGACAACGTTGTTTACCGTATGGGCTTCGGCGCGACTCGTGCTGAATCACGCCAGTTGGTTAGCCATAAAGCAATCATGGTAAACGGTCGTGTTGTTAACATCGCTTCTTATCAGGTTAAAGCGAATGACGTTGTTAGCATTCGTGAGAAAGCGAAAAAGCAATCTCGCGTGAAAGCCGCTCTGGAGCTGGCTGAGCAGCGTGAAAAGCCAACCTGGCTGGAAGTTGATGCTGGCAAGATGGAAGGTACGTTCAAGCGTCAGCCAGAACGTTCTGATCTGTCTGCGGACATTAACGAACACCTGATCGTCGAGCTTTACTCCAAGTAAAGCTTAGTACCAAAGAGAGGACACAATGCAGGGTTCTGTGACAGAGTTTCTAAAACCGCGCCTGGTAGATATCGAGCAAGTGAGTTCGACGCACGCCAAGGTGACCCTTGAGCCTTTAGAGCGTGGCTTTGGCCATACTCTGGGTAACGCACTGCGCCGTATTCTGCTCTCATCGATGCCGGGTTGCGCGGTGACCGAGGTTGAGATTGATGGTGTACTTCATGAGTACAGCACCAAAGAAGGCGTTCAGGAAGATATCCTTGAAATCCTGCTCAACCTGAAAGGGCTGGCGGTGAGAGTTCAGGGTAAAGATGAAGTTATTCTTACTCTGAATAAATCTGGCATTGGCCCTGTGACTGCAGCCGACATCACCCACGACGGTGATGTTGAAATCGTCAAGCCGCAGCACGTGATCTGCCACCTGACCGATGAGAACGCAGCGATTAGCATGCGTATCAAAGTTCAGCGCGGTCGTGGTTATGTGCCGGCTTCTGCCCGAATTCATTCGGAAGAAGATGAGCGCCCAATCGGCCGTCTGCTGGTCGACGCATGCTACAGCCCTGTAGAGCGTATTGCCTACAATGTTGAAGCAGCGCGTGTAGAACAGCGTACCGACCTGGACAAGCTGGTCATCGAAATGGAAACCAACGGCACAATCGATCCTGAAGAGGCGATTCGTCGTGCGGCAACCATCCTGGCAGAACAACTGGAAGCTTTCGTTGACTTACGTGATGTTCGTCAGCCGGAAGTGAAAGAAGAGAAACCAGAATTCGATCCGATCCTGCTGCGCCCTGTTGACGATCTCGAATTGACTGTCCGCTCTGCTAACTGCCTCAAGGCAGAAGCTATCCACTATATCGGTGATCTGGTACAGCGTACCGAGGTTGAGTTGCTGAAAACGCCGAACCTGGGTAAAAAATCTCTTACCGAGATTAAAGACGTGCTGGCTTCACGTGGTCTGTCTCTGGGCATGCGCCTGGAAAACTGGCCACCAGCAAGCATTGCTGACGAGTAACCGGATCACAGGTTAAGGTTTTACTGAGAAGGATAAGGTCATGCGCCATCGTAAGAGTGGTCGTCAACTGAACCGCAACAGCAGCCATCGCCAGGCTATGTTCCGCAACATGGCAGGTTCACTGGTTCGTCATGAAATCATCAAGACGACCCTGCCTAAAGCGAAAGAGCTGCGTCGCGTAGTTGAGCCGCTGATTACTCTTGCCAAGACTGACAGCGTTGCAAATCGTCGTCTGGCATTCGCCCGTACTCGTGATAACGAGATCGTGGCAAAACTGTTTAACGAACTGGGTCCGCGTTTCGCGAGCCGTGCCGGTGGTTACACTCGTATTCTGAAGTGTGGCTTCCGTGCAGGCGACAACGCTCCGATGGCTTACATCGAGCTGGTTGATCGTTCAGAATCTAAAGCAGAAGCTGCTGCAGAGTAATCTGTAGTAACGTAAAAAAACCCGCTTCGGCGGGTTTTTTTATATCCGCTGAATCCCCACTTCTCTACAATATCTGTATCTTTTCTGTTCATCCTCTGGAGTTATTCATGTGGTTGCTCGACCAGTGGGCAGAACGCCATATCAGCGATGCTCAGCGAAAAGGCGAATTTGATAACCTTGCGGGACGCGGTGAGCCGTTAGTGCTTGATGATGATTCGCATGTTGCCCCTGAATTACGGGCCGGATATCGCTTACTCAAAAATGCCGGTTGTTTACCACCGGAACTGGAGCAGCGTAAAGAGGCCATGCAACTGGCTGACCTGCTGAAAGGGATTCGCAAGGATGATCCCAGCCACCGTGAAATTAGCCGTCGACTGGCTCTCATCGAACTCAAAATGCGTCAGGCCGGAATGAGCACAGACTTTTTGCACGGTGAGTACAGTGACAGGCTAATGCAGAAAATCAATGAGGAATAACCATGTACCGTATCGGTGAACTTGCCAGGCTTGCTAACGTAACGCCGGACACTATCCGCTATTACGAAAAGCAGCAGATGATTGATCACGAGGTTCGTACTGAAGGTGGATTTCGACTCTATACCGATCATGACCTGCAGCGCTTACGGTTTATCCGCTACGCTCGCCAGCTTGGTTTCACGCTGGACTCGATCCGCGAGTTACTTTCGATCCGCATCGATCCTGAACACCATACTTGCCAGGAGTCGAAGAGCATCGTACAGGCAAGGCTTGATGAAGTTGAAGCGCGTATACAGGAACTGCAGACCATGCAGCGTTCTCTGCAACGGTTGAATGACGCCTGCTGCGGTACAGCTCATAGCAGTATTTATTGTTCAATTCTTGAAGCCCTTGAACAGGGGGCCAGTGGAACCCAGGGCTGTTGATTTTTACTTCATGCGGGACTAGACTCCCGTCGACATACACCATGCTCAGGAGAAATTATGAGCCGCTATCAGCATACGAAAGGGAAAATTCAGGACAATGCCATTGAGGCCCTGCTCCACGACCCGCTTTTCAGGCAGCGTATTGAGAAGAATAAAAAAGGAAAAGGGAGTTATTTACGAAAAGGGAAACATGCAAAACGGGGTAACTGGGAGGCCAGTGGCAAGCAAGCGAATCGCTTTTTTACCACTGGCCTTCCTTTTTTCAACGTCTGATTAAGAGCGGTTATTTTGCTCTTTCAACAGATCGCGAATTTCAGTCAATAACACTTCTTCTTTTGTCGGAGCAGGCGGCGCAGTCGGTTCTTCAGCCTTTTTACGGTTAAGCTTATTGATAAGCTTGATAGCCATAAAAATGGCGAACGCCACGATCACGAAATCAAATATGTTCTGAATGAAAACGCCATAATGCATAACAACGGCAGGGACATCCCCCTGTGCATCCCGAAGCGTCACGGCAAACTGTTTAAAATCAATGCCCCCGATTAACAGTCCGAGGGGAGGCATAATAATGTCGGCTACCAGTGATGAAACGATCTTACCGAACGCTGCACCGATAATGACACCCACTGCCAGATCCACCACATTCCCGCGCATCGCAAATTCGCGAAATTCTTTAACTAAACTCATTTTCTTCTCCTTGAGCCAACTGACGATTATAAGTTTAACAAATGATTAGTTAATTTCCATTGGGGATAATTAATCGTTATGAAAAATAAAAGGCATGGGAATAAGAGGGTTAATAATCAGGTGCCCTTTTATAAGCACCTGATTGATTACAGGAAGAATGGACTTGGCTGGAATAAACGTTCGACGTCGGTAATAAATTTTTTATCGGTAAGGAACATAATGACGTGGTCGCCTTGCTCGATACGTAAATTATCATTCGCAATCATCACGTCGTTTCCACGCACCACGGCACCAATAATTGTTCCCGGTGGCAGTTTAATTTCATCGATAGCGCGGCCCACAACGCGTGATGTGGTTTCATCACCATGAGCAACGGCTTCAATGGCTTCAGCCACACCGCGGCGAAGGGAGGATACGCCAACAATATCCGCTTTACGAACATGGCTCAGCAGGGCTGAAATGGTTGCTTGCTGTGGTGATATCGCGATATCAATAACGCTTCCCTGCACGAGGTCAACGTAGGCGCGGCGTTGAATAAGCACCATGACCTTTTTTGCCCCCATACGTTTGGCGAGCATGGCGGACATAATGTTCGCCTCGTCGTCGTTAGTAACGGCAATAAACAGATCAACTTGATCAATATGCTCTTCTGCCAGCAGCTCTTGATCTGAGGCATCACCATAAAACACGATGGTGTTTTGCAGCTTTTCAGCCAGCTCAGCCGCGCGCTGTTGATCGCGCTCGATCAGCTTCACGCTGTAGTCTTTTTCCAGCCGGTGCGCCAGTCCCGCGCCGATATTACCACCGCCAACGAGCATAATGCGTTTATACGGTTTTTCGAGACGCTGCAGTTCGCTCATTACCGCGCGAATATGCTGAGATGCCGCGATGAAGAAGACTTCATCACCTGCCTCGACTATGGTTGAACCCTGTGGGCGAATTGGTCTGTCATGGCGAAAAATGGCTGCAACGCGGGTATCAATATGCGGCATATGCTCACGCATGGTGGAGAGCGCATTACCGATCAATGGGCCGCCGTAATAGGCCTTAACGACCGCCAGGCTCACTTTACCTTCGGCGAAGTTCACCACCTGCAGCGCACCAGGATATTCGATCAGGCGGTAGATATTGTCGATAACCAGCTGTTCTGGAGCGATAAGATGGTCGATAGGGACCGCTTCGGAATTAAACAGCTTCTCTGCATCCCGGACATAGTCCGGGGAGCGGATGCGCGCGATCCGGTTCGGCGTGTTGAACAGCGAATAGGCCACCTGACATGCCACCATGTTGGTTTCGTCAGAACTGGTCACCGCAACCAGCATGTCAGCATCGTCGGCGCCCGCTTCACGCAGGACACGCGGGTGCGAGCCATGACCTTGCACGACGCGAAGGTCAAATTTGTCCTGTAAAACACGCAGCCGATCGCCATTGGTATCGACAATCGTGATGTCATTATTTTCGCCAACAAGGTTTTCAGCCAGCGTCCCACCAACCTGTCCGGCACCCAGAATGATTATCTTCATATCTCGTGACCTGTTCTCAACATCACTCTTTGATTAGCTTAGCGTAAAAGAAGCCATCACCTTCTTCAGCGGCCGGCAGATTCTGCAGGCCTGGGCGTTCAGGCGTGCCCGTGTTGTGTAGCACTGCATCCGGGGTACGTTTAAGGAAGGCTGCAATCTGCTGACTGTTTTCTTCCGGAAGGACCGAACAGGTCGCATAGACCAGCGTGCCTCCTGGCTTCAGGTGTGGCCAAATGGCATCAAGAATGTCGGATTGCAGTTGGGTCAGTTCCTTGATATCGCGATCGCGACGCAACCACTTGATATCCGGGTGGCGACGAATAACGCCGGTTGCCGAGCAGGGAGCATCCAGCAAGATGCGATCGAATTGCGTTTCACCACACCATTCTGCGGGTTTGCGGCCATCGCCTTGCTTAACCTGCGCTTTCATTCCCAGGCGCTTAAGGTTGTCATAGACGCGTGAAAGACGCTGCTCATCGACATCCACGGCCATGACGTTTGCCTGAGGGGCCACTTCCAGAATATGCGTCGTCTTACCGCCTGGCGCGGCACAGAGATCGAGGATGTGCTCGCCGTTTTTAGGTTCCAGCCAGGCCATGCAGCCCTGCGCGGAAGCATCTTGTACGGTCACCCAGCCTTCATCAAAACCAGGTAAAGCATGTACCGGCGCAGGAGAGGCTAAACGCACAGCGTCAGGATATGCTTCATGTGTGAAGCCGCTCATTCCAGCCTCTTCCAGTAAAGCCAGCCAGGCGTCGCGCGTATGGTGATTACGGTTGACGCGTAACCACATCGGCGGACGCTGATTATTCGCGTCGGCAATTGCCTGCCACTGCTCTGGCCAGGCTTTTTTAAGGCGATTCAGGAGCCAGTCAGGATGCAGATAACGTGCTTCACTTTGCCCGAACTCAGCCAGAAGCTCTTCCTGCTGTCGCTGGAACTGGCGCAGAACGCCATTAATCAACCCTTTCAGCATAGGACGTTTAATCACAACGGCACCTTCCACTGTCTCAGCCAGTGCGGCATGAGGCGGGATACGCGTGTGAAGAAGCTGATAGAAGCCAACCATAATCAAATAATGCACGGTGCGCTGCTTGCCGGTCATTGGACGTGACATCAGCTTATTAACCAGCCACTCGAGCTGAGAAAGCGTGCGCAGGACGCCAAAACAGAGCTCCTGAAGCAGGGCTTTGTCTTTGTCGGACACTTTTTGCTGCAAAGCTGGCAGGATATTGCTCAATGACTGGCCCTGCTCGACAACCTGCTCAACGGCCTGAGCCGCCATACTGCGTAAATTTTGTTTTTTCATAACCGTAAAAATAAAAATGCCCGGAAACACCGGGCGCTAAAATTAAATGAGGTCAGGCAAGGCGATTGCCCGGGATAAACCATTCGCGACGAGAATTTAACAAATCCTGTGCGCTCATCGCCTTCTTACCCGCAGGTTGTAGCGATTCCAGATTCAGGATCCCTTGTGCGGTAGCTACCTGAATACCGTTCTTGCTGGCGTCGATAATCGTACCGGGCTCAGCCGTTGTGTGACCGTCAATAAGGGAGGCTTTCCAGACTTTCACCGGCTGCTCGTCGATAACCATCCAGCTCATCGGCCATGGATTAAAGGCGCGAATGCAGCGTTCAAGTTGAGCCGCTGACAGAGACCAGTCAATCCGGGCTTCTTCTTTACTCAGTTTTTCAGCGTAAGTGACCAGCGCTTCATCCTGAACTTCAGGTTTCGCCGTATTATTCGCAATCTGCAGGAGGGTTTCAATCAGCCCTTGCGGGCCAAGCTCTGCCAGCTTGTCATACAGGGTGGCACTGGTATCCTCGGCCGTAATGGGGCAGGCCAGTTTATAAAGCATGTCACCGGTGTCTAAACCTACATCCATCTTCATGATTGTGACGCCCGTTTCAGCATCACCCGCCCATAAAGAGCGCTGAATAGGTGCTGCCCCACGCCAGCGTGGAAGCAAAGAACCATGCACGTTAATGCAACCCAGGCGAGGCATATCAAGCACAGCTTTTGGCAGAATTAAACCGTAAGCCACCACCACCATTACATCGGCATTCAGGTCAGCGACAAGCTGCTGGTTTTCCTGAGGGCGCAAGGATGCTGGCTGGAAAACAGGTAACCCATGCTCTTCTGCCAGCACCTTAACAGGACCTGGCATCAGTTTTTTTCCACGGCCAGCCGGGCGATCCGGTTGGGTAAACACGCCAACAACCTGGTGGCCAGAAGATAACAGCGCGTCAAGATGACGCGCTGCAAAATCAGGGGTTCCCGCGAAGATAATACGTAGTGATTTAGACACGATGATCCTTGTATCCGGTGGGACGTTATGCGCGAGAACGCAAACGATCCAGTTTCTCTACTTTCTGACGAATTCGTTGCTGCTTCAGCGGCGAGAGATAATCGATAAACAGTTTACCGACCAGATGATCCATCTCATGCTGAATACAGATCGCCAGCAGGTCGTCAGCTTCCAGTTCGAACGGATTGCCGTCACGATCCAGGGCGCGAATTTTCACTTTTTCGGCACGCGGCACTAAAGCACGCTGTTCCGGAATAGACAGACAACCTTCCTCAATACCTGTTTCGCCACTCTTCTCGAGCAGCTCAGGATTGATTAACACCAGGCGGCCATCGCGATTTTCAGATACGTCGATCACGATGATACGCTTGTGAATGTCGACCTGAGTGGCCGCAAGACCAATACCTTCTTCGGCGTACATGGTATCGAACATATCATCAACGATACGCTGAATTTCTGCATTCACTTCTTTTACCGGTTCAGCGACGATGCGAAGGCGCTCGTCCGGAATATGTAACACTTGCAAAACTGCCATAAATTTCCAGAGTCGTGTTCAGGAGTTGATAAGAATATTATCTCCTATTCTAGACAAAACCCCCATCGATTGACAGCATCAGTGACCAATCGCAATGATTGCGGAGGCCGCTTATGGCAGGGGAAAGGATGACGTCGACTGAGTTATGGCTACGGTTAATACACACCGGTTCTCTTTATGGCGATGTGATGCTGGAAGCGGCAGCACGATTGCACAACCAGACAACCATTGATGGTCCCGTTGTCAGAGACGCCGGTCTGTCTGTCAAACAGGCTGCACGGTTCTTTGCGTTCAGAGAAAGTGAGCTGGAAAGTAGCCTGCTCTGGCTTGAGCAGCCGGGTAACTATCTGATCACGGCGGATCATCCTCTTTATCCTCCTTTACTCCGGACGATCCCGGATTATCCAGGCGCAGTCTTTGTTAAAGGCAACCCTGATGTACTGAATGCAGTTCAGCTGGCGGTTGTTGGCAGCCGTGCACCGTCATGGTACGGCGAGCGATGGGGAAAAATTCTCTGTGAACAGCTTTCTCAAAGTGGTTTAACGATCACCAGCGGGCTGGCCTGCGGAATTGACGGTGTCGCCCACAACGCTGCGCTATCGGCAAAAGGGCGTAGCGTTGCGGTGCTGGGTAACGGTCTCTTTAGTATTTATCCTCGTCGGCATCAGGCGCTGGCTGCGCGGCTTATCGATTCTGGTGGCGCGATAGTGTCTGAGTTTCCGCTGTCAGCGCAGCCCCGGCCGGGACACTTCCCCCGGCGTAATCGAATTATCAGCGGGCTAAGTCAGGGGGTGTTCGTGGTTGAAGCAGCGGTACGCAGCGGTTCGCTTGTGACCGCACGGTGCGCGCTTGAGCAGGGGCGAGACGTGTTTGCCTTACCCGGCCCAATTGGAAACCCGGGATGCGAAGGGCCGCACTGGTTGATAAAGCAGGGTGCAACACCGGTAACGGAAGTCAGGGACATTCTTGAAAATTTGCAATATGGATTGCAATGGCTGCAGGAAGATCCCGAAAAGCGACATTATTCATCAGATCAGGGAAAGGTGGCATTGCCATTTCCCAAGCTCCTGGCTAACGTAGGAGATGAGGTAACACCTGTTGACGTTGTCGCTGAACGTGCCGGCCAACCTGTGCCAGTTACGGTAGCACAGCTACTCGAACTGGAGTTAGCAGGATGGATCGCAGCTGTACCCGGCGGCTATGTCCGATTAAGGAGGGCAAGCCATGTTCGACGTACTGATGTATTTGTTTGAGACTTACATCCATAACGAAGCAGAAATGCGAGTGGATCAGGACAAATTGACACAGGATCTTACCGATGCGGGGTTTGAGCGGGAAGATATCTATAATGCGTTGATGTGGCTGGAAAAACTGGCTGATTATCAGGAAGGCCTCGCCGAACCGATGCAGTTAGCTTCTGACCCATTGTCTGTGCGCATCTACACAGCTGAAGAGTGTGAAAGGCTGGACGCGAGCTGCCGGGGATTCATTTTATTCCTTGAGCAGATTCAGGTGCTAAACCTCGAAACGAGAGAGATGGTGATAGAGCGCGTTATGGCGCTGGATACGGCAGACTTCGAACTGGAAGACCTCAAGTGGGTCATCCTGATGGTTCTGTTTAATATTCCAGGCTGTGAAAATGCCTATCAGCAAATGGAAGAATTACTCTTTGAAGTGAATGAAGGTATGCTGCATTAATTCAATGTGCAGCACCAAGAGTTGTTATGGCCAAATCAGCACTATTCACGGTGCATAAAAATGAGCCCTGCCCGCAGTGCGGGGCTGAACTTGTTATTCGGTCCGGGAAACACGGCCCGTTTCTCGGTTGTTCCCACTATCCGGAATGTGATTATGTCCGTCCCCTGAAAAGCCAGGCGGATGGACATATCGTCAAAATTCTGGAGGGACAGCTTTGCCCTCTTTGCGGCGGCGAGTTAGCGCTACGTCAGGGTCGTTTCGGCATGTTTATTGGCTGTAGCCACTATCCTGAATGTGAACATACAGAACAAATTGATAAACCTGATGAAACGGCTATTGCCTGTCCTCAATGCCAGCGTGGACAGCTCGTGCAGCGCCGTTCTCGTTTTGGTAAGACCTTTCATTCCTGCGATCGCTATCCTGAATGTCAGTTTGTTATCAATTTCAAACCGGTAGCGGGTGTCTGCTCTCATTGCAATTATCCGCTACTTATAGAGAAAAAAACGGCGCAAGGTTTGAAACGCTTCTGCGCCAGTAAACAATGTGGAAAGCCGGTTCCGGCGGATCAAAATAGTGAAGAATAACCTGCCATCAGGCTCCATTGCTCATGCGGTGGATGTCCTGAAAAATGAAGAAGTCATCGCCTATCCAACTGAAGCTGTTTTTGGGGTCGGTTGCGATCCTGACAGCGAAACGGCCGTTGGCCGACTGCTCACACTTAAACAGAGGCCAGTCGAAAAAGGGCTTATTTTAATCGCTGCTAACTATGAGCAGCTTAAGCCTTATATCGATGATTCCATGCTAACGCCGGAGCAGCGGGAGACTATTTTCTCAGCATGGCCCGGCCCCGTGACCTTTGTTTTCCCGGCGAAGCCGACAACGCCGCGCTGGTTGACTGGGCGCTTTGATTCCCTCGCCGTGCGCGTAACGGACCATCCGCTGGTGGTCGAGCTTTGCCTGGCCTTTGGGAAACCACTGGTCTCAACCAGCGCGAATCTGACCGGGCAGCCACCTTGCCGCACAACCGACGAAGTACGGGCGCAGTTTGGGAATGATTTCCCGGTTGCCGTTGGTGAGACGGGAGGGCGCCTCAATCCGTCTGAAATCCGCGACGCCTTGACCGGCGAACGTTTTCGCCAGGGGTAATCCAATGGAAACCTATGCTGTTTTTGGTAATCCGATAGCGCACAGCAAGTCACCGTTAATCCATCAACTGTTTGCCGAGCAACTGCAAATAAATCATCCCTATGGCCGCGTGCTGGCACCCGTTGATGCATTTATTCCTGCGCTGGAGGGTTTCTTCAACGCGGGTGGCAAAGGTGTGAATGTAACGGTACCGTTTAAAGAGGAAGCCTTCGAACGTGCGGATGAACTCACCGAGCGTGCTTCCCTTGCGGGTGCAGTGAATACCTTAAAACGGCTTGAGGATGGACGCCTGCTGGGAGACAACACTGACGGAATTGGATTACTGAGCGATCTGGAAAGGCTCTCGTTTATTAAGCCTGGTTTCAGGGTTCTGCTGATTGGTGCGGGCGGAGCGTCGCGGGGAGTATTGCTGCCTCTGCTGTCACTGGATTGCGCGGTGACCATTACAAACAGGACCTTCTCGCGGGCAGAAGCGCTGGCTACGTTGTTCGCACATACCGGCAGCGTGAGCGCGGTCGCCCTGGATGAACTTGCCGATCGTGAGTTTGATCTGATCATCAACGCCACCTCCAGCGGTATCGGTGGTGACGTGCCGGCGATCCCTGCTTCGCTGGTAAGTGCCCATATTTACTTCTACGACATGTTCTATCAGAAAGGGAAGACACCTTTTTTGAACTGGTGTGAACAGCACGGCGGAAAACACGTAGCCGATGGGCTGGGAATGCTGGTAGGGCAGGCGGCACACGCGGTGTTGCTCTGGCACGGTGTATTGCCTTCGGTCGAACCGGTCATTGAAAAGCTGAAAAGGGAGCTCAGGGCGTGAATCAGGCAATTCATTTTCCGGACAGGGAAAGCTGGGACGAGAGTAAACAGGCGGTCTGTTTCCCGGTGCTGGTGCATGGAATGCAACTTACCTGCGCCATTCGTGGGGAAACGCTGTTGCGTCGCTTTGGTGGTTCAGACCCGTTAGAGGTGTTTTGTGAAAATCGCTGGGATCTTGAAGAGGAAGCCAGCGATTTAATCCGCGATCAGCAGGAAGACGATCAGGGCTGGGTCTGGGTATCCTGACTCAGATAGTCATTCTTCCATTTAACGTAGTTATTCGCCGAGTATTTTAATCCTTCGATCTCTGCCTCCTTCAGGGGGCGGATCTGTTTTACCGGGCTTCCCAAATAGAGATAGCCGCTCTCCAGTCTTTTGTTCTGGGGAACAAGGCTGCCTGCGCCAATCATCACGTCATCTTCTACAATGACGCCATCCAGCAAAATCGACCCCATGCCAACGAGAACTCGATTACCAATAGTGCAGCCGTGAAGCATCACTTTATGGCCGACGGTGACATCTTCTCCAATGATGAGTGGATTGCCCTGGGGGTTATAGGAGGATTTGTGGGTTACGTGCAGAACGCTACCGTCCTGAATATTGGTGCGTGCACCAATGGCCACATAGTTTACATCCCCCCGAATGGCGACGAGCGGCCAGATACTGACGTCATCGGCCATTCGAACATCGCCGATGACCACGCTGCTGGCATCGATCATCACGCGATCGCCTTTTTGGGGGAGAAGATCTTTATAAGGACGTAACACTGCGGACATATCTACCTCGAACGATGAGCACTATATAGAAGACTTGATCATATTAATGGATCGAGGCAAGGCAAAAAGCGTCAATATTTAAGCATATTGGGTGGGATTTCAGCGAAAAGCGCGGAAAATCGACAGTTGGAAAAAAAGATCCAAAAAGTACTTGTGCTAAAAATTGGGATCCCTATAATGCGCCTCCATCGACACGGCGGATGTGAATCACTTCACAGTTAACCCGGTTGGTTGAAGAGAAAAAATCCTGAACTTCAGGGTTGACTCTGAAAGAGGAAAGCGTAATATACGCCACCTCGCGACGGTGAGCTGTAAGCCGCGTCGCAACTGCTCTTTAACAATTTATCAGACAATCTGTGTGGGCACTCAAAGTGACATGGATTCTTAATGTCTTCGGACAAAAAATGAATACCAAGTCTCTGAGTGAACATACGTAATTCATTACGAAGTTTAATTCACGAGCATCAAACTTAAATTGAAGAGTTTGATCATGGCTCAGATTGAACGCTGGCGGCAGGCCTAACACATGCAAGTCGAACGGTAGCACAGAGAGCTTGCTCTCGGGTGACGAGTGGCGGACGGGTGAGTAATGTCTGGGAAACTGCCTGATGGAGGGGGATAACTACTGGAAACGGTAGCTAATACCGCATAACGTCGCAAGACCAAAGAGGGGGACCTTCGGGCCTCTTGCCATCAGATGTGCCCAGATGGGATTAGCTAGTAGGTGGGGTAACGGCTCACCTAGGCGACGATCCCTAGCTGGTCTGAGAGGATGACCAGCCACACTGGAACTGAGACACGGTCCAGACTCCTACGGGAGGCAGCAGTGGGGAATATTGCACAATGGGCGCAAGCCTGATGCAGCCATGCCGCGTGTATGAAGAAGGCCTTCGGGTTGTAAAGTACTTTCAGCGGGGAGGAAGGTGTTGTGGTTAATAACCACAGCAATTGACGTTACCCGCAGAAGAAGCACCGGCTAACTCCGTGCCAGCAGCCGCGGTAATACGGAGGGTGCAAGCGTTAATCGGAATTACTGGGCGTAAAGCGCACGCAGGCGGTCTGTCAAGTCGGATGTGAAATCCCCGGGCTCAACCTGGGAACTGCATTCGAAACTGGCAGGCTAGAGTCTTGTAGAGGGGGGTAGAATTCCAGGTGTAGCGGTGAAATGCGTAGAGATCTGGAGGAATACCGGTGGCGAAGGCGGCCCCCTGGACAAAGACTGACGCTCAGGTGCGAAAGCGTGGGGAGCAAACAGGATTAGATACCCTGGTAGTCCACGCCGTAAACGATGTCGACTTGGAGGTTGTGCCCTTGAGGCGTGGCTTCCGGAGCTAACGCGTTAAGTCGACCGCCTGGGGAGTACGGCCGCAAGGTTAAAACTCAAATGAATTGACGGGGGCCCGCACAAGCGGTGGAGCATGTGGTTTAATTCGATGCAACGCGAAGAACCTTACCTACTCTTGACATCCAGAGAACTTAGCAGAGATGCTTTGGTGCCTTCGGGAACTCTGAGACAGGTGCTGCATGGCTGTCGTCAGCTCGTGTTGTGAAATGTTGGGTTAAGTCCCGCAACGAGCGCAACCCTTATCCTTTGTTGCCAGCGGTCCGGCCGGGAACTCAAAGGAGACTGCCAGTGATAAACTGGAGGAAGGTGGGGATGACGTCAAGTCATCATGGCCCTTACGAGTAGGGCTACACACGTGCTACAATGGCGCATACAAAGAGAAGCGAACTCGCGAGAGCAAGCGGACCTCATAAAGTGCGTCGTAGTCCGGATTGGAGTCTGCAACTCGACTCCATGAAGTCGGAATCGCTAGTAATCGTAGATCAGAATGCTACGGTGAATACGTTCCCGGGCCTTGTACACACCGCCCGTCACACCATGGGAGTGGGTTGCAAAAGAAGTAGGTAGCTTAACCTTCGGGAGGGCGCTTACCACTTTGTGATTCATGACTGGGGTGAAGTCGTAACAAGGTAACCGTAGGGGAACCTGCGGTTGGATCACCTCCTTACCTTAAAGAACCTGCCTTTGTAGTGCTCACACAGATTGTCTGATGAAAAGTAAATAGCAAGGCGTCTTGCGATTGAGACTTCAGTGTCCCCTTCGTCTAGAGGCCCAGGACACCGCCCTTTCACGGCGGTAACAGGGGTTCGAATCCCCTAGGGGACGCCACTTGCTGGTTCGTGAGTGAAAGTCACCTGCCGACATATCTCAAAACTCATCTTCGGGTGACGTTTGAGATATTTGCTCTTTAAAAATCTGGATCAAGCTGAAAATTGAAACGACACACATGTTATGTGTGTTCGAGTCTCTCAAATTTTCGCAAGTCGATGATGAATCGAAAGAAACATCTTCGGGTTGTGAGGTTAAGCGACTAAGCGTACACGGTGGATGCCCTGGCAGTCAGAGGCGATGAAGGACGTGCTAATCTGCGAAAAGCGCCGGCGAGGTGATATGAACCTTTGACCCGGCGATGTCCGAATGGGGAAACCCAGTGTGATCCGTCACACTATCGTTAACTGAATACATAGGTTAACGAGGCGAACCGGGGGAACTGAAACATCTAAGTACCCCGAGGAAAAGAAATCAACCGAGATTCCCCCAGTAGCGGCGAGCGAACGGGGAGCAGCCCAGAGTCTGAATCAGCTTGTGTGTTAGTGGAAGCGTCTGGAAAGTCGCACGGTACAGGGTGACAGTCCCGTACACGAAAGCACACAGGCTGTGAACTCGAAGAGTAGGGCGGGACACGTGGTATCCTGTCTGAATATGGGGGGACCATCCTCCAAGGCTAAATACTCCTGACTGACCGATAGTGAACCAGTACCGTGAGGGAAAGGCGAAAAGAACCCCGGCGAGGGGAGTGAAAAAGAACCTGAAACCGTGTACGTACAAGCAGTGGGAGCCTCTTTTATGGGGTGACTGCGTACCTTTTGTATAATGGGTCAGCGACTTATATTCTGTAGCAAGGTTAACCGTATAGGGGAGCCGCAGGGAAACCGAGTCTTAACTGGGCGTTAAGTTGCAGGGTATAGACCCGAAACCCGGTGATCTAGCCATGGGCAGGTTGAAGGTTGGGTAACACTAACTGGAGGACCGAACCGACTAATGTTGAAAAATTAGCGGATGACTTGTGGCTGGGGGTGAAAGGCCAATCAAACCGGGAGATAGCTGGTTCTCCCCGAAAGCTATTTAGGTAGCGCCTCGTGAATTCATCTTCGGGGGTAGAGCACTGTTTCGGCTAGGGGGCCATCCCGGCTTACCAACCCGATGCAAACTACGAATACCGAAGAATGTTATCACGGGAGACACACGGCGGGTGCTAACGTCCGTCGTGAAGAGGGAAACAACCCAGACCGCCAGCTAAGGTCCCAAAGTCATGGTTAAGTGGGAAACGATGTGGGAAGGCACAGACAGCCAGGATGTTGGCTTAGAAGCAGCCATCATTTAAAGAAAGCGTAATAGCTCACTGGTCGAGTCGGCCTGCGCGGAAGATGTAACGGGGCTAAACCATGCACCGAAGCTGCGGCAGCGACGCTTATGCGTTGTTGGGTAGGGGAGCGTTCTGTAAGCCGTTGAAGGTGTCCTGTGAGGGGTGCTGGAGGTATCAGAAGTGCGAATGCTGACATAAGTAACGATAAAGCGGGTGAAAAGCCCGCTCGCCGGAAGACCAAGGGTTCCTGTCCAACGTTAATCGGGGCAGGGTGAGTCGACCCCTAAGGCGAGGCCGAAAGGCGTAGTCGATGGGAAACAGGTTAATATTCCTGTACTTGGTGTTACTGCGAAGGGGGGACGGAGAAGGCTATGTTAGCCGGGCGACGGTTGTCCCGGTTTAAGCATGTAGGCGGAGGTTTTAGGTAAATCCGGTTGTTTGTTAACGCTGAGGTGTGATGACGAGGCACTACGGTGCTGAAGTAACAAATGCCCTGCTTCCAGGAAAAGCCTCTAAGCATCAGGTAACATCAAATCGTACCCCAAACCGACACAGGTGGTCAGGTAGAGAATACCAAGGCGCTTGAGAGAACTCGGGTGAAGGAACTAGGCAAAATGGTGCCGTAACTTCGGGAGAAGGCACGCTGATATGTAGGTGAAGTCCCTGCGGATGGAGCTGAAATCAGTCGAAGATACCAGCTGGCTGCAACTGTTTATTAAAAACACAGCACTGTGCAAACACGAAAGTGGACGTATACGGTGTGACGCCTGCCCGGTGCCGGAAGGTTAATTGATGGGGTTAGCGGTAACGCGAAGCTCTTGATCGAAGCCCCGGTAAACGGCGGCCGTAACTATAACGGTCCTAAGGTAGCGAAATTCCTTGTCGGGTAAGTTCCGACCTGCACGAATGGCGTAATGATGGCCAGGCTGTCTCCACCCGAGACTCAGTGAAATTGAACTCGCTGTGAAGATGCAGTGTACCCGCGGCAAGACGGAAAGACCCCGTGAACCTTTACTATAGCTTGACACTGAACACTGGTCCTTGATGTGTAGGATAGGTGGGAGGCTTTGAAGCGTGGACGCCAGTCTGCGTGGAGCCAACCTTGAAATACCACCCTTTAATGGCTGGTGTTCTAACGTAGACCCGTAATCCGGGTTGCGGACAGTGTCTGGTGGGTAGTTTGACTGGGGCGGTCTCCTCCCAAAGAGTAACGGAGGAGCACGAAGGTTAGCTAATCCTGGTCGGACATCAGGAGGTTAGTGCAATGGCATAAGCTAGCTTGACTGCGAGAGTGACGGCTCGAGCAGGTGCGAAAGCAGGTCATAGTGATCCGGTGGTTCTGAATGGAAGGGCCATCGCTCAACGGATAAAAGGTACTCCGGGGATAACAGGCTGATACCGCCCAAGAGTTCATATCGACGGCGGTGTTTGGCACCTCGATGTCGGCTCATCACATCCTGGGGCTGAAGTAGGTCCCAAGGGTATGGCTGTTCGCCATTTAAAGTGGTACGCGAGCTGGGTTTAGAACGTCGTGAGACAGTTCGGTCCCTATCTGCCGTGGGCGCTGGAGAATTGAGGGGGGCTGCTCCTAGTACGAGAGGACCGGAGTGGACGCATCACTGGTGTTCGGGTTGTCATGCCAATGGCACTGCCCGGTAGCTAAATGCGGAAGAGATAAGTGCTGAAAGCATCTAAGCACGAAACTTGCCCCGAGATGAGTTCTCCCTGAGACTTTAAGTCTCCTGAAGGAACGTTGAAGACTACGACGTTGATAGGTCGGGTGTGTAAGCGCAGCGATGCGTTGAGCTAACCGATACTAATGAACCGTGAGGCTTAACCTTACAACGCCGAAGGTGTTTTGGCGTGAGAGAGACGATTTTCAGCTGATACAGATTAACAGAATTTGCCTGGCGGCTTTAGCGCGGTGGTCCCACCTGACCCCATGCCGAACTCAGAAGTGAAACGCCGTAGCGCCGATGGTAGTGTGGGGTCTCCCCATGTGAGAGTAGGGAACTGCCAGACATCAAACAAGTGAAGAGGCCATCCGAAAGGATGGCCTTTTTGCGTTATGTTTCCCGGAAAAAGTCAGACCCGGTAAGCGAAGCGCCACCGGGCTAAGACACGCTTAATGGATCACTTGTGACAGGAAAGCCCGTGTACGTTCAGATTTAGGATGTGCGAAGAACTCATCCGGCGGTGCCTGCTCAACGATTTCCCCACGATCCATAAAGATCACCCGATCGGCCACGGTTCTGGCAAACCCCATTTCATGCGTCACACACAGCATGGTCATCC
>NZ_KI973182.1:3013124-3492518 GCF_000534435.1 Enterobacter sp. BIDMC 26 | reverse complement strand
GAAGTGAAACGCCGTAGCGCCGATGGTAGTGTGGGGTCTCCCCATGCGAGAGTAGGGAACTGCCAGGCATCAAATTTAGCGTGCTGATATGGCTCAGTTGGTAGAGCGCACCCTTGGTAAGGGTGAGGTCCCCAGTTCGACTCTGGGTATCAGCACCACTTTATACTTAGGTTAAAGTTCGGCAAGAAGTAAAAGAATTTGTCTGGCGGCTTTAGCGCGGTGGTCCCACCTGACCCCATGCCGAACTCAGAAGTGAAACGCCGTAGCGCCGATGGTAGTGTGGGGTCTCCCCATGTGAGAGTAGGGAACTGCCAGACATCAAACAAGTGAAGAGGCCATCCGAAAGGATGGCCTTTTTGCGTTATGTTTCCCGGAAAAAGTCAGACCCGGTAAGCGAAGCGCCACCGGGCTAAGACACGCTTAATGGATCACTTGTGACAGGAAAGCCCGTGTACGTTCAGATTTAGGATGTGCGAAGAACTCATCCGGCGGTGCCTGCTCAACGATTTCCCCACGATCCATAAAGATCACCCGATCGGCCACGGTTCTGGCAAACCCCATTTCATGCGTCACACACAGCATGGTCATCCCGGACTGCGCCAGTCCAATCATGGTATCCAGTACCTCTTTCACCATTTCCGGATCCAGGGCGGATGTCGGTTCATCAAAAAGCATAATTTTCGGTTTCATACAGAGCGAACGGGCGATAGCCACACGCTGTTGCTGACCGCCTGATATCTGGCCGGGAAATTTATTGGCGTGCTCTGCGATACGTACCCGTTCCAGGTAGTGCATCGCCAGTGCTTCAGCCTCCTTTTTAGGCATCTTTCGTACCCAAATTGGCGCAAGCGTACAGTTCTGCAGAACGGTCAGATGGGGAAACAAGTTAAAGTGCTGAAACACCATTCCCACTTCCTGGCGCACCCGTTCGATGTTACAAATATCTTCATTCAACTCGATGCCATCAACAACAATGCGCCCCTGCTGATGTTCTTCAAGGTGGTTAATACAGCGAATGGTCGTGGATTTTCCGGACCCGGAAGGGCCACAAAGAACGATCCGTTCTCCCTGCTTAACCTTGAGGTTAATGTCTTTCAAAACATGAAACTGCCCGTACCATTTATTCACGTTTTCCAGCGTAATCATCGCGTCGGCAGGTGTCATAGTAATCTGGCTCATAATTTCCTCAGTGCGGTGTACGCCCGGTGTTAAAGCGCTTTTCCAGATGCTGGCTATAGCGCGACATGCTAAAACAAAAGATCCAGTAGATCAGAGCAGCGAAGACATATCCCTCGGTGGACATACCCAGCCAGGCAGGGTCAACGGTCGCCTGTTGCACGCTGCTAAAGAGATCGAACAGCCCGATGATGATCACCAGGCTGGTATCTTTGAAGAGGGCAATGATGGTATTGACCAGGCCCGGGATAACCAGCTTGAGTGCTTGTGGCAATATCACCAGTCCCTGCGTTTTCCAGTAGCCAAGCGCCAGTGATTCCGCCGCTTCGTACTGACCTTTAGGCAGAGCCTGCAGGCCCCCACGCACCACTTCCGCAACGTAAGCGGACTGGAAAAGGATGACCCCGACCAGGGCACGGATCAGTTTGTCTATCGTTGTCCCTTCTGCCATAAACAGCGGCAACATGACCGAAGACATAAACAGAACGGTGATAAGCGGTACGCCACGCCAGAATTCAATGAAAATAACGGAAAGCACACGTACGACAGGCATTTTTGAGCGCCGCCCAAGCGCGAGCAAAATACCCCATGGCAGTGCGCCGGCTATCCCAACGGACGCGATAATCAGCGTCAGCGTTAACCCACCCCACTGACGTGTTTCAACACGTTCCAGCCCCAGGAAGCCGCCATACAACAGCCCCCAAACAATAATGGGATACACCACTGCCCAACAGGCAATATAACGGCCCCGATGAGGCAGTTTTTTCCAGAACATTACGGCGATGGAGAGCAGCCCGATGGCCAGTGCCAGATTAATCCGCCAGCGCTGTTCATGCGGATACAATCCATACATGAACTGGCCAAAGCGCTCATGGATAAACACCCAGCAGGCCCCTGCTTTTGTGCAGTCTGCGCGAGTGGATCCCGACCAGTTAGCCTGTAAAAAAGCCCAGTTCAGCAGCGGTGGAATTAATTCCCACATAAGCCACAAACATACAATTGTCAGCAGGCTGTTACTCCAGCTGGAGAACAGATTCTTACGCGCCCAGAGAATTAAACGTCCGCCTGTCGAACCGGCAGGGCGCGAGGAGTGCGACAGTATCGCTTTTGTCATCATAGATCCTTAGCGCTCGACCAGTGCTATACGACGGTTATAGAGGTTCATCAGCAACGAAATCACCAGGCTGATGATCAGATAGACAGACATTGTGATGGCGATAGTTTCAATGGCTTGTCCGGTCTGGTTAAGCACGGTTCCGGCAAACAGCGACACCATATCGGGGTAGCCAATGGCGGCCGCCAGCGATGAGTTTTTGACAATATTGAGGTATTGACTGGTCAGCGGCGGAATGATGACCCGTAACGCTTGCGGAATAATGACCTGACGAAGCGTCACCGTATGGGGTAATCCCAGCGAGCGTGCCGCCTCGTGTTGTCCGTAAGGAACGGCCTGGATCCCCGCACGAATAATCTCGGCGATAAATGCAGAGGTATAAATCGAAAGCGCCAGCGTCAGTGCTGCCAGCTCAGGAATTAAAACCATTCCGCCCTGGAAGTTAAAGCCACGCAGCTGCGGAATATCCCAGTGAAGGGCGGCCCCAAACAGCCAGTGTGTCAGGAGTGGCAGGCCAATGATAAGGATGGCGGCGGTTGGCCAGGTTTTACGAAGCTGCCCGGTTTTGAACTGATGCTTGCGGTTATAGCGGAATATGGCAGCTGAGAGAGCAAGCGCTATTACAAGGGCGGCAATGAAGGCATACAACCCTTCACCCGGCTGCGGAGAAGGAATATACAACCCGCGATTACTCAGGAAAAACAGATCAAGAGCATCAATAGCCTGACGTGGCCCCGGCAGGTTGCGCAGCACGGCAAAATACCAGAAAAAGATCTGCAGCAGCGGCGGGATATTACGGAACGTCTCAATATAAAAAGTAGACAGTTTGCGTAGCAGCCAGTTTTCGGACAAACGTGCCAGACCAATAAAGAAGCCCAGTATGGAGGCAAAAACAATACAAAGTGCAGAGACCAGCAGCGTATTCAGTAAACCGACCACGAACACGCGTCCATACGTGTCGCCTTCCTGATAATCAATAAGGTGTTGAACAATGCCAAACCCCGCGCTGCGATCCAGAAAAGCAAAGCCTGAGGTAATACCGCGATTATTCAGGTTGGTTATAGTGTTATGGATGAGATACACGGCGATAAGAACAACCGCAATAATCGCAATAACCTGGAATAGCCAGGCGCGGACCGCGGGATGAGAAAAGGATAGCGATCCTTTTACGGCTGAGCGGCGATGGGACATAAAGAAACCTCGGTAACCATGACTCTGGGGCGGGCACTGCCTTAACAGTGCCCGTTACAGCAATGACTTAACGTACTGGTGGCGCGTACTGAATACCGCCGTTGTTCCAGAGATTGTTCTGGCCGCGTTTGATCTTCAGAGGGCTTTCCGATCCCACGTTGCGCTCAAAGATCTCAGCGTAGTTACCCACCTGTTTGATGATGTTGTAAGCCCACTTGTTATCCAGCTTCAGATCCTTCCCGAAATCGCCCTCTGTTCCCAGCAGATGAGCCATATCCGGCGTGGACGGTTTAGCGGCTTTCTCGTCGACGTTTTTCGAGTTGATGCCCATCTCTTCGGCATTCAGCATGGCAAACAGCGTCCAGCGAACAATGGAGAACCAGTCTTCATCGCCACGACGCACAACCGGTCCAAGAGGCTCCTTGGAGATCACTTCGGGCAGGACAATCCACTCCGCCGGGTTGCTCAGCTTAATACGCAAGGCGTACAGCTGTGACTGGTCAGAAGCCAGCGTGTCGCAACGACCGGATTCCAGCGCTTTGGCCGATTCATCGGAGCGATCGAATGTCACAGGGGTATATTTCATGTTATTTGCTTTGAAATAATCCGCGACGTTCAGCTCGGTATCGGTACCGGCCTGGATACAAACGGTCGCGCCATCCAGCTCTTTGGCGCTTTTCAGCCCCGCTTTATTGTGGGTCAGGAAACCGATACCGTCATAATAGGTCACGCCAGTAAATGCCATTCCCATGCCTGCATCACGGGAGGAGGTCCAGGTGGTATTACGGGAAAGCATGTCAACTTCGCCAGACTGTAATGCAGCAAAACGTTCTTTCGCCGTCAGCGGGGTATATTTTACTTTACTGTCGTCACCGAAAACGGCGGCGGCAACACCGCGGCAGACATCAACATCAATACCGGTAAATTTGCCGTTTGCATCGGCATAAGAGAAGCCAGGTAAACCGTCACTGATCCCACATTGAACAAACCCTTTCTTTTTAACGGCATCCAGTGTCGTACCCGCATGGGCCTGACCGGCTACAGCAAACAACATGCCCGCGGCGGCCAGGCTGGCTATCATCGTCTTTTTCATAATGCATCCTGTGTGGCGAAATTTATCGTTATAGAGGCGTTTTAAACGCTTTACCTGTCTGTGGCTTTGGCCAACGTTTATAAAGCAAACGTAATGCCAGGTTTTGCGCTCAACAAAATAGGTGACCAATGAACGCATAATGCTGAGTGTAGACAGGGTTAAATAAAGAGAGCGCCCCGAAACGGTGCGAAATTACAACCTGTGCCACAAATCGGAGCAAAACTTTCAGCGGCTATACCTTAAAAAGAAGAGATAGTTTCTGGGGTGAATATTGGCAGGGTATTAAATATAATTAATATGTGAAAATCATCACGATAGAATATGTAATTTAACGCTGTGCATTAAAAATATGTGACTGTCCGCAGGATGAAATAAACAAGGTGGGTAAAGACAGGGCTATTTTTTTACTTATCTGAAAACGCTGCACTCTTTAAAAGCAAAAGCGCGGACAGAGCCGCGCTTTCTACACACATGATACGTTCTGATGTTACTTCGTCAGAGCAACGATACCCAGCGTCAAACCTGCCACTGCGGCAGCACCACCGGCGATAGCACCTGCTGTTTCCCAGTTGTCCTGAGTGGTGCCTTTCATACAGGTATTGGTATGAACCAGTCGGCCTTGATCGTCGTATACCGGTACACATGGAGAGTCGTGCGCGCATCCAGCAAGCAGCGCAGCGAGTAGTGCAACGGAAATGAATCTTTTCATGATGTTACCTCAGTATTATTTCTCATTCGCTATACAGCCAGGAGGGTTATTAACGAACTGGAGACTATTTTACCACCGGGATAAGGCAACGTTGCACGGGGAATAATCTCAAATTATGTTGTTTGTAAAAATCGTGGAGAAAAGTCGCTGTCAGGATGAATTAATGGAGAAAATATGAAGACGTAACGCGGCATTTTTACTTAATGCAAATGGTTAACTATTAATGCTGTGAGTATGACATATCTAATTCATTGTTTATGCTAAAAATAAAAAAGGCACCTGAGGTGCCTTTTTTGAGAAACATTACTCTTTATGTTTCGTAAACCGGCGCCGGACAACCACAAAGAAGACGGGCACGAAGAAAATTGCCAGAAGCGTTGCGGAAAGCATCCCTCCCATAACACCTGTCCCGACAGCATTTTGCGCGCCGCTCCCGGCTCCTCTGCTGATGACCAGTGGCATCACGCCAAGGATAAAGGCCAGCGACGTCATCAGGATCGGTCGAAGGCGCATTCTGGATGCTTCCAGTGTGGCTTCAATGATCCCTTTACCTTCTTTATCCATCAGATCCTTAGCAAACTCGACGATCAGAATGGCGTTTTTCGCCGACAGACCAATCGTTGTCAGCAGGCCGACCTGGAAATAGACATCATTATTTAACCCGCGAATCGATGCGGCGAGAAGCGCGCCCGTGACACCCAGCGGCACAACCAGCATGACCGAGAAGGGAATAGACCAGCTTTCATAAAGCGCAGCCAGGCACAGGAACACCACAATCAATGAAATGGCGTACAGGGCAGGTGCCTGGTTACCAGAAAGTCGTTCCTGATAAGACATTCCCGTCCAGTCATGGCCGATACCGGAAGGCAGTTTTGCGGCGAGGTTCTCCATCAAGGCCATCGCCTCACCGGTACTTTTACCCGGCGCGGACTCACCGAGGATCTCCATCGAAGGCATTCCGTTGTAGCGCTCCAGGCGAGGCGAGCCATACACCCAGTGCGAGCTGCTAAAGGAGGAGAACGGCACCATTTCACCATTCGCGCTGCGCACGTAGAGGTTGTTGATGTCCCCTGGCAACATACGGAAGTGAGCGTCGGCCTGGACGTACACTTTTTTCACGCGTCCATGATCGATAAAGTCGTTCACATAGGTTCCCCCCAATGCCGTCGAGATCGTCTGGTTGACGTCAGAGAGGCTGACGCCCAACGCCTGTGCCTTCTCCTGGTCGACATCCAGTTTGAACTGTGGGGTATCTTCCAGACCGTTAGGACGAACGCGAACCAGCAGATCGGGGTGCGCTTTCACCATGCCGAGCAGTTGATTACGCGCCTGGGTCAGTTGGGTATGCCCCAGGTTAGCTTGATCAATCAACTCAAAGTCAAAGCCCGTTGCGGTACCCAGCTCGATAATCGCTGGCAGGTTAAACGGGAACACGAGGCCATCTTTAATCTGACTGAAGGCCTTCGTCGCACGCCTTACGATCGCCTCAACGCTATTTTCTGCTCCGGGACGCGCTTCCCAGGGCTTTAGGCTAACGAACGCAATACCGGAGTTCTGACCCTGACCACTAAAGCTAAAGCCGTTCACGGTAAACACCGATTCAACGTTAGCCTTCTCGTTGTTGAGATAATAGTTTTGAACCTGGTCAAGCACCTGCTGGGTTCGCATCTGGGTGGCACCGGCGGGGAGCTGGACCATGGTCATAAATACCCCCTGATCCTCTTCGGGCAGGAAGGAGGTGGGTAAGCGCAGGAACAGTACGGCCATGCCCCCGACGATGATGACGTATACCACCAGATAGCGCCCGGTCTTACGCAAAATGCCGCTTACGCTATTGCTGTAATGCTCCACGCTCCGGTCAAAGAGCGCATTAAACCAGCCGAAGAAGCCACCTTTCTTTTCGTGGCTATCGCTGGAGACGGGCTTAAGCAAGGTGGCGCACAGTGCCGGTGTCAGAATCAGAGCGACCAGCACTGACAGCGCCATAGCCGAGACAATGGTCAGCGAGAACTGACGATAGATGGCTCCCGTTGAACCGCCAAAAAAGGCCATGGGGATAAAGACCGCCGAGAGCACCATGGCGATACCCACCAGTGCGCCCTGTATCTGCCCCATCGACTTCTGCGTCGCCTCTTTTGGCGGCAGCTTGTCCTCAACCATGACGCGTTCGACGTTCTCAACCACCACGATGGCGTCATCAACCAGCAGGCCAATCGCCAGCACCATACCGAACATGGTCAGGGTGTTGATGGAGAAACCGAACGCCGCCAGGATCGCAAACGTACCCAACAGCACGACCGGCACCGCAATTGTCGGGATAAGCGTCGCCCGCAGGTTTTGCAGGAAAAGATACATCACCAGGAAGACGAGAATGATCGCTTCGAACAGCGTTTTCACCACTTCGTGGATAGAGATCTTCACAAAAGGCGTGGTGTCATAGGGGTAGACTACTTTCAGCCCCTGCGGGAAGAACTGCTGGAGCTGGGCCAGTTTGCTCTTGATGGCGGCGGCCGTGTCCAGTGCGTTTGCACCGGTAGCCAGCTTAATCCCCAGGCCGGTTGCCGCTTGCCCGTTGATTTTGGTGACCATATTGTAGTTTTCGCCACCCAGCTCAATGCGGGCCACATCTTTCAGATGAACCATGGAGCCGTCCTGGTTCACCTTGAGCGTCACGCGGCCAAACTCTTCCGGAGATTTCAGACGCGTTTGTGCAATGATCGAGGCGTTCAACTGCTGCCCCGGTACTGACGGCGTTCCGCCTAACTGGCCGGCCGCTATCTGGTCGTTCTGCGTTTTCAGCTGATTAATCACATCCAGTGGCGTCAGCTGGTATTTGTTCATCGCGTTGCTGTCGAGCCAGATGCGCATCGCATACTGGGCACCAAACAGCTGCACATCACCAACTCCCGTGGTGCGGCTAATGGCATCTTTCACGTTAGACGCGACATAGTCAGAGATGTCATCCTGCGTGAGGTCTTTGTTATCGGAAACAAAGCCTGCGACCAGCAGGAAGCTGCTGCTGGACTTCTCAACACCGATCCCTTGCTGCTGGACCTCTTGTGGTAGCAGCGGCATGGCGAGCTGCAGTTTGTTCTGCACCTGTACCTGCGCAATGTCCGGGTCTGTTCCAGACTGGAAGGTCAGCGTGATGGTGACATTACCTGCGGAATCGCTGGTGGATGACATATACATCAGGTTATCGATACCGTTCATGTTCTGTTCGATAACCTGCGTTACGGTATCCTGCACCGTTTGCGCATCAGCACCCGGATACGTTGCGGTGATAGCCACGGCGGGAGGGGCAATGGTCGGATACTGCGCTATGGGCAGTTTGAGAATAGCCAGCCCGCCTGCAATCATCAAAATGATGGCAAGCACCCAAGCGAAAACCGGCCGTTGGATAAAGAAATTAGCCATGTCGTCGTCCCTTAACCGGCTGGAGTCGTGGTGGTATCAGGCGTCGCGACGACGGTAGCGCCCGGTCTGACTTTTTGTAAGCCGCTGATAATGACGCGGTCGCCATTTTTCAGCCCTTCCGTCACCAGCCAGCGATCGCCAATCGCCTGAGGGGCAACGACGGTACGTGACTCAACCTGGTTTTTATCGTTAACCACCAGAACGGATGCATCACCGCGCGGCGTGCGGGTCACGCCTTGTTGTGGGACCAGAATCGCATCAGGCTGTGTGCCTTCATCAATGCGGGCCCGGACAAACATGCCAGGCAACAGCAGGTGCTGTGGGTTTGGGAAAATCGCGCGCAAGGTGATAGAGCCGGTACTTTCGTCGACCGTGACATCCGAGAACTGCAGCGTACCTTTCAACGGGTAGGGCTGACCATTCTCCATCACCAGCTCAACGGTGCTGGTGGCCTCTCCTTTTTGCAGGCTCGTCTGCTTCAGACGCATAAAATCACTGCTGGACTGGGTGACGTCGACATACATCGGATCAAGCTGCTGAACCGTTGCCAGGGCTGCGGCTTGCCCGTTCGTCACCAGTGCGCCTTCGGTGACGCTGGATTTACCGATGCGACCCTCGACGGGAGACGTCACTTTGGTATAGGCAAGATTAATGCGCGCGCTTTCAACGCCTGCCTGTGCGGCAACGACGCTGGCATCTGCTTGCTGCGCTGTCGCCACGGCCTGGTCGTATTCCTGCTTGCTGACATACTGCGTGCCAACCAGCGTGAGATAACGTTTTACCGTCAGGTGCGCAATGTTAGCCGCCGCCTGGGCCTTCGCGAGTTCACCTTTCGCGTTGTCATACGCGGCCTGATAGGTGGCAGGATCGATCTGATAAAGTGACTCGCCGGCTTTTACATCACTTCCCTCTGTGAAGTTACGACGCAATATGATGCCGCTTACCTGAGGACGAACCTCCGCAACGCGAAAGGCATCTGTTCTGCCCGGGAGTTCGGTGGTGACAGCCAGAGGGGCGCTTTTCACTATATGCACGCTGACCTGAGGCGCCTGCGGATGCGGTGGTTGGTTTTCCTGACCATCGCATCCAGTGAGCAGTACCGCGCAGACAATAAAACCGGATAAGGGCAAACGTCTGAAATAATTCGTCATTACTGTTCCTTTAAATACCCATGAACCGATATTTGCCGTGAATCGGTAGCAGGGCAGAGGGATAAAAATAAAATGTAGGGCGTATAATAATGAGGGTAATTAATGTTTTTTAATTTATAAGTGCGAATGAACAGGCCTTAAGGCAAAAATCAGAATCAAACCTGGTGTTAGCGAGGATATACTTCTGGCTGGTTAATCAGATAAATGGCATTTAACGTGGTTCAATTATTCGTCTCATGAATTTAATTATATCTATGCATTTGTCTAAATTATTAATTAAGCGATTTGACTTTTTTTGTGCAAAATTAAAACGCAAAGTAGTGAATACTTTCGTGTACCTGATCCGTGTAAATATAAACCTTGTGAGTAACGAGTAGTCGTCTATGGCGCGTAAAAAGAAAGAAGAGGCTCAACAGACCCGTCAGCAGCTGATTGAAGCGGCTATCGGGCAGTTTGCGACGCGGGGCGTGGCGAACACGACGCTGACGGATATCGCGGATGCAGCAAATGTTACACGGGGTGCCATCTATTGGCATTTTACCAGTAAATCAGAAATATTTAATGCCATCTGGGAACAGCAATTACCGTTTCGTGACATCATTCGTGACAGACTTTCTCTTTCTGCGGGCAGCGATCCTTTGTTAATGCTTCGTGAGCAATTTATTGCTGCGTTGCAATATATTGCACATGAGCCTCGGCAATGCGCTCTTTTGCAAATTTTGTATCATAAGTGTGAATTTAATAGCGATATGATTTCAGAGTGTGAAATCAGAAAACGTATTGGTTTTAATTATGAGTCTTTACGTACCACGTTGCAGGACTGTATTTCTCTGAACCTCATTTCGTCACAGGTAAATGTTGATCTGACCCTGATTGTTTTCCACGGTTTTTTCAGCGGAATCATTAAAAACTGGTTAATGAATAACAGCAGCTTTAATCTTTATCAGCAGGCTCCTGCGCTGGTTGATAGCATTCTGGCGACACTCCCTGTCGTGCGGGTGTCGCCTCATGAGGATGATTTTAGCTCAGCGCCAGGTAACATTTCCCCTTGCGCGCAGAGCGTTTCGATGGTCTGAGCACTGACCGGTTTGCCCAACAGATAGCCCTGAAGCGTGTTGCAGCCCAGCGCCGTCAAAAAGGTTTGCTGTGCTTCGGTTTCCACCCCTTCCGCTACGACTTTCAGATTTAGCGTTTTTGCCAGGGCCACGATCGCTGAGACAATGGTGGCGTCTTCGCTTTCACCGCTTAACTCTTTCACGAACGCTCTGTCGATTTTCAATTCACAGGCCGGCAGGCGCTTGAGATAAAGCAGGCTGGAGTAGCCGGTACCAAAATCATCAATGGACGCTTTCACGCCCGCGTCCGTCAGCTCTGTCAGCACGCGCACACTCTCATCCGGGTTGCTCATCGCCGTGGTTTCCGTCACTTCAAGGATCAGCATCTCCGGCGGTACGTTGTGACGTGTCAGGCAGTCGAGCACCGTTTTAACCAGTGAAGGTTGCTCAAACTGCAGTGTCGACAGGTTCACCGCCATCGACCAGTTTTGATGCCCCTGAAGGTGCCACTCCCGCAACTGACGGCAGGCCTCATTAAGCACCCAGTTACCAATCGGGATGATCAGCCCCGTTTTTTCCGCCAGCGGCAGGAACAGGTCTGGCGTCAGCAATCCCTGCTTCGGGTGTTGCCAGCGCAATAGCGCCTCGAACCCAAGGACAGGACCCGCCGGTGCGTGGAATTTTGGCTGATAAAGCAGGCGCAGTTCATTACGATCGATAGCCAGCCACAGATCGTTCATCAACTGGAGATGGGTCTGCGCCAGGGTGTTCATGGAGGGCTGGAAAAAGTGATAACCGTTTCGGCCCATGTGCTTCGTGTGGTACATCGCCGCATCGGCGTTAAACATCAGCTCGCGCTCGGTTTTACCGTCGTGGGGATAGAGCGCGATACCAATGCTAAGGGTTACCACCAGTTCATAGGGATCCAGATTGAACGGGCTATCGATAGCGCGAACCAGCGAGTTGGCCAGCGAGGCCGCATCATCCGGACCTTCTCCTTCTGCCAGCAGAACAAACTCATCACCACCGATACGGGCAAGGGTGAACTGACCCTTCAGGGGCGTGAGCAGGCGCTGCGTCACGGCGACAAGCAGTCTGTCACCGACATCATGGCCGTACGCATCGTTGATGGTTTTAAACCCGTCGAGATCCATGAACATCAGTGCAAAATGGGTGCCTTCACGGTCAGCTTTGCTGATGGCCTGATCGAGTCGGTCCTCCAGCAAAACACGGTTTGGCAGACGCGTCAGCGTATCCTGCAAAGCCAGTTGAGCGAGTTCGCGGTTCGCTTCTGCAAGGGATGAGGCCAGAAGGGAGGTTCGTGCCTGAAGGCGGGCATCCAGCATCGAGACCAGCAGCGTGATCCCCAGTATGGAGAGTGCGACGACGCTGACCAGTACTGCCAGCCAGCTGCCGTTAATACCTTCATGGTGTGTCATGGTCGACATGGGAAACTGAGCGGCTTTCATCCCGGCATAGTGCATACCGGCAATGGCGATCCCCATCGTAACGGCGGCGGCAAAACGCATCAGCGACACCTGAGACGCTTCATGCCGCAAGCGGAACGTCAGCCATAATGCGGCGAGCGAAGCCGCAAGCGCAATGACAACCGAAATGGCCACCCATGTTTTGTCCCAGATAATACCGGGAGAGACTTCCAGCGCCGCCATGCCGGTGTAATGCATCGCCACAATGCCGCAGCCCATCACTAACGCACCGGGCAGCAGACGGCGCAAACGTAACTGCTCACAGCTAACGAGCCACAGCGCAAACAGTGACGAGCCCACGGCGATAACCATGGATAGCACCGTCAGGGTCGCGTTGTAGCGCATGCTCATGGAGAGGTCCATCGCCAGCATGCCGATAAAATGCATGGCCCACACGCCAATCCCCATGGCAATACCGCCGCCGGCCAGCCAGACGCGCGCAGCCACGCCCTGACTCCCGGCAACACGAGCAGCCATATTCAGCGCGGTATAGGCAGCAAGGATAGCAACAACAAAGGAGAGGACGACGAGGATATGGTTGTATTGGCTAACCAGCATGATCGGTTCTACTCGAGTGTGAGGTTACGCAGGCGCGGTTGAGAAGGGCGAGACATTATCATTGTAAGGTAACGGCTCAAAGGGATTTAAATCCCCGTTTTTAGTGGGTCATAACAGTGAGTTTAGCGACGTCAGGCGGTTAGTCGAGTTCTGAGCAGTTCACTAATTTTAGCGGATTTACGGAATTCATATTGCGACACTTATCGGCTTCAGTGCTCATCAGTTCAATCCACTGCATCAGGAGCGCGTCGAAGAGGAAAACCGAGACAGCAAATACAACCAGCCACCAGTATTTACGAATCATGCGTATCGTTCCGGGCGAAGAGGTTCAGTGAGGTGGTGGAAATATACACGAAAAGTCGCGGTTTAAAAGGGGGATAAACGAAGGTTTACACAGCCTTGACGGTGACAGGCGCGGGCAATAAAAAAGGCGCATCCCCATGCCAGGTAGCGCCTTTTTAAACAAGCATTTCGCTAACCGAAATTAGTTCATGCCGTATTTTTTCAGTTTCTTACGCAGTGTACCACGGTTGATACCCATCATCAGGGCAGCGCGGGTTTGGTTACCGCGGGTGTATTGCATCACCATGTCCAACAGTGGCTGTTCAACTTCAGCCAGTACCAGCTCATACAGGTCATTAACATCCTGACCGTTCAGTTGAGCAAAATAGTTCTTCAGTGCCTGTTTAACCGAGTCACGCAGGGGCTTTTGAGTCACCTGATCCTGAGAGTTAACGGTAGAAACGGTCAGTACGTCAGAATTTACGCGTTGTTCGAACATAGTTCTGTCAGCTCTTTATTTCATTACGCAAGATTTTCGAAGTATGCCTCCAACGCCTCCAGCTGTACGCTGGCATCCTCTATGGCGTTGAATGTGCGCCGAAACTGGTCATTTGGAGCGTGCTCCTGGAGATACCAGGATACGTGTTTACGCGCAATTCGGTACCCTTTTGCCTGACCATAAAAGTCATGCAATTCCCGAACATGCGAACAAAGCAAGCGCTTTACCTCTGCCAGTGGCAGTGGGGCAAGCAACTCCCCAGTGTCCAGATAATGCTGGATTTCCCGAAAGATCCAGGGTCTTCCCTGAGCGGCACGTCCTATCATCAGAGCATCAGCTCCCGTATAGTCGAGCACAGCTCTGGCTTTAAGCGGGTCAGTAATGTCACCATTCGCGATAACCGGAATGGAAACTTTCTGCTTAACTGCCCGAATGCTGTCGTATTCAGCTTCACCATTGAACAAACAGGCGCGAGTGCGTCCATGGATGGTCAGGGCCTGAATGCCACAGTCTTCGGCCAGTTGGGCAATCTCTACACAGTTACGGTGTTCCGGCGACCAACCCGTGCGAATCTTCAACGTAACAGGAACGTCCACTGCGCTGACAACCGCGGTCAGGATAGACTTCACCTGGTCGGGGTATTGCAGAAGGGCTGAACCTGCAAGCTTGCGATTCACTTTCTTGGCCGGGCAACCCATATTGATATCAATAATCTGGGCGCCACTTTCCACGTTAATCCGCGCGGCATCTGCCATCTCTTCAGGCACGCTTCCGGCAATTTGCACGGTGCGAATACCTGGTTCATCAACGTGCACCATCCGAAGGCGGGACTTATCGCTTTCCCACACTTGTGGGTTAGACGACATCATCTCGGAAACGGTTAAACCTGCCCCCATCTCATAGCACAGCGTCCTGAACGGCCGGTCGGTAATACCTGCCATTGGGGCTGCGATCAGGCGATTTCTGAGCTGGTAGTGTCCGATGCGCATGAGTTAAGAAATGACCATACTGTGACTGCAAGGCGGCGTATATTACGCATTTTTTGCACGAGATGAAAGGCCAAACTTTGAACAATCCACTGTTGTAGATCAAGGAATCGCCGCTCTGTCCTTCAGGTGAAAATTATAAACCTGTTAAATCATAAAGTTATGATGGAATGATTATTTTATAGCCGCTTACAATTTCCCGTAACTTCTCATCATTTCTGAATAAATGCATCACTTGAGCGGGATAATCTGCTGTTTTTAGCAGCAGATTATCCCGCTTGTTTGCGATCTGAGTCGCATTTTAGAACATGATCTGCATGCGAAAAATGCGCATTATTCGACGACTACGCGACCATGAAGGGGTTGTACCGGGCGGTTATTTTCGTGGTGCATCATGTGGGAGAATTTCTCAAGCTGCTCTGTAGAGACGGTCTGCGGGTGCTTCAGTACAATCCAGGTTACCCCCTCTGAGCACGGCGGTGTGGTCAACGAGCCGCTAAAGCGCCAGTACGTTTTATCTTTTGGAATCAGCTTGTTCAGATTGAGATCCTGCTTAATGGAGACGTTCTGTTCGGCCTGCTCAGGCATGACGCTCCACAGCTTATTCAGTTCCGGGTTCGCGGCCCCTTTATCGAACATGACCGCCACCACCGCCAGCTCACCGGCCGCGTTTTTGTGCACCAGATGCATTTCCATCGCAAATTTCTTGCCATGCACGGTGTTTTCGCTCGGCGCGTGGAAATGGAACTGTTGCAGGGTCCAGGTTTGCTTATCGAGGGTAAGGGTATCGCGGGTTTCCGGCTTTTCACTTGCCTGAATGGTGTGGCCGTTGTTCGTCAGCGTCACAGGGCCATCAATGTAATGTGTTTGCAGCGGGGAGAGGTGCGCGTTAGCAGTGGATTCAATGTTGATGGGGGACTGGTTCATCCCGCTTTGACAGGTTTTATAGGCCTCGTCCAGTTCGCCCCAGTGTTCCGGTGCGCCTTCGCCTTCGTAGCTCCAGTGTGATGCGCAGGCTGAAGCCGAGATAATGCTCAGCGCGAAGAGCGCTGCCTTGCCAGTAAAGTGGGTCATAGTATTCTTCCGGTGAATTATTGTGGTTCAAACCATTTTTATCAATATGTTTTGTGTGGGTATTTTACCGGAGAAGGGCACGGGAAGAGAGGATTATCGGAGTAAGAGAGGCGTGGTCAGATGACCACGCCAATGGCTTACTTTTTACGGCCCGTAATACGACACCACTCTTCTTTTTCGACCACCGGGTCGAGGGCGAAAAGATCGGCGTAGGCTTCGCATACGCTGTCAGCCTGGCTTGCCAGGATCCCGGAAAGCCCCAGCAGACCGCCGTCAACGGGCAGCACGCTGATTAACGGGGCCAGTTCGCGTAATGGGCCGGCCAGAATGTTCGCCACCACCACATCGGCTTTCATGGCTTCTGGCTGCGCATCCGGCAGATACAGTTCAAGGCGGTCAGAAACGCCGTTGCGCTCAGCGTTATCACGGCTGGCCTGAATAGCCTGTGGATCGATATCGATCCCAATGGCTTTGGCCGCGCCCAGTTTCAGCGCCGCGATAGCGAGGATCCCGGATCCGCATCCGAAGTCGATCACCGTCTTGCCGTCCAGATCCAGACTGTCCAGCCACTGCAGGCACAGAGAAGTCGTCGGGTGAGTACCGGTCCCAAATGCCAGGCCCGGATCCAGCATCACGTTTACCGCGTTTTCATCCGGAACGTCACGCCAGCTCGGGCAGATCCACAGACGTTTACCGAACTGCATTGGGTGGAAGTTATCCATCCACTCGCGTTCCCAGTCTTTGTCTTCCAGCTGTTCGATTTTGTGTGCAAAACCCGCACCCAGCAGCGGATGATTTTCCAGGATCGCGACAACCTCTTTCATGTCAGTTTCTGCATCAAACAGGCCAATAACGTCGGTATCACCCCACAGGCGGGTTTCGCCCGGCAGTGGCTCAAACACCGGCGTGTCATGCGTGTCCTGGAAGGTGATGGAGACCGAACCGGCTTCCATCAGCGCATCGCTTAGCTCTTCGGCGTTAGCGCCGGTTGTATTCAGTTTTAGTTGGATCCACGGCATGGCAAAACTCTTTATTTATCAGTAGAAATCGTAGCGGGCTGTGGGACAGGCTGACCGAAACGGTTCCCGACCACAAACGCCAGTAAACTTAACAGTAACGAAGGCACAATAGGATGGAAGCCCAGGTACTGAATTTTAAATGTAGCTAGCACGGCATACAGCACACCGCCGACAATCATGCCGCTCAGGGCGCCGGCAGCGTTGGCGCGCTCCCAGTAGAGGCCCAATACCAGCGGCCACAGGAAGACGGCTTCAAGCCCGCCAAACGCCAGCAGGTTCAGCCAGATGATCATCTCCGGCGGACGCCATGCGGCTAACAGCAGCAGCGCGCCTAAAACGAGCGTAATCACCGCCGACATACGCTTCAGGCGTCGTTCATTTTGAACCTGCTCAGGACGCAGGTTCAGATAGAGATCTTTAATGATCGTAGCGGAACTCTGCAGTAGCTGGGCGTTAATGGTCGACATTATGGCGGCCATTGGCGCGGCGAGGAATATCCCCGCGGCAAAAGGCGGAAGCACTTTGACCATCAGGGTCGGGATCACCAAATCGGGAACCGTAAGGTCGGGGATCACCGCACGTCCTAACGCACCCGCCAGATGCATGCCGAACATCAGGATTGCAACAACGACCGTCCCGATAATAATACCCCGGTGAACGGCTTTGCTGTCTTTATACGAGATACAACGCACGGCGGTATGCGGCAGGCCAATAACACCAAAGCACACCAGCACCCAGAACGACGTCATAAATGTTGGCGAAAGGATATCATCCGCACCCTGCGGGGAAATCAGTTTCGGGTCAATCGCTTCCAGAGTTTCAACGGCATGGCTCAGACCACCTGCGGCGTGAACAATTCCCACCAGCAGAACGATTGTGCCAACGAGCATCACCATCCCCTGCAGCGTATCGTTCAGCACGCTGGCGCGAAATCCGCCAAACGCGGTATACAGCGCAATGCTCACCCCAAAGATGATAAGGCCCGTCTCATAGGGGATCCCTGCAGCGGTTTCCAGCAGACGTGCCCCGCCGATGAACTGCACCGTCATTGCACCAATAAACGCGACCAGCAGGCTCAAGCTTGCCAGCCACACCAGCAGACGGCTCTGGTAGCGCGCAAACAGCATATCGTTGAGCGTCACGGCGTTATAACGGCGTGCCAGAATGGCAAACTTTTTACCCAGTATACCCAGCGAGAGCCAGACGGCAGGCAGCTGAATCATTGCCAGCAGCACCCAACCTAACCCGTATTTATAGGCTGCACCGGGGCCACCGATAAACGAGCTGGCGCTGATATAGGTGGCGGTAAGCGTCATGGCCAGCACGACACCGCCCATCGAGCGACTGCCGAGGAAATACTCATTCAGGAAAGTGCCGGTTGTCCTCTTACGCATTGCATAAACGGACAAACCAAACACGACCACCAGGTACGCGACCAGCGGCAGAATGACTTCAAGCTGCATCATCATCCTCCAGCGGGATATCCCGGTAGATAAATTTCACCATTGCCCAGCACAGCAGGATAAAGACCAGCGGCACCAGCAGGCAGGCCATTTCGAACCAGTGAGGCAGGCCGGTAATGCCAATAGCCGAGTCAGGTAAGTAAGCGGTCACCAACCATGCGGCAAGATAGAGAAGGGTCAGCCACAGCGCCCATCGCGCTTCTTTATGGGCCTGAACAAAACGCTTGTCCATTTTTTGTCCCTTGTGGATGAATAAAGCGGGGATTGTACATGATGGGGCTTTCCGATCCCCAGAAATAAAAAAAGGCCGGATTATCCGGCCTTTTTGGCGTGACTGCGCGATTACTTCTCTTGCAGACCGAGTTTTTTCTCCAGATAGTGGATGTTAGTCCCACCATTCTGGAAGTGCTCGTCGCTCATGATACGCATCTGCAGTTCAACGTTGGTTTTGATACCATCGATGATCAGCTCCTGCAGGGCGTTCTTCATGCGGGCAATTGCCACGTCACGGTTTTCGCCGTAGCAGATAAGCTTACCGATCATGGAGTCATAGTACGGCGGTACGGTGTAACCCGCGTAGATATGAGACTCCCAACGCACACCAAAGCCACCCGGCGCGTGGAAACGCGTGATTTTACCCGGGCTTGGCAGGAAGGTATTCGGGTCTTCGGCGTTGATACGGCATTCCACCGCATGGCCTTTGACCACAACTTCTTCCTGTTTGATGGACAGAGGCTGACCCGCAGCGATACGCAGCTGTTCTTTAATCAGGTCAACGCCGGTAATCATTTCGGTAACCGGGTGTTCTACCTGAATACGGGTGTTCATCTCAATGAAGTAGAACTCGCCGTTTTCGAACAGGAACTCGAAAGTACCCGCACCGCGATAGCCGATATCGACACAGGCTTTCGCACAACGCTCGCCGATGTAGCGACGCAGTTCCGGCGTAATGCCCGGTGCTGGCGCTTCTTCAACCACTTTCTGGTGACGACGCTGCATGGAGCAGTCACGTTCTGCCAGATAGATAGCGTTACCCTGACCGTCAGCCAGCACCTGAATTTCGATGTGGCGTGGGTTTTCAAGGTATTTTTCCATGTACACCATGTCATTGCTGAAAGCTGCTTTCGCTTCCGCTTTGGTCATGGAGATGGACTGAGCCAGTTCAGCATCGCTACGCACAACGCGCATACCGCGACCGCCGCCGCCGCCGGACGCCTTGATGATAACCGGATAGCCAATGCGTTTCGCATGAGCACGGTTAGCATCCATGTCGTCGGTCAGAGGACCGTCAGAGCCCGGTACGGTTGGAACACCGGCTTTTTTCATCGCGGTGATTGCGGACACTTTGTCGCCCATCAGGCGGATAGTGTCAGCTTTCGGGCCGATGAAGATAAAGCCAGAGCGCTCAACCTGCTCAGCAAAGTTGGCGTTCTCAGAGAGGAAGCCATAACCCGGATGAATTGCCACCGCGCCGGTGATTTCAGCGGCGCTGATGATAGCCGGGATGTTCAGATAGCTTTTTACGGACGGAGCCGGGCCAATACAGACCGTCTCATCCGCCAGCAATACGTGTTTTAAATCGCGATCCGCGCTTGAGTGCACAGCGACGGTCTTGATGCCCAGTTCTTTACAGGCACGAAGAATACGCAGTGCAATCTCGCCGCGGTTGGCGATAACAATTTTATCCAGCATGTTCGCCTCGTTACTCGATGACGACCAGCGGCTCGTCAAATTCAACCGGCTGACCACTTTCGACCAGAATCGCTTTCACAGTGCCTGATTTGTCTGCTTCGATCTGGTTCATCATTTTCATCGCTTCAACGATGCACAGGGTATCGCCTGCGTTGACTTTCTGACCCACTTCGATGAACGCTTTCGCATCCGGGCTCGGGGTGCGGTAGAAAGTACCAACCATTGGGGAACGTACGATGTGACCACTGATTTCTGCTGCAGCGGCAGGTGCGGCTTCAGCTGCTGGTGCAACGGCTGCGGAAAGCGCAGGCTGCTGCACTGGCGCAGCATAAGCCTGCTGCATTACCGGGAAGCTAGCGGCTGGGGCTGCACGGCTGATGCGTACAGACTCTTCGCCTTCAGAAATTTCCAGTTCGGAGATGCCTGATTCTTCAACCAGCTCGATCAGTTTTTTAATCTTACGAATATCCATGAGTGGGTTCCGTACTCTTGTTTAGTGTGATTGTGACAAGCGTTTTACCGCTGTCTGTAAAGCGTATGAATAGCCGTCAGCGCCCAGTCCGCAAATAACGCCAGCGGCGATATCTGATAGATAGGAATGGTGGCGGAACGGCTCTCGGGCGTGCACATTGCTCAGGTGGATCTCGATAAACGGGATACTCACTGCGAGCAGTGCGTCGCGAATAGCAACACTGGTGTGCGTAAACGCGGCCGGATTGATCAGGATATAGTCCACAGTGTCTTTAGCCTGATGAATACGGTCGATGATTGCGTACTCCGCGTTCGACTGAAAATGATCCAAATCCACATTCAGCGACGTTGCTTCCGTGCTCAGACGGTTAACAATTTCACTCAATGTTAGCGAGCCGTACTTCTCTGGCTCGCGGGTGCCGAGCATGTTCAGGTTCGGTCCGTTTAAAACTAAGATATGGAACTTATCAGCCATTGTGCCGCTATCTCCTGCGATTCTCCGGTAAAAAACAAAATATACCTTCGAAGCACGATTGTCACCTTTTCAGAGGCCTAAAACCGCTGTCGGGTAAACCAAAGTCGCACATTATAACGATTTCGTAGCATTTGGCAGCTAAATACTGGTCTTATCAGGGAAGATTATCAACCGCTATCCGAAAAAGATTCGCGGTTGACAGGGATTCTGCGGGAAAACGCACAGTTTCGCGAATTATCGCAACCACTGACGGAACTTCTTGTAACGCCATGCTAAAAGCGCCACAGCCAGCAGCGCGTAGAGTATGGGCTGCGGGGAGAGGATCTTCACCGACCACAGATAATGGATGGGTGCGAGGATCGCGACAAGATAGACGAAGTTGTGCAGCAGTTGCCAGCGCCTGCCCAATGTACGTTGTGCATATTGCGTTGATGTCAGTGCTAATGCCAGTAACACCAGCCAGCTCACGATACCTAACGTCAGGTACGGACGGGTGACCAGTTCGCGGCCCAGCAGTGCCAGGTTGTTAATGCCCAGTTCCAGCAAGGCGTAGCTGGTCAAATGGAGCGTCGCCCAGGCAAAACACCATAGCCCCAAAAGCCGGCGGGTGCGTATCAATAATGGCTGTTTAGCGTAGCGCGCTAACGGTGACACCAGCAAGGTCGCCAGTAAAAATTTCAGAGCCATCCGACCGGTAAAGTGCTGGATATCCTTTGCCGGATCAGCGCTAAAAAGCCCCTGGCTGGCGGCCCAGAATAACCAGATAAAAGGAAGCAACCCGGCTAAGTGCAACAGCACTTTCAGCCAGGATATCTGTTTTGCCGTTAAACGCACTCAGAAGTTCTCCCGTAAATTAAGGCCACGGTAAAGCGACGCCACTTCATCAGCGTAGCCGTTAAACAGCAGTGTTGGCTGACGCTTCACATCCAGCGCGCCGCCGGAACCGATAAATCGCTCGGTGGCCTGCGACCAGCGGGGATGATCGACGTGCGGGTTCACATTGGCAAAAAAGCCATATTCGTCGGGCGCCGCCAGGTTCCAGGTCGTGGGGGGACGTTCGCGGGTGAGCTTAATGCTGACGATAGATTTAATCCCTTTAAAACCGTACTTCCACGGCACCGTTAAGCGAACAGGCGCGCCGTTCTGCGGCGGGAGTGCTTTGCCGTAAACACCGACGGTCAGCAGCGTAAGAGGATGCATCGCTTCGTCGAGCCGTAACCCTTCGACATACGGATACGCAAGCCCACCGCCGATAAACCGATCTTTCTGGCCCGGCATCTCGTCCGGGGCGTAGCGCGTCTGGAAAGAGACATATTTTGCGTTGCTGGTGGGTTCAACCATCGCCAGCAGTTTATGCAGCGGGAAGCCTACCCAGGGCACGACCATCGACCAGGCTTCCACGCAGCGCATGCGGTAGATACGCTCTTCCAGTGGAAAACGGGTGGTGAGATCGTGATGGTCCAGCGTCAGCGGTTTTGCCACTTCACCGTCGATATTCAGCGTCCACGGATCGGTTTTCATACTCCCCGCGTTGGCCGCAGGATCGGCCTTATCGAGACCAAATTCGTAGAAATTGTTATAGCCGGTCACTTTGTCTTCCGGCGTCAGCGTCAGTGTGTTTTGCCACTGAGCGGGCTTCGTAAAGGTGAGCGGGGCGCCAGAAGGGGCTTTCGGGCGATCGTTACCTTTAAACCAGTCGAGCAGGTCGGCATGAGCCGCAGGGGAAAGCGTCAGTGCGGTGGCGCTGATGCCAAGCATTTTCAGGATCTGGCGGCGCTGTAACATAAAGACAGATTCAGACGTTACGTCGGCTTCCGTCAGTTTTCGGGTTTTCATGGCATCCTCCGTCATGCGTTTTTCTAAGCATGACGAAGGAGAGGGATTAGCGCGAATATGTCACGAAAATTTGAAGATTAGGCAATTTTCACCAGCGCGCGGCCGTGGAACTGGTTGTCCATGATCTTGCTGGCATATTCAGGCGCCTGGCTAAGCGTGATTTCGGTTGCGCTCTGAGTAAAGAACGTGTCCGGCAAATCGCGCTGCAGACGTTCCCAGGCCGCAATGCGGCGCGCCGCCGGGGTCATTACGGAATCAACACCCTGCAGGCGAACGTTACGCAGAATAAAGGGCATCACGGTGGTGGGCAGGGCAAAACCGCCCGCCAAACCACAGGCTGCCACGCAGCCGCCGTAGTTCATCTGCGCCAGCACTTTTGCCAGCACTTTGTCACCGACGGTATCTACCGCACCTGCCCAGAGCTGTTTTTCCAGTGGACGGGTTTCGGCAAACTCGTCGCGGCTCAGGATGCGATTAGCGCCGAGCTGACGCAGGTACGCGTGGGTGCTCTCGCGCCCGGAAACTGCCGCAACCTGGTAACCCAGTTTGTGCAGCAATGTCACCGCCGTGCTGCCCACACCACCGCTGGCACCGGTCACGACGATCTCACCCGATTCAGGGCGAATACCGGCATCTTCCAGCGCCATCACGCACAGCATGGCGGTAAAGCCTGCGGTACCGATGATCATCGCTTTACGACCATCCAGGCCTTGTGGCATCGGCACCAGCCAGTCGCCTTTCACGCGCGCCTGTGTCGCCAGCCCACCCCAGTGATTTTCACCCACGCCCCAGCCCGTGAGCAGCACCTGCTGGCCGGCATGGAAGCGTGGATCTTCGCTCGCATGAACCCGGCCCGCAAAATCGATACCTGGCACCATAGGGAAATTTCGGATGATTTTACCCTTCCCGGTAATAGCCAGCGCATCTTTATAATTTAAACTGGACCAGTCGATGTCGACGGTCACTTCGCCTGCCGGCAGTCGGCTCTCTTCAACGGCCTGCACCGAGGCAAGCGTTTTGCCGTCCTGTTGTTCTAAGATCAAAGCCTGCATACAGGGTCCTCACGACTCAGATGATTGGAAAATAGCTCCTGAAGACTATACTCCCTCAGGGAAAAGCAATGCCGATTTAACGCAATAAATTGCCAGATACGCCAGGTTTGATAGTATGCCGCATTTGAAATGCAAGTTAGCGCTTACTCGCTACCCCCTCAACCCACGGAGTTATCTCAAGGATGCGATTAACGACGAAGTTCTCGGCTTTTATCACCTTACTGACGGGGCTAACCATTTTTGTCACGCTCCTTGGCTGTTCTCTGAGCTTTTATAACGCCATTCAGGACAAGCTGGTTAATCGGGTGCAGTCTGTCGCGTCGGTGATTGATAATCGTCTCCTCACCACCCCGCTGCCGGCGCTGTCCCGCGAGCTGGATGAGTTGATGGTACCTGTCGATATTGTCCAAATCGACATTCTGCAGGGAAAGCATAATGTTTTAAGCCATGCCCGGCAGGACAGCTATCGGCCTGCGGGCGTGGTAAGCCAGTACCGGGAAGTGACGGTGCACTCCCTTAAAAACCCGGGCATGACCATAAACATGGTCTACCTCGATCCAATGGCCAGCTACTTCCGCTCGATGATGACCACCGCGCCGCTCACCGTCGCCGTCGCGTTTATTGTCCTGCTGATTTTTCTCGCGGTTCGCTGGCTGCGCCGTCAGCTCTCTGGTCAGGAACTGCTGGAGATGCGTTCCGTGCGAATACTGAACGGTGAACGTGGCCCGCAGGTGCGTGGCTCGATCCATGAATGGCCTGCGCGTGCCAGCAGTGCGCTGGATACGCTGCTCTCAGAAATTCAGTTCGCCAGCGACCAGCGCAGCCGTATGGACACGCTGATCCGCTCTTACGCTGCGCAGGATAATAAAACCGGGCTGAACAACCGTCTTTTCTTTGATAATCAACTGGCCACGTTGCTGGACGATCCGGAAAAAGTCGGGACGCACGGTGTTGTCATGATGATTCGCCTGCCCGATTTCGATCTGCTGCGCGACACCTGGGGACAGCGCGTGGCGGAAGAGAATCTCTTTACGCTGATCAACCTGCTCTCCACCTTTATTATGCGTTATCCGGGTGCGCTGCTGGCCCGTTATCACCGCAGCGACTTTGCCGTGCTGCTGCCTCACCGTACGCTGAAAGAGTCAGAAAGCATCGCCAGCCAGCTGCTGAAAGCGGTGGATGCGCTGCCGCAGAGCAAAATGCTCGACAGGGACGATATGGTTCATATGGGCATCTGTGCCTGGCGCGGCGGCCAGTCGACGGAACAGGTGATGGAACATGCTGAAGCGGCAACCCGCAACGCCGTGTTGCAGGGCGCTAACGGCTGGGCTGTGTATGACGATTCGTTACCGGAAAAAGGGCGCGGCAATGTGCGCTGGCGAACGTTGATAGAGCAAATGCTCAGCCGCGGCGGGCCGCGCATTTATCAAAAACCGGCGGTGATGAAAAACGGGAACGTTCATCACCGTGAGCTGATGTGCCGTATTTTTGACGGTACGGAAGAGGTCATCTCCGCGGAATATTTACCGATGGTGCTGCAGTTTGGGCTTTCTGAAGAGTATGACCGCCAGCAGATCACCCGACTCATGCCGTTTTTATCCTTCTGGCCCGAAGAAAACCTGGCGCTACAGGTTACCGTGGAGTCGTTAATTCGCCCGCGTTTTCAGCGCTGGTTGCGTGATACATTAATGCAATGCGAAAAATCGCAACGCAAACACATTATTTTTGAACTTGCTGAGGCGGATGTGGGTCAACACATCAGCCGGTTACGTCCGGTAGTACGGTTGATTAATGCGCTAGGTGCCCGTGTCGCGGTCACGCAGGCGGGTTTAACGCTGGTCAGTACTAACTGGATTAAGGAACTGGATGTGGAGTTATTAAAGCTGCATCCGGGGCTGGTAAGGAACATTGAAAAGCGCACGGAAAACCAGCTGCTGGTACAGAGTCTGGTGGAAGCGTGCAAGGGAACGCGAACACAAGTCTTTGCCACGGGCGTGCGCTCCAGAAGCGAATGGCAGATGTTGACAGAGCGCGGTGTGACGGGCGGTCAGGGGGATTTTTTTGCCTCCTCTCAGCCGCTTGACACCAATGTGAAAAAATATTTGCAAAGATACTCTGTTTGACCTGCCGTTTAATCCGTTTTCACGTAGAATATCGCGCCTGTAGCTTTGAGTATGACGAGCAAAAAGCCAGTGAACGACCTTTAGCGGGTTACAAATGTCAGTGAGGGACGCTACTGTGTACTCAGCCCTGAGGGAATCAGGGAAAGATTTGTAACATCAGGATACGTACTGCACAAATTTTCACCGCTGCAGATGATTTTTGCGCCTTGTCGCTGCTGCGTGTGGTTGGTAAAGTAAGCGGATTTTGTTTTCCGCCCCAGCTTTCAGGATTATCCCTTAGTATGTTGAAAAAATTTCGTGGCATGTTTTCCAATGACCTGTCCATTGACCTGGGTACCGCGAATACCCTTATTTACGTTAAAGGACAAGGCATCGTATTGAATGAGCCTTCCGTTGTGGCCATTCGTCAGGATCGTGCCGGCTCGCCGAAAAGCGTAGCCGCTGTGGGTCATGACGCGAAGCAGATGCTGGGACGTACCCCTGGCAACATCGCCGCAATCCGCCCAATGAAAGACGGCGTTATCGCTGACTTCTTCGTGACTGAAAAAATGCTTCAGCACTTCATCAAGCAGGTTCACAGCAACAGCTTCATGCGCCCAAGCCCGCGTGTTCTGGTGTGTGTGCCGGTTGGCGCCACCCAGGTTGAACGTCGCGCAATCCGTGAATCAGCCCAGGGTGCAGGCGCGCGTGAAGTGTTCCTGATTGAAGAGCCAATGGCGGCGGCAATCGGTGCGGGTCTGCCTGTTTCTGAAGCGACCGGTTCTATGGTGGTGGATATCGGTGGTGGTACCACTGAAGTGGCCGTTATCTCCCTGAATGGCGTGGTGTACTCCTCTTCCGTACGTATCGGTGGCGATCGTTTCGACGAAGCCATCATTAATTATGTGCGTCGTAACTACGGTTCCCTGATCGGCGAAGCGACCGCTGAGCGTATCAAGCATGAAATCGGTTCCGCTTACCCGGGCGATGAAGTGCGTGAAATCGAAGTTCGCGGCCGTAACCTGGCTGAAGGTGTTCCACGCGGCTTTACCCTGAACTCCAACGAAATTCTGGAAGCGCTGCAGGAACCTCTGACCGGTATCGTGAGCGCAGTGATGGTTGCCCTGGAACAGTGCCCACCAGAACTGGCGTCTGACATCTCCGAGCGCGGTATGGTTCTGACCGGTGGTGGTGCGCTGCTGCGTAACCTCGACCGCCTGTTAATGGAAGAGACAGGTATTCCTGTCGTAGTTGCAGAAGATCCACTGACTTGCGTCGCCCGTGGTGGTGGCAAGGCGCTGGAAATGATCGACATGCACGGCGGCGACTTGTTCAGCGAAGAGTAGTCATTGTGAAAGGGTAGCGTATCGCTACCCTTTCTCTCTGACACGAGAATACGCATAGCCTATGAAGCCAATTTTTAGCCGTGGCCCATCGCTACAGTTTCGCCTCATTCTGGCGGTCCTGGTTGCGCTTGGGGTCATTATTGCCGATAGCCGCCTCGGTACGTTCAGTCAGATCAGAACGTACATGGATACCGCCGTCAGTCCTTTCTACTTTATTTCAAATGGTCCCCGTGAGTTGCTCGACTCCGTTTCTCAAACGTTGTCTTCACGTGACCAACTCGAACTCGAAAACCGGGCATTACGTCAGGAACTGCTGTTGAAAAACAGCGAGCTGCTGATGCTGGGACAATATAAGCAGGAAAACGCGCGTCTGCGTGAGCTGCTTGGCTCGCCGCTGCGTCAGGATGAGCAGAAGATGGTGACGCAGGTGATCTCCACCGTCAACGATCCCTACAGCGATCAGGTTGTGATCGACAAAGGAAGCGTGAACGGTGTGTATGAAGGTCAGCCTGTTATCAGTGATAAAGGCGTTGTAGGCCAGGTTGTTGCTGTGGCCAAACTGACCAGCCGCGTTCTGCTGATCTGCGATGCCACGCATGCGTTGCCGATTCAGGTACTGCGTAATGACATTCGCGTCATCGCGGCCGGTAACGGGTGTACCGACGATCTCCAGCTGGAACATCTGCCGGCTAACACGGACATTCGTGTGGGCGACGTTCTGGTGACGTCGGGTCTGGGTGGACGTTTCCCTGAAGGGTATCCGGTTGCGGTTGTCTCTTCGGTGAAGCTTGATACGCAGCGTGCCTATACCGTGATTCAGGCGCGTCCAACCGCGGGTTTACAGCGTCTTCGCTACCTGCTGCTGCTGTGGGGCGCCGACCGCAATGGTGCTAACCCCATGACGCCTGAAGATGTTCATCGCGTCGCGAATGAACGCCTGATGCAAATGATGCCGCAGGTTCTGCCGGCACCGGATGCCATGGGACCCCCTGCGCCAGTACCGGCCCCTGCTACGGGGCTAACGCAGCCGCTGCCGGATGCACCGCCACCGCCTAAACTCTCCTCGGGAGGGCAGTAGTGGCAAGTTATCGTAGCCAGGGACGCTGGGTTATCTGGCTCTCATTTCTCATTGCGCTGTTACTGCAAATCATGCCCTGGCCGGACGACATTCTCGTTTTCCGGCCAAACTGGGTATTGCTCATTTTGCTCTACTGGATCCTTGCCCTGCCGCACCGCGTAAATGTCGGCACAGGTTTTGTGATGGGTGCCATACTGGATCTCATTAGTGGCTCTACGCTTGGCGTGCGCGCCTTGTCCATGAGTATTGTTGCGTACCTCGTCGCACTTAAATTCCAGCTCTTTCGTAACCTCGCGCTCTGGCAACAGGCGTTGGTGGTGATGTTGTTGTCGCTTGCTGCGGATATCGTTGTTTTCTGGGCAGAGTTTTTAGTGATCAACGTCTCTTTCCGACCGGAAGTGTTCTGGAGTAGTGTAGTAAACGGTGTGCTCTGGCCGTGGCTGTTCCTGCTGATGCGTAAGGTTCGCCAGCAGTTTGCTGTGCAATAAAAGGTTTCTATGACGTCTCTATATCTTGCTTCTGGTTCTCCGCGTCGTCAGGAGTTGCTCACTCAGCTGGGCGTCTCCTTTGAACGCATCGTTACGGGCATCGAAGAGAAACGCGCCGAAGGCGAAAGTGCCCAGCAGTACGTTTCTCGACTGGCGCGTGAGAAAGCGCAGGCAGGCGTGGCGCAAACGCCGCGTGACTTGCCGGTGCTGGGGGCAGATACCATCGTTATTCTTAACGGTGAAGTGCTCGAGAAACCGCACGACGCTGAACATGCGGCGCGCATGCTGCGCAAAATGTCTGGACAAACACATCAGGTAATGACCGCCGTCGCGCTGGCGGACAGCCAGCACGTGCTGGATTGCCTGGTGGTGACGGACGTGACATTCAGAGTGCTTACCGACGACGAGATCGCCGCTTATATCACCAGCGGTGAACCGATGGATAAGGCAGGTGCATACGGTATTCAGGGGCTGGGTGGCTGTTTTGTCAGGAAGATTAATGGCAGCTATCACGCCGTAGTCGGCTTACCGCTGGTGGAAACGTATGAGTTGCTGAGCAATTTTAACTCACTGCGTGAGGGAAGGGATAATTATGACGGCTGAATTGTTGGTAAACGTAACGCCATCGGAAACCCGTGTGGCCTATATTGATGGTGGCATTCTTCAGGAAATTCATATTGAGCGTGAAGCGCGGCGCGGAATAGTAGGCAATATCTACAAAGGTCGTGTCAGTCGTGTACTACCGGGTATGCAGGCGGCTTTTGTAGATATTGGACTGGATAAGGCGGCATTTTTACATGCCTCCGACATTATGCCGCATACCGAGTGCGTCGCGGGCGAAGAGCAAAAGCAGTTTGCCGTGCGCGATATCTCCGAACTGGTGCGTCAGGGCCAGGATCTGATGGTGCAGGTCGTCAAAGATCCGCTGGGCACGAAAGGCGCCCGTCTGACGACCGACATTACATTGCCTTCCCGCTATCTGGTCTTTATGCCTGGCGCGTCGCACGTGGGCGTTTCGCAGCGCATTGAGAGCGAAAGCGAGCGCGAGCGTCTTAAAAAAGTGGTCAGCGCTTACTGCGATGAACAGGGCGGGTTTATCATCCGTACCGCCGCAGAAGGGATCAGTGAAGACGATCTGGCGTCTGATGCGGCTTATCTCAAGCGCGTCTGGACCAAAGTCATGGAGCGTAAAAAACGCAACCAGACCCGCTACCAGCTTTACGGCGAACTGGCGCTGGCTCAGCGCGTCCTGCGTGATTTTGCCGATGCACAGCTCGACAGAATTCGCGTGGATTCCCGCCTGACCTATGAAGCGTTGCTGGAATTTACCGCCGAATACATTCCCGAAATGCCTGGTCTGCTGGAGCATTACACGGGGCGTCAGCCTATCTTCGATCTCTATGACGTCGAAAATGAGATCCAGCGAGCGCTGGAACGCAAGGTTGAACTGAAGTCCGGCGGCTATCTGATCATCGATCAGACCGAAGCGATGACGACGGTGGATATCAACACCGGCGCGTTTGTCGGTCATCGCAACCTGGATGACACCATCTTTAATACCAACATCGAAGCCACGCAGGCCATCGCCCGCCAGCTTCGCCTGCGCAATCTGGGTGGCATTATCATCATCGACTTTATCGATATGAGTAATGAAGACCATCGCCGTCGTGTGCTGCACTCGCTGGAGCAGGCGCTGAGTAAAGATCGCGTGAAAACCAGCATCAACGGCTTCTCACAGCTGGGGCTGGTGGAAATGACGCGTAAGCGTACCCGCGAAAGCGTGGAGCATGTGCTGTGCAATGAATGCCCAACCTGCCACGGACGTGGCACAGTAAAGACGGTTGAGACCGTCTGCTACGAGATCATGCGTGAAATCGTTCGCGTTCATCATGCCTACGACTCCGATCGTTTTCTGGTCTATGCTTCCCCTGCGGTGGCTGAAGCGCTGAAAGGCGAAGAGTCGCACGCGCTGGCGGAAGTGGAAATCTTTGTCGGCAAACAGGTAAAAGTTCAAATCGAACCGCTCTATAACCAGGAGCAGTTTGACGTCGTGATGATGTAAGACGCGGTACGCCGCGTGACCAAAGCTGACAAGGAGAGATGAGTGAGGCGATTGCCGGGGATTTTATTGCTTACAGGGGCAACGCTGGTCGTGATTGTCGCGTTGCTCGTGAGCGGGCTGCGCCTCGTTTTACCGCATCTGGACAGCTGGCGTCCGCAGCTGCTGGCAAAAATCGAATCCACCACCGGTGTCCCGGTGGACGTGAGCCAGATAAGCGCCAGCTGGCAGAATTTTGGTCCGACGCTTGATGTCCGGGATATCAATGCCAGCCTGAAAGATGGCGGCTATCTGAAAATCAAACGCGTCACCCTGGCGCTGGATGTCTGGCAAAGCCTGCTCCATTTTCGCTGGCAGTTCCGCGATCTCACCTTTTATCAGCTTCAGTTTCTGACCAATACCCCGCTGTCCGGCGGCGATAGCAATCAGAGCCTTGAAACCAACCGCTTCAGCGATCTCTTCCTGCGTCAGTTCGATCATTTCGATCTGCGCGACAGCGAAGTGAGCTTTATTACCCTCTCCGGGCAGCGCGCTGAACTGGCGATCCCACAGCTGACCTGGCTCAACGGCAAAGAACGCCATCGCGCGGAAGGACAGGTGAATCTCTCCAGCCTGAACGGCCAGCACGGCGTGATGCAGGTTCGTATGGATCTGCGCGACGACGACGGTTTGTTAAATAACGGCAAGGTATGGCTGCAGGCCGACGACGTGGATGTTAAGCCGTGGCTCGGCGACTGGTTACAGCAAAATATGCAGCTGGAAACCGCCCGTTTTAGCCTTGAAGGCTGGATGACCCTGACGAAAGGGGTATTTGCCAGCGGCGATATCTGGCTTAAGCAGGGGGGCGCAAGCTGGAAGGGCGAAAAACAGCAGCATCAACTTTCGGTCGATAACCTCACCGCGCACGTGACGAAAGAGAGAGAGGGCTGGCAGTTTGCCATTCCGGACACACGCATCACCATGGATAACAAACCCTGGCCGCGCGGTGCTCTGACGCTGGCCTGGATGCCGGAACAGGATGTCGGTGGGGCGACCAGCAAACGCAGTGACGAGCTGCGTATTCGCGCCAGCAACCTTGATCTGGCCGCAATAGAAGGTCTGCGCTCGATGGCCGCCAAGCTCTCTCCGGACCTGGGGGAGATCTGGCTGGCAACGCAGCCAAGCGGAAAGATAGATTCACTGGCGCTGGATATCCCGCTTCAGGCCACGGAAAAGACCCGTTTTCAGGCCGCATGGAAAGGTCTGGCCTGGAAGCAGTGGAAGATGTTACCGGGGGCGGAAAACTTCAGCGGTAAGCTGGAAGGGAGCGTTGAGAACGGCAGGTTAACGGTCGATATGCATGACGCCAGAATGCCTTACGAAACGGTCTTCCGTGCGCCGCTGGAAATTGAACAAGGCAATGCGGTGCTCAACTGGCTGCGTAACGATAAAGGCTTCCAGCTGGATGGGCGCCATATCGATGTGAAAGCCAAAGCGGTGCATGCGCGTGGCGATTTCCGCTATCTGCAGCCTGAAGGTGAAGAGCCATGGCTGGGTATTCTGGCCGGGATCAGCACTAACGACGGTTCTCAGGCCTGGCGCTACTTCCCCGAGAACCTGATGGGCAAAGCGCTGGTGGACTATCTGAGCGGCGCGATCCAGGGCGGCCAGGCGGATAATGCCACCCTGGTCTATGGCGGTAATCCGCATCTTTTCCCGTACAAGCACAATGAAGGTCAATTCCAGGTGCTGGTGCCGCTGCACAATGCCACCTTTGCCTTCCAGCCGGGCTGGCCTGCGCTGAAAAATCTCGACATTGAACTTAATTTTATCAATGACGGATTATGGATGAAGGCAGACAATGTGGCGCTGGGCGGCGTAACGGCCAGTAACCTGACGGCAAACATTCCGGATTACTCAAAAGAGAAGCTTTTGATCGATGCCGACATTAACGGCCCCGGGAAAGCGGTCGGCCCCTATTTTGAAGACACGCCGCTGAAAGAGTCACTGGCAGCCACCCTTCAGCAGCTGCAGCTGGATGGCGATGTGAGTGCTCGCTTACATCTTGATATCCCGCTCGACGGTGAAATGACCACCGCCAAAGGCGATGTCCGTCTCAATAACAACAGCCTGTATATTAAGCCGCTTGAAAGCACCCTGAAGAACCTCAGCGGGCAGTTTAGCTTTGAGAACGGTAATCTGAAGAGCGAGCCGCTCACGGCCAGCTGGTTTAATCAGCCTGTGAATATTGATTTCTCGACCACCGAGGGCGAGAAAGCTTATCAGGTAGCCGTCAACCTGGACGGCAACTGGCAGCCATCGCGCATGGATGTTCTGCCGAAGCCGATTGAGGAGTCCGTTAACGGTGCAGTCTCCTGGAATGGCAAGGTGGCAATTGAACTGCCTTATCACGCCGGTGCGCGCTATAAAGTTGATATCACCGGCGATCTGAAAAACATTCAGAGCCAGTTGCCTGCACCGCTGGATAAATCGTCCGGTCAACCGCTGCCAATAAAGGTTAACGTCGATGGCAATCTTAACAGCTTCGCGCTGACCGGCAGTGCGGGTGAGAAAAACCATTTCAACAGCCGCTGGCTGCTTAATCGTAAGCTCACGCTCGACAGAGCCATCTGGACGACGGACAGCCGCACCACGCCGCCGCTGCCCGATCACACCGGCATTGAGCTTAATCTGCCGCCAATGGACGGGGCCGAGTGGCTGGCCCTGTTCCAGAAGGGCGTCGGCCAAAACGTTGATGAGGCTGCCCAGTTCCCGCAGAGCATTACTGTTCGTACGCCGTCGCTGATGCTGGGTGGACAGCAGTGGAATAACCTGAGCATTGTTTCACAGCCGACGGCGAACGGGTCAAAAGTCGAAGCCCAGGGCCGCGAGATCAATGGCACGCTGACCATGCGCGACAACGCGCCGTGGCAGGCGGCGATTCGCTATCTTTACTACAACCCGGCCACCGCGAGCGGAAAAGATCATCCGTCAAATACGGCGCCGTTGAATAACCCAACCCGTATCGACTTCAGCGGCTGGCCCGATCTCCAGCTACGCTGTGCTGAGTGCTGGCTTTGGGGTCAAAAGTATGGCCGTATTGACGGCGATTTCGCCATTAAGGGGAATACGCTGAGCCTTGCGGGCGGACTTATCGACACCGGCTTTGGCCGTCTGAGGGCCGCCGGGGAGTGGGTTAATAACCCGGGCGAGCAGCGAACCTCTTTGAAGGGCGACATCAAGGGCAATAAACTGGATTCCGTGGCTAACTTCTTTGGCATCAGCACGCCGCTGCGGGGGTCATCATTTGACGTGAATTACGATCTCCACTGGCGTGCGGCACCGTGGACGCCGGATGAAGCCTCACTGAACGGCATTCTGAAAACCCGCTTTGGCAAGGGTGAGATTGCCGATGTGAGTACCGGGCATGCGGGCCAGATACTGCGTCTGTTGAGCTTTGATGCCCTGCTGCGTAAGCTGCGTTTCGACTTTAGCGATACCTTCAGCGAAGGTTTCTATTACGACTCCATCCGCAGTACGGCATGGATCAAAGACGGGGTGCTGCATACCGACGATACGCTGGTGGACGGCCTGGAAGCGGATATTGCGATGAAAGGCTCGGTCAACCTCGTGCGCCGCGAACTGGATATGGAAGCGGTGGTGGCACCTGAAATTTCTGCCACCGTCGGCGTGGCGGCGGCTTTTGTGGTGAACCCGATTGTCGGTGCGGCGGTGTTTGCCGCCAGTAAAGTGCTGGGGCCGCTGTGGAGCAAAGTCTCTATTCTGCGCTATCGCATCACCGGGCCGGTGGATAAACCGCAGATTAATGAAGTGCTGCGCCAGCCGCGCAAAGATGCACAGCAATGATTTGACGTGGGCAGGTAATTGCCTCACTCTCAATAAATACGATTTATATACCGCCACGGGCGGCAACGAACGAGTAGCAATACGATGAGTCTGAACCTGGTAAGTGAACATTTGCTCGCAGCGAACGGCCTGAGCCATCAGGACCTGTTCTCCATTCTTGGTCAACTGACCGAACGCCGTCTCGACTACGGCGATCTCTATTTCCAGTCGAGCTATCACGAATCCTGGGTTTTAGAAGACAGCATCATTAAAGATGGCTCTTATAACATTGACCAGGGTGTCGGTGTACGTGCCGTCAGCGGCGAGAAAACCGGTTTTGCTTATGCCGACCAGATTAGCCTGGCCGCACTAGAGCAGAGCGCGCTGGCTGCGCGGACTATCGTGCGCGAAACCGGTGACGGTCGCGTGAAGACGCTGGGTGAAGTGCAGCACTCTGCGCTCTATACCAGTATCGATCCCCTGCAGAGCATGAGCCGTGAAGAGAAACTGGATATCCTGCGTCGCGTGGATAAAGTCGCACGCGCTGCGGATAAACGCGTGCAGGAAGTTTCTGCCAGCCTGAGCGGTGTCTATGAACTGATCCTGGTCGCGGCGACAGACGGCACGCTGGCAGCGGATGTGCGTCCGCTGGTACGTCTTTCTGTCAGCGTGCAGGTTGAAGACGACGGTAAACGTGAGCGCGGTTCAAGCGGTGGCGGCGGTCGTTTTGGTTATGACTGGTTCCTGGGCGATGTTGACGGTGAAGCACGCGCTGACGCGTGGGCAAAAGAAGCCGTGCGCATGGCGCTGGTGAACCTGTCTGCCGTGGCGGCACCCGCCGGTACATTGCCGGTGGTACTTGGCGCAGGCTGGCCTGGTGTGCTGCTGCACGAAGCGGTGGGCCACGGTCTGGAAGGCGATTTTAACCGTCGCGGCACCTCCGTATTCAGCGGCCAGATGGGACAACGCGTCTCATCTGAACTCTGTACCGTGGTTGATGACGGCACGATGCAGGATCGCCGTGGCTCGATTTCAATCGACGATGAAGGTACGCCCGGGCAGTACAACGTGCTGATCGAAAATGGCGTACTGAAAGGCTACATGCAGGACAAACTCAACGCGCGTCTGATGGGCGTTGCGCCAACGGGCAACGGCCGTCGTGAATCCTACGCGCATCTGCCGATGCCGCGTATGACGAACACTTACATGTTGCCGGGTAAATCCACACCGCAGGAGATCATCGAGTCCGTTGATTACGGCATCTTCGCGCCAAACTTTGGTGGCGGTCAGGTAGATATCACCTCCGGTAAGTTCGTCTTCTCCACTTCAGAAGCGTATCTGATTGAGAAAGGCAAAGTGACCAAAGCGGTGAAGGGGGCGACCCTGATTGGCTCCGGTATTGAAGCCATGCAGCAGATCTCCATGGTCGGTAACGATCTGAAACTGGATAACGGCGTTGGTGTCTGCGGTAAAGAGGGCCAGAGCCTGCCGGTTGGCGTCGGTCAGCCAACGCTGAAAGTGGATAACCTGACGGTGGGCGGCACCGCCTGACCTGAACCAATCTGAAAAATGGCGCGACTGTAAAAGTCGCGCCATTTTTTTTAACGTGCGTTACCCAGCGGGATTTCCGGGTCGGGCTCGTGCGTGATGCGGTTACGTAGGTCACGACGAATTATTTCAATCGACCAGAACCAGATCAAATGCCCCACGATCTCTGAGACGTGTTCGTACCAGGGCAGTTCGAACAGCGGGGGTGTCAGCCCCATCAGCGGGAAGGAGATCATGTGAACAAAAAGCTGTGCTAACGCACCCGCCAGTAAACCTTGCCAGAGTTTAATTTTTGGGAAGACTTCAGCAACTACACAATACCCTACAGCAAAGACGATAGAGAAAATAATATGTGTTACGCCGACCGCGTTAAATATATGTCCGGCAAAGGTATAAACCGCGGCGTTAGGGTCAGCAATGCCCAGCCAGTCGCGTAAAAATACATAAGGAGGATTTAAAAAATTGCGGGAACAATCAATCTGACCTGCGGCTCTTATTAATTGCTCCGGTCCGCATGCGCTGGTGAATAAATCGGTAGGGCTTCGCGGCGGAAGCGGCACCTCTGCTCCCCATTTTACGAAGGCGGAGACAATCCCTGCAATCAAACCAATGAACGCGGCGAGTCCATAGCGCCTGCGTGAAGGCGGTGTTTGTTCAAATATATTCATTTCTTTTCCTTGTTTAACGTCATCCTGAGAAATACATTTTATTATTCATATCGGTAACAAATTAATAACAGCCTGACTGTCAGACTGTTTATAAGGTAAGGCGCAGATGGCGGCAGTGTCAATTCGCTATTCCTGGCAGGGGTGAAGGAATATTCCTGAATGACGGTCTGTATCATCCTGGAATATTCATCACAAATATACATTTCGGAAATTAAAGGTTATTCCTTTCGTCTTTCGCGCATTCCCTGAAACAACTCCGCCACGTCCACAAAATACTCGGTCAGATAGTTTATGCACACCTGAACCTTGAGCGGCAGTTTGTCTTTCTCGGTGTACAACGCGTACACCGGACGCGGATCGGACTGATAGCGCGGGAAGAGGATCTCCAGTACACCGCTGTTGATCTCGTTGATCACCCACATTAACGGCACATACGCGATCCCGGCGCCGGCCACCAGCCAGCGCGAGATGGTCATCGGATCGTTGGTGACGAACCGTCCTTCCGGCAGCAGTCTGGTGGAAATCCCTTCCGGGGCAATCAGCTCAAATTCATTGTCGGGGCGAACGCTGTACTCCAGCCAGGAGTGGTTGGTGAGATCGGCGGGTTTCTCCGGCACCCCGTACTGAGCCAGATAGCTTTTCGAGGCGCAGACCACCATTGGCATACTGCCCAGCCGCCGGGAGAAGAGGCTGGAGTCCTGCAATGCCCCCACGCGGATCACCACGTCCAGCCCGTCGGCAATCAAGTCCGGGGCGGGAATGCCCGTGACCAGATTGACGGTTAATCCCGGGTACTCTTTCAGCATGTCAGCGGTCATGGCGGCGAGAACATTTTGTGCCATAGTTGAAGAACAACCGATGCGCAGCGTACCGATAGGCGTGTTGTTGAAGGCGTAAAGTTGTTCGTGCACATCCTGCACTTCGAGCAGCATGCGGCGACAACCCTGATAGTAAATCTTACCCGCTTCCGTCAGCCCAATGCTGCGGGTGCTACGGTTGAGTAGCTTGACCTGCAGCTCATCTTCCAGTTTGGACACGGTCTGGCTGATGGAAGAGACGCTCATCTGAAGCTGACGTGCAGCGGCGGTAAAAGAGCCAAGTTCAACCACTTTGGCAAAGACCGACATCCGTTTTAGACGTTCCATTGTTAACTCTGACTTAAAAGTGATTTAGATCACATATTATAGATAACAGCATAACAGTTACGTTAATATATTATTAATTACATAACGGCTGCGCCATTCTCGCCCGGCGTTTCTTGCTCTCCTGCGGTGGCGTGCGCTAAAAAAGTCTGAAGCCTGCACTCTCTCTAATCAAGGTCAACATGAGTCTGTTTCCCGTTATCGTGGTGTTCGGTTTGTCGTTCCCACCGATATTTTTCGAGCTTCTTTTATCACTGGCGATTTTCTGGCTGGTGCGCAAGGTGCTGGTCCCCACCGGGATCTACGATTTTGTCTGGCATCCTGCATTGTTCAATACCGCGCTGTATTGCTGCCTGTTTTACCTGATATCGCGCATGTTTGTCTGAGGTTGATGTGAAAACGCTAACAAGAAAAATCTCCCGCACTGCCATCACCATGGCGCTCGTTATCCTCGCGTTCATCGCTATTTTCCGCGCCTGGGTCTATTACACTGAATCACCGTGGACGCGTGATGCGCGCTTTAGCGCCGATGTCGTGGCAATCGCCCCCGACGTGGCGGGTCTCATCACTGCGGTCAATGTCCACGATAACCAGCTGGTGAAAAAAGATCAGGTACTGTTCACCATCGACCAGCCGCGTTATCAGAAAGCGTTAGAAGAAGCCGAAGCGGATGTGGCCTATTATCAGGCGCTGGCTTCCGAGAAACGCCGTGAGGCAGGTCGCCGTAACCAACTGGGTGTTCAGGCGATGTCCCGCGAAGAGATTGACCAGTCCAATAACGTCCTGCAAACCGTGCTGCATCAGCTGGCCAAAGCGCAAGCGACACGCGATCTTGCCCGGCTCGATCTTGAGCGCACCGTGATCCGTGCACCAGCCGATGGCTGGATCACCAACCTGAATGTTTATGCCGGGGAGTTTATCACCCGCGGCTCAACCGCCGTGGCGCTGGTTAAACAGAACTCCTTCTACGTGCTCGCTTATATGGAAGAGACCAAACTGGAAGGCGTGCGTCCGGGGTTCCGGGCTGAAATTACGCCGCTTGGCAGCAATCGTGTGCTGAAAGGCACCGTCGACAGCGTAGCCGCGGGGGTCACTAACTCCAGCAGCTCTAACGATACTAAAGGGATGGCGACGGTGGATTCCAACCTGGAATGGGTACGTCTGGCCCAGCGTGTGCCGGTGCGTATCCACCTGGATGAACAGCAGGGCAATCTGTGGCCTGCCGGGACCACAGCGACGGTGGTGATCACCGGTGAAAAAGACCGTGACGCCAGCCAGGACTCCATCTTCCGTAAAATTGCCCATCGCCTGCGCGAGTTTGGTTAATCGTTATGGGTATCTTTTCCATCGCCAGCCAGCACATTCGCTTCGCCGTTAAGCTGGCGTGTGCCATTGTGCTGGCGCTGTTTGTCGGCTTCCACTTTCAGCTGGAAACCCCCCGCTGGGCCGTACTGACGGCAGCGATTGTCGCGGCAGGGCCTGCCTTTGCTGCGGGCGGGGAACCTTACTCCGGAGCGATCCGCTACCGTGGGATGCTGCGCATCATTGGGACATTTATCGGTTGTTTCGCCGCACTGACCATCATCATATTGATGATCCGCACGCCTCTGCTGATGCTGATGGTGTGCTGTATCTGGGCGGGCTTCTGCACCTGGCTCTCGTCACTGGTGAAGGTGGAGAACTCCTACGCCTGGGGGCTGGCCGGTTATACCGCGCTGATTATTATCATCACCATTCAAAGCGAACCGCTGCTTGCCCCACAGTTTGCCGTAGAGCGCTGCAGTGAGATTGTCATCGGTATTGTCAGTGCCATTGTCGCTGACCTGCTTTTCTCTCCTCGCTCCATTAAGCAGGAAGTGGATCGTGAACTGGATGCGCTGATTGTTGCCCAGTATCAGTTGATGCAGCTCTGTATTAAGCATGGTGACAGCGAAGAGGTAGATAAAGCCTGGAGCGCTCTGGTGCGCCGCACCACGGCGCTGGAAGGGATGCGCAGCAACCTGAACATGGAGTCTTCGCGCTGGGCCCGTGCCAACCGCCGCCTTAAAGCCATCAACACCGTCTCCTTAACGCTGATTACCCAGGCGTGTGAAACCTATCTGATCCAAAACACCCGCCCGGACGCGGTAACCGATACCTTCCGCGAGCTGTTTGCTGAGCCGGTGGAAACCGTGCAGGACGTACACAAACAGCTTAAACGCATGCGCCGGGTCATTGCCTGGACCGGGGATCGTGATACGCCAGTGACGATCTATACCTGGGTCGGGGCCGCGACGCGCTACCTGTTGCTGAAACGCGGTGTGATCAGTAACACCAAAATCAGCGCGGTAGAAGAAGAGGTGCTGCAGGGTGAAGTGGTGATCAAGGCAGAATCCGCCGAACGCCATCACGCAATGGTTAACTTCTGGCGTACAACGCTTGCCTGTATGCTCGGCACGCTGTTCTGGCTGTGGACCGGCTGGACCTCCGGCAGCGGCGCGATGGTGATGATCGCCGTCGTTACCGCGTTGGCGATGCGTCTTCCGAATCCGCGCATGGTGGCCATTGATTTCCTGTTCGGCACAATTGCTGCACTGCCGATTGGCGCGTTCTATTTTCTGGTGATCATTCCCTCGACCCAGCAGAGCATGTTACTGCTCTGTATTAGCCTTGCGGTGATGGCGTTCTTTATCGGAATCGAAGTACAAAAACGTCGGCTGGGTTCATTGGGTGCCCTGGCCAGTACGATTAACATCATTGTGCTGGATAACCCGATGACCTTCCATTTCAGCCAGTTCTTAGACAGCGCCTTAGGTCAGCTGGTGGGCTGTTTCCTGGCGATGATGGTCATTCTGCTGGTGCGGGATAACTCTCAGGCACGGACGGGCCGCGTGCTGTTGAATCAGTTTGTCTCGGCTGCCGTGTCGTCCATGACCACCAATACCGCGCGTCGCAAAGAGAACCACCTGCCGGCGCTCTATCAGCAGCTGTTTTTACTGCTGAACAAGTTCCCGGGTGACATCGCCAAGTTCCGTCTGGCCTTGACCATGATTATCGCGCACCAGCGTTTGCGTAATGCCCCCGTGCCCATCAATGACGATCTGTCGGCTTTCCACCGCCAGCTGCGTCGGACGGCCGACCACGTGCTTTCTGCCTCCAGCGATGACAAACGACGTCGTTACTTTAAGCAACTGCTTGAAGAGCTGGATATCTACCAGGAGAAGCTGAAAGTCTGGGAAGCACCGCCTCAGGTGACAGAGCCGGTAGGACGGCTGGTGTTTATGCTGCATCGCTATCAGAACGCCCTTACGGATAACTGACTGAAGTAAAAAAGCCGACGCCAAAAGCGTCGGTTTTTTTGTGGCTATACTTATTCCAGCATGCTCTTACATTCAGGAAGGGAGGACACATGACAACCCAGGCGCTTCAGGATAATCACCTTTTTCAGACCGGTTATCTGGTCAACGGCATATGGAAAACGCTGGATACGACGTTTGATGTGCTGAACCCGGCTACCGGTGAGGTTATCGCCAGAGTAGCCAAAGCCGGCAAAGCAGAAACCGAAGACGCCATTGCCGCGGCGGCCAAAGCTTTCCCTGCATGGCGCGCCAAAACCGCGAAAGAGCGTTCGGCAATTCTCTACCGCTGGTACGAACTGATCATTGAGAACAAAAGCTGGCTCGGGCGTTTAATGACCACCGAACAGGGCAAGCCCCTGAAAGAAGCGGAAGGCGAGGTGGAATACGCCGCGAGTTTTATCCAGTGGTTCGCCGAAGAGGCCAAGCGCGCGAACGGCGAAATTATTCCACCGATCAAACCGGGTTCCCGCATCCTGGCGACCCGCGAGCCCATCGGCGTGGTTGCGGCGATTACGCCATGGAACTTCCCGATGGCCATGCTCACCCGTAAATTAGGTCCGGCGCTGGCAGCAGGGTGTACCGGGGTAATCAAACCGGCAAATAACACACCTCTCAGCGCCTTCGCGCTGCTTACGCTGGCAAAACAGGCCGGCGTACCGGATGGGGTACTCAACGCCGTAGCCGGGAATACGCATGAGATCAGTGACGCGATTATGGCGAGCCATGAGGTGCGGAAAATCTCCTTTACCGGCTCGACTTCCGTCGGCAAAACACTGGTGCGTAACGCCGCAGAAACCATGAAGAAAGTGTCGATGGAGCTGGGAGGCAATGCGCCGTATATCGTCTTTGAAGATGCGGATATTGAGGCTGCCGTTAAAGGGGCTATCGCCAATAAATTCCGCAATGCCGGCCAGGTCTGCGTCAGCGTTAACCGTTTCTATATCCAGGAAACCGTCTACGACAAATTTGTGAATAAGCTTGCCGATGCGGTGAAGGCCCTGAAGGTCGGGAATGGTCTGGAAGAGGGCGTCATCGTGGGGCCGCTGATCGAATCCTCCGCCGTCGATAAGGTGCGTGAACACGTTGAAGATGCCGTGGCCCGGGGTGCGACCGTTGTGGCGGGCGGTAAACCCCATTCGCTTGGCGGCAATTTCTGGATGCCGACTGTCCTGGGCGATTGCCATGAAGGCATGAAACTGGCTGAAGAAGAGACGTTTGGCCCGGTTGCGGCCTGCTTCCGTTTTACCTCGGAAGATGAGGTTATCCAGCGTGCCAACAACACGCCATATGGCCTGGCGGCTTACTTCTATACCCAAAATCTGGCACGTGTCTTCCGCGTGTCGCAGGCCATCGAAAGCGGGATGATAGGAATTAACGAATGTGCCGTCTCCACAGAGCTGGGGCCGTTTGGTGGGGTAAAAGAGTCTGGCCTTGGGCGTGAAGGGTCCGTGCTCGGGCTGGAAGAGTATCTGGAAGTCAAAACCCTGCATATTGGGGGATTATAATAATCAGGGCGGCGCAGGCCGCTCGCCTGGACTGGGTGACTGGCAATGAAAACCTATACCTTTGATTTTGACGAGATCGACAGTCAGGATGACTTCTATCGTGAATTTATCCGGGTGTTTGATCTTGAACGGGAAAGCGTCACCAATCTGGACACGCTGTGGGACGTGGTGACCGGCAGCCTGCTGCCGTTACCGCTGGAAATTGAGTTTATCCATCTGCCTGAAAAGTTGCGCAGACGGTTTGGCGCACTCATTTTGCTGTTTGATGAAGCGGAAGAAGAGCTGGAAGGGCAGCTACGTTTCAACGCGCGCCATTGATCAAGCCATAAAAAAGCCCCTGACCAGAAGGCCAGGGGCAAGTCGTATGATGAGATACGACGAGGGTTTATTTATACAGTTGAGCCGTTGCATGCCAGTGGTCACCCTGGTTCAGCTCGGTGACGCGATAGCTGCTGGCGCCTGCTTTTTCAGCTTTAGCGGCCAGTGCCTGACGGATATCCATTGGAGAGCCGGTAACGGACGTCACAGACACACTCCCCATAGACTGCAGATTCTGCGCCTGGTCAGCATTCACTTGCTGTACGGCGGCACTTGCGCCGAAAGAGAGAACGGATGCCAGACCGAGGGTTGCGATGATGAATTTGGTTTTCATAGTTTTTGCTCCTGAATAGGGTTTTTGCTCAACGGCGAGAAGGGTTGAACTGCTATTTTTATGCCTGGTGCCGTTGAGTAGAGATTTTGGTCTTCAGTTATTACTAAAACTTATTTGTACAGCTCAGCGGTTGCGTGCCAGTGGTCACCTGAACGCGCTTCAATGATGCGATAAGATGACGCACCTTGTTCTTCCGCTTTTTTGTTCAGCATCTCATGCATGTCCATTGGAGACGTGCCGATTGCGCCGACGGAAACCGTACCGATTGCCTGGCGGGATTGTGCCTGCTCGGCATTGATAGCGTCAGCGGCGAAAGCACCGAATGACAGGACAGACAGGACGCTGAGCGCCGCTACAGTAGTTTTGATTTTCATGATTCTTTACCTCGTCGAATTTTTAGTGGGGTCTTTGTTTCGTGACCCTCATCACAAAATCAAGTATACACTAATAACGGTAAAAATTAATACCAGACTAATTGTTTCTGTTGTTATTACGTATTAACTAACCTGTTTTTTATAACCTAATGGCATAAAATTGTACGTTTATTGTTCAGTGGGGTGGCTGTATATCTAAGAAAATCATATGGATATCAGATTTTGATTTTTTGTGCGATTTTTTGATTTATCATTCACCAAATGAATGTTAATGGGCGGTAAAAAGCACTATTTGTTAAAGTAAAGGGCGGGATAAAACAGGGGTAAACGCGGCAGAAGCAGAATGATCCCCGCAGCAGGACGCCACGGGGAGGGTAATCAGAGTTCCTGCTCGAACAGGTCCAGAATCGCTTCGTAGAGATCTTTCACTGAGAAGCCATTGGCGGGGGTAGTGAAGATGGTATCGTCACCCGCAATCGTCCCAAGGATGCCTTTGGGCTTACCCAGCGAGTCCAGCATACGTGCAATCAACTGTGCAGCGCCCGGGCTGGTATGGATCACGACAACGGCATCGTTGTAATCGATATCGAGAACCAGATTCTTCAACGGGCTGGAGGTGGTTGGCACGCCAAGTTCTGCAGGCAGGCAGTAGACCATCTCCATTTTGGCGTTACGCGTACGTACCGCACCAAATTTGGTTAACATGCGGGAGACTTTCGACTGGTTGATGTTATCGAAGCCTTGTTCCTGTAAAGCCTGAACAATTTCTCCCTGAGAACTGAATATCTCTTCTTTGAGTAGCGCTTTAAACGCCTTCACTAAATCTTCTTGCTTAGACGAGCTTCGCATAAGTCACCCGGAATATGACGAAAGAAACAACATTATTATGCATGTGGATGAATTTTTATGCAAATTATCTGCCAGCGGTTAGGCTGAAATAATGTTATGAAAGGGAGTGATTTTATCAGATTTCGTTATCAGAAAACATGCCTGGGTCACGGCAAGCAAATAAGCTTAAAAGTAAATTAAATGTTATCAAAATGATGTTGTTTTGGTGGCGTGGCAGGGTGTATTGTAACCCCCTCTTAATTCGTTGTCGTCTGTCGTCAGATAGCCTTCTGGTGAGAGATAAAGTCGCGCGACCTCAAATTATTTAGTGACGAAAATTGTAATTAATTACCTGCTGAATTATGGTCGCCGCAACGGAGTTACAGATACTTAAGTTAACCATAATAAGGAGTTTAGGATGAAAGTCGCAGTCCTCGGCGCTGCTGGTGGTATCGGCCAGGCGCTTGCCCTACTACTGAAAACCCAACTGCCTTCAGGCTCAGAACTCTCCCTGTACGATATTGCTCCGGTAACCCCAGGTGTGGCGGTTGACCTGAGCCACATCCCGACAGCTGTGAAAATCAAAGGCTTCTCCGGTGAAGATGCTCGTCCTGCCCTGCAGGGCGCGGACGTGGTGCTGATCTCCGCTGGCGTGGCGCGTAAGCCAGGCATGGATCGTTCAGACCTGTTCAACGTCAACGCGGGTATTGTGAAAAACCTGGTGCAGCAGATTGCTGAAACCTGCCCGAAAGCGTGCATTGGTATCATCACTAACCCGGTGAACACCACGGTCGCTATCGCGGCAGAAGTGCTGAAAAAAGCCGGTGTTTACGATAAGAACAAACTGTTCGGCGTGACCACGCTGGACATCATCCGTTCCAACACCTTCGTGGCTGAACTGAAAGGTAAACAGCCTTCAGAAGTTGAAGTGCCGGTTATCGGCGGTCACTCTGGTGTCACCATTCTGCCTCTGCTGTCGCAGATCCCTGGTGTTAGCTTCACCGAGCAGGAAGTGGCTGACCTGACCAAACGCATCCAGAACGCGGGCACCGAAGTGGTGGAAGCGAAGGCGGGTGGCGGTTCTGCAACCCTGTCTATGGGCCAGGCGGCGGCACGTTTTGGTCTGTCACTGGTTCGTGCACTGCAGGGCGAGAAAGGCGTTGTTGAATGCGCGTATGTTGAAGGCGACGGCGAACACGCTCGTTTCTTCTCTCAGCCGTTGCTGCTGGGTAAAAACGGTATCGAAGAACATCAGCCGATTGGCAAGCTGAGCGCGTTTGAAAAGAACGCGATGGAAGGCATGCTGGATACGCTGAAGAAAGATATCACTCTGGGCGAAGAGTTCGTTAACAAGTAAAACGGATATCCCCACAGGCCGGGTAAGCCGTCATGCCGCCCGGCAAAAAAAACGGAGCAATGCGCTCCGTTTTTTTATGCCTGTCAGTTGGTGGCCGGGTATTCCTGAATCGTCACCTGCAGCGTCAGCTTCTTATCGTTACGCATGACTTCAACCGGGATGATAGAGCCAGGACGGATCTCCGCAACCTGATCCATGGTCTCCAGCGCCGATACCGCTGGTGTGCCGTTGACCGACACGATGACATCATTAACCTGAATTCCCGCGTTAGCCGCCGGGCCGCCAGGCGACACTTCGTTGACCACGATGCCCTGAATCTGATCGATACCGCCGCCCTGCGAATGCATAGGCGCAATTTCACGACCGCCAATACCAATATAACCGCGGATCACACGGCCATCGCGGATCAGCTTATCCATGATCTTGGTCGCCAGCTGGAATGGAATGGCGAACCCAATCCCTTCCGGCGTCTCACCGTCATTGCTCTTATCGAACGAGAGGGTATTGATACCCATCAGTTCGCCCAGCGAGTTGACCAGCGCACCGCCGGAGTTACCGTGGTTGATGGACGCATCGGTTTGCAGGAAGTTCTGCCGTCCCGACGGGTTGAGGCCAATGCGACCGGTGGCGCTGATAATCCCCTGCGTGATCGTCTGGCCCAGGTTATAAGGGTTACCGATAGCCAGCACGACGTCGCCAATATGAGGGGTTCGTTTACGGTTGATAGGAATAACCGGTAAACCGCCCGTGGCGTTGATCTTCAAAACAGCCAGGTCAGTCAGGCTATCCGAGCCCACCAGCAGGGCCTCAAACACGCGGCCATCCTGCAGGGCAACGATGATCTGGTCGGCATCGTTAATCACGTGTTTGTTGGTAATGATGTAGCCGCGCTCGTCCATAATTACCCCGGAGCCGAGAGTGCGGATCTCCAGCTGGTTATGGGCTGAGCTATTGAGGCCACGGTTATAAACGTTAACCACGGCAGGCGCGGCACGGCGAACGGCCTGGTTGTAGGTCGCAGGCGTTTCATCCGCACTGTCGAACTGAGGCGCCGACAGCTTATTGAACTGGCGTAAAGACGGCATGACGACCAGCAGCAGGCCGGCAACAATCAAACCGATGACAATTGAACGAAAGAGCTTTAAAAGCATGATGCGCGTGTCGTTAATAAAGGAACGATTTGCAGCATAACATGAGTTATCCGGACATCACACGCAGCGGTGATGTCCGGAATCGCAAATGCTTAGCGCAACAGAATATAGATAGACTCGTTGCCGCGCATAACCTGCAGGGCAATGACCGCCGGTTTGCTTTCCAGCACCTTGCGCAGTTCTGCGATGGATTGCACGCGATTGCGGTTCACGCCGATGATCACATCATCCTGATGCAGTCCGGCCTGCGCGGCAGGGCTGCTCTTCTCGACGGTATCGACACTAATCCCTTTCGTCCCGTCTTTCAGCTGTCCATCGCTCAGCGTTGCCCCTTGCAGCGCCGGGGCGATAAGCTCCGCGCTGGCAGAGGATGAGGTGCTCTTATCAAGCGTCACTTCGACATCCAGCGGCTTACCATCACGAATCAGGCCTAACTTCACTTTGGCACCCGGTTCGGTGGTGGCAATACGCGAGCGCAGTTCCGCAAAGCTGCTCAGCGGTTTATCGTTCAGGCTGACAATCACATCGCCCGACTTCACGCCAGCTTTTGCCGAGCCGGAGTTTGGCAGCACTTCACTGACAAACGCACCGCGCTGCACATTGATGTTGAACGCTTTCGCGATGTCAGCGCTCATCTCCATCCCTTTGATGCCCAACAGCCCGCGTTTGACCTCACCGAACTGAATGAGCTGCTGCGCCAGCGTTTTGGCCATATTGCTGGGGATAGCAAAACCGATGCCGATACTGCCGCCGCCCGGCGCCAGGATAGCGGTGTTAATCCCAATCAGCTCGCCGTTGAGATTGAGCAATGCCCCTCCGGAGTTCCCGCGGTTAATTGAGGCGTCGGTCTGGATAAAGTTTTCCAGGCCTTCCAGATTCAGACCGCTGCGACCCAGCGCCGAGATTATCCCGGAGGTAGCGGTTTGCCCTAAACCAAACGGATTCCCCACGGCGACGGCAAAATCACCAACACGCAGTTTATCGGAGTCCGCAATGGCAATTTGAGTCAGATTGCTCGGGTTTTGCACCTGCAGCAGTGCGATGTCGCTCTGGTCATCGCCGCCAATCAGTTTGGCCTCAAACTCACGCCCATCGTTGAGCTGTACGCTGATTTTATCTGCCTGACTGATAACATGATTGTTGGTCAGAATATAACCTTTGGCCGCATCAATAATGACGCCAGAACCCAGACCTTCAAAAGGCTGCGCCTGCTGGTCGGGCGACTCATCGCCAAAATATTTTTTCAGTTCTTCAGGTACGCGTTGATTTTGTAATGCCGTGCCTTCTACCTGCACGCTCACTACCGCAGGCAGAACTTTTTCCAGCATTGGCGCAAGGCTTGGAATTGCCGCCTGGCCGGGTACCTGGGAAGGCAGGGCGGCAGATGCAGGGAAGGACGCCGAGAGAGATAACCCGACACTTAATGCTATAGCGCTCAACAGCTGGTTTTTTTTCTTCATCGATGCTGACTCTCGTAACCTGGAATAAAGGAAAAACGGCCCTAAAACACGTTGATGTTATTGAATTTTAAACCGCTGAACAATGAAGTGCTTAATCAATAATAGCTGGGGTCATGAAGAAAGGACGGGCGCAATAGCAGCGCCCGTAAAATAAATTCAGGTTGTGCGATTAATCGCGTTTTGCACCGCCGCGCAGCAGGCCAGACGCGCCATCTGAATAGTCGCGTGGCATCTGAACAGGGGCCTGATCGTTACCGGCTTCAGAGTCGGCCAGACGGTTACGGAATGGATTGGATTCCGCGGTCATTTCTGGCAGCAGGCTGCTGGAGCTTTTTGCCATATGTTGATAGAGCTGACGATAGTCGGTCGCCATGTTGTCCAGCAGCTCGGCGCTACGGGCAAAGTGGCTGACCAGCTCTTCACGATACTCTTCCAGTTCGGCTTTGTTCTTTTCCAGTTCGTACTGCAGTGACTGCTGCTGACGCAATTTGCGATTACCGAAACGCATGGCCACAGCACCAATGACGATGCCGACGACTAAACCGATTAGCGCATATTCCCAGGTCATGAACTTCTCCCGTTGTCTTGTTGTTCCGTAGGGTGTTGGCTCGGCTCCTGCCTGTGCCTGATATTGCCACTATAACCGCTATTTCCGCAGAAGTGGAATCCTGACGTATCATCGCGTAGTGTAGAACGGCCTTTTTTTCATCAGTCACGTCTGCTGGTGAGTATTATTTGAAGGAATAACAATACGTTTATGCAAAACCTGTCCCCTGCATCGCGATACCAACTTGCCCTTAATGAGGGTACACATCAGCCGGATGACGTTCAGCGTGAAGCGGTGAATCGTCTGGATACGATTTATCAGGAGCTCACGGCAAAACCTGCAGAGGGTGAACAGAGCAGTGGGTTAAAGGCGGCTCTGGGGCGGTTGCTCGGAAAAAAAGAGCCACAGACTCATGCGCCGGTGCGCGGTTTGTATATGTGGGGCGGCGTCGGGCGCGGGAAAACCTGGCTGATGGACCTCTTTTATCTGAGCCTGCCGGGTACCCGTAAGCAGCGTCTGCATTTCCACCGCTTTATGCTGCGGGTTCATGAAGAGCTGACGGCACTGCAGGGCAAAAGCGATCCGCTGGAGATTGTGGCCGACAGGTTCAAGGCGGAAACGGACATACTCTGTTTTGACGAGTTTTTTGTCTCCGATATTACCGACGCCATGCTGCTGGGTGGCCTGATGAAAGCGCTGTTCGCGCGCGGGATAACGCTGGTGGCGACCTCGAATATCCCGCCGGATGAGCTTTACCGCAATGGCCTGCAGCGCGCGCGTTTCCTGCCCGCTATTGATGCCATCAAACAGCACTGCGACATCATGAATGTTGATGCCGGGGTGGATTACCGCCTGCGTACCTTAACTCAGGCGCATCTGTGGCTCTCTCCCTTAAACGATGAGACCACGCAGCAGATGGATAAACTGTGGCTGGCGCTGGCGGGGGCAAAACGGGCTCATGCCCCTGAGCTCGAGATTAACCATCGCCCGCTGCAAACCCTGGGTGTCGAAAATCAAACCCTGGCCGTCTCCTTTGCAACGCTCTGTGTGGATGCCCGCAGTCAGCATGACTACATCGCGCTCTCGCGTTTGTTCCATACCGTGATGCTGCTCAACGTGCCGGTCATGACGCCGCTGATGGAAAGCGAAGCGCGCCGCTTCATTGCGCTGGTCGATGAGTTCTATGAGCGTCACGTGAAGCTTGTGGTCAGCGCCGAGGTACCTTTATATGAGGTGTATAAAGGCGAGCGGCTGAAGTTTGAGTTCCAGCGCTGTCTGTCGCGCCTGCAGGAGATGCAAAGCGAGGAGTATCTTAAGCTTCAGCATATGCCATAAAGGCGACCTTCTCCCTGTGGGAGAGGGGCTGGGGGTGAGGGCGGCAGACCGCAAAAACCTTACCCCCGAAAAACCCGCCTCGAATCACATTTAAGGGTCGATCTTTGACCTCAACTTCTCTATAATCTTGCGACCCCACGTTACGAGAAGGTTTTTTTCCCGAAACTTTCTATGTGTCGGCATTAGCTATTCGAAGGGGTAGGTTTGCCGGACTTTGTCGTGTGAACCTCAACTGACTAAACGTTTGGGTGTTCACCAACGTGTAACTTATTATTTGGGTAAGCTTTTAATGAAAACTTTTACAGCTAAACCAGAAACCGTACAGCGCGACTGGTATGTTGTTGACGCGACCGGTAAAACTCTGGGCCGTCTGGCTACTGAACTGGCTCGTCGCCTGCGCGGTAAGCATAAAGCGGAATACACTCCGCACGTTGATACGGGTGATTACATCATCGTTCTGAACGCAGATAAAGTTGCTGTAACCGGCAACAAGCGTACAGACAAAATGTACTACCATCACACTGGCCACATCGGTGGTATCAAAGAAGCGACCTTTGAAGAGATGATTGCTCGCCGTCCTGAGCGTGTGATTGAAATCGCGGTTAAAGGCATGCTGCCAAAAGGCCCGCTGGGTCGTGCTATGTTCCGTAAACTGAAAGTTTACGCAGGTAACGAGCACAACCACGCGGCACAGCAACCGCAAGTTCTTGACATCTAATCGGGATTATAGGCAATGGCTGAAAATCAATACTACGGCACTGGTCGCCGCAAAAGTTCCGCAGCTCGCGTGTTCATCAAACCGGGCAGTGGTAAAATCGTAATCAACCAACGTTCTCTGGAACAGTACTTCGGTCGTGAAACTGCCCGCATGGTAGTTCGCCAGCCGCTGGAACTGGTTGATATGGTAGAAAAACTGGATCTGTACATCACCGTTAAAGGTGGTGGTATCTCCGGTCAGGCAGGTGCGATCCGTCACGGTATCACCCGCGCTCTGATGGAGTACGACGAATCCCTGCGTTCTGAACTGCGTAAAGCTGGCTTCGTTACTCGTGACGCTCGTCAGGTTGAACGTAAGAAAGTGGGTCTGCGTAAAGCACGTCGTCGTCCACAGTTCTCCAAACGTTAATCCTTTTCTGCTTACGCAGAAACGATTGGCGAAAAACCCGCTTCGGCGGGTTTTTTTTTATGGATAATGTGCAGGTTATCCACAGCATCACTGCATATATCTTCTCTTTTTCCACATTTCCAGAATCCCCTCACCACAAAGCCATCAAAATCTGGTAAACTATCATCCAATTTTCTGCCCAAATATCGGTGAATACTCGTTTTTTGTTCGATTCTTGAACAATGTGTTTTCTCTGGGATGGGCGATACAACATCTGGCTGGCCCTGTTTGGGCTGGTAGCAGTAAAAATTCTGAATATACCTGGAGGTTTTCATGGCTGTCGCTGCCAACAAACGTTCGGTAATGACGCTGTTTTCTGGTCCTACTGACATTTATAGCCATCAGGTTCGTATCGTGCTGGCCGAGAAGGGTGTCAGTTTTGAGATCGAGCATGTGGAAAAGGATAACCCGCCTCAGGATCTGATCGATCTCAACCCGAGCCAAAGCGTACCGACGCTGGTGGATCGCGAGCTGACCCTGTGGGAATCCCGTATCATTATGGAATATCTGGATGAGCGTTTCCCGCATCCACCACTGATGCCTGTTTACCCTGTTGCACGTGGTGAAAGCCGCCTGTACATGCAGCGTATCGAAAAAGACTGGTACACGCTGATGAACGTTATCGTCAACGGTTCCTCTGCTGAAGCAGACGCTGCACGTAAGCAACTGCGTGAAGAGCTGCTGGCGATTGCCCCTGTGTTTGGTCAGAAACCATTCTTCCTGAGCGATGAGTTCAGCCTGGTAGATTGCTACCTGGCGCCGTTGCTGTGGCGTCTGCCAACCCTGGGCGTAGAGTTCAGCGGTCCGGGCGCGAAAGAGCTGAAGGGCTACATGACTCGCGTATTTGAACGCGATTCTTTCCTGGCATCTTTAACTGAACCGGAACGTGAAATGCGTCTCGGCCGAGGCTAATGACTGTGGAAATGTCACAACTTACCCCACGCCGTCCGTATCTGCTGCGCGCCTTCTATGAATGGCTGCTGGATAACCAGCTCACGCCGCACCTGGTTGTGGATGTGACGTTGCCGGGCGTGCAGGTTCCTATGGAATATGCACGTGACGGGCAGATCGTACTGAACATCGCGCCGCGCGCGGTGGGTAACCTTGAACTGGCCAACGACGAAGTGCGCTTTAACGCGCGTTTCGGCGGTGTGCCGCGTCAGGTTTCTGTACCGCTGGCTGCGGTGCTGGCGATTTATGCGCGTGAAAACGGTGCAGGCACCATGTTTGAGCCGGAAGCGGCTTATGACGAGGATGTTGTCGGCCTGAATGACGAAAACGGCGCTTCGGAAAACGAAAGCGAAACGCTGATGTCGGTCATTGAGGGTGACAAGCCCGATCACAATGACGATCCTGATGACGATCCGCCGCCGCGCGGAGGCCGTCCGGCACTGCGCGTTGTGAAGTAGTAAAAGCATTTTTATCGACTATCCAGTTAGTTATTCAGACTAGCTGGATTTTTTTATGTCTTTTTATGTCAAAACGTTTAATAAAGTAAATCATATACATCCCTTCTTTTTTGCTTGCCCCCACCGTTCGGATAATTTCAAGCTATATCTCCGCTGAATATAATATGTTGTTTTAAAGCTATATACACTCTTATAAATAAATATCACTTATTGATAACGTTATTCTAAATCCATAAATTAATTTTTCTAAATTGCTTGTATTTATAAAGATTATATTATCTACGCATGCTCTCAAGCATGACGATAAACAGTATGGGGTAAATTTATTTATCCCTGCTGTATTTAATATTGCAATTACTCATATGTTAAGGAATAACAAGTGAAAAAGGTTTTACTCGCTACTGCGCTCTCTCTCTGTGTGACATCCGCTTTTGCGGCTAACCCAACTGCCGTTCTGAAAGTCAAAGGTACGCTGACTAATTCAGCCTGTACGCCTCAGTTAAGCAACGGCGGAACGGTTGACTACGGCACAGTTAGTTTGGGTGGTTTAAGCTCAACGGCAGTTAACCAGCTGGGCCAGAAAGACATCGATCTGACTATTACCTGCACCGCAGCAACAAAAGTGTCCTGGAATATGATTGACGATCGCGCTGATTCTAACGCGAAACTCACCGTTGAGAATGGCATGTTTGGTGGTGGTTCTAATTCGTCTGAAAGCCAGACTTACGGTGTAGGTAAAACAACAGGTGCAACACCAGTGAACATCGGAACATACTCGCTGTTCGTTAAAACTGACAGCGTAATGGCTGACGGCGCTAAAGTTGACCCAATTTACCAGCAGAATGCTACCGGTAACTGGTCGAAGAGCACCAACGGTACAACTCAGGGCGATAACTATCGTGATTTCACCGTTGCGACTGTTGGCACCCTGGCTCCACTGGCGTTCCAGACCGCAACCTTCCCACTGGTGACCTCTCTGGCGATCCAGGATACCACCACGCTGGCGATCACTGATGACACCCAGCTTGATGGTCAGGTGACTATCAGCCTGCGTTATCTGTAAGACTTTTAATCGAGTCAACGTAATTTAATTAACCGGAGAGTAAATGCGCTGCATTTACTCTCTTTTTAACGGCGCGATAAACATGGACTGTTCTGTTGTTGCTTTCAAGGAGATATTATTATGCATTGTTTAAAATCCACTTTATTTAACACGCTTATTACTGCCGCGTTATTATCTGCCAGTGTTGCTGTACATGCAGAAGGCATGGTGCCTGAAACCAGTCTGTTAATCATTGATGAAGCAACGCACAGTGGAACCATTAACGTCAAGAATACCGATTCGCATCCTTCACTTTTATATACGAATGTCGTTGACCTGCCGGACGATACTGGTCTTAAGCTTATTGCAACGCAGCCGGTGGTACGTCTTGAGCCAGGTCAGACGCAGCAGCTGCGCTTTATTCTTCAGAACAAACAGCCATTGGATGTAGAGCATTATAAACGCGTCACATTCGACGGTATTCCGCCTAAAAACGATGATAAAAAAATAAAGATTGGCATTAACATTCGCCAGGATATCCCCGTGCTTATTCGTCCGGCATCCCTGGGTGTGGTCACTGATGCCTGGAAGTTCCTGAAGTGGTCCTCAAACGGCACGTCCGTCACCGTGAACAATCCCAGCAAATATGTGGTCCGTCTTGGGCAGAACGTGATGCTGCTGCCTTCAGGTGTGAGTGCCTCTCTGTCCAAAACCTACATTCTTCCTGGCGAAACGCTAACGGCTGATATGAGTAAGAAAGTCAGCGGTGACAGCAGCGTTAAGTTTTTCCCGGCCAGCCGCTATGGCGTTGAGGTACCGAGCTTTACGTCGGAATTAAATAAATAAAATAGGGATATGACGGTGAGTAAACAAAGCCGCCTTGCACTTTGTGTCCGCGCCATTCTTTGCGGCACATTACCTCTGGTGTTACTTGATTCAACATCCGTTCTGGCGAGGGAGGTCACCTTCGACACGGGGATAATGCAAACGCTGGGGTTGAATAAAGATCTCAACCATTACTTCGCAGAAGCACCGCGCTTTTTACCCGGAACCCACTCCGTTTCGGTGAAGGTCAACGGGAAAGAGCGGGGAATGGCTGCAGTTCGTTTCAACAAAGATGGCATGCTTTGCTTTGATAACGATCTCATGGAGTTTGCTGGGCTGATGCCTGTGTCAATAAAGTCCGGTGAGGAGTGTCATGATATTCGGGATAACTATCCTAAAGCCGTCATCAACGCCTTGCCTAACCAGGAGGCCGTTGAACTCTATCTGCCAGCTGAAGCGGTGAACAGTCTGTCGTCGGATATCAAAAACTTCCAGCATGGTGGAACGGCGGCGTTGCTGAACTATTCATTGTTCAGCACCCATAACGACTATGGTGACAATGACAGCAGTCGCTACTCTCAGGCCAGCCTGGAAGCCGGATTCAACACGATGGACTGGGCGCTGCGCAGCCGTTATATCCTGACGGATGACGACGGTAGCCGAAATGCCGAAAGCATTTACACCTATGCAGAGCATGTCTTTACCGCGCAAAAAATGACGATGCAGGTGGGTGAAATCAACGCCATGTCCAACGTGTTGAGCGGGGTGCCGATTACCGGCGTTCAGTTTATGCCGACCAGCGGTCTGGCGAGAGCAAGCTCTGGCGTGAGCGTTTCCGGTATTGCCCAGTCTTCCCAGGCACGTGTCGAAATCCGCCAGAACGGTCAACTGGTCTTCAGTACCCTTGTGCCAGCCGGCCCCTTCACGCTGGATGACGTGCCCGTGGTTCGCAACAATGTGGATCTGGACGTCTCGGTGGTGGAATCCGACGGCGCAACTAACCGTTTCATCGTCCCGGCGTCTCAGGTAAGGGCGCGCAACCTTTCACGCCCGCAGGGTCTAACCCTTTCTGTAGGTCAGGTGCGCAGCATCGACAGCGACTATAACGATCCGCTGGTGATGAACATCTCTGACGGCTGGCGTGTCTCTCCGTGGATGAATCTCCTGGCTTCAGGTGCCGCTGCGGAAAACTACCAGGCGGCAGGCGGCAGGACAGAGTTCCTGATAAGCGATGACTGGACCCTTTCAACGGGTGCGGCAGTCAGCAATGCGAGCTTTGGTGACAGCAGCAGCGGGGTAAAAACCGAGCTGCAAAGTGATTACATCCTGAACGAGTACGTCGGTCTTTCAGGCAGTGCGACACATTACAGCGGAGAGTATCGCGAACTGGCTGATGCGATGGACGATGATTATCAGGGATATGACAACACCTATTCCGGCAACGTTCGTTTCTCCTCCCCTCTGGCGGGGGTGTTTAGCGCAGGGTTCAACTACAACCAGACCAGCGGTGACGGTGAAGATTCACGTTACCTCTTGCTGTCATGGGGCAAGACCTTTACGTACGCGTCAGTATCCATGAACTGGCAAAGTGCGGTCGGTAATGTCGATGACGATCAGGACAATGAGATGTTCTACGTCAACGTGAGCATCCCGCTCGGCGGCAGTCAGTCCATCAGTACCTATATGCGTAAACAGGGTGATAGCACCTCCTATGGCGCGTCTAACAGCGGCTCGCTGGGAGACAATACGAACTATTACATCTCAGCCGATCGCGATCAGGATTCGAAAGACAACAGCTTCAACGGCAACATCAACACTAACCTGCGCTATACGCAATTGAGCGTAGGGGGCGGAACCAGTGGGGATAATCAGCGGAACTACAATGCGACATTGTCGGGTGGCGTGGCCATGCATAAAGAGGGTGTGACTTTCTCGCCATATACGATTCAGGACACCTTCGCGATTGCCAGACTGAGCGAGAAGAAGAGCGGCGTTGAAATCTCCACTCCGCAAGGTACCGTCTGGACCGATCCATGGGGTCAGGCCGTGGTACCTTCACTCAACGAATGGCATAACTCCCGCATAGAAATTGATGCTAATAAGCTGCCGCAGAGTATGACGCTGGCTAACGGCACGAAATATATTGCCGCAGGCCATGCCTCGGTCAGCGAGATTGATTTCAAAGTACTTAACAGCCGCCGCGTCATGCTAAGCGTTAAGCAGGCTGACGGTCAGCCCCTGAGTAAAGGGATCTCGATTGTTGATGAGAAAGGTAACTATATCGTGACCACGGTTGATGATGGCCACGTCTTTATTAACGATGCCGATCAGCTGAGCGCGCTCTACGCGCTAGACGGTGACAATAACCGGCTGTGTAAGATTGATTACACCCTGGCTGATAAGCGTGACGAAAATGCCTTCTATGAAGAAGTGAACGGAGTCTGCCGATGAACAGTCGACACTTATCGGGCTTAGTGGCCTTGCTGATGCTCGGTGTGACAGGAATAACCCATGCTGAAGATTGCCAGCTCAGTCTCTCACAGCCGGTGGTGGATTATCATGAAATGCGCCGGGATACGATCGAAACGACGCAGCAGGACTGGCATAAAATGGCCGATCGTGACATCACGGTAAATGTTTTTTGCCCTCAGTCTCAGCAGATGGCGGTGATACTGCGCGGTACAGCGGGAGATAAGGGGCGGTTTCTTTTTGGGCAGTCCGGCGGTGTCGCAGTCAAAATTGACAACATGACCGTCGATGGCAAAAGTTACACCGTGGGTAAAACGGTCGATCAGCTGAATTTTACGCCGGAAAACGGTACACCGACGCCGTTCTATCTGCGTAATAACGAGGCGGTGATTGCGCTTGAGAATAACCAGGTCCCTTCCGGCCAGCAGATGAGTTTCAACGTAACGCTCTCACCGGTACTCAACGAAAGCGCGTTCAGCCATCTGACAGATCAAACTACGCTGGAAAGTGATTTGACCTGGAGCTTATTGACGAAGTAACCCTTCTTTTTGCGGCACCACAGAAAAGCGGAGCTGCAGGGCGGGAATCAACGGTGGTTAGCCGCATAAAAAAAGCCGGATGGTATTTGCCATCCGGCTTATTTTTTTACACTTCCAGGTAATTCAGAATACCGTCAGCGGCTTTACGGCCTTCGGCAATCGCGGTAACGACCAGGTCGGAACCGCGAACGATATCACCGCCAGCAAAGATTTTCGGGTTGCTGGTCTGGAACGCGTTTTCGTTGCCTTCCGGCGCAATAACACGACCCTGAGAGTCCAGCTCTACGCTGTGCTTCGCCAGCCACTCCATGCTGTGAGGACGGAAACCGAACGCCATTACTACGGCATCGGCCGGGATCACATGCTCGGAACCTGCCACGATCTCTGCGCGACGACGACCTTTCGCATCCGGCGCACCCATCTCAGTGCGCGCCATTTTCACGCCGCTCACTTTGCCGTTGGCATTCACTTCAATACCCAGAGGCTGGATGTTGAACTGGAATTCCACGCCCTCTTCACGCGCGTTTTTCACTTCGCGTTTAGAGCCCGGCATGTTCTCTTCGTCACGACGATAGGCGCAGATCACGTGTGCCGCATTCTGGCGAATGGAGGTACGCACGCAGTCCATCGCGGTATCACCCCCGCCCAGCACCACCACGCGTTTGCCTTCCATGCTGACATACGGCTCATCGGCGGTTTCGCCATAGCCCATGATCTGTTTGGTATTGGCAATCAGGAACGGCAGTGCGTCGAATACGCCCGGCGCATCTTCGTTTTCCAGACCACCGCGCATGGACTGATAGGTTCCCACGCCCAGGAAGACGGCGTCGTAATCCTTCAGCAGGTCGTCGAGCTGCACGTCGCGACCGACTTCCACGTTCAGTTTGAACTCAATACCCATACCGGTGAAGATTTCACGGCGGCGGGTCATGACCTCTTTTTCCAGCTTGAAGGCCGGAATACCGAAGGTCAGCAGACCGCCGATTTCCGGATGGCGGTCAAAGACCACCGCCTTCACGCCGTTACGGGTCAGAACGTCCGCACAGGCCAGGCCCGCCGGGCCCGCACCGATGATCGCCACACGCTTGTCGGTTTGCTTAACGCCGGTCATATCCGGACGCCAGCCCATTTCGAAGGCTTTATCGTTGATATAGCGTTCGATATTACCGATGGTCACCGCGCCAAATTCGTCGTTCAGCGTACAGGAACCTTCACACAGACGGTCCTGAGGACACACGCGGCCGCAGACTTCCGGCAGGGTGTTTGTCTGGTGAGACAGCTCGGCAGCTTCAAAAATACGTCCTTCGTTGGCCAGTTTCAGCCAGTTCGGGATGTAGTTATGGACCGGACATTTCCATTCGCAGTAAGGGTTACCGCAGGACAGGCAGCGGTCTGCCTGTGCTTTGGCCTGGCCTTCTGAAAACGGCTCATAGATTTCTACAAATTCAATTTTACGGATCTTCAGCGGTTTCTTTGGCGGATCAACACGCTGCAGGTCGATAAACTGGTATACGTTCTGGCTCATCTGAATTCCTTACTGCGCCTGCACACGCAGCTCTGCTGCGCTACGACTACGGTGACCCAACAGGGCTTTAACATCGCTGGACTTCGGTTTAACCAGCGCGAATTTCGCAGAGAACGCCGGCCAGTTGGCCAGGATCTCTTCGCCGCGCGAAGAACCGGTATGCTGCACGTGTTCGGTAATCAAACCGCGCAGGTGTTCTTCGTGGATAGCCAGCGTTTCAACGTCCAGCACTTCCACCAGTTCAGGGTTCACGCGTTTGCGGAACTCACCGTCTTCATCCAGGACGTAAGCAAAACCGCCCGTCATGCCTGCGCCAAAGTTCACGCCGGTTTTACCCAGGACGCACACAATCCCGCCCGTCATGTATTCACAACCGTTATCACCGATACCTTCAACCACGGTGATGGCACCGGAGTTACGTACGGCGAAACGTTCACCTGCACGACCCGCTGCAAACAGACGACCACCGGTCGCGCCGTACAGACAGGTGTTACCGATGATGCTGGCATCGCAGCTACGGAAGGCAGAACCGACCGGCGGACGCACCGCCAGCAGACCACCCGCCATGCCTTTACCGACGTAGTCGTTGGCATCACCGGTCAGATACAGTTCAACGCCGCCGGCGTTCCACACGCCGAAGCTCTGACCCGCGGTACCGCTGAAGTGTGCGGTAATCGGGTCGGCCGCCAGGCCCTGGTCACCGTGCGTTTGCGCGATGTAACCGGAAAGCGATGCACCTACAGAACGGTCAGTGTTGCGAATATCAAACCAGAACGTTTTGCTCTGCTTGTCATCCACATACGGCTTCGCTTGCTGCAGCAGCTGCGCGTTCAGCACGCCATTGTCGAACGGCGGGTTATTCTCGGTGCAGTAGACCGCTTTGCCAGGATGTGGCTCGGCAGTTTCCAGCAACTTAGACAGCTCAAGCTTCTGCTGTTTGGCTGTGAAACCTTCCAGCTCTTTGAGCAGGTCGGTACGGCCAATCAGATCCACCAGGCGTTTCACGCCCAGCTGTGCCATCAGCTCACGGGTTTCGCGGGCGATGAAATCAAAGTAGTTCGTCACTTTGAACGGCAGGCCGTGGTAATGGTTCTTACGCAGCTTCTCGTCCTGGGTTGCAACACCGGTTGCACAGTTGTTCAGGTGGCAAATACGCAGGTATTTACAGCCGAGCGCGACCATAGGGCCCGTGCCGAAACCAAAGCTTTCCGCACCCAGAATCGCCGCCTTGATGATGTCGAGGCCGGTTTTCAGGCCGCCATCCACCTGCAGACGGATCTTATGACGCAGACCGTTAGCCACCAGCGCCTGCTGGGTTTCCACCAGGCCAAGCTCCCACGGACAGCCCGCGTATTTTACGGAGGAGAGTGGGCTTGCCCCGGTACCACCGTCATAACCGGCGATGGTGATCAGGTCCGCATAGGCTTTTGCCACACCGGTCGCGATGGTGCCAACGCCCGGTTCGGAAACCAGCTTCACGGAGATCATCGCTTTCGGGTTGACCTGTTTCAGGTCGAAAATCAGCTGCGCCAGATCCTCGATAGAATAAATATCGTGATGCGGTGGCGGAGAAATCAGCGTCACACCCGGTACGGAGTAGCGTAATTTGGCGATATACGGCGTGACTTTATCACCCGGTAACTGGCCGCCTTCGCCCGGTTTTGCACCCTGAGCGACTTTAATCTGAATCACGTCGGCGTTAACCAGATACGCTGGCGTGACGCCAAAGCGACCGGATGCAACCTGCTTGATACGTGAGACTTTGTTGGTGCCATAACGGGCAGGGTCTTCACCACCTTCACCGGAGTTTGAATTGCCGCCGATGCTGTTCATCGCTTCAGCCAGCGCTTCGTGAGCTTCCGGGCTGAGCGCACCGATGGACATTGCCGCGGTGTCAAAGCGTTTAAACAGTTCAGTGGCAGGCTCAACGTCGTCAATGCTGACGGCTTCATCACCCGGGTTCAGCGCCAGCAGGTCGCGCAGCGTCGCCGCCGGACGGCTGTTCACCAGTTCAGCATACTGCTGGTAATCGCTGTACTCGCCGCTCTGAACGGCCTGTTGCAGCGTACGCACCACGTCCGGGTTATAAGCGTGATATTCACCGCCGTGGACATACTTCAGCAGACCACCTTGATCCAGCGGCTTACGTGCCAGCCAGGCGCGTTTCGACAGGTTCATCAGATCCTGCTGGAAGTCAGCGAATCCGGCACCGCCGATACGGCTGATAACACCCTGGAAGCAAAGTGTCGCCACGTCGTCATGCAGACCGACCGCTTCAAACAGCTTCGAGCAGCGGTAGGAGGCGATGGTCGAGATGCCCATTTTGGACATGATTTTGTACAGGCCTTTGTTGATGCCGTTACGGTAGTTCAGCATCACCGTGCGGTAATCTTTGTCGATAGCACGGGTATCCACGAGACGCGCCAGCGTTTCGTAGGCCAGGTACGGGTAAATAGCCGTCGCACCAAAGCCTAACAGCACGGCAAAGTGGTGCGGATCGCGGGCGCTGGCGGTTTCAACAATGATGTTGGCGTCGCAGCGCAGGCTCTTATCGACCAGACGCGTCTGGATAGCACCTACCGCCATTGGGGCCGGTACCGGCAGACGGTTTTTCGCAATATTGCGGTCAGAGAGCACCAGCAGAACGGTACCGTTACGCACCATCTGTTCCGCTTTGTCACACAGCGCATTCACCGTCTCTTCGAGGGTCGCTTCGGTCACGTCGAAAGTGATATCGAGCGTGTCGGCGCGGTAGTGATCCTCTTTCAGGGTGGTGAGCTGTTTGAAATCAGAGTACAGCAGGATCGGCGATTTAAAGGTCAGGCGGTGCGCCTGGCCTTCAGCTTCGCAGAAGACGTTCATCTCGCGACCGATGCTGGTGGCCAGTGACATCACGTGTGCTTCACGCAGCGGATCGATTGGCGGGTTGGTCACCTGCGCAAACTGCTGACGGAAGTAATCATAAATGATGCGTGGCTGGCTGGAGAGCACGGCAAACGGGGTATCGTCACCCATGGAGCCGACCGCTTCCTGGCCATTTTCACCGAGTACGCGGATCACGGAATCCAGCTCTTCGGCGCTGTAGTTAAACTGTTTCTGGAAGCTGGCGAGCGTATCGTCGTCCAGCTCACGACTGCCCACTTCTTCATCCGGCAGATCTTCGAATGGCACCAGGCGACGAACGTTTTTCTCCATCCACTCTTTGTACGGATGGCGGCTCTTCAGATCGTTATCGGTTTCAGCAGAGTGCAGAATGCGCCCACCGCGGGTGTCGATAACCATCAGCTCGCCCGGGCCAACGCGGCCTTTCTCAACCACTTCGTCAGGCTGGTAATCCCAGATACCGACTTCAGAGGCGCAGGTGATGAGCTTATCTTTGGTGATGACGTAGCGTGCCGGACGCAGACCGTTACGGTCCAGGTTACAGGCAGCAAAGCGACCGTCGGACATAACGATGCCCGCCGGGCCATCCCACGGCTCCATGTGCATGGAGTTAAAGTCGAAGAACGCGCGCAGCTCTGGATCCATATCAGGGTTGTTCTGCCATGCCGGTGGCACGAGCAGACGCATGGCGCGCACGATATCCATACCGCCTGCCAGCAGCAGCTCCAGCATGTTATCCATGGAGCTGGAGTCAGAGCCGGTTTCGTTAACGAACGGCGCGGCATCGTGCAGGTCAGGGATCAGTGGCGTCTGGAACTTATAGGTACGAGCACGCGCCCACTGGCGGTTACCGGTAATGGTATTGATCTCGCCGTTGTGCGCCAGGTAGCGGAACGGCTGTGCCAGCGGCCAGCGAGGGACGGTGTTGGTGGAGAAGCGCTGGTGGAAGAGGCAGATGGCCGATTCCAGACGCAGGTCCGCCAGGTCCAGGTAGAAGCGCGGCAGGTCAGCCGGCATACACAGACCTTTATAGATGTTCACCAGGTTAGAGAGGCTACAGACGTAGAACTCTTTGTCGTCCTGGAGACGTTTTTCAATGCGACGACGGGCGATAAACAGACGGCGTTCCATATCACGCGGACGCCAGCCCGCAGGGGCATTAACAAAAATCTGTTCAATTCGAGGCAGCGAGGAGAGGGCGATTTCACCGAGTACCCCTTCGTTGGTTGGCACATCGCGCCAGCCAACAATAGACAGGGTTTCACGTTGAAGTTCTTCTTCGACGATGCGGCGTGAGGCGGCAGCTTTTTCAGGATCCTGATTCAGGAACAGCATACCGACAGCGTAGTTTTTGGCTAAACGCCAGCCGCGCTCTTCCGCAACGATACGGAAGAAACGATCCGGTTTTTGCAGCAGCAGACCGCAACCGTCGCCGGTTTTACCATCAGCAAGGATGGCACCACGGTGCTGCATGCGGGCCAGTGCGTGAATAGCAGTACGCACTACCTTGTGGCTAGGTTCGCCTTCTATGTGGGCGATCAGGCCGAAACCACAGTTATCCTTCTCAAGGGATTTATCGTACAACATATCAGTGAACCTCCCCAGGCTCGTCGGGCTTCCCACTGAACCGTGGCGCACAGGCACAGAAAGAGCATGGCGACGGGGTTTGCGTTTCATACGCGTACCTCGCATTCGCCCTCTTTTTCATCCTTTCGCGCAGGTAAACAAGTTTGAGGACTTGCTTCAGAGGGAATCTCAATTACTGCATAAATATGATGAGCAGGCTGCTCATCCAGAAAGCTTCCAGCGGATTTCCAACTTATCGGGAATTGGTACACAGGTCAAATGGCAATCTTATTTATACAAAAATGTGCTAAAGAGCTATTAACTATTTGTATATAAAAGAAATTCAACTCTATTTACAACGTTTGTAAGCTGTGGTGAGACGCAGCGGAGTGTGATCTGACTCACTATATGAAAGCGGTATTATCGATGTAGCGTGCTGAATAGCCGTTTTTTAGCAGAATAATTCTCTATGATGAAATGCAAACCCGCATAAAGTCACTGTTTTTCAGTGCTGGCGCTATAAGTGAAAAAAACAATCAGAACATAAGGAAAAGTAATCATAATCGGCATGAATGAAATTGCAGTAATCCTGAGTATTTATTCATAGAGATAAAGGCCGTCCAGGGCGATTGATCCAGGTCATCGCCGACAGAGGCTAAAAATGGCAGGCTTGTCCCCTTTCTTTGGGACGGTCTATCAGATTATGCAGTTACAGAAATTAGTCAACATGTTTGGTGGGGATCTTTTGCAGCGTTATGGGCAAAAGGTTCACAAGCTGACGCTGCATGGCGGTTTTAGCTGCCCGAACCGTGACGGGACGATCGGGCGCGGGGGCTGTACTTTCTGTAATGTGGCGTCTTTTGCTGACGAAGCGCAGCAGCATCGTTCCATCGTCGAACAGCTGTCCCATCAGGCGAGTCTGGTCAACCGTGCGAAACAGTATCTGGCCTATTTCCAGGCCTACACCAGCACATGGGCGGAAGTACAGGTCTTGCGCTCCATGTATCAGCAGGCGGTAAGTCAGGCCAGTATCGTAGGGCTGTGTGTGGGCACCCGCCCGGACTGCGTGCCGGAAGCGGTACTGGACCTGCTCAGCGAGTACAAGGAGCAGGGGTATGAGATCTGGCTGGAGCTGGGCCTGCAAAGTGCGCACGACAAAACTCTGCACCGCATCAACCGTGGACATGATTTCGCCTGTTACCAGCGCACCACACGTCTCGCGCGTGAGCGTGGGCTAAAGGTGTGCTCGCACCTGATTGTCGGCCTGCCAGGCGAAGGGCAGCAGCACGGTCTTGAGACGCTGGAAAAGGTGGTCGAGACCGGTGTAGACGGAATTAAGCTGCATCCACTGCACATCGTAAAGGGCAGTATCATGGCCAAAGCCTGGGAAGCCGGGCGCTTAACCGGTATTGAGCTTGACGCGTATACGATGACGGCGGGGGAGATGATTCGGCACACCCCGCCGGAGATTGTCTACCACCGCATCTCCGCCAGCGCCCGCCGTCCAACGCTTCTTGCACCGCTCTGGTGTGAGAACCGCTGGACGGGGATGGTGGAAATCGACCGTTATCTGCAAGAGCACGGCGTACAGGGATCGGCGCTTGGTCGCCCCTGGGTTCCCCGCTTACCGGCGGCGACCGCCTAACAGGCTCCCCAGCATGCCGCGTACAATCTGATTCGTGACCTGACGCGCTGCACTTTTCGCCATGGTCTGCACGACGCCATCGCGTTTGCCGCCGCGTGGTCCGGTTGTACCAAACAGGATATCCTTAAGCCCGCCCAGGATGCCGTCGTCCACGGCAACAGACTGGCCTTTGGCGGTAGGCGCGTCCTGGGATTCGGTGGTGGCCTGTACCCCTTTTTGCAGCATCTCGAATGCCGACTCGCGATCCACGTCGTCCTCATACTTACCATACAGCGGGGAGCGGTTAATCAGGCCGTTGCGTTCATCGTCCGTCACGGGTCCCATCCGGGAGCAAGGGGCAATCACCATTGCGCGTTCCACAACGGACGGGCTGCCTTTTGCATCCAGGAAAGAGATAAGCGCTTCACCGGTGCCCAACGCCTGGATGGCCGCTTCGGTATCAAATGCCGGGTTCGCTCGCATGGTTTGTGCGGCGGCTTTGACGGCCTTCTGATCTTTCGGTGTAAAGGCGCGCAGGGCATGCTGTACGCGGTTGCCGAGCTGTCCCAGCACGTTGTCAGGAATATCGGACGGGTTTTGCGAAACAAACCAGACGCCGACGCCTTTAGAGCGGATCAGGCGGATCACCTGTTCAATCTTATCCAGCAGAACCTGTGGCGCATCGTTAAACAGCAGGTGCGCCTCGTCGAAGAAGAAGACCAGCTTGGGTTTGTCGAGATCGCCGGCTTCAGGTAACTGCTCGTACAGTTCAGAGAGCATCCACAGCAGGCTGGCGGCGTAGAGCTTCGGCATCTGGTAGAGCTTCTCTGAGCTCAGAATATTGATGATGCCTTTCCCGTTGCTGTCGGTGCGCATCCAGTCCTTGATATCCAGCATCGGCTCGCCAAAGAAATGTTCGGCACCCTGTTGCTCCAGGGTCAGTAACCCGCGCTGGATGGCCCCGACTGAGGCGCTGCTGATATTACCGTACTGGTTCTGGAACGATTTGGCGTTATCACCGATGTACTGGGTAATGGCCCGCAGATCTTTGAAATCAAGCAGCAGCAGACCCTGGTCGTCGGCAATACGGAAGATGATGTTCAGCACACCGGACTGCACATCGTTGAGGTTGAGCAGACGAGCCAGCAGCAGCGGACCGAGATCGGAGACGGTTGCACGTACAGGGTGACCTTTCTCACCAAAAATATCCCATAACACGACCGGATTGTTGTGCGGTGTCCAGTCCGTGATGCCGATATTTTTGAGTCGGTCGAGCAGTTTTTCGGACGGAGTGCCTTCCTGAGCCACACCGGTTAAATCGCCTTTTACATCGGCCATAAAGACCGGTACGCCGATCTCTGAAAGCGACTCTGCCAGCTTCTGCAGGGTCACGGTTTTCCCCGTCCCGGTGGCCCCGGTGATGAGACCGTGGCGGTTGGCCATCGCGGACAGTAAAAACAGCTCTTTGTCCAGCGTGCGGGCAATTAACAATGGTGTACTCATAATGCGCTTCCTCTCTTAGTCCTCGGTCGAGTATAGGCAACCTGACGGCAAAATGGCTGAGTAAATTGCTGACTTTGCGGCGCATTATCCAGCGCGGACTATGCTTTTGCATACGGTTCACAAAATTTTGGAAAACTATGTCCAGATTCTTCTTTAACGATCGCAAACAGCTGGTCAACGACGCCATCGAAGGCATACTGATTTCGGCACCACACGCTAATCTCGTCAAACTTGATATCGATCCGGCCATTCGGGTGGTGGCGCGCAGCGACTGGGATAAAAGCCGGGTGGCGGTTATTTCAGGCGGTGGCTCTGGTCATGAACCTGCACACGCCGGGTTTGTCGGCAAAGGGATGCTCACAGCAGCGGTGTGCGGGGATCTTTTTGCTTCGCCGAGCGTTGATGCGGTGCTGAACGCCATTGTGGCGGTAACGGGCGATCGGGGTTGTCTGCTGATCGTGAAAAATTACACCGGCGACCGGCTTAATTTCGGCCTGGCGGCAGAAAAAGCCAAGCGCTATGGCCTGAAGGTCGAGATGGTCATTGTCGCCGATGATATTGCCCTGCCGGATAACAAGCAGCCGCGCGGTATCGCCGGTACGGCACTGGTTCATAAAATCGCGGGCTATGCGGCAGAGCACGGCAAATCACTGACCGAGGTGCGCGATATCGCGCAGCAGGCTTGCGATAATCTCTGGAGCCTGGGCGTGGCAATGCAAACCTGTAACCTGCCGGGCAGTGATGAAGAAGAGGGGCGGATCAAGCAGGGGCACGTGGAGCTGGGGCTTGGGATCCACGGGGAGCCTGGTGCCTCGGTTGTCGATACGCAAAACAGCAAAGCCATCATCGACACGCTGGTCGAGCCGCTCAAAGCGCAGGCCGGTAACGGGCGTTTTGCGGTGCTTATCAATAACCTCGGCGGCGTGTCGGCGCTGGAGATGGCGTTGCTCACCAAAGAGCTGGCCCACTCGGCGCTGAAAGAGAATATCGCTTATCTGATTGGTCCGGCACCGCTGGTGAGTGCCCTGGATATGAAAGGCTTTTCGCTGACGTTGCTGAAGCTTAACGATCTGTTCGAAAAAGCTCTCCATGAAGAGGTGGAGACGTTGGGCTGGCAGAAGCCGGTGGCGTTTGCGCCGCTGCGCGTGCAGGAACATAGCGCGATCCATGACCGCGTGGAATATACCGCCTCGGACAATCCACGGGTCGCAGAGATCGTCTCCACGGTCACGCAGACGCTGATCCAGCTGGAAAACCGCCTCAATGCGCTGGATGCCAAAGTGGGTGATGGCGATACGGGCTCTACCTTTGCGCAAGGGGCGCGGGATATTGCGCAGCGTCTGGAGAAGAAACAGCTTCCGCTAAATGATGTGTCGACGCTGTTGCTGCTGGTTGGCGAGCGACTGGCAACGGTTATGGGGGGCTCAAGCGGTGTGCTGATGTCGATCTTCTTTACCGCTGCCGGGCAGACGTTGCACGACGGTCAGCCGTTGCCGGAAGCGCTCTTAAGCGGGCTGGCGCAGATGAAGCAGTATGGTGGGGCAGATCTTGGCGATCGCACCTTGATCGATGCCCTGCAACCGGCGCTGGAGGCATTGCAGAAAGGCGACCTTCAGGCTGCTGCGCAGGCTGCGAACGCGGGCGCTGAGGCGACAGCGAATATGGTGAAAGCGGGTGCCGGACGTTCGTCGTATGTCAACAAAGAGAACCTGGAGGGGGTGACCGACCCGGGGGCCGTGGCGGTGGCAGAGGTGTTCAAGGCAATGACCGCAGCAAAACGGTAGCGTTTTGAGTATTCCACCCTCTCCCGACGGGAGAGGGTGGCGATGCGTGCAATCAGGCCGCACGCATCCCGCGCGTTCACATCAAAAATCCGCTTTCAACACCACGCGATAACGAGCTTTACCGTCACGCACATGCTGGATAGCTTCGTTGATCTTAGACATCGGATACAGTTCGGTGGTGGGCGCCACTTTAGTGCGCCCGGCAAACTTCATCAGTTTGCGCAATTCGAACGGCGTACCGGTTGCGGAACCGGAGACGCTGCGATCCCCCCCGATCAGCGTAAACGCAGGCACCGGCAGCGGCTTCATCACCGCACCGACGGTGTGGAAGTTACCGCCGTGGGCCAGCGCTTCAAAGTACGGTTGCCAGTCGAGATCGACGTTAACGGTATTGATGATCAGATCAAACTGACCTGCCAGCGATTTGAGCGCTTGCGGATCGCGGCTGTTGACTACCTTATCCGCACCCATCGCCAGCACTTCTTTCTCTTTGGCCGGGTTCGAGCTAAACGCCGTGACTTCACAGCCCATCGCATGCAGCAGTTTAATTGCGATATGGCCCAGACCACCAATCCCGATGACACCCACACGGCTGGTGGCGGTGACATGATGCATCAGCAGCGGTTTGAATACGGTGATACCGCCGCACAGAAGCGGACCGGCAGATTCGATATCAATGCTGTCCGGCAGGGGAATAACCCATTGCCAGTCGGCACGCAGTTTATCGGCGAAACCGCCTTTGTTCAGAATGGTAGGGACTGCGCCTTCGAGGCAGTTGATTTGGTTACCGCTGATACAGGCATCGCAGTGACCACAGCTGCGCGCCGTCCAGCCAATACCCACGCGCTGGCCGACCTTAAGACCTTTGTCCTGTGCGGCGCTACCGAGCGCCACAACGCGGCCAATGACTTCGTGGCCGGCAATCAGTGGATACTGTGAGAAGCCCCATTCATTGTCGATCATGGAGAGATCGGAGTGGCAGATCCCGCAGTAATCAACCTGCACTTCGACGTCTTCTGCTTTTAGGTCGCCCGCATCGTATTCGTACAGCTCAAGTTCTGCACCCGCCTGCGGTGCGGCGTAGCTTTTTATCTTCGACATCGTGTTTCCCCCGTTATGGTGTGAACTGAGAGTGTAGAGCATTCAGTTTACAGTCGCTTAACAGAAGAGGGCAGGAATGCCCTTTACAGAGTTTTCAGCATCCTGACTTCGCAATCGACGTGGCCGGTACAGCCCAGCGGCGCATCAATATGCGTAAAGCCCAGATGTTCATACAGGCCAATGGCCTCTTTGAGGAAGGCGGTTGTTTCCAGGTAACAGCGTTTAAAGCCCTGAGTACGCGCATGTTCAAGGGCGATAAGCGCCAGCTTTTTCGCCAGCCCTTGCCCGCGTACTGATGGCAGGAAATACATTTTTTGCAGTTCGCAGATATCCGGCTCGCTGCAGCTTAAAGGCGCCACGCCACCGCCGCCCACGACCTGGCCGTTCTGCTCAATAACCCAATAGGCGTAGCCCGGCTGGCTGTACAGCTGAAACAGCTCATCCAGATTCGGGTCGGCAACGGTATAACCTTTGTCGGCGGTCAGGCCATACTCAGCGGAAACCGTTCGGATAACGGCGGCAATAGCCGGGTTATCCTGCTCAGTGATCCGACGCATCGTCGTCGCGACGGGGGTAATCACGCTCATAGTCTTACTCATTACAAAAATTGACACACAACTGCTGTTAATAGCACCGCAGTAAAGGGAGCGCAAGCGAGGAGTTTTCAGGAAGGATACCCCTTACGCCCTGAAGCGTAAGGGGTAAAAGCATTACAGGGCTGCAATAACCGCCTGCTGCTCGATCAGTTTGGTCTTAGCATCGGCGAAGGCAACCAGACGCTCACGTTCTTTCGCGATAACCGCTTCCGGCGCGCGGGCAACAAAGCCTTCATTCGCCAGTTTGCTTTCGATTTTGCCAATTTCCACATCGACCTTAGCCACTTCTTTTGCCAGGCGAGCCAGCTCAGCGTCTTTGTCGATAAGACCTGCCATCGGGATCAGCAGCTCGGCGCCGTCGATGATTTTGGTCACGGATACCGGACCTTTGTCATCCGCAGGCAGCACGGTGATGCTTTCCAGACGCGCCATGGTTTTCAGGAAGGTGTTGTTCTCGGTGACACGGCGAACAGCAGCCTCACTGCAACCGCGCAGCAGCAGCTCCAGAGGTTTACCCGGGGCGATGTTCATTTCGGCACGGATATTACGTACCGCCACGATCGCCTGTTTCAGCCATTCGGTATCGGCTGACGCCGCTTCATCGGCCTTCGCTGCATCGAATTCCGGGAACGGCTGCAGCATGATGGTGTCGGCGTTGATGCCGGCAATCACTTTCACACGCTGCCAGATGGTTTCGGTGATGAATGGAATAATCGGGTGCGCCAGACGCAGCAGACCTTCCAGAACGGTAATCAGCGTGTTGCGCGTACCGCGCAGTTCCGCTTCAGAACCGCCGTTCATTACCGGTTTTGCCAGCTCAAGGTACCAGTCACAGAACTGGTTCCAGGTGAATTCATACAGAATGCCCGCCGCGATATCGAAGCGGTAGCTGTCCAGCGCTTCGCGGAAGGCTTTCACCGTCTGGTTGAACTCTGCCAGGATCCAGCGATCGGCCAGAGACAGGGTCATCTCGCCGCCGTTGAAGCCGCAATCCTGATCTTCGGTGTTCATCAGCACGAAGCGGCTGGCGTTCCACAGCTTGTTACAGAAGTTACGGTAACCTTCCAGGCGCTTCATGTCCCAGTTGATGTCACGACCGGTTGAAGCCAGTGCCGCCAGAGTGAAACGCAGGGCATCAGTACCGTGAGGTTCGATCCCATTCGGGAACTGTTTCTCAGTACGCTTGCGGATCTTCTCCGCCAGCTGCGGTTGCATCATGTTGCCGGTACGTTTTTCCAGCAGCTCTTCGAGGGAGATACCGTCAACCATGTCCAGCGGGTCGATAACGTTACCCTTGGACTTGGACATCTTCTGGCCTTCGTCGTCACGAATCAGACCGGTCATGTAGACGGTATGGAACGGAACCTGTGGCTTGCCGTTTTCATCTTTGATGAAGTGCATGGTCATCATGATCATGCGGGCGATCCAGAAGAAGATGATGTCGAAGCCGGACACCATCACGCTGGTTGGGTGGAACTGACGCAGCGCGTCGGTGTTCTCCGGCCAGCCCAGCGTGGAGAAGGTCCACAGTGCGGAGGAGAACCAGGTGTCCAGTACGTCTTCGTCCTGACGCAGGGCGACATCGGCACTCAGGTTGTTTTCCTGACGAACTTCATCTTCGCTGCGGCCAACATAGACGTTGCCTTCACTGTCGTACCAGGCCGGGATACGGTGGCCCCACCACAGCTGACGGGAGATACACCAGTCCTGAATATCACGCATCCAGGAGAAGTACATGTTTTCATACTGCTTCGGCACGAACTGGATGTCGCCGTTCTCGACCGCTTCAACAGCCGGTTTCGCCAGCACGTCGGCGCGCACGTACCACTGGTCGGTCAGCATTGGCTCGATAACAACACCACCACGGTCGCCGTACGGCACGGTCAGATCGTGAGGTTTGATCTCTTCCAGCAGGCCGAGTGCATCCACTGCAGCGACAATCGCTTTACGCGCGGCAAAACGTTCCATTTTCTGGAATTCAGCCGGAATGTCGCTGGAGTAAACGTCGGATTCGTTACCTTTGGTGTCATACACTTCCGCGCTTTCACGGATATCACCGTCGAACGTCAGAATGTTGATCATTGGCAGGGCGTGACGACGGCCCACTTCGTAGTCGTTGAAGTCGTGTGCCGGGGTGATTTTCACACAGCCGGTGCCTTTTTCCATGTCGGCGTGTTCATCGCCCACAACGGGAATGCGGCGGTTAACCAGCGGCAGCACCACGAATTTGCCAATCAGATCTTTATAACGCGGATCTTCCGGGTTAACGGCCACGCCGGTATCGCCCAGCAGGGTTTCCGGACGGGTGGTCGCTACCACCAGGTAATCTTTACCGTCTGCCGTTTTAGCACCGTCGGCCAGCGGATAGCGGATATGCCACATGGAGCCTTTAGACTCACGGTTTTCCACTTCCAGGTCGGAGATAGCGGTGCGCAGTTTAGGGTCCCAGTTTACCAGGCGCTTGCCACGGTAAATCAGGTCTTCTTTGTACAGACGGACAAACACTTCTTTAACGGCGTTGGAAAGGCCTTCGTCCATGGTGAAGCGCTCGCGCTCCCAGTCCACGGAGTTGCCAAGACGGCGCATCTGACGGGTGATGGTACCGCCGGACTCTGCTTTCCACTGCCAGATTTTATCGATGAACGCGTCGCGACCGTAGTCGTGGCGGGTTTTACCTTCTTCAGCGGCAATTTTACGCTCAACCACCATCTGGGTCGCGATACCCGCGTGGTCAGTCCCCGCCTGCCACAGGGTGTTTTTGCCCTGCATGCGCTGGTAGCGGATCATGGTATCCATGATGGTCTGCTGGAAGGCATGACCCATATGCAAACTGCCGGTGACGTTCGGCGGTGGGATCATGATGCAGAAGGACTCTTTGCTTTCATCGCCGTTAGGCTTGAAATAGCCCTGCTGTTCCCAGTGCTCGTAAAGCGGCTGTTCGATATCGCGTGGGTTATATGTCTTTTCCATTATTTCCAGGTTGCCGTATTCAGGTTAAAACCAGCCAGGCGGTACGCTTTATAGCGTTCGCGCGCCAGTTGTTTCAAAGATTCTTCGTAAGGGACAAAGTCTACCACTTCTGTGAAAGCGGTGGCAAAATCTGCAAAATCTATCCGCAGGCTAATCAGAATATCGCGCGCGCTGCTGTTGCGCTTTTGCGGCCAGGCAATCTCTACCGGTGCGCCGCCACGAGGGCCTTCGCCAGACAGATTATGCGGAACAAAACTCTCCGGCGGGCGTGCCCAGAGTGCTTCGTCAAGGCGGATGGCCTGCTGCTCATCTTCGCAGGCAATCAGAACGCGTTTACCTGCGCGCCAACGTTCTGCGGCAATTTCACACACCAGCTGTTCAACTGCGCTGAGGCCGTCCTGATGGGTGTCGTTGTCCAGAAGGTAGAACGTTGCATTCTTCATATATGGGGCTTCTTGTTGTGGATTTAAATGCAAGGCCGGGCTGACCCGGCCTACAAACGGCATCTTTCCGTAGGCCCGGTAAGCGTAGCGCTACCGGGCATCTGACGGCAATTACTCTTCGCCGTTAAAACCCGCACGATTGAGCAGGAACTGCGACAGTAACGCGACCGGACGACCGGTTGCGCCTTTGGCCTTACCGGAACGCCAGGCGGTACCTGCGATATCCAGATGCGCCCAGTTGTACTTACGGGTAAAGCGCGCCAGGAAGCAGCCCGCAGTAATTGCCCCGCCAGGACGACCGCCGATGTTCGCCATATCGGCGAAATTAGACTCCAGCTGTTCCTGGTACTCGTCACCCAGCGGCAGACGCCATGCGCGGTCACCGGCCTGTTCGGACGCGCCAATCAGCTCGTGCGCCAGAGGATTGTGGTTCGACATCAGCCCGGTGATGTGATGGCCCAGCGCAATCACACAGGCACCGGTCAGCGTGGCCACGTCGATGACCGCTTCAGGCTCGAAGCGCTCAACGTAGGTCAGCACGTCGCACAGCACCAGACGGCCTTCGGCGTCGGTGTTCAGCACTTCAACGGTCTGGCCGGACATGGTCGTCAGAACGTCACCCGGACGGTACGCACGACCGCCAGGCATGTTTTCACAGCCCGCCAGCACGCCAATGACGTTTATCGGCAGCTGAAGTTCCGCCACCATACGCATCACGCCATACACTGCTGCTGCACCACACATGTCGTACTTCATCTCGTCCATGCCTTCGGCAGGCTTGATGGAGATACCGCCGGAATCGAAGGTCAGACCCTTACCAACCAGCACAATCGGACGCGCATCTTCAGACGGGTTACCTTTGTATTCGATAACCGACATCAGCGACTCATTCTGGGAGCCGTTGCCGACTGCCAGATAGGAGTGCATTCCCAGCTCTTTCATCTGCTGTTCGCCGATGACGCGGGTGATGACATTCTTACTGTAGGCGTCAGCCAGCTGACGTGCCTGAGAGGCCAGATAGGCTGCGTTACAGATGTTAGGCGGCATATTGCCCAGATCTTTTGCGGCTTTAATCCCGGCAGCAATCGCCAGACCGTGCTGGATAGCGCGTTCACCGCTGGTCAGCTCGCGACGGGTCGGTACGTTAAAGACCATCTTACGCAGCGGGCGACGCGGCTCGCTTTTGTTGGTTTTAAGCTGATCGAAGCTGTACAGGCTCTCTTTTGCCGTTTCGACCGCCTGACGCACTTTCCAGTAGGTGTTACGGCCTTTGACGTGCAGTTCGGTCAGGAAGCAAACGGCTTCCATTGAGCCGGTATCATTCAGCGTATTAATCGTTTTCTGAATAACCTGCTTATACTGACGTTCATCCAGCTCGCGCTCTTTACCGCAGCCAATCAGCAGAATACGTTCGGACAGTACGTTTGGAACATGGTGCAGTAACAGCGTCTGCCCAGGTTTGCCTTCCAGTTCGCCACGGCGCAGCAGGGCGCTGATGTAGCCATCACTGATCTTATCGAGTTGCTCGGCGATCGGGGAGAGTCGGCGTGGTTCAAAGACGCCCACAACGATGCAGGCACTCCGCTGTTTCTCCGGGCTACCGCTTTTTACACTGAACTCCATGCACTACGCTCCTGAATCTTAAAGACAACAGCGGCTGCTACAGATAGAATTGAAACCTTTCGTAACTCATGTCCGCTGTTGTGGTGACTTCGTGTTAATCTTACGTTACTACGGTTTCGACACGTCAGAAAAAGTCCTGAAGCGTGAATCCGCCGGATGTTTTAATCTTAGCGATGATTTCGACGACTCAAGAGAATAAATGACGTTTAAGCCATGAAACAAGCGATTTTCCAGCAAAGAGACGGGTTTTTACGGGCGTATTTAAAGTGATAATCATAAGATATCTGGTGCGGGAGACGCTCAAAAGCCAGCTGGCGATCCTCTTCATCCTGCTGCTGATTTTTTTCTGTCAGAAGCTGGTCAGGATCCTCGGTGCGGCCGTTGACGGCGAAATTCCTACGAATCTGGTGCTTTCCCTGCTTGGTTTAGGGATCCCGGAAATGGCGCAGCTTATCCTGCCGCTAAGTCTTTTCCTCGGTCTGCTCATGACGCTCGGCAAGCTTTATACCGAGAGTGAAATCACCGTGATGCACGCCTGCGGCTTGAGTAAAGCCGTACTGGTGAAAGCCGCTATGGTTCTGGCGCTTTTCACAGGTATCGTTGCGGCGGTGAATGTGATGTGGGCGGGCCCAACGTCTTCCCGTCACCAGGATGAAGTGCTGGCAGAAGCCAAAGCAAACCCGGGTATGGCCGCACTGGCGCAGGGCCAGTTCCAGCAGGCGACGGACGGGAATTCTGTTCTCTTTATCGAAAGCGTGGATGGTAGCCGCTTTAACGATGTGTTCCTTGCTCAGCTCCGCACCAAAGGGAATGCCCGTCCTTCCGTCGTGGTGGCCGATTCGGGTCAACTGTCACAGCGTAAAGATGGCTCTCAGGTAGTGACGCTGAATAAAGGCACGCGCTTCGAAGGCACTGCGATGCTGCGCGATTTCCGCATCACCGATTTCCAGAACTACCAGGCCATTATTGGTCACCAGACCGTGGCGCTCGATCCAAGTGATACCGAGCAAATGGATATGCGTACCCTGTTCAATACGGACAACAACCGTGCGCGTGCCGAACTGCACTGGCGTATCACGCTAGTATTCGCCGTATTTATGATGGCTCTGATGGTCGTTCCGCTGAGTGTGGTTAACCCACGTCAGGGACGCGTGCTGTCAATGTTGCCAGCCATGCTGCTGTACCTGGTGTTCTTCCTGTTGCAGACCTCAATTAAGTCTAACGGTGGTAAGGGTAAAATTGACCCGTTCGTCTGGACCTGGGTGGTCAATGGTCTGTATCTGCTGCTGGCGGTGGGACTCAACCTGTGGGATACGGTGCCTGTGCGCCGCATTCGTGCCCGCTTCTCGCGTAAAGGAGCCCTCTAATGCAGGCGTTTGGCGTTCTTGACCGCTATATCGGTAAAACTATTTTTTCCACCATCATGATGACGTTGTTCATGCTGGTGTCGCTCTCCGGCATTATCAAATTTGTCGATCAGTTGAAAAAAGCCGGGCAGGGGAGCTATGACGCGCTGGGTGCGGGCATGTATACCCTGCTCAGCGTGCCAAAAGATGTGCAGATCTTCTTCCCGATGGCAGCCCTGCTGGGTGCGCTGTTGGGCTTAGGGATGCTGGCACAGCGCAGTGAACTGGTTGTTATGCAGGCTTCGGGCTTCACCCGTATGCAGGTTGCACTGTCGGTGATGAAAACCGCGATCCCGCTGGTGCTGTTGACCATGGCAATTGGCGAGTGGGTGGCACCGCAGGGTGAGCAGATGGCGCGTAACTATCGTGCGCAGGCGATGTACGGTGGCTCATTGCTCTCAACGCAGCAAGGGTTGTGGGCAAAAGATGGTGACAGCTTCGTCTATATCGAGCGTGTGAAGGGCGATGACGAACTGGGAGGCGTGAGTATTTACACCTTCAATGACGATCGTCGTTTGCTCTCCGTGCGTCACGCCTCTTCGGCCAAGTTTGACGCCGAGCATAAGCAGTGGCGGTTGTCGCAGGTGGATGAGTCAGACCTGACCGATCCAAAACAGATCTCCGGCTCTCAGACGGTGTCGGGCATGTGGAAAACCAAACTCACGCCGGACAAACTCGGCGTGGTGGCGCTGGATCCTGACGCTCTCTCCATCAGTGGTTTGCACAACTACGTGAAATACCTGAAGTCGAGCGGACAGGACGCCGGACGTTATCAGCTCAACATGTGGAGCAAAATCTTCCAGCCGTTGTCCGTGGCGGTGATGATGCTGATGGCACTGTCGTTTATCTTTGGCCCGTTGCGTAGCGTGCCGATGGGCGTGCGCGTGGTGACCGGGATCAGCTTCGGCTTTGTATTCTACGTTCTCGATCAGATCTTCGGCCCGCTGACGCTGGTTTATGGCATTCCGCCTGTTATCGGCGCGCTGCTGCCGAGCGCCAGCTTCTTCCTGATCAGCCTCTGGCTGATGCTGAAACGCTCCTGACAGACCTCTCCTCGCTTCCGGCGAACCGGAAGCGAGGCTAATCTCCTGTTTCACCCCGCACTTTTTCTCACAACCTTCAACGCCCCGCCGCGAATTTGAGTATTATTGAGCGATAAAGTCGTGAAGGGATCCTCTATGAAGCAAATTCGAATGCTGGCCCAGTACTACGTCGATCTGATGATGAAGCTTGGGCTGGTGCGTTTCTCCATGCTGCTGGCACTGGCGCTGGTCGTTCTGGCCATTGTCGTACAGATGGCCGTAACCATGGTTCTGCACGGTCAGGTCGAGAGTATCGACGTGATCCGCTCCATCTTCTTTGGCTTGCTGATTACACCCTGGGCGGTCTATTTCCTCTCTGTGGTAGTTGAACAACTGGAGGAGTCCCGTCAGCGCCTGTCAAAACTGGTCGATAAACTGGAAGAGATGCGCGATCGCGATCTGAAGCTCAACGTTCAGCTAAAGGATAATATCGCCCAACTGAACCAGGAGATTTCGGATCGTGAGAAGGCGGAGGCTGAACGCCAGGCGACGCTGGAGCAGCTGAAAATCGAAATGAAAGAGCGCGAGGTGACGCAGATCCAGCTTGAGCAGCAATCCTCTTTCCTGCGCTCGTTCCTTGATGCATCACCGGATCTGGTTTTCTACCGTAATGAAGATAAAGAGTTTTCCGGCTGTAACCGGGCGATGGAACTGCTGACCGGGAAGAGTGAGAAGCAGCTGATTCACCTGAAGCCGCAGGACGTATACTCCGAAGAGGCGGCCGCCAAAGTGATGGAGACGGACGAAAAAGTGTTCCGTCATAACGTTTCGCTGACCTATGAACAGTGGCTGGATTACCCCGACGGGCGCAAAGCCTGCTTTGAGATCCGTAAGGTGCCGTACTACGACCGCGTGGGGAAACGCCACGGTCTGATGGGGTTTGGCCGCGATATCACCGAGCGTAAGCGCTATCAGGATGCCCTTGAACGTGCCAGCCGCGATAAAACCACCTTCATCTCCACCATCAGCCATGAACTGCGTACGCCACTTAACGGAATTGTCGGCCTGAGCCGCATTCTGCTGGACACCGATCTCACCGCAGAACAGGAAAAATACCTTAAAACCATCCATGTCTCAGCGGTCACGCTGGGGAATATCTTCAACGATATTATCGATATGGATAAGATGGAACGCCGCAAAGTGCAGCTTGATAACCAGCCGGTTGATTTCACCGGTTTCCTTGCCGATCTGGAAAACCTGTCGGGTTTGCAGGCGCAACAGAAGGGGCTGAGCTTTGTCATGGATCCCACGCTGCCGCTGCCGCACAAGGTGGTTACCGACGGCACGCGTCTGCGCCAGATCCTGTGGAACCTTATCAGCAATGCGGTCAAATTTACCCAGAAAGGGCAGGTCTCGGTACGTATTCGCTATGACCAGGGCGACATGCTGCACTTTGAGGTGGAAGACTCCGGCATTGGGATTCCGCAGGAAGAGCAGGACAAAATCTTTGCGATGTACTATCAGGTGAAGGACAGCAACGGCGGCAAGCCCGCTACCGGCACGGGAATTGGTCTGGCGGTGTCTAAACGTCTTGCGAAGAGCATGGGCGGTGATATTACCGTCGCCAGCCATCCGGGCAAAGGCTCAACCTTCACGCTGACGGTGCACGCGCCGGCGGTGGCGGAAGAGGTGGAAGATACCTTCGAAAACGACGATATGCCGCTGCCCGCGCTGCATGTCCTTCTGGTGGAAGATATTGAGCTTAACGTGATTGTCGCACGCTCTGTCCTGGAAAAACTGGGCAACAGTGTGGATGTGGCGATGACCGGTAAAGCCGCGCTGGAGATGTTTAAGCCGGGTGAATATGATCTCGTTCTGCTGGATATTCAGTTGCCGGACATGACCGGGCTGGATATTTCCCGTGAACTGACGAGCCAGTACGCTGCCGACGAACTGCCGCCGCTGGTGGCGTTGACGGCGAACGTGCTGAAAGATAAAAAAGAGTACCTCGATGCCGGTATGGATGATGTACTTAGCAAGCCGCTGGCGGTGCCTGCCCTGACCGCCATGATCAAGAAGTTCTGGGATACCCATGATGAAGAGGAGAACACCATGACGTCTGTGGATAGCGCGAAAGCCCAAACGATACTCGATACCGCGATGCTGGAGCAGTACATCGATCTGGTTGGTCCAAAACTGATTACCGACGGTCTGGCGGTATTTGAAAAAATGATGCCGGGCTATCTGAGCGTGCTGGAGTCAAATCTGACAGCGCGGGATCAGAAAGGCATTGTGGAAGAAGGGCATAAAATCAAAGGTGCGGCCGGCTCGGTCGGCTTACGTCACCTGCAACAGCTGGGACAACAGATTCAGTCACCTGATTTACCTGCCTGGGAAGATAACGTAGGTGATTGGGTTGAAGAGATGAAACAAGAGTGGCAGAACGATGTGGCGGTGCTTAAAGCCTGGGTGGACGCCAGAAAAAAATGACCCCGGCTTAACCGGGGTGCGCGAATACTGCGCCAACACCAGGGAAATTGTGGCTGCGCCTGTTTTTTGTGTTGTTTTCGTATGGACGCCGCCTGAAAATTTAGGCCGCACGCAAATAAGATAGCAAATCTTAAATGGTTTGTTACAGGAATCAGTGAAATGTGTGAAGCATAGCGTTTTAATCAAAATTAATTATGTGCTTCAGCGAGTTGCAGAGAAGGATCGTCATGATGAAAAAGATTGGTGTCGTACTGAGCGGATGTGGCGTTTACGATGGTTCTGAGATACACGAAGCCGTCATCACATTGCTGGCCCTGGCAAGAGAGGGGGCTGAAGTCATTTGCTTCGCGCCAGACAAAAATCAGGCTGATGTCATTAATCATCTGACCGGGGAGCCGATGGCGGAAACCCGTAACGTCCTGATTGAAGCCGCGCGTATTGCGCGTGGCGAAATTCATCCTCTGGTTCAGGCGGACGCGGCAGAGCTTGATGCGTTAATTGTGCCGGGCGGGTTTGGGGCGGCTAAAAACCTCAGCACGTTTGCCACGCAAGGCGCCGGGTGTCAGGTTGATCCGCATTTAAAAGCATTATCACAGGCCATGCATGCGGCGGGTAAACCGCAGGGCTTTATCTGTATCGCTCCGGCCATGCTTCCGACAATTTTTGATTTCCCGCTGCGCCTGACCATCGGGACCGATATTGATACAGCGGAAATCATCGAGGAGATGGGAGGCGAGCACATCCCTTGTCCGGTGGATGACATTGTGGTGGATGAAGACAATAAAATCGTCACCACACCTGCGTATATGCTGGCGCAGACTATCGCGGAAGCCGCTTCAGGCATTGAAAAGCTGGTGGCCAGAGTGCTGGTGCTGACTGAATGAGGCGTCAATTCGCCGCAGGCGCCTGGGTAAAACGTATTCTTTGGCGTACCGTGCTGGTGCTGGCGGTGTTCTGGGGCGGCGGACTGGCATTATTCAGCATTCTGCCGGTTCCGTTTTCTGCCGTGATGGTTGAGCGTCAGCTGAGCGCGTGGTTCACCGGTGACTTCAGCTATGTTGCCCACTCTGACTGGGTGAGCACAGATGAAATCTCCCCGTGGATGGGGCTGGCGGTGATAGCGGCGGAGGATCAGAAATTCCCGGAGCACTGGGGGTTTGACGTGGCGGCAATCGAGAAAGCGCTTGCCCATAACGAACGCCATGAAAACCGCGTGCGCGGCGCATCGACGCTGTCACAACAGACGGCCAAAAACCTGTTTTTGTGGGATGGCCGTAGCTGGGTGCGAAAAGGGCTGGAAGCCGGATTGACCCTGGGGATGGAAACGGTCTGGAGCAAGAAACGTATTCTGACGGTCTATCTGAACATTGCCGAGTTTGGTGATGGCGTGTTTGGTGTCGAAGCCGCGTCGCAGCGATATTTCAATAAACCTGCCAGCCGGCTGAGCCTTTCTGAAGCTGCGCTGTTGGCCGCGGTCTTGCCTAACCCAATTCGCTTTAAAGCCGATGCACCCTCAGGCTATGTGCGAAACCGACAGGCGTGGATCATGCGCCAGATGCGGCAGCTGGGAGGGGAAGGGTTTATGGCGAGAAATAAATTGATGTAAGGCGGGTAAGCGTAGCGCTACCCGCCATGAAAGAGGCGTTAGTCTTCGTCAAACCCGGCGTTAAACAGCGCAATCACCGCCGCCAGCGCTTCCTCTTCCTGTGGACCGGTAGCTTCTACTTCAATCTGGCGGCCTTTGGCGGAGTCCAGCATTAGCAGCGCAATCACGCTGTTCGCTTCCGCCTCGGTACCTTCATCGTTACGCAGCAGAACTTCTGCATCGAAACCCTGCATCAGCTCAAACAGTTTCATCGCCGGACGTGCATGCATTCCCAGCTTATTGGTGATCTCAACGGTTTGTTTTACGGTCATGTTTTACGTTTTTCCAGCGTGCGATGACGGGACTGAACGTTCTTCCCGCGTGAGCGGAAATAGTCGGCCAGCTGTTCGGCGATATAGACCGAACGATGTTTACCACCGGTACAGCCAATCGCCACGGTCAGGTAGCTACGATTGTTTGTCTCCAGCATAGGTAACCATAGCTCAAGGTAGCTTCGCGTCTGGTAGATAAAATTGTGAACTTCTGTGTGTCTGTCGAGGAAGGCCGCGACGGGCTTATCGAGACCGGTCATTGGACGCAGCTTCGGATCCCAGTGCGGGTTCGGCAGGAAGCGCACGTCGAAAACATAATCCGCATCGATAGGAATACCGTGCTTAAAGCCGAATGACTCGAACACCATCGTCAGTTCACGCTCGCGTTTGCCCAGTAAACGGGTACGCAGCATTTCCGCCAGCTCATGCACGGACATTTCGGACGTATCGACAATCAGGTCAGCACGGGAACGCAGCGGTTCCAGCAGATCGCTCTCTTCGTCGATAGCACTTTCCAGCGAGAGGTTCTTGCTGGAAAGCGGGTGCAAACGACGGGTATCGCTGTAGCGACGGATCAGAGTATTGCGGTCTGCATCGAGGAACAGCAGCTGAGGCGAGAATGAATCAGGCAGGTTGCTCATTGCCTGTTCAAAAATTTCTGGCGATTCAGGCATGTTACGAACGTCGATACTGACGGCGGCAGAGATTTGCCTCTCCGCAAGCGTGCGTGCCAGGTCGGGCAACAGCACGACCGGCAGGTTATCTACGCAGTAAAACCCCATGTCTTCCAGCGCGCGCAGGGCCACGGATTTCCCGGACCCTGAACGGCCACTGACAATCATCAGCACCATGTTCCGTTTCTCCTCAGGACAACAGATGTGAAGGCCATCTCCTGGTTATGCATCATCCTGATTGCCTTCTGCTTCAGTGATAATTTGATATAGCTCTTCATCACTTTGGGCTGCGCGCAGTCGACGGCAAATGGTTTTATCGGCCAGGCGTTTTGCGACCAGCGAAAGCGTATGCAAATGGGTTTTCGTCTGGTCGGCAGGCACCAGCAGCGCGAAGAGGAGATCGACGGGCTGATTATCGATGGCATCGAAGGCGATAGGCGTCTCCAGCTGCACAAACACACCGACGGCACGCAGGGTGTCCTCTTCCAGTTTGCCGTGCGGGATCGCGATGCCGTTGCCGATGCCGGTACTGCCCATTTTTTCACGGGTCAGGATCGCTTCGAACACGACCTGCGGCGGCAGGCCCAGCTGTTTTGCGGCCAGTTCACTGATGATCTCCAGCGCACGTTTTTTGCTCTGGCAGTGAACAGCACTGCGCGTACATTCCTGGTTAAGGACATTGCTCAGTTGAAGAGCGGAATCGTTGTTCATCATAATTTCACCTAAGCGCTAACTGTACAAACGGCCTGTTGTGTTTCACAACAGGCCTTCCTGCACCCGTTAACTGCCCGGACAATTAGTGTTGTTTCAGTTTGTCTTTATGTTTATTGAGCTGTCGTGCAAGCTTATCAATCAAGCCGTCGATAGCAGCGTACATGTCTTGCCCTTCCGCACTGGCATGGAGCTCACCCCCGTTGACATGCAGGGTCGCATCCGAGATATGAGTCACTTTCTCCACTTTCAATACAACATAGACCTGGTTGATCCTTTCGAAATACTGCTCGAGTTTCGCGAATTTAGCATTCACAAAATCACGTAAAGCCTCAGTAATCTCGACGTTATGTCCTGTGATATTGAGCTGCATAGTGTCTTCCTTATCGGTTGTGTCAGACCAGCTGTTTACGCTGGTTAGACGGCGGAATGGATAAAGACTCTCGATACTTCGCAACAGTTCGGCGTGCCACCATAATACCCTGGTCGGACAGTATGGTGGTTAACTTACTGTCGCTCAGTGGCTTCGCGGGGTTCTCCGCGGCGATCAACTTCTTCACCAGGGCGCGAATGGCCGTTGACGACGCTTCACCGCCGCCCTCGGTATTCACATGGCTGGAGAAGAAATACTTAAGCTCAAAAATACCGCGTGGGCTGTGCAGATACTTCTGCGTGGTCACGCGGGAAATGGTTGATTCATGCATCTCGACGGCCTGGGCGATATCCGCCAGCACCATCGGTTTCATATACTCTTCGCCCTGCTCAAAGAACGCCTGCTGCTGTTCGACAATACAGCGGCTTACGCGGAGCAGCGTATCATTTCGGCTCTCCAGACTTTTGATCAACCATCGCGCTTCCTGCAAATTGCTACGAATGTATTGATTATCGGAGTCGTTACGCACGCTGGTGCACATGGAGGCATACTGCTGGTTGATTTGCAGGCGAGGGATGCTGTCCGAGTTCAGTTCAACGACCCAGCGGTCATTGTGTTTTCTGACCAGCACATCCGGGATGACGTACTCGGGTTCGCTGGTCTGAATGGACTGACCGGGGCGCGGATCGAGGGACTGAATCAGATTGACCGCCTCTTTCAGCACCTCTTCTTTCAGGCGCGTGACGCGCATCAGGCTGCGGAAATCGTGATTGGCCAGAAGATCCAGATGGTCGCTGATGATCAAGCGGGCTTCATCAAGCCATGGCGTCTCTTTGCTGAACTGAGAAAGCTGGATAAGCAGGCAGTCGCGCAGATCTTTTGCGGCCACCCCAACCGGATCGAAACGCTGAATGCGCTTCAGAACGGCTTCTATCTCCTCGAGTTCAATCTCTTCGTCACCCATGCTTTCCAGAATTTCGTCCAGCGTGACGGTCAGATAACCGGTGTCATCCACGGCATCGACAATGGATGTCGCTATCGCGCGGTCAGTATCGGAGAAGGGGGTAAGTTCCACCTGCCACATCAGGTAATCCTGCAGTGACTGGGTAGTTTCACCCTGATAAACCGGTAGCTCATCGTCCTGGTAGTCTGCACGCGTACCGGAAGGGGTTCCGGCGGTGTAGATTTCATCCCAGCTGGCATCCAGCGGAAGCTCGTCCGGCATCTCTTTTTGTTCGAGCGCATCGGCGGTGTCGAGTGCTTCAGTATCCTGCGACTGCTGGGTATCTACCTCTTCATGAAGATCGGCTTGCTCCAGCAACGGATTGCTATCCAGCGCTTGCTGGAGCTCCTGCTGGAGTTCTAAGGTGGACAGTTGCAACAGGCGAATCGCCTGCTGTAGCTGCGGCGTCATCGCCAGTTGTTGGCTGAGCCGTAATTGCAAACCTTGCTTCATGTTCAGAGCATTTTTCTCCGGTTCGGCGTTACATTACCTCTACCCTATCAGAGTCTGAAGTCTTCCCCAAGGTAGACACGCTTAACATGATCATCTTCGAGGATCTGCTGCGGCGTACCGTGGGCGATCAGATTGCCCTGGCTCACGATGTATGCGCGTTCGCACACGGCCAGCGTTTCACGGACGTTATGGTCAGTGATCAGTACGCCAAGCCCGCTGTCGCGCAGATGCTCAATGATACGTTTAATGTCGATAACGGAGATGGGGTCAACGCCTGCAAACGGTTCATCCAGAAGGATAAATTTCGGGTTTGCAGCCAGCGCACGCGCAATCTCAACGCGACGGCGTTCACCGCCGGACAGCGCCTGACCGAGGCTGTCGCGCAGATGTTCGATATGGAACTCTTCCATCAGCTCGTTAGCCCGGTCCTGGCGCTGTTCACTGGTCAGATCGTCACGAATTTGCAGGACGGCCATCAGGTTATCAAAGACGCTCAGGCGGCGGAAAATGGAGGCTTCCTGCGGCAGATAGCCGATACCGCGACGCGCACGCGCATGCAGCGGCAGAAGACTGATATCTTCATCATCAATGACGATGTTGCCCGCATCGCGCGACACAATGCCAACGACCATGTAGAAGGTTGTGGTCTTGCCCGCACCGTTAGGGCCAAGCAGGCCTACAATTTCGCCGGAGTTGACGGTCAGACTGACATCTTCTACGACACGGCGGCCCTTATAGGCCTTCGCGAGATTTTTTGCAGTTAATGTTGCCATAACGAATTAGTTACTCTTCTTCTGTGCCGGGGCCTGACCCTTACCTTTGTCCTGCAGCTGCGACGGAACCAGCACGGTGGTTACGCGTTTGCCTTTCTCGCTGGAGGCCTGCATTTTTTGCTCTTTCACCAGATAGGTGATCTGGTCGCCGGTGATGTTGCTGTCCAGCTGTTCCAGATAAGCGTTACCGGTCAGGATGACCAGGTCCTTCGCCAGCTCATAGTGCATATGCGTGGCGCGGCCTTTCACGGGTTTGCCGTTATCCTGCATCTGGTAGAAGGTTGCCGGGTTGCCATAGCCATCAATGATCTCTTTGCCTTGCTCGCCACCGGGACGGGTAACGACCACTTTGTCGGCGTTGATTTTGATGGTGCCCTGGGTCATGACGACGTTACCGGTAAAGGTAACGACATTACCTTGCATATCAAGCGACTGCGTGTCGGACTCGATATGGATAGGCTGGTCAGTATCGCCCGTTACAGCAAGCGCGGGAAGACTGGTCGCCAGCATCGCACTGGCGATAATTACTTTAAGGCTGAGTTTGTTTGTTTTGAATTTCATAGGAGGTTCTAACCTTTTCAATCAGCTCGGCGTTTTTGCTGCGTAAGTTCCCGCGCATTCTTAAACCGCTGGAATTAAATGTTGTGCCATACAGTGTGACCAGATCCTGCGACGTCACGTCCTGGGTCACGAGGTTGATCTGTGCATTATCCGTCGTGATTTTGCGCAGTTGTGAGTCAGCGGTCAGGGCGTTGACTTCAACGTGGCCATACAGATAAAGCATACGGTCATTCGTCAGTTTTGCCCGGTCAGATTTAATCGACCACGTCGGCACTTTGTCTTTATCAAACGTGGTCATGACGGGCTGGGTAAACCACGAAATACCGTCATCTGAAAAATATTCAACATGCTGGGCAATCAGGCGATAGTTCAGCGCACCTTCCGGGCTGTAGACCACGGTGTCACTGTGATCGCTTTTATAAGTTGGCTCGCTCGTATTGACCACTTCCGTCTGCGTATCGTCGCGATCGGCAAGGTTCACGCCAATCAATACCAGTGCGACAAGCGAAAGCAGAATGATAACCCAACGTCTGGTTTTACTCATATCGATTGCCCTTTGGCCTCATCAAGCTTGCCCTGCGCCAGCAAAAGCAGATCGCAGACTTCACGTACGGCACCACGGCCACCGTTGATATGGGTGACATAGTCAGCGCGCGGGATCAGCAGCGGATGCGCATCGGCCACGGCGATACTCAGACCGACTTCAGCCATCACCGGCCAGTCAATCAGATCGTCCCCGACATAGGCCACGTTTTCCGGCGCGACAGCCAGTTTACCCAGTAAATCGTTGAACGCCGCCATCTTATCGGACTGACCCTGATACAGATGGGTAATGCCTAACGTTTCACAACGGTCTTCTACCAGTTTAGCTTTCCGACCGGTGATGATGGCAACGTCGATGCCTGATGTGAGCGCACAACGAATACCGTAGCCATCGCGAACGTTAAACGCTTTCAGCTCTTCACCATTATTGCCCATGTAAATCAGGCCATCAGAGAGTACCCCATCCACATCCAGGATGAGCAGGCGAATGTTTTCCGCCTTTGCCATCATATGGGTACTGACCGGACCATAACAGGTTGCAAGGGATGCACCCGCATTACTCATTGTCTTATCCTTCATTACACTACGCCTGCGCGCAGCAGATCATGCATATGTACCACACCCAGCAACTGGTCGCCATCGGCAACCATCACTGAGGTGATATGACGGGACTGCATCAGGTTCAGCACATCCACCGCCAGCGTGCCCGGACGAACACGGATACCGCCGGACGTCATCACATCAGCGATGCCCAACGTGCGAACATCAACACCCTTGTCGAACACGCGGCGCAGGTCGCCATCGGTGAAGATCCCCTGGATCTTCATCAGGTCGTCGCACACAACCGTCATACCCAGATTCTTGCGGGTGATCTCCAGCAGCGCATCGCGCAGGGAGGCCTCTTTACTGACGTGAGGGATCTCATCGCCAGTGTGCATAATATCGTTAACCCGAAGCAGAAGCTTACGCCCGAGCGCGCCACCTGGGTGGGAAAGCGCGAAATCTTCCGGGGTAAAACCGCGGGCTTCCAGCAACGCAACGGCAAGCGCATCGCCCATGACCAGCGCAGCGGTCGTGCTGGACGTTGGAGCAAGACCCAGCGGGCAGGCTTCTTTAGGCACTTTCACGCACAGGTGAATATCCGCCGCGCGCGCCATGCTACTTTCCGGGCGGCTGGTCATGCAAATAAGCGGAACCCGCAGCCGCTTCAGCACGGGGATCAGCGCCAGGATCTCATTAGACTCACCGGAGTTCGACAGCGCGATGACGATATCCTGCGGCGTTACCATGCCCAGATCGCCGTGCGCGGCTTCCCCCGGGTGTACAAAGAAGGAAGAGGTTCCGGTGCTGGCAAACGTTGCCGCCATTTTGCGCCCAATGTGACCGGACTTGCCCATGCCCATCACCACGACTTTACCGGCACAGTAGAACATCTTCTCACATGCCAGACTAAAATCCTGATTAATGTACTGATCTAACTGCGCCAGACCTTCACGTTCAATCTCCAGAACCTCTTTGCCTGCTTTCTGAAAGTCAAAACCCGGCTGCAATTCTATTTGCGACATAATGCGTTTCCGTTTACCCAGAGAGAAGAGGCGAAAGCCAGTACAGCATCGCCATCCATACGATAAATCCACCCGTCAGCAGCGCCCCTGCGCCTTTTCCGATCTGTCGTTGCCGCCGCCAGCAGAGCAGGGCAAAAATGACGCTGACCAGCAACATCACCCCGTAATCGCGTGAGAATGCCAGGGGGTTAAAAGGCCCGGGCGTTATCAGGGCCGGCAGGCCCATCACGATGGCGATATTAAAAATGTTTGAACCGATAATATTGCCTATGGCAATGTCATCTTCACCTTTACGTGCCCCTGCGATAGCGGTGGCAAGTTCCGGCAGACTGGTGCCAATGGCAATGACCGTCAGGCCAATGGTGAGCTCACTCATGGCGAAATAGTTCGCCAGCACCGTGGCGTTATCGACGACCATGCGCGTGGCCATCGGCATGATGATCAGCGCGACGCCGAGCCACAGCAGCGCCACAGGCAGCGTGCCTTCACGCGGGAGTTCGGCGACCTGCTCTCGCGTCAGGCTATCCTGGCCCTGTTTTTCTGCCAAACGGGCGATTTTAACACTATACAGCAGCCAGATAACGGCCAGCGCCAGCAAGAAAATGCCGTCACCGTAGCTCAGTACGCCATCATAAAATACGCACCCTGCCAGCAGGCTTACGATTAACATTAGCGGCAATTCACGGCGCAGAACATCAGAATGCACGCGAAATGGATGGAGCAGGGCCGCCAGGCCAAGGATCAGTAAGATATTGACGATGTTGGAACCAATCGCGGTGCCGACGGCAAGGTCTAACTGACCGTGCAGTGATGCCGTGACAGAGACGATGATTTCAGGAAGCGAGGTGCCGACACTGACCACGGTCATCCCGATGACGACAGGCGGTACGCCAGTCAGGCGGCACAGGATAGATGCAGCAAATACCAAACGGTCAGCACTGTAGACCACCAAAAGTAAACCAATTATTAACAGTGCTGTTGCTAAAAGCATCAAAAGTCCTTTCTTCAGGTATACTCGTCGGTCCATCGCGCAGGAATGGAATGGCAGGACTGCATACAGTCTGAGGCGTAACGAATTCCTAATTTTGACTTTATGCGCCGGAAAAGTAAAACAAATGCCAGCTTTCGCTAACCTCAACGGCTAATATTCTGTAAAAATGCTGAGTTTAGGGCTGATTCAGTCTGCATGCTTAACGTGAGCAGGGTAAGAAAGGAACCATAAATGAGCCACACTATGGCGAATTTAGTTGATGTCCGGGGTGTGAGTTTTTCTCGCGCCAACAGATTGATATTCGATGATATTTCGTTGACCGTACCGCGTGGCAAGATCACTGCCATCATGGGGCCGTCCGGGATCGGTAAAACGACCCTGCTGCGCCTTATTGGTGGCCAGATCCCACCCGATAGCGGTGAAATCCTCTTTGACGGCGAAAACATCCCCGAGATGTCACGATCGCGCCTGTATACTGTTCGTAAACGCATGAGTATGCTTTTCCAGTCGGGAGCGTTGTTCACGGACATGAACGTCTTTGATAACGTGGCTTATCCGCTGCGCGAACACACCAGTCTGCCGCCAGAGCTGCTGAAAAGTACGGTGCTGATGAAGCTTGAAGCCGTGGGGCTGCGAGGGGCTGCAAAACTGATGCCCTCAGAGCTGTCCGGCGGTATGGCACGCCGCGCTGCGCTGGCACGCGCCATCGCCTTAGAACCCGATTTAATCATGTTCGACGAACCGTTCGTCGGGCAGGACCCTATCACGATGGGCGTGCTGGTGAAGCTCATCTCTGAACTGAACAGCGCGCTCGGCGTAACCTGCATAGTGGTTTCTCACGATGTACCGGAAGTGTTGAGCATCGCCGACTATGCCTACATTGTGGCAGACAAAAGGATCGTCGCGCATGGCAGCGCTCAGGCGTTGCAGGAAAACTGCGATCCGCGTGTACGGCAGTTCCTCGACGGCATTGCGGATGGGCCTGTGCCGTTCCGCTACCCGGCGGGCGACTATCGTGACGATTTACTGGGAATAGGGAGTTAAGCCACTGATGCTGTTAAATGCATTGGCCGCTCTTGGACACCGTGGCATAAAAACCATCAGGACGTTCGGGCGCGCCGGATTGATGTTGTTCAACGCGCTGGTCGGCAAGCCGGAATTTCGTAAGCATGCACCGCTACTGGTGCGGCAGCTCTATAATGTCGGCGTGCTGTCGATGCTCATCATAATTGTCTCCGGTCTGTTTATCGGCATGGTGCTGGGGCTGCAGGGCTACCTCGTTCTGACGACCTACAGCGCCGAAACCAGCCTCGGCATGCTGGTGGCGCTGTCGCTGCTGCGTGAACTGGGGCCGGTGGTGGCGGCGCTGTTGTTCGCCGGGCGTGCAGGGTCGGCTTTGACCGCTGAAATTGGCCTGATGCGTGCGACCGAGCAGCTTTCCAGCATGGAGATGATGGCGGTCGACCCGCTGCGTCGCGTGATCTCGCCACGCTTCTGGGCGGGGGTGATTTCCTTACCGCTCCTGACAATTCTCTTTGTCGCCGTGGGTATCTGGGGCGGCTCGCTGGTTGGCGTTCACTGGAAGGGCATCGATGCAGGCTTCTTCTGGTCGGCCATGCAGGATGCCATCGATCTGCGAATGGATCTGGTTAACTGTCTGATTAAAAGCGTGGTATTTGCCATTACGGTCACCTGGATCGCCTTGTTCAATGGCTATGATGCGATCCCGACCTCGGCGGGCATCAGCCGTGCAACTACACGTACTGTCGTACATTCGTCGCTGGCCGTTCTGGGTCTGGATTTTGTGCTCACCGCACTGATGTTTGGGAATTGAGTTCATGCAAACGAGAAAAAATGAAATTTGGGTCGGCGTGTTCCTGTTACTGGCGTTGCTGGCCGCGCTGTTTATCTGCCTGAGAGCGGCGGATATCACGTCTGTGCGCACCGAGCCGACTTATCGCATTTATGCGACCTTTGATAACATCGGCGGGCTGAAGGCGCGCTCGCCGGTACGTATAGGCGGGGTGGTCATCGGGCGCGTCTCTGACATTACGCTTGATGAGAAAACCTATCTGCCGCGCGTGTCGATGGATATTGAAGAGCGTTATAACCATATCCCGGACACCAGCTCGCTTTCTATCCGCACGTCCGGCCTCCTGGGTGAGCAATATCTGGCGCTTAACGTCGGTTTTGAAGACCCGGAGCTGGGAACGACTATCCTTAAAGACGGTAGCGTAATCCAGGATACGAAGTCCGCGATGGTACTGGAGGATATGATTGGTCAGTTCCTTTATAACAGTAAAGGAGATGATAAGAAGTCCGACGCTGCCCCTGCGCAGAGCGAAGATCCTGCCAGTGTCGCACCGACACCAGGCACGACGAATTAATTTCAGGAGAAGTCATTCATGTTTAAACGACTGTTAATGGTTGCCATGCTGGTCATTGCCCCTCTCACCGCGGCGCATGCTGCGGATCAGAGTAACCCGTACAAACTGATGGATGAGGCTGCGAAGAAGACCTTCGACCGGCTTAAAAACGAACAGCCGAAAATTCGTTCCAATCCTGATTATCTGCGCGACGTGGTTGATCAAGAGCTGCTGCCGTACGTGCAGATCAAATATGCGGGTGCGCTGGTTCTGGGCCGTTATTACAAAGACGCGACCCCGGCGCAGCGCGACGCCTATTTTGCCGCGTTCCGTGAATACCTGAAACAGGCTTACGGTCAGGCACTGGCGATGTATCACGGTCAGACCTATCAGATTGCGCCAGAGCAGCCGCTGGGCGACGCGACTATCATTCCTATCCGCGTCACGATTATCGATCCTAACGGCCGTCCGCCAGTACGCCTGGACTTCCAGTGGCGTAAAAACAGCCAGACCGGTCACTGGCAGGCCTATGACATGATTGCGGAAGGGGTGAGCATGATCACCACTAAACAGAACGAGTGGAGTGACCTGCTGCGCACCAAAGGCATTGATGGCCTGACCGCACAGCTGCAGTCTATCTCGCGTCAGAAAATCTCTCTGGACGAGAAGAAGTAATGTCGGATCAACTGAGCTGGTCGCGTGAGGGTGAGACGTTGAAGCTGACGGGTGAACTCGACCAGGATCTGCTGAACCCGCTCTGGGACAAACGTTTTGAAGCAATGCAGGGCGTGACGGTTATCGATCTGAGCGGCATTTCACGGGTGGACACGGCAGGCGTCGCGCTGCTGGCCCATCTTGTTGCCGTGGGGAAAAAGCAGGGGACAAGCGTTACGCTGCACGCGGCGAGCGATAATGTGGTCACCCTGGCCCAGCTCTATAATCTCCCTCAGGACGTACTGCCTCGTTAATATTTTCAGTGCGTTACTTCTGAAAGCCCTGACAGATTCATCGTCGGGGCTTTTTGCTTGTTTAAGACGACGCCACTTTGCTCTAAGATGTTGGGCTTGTTTTCACTATCAGATGATTAAGAACCCATGGAAAATCATGAAATCCAGACAGTGCTGATGAATGCACTCTCCCTTCAGGAAGCCCACGTCACTGGCGATGGCAGTCACTTCCAGGTTATTGCTGTGGGTGAGATGTTCGACGGTATGAGCCGTGTGAAGAAACAGCAGGCTGTGTACGCGCCGCTGATGGAATACATTGCGGATAACCGCATCCACGCCCTGTCGATTAAAGCGTTCACCCCTCAAGAGTGGGCACGCGATCGCAAACTAAACGGTTTTTGAGTTGTGGGCGACACGCCCGCAGCACGGTTGAATTTATAAGAGAGCACACAATGGATAAATTTCGTGTACAGGGGCCAACGCGTCTCCAGGGCGAAGTCACAATTTCTGGCGCAAAAAATGCCGCGCTGCCCATCCTCTTTGCTGCGCTGCTCGCGGAAGAGCCGGTAGAAATTCAGAACGTACCGAAGCTGAAAGATATCGACACCACCATGAAGTTGCTCAGCCAGCTGGGCACCAAAGTTGAGCGTAACGGTTCCGTCTGGATCGACGCCAGCAACGTAAACAACTTCTCTGCACCTTACGATCTGGTGAAAACCATGCGTGCATCCATCTGGGCGCTTGGCCCGCTGGTGGCACGTTTTGGTCAGGGTCAGGTTTCCCTGCCGGGTGGCTGCGCAATCGGCGCACGTCCGGTTGATCTGCACATCTTTGGCCTGGAGAAACTGGGCGCCGAGATCAAACTCGAAGAAGGTTATGTTAAAGCGTCTGTGAATGGCCGCCTGAAAGGTGCGCACATTGTCATGGACAAAGTGAGCGTTGGTGCCACCGTCACCATCATGTCTGCGGCAACGCTGGCAGAAGGTACTACCATCATCGAAAACGCCGCGCGTGAACCGGAGATTGTGGATACCGCGAACTTCCTCGTGGCGCTGGGTGCGAAGATCACCGGCCAGGGCACCGACCGTATCACCATCGAAGGCGTTGAGCGTCTGGGCGGCGGCGTGTACCGCGTCCTGCCAGACCGTATCGAAACCGGGACGTTCCTGGTTGCTGCCGCGATTTCAGGCGGGAAAATTACCTGCCGCAACGCGCAGCCAGATACCCTGGATGCGGTGCTGGCGAAACTGCGTGACGCAGGCGCTGATATCGAAATCGGTGAAGACTGGATCAGCCTGGACATGCACGGCAACCGTCCAAAAGCGGTAAACGTGCGTACAGCTCCGCATCCTGCTTTCCCGACCGATATGCAGGCGCAGTTCACCCTGTTAAACCTGGTGGCGGAAGGGACGGGGTTCATTACCGAGACCATCTTTGAAAATCGCTTTATGCACGTACCGGAACTGATCCGTATGGGCGCACATGCTGAGATCGAGAGTAATACCGTGATTTGCCACGGCGTTGAGAAACTGTCTGGTGCTCAGGTGATGGCAACCGATCTGCGTGCATCTGCAAGCCTGGTGCTGGCGGGTTGTATTGCGGAAGGGACGACGGTCGTTGATCGTATTTATCACATCGATCGTGGCTATGAACGTATCGAAGATAAACTGCGCGCGTTGGGTGCGAATATCGAGCGTGTGAAGGGCGAGTAATCGTTCCGGCAGCCCCCTGCCAGAAATGACCGGGGGGTTGCTGTTCCTGTCAAAAAAACCGCTATTCCTGCGGGTCTTTCTTCACTTTCCTCTGGCGGATCATGCGCGATCTGTCGATAAATTCATGGGTAATGGGATCGTGGTAACGCGAAGGCCAGATCACCCACGGATGCGTATCCAGCGCCGTCGCAATGATCAACTCTCCCTTCGGCCAGGGGCGCGTCAGGGCATTTGCCAGGGTTGAAGAACTCAGGCCATGGCGGCGAGATTCCGCAGCCAGTGATGTGCCTTTTTTGCGCAGTGCCGCAATGATATCTGCTGTGTGCCAGTCGATAAATTTCGTGTCCATAACGCTGTCCTTAAGTTCGGATTCACTTACGCCATTTCGTCTGAAACGACTGGCCTTACTATACCCATTTCAATTTCTTGTTCTAAAAAGTTCGCGTTACTGGTAGGGATATTCAGAATAAGGCATGGCTTTATTCATGCGGTCTGTAAACCGGTGCGTTTACGTGAAAGAGGAATATACAGGTGTGTACTGGAATCTCCCCGCGAGGGCCGCGGGGAGGGGAGAGCAGGATTAACGGTCGCGCTGAACGGCGATATGGGCAAGGCCAATGAGCGCATCGCGCCATGGGCTATCCGGGATGACCTGAAGTGCGGCGATGGCTTTATCCGCCTCTTCTTCGGCACGTTGACGTGTCCAGTCCAGCGATCCGCAAATGGCCATTGTTTCCAGCACGGGTTCCAGAAGATGACGACCATTTCCCTGCTCGATCGCTTCACGGATCATTTTCGCCTGGTCGGCTGAACCGTTGCGCATCGCATGGAGTAGCGGCAGCGTCGGTTTGCCTTCGTTCAGGTCATCACCCACGTTTTTGCCGAGCGTTTCGCCGTCTGCACTGTAATCCAGCAAATCATCAATCAGCTGGAATGCGGTACCCAGATAACGGCCATAGTCCTGCAGCCCTTTTTCCTGGGCTTCGCTACAACCAGCCAGAATGCCGGAACACTGTGCAGCCGCTTCAAACAGGCGCGCAGTTTTGCTGTAAATCACGCGCATGTAGTTTTCTTCGGTGATGTCAGGGTCGTTGACGTTCATCAGCTGAAGCACTTCGCCCTCAGCAATCACGTTAACGGCTTCAGACATGACCTCCAGCACTTTCAGCGAACCCAGGCTGGTCATCATCTGGAAGGCACGGGTATAGATAAAATCCCCCACCAGGACGCTGGCAGCATTGCCAAAGGCGGCGTTGGCGGTGGCTTTACCCCGGCGCATGTCTGATTCATCCACAACATCATCATGAAGAAGCGTCGCAGTGTGAATAAATTCGATCAGTGCCGCGATCGTGACGTGAGCATTTCCCTGATAGCCGACGGCTCGGGCAGCCAGGATGGCAATCATTGGGCGAATGCGTTTACCGCCGCCGCTGACGATGTAATAGCCCAACTGATTGATCAGCTGAACGTCAGAATTGAGTTGCTCCAGGATTGCTGCATTCACACCCGCCATATCTTGCGCGGTTAACTCGTTGATTTTTTCTAAATTCATCGCAAAAGCCGGGCTTTTTATCCTGTTTATCCCATCTTCAATGGGGTAACGAAGGGTTAGGTTTATCAATAGTAGTGCTGATTGTACTGAAAAAACGGCTCAGATAAACGTTACCTTACGCGTTGTGTTTTTTTTCTTCATGTATTGATGGTAGCACTTGTCAAAGGCTCGCGTTTTGCGTAATATTCGCGCCCTATTGTGAATATTTATAGCGCACTCTGATTCATACGAGGATGTGCGCGGAAGCGGAGTTTATATGTACGCGGTTTTCCAAAGTGGTGGTAAACAACACCGAGTAAGCGAAGGTCAGACCGTTCGCCTGGAAAAGCTGGACATCGCAACTGGCGAATCTGTTGAGTTCGCAGAAGTTCTGATGATCGCAAACGGTGAAGAAGTCAAAATCGGCGTTCCTTTCGTTGATGGCGGCGTTATCAAAGCTGAAGTTGTTGCTCACGGTCGTGGCGAGAAAGTTAAAATCGTTAAGTTTCGTCGTCGTAAACACTACCGTAAGCAGCAGGGCCACCGTCAGTGGTTCACTGATGTGAAAATTACTGGCATCAGCGCCTAAGACCTGAGGAGAGATTTAAATGGCACATAAAAAGGCTGGCGGCTCCACACGTAACGGTCGCGATTCAGAAGCTAAACGCCTGGGCGTTAAGCGTTTCGGTGGCGAATCCGTTCTGGCGGGTAGCATCATTGTTCGTCAACGTGGCACCAAATTCCACGCTGGCAACAACGTAGGTTGCGGTCGTGACCACACTCTGTTTGCTAAAGCAGACGGTAAAGTGAAATTTGAAGTTAAAGGCCCGAACAACCGTAAATACATCAGCATCGTTGCTGAGTAAGGTTTTCTCGGTCCGGTAACGGATTAAAGCCCCGCAACCTGTTGCGGGGCTTTTTACATTGGAAACCCGGTAATTTTTTCTGTAGGGAAAACGGGCATGAAGCAGCAGGCCGGCATTGGTATTCTTTTGGCGCTCACGACCGCAATGTGCTGGGGTGCGCTGCCAATTGCAATGAAGCAGGTACTGGAAGTGATGGAGCCGCCAACGGTGGTGTTTTATCGCTTTCTGATGGCAAGTATCGGCCTTGGGGCCATCCTCGCGATCAAAGGTAAGCTTCCGCCGTTGCGTATCTTCCGTAAACCGCGCTGGCTGGTGTTGCTGGCTATCGCGACGGGTGGCTTGTTCGGTAACTTCATACTGTTCAGTTCTTCCCTGCAGTATCTTAGCCCCACGGCGTCGCAGGTGATTGGTCAGCTTTCACCGGTCGGCATGATGGTCGCCAGCGTCTTTATCCTCAAGGAGAAGATGCGTGGCACGCAAATTATCGGGGCGAGCATGTTGCTCTGTGGTCTGGTGATGTTCTTCAACACCAGTCTGATAGAGATTTTTACCCGACTGACGGATTACACCTGGGGTGTGATCTTCGGAGTGGGAGCAGCAACGGTTTGGGTGAGTTATGGCGTCGCGCAAAAGGTGTTATTGCGTCGTTTGGCCTCACAGCAGATCCTCTTTTTGCTGTACACTTTGTGTACAATAGCATTATTGCCGTTAGCAAAACCGGGTGTGATTACCCAGCTTAGCGACTGGCAACTGGCGTGCCTCATTTTTTGTGGGCTGAACACGCTGGTCGGTTATGGCGCGCTGGCCGAAGCGATGGCGCGCTGGCAGGCAGCACAGGTGAGCGCACTCATTACGCTTACCCCGCTGTTTACGCTGTTATTTTCAGATTTGTTATCAATGGCCTGGCCCGATGTCTTCGTCAGACCGATGCTCAACATGTTGGGCTATCTCGGTGCGTTTGTCGTGGTTGCGGGCGCGATGTATTCCGCCATTGGTCATCGTCTTTGGGGGCGTTGGCGCAAAAATGAAGCGGTCGTAGTAGTCCCCCGCTCAGGCGAATGAGTTACGGAGAGTAAAATGAAGTTTGTTGATGAAGCGACAATCCTGGTCGTGGCAGGTGATGGCGGCAATGGTTGCGTGAGCTTCCGCCGTGAGAAATATATTCCACGTGGCGGTCCTGACGGCGGTGACGGTGGGGACGGCGGTGACGTGTGGCTGGAGGCGGATGAGAACCTCAACACGCTGATCGACTACCGTTTCGAAAAATCCTTCCGCGCTGAGCGTGGTCAGAACGGTCAAAGCCGTGACTGTACGGGCAAACGCGGTAAAGACGTGACCATTAAGGTTCCGGTCGGTACGCGTGTGATTGACCAGGGGACGGGCGAAACCATGGGCGATATGACCAAACACGGTCAGCGTCTGATGGTGGCGAAAGGCGGCTGGCACGGTCTGGGTAACAGCCGTTTCAAATCGTCCGTAAACCGTACCCCGCGTCAGAAAACGATGGGTACGCCGGGTGACAAGCGCGATCTGCAGCTGGAGCTGATGCTTCTGGCCGATGTCGGGATGCTGGGTATGCCAAACGCCGGTAAATCGACGTTTATTCGCGCGGTCTCTGCAGCCAAGCCAAAAGTGGCGGATTATCCGTTTACCACGCTGGTACCAAGCCTGGGCGTTGTCCGTATGGATAACGAGAAGAGCTTTGTGGTTGCTGATATCCCGGGTCTGATTGAAGGTGCTGCAGAAGGTGCCGGTCTGGGTATCCGCTTCCTGAAACACCTTGAGCGCTGCCGCGTACTGCTGCATCTCATCGATATCGATCCAATCGACGGTTCCGATCCGGTAGAAAATGCCCGCATCATTATCGGCGAGCTGGAAAAATACAGCGAAAAACTGGCGAACAAGCCACGCTGGCTGGTCTTTAACAAGATCGATCTGATGGATAAAGCCGAAGCGGAAGCGAAAGCGAAAGCCATTGCTGAAGCGATGGGCTGGGAAGATAAATACTACCTGATCTCCGCGGCAAGCCAGGTTGGCGTGAAAGATCTGTGCTGGGATGTGATGACCTTTATCATCGAGAACCCGGTTGTTCAGGCTGAAGAAGCGAAACAGCCAGAAAAAGTCGAATTCATGTGGGATGACTACCACCGCCAACAGCTCGAAGAGCTGGAAGTGGAAGAGGAAGAAGACTGGGACGACGACTGGGATGAAGACGACGAAGAAGGTGTCGAGTTCATCTACAAGCACTAATCGCAGTTTAAAGCCCCCGGAAGGGGGCTTTTTTATTGCAGGCTGGACGGCAACCAGCAGCTGGCGATTAAGCCGCCCTCAGCACCATTCTCCAGCGTCAGCTTGCCGTGGTGGAGCTGCACGATACGTTGCACAATGCTCAGCCCCAGGCCGCTGCCACCGTAGCGCTGGTCAAGACGACGGAACGGTTCAGTAATCAACTGGCGGTGCGCTTCATCTATCCCCGGCCCCTGATCGATAACGCTGACCTGTGTCCCCCCGTCAACGTCGGCCAGAGTCACGCGAATCGTTGTGCCTGACGGACTGTAGCGCCCGGCGTTCTCAAGCAGATTGCGCAGCATCAAACGCAGAAGTACCGCATCACCCTGCACCGTGAGCGGACTTTTGTCCGGCCATATCACCGTATGCTCTTTGGCTTCATGCCCAAGACCGAGCGGCATGATGATATCGTCTGTCCAGTTGACGGTTTCATAGTGACCGCTCGCCATCGCCTGTCCGGCACGGGACAACATCAGCAGTTGCTCAACCGTGTGCATCAGCTGATCGATACGGGTAATTAACGTCGTGGCCTGTGGAGAGCCGGACTGCGCCATCAGTTCCAGATGCAGTCTGATCCCCGCAAGCGGCGTTCGCAGCTCGTGAGCGGCGTCCGCGGTGAAGAGACGTTCCTGTTGAATGGTGTGATCCAAACGGGCGAGGAGCTGGTTGAGCGAGGTTGTGACGGCACCAATTTCTTCCATGTCGGAATAGACAGGGAGTGGGGTTAAGTTATCCGCCGAGCGGTTCGCCAGGCTGACGCGCAGTTGATTCAGCGGCCGGGTTATCCAGGTGACCGCCCAGAATGAGAAGCACAGCGTAAAACCGACCATCACCAGAGAGGGAACCAGCAGCGAGGCAATCGCTTCACGGATCTCTTTCTCGACATGATTATTGCGCGATTTCGCCGAGAGCGTTTCGTTGACCAGAAAACCAATCTGTTCACGGCTTTCATGCCAGAGCCAGATCACGCTTATCAGCTGGAAAAATAACAGAATGACCGCCAGCAGAACCATTAATCGCCGACGCATGCTGTTCATTTCTGGCTCTCCAGACGATAGCCTACGCCACGGACAGTTTTAATCCGGTCTTTACCCAGTTTGCGACGCAGATTGTGAATATGCACTTCGAGGGTATTTGAGCCCGGATCGTCCTGCCAGGAGTAAATATCCTGCTGCAGGGTTTCGCGGTGTACCGTTTGTCCGCTGCGCATAATCAGGCGCGTCAGCAGCGCGAACTCTTTAGGGGTTACTTCAACCGGCAGGGACTGGCACAGCACCTGCTGGGTTTGCAGATTCAGCGTAATATCGCCGTCGGTCAGTAAGTTATCGCTGTGTCCCTGATAACGACGAATCAACGCCCGTACCCGCGCCTGAAGCTCCGCAAGGGCAAACGGTTTCACCAGGTAATCATCAGCGCCAGAATCGAGGCCGTTGATACGATCTTCAATGGCATCACGTGCCGTCAGGATCAATACTGGATTGGCGATACCCCGGCGGCGCCACTGGCTTAGCTGCGTAGCGCCGTCTTTATCCGGTAAGCCTAAATCGAGGATCACCAGACTGTATTCGCCGCTCTGGATCAGGGCATCCGCCTCAGCCGCCGTGGCGGCGCAGTCGAGGGCATATCCTTCATTGGCCAGCGCCAGAGCCAGCCCTTCCTGCAATAACAGATCGTCTTCAACTATGAGTAGTTTCATCGCTAGTTATTCTGGTAGATGTCCTTATAAAGCCTGCTTTCGAAGCGAACCAGTGGAATACGACGATTACGCTGGTCGGTCGGTTCGACGGCATAGCCGGAAAGATACTGCACGAATGCCATGCGTTGCCCGCTGGCGGTAGTGATGAAGCCTGCAAGGTTATAAACCCCCTGCAGTGAACCTGTCTTGGCTGAAACTTTTCCATCCACCCCGGCCGCATGAAGGCCGGCACGGTACTGAAGCGAACCGTCATGCCCGGCAAGTGGCAGCATCGAAATAAAGTTTAGCTCAGTGTCATGTTGTGCAATGTACTGAAGTACTTGCATCATCGTTGCCGGGGAGATCAAATTATGCCGCGATAACCCGGAGCCATCGACGGCAATGGTGTTGCCAAGATCGATCCCCGCCTGTTGGCGCAGGATCTGACGTACGGCGTCGGAACCCGCACGCCAGGTTCCTGGCACGCCGAAACGCGCGTGACCAATCATGCGGAACACCGTGTCAGCAATCATGTTGTCAGACTTTTTCAGCATAATCCGTAGCAAATCGTGCAGCGGCGCAGATTGTTTGCTGGCGATGACCGTACCGGGTTGATTAACCTGCGTCTGGCGCAGCAGGGTACCGGAATAGGTTATTCCCGCCTGCTTCAGTTCATCCTTGAGAATGGCACCCGTATAGCTTGCGCCATCCTGTATCGCAAAGGCCAGCGGCAATGGGTCGGCGCGCTGTGTCAGGCACCCGGTCAGCGTGAAGCGGTTAAGATCGCCTGGCACCACGTCCAGCTCGCAATACTGCGCATCCGGGGAGCCTTTTGCGAGGGTACGAACCTGGCTAAACATCGTCACCGGGTAGTAAGACGCCACGCGAATAAACGCTAAGTCATCCGGTTTTGGCGCGCTGTAAAGTGAAATGGAGAAGCAGTTACGATCCACAATCGCGGCGGCTGGCGGAGCGCTAAAGCACTGCGTCATGTCATTCCACGGCCATCCTGGCGCTTTATCGTGGCTGGCAAAAATAGAGGTGTCGATTAACACGTTGCCATCAATCTTCTGCACGCCAGATTTTTTCAGCGACGCGACCATGTTGCGGATATCCTGGCGTTTAAACGTAGGATCTCCCCCGAAACGAGCGATAAGATCGCCTTTCAGTTCGCCACCCTCGATGTTGCCTTTGGTCTCGAGCGTGGTGGTAAAACGGAAGTCAGGTCCAAGCTGAAGCAGGGCGGCGAGTGCGGTGATCACCTTCTGGGTACTGGCAGGCAGCGCCATCTGTTGACTGTGATAGTCAATCTCTGGCGACTGCGCCCCGACCTTCTGCACCATCAAGGCAAGGTTGGCACCTGCGGGGAGCTGATTAATGTACTCATCAACATTCGCGGCCTGAACGCTGAACGCTATACTGGTAGTCAATCCGATGATAAATCTGGAAAATCGCATAATCTCGCGCTAACAACCCGAAAACAAACCGTCATACTACGGTGCATAGCACTGCAAAGTAAACGATGACCCATAGTGAACTTCGCGGTAAAATGCGTATCAAATTGAAAATTGTTGCTGACCTGGGGCTTCGCTCCCGGGTCGGTTTTCTTTTTGCTTCTGGCCCGCTCATGGGGGCCGGGGCAGGGAACACTGCTCCCAACAGGAATGTTTAAGAGGTATAACAAATGCAAGCTATTCCGATGACCTTACGTGGTGCCGAAAAACTGCGCGAAGAGCTGGATTTTCTGAAATCCGTTCGTCGCCCTGAAATCATCGCCGCTATCGCGGATGCGCGTGAGCATGGCGACCTGAAAGAGAATGCTGAATACCACGCGGCGCGTGAGCAGCAGGGCTTCTGTGAAGGGCGTATTAAAGATATCGAAGCAAAACTGTCCAATGCGCAGGTTATCGATATCACCAAAATGCCTAACAATGGCCGCGTCATTTTTGGTTCAACCGTTACCGTGCTGAACCTGGACAATGACGAAGAGCAGACTTATCGCATCGTGGGTGATGATGAAGCGGACTTTAAACAGAATCTGATTTCGGTGAACTCCCCGATTGCTCGCGGCCTGATTGGCAAAGAGCAGGATGATGTTGTCACTATCCGCACCCCGGGTGGTGAAGTGGAATACGAAATTATTAAGGTTGAATACCTGTAATTCGCATCTCGACTAAGATGTTGATACATTGTAAAGAAAAGAAAAAGGCCGCATAGCGGCCTTTTATCAACTCAAGGAGCGTGGCATTTTGCTCACCTGCTGACAGAAATCCCTCGTTTTACACAGAAAATGTGTTCGATTCAGGATATCCTTAGCGTGGCAGCGAGATTTTACGCTCTTTAGATGGGCGATAGAGCACCAGCGTTTTACCGATGACCTGTACATTACAGGCACCCGTTTCACGCACGATGGCTTCCACGATCAGGTTTTTAGTGTCTCGGTCTTCAGAGGCGATTTTCACCTTGATCAGCTCGTGGTGTTCCAGCGCTTGTTCAATCTCGGCAAGCACCCCTTCGGTCAAACCATTGTTGCCAAGCATGACTACAGGCTTGAGCGGATGTGCCAGACCTTTAAGGTGCTGTTTTTGTTTAGTACTCAGATTCATCGTATATTTTTGCTTACGTTGGGATTGAAAACGGTTCATTCTACCGCCATCTCCCTTATATCGCCAAATAGCTGCGTAGAAATTTACGTCACAGGCAAGTAACGATGAACCAGGACGGAAATGTTAAATGACAGGTAAAAAGCGTTCTGCCAGCTCCAGCCGCTGGCTTCAGGAACACTTTAGCGATAAATATGTTCAACAGGCACAGAAAAAGGGGTTGCGTTCCCGTGCCTGGTTTAAACTTGATGAAATACAGCAAAGTGACAAACTTTTTAAGCCGGGAATGACGGTTGTCGATCTCGGTGCAGCACCTGGCGGATGGTCCCAGTATGCGGTTACGCAGATCGGCGGAACGGGCCGAATCATCGCATGCGACCTTTTACCAATGGATCCCATCGTCGGTGTCGACTTCCTTCAGGGCGACTTTCGTGATGAATTAGTGCTGAAAGCGCTACTTGAGCGTGTAGGTGATAGTAAGGTCCAGGTTGTCATGTCAGATATGGCACCAAATATGTGTGGAACACCGGCGGTGGATATCCCCCGCGCCATGTATTTGGTGGAGCTAGCGTTAGAAATGTGTCGTGATGTACTAGCGCCTGGTGGTAGTTTTGTTGTGAAGGTGTTTCAGGGCGAAGGTTTCGAGGAGTATCTTAAGGAAATTCGCTCCCTGTTTGCGAAGGTTAAAGTTCGTAAGCCGGACTCTTCCCGGGCCCGTTCCCGAGAAGTGTATATTGTAGCGACCGGGCGAAAATGATAACCCGCGTCTTTCAGACGAAAGTTTGAATGACACGGGATATAGAGTATCCTGACGCTGTTTTTAACACAGTTGTAATATGAGGTTAATCCCTTGAGTGACATGGCGAAAAACCTAATACTCTGGCTGGTCATTGCCGTTGTGCTGATGTCAGTATTCCAGAGCTTTGGGCCCAGCGAGTCGAATGGCCGCAAGGTGGATTATTCTACCTTCCTGCAGGAGGTCAATCAGGACCAGGTTCGCGAAGCGCGTATCAACGGACGTGAGATCAACGTTACCAAGAAAGATAGTAACCGTTACACGACTTACATCCCGGTGAACGATCCTAAGCTGCTTGATAACCTTCTGACCAAAAACGTCAAGGTGGTAGGCGAGCCGCCAGAAGAACCAAGCCTGCTGGCTTCTATCTTCATCTCCTGGTTCCCGATGCTGCTTCTTATTGGCGTCTGGATCTTCTTTATGCGCCAGATGCAGGGCGGCGGTGGCAAAGGTGCCATGTCGTTCGGTAAGAGCAAGGCGCGTATGCTAACGGAAGATCAGATCAAGACCACGTTTGCTGACGTTGCAGGTTGCGACGAAGCAAAAGAAGAAGTGGGCGAACTGGTTGAATACCTGCGCGAGCCGAGCCGTTTCCAGAAACTGGGCGGTAAGATCCCGAAAGGCGTTCTGATGGTGGGGCCTCCGGGTACCGGTAAAACCCTGCTGGCGAAAGCCATCGCGGGTGAAGCGAAGGTGCCGTTCTTTACTATTTCAGGTTCTGACTTCGTTGAAATGTTCGTGGGTGTTGGTGCATCTCGTGTGCGTGACATGTTCGAGCAGGCCAAGAAGGCAGCACCGTGCATTATCTTCATCGATGAAATCGACGCCGTAGGCCGCCAGCGTGGCGCAGGCCTGGGCGGTGGTCACGATGAACGTGAACAGACGCTTAACCAGATGCTGGTTGAGATGGATGGCTTCGAAGGTAACGAAGGTATTATCGTTATCGCGGCGACTAACCGTCCGGACGTTCTTGACCCTGCGTTGCTGCGTCCAGGCCGTTTCGACCGTCAGGTTGTGGTTGGTCTGCCGGATGTACGCGGTCGTGAACAGATTCTGAAAGTTCACATGCGTCGCGTACCGCTGGCACCGGATGTCGACGCGGCGATCATCGCGCGTGGTACGCCGGGCTTCTCCGGTGCTGACCTGGCAAACCTGGTCAACGAAGCTGCACTGTTTGCTGCTCGCGGTAACAAACGCGTTGTGTCGATGGTGGAGTTCGAGAAAGCGAAAGACAAAATCATGATGGGTGCGGAACGTCGCTCCATGGTGATGACGGAAGCGCAGAAAGAGTCCACGGCTTACCACGAAGCCGGTCACGCGATTATCGGTCGCCTGGTGCCGGAACACGATCCGGTGCATAAAGTGACGATTATTCCGCGCGGTCGTGCGCTGGGTGTGACGTTCTTCCTGCCGGAAGGCGATGCCATCAGCGCCAGTCGTCAGAAGCTGGAAAGTCAGATTTCAACCCTTTACGGCGGTCGTCTGGCAGAAGAGATTATTTACGGCGCGGAACATGTTTCGACCGGTGCGTCCAACGACATTAAAGTCGCGACCAACCTGGCACGTAACATGGTGACCCAATGGGGCTTCTCCGAGAAGCTGGGTCCCCTGCTGTATGCGGAAGAAGAAGGTGAAGTGTTCCTGGGCCGCTCCGTGGCGAAAGCGAAACACATGTCCGATGAAACCGCACGTATCATTGACCAGGAAGTGAAGCTGCTGATCGAGCGTAACTACAATCGCGCCCGTCAGATCCTGAACGATAACCTGGACATTCTGCATTCGATGAAAGATGCGCTCATGAAATATGAGACCATCGATGCTCCGCAGATTGACGACTTGATGGCTCGCCGCGAAGTGCGTCCGCCAGCGGGTTGGGAAGACCCAGGCGCTTCCAACAATTCTGACAACAATGGCACACCGCGTGCGCCGCGTCCGGTCGATGAACCGCGTACGCCGAACCCGGGCAACACCATGTCAGAACAGTTGGGCGACAAGTAAGTCACTGCTGTTGAAGTCTATGTTTGCACCTCAAACCCTGGAGCTTGCTCCGGGGTTTTTCTTTTCTGTAAAACCATATTGATACCAGGGATTTGACCATGAAACTATTCGCCCAGGACTCGCATCTCGATCTCTCACATCCGCATGTGATGGGTATCCTGAATGTCACGCCTGACTCCTTCTCTGACGGCGGCACGCATAACACGCTTATCGAGGCTGTGAAGCACGCAAATTTGATGATTAACGCGGGCGCCACCATCATTGACGTAGGCGGGGAATCGACGCGCCCTGGGGCGGCAGACGTTTCGGTGGAAGAAGAACTGGCGCGCGTGGTGCCTGTGGTTGAAGCTATCGCACAGCGGTTCGAGGTGTGGATCTCCGTCGATACGTCTAAACCTGAAGTGATCCGTGAAGTCGCGAGAGTGGGTGCTCACATCATCAATGATATTCGCTCGCTGACGGAGCCTGGCGCACTGGAGGCGGCCGCGGAGACCGGGCTACCGGTTTGCCTGATGCACATGCAAGGACAGCCGAAAACCATGCAGGAAGCGCCAAAGTATGACGATGTTTATGCCGACGTAAATCGCTTCTTTATTGAGCATATTGCACGTTGTGAACGTGCGGGTATCGCAAAAGAGAAATTGCTGCTCGACCCGGGGTTCGGTTTCGGTAAAAATCTCTCTCACAATTATGAGCTGCTTGCGCGCTTATCGGAATTCCATCATTTCGACCTGCCATTGCTGGTTGGTATGTCGAGAAAGTCGATGATTGGTCAGTTACTGAATGTAGGACCGAGCGAACGTCTGAGCGGAAGCCTGGCCTGCGCTGTAATTGCGGCGATGCAGGGCGCGCACATTATTCGTGTCCATGACGTTAAAGAAACAGTAGAAGCCATGCGTGTAGTGGAAGCTACACTGGCAGCGAAGGAAAACAAACGCTATGAGTAATCGTAAATATTTTGGTACCGATGGTATTCGTGGGCGCGTGGGTGATGCGCCAATCACCCCTGATTTTGTACTGAAACTGGGCTGGGCAGCGGGTAAAGTCCTTGCGCGTCATGGCTCCCGTAAAATCATCATTGGTAAAGATACCCGTATCTCCGGGTATATGCTGGAGTCAGCGCTGGAGGCCGGTCTGGCTGCCGCGGGGCTTTCCGCTTCCTTCACTGGCCCAATGCCAACGCCTGCTGTGGCATACCTGACGCGTACTTTCCGTGCTGAAGCAGGGATTGTGATTTCGGCCTCGCATAACCCGTTTTATGACAACGGCATTAAATTCTTCTCCATCGACGGCACTAAGCTGCCGGATGAAGTGGAAGAGGCGATCGAAGCGGAGATGGAAAAAGAGATCACCTGTGTCGACTCCGCCGAGCTGGGTAAAGCGAACCGCATTGTCGATGCTGCGGGTCGTTACATCGAATTCTGTAAAGGTACTTTCCCGAACGAACTGAGCCTGGCCCATCTTAAAATTGTGGTGGACTGCGCCAACGGTGCAACCTATCACATTGCGCCGAATGTTTTCCGCGAACTGGGTGCGAACGTGATTACCATCGGCTGTGAGCCTGATGGCCTGAATATTAACGAACAGGTGGGTGCGACTGACGTTCGTGCTCTGCAGGCGCGCGTTCTGGCGGAAAAAGCCGATCTGGGCATCGCACTGGATGGCGACGGCGATCGCGTGATCATGGTCGATCACGAAGGTAATAAGGTCGACGGCGACCAGATCCTCTATATCATTGCGCGTGAAGGTCTGCGTCAGGGCCAGCTGCGCGGCGGTGCAGTAGGCACGCTGATGAGCAACATGGGTCTGGAGCTGGCGCTGAAACAGCTGGGTATTCCGTTTGTCCGTGCAAAAGTGGGCGACCGCTATGTGCTGGAAAAACTGCAGGAAAAAGGCTGGCGTATCGGGGCTGAAAACTCAGGCCACGTGATCCTGCTGGATAAAACCACCACCGGAGACGGTATCGTCGCTGCGCTGCAGGTTGTTGCCGCCATGGCGCGCAACCATATGAGCCTGCACGATCTCTGCAGCGGCATGAAAATGTTCCCGCAGATCCTGGTGAATGTGCGTTTCACCGCCGGTAAAGGCGATCCGCTGGAAAATGAAAATGTGAAAGCGGTGATGGCTGACGTTGAAGCCGCGCTGGGCAACCGTGGGCGTGTTCTGCTGCGTAAGTCTGGAACCGAACCGCTGATCCGCGTAATGGTGGAAGGCGAAGACGAGGCGCAGGTGAATGAATTTGCACACCGTATTGCGGATGCCGTAAAAGCTGCATAGTTTTTCACGTTAAGTGATTAAAAAGGCGGCGCTTGCCGCCTTTGTTTTGAGCAATTGATGGCTTTTTGCTGTTTTTTTCCGCAGTTGATACAATGCGTCAAAATTGCCCTTGCGAAGCACATTCGCTTTGGTTAGTATTCACACCCGCTTCAGTGGGAAACAAAAATCCTGCTAATTGGTCGAAGCATTGGTATGCGGCAAATCCGCAAGGAACAGGTTGATTATGTACGAAGCTCTTTTAGTTATTTTCCTTATTGTAGCCATCGCTCTCGTAGCGCTGATCATGCTGCAGCAAGGTAAAGGCGCTGATATGGGAGCCTCCTTCGGAGCAGGCGCTTCCGGTACGCTGTTCGGTTCAAGTGGTTCTGCGAACTTCATGACCCGCACAACGGCGATTCTGGCTACGCTGTTCTTCATCATCAGTCTGGCGCTTGGCAATATCAACAGCAACAAGACCAGCAAAGGAAGCGAGTGGGAAAATCTGAGCGCGCCAGCGAAAACTGAGCAGACTCAGCCAGCTGCACCGGCTAAGCCGACCAGCGATATCCCGCACTAAGTATTCAGTACCGAGGTGGTGGAATTGGTAGACACGCTACCTTGAGGTGGTAGTGCCCTAACGGGCTTGTGGGTTCGAGTCCCATCCTCGGTACCAATATTCCAGAAGAAAGACGTCGAAAGACGTCTTTTTTTTCGTCTGTAGATTTCGTCTGTAGAAGGGGCGTTTTCGTCGGCGGGTACGTTCGTGCCAGCGGGACCGGTTCTGTAGCGGTCGTAAAAAAGGCGCCCAGTGGGCGCCTTTTGCATTTCTGCGTAAGCCTTACTTCTTAACGCTGTGCTCCAGGTTTTCAACCTGCGGCAGGCCATTACCGGCGCTTGCGGAGAGCAGGCCATTCTCAACGTAGTTGAACAGCTTCTCACGGGTATCGGTGATGTCCAGGTTACGCATGGTCAGCTGGCCAATACGATCGTCCGGAGAGAACACGGATTCACCTTTCTCCATGGTCAGACGCTCTGCTTTATAAGTCAGGTTGTCGGACACGGTGTTCAGAATCGAGTAGTCATTCCCGCGACGCAGCTCCAGCGTCACTTCGCCGGTGATCGCGCTTGCCACCCAACGTTGCAGTGCATCACGCAGCATCAGGGCCTGTGGGTCGAACCAACGGCCCTGGTACAGCAGTTTACCGAGCTGACGACCATGAGAGTGATACTGCTCGATGGTGTCTTCGTTGTGAATACCGGTCAGGAGACGTTCATAAGCGATGTGCAGCAGCGCCATCCCAGGGGCTTCATAGATGCCACGGCTTTTTGCTTCAATAATACGGTTTTCAATTTGGTCGCTCATGCCCAGACCGTGACGGCCACCGATACGGTTAGCTTCCAGCATCAGTTCCACATCGTCAGAGAAGGTCTTGCCGTTCAGGGCAACCGGATGGCCGCGCTCGAAACGCACGGTAACTTCTTCCGCCTGGATTTTGACGTTTTCGTCCCAGAACTTCACACCCATGATCGGGTTAACGATCTTCACGCTGGAGTTCAGGAATTCCAGGTCTTTCGCTTCGTGCGTCGCACCCAGCATATTGGAATCGGTAGAGTAGGCTTTCTCAACGGACATCTTATAGTCAAAGCCACAGGCGATCATAAACTCGGACATTTCATGACGACCGCCCAGCTCGTCGATAAAGTCGGTATCGAGCCACGGTTTATAAATCTGCAACTCGGCGTTGGTCAGCAGGCCATAACGATAGAAACGTTCGATATCGTTTCCTTTATACGTACTGCCATCACCCCAGATGTTTACGCCATCTTCTTTCATGGCGGCAACCAGCATGGTACCGGTCACTGCACGGCCCAGCGGGGTGGTATTGAAATAGGTCAGGCCGCCGGTAGTATTATGGAAAGCACCACACTGAATAGCAGCAATACCTTCAGCGACCAGTTGCTTACGGCAGTCAATCAGGCGCGCGTTCTCTGCGCCATACTCTTTAGCGCGACGAGGGATTGCATCATAATCGTCCTCATCCGGCTGACCCAGGTTCGCAGTATATGCATACGGAACCGCTCCCTTCTGGCGCATCCACAGCAGTGCAGCGCTGGTATCCAGGCCGCCTGAAAAAGCGATGCCAATACGTTGTCCTACCGGAAGATGCTTGAGAATCGTCGTCATAAAATAAAACCCTGCTTGATTGACTGATTAAGAGACCGCTTTCGCTCTCGATGCATGTTTATGCAAAATAAGTGAGTATTCATTTAATCATCTTTTGTCGATGACCGGAAGAGACTCGTGCGTTTTTTGTAAAATTTTCCCTTTGTTTGACCTGGCGGAAACTGGCTTGACAGGTGGGGTTCACTATCAATATACTAAACGCCGATTTTACGTCCCGTCTTCGGTACCAAATCCCAGCATTATTTGCAAATTCTCTCCAAAACGCGTAGAATTTGCCACGTTTCAGGCGCGGGGTGGAGCAGCCTGGTAGCTCGTCGGGCTCATAACCCGAAGGTCGTCGGTTCAAATCCGGCCCCCGCAACCACTTTCCCATAAAGTTCTTTTTCAAATATACTGTGAAGACTTAGAGCCTTCGTAGCTGGATTTGAAAAAATTCTTTCGGAGAGTGCTCCAGGCCGCAGTTGCGGCTATAGGGTTCAGTTATCTAAAGCCCCGATTTATCGGGGTTTTTTGTTATCTGACTACAGAATAACTGGGCTTTACGCCCTTTTTTTATGTCTTGGGGGTGGGCTTGTCCACATTAGAGCAAAAATTAACAGAGATGATTACTGCACCGGTCGAAGCACTGGGCTACGAACTGGTCGGCATCGAATTCGTTCGCGGCCGTACATCGACGCTGCGCATCTATATTGATAGTGAAGATGGCATCAATGTTGATGATTGTGCTGATGTTAGCCACCAGGTGAGTGCGGTTCTTGATGTTGAAGACCCGATTACCGTTGCGTACAACCTGGAAGTTTCCTCACCCGGCCTCGATCGCCCGATGTTCACGGCCGAGCACTATGTGCGCTTTACCGGTGAAGAAGTGGCTCTCGTTCTGCGTATGGCCGTACAGAACCGCCGTAAATGGCAGGGAATTATCAAAGCCGTTGATGGTGAAATGATCACGGTTACAGTCGAAGGCAAAGATGAAGTGTTCGCGCTGAGTAATATCCAGAAGGCGAACCTGGTTCCCCACTTTTAACAGTCTGGATTGAGGTGAAAAGCCCGCGATGAACAAAGAAATTTTGGCTGTTGTTGAAGCCGTCTCCAACGAGAAATCACTGCCGCGTGAGAAGATTTTCGAAGCGCTGGAAAGTGCACTGGCTACAGCAACCAAGAAAAAATACGAACAAGAGATCGATGTTCGCGTAGAAATCGATCGTAAAAGCGGTGACTTCGATACATTCCGTCGTTGGGTAATCGTTGAAGAAGTGACCCAGCCGACGAAAGAGATCACCCTGGAAGCGGCGCGTTTTGAAGACGAAAGCCTGAACGTGGGTGACTATGTTGAAGATCAGATTGAATCTGTCACCTTCGACCGTATCACCACGCAAACCGCAAAACAGGTTATCGTCCAGAAAGTCCGTGAAGCTGAGCGTGCGCTGGTTGTCGATCAGTTCCGCGATCAGGAAGGTGAGATCATTACCGGCGTGGTGAAGAAAGTAAACCGCGACAACATTTCTCTGGAAATCAAATCTGAAGGGCTGCCAGGTAACGCTGAAGCCGTTATCCTGCGTGAAGACATGCTGCCGCGTGAAAACTTCCGCCCGGGTGACCGTATTCGTGGCGTTCTGTATGCCGTACGCCCTGAAGCGCGTGGTGCACAGCTGTTTGTGACCCGTTCCAAGCCAGAGATGCTGATTGAACTGTTCCGTATCGAAGTACCGGAAATCGGCGAAGAAGTTATCGAGATTAAAGCGGCTGCCCGCGATCCGGGTTCACGCGCGAAAATTGCAGTGAAAACCAACGACAAGCGTATCGACCCGGTCGGTGCTTGCGTAGGTATGCGCGGTGCGCGTGTTCAGGCGGTTTCTACCGAACTGGGCGGCGAGCGTATCGATATCGTCCTGTGGGACGACAACCCGGCGCAATTCGTGATTAACGCAATGGCTCCGGCGGATGTGGCGTCTATCGTTGTTGACGAAGACAAACACACCATGGATATCGCTGTTGAAGCGGGCAACCTGGCGCAGGCAATCGGCCGTAACGGTCAGAACGTACGCCTGGCGTCACAGCTGAGCGGCTGGGAACTCAACGTAATGACCGTTGATGACCTGCAGGCTAAGCATCAGGCTGAAGCCCATGCGGCGATCGATACCTTCACGAAATACCTGGATATTGACGAAGATTTCGCCACTGTTCTGGTTGAAGAAGGTTTCTCTACCCTTGAAGAACTGGCCTATGTGCCAATGAAAGAGCTGCTGGAAATCGACGGTCTTGATGAAGCCACCGTTGAAGCCCTGCGTGAACGCGCTAAAAACGCACTGACCACCCTGGCACTGGCTCAGGAAGAAAGCCTTGGCGATAAGAAGCCGGCTGATGACCTGCTGAATCTGGAAGGTCTTGATCGTGCGATTGCGTTCAAGCTGGCTGCCCGTGGTGTTTGTACGCTGGAAGATCTCGCTGAGCAAGGCGTTGATGACCTGGCCGATATCGAAGGTTTAACCGACGAGAAAGCCGGCGAACTCATCATGGCCGCACGTAATATTTGCTGGTTCGGCGACGAAGCGTAATAAACTGTAGCAGGAAGGAACAGCATGACTGATGTAACTGTAAAATCGCTGGCTGCCGAGATTCAGACCTCCGTGGACCGCCTGGTACAGCAATTTGCTGATGCAGGGATCCCGAAGTCCGCTGATGACTCGGTGAACGCGCAAGAAAAACAAACCTTGTTAGCGCACCTGAACCGTGAACACGGTTCGACGCCTGACAAGCTGACGCTGCAGCGCAAAACGCGTAGCACGTTGAATATCCCTGGTACCGGTGGTAAAAGCAAATCGGTACAAATTGAAGTCCGCAAGACACGCACCTTTGTAAAACGTGATCCGCAAGAGGCAGAACGCCTTGCTGCGGAAGAGCAGGCACAGCGTGAAGCGGAAGAACAAGCTCAGCGTGAGGCAGAAGCGACTGCCAAACGTGAAGCAGAATTAAAAGCTGAACGTGAGGCCGCAGAAAAAGCGAAGCGCGACGCAAGTGATAAAGTGAAGCGTGAAGCTGCGGAAAAAGACAAAGTGAGCAATCAACAGACCGACGAAATGACAAAAACCGCCCAGGCTGAAAAAGCCCGCCGTGAAAATGAAGCTGCCGAGCTGAAGCGTAAAGCGGAAGAAGAAGCCCGCCGCAAGCTTGAAGAAGAAGCTCGCCGTGTAGCTGAAGAAGCGCGCCGTATGGCTGAAGAAAACGAGAAGAACGGTGTGAACCCTGCTGAAGCGTCTGAAGACACCAGCGATTATCACGTCACCACTTCTCAGCATGCGCGCCAGGCAGAAGACGATAACGACCGTGAAGTTGAAGGTGGTCGTGGCCGTACTCGCAGCACCAAAGCTGCTCGCCCAGCCAAAAAAGGCAACAAGCACGCTGAATCTAAAGCTGACCGTGAAGAAGCACGTGCAGCGATCCGCGGTGGTAAAGGCGGCAAGCGTAAAGGTTCCGCACTGCAGCAGGGCTTCCAGAAGCCAGCTCAGGCTGTTAACCGTGACGTAGTGATTGGTGAAACCATCACCGTTGGCGATCTGGCCAACAAAATGGCGGTTAAAGGCTCTCAGGTCATCAAAGCGATGATGAAACTGGGCGCAATGGCCACCATCAACCAGGTTATCGACCAGGAAACTGCGCAACTGGTAGCCGAAGAGATGGGCCACAAAGTTATCCTGCGTCGTGAAAACGAGCTGGAAGAAGCAGTAATGAGCGACCGTGACACCGGTGCAGCGGCAGAACCGCGCGCGCCTGTAGTGACCATCATGGGTCACGTTGACCACGGTAAAACCTCTCTGCTCGACTACATTCGTTCGACGAAAGTGGCCTCCGGTGAAGCGGGTGGTATTACCCAGCACATCGGTGCGTACCACGTAGAAACCGACAACGGCATGATCACCTTCCTGGATACCCCGGGCCACGCAGCGTTTACCTCTATGCGTGCTCGTGGTGCTCAGGCAACGGATATCGTTGTACTGGTTGTTGCTGCAGACGACGGCGTGATGCCACAGACCATTGAAGCTATTCAGCACGCGAAAGCGGCGCAGGTGCCTCTGGTAGTTGCAGTGAACAAGATCGATAAGCCAGAAGCTGACATGGATCGCGTTAAAAACGAACTCTCCCAGTACGGTGTTATGCCGGAAGAGTGGGGCGGTGAAGCGCAGTTCATCCCAGTATCTGCGAAAGCCGGTACCGGTATCGACGACCTGCTGAACGCTATCCTGCTGCAGGCTGAAGTTCTGGAGCTGAAAGCGGTTCGTAAAGGTATGGCGAGTGGCGCGGTTATCGAATCCTTCCTGGATAAAGGTCGTGGTCCGGTTGCAACCGTTCTGGTTCGTGAAGGTACGCTGCATAAAGGCGATATCGTTCTGTGTGGTTTCGAATACGGTCGTGTTCGTGCGATGCGTAACGAACTGGGCCAGGAAGTTCTGGAAGCAGGTCCGTCCATTCCAGTGGAAATCCTGGGCCTGTCCGGTGTGCCGGCTGCGGGTGATGAAGTGACCGTCGTACGTGACGAGAAGAAAGCGCGCGAAGTTGCACTGTATCGTCAGGGCAAATTCCGTGAAGTTAAACTGGCTCGTCAGCAGAAATCTAAACTCGAGAACATGTTTGCGAACATGACCGAAGGCGAAGTTCACGAAGTGAACATCGTTCTGAAAGCCGACGTTCAGGGTTCTGTGGAAGCGATCTCCGACTCCTTGCTGAAACTGTCTACTGACGAAGTTAAAGTGAAGATCATCGGTTCTGGCGTAGGGGGTATCACCGAAACCGACGCCACCCTGGCTGCTGCATCCAATGCAATCCTGGTCGGCTTCAACGTACGTGCTGACGCGTCTGCACGTAAAGTGATTGATGCTGAAAGCCTGGATCTGCGTTACTACTCCGTCATCTATAACCTGATCGACGAAGTGAAAGCAGCGATGAGCGGCATGCTGTCTCCAGAGCTGAAACAGCAGATCATCGGTCTGGCTGAAGTGCGTGACGTGTTCAAATCACCGAAATTTGGTGCGATCGCGGGCTGTATGGTTACCGAAGGTATCATCAAACGTCACAACCCAATCCGCGTACTGCGTGACAACGTGGTTATCTACGAAGGCGAGCTGGAATCCCTGCGCCGCTTCAAAGATGACGTTAACGAAGTCCGTAACGGCATGGAATGTGGTATCGGCGTGAAGAACTACAACGACGTTCGCGTTGGCGACATGATCGAAGTGTTCGAGATCATCGAAATTCAGCGTACGATTGCTTAATCATCGATGCAGGCCGGGTAAGCAAAGCGCCACCCGGTAATAATTTTAAAAGGGGCTTTTTGCCCCTTTTTTGTCTGGAGAATTTATTATGGCGAAAGAATTTGGTCGCCCGCAGCGCGTAGCGCAAGAAATGCAGAAAGAGATCGCCCTCATCCTGCAACGTGAAATTAAAGATCCACGCGTGGGTGTGATGACCACCGTGTCCGGCGTGGAAATGTCCCGCGACCTGGCGTATGCCAAAGTGTTCGTGACCTTCCTGAACGATCAGGACGAAGCCGCGGTAAAAAACGGCATTAAAGCGCTGCAGGAAGCCTCTGGCTACATCCGCTCTCTGCTCGGCAAAGCGATGCGTCTGCGTATCGTGCCTGAGCTGACCTTCTTCTACGACAACTCTCTGGTCGAAGGTATGCGCATGTCGAACCTGGTGACCAGCGTGGTGAAACATGACGACGAACGTCGTGTTAACCCAACGGACGACAGCAAGGAGGACTAATGAGTCGTCCTCGTCGTCGCGGTCGCGACGTGCATGGTGTGCTGCTGCTGGATAAACCCCAGGGCGCTTCCAGCAACGACGTGCTGCAAAAAGTTAAGCGTATTTTTAACGCCAACCGTGCGGGCCACACGGGCGCGCTCGATCCGCTGGCGACCGGCATGCTGCCGATCTGCCTGGGGGAAGCGACAAAGTTTTCCCAGTACCTGCTGGACTCCGATAAGCGCTATCGGGTCATCGCCCGATTAGGCCAGCGCACGGACACCTCCGATGCCGATGGTCAGGTGGTAGAAGAGCGTCCGGTGACCTTCAGCGCGGAGCAACTTGATGCTGCGCTGGAAAGTTTCCGTGGCGACACGCTGCAGGTACCGTCAATGTATTCGGCGCTGAAGTACCAGGGTAAAAAACTGTACGAATATGCACGCCAGGGCATTGACGTTCCTCGTGAACCCCGTCCGATTACCGTGTACGAACTGCTCTTTATTCGTCACGAAGGCGATGAGCTGGAGCTGGAAGTTCACTGTTCGAAAGGCACCTATATTCGTACCATCATCGACGACCTGGGTGAAAAACTGGGCTGCGGTGCGCACGTGATTTACCTGCGTCGCCTGGCCGTGAGCACGTACCCGGTTGAGCGAATGGTCACCCTTGAACATCTGCGCGAGTTGGTTGAGCAGGCGGAAGCGCAGGAGATTGCGCCGGCCGATTTGCTCGATCCGCTGCTGATGCCAATGGACAGCCCGGCAGCCGATTTCCCGGTTGTTAATCTTCCTTTAACATCCTCCGTTTACTTTAAGAACGGAAACCCGGTTCGTACCACCAGTGCTCCTTCTGAAGGTCTGGTACGCGTGACCGAGGGGGATGAAGGTAAGTTTATCGGCATGGGTGAAATGGATGGCGAAGGCCGCGTCGCGCCGCGTCGCCTGGTCGTTGAGTATCCGGTTGAAGCCTGATAGCGATAACGGCTCGCCTTGCGATAAGCAGGGGAGACGAGTAGAATATCGCGGCTTAACGTTCGGCAAATTGTTTAACATATTGCGGGACGTATACTGGGATTGCTGAATTAGAGATCGGCATCCTTACATTCTTTATATTCTGGAGTTTGAAAATGTCTCTAAGCGTTGAAGCTAAAGCTAAAATCGTTTCTGAGTTTGGTCGTGGTACTAACGACAGCGGTTCTACCGAAGTTCAGGTTGCACTGCTGACTGCACAGATTAACCACCTGCAGGGTCACTTTGCAGAGCACAAAAAAGATCACCACAGCCGTCGTGGTCTGCTGCGTATGGTTTCTCAGCGTCGTAAACTGCTCGACTACCTGAAACGTAAAGATGTTGCACGTTACTCCGCGCTGATCGAGCGTCTGGGTCTGCGTCGCTAAGTCTTGCGAGTTTCAGAAAAGGGGGCCTGATGGCCCCTTTTTTCAACCAGACGGCAGCAATTCACTGGAAACTATTGTATTGTTGCTATAAATGATCTTCATTGCAGAGGTTCGCGCGGCTAATGAGAGGCTTCACCCATGGGGGTGTTGGTTGTCATTAGTCGCGAGGATGCGAAGAAGGTCGGGTTAAATCGTCAGCACACCGGTGGTGTGCTGTCATACATTTAAGAAAGGACAGAACTTTGCTGAATCCGATCGTTCGTAAATTCCAGTATGGTCAACACACCGTCACGCTGGAAACCGGCATGATGGCACGTCAGGCTACTGCTGCCGTTATGGTAAGCATGGATGACACTGCGGTATTCGTAACCGTAGTTGGCCAGAAAAAAGCAAAACCAGGTCAGGACTTCTTCCCACTGACCGTTAACTACCAGGAGCGTACCTACGCTGCCGGTAAAATTCCGGGTGGCTTCTTCCGTCGTGAAGGCCGTCCAAGCGAAGGCGAAACCCTGATTGCGCGTCTGATTGACCGCCCGGTTCGTCCGCTGTTCCCGGAAGGCTTCGTGAACGAAGTGCAGGTTATCGCGACCGTTGTTTCCGTTAACCCACAGGTTAACCCGGATATCGTTGCGATGATCGGTGCTTCCGCGGCCCTGTCACTGTCTGGTATTCCATTCAATGGCCCAATCGGTGCTGCACGCGTTGGTTACATCAACGACCAGTACGTGCTGAACCCAACGCAGGAAGAGCTGAAAGAAAGTAAGCTGGACCTGGTTGTTGCTGGTACTGAAGCGGCTGTGCTGATGGTTGAATCCGAAGCGGAACTGCTGAGCGAAGACCAGATGCTGGGCGCGGTGGTCTTTGGCCACGATCAGCAGCAGATCGTTATTCAGAACATCAACGATCTGGTTAAAGAAGCGGGCAAACCACGTTGGGACTGGCAGCCTGAAGCCGTCAACGACGCGCTGAATGCACGCGTTGCTGCGCTGGCTGAATCTCGTCTGAGCGATGCTTATCGCATCACCGACAAACAGGAGCGTTATGCTCAGGTTGACGTGATCAAAGACGAAACTATCGCAACGCTGATTGCTGAAGACGAAACGCTGGATGCTAACGAGCTGAGCGAAATTCTGCACGCTATCGAGAAAAACGTGGTTCGTAGCCGCGTCCTGGCGGGTGAGCCGCGTATCGATGGCCGCGAAAAAGACATGATCCGTGGTCTGGACGTGCGTACTGGCGTTCTGCCACGTACTCACGGTTCTGCACTGTTCACCCGTGGCGAAACGCAGGCGCTGGTTACCGCGACCCTGGGGACAGCACGTGACGCGCAGAACATCGACGAACTGATGGGCGAGCGTACTGACAGCTTCCTGTTCCACTACAACTTCCCTCCATACTCCGTAGGTGAAACCGGTATGGTGGGTTCGCCTAAGCGTCGTGAAATTGGTCACGGTCGTCTGGCGAAGCGTGGTGTGCTGGCAGTGATGCCGGATGCTGACAAATTCCCGTACACCGTTCGTGTGGTTTCTGAAATCACCGAATCTAACGGTTCTTCTTCCATGGCTTCCGTGTGTGGCGCATCTCTGGCGCTGATGGATGCAGGCGTGCCAATCAAAGCTGCCGTTGCGGGTATCGCAATGGGCCTGGTGAAAGAAGGCGAGAATTTTGTTGTTCTGTCTGACATTCTGGGCGACGAAGACCACCTGGGCGATATGGACTTCAAAGTTGCGGGTTCCCGCGATGGTATCTCTGCGCTGCAGATGGATATCAAAATTGAAGGTATCACCAAAGAGATCATGCAGGTTGCGCTGAACCAGGCTAAAGGTGCTCGTCTGCACATCCTGGGCGTGATGGAACAGGCGATCAACGCGCCACGTGGCGACATTTCTCAGTTCGCTCCGCGTATCCACACCATCAAGATCAATCCAGACAAGATCAAAGATGTTATCGGTAAGGGCGGTTCCGTTATCCGTGCTCTGACCGAAGAGACTGGCACCACTATCGAAATCGAAGATGACGGTACGGTGAAAATTGCAGCGACCGACGGCGAGAAAGCGAAATTCGCTATTCGTCGCATCGAAGAAATTACTGCAGAAATCGAAGTGGGCCGTATCTACAATGGTAAAGTGACCCGTATCGTTGACTTTGGCGCGTTCGTTGCCATCGGTGGCGGTAAAGAAGGTCTGGTTCACATATCTCAAATCGCTGACAAGCGCGTTGAGAAAGTGACCGATTACCTGCAGATGGGTCAGGAAGTCCCGGTTAAAGTTCTGGAAGTTGACCGCCAGGGCCGTATCCGTCTGAGCATTAAAGAAGCAACCGAGCAGTCTCAGCCGGCTGCTGCGCCAGAAGCATCGGCAGCAGAACAGCAAGGCGAGTAAGTTGCATTTGCCCTCCGCTTCGGCGGAGGGCCTATTATCAGGCAGGACGCCTTGTTAAGCCGCCGGGGGACAGGACGTTCATCCAATAGTTGTCTTCGGGAGTGGGAAATGAAGCCTTTTTTGCGCTGGTGTTTCGTTGCGACAGCTTTAACGCTGGCAGGATGCAGCAACTCTGCCTGGCGTAAGAGCGAAGTCCTCGCAGTGCCATTGCAACCGACTTTGCAGCAGGAAGTGATTCTGGCACGCATGGAACAAATTCTTGCCAGTCGGGCTTTAACCGATGACGAACGCGCACAGCTTTTATATGAGCGCGGAGTGTTGTATGATAGTCTCGGTCTGAGGGCATTAGCGCGGAATGATTTCTCACAAGCGCTGGCAATCCGACCTGATATGCCTGAAGTATTCAATTACTTAGGCATTTATTTAACGCAGGCAGGCAATTTTGATGCTGCCTATGAAGCGTTTGATTCTGTACTTGAGCTTGATCCAACTTACAACTACGCGCACTTGAATCGCGGTATCGCCCTGTATTACGGCGGTCGTGATAAGTTAGCGCAAGATGATCTGCTGGCGTTTTATCAAGACGATCCTAATGATCCTTTCCGCAGTCTGTGGTTATACATCGTTGAGCAGAAGCTCGATGAGAAGCAGGCAAAAGAAGCACTGAAACAGCGCTTCGATAAATCGGACAAGGAACAGTGGGGATGGAACATTGTCGAGTTCTACCTGGGCAACATTAGCGAAGCAACGCTGATGGAACGCCTCAAGGCGGACGCAACGGATAACACCTCGCTCGCTGAGCATCTCAGTGAAACCAACTTCTATTTAGGTAAGTACTACCTAAGTCTGGGGGATAAGGACAGCGCTACGGCACTGTTCAAATTAGCGGTTGCTAACAACGTACACAACTTCGTTGAGCACCGTTATGCATTGTTGGAATTATCGCTCTTGGGCCAGGAGCAAGACGACCTGGCAGAATCGGACCAGCAATAGCTGACGACATAAACATCAGCCCGTAATCTTTTGATTGCCATCACCTTAACTGGTGAGGGCGTTGTTGTTCGTCAATACATCTACTTTGAGCCGGTTCACACTTTTCAATGAAAATTGCTAATCATTTTCACGATGAGCTAAGTAGACTGGCCGCCATTGACATTGAGGCACTCGTACTACATGGCTGAATTCGAAACCACTTTTGCAGATCTGGGCCTGAAGGCTCCTATCCTTGAAGCCCTTACCGATCTGGGTTACGAAAAACCATCTCCGATCCAGGCAGAATGTATCCCACATCTGTTGTCTGGTCGTGACGTGCTGGGCATGGCCCAGACTGGTAGCGGCAAAACCGCAGCGTTCTCGCTGCCGCTGCTGCATAACATCGATCCGGAACTGCGTGCACCGCAGATCCTCGTCCTGGCTCCAACCCGTGAACTGGCTGTTCAGGTTGCAGAAGCTATGACTGATTTCTCTAAACATATGCGCGGCGTAAACGTGGTGGCCCTGTACGGTGGCCAGCGTTATGACGTGCAGTTACGTGCCCTGCGCCAGGGTCCACAGATTGTTGTCGGTACGCCGGGCCGTCTGCTGGATCACCTGAAGCGCGGTACTCTTGACCTCTCTAAACTGAGCGGTCTGGTACTGGATGAAGCAGATGAAATGCTGCGTATGGGCTTCATCGAAGACGTAGAAACAATTATGGCGCAGATCCCGGAAGGTCATCAGACCGCTCTGTTCTCTGCAACCATGCCAGAAGCGATTCGTCGCATTACCCGCCGCTTCATGAAAGAGCCGCAGGAAGTGCGCATTCAGTCCAGCGTGACCACTCGCCCGGACATCAGCCAGAGCTACTGGTCTGTATACGGTATGCGTAAAAACGAAGCGCTGGTTCGTTTCCTGGAAGCGGAAGATTTTGATGCGGCGATTATCTTCGTTCGTACCAAAAACGCGACCCTGGAAGTGGCTGAAGCGCTGGAGCGTAGCGGCTACAACAGCGCAGCGCTGAACGGTGACATGAACCAGGCTCTGCGTGAGCAGACGCTGGAGCGCCTGAAAGACGGTCGTCTGGATATCCTGATTGCAACCGACGTGGCAGCACGTGGTCTGGACGTTGAGCGTATCAGCCTGGTTGTTAACTACGATATTCCAATGGACTCCGAGTCCTACGTTCACCGTATCGGTCGTACCGGTCGTGCGGGTCGTGCAGGTCGTGCGCTGCTGTTCGTTGAGAACCGCGAGCGTCGTCTGCTGCGTAACATTGAACGCACCATGAAGCTGACCATTCCAGAAGCGGAACTGCCAAATGCAGAACTGCTGGGCAAACGCCGTCTGGAAAAATTCGCCGCGAAAGTCCAGCAGCAGCTGGAAAGCAGCGACCTGGACCAGTATCGTGCACTGCTGGCACAGATTCAGCCTACCGCTGAAGGCGAAGAGCTGGATATGGAAACGCTGGCCGCAGCACTGCTGAAAATGGCTCAGGGCGAACGTACCCTGATCGTGCCACCAGATGCACCGATGCGTCCTAAGCGTGAGTTCCGTGACCGTGACGAGCGTTTCGAACGTCGTGGCGATCGTAACGATCGTGGTCCACGTGCTGACCGTCCAGAGCGCAGTGGCGAAGAGCGTCCACGTCGTGAACGTCGTGACGCTGGCGAAATGGAACTGTACCGCATTGAAGTGGGCCGTGATGATGGTGTTGAAGTTCGTCATATCGTTGGCGCGATCGCTAACGAAGGCGACATCAGCAGCCGTTACATCGGTAACATCAAGCTGTTCGCATCTCACTCTACTATCGAGCTGCCAAAAGGCATGCCGGGCGAAGTACTGCAGCACTTTACTCGCACCCGCATCCTGAACAAGCCGATGAACATGCAGCTGATGGGCGATGCCCAGCCACGTACTGACCGTGGTGGCGAACGTCGTGGCGGTGGTCGTGGTTTCGGTGGCGAACGTCGTGAAGGCGGTCGTAGCGAAGGCAACCGCGCTGGCGCAGGCGAAGGTCGTCGTTTCTCTGGCGAGCGTCGCGAAAGCCGTGGCCCACGTCGTGAAGAAGGTACCGCTCGTCGTCGTTTCGGTGACGCGTAAGTCTTTCGTTTCTGACGTAAAGTAATCTATACAGCCCCGATAAACACTGTCGGGGCTTTTTTTATTCCTTTTGTACTCTTGTACTGGTACAGTGCTGCACACTAACATGCATAACCGCATTATTGACTGGAGAAAAGGCTGTATGGCGACACTTACCACCACCCAAACGTCACCTTCGCTGCTTGGCGGCGTGGTGATCATCGGCGGAACCATCATTGGTGCCGGGATGTTCTCCCTGCCTGTGGTTATGTCCGGTGCGTGGTTCTTCTGGTCGCTGGCGGCACTGGTGTTTACCTGGTTCTGTATGCTTCATTCCGGGCTGATGATCCTCGAAGCCAACCTGAACTACCGCATTGGCTCCAGCTTCGACACCATCACTAAAGACCTGTTAGGCAAAGGCTGGAACCTGATAAACGGCCTCTCCATTGCCTTTGTGCTCTACATCCTGACTTACGCGTACATCTCAGCGAGCGGCTCCATTCTGCATCACACATTCTCGGAGTTGTCGCTGAACGTGCCAGCAAGAGTGGCGGGCTTGTGCTTCGCGCTGGGCGTCGCGTTTATCGTCTGGATGAGCACCAAAGCGGTGAGCCGCATGACGGCGATTGTGCTGGGCGCGAAGGTGATCACCTTCTTCCTGACCTTCGGCAGCCTGCTTGGGCACGTTACGCCGGCCACGCTGTTCAACGTGGCGGAGGCGAATACCGCTTACACGCCGTACCTGCTGATGACCCTGCCGTTCTGTCTGGCATCATTTGGTTACCACGGTAATGTGCCGAGCCTGATGAAGTATTACGGTAAAGATCCCCGCACGATTGTGAAGTGCCTGATCTACGGCACGCTGCTGGCGCTGGCGCTGTACGTGATTTGGCTGCTGGGGACGATGGGCAATATCCCGCGTCCTGAATTTATCGGCATTGCGCAGAAGGGCGGTAACATTGATGTGCTGGTACAGGCGTTGAGCGGCGTACTGAACAGCCGCAGTCTGGATCTGCTGCTGGTGGTGTTCTCTAACTTTGCCGTCGCGAGCTCTTTCCTCGGCGTGACGCTGGGCCTGTTTGACTACCTGGCCGATCTGTTTGGTTTTGATGATTCTGCTATGGGGCGCTTTAAAACCGCGCTGCTGACTTTCCTGCCACCGATTGTTGGCGGTCTGCTGTGGCCGAATGGTTTCCTCTATGCCATCGGCTATGCCGGGCTGGCGGCGACCATCTGGGCGGCGATTGTGCCTGCGCTGCTGGCACGCAAATCACGTAAACGCTTCGGCAGCCCGAAATTCCGCGTCTGGGGTGGAAAGCCGATGATTGCGCTGATTCTGGTGTTCGGTATTGGCAACGCGCTGGTGCATGTCCTGTCGAGTTTTAACCTGCTGCCGGTGTATCAGTAACACCACCTGTCACCCTCTCCCGACGGGAGAGGGGAACAAACCGCGCTAACCTGACACTTCCTCTTTCACCTGCATCGCCAGGTCAAACGAATGCAAGCGTGCCTGATGATCGAAAATCTGGCCGTTAACCATAATTTCATCCGCCTGTGTCTCACGCAGCACCGCCTCCAGCCCGTGACGCACTTTTGCCTTATCCCCCACCAGCGACATGCTCAGCGCCTGCTGAACGCCATACTGTTCGGATGCCGACCACAGCTGATGCATATTCTCCACCGGCGGCGGCAGCTGGCCGGTCTCACCGCGACGCAGCTTCACAAAAGCCTGTTGCATGGAGGTGAACAGGAATTCCGCATCGCGATTGCTGTCGGCGGCAACGATGTTAATGCACACCATCGCATACGGTTTTTCCAGACGCTCTGAAGGTTTGAAATTTGTGCGATAGAGATGAAGCGCCTGGTGGAGCATATCTGGCGCGAAGTGTGAGGCAAAGGCGAACGGCAGCCCCAGCTGCGCGGCAAGCTGCGCGCTGTACAGGCTTGAGCCCAACAGCCACACCGGGATCTTCTCACCGTAGCCTGGCACCGGGCGCACGTGCGGGTTAGGGTCACGCGCGTCAAACCAGTCCACCAGTTCAGCCACATCGCGCGGGAAGTTATCGATGTCGCCGCTCATATGGCGACGCAGGGCGCGCATGGTCGGCTGGTCGCTGCCCGGCGCACGGCCAAGACCCAGGTCGATACGGCCAGGATAGAGGGTATTCAGCGTACCAAACTGCTCGGCAATCACCAGCGGGGCGTGGTTTGGCAGCATCACGCCACCGGAGCCAAGGTGCAGCGTGGTGGTGTTCGCCGCCAGGTAACCAATCAGCACGGAGGTCGCCGCACTGGCGATACCAACCATATTGTGGTGCTCAGCCAGCCAGTAACGGTGATAACCACGTTTTTCTGCCAGGCGAGCGAGATCGAGAGAGTGGGTAAAGGCTTCTCGTGCTGAGGAGCCTTGAGGGATCGGCGCCAGGTCCAGCACCGAAAACGGAATGGTTTTATCAGTCATAACAGCTCACTTTGTCGACGGTGAATCTTTTAATAGTGCATTAAAATTTAATAACCGTTGTTAACAAAGTGAGCTTTTACATTTCTTCTTCAGCCCTGTAACACCAGCCCGGGGAGGCGTTTCCAGTAGCCGTTACAGTCGCTGCTAGCGGTTAACGGCAGCGGAGCGTCACCGTTTTCATTGGCGCGGAAGGCATCCAGCATGGCGAATACGCCCGTATCCACCGGTGACAGGCGCACCATGTCGACCAGACCGTTCATCGACGCCAGTTCATTGCCGAGGTTATACACATAGCCGCTCATGGTCTGGATACCGTTCAGGACGAACACCTGCTGATTTTCCTGCGACAGCATGCTGCGCCCGTTCGGGTACTTGATGCAGCAGGTTTCACACTCGTCTTTCGGGCGGTCTTCAGAGCGGGCGGTGAAGCAGCGGGCAGAATAGGCCAGCGGCAGATGACCATAGCTCAGCACTTCCACCTCAAACTGATTGCGAATGCCCAGCGTTTCGCACTGGTTGAGCAGGTTAGCCAGCCAGTCGCGCGAGAGTTCGACCGGCATGCACCAGCGCGTCATCCCCTGTTTAAGCAGCAGGCGCAGCGTCACGGCGTTATAGCAGTTCAGCGCATGGCCTGCGACAAACGGCAGCCTGCGTTCGGCGCACATGTTCACTACGCCCAGATCGCTGGCTTCCAGCAGGAATTCACCGTTCTCTACGTAGCGTTTGAGTTCACCCAGTTCGGAGGAGGCCTGGACGAGGGCGAGCGTTGAGAGCACCACCTGTTTACCGCTTCCGGCGAGGCTTTTCGCCATATCCAGCCAGTCGCCCACTTTGGTGGCGCGGCGTTTGCTGCATACCGCTTCACCGAGGTAAATCACATCTGCGCTGCTGGTCGCGGCCTGGTGGTAAAAATCTTCCAGCGTCTCTTTTGGCCAGTAGTAGAGCACCGGCCCTAATGAATATTTCATGATTATCTCACTGCCATTTACGGTGATACGCGCCAAGCGTGGTTTGTGTACCCTCGGACATCGCACCGAGTGTCTCCATCCACGCCGGTTGCGGTGCGTAGTTCTGCGGGTCTGCCATGCAGCGATCGATAGCCTGGCGCCAGACTTTCGCCACCTGGCTTACGTACGCCGGGCTGCGCTGGCGGCCCTCAATTTTCACCGAGGCGATATTGGCGGCCAGCAGTTCTGGTAGCAGTTCCAGCGTATTAAGGCTGGTTGGCTCTTCCAGCGCGTGGTAACGCTCGCCGTCTACCAGATAGCGGCCTTTGCACAGCGTCGGGTAACCGGCATTTTCGCCGTCCTGATAGCGGTCAATCAGCACGTCGTTCAGGCGCGATTCCAGCCCCTGCGGCGTCTGTTGCCAGCGAACAAAGCGGGCGGGTGAGCAGGCCCCAACGGTATTGGGGGACTCGCCGGTTAAATAGGAGGAGAGATAGCAACGGCCTTCGGCCATGATACACAGGCTGCCAAAGGCAAAAACTTCCAGTGGTACTGGCGTGACGCGCGCGAGTTGCTTAACCTGATGAATAGAGAGCACGCGTGGCAGCACCACGCGGGCAACATCAAAGTGACGATGATAAAAACGCACCGCCTCTTCGTTAGTGGCAGATGCCTGAACGGAGACGTGACGCTCAATATGGGGATAGCGTTCTGCCGCATACTCAAGCATAGCGAGGTCGGCGAGGATCAGCGCATCGGCGCCCAGCTGTGCTGCCATATCCACCGCGCGTTGCCAACGGGCGTAGCCATCAGGATGGGCGAAGGTATTGATGGCGATATGCAGTTTGCGGCGGTGCTGGTGGACGAAGGTAACGGCTTCCTGAAGCTTTTTCTCCGTAAAGTTGAGGCCAGCAAAATGGCGGGCGTTGGTATCATCTTTCAGCCCGATATAGACCGCATCGGCCCCATTTTCGATGGCCGCCTTAAGCGCCGGAAGATTTCCGGCTGGGCAGAGCAGCTCCATAATTTATCCTGATGTAGTCGATCGCAAATTTGTTAACGAGCTGGGATTTTAATTAACCCATACGCGACAATTTTTGATTTAAGGCAGCTAATGGCGTATTGATGGCACCAATAATGAGGTATACCTGACGACAGTTTGTTGATTTACGCCGCTATGTTGTGCTTCGGATATGGCAAAATAGCAGGACTATAGCTATCAGGGAGTAAAGCTCGTGCTGGATAAACTGCGTTCACGTCTCGTACAATTTGGTCCATCAATGCTGAGCGTGCCGGTAAAACTGGCCCCGTTCGCGCTTAAACGCCAGGTGCTGGAGCAGGTGCTGAGCTGGCAATTCCGCCAGGCACTGCAGGACGGTGAGCTGGCGTTCCTGGAAGGGCGCTGGTTAAGCATTGACGTCCACGATATCGGGCTGCGCTGGTTTACCTCTGTTGAGAATGACCAACTGATCGTCCGTGAGTCCGCCGAGGCGGATGTGAGCTTTAGCGCCAGCGCCAGCGATCTGCTGATGATCGCCGCGCGTAAGCAGGATCCGGACACACTCTTCTTCCAGCGCCGACTGGTTATCGAAGGCGATACGGAACTTGGTCTGTACGTAAAGAATTTAATGGATGCCATTGAGCTGGAGCAGATGCCAAAAGCGCTGCGTGTGATGTTGATGCAAATGGCAGATTTCGTTGAGGCGGGGCTGAAAACCCCGCCGGAAAGTAAACACACTTCAGTAGGTGAGCCATGCTGATTCGAGTCGAAATTGGGATTGATGCACCGGGAATCGATGCGTTGTTACGCCGCTCTTTTGCGCGGGATGACGAAGCGCAACTGGTCCACGATCTCCGCGAAGACGGCCTGATTACGCTGGGGCTGGTTGCCACCGATGACGAAGGTCAGGTGGTGGGCTATGTTGCCTTCAGCCCGGTTACCGTTCAGGGCGAAGAGTTACAGTGGGTAGGAATGGCACCGCTGGCGGTTGATGAGCACTACCGCGGCCAGGGGCTGGCGCGCCAGCTGGTTTACGAAGGGCTGGACTCGCTCAACGAATTTGGCTATGCCGCCGTGGTGACGCTGGGAGATGCTACGTTCTATGGCCGTTTAGGCTTCGAGCCGGCAGCGCATTACGATCTCCGCTGCCGCTGGCCGGGAACGGAATCCGCCTTCCAGGTGCACCGTCTGGCGGATGACGCGCTTAATGGCGTGAACGGTCTGGTTGAGTATCACGACCATTTCAATCGCTTTTAATCAGGCTCTCGCGAAGCGCCTCAAAGGAGCCGTCTCCGGTGACGAGGCGCTCTTTCTGACGCTTCGTCAGTTGCTTAATGCGGTATTCCATTCTGAGCGCCAGCGATCTGTCGCCAACGGGCGCTGAAAAGGCGAGCTGTAATTCCCCTTTCCCCCGCAGCGCTTTGGCACCTTTCCCCGTTTGATGTTGCAGAAAACGCCGCGCCACATCGGTAGTGATCCCGGTGTACAGGGCGTTATCGGCGGTACGAACAAGATAGAGAAACCAGCACACGGTAAACAGATTCAGTATGTTAAGGTGAACGCACCTTAGCATGAGAGAGAGCGAAAATGGAAACTCTGACTACCATTAACCGCTGGCTGGCAAAACAGCATGTCGTCACCTGGTGCGTGTATGACGAAGGTGAAATGTGGTGTGCAAACGCGTTTTATTACTACGATCCAGAGCGCGTCGCCTTTTATGTCCTGAGCGAGGATAAAACCCGTCATGCGCAAATGTCGGGTCCGCAGGCGAAGGTGGCGGGCACGGTGAACGGCCAGCCTAAAACGGTCGCGCTGATTCGTGGCCTGCAGTTTAAAGGGGAGATCCGCCGCCTGGACGGAGAAGAGAGCGACGCGCAGCGTAAACGCTACACGCGCCGCTTTCCGGTTGCCATTGCGCTAAAAGCTCCGGTGTGGGAAATCCGCCTTGATGAGCTGAAATTTACCGACAACACCCTGGGCTTTGGCACAAAGCTTCACTGGCTACGCGCCGAGCAGGCGTAGCGCTTCACGGTTAAACGCGGGCAGATCGTCCGGGGTCCTGCTGGTGATCAGCTGGTCTTTGTCGTTCACAACCTCCTGATCGTAAAACTCAGCCCCCGCATTTTTCAAATCGATAACGATCGGTTTTACGGCCGTGAGTTTACGCCCGCGCACGACATCTGCGCTGATGAGCAGTTGCGGACCGTGGCAGATGGCAAAGACCGGTTTGCCCGTCGAGACAAAGTCTCGCGTGAAGGTCACGAACCGTTCATCCCCGCGCAGGGAATCCGGTGAATGACCGCCGGGTAACAGCAGGGCATCGAAATCTGACGGGCTGACGTTATCGATGGTTTCATCGATGGTCACGCTGGCTTCGCCCTTATGGCCTTTCACCGTTTTACCCGCCTCTTTCTCAATGGTGATGACCTCATGTCCTGCCTTGCGAAATGCCTCGGCTGGCGAGGTGAATTCTGAATCTTCAAACTCGTCGGTGATCAAGACTGCGATTTTCTTGCCCATGCTTCCTCCGTTGTTTTGGCTTCAGACAGATTTTTCTCCGCTTGTGGTAAATACTTACCTGTAACAGACTTCTAAGTGTGGTCGACGACGCTGAGTTCGCAAACGGACAATTCTGTAAAGGGGAGATGAGATGAGTCAGGTACTGATTACCGGCGCGACCGGGCTGGTGGGCGGACATCTGCTGCGGCTGCTGCTTCAGGAGCACCGGGTTAACTATATTGCCGCCCCGACGCGTCGGCCTCTCGCGGATATCTCCGGCGTCTTTAACCCCCACGACCCGCAGCTTACCGACGCACTGGCGCAGGTACAGGATCCTGTTGATATCGCCTTTTGCTGCCTCGGTACAACGCTGCGTGAAGCGGGCAGTAAAGAGGCGTTTGTGCATGCGGACTACACGCTGGTGGTCGATACAGCGCTGACGGCTAAAAAGCTGGGGGCCACACATTTTGTGGTGATCAGTTCGCTCGGTGCCAATGCCGGGTCACCTTTTTTCTACAACAAGGTGAAGGGCAAAATGGAAGAGGCGCTGATTGCCCAGAAGTGGGAGCAACTGACCATTGTTCGCCCCTCCATGCTGCTCGGGCACCGGGATGAACGCCGTTTTAACGAATCGTTTTTCGCGCCTCTGTTCCGCATCCTGCCGGGTAACTGGAAATCCATTGAGGCAGCGGACGTGGCGCGTGCGATGCTAAAAGAAGGGCTCTCGCCATCGCAGGAGGGCGTGAATATCATCCCGTCGGCAAAACTGCGTGAAATCGCACAGGGCGAGGCGTAAACTCCCCCGGCTAATAACCTACTACTCTCCGGGGAATGCTATGACTGGTCAGTCTTCATCTCAGGCGGCTTCACCTGTTCAATGGTGGAAGCCCGCGCTCTTCTTTCTCGTGGTCATCATCGGCCTCTGGTATGTGAAATGGCAGCCGTACTACGGTAAAGCCTTCACGGCCGCCGAAACGCACAGTATCGGAAAATCTATTCTCGCTCAGGCTGATTCCAGCCCGCTTCAGGCGGCGTGGGATTACGCCATGGTCTATTTCCTTGCCGTCTGGAAAGCAGCGGTACTGGGCGTCCTGCTGGGCTCGCTGATTCAGGTGCTTATCCCGCGTCACTGGCTGGTGAAAACCCTCGGTCAGCCCCGCTTTCAGGGTACGCTGCTGGGGACGATTTTCTCCCTGCCGGGCATGATGTGCTCGTGCTGTGCAGCGCCTGTGGCCGCCGGGATGCGTCGTCAGCGCGTCTCGATGGGCGGTGCGCTTGCTTTCTGGATGGGGAACCCGTTGTTAAACCCGGCGACGCTGGTGTTTATGGGCTTTGTGCTGGGCTGGCATTTCGCCTTTATTCGTCTGGTGGCCGGTCTGCTGACGGTGCTGGTCGTGGCGACCCTGGTGCAACATCTGGTGAAAGACAAAACCGTAACACCTGCGTCAGTTGACGTGGATATCAGCGAACCGCAGGGCGGCTTCTTCGCGCGCTGGGGCAGGGCGCTGTGGCAACTTTTCTGGAGCACCATTCCGGTCTATATCCTGGCGGTTCTGGTGCTGGGCGCGGCGCGCGTCTGGCTGTTCCCGCATGCTGACGGGGCTATCGACAACACGCTGTTGTGGGTCGTTGCAATGGCCGTTGCCGGTTGCCTGTTCGTGATCCCAACGGCCGCTGAAATTCCCATTGTTCAGACCATGATGCTGGCCGGGATGGGCACCGCGCCTGCACTGGCGCTGCTGATTACCTTGCCTGCAATCAGCCTGCCGTCGCTTGTCATGTTGCGTAAGTCATTCCCGGCGAAAGCGCTGTGGCTGACCGCGGGGCTGGTGGCGCTGAGCGGGGTGATAGTAGGAAGTATTGCACTAGTATAAAAAAAGCCCGGTAGCGTTACCGCTTACCGGGCTTTCTGTCAGACGTTCTGGTTACTTGATGTAGGTGAAGGCGGTGGTGACGTGTTTCACGCCGCTCACCCGGCTGGCGATATCGGCCGCCGCTTTCCCTTCACGGGCGGTGACCAGACCCAGCAGGAACACTTCGCCGTTTTCCGTTGTCACTTTCACGTTTGAGGATTTCACCTGGTCCGAGCCCAGCAGCTGGGAGCGTACTTTGGTGGTGATCCAGGTATCAGACGACGCGGTACCCAGGCTGATTGGCTGCCCCTGACGGATTTCATTGAAGACTTCCGTGGTGCCCTCAACGCCCATTGCGATCTGTTTTGCGCGGCTGGAGAGTTCGGTATTCGGCGACTGGCCCGTCAGCAACACTTTGCCCTGATAGGCCGTGACGTTGATACGTGCTTCTTTCTTGATTTGTTCGTCTTTCGACAGCGCACTGTTGACGCGCAGCTCCAGCGTACCGTCATCGACCTGTGTCCCTACGGAACGCGGGTCGGTTGCCGCTTTAGTACCAACCGCGGCGGTACCCACGACAGCCGCAGCGATACATCCCTGAAGCAGTAATGCAGACATAAGGACTGCGAGGGTCGATAAAGCCTTCATAAGAACTCCTTAATCATCCTGGTGAGGGAAAAGCGTGTTATCGATCAAATCGCATAAGCAGTTCACCGTGAGCATATGCATCTCCTGAATGCGCGCGCTACGGTGAGAGGGAATGCGGATTTCCACATCCTGCGGCCCAAGCAAACCCGCCAGCTCACCACCGTCATAGCCTGTTAAGGCAACGATAGTCATGTCGCGGGTGACGGCGGCTTCAACGGCTTTGACAATGTCCCGGCTGTTGCCGCGCGTGGAGATTGCCAGCAGAACATCTCCGGCATGACCCAGGGCTCGCACCTGCTTTGCGTAAATCTCATCATGCAGACGATCGTTAGCAATCGCTGTTAAGACCACATTATCGGTATTAAGTGCAATGGCGGGTAAACTCGGTCGTTCTGTTTCAAAACGATTGATCATGCTGGCAGCAAAATGCTGTGCGTTGGCGGCTGAAGTGCCATTGCCACAACAGAGGATTTTGTTGCCGTTGAGCAGGGATTGCACCAGCGTCATGGCGGCACGAGAGATAGCGTCCGGAAGGGCTTCCGCCGCTGCAATCTGAGTCTGGATGCTTTCAGTGAAGCACACTTTAATTCTTTCGAGCACGTTATCCCTTTTAAATCTTAATTATGCGTCTTCGCCAAAAGCGTTTTTCAGCCATTCGATCGCATTGCCGGTGAAGGCTACCACATCGAACCGGCAATCCACAGTATCAAAACTCCCATTATGGCGGGCAAGCCACAAGTGGGCAGTCTGTAATAATTTATGTTGTTTGGCGAACGTCACGCTGGCGGCAGCGCCGCCAAAACGGGAAGACTGTCGGTAGCGAACTTCTACAAACACGATGACCTCACCGTCTTTCATGATGAGGTCGATTTCGCCGCCACGTCCGCGAACGTTAGCGGCGATAAAGTGCAGTCCTTTGCCTTCAAGCCAGCGACGCGCTTTTAATTCCCACGCGTCACCGGTCTCTTTACGGCTTAACTGGCCGGGACGATTTGCCCCTGCTGGTATTTGAGCCATGATAACTTCCTGTTAATCACACAATCCTGAGTGGCCGTCAGATCGCCGGTATTGCCGTTAAGCTCAAAGCCCGGCACCTGACGCATCTGGGTAAAGTGGTTCGCCAGCGCCCAGGCATCGACACCCATGGCATACAGACGTGCCAGAGAGTAGTCGTTGCGGACGGTGCTCAGCGCCTGCTGCATCAGTGCCGGGTTACTGCCTGCGAGCATGGGAATTTCGCTGTACTGCAGGCCGTCCATCTCCAGACGGAAATCCGGGCCGGCGGTACCTTGCGCGCTGCGTGAACTGGCGTACAGCGTTGCGCCGCTCTGGCTGCCGTTACGCATTGCAATCATCGGTTTGATGAAGGCGATTTCCTGCGGGGTGGCAACGATATACGCTGCATCCACTTTACCGCCACCGCTGATCTGCGCGTCGGTAGGTGGCGCAGGGATCGACAGACCGCCAATGGTCACACTCTGCTGCTGCGGCAGGCTTGCGCTGACCGGGCTGCCGTTGAGGGCAATGCCCGCTCCGCCATTGACGCCCGCGCGCAGTTCAGACGCGGAGCCGAATTTCTGCTGCAGCACAATACCGCCGCCCAACTTCTGCCACTCATCGGCAAAAGCATTAGCAACGCGATCCCCCAGCGTACTGCGTGGGATGAGCAACAGCGGAGCCTGTTTACCCTGCTCGTGAATATGACGCGCCGCATCGCGGGCTTCATCTTCTGGCGACAGCGCGAAGTAGCAAATATTGGCCCGGTTCTGAACCTGCTCTGGCTGGTTGAGTGCCAGCACGTTCAGCGTGGTATTGCTCTTCATCAACTCTTCGACATTGTTTTTCAGCAGCGGGCCGACAACGATGCTCGCACCATCCTGTTGAACCTGCGCCAGTACCTGGTCAAGCGGCTTCGAACTGGTGTCGTAGATTTTCAGCTCAGCACCCGGGTTCGCGCTGGTGGTGGCCACCGACGGTGTTTGCGCGACAGGTTGTGCCGTTTGTTCTGCGGGCTGTGCAGGCTGAACGTTCTGCGGTTGAGGTTGTTCAGAAGCGGTGTCAGTCGCCGGAGCTGCTTGAGTTTCAGCCGGCGTGGCGGACGGTGCAGGCTGAACGTTCTGCGGTTGAGGTTGTTCAGACGCGGCGTCAGTCGCCGGAGCTGCTTGCGTTTCAGCCGGCGCTGGCGTTGCCGTCGTAGGGGCCGTTACCGGGTTCTGCATCGTCCCCTGTGCCGGCGTCTGCGCGGTGGTCAGGTCACTGGTTTCAGCGGCGGAAGGGCTGACCACATCGTTCACGTTTGCCGCCTGTGCCGCCTGGGTCGGCACTGCGCTGCCCGTCACTGGCGTCGTGCCGTTTTTCGCGGCTTCAAAACCCTGCTGAATAGTGCGACCGAATACCGCCGCCTGACCGTTTAAGGGCAGAAGGAGTGCAATCTTGCTGGTCGAGGCCGGCTTAAAGTTCTGCACGTTTACCAGCTGCGTCGGCAGCATTTTCGCGCCCGGATTCTGCGGGTAGCGGGTCTGCCAGTCAGTGATACCGGCTTTCAGCATCTTCGGATCGTTGCGGTTGTTAAACCACATCTGCTGCAGATCCAGCCAGCCCTGCAGGACGTTTTCATCTGCATTGATCACCAGTGCACGCGCCTGTTCCTGCGTCATAGAGGCCAGCGCCTGCCACGTGGCATCGATATTTTTCTGCTTATCAGCCCCGCCGAGCAGAGGCTCCTGGGCGATCAGCGCACGGAGCAGCGTCAGGGAAGGGCGGCCCTGTTCAGCGGTAATGCCCGCCTGCCAGAAGCGAGCCTGCTGATTTTTGTCCAGCGCGCTCACGTCGATATCCCCGAGGATCTTTTTCGCGGCATCGTAATCTTTCAGCGCGACTTTCAGCTCGGCAGAGAGCAGGCTCTGCTCACGACGCTGAACATCATTCAGATCTTTTGGCAACTGGTTGAACAATTCGGCAGCCTGCTGGGTTTTACCCTCTTTCAGCAGTGCACGAATGGCGAGTAATTGCCAGTTGGTCTTGGTATCATTTGAGCTCTGCGACATTTGTTGCAGATAAAAGCCAGAGTCAGCCTGAGCAGAACCCTGCAAATGGGCGGTGCTCTGGTCGGGTGCCTGGGTGCCACAGCCTGCAAAGATCAGGGCTGCCAGCAGGAGCGGCACGCTGCGCGTGGCTTTTTTTCGAAGAAACGTTAACGGTACCATACTGTATCCAGTGATTTTTTTTACGCAATGCTCAATATTAAATCGGCAATACGGACGAAACAATGAAACAACACGAAACGGCAGATAATTCTCAAGGCCAGCTCTATATTGTACCTACTCCTATCGGGAATTTATCTGATATTACCCAACGTGCGCTTACCGTATTGCAGGCTGTTGATTTAATTGCCGCTGAAGATACCCGACACACAGGCTTACTGCTCCAGCACTTCGCCATTAGCGCGCGTTTGTTCGCGTTACACGATCACAATGAGCAACAAAAAGCCGAAACGCTGGTGGCGAAGCTGAAAGAGGGGCAGAACATTGCCCTGGTCTCCGATGCGGGTACGCCGCTGATTAACGACCCTGGCTACCATCTGGTGCGTACCTGCCGTGAAGCCGGGATCCGCGTGGTGCCGCTGCCTGGCCCATGTGCGGCTATCGCGGCGCTGAGCGCTGCGGGTCTGCCTTCCGACCGCTTCTGCTATGAAGGTTTCCTGCCTGCCAAATCCAAAGGCCGCCGCGACGTGTTAAAAGCGCTGGAAGCTGAACCGCGCACCCTGATTTTCTACGAATCTACGCATCGCCTGCTGGAAAGCCTGGAAGATATGGTGACCGTCTGGGGTGAAGCCCGCTACGTGGTGCTGGCACGCGAGCTGACCAAAACCTGGGAAACCATTCACGGCGCATCGGTAGGAGAACTGCTGGCGTGGGTGAAGGAAGACGAAAACCGCCGCAAGGGTGAGATGGTGCTGATTGTCGAAGGACATAAGGCGCAGGAGGACGCATTGCCTGCCGATGCGCTTCGTACACTTGCGCTGCTGCAGGCTGAACTGCCGCTCAAGAAAGCGGCTGCGCTGGCGGCAGAGATCCACGGCGTGAAGAAAAACGCACTGTATAAATATGCGCTGGAGCAGCAGGGGTAATTTATCGGCCCGGCAATCACGCCGGGCCAGTTTATTTTACTTCGCGGGAATGGCCTCGTACACCAGCGTTTCCAGCGGCTGCAGCGTAATCACCACGGCCTTTTGATACTCTCCTGGTACGCTTGTGTTATTGCCGTACACGGCGTTCAGACTGAACTGCGCCATGTCCCCTGTCGGGATTTCAAAGTCTTTTGCCAAATCCAGATAATAGCTTTGCGGCTTATCTGACGGGTTTCGCAAGCCCAGAATGGCTTTGTCTTTGCTCCAGGAGGCCCAGCCGTAAACCTCAAGCGCCGTCGGGTCGCCACCGATCCAATGCGTATCCACCAGCACGCTGGCGTTATTTCGCGCCCATTTTGCTGCCTGCGCCAGGGTGTCCCATTTCACCTTATTCAGCATTGATGGCGTGATATATAACTCCTGCAGTTGCGTCCCTGTGGCGAAGTAGCTCCAGACCTGATCGGCAAAATCGCTGTCCGTTTGCACCTTCTCCAGTCCGTAATAGGCATTTTCCGCGCTAACTATCCCGTGGTACATCAGCGAGTTCAGCGGGAACAGTGGGCCTTTACGCACAATAGAGCGGTATGTTTCAGCATCGCGGTAGGTCATCCACTGCTGTACCGGCGTGCCGGGGCCGTAAAGGTTGATGTCATCCCCCTGACGCCAGATGGAGTCGGCATAGAACAGCCAGGACGGGCTGGCGTCGGTACCGGTCGTCAGGTTGATAAACAGATTGGGGTTTGCGCTGCGCATGTTATGCAGCAGGGCGATAGACGCATCAAAATCGGACGCGAACTGGCTGCCAGTAATATGCGAGTTGGCGTTGCCCATCCCGTCGAGCTTAAACGAGGTGATATGTTCGTTTTTAATCAGCTTGATGATCTGCTCATTGAAGTTTTTGAAGTAGCGCTGGCCCGAGAGAGCCAGCTTCCCGTCTACCGTTTCAAAGCCGTATTCTTTGGCATGGGAGACGCGAATATCGCGCGGCTTATTATAACCTCCCCACGGTGAGAGCCACAGCCCGACGGAGCTGTGCAGACTGTCTGCTTTTTCCCTGACCTTACCAAAGCCGTGGCTGAAGGCCGGGCCAAACAGCCAGCGTCCGGTACGATCGTCCCAGCCATCGTCCAGCAGGAATGCATCCAGCGCCACGCCGCGTCCGGTGATAAATTCTTTATTCCACTCATCCATCCGCCCCAGCACATCCTGTTCGGTGTAGGGGTTAAAGAAGCCGATATCCATCCAGCTATTATAGTGCAGATAGGGTTTGTACGCCCGTGGGCGCACGGCGTCGATAAACTGGTTTACGCTACGGCGCAGCTGGCTGGTTTCCGGGAACGTACCAAAGTAGGTGGTAAAGCTGACCGGCGCGTCAGGCTGAACCGGCGTTTTCAGCTCCACGTTCAGATTGGTCGTCGCTTCATAGGCATACGTATTAACGATGGGCTTATCCGGCAGGATAAAGAACGAATCAGCAATAATGGGCGAGCTGTTGATGGCGCCATCAACGTACGGTGCCTGAGACTGTTTTTTCGTCGGGAAGAAGGTGATTTTCGCCACCTCTCGCGGCTGGCCGACGGCCGCAATGGTGTAATCAATACTGGCATATTTTCCCTTCACCAGATTCAGCTTCACCGTCACGTTAAAATCCGGACGGGTGAAATCAATGACAATCGCGTTGGCCTGTTTTTCTACATGCTTAATTGTAAAATCTGCGGTGTGAATTTTGGTCTCATCCGGCAGGGTCAGAAAGAACAGCTCCTGCGGCGTGAGCGGATGGTTAGCCGTTTTGTCTTTCACTACCACCGTTGAACTGGCGTCATCAAACGAGAGGGCAATGGAGTCGTTATCAAGCGCGTATTGCGCTGCCGCCGCGCCATGAGAAACACACAAGGCAAGCATCGAGAGTGTGAGCACTTTTTTCATCAGGGTAAGATCCTTATTAGTAATGCTTCAGCATTCGGGTGATGGACTGCTCCAGCCAGTAGCGCTGGGTGCCGAAATTAATGCGCAGGTAGTGTTCGCCGTTTTGGACGTAGTGGCTGCCATCTTCGAGGACGACGCCAGCCTGATGGGCGAAATGTCGGGTCAATTCAGTGGCGCTACGTTCATCTGCGCTGACGTCAACCCAGGCCAGATACGATGATTCCGGGTTCATCATTTTCCAGGCCGGGAAGTGGGTCTGGATGGCCTCTGCCAGATAGCAAGCGTTACGGCGCAGATAGCCGTTCAGCGCGTCGAGCCACGGCAAACCATGCTGGTAGGCAAGAATAATTCCCCATATCCCGAATATATTGGGTGAGGTGATGGCGTTCTTCTCAAGCTGGTGGCGAAAGCGCTGGCGCAGGGTGGCATCCGGAATGATGGCGTAGGAGGTTTTCAGCCCGCCAAGGTTGAACGCTTTATTCGGGGAGGTCAGCAGGATCAGATTGTCCTGCGCCGCGCAGCCGGATGCCAGACAGCTGACGAAATGACCGTCCAGAATATGTTCGGCGTGGACCTCATCAACCACCAGAAGGGTGCCGTAGCGTTGACAGAGGTCTGACACCTGGCGTATCTCATCGGCGTGCCAGATCCTGCCGGAAGGGTTATGCGGCGAGCAGAAGAACCACAGTTTTGGACGGTGCGTTCTGAGCTGTTCTTCCACCAGATTAAAATCAAGCTGGTAGCGATTTTCCCTCACGCACAGCGGGTTTGCCAGTATCGCTACCCCCTGACGCTGGGCGGCCATGGCAAACGGATCGTACACCGGTGTGTTCATCATCACCGTGTCGCCAGGTTTACAAAACGCCTGAACCGTATAATGCAGCGTGGAGACGGTACCGTACGTCAGCGTGATCCACGATTTATCGACGTCAACCTGATGACGTTCGTGCTGGAAGGCGATAACCGCATCGTAAAATTCGTCAAAGCACCAGGTGTAGCCGAAGGTGCCATGCTCCACGATGCGCTGGAAACCTTCTGTCACGGCAGGTGGGGAGGTGAAATCCATATCGGCAATCCACAGCGGGATAAAACCTTCAGGCACATCACCAAAGCGCGAGCGGACAAAGGCGTGATCCCATTTTCGACACCGGTCGCTTTTACGCTCAATGATTTCGTCAAAATTAAACACCACCACCCCCTGTTAAATTAAGGCTTCAATGCCGGTTTTTACGCTTTGCACCTGCGGGCCGATGATCACCTGGACGCTGTGCGCATCCAGCACCACAACCGACAATGCACCGGCCTCTTTTAACGCCTGCTGGTCGATGAGACTCATGTCTTTCACCACCAGACGCAGCCGGGTAATGCAATTATCAAGCGACTCGATGTTCTCTTTACCGCCGAGCGCACGCAGGATAAGCCCATGATCGTATTTCGATTTTCCGCGTGCCCGGGTATTGGCCTCGACGGCTTGCTGTGCACCCTGGGTGTCCACTTCACGGCCCGGCGTTTTAATATCGTGTTTGAGGATGTACCAGCGGAAGACGAAGAAGTAGAGGGCAAACCAGGCAATGCCTACCGGGAATACCAGATACCATTTGGTCGACATCCCTTGCATGACCCCGAAGATAAGCAGGTCCAGAATGCCGCCGTCGGTGTTGCCGATGGTCACCCCCAGCAGAGCCATGACCATCAGCGCCAGGCCCGACATCACAATATGGAAGGCGTAAAGGGCAGGGGCGATAAACAGGAACAGGAATTCAATTGGCTCGGAGATCCCGGTGACGACAGAGACCAGCACGCCGGAGAGCAGCAGGCCTTTAATCACCGGGCGGTTTTCCGGGCGGGCCGTGCGATAGATGGCGTATGCCACCGCCGGTAAGCCGAAGATAAAGGTCGGCATAAAGCCCTGCGACAGGAACGCGGTAACGTGCGGGCTGAACGGCAGACCCGCTTTCAGTTCGGCGTAGAAAATGTTCAGCGCCCCGGCGACTTCATGACCATTGACCATCTCAATACCGCCCGCGGGCGTGAAGCGCACCATCGCCAGCAAAATATGGTGCAGGCCAAAGGGTTTGAGCAGTAGTACCCCCACGCCGTAGAGGAACGGGCCGAACACGCTGGTGCTCTGGATAATATGGCCAATCCCGGTAATGCCCAGCGCAACGTACTCCCACAGCAGGGGAATAAACAGCCCCACCAGTGAGAGGGTGAGGGCGGTGATAATCGGCACAAAACGAATGCCGCTAAAGAAGGCGAACGCGTCGTGTAAAACGGTGTCCTGAAAACGTTCGTGCAGGAAAAAGGTAATGACCCCAACCACGATACCGCCCAGCACACCCATCTCCAGGGTTTGAATGCCCAGCACCATCGATTGCCCGACTTGTCTCATGGAGGCGGCATCGGCAAGCTGGTGGGTCGCAATCAGGTAATAATTGATGCTCATGTTCATCAGCATATAGCCAACAAACCCGGAAAAAGCGCCCACTGCTTTGTTGCGTCTGGCCAGCCCCATTGGGATCGCCATGGCAAACATGAGGGGAAGATAGGTAAAGGCGAAGCCGCCGACCATGGCAATAAAGCCAAAGGTGAGCTGAGTTAATTCGCCGCCCAGAAAGGGGAAACTTTTGAGGGTGGAGGGGCTGGTAACAGAACTACCGATACCCAGCAATAACCCCATAAAGGCCAGAAGGGAGACCGGGAACATAAAGGTCTTTCCCAGGCTCTGAAAAAACTCCCACGCTTTCGATTTAAACGACTTTTCCTGTGTCATGTAGGGACTCCTCGGAATTATTTATCGTAATGGAAGGCGCTGTCTGGCTTAAGGACGCGCCTTCATATTTGCGAGGCTTATAGTTATTTTTGAGTTATTGATGTTCTATGCGATGAGATCAGGCTTCCGCCGGGAGCAGCAATCGGTTCGCCGAGCCGCACACGGTGATTTTGCTTCTGACCACGTCTTTCATGGCATCCATGCCAACCCGCATGTAGAAACGCGGATCGTTGCCCTGCGGGTTCTCAGCAAACCAGGCCTTAACGGCGCCAGAGAACGCAATTTTTAGCTCGGTTGCCACGTTCACTTTGCAGACGCCCAGCTCTATGGTGCGGCGAACATCGTCATCCGGCACATCACTCGCCCCGTGCAGCACCAGCGGTACGCTCACCACGTCGCGGATTTCAGCCAGCCGTCGAAAGTCGATTTTTGGCCGTTTGGTATAAAGACCGTGAGCGGTTCCGATGGCCACAGCCAGGCTGTCGACGCCGGTCAGCGCAACGAAGCGTTTTGCTTCCTGCGGGTCGGTCAGGAACGCGCTTTCAGCGTCCACGCTCATGTCATCTTCCACGCCGCCCAGGCGGCCCAGTTCGGCTTCAACGCTGCAATCGTTGAGGTGGCAGAAGTCGACCACTGATTTCACCAGCTTTACGTTTTGCTCAAACGGATAGTGGCTGCCGTCGATCATCGCGCTGCGCACACCCGCGTTAACTTTGCGACGAATGTCGTCGAGCGATTCGTGATGATCGAGGTGCAGCGCCAGCGGCATGTCGTAAGTGGTGGAGTACGCGCTGCACAGGGCGTAGATCTCTTCCAGGGCAATGTGCTTAAAGGTGCCCGGCGTGCCCGCGAGGATCACCGGCGATCGCATTTCACTACACACTTCGAGGATCGCCTGGATCGTCTCCGCGTTATGGATATTGAACGCCGGTACGGCGTAGCCTTTCGCCTGGGCGTCCAGCAGAAGATATTTTGTCGAAATAATACTCATGATCGGATCCTCTCAAGCCTGCCACGGATGAATAACGACGCCCTGCACGACACGGTTAACCGTGCCGCTGGCGGACGGTGTATCCGGGGTATTGCCCACACGAAGTGACTGGGACAGGGCAAAGACCTGGGCGTACATCAGGAAGCAGAAGGCCTGCTCCATATCGATAAACGTGCGGGCAGGGGGCAGCAGGATATGCGGGCCAGCCTCAACGACCGGATCGGTTTCGGCGGCAATGGCCACCACGCGCATGGCCTGACGATCGCGGCGCAGCTCAGCAAGCAGATCCAGATCGTACTGCCGCGTATAGGGGTGGCTGGAGACAAACACCACCACCAGTGTTTCGCGATCCACCAGCGATTTAGGGCCATGACGGAAACCGGTTGGGGAATCGTAGAACGCCGCCAGCTTGCCTGCCGTCAGCTCCAGCACCTTCAGCGCCGATTCACGAGCGGCCCCCTGCAGCCCCCCGCTTCCCAGATAGACGATCCTTTTCCACGGATCGTTGCCAAAGACGCTCTGGCTGAAATCGCCCAGTGACGTGAGGATCGTCTGGCAGCGATCGGCCACATCGCGGAAGGTGTGGCTGTTGATCGTTTCCGGGGCGAAGACTGCCAGGCAGCTTGCCATCATGGTGGTAATGCTGCTGGTCATCGCGAACCCGCGATCGTGTGTTTCGGCAGGCATCAGCAGCGCATATGCGTTATCGCTGTTTACCGCGGTCTGATAAAGGCTTCCCGCCTCATTACAGGTGATCGACAGGTGGTAGCACTCCGGCACACACTGGTTTGCCAGTTCAACGGCGGCTACGCTTTCCGGACTATTGCCGGAACGGGCAAACGACACCAGCAGCAGCGGGTGTGCGGCGCTCAGGTAGTCCATCGGATTCGTGACCAGATCGGTCGTCGGTACGGCGGTAATGTTTTTCTCGGTGTGGCTGGCGAGCCAGGGCGCAATGATGTCGCCGATAAAGGCCGAGGTGCCTGCCCCCGTCAACACGATCCGTAGCTCGTGCTTGCGCAGCAGCGGCGCCAGGAAGTTATCGATCGACGCGCGCAGGTTATCGATATTGTTGAGTGAGCGGATCCAGCTGGCAGGTTGCTGGCGGATCTCTTCTTCGGTCCATGTGCCGGTGGTGGCGGTAGTGTTGGTTTCTGACATAACTCAGTCCTTAGTCGTGTGAATTCCACATCAGACGCTGGCAAACGTGTCGCTATCTTTCGTTTCGTTTCACTTGTTCACTTAAGCAGTTAAATAAAATCTATAGAAAAGAAATCGAAAGTTCAATGAAAGAAAAGAAATAAAACGAAAAGTGTGATCGGCAAAGAAAAGGCAATGATTACGGAAAGAAAAAGAAAGACCTTGCGATCGCTTGCCGCAAGGCCCAAAAACGGGACAATGAAAGGTCTAAAGGGGGAGAGCCAAACCCTGGATCCAGATCTGCTGAAGGTGGAAACCTTCATCCAGCGCAATAATATTGGCACGCTTGCCCGGTTTTAAGGAACCGAGCTGGTGATCAATACCCAGCAAGCGGGCAGGGTGCAGCGAGGCCATATGGATCGCATCCGCTGGCGTTATTCCCGCCTGCGCCACCATATTGCGCACGGCGGCATCGAGAGACAGCGTACTGCCTGCAAGCCCACCGGAAGCGGTGCGTACCACCCCACCGTGCATGTTGACCTCGTCGCCACACAGCCTGTAACGTCCGTCGGGCATCCCTGCGGCCTGCATGGCATCGGTAATCAGAACGATCCGCTCTTTGGCACAGCAGGCGCACAACCGCAAAGCACCCGGGTGAACGTGATGCCCGTCGGCAATCAGTTCCAGCCATGCCCGCGGGTCCGTCAAGCCTGCACCGACCATACCGGGTTCACGATGATGGAGCCCCGTCATGCCGTTATAACAGTGCACTAACCCATCAGCGCCCGCCTCAAAAGCGGCAAGCGTTTGATCGTACGTCGCGGCGCTGTGGCCGAGCATGACCCGTATCCCACGCTGCTTAAGGTGGCGAATGGCCTGCAACGCACCGGGTTTCTCCGGTGCCAGAGCGACAACCCTGAGGGTGTGTTGCGATACTTCAATCAGCGAGTCCAGTTCGCTGACATCCAGCTCACGAAACAGCGCTGGCGGATGTGCTCCTTTGTTCTGTGGCGTAAAGTAGGGACCTTCAAGATAGCTGCCCAGTATCTGCGCGCCAGGACCCCCGGACATACAGCGCCGGGCGATGCGTGCGAGCGCCCGGTGGACAGTCTCCAGCGGTGCGGTGACGGTCGTCGGTAAAAAAACCCCTGTGCCTTCACGCGCTTTATGCATCGCCAGCGTGTCCAGCACCTCTGGGGCATCATCCATCACGTCCACACCCGCGCCACCGTGAACGTGGGTATCGATATACGCCGGGCAAAGCTGGTCGGCATCCCGGGCATGCACGCCAGCTGGGATCGGCTCGATGGCGGTGATAATTCCGCTCTCCATGCGTAGCTGGTGATCCTCCAGCCAGCCCTGCTCGGTCAGCAGACGACGCGCGCGCAGCACCTGACTCATATCCCTTCCTCAGCGGGGGCTTCCTCACGACAGCGCCCCAGCTCATCCACCAGGCTGGTCAGGCCGCGATGCCCGCATTCCAGGGCCTGCAGGCGAAAGGCTTCGCTGCTTAACCCGTCGCGCTCCAGTACCATCTCAAGTAACAGCTGCAGGTTTGTACCGGTAATCACTTCGCTGCCGGGTCTTTTCATGGCGAGCGTTGATGCCACCCGAAACGGCGTCCCCCCGAGTAGATCGGTGAGAAACACAATATCGTGCTGCCCGTCCAGTTCACTGACTGCCTGTTCAAGCTGCGCAGTCAGCCGCGCGGTGGTGGAGCTTTCAGGAAAATCGATGGCGATAAACTGCGGCTGCTCGCCGAGGATTTGTTTCATCGCCTGTTCAAGCCCGCTGGCAAACCCGCCGTGACCCGTCAAAATAATGCCTAACATTGCGACCTCTTTGCTTTACAGGAAGTGACAGAACTTACCGACAACCCCCAGCACCACGGTGATACCGATCAGGCGCAGTGGGGTCCAGCCGCGACGAACCAGCCAGAACATGGTCAGGGTATAGACCAGCGGCAGGAAAGCGGGCATCAGTTTGTCGATAACGTCGGCTTGCAGCTTGACCACCGCATCCCCGGCCTTGATTTCAAGCGTGGTGTTGAGACGTACGTAGGTTGCCACCAGCGCGCCAATGACCGTCATCCCCACGATGGAAGCCGCATGGCCGACCTTTTTGGTATTGGCTTTAATCAGCGGGATGGCTGCCACACCCATCCGGTAGGCGTAATGTGCCAGGCCAAAACGCAGGCCAAGATGCACTACGTTAAACAGCACAATAAAGACCACCGCACCCAGTATGGAGCCTTGCAGGGCAAGGCTTGCGCCGATCCCGCCGCAAATTGGCAATAGCGTAAGCCAGAACATGGCATCGCCAATGCCGCCAAGCGGTGCCCCCACGGCAATCTTGGTGCTCTGGATACTGTTGACATCCTGCTTGGAGCGCTCCATCGCCAGGATGATGCCAATGACAAATGTCACCAGAAACGGATGCGTATTGAAGAAGCCCATATGGCCTTTCATGGCGCGGGCCAGATCCCGCTTGTTGGTATGGATCTTTTTCAGCGCGGGCAGGAGGCCATACAGCCAGCCGGAAGCCTGCATACGTTCATAGTTAAACGAGGCCTGCAGCAGCATCGAACGCCAGGCGACACGGTTAATATCCTTTTTCGTCAGCTCGGCACCAATATGTTGATCTTCATAGACGTTTTCATTCACGCCCGTGAGCAGCGTCTCTTCGTGTTCAGAAACGCCAGGCAGCGTAGTTTGATTAGATGCCATCTTCGAATTCCTCTTTCTGGGCTGCAGGTGTCGCCGGTTCAGGCGATTTACGCATCAGGTCAATCAGCGCCATTGCCAGCGCGGCCGCGGCAATCGCCAGCACCGGCAGTTTCAACCAGGCTGCGGCAACAAAGCCGATGATAAAGTAAGGGATATAGACGTTTTTCATCATGATTTTCAGCAATACGGCGAAGCCAATTGCGGGCATGATGCCGCCGGCGACGCCGAGGCCGTCAATCAGACGTTCCGGCAGCACATCAATGGCGGTTTTCGCGTGTTCAGCGCCAAAGTAGATCGGCAGGAAGGCACACAGAAAATAGAAGATACCGAGCGCCAGCAGTGCCAGATAGTTGACCCTTTCGATGCCGTTCGTGTCCGCATTGGCTGCCATGCGGTCACAGCGGGACATCACCCCGGACATGACGGAGAACAGGAAAGTGATCCCCATCTGTACCGCAACCGCAAACGGGACTGCGACCCCAACGGCGACATCCGGCTTCACACCGGTGCTGATCGCGAAAGTAGTGCCGACAATCGTGCCAATAATGACGTTTGGCGGTTGCGCGCCGGCCAGCGGAGCCAGCCCCATCCAGACCAGCTCCAGCGTACCGCCCGTTAAAATACCGGTGTGCAGATCGCCCAGAATGAGGCCAACCAGCGGCCCGAGCACCACCGGGCGGTGCATGTGTGTTAACCCGTTAAACATATCCAGGCCCGCGATAAAGGCGAGAATGCCCAGCGCGAATGCCTGCAAGAGACTAATTTCCATTGTGAATCCCTCAGAGCAGTTTAAAGAGATCCAAAGCAGTCTCAGTCGGAACACCCTGAACGAAGCATTCCACTCCGGCGGCTTTCAGGCCGTTAAATGCGGCGATATCGTTCGCATCGACAGAGACCGTTTTGGCAATTTGTTTTTTGCCACTGGCGTAATGCAGGTTTCCTACGTTGATACGGGTGATGGGCACGCCGCCTTCGACCAGCGTCAGAAAATCCGCGGGTGATTTGCAGACCAGCAGAATTTTCTGGCGCTCGGCAGCGCGATGAATGTTGTCGATCACTTTTTGCAGCGACCAGAAACGCACGGCGATCCCTTCTGCGAGCACCATCTCCATCAGGTTTTGTTGAACCGGATCCTCAGCGACTTCATCATTAGCGACCAGCACCAGGTTGGCCCCCGCAAACCCAACCCATTGCACACCTACCTGACCGTGGATCAGGCGTTCATCGATGCGGCATAAGACAATGTTTGGCATAGCGCTTTCCTCTTTTTAATTATGCGTTTTGAGTCGTTACGCCTTCGCAGGCGGCATGGTACTGCTGGAGTATGTCCTGAATGTGGTCGAGGATGAGGTCCCGTGGTGTCGACTTGAGAGCACCCTCGCGAACTTTGCTGTACTGCAACGGCAGGTACTGGCTGATCAGCGGCAGCGGGATCGGTTCGTCTGCCAGGTTGCGTACCAGTCGCGCAAAGGCTTCGTCAATCTGGCTGTCCGGCCAGTAATAGCGCACCCGATCGGAGTAGCTATACCCGCGTGCCAGGCGTCGCGCATTGCCATCACCGTGATAATGGCTTTGCCAGTATTCGGGGCGATCGAGCATCACGTTTTCCAGGACATGACGCAGGCCCGAACAGGCTTTTGCAGGCAGCAACTCTTCTTCAATGGCGGCCAGCGAGAACAACGCTTCACGCAGGGCAAAGGTCAGTGCCGGGCCAACTTTGAGGATGGCGAAGTGATCTTTCACCAGCTGGCGCAGCGCCTGCGGTGTCTGGTAGTCGGTAGAGTGCGCTTCAAATATCAGCGTGTCGTAAGCTTCAACCATATGGCTCAGGGCGACGGCGTTTTGGGGTTGATAGTCACACACATGTGCGTGGTCAAACTCAACGCCAGGCTGAACCACCAGGCCAATAATGCGTGGCCAGATGTCGCTTAACCCTTCTTTCTCGAACGCGTGGCGGTGAGCTTCAAGGGTGGCACGCGCGGCTTCTGGGGTCGTGACGGCAAGCTCGGTGAGCGTTTCATGCGCGCCGCCCGGAACCGGCACTTCCGTACCGATGACATAGACCAGGTCAGCGACATCAGCGTGCGCCAGGCTGGTTTTCTCCGCAATTTTCGCCAGGCGCGCCGCGCGCTCGGCAACGATGGCGTCGGTTAACGGTACTGGATCGTCTTCGCAGGACATGCTGCAGTCGAGGTGGATCTTTTTAAACCCGGCGGCGACATAGCTTCTGATCAGATCTTCGGCATTCGCCATCGCCTGCCGGGCAGGCAGGTTTTGCCAGCGGTTTGGCCCTAAATGATCGCCACCGAGGATCAGTTGCGATGTCGGGAAACCAAGGGATTCCGCCAGCTTACAGACGAACCCGTGAAAATCGGCGGGCGTCATACCGGTGTAACCGCCAAATTGATCCACCTGATTAGAGGTGGCTTCAATCAGCAGCGGCGTGTGATGCAGTTGGGCGTAACGAATTGCGGCTTCAAGTACCAGTGGATGTGCGGAACAAACGGCATAAATCCCGTTCGCATTCCCCCGTTTATGTTGTTCCACTATTTCTGTCAGATGTTTCACTTTCCTCTCCATTTCGGATGGTGATGGTTTTCATCTTTCGTTTTGTTTCATTTAATCCTGCATCATGGTGGTATAAAAATAAAACGAAAGATAATAGTTTTCCGATCTGTTTCACAAAAGAAACATAATGAAAGGTTTCAGCGACGAGGGAGTGCGCTGACTGGAAGCAGGCAGGGCTTGCATTCCCATAAAAGAAAGGCGTTAATAGACAAAACGAAATGAAACGAAAGACCATTTATTAAGGAGCTCGCATGAGCAGCACCGATTCATCCGCGGAGAAGCGCGTCACCGGCACCAGTGAAAGGCGAGAGCAGATCATTCAGCGGTTGCGGGCACAGGGAAGCGTGCAGGTTAACGATCTTTCTCATTTATATGGCGTTTCCACGGTGACGATCCGTAACGACCTGGCGTTTCTTGAGAAGCAGGGCATTGCCGTTCGTGCTTATGGCGGAGCGCTGATTTGTGAAGGCAATGCGCCTGGCACCGAACCCTCCGTGGAGGATAAAAGTTCGCTCAATACTGCAGTTAAGCGCAGTATCGCGCAGGCGGCCGCCGCGCTGGTGAAGCCGGGTCATCGCATTATTCTGGATTCCGGAACCACGACGTTTGAAATCGCCCGTATGCTGCGTCAGCATACGGATGTGATTGCCATGACCAACGGAATGAACGTGGCGAATGCATTACTGGAAGCGGAAGGGGTGGAGCTGCTGATGACCGGTGGGCACTTGCGCCGCCAGTCGCAATCCTTTTACGGCGACCAGGCAGAGCAGTCCTTACAGAATTACCACTTTGATCTGCTTTTTCTGGGGGTCGACGCCATCGACCTCGATCGCGGCGTCAGTACCCACAATGAAGATGAAGCCCGACTGAACCGACGGATGTGCGAGGTGGCAGAACGTATTATCGTGGTCACTGACTCCAGCAAATTTAACCGTTCGAGCCTGCATAAAATCATCGATACCCAGAGAATCGATATGATTATCGTCGATGAAGGGATTCCGCCTGAGAGCCTGGAAGGGTTGCGTAAGAGTGGGATAGATGTGGTGTTGGTGAAGGGATAAGTTGCCCCCTCTCTTCGGGAGAGGGGGAAAACGGTCACGTCACCGGTGCCGGGTTAAACACCGCCAGCTGGTTATGTAATCCCCATTGATCGGAGAACGTCTTCTTACGGCCGCTTGCCACGTTCAGAATGAAGTGGAACAGCTTCCAGCCGACATCCTCGATACTCTCTTCGCCAGTGGCAATGGTGCCCGCGTTGATGTCAATTAGGTCATACCAGCGGTTTGCCAGCTCGGTACGGGTGGCCATTTTAATCACCGGTACCGCCATCAGCCCGTACGGCGTGCCGCGCCCGGTGGTAAAGACCTGTACCGTAATGCCGGACGCCACCTGCTGTGTGCCACAGACAAAGTCGCTGGCCGGGGTCGCTGCGTAAATCAGGCCGCGTCTGGTGGGGCGCTGGCCCGGGGAGAGCACTTCAACAATGGCGCTCTGGCCGGATTTGGCAATCGAGCCGAGGGCTTTTTCCACCACGTTCGCCAGACCGCCTTTTTTATTGCCCGGAGAGGGGTTGGCGCTGCGATCGGTTTGTCCCATGTCGAGATAGTTATCGTACCAGGCCATCTCCTCAAGCAGGCGTTTGCCCACCTCTTCATTGATGGCGCGTGGGGTGAGCAGATGGATGGCATCACGCACTTCGGTCACTTCGGAGAACATCACCGTGGCGCCACAGCGGACAAACAGATCCGAGGCATAGCCCACCGCCGGGTTCGCCGTGACGCCTGAAAACGCATCGCTGCCGCCGCACTGGGTGCCTATCACCAGCTCTGATGCCGGGCAGGTCTCGCGCTGGCGCTGGTTCAGTTTTTCCAGATGGCGCTCCGCCACCTGAAGGATATCGTCAACCATTGAACGGAATCCGACGTGATGCGCATCCTGCAAACGAACAATGCTGGCCTCGTCGACCGGAATGGCATTCACATCTTCGGTTCCCTGCAACAGACGCTCTGGCTGCAGCTTTTCGCAACCCAGACCAATGACCATCACTTCGCCACCGAAATTCGGGTTCAGGGCGATATTATGGATGGTACGAATCGGTACCACGGCCGCCGGAGCATTGATGGCCACGCCGCAGCCGTACAAATGGTTCAGACCTACCACGCCGTCGACATTCGGGTATTTCGGCAGCAGGTCGCGCTCAATGATTTTCACCACGTAATCCACCACGCCTGCCACACAGTGCACGCTGGTGGTGATACCGAGTAGATTCTTGGTGCCTACGCTGCCGTCCGCATTCCTGTACCCTTCGAATGTGTACCCTTCCAGTGGGGGCAGTGGCTCAGGAACCCGGGTGGCCAGGGGTAGCGTGTTCAGCGGCGGCGCTTCGGGTAGCTCAACCAGCGACTCCTCAATCCAGCTCCCCTGAGGAATAGCGCGAACCGCATACCCGATAACTTCGCCATACCGCACGATTTCACCGTGGGCCGGGATATCCACCAGAGCGACTTTATGCCCCTGCGGAATATGTTCAGTCAGCTCCAGCCCATCCGGGAAACGGGTGCCCGCTTTTAGACCGTTGTCGTTAACAATTATCGCCACATTATCCGTGTCGTGAACTTTGATATAGAACGCCGTCGGCGACGCTTGTCGAATTTCAATGTCGGCCATTGTTCAATATTCTCCAGCAAAATGTCTGATAGTAAATGCAGCCAGGGGATGTTTATTTTCTTATCGCAGAAATAAAGACGCGGCTTGAGTCAATAAAGAATGTCAGGAGACGAGATATCAAAATGTGATCCCGATCGCTCCTTAAAACCGGCGCAGATGCCACCCGGCCAGCAATGCCTGATTCTGTGCATCAGCGCCCATCGCGTTGTGCATATGCTCAAAATATTATCAAAATACGTCGCAATGCTTGAGCATTAAAACAATGTGCTGCCATGACGTGAAGATTATACTGAATGACGATTTTATAACGCCTAAATTATGTCAGGAAATAAATATAACGCTGACGCTGCGTCTGAAAATATAAATATGAACCTGAATAAGACTGCGGAATTAAAAAGGTAAACGTGATGAATAATGATATCTTCCCGAATAAGTTTAAAGCGGCCCTCGCGGCGCACCAGATCCAGATTGGCTGCTGGTCCGCGCTGGCAAGCCCCATCAGCACCGAAGTACTGGGCCTGGCCGGTTTCGACTGGCTGGTGCTGGACGGCGAACATGCGCCGAACGATATCAGCACCTTTATTCCGCAGTTAATGGCGCTCAAAGGGAGCTATAGCGCGCCGGTGGTTCGCGTCCCGACCAACGAGCCGGTAATCATCAAACGTCTGCTGGATATTGGGTTCTACAACTTCCTGATCCCGTTTGTGGAAACGGAAGAGGAGGCGGTGCAGGCCGTGGCGTCAACACGTTATCCGCCGGAAGGGATCCGCGGGGTCTCCGTTTCCCATCGTGCCAATATGTTTGGCACCGTCCCGGACTACTTCACACAGTCCAACAGCAACATCACCATCCTGGTACAGATTGAGAGCCAGCAGGGGGTCGATAACGTCGACGCTATCGCTGCCACCGACGGTGTGGATGGCATCTTCGTTGGCCCAAGCGATCTTGCTGCGGCATTCGGCCATCTGGGCAATGCGGGTCATCCGGAGGTGCAGCGCGCTATTCAGCACATCTTTGCCCGTGCCAACGCGCACGGCAAACCGTGCGGCATTCTGGCGCCGGTTGAGGCTGATGCCCGCCGCTATCTGGAGTGGGGAGCGACCTTCGTTGCCGTCGGTAGCGACCTCGGCGTATTCCGCTCGGCCACGCAGAAGTTAGCGGACGCCTTTAAAAAATAACCATCATTGAGGAAACGAATTATGACGCTGAAAGTGGGTTTTATTGGCCTTGGGATCATGGGTAAACCCATGAGTAAAAACCTCATCAAAGCAGGTTACTCCCTGGTGGTTGCAGACCATAATCCGCAAGCCGTGGCCGAGGTGATTGCCGCAGGCGCAGAAACCGCAGCAAACGCCAAAGCGATTGCTGAGCAGTGCGATGTCATTATCACCATGCTGCCAAACTCCCCGCATGTGAAAGAGGTGGCCCTGGGGGAGAACGGCATCATTGACGGTGCCAAACCCGGCCTGGTGGTAATTGACATGAGTTCTATCGCGCCGCTGGCAAGCCGTGAAATCAGTGAGGCGCTAAACGCGAAGGGCGTCGATATGCTGGATGCCCCGGTCAGCGGCGGAGAGCCCAAAGCCATCGACGGCACCCTGTCGGTGATGGTTGGCGGCGATAAAGCTGTTTTCGACAAATACTACGACCTGATGAAAGCCATGGCGGGATCCGTGGTGCATACCGGCGATATCGGGGCGGGTAACGTCACCAAGCTGGCAAACCAGGTGATTGTGGCGCTGAACATTGCCGCAATGTCGGAAGCGCTGACGCTGGCCACCAAAGCGGGCGTTAACCCTGATCTGGTGTATCAGGCGATCCGTGGCGGCCTGGCGGGCAGCACCGTGCTGGATGCCAAAGCGCCCATGGTGATGGATCGTAACTTCAAGCCCGGCTTTAGAATCGACCTGCACATTAAAGATCTGGCGAATGCCCTGGATACCTCCCACGGCGTGGGCGCGCAGCTGCCGCTGACCGCCGCCGTCATGGAGATGATGCAGGCCCTGCGCGCGGATGGTCTGGGCACTGCCGACCACAGCGCGATTGCGTGCTACTACGAAAAACTGGCGAAGGTGGAAGTCTCTCGCTAATAAAAACGGACGCGGGAACGCGTCCGCTATTTTTGCCGAGTGCGGTAACAGGCGACAACTATGAAAATCGTAATCGCGCCAGATTCCTGGAAAGAAAGCCTTTCTGCCTCCGGGGTTGCTCAGGCGATTGAAAAAGGATTTCGGGAAATTTTCCCCGACGCACTTTATGTTTCGGTGCCGGTTGCTGACGGCGGGGAAGGTACGGTTGACGCGATGATCGCCGCCACCCAGGGCACAGAACAGTATGCCAGGGTCACGGGCCCGTTGGGTGAACAGGTAAACGCCCGCTGGGGCATGTCCGGCGATGGCCGCACGGCATTTATTGAGATGGCCGCCGCCAGCGGTCTGTCACTGGTCCCGGCCACCCAACGTAACCCGCTCGTCACCACGTCCCGGGGTACCGGGGAGCTTATTCTCAGCGCGCTGGATAAAGGTGCCCGACATATCATTATCGGCATTGGCGGCAGTGCCACCAACGACGGCGGCGCCGGAATGATGCAGGCGCTAGGGGCCACGCTCCGCGATGCCAACGGCACTGAAATGGGTTATGGCGGCGGCAGCCTGATGGCGCTCAACAGCGTCGATCTCTCCGGCCTCGACGCCAGGCTAAAAGATTGCACAATCCACGTCGCGTGCGACGTCACGAATCCGCTGGTTGGCGAGAGAGGCGCTTCCCGTATCTTTGGCCCGCAAAAAGGGGCGACAGAGGAGATGATCCTCACTCTCGACGCTAACCTCAGCCACTATGCCGATGTGATAAAAAAATCTCTGCGAATTGACGTGAAACAGGTTCCCGGTGCGGGTGCCGCGGGAGGCATGGGGGCGGCCCTGATGGCCTTCCTCGGCGCGGAACTGAAGAGCGGTATTGAGATTGTCACCCAGGCACTTAACCTCGAAGAACATATTCACGACTGCACGCTGGTACTGACGGGCGAAGGGCGCATTGACAGCCAGAGCATTCAGGGCAAAGTGCCCGTCGGTATCGCCCGTATCGCCAAAAAATACCATAAGCCGGTGATCGGCATTGCCGGCAGTCTGTCCCGGGATGTGGGGGTCGTGCATCAGTATGGCATCGACGCGGTATTCAGCGTGCTGAGCTGCGTCGAGTCGCTGGAAGAGGCTTACCGTGGGGCGTTTGACAATATTTACCGCGCCTCGCGCAATATCGCCGCCACTTTGCAGATAGGGATGCACACCCAAGGGTGACAGCAGGGCACAAACCCTCTATACTGCGCGCCGAAGCTGACCAGACAGTCGCCGCTTCGTCGTCGTCCCCTTTCGGGGGGAGACGGGCGGAGGGGAGGAAAGTCCGGGCTCCATAGGGCAGGGTGCCAGGTAACGCCTGGGGGGGAAACCCACGACCAGTGCAACAGAGAGCAAACCGCCGATGGCCCGCGCAAGCGGGATCAGGTAAGGGTGAAAGGGTGCGGTAAGAGCGCACCGCGCGGCTGGCAACAGTCCGTGGCACGGTAAACTCCACCCGGAGCAAGGCCAAATAGGGGTTCACATGGTACGGCCCGTACTGAACCCGGGTAGGCTGCTTGAGCCAGTGAGCGATTGCTGGCCTAGATGAATGACTGTCCACGACAGAACCCGGCTTATCGGTCAGCTTCAACTTCTTACAAAACCCCGCTTCGGCGGGCTTTTTTTTTATCGGCCTTAGAAATTGCAAGCAAGTGCCACCCGATGCATCGCTCAAACGACATCAATTATCATATTTGCGACATTAAGCACATTTCACTGCTTTCACCCCTTCAGCCTCTTTTTCGCATCTGCTGGCGATCGTAATCACAAAATTTCGCGCTAAAGAATCCTGATTCTGCAGTATTGTTAATTTGTTATGAATGTTGCTTTTATGATCGTGAATGTTTTCTTATTTGATATATGTATATTGAATTCAAAAACATTTAGCTCATGAATGTGTGATGCATTCCACTGTTTCCCGAAAGTCAGCAAAATCACCCCTGACAATTTTGATAAATTGAAAGAATGTTTTAAACGAATTACGGTTATTTATTAATCTTTAATTGCCTGAAAGATAGTCTTTATCGATTTTTTTAGCGCCGAAAAATTTACCTGTGTTATCGCCATAAAATAAATTTATTACTGCTCTTTTTGTTGATCAATATCAGCGTTATGGCGTATTTATTCTAATGTAACTTATTGATAATAAGGTGTTTTAAAGGATTATCGTTATGCTGATTAAGGGGGTGAAAAAGCAAATTGTGAGTAACAGCACATACCCCCGTCAGCCATATTGAGTAGAATCCACCCCGTCATAGGGAAATAAGCGCAGAATATTATGAACACTATTATTCTACCGAAAACACAGCACCTCGTGGTATTTCAGGAAGTCATTAAAAGTGGCTCCATTGGTTCTGCTGCAAGACAACTGGGCCTGACGCAACCTGCCGTCAGCAAAATTATCAGTGATATCGAATCTTACTTTGGCGTTGAAGTCATGGTGCGCAAAAACACCGGCGTTAAACTGACTGCGGCAGGCCAGGTATTACTCTCGTATTCTGAGTCGATCACCCGCGAGATGAAAAACATGGTGAGCGAGATTAACAGCCTCAGTTTCAGTACCGTCATGGATGTCTCCTTTGGTTACCCGTCGCTCATTGGCTTCACCTTCCTGTCCGAAATGATCAAAAAATTCAAGGAAGTGTTCCCGAAAGCGCGCGTCTCGATGTACGAAGCTCAGCTGTCCTCTTTCCTGCCGGCCATTCGCGACGGTCGGCTGGATTTTGCCATCGGCACCTTAAGTGATGAAATGCTGCTGCAGGATCTTCATGTCGAGCCGCTGTTTGAGTCTGAGTTTGTCCTGGTAGCCAACAAATCACGAACGTGCACCGGCTCGACTACACTGGCATCACTCACGGATGAACAATGGGTGATGCCGCAAACCGATATGGGCTACTACAAAGAACTTCTAACCACCCTGCAAGACAATCACATCAGCATTGAAAACATCGTCCAGACCGATTCCGTCGTGACCATTTATAACCTTGTCCTGAATGCCGATTACCTGACGGTTATTCCCCGCGACATGATTGCGCCATTCGGTTCCGACCAGTTTATTGTACTGCCGGTGGAAGATGAATTACCCATAGCGCGTTATGCCGCCGTGTGGTCAAAAAATTACAGAATTAAGAAATCGGCGTCAGTATTAGTCGAACTGGCAAAACAATACGCGTCACTGACCAGTGAAAGACGACGATGATTAAATAACCCTCTGATAACGCGTTAACCTGTTTAAAAACACCCAGAGCTTATTTTATCCGTGCTCTGATACCCTGACTTTGCCTGAAGAAAATGAATTATTATAACGAGGATATTATGCATATTACCTACGATCTCCCGGTGACCATTGAAGATATTCAGGACGCCAGAAAACGACTGGCAGGCAAAATATATAAAACCGGCATGCCGCGCTCAAATTATCTCAGCGAACGCTGTAAAGGTGAGATATTCCTGAAGTTTGAAAATATGCAGCGTACTGGCTCCTTCAAGATCCGCGGTGCGTTTAATAAATTAAGTTCGCTGACCGAAGCTGAAAAACGTAAAGGCGTGGTCGCCTGTTCTGCAGGCAACCACGCGCAGGGCGTGTCGCTCTCCTGTGCAATGCTCGGTATCGACGGCAAAGTGGTCATGCCGATGGGCGCGCCGAAATCTAAAGTCGCCGCCACCCGTGACTACTCGGCTGAAGTGGTGCTGCACGGCGAAAACTTCAACGACACCATCGCCAAAGTCAGCGAAATCGTGGAGCTGGAAGGGCGCATTTTTATCCCACCGTATGACGATCCGAAAGTGATTGCCGGCCAGGGCACCATTGGTCTGGAAATTCTCGAAGATTTGTATGATGTGGATAACGTGATTGTACCCATCGGCGGTGGCGGTTTAATTGCCGGAATTGCAACGGCCATTAAATCCATCAACCCGACCATTAATATTATCGGCGTGCAGTCTGAAAACGTACATGGAATGGCCGCATCGTATCAGGCAGGAGAAATCATTAACCACCGCGTTACCGGTACACTAGCCGACGGATGTGATGTGTCTCGCCCGGGTAAATTAACCTTCGAGATTGTTCGCGAATTAGTCGATGACATTGTGCTGGTCAGCGAAGACGATATTCGTAACAGCATGATTGCCCTCATTCAGCGAAATAAAGTGGTTACAGAAGGTGCTGGCGCACTGGCCTGTGCGGCGTTATTAAGCGGCAAGCTTGATCACTATATTCAGGGTCGTAAAACCGTTTGCATTATTTCCGGTGGCAATATCGATCTCTCCCGCGTATCCCAAATTACCGGCTTCGTTGACGCATAAAGGATGACCTATGAGCAACACAGAAAGCATTATCGTTGGCCAGACAAAAACGTCCTCCTGGCGTAAGTCTGATACCACCTGGACGCTTGGCCTGTTTGGAACCGCCATTGGCGCAGGTGTGCTGTTCTTCCCGATTCGCGCAGGCTTCGGCGGCTTGATTCCTATCCTGCTGATGCTGGTTCTCGCTTTCCCGATTGCGTTTTATTGCCACCGGGCGCTGGCACGCCTGTGTCTGTCCGGCAGTAACGTGTCTGGCAACATCACCGAAACGGTGGAAGAGCATTTTGGTAAGACCGGTGGGGTGGTGATTACGTTCCTCTACTTCTTCGCCATTTGCCCGCTGCTGTGGATTTACGGCGTCACCATTACGAACACCTTTATGACCTTCTGGGAAAACCAGCTCCAGCTGCCCGCGCTTAACCGCGGCGTGGTGGCGCTGTTCCTGCTGCTGCTGATGGCCTTTGTTATCTGGTTTGGTAAAGACCTGATGGTGAAGGTGATGAGCTTCCTGGTGTTCCCGTTTATCGCCAGCCTGGTGCTGATTTCCCTGTCGCTGATCCCTTACTGGAACTCGTCGGTGATTGACCAGGTCAATCTGAGTGATATTGCGTTTACCGGGCATGACGGCATTCTGGTGACGGTCTGGCTGGGGATCTCCATCATGGTCTTCTCCTTCAACTTCTCGCCCATCGTCTCCTCGTTTGTGGTCTCGAAACGTGAAGAGTACGAACCCGAGTTCGGTAAAGCGTTTACCGAGCAGAAATGTTCCAAAATCATCGGTCGCGCCAGCTTGCTGATGGTCGCGGTGGTGATGTTCTTCGCCTTTAGCTGTCTGTTCACGCTCTCGCCGCAGAACATGGCCGATGCCAAAGCGCAGAATATTCCCGTGCTTTCTTACCTGGCGAACCACTTTGCGACCATGTCAGGCACTAAATCAACGTTTGCTACGGTGCTGGAATACGGTGCCTCCATCATTGCGCTGGTCGCTATCTTCAAATCCTTCTTCGGCCACTATCTGGGCACGCTGGAAGGGCTGAACGGCCTGATCCTGAAGTTCGGTTATAAAGGCGATAAGAAGAAAGTCTCCGTGGGCAAACTGAACACCATCAGCATGGTATTCATCATGGGGTCGACCTGGGTCGTTGCCTATGCCAACCCGAACATTCTTGACCTTATCGAAGCCATGGGGGCGCCAATCATCGCCTCTCTGCTGTGCCTGTTGCCGATGTATGCCATTCGTAAAGCGCCGGCAATGGCGAAATATAAGGGCAGACCCGAGAACATCTTCGTCACGGTTGTGGGCCTGCTGACCATCCTGAACATCGTCTACAAACTGTTCTAAACCCTGGCTCAGGAAGAGCGGAGTAACACCATGATTGAGTTTCCGGTTGTATTGGTTATTAACTGCGGATCGTCCTCTGTTAAGTTTTCAGTACTCGATGCCAGCAGCTGTGATGCCCTGATGACGGGCATTGCAGACGGGATTAACACTGAAAAAGCCTTTATTTCCGTGAATGGGGGTGAGCCAGCCAGACTGGCTCACCATGACTACGAAGGGGCGCTGGCAGCCATCGCCCTGGAGCTGGAGAAGCGTGACCTGATGAGCAGCGTGGCCCTGATTGGCCATCGTATTGCGCACGGCGGCGACCTCTTCAGCGAGTCGACCCTTATCACGGAACAGGTTATTGAGCAGATCCGTCAGGTTTCCTCGCTGGCGCCGCTGCATAACTACGCCAACTTAAGCGGCGTCGAGGCAGCCGAACGCCTGTTTCCGGGCATACAGCAGGTGGCGGTGTTTGACACCAGCTTCCACCAGACGCTGGCCCCGCAGGCCTATCTGTACGGGCTGCCGTACCGCTATTTTGAAGAGCTTGGCGTGCGGCGCTATGGCTTCCACGGGACGTCCCACCGCTACGTTGCCGGGCAGGCGCATGCCTTGCTCGGGATTTCGCCTGAGGACAGCGGGCTGGTGATTGCCCATCTCGGCAACGGGGCATCCATCTGCGCGGTACGCAATGGTGAGAGCGTGGATACCTCCATGGGCATGACGCCGCTGGAAGGGCTGATCATGGGGACCCGCTGTGGCGACGTTGATTTCGGCGCCATGGCCTGGATAGCCCAACAGACCGGACAGTCATTTGAGGATCTGGAACGCGTCGTCAATAAAGAGTCCGGCCTGCTGGGGATCTCGGGAATATCCTCCGATCTGCGAGCCCTCGAAAAGGCCTGGCATGAGGGACATCAGCGGGCACAGCTGGCGATCCAGACCTTTGTTCACCGTATCGCACGGCATATTGCCGGGCACGCGGCGTCGTTACACCGCCTGGACGGTGTGGTGTTCACCGGCGGGATTGGTGAGAACTCCAGACTGATCCGCACGCTGGTGGCGGAACACCTGGCCGTCTTTGGCATCACCCTCGATGAAGCCAAAAATGCCCTGCCGGGCAGCGCAGGTGAGCGTGTGATCACCACCGATTCGTCCCGCGTGGCCTGCGCGGTGATCCCAACCAACGAAGAAAAAATGATCGCGCTGGATGCCCTCCGTCTTGGGAAGGTCACTCCGGCTGCGGCTTATGCCTGACAGAGCGAGAAATTCATGAAAGTAGCAATCGATACGCGCGTTGCCCCTTACAGCGACGCATGGGCCGGGTTTCGCGGTGAAGAATGGAAAGACACCGTCAACGTGCGCGATTTTATTCAGCATAACTATACCCCTTATGAAGGCGACGAAACTTTCCTCGCGCAGGCGACGCCAGCAACGACGGCGCTCTGGGAGAAGGTAATGGTGGGCATTCGTCAGGAGAATGCCACCCATGCGCCGGTGGATTTTGACACCAACATTGCCACCACCATCACGGCCCACGGACCGGGCTATATTGACCAGCAGCTGGAGACGATCGTCGGCCTGCAAACCGATAAGCCGCTCAAACGCGCGCTGCATCCGTACGGCGGGATCAATATGATCCGCAGTTCATTCGAAGCCTATGGCCGCGAGATGGATCCGCAGTTCGAATATCTCTTTACCGAACTGCGCAAAACCCATAATCAGGGTGTCTTTGACGTTTACTCCCCCGAGATGATGCGCTGTCGTAAATCAGGCGTGCTGACCGGGCTACCGGACGGCTACGGACGCGGGCGCATCATCGGCGATTACCGCCGCGTGGCGCTGTACGGCATCCGCTATCTGGTGCACGAGCGTGAGCGCCAGTTCGCGGATCTGCAGGGCAAACTCGAAAGGGGTGAAGATCTGGAGGCGACGATCCGCCTGCGTGAAGAGCTGGCGGAACACAAACGCGCACTGCTGCAGATCCAGCAGATGGCAGCGAACTATGGCTTCGATATTTCTCGCCCGGCGATGAATGCGCAGGAAGCGGTACAGTGGGTTTACTTTGCCTATCTGGCCGCGGTGAAATCCCAGAACGGCGGGGCGATGTCGCTGGGACGCACGGCCTCGTTCCTGGATATTTATCTCGAGCGCGATATGCAGGCGGGTCGCCTGAGTGAGATCCAGGCGCAGGAACTGATCGATCATTTCATCATGAAGATCCGCATGGTGCGCTTCCTGCGTACTCCGGAGTTCGACACGCTCTTCTCCGGCGATCCTGTCTGGGCCACCGAAGTGATTGGCGGAATGGGGCTGGATGGCCGCACGCTGGTCACCAAAAACAGCTTCCGTTACCTGCATACCCTGCACACGATGGGACCTGCACCGGAGCCAAACCTGACGATCCTGTGGTCCGAACAACTGCCCGTCGCATTCAAGAAGTACGCTGCACAGATGTCGATCGACACCTCGTCGCTGCAGTATGAGAACGACGACCTGATGCGCGTGGATTTCAACAGCGACGACTACGCCATTGCCTGCTGCGTCAGCCCGATGGTGATCGGCAAGCAAATGCAGTTCTTTGGCGCCCGCGCTAACCTGGCGAAAACGCTGCTGTATGCGATCAACGGCGGGGTGGATGAGAAGCTGAAGATCCAGGTCGGGCCGAAAACCGCGCCGCTGCTGGATGAGGTGCTGGATTACGACACCGTGATGGCGAGTCTGGATCACTTTATGGACTGGCTGGCGGTGCAGTACATTAGCGCGCTGAATCTCATCCATTACATGCACGATAAGTACAGCTACGAAGCCTCGCTGATGGCGCTGCACGACCGGGACGTTTACCGCACCATGGCCTGCGGTATCGCCGGGCTGTCGGTGGCGGCGGACTCGCTGTCCGCCATCAAATATGCCACGGTAAAACCCGTACGCGACCATACCGGCCTGGCGGTCGATTTTGTGATTGAAGGGGACTACCCGCAGTACGGTAACAATGATGACCGCGTGGACAGCATTGCCTGTGACCTGGTGGAACGCTTTATGAAGAAAATTCAGGCGCTGCCGACCTACCGCAACGCGGTGCCGACCCAGTCGATCCTGACCATTACGTCGAATGTGGTCTACGGTCAGAAGACCGGCAATACGCCGGACGGACGCCGCGGCGGTACGCCATTCGCACCGGGCGCGAACCCGATGCACGGACGAGACAGGAAAGGGGCGGTGGCCTCGTTAACCTCCGTCGCTAAGCTGCCCTTTACCTATGCGAAAGACGGGATCTCTTACACCTTCTCCATCGTGCCTCAGGCGCTGGGCAAGGATGAGAGAGTGCGCAAAACCAACCTTGTCGGGCTGCTGGACGGGTATTTCCACCACGAAGCGGCCATCGAGGGGGGACAGCACCTCAACGTTAACGTCATGAACCGGGAGATGCTGATGGAGGCGATTGAGCACCCGGAGAACTATCCCAACCTGACCATTCGCGTCTCAGGGTATGCGGTGCGCTTTAATGCGCTGACGCGCGAGCAGCAGCAGGACGTGATCTCAAGGACGTTTACCCAGGCACTGTGATCGTCGTCTGAAACAGGCCCCCTTTGGTTAAGGGGGCTTTTTTGTCCGCGGAACATACAAAAATGTTTATATAATTACTCACACATCTTCATCCGCTTCTGAAAAACAATGCGCCTGCTTTTTCCCTGAAACAGTATGTAAGGACAGTAAGATGATGAAAATGACCCGTATCACCCTGGTTGCTGCCTCGCTGGTGGCGTGCAGTTTTGCCGCACAGGCCGCTGACGTTGAAGCTGCCCCCTCTCCGGCGCAGGATCCGCTGGTGCAACACCTCAAGCTGAGCAACGATCAGATTAAGAAGATCGACGCGCTGCATCAGACGCTGGAACAAAATGTCAGCAAGATCCCGATGACCGGCGTGAAAGACGGTGCGCTGATCGAGATGTTCCAGACCGGGAAATGGGATGAAAGCACGGTGAAAAACCAGCTTGCCGCATTCAGCAAAATTGAAGAGCAGACCCGCTATTACCGCGTCAAATACTACTTTGATGTCAGCCAGGTTCTGACAGCGGAGCAGCGTAAACAGGTGAAAACCGATATGGCGAACGCGCTGGCTAACTGATGACACACCCGCGCATGTCGCGGGTTTTTTATTTCTTGATCGGCATCACTTTTAGAAAAACACATCGATTATTCATCATATCAGAGTATTTATTTCTCTCGCTTGCGAAAAGCCTTATAAATATTGTGACTTTTTTCTCCCGCTCTCCACGTATGATTTGTCCATTCCAATAACACACACCTGCAGCAGTCTGGCTCATTATCGCTGGTGGTCAGAATCCCATAAAAACAACTGGTTACCCTACAAAATAAGCGAGTGCCTTATGGATACGGCAACAAACAGCAGTGTGATTGTGAACGATTCACCCGCGGCAAAGCGGGCAGGGATGAGTGAAAGCGAGTGGCAGGAGGCCATTAAATTCGACAGCACCGATACGGGCTGGGTCATCATGAGTATCGGAATGGCCATCGGCGCGGGGATTGTTTTTCTCCCGGTACAGGTGGGGCTGATGGGACTGTGGGTGTTTCTGCTTTCGTCAGTGATTGGCTATCCGGCCATGTACCTGTTTCAGCGGCTGTTTATTAACACGCTGGCAGAATCGCCGGAGTGCAAAGATTATCCGAGCGTCATCAGCGGTTACCTCGGTAAGAACTGGGGCATCTTATTGGGTGCACTCTATTTCGTGATGCTGGTTATCTGGATGTTCGTCTACTCCACCGCCATCACCAACGACAGCGCCTCCTATTTACACACCTTCGGCGTGACGGAGGGGCTGCTCTCTGAAAATCCGTTCTACGGTCTGTTCCTGATCTGCATCCTGGTGGCGATCTCCTCCCGTGGCGAGAAATTGCTGTTTAAAGTCTCCAGCCTGATGGTGCTGACCAAGTTATTTGTGGTGGCGGCGCTCGGGTTGTCGATGATTGGCCTCTGGCATTTAGCCAACGTGGGCATGCTGCCACCCGTGGGGCTACTCATTAAAAACGCGATTATCACGTTGCCGTTTACCTTAACGTCGATTCTGTTTATTCAGACATTAAGCCCGATGGTGATCTCCTATCGTTCACGCGAAAAATCGGTTGAAGTGGCGCGCCATAAAGCGCTGCGGGCGATGAACATCGCCTTCGCGATCCTCTTCGTGACGGTCTTTTTCTACGCGGTCTCGTTCACCCTGGCAATGGGGCATGATGAGGCGGTCAAAGCCTACGAACAGAATATTTCCGCACTGGCAATTGCCGCGCAGTTTATCAGTGGCGACGGTGCCGGCTGGGTCAAAATTGTCAGCGTTATCCTGAATATTTTTGCCGTCATGACCGCGTTCTTCGGCGTGTACCTGGGCTTTCGTGAAGCGACGCAGGGCATTGTAATGAACATTCTGCGCCGCAAAATGCCGGCAGAGAAAATCAACGAAAACAGCGTACAGCGCGGCATCATGCTGTTTGCCATTCTGCTGGCATGGAGCGCGATTGTGTTAAACGCGCCGGTACTGAGCTTCACCTCTATTTGCAGCCCAATCTTCGGCATGGTGGGGTGTTTGATTCCGGCGTGGCTGGTCTACAAAGTGCCGGCGCTGCACAAATATAAAGGCGTGTCGCTGGTGATCATTATCATCACCGGTCTGCTGCTGTGTGTTTCTCCTTTCCTCGCGTTTTCTTAAGGGCAAACAAGGTCGTAACGATGTCAGAGCAAACTCAATCTTTATGGAATCAATTTATTCGGGCGGTGCAGGAGGAAGTTAAACCTGCACTGGGGTGTACCGAGCCGATCTCTCTGGCGCTGGCTTGTGCGATGGCCGCGGAGCTTCTGCCGGGTGACGTCACACAGATTGAGGCGTGGGTTTCACCGAATCTGATGAAAAATGGCCTTGGCGTGACGGTACCTGGCACCGGGATGGTCGGGTTGCCGATTGCGGCGGCACTGGGGGCCATTGGCGGCAACGCGCACGCCGGGCTGGAGGTACTGAAGGATGCCACTGCCGATGCGCTGGTGCGTGCCAAAGCGCTGCTGGACGCCGGACAGGTGCAGGTCAAGCTGCAGGAGCCGTGCGATGACATCCTCTACTCCCGCGCCTGCGTTCACGCCGGACAGGCCTCGGCGATGGTGACCATCGCCGGTGGGCATACGCGGGTGGTGGAGATTGTCTGTCAGGGCGAAACCCGCTTTACGCTTGATTCTCAACCCGATGAGAGGAATGACGACCCGCTGGCGGTACTTTCAAACGCCACGCTATCGCAGATCCTTGAGTTTGTGGAGCAGGTGCCGTTTGACGCGATCCGCTTTATCCTGGCTGCCGGACAATTAAATGATGCGCTCTCCCGTGAAGGTTTAAGCGGAAAATGGGGGCTGCACATTGGCGCGACGCTCAATAAGCAGCGCGCTCGCGGATGGATAGCGCAGGACCTGGGCTCGGATATTGTCATTCGCACCAGCGCGGCCTCGGACGCCCGAATGGGCGGGGCGACGCTGCCAGCAATGAGCAATTCCGGATCGGGCAACCAGGGGATCACGGCCACCATGCCGGTTGTGGTGGTGGCGGAACATGTCCAGGCGGATGATGAACGCCTTGCCCGGGCGCTGATGCTTTCACACCTTTCGGCTATTTATATCCACGCCCAGCTTCCGCGCCTGTCGGCGCTGTGTGCGGCTACCACGGCGGCGATGGGGGCGGCGGCAGGCATGGCCTGGCTGATGGGCGGAAGCTATCAGACGCTCTCAATGGCAATCAGCAGCATGATTGGCGATGTCAGCGGGATGATCTGCGATGGCGCGTCCAACAGCTGCGCCATGAAGGTCTCAACCAGCGTCGGCAGTGCCTGGAAAGCGGTGATGATGGCGCTGGATGATTCGGCTGTAACGGGCAATGAAGGGATTGTGGCGCACGATGTGGAGCAGTCGATCGCGAACCTGTGTTCGCTGGCGTGCCGCTCCATGCAGGCGACGGACCGGCAGATTATTGAGATTATGGCACGTAAAGTGTAACGGTTTCCTCTCTCCCCGCCGGGGAGAGAGGATTATCGGGTGTTAAACCGGTAAATCAATTAACAGCGCGCGCAGCGGCGAATCAGCAACCAGCGTGATATTCGCTTCGTCGCGAATAAACGCCCCGTCACCGCAGGTGAGCGCTTCTTTCTCTTCCGTATGCGTCACCGCATGCACCGTACCGTGAATCGATTGCAGATAGGCGCGCGGACCATGAAGCTGGAAGCTCGCCTGTTCCCCTTTCTTCAGTTCGATATGGTGCAGCCACACCTGCTGGCGCAACTGCAGGCTGCCTTGACTGCCGTCCGGGGAGGCCATCAACTGCTGCCTGTCGCCCGTCAAATCTAACTTCTGTACCAGCGGGTTTTCCCGCTCAGGGCAGGCATCCAGCCACAGCTGCATACGGGTCAGCGTTTTATCTTTGCTGAGGTTATGCTCGCTGTAACTGATGCCCGGCTGCGTGGAGATTAATAATGCTTCGCCGGCCTTCGCCTGGACATGATTGCCCTCGCTGTCGCGGTATTCTGCTTCGCCTTCCAGGATCAGGTTCAGGATATCGACTTTCGGGTACGTACGCGGCTGGAAGGACGCGCCTGGTGCAAGCACTTCCTGATTCAATACGCGCAATGAAGCGTAACCGAGCAGTTTAGGGTCAAAGTAGTGTCCAAAGGAAAAGGTGTAGCGGGCCTGCAGCCAACCGAAATCGGCTTGTCCGCACTGTTTAGCTGTTCTTGTCGTAATCATAAACTTGACCTCTCTTTACACTAAACAATGGTAAAGGTATGGACGCTTCATTGTTAGCCAGATATTCTGCCCGGTATGTTCAAATTTCCTGAATGAGAACGAGATGGCTAAAGAGAGAGCATTGACGCTTGAGGCGCTTCGCGTCATGGACGCAATTGATCGGCGTGGCAGTTTTGCCGCGGCGGCAGATGAACTGGGGCGCGTTCCGTCTGCGCTCAGCTATACCATGCAGAAGCTGGAGGAAGAGCTGGACGTGGTGCTCTTTGACCGCTCCGGTCATCGAACAAAATTCACTAACGTTGGACGGATGCTGCTGGAGCGTGGTCGCGTCCTGCTGGAAGCGGCGGACAAGCTGACGACGGACGCCGAAGCGCTGGCGCGCGGCTGGGAAACCCATCTGACGCTGGTGACGGAAGCGCTGGTGCCCACCGAGGCGCTGTTCCCGCTGGTGAACCGGCTGGCCGATAAAGCAAACACCCAGTTATCGATCATCACCGAGGTGCTGGCCGGGGCCTGGGAGCGACTGGAGACGGGCAGGGCGGATATCGTCATTGCCCCGGATATGCACTTCCGTTCCTCATCTGAAATCAACTCCCGCAAACTCTACAGCGTGATGAACGTCTATGTCGCCGCACCGGATCACCCGATTCACCAGGAGCCGGAGCCGCTCTCGGAAGTGACGCGGGTGAAATACCGCGGGGTCGCGGTCGCAGACACCGCACGCGAGCGTCCGGTGTTAACGGTGCAGTTGCTGGATAAACAACCTCGTCTGACCGTCACATCGCTTGAAGACAAACGTCAGGCGTTGCTGGCGGGCCTGGGCGTGGCAACAATGCCGTATCCGTTTGTCGAAAAAGATATTGCAGAAGGGCGGCTACGCGTGGTCAGCCCGGAGTACACCAGCGAAGTGGACATCATTATGGCGTGGCGGCGCGACAGCATGGGTGAGGCCAAATCGTGGTGCCTGCGCGAAATACCTAAGCTCTTTGCCCATCACAACAAATAAAGAATCGAGCCCGGTACGCGAAACGCCACCGGGCTTTGTTTTATGCGTTGAGTTTTGGATCGGGCCCGAAGCGGTTTTCGCCCGGCGTGCCGGCCTGGCAGTTGAAGACCAGAATGACCAGCCAGCCCACAATCGGGATCAGCAGCAACAGTAACCACCAGGCTGAACGATCGGTATCGTGTAGCCGTCGGAACAGTACGGCCCATGAGGGAAGCAGGACCAGCAGGCCGTAAATCGTGGTGAGAACACCTTCACCGCCGGCTCGTTCCCAGCCAAGAATTTTATCGATAATGCCCAGCACCATGATGAGGATGAAGTTCACCAGAACGAACATCCAGTACTCTTTACGGCGAGCGCGGCCACCAAATCCAATGTAGTTGCGCAGTACTTTTAAATACCAGTCCATTTTCCTTGCCTCATTAGTCAGTCAATCACTTGTTTTTTAAGCGATCGAGGTAAGGATAGATGGAGATTATGAATTAAAAAAGGGCATCAATTGATGCCCTTGATATTTATCCGAAACGCACGTCGCGACCGTGCGGTTCATCCAGGTCCTGCCACGGACCCACCGAGATAATACCCGTCGGGTTGATGGTCTTATGGCTGCGGAAATAGTGGGTGCGGATATGGTTGAAATCGACCGTTTCAGCAATGCCCGGCATCTGATAAATATCGCGCAGGAAACCGTACAGGTTCAGGTAATCGCTGATGCGGTGTTTATCACACTTGAAGTGGGTGACATAAACAGGATCAAAGCGAACCAGCGTTGTCCACAGACGAATGTCTGCTTCCGTCAGGCGGTCGCCCGTCAGGTAGCGATGCTGACCGAGGATCTGCTCAAGACGCTCCAGCGATTCAAATACTTTTCCCACCGCGTCGTCATACGCTTCCTGGCTGGTGGCAAAGCCGGCCTTGTAGACACCGTTATTCACGTTGTCGTAAATCCAGCTGTTCAGCTCATCAATCTTATCGCGCAGCTCAACCGGATAGTAATCCCCGGCGCGGGCCCCGTGGGCATCAAACGCGGTGTTGAACATGCGGATGATCTCTGCGGACTCATTGCTGACAATGGTCTGGTTTTTCTTGTCCCACAGCACGGGTACGGTCACGCGTCCGGTGTAGTGCGGATCGGCGCGCAGATAGAGCTGGTAGAGAAAATCGTGGTGGTAGAGGTCATCACCGGTGGCGGCCGGGAAATCACTGTCAAACGTCCAGCCGTTTTCCAGCATCAGGGGGTTGACCACCGAAACCGGAATTAAGGATTCGAGTCCTTTCAGCTTGCGCACAATCAGCGTGCGGTGCGCCCACGGGCAGGCCAGAGAAACATAGAGATGATAACGGTCTTTCTCAGCCGCAAAGCCGCCTTCGCCGCTTGGGCCCGGTGCGCCATCGGCGGTTAGCCAGTTACGGAAGGCCGAAACAGAGCGCTTGAAGCGTCCCCCGGTGGATTTGGTGTCATACCAGACATCCTGCCAGACGCCGTCTACGAGTTGTCCCATTTTTTACTCCTCCGTCAATAAGCAAAAGCGAGGAGATATCTCCTCGCTTTGTGTTCATTCAGTATAGCGTGCTTACCACTTCTTATTCAGAACGCGGTCGATGCTGTATGCGCCAGGGCCAGTGATGGCCAGCAGCAGGAAGCCACCCGCGATGGTCAGGTTTTTCATGAACATAAGAGAGTTCACGCCTTCCGCAAAGTTGCTGTGGAAGATGAACGCCGTCAGCAGGGTGAAGCCTGCGGTAAACAGTGCCGTGGTGCGGGTCAGGAAGCCGAACAGTACCGCCAGGCCGCCGCCGAACTCAAGGAGAATAGTCAGTGGCAGCAGGAACCCGGGAACACCCATGGCTTCCATGTATTGCTGCGTGCCCGCATAACCGGTGATTTTGCCCCAGCCTGCGGTGATAAACAGAACCGGCATCAGAATACGCGCTACCAGAACACCAACATCTTCTAATTTTTTCATTTTACTCTCCAGGAAACCACATCAGCGGCTGAACTTTATTTGTGTGCAAATTCGGGTAGATACCGCGTCTTTGCTGTCGATGGAGAGGAGTGTAAACGGGGCAGATGGGAATTGTTAGCAAGGAAAACTGTCAATCTTCTTCAAAGATATTGAGTAACGGGGAAGGGGGAAAGTGTGCCGGGTAAGCGAAACGCTACCCGGCATAAGAACTAACGCAGCTGTTGTTGACGAATCGTCGCTTTCACCAGACGCCAGGCGCTCCAGGCACCAAAGCCGCGGCGGGCCCAGCGGATCAGCATATTTGGATGACGAACCGTCCAGATAGCCATCACGCTGCTTCCGACCAGCGCCCATGAGCGCAGGCTCAGGAAGGTATTCCAGCCCCGGTCAAAACGACGCGTCGCGTCAACCCAGTCGCGACGACTGGCAGACAAATCCAGCCGTTGCTGCTGGATCTGACTGAGCAGGAATGCTTTTCGCTTCTGACGTTCGGCTTTATCGCTCACGGCTTGTCATCCTCCAGCAGGGCGCGATCGTTGGCCAGTTCCTGGCGCGTATGGCGCAGGAAAGTGGATTTGCGTGCTTTACGCATCGTCCATATGCCGCCAATCAATGCCGCAACCAGCAGAACAACGGTGGTGGCAATCATCGCGTTGAGTCGATATTGCGGGTCAATGGCCCAGATGATTAACACCATCAGGCTCATCAGACCAAACGCGGCGAAGAGCATGGTAAGCCCGAGCATCAGCAGCATCTGGAAAAGGTTCGCTTTCTCCTCTTCCAGTTCAACCACTGCCAGTCGGACGCGCGTTTCGGCAATCCCGACCAGCGTCGTCAGAATACGCTGGCCGATGCCGAGGACGTTGTTAGCAGGCCCTTGTGCGTGACGAGGATCTTCCATATTAACGACGCGTCAGCAGGACACCCAGTACCACACCTACCGCGGCACCAATCCCTACACCCGTCCACGGATTATCGCGAACATATTCGTCCGCGCGAGCTGCCGCTTCGCGGGTCTGTTTCGCCAGTGCATCACCGGTTTCACCCAGGCGATAACGGCTCTCTTTCAGCGCCTGCTCAGCTTTGCTGCGCAGTTTGCTGACCTCTTCTTTTGACTTATCTGCAGAGGAGTTCAGCACCTCTTCCAGGGTATCGGCCAGGGATTTCAGTTCAGCGCGCAGATTTTCAGACGTCGTATCTTTTGACATGATTCTCTCCTGTTGAGATTTCCGTTAACTCAATAATCGCGAGCTTCCAGCGCTTTCAGGTCGTCCTGCGCTTCTTTCAACTTCTTCTCGCGCTTAGCAATTTTTTCCGCATCCCCTTTCTCTTTCGCTTCCTGCAGGTCGTGACGGCGCTCGGCTATCTCGTCCTTCTGTTCAGCGATTTTTTTCTGGTGATCGGCACGTAGCTTGCTGTCAGAACAGTTCGCTTTCACTTCGATCAGCGCTTTTTTGAGACCCTCAACACGATGCTGATTGTTATGCTTTTCGGCATAACTGATCTCACGCTGAATATCCTGTTCTTTCTCCTGACAGAGAGAGTTGGCGAAGGACGCTGTGCTTAAAGAAAAAAGGGCCAGAGCCAGAGTAATGCGGAATTTCATTATCGAAACCTTCCATTGTGTTGCGGCGTGAGCCGCTATCCAGAGTCAAGCGGAGTACATACATGGGGTGCTCCGCGTACTTAAGCATAGTAAGTAAACGGGGGATTCACCAAAGTGAGTGAAAAGATTCGGAATCCTGGTAATTATCCAAATCTATGCGACGAATCGCGAATCAGTGACAGCCAGGCTGCAGGCTGGTTGTCATCTTCCTGCTGGGCAATGATATAACCGTGCGGCAGCGTACGGTCGAGCACCACTTTCGCGGCGGCACTCTGCGCACGGGAATCAAACTTAATCAGTAAAACATCGTCCTGCGGAGTGATGCTCTTAAAGCGGATGCCGTTGGCATCAAGATGATGCCACACCGAAAAACCGTCAGGCACGCTGACACCCTGACTCACCGGGCGAATGGCCAGCGTCGATTCCTGATGCGAAAGCGTCGTCCAGGCCAGGAACATGAGGCTGAGCAACCCCAGGGCAATCATGGCCACGGCAAAACGGCGCACGGCAAGCGGTGAGATAACCATCGTTAACCTCTGGCTCCGTATTTCTTCTTCCACAGCACCACCAGCGAACCGACCAGACCAAAGACCAGCAGAACCACCGGTAACAGCATCAGGCAGGACATGAGCTGATCTTCATATTTCATGAAGACCGGTGTTTTGCCCAGCGCATAGCCCAGCGTGGTCAGGATCAGAACCCACAGCAGGCCGCTCATCCAGTTGAAGAACTGGAAGCGGGTGCTGCTTAATCCGGAAAGACCCGCAATGGTAGGCAGCAGGGTGCGTACAAAGGCGATAAAGCGGCCGATCAGGAGCGCGGAAAGCCCGTGCTTATGGAAAAGATGGTGCGCCCGCTGGTGATAATGCGCAGGAAGGTGAGAGAGCCAGTTCTGCACCAGACGCGTATTGCCCAGCCATCGTCCCTGGATATAGCTCACCCAGCAGCCAAGGCTGGCGGCGATGGTCAGTAATAAAATGGTTTGCGGAAAGGCCATTGCCCCTTTGGCACACAGCACGCCGACGAGCACCAGTAAGCTGTCGCCAGGTAAAAAGGCGGCAGGCAGTAAACCGTTCTCAAGGAACAGAATCATAAATAAGACGAAGTAGAGCATGCCAATCATGGAAGGGTTGGCCAGCGTTTCAAAATCCTGCGCCCAGAGGGCATGCAGTAGTTGGGTCAAAAGTTCCATTCAGTGTTCCTGGAAATCGGTTAACGTCACGCCTGTTATCCGGGACAAACAGCACGGCGACATTGTTGTGATTTCATTATGGTCGCTCGCGGACACATTGAGGTGTGGCCAACACTGTTCCCTGTTAATTGGCTGGTTAGCAAGCACTAACTTACAAAATAACGAATTGAATCCAATTGTAACAAAGCCCAAGGTTCTGCGTCACAGAATTTGCAGGGGTGAGATGATTTTGGCGTAAGCCATGGAGGGGAGCGAGGGGATTTACAAAGGCTGACACTATATATGTTTTGCTTACCCACCTCTGCCAGAAGGCGCAGCGAAGCGCCTGCCAGCGAAAAGGTAAACTATTTTGCCGCACTGGCTGCCGTATCGAGATGAACGACAGGATTATCGGCAAAAAGATAGCGGTCAGCGTTAAATTCGAAGTCATCGCTGGTTTCATTGAACAGCATCTGCTTGGTGTTTTCCAGGTGCTGCCACATGGCCAGTTTTGCCGCATGGGGATCTTTGCGAATCAGCGCTTTAAGGATCTGATCGTGATCGTCGCACCAGTTATCCACGGTGCGGGAATCGATGTGATCGTGCAGTTTTTTCCAGTACGGGTTGTGAACGCGCTGAGTCCACATTTTTTCCACGATTGCCGCCAGCGCGGTGTTTTGCGTTGCCAGCGCGACCTGAACGTGGAACTGCAGGTCCCACTCTGAATCACGGAAACATTTTTCCTTGCGCGCGTTTTCCTGGATTTCCATCAGCTTCATGATGTCCTGCTTGGTCACCTGAGTCGCTGCAAATTCCGCAATATTGCTTTCGATAAGCTGGCGCGCCTGGAGCAGTTCAAACGGACCGTAGCTGGCGAATTCGAGACTTTCGTCGGCGACCGGGGAGTGTTTCGGCTGATTAGAAATCACGTGAATGCCGGAGCCTTTGCGAACTTCAACGTAGCCTTCCACTTCCAGCATGATAATCGCTTCACGCACCACGGTGCGGCTTACACTTTTTTCATCAGCGATAAAGCGCTCAGCGGGGAGTTTATCACCGACAAGGTAGACACCTTGCTCGATGCGATCTTTCAGCTCGGCAGCAAGTTGTTGATATAAACGACGTGGTTCGGTGATTTCCATATGCGCTCCAGGCAGGGTACGGCGGATTATTTGTTATACCACTTTTGCGTGCCAGTCTCCAGATTTTGCCATGAAAAAAGCCGCCCGGAGGCGGCTTCTGTGACATCAGGAGGGGCGCTAACTTTGCGTTGCCGGTCCCCCCAGGGACTCTTTTAGCACCTCTTCTGCCGACTTACTTTTCAGCACCGTCCAGATAACCACTGCACCCATCAGGTCGAAGATAGCCAGTACGGCAAACAGCGGGCTGAAGCCGATGGTGTCCGCCAGTGCACCGACCACCAGAGCAAACAGGGTGCTCGCCGTCCAGGCAGCCATACCGGTCAGGCCGTTAGCGGTAGCCACTTCGTTACGCCCAAAGACGTCAGAAGAGAGTGTAATCAGCGCACCGGACAGTGACTGGTGGGCAAAACCACCGACGCACAGCAGGGCGATTGCCACATACGGGCTGGTGAAGAGGCCGATCATGCCCGGGCCAATCATCAGCACTGCGCCCATCGTCACGACCATTTTACGGGAAACGATCAGGTTCACGCCAAACCAGCGCTGGAACAGCGGTGGCAGATAACCGCCAACGATACAGCCCAGATCGGCAAACAGCATTGGCATCCACGCGAACATCGCAATCTCTTTCAGGTTAAAGCCGTAGACCTTAAACATGAACAGCGGGATCCAGGCGTTGAAGGTCCCCCAGGCGGGTTCGGCGAGGAAGCGCGGCAGGGCGATACCCCAGAACTGACGGGTACCCAGAATCTGCCAGACCGTCATTTTTTTGCCGTTGTTGGTCTGATGCTGAGCTTCCTGACCCCCAATGATGTATTCGCGTTCGTCTTCAGACAGTTTTTTCTGATCGCGCGGGTGTTTATAGAAAATCAGCCACGCCATGGCCCACGCAAAACTCAGTACACCAGAGATAATGAACGCCATCTGCCAGCTGTGCATCACGATAGCCCACACCACCAGCGGTGGTGCAATCATCGCACCGATGGAAGAACCGACGTTGAAATAGCCGACGGCAATAGAACGCTCTTTCGCCGGGAACCACTCAGAGCTGGCTTTCAGCCCGGCCGGGATCATTGCCGCTTCCGCTGCACCTACCGCACCACGTGCCAGCGCCAGACCGCCCCAGCTGCCTGCCAGCGCCGTGGCGCCGCAGAAAATAGCCCAGGCGATGGCGAAGAAGGCGTAGCCGATTTTGGTCCCGAGAATATCCAGAACATAGCCTGCAACAGGCTGCATGATGGTGTAAGCCGCGGAATAAGCAGCAATGATGTAGGAATATTGCTGAGTGGAGATATGCAGCTCTTCCATCAACGTCGGGGCTGCGGCTGCCACGGTGTTACGTGTCAGGTAGCCCAGCACGGTGCCTAACGTCACCAGTGCGATCATATACCAACGTAACCCTTTAATTTTACGCATCTAAAACCTCATCGTTATGTTAATTCCGTGCCTTGCACGGCAACCTCTCGACCGTGTCCGGGAGCGGTTGTGTAACGGGAGGGGCTTAACCGGGAGATGTCCCGGAACGGCCCGAACCTTGCCATAAGTAAGCGTGCATAAGTCGGTATCCGTACCGTTAAAACCGATGTTTTCACACCGGGAATGCATTCCGTCGGCTTAGTGTTTGCGACGGCGAAAAGATAACTTGTCATACAACTTTAAAAGGTGAGTGACATCACAAATGCATGATTATTTGTAGGGACATTATGTGTTACGGATAAAGCCAGTTCTGGCGCGGCCTGGCGAAGGGTTTACCTCATTTGAGGTAATTAATTTGTCTGCGTTTATTGATCTAACTCACGAAAAAATGTTCTGTCTCTGGAAATTGGTGTGATAACTTTGCAGCATCTGAGCATAAGCTTTCTGACGCTCTCGTTACGAGGAAGACGATAATGACACCGTTTATGACCGAAGATTTTCTGTTAGATACCGAATTTGCTCGCCGCCTGTACCACGACTACGCCAAAGACCAGCCAATTTTCGACTACCACTGCCATTTACCGCCGCAGCAGGTTGCCGAAAATTACCGTTTCAAAAACCTGTATGACATCTGGCTGAAAGGTGACCACTACAAATGGCGTGCGATGCGCACCAACGGCGTGGCTGAGCGCCTGTGTACCGGTGATGCAAGCGACCGCGAGAAGTTTGACGCCTGGGCGGCGACCGTTCCGCACACCATCGGCAACCCGTTATATCACTGGACGCACCTTGAGCTGCGCCGTCCGTTCGGCATCACCGGAAAGCTGCTCTCCCCGGCTACCGCCGATGAAATCTGGGATCGGTGCAATGAATTACTGGCGCAGGATACCTTCTCCGCCCGCGGCATCATGAAGCAGATGAACGTGAAGATGGTGGGGACCACTGACGATCCGATTGACTCCCTGGAACATCACGCGGTGGTCGCCCGCGATACCTCGTTTGATATTAAAGTGCTGCCAAGCTGGCGTCCGGATAAAGCCTTTAATATCGAACAGGCAACGTTCAATGATTACATGGCGAAGCTGGCGGAAGTGTCTGACACCGACATTCGTCGTTTTGCAGACCTGCAGAGCGCGCTGATCAAACGTCTGGACCACTTCGCGGCACACGGCTGTAAAGTCTCTGACCACGCGCTGGATGTGGTGATGTTTGCGGAATCGAATGAAGCCGAGCTTGATAGCATTCTGGCACGTCGCCTGTCCGGTGAATCCCTGAGCGAGCACGAAGTGGCACAGTTCAAAACGGCGGTGCTGGTCTTCCTCGGTGCGGAATATGCTCGTCGCGGTTGGGTGCAGCAATACCACATTGGTGCCCTGCGCAATAACAACCAGCGTCAGTTTAAACTGCTGGGCGCGGACGTGGGCTTCGACTCCATCAACGATCGCCCGCTTGCGGAAGAACTTTCTAAGCTGCTGAGCAAACAGAACGAGCAAAATCTGCTGCCAAAAACCATCCTCTACTGCCTGAACCCGCGCGATAACGAAGTGCTGGGTACCATGATCGGTAACTTCCAGGGTGAAGGTATGCCAGGCAAGATGCAGTTCGGTTCCGGCTGGTGGTTCAATGACCAGAAAGACGGGATGGAGCGTCAAATGACGCAGCTGGCACAGCTGGGTCTGTTAAGCCGCTTTGTGGGCATGCTGACCGACAGCCGTAGCTTCCTTTCTTACACGCGCCACGAATATTTCCGCCGCATTCTGTGCCAGATGATTGGCCGCTGGGTGACCGCGGGTGAGGCCCCTGCCGATATTCAGCTGCTGGGCGAAATGGTGAGAAACATCTGCTTTAACAATGCGCGCGACTACTTCGCCATTGAACTGAACTAAGGCCGTTTGAGGTTGATATGCAATACATCAAAATCCATTCGCTGGATAACGTTGCCGTCGCGCTGGCGGATCTGGCCGAAGGTGAAGTTGTCACCGTTGATAACCAGACGGTAACCCTGCGTCAGGCGGTGACTCGCGGGCATAAGTTTGCCGTGAAGCCGATCGCCCAAGGAGACAACGTTGTTAAATACGGTCTCCCGATTGGTCATGCGCTGGCGGATATTGCGCCGGGTGAGCATATTCATTCCCACAACACCCGCACCAATCTGAGCGATCTGGACGAGTACAGCTATCAACCTGATTTAGCGGCGGAAGAAGCGCAGGCGGCGGATCGCGAGGTACAGATCTACCGCCGGGCGAACGGTGAGGTGGGGATCCGCAACGAGCTGTGGATCCTTCCCACCGTCGGCTGCGTGAATGGGATCGCGCGTCAAATCCAGACGCGTTTCCTGAAAGAGACCCACGACGCCGAAGGTACGGACGGTGTGCACCTGTTCAGCCACACCTACGGCTGTTCTCAGCTTGGCGACGACCACATCAACACCCGCACCATGCTGCAAAACATGGTCCGCCACCCGAACGCGGGCGCGGTGCTGGTGATTGGCCTGGGCTGCGAGAACAATCAGGTGGATGCGTTTCGCGACACGCTGGGTGAGTTTGACCCCGAGCGCGTGCACTTTATGGTGTGTCAGCACCAGGATGATGAAGTGGAAGCGGGCATTGAGCACCTTCACCAGCTGTATGAGGTGATGCGTCACGACAGGCGTGAGCCGGGCAAGCTGAGCGAGCTGAAGTTTGGCCTGGAGTGCGGCGGGTCTGATGGCCTGTCCGGGATCACCGCGAACCCGATGCTGGGCCGCTTCTCAGATTATGTGATCGCCAACGGCGGTACGACGGTGCTGACAGAAGTGCCGGAAATGTTCGGCGCTGAACGTATTCTGATGAGCCACTGTCGCGACGAAGAGACGTTTGAGAAGACCGTCACGATGGTGAACGACTTCAAACAGTACTTTATCGCCCACAACCAGCCGATTTATGAAAACCCGTCTCCGGGTAACAAAGCGGGCGGGATCACCACGCTTGAAGAGAAGTCTCTCGGCTGCACGCAAAAAGCGGGTGCCAGCCCGGTGGTTGATGTTCTGCGCTACGGTGAACGTCTGAAAACGCACGGTCTGAATTTGCTCAGCGCACCGGGTAACGATGCGGTTGCGACCAGCGCGCTGGCCGGCGCCGGCTGCCACATGGTGCTGTTCAGCACCGGGCGCGGGACACCGTACGGTGGCTTTGTGCCGACGGTCAAAATCGCGACCAACAGCGAGCTGGCAGTGAAGAAAAAACACTGGATCGACTTTGATGCAGGCCAGTTAATCCACGGCAAAGGGATGCCGCAGTTGCTGACGGAATTCGTGGATACCATTGTGGAGTTTGCCAACGGCAGACAGACCTGTAACGAGAAGAATGACTTCCGCGAACTGGCGATCTTCAAGAGTGGCGTGACGCTGTAAGTGTGGTGCGGTTGATGCCCTCACCGCTGTGGAGAGGGTCAAATACTAAAACGGCAACCTTCGGTTGCCGTTTTGCTTTACGTTTTGTCACCGGGTTTTTGTTTACCCGCGTAACGCGTTCTTCGCTAAACGCGCGTCTTCCGCCTGGCATGCCGCTGCGGTGAACAGCACGTCCGTTGAGGAGTTCAGCGCGGTTTCGCAGGAGTCCTGCAATACACCGATGATAAAGCCGACGGCCACTACCTGCATGGCAATCTCATTCGGGATACCGAACATATTGCACGCCAGTGGGATCAGCAGCAGCGAACCACCCGCCACACCCGATGCACCACACGCACACAGCGACGCCACCACGCTCAGCAACAGCGCCGTGGGCAGATCGACCGGAATGCCCAGCGTATGCACAGCCGCCAGCGTCAGCACGGTAATGGTAATTGCCGCACCCGCCATATTCACGGTCGCACCCAGCGGGATGGAAACCGAGTAGGTGTCGCGATCCAGATTCAGCTTCTCCGCCAGCGCCATGTTAACCGGAATGTTTGCCGCAGAGCTGCGGGTGAAGAATGCATACACACCGCTCTCGCGCAGGCAGGTTAACACCAGCGGATACGGGTTACGGCGGATCTGCCAGAACACCAGCAGTGGGTTAATCACCAGCGCAACCAGCAGCATGCAACCAATCAGTACCACCAGCAACTGCGCATAGCCCAGCAGTGCGCCAAAGCCGGTGGTCGCCAGTGTGGAAGAGACCAGACCGAAGATGCCGATTGGCGCAAAGCGAATCACAATTTTGACCATAAAGGTCACGGCGTTCGACACGTCGTTGACCAGGTTTTTCGTTGTTTCGTTGCCGTGACGCAGGGCAAAACCAAGACCGATCGCCCAGACCAGGATGCCGATGTAGTTAGCGTTCATCAGTGCCGTAATCGGGTTAGAGACCATGCTCATCAGCAGGCCGCGCAGCACTTCCACAATACCGGATGGCGGGGTGATATCACCCGCAGCGCTGGTCAGGTGCAGCGAGGACGGGAACAGGAAGCTGAAAACGACGGCTGTTAAGGCTGCAGAGAAGGTGCCCAGCAGATACAGGAACAAGATAGGGCGAATGTTGGTTTTTTGTCCGTGTTGATGATTGGCAATTGACGCCATGACCAGCATCAGCACCAGCACCGGTGCGACGGCTTTCAGTGCGCCAACGAAAATGGTGCCAAGCAGCCCCGTCGCTTCCGCAGCCGGTTTTGACACCATTGCCAGCAGAATCCCCAGTACCAGCCCTACCAGAATTTGTTTAACGAGACTGCCTTGCGCCAGGCGCGCAAAGAGACCAGTTGATTGTGTGCTCATAAAAATTCCTAAGTGAAATTGCGTTCCATCCTTTATGTGCTCTAAGTCACATTTATGTCCGGATGTAAGAAAATGTTTGCCTGGTTGAGTATAGGGAAACCGGATGCGGAGGGAAGCGTAAAATGCTGCATTTTACGTGTTGCGTCATAGTTTTTAACTATTCATTTACAAAAGTGTGTTGGCCCTCTCCCTGGGGGGAAGAGGGCCAACGTAAAGGCAGCAGGAAGGACCGTAATTACTCCACCTGTTGCTTCTTATCGTGCTGACGATTAACCCAGGTATTGATAAGCAACGTCACGATCAGAATGCCAAACACCACACCGAGCGAGATAGCGATAGGGATGTGGTAGAAATCGACAATCAGCATCTTGATACCGATAAACACCAGGATCACCGACAGACCATATTTCAGCATTGAGAAGCGCTCAGCCGCGCCTGCCAACAGGAAGTACATGGCACGCAGACCGAGGATGGCGAACAGGTTAGATGTCAGCACAATGAACGGGTCAGTGGTGACCGCGAAGATAGCCGGAATGCTGTCTACCGCGAAAATCACATCGCTCAGCTCAACCAAAATCAGCACCAGCAGCAGCGGCGTGGCAAAAAGCAGGCCGTTCTTACGCACGAAGAAGTGCTCGCTCTCGATCTTGTCGGTCATGCGCAGATGACCACGGATCCACTTCACCAGCGGACGGTCGCCAATGGCGGAGCCATCTTCTTTTGCCAGCGCCATTTTGATCCCGGTGAACAGCAGGAATGCGCCGAAGACATACAGCAGCCATTCGAACTGCGTAATCAGCCAGCTTCCGGCGAAGATCATAATCGTACGCAGGATAATCGCACCCAGCACGCCGTACACCAGCACGCGACGCTGCAGGGCCGCAGGCACGGCAAAGTAGCTGAACAGCATCAGCCAGACGAAGACGTTATCGACCGCCAGGGCTTTTTCAATCAGATAGCCGGTGAGGAACGCGAGCGCCTGAGGATCGGCAACCGCGCGGCCTTCCGTTGAGGCCAGGTACCACCAGAAGGCAGCACAGAAGAGCAGGGAGAGGGTGACCCACACCAGTGACCAGGCCGCAGCCTGTTTCATGGTCATGCCATGTGCGCCGCGACGCCCCTGCAAAAAGAGGTCGATCGCCAGCATGATGAGCACGACAACCGCGAATCCGCCCCACAACATGGGAGTGCCGACAGAATGCATACTATTTTCCTTACACATAAAAAACAAAAACGGCCATGGTCAGAAGACGATAGCCGTTAGCTTTTTATGCATAGACCTCGCCTTCCGGCAAGGTCTCACTTACAACCAAAAAGACGGGCTTTTTGATTGCCCGGCGACCGGATGCGGTTTTGCACGCATCGTAATGACGATCCACCGGCAAGGAAGTTACTCCCCTTTGCAGGTAACAAAATATGTCAGACCAGTGATTTCGTCAATGGTCTGCACCGTTTCATTACACAGCTTTACGCGATAGCTTCTGCGCCCACGCCATCTGCAGGGAAGACCACGCCGGTTTGACGGCGGATCTCGGTTTGCAGTTTCGCCGTGGTGCGGCTGACCGCCAGCCCAGGGTGATTCACTTCGTTGTCTTCCACCAGACGGGCGAAGACCTCTGCCTCATAGAGCATAGTGTTAATATGCTGAGGCTGTGTCAGCTCCTGCGCTTTGCCGCCGCGTGGGACAATGCTCAGCTTCTGACACTCGGAAATCTTCTCGATAACCAGTGAGCCCGCTTCGCCCTGAATTTCGCTGGGCAGAACGGAATCGCTCACCTTGGAGTGCTGCAGCGTAACGCTGAAATCACCGTAATCCAGCACCACAATACCGTGCGCATCCACACCGCTTTCCAGCAGGCTGGCCGTGGCGGTGACGCCGTGCGGCTCGCCCCACAGCGCAACGGCAGAGGCCAGACAGTAAAAACCGATGTCCATAATCGAGCCGTTAGAGAAGGCAGGGTTAAAGGTGTTCGGGTTTTCACCGTCCAGATAACGTTGATAGCGCGACGAGTACTGGCAGTAATTAATAAACGCTTTACGCACTTTGCCAATCTTCGGCAGAGACTGCTGTAACAGCAGGAAGTTTGGCAGGCTGGCGGTTTTGAACGCTTCGAACAGCACCACCTGATTGTCGCGGGCAAGCTGAATCGCGGCTTCCACTTCCTGAATGTTCGAGGCCAGCGGCTTCTCGCAAATCACATGTTTTTTATGGCTGAGAAACAGCGACGTTTGCGCAAAGTGCAGGGAGTTTGGGCTGGCGATGTAGACCGCGTCAATGGCGTCACTTTGCGCCATCTCATCGAGCGACGTGAACAGATGTTCAACCAGATAGTCGTTCGCGAAACTCTGCGCCTGCTCCAGGCTGCGGGAATAGACTGCGGTGAGCTTAAATTTGCCGGTTTCATGGGCGGCGTCGACGAACTGGCGGGTGATCCAGTTCGTGCCAATAACTGCGAAACGTATCATAAACGTTTACGTACTCCGTAGCAGGGAACCTTTAGCCACTGTAGCACGTGATTATTGCAAAACCAGTGCGCTACTGCGCATTACTCTTTAACGATAAATGCGTAAGCCATAAACGGGTATCGAACTCCAGCTGGTGGTACTGCGGCTCCATATGGCAGCACAGGGAGTAGAAGGCCTTGTCGTGCTCTTTTTCCTTCAGGTGTGCCAGCTCATGCACCACGATCATCCGCAAGAACGCTTCCGGCGCGTGACGAAACACGGTAGCAACGCGGATCTCCGCTTTCGCTTTTAGCTTGCCGCCCTGAACTCGGGAAACGGCAGTGTGCAGGCCGAGCGCGTTTTTCAGCACATGGATCTTGTTGTCGTACATCACCTTATTGATGGGTGGCGCGCTCTTCAGATAGGTGTTTTTCAGATCCTGGGTATACTGCCAGAGCGCCTTATCGGTCGCGAAGTCATGCGTCCCCGGATAGCGTTTTTCCAGCACCGTGCCCAGCTTTTGCTCGGCAATTAAGCTGCGAACCTGAGAAAGTAAGTTCTCCGGGTAGCCCTGGAGATAAGTTAGTTGGTTCATCAACGCCCCAATTTGACAATAAAACGGGTATACTCACGCACCCTTTTCAGGGATAACGCCGAAATTTTACCATTCAGGAGGGCCGATGAGCCACTTAGACAACGGTTTCCGTTCACTCAACCTTAAACGTTTCCCGGAAACGGACGACGTTAACCCGCTTCAGGCGTGGGAAGCGGCGGATGAATATCTGCTGCAACAGTTGGATGACACTGAAATCAGCGGCCCGGTTTTGATCCTGAATGACGCATTTGGCGCGCTGGGCTGTGCTCTGGCAGAACACACGCCTTACAGCATCGGTGATTCCTACTTGAGCGAGCTGGCGACGCGGGAAAACCTGCGCCACAACGACATCGACGAATCCAGCGTTAAGTTCCTCGACAGCACCGCGGACTACCCGCAGGCGCCGGGCGTGGTGCTGATCAAAGTGCCGAAAACAATGGCGCTGCTGGAACAACAATTGCGCGCACTGCGCAACGTCGTTACCCCACAAACGCGTATTATCGCGGGGGCCAAGGCGCGTGATATCCATACCTCAACGCTGGAACTGTTCGAGAAAGTGCTCGGCCCAACCACCACGACGCTGGCCTGGAAAAAAGCGCGTCTCATTAACTGTACTTTCAGTGCCCCCGAACTGGCCGACGCGCCAGAAACCCTGAGCTGGACGCTGGAAGGCACTGACTGGACAATCCACAACCACGCGAACGTCTTCTCCCGCACCGGCCTTGATATCGGGGCGCGTTTCTTTATTGAAAATCTGCCGGATAACCTGGAAGGCGAAATCGTCGATCTGGGCTGTGGTAACGGTGTGATTGGCCTGACGCTGCTGGCGAAGAACCCTGACGCGAGCGTTGTATTTAGTGATGAGTCGCCGATGGCGGTGGCCTCCAGTCGTCTGAACGTTGAAACCAACATGCCGGACGCGCTGGATCGCTGCGAGTTTATGATTAATAACGCGCTGTCGGGCGTTGAGCCGTTCCGCTTTAATGCCGTGTTCTGTAATCCCCCGTTCCACCAGAAACACGCCCTGACGGATAACGTCGCCTGGGAGATGTTCCACCATGCACGCCGCTGCCTGAAAATTAACGGCGAGCTGTATATCGTGGCGAACCGTCACCTGGACTACTTCCACAAGCTGAAGAAGATCTTCGGTAACTGCACCACGGTTGCCACCAACAACAAGTTCGTGGTGCTGAAATCCGTCAAGCTGGGTCGCCGCCGCTAACGCGGGGCGCTGAGTTTACACCGGCCTGCCTCGCGTGCAGGCCCGGTGAGCGTTGCGTCACTCAGAGACTCAAGGCCAGCGTTGTGCCCTGCGCAATGGCGCGTCGCGCATCCAGCTCCATCGCCACGTCGCATCCGCCGATCAGGTGTACCGTTTTTCCCGCCTCACGCAGCGGATCCACCAGATCGCGCTTCGGCTCCTGACCCGCACATAAAATCACATGATCCACCTGCAGCAGCTGCGGCTCACCGCCGATCAGCACGTGCAGCCCCGCGTCATCGATCTTCTGATAGCTCACCGACGGTATCATCTTCACCCCGCGAGAGAGCAGGGTTGCGCGATGGATCCAGCCCGTGGTTTTGCCCAGTCCTTCACCGGGTTTGCTGGCTTTACGCTGCAGCATGACGATCTGACGCGGGCTTTTCGGCAGCTGGGGTCCTTCCGGTCGCAAGCCGCCGGACTGGTTAAGGCTGGTGTCGATACCCCATTCCACGCAGAAGTCGGCAATGTTCTGGCTGGTGGGTTCGCCGGGCTGACTTAAGTACATTGCGGTATCGAACCCGATCCCGCCGCAGCCGATGATCGCCACTTTTGCCCCCACCGGCGCTTTGTCACGCAAAACGTCCAGATAGCTCAGGACGTTAGGATGATCGATGCCCTCGATCGCAGGCCTGCGTGGTGCGATCCCGCTTGCAAGGATCACCTCATCGTAATCCATTACATCCGCCGGGTTTACAAACTGGTTGAGGCGCAGATCCACGCCCGTCAGGTCGATCATTCGGCGGTAATAACGCAGGGTTTCGTAGAATTCTTCTTTGCCCGGGATCTGTTTGGCGATATTGAACTGCCCGCCGATCTCAGCGGCAGCATCGAACAACGTCACGCTGTGGCCGCGTGAGGCAGCATTCACCGCAAACGCCAGACCCGCCGGGCCGGCACCGACCACGGCCAGGCGTTTTTTATGCACCGCCGGGAAAATCGGCATTTTGGTTTCGTGGCAGGCGCGGGGGTTGACCAGACACGAAGTGACCTTGCCAACAAAAATCTGATCCAGACAGGCCTGATTACAGCCGATGCAGGTGTTAATCTCATCTGCACGCCCGCTCTGCGCTTTGGAAAGCAGCTCGGCATCCGCAAGGAACGGACGCGCCATGGAGACTATGTCGGCATCACCGGCGGCGATCACATTTTCCGCCACCTGCGGGTCGTTAATGCGGTTAGTGGTCACCAGCGGGACAGACACTTTCCCTTTCAGCTTGCGCGTGACCCAGCTGAACGCCGCGCGTGGCACCGGCGTGGCGATGGTCGGAATACGCGCCTCGTGCCAGCCGATGCCGGTATTGATGATGGTCGCGCCGGCGGCTTCAATCGCCTGCGCCAGTTGCACGGTTTCGTCGAACGTCCCGCCGCCTTCCACAAGGTCGAGCATCGACAGGCGGTAGATAATAATAAAATCCGCCCCGGCACGTTCACGCACGGCACGCACCACTTCCACTGCAAAGCGCATGCGGCGCGCGTAATCGCCACCCCATTCATCGTCGCGCTGGTTTGTGCGGGCCGCGAGGAATTCGTTGATCAGGTAGCCTTCCGAGCCCATCACCTCAACACCGTCATAGCCCGCTTCACGCGCCAGTGCCGCACAGCGGGCGAAGTCGTCAATCAGCGTCAGGATCTCATCGTGGCTGAGGGCATGGGGCGTAAAGCGGTTAATCGGGGCCTGAATGGCCGACGGTGCGACCAGATTCGGTTGATAGCTGTAACGCCCGGTGTGCAGGATCTGCAGGGCAATTTTCCCGCCTTCCCGGTGAACGGCGTCAGTGACCACGCGATGATGCGGCAGCTGGCTGGCGTCGTTCAGCACCGCACCGCCTTCCATCCCCACGCCAGAAGGCGCAGGGGCCACCCCGCCGGTAACAATCAGCGCTACCCCGTGACGTGCGCGCTCGGCATAGAAGGCCGCCAGACGTTCGGCCCCGTCCGGATGTTCTTCAAGCCCGGTATGCATTGAGCCCATCAGCACGCGGTTTTTAAGGGTGGTGAACCCCAGATCGAGGGGGGCAAATAACGACGGGTAGTGGCTCATAGTCTCTTCCAGTGTAAAATTATTGTTATGTGGTCGGATGAGTTACTAATTTAGCCAGCGATGAGTAAAAGGGAAAAGGGGAATGCGGCGATTGTGATGGGATTCAAATATTGGTGTGGCCTGACCCCCTCTCCCTGAGGGAGAGGGGGCGTTATAGCTCTCAGGGAGAGGGGGCACGCACTAAACCCGGTGCCTGCCACATCGATGTCGTCAGTCCGCTGTCCACCAGCCCAAGCTGGTCGGCATAAACGGCCTGCCACTTCTGCATCATACCGTCGTACAACTCCCGGTGCGCCGGGTTTGGCGTGAACTCGCGGCTCCATTTCACCAGCCGTTCGCCTGTCGCCGCCATATCCGAAAACAGCCCGGCTCCCGTTCCGGCAGCAATCGCACAGCCCAGCGCTGTCGCCTCTTTCACTTGCGGAACGCGCACCGGCAGACCGGTCACGTCGCTTAAAATCTGGCTCCACAACGCGCCTTTCGAGCCACCGCCTGCAAACACCAGACCGTAGAACGTTACCCCTGAGAACCGTGAGATCTGCGTCAGGTTACACGCCGAGACAATCGCCGCGTTCTCTTCCAGCGCACGGAACAGCGTGGCTTTGTTGCATTTTTCCGGGTCGATGGAGAGGTTAATAAAAGACGGCGCGGCGTGATACCACTGCTTGAAGTGCATAGCATCTGAGAAGATCGGCATCACACCGTGTGAACCGGCAGGCACGCGGCTGGCCATCTCCTCAAGCAGGGAGTAAGTGTCCATTCCCATCCGCTCCGCGATGAGTTTCTCTTCCGCGCAGAAGGCGTCACGGAACCAGCGCATGGTCAGGCCGGTAAAGAAGCTGATCGACTCAGCCTGCGCCATGCCGGGGATCACATGCGGATTCACGCGGATGTTCATCTCCGGGTCGGTGCGTACCTGCGGCAGGTTGACCACCTGCTGCCAGAAGGTACCGCCCAGCACGGCCGTTTGCCCGGCCCGCACGACGCCTAACCCAAGACAGCCAAGCTGCACATCGCCACCGCCCATCACCACCGGCGTGCCTTCGCGCAGGCCGCTCTGCTGTGCGGCATCTTTGGTGATCGCACCGAGCACGGTACCGGTCTCCTTCACCGGAGAGAGGATATCGGCACGCAGCCCGGCCATGTCGAGCAGCGCCGGACGCCAGTCGCGGGAGAAGAGATCCAGCATACCGGTAGTCCCGGCATTGGACGGGTCAACGGCCAGCTCGCCGGACAGTTTTGCCGCCAGCCAGTCGCTTATCATGGTGATCGTGGCGGCTTTGCGGTAGATGTCCGGACGATGGTGCGCCAGCCACAGCAGGCGCGGCATGGCGCTCAGGGCCAGGGTCTGGCCTGAGACGTCATACACTTCGGATTCAAAACGGTAGTCGTGGATCTCTTTGAGTTCGGCTACCTCGCGGCTGGCGCGGGCATCGACGTTGGCGCACGCCCAGATGGCGTCGCCGTTGCGGTCATACAGCACGATCCCCTCGCGCATTGAGCAGCAGGCCACGGACTGGATATCCGCTGCGCTCAGGTGGGCGCGCTCCAGCGCCTGATGAATACACTGGCAGGTGAGCTGCCAGTTAATGTCGAGATCAAACTCCATCGAGCCCGGCACATTCTCCACGCTCAGGTGTTTCCACTCGGCCTGGCCAACGGCAACCTGGTTGCCCTGCAAATCGAAAATTACGGCGCGAACGCTGCCTGTCCCTGCATCTAACGCTAAAAGGTAACTCATGAGCATGCCTCGTGTCAGGCGCAGGACAGGCTCTTAGCTCGCCAGAGCCAGCACCGCGCGGGCTGTCGTCTCCTCCGTCACCAGGCCATTAATACGGCGGCCTTTGAGTGCGGCATAAATCGCATCGGCTTTCTCTTCACCTCCGGCCACGCCAACGATGGTGGGCAACTGCGCCAGTTCATCGAGCGTGACGCCCAGTAACTCCCGGTGGATCTCCAGCTCGTGCACGCATTCCCCTTCGGCGTTCAGGAAATAGCCGAGGATATCGCCCACCGCCCCTTTGCGGGCGTACATCAGCTGTTCACCTTCGCTGATATAGCCGGAGCGCAATATGGTGGCGTCCCGGCGCTGGTTTACTGAACCAATGCCTACCACCGCCACATCGGCCGCGGCGGCGGCGAGGATCACGTCCCGCACGCTGGATTCACGTTTTAGGATCCCGGCCACTTCGGCGGAGGAAACGCGAAGCGGGGCGGGGATCATGCTGACGCTGCAGGCGGCATCAAGCTGACCGATGCCCGTCATATACGGCCCAACGCCGCCGGAGAGCGTCACCAGGCGGATCTGTTGCGAGCTGATAAAACCGCTTAAGTGCTGCAGGCTGCTCATGGTGGTTTCACCAAATCCCACCGCCAGCAGCTGGCCGGGTTCCAGCACGCCCATCAGCGATTGCGCTGCGCCAATGCCCAGCCGGACATTCATGGGCGGGGTATTCAGGGCCGGCAACACGCGAACCAGCTTGAGCCCGAAGCGCTGCTGCAGCTCGGTTTCCAGCGCCAGACACCCCTCATAGCGGGAGTTGATCTGCACGCGGATCACCCCGGACTGGCGTCCTTTCTCCAGCAGACGCGAGATCTTCAGGCGCGGCAGTCCGAGCCGCTCGCCGATGTCGTTCTGGGTTAATCCGTCGTGGTAGTAGCACCAGGCGACGCGGGCAACCAGCTCTTCTTCCGCCAGCGCCAGCCCGGCAAAACGACCTTCTTCCGCAGTGCGTTTATCGCTCATAATTGAACTCTTATAAAAATTTAGATCATATGTTCGTGATCGCGCAGAAAGAAAGTGTGAACCACGCGACAAAACAGATCTTTTAGATTGATTTGTGTCTGTGTGGATCTTAATCGATAAATTTGTGATCCCTGCACGGTTCTAAATATAGTTCACCGTCTACGCTTTTGAACATTATTAAATCTAAAAATCATTTGTTCAATAGCGGAGCGATAATGACGCCACTTATCGAAGCACGTGATATCAGCAAGCAGTTCTCCGGTATACCGGTCCTGAAAGGTATTCATTTCACGCTGCTTGCGGGTCAGGTGCATGCGCTGATGGGCGGTAACGGCGCGGGAAAATCAACGCTGATGAAAATCATCGCCGGGGTGGAAACGCCGGACAGCGGTGAACTTTCGATTGACGGCCACGCGTTTGCGCGGCTTTCGCCCGCGCAGGCCCACAGGCTGGGGATTTATCTGGTGCCGCAGGAACCCCTGCTTTTCCCCAACCTGACGGTGCGGGAAAACATCCTTTTCCGCCTGCCGCGTGAGGCCGGTATGGGGGAACGGCTGGCGGAGAAACTCCAGCAGCTGCAGTGTCAGCTCAATCTTGATGCCACCGCCAGCACCCTGGAAGTGGCGGATCAACAGATGGTGGAGATCCTACGTGGCCTGATGCGTAACGCGAAGATCCTGATCCTTGATGAACCCACGGCGTCGCTCACCCCGGGGGAAACCGAACGGCTGTTCCGCCAGATCCGCGCGTTGCAGGCGCTGGGCGTCGGCATTGTTTTTATCTCACACAAATTACCGGAGATCCGCCAGCTGGCGAGCCACGTTTCGGTAATGCGCGACGGCGCGATTGTGCTCAGCGGTGAAACTGCACAGTTCGACGATAACGCCCTGATTGCGGCCATGACGCCGGTGAGCCGCGAAAAAGGATTAAGTGATGCACAAAAACTGTGGCTGGCGCTGCCGGGCAATCGCCGCACGCAGCCGCAGGATTTCCCGGTGCTGCGGGTGGAAGAGCTTACCGGTGAGGGGTTTATCGATCTCAGCATGGAAATCTATGCCGGGGAAATAGTTGGCCTCGCCGGGCTGGTCGGCTCCGGGCGTACCGAGTTTGCGGAAACGCTGTATGGGCTGCGCCCGGTGCGCGGTGGGCGAGTCTGGCTGGAAAATCAGGAGATAACCGGCGAACCCGTGGCGGCACGGCTGGAGAAAGGGCTGGTCTACCTGCCAGAGGACCGACAGGTTTCCGGCTTGTTCCTGGATGCGCCGATTCGCTGGAACACCGTGGCGCTGAATGAGCCCTCGGTCTGGCAGCAGCGCAAACGGGAGTCGGCGGTGGTGGAGCGCTATCACCGGGCGCTGGGGATCAAGCTTAACCATGCGGATCAAACCGTGCGCACGCTCTCCGGCGGCAACCAGCAGAAGGTGTTGCTGGCGCGCTGTCTGGAGGCGAATCCGCTGCTGTTGATCGTCGATGAACCGACACGCGGAGTGGATGTGTCGGCGCGGGCCGATATCTATCAGCTCATCAAAAGCGTGGCGGCGCAGAACGTGGCGGTGCTGATGATCTCAAGCGATCTGGATGAGTTCCCCGGGCTTGCCGATCGCGTGCTGGTGATGCACCAGGGCGTGCTCAGCGGCGAGCTGTCCCGGCACGCGGTCAGTCTCGACAGAATGATGGCGCTGGCATTCGGAGGGCAGTCATGAAGACCTTACTGAAAAATCGCGAACTGAGTGCGTTCATCGCCATTCTGGCGTTGTTCGCGGTGCTGGTGGGGCTCAATCCGGCCTATTTCAGCCTGCAAACGCTGGGGATGATCTTCGCCAGTTCGCAAATCCTGATCCTGCTGGCGCTCGGCGCCGCGCTGGTGATGTTGACCCGCAATATTGATGTTTCCGTCGGCTCTACCGTCGGGCTGTCTGCCATTGCCGTGGGGGTGGCCCTGAACAGCGGCTACACCCTGCCGGTATCGATCCTCTTTGCGCTGTCGATTGGCGCACTGGCGGGAGCATTTAACGGTTTTCTGGTGGTGGGGCTGCGTATTCCGGCAATTGTGGCCACCCTCGGCACGCTGGGCCTCTATCGCGGGGCGATGCTGCTGTGGACGGGAGGAAAGTGGATTGAAGGGCTACCGCCGAGCCTGAAATCGCTCTCTGAACCTGCCGCTATGGGTATTTCACCGCTCGGAATGGGCGTGGTGTTTTTAGCCGCGGTCGGCGCATGGACGTTGTCGCGCACCGCCTTCGGACGCGATTTCTACGCCGTGGGCGATAACCTTACCGCCGCACGCCAGCTGGGCGTGGCGGTGAACCGGACGCGAATGATCGCTTTTACGCTGAACGGCATGCTGGCCGCGTGTGCGGGGATTGTCTTCGCTTCGCAGATTGGCTTTGTACCAAACCAGACCGGCAGCGGGCTGGAGATGAAAGCCATTGCCGCCTGCGTACTCGGGGGGATCTCTCTGCTGGGCGGTACCGGGACGCTTATTGGCGCCTTACTGGGGGCTTTTTTCCTGACTCAAATCGACACCGTGCTGGTGCTGTTCAGGCTGCCCGCGTGGTGGAATGACTTTATCGCCGGGCTGGTGCTGCTCGGTGTGCTGGTGCTCGACGGGCGCTTGCGCCAGGCGCTGGCCCGGCATCAACGGGCACTTAAGTACAGCCGCTTCCAGCCCGGTAACAAAGGGGGGAAGCATGTCACCCCGTTTACGAAACACAAAAAAGAGGTGGCGTAAATGAAGCTTAACTGGGAAAGCGCGCTGCTGATATTACTGGTGCTGGAAATCCTGCTCTTTGGGGCCATCAATCCGCGCATGCTCGATATCAACATGCTGCTGTTCAGCACCAGTGATTTTATCTGCATTGGCATTGTGGCGCTGCCGCTCACCCTGGTGATCATCAGCGGCGGCATTGATATTTCTCTCGGTTCGACCATCGGCCTGTGTGCCATCGCGCTGGGGGTGATGATGCAGGCGGGCTGGCCGATGGCGCTGGCCATACCGTTGACGCTGCTGCTCGGCCTGCTGTGCGGTCTGGTCAACGCTGCGCTGATCCACTACACCGGCATCAGCCCACTGGTTATCACCCTCGGCACGCTCTATCTCTACGGCGGCGGCGCACTGCTGCTCTCCGGCATGGCGGGGGCGACCGGTTACGAAGGTATCGGTGGCTTCCCGGACAGCTTTACCGCGTTCGCTAACCTCACGTTCCTGGGGTTGCCAATCCCGCTGGTGCTGTTCGCCGTGATTACCGTCTTTTTCTGGCTGATTACCCATCGCGGACGCTTTGGCCGCCATCTGTTTTTGATTGGGCAGAACCCGCGCGCGGCGCGCTATGCGGCGCTCTCGGTCAACGGGATGCCCTACGCCCTGTATGGCCTGGTGGGCGTCGCTTCGGCCATTGCTGCGCTGGTGATGGTCTCCTATTTCGGTTCGGCGCGTTCGGATTTGGGACGCGATTTACTGATGCCTGCACTGACCGCAGCGGTCCTCGGCGGCGCCAATATCTATGGCGGTTCGGGGTCGGTAATCGGTACGGCCCTGGCGGCGCTGCTGGTGGGGTATCTGCAGCAGGGTTTACAGATGGTCGGCATCCCCAACCAGGTGTCGAGCGCGCTGTCAGGGGCGCTGTTGGTTGTGGTGGTGATGGGACGTTCACTGAGTTTGCACCGTGAATGGGTGCGCTCTCTCCTCACAAAACATACCCGGAGCGTAAGATGAAAACAAAACTGATAGTCCTGGCGATGGCACTCAGCTTCGCGTCGGCACAGGCCGCGGACCGCATCGCCTTTATCCCCAAGCTGGTGGGCGTTGGCTTCTTTACCAGCGGCGGCAATGGCGCGAAAGAGGCGGGTAAAGATCTCGGCGTGGACGTCACCTACGACGGCCCGACCGAGCCCAGCGTCTCAGGCCAGGTGCAGCTTATCAATAACTTCGTTAACCAGGGCTATAACGCCATTATCGTTTCGGCGGTGTCGCCGGATGGCCTCTGCCCGGCGCTGAAGCGCGCGATGCAGCGTGGCGTCAAAGTACTGACCTGGGACTCCGACACCAAACCGGAATGCCGCAGCATCTACATCAACCAGGGCACCCCGGCGCAGCTCGGCGGCCTGCTGGTCGACATGGCCGGTAAACAGGTCACCAAACCGAATGCCAAAGTGGCGTTCTTTTACTCCAGCCCGACCGTTACCGACCAGAACCAGTGGGTGAAAGAGGCGAAGGCCAAAATCGAGAAAGATCATCCGCAGTGGCAGGTCGTGACCACGCAGTTTGGCTATAACGATGCCACAAAATCGCTACAAACCGCCGAGGGGATCTTAAAAGCGTATCCGGATCTGGATGCGATCATCGCCCCGGATGCCAACGCCCTGCCGGCGGCGGCGCAGGCGGCGGAAAACCTGAAGCGAGAAGGGGTGGCGATTGTCGGCTTCAGCACGCCTAACGTGATGCGCCCGTACGTAGAGCGCGGCACGGTGAAAGCCTTCGGCCTGTGGGATGTGGTGCAACAGGGCAAAATTGCGGTCAATGTCGCCGATCGGTTGTTGAAAAAAGGCGATCTTAACGTTGGCGACAGCGTGGAGGTGAAAGATATCGGTACGCTGAAGGTCGAGCCGAACAGCGTGCAGGGCTACCAGTATGAAGCGAAGGGCAACGGCATTGTGCTGCTGCCGGAGCGGGTGGTGTTTACCAAAGAGAACATCAACAAATACGATTTCTGACGGGGGAGCAAATGGCTGATTTAGACGACATCAAAGACGGCAAAGATTTTGGCATCGGCACACCGCAGCAGAACGTGCCGTTTACCCTGAAGGGATGCGGCTCGCTGGACTGGGGAATGCAGTCCAGGCTGGCGCGCATCTTCAACCCAAAAAGCAACCGCACGGTGATGCTGGCCTTTGATCACGGCTATTTCCAGGGACCGACGACCGGCCTTGAGCGTATCGATCTCTCTATCGCCCCGCTGTTTGGGGAAACCGACGTGCTGATGTGCACCCGCGGTATTTTGCGCAGCCAGGTGCCTGTCGCCACCAATAAACCCGTCGTGTTGCGCGCCTCCGGCGGCAATTCGATTTTAGGGGAACTTTCCAACGAGTGCGTGGCGGTGGCGATGGAAGATGCGCTGCGCCTGAACGTCTGCGCGGTGGCGGCGCAGGTGTACATCGGCAGTGAGTTTGAACATCAGTCGATCAACAACATCATCAAACTGGTGGATGCCGGTGCGCGCTATGGCATGCCGACCCTGGCGGTAACGGGCGTTGGCAAAGAGATGGCGCGCGACGCGCGGTATTTCTCGCTTGCCAGCCGTATCGCGGCCGAGATGGGGGCGCAGTTCGTCAAAACCTATTATGTCGACGAAGGGTTTGAAAAAGTAACCGCCAGCTGCCCGGTGCCGATCGTGATTGCCGGAGGCAAAAAGCTGCCGGAGCACGACGCGCTGGAGATGTGCTGGCGGGCGATTGACCAGGGAGCGTCCGGCGTGGACATGGGCCGCAATATCTTCCAGTCCAGCGCCCCGCTGGCCATGCTGAAAGCGGTGAAAAAAGTGGTACATGAGAACATGAGCGCGCGGGACGCGTTCCAGTTCTGGCAGGAAGAGAAACAGGGAGAAGCAAAATGAACGTGACATTAGTGGAAATCAACATCAAACCCGAGCGGGTCGATGAGTTTCTGGAGGTGTTTCGCGCTAACCACGAAGGGGCGATTCAGGAGCCGGGCAATCTGCGCTTTGATGTTTTACAGGATCCGCGCGTGAAAACCCGGTTCTTTATCTACGAAGCCTACAAGGATGAAGAGGCGGTGCTGGCGCACAAGAAAACCCCGCACTATCTGGCCTGCGTGGATAAGCTTGAGGACCTGATGTCAGAGCCGCGCAAAAAACGCAGTTTTGTCGGGTTGTTGCCGGCGTAACAGACCGCCGGGTAGCGCTTACGCTAGCCCGGCGATGCTCAGGCGAGGGCCAGTTCCGCCAGGATCGCCGCCAGCGTTTCGCGCGGTTTCCCGCTCAGTGACGCAAGCGGGAACGGCAGTGCAGGCGCGGCCACTTTCCCTGACATTTCTGCTGCTGCGGCCATCACCCGCAAACTGCCGTACTGGCGGAACAGCGCCCACAGCGGTGCCAGCCGGTCAGAGGCTGCGGTGTCTTTGGCTCGTGCAATCGCCAGTGCCGTCTGCGGATAGAGCCCTGCGATAACCGAATACCAGACATCGAACCCGGCCTGCAGGGCTGACGCCGCCCGCCAGTCGCCACTGATGCCCAGGGTGACGTTTTCAGGAAGACGGGCACGCATGTGGGCGATATTGTCCGGTGTGCGCCCGAGCTTGACGGATTTGACGTTCGGTAGCGCCGCCACGGCATACAGCAAATCGTCGTTAAACTCGAACCCGGTGGTGGCCGGGTTGTCGTAAATGCACAGCGGAACAGAGATCCGGTGGGTCACCGTCTCATACAAGGTAAACACTTCCTCTGCCGTCAGGCGCTGGTACGACACGGGGGCCAGTAACACCCCGCGGGCGCCGGCGCTTTGCGCCTCATCCGCCAGACGGAGAATATCGTCGAGGCGAAGCGCGCCAATACTTACGCTCACCGGAATGTTGTCGGCATGCGCCACGGCACAGCGGGTGATATGCGTGCGCTCTTCAGGCGTCAGATACGCGTAACTGCCCGTCGAACCGAGGATCCCCAGCGAATCGACACCAGCATCCACCAGCGGGCGCAGCAACTGCACAAACGCCTGCTCATCAAATTTCCCCTCTCGCAATGGCGTCAGAGGGAATGCGCTTAACCCGTGAAACATCCGCTTATCCTTTTAGAGTTCAATCAGTTGAAGGTGAGCAGTGGAGCCCGGCATCAGCCGCTGCAGGTTGCTGACTAACTCATCGCCAGCCTCCTGCAACGCCGATAACGGCATCGACGGCAGACTTTCGAGAATAAACCACATGTGTTGCGCCTGGCTATCGAGACGTGTACGCACGCCCTGGCGCCAGTTCCAGCGACGGCAGGTGACGCCAATATCATCGCGCCAGATAACTTCGCCCGCATCCGGGTATTCGATAACCGGCTGGCCTTCTTTCAGGGTATCAAACGGTTCATTACCTTCGGCAAGCGTCAGACGCGGTGCGCCTGCATAAGCGGCAAGGTTCTCACCCCCGACGGGAATGGCGTAACGAATGCTGATGGCATTGTAAATATCGACCACTGGATCGAGCGGGGGCAGTGCGCCCTCTTTCAGCACTCGCTTACGCAGGGCCGATGCCGAGCAGGGTGTGCGTTTCGGTTTCGCACCAAATGCCCTGAACACGTCATCCCAGGCGCTGAGGTGCGCTTCCGCCCAGGTGACATCATTAGTGAGGACCTGCTGGCAGGCCTGTGCCAGCGCGGCAGAGGCCACGTCCGGCTGGGTTATCGGGGCGGCTTCAACCAGAATGCTCAGCGCCCGAAAGCCGGGGGCAATCCCGGTAAGACGCGGGTCTATTGACGGCGTAACGAGAGACATAAATAATCCTGTATTGACTGTTTTATACTATGGTAGTGACCAATGACTGATAAAGTCAATATAATGACCGATTCGGGTGCCGATATCGCCCAGGTAAGCCTGGCCGTCGCCACCCGCATTCGCAACTGGCGCAAAGAGAAAAAACTGTCGCTGGATGAGCTTTCACGCCGCGCCAGCGTTAGCAAAGGCATGCTGGTGGAGATTGAAAAAGGGGCGGCGAATCCCAGCATTGCCATTCTCTGCAAGCTGGCTGCCGCGCTGGGCGTTTCGGTGGCGGATATCGTTAACGTCTCCAGCGAGCCGCGGGTGCACGTCATAGAAGCAGCGGCGATCCCGGTTCTGTGGCAGGGCCCACAGGGCGGATATGCCCGGCTGCTCGCGGGCACGTCTGGCCCGGATATGATTGAACTCTGGCAGTGGGTGATGCATCCGGGGGAGCGTTTCACCTCGCCGGGGCACCCGGCGGGAACGTTTGAGCTGCTGCATGTCACTGAGGGAGGATTGACCCTGACGGTGGAAGAGACGGTGACGCAGGTGGCGGCAGGCGCTTCGGCGGTGGCGAAAACGGAAGCGGCACACGGCTACGCGAATGAGGGCGAAAATGTGTTGCGGTTTACCATGACGGTGGCGGAGTTTCACCGCTAAAAATACCCCCTCCGTCAGGAGGGGGAGTGGATATCACGCTTCTTCCACACTTACCCGCAGGGCTGCCAGCGCTTTACGCGCCGCTTTCAGCACCTGCTCACACTGTTCAACCGTTAGCGTCAGCGGCGGTTCAATGCGAATGGTCTTCGAGTTGTTGAGCGTTCCGGCAACCAGGACACGCTGGCGGAACATCTCGCTCGCGAAGCTGTAGCCGATTTCGTTGTCGACAAACTCAATGGCCATCAGCAACCCTTTACCCCGCGCATCCTGCACCAGATCCGGATATTCCCGGCCCAGCTGGCGGAAACCGTCCAGCAGCATATCGCCTTTCTGTTCCGCCTGTGCAGGCAGGTTTTGATCCAGCAGCACGTTGATGGTCGCCAGCGCGGCCGCGCAGGCCAGCGGGTTACCGCCAAACGTAGTGGTGTGCAGGAACGGGTTGTCGAACAGCACCGAGAAGACCTCTTCGGTCGCCACCGTCGCGCCAATCGGCATCACGCCGCCGCCCAGCGCTTTTGCCAGACAGAGAATGTCCGGCTGGACGTTCTCATGCTCGCAGGCAAACATCTTGCCCGTACGCCCCATCCCGGTTTGGACTTCGTCGAGGATCAGCAGTGCGCCAAATTCATCGCACAACTGACGCACGGCAGGCAGATAGCCCTGCGGGGGCAGGATCACGCCGCCCTCACCCTGAATAGGCTCCAGGATCACCGCTGCCACGTCGTCGCCGGTTTTACGGCATTCGCTCAGCATGGTGCGCATAGCGCTAATGTCACCAAACGGCACGTGGCGGAAGCCCGGCAGCAGCGGCATAAACGGTTTGCGGAAGGTGGATTTGGCGGTAGCTGACAGTGCGCCCAGGGATTTTCCGTGGAACGCGCCGCTGGTGGCGATAAACGTGAATTTGCCGCGCGGCGACTGGTACGCTTTGGCGAGTTTAATCGCCGCTTCGACCGATTCCGTGCCGCTGTTGCTAAAGAAGCTGTACTTCAGTTTGCCGGGCGTTAAGGCCGCGAGCGTTTTCGCGAGCATAGCGCGAAGTGGATCGAGCAGTTCCTGGCTATGGAGAGGTTGTTTCGCAAGTTGATTCTGTACGGCGGAAACCACAACTGGATTACGGTGCCCCACGTTGAAAATTCCAAAACCACCCAGGCAATCTATAAACTCCTGTCCCTGGGTGTCGACAAGCGTATTAAGACTTCCCGCTTGCCACTCTACGGCTCCGTAATCCCCGCCGGCGGTAACAGATTTGCGATACTCCAAAAACCCTGGATTGACATGCTCTTTAAAGTAATCGATGACCTCTCGGTTAAGTTGTTTCATCTCCTCATGATCAAGCGTTCGCTTCTCAATGAGATTCAGTGCGTGCGCGGTACAGGCAAGAGCCGAGGCGCTGGAAGGTAACCTGTTCAAAATGTGCTCCCGGGGATCGCGTATCACATGATACTGGATTAAGTATTGCAGGGATTACGCCACTTCAGATGCCTTAACGAAAATCAGGATAAACACCAGGTTAACATTATGTTGCGCAAAATTTAATCATGCCGATATAACCGATACGGGATTTAGCGGTACGGCGGAAAAGGCCTGGGGAGGTGCGAACAAGAGGCCATTGCACTTATAGAGTGCAGACGCTGCGACTTAAGTGGGCGTTAACGCGTCATACTCTGCAGGTAATTTCTCTACGAAAGTATTTGAAATCAATGAATTATAAAATCTCACAAAAAGTGCGGTTTAAGTGAAATCTGCGATCTCTATCAACTTTAACAACTAAAGATAAATTCTTTACCGCCGAAAAAACATTAATCCACAAAATTAACATTCAAATAACCTGCAAGGGATGCTCACGATGTCCGCTCCAACCTTTGTCACCCAGAATGAATATCCTCTGGACGATGACACCACCTTAATGTCGACCACCGATATCCACAGTTACCTGACCCACGCCAACGACACCTTTGTGCAGGTGAGTGGCTATCAGCTTGATGAGCTGATGGGCCAGCCGCACAATCTGGTGCGCCACCCCGATATGCCAAAAGCGGCGTTTGCCGATATGTGGTACACCCTGCAAAAGGGCGAGCCGTGGAGCGGCATTGTCAAAAACCGACGTAAAAATGGCGACCACTACTGGGTGCGCGCCAATGCGGTGCCGATGGTGCGTCACGGGCAGGTGACGGGCTATATGTCGATTCGCACCAAAGCCACGGCAGAAGAGATTGCTGGCGTGGAGCCGCTCTATCGGGCTCTGAATGACGGGCGCTGCAAGAAACGTATTCATAAAGGACTAGTGGTAAGGAAAGGCTGGCTGGGGAAACTTCCGGCAATGCCGCTGCGCTGGCGCGTGCGCAGCGTGATGGCGGGGCTGTTTGCGGTGCTGGCTGCCACGCTGGTGGCCACCTCAGCGGGTGCGTACCCGCTGGCTGCCGCCGCGGTAGTCATGTTGCTGGGCACGCTGCTGTTCGAGCAGCAGATTGTTCGTCCGATCGAAAACGTGGCGCGTCAGGCGCTGAAAGTCGCCACCGGCGAGCGCAATAGCGTGCAGCACCTGAACCGCAGTGACGAGCTGGGGTTGACCCTGCGTGCGGTCGGGCAGCTGGGGCTGATGTGCCGCTGGTTGATTAACGATGTGTCAAGCCAGGTGGTGAGCGTGCGTGATGGCAGCGACAGGCTGGCAAAGGGGAATGAAGATCTGAATGATCGGACGCGTCAGACCGTGGCCAATGTGCAGCAGACCGTGGCGACAATGAACCAGATGGCCGCCTCCGTGCAGAGTAATTCAGAAACCGCCGCCGAAGTGGACAAGCTGTCAGTGGCCGCCAGCAGCGCGGCGACCAAAGGCGGAAACGCGATGCAGACGGTGGTGAAAACCATGGATGACATCGCGGATAGCACGCAGCGGATTGGCTCGATTACCTCCCTTATTAACGACATCGCGTTTCAGACCAATATTCTGGCGCTGAATGCGGCGGTGGAGGCAGCAAGAGCCGGTGAGCAGGGGAAAGGCTTTGCGGTTGTCGCCGGCGAAGTGCGCCATCTCGCCAGCCGTAGCGCCAGTGCAGCCAACGATATTCGCAAGCTGATTGATGCCAGCGCCAGCAAGGTGCAGTCCGGCTCTGATCAGGTTCATGCCGCCGGTCGTACAATGGATGATATCGTCGAGCAGGTGAAAAACGTGACGCAGCTTATCGCGCAGATCAGCCATTCGACTTCTGAACAGGCTACCGGCTTGTCAGAGCTCACCCGTGCGGTGGCCGAGCTGGACAGCATCACGCAGAAAAATGCCGATCTGGTTGAGGAAAGTGCCCACATATCCGCAATGGTGAAGCATCGCGCCGGGCGTCTTAAGGATGCGGTAACCGTGCTCCATTGAGCCAGTAAGGTTCCAGAAAGCCGTTTATTTCATCAGGAATAAGCGGCTTTATTTTTTCTGAATGTAATTATTAATGTCTTTTATTGTTAACTTTATATTAAGTAACTAAAGAAAGCACATCAGATATTTACCCCAGCCTAAGTCCGTTTTCCCCGATGCTATTTTGAAAATGCCTCATCAGAGGGTGACGTAACGATCGATTTACGGATATTAATAGCCTGCACCTATCCATTGTCGTGGTTGTGAAATAAAAAAACGATCAAAGTCATAAAGTTAGCGGTCTCGTTACCGATAACGGTGATCGTCTGAGAAATAATCACATCGATGGAGAAAATATGTTCTTACATGACGTAAAGATCGGCACGAAATTATTTCTGGCGTTTGGATTCTTTATTGTCCTGATGGTGGTCAGTGCGAGTTTATCCTTGCTAAGCCTGAACCGGGCGAACAACGGAATGCAATCCATCATTACCCGTGATTATCCGACCACGGTAAAAGCGAACCAGTTAATCGACAACTTCCAGGAATTTATTGGCACTCAGCAGCTGATGTTACTGGATGAACAGGGAACGTATACAGCGCAGTCACAGCAGCGTCTTAAAGCGATCAGCGAACAGATTACGGTGATCCTCGGCGAGCTGAATACTGCGCTGCAGGATCCTGAATCACAGCGGGTTCTTGCTGAGATACGCGGCGTGCGTCAGCAGTATCTGGACTCGCGTTATCGCATTTTGCAGGCGGTGCAGAATAACGATCGGGCGGGCGCTATTCAGGAGATGATGACCAACACCCTGAAGCTACAGCAGGCCTATAAAGCCAACGTGCAGGCGTTGATCGCGATTCAGAACCAGGAAATGCAAAGCGCAGGAGTGCAGGTCGAGGGCGATTTCAAATCGAATCGCCTGCTGCTGATCCTGATCACGCTCTTTAGCGTCGCGACCGGCAGCCTGATTGGCTGGTTTATCGTGCGCTCAATCACGCGTCCGCTGGGCCAGGCGGTGGATTTTGCAAAAGCCATTGCTGAAGGCGATCTGACCGGCAGCATCACGCCGCACGGTAAAGACGAAACCGGCCTGCTGCTGCATGCGCTGATGGAGATGAAAACGCGTCTGCTGGACATTGTGCAGCAGGTCCAGACCGGTTCGGAGAATATCTCGAGTGCCGCCGCGCAGATTGTCGCGGGGAACCAGGATCTTGCCGCGCGCACCGAAGAGCAGGCCAGCTCTGTTGAACAGACCGCTGCCTCGATGGAGCAGATCACGGCGACGGTAAAAAACACCGCCTCACACACCGGAGAAGCAACTCACCTCTCGGCGGACGCTGCCATGGTGGTCAAAAACAACGGCGAGATGATGAAGCAGGTCACCAGCAAAATGCGCCTGATTAACGAGACTTCTAACCGGATGTCCGACATCATCGACCTGATCGATGCCATCGCTTTCCAGACCAACATTCTGGCGCTGAACGCGGCGGTGGAAGCGGCACGTGCGGGCGAGCACGGTCGTGGTTTTGCGGTGGTGGCGGGCGAAGTGCGTCAGCTTGCGCAGAAGAGTGCGTCATCTGCCAGTGAAATTCGTCAGCTGATCGAAAGTTCTACCAGCCAGACGCAGGACGGGATGAACCTGGTCGAGAAAGCGAGCGAGTTGATTAACGGTATGGTCGGCAACGTGGAAGAGATGGACGTCATTCTGCGTGAGATCCGCCAGGCCAGCCATGAGCAGACGGAAGGGATCTCGCAGATTAACAGCGCGATTGGTCTGATTGATGCCACCACGCAGCAGAACTCCGCCCTGGTGGAGGAGTCTGTCGCGGCAGCAGCGTCCCTGAACGAACAGGCGATGCACCTGAAAGACCTTGTCCGCGTCTTCCGCGTGAGCGATCGCGTACTGGCTTAATCCAGCTGGGAGATCTCCAGCGCTGCGCGGTCGATCACGCCGATGATCTGCTTAAGCTGCGCATCGCTGAGTTCGCCCTGGTTCACCTTTAGGTCTAGCACCGCTTTGAAGTTATCCAGAGCCCGCTTCATTTGCGGGTTTTTTCTCAGCTGGAAGCCGACGGAGCGCGCTTTGATACGCGCCTGAATTTGCGCCAGCTGCTCCTGATTTTCATCCAGCCACTGCTGGCCGGCCACGGTAATCGCAATTCTCTTGCGGCCATTCTCTTCTTCGGTGATGGTGATATAGGTCTGATCCTGAAGGTAATCGAGGGTCGGGTAGATAACGCCAGGGCTTGGGGTGTAATTCCCCTGCGTCATGTTCTCGATCGCCTTGATCAACTCGTAGCCATGGCTCGCGTTGTGGGTCAGGATATCCAGTATCACCAGACGCAGATCGCCGTGACCAAAAAAGCGTGGTCGGCGTCCGCCGCCGTCGTGTTCGTTTCGCATACTCATCCCCTTCAAATTGATATATCTAAACTATATCTTAGATATATTCAGATGCAATCTAAAAGATCTTGCATTCTTGCTGATTAGCAATCATTATCATTTAAAATTGATTTAGATATATCGTATTCACCTGAGAAGGGTCTCACCATGACATCCACCCGTTACCCACAACGTGTTCGTAATGATCTCCGTTTTCGCAAGCTGGACGTGCTTCGCGTTGAGCGTGTCAGCACAGGTTTCCAGCGCATTGTTTTAGGCGGCGAGGCGCTGGAGGGCTTTAGCTCTCGCGGCTTCGACGACCACACAAAAGTGTTTTTCCCGGCCCCGGGGGCGACCTTTGTACCACCGGTTGTTACCGATGAAGGTATCGACTGGGGCGACGGTGTGCGTCCGCAGGCGCGAGACTATACACCCCTGTACGATGCCGAACGGCATGAGCTGGTGCTCGATTTCTTCATACACGATGGCGGCGTTGCAAGTCACTGGGCGACAGAGGCAAAAGTGGGTGACACGCTCACGATTGGTGGCCCGCGCGGTTCGCTGGTTGTGCCGGAAGATTATGCCTGGCAACTGTACGTGTGCGATGAATCCGGCATGCCCGCGCTGCGCCGTCGCCTGGAAAGCATCGCAACACTGCCGGTTCGCCCGGACATTCATGCGGTGGTGACGGTCGGTGATGCGTCGTATCAGGACTATCTGGCCCATCTGAGCGCGTTCAACATCACCTGGGTTGTCGGCCACAGCGAACAGGCGGTGGCCGAGCGTCTGGCGGCGTTGACGGTGCCTGCGGAAGATTATTTTATCTGGCTGACCGGGGAAGGGAAGGTAGTGAAAAACCTGAGCCGTCAGTTTGAAACCGACGCAATCGACCAGCAGCTGGTGCGTGCCAGTGCATACTGGCACGCTAAATAATCAGGCTGCGGACTCCAGCTGCGCTTCGCTCACCTGATGTTCGAGCGAGGCGCGAACGTCGTGCAGCGCCTTCTCCTGCTGGGCAAAGTAGGCTTCCATATTGCTCAGCGACGAGACCAGCAGCCAGGACTCCTCTTTCTCCAGCTCCGCCAGCTCGTTCACTAACGTGTCAATCTGCTCGCGAACCTGCGCCATTTTTTTGCGGATACGTTCCAGATCGTTCAGCCTGTCGCTGGCCATCAGCGGCTCAAAGCCCTGCTGCAGACGTGCCACCAGCGAACGAATGGCTTTAACGTCACCACGCTGTTTGGCCTGGTTGAGTTGCACCATCATCGCGTTGGCTTCTTCTTTCAGATCGTCAGCGACCAGGTCCGGATGGCAGAGCTTGCTCGCCTGACGCCAGAGACGCTTCAGTTCGTTCTGATCTTCCTCGGAGAGGTTCTTGCCTTTACGCAGACGCATTTCGGCATCGTGATGCTGCTCGCGGTATTTCTCGTACTCTTCATTGGCTTCGTCGCGCGCCTGACGTGCAGGCTCTTCTTCGCGCGTTAAGCCACTCTCCAGCTCCAGCGCTTCGGCCAGCAGGTTAGCAATCAGATTGCTTTGCTGCTGCAGTTGCTTACGCGCCTCGGCGGCCTGTACGGAATCCGCAGGCAGATCGCGCCAGCGCTGGGTCAGCATCGCCAGCACCTCCACCGCCTGCGCCATATAGCGCTGGCAGCGACGGTAGTCTTCCTCACGTCGACGCGCCTCCGCCTGCTGACGTCGCAGGTTCAGCTCCGCCAGCGTTTTACGCAGGGCGAGGATCTGCTGCATCAGCGGTCCGAGGCGTGAGAAATAGAGATCGTTGAATTCATCGAGCTGTTGCACGCGGGCATTGCGACGGTCAATCAAATCCCTGAGGCGCTCTTCCAGCGCTTTTAGCTCCATCTTGCTGGCCGCCACCTGCGGGTCACGCCATTGCGTCATGGCGCGCTGGCCCTGTAGCCAGTCAGCGATCGCCGCCATGGCAACGGTATAGTTTTTCTGCTCAAGCGCCGCGACGATTGCCTGTAGCTCATCGTCAAACGCTTCATTTTTCAGCCGTGTCAGCTGGCTCTGGATGATGTCGTCGTCTTCCAGTTCAATCGCATTTTTTATGATTTCTAGCCGTTTGATCGGTGTGCTCATGATGCCTTTCGCTTTGGCGCTTAAGTATTTGAGTTAAGGTTAATTGTTGTAAACGCTACAGGAAATAATACACACGGATGATGATCGGCGCGATGGGGGATTTCTTTAGTTTTTAGGGTTTGTGAAGAAGAGTGGCACGAACAGGAAGCCGAAAGGCTGGCGGGGGAGCGTTGGCCCCGGTTCTTGTTCTGCCATTCCTGAAGGAATACCTAAGGCTGAATGCCCTGCATAGCGAAATCGAATGATGCCATACGAACCATATGTACCGTCATCAGTTCACCTCGCTGTAGATGCCCACCACACGGCCCAGTGTTTTTATCTCATCGATACCGCATTCAAAGGGAACTTTGCCGCCCGCGACGTGGAGTTTTTTCCCCGGCAGCAGGGTTAAATCACGAAGACTGATAGTGCCTTCAATCTCAACCAGCCATAGCCCGTCGGTTAATGACGCCCCTTTTTCAACAAAGTGGAGCTTTGCCTCAGACCGGACTGCGATACCGCGAGTGAGCGGTTTGCTAAAGAGATGTGAATCGATACTCAAAGTGGAATTTTCTTCCAGCTGGCCATCACTGAGAGTGAATGTGACCACAGCAACGGGATCGCCAGGCGCAGGGTTACCTTCAAACTGGGCACCCTGTCCGGTCATCAACCAGCGCAGGCTGGCCCCTGTGTCCAGTGCACATTGTACCGCGAAGTCGTAGGAGATGGTGCCGCGCGCGTAGCGGTTCTGAAGGGAACTGGCGGCAATATTGAAGTGCCGGGCCAGCTGGATTTTTTGGGTAAAACCATATACCTGACAGATTCTATCGAGTAACTCTTCATTATTCACTTGAGAATCTAAAATCAAAATATATTCCTTTGGGTATTTACTAATACCCAATTGGGTATTAGTATCAATGCGAATTCGGGCAATCAGCGGCAGACGTTGGCAAACAGAGGCTAATGATTGCAGACATTATCAAAATGGGAATCATGCAACATGGCTTCTGAAATCGCAATCATCAAAGTGCCAGCCCTGTCGTTAGGCTGGCGCAGTTCGCTGCGCTGGAAAGCGGCGTAACGCGTAGGCCAATCCCGTTTTCAGCCCGTTACGGGTGAGTAATTCACACAGTGTGAATCAACGCGAGGGTCGTTATGGCAATAGAAGCGACACGTGCAACGGTCCCACTCAAGGTGGGGGCACGTCTTTCCGGGCTTAATCACGTGGCCGAACTGCGTGCCAGGCACTGGGGCGATAACGAGAAAGCGCTGGCGCGGTTTTTGGCCGAGATGCGTGATAAGCGCGATCCCTGTTTTGAAGAGAATAACAGGGCGCTGGCCGCCATCTTTTTCCTGGCTAAATTACCCGCCGCCCGTCACGAATGCGGTATCAATGAGCTGACGACTGAAGAGAAAAGAGCACTTATCGGAGCCATGAATCATTTCCGTGCAGTCGTGAGTTTATTTCCTGAACGGCTGACCATGCCGCTTTAATCCACCCCAAAACGTAATGGCGTAAACCCGCCGGGCATTTTATTGCCTGAATTAAGGAGAATGAGTGATGCGAAATAGCGAAAACCGCACTTTTCTGAACGGGCGCGAGGAACTCCAGCGCCTGCTGGTGCAGGCGAAGATGGAGGAGCGCAGGGCGCGCGCACTCGCCGTCTCCCTGCGTCTTGAGGCATTAGCCAGTCACATCTATAAGACCGGAATGTGTGGCGAAGACGCAGCGGAACTGCTGTGTCACGAGGCTGCCCGTTACGAACGCGAATCCCAGGAGCTGCACTGATGGCCGATTTTATCGATCAGGCGCAGGAGCGTGAGCTTGAAGATCGCGAACGTCATATTAATAGCGCCCGCCAGCGATGCGCATCGCCCTCGCGTTTTACCTGCGAGGAGTGCGACATCCCCATCCCCGAGGCGCGGCGAAAGGCGTTACCTGGAGTGGCCTTATGCGTCACCTGCCAGGAGATAACGGAGCTGAAAAACAAACATTTCCGGGGAGGATAAGTTGGTGATGTCATTTGCTTATCCGTGGAATGAACCCCGATCGGCTATTGCCAGCCCCTACCTGACTCACCCCCAATTACAGCGTCGCGACCGTCTGTTCGCGGCGCTGCGGCAAGCCAGAAAAGCGCTCGCTCTGCAGCCTGACTGCGTGCGTTTTGACGTCTGGCGCACGGTTGATGCTCTTGAACTCCATCAGGGCAGCCTGCGAGCCAATGCCTTTTTGATTCGGTTCTGCAACAGGGTATTACCACGTCTGCAGCAGGTCTCTGCACGGTATGCCTGTTCAGGTGTTGACCGTAACGTCTCCACCGCCGTTTTTGGTGGGCACTTCGACACGCCGCTTTCGCAATATCTTGCATCGCGGATGGTTACGCTGATTGCCCGCTTCAACCGTCTCCCGGATATGTCCCGCGCCGATATTGATTTGCTGGCCGCTGACATCGCTGGCTTTATTCGTTCCGAGCTGGCGAATATCAATGACGCTGGCCTCGGCGAATTTCAAACCCTTCATGTCTGGTATCAGCGCGCTGGATTAATCACCCGCCAGTTCAATGTACTGCCTCCTCACTGGGAGCGCGTGTCGAAGATACTCTTTAACAAAGAGGACATTGCGCCAGCGGTGATCCGCATGTTTTCCGAAGACTGGTGGCGTGGACGACTGCGTCGCATGGCGGCCGCCTGGCGTGAGCATGTGCAGATTGCACTTGGAAACGTCAGCAAAAAGAAGTCTGCCTATGCGAGTAAACGCTGCATCACTGACTGGCGTGAACAGAAGCGGCGCACGCGTGAATTTCTTAAAGGTCTGGAACTGGAGGATGAAGAGGGCAACCGTATAAGCCTGATTGCCAGGCACGATGGCTCGGTGGCCAATCCCGCGATACGTCGCTGCGAACTGATGACCCGCATCCGCGGGTTTGAAAATATCTGCCATGAGCTTGGCTACGTGGGCGAGTTCTATACCTTAACCGCGCCGTCGAAATATCACGCCACCCTGAACACCGGCTATCGTAACGGCAAATGGAACGGGGCGAGCCCTGCGGATACACAAAGCTACCTGACAAAACTGTGGGCGCGGATCCGGGCAAAACTGCACCGGCTGGCGATTCGTCTGTTTGGCATCCGCGTTGCTGAACCCCACCATGACGGTACGCCTCACTGGCACATGCTGATGTTCATGCTGCCCGAAAACGTTGAGCGCGTTCGCCGCATTATGGAGGAATACACACAGGAGGAAGACGCTTTTGAACTGCAAAGCGATAACGCCAGAAAAGCTCGCTTTCACGCTGAAGCTATAGATCCGCAAAAGGGCAGCGCCACCGGTTATATCGCTAAATACATCTCCAAGAATATCGACGGCTATGCCCTTGATGGCGAGACTGATAACGAAAGCGGCGAGTTGCTTAAAGTGACCGCATCTGCTGTTTCGGCCTGGGCGGCGCGCTGGCATATCCGTCAGTTTCAGTTTATCGGTGGTGCACCGGTGACCGTCTACCGTGAGCTGCGCCGTTTGACTGATACGCAGGCCGCGCACGGTCTGAGCGTAGAATTTGCGGCAGCGCGTGACGCCGCGGACGCCGGAGACTGGGCAGGATACGTCAATGCACAGGGAGGACCGTTTGTCCGTCGGGACGCGTTGCAGGTGCGCACGCTGTATGAGCCCCGTGCCGAATACAATCAGTACGGCGAAGAACGTGTCTGTATTCGCGGCGTCTACGACGCCGCACTCGGCCCGGGCTCGCCGATTTTGACCCGCCTCACGCAGTGGAAAATTGTGCCGAAGCGTGCCGTTGATTTGGCCGTTGACCTTAACGGCACCGCTGCGCGTTCTTGGAGTTCTGTCAATAACTGTACGGTGAGCGACGTCTCTCAACCCCTCAGCCGGCGTGCGAGACGCGCGTTAGCCGCACGCATAACCCTCCCCAGACCGGTTGCAAAGACTCCCTTTGTCTATGAAAAGGATCCGCAGAACGGAGTGGCAGAGAGAGTGATTGATGAGATACGGCTCGCCACCGGAATATCGATCAGCCGGGGGGAAGCCCTGCATCTTATGGCGGGGGGCATTAGCCGTTTTAACGACAAATGGTGCCGGGGATCTGCAGACGGATCGCTATTTCCTGCGGCACCGTCTTATCAGCAAAAGGCCCGGAAAATCCTTGAACGTATAAGGTATTTAACGCATCTGATAAGCAAAGGGATTCGCTAATCTTCATCGATATCATGTACATACCTCGCATGGTTCTGATTTTTTGCTTCACTCTTTTTATGAATACATGCTACTGTATGTTTATACAGTATCTCGTGGTGGAGGTTGTGTGGACAGAGAGTTGAACGAGCAAGTCATGATTGAACGCGTCGAGATGATTGCGCGGCTGACGACAGAAGGAACGTGTCAGGAAAGAGATCGTGAAATTGCCCTGAATTTGATCGCTGAGATTGCGAGAGGAAATTTAATCAGGAACAACGCGTTTACCGTGGTTTTCTCGGCATCACCCGTTCCGGACAGAATCAAAAAAGAGGCCAGCGTGCGGGTGAACATTACCCTGGATAAGGATCAGCTTATTGGTCCGTCCGTCGTGGAGGCGTTTCAGGACGAATTAACCCGCAGGATAAGATCCGTGTTTCCGTCAACGCTGGTTACCGTCAAAAAAGGATCCATGACCGGCGTGGAGTTGCAGGGGATTGAAAGAGAGGCCGATCGCGAAGCGCTGGACAATATCCTCCGGGAAGTCTGGGAAGACGAGAGCTGGCGCTAGGTCCTCTGCCATCTCGCGGGCAGTCTGTTGTGTCCGCGATTGTCCATCCTGCAGCGATAGCAAAAAGGGCGCCAGCGCTGGAAACTCAACGGTACCTGGAAATCCGGATGTTGGGAGCGTCTGATGAAAATCTATGCAATGCAGGGGGACACGCTTGATGCCATCTGTGCCCGTTATTATGGGCGCACGGCAGGGGTGGTTGAAACCGTTCTGAACGCCAATTCTGGCCTCGCGGAGTTGGGGGTCATCTTACCTCATGGCACGCCGATAGACATGCCAGAGGTTGATAGCGCACCGACTAAAGAATCAGTGAACCTATGGGACTGAGTCTTGAGAAAATCACCACGTTTATCGCCTACTGGCTGGCCGTAGCGCTGGCCTGGTTCGGGGCGATGTCTCCTGAAAAAGTCGCGCTATACGTGGGAAGCCTCTGCGCCATTTTTACCGCGCTGACGAATTACTGGTTTAAGCGGAAAACCTATCGCTATCTGACCTCTCTTGGACTCGATAAGAAGAGTATTCGTGAACTCAATCATTAAGCGTTGCAGCGCCGCGGGCGTACTGGCCCTGGCGGTGCTGATGCCTGACTTCCGGTTACTGAACACCTCACCGGAGGGGTTGGCGCTCATTGCTGATCTCGAAGGGTGTCGCCTGTCGCCTTATCGTTGCAGTGCGGGCGTATGGACATCAGGCATTGGCCATACGTCAGGCGTCGTGCCGGGACGGGAAATTACAGAGCGTGAGGCGGCAGCGAACCTTGTTGTCGACGTGATGAACGTTGAAAGACGGCTGGCGGTATGCGCACCGGTGGAGATGCCGCCCCGTGTCTATGATGCGCTGGTGAGTTTTGCCTTTAACGTTGGAACAGGGGCTGCCTGCCGTTCCACGCTGGTGTCATTCATTAAGCGTAAACAGTGGCCGCAGGCGTGCAATCAGCTTACCCGCTGGGTGTACGTCAATGGGGTCAAAAATGCCGGACTGGAAAACCGTCGAGCTCGTGAGAAGGCCTGGTGCCTGAAGGGGATGCCATGAAACCTCTCCTGCTGGTACTGGCCGTTCTGCTGGCCATCACGCTGTGGTTTCGTCATGACAACGTGAACCTGTCCCGCTCTCTTGCTAAAGCCAACCAGATCGCCCGCGATCAAAAAAACACAATCAACACGCTGCTTCAGCAGTTATCCGAAGCACAGCGGATTGCCAGGTCGAACGAAGATGCGCAGGTCAGGCTCCGCGAGGATCTTGCTGCCGTCGGCGAGGAGATGGCACGACGCGAAGCGGCTATCGGGAAATGGGTAAATGAAAATGAAGAGTTACGCCGCTGGTATAACGCTCAGCTGCCTGATGCTGTGCGCAGGTTGCACACCCGCGCCGCCTGCGCCTCCGCAGCACATTGTTTACAACGCCTGCCCGAAGGTGAGCGCCTGTCCGATGCCGGGAAGTGAGCCCATCACCAACGGCGATCTCAGTGCTGATATTCGTCGGCTTGAGCATGCCCTTATCGCCTGCGCGCTGCAGGTCGAAACCATAAAAGACTGTCAGGATAAACTCGATGCACAAACTCAACAGCCTGCGTCAGGCATTAATTGACGCCGTTCCTCAACTGAACGCTCACCCTGATCATTTGCAGATGTCGGTGGGGAGCGGAAATATTGACGCCCGCCTCGCGTCCTCGCTCTCCTTTGAAAAAAAGTATGAACTGAAAGCGAATATCAGTAGCTTCGCCGGCGACAGCGAGGGGGTCTTCGTCCCGGTACTGGCCTGGCTGCGTGATAACCAGCCAGATATTTTTACCCTCGATGACGGGCGAAAAAACGGGTTTCTCTTTGGCGTCACCATCAACGACGATGGTACGGCGAATATCAGCTTTAGCCTGCAGCTCACCGAGCGCATTCTTGTTTCGCAGGAGCAGGGAACGTTGCATGCCACCTATTCCCCGGAGCCGCCGTTACCAGAGCCCGTCACACGTCCGCTGGAGCTGTACATCAACGGTGAACTGGTCAGCCAGTGGAAAGCGTAAGTTCACCACGCTGATGGCTGTCCAGCCATCAGCGTGAACGATTGTTGTTTCATCCCGCATAAAACCCCGTCTCGTTGCTGCCGATCCCCCTGAAGGGCATTCTCTTCTCATGAATACACTCACTTCCATGCACGGTATCGCTCGCGCGATCCGTAACCTGATTCGTATCGGTGTTGTCACCGATGTTGACCTCAACAGAGGGCTCTGCCGCGTCCAGTCCGGAGGGATGAAAACCACCTGGCTGAACTGGCTGACCTGTCGCGCCGGCCGTTCGCGCGTGTGGTGGGCACCGTCCGAGGGAGAACAAGTGCTGCTGCTGGCCATCGGCGGTGAGCTTGATACCGCCTTCGTGCTGCCAGGTATCTTTTCCGATGACCACCCGGCGCCGTCAGGTTCCCCTGACGCACTCCACGTCTCGTTCCCTGATGGGGCGGTTATCGAGTACGAGCCCGGGAGCGGAGCACTCATGGCCGCAGGCATTAAAACGGCTGACATTACAGCCTCTGAATCACTCACCGCCACCGTACCGGTGGTCCTGGTGAAGTCTGAGACGCGCATCACCCTGGATACACCTGAGGTGGTGTGTACCAACAAGCTAATTACCGCCTCTCTTGAAGTGCAGAAGGGCGGGGTAATGGCCGGCAATATTGAGCATTCCGGCGGTAAATTCACCTCCAATGGGGTGCAGGTGGACAACCATGCTCACGGCAGTGTGCAAAGCGGCGGAAGCTGGACTAAGGGGACGCAATGACGGTGCGCTACAGGGGAATGAACAGTCAGACCGGGCTCAGCATTTCAGAGGCTGAACATATCAGACAAAGCGTGCGGGACATTCTGGTCACGCCGATTGGCTCGCGGGTGATGCGCCGCGAGTACGGTTCACTGCTGGCGGCAATGATCGACAGGCCGCAGAGTCCGGCGCTGCGCCTGCAAATCATGGCCGCATGTTACTCCGCTATCCAGAAATGGGAGCCGCGGATCAGCCTGACGGCCATCACTTTCGAACGTTCGGAGAATGACGGGACGCTGTATGTCGATCTCACCGGCACCCGCCAGACCTCCGGACATTCCTTTTCAATCACTATTTCATTGAGTTAAACGCTATGGCTATTGTTGATCTGAGCCAGCTCGCCGCGCCGGATGTCGTGGAGGAGGTGGATTACGAAACGCTGCTGGCAGAACGAAAGGCCACTTTTGTCTCGCTCTATCCTGAAGAAGAGCAGGAGGCAATTGCACGAACGCTGACGCTTGAGTCGGAACCGATTGTGAAACTGCTGCAGGAAAATGCGTATCGGGAAGTTATCTGGCGCCAGCGTGTTAACGAAGCCGCACGTGCGGTCATGCTGGCCTACGCCACCGGTAGCGATCTCGACCAGCTTGGTGCTAACGCTAACCTTGCGCGTCTGGTGATAACGCCTGCCGACGACACGACGTTTCCGCCCACGCCGGCTGTGATGGAGTCTGACACCGACTTTCGTTTGCGCATCCAGCAAGCCCCGGAAGGGCTGAGCGTGGCGGGATCGACGGGGGCTTATCAGTTCCATGGTCGCAGCGCGGATGGCCGGGTGGCGGATATCTCTGTCATCAGTCCTCAGCCTGCGAACGTTACCGTCTCCGTGCTGTCTCGGGAGAATAACGGCGTGGCGTCTGAAGAGCTGCTGGCCATTGTGCGCAACGCGCTGAACGATGAGGACGTCAGGCCCGTTGCCGATCGTGTGACCGTTCAGTCCGCCAGCATTGTCGACTACCGCATTGCGGCTTCTCTTTTCCTCTTCCCAGGTCCCGAAAGCGAGCCAGTGCTCAACGCGGCAAGGGGCCGGCTGCAGGCCTATATAACGGCACAGCACCGGCTCGGGCGGGATATTCGTAAGTCCGCCATTTACGCTGCACTGCATGTTGAGGGTGTACAACGCGTCGAACTGACCGCGCCTGCGGCCGATATTGTGCTTGATGAAACCCAGGCCTCATGGTGCAGCCAGTACAGCGTAACCGTTGGGGGAAACGATGAGTAATACCCGATTGTTACCGGTGGGGTCGTCGCCGCTTGAGGTCGCGGCGGCGCGCGCCTGTGCCGACATTGAGAATACCCCCGTCCCGCTTCGTCACCTCTGGAATGCCGACACCTGCCCGGCAAATCTGTTGCCCTGGCTGGCGTGGGCGTTTTCGGTTGACCGCTGGGATGAAAACTGGCCGGAGGCCACCAAGCGCGATGTTATCCGCAATGCATGGTTTATCCATGCACACAAAGGAACGATCGGCGCAGTACGCCGCGTGGTGGAGCCACTTGGCTATCTGATCAACGTGACGGAGTGGTGGCAAACCAACGACCCGGCAGGCACGTTTCGCCTGGACATTGGCGTGCTGGAAACCGGCATCACCGAAGAAATGTATTACGAAATGGAGCGGCTTATTGCTGATGCAAAGCCTGCCAGCCGACATCTTATCGGCCTCAATATCATTCAGGACGTTCCGGGCTATCTCTATACCGGTGCCCTGAGCTATGACGGCGACATCATCACGGTTTACCCCGGATAAGTGAGAGCACAATGACAGTGAAGTATAAAACGGTTATCACCAAAGCCGGCGCCGAAAAACTGGCTGCCGCAACCGTCCCGAACGGGAAGAAAGTGAATTTTACGGCGATGGCGGTGGGTGATGGCGGCGGGCAACTCCCGACGCCAAATGCCAGCCAGACGAAACTCATCAATGAGGTCTGGCGTCATGCGCTGAACAAAATCAGCCAGGACAAAAAGAATAAAAATTATGTCGTGGCGGAGCTGCTGATCCCTCCAGAGATCGGCGGGTTCTGGATGCGTGAAATGGGGCTCTATGATGATACCGGGACGCTGATTGCTGTCGGCAATATGGCTGAAAGTTACAAACCTGCACTCGCTGAAGGATCTGGACGTGCGCAGACTGTGCGTATGGTCATCATGGTGAGTGATATCGCTTCGGTTGAGTTGACGATTGATACCTCAACGGTGATGGCGACGCAGGATTACGTCGACGACAAACTTGCCGAGCACGAGCAGTCCCGACGCCATCCTGATGCCTCTCTGACGGCAAAAGGTTTTACTCAGCTCAGTAGTGCGATCGACAGTGTTTCTGAAGTCGTTGCCGCGACGCCAAAAGCGGTGAAGGTCGCGTATGACCTGGCTAAGGGGAAATATACAGCTCAGGATGCCAGCACGGCACAAAAGGGTATCGTCCAGCTCAGTAGTGCGATCGACAGCGTATCTGAGGTGCTGGCCGCAACACCTAAAGCGGTAAAGGCCACCTATGACCTGGCCAAAGGGAAATATACGGCTCAGGATGCCAGCACGGCACAAAAAGGTATCGTCCAGCTCAGCAGCGCCATTGACAATGTATCTGAGACACTGGCCGCGACGCCGAAAGCGGTGAAGACAGCTTATGATCTTGCTAAAGGAAAATACACCGCTCTGGATGCTACTACGACACAAAAGGGTATCGTTCAGCTTAGTAGCGCCATTGACAGTGTATCCGAAACACTAGCTGCCTCGCCGAAAGCGGTAAAGGCCGTAAATGATAATGCTAATGGCCGTGTGCCGTCAGGTCGCAGAGTAAATGGTCGGGCGCTGACGGAGGATATTAATATTACTGCGCAAGATATTTTCAACGGCCAGGCTGTAGCGATTGGCAATGCTATTGACCTCAATGCATATACCACACCAGGGCTTTATTACCAGCCTGCGAATGCTCAGGCGCAAACCGGTAAAAACTATCCTGAGGCTGCTGCTGGTTCGCTTGAGGTCTATAAGCATGCGGGACAGACGCAGATATACAGAGTTTATAATAGTTCTCGCACATATATTCGTACGCTCTACGGCGGAGTATGGTCAGCCTGGACCAAGCAATATGACACCGCAAATAAACCCACGGCGGCTGATGTTGGCGCACTCTCACTGACGGGAGGGACTATTACCGGTAGTACTCTTATAAAAGGGGCCGTAAGAGTCGGTAATGAAAGGACACTGGACGTTAGCTCTTCAAATAGCTCGAGTTTAGCTGGGGGAATTTTGCTTTGGGGAAATGTTGACCGGCCAACTGTTTTAGAGTTTAAGGATAGTACTGGTTACCATTTTTACTCCCAACGTAATAAAGATGGTTCTATTGCAATGCAGGTCAATGGGCAAATAATCCCGTCTAACTGGACGAATTTTGACGCCCGCTATTACACGAAAGCGCAGTCAGATGCCGGTTATATGCCTAAAACCAGTGCGTATACTAAAACCGAAAGTGATGGACGTTTTCAGGCGAAAGGCAGCTACACACCTGCTGGCCAGGCTTATACCAAAGCTGAATCGGATGCTCGTTATGGAACGGGAAGAACCACGACGGGTAACAATAGCGCTTATTACACCCACGGCAATGGCACTGTTTTTATGCAGGCAGTTAGAAGTATTGCAGTCGGCAATAACACAGCTGTGACTGTCACCCTGCCAACGTCATTCCCTAATGGTATTTTAGGTACTGGTGTCAGTTATTTTGGAAGCGGTGGTAATAATTCCGATTCATTTTATCTTTGCACACCTGTTGGGAAAAATCAGGTCAAAATAGAAACGCATAACTGTAACGGTACATTTTCATTAATTGTGGCAGGCTATTGAGATGAAAAAATATTTTAGTAACTCAGATAGCAGCTTTTATCTTGAAGACACTATTCAGGTTTACGAAGCTCAAGGTATTGCTGTTCCTCCAGATTTGAAGGAGATCTCAGAACAGGAATACGAATCTTTCATGGTATCACCTGACAGAATGACCCCTCATTACAATGTTAATAAAAGTTGCATGGAATGGGTTGAAATTGCCCCTCCATCACATGAAGAGTATATTTATAATGCCCAGTCAATGAAGTCGAGGTTATTGTCTCTGGCGACACAAGCTATCTCACCTCTTCAGGATGCCGTTGATTTATCTATGGCGACTGAAGCGGAAATTCTCTCTTTACAGCAGTGGAAGAAATACCGGGTATTGCTTAATCGTGTTGATACCAACAACGCACCGGATATTATCTGGCCTGACGCTCCGTCTAACAATTAACACAAAGCCTGCGTATATCGCGGGCTTCATTTTTTCTTTCTTCTAAATACTAACCCATCATTACACTCTATCCTTCCCCGACAGTAACCGGCATTGTCATATCTACATTTTTCGCGAGATAAGATAAAAAACCTTCATGATTGCTTTGAGTAATAATTTCGCCTTTTTTTAAACGCTACCGTCAATATTTTTTCTCTGGCAAACCTACGTCCTGCCATTATGCGTTGTGCTGTAACTTCACCAACGGCATTTCATTTCTAATATTTCGAACTCACCACAAAATGATGACTCCACTACACCACGGAGTTAAACGGATGGGCGACTATCATCACGGCGTGGAAGTCATCGAAATCAACGATGGCACCCGCACCATTTCCACCGTCTCGACGGCAATCATCGGCATGGTCTGTACGGCCAGCGATGCGGACGACAAGACATTTCCTTTAAACGAGCCTGTGCTCATTACCAACGTGCAAACCGCGATTGCGAAAGCCGGGAAAATGGGGACGTTGTCCGCTTCCCTGCAGGCGATTGCCGATCAGTGTAAACCGGTTGTTGTTGTCGTGCGTGTCGCTGAAGGCACCGCTGATACCGCTGAGGAAGCGCAGAAAGAGACTATCTCTAACATCATCGGTACAACCGATGAAAACGGTAAATATACCGGTCTGAAAGCGCTCCTTACCGCGAAAACGGTCACTGGCGTTAAGCCACGTATTCTCGGTGTTCCGGGGCTGGATTCTCAGGAAGTGGCGACCGCGCTGGCCGCCATGTGCCAGAGCCTGCGCGCGTTTGGCTATGTCAGTGCATGGGGTTGTAAAACCATTTCAGCCGCTATCGATTACCGCAAAAACTTCAGTCAGCGCGAGTTGATGGTGATTCACCCTGATTTTCTGGCGTGGGATACCACCACCAACACGACGACCCACGCCTGGGCTACTGCACGTGCTCTCGGCCTGCGCGCCAAAATCGACCAGTCGATTGGCTGGCACAAAACCCTGTCCAACATCGGCGTTAACGGTGTCACAGGTGTAAGCGCCTCCGTGTCCTGGGATCTTCAGGAACAAGCGACCGATGCGAACCTGCTTAACCAGGCCGGCGTCACCACGCTTATTCGTAACGACGGCTTCAAATTCTGGGGCAACCGTACCTGTTCAGACGATCCGCTCTTCGTCTTTGAAAACTACACCCGTACCGCGCAGGTGTTGGCCGATACCATGGCCGAAGCACACGCATGGGCAATGGATAAACCCATTACGCCAACGCTCATCCGCGACATCGTTTCCGGTATCAATGCCAAATTCCGTGAGCTGAAAACCAACGGCTATATCGTTGATGGCACTTGCTGGTATGACCCGGAATCAAATGATGCATCGACCCTGAAAGCGGGGAAATTGTACATCGATTACGACTACACCCCTGTCCCGCCGCTGGAGAACCTGACCCTGCGCCAGCGCATCACCGATACCTATCTGGCAGACCTGTCCGATTCGGTTAACAGCTAAGGAGCTGAAGCATGGCGTTACCACGCAAACTTAAATATCTGAACATGTTCAACGATGGCCTGAGTTATATGGGCGTTGTTGAGTCTGTCACCTTACCGAAGCTCACCCGCAAACTGGAGAAGTATCGCGGCGGCGGTATGCCGGGCTCGGTCTCTGTCGACCTCGGTTTGGACGATGATGCCCTGGCGCTTGAGTGGACCATTGGCGGTCTGCCGGACGTCGCGCTGTGGGCACAGTATGCCTCTCCGGGCGCGGACAGCGTGCCCCTGCGTTTTACCGGCTCCTTCCAGCGTGACGACACGGGCGAAATCTCCGCCGTCGAAATCGTCATGCGAGGCCGTCATAAAGAGTTTGATGGTGGTGAAAACAAGCAGGGCGAGAGCGGCACCACCAAGATGTCCACCGAGTGCGCTTACTACCAGCTGACCATCGATGGCAAAGAGATCATCGAAATTGACATCATCAACATGGTGCTGAAAGTCGACGGCGTCGATCGTCTGGCGGAACACCGTAAGGCGATTGGCCTGTAAACCTTTAACCGGCCGGGACTGCCGGCCGGTAAGTTAACTTTCTGAAGAGTAACGAAATGGAAAATATCAACGAGACCGTCATTAACGAAAGCGAAAACCCGAACACCATTACGCTCGACACCCCCGTTCTGCGCGGCGAGCAAAAAATCGAAAAGGTGACCGTCGCAAAACCCAACGCGGGGACCCTGCGTGGGGTATCGCTGGCGTCGCTGGCACAATCTGACGTCGATGCGCTGATTAAAGTGCTGCCGCGAATGACCTCGCCGGCCCTGACCGAGCATGAGATTGCGCGTCTGGATGCTTCCGATCTGCTCTCTTTTGCGGGCAAGGTGATCGGTTTTTTGTCACCGGCTTCGGCTCGCTAACATTTCCCGAAAACCTGTCGGTCGATGATCTGATGGCGGATATCGCGGTGATCTTTCACTGGCCGCCGTCAGAGCTGTACTCGCTGAGCATGACCGAACTCCTTATATGGCGCGAAAAGGCGCTGCAGCGAAGCGGAAACTACCATGAGTAATAATGTCAGACTTCAGGAGTTGCTTAAGGCAGTCGACCGGGCAAGCCGACCGCTTAACGCTATCCAGAACGCCAGTCTCTCTCTCGCGGCCAGTATCCGCGATTCTGAGGCGGCGTTGCGCGCGCTTGATGAACAGGCGGGCCGCATTAACGGCTTCAGAAAAGCCAACGAACAGCTCGCCGTGACGGGGCAATCTCTTGCCCGGGCGAAACAGCAGACCGCGGAGCTGGCGCTCCAGCTCAAAAACACCCAGAACCCAACCCGTGACCAGGCGGATGCGCTGGCGGCAGCTCGCCAATCAGCCGCCGCGCTTAAGCTTGAGTACAACAGTTTACGCCAGTCAGTGCAGCGCCAGCGCGGTGAGTTGGCGCAGGCAGGGATTAATACGCGCACGCTGTCGTCAGATGAGCGTCGTTTAAGACAGGGTATCAGCGAAAAAAACCTACAACTAAATCGACATAAAGAGGCGCTTGCCAGGGTCAATCAGCAACAGGAGCGGCTTAATACCGTCCAGAACCGCTACGAGTCTGGCAAACGTGTTGCCGCGGGTGTGCAGCAGTTTGCTAATGCGAGCGCAGGAATGGCAAAGGCGGGCTTTAATCAGACGTCCCGCTTTATTGCCCCAGGCATCCGTTTTGAAAAGCAGATGTCTGCCATACAGGCAAGCCTGGGTCTGCAGAAGGGGGATACCAGGCTGGAGGCCATTCGCCAGCAGGCACGGCATGTCAGCGTCAGTACAGGAACCTCTACAGATGTTGTTACCCGGGCGCAGGGCGAGCTGGCCCGGTCAGGCTATGACGCCGACGGGGTGGTGGCCGCCACAGTGCCGACGGTCAACCTCAGCCTCGCTGGGAATATTGATGCCGCCAAAGCGGTCGACATCATCCGCAGCACGCAGGCCTCGTTCAACCTGGCGAATACGGATGTTGAACGCGTTGCAGATGTCCTTACCCGCGGTTTCACTGCGTCAAATACCAGTCTCACCGAACTGAGTACCGCCGTTGCATCCGCCGCACCTGCCGCCGGAGAAGCCGGCGCCAGCCTTGAGGAGACCACCGCGCTGCTTGGTATTCTGATGGAAAAGGGAATGAAAGGGGCAGATGCCGGCGCAGAGGTTAGCGCCATGTTGAGCCGCCTGCAGACGCCGGATGGGCAGCGTTCTGCAGCGCTGAATGAACTGAAGGTGCAAACACGGGATGGTGAGGGTAATCCACTGCCGACCGAGAATATCCTCAAGGCGATCTCTGCCTCATTCGAAAACAGCAAAATCGGTGCGGCTCAACAAACTGAATACCTGAAGGCCATTTTCGGTGCGGATGCGATGCAAGGCGCAGGCGTACTGGTTTCAGCGGCTGGGAATGGAACACTGGATAACAAGCGCCAGACACTCCAGGGCGCGAGGGGGAGCACCGCGCTGACAGCCTCGGTTCAGGGCGATAACCTCGAGGGTGATATCAGCAAGTTCCAGGCTGCATTAAACGGCCTGAAGATTGATGTCTTTGATAAGGCCGATGGTGCCCTGCGCACGCTGATCTCAACCGCGACCGGATGGCTTAGTACGCTCTCTCTCTGGGTCAACGCTAACCCTGCACTGACGCAAGCCCTGGTCAGCGTGGTTATGGGCGCACAAGCCTTTGCCGGTGTCCTGGGCACGCTAGGTATGGTGGTCTCCCCCATTGTGTCAGGCCTGAATCTGGTGATAACCGCTGCCGGGATGCTGGGCACGGTATTCAGCGTAGTGGGGGGGAGCATCATGACGGTGCTGGGCACCCTGAGCTGGCCCGTTATTGCTCTCGGAGCGGCAATTGCCGCCGGCGCTTTACTGATTCTTAAATACTGGGAGCCCATTAGCGCCTTCTTTGGTGGGGTGATTGAGGGGCTTTCTGCGGCCTTCGCGCCGCTGGGCGAGCTGTTCTCTCCGCTGTTACAGGCCTTTGGTTTCATTTCAGAAAAACTGGGCGGGATCTGGCAGTGGTTCATCGATCTGATTGCGCCGATTAAGGCGACGCAGGAAACGCTCGACAGCTGCAAAAATGTCGGCGTGGCGTTCGGTCAGGCGCTGGGAGATGCGCTAATGGCGCCGCTAAATCTCTTTAACAGCCTGCGCGGCAAGGCCAGCTGGCTGCTGGAGAAACTCGGCGTCATAAAAAAAGAGTCGGGCAATATCGACTCGGCTGTACCGAAAGAAGGCACCTCCTCTGCTGACGCCGGCAGTGCCTGGGACCCGGCGTCACCTGTTTACAGCGGCTTCATGGGATACCAGCCGATGGCAGCAGCGGGAGGACGTTCTTACATCGATCAGAGTAAAAGTGAATACAACTTCACGCTGCAGGGGAGCGCAGCCTCCGGAACGGATCTGACTCGTCAAATCCGGGAGGCTATAGAGAGCAGTGAGCAGGAAAAAGCGAGACGGCAGCAATCCAGCTTTATGTATGGTTAAGGAGAGAGAAAATGTTAATGGTGCTGGGTCTGTTTGTCTTTGAACGACGAACCTTACCGTATCAGTCAATGGTATTTACAAAAGACTACCGCTGGGCATCCAATGAACGCATCGGGAAACCCAAAGCCTGGCAGTACCTTGGCGAAGGTGAGACATCCTTTAACCTTTCCGGATTACTTTACCCGGAGCTCACGGGAGGGCGGCTTTCTCTCAAGGCAGTTGAGCTGATGGCGAATGAAGGGCGGGCATGGCCGTTGATAGACGGTACCGGCATCATTCACGGCATGTTTATCATTGAGAAAGTCACGCATACGCATTCGGATTTTTACAGCGATGGCACTGCCCGGAAAATTGATTTTACCCTGGTACTGAAACGCGTGGACGAATCGCTGATGACGACGTTTGGCGACCTGAGAACGCAGGCCTCAGAGCTGGTGGAAAGCGCACGTAATAGCATTGGAGGGCTGGTGGGATGATCACCGAAATGAATATCCGGGCGGGTGGGAAAATCGCCCCTGATTTCATGCTTAAGCTTGACGAGCGCGATATCACGCAAAATTTCAGCCATCGTCTGATCAGTTTGACCATGACCGACAAACGTGGGCTGGAAGCCGATCAGCTGGATATTCTACTGGATGATTCCGACGGGGTGTTAGACCTGCCTGCCCGGGGGGCAAGACTGTCCTTATGGCTGGGATGGGAGGGAACACCGCTCCAGCCTAAAGGGGAGTTTACGATAGATGCGATTGAATTCCGGGGCACGCCGGACACGCTGACCATCCGGGGATGCAGCGCAGATTTTCGTGGGAAGCTCAACGTGCGGCGCGAACAGTCGTGGCATGACACGACGATCGGCGCGATAGTCAACACCATTGCTCAGCGTAACCAGTTTACCGCCAGCGTCGGGGCGGGACTTGCATCCATCGCCATTTCTCATATCGATCAGTCACAGGAGACTGACGCGGCGTTTCTCTCCCGCCTGGCCGAACGTAATGGTGCATTTGTTTCAATCAAAGCCGGGAAGGTTATTTTTATGAAAGCGGGCCATGCCGTGACGGCCAGTGGCACACCGCTTCCCTTAATGATGATTGAACGTGGGGATGGCGATCGGCACCTTTTTTCCGTCGCTGACCGTGAAAATTATTCCGGCGTGACGGCCAAATGGCTGCAAACGCGTGACCCAAAACAACAAAATGCTCAATTGAGTATTGCTCGTCAGCCCGGGGGGCAGCCGACAGAAGGACTACAGCACCCGGATGCCGCTACACCGGTAGCGGGAGCAGGAGGCAAGGCAGAGAAGCCGCAAGAGAGGCTGGTGGGGTCGGCGGAAAACGTTTTTGAGCTCACCACGGTTTATGCCTCTGAAGAGCAGGCGCTCAGGGCTGCGGAGGCGAAGTGGCGCGCGCTTCAGCGGGGTACCGTGAATTTTTCTATCCAGCTGGCGCTGGGACGTGCCGATCTGTATCCCGAAACGCCGGTGCTGGTCAACGGCTTTAAACGGGTCATTGACGAGCAGGCGTGGATTATCAACGAGGTGGTTCATACTCTCAGCGAGAGTGGATTTACCACGCAACTTAAGCTTGAGCTGAACGTCGCGGATGAAAAATTTTCTATCAAAAGTGAGTAATATATTTGCTATTTCGTTCTTTTTGGGTATTATCAATTCACAAATTGTGAATTACGTGGAGGGGTACATGTTTCATTGTCCTAAGTGCAAGCATTCCGCGCATGCGCGTACCAGTCGCTATTTAAGTGAAAATACCAAAGAGCGCTATCACCAGTGCACCAATGTGGACTGCAGCTGTACGTTCGTGACGATGGAGTCCGTGGAGCGTCTGATTGCGACACCTGGCGCCGCTGAACGTATCCGAACGGCTTCGCAGACCCACGGTTAGCGACTGCGCCACCGGCTCAAAAAAAACCAATAAAAAAGCCACTCAATCGAGTGGCTTAATCATTTGATTCTACAGCTAAATTTGGTGGCCCCTGCTGGACTTGAACCAGCGACCAAGCGATTATGAGTCGCCTGCTCTAACCACTGAGCTAAGGGGCCGTGGCGGTGAATTATAGAGGAACTCCCTTCAGCAATCCAGCCATTCACACCTGCCTGCTGTTTTTATAAACAATGCATAATCAATCCTTTATACTTCCATAAGGATGTATCAATGGGAGTAGAGATGATCAACGATATTCTGGCCCCGGGCTTGCGGGTGGTGTTTTGCGGGATTAACCCGGGGAAGTCCTCGGCGCACACCGGTTTTCACTTTGCCCATCCGGGGAATCGCTTCTGGAAGGTTATCTATCAGGCCGGGTTTACCGACAGGCTACTGAAGCCTGAAGAGGAGCAGCACCTGCTGGATACGCGCTGCGGGATTACCATGCTGGTTGAGCGGCCCACGGTACAGGCGAGTGAGGTGAACCTGCATGAACTGCGCAGCGGTGGGCGGGAGCTGATTAAGAAGATTGAAGATTATCAGCCGGCAGCGCTGGCAATCCTGGGTAAGCAGGCTTACGAACAGGCGTTCAGTCAGCGCGGTGCGCAGTGGGGCAAACAGGCCATCACCATTGGCGTCACGCAGGTGTGGGTGCTGCCAAACCCGAGCGGGCTTAACAGGGCAACGCTGGATAAGCTGGTGGAGGCGTATCGGGAGCTGGATGAGGCCCTGGTTGTGCGTGGGCTGTAGGGCGGTGTTTCCTTGTTCCTGAGGGGCGGAGAAAATGCAAAAAAAAAGCTCCCTTTGGGGAGCTTTTTCACTGACAGGATCGATTAATCGTCCAGGAAGCTACGCAGTACTTCAGAGCGGCTTGGATGGCGCAGTTTACGCAGCGCCTTCGCTTCGATCTGACGGATACGTTCGCGGGTAACGTCGAACTGTTTACCCACTTCTTCCAGCGTGTGGTCGGTGTTCATATCGATACCGAAACGCATACGCAGCACTTTTGCTTCACGGGCGGTCAGGCCAGCCAGAACGTCGTGCGTTGCAGCACGCAGGCTCTCGGTCGTTGCAGAGTCCAGCGGCAGCTCGAGGGTGGTATCCTCGATGAAATCACCCAGATGCGAATCTTCATCATCACCGATTGGTGTTTCCATGGAGATTGGCTCTTTGGCGATCTTCAGCACTTTACGGATCTTGTCTTCCGGCATCAGCATGCGCTCAGCCAGCTCTTCCGGCGTTGGCTCGCGGCCCATCTCTTGCAGCATCTGGCGGGAGATACGGTTGAGCTTGTTGATGGTCTCAATCATATGCACCGGAATACGGATGGTGCGCGCCTGATCCGCGATAGAGCGGGTGATAGCCTGACGGATCCACCAGGTAGCATAGGTGGAGAACTTATAACCACGACGGTATTCAAACTTATCAACCGCTTTCATCAGACCGATGTTGCCTTCCTGAATCAGATCCAGGAACTGCAGGCCACGGTTGGTGTACTTCTTGGCGATAGAGATAACCAGACGCAGGTTCGCTTCAACCATCTCTTTCTTCGCACGGCGGGCTTTCGCTTCACCGATGGACATACGACGGTTGATGTCTTTAACCTGCTCAATGGTCAGGCCGGTCTCTTCTTCAATCTGATGCAGTTTCTGCAGGCCGCGGAACACGTCTTCTTTAACGTCATGCAGTTTTTCAGACCACGGCTTGTTCATCGCGATAGCCGCGTTGAACCAGGTTTCGCTGGTTTCGTTGCCGGTGAAGAGGGTGATGAAGTTCTTCTTCGGCATTTTGCACTGCTCAACGCACAGTTTCATGATGATGCGTTCCTGGGTACGTACGCGATCCATCATCACGCGCATGCTGTTAACCAGGTAGTCGAACTGTTTAGGCACCAGACGGAACTGTTTGAAGACTTCAGACAGTTTCAGGATCTCTTCCTGTGCGGCTGCGTGGCTGCGACCTTTTGCTTTGATGGTATCACGCGTGACTTCGTACTGGGTACGCAGCTCGGCAAACTTCTCGCGCGCCAGTTCCGGGTCGATGCTGTTGTCATCATCGGCGGTGTCGTCGTCGGCATCTTCCTCATCTTCGTCTTCGTCATCATCCATCTCTTCCTGAGACAGTTCAGAACCCACGTGAGTGGCGGTCGGTGCCATATCTTCTTCAGCGTTCGGGTCGACAAAACCGGTGATCAGGTCAGACAGGCGCGCTTCTTCCGCTTCAACACGATCGTACTGCTCCAGCAGATAGGTGATCGCTTCCGGGTATTCGGCAACAGAGCACTGAACCTGGTTGATACCGTCTTCGATGCGTTTCGCGATGTCAATTTCGCCTTCGCGGGTCAACAGTTCAACGGTACCCATTTCGCGCATGTACATGCGGACCGGGTCAGTGGTACGCCCGATTTCAGATTCCACGCTGGACAGGACCTGTGCAGCAGCTTCTTCCGCATCTTCGTCAGTGTTGTTGGAGGTTTCAGCCAGCAACAGATCATCGGCATCAGGTGCTTCTTCCATCACCTGAATACCCATGTCATTGATCATTTGGATGATGTCTTCGATTTGATCTGAATCGACGATATCTTCCGGCAGATGGTCATTGACCTCGGCATAGGTCAGATAGCCTTGCTCCTTACCGCGTTGGACAAGAAGTTTCAGCTGTGACTGCGGGTTTTGCTCCATAAGACGGTATCCACACTTAATTCGTTTGATTGGTGTCGGCGATGGGGCTGCCAACCTTTAAAGCGAGGGCGTACTTATATTTGTGCCGCTGCCTCTCAGTGCGGCTGCCGGGGGCTTCCCGATCGATATTCGGCACTTAAGCCGTTGAATTCATTTTTTTGCCAGCTCCTGGTTCAGCATCCAGAGTTCCCGGCGTTCTTCGCTGCTTAAGCCGTGTGTGCGCTCGCGAGCTATCAACTCTTCCTGGCGCAGCTCAAGCATCGAATCAAACATATGGTTGAGTGAGTCGGTGAACGTTTTTTCTGCAATGTCCTTATCTGCTATATCGTCCCACATCGACAGTTTTTCAAGGGTAGCAGCCTCTTTTGTGCCGCGATAATGTTCTAAAAGTTGTCCGGTGGTCAGACCTGGCTGAGACAAACAAGTGTTGACCAATTCTGAAAATAAGCCAAGCCCGGGCAATTTTTCGTGGTTCAAACCCGCCAGTGATGGCACTTGCGGAGCAAGTTCGGGGTTTTGAACCAGTAACCCTATCAGTATACGCATGGTTGTGCGTTTTAGCTGAGGCGCGGGACGAACCGCACCGTTTTCAGACTGTTTAGGCATTAAACGTTCAAGCTGACTGTCATCCAGAATGCCGAGCTTGTTGCCTAGCTCCTGACGCAGATAGATGCGCAGCGTTTCGCCGGGCACCTGACTGATTAACGGCAGCGCCAGCGTGCTGAGCTGCGCGCGCCCGTCAGGGGTACTCAAATCGACCTGCGGCATCAGGCTGTTAAACAAAAACGTGGAGAGCGGCTGAGCCTGCTCCATCCGCGCTTCAAACGCCGCTTTGCCCTCTTTACGCACCAGCGTATCCGGGTCTTCACCGTCGGGCAGGAACATAAAGCGTAACTGACGCCCGTCGGTCATATAAGGCAGTGCGGTTTCCAGCGCACGCCAGGCGGCGTCGCGCCCTGCACGGTCACCGTCGTAACAGCAGATGACATTGTTAGTCACCCTGTACAGCAGCTGAATGTGATCGGCTGTGGTCGAGGTGCCCAGAGATGCAACCGCATAGTTGATGTCGTACTGCGCCAGCGCAACGACATCCATATAGCCTTCGACGACCAGAAGGCGCGGAGGTTCCGCGTTATCCTTCAGCGCCTCATAAAGACCGTAAAGCTGGCGGCCTTTATGAAAAATATCGGTCTCCGGGGAGTTGAGGTACTTCGGCAGGGCATCACCCAGCACGCGACCACCAAAACCAATCACCCGGCCACGCTTGTCGCGGATCGGGAACATCACCCGTTCGCGGAAGCGGTCGTAGCTTCGTCCCTGGTCATTGGTGACCAGCATGCCGGCATCGATAAGAGACTTACGATCTTCGCTATTGCCGCCAAAACGCTTTAACACGTTGTCCCAGCCGGGCGGGGCGTAACCAATAGCGAAACGCGCAATCACATCGTCACTCAGTCCGCGCGCTGTCAGGTACTGACGCGCAGGCTCAGCAGCAGCGTGCTTAAGAGACTGTTGATAAAACGAGTTCAGACCATCCATCAGTTGGTACAGCGTTTGCCGTTGATGGCGCTCGATCTGGCTTGGCCCACTGCCTGCTTCATACGGCACTTCAAGGTTGTGCATCGCCGCCAGCTCTTCGACGGTTTCAACGAACTCGAGCTTGTCGTAGTTCATTAAAAAATCGACAGCATTACCGTGAGCACCACAGCCGAAGCAATGGTAAAACTGCTTTTCACCGTTTACGGTGAAGGAGGGGGTTTTTTCGTTATGGAAAGGACAGCACGCATGGTAGTTCTTGCCCTGCTTTTTCAGCTTTACCCGCGCGTCGATGAGATCGACGATGTCGGTTCTGGCTAGCAGGTCATTGATGAATACGCGTGGGATTCGTCCGGCCATATGCCCCAAAAATTTTAGTAACTCATAAACGAAAACAAGCCGCGCATTCCTTCCGGAAGCACGGCCTTACGACTACAACTCTGTCTGTCATTGAGGGCTGAGGCCCTCAATTGATTAGTACAGACGAGTACGGCGTGCGTTTTCGCGAGCCAGTTTCTTCGCGTGACGTTTCACAGCAGAAGCTTTAGCGCGCTTACGTTCGGTCGTTGGTTTTTCATAGAACTCACGACGACGAACTTCAGCCAGAACACCTGCTTTCTCGCATGAACGTTTGAAGCGACGCAGTGCAACGTCGAACGGCTCGTTTTCACGTACTTTAATTACCGGCATGTAACTCTCACCTTTGATAAATTCGGTTTGCCGCTGGCATCAACGCCAGCTTATTTCAAAATGGTGCGGAATTTTACTGCAAATGCTGCTGCTTTGTAAAGCACCGACGCGTTTTTGAAAGGGACTTTAATAAGGGTGAGGAGTATACACGAGGCTTCTTCCTGGGGCGAACAAAGTTTTACATCAATCCGCATTGGCCCTACACTGCGCGGTATTGAAACGAGGTAAAACAAGTCATGCGTGTACTGGGTATTGAAACATCCTGCGATGAGACCGGCATCGCCATTTACGACGACGAAAAAGGGCTTCTTGCCAACCAACTGTATAGTCAGGTGAAATTACACGCTGACTACGGCGGCGTCGTGCCTGAACTGGCTTCTCGTGACCACGTGCGTAAAACGGTTCCCCTGATTCAGGCGGCGCTGAAAGAAGCCGGGTTGAGCTCTACTGATATTGATGCTGTAGCGTATACCGCAGGCCCGGGCCTGGTGGGTGCGCTGCTGGTCGGCGCAACGGTGGGCCGTTCGCTGGCATTCGCGTGGGATGTGCCGGCCATTCCGGTTCACCATATGGAAGGGCATCTTCTGGCGCCGATGCTGGAAGATAATCCGCCTGCGTTTCCTTTTGTGGCGCTGCTGGTTTCAGGTGGCCATACCCAGCTGATTAGCGTAACGGGGATTGGCAAGTATGAGCTGCTCGGCGAGTCCATTGACGACGCAGCCGGTGAGGCCTTCGACAAAACGGCCAAACTGCTGGGTCTGGATTATCCTGGCGGTCCGATGCTCTCGAAAATGGCCTCGCAGGGCACGGAAGGGCGTTTCGTCTTCCCGCGTCCGATGACTGACCGTCCAGGGCTGGATTTCAGCTTTTCCGGTCTGAAAACCTTCGCGGCCAATACCATTCGCAATAACGACGATAGTGAGCAGACCCGTGCTGATATCGCCCGTGCGTTCGAAGACGCGGTGGTCGATACCCTGATGATCAAATGCAAACGCGCCCTGGAAAAGACCGGCTTTAAGCGTCTGGTGATGGCCGGGGGCGTCAGCGCCAACCGCACGCTGCGTGCAAAACTCGCCCAGATGATGCAAAAGCGTGGTGGGGAAGTATTTTATGCCCGTCCGGAATTCTGTACCGATAACGGGGCGATGATCGCCTACGCGGGCATGGTGCGTCTGAACGCTGGCGCGACCGCCGATCTGAGCGTCTCTGTACGTCCACGCTGGCCGCTGGCGGAGTTGCCGGAGGCGTAATGCCTGGCCCTCTCCCGCCAGGGAGAGGGGATTTATACGGTTACACCCGCAACATCCCTTTCTCTTCCAGAAATGTCACGATCGTCGCCAGTCCGTCGCCCGCCTTCAGATTGGTGAAGGTCCACGGGCGCTCGCCGCGCATGCGGTTGGTGTCACGCTCCATCACTTCCAGTGAGGCCCCCACATAGGGTGCCAGGTCGGTTTTGTTGATCACCAGAAAATCGGATTTGGTAATCCCTGGGCCGCCCTTACGCGGGATCTTCTCCCCTTCAGCGACATCAATCACATAGATCGTCAGGTCAGCCAGCTCCGGGCTGAAGGTGGCGCTCAGGTTGTCACCGCCGCTTTCAACGAAGATCAGGTCCAGATTGCCGAACTTTTCGCTTAACGCTTCCACTGCCGCCAGGTTCATTGAGGCATCTTCGCGGATTGCGGTATGCGGGCAACCGCCCGTCTCCACGCCCACGATGCGCTCTGGCTCAAGGGCACCCGCTTCGGTGAGAATGCGCTGGTCCTCTTTGGTGTAGATATCGTTAGTCACCACTGCCAGGTGATAGGTGTCGCGCATTGCTTTGCAGAGTGCTTCCAGTAACGCGGTTTTACCCGACCCCACCGGGCCGCCCACGCCCACGCGCAGGGGATGTTTGTAATCAGCCATGTTGTCTCCTCAGGAACGGAATAATCGTGAATATTGTGTTTCGTGGCGCGCAGAGGCGATGGCCGACAGCGGCGTTGCCGCACCCAGCGCGTCGTCGCCACGCAAAAAAGCCGGTTCAAGCCCAGCGGCAAAGTGGTCGCTCAGGTCGATAATCAGCTGCTGCGCCGCCTGTTGCCCGAACGGCACCAGCTTGACGCCCGCCATGACCGCGCTCTCAATCCAGCTGTAGCCCAGGCTCAGGGCCAGCTCATGGGCGCTAATGCCCCAGCGTACTCCGAGCCACGCCATGCCGCTGAGCTGGCTTTGCATAAACAGCGTCTGCCACTCTGCCGGACAGTCCGGCTCCCAGCTTTTGAGCAGGCGCGTAAAGGCCGCCCCGCGGTTGCGTTCCTCTTCACGCAGTTCACGCGTTTCCCGGCAGGCGAGAAGGTAGGCCGTCCAGCGTGTTGCCGTCGCCAAATCGTTTTGCTCGCACGCCTGATAAAGTCGGGAAAACAGCGGCAGATCGACACAGAACAAGCTCTGCTCCATCTGCAGGATCTGCCAGTTTTTGAACGCCTCAGCATCGGGGACCCAGCCTGCTTCTACGGCCCACTCCAGCCCCTGCGACCAGGTGAATGACCCGACCGGAAGGCTGCTGCTGGAGAGCTGCATCAGGCGCAGCCGCTGGCGGACGTGCTCCATCAGCCCATCAGCGCCAGCAGCGCAGAGACAATCAGCCCGCCACCAAAGGTTTTACGCAACCCGTCGTGACGGCGCAGCAGTAACCCGGCGGCGAAGCTGGCGCACAGCACCGTGGCACTGGCAAACATAAAGCCGCTGGTGAAGAGCCAGAAGTTGTGGCCAGACATCTCTACCCCGTGCGCCCAGCCGTGGAACATTGCCAGCGCCGGCACGGCCAACAGCAGGCGATTTTCGGTTTTAAACATCATCGCGCCGCAGACCGCCAGCGAGGCGATAATCAGCATTTCCATGCCGCTAAAGCCGCCAAGCTGGCTGCCTGCAACGGCCCCGGCCAGCATCATGCCGAGAGTGGCAAGAGGCAGCAGCAGCTTGCGCCCGCTCAGGGCCGAAAGTACGCCCGCACCGGTTAGCATCAGCAGATGATCAAGACCCGTCAGCGGATGGAAAAAACCGGCCTGAAAGCTGTCTGTGCCGTGTCCGGGATGCGCCAGGACAGGAAGAGAAAAGGCCAGCAGTAACAGAGGTAAAAACGTACGCATGATGAATCCTTAATGTGAATGAGCGTGAGAGTGACTATGGCTATGACTATGGCTGTGGGCATCGCTGGTATACGCCCCTGCTTCCGGTTCAAACGGGAGGGTGGCAAATGTCACCTCGAGCCCGAACTGGCGCAGCATGTCATCGAGCACATGATCGTGGTGGTAGCGCAGCTCGCCGGGCATGATCTGCAACGGCACGTGGCGGTTGCCGAGGTGGTAGCAGGCGCGGGCGAGCAGGAACGGATCGTCGCAGCGCACGACGGAGACCGATTCCGGCGCGGCGATCACCTCGATCACCTCGCTGCCGTCGTCAGTGGTCAGCAGATCCCCCCCGCGCAGCAGCAGGCCGCGCGGCAGCATCAGCCCGGCTTCGCGACCGTCATTCAGCGCCACGCGGGCACGGCTTTTCACCCGGACATCAATCGGCAGCGTGACGCTGGCGGTTATCGGATGGGCATGGTCAAGGCGTTGGGTCAGGTAGATCATCGTCACTCCTTAAAACAGGAAATAGCGTTGGGCCATCGGCAGAACGTCTGCCGGCTCGCTGGTAATGAGCTCGCCATCAACGCGAACCTCGTAAGTTTGTGCGTCAACGGTGATGTTGGGCTGCAGGCTGTTGTGGATCATGTCGGCCTTTTTCACCGTGCGGCAGCCTTTTACGACGGCTATGCCGCTCTGCAGGCTGAGCTGGTGCGAAATGCCCTTCGCATCGGCAGCCTGGGAGACAAACGTCAGCCGTGTTGCATGGCGTGCGGCACCCAGCGAGCCAAACATCGGACGGTAATGGACCGGTTGCGGCGTTGGGATAGAGGCGTTGATATCCCCCATCGGCGCGCAGGCGATCATCCCGCCTTTCACAATGGTGGCGGGTTTGACGCCAAAGAACGCGGGGGACCAGACCACTAAATCCGCCAGTTTCCCGGCCTCAATCGAGCCCACTTCATGGGCAATCCCGTGGGTCAGCGCCGGGTTAATGGTGTATTTGGCGATATAGCGTTTCACGCGGTAGTTATCGTTGTTCCCGGTCTCTTCCGGCAGTGCGCCGCGCTGAACCTTCATACGGTGCGCCACCTGCCAGGTACGAATAATCACTTCGCCGACGCGACCCATTGCCTGGGAGTCGGACGAGGTCAGCGAGAAGGCACCGATATCGTGAAGGACATCTTCCGCGGCGATGGTCTCCCGGCGAATGCGTGATTCAGCAAAGGCCACGTCCTCGGCGATATCCGGGTCGAGGTGGTGACACACCATCAGCATGTCGAGATGCTCGTCGATGGTATTCACCGTGTAGGGCAGCGTCGGGTTAGTGGAGGAGGGCAGAATATTCGGGTGCGCGCAGGCAGTAATAATATCCGGTGCATGTCCGCCGCCCGCCCCTTCCGTATGGAAGGTGTGAATGGTCCGTCCGCCGATAGCCGCCAGCGTGTCCTCAACAAACCCGGATTCGTTCAGCGTGTCGCTGTGCAGCGCCACCTGAATATCCATCTCCTCCGCCACCGCCAGTGAGCAGTTGATGGCGGCCGGCGTCGCGCCCCAGTCTTCGTGGATCTTCAGCCCGATGGCACCCGCTGCGATCTGCTCGCGCAGGGCATCAGGGTTGGAACCGTTACCTTTGCCAAGCAGGCCGATATTCACCGGTAGTGTATCGGCCGCCTGCAACATTCGCGCGATATACCAGGGCCCCGGCGTACAGGTCGTGGCGTTGGTGCCTGCCGCAGGGCCCGTACCCCCGCCAATCATGGTGGTGACGCCAGAGACCAGCGCCTCTTCCGCCTGCTGCGGGCAGATCCAGTGGATGTGCGTGTCGATCCCGCCGGCGGTGACAATTTTCCCTTCGGCGGCGATCACTTCTGTCGCTGCGCCAATCGGGATCGTGACCCCGGGCTGTATATCCGGGTTACCGGCTTTACCCACGGCAAAGATCCGGCCGTTTTTTACGCCAATATCGGCTTTAACGATCCCCCAGTGATCGATAATCAACGCGTTGGTCAGCACCAGATCCACGCAGCCGTCGGATGTCATCTGCCCCTGGCCCATACCGTCGCGGATCACCTTCCCGCCGCCGAATTTGACCTCTTCGCCGTAGACCGTGAGATCGTTTTCCACTTCAACCCACAGCTCGCTGTCGGCCAGACGCACTTTATCGCCAGTGGTGGGGCCGAACATATCGGCGTAGGCCTGGCGTGAAATTTCAGCCATTTTTCACCTCTCCCATCACCTCGCCGCGAAAGCCGAAAATACGCTGCGCGCCGCTGACCTGAACCAGCGTCACCTCGCGCTTCTGTCCGGGTTCGAAACGCACGGCGGTGCCTGCCGGAATATTCAGCCGATAGCCTTTGGTGGCTTCCCGGTCGAATTTCAGCGCCGGGTTAATCTCATAAAAGTGGTAGTGCGATCCCACCTGGATTGGCCTGTCGCCATGGTTTTCGACGATCACGTTTTGCGTGTCTCGCCCAACGTTGATCGCAATGTTTCCGGATTGGATCTGGTATTCGCCTGGGATCATCACGCGCTCCTTATACGATCGGGTTATGGACGGTGACGAGCTTTGATCCGTCCGGGAACGTCGCTTCCACCTGAATGTCGGGGATCATCTCCGGTACGCCTTCCATCACCTGGTCGCGCGTCAGGACGTGACGGCCCGCTTCCATCAGTGAGGCGACGGTTTCGCCATCGCGGGCGCCTTCCATAATAAACGCGCTGATCAGCGCGACTGATTCCGGGTAATTCAGTTTTACCCCGCGCGCAAGGCGGCGTTCGGCAACCAGCGCAGCGGTAAACAGCAACAGCTTGTCTTTTTCTCTGGGGGTCAGTTCCATAACGTTTCTCTTATGTCTGCCAGATACGCGGCGAACAGGCGGTTTTGGGGGTTAAAAGCGGGCGAAGCGACTGCCAGATATCGCGCATCACCCGCTGGCAAATCAGGTTGTCGTGGGAGAGAAAACGCACCGACAGCAGATCGTCTGTGAGCGTTGCCCCGGCAAAGTGGCTCAGCGGCGTCAGCAGCTCGCGCACCGTTTCGAGGTGCGCTTCCCTGGCCGGAAAGAACAGCAGCGTGCCGACCCACGGGAGACCTGCAACGGGCGTGAGATCGCCATTGCTGAGGTGCTGACGTTCAATCAGCCGTGGCTCATCGTCGACCCAGATCTCAAGGCGGCTTTCCAGCGTGCCGTGGCTGAAGGTTTCGCCGATCACCGGGCGACCCAGACAGTACAATTCCCACGCCAGCAGCGTACTGGAAGCCTTCAGATGAAAAACGGAACGCAGGGCGGCATTCGCACCGGGAAAGATAATGGTGTCCTGCGGCAGCCACTCCAGCGTAGCCTCATCGTCGAGCCAGAAGTGCTGATTGAGACAGGCCTGCGGGCCGCTGCTGCGATAGAACTTGCTCGCGCCGGGCATGGTGATCAGCGCATGGCTTTTCGCGTCCAGATGCACCGAAATATCCAGCGTATCGCCGCCGACTATCCCGCCTGGCGGGTGCAGCAAATACAGGTGGCAGGTGTCGCCTTCGGGATAAAAAGGCCGCTGTACGGTGAGGGGCCCGATGTGATGAGCAGCGTGCAGGAGGGTTTTCTCAGGGGTGTAACAAAACTGCAGGGCAAGCGATGCCTGCCAGCCTTTGTAAGAATTATCAGTGACCTGAGCTGCTAACATGCTGCATCCATCTGCTCATCATCGGGAGACGTTTCAGTATGCCCTGGCAGAAATGAAGGCTGTCATATGAGTCGCTTATGGATAAAAAAACCGGCTCAAGGAGCCGGTTGAGAAGGTTATCGATAATCCTCTGCATCCACATCATAGCCGGACGGCTCCCAGCGGATCGCCAGCAGCGAAGCCAGCCCGATAAACGGTGCCAGGGCGATCACCCAGAACACGGCGGTATCAAGAGAGGCCACCAGCAGCGGGAACAGAAACAGGGAGAGCGTGGAACTGCTGCGCATTAGCGTCTGGTTAAGGCCCACACCCACGCCGCGCAGAGAGGTGGGATAGCTCAGGGACGCAAACGTCATGGTATGGGCACCGGGCCCAAATCCCTGACCGAACAGGAACAGCGCCAGCATCGCGACGGCGATAACGCCTTCCGATACGCCTTCCGGACGACCAATCAGCGCCAGCCCCAGCAGAGCAACAAGCTGACAGGCGTAGCCCGCCAGCGACATCCGCCACGCGCCGAAGCGCGGAACATAGCGTACTGCCAGCAATCCGCCGACGAAGGCAAACAGCAGGTTTAGCACCAGTGAGATCAGAATAGTGGTCAGCATCGACTGCACAAAGAAGCTGGAGATAATGACCGGCAGACCAAATGCGACGGCGTTATAGGCGAAAGACGATACCACCGAGAGCAGGGTAGCGAGCGTGGTACGTCGCAGATAGACGCCACGGAACAGGTGCAGATAGTTTGCCCACTTCGCCTTGTTGACCACCGGTGCCGGTTGGTTAAGCGCATCCTGCGGCACGTGGGCGTTGATGTTATACGATTGCCGCAAGATAGCGGCCGCCTCTTTCAGGTTGCCCTGATTCGCCGCCCAGACCGGGGACTCGCTCATGTAGCGGCTACGAATGGCGATAATCACCAGCGCAGGCACCGCGCCAAACCCCAGGATTAAGCGCCACAGCCAGTCGCTGTGACTTTCTGGCAGTACGGCGTAGAAGAATAACACCAACAGGTAAGAGATGCTGATTGCGGCATACCAGGTTGGACACCACATTGCGACGCTGGAGGCCTTGTTTCCGGGGCCTTTGAGCCTGGCGAACTCGCTAAGAAACGCCATCGCCACCGGCAGATCGATCCCCACGCCGAGGCCCATCACAAAGCGTGCGCCCGCCAGCGCATATTCGTTCGGTGCCAGTGCACAGGCGATGGCCGCTACCACGAAGAACAGCATGTCGGCCATAAAGACGCGGTAGCGTCCGATCTTGTCCGTGAGATAGCCACCCAGTAGCGCCCCGACAATCGCACCAAAGGTAATGGCCGAGGCCACCATGCCGGTACCGGCAGGGGTGAGATTAAATTCGCGGGTGATGTCTTTGATGCCGAACGCCAGCGCACCAAGGTCGTACGCATCGAGGAAAATACCGCCCAGCGCGATACCGACTACGATGCGGGCGTTGGCCCGACCCTGAGAACCGTCGTTGACCAGACGTGAAACGTCAGAGGCGTTACGTACCCACTTGATGTCGCCATCAGGCGAATGTCCTGCTGTTGAAAGGGGAGTTGTGTCTGTAATGTCTGCCATTTTCGTTTTGTGTGGTTGTGTTGTGTCATTAACAGTTACCACAGGCAGAGGGTGACCAAAATCACATTTGGTTATAAGGCATAACTAACCCCTTACGGGGCGTCTTTTTTCTTTCTCTTGAGCTTCGACCAGATTTTGGTCTCCTGGCGACGCCACAGGCGCTGAATATTATCGTGATGACGCAGCAGGATGAGGCAGGAGAGCATTGACACCGGGAAGGTGAACTGCGGTTTGAACCACCAGACATAGAATGGCGCAATCAGCGCGCTGACGATGGCGCCCAGTGACGAGTAACCGCTCAGAAGAATGGTCAGTAGCCAGGTGCCGGCCATCACGCCGGTTAAGTCCCAGCCGATTGGGGCAATAGCACCAAAGGCGGTGGCGACGCCTTTACCGCCTTTAAAACCAAAGAATACAGGCCAGATATGGCCGACACAGGCGGCGATAGCAATGAGCCCCAGCCAGAACGGCGTTACGCCCAGCGCATACGCTCCCCAGACGGGTAACATTCCTTTCAGAACATCAAAAATCAATACCGCTACGGCTGCTCCCTTGCCGCCAATTCGTAGTACATTGGTCGCCCCCGGATTCCCGGAACCACTTTCGCGCGGGTCAGGTAACCCGGCAATGCGGCAGACCAGAATGGCGCTGGAGATTGAGCCGCAAAGGTAGGCGAGGAGGATCATTCCAGGCGCGATTGCACTCATAACGCTGTTCCGTTTTGAAAATGTATCTGTATTCTCAGCATCTGTGGATAATACGCATAATTCGCCGGAAGTGGTATCCGGTTTAGCCAAAAAGCAGGCAGGTCGTGATGGATATTGTATTTATAGAGCAACTTTCGGTAATCACCACTATTGGTGTTTACGACTGGGAACAGACCATTGAACAGAAACTCGTGTTCGATATCGAAATGGGCTGGGATAACCGCAAGTCAGCAAAAAGCGACGACGTGAATGACTGTCTGAGCTACGCCGATATCAGTGAAACGGTCGTGGGCCACGTCGAAGGGCAACGTTTTGCGCTGGTGGAGCGTGTGGCAGAAGAGGTGGCTGAGCTGCTGCTGAGCAAGTTCAACGCACCGTGGGTACGCATCAAGTTGAGCAAACCGGGCGCCGTGGCGCGTGCCGCTAACGTCGGCGTGATCATTGAGCGTGGCACAAATCTGAAAGGGAAGATTTAACGTCATAATAGCTAAACCATTTTAGGTTATACCGGTCTTAAAGCTGTATCTTTCACGGTTGTCCGCGTGGGACACCGTTTTTTTTATATCTTTTTAGGGGTTTATAGATGAGCGATATGCACTCGCTGCTGGTGGCGGCAATACTGGGTGTGGTCGAAGGATTGACGGAGTTTTTGCCGGTTTCCAGTACGGGCCATATGATTATCGTTGGCCATCTGCTGGGCTTTGAAGGCGATACCGCAAAGACGTTTGAAGTTGTCATTCAGTTGGGGTCTATTCTGGCGGTCGTTGTAATGTTCTGGCGTCGTCTGTTCGGGCTTATCGGTATCCACTTTGGCCGTCTTCCTCAGCGTGAGGGTGAAAGCAAAGGTCGCCTGACGCTTATCCATATTCTGCTTGGCATGGTTCCGGCAGTGGTTCTGGGCCTGGTTTTCCACGACACCATTAAATCGCTGTTTAACCCGATTAACGTCATGTATGCGCTGGTTGTCGGCGGTTTCCTGCTGATCGCGGCAGAACTGCTGAAGCCGAAAACGCCACGCGCGGAAGGTCTGGATGACATGACCTACCGTCAGGCGTTTATCATCGGTTGTTTCCAGTGTCTGGCGCTGTGGCCGGGCTTTTCACGCTCAGGCGCGACCATCTCTGGCGGGATGCTGATGGGCGTTAGCCGTTATGCTGCGTCGGAGTTCTCGTTCCTGCTGGCGGTGCCGATGATGATGGGCGCGACCGCACTCGACGTCTATAAAAGCATTGGCTTCCTCACCACGGGTGACATTCCGATGTTCGCCGTGGGCTTTGTCACTGCCTTTATCGTGGCGCTGATCGCCATCAAAACCTTCCTGCAGTTGATTAAGCGTATCTCGTTTATTCCGTTCGCGATCTATCGCTTTATCGTGGCGGCTGCGGTTTACGTGGTCTTCTTCTGACCGACGGCCCTCAGTCTTTAGGCTGAGGGCAATGCTTTTCCTTCCAGTCCGTCACCGCCTGAATTCGACGTTTCGTCAGCTCTTCCCGGATTTCCGGTCCCTTGAAGCCCGCCTCGACAACCGCTTTAGTCGGTACCGCTTTTGCCACGTCCCACGCTGCGCGTAACAGCCGCCCCTGCGGATAATCGCAGGCTTCAAAACCGGTGCGGCCACGTACGTCGGCTTCGCTGGTCAACGCGATCTGCTCGACGCGCTGGGGTTTGCGCCATGCGTCGATGTTATCAAACAGCTTAACGATGGTGGCCGGTTTGAGGATCGGGAAGGTGTGGATCAGGTCGTGAAATTCCGCCACCAGTCTGGCGAGATCGCGGATCTCGTTGGGTACCCGCAGGCGCTGGCAAAGCCCTTCGACCAGCTTCACCCCGGCAGGACCGTGGCCATGGTGGCGCGGCCACATGGCTTTTGGCGTTAATCCTTTGCCGAGATCGTGGCACAGCGTTGAAAAACGCACATCCACCTCGGGGCTGAGCATGGCAGCCATACTCAGGGTCATCAGGGTATGCACGCCGGTATCGATTTCCGGGTGCCATTTCGCCGGGGCGGGCACGCCGAACAGCGCGTCAATTTCCGGGAACAGCACTTTCAGGGCGCCACAGTCACGCAGCACCTGGAAAAAGACCTGCGGGTTGCGGGTAGTAAGGGCGTTTTCCGTCTCTTTCCAGACGCGCTCTGGCGTGAGGTGGGCCAGTTCGCCCGCCTCGGTCATGGCGGTCATCAGTGCCAGGGTCTCATCGGCAATGCGGAAGCTCAGATGCGCGTAACGCGCCGCAAAGCGCGCCACGCGCAGCACGCGGAGCGGATCTTCAGAAAACGCCGGGGAGACGTGACGCAGCAGTCGATTACGCAGATCGTCCTGACCGCCATACGCGTCAATGATCTGGCCGTCTTCGTCCTGCGCCAGCGCGTTGATGGTGAGATCGCGACGCAGGAGATCTTGCTCCAGCGTGACGTCCGGTGCGGCATAGCAGGTGAAGCCGGTATAACCCGAACCGGATTTCCGTTCGGTACGCGCCAGGGCGTACTCCTCACGGCTTTGCGGGTGCAGAAACACGGGAAAATCGCGGCCTACCTGCTGGTAGCCCGCGTTAAGCATCTCTTCAGGTGTGGCTCCCACCACCACCCAGTCTTTATCTTTGACCGGCAGACCTAACAACGCATCACGTACCGCACCACCGACCAGATAACTCTTCACGCCCTGTACTCCCGTTTTCTCTTTTCGCAAGATAATACGTAAGTCTGGCAGAGAAGACGAATTAGTTCATCCAGCGGTCTTTACGCTTACGGCTTGGGATCAGGTGAGGAAGCACCAGACCCAGCACCAGGCCAACGCCCAGCACACCGCCACCGTACATAAACCACTGCATGATGATGGTACGTTGTTTGTCATCAAGTTGCAGATTGGCGGCGTTCACCTTCTTCTGCGCGACAATCAGCTCGTTTTTCAGTTTCTGATTTTCGTCTTTCAGACCGTTAATCACGCTGTCGCTCTGGGCCACTTTCTGCTGCATTTCCGCGGTACGCTGGTTCCAGGTACCGTCGATATTGTTCAGCTTGTCGGTCAGCGTTTTCACCTGATTTTCCAGATCCGGCACGCGGGTACGCAGGCTTGGCACCGCGCTCAGCTCTTTCAGTGGGATCCAGGACGTGCGGCCGGTACTGTCGCGAACCTGACCATAATTGGTCTCCGCGTTGGTCTGTAACAGCGTCACTTCCTCGCCGGCATTGACCGTACCCACGAGGCGATAATTATCTCCAGGGCCACTGCGTACCCAGGTGTTCAGTTCGTCAGAAACGTAACGCTTCTCTTCAGCGTGCACGGCGGTTGCGGCGCTAAAAGCGAGGAAAGTAAGTCCAATCAGGCGTAATTTAAGCATCATTAGTCGTTATTTTCATAAATAGTGGAACGATAGTAGTGGCAACAGTGTCTCTACGCAAAGCATTCGTCAGCAATCAGAATCATCTGTGTCACGACCCTAAACATTTACGCCCGTCAAATTGCTCATTGCGTGGCAATTTGGCGCAAAATACTATGTACTGACAAACAAATGGCGAGGAAGTTCGCCCTCATTGACGCGTCTGTGACGCCTGCAAAAGTACAAGGCTATGGCTCAAGAAATCGAATTAAAATTTATCGTCGAAAAAGACAGCGTTGACGCACTCCGTCAGCATCTGCAGACCCTTTCCGGCGAACACCATGAACCGGTACAACTGCTTAATATCTATTACGAAACGCCAGACAACTGGCTGCGCCGCCATGATATGGGGTTGCGCATCCGTGGCGCGAACGGGCGCTACGAGATGACGATGAAAATCGCTGGCCGCGTGGTCGGCGGTTTGCATCAGCGCCCAGAATACAATATCGACATCAATCAGCCAGAACTTGAGCTGGATCGTTTCCCGGCAGAAGTCTGGCCGGACGGCGTGCTGCCAGAAACCTTATCCGCCGAGGTGAAACCGCTGTTTAGCACCGATTTCTGGCGTGAAAAATGGCTGGTAACGGAAGGGAAAAGCCGCATTGAAATCGCCCTCGATCAGGGTGAGGTAAAAGCGGGTGAGCTTCAGGAGCCGATTTGCGAGCTGGAGCTCGAACTGCTGGAGGGTGAAGTCCAGGACGTACTGAAGCTGGCGCGTAAGCTGGTAAGCCAGCCGGGCCTGCGTCAGGGCAGCCTGAGCAAAGCGGCGCGGGGGTATCATCTGGCCGCCGGGAATGCGCCGCGCCTGCTGAAAGAGACGACTATTTTGCACGTGCCACCGAAAGCCAGCGTTGAGCAGGGCATGGAGGCGGCACTGGAGCTGGCGCTCTCACAGTGGCTTTATCATGAAGAGCTGTGGGTGCGTAATGTGAAAAACGCAAAAGCGCACGTGTTAGCGGCGATGAGCCTTGTGCGTCATACCCTGGCGCTGTTCGGCGGCATCGTACCTCGTAAAGCGAGCGCTCACTTACGTGACCTGCTGACCCAGACCGAAGCGCTGCTGCTCTCTGACGTATCCGCACAAACGGCACTCTACAGCCCGCAAAACGCCGCCGCCAGGCTGGCGCTGACCGAGTTTCTGGTGACGCGCAGCTGGCGTGCCTTCCTGGATGCAAAAGCGCAGGCCAAAATTGAAGATAACTTCAAACGTTTCGCGGATATCCATCTTTCACGCCACGCGGCGGAGCTTAAAACCACCTTTGCGTATCCGCTGGGAGACCAGTATGGCGATCAGCTGATCCGCCTGTCGCGCAATATCGACAGCATGCTGCTGCTGTCGGGTGCCTATGACGGCCCTAAAGCGCAGGCCTGGCTGGAGAACTGGCAGGGGCTGAAACATGCTATCGAAACCCGTCAGCACATTGAGATTGAGCATTTCCGCAATGAAGCCATTTCGCAGGAGCCGTTCTGGCTGCACAGCGGAAAACGTTAACTCTGGCAAGGAACCCTATAATGCCGCTTTCTTCGCAGTTACAGCAGCAGTGGCAGACCGTTTGCGAACGTCTGCCTGAGTCATTACCGGCGTCATCGTTAAGCGAGCAGGCCAGGAGCGTGCTCACCTTCAGTGATTTTGTGCAGGAAAGTATCACCGCTTACCCGGGCTGGCTGGAGGCGCTTGAGCGCACCCCGCCGCAGGCAGACGAGTGGCGGCATTATGCGGGCTGGTTGCAAACCGCACTTGAAGAGGTCGCGGATGAAGCGACACTGATGCGCGTCCTGCGCCAGTTCCGCCGCCGGGTGATGGTGCGTATTGCCTGGGCTCAGGCGCTGGAACTGGTCAGCGAAGAAAGTACCCTGCAGCAGCTGAGCGAGCTGGCACAGACGCTGATTGTTGCCGCACGGGACTGGCTCTATGCCGCCTGCTGTAAAGAGTGGGGCACGCCGTGCAATGAGGATGGGGTTCCTCAGCCACTCTTGATTCTGGGCATGGGCAAGCTCGGGGGCTGCGAACTGAATTTCTCCTCGGATATCGACCTGATTTTTGCCTGGCCGGAGAACGGCTCCACACGTGGGGGCCGCCGTGAACTGGACAATGCGCAGTTCTTTACCCGTCTCGGGCAACGTCTGATTAAAGCGCTGGATCAACCTACCCAGGATGGTTTTGTCTATCGCGTGGATATGCGCCTGCGCCCGTTTGGCGACAGCGGTCCGCTGGTGCTGAGCTTTGCGGCACTGGAAGATTATTACCAGGAGCAGGGGCGCGACTGGGAGCGTTACGCGATGGTCAAAGCGCGGATCATGGGAGACAGCGACGATGCCTACGCCAACGAGCTGCGCGCCATGCTGCGCCCGTTCGTGTTCCGTCGCTATATCGACTTCAGCGTTATTCAGTCGCTGCGCAACATGAAAGGAATGATCGCCCGTGAAGTGCGCCGTCGGGGCCTGAAGGACAACATCAAGCTCGGCGCGGGCGGCATTCGCGAAATCGAATTTATCGTTCAGGTCTTCCAGCTGATCCGCGGCGGACGTGAGCCTTCACTGCAATCCCGTTCGCTGCTGCCGACGCTGTCAGCCATAGAGCAACTGCATCTGCTGCCGGAAGGCGACGCGCAGATCCTGCGTGAGGCCTATCTGTTCCTGCGCCGCCTGGAAAACCTGCTGCAAAGCATCAATGACGAGCAGACCCAGACTTTGCCAGGCGATGACCTGAACCGGGCGCGGCTGGCCTGGGGAATGCACGTCGACGACTGGTCAACGTTGACCGGGCAACTGGATGCGCATATGGCCGGCGTGCGCCGTGTCTTTAACGCGCTGATTGGTGACGATGAAAGTGAATCGCAGGACGATACGCTCTCTGAACACTGGCGCGAATTGTGGCAGGACGCGCTGCAGGAAGATGACACCACGCCGGTGCTGGCGCACCTGAGCGACGACGATCGCCATCGTGTGGTGGCGTTAATTGCTGATTTCCGTCTCGAACTGAATAAACGGGCCATTGGTCCGCGCGGTCGTCAGGTGCTGGATCATCTGATGCCGCACCTGCTGAGCAACGTCTGCTCGCGTGCGGATGCGCCGGTACCGCTGTCGCGCATGATGCCGCTGCTGAGCAGCATCATCACCCGTACGACCTATCTTGAGTTGCTGAGCGAGTTCCCGGGCGCGCTCAAGCATCTGATTACGCTTTGCGCCGCCTCGCCGATGGTGGCCAACAAGCTGGCGCGGTATCCGCTGCTGCTGGATGAGCTGCTCGATCCCAATACGCTCTACCAGCCGACGGCAACGGACGCCTACCGTGACGAGCTGCGTCAGTATCTGCTGCGCGTACCGGAAGAGGACGAAGAGCAACAGCTGGAGGCGCTGCGTCAATTTAAGCAGGCGCAAATGCTGCGCGTGGCGGCGGCAGATATCGCCGGAACGCTGCCAGTGATGAAAGTGAGCGATCACTTAACCTGGCTTGCAGAAGCGATCATTGATGCGGTGGTGCATCAGGCATGGATTCAGATGGTGGCGCGCTACGGCCAGCCGAAACACCTTGCTGACCGCGAAGGCCGCGGTTTTGCCGTTGTGGGTTACGGTAAGCTCGGCGGATGGGAACTGGGGTACAGCTCGGATCTCGATTTAATCTTCCTGCATGACTGCCCGGCAGACGTCATGACCGACGGCGAGCGTGAAATCGACGGGCGTCAGTTCTACCTGCGTCTGGCCCAGCGCATTATGCATCTGTTCAGCACCCGCACGTCATCCGGCATTTTATATGAAGTGGATGCGCGTCTGCGTCCTTCCGGCGCGGCCGGCATGCTGGTGACCTCAACGGAGTCCTTCGCTGAGTACCAGAAGAATGAAGCCTGGACGTGGGAACATCAGGCGCTGGTGCGTGCCCGCGTGGTGTACGGCGATCCGTCGCTGAAAACGCAGTTTGATGCCATTCGTCGGGAAATTATGACAACCCCGCGTGACGGCAGCACGCTGCAGACCGAGGTGCGTGAGATGCGCGAGAAAATGCGCGCGCACCTGGGCAATAAGCATCGCGATCGCTTTGATATTAAAGCGGATGAGGGCGGCATTACCGATATTGAATTTATTACGCAATATCTGGTGCTACGCCATGCGCACGCTAAACCGAAGCTGACCCGCTGGTCTGATAATGTGCGTATTCTGGAGCTGCTGGCGCAAAACGACATTATGGATGAGCAGGAGGCGCAGGCCTTAACGCGCGCCTATACCACGCTGCGCGACGAGCTGCACCACCTGGCCTTACAGGAGCAGCCTGGCCACGTCGCGCTGGACTGTTTCGCCACTGAACGCGCGCAGGTCACCGCCAGCTGGCAGAAGTGGCTGGTGGAACCGTGCGTAACAAAACAAGTGTGATATTATCGCGCGCAAATTGTGAATCTTTCTGGAGTCAGGAATGAAAGTAACACTGCCAGAGTTTGAACGTGCTGGAGTTATGGTTGTCGGGGATGTCATGCTGGATCGCTACTGGTACGGGCCGACCAGCCGCATCTCTCCGGAAGCACCGGTACCGGTAGTTAAGGTCGACACCATTGAAGAGCGTCCTGGCGGCGCGGCAAACGTGGCGATGAACATTGCCTCTTTGGGCGCGCAGTCGCGTCTGGTTGGCTTAACCGGCATTGACGATGCGGCGCGTGCGCTGAGCAAGTCGCTGGCGGACGTGAACGTGAAGTGCGATTTCGTTTCGGTTCCGACACACCCGACGATCACCAAACTGCGCGTTCTGTCGCGTAACCAGCAGCTGATCCGCCTCGACTTCGAGGAAGGCTTTGAGGGCGTTGATCCTGAGCCGCTGCACGAGCGCATTAACCAGGCGCTGAGCACTATCGGCGCGCTGGTGCTGTCCGACTACGCCAAAGGTGCGCTGGCAAGCGTACAGCAGATGATCCAGCTCGCGCGTAAAGCCAATGTGCCCGTGCTGATCGACCCGAAAGGTACTGACTTTGAGCGCTATCGTGGCGCAACGCTGCTGACGCCAAACCTCTCTGAGTTTGAAGCGGTGGCGGGCAAATGTAAGACGGAAGAAGAGCTCGTTGAGCGCGGCATGAAGATCATTGCTGACTTCGAACTCTCCGCGCTGCTGGTGACCCGCTCCGAGCAGGGGATGACGCTGCTGCAGCCTGGCAAAGCGCCGCTGCATATGCCGACCCAGGCGCAGGAAGTGTATGACGTGACCGGTGCCGGCGACACGGTCATTGGCGTTCTGGCGGCGACGCTGGCGGCAGGGAACTCTCTGGAAGAAGCGTGCTACTTCGCTAATGCTGCGGCAGGCGTGGTCGTCGGCAAGCTGGGGACTTCCACCGTTTCGCCGATCGAACTGGAAAACGCGGTGCGTGGTCGTGCCGATACCGGTTTTGGCGTGATGAGCGAAGATGAGCTGAAAGTGGCCGTTGCCGCCGCCCGTAAACGCGGTGAAAAAGTGGTGATGACCAACGGCGTGTTCGACATCCTGCATGCCGGTCATGTCTCTTATCTGGCCAATGCGCGTAAGCTGGGCGACCGTCTGATTGTGGCGGTGAACAGCGATGCGTCGACGAAACGTCTTAAAGGTGAAACGCGTCCGGTGAACCCGCTGGAGCAGCGCATGATCGTGCTGGGTGCGCTGGAAGCGGTGGACTGGGTGGTGTCGTTTGAAGAAGATACCCCGCAGCGCCTGATTGCCGGTATTTTGCCGGATCTGCTGGTGAAAGGCGGCGATTACAAACCGGATCAAATCGCGGGCAGCGAAGAGGTCTGGGCTAATGGCGGTGAAGTGATGGTGCTCAACTTTGAGGACGGGTGCTCAACCACCAACATCATCAAGAAGATCCAGAAAGACAGCAAATAAAGTCAGCAAATAAAAAACGGGCCATCTGGCCCGTTTTTTTCACCCTCTCTTTGCAGGAGGGGGTATCTTCGCAAACAGCCCGTTATACGCGGCTGTTATTCTGCTTCATCAACCGGTGGAATGGCCGGAGCCGGTTTTACTTCCGCTGGCGTATTGCGGTTTTCCAGCTCGTTCAGACGCTGCTCCAGCAGGGCCAGCTTCTCGCGGGTACGCAGCAGAACCTGCGTCTGCACGTCAAACTCTTCGCGGCTGACTAAATCAAGGCGAACCAACTGCGCCTGCAGCGTCTGGCGGATTTTCTTCTCTACGTCATCCCCAAACTCACGAATACCTTTTGGCATAGACTCATGAACCTGACGCGCAATTTGCTCAATTTTCTTCGGGTCAATCATTGTGGCTTCCCTTGATAAGACGGTGTTAATGAACATTGTAGCGCGTCATGCCCCAGGATAAAGGAGATTTTATGTCTGCGCATTGCCCAGGGTAATCAATCGCGTTATAGTTATCTCGCTTATTCTCAGGGCGGGGCGAAATTCCCCACCGGCGGTAAATCAGCGTAACGCTGAAAGCCCGCGAGCGCTTTGGGTCACTACTCAAAGGACAGCAGATCCGGTGTAATTCCGGGGCCGACGGTTAGAGTCCGGATGGGAGAGAGTAACGATCAAGTCGGGCCTGGCCCGCTCACGTTATCTTTTTGCCGCTTATACGGCGCTCCTAAGACTGCCCTGATTCTGGTAACCATAATGTTAATGAGGTTTTTTTACCATGAATCAGACGCTACTTTCCTCTTTTGGCACTTCTATTGAACGTGTTGAACATGCACTGGATGCACTGCGCGAAGGCCGCGGCGTGATGGTGCTTGACGATGAAAACCGTGAAAATGAAGGCGACATGATTTTCGCCGCCGAAAACATGACCGTTGAGCAGATGGCGCTGACCATCCGTCACGGTAGCGGCATCGTGTGCCTGTGTATCAACGAAGACCGTCGTAAGCAGCTCGACCTGCCCATGATGGTTGAAAACAACACCAGCGCCTTTGGAACCGGTTTTACCGTGACCATCGAAGCGGCACATGGCGTGACCACCGGCGTGTCGGCGGCTGACCGTCTGACCACCGTGCGTGCCGCGATTGCCGATGATGCGAAGCCATCAGACCTGCATCGTCCAGGGCACGTCTTCCCGTTGCGTGCGCAGGCTGGCGGTGTATTGACCCGTGGCGGTCACACCGAAGCGACCATTGACCTCGTGACCCTGGCAGGCTTTAAACCTGCGGGCGTACTGTGTGAACTCACCAACGACGATGGCACCATGGCACGTGCGCCGGAGTGCATCACCTTTGCCCGTCTGCATAATATGCCCGTGGTGACGATTGAAGATCTGGTGGAGTATCGCCAGGCGCACGCGCGCAAAGCCAGCTGAAAGGGCCGATGTGAAAAAGCCGGGGAAACCCGGCTTTTTTGTTGTGAGACGTTAATGCGCTATTGTTTTAGCCGATCCCTGCCGTTTGCAGCAGCACCAGGCTCAAGCCCATCACCGACATACCGCACAGCACGCCATAGCTTGGGTTATTATTCGGATCGATCTCTTTCGCCAGCGGCATCAGCTCATCCACGGAGAGCGCCACCATTATCCCGGCCACGGCGGCCATGATAGCGGCCATCACCACAGGCGAGACCAGGCTGCCCAGAATCAACCACGCCAGCACGCCGCCGAGAATTTCGGCCATCCCCGAGATCCCCGCCCAGAAGACCGCGGTCCGTTTCGAGCCCGTGGCGGCATAAACCGGCCCGGCCACCGCCAGTCCTTCAGGAATATTGTGCAAAGCGACCGCCAGGGCGATACCAAAGCCCATCTCCAGATTGCTGCTGGCGGTGACATAGGTTGCTACGCCTTCCGGGAAGTTGTGCAGGCTTATGCCGAGCGTTAACAGAATGGCCGTGCGCTTAATATTGCGCGGCATCGGGGTCACGCTTTTTTGCATTAAATCCTGCGGATGCGCGTGCGGCAGCATGCGGTCGAGGGCAAAGTAACCAAGCAGGCCGAATACAAACATGCCATACCCCAGCACCGGAGACATGCCTTCGGTGCCCAGTGCGGCAGGGAGCATCTCCATCAGAGAGATGAGCAGCATGATCCCGGCAGCAAAGCCCAATGAGAAGGCCAGCACGCGGTTAGACGGCTTTTGACCAAGCACACCGAGAATGGCACCGATGAACGTTGCGGCGCCCGCCAGTATAGTCAGGATCAAGGGGACTGACATGCATTGCTCCTTATGATAATGATTATCATTAATATTAATGGTTCATTTCGGTCAAAGCGAGAGGCGAAACCCTGCTTTACACATTCCTTACATTCAAATTTCCTGATGATGATCTTCACGCTTATCAGCGTTCATCCGGGCGAGATTGCGCGTAATGTAGAACCATTAAATTGACACCTTCTGTAAGGATATCACCATGACTTCTTCCCGTATGCCAGCACTGTTTTTAGGCCACGGTAGCCCAATGAACGTTCTGGAAGACAACGTCTATACCCGAGTATGGCGTCATCTGGGCGAGACGCTACCGCGTCCGAAAGCGATTGTGGTGGTGTCTGCGCACTGGTTTACCCGGGGCACGGGCGTGACCGCAATGGAAACGCCAAAAACCATTCATGATTTCGGTGGCTTCCCGCAGGCGTTGTACGACACGCACTATCCGGCACCCGGCTCGCCAGCGCTGGCCCGACAGCTGGTGGAATTACTCGCGCCTGTGCCCGTGGCGCTGGATAACGAAGCCTGGGGCTTTGACCATGGCTCGTGGGGCGTACTGATAAAGATGTATCCCGAGGCGGACATCCCAATGGTGCAGTTGAGTATCGACAGCACTAAACCGGCGGCCTGGCACCTGGAGATGGGGCGAAAAATGGCGACCTTACGCGACGAGGGCATCATGCTGATCGCAAGCGGCAACGTGGTACACAACCTGCGTACAGCGCGCTGGCACGGTGAGAACACGCCATACCCGTGGGCGACATCTTTTAACGATTACGTGAAAGCGAATCTGACCTGGCAAGGGCCGGTTGAGGAGCATCCGCTGGTGAACTATCTGGATCACGAAGGCGGTTCACTCTCTAACCCGACGCCGGAACACTTTCTGCCGTTGCTGTATGTACTGGGCGCGTGGGATGGTCAGGAGCCGATCAGCATACCGGTCGATGGCATTGAGATGGGAAGCTTAAGTATGTTGTCGGTGCAGATTGGATAACGTATGCATGCCTTTCCCAAAGAGAAAGGGCCGGGGTGAGGGCTTCCGCTCGCACCCCGGCACACCCGATCACTCGACGAAAATGTGCGGATAGAACCGTGACAGATCCTGCGTGATCAGCGCGCGATCTTCGCGGATGCCAATCCCGGCTGGCTGATCGTTGATGAGCCAGCTGCCAATCAGGGTATAGCTGTCACCAAACTTCGGCAGTTGATAAAACGCCTGGACGATCATTCCTTCCTCGCCATAAGGCCCTTCAACGGCTTCCAGCGTTTTGCCATTTTCAATAATCGACACGTTCGCCCCTTCACGGGAGAAGATCGGTTTAACGACGTATTTCTCCATCGGCGGGTGATCGTCTTCCGCAAAGTAAGCCGGCAGCAGGTTCGGATGGTTCGGGAACATCTCCCACAGCATCGGCAGCAGGGCTTTGTTGGAGATAATGCTCTTCCATGCCGGCTCCAGCCAGCGCACGCCGGCGTCTTCCAGCTTGGTGGAGAACATTTCACGCAGCATGTATTCCCACGGGTAGAGCTTGAACAGGTTGCTTATCACCTGATCCTGCAGGTCAGTAAACTGACCTTTCTCACCCAGGCCGATATCTTCGATATAGAGAAACTCGGTCGCCACTTCAGCTTCGGCCGCGCAGTCCTGCAGATATTGCACCGTGCCACGGTCTTCTTCCGTGTCGCGGCAGCAAGCAAGGTGCAGCAGATTAAAACCATGCTGTTCGCGCAGTTCAGCGAAACGCTCAATCAGCTTTTCCTGCAGGCTGTTGAACTGGTCGCTGCCTTGCGGCAGGTTGCCGGCATTGGCCTGGTCTTCCAGCCAGATCCACTGGAAGAACGCCGCTTCGTACAGCGAGGTTGGCGTATCAGCATTGTTTTCCAGAAGCTTAGGATCGCCCACGCCGTCCCACGCCAGATCGAGACGTGAGTAAAGCGAAGGCTGGTGGGTTTTCCACGACTGGCGGACGAAACTCCAGGTGTGCTTCGGAATGCGGAACTTCGCCATCAGCGCGTCGCTGTCGATGACTTTATCCACCACTTTCAGGCACATCTGGTGCAGCTCGGCGGTCACCTCTTCCAGTTTCTCAACCTGGGCAAGCGTGAGCTTGTAGTAAGCGTCTTCACACCAGTATGGCTCGCCGTACATGGTGTGGAAGTTAAAACCGTATTCGGTCGCTTTTTCGCGCCAGTCCGGGCGCTCGGTGATACTGACTCGTTCCATGATCAGCCGCCCATTGAGCGAGTGGACGTGCCTGACGCGCTACGCTGCATGCTGGTCTGTTTCGCCACAGACTCACCGAACCCGCCACGGGTAATGGTGCTGGTGGTCGCGGGTTTCGGAGCCATCGCCGTTTTCGGTACGGTTACGGAGCGGCCAGGGGTGGCTGCGCCATAGCCTTTGCCGCTGGCATCGGTATATTGACCATAAGCCGGGCTGGCCGGGTTTTTCGAGCTAAACAGCGGCTGCTGCTGGTAACCCGCACCACCACTCATCAGGCGGCCCATCATGTAACCTGCCATCAGCGGCATCCAGAAACTGCCGCTGGACTGGGCCTGTGCCTGGTTTTCAGGGGCTGTGCCTGCCTGAGCCGGTGCCTGCTGACACTGACCTTCACCGAACTCTGCCACGCAGTCTTCACGTGAAGCATATTTCGGCGCAGTACGTTCCGCCTCTTTCAGGGCGTTGGTATATGCCGTTTTACACTCTGCGGCGTTGCCGGTTGCAGCAGAACAGTCGTCCGCGTTTTGATAAAGCGAAACTGTTTCATCGCTTTTCTCACAGCCTGCCAGCATAAAGACTGCCGTGACGGCCAGCGCAACAGGGGTGAGATGACGCGCGTTCCAGCTTTTGCGGAACGAAGCGTGATTGATAGATTTTGTCCGTTTCATCGTTGTCTTCCTGGACCCAGTGGTAATAACGCTCAGGATAGAGGATGAGTGGTTGAAAATGAAGCGATGATGGCCGGAATGAGGGGGATCTTTACGTTGGCTTACGTTCAGGTGTGATTTGCGTACGCCCTCTCCCGAAAGGAGAGGGGTATAGCGAAGGCATCAGGCCGCAATGGGCCCGATGACATGCTTAATTGCGGAACGGATTGTTACCGCTGCTGGCGGGGGCAGTCGTACGTGCGGCAGCTGGCTGCGCGGCAGGTGCAGCACCGTTACCGTTGAAGTTATCAACGGCGGCAACCTGCTCAGGGTTCTCTGGCGCAACATTTTCCGGAGAAGTAGAGACAGGTTTACCCAGGGTGCTGTTCAGCATCTGCAGATCCTGCTCGTTCAACGTACCCAGCGCCTGTTTGATGTTCAGCTGGTTAATCAGGTACTGATAACGTGCGCTGGAGAGCTGCTGTTTCGCGTTGTACAGCGTGGTGGTCGCGTCCAGGACGTCAACGATGGTACGCGTACCCACGGAGTAACCCGCTTCCATGGCATCAAGAGAGCTCTGCGCAGACACAACGGCCTGTTTATAGGCGTTGATGCTGCTGATAGAGGCATTCACGTTGTTGAAGGACGAACGAACGGTCTGTACCACGTTGCGGTGGGCACTTTCCAGCTGTTCGCTCGCGCCAACAAAGTTGTACTGCGCCTGTTTCACCTGAGAGGTCACCTGGCCGCCCTGGTACAGTGGCAGCGAGAAGTTCAGACCCACTTTGTTCTGACCCATGTTGCTGTCGTCGTACTGGGAGGTGTTCGTTTTGGAACCACTGTAAGTGGTATCAGACACGCCGGTAGACGCGCTCAGGCTCAGGGTCGGCAGGTGGCCGTCCTGTGCCTGACGGATTTGCTCGCGGGCCAGATCCTGGCTCAGACGCGCCTGCAGTAACGTCAGGTTGCGGTTTTCCGCTTCTTTCAGCAGGGCGTTAACGGCCTGCGGTTTATCCGTTTTGAAGCTGTCGACGTTCAGCGACGCCAGCTCAGGGTAGTAATTCCCGGTAACCTGACGCAGGGATTCCAGCGCGTTATCGAGGTTGTTACGTGCGGTCACTTCGTTGGCCAGGACGCTATCGTATTGTGAACGGGCGTTCTGAACGTCAGTGATTGCCACCAGACCCACATTGAAACGCTGGGTGGTTTGATCTAACTGGCGGTAAATCGCCTGTTTCTGCGCTTCGGTGTAGGAGAGCGAGTCAATTGCGCTCAGCACGTTGAAGTATGCGGTGGCGGTGTTCAGGATCAGCGTCTGCTGATCGGTCTGATACGTCACATCCTGGATGCCCGCGCTCTTTTCCTGCAGGGTCAGGGCACGCCATTTGGACATATCAAACAGCGTCTGTGTTAATTGCAGTGAGGCGCTGGTAGCATTGGAGTTAACGCCATTGGCGTCGCGGAAGCCGTTGCTGTAGGTATAATCTGCACCTAAACCTAACTGTGGCAGCAATGGGCTACGCGCTTCGTTAATCTTTTCAAACGCAGCATCACGATCGGCCGCTGATTTACGTAAATCAGGGTTGCCCAGACGTGCCTGCTGGTAGACCTGTAACAGGTTTTCCGCCTGGCTCATTGCACTGAAGCCCGTCAGGCTCAGGCCGATAAGGATGGGGAGCAATTTCTTCATTTGCATTCCTTGTTGTGAAGCAGTATTAGCGCTGATCTAATTAAAAAATAATTGCCGATTCTAACAGAATCTTCCATACCAAAAGGTTGGCGTTACGTGCCATCTGGCGGTAATTTGCACCAATCTACCATATAGCCTTACAAACGGCAGCCAAACAGCCTTGAAATTCATAATTTCATCACCATTGCTACCAGGACTCGACTCATGCAAAAACCAGAAAACTTGCCCGTGACATTCGCGAAAAACGATGTAGAAATTATTGCACGAGAAACGCTTTATAGCGGTTTTTTTTCAATGGAACTTTACCGTTTCAGGCATCGCCTGTTTAACGGCGAAATGAGCGGTGAAATCAGACGCGAAATTTTTGAGCGCGGGCATGCGGCAGTCTTGCTACCCTTTGACCCAGTGCGTGATGAAGTCGTGCTGGTGGAGCAGATCCGCATTGCCGCGTATGACGTCAGCGCCAGCCCCTGGCTGCTGGAGATGGTGGCCGGTATGATTGAAGAGGGCGAATCGGTCGAAGACGTTGCCCGCCGCGAGGCGCTGGAAGAGGCGGGGCTGGTGGTTGGCCGGACAAAACCGGTGCTGAGTTATCTGGCAAGCCCAGGCGGCACCAGCGAGCGCTTGTCCATTATGGTGGGCGAAGTGGACGCCACGACGGCGGAAGGGATCCACGGTCTGGCAGATGAAAACGAAGATATTCGGGTTCATGTGGTGAGTCGGGAGCAGGCTTATCAGTGGGTAGAAGAGGGGAAAATCGACAACGCAGCGTCTGTCATCGCTCTGCAATGGCTGCAACTGCATTATCAGACTTTACGAAACGAGTGGAAAAAATGAAGCGTTATACACCTGACTTCCCAGAAATGATGCGCCTGTGCGAAACCAATTTCGCACAATTGCGCCGCCTGCTGCCGAAAAACGACGCACCCGGCGAAACGGTGAGCTATCAGGTGAGCAACGCGCAGTATCGATTAACGATAACAGAATCAACGCGCTACACTACGCTTGTCGAAATTGAACAAACGGCGCCCAGCATTAGCTACTGGAGCCTGCCGTCGATGACGGTGCGCCTTTACCATGACGCGATGGTCGCTGAAGTGTGTTCAAGCCAGCAGATCTTTCGCTTCAAAGCGCGGTATGATTATCCGAATAAAAAGTTGCATCAACGCGACGAAAAGCATCAAATTAACCAGTTTTTAGCCGACTGGCTAAGATATTGTTTAGCACATGGAGCAATGGCGATTCCGGTTTGTTAGCGTCATAAACCTACCTAAGGACACCATTTGGAAAGCCTGTTGAACCTGACTGTTGCTGGTGGGGCACCAGTCAGGATATTACAAATCACCGATACCCACCTTTTTGCCGAAAAGCATGAAACTCTGCTTGGGGTGAATACCTGGGAGAGCTATCAGGCGGTACTTAGCGCCATTCACGCTGAAAATCGCCCATGCGATCTGATTGTCGCGACGGGCGATCTGGCGCAGGACCAATCCTCCGCGGCCTACCAGCATTTCGCTGAAGGCATCGCGAGTTTTAGCGTGCCTTGCGTCTGGCTACCGGGAAATCACGATTTCCAGCCTGCCATGTACAGCTCGCTGCAGGATGCGGGGATCTCTCCGGCAAAATGTGTTTTTGTGGGTGACCACTGGCAGATCCTGCTGCTGGACAGCCAGGTCTTTGGCGTCCCACACGGTGAGTTAAGCGACTTTCAACTCGACTGGCTTGAGACCAAACTGTCTGCCGAACCTGAACGTCATACGCTGCTGTTGCTGCATCATCATCCTTTGCCGGCGGGCTGTAGCTGGCTTGATCAACACAGCCTGCGCAACTCTGCCGCGCTGGACAGAGTGCTGGCGAAATTCCCGCGGGTGCAGAATCTCCTGTGCGGACATATTCATCAGGAACAGGATCTCGACTGGAATGGCCGCCGACTGCTGGCCACACCCTCGACCTGCGTTCAGTTCAAGCCGCATTGCGCAAACTTTACCCTGGACACCATCGCACCGGGCTGGCGCTGGCTCGAACTGCATCCCGATGGCCTGCTCACCACGGAAGTCTGCCGTTTAACCGGCGCAAAATTCCGCCCGGACACCGCTTCAGAAGGCTATTGATGTCTACGCTCCTCTATCTGCACGGATTCAACAGTTCGCCGCGCTCTGCGAAAGCGACGCAGTTTCGCCAGTGGCTGAGCGAACATCACCCGCACGTTGAGATGATTATCCCTCAACTGCCGCCTTACCCGGCGGAAGCCGCAGAAATGCTGGAATCGGTAGTGATGGAACACGGCGGCGAATCGTTCGGCGTGGTCGGTTCTTCGCTGGGCGGATATTACGCCACCTGGCTCTCGCAATGTTTTATGCTGCCTGCGGTGGTGGTTAACCCGGCGGTTCGGCCATTTGAGCTGCTGCGGGACTTTCTCGGGCAAAACGAGAACCCCTACACCGGCCAACAATATGTGCTAGAGTCACGCCATATTTACGATCTCAAAGTTATGCAGGTAGACCCGCTTGAAGCGCCCGATCTTATCTGGTTGCTGCAACAGACGGGTGATGAAGTGCTGGATTACCGCCAGGCAGTGGCGTATTACGCATCCTGCCGCCAGACTATAGAAGAAGGCGGAAACCATGCTTTCACGGGCTTTGAGAATCATTTCACCCAGATTGTCGATTTTCTTGGACTGCACAGCCACTGACAATCAATGCGAACTGCTAGTTTAAATCATGACGCAAACCTATAACGCTGATGCCATTGAGGTACTCACCGGGCTTGAGCCGGTTCGCCGCCGCCCTGGGATGTACACCGATACGACACGCCCAAACCATCTGGGCCAGGAAGTTATTGATAACAGTGTGGATGAAGCGCTGGCTGGCCATGCCAAACGCGTTGACGTCATCCTCCATGCCGATCAGTCGCTGGAGGTCATCGACGACGGACGCGGCATGCCGGTGGATATCCACCCGGAAGAGGGTGTGCCAGCCGTTGAGCTGATCCTCTGTCGTCTTCATGCGGGCGGTAAGTTCTCCAACAAAAACTACCAGTTCTCGGGTGGTTTGCACGGCGTGGGGATCTCCGTGGTTAACGCCCTGTCCAGACGCGTGGAAGTCAACGTCCGCCGCGACGGTCAGGTGTATAACATCGCCTTTGAAAACGGCGAGAAGGTGCAGGATCTGCAGGTCGTCGGCACGTGCGGCAAGCGCAATACCGGGACCAGCGTCCACTTCTGGCCTGACGAAAGCTTCTTCGACAGTCCTCGTTTCTCTGTTTCACGCCTGACGCACCTGCTGAAAGCCAAAGCGGTACTGTGCCCTGGCGTGGAAATTACCTTTAAAGATAACGTCAACAACACCGAACAGACCTGGCGCTATGAAGACGGTCTAAACGACTATCTGTGCGAAGCCGTTAACGGCCTGCCAACCCTGCCGGAAAAACCGTTTGTCGGTAATTTCACCGGTGATACGGAAGCGGTGGACTGGGCGCTGTTGTGGCTGCCAGAAGGCGGCGAGCTGCTGACCGAAAGCTACGTCAACCTGATCCCGACCATGCTTGGCGGTACGCACGTCAACGGTCTGCGTCAGGGGTTGCTGGATGCAATGCGCGAGTTCTGCGAATACCGCAACATTCTGCCCCGCGGCGTGAAGCTGTCGGCGGAAGATATCTGGGATCGCTGCGCCTACGTTCTGTCGGTGAAGATGCAGGATCCACAGTTCGCCGGTCAGACCAAAGAACGTTTGTCCTCACGTCAGTGTGCGGCGTTCGTCTCCGGCGTGGTCAAAGATGCTTTCACCCTGTGGCTGAACCAGAACGTGCAGGCCGCCGAGATGCTGGCAGAAATGGCCATTTCCAGCGCCCAGCGTCGTCTGCGTGCCGCCAAGAAGGTGGTGCGTAAAAAACTGACCAGTGGCCCGGCGCTTCCGGGCAAGCTGGCGGACTGTACCGCGCAGGATCTGAACCGCACCGAGCTGTTCCTCGTGGAAGGGGACTCGGCAGGGGGCTCTGCCAAGCAGGCGCGCGATCGTGAATATCAGGCGATCATGCCGCTCAAGGGTAAGATCCTGAACACCTGGGAAGTGTCGTCGGATGAAGTGCTGGCCTCGCAGGAAGTGCATGATATCTCCGTTGCGATCGGCATCGATCCGGACAGCGACGATCTGAGCCAGCTGCGCTACGGTAAGATCTGTATCCTCGCGGATGCGGACTCCGATGGTCTGCACATCGCTACGCTTCTGTGCGCGCTGTTTGTGAAGCACTTCAGGACGCTGGTGAAAAACGGTCACGTCCACGTGGCGCTGCCGCCGCTCTACCGTATCGACCTCGGCAAAGAGGTCTACTACGCGCTGACGGAAGAGGAAAAAGCGGGCGTACTGGAACAGCTCAAGCGTAAGAAGGGCAAACCGAACGTGCAGCGCTTTAAAGGGCTGGGCGAGATGAACCCGATGCAGTTGCGCGAAACCACGCTGGATCCAAACACCCGCCGCCTGGTGCAATTGACCATCAGCGACGAAGACGAACAGCAAACCAACGCCATGATGGATATGCTGCTTGCCAAGAAGCGTTCGGAAGACCGACGCAACTGGCTGCAGGAAAAAGGCGATATGGCGGATATTGAGGCCTGATGCCCTCTCTTTACCCCTCTCCCACCGGGAGAGGGGATGGAACGAAGGCCCGGTAGGCGCTAGCGCCACCGGGCTTTTTTACATCAAAATTCCATCTTCACCGTAAACTGCACTTCACGCGGATCGCCTGGCTGGTTGCCGAGGTTATTGGTCGCAATCGACGAGGTGTAGTAGGTCTTATCAAACAGGTTCTTCACGTTGACCTGAAGCGTCACCGGATACTGTAGCTTCATTTTATAGGCCGCAAAGGCATCAGCAACAACGTACCCTGGCAAATAATAATCCGCACCGTTGGTCGCGGAGCGACGGCTCACGCCGTGTCCACCGCCGCCAATTGTCAGGGTATTCCCGCCGATGACATTGTGAATATCGTACGTCAGGAACAGCGAACCGGTATGGCGCGGCACGTTTGGCAGCGGTTTGCCGGCGTAATCCGGGTCTTCCAGCACTTTCGCATCGGTGTAGCCATAGCTGGCAATAATATTGGTGTTCTCGGTCAGAGAGCCTGCCAGATCCACTTCCACGCCCTGTGAGTGCACGCGGCCAGCGGTTTTAGCAATGTTTTCACCCGCCACGCTTTCGGTGTACAGCACGTTGCGCTTGTGGATATCAAACAGCGCGATGTTGGCGGTAATACCGTTGAACAGGTCAAATTTAGCGCCGACTTCGTAGGCATTGGACGTTTCTGGTGGCAGGTCGCCAATGTAGCTCGCGATGGACGATTGCGGCATAAACGTCTGGGCGTAGTTAGCAAACAGCGAGACGGATGGCGTGAGCTTATAGACCAGCCCCAGCTTCGGCGTCCACTGCTCGTCGCGGCTGTCGGTATTGACGTTGAATGGTCTGCCCTTGCCCGCGTACTGGGTGTAATACTGATAACGCAGCCCGGCGACGGCAATCCATTTATCCGTCAGGTACAGGGCGTCCTGAGCGTAAGCGGAGTAACTCTCCTGTTTGAGCGTCTGATCGCTGTCCGCGGTGGAAACGGTCGTACACTTGCTCAGATTGCCGTAAGACGGATGGTAAATATTGAAATCTTTTACATTCTTACAGCGAATCATATCCGTGCGCAGCAGGTCGTAATTCTCATACGACACGCCGGTCAGGATCTCATTGTAAAAGCCCGCGATATCCACGTTCCCCTGCAGGTCTGCACGGGTGGAATGCATGCGCTGCGTTGAGCCTTGCGTCGCATCCACACGACGGGTCAGGTTGCCGGTTTTCGCGTCATAGGCCATCACCCGCGCCTGGTTATCGCTGTATTTATCCTGGCTGTAGCTGTAATCGAACTTCGCTGTCCACTGGCTGTTAAGGCGGTATTCCGCGTTGAGCTGCGCCAGATCGGACTGGCCATCGGTAATGTTGAACGGCTCGTCAAATCGGGTTTTACGGTCAACATTCACCGGCTGTTTGGTCGTGAGATCGAAGATCGTGCCGCGATCGAACGGCGTCTTATAATCACGATGTGAATAGAGCACGGTCACGGTGGCGTCATCACCAAACCAGGTCAGCGAGGGCGCGATAAAGGTGCTGCGCGCCTTGCCGAAACTTCGCCAGTAATCTTCGTCCTGGTACTCGCCCGTCAGGCGGTAAGCCAGGCGCGTTCCTTCAATGGGACCTGTGACATCGAGCTGGCCGGTACCGCCGCCAAAACTTGAGGAGGTGCCCGAGATCGAACCGCCAAACTGTTTTTCCGGACGTCGGGTGACCACATTGATAAGCCCTCCCGGATCGAGGATGCCGTACAGCGTTGAGGCCGGTCCCTTGAGGACTTCCACACGCTCGGTGGCCGCGTTAAAGCTGCGCGGCAGCACGGTGCGCAGGCCGTTGGTCATGATTGAACCGTCGCGGTTCGCGCCAAATCCACGGCGTACAAACGCATCCTGCGTGCCGCCCAGCGTGTTGGTCTGCACCACGTTACTGACGTTATAGAGGGCTTCATCCAGCGTGGTAGCGTGCTGATCTTCCAGCACTTTATCGCTGACAGTATTTACCACCTGCGGGATATCCAGCATCGGCATGTTGGTCAGCGTGGCGGTGGAGGTGTTCAGCGGCTGATAGCCGTTGGTGGCATCGACCACGGCATTAGGATCGGCGGTGACGGTAAGCGTTTCGCCGTCCTGAGCCGCGGTGTTGTCTGCTGCCTGCACCAGCGGCGCCATAAACAGCAGTGAAAAGAGCGCGCGCCCTTTTACCCCAGAGAGTGAAGGAGTGAACGTAGCCATTACATCTGTTTTCCCGAAATATCCCGCGAATGAAGCGTCACGGAAGAATGTGTGAGTCATTGCCCTTTACGGTCTGCTCGTTAGCCATCGCTGGCATCGAACATGTAATTGAGAATCATTCAATCATGCGCTGATGTAGTAGTAAATGGAAAAAAGCAAAAATCGACTACAGCAGCATGTCCCCTCTGATACTTAGCGTGGTAAGTAATTAACTTGTTGAAAATAAACTAATTAATGCGTTTAGCGGTTTTCCCATTTCTGCACGATAACCCTGGGGTTTTAAGGGTGTTTCTTCTCTTGACTACTACATGGCGCAGCGGCAAACTCTCAAAAGAGAATGAGTTTTATTTTTATTTGTTAGTTTTTTATTAAGTTGGCGTTCACGTGGCTCACAACACGAATAAGTCAGGACTGGTTCTTGAGAACCTCTCTGCTGGCTATCAGAAAAAAATCATCGTCGATGAGATCTCGCTTGCGATCCCCCCACAGAAAATAACCGTTCTGGTGGGCGCGAACGGCTGTGGAAAATCCACGCTACTGAGCACGATCGCACGTCTGCTGCAACCGCTCGGGGGAGCTGCGCTGCTGGATGGCAAAGCCATTCATCAACAGCCAACCAAAGCGGTCGCCCGTCAGCTGGGCATTCTGCCGCAGTCACCGCTGTTGCCGGAAGGGTTAACCGTGTTTGAGCTGGTTTCGCGCGGGCGTTTCCCCTGGCAAAATTTTATGCGCCAGTGGAGTGACGAAGACGAGCAGGCCGTGGAAGAGGCACTGCGCCTGACCGGTACGGCGGAGTTTGCCCATTTGCCGGTGGAAAGCCTTTCCGGCGGCCAGCGTCAGCGCTGCTGGATTGCGATGGCGCTGGCGCAGCAAACGCCCTATATCCTGCTCGACGAGCCGACAACGTTTCTTGACCTCCGCTATCAGGTGGAAATCCTTGAACTGCTGCATACGCTGACCCGCCAGCACGGGCGCACCGTCGTGGTGGTGCTGCACGATCTTAACTTTGCGGTGAACTACGGTGATTCCCTGGTCTTTTTACGCCAGGGGAAAGTCGAGGGCGTGCTTCACGAGGGCGATACCTGTACGCCGGAACTGATCAAAGCGGTGTTTGAGGTTGACGTACATATGTCAGTTAATCCGCTCACCGGCAAACCGTTCTTCATGCCGTTTCGCCAGGTCGCAGAAAAATCATGATGCGAACGTCACTGGCTTTTCTGCTCTTTGCGCTGCTGCTGGTGATGGGCGCAATTGCACACCTGGGCACGGGCGCGCGCGTTATTTCTCCCCTGACGGTCGTGCAGGCTTTTGTCGATTTCGACCCGCGCAATTTCGACCATAACATCATTATCAGGCTGCGCCTGTTACGCCTCCTTGCGGCCATGCTGACCGGCGCTGCACTTGGCGTGGCAGGCGTCTTGCTGCAGTCCGTTATCCGTAACCCGCTGGGCGAGCCGCATATTCTGGGGCTGAATGCCGGCGCCGCGCTGGCTGTCGTGCTGACAAGCGCACTCGGGTTCACCCTGCCGTTTGGTCGCCCGCTGATTGCCGCCACCGGCGCCGCCGGGCTGTTTCTGCTGGTACTGATGCTCTCCTCTTCGGGACGCACCGGGTTGACGCCGATGAAAGTCACCTTGTGCGGGGTGGCGATGTCGGCGTTCGCCTCCTCGATTACCGCCACGGTCCTGATCCTTGATGAGCAGACGCTTCTCGCCTTACGCACCTGGCTGGCGGGGGATTTGGCGGGGATAACAGAAGGGACGCTTCGCAGCGCTTCGTGGGCCGCTGGCGCGGGTTTCGCCCTTGCGCTCTGGCTGTCGCGGTCACTCAATATGCTGGCACTGGGGGACCGGATGGCCCAGGGGCTTGGCGTATCGCTTCTCAGGACGCGCCTGTTCGCGCTGCTTTCAATTGCGCTGCTGTGCGGCGCGGCAGTCTCCGTTGCCGGGCCGATTGGTTTTATTGGCCTCGTGGTGCCACAGCTGATACGGCGTCTGGTGACGGTGGATCTGCGCGTGATGGTGCCGCTTTCAGCCCTGTGTGGAGGGTTGGTTTTGCTGCTGGCGGATCTCGCCGCCCGCACGCTGTTTACCCCTTATGAACTGGCGACCGGCATTATGACCGCGCTGGTCGGTGCTCCCGTCTTTATCTTTATGGCCTCGAGGGCGTTCAAATGAGCCGGGCCGGACTGCGCGCGTTGCGTATTGGCACCTTTTCTACGCTGGTACGCCCGAGGGCGCTGGCCTGCCTTGCGCTGATTTCGCTCGCGGCCTTTATCCTGCTCGGGTTTGGCCTGACGCACGGCTCGCTGCCGATCCCGACGTCGGTCATCGGACGGGCGCTGCTGTATCCGCAAAGTCTGGAGGCGGATACGCGCTACATCGTGATGGATATCCGTCTGCCGCGTCTGCTGATGGCGGTGTTATGCGGTGCCATGCTTGGCATGGCGGGGGCAGCGATGCAGTCTGTCACCCGTAATGGCCTTGCCGACCCGGGGCTTATCGGCGTGAAAGAGGGATGTAGCGCGGCGGTGCTGGTGCTGATTTTTCAGTTCCCGGCGCTCAGCCTGGCCTGGCGACCGCTGGCGGGAATGGCGGGGGGCATACTCACCGCGCTGCTGGTGGTGGCGCTGGCGCGCGATATTTCGCGGCCGCGATTTATCCTGACGGGGATCGGCGTTTCCTGGGCGTTTGCCGCGGCAATGGGGGTCTTTATGACCACCGCCGACGTGCGTGACGTGCAGACGGCGATGCTGTGGCTGGCGGGAAGCCTGCATGCAGCAAACTGGACGCTGGTAGGCATTGCGGCAGCCTGGACGCTGCCGGCATTTGTGCTATTGCTGTTGACCGCGCGCGCCGCAGACGTGGCCCTGATGGGCAACCCCACCGCAACGGGGCTTGGCGTACACACCTCGCGTCTGGCGCTGCTGCGCGTGCTTGCCCCGGTGGTGCTGACTGCGGCCTGCGTCTCCTGCGTGGGCAGTATCGGTTTTGTGGGACTGATTGCGCCACATATGGCACGCCTGCTGCTGCGCGGCGGACAAACCGCGCTGCTGACGGGAAGTGCCGTGCTGGGTGCGCTGCTGGTTCTGCTGGCAGATAACGTCGGACGTCTGGCTTTCCTGCCGCTGCAGCTGCCGGCAGGCGTAGTCATTTCATTGATTGGCGGACCGTTTTTCCTGCTGCTGCTCTGGCAGCGACGGGACAGATTTTAGGGGATGGTGATGCGTATACTTTTTTCGATGTTGTTGCTGGTGGGGTTTACCGTGAGTGCGGCGGAGCCGACGCAGACGTTTACCGACGATCTGAACCGCAAGGTGACTGTGCCCCTTCACCCAAAGCGAATTGTCTCGCTGCACGATCTGGATATCACCATTCCGCTGATTGAGCTCGGCGTGCCGCCAGTGGCGAGCCACGGGCGCACGCGGCCGGACGGTAGCCATTTTCTGCGCGCCAGCGGCATGCTGACGGGCGTTGATTTTGATAACGCCGACATCAAATTTATCGGCTCCGCGGATATTGACATCGAGGCCATCGCCGCTGCAAAGCCGGATCTGATCATCACCGAACCGACCCGTAACACGCCGGTTGAACAGCTGGAGAAAATTGCCCCGACGGTGAGTATCGATCATCTCGATGGCGGCGCGCCGGAGATCTACCGCAAGCTGGCACAGCTCACGGGCACGGAAGCCCGGTTGAAGATCCTTGAACGTCGCTATCTGGAGCAGATTAACGCCCTGAAAGCGACCATCGACACCCGCAACATCACCGTGTCGGTGATACAGGCCAACCAGGGCAAAATCAACGCCATGCACAGCTACCACTCGCTGGGGCGCGTGCTGCGCGACGCAGGATTCACATTCCCGCCGCTGATTGAGTCCATCCCTGACGGCGGTCGAATTGACGTCAGCGCCGAGCGTCTGCCCGAGCTGGATGCAGATTTTGTCTTTGCCACCTGGCGCGGGGATACCGGCGGCAAACCGCAGGATGAGCTGGCAGCGATGGATGCCGTGATGCCTGGCTGGTGTCAGTTCCTCAATGCCTGTCGCACCGGCCACTACGTACTGATCTCCCGTGAAGAGGCCATCTCGAACTCCTTTGCCTCCTTAGGCCTGATGGCCGCCCAGGTGCAGTCGCAGATTGCCGGTCGACCGCTGCCGGAGGCGTCACAGTGATCAGAAAAGACAAAGCCCGGGTTGATGTCTATGGCGACCGCTTTCGCTCGCGGGGGCACCAGCTCACGCCGCGCCTGCTGCAGGTTGCGCGTTACATCAATGAAAACCGCGAAGCGGTGATGGAGCAGACGGCGATGGAGATTGCCGCGTTGCTGAAAACCTCGGACGCTACGGTGGTTCGCGCCATTCAGGCTCTTGGCTTTGCCGGGCTGCGTGACCTGAAGCAGACTCTGGAGCAGTGGTTTGGGCCGGTGGTCTCCTCCAGCGAAAAAATGTCCACCACGGTGAATACGCTCACCAGCGACGTGAACGCGAGCATCGATTTTGTGCTGGAAGGGCATCAGCATACCTGTGACGTGCTATCCGAGCCGCACAACCGCTACGCAATGGCGCAGGCGGTGTCGTTGCTGGCGCAGGCACGTCAGGTCGCGATCTTTGGGATTGGGGCTTCCGGCATTCTGGCCGAGTACACTTCCCGGCTGTTCAGCCGTATCGGCCTGCCCGCTATTGCGCTCAACCGCACCGGCATTGGTCTGGCAGAGCAACTGATAGCCTTACAGCGCGGCGACGTGCTGGTGATGATGGCGCAAAAATCGGCCCACCGGGAAGGACAAACCACGCTGCGTGAAGCGAAACGGCTGGGTATTCCCACGATATTGCTGACCAATGCTACGGACTCGCGCTTCAGCAAAGAGGCCAGCGTGGTGATCCACGTTCCGCGCGGCGGTGAAAAGGGCAAAATTCCGCTCCACGGCACGGTACTGCTGTGTCTGGAGATGATTATTTTATCTGTAGCGTCAACGGAGCCCCAGCGCACCATCAGGTCGATGAAGCGCATTAACGAATTTCATCGCGGGTTAAAACCGGGCAAGAAGAGCGGGTGAGGGGATCACGCCGCGCCATGATTTTTCCGGTACTGCAGCGGCGTCTCGCCAATCCCTTTTTTAAAGGCGCTGATAAACCACGTCACATCTGAAAATCCCACCCGCGCGGCAATCTCACGCACGCTGGCATCACTGTGCAGCAAGTACTCGCAGGCTTTTCGCAGCCGCAGCGTATTCAGATAGTCGTGGATCTTCTCGCCTGTTTCCGCATGGAATTTTCGCGATACATAGCTGCGTGATTTTCCCAGCTCAGCCGCCAGCGCATCCAGGCGAAATTTCTCCCGATAGTGCTCATCCAGCCAAAACATTACCTGACTTGCCACCCCCTGACTGCTCCCCGGGGCACCGTCGTTATCATCCGGCAGCATGGCAAACAGGCTAATCAACAGCCCGGCAATGTTTTCGCTGTTCAGCGGCGGCTGATAACAGCCAAGAAGATAATCGATATGCTTCTGGCAATGCGCCAGGTCAGCGACCCAGGCCTCGCCACCACGACGAGACAGCTTCTGCAGACGCTGCTGAGCCTGCGGAAAATCACGCAGGGTTTTCAGTACGGCATGCTGGTCGAGATGAATAATGGTGCGCCTGTAAAGGGCCTCTGCCTTCTCGTCCACCATCACCTTATGCAGGGTAAACGGTGGGAAGAAAAACAGCCGCCCGGGGCGCATGGTGTAGTGACGGTTATCGACAATCGCCACGCCAAAGCCTTCTTCCACATAGAGAATTTCCAGACACTGATGCCAGTGGTGATAGCGCACCGTATTGGCGAACAGGCGGCTAAACGACACCACGGTGTCATTTAAGGTAATCAGCTCCAGATGATCGGATGTTGGCGTGTCGCGCATAGTGCAATAAAACTCAACTTTTTCCCGTCAGAATCTCTTTATAAACCACCTTTTTAAATTTTCTTAACTGTGGGTTTATTCATCGCTCTTAGCTGTGACATGGCTAACATTTCTGCCCCGTGTGGATTCACTATGCTTTGCCGCAGTTGATTACGAGGGTGAGCGTATGTGGGCGGCAAATAAAGAAAAATCAAATCCGTTGTCTTCACGCCAGGATATCGTGGCGTCACTGAATACTCTGTTGAGTGCGCTGGATAAAGCGTTTGCGCCGGGCAGTTCACGATTTTCGCTGGGTGAAACCTGTGCGCATTACAGCACGGATATCGCGCAGATGGAGGGACTCTCACGTGCGCTATGGGGGCTGTTTCCGCTGCTGGCATCCGGCGATGCCAGCCCCTTTTGCGAAAAATACCTTACCGCGATCAAACTCGGCACCGATCCGCACAGTGACGGTTACTGGGGCGAAACCGGCCCCTACGATCAGCGTCTGGTCGAGATGGCGGCCTACGGTCTGGGGCTTGCCCTGCTGGGGGATAAACTCACCGCGCACTTCACCGGGCGCGAGGTCATAAACCTGCACGCATGGCTCAACCAGATCGCCCATGCGCAAATGCCGGACAGCAACTGGAACTACTTTGCCATTATGGTGCAGCTCGGTTTTAAGCGCGCTGGCCTGCCGTATGACCAGACGGCGATTGACCGACGGTTTGCAATGATGGAGGCCTATTATCTGGGCGATGGCTGGTATTCCGACGGGCCGGGGCGGCCGAAAGATTATTACATCTCGATGGCATTTCATTTCTACGGCCTGATTTATGCCACCCTGAACGGTGACGAGGAGAGGTCGCAGGTGCTGCGAGCGCGTTCGCGCCTGTTCGCCGAAGATTTTATCTACTGGTCAGCCGCCGACGGTGCCTCGGTACCGTTTGGTCGCAGTCTGACCTATCGCTTTGCAATGGTCGCCTTCTGGAGTGCCGTCGCCTTTTCCGGTCTGGAGGTGTTCACGCCGGGGATTGTGAAGGGCATCGTGCTGCGCCATCTGCGCTGGTGGCAGCAACAGCCCATCACCGATCGGGACGGTATTCTGACCCTCGGTTTTGCTTATCCGAACCTGGCGATGTGTGAGGACTATAACGCCCCCGGCTCGCCATACTGGGCGTTGAAAACTTACCTGATTCTGGCGATGCCGGAGGACCATCCGTTCTGGCAGGCTGAAGAGCAGCCACTGCCCGCGCTTGCGGAAAAACGCGTCATCCCGCATGCACTGCAGATCCTGATGCATGCCGGTCAGTCGCAGCACGTCACCCTGCTTACCGCCGGGCAGCTTGAGCTGAATAACTACGTGAATACGGAAGCCAAATACACCAAATTTGCCTACTCCAGCCGCTTTGGTTTCACGATTGAGCGCGGACGGTTTGGCCTGAAACATGCCGCCTGCGACTCCATGCTGCTGCTGGCAGACGGGGATAACTATTTCCGCGGGCGCCGCGAATGTGAAGCGGTGCGGATCACTGAAGATTATCTCTACTCACGCTGGTCTCCGTGGCATGACGTCCATATCGAAACCTGGCAAGTGCCGTTTGGTGAGTGGCACCTGCGCCTGCACCGTATCAACAGCGCCCGTCGACTGAATACGGCGGAGGGCGGATTTGCGGTGATGAACACCGAACCGCAGATCCGTGAGAACGGATGCTGGCTTGTCGCCGGTAATGGCACCAGCGTGCTGGTCGATCTCTCTCCGGTGATTAACCGTGAACCGGACAGCATCGTCACACCGCCGAACAGCAGCATCATGTTCCCGGAATGCGCTGCCATTCCGCTGTTGAAAACCACGCTTGCGCAGGGGGAGAGCTGGCTCTGTTGTGCCGCCGTCGCCGGCGAAAGCCAGCCGGTTATGGCAGTCCCACAACTGAATATCAGCGAGAACCGGGTTGTTATCCGCGAGCCCGGCAGTGAGCGACAGCTGTCGTTCTCATTATAAAAACTCTGACCCTACACGTCGGCGAGGATGATATGAAAAAGACCGCTACAACAAACAGAACTGAATATTACAAAATCAGCAGTTTTATATTTCTCTATTTCTTTACCTGGTCTGCCAGTATTGGCCTGCTGGCTATCTGGTTAGGCCAGAAAGCGAACCTCAGTGGTTCGGTGATTGGTACGGTATTTGCGGTGAACGGTATTTTCTCCGTCATTCTGAAGCCCATTTATGGCTATATTCTCGATAAGATCGGCATGAGCAAATACCTGCTCTATTTTGTGGTGGCAATGTCTGCCCTGATGGCGCCGTTCTTTATTTATGTCTATCAGCCGCTGTTAATGTCCAACACGCTGCTGGGGATTATTATTGGCGCACTCTATTTAAGCTTTGCCTGGTATGCGGGCGTGGCGGCGTGCGAATCCTATTCTGACCGTTTTAGCCGTTTAAACGGCATGGAGTTTGGTCAGATCCGGATGTGGGGCTCCCTTGGCTGGGCAGTGGCGTCCTCCTTCTCCGGCCTGCTGTTTAATCTCTCCCCAGCGTATAACTTTATTATGGGCAGCGTGGCATCGGTGGTGATGCTGATTGTCCTGTTGAGCCTGAAAGTGAACACTAACTCCGCACATGCCGGCGAAGTGCTGACGAAAGAGAAAATTGCCCCGTCAGACGTTTACGCGCTGCTGCGTAACCGTAAATTCTGGGCCTTCTGTCTGTACGTGGCCGGTGTGGCGTGGATGATGTTTATCGCCGAGCAGCAGTTTTCGCGCTATTTCGTGACCTTCTTTGATGATATTCACCAGGGCAATGCGGTGTTTGGTTATCTGGGGACCGTGCAGTCGGGAATGGAGTTTGTCATGTATATGGTGATCCCGCTGCTGGTGAACGCTATTGGCGCCAAACGAGGGCTGTTAATTGTCGGGCTGGTGGTCGGTGCGCGTCTGATTATTTCCGGTCTGTGTGATTCACATCTGTTAATTTCCATTCTTAAGCCGCTGTACGGTCTGGAAATTTGTCTGCTGCTGGTCTCCGTCTTTAAATATATTGCCGAACATTTCGATAAGCGCGTTAACGCCACCATGTATTTGCTGGGATATCAGGCGATGCTGTACGTCGGCAATGTCGTGGTCTCGTCGCCTGCCGGCTATATGTATGACCGCATCGGTTTCGAGAACACCTATATCATCATGGGCGCCACGGCGCTGATCTTCACGTTTATTTCTGCCTTTACGTTATCTGCCTGCCAGAGTAAATGGCGCGGCCCCCGCGCGCTGAACGTAGCAGAACCCTCATCACGATAATTAAGCCGTCAAAGAAGGAACCGAAATATGTTAAGTCGTATCGCAGAGGAACGCCTGCCCGCTATCCCCGAGCCCGTTGATTCGCGCGTATTCCGCGATGAACTGAGTTCAGCGCGCGACCATGTCCTCGCGCTGATTAGCCGCCATTTAACGGCGTTTGGTGAGCAGTTCCCGGCGGAAACCTGCCAGCAGGGTTTTTATCCGCTGACCGACAACGTGGAGTGGACCACCAGCTTCTGGACCGGGCAGCTGTGGCTGGCGTGGGAGATGAGCGGCGAAGCGAAATTCCGCGCGATGGCGGAAAAACATGTGCGCTCGTTTGGCCTGCGTATCGCCGGGCGCCACGACACTAACACCCACGATCTGGGATTTTTGTATACGCTCTCCTGCGTGGCGGCCTGGCGACTGACCGGTAACCGTGAGGCGCGTGGCTTCTCGCTGCTGGCGGCGGAGGCGCTGCTGGAGCGCTTCCACGAGAAGGCAAAGATTATTCAGGCGTGGGGCGATCTGGCTGACCCGGAACAGGCCGGGCGGATGATTATCGACTGCAATATGAACCTGCCGCTGCTCTACTGGGCGAGCGAACAGACGGGCGATCCGCGCTTTGCCGATGCCGCCAAAGCACACGTGATGCAGGCAGCGAGGTACCTTATCCGTGAAGATGCCTCAACGTTCCACACCTACTATATGGATGTGCACACCGGCGCGCCGCGCTACGGCAATACTCAGCAAGGCTATGCCGATGACTCCTGCTGGTCGCGCGGGCAGGCGTGGGGAATTTACGGCTTCCTGTTGAGCTATATCTATACCGGTGATGCGACGATGATTGCCCTGTCGAAACGGCTGGCGAACTACTTCCTCAACCGTCTGCCGGAAGATTACGTCTGCCACTGGGACCTGGCGCTGGTCGGCACGGATGCGCTACGCGACGCGTCCTCGGCGGCGATTGCGGTATGTGGCCTGCTGGAGCTGGTGAAGCATCTGCCGGTGACCGACCCGGATCGCGAGCGGTATTCTGAATGGGCAAAAGGAATGATGTCGTCACTGACGAAACACTACCTGATGGGCAAAGATGAGAAGGGAACTGGGCTGCTGAAGCACTCCGTTTATCATCTGGCAAGCAATAAAGGCGTGGACGAGTGCGCGAGCTGGGGGGACTACTTCTACGTGGAGGCGCTGGTCAGGTTTACCCAAAGCTGGAAGTTGTACTGGTAATATGCCTCCCTGACCCTCTCCCGAAAGGGGGAGGGCAGGAATCAGGAACTGGGTAAACTTACACCCCTTGCTCCAGAATGCGGATATGCGTTTCCAGCACATCGCCCTTCACCGCGTCGCTCCACGCTTTCATGTGCGCGGTCTGCAGGTGGGCTTCAAGATGGGCCACGGTTTCCCACTGCTCAATCATAATGATCGAGTCTGGGGCAGTAGCCTGGAAGCTGGCGGTGGTGGTGGCGTCGACCATCGGCGCGTAGCCGTGGCAGCCTTCTTCCTTCAGTACGGTGGGGATAATTTTCACGAACTCATCCAGCACCGCCTGGCGGTGATGTTGGCCTGGACGAGTACGGATTTCAGCAATAACAGTAAGCATGGTTAACTCCTTCTAATTCCAGGTTACCAGTTAAGCAAAAATTTCCGCGAGATGCTTGCGATATTCTGCGATATAGCGCGGGACGTCAGGCATTTTGATGACGTCGTTAACGATAAAGGTTGGCAGCGGCGTCATTCCGAGGAACTGGTTAGCTTTGTGGAACGGCAGATATGCGCCGTCAACGCCCACCCCTTCGAAGAACTGATCTTTCTCGGTGAACGCTTCCAGCGGTGCGTTCCAGGTCAGGGACAGCATATATTTTTTGCCCTGAATCAGGCCGCCAGAACCGTATTTTTTGGATGCGTCGGAGCGGGTGCGACCGTCGCTGGCGTACAGTGCGCCATGGCCTTCGGTGAAGACATCATCCATGTATTTTTTCACGGTCCAGGGGGCACCCATCCACCAGCCAGGCATCTGCCAGATAATCACGTCAGCCCACAGGAAGTTCTGCACTTCCGCGTTGACATCGTAATCGCTGTCCGCGCGCACGACCTTAACATCATGCCCGGCGTCGCGCAGAAAACCGTCCGCGACCTCGGTCAGGGTGTCATTCAGCTGGCCTTTAGAGTGCGCAAATTCTTTTGCACCGTTGATAATCAGAATGTTGCTCATGAGGTGTCCTCGAAGATGAAAGTATGGCGAGGATTTTACGCGCGCGAGCGATGCGGTTAAATGAGCAAAATGTGCAAAGTCTTTTGCATTAAACGCAATAATCCCTTACCAGCTGACCTTCACTTCGAAGCCACCTTCTGCCGCATTGCCCAGCGCGACGCGCATACCATGCAGGGCGGCAATGCGCCTGACGATAGATAACCCCAGGCCGCTACCCGTTGCATCCTGTCCCGGTGGGCGATAAAAACGCTCGCCAATACGCGCCAGCGCATCGGTGGAAACGCCGGGGCCGGTGTCACGCACGGTAAAACGCCGGGTGTCCAGCGTGACGTCCACCACGCTGCCCTGCGGGCTATAACGCACGGCGTTGTCCAGCAGGTTACGCACCAGCAGGCTCAGCAGCAGCGGCTGGCCCTGACGTGTGACCTGTGGGGCATGAATGTTCAGACGAATATCAATCCCGGCCTGCTGTGCCGGATGCCAGATATCCAGCACCGCCGACTGCAGGAGATCGGCCATCACGATCGGTTCGATATCGTCGAGGTTATCCAGCGAGTCCAGACGCGACAGCGTAAGGAGCTGATCCACCAGCCGGGATGCGCGATCGATACCCGCATGCAGCTGCGCCAGCGCTTTTTGCTGCGCCTGCGGATCGTCCTGATACAGTTGCGCCACGTCGGTTTGCACCTTCAGGGCCGCGAGAGGGCTGCGTAGCTCGTGCGCGGCATCTGAGGTAAAACGACGCTCGCGGGTCATCATCTCCTGAGTTCGCGTGAACAGATGGTTCAGCGAGTCGAGCAGCGGGCGCACCTCAGTGGGAACCCCCTGAGTCGGAAGCGCGTCGGTGGCATCCGGTGAGCGGGAGCGCAGGGTCTGCGCCAGTTTTTTTAACGGTTTCAGCTCCCGGCTCAGCAAAACGATCAGCAACAACAGCATCAGGGGCAGCGCCACCAGCCACGGGGTCAACTGGGAGCTGACCACATCTACCGCCATCTCCTGGCGATACTCCCACTCCTGGCCGACCACCACGCGGTACTTCCCGTCGGGTGAGGTGAGCCATAAAAAACGCCACTCGTCGTTGTCGCCCTGTAGCCGTCCATTATCAAACCCGTCGCGGCGATAGTGGTACGGAATGTCCCGCCCGTTTTCGCCGTCATTTAACATCATCTTGCCGTCGGTGGCGTAGATGGCGAAGGCCAGCGCGTCGTCATCCAGACGACCGTGCTTCGCTTTTTTGGGGATCTCACGCATCCGTTCGGGGGCCCGGATCTCATCCAGATCCATGGTCAACAGCCGTTTGGCAAACAGCATCTGCTGCGTATCGAACAGCTTATCCAGCGTGTGGGTGGTCTGCTGCCAGGCGACCAGGCTTGCGGCAAACCACGCCGTCAGCGACAGCACTAAAAAGAGGAGCGTCAGGCGCAGCTTCAGGCTCAGGCGTTGGGTCAGTTTCATGCGTCACCCAGGGTATAGCCGATACCGTGCACGGTGCGGATAAATTCGCTGCCCAGTTTACGACGAAGATGGTGGACGTGGACTTCAACGGCGTTGCTGGAGACGTCGTCGTCCCAGGTGTAGAGCTTTTCTTCGATCAGCTTGCGCGGCAGCACGCGGCCCGCGTTACGCATCAGCAGCTCCAGCAGGGCGAACTCTTTCGGCTTGAGCGTCAGCGTTTCGCCGTCCAGCGTGGCCACGAGACTGGAGGGATCGAGCGTGACCTTTCCGTGGTGCAACTCGCTGCGGGTCTGGCCGTGGCTTCGGCGCACCAGCGCCTCAAGGCGGGCAGCCACTTCGATCAGTGCAAAGGGCTTGCACAGGTAATCATCCGCCCCCAGACGCAGCCCTTCGACACGCTGGTTCAACGCATCCCGCGCCGTCAGAATCAATACCGGCTCGCGGCGTCCGCTTTCGCGCCAGGCGCGCAGAATCTCCAGTCCGTCGATTTCCGGCAGCGTCAGATCCAGCACTACGGCATCATACGGTGCAGAATGAAGCGCGGTCTGGCCGGTTTTTCCGTCGGTGAACCAGTCCACGCTAAAGCCCATTTTGCTTAAACCCGCCTTGATGCCATCGCCGATCAACTTGTCGTCTTCAACCAGTAAAATGCGCATGTTCCCTCCTTGATAACGTCAGTAAACCCTCTGCATCAGCCTGCTGTACAGTAATAATAAATAAATTTTTCCCTTAAGAAGTTGTTAAGGTTTACCCTGTTAAATGGACTGCGAAACCACATTAAAGGGAGAGTTAATATGAAAAAATTCGCTGCGATTGCCGCCATCATGATGATGACCACTGCCCCTGTTTTTGCTGCAGAGGGCGGATTTAACGGCCCCTCTGCCGCACAAACCCAGGCCCAGACGCAGGCGGGCGGTTTTGTCGATAATGACGCGAACCTCACCACCGCGGTGAAAGTGAAGGACATGAAGGACGACAGCTGGGTGAAGCTGCGCGGGAACATCACTCAGCGCCTGTCAGATGACCGCTACACCTTCCGCGATGAGACCGGTACGGTTAACGTGGAGATTGACCACAAGCGCTGGAACGGCGTGACCGTAACCCCGCAGGATAAGGTGGAAATTCAGGGTAAAGTCGATAAAGAGTGGAACGATTTTGAAATCGACGTGAAGCAGGTTATCAAACTGAACAAATAACCCCGAAAGGGCCGCGGATGCGGCCCTTTTTCTTTGTGACTCAACACGCCAGATAAGGTAGTATCTGCGGCAATATTGCCTGAAACCTTTCGGTTTCTGAGTTGAGGAATCACACATAATGAGCGATATGGCAGAGCGCCTCGCGCTACATGAATTCACGGAAAACGCCTACCTGAACTACTCCATGTACGTCATCATGGACAGGGCGTTGCCGTTTATCGGGGATGGCCTGAAGCCCGTTCAGCGCCGCATCGTCTATGCGATGTCCGAGCTGGGGCTGAATGCGACCGCCAAGTTCAAAAAATCCGCCCGTACCGTCGGTGACGTACTGGGTAAATACCATCCGCACGGCGACAGCGCCTGTTATGAAGCGATGGTGCTGATGGCACAGCCGTTTTCTTACCGTTATCCGCTGGTGGATGGTCAGGGGAACTGGGGGGCGCCGGACGATCCGAAATCCTTCGCAGCGATGCGTTATACCGAATCCCGTCTCTCCCGCTACGCTGAAGTGCTGCTGGGCGAGCTGGGTCAGGGAACCGTGGACTGGGTGCCAAACTTCGACGGTACGATGCAGGAGCCGAAAATGCTGCCTGCGCGTCTGCCGAACATCCTGCTGAACGGCACTACCGGTATCGCGGTGGGTATGGCGACGGACATTCCGCCGCACAACCTGCGTGAAGTGGCGAAAGCCGCCATCACCCTGATTGAACAGCCGAAAACCACGCTGGACGATCTGCTGGATATCGTGCAGGGGCCGGACTACCCGACCGAGGCCGAAATCATCACCTCGCGCGCGGAAATCCGCAAAATCTACCAGAACGGCCGCGGCTCCGTGCGCATGCGTGCGGTGTGGACCAAAGAGGACGGCGCAGTGGTCATCACCGCGCTGCCGCACCAGGTCTCCGGCGCGAAAGTACTGGAGCAGATTGCCTCCCAGATGCGCAATAAAAAGCTGCCGATGGTGGATGACCTGCGCGACGAATCCGACCACGAGAACCCGACGCGTCTGGTGATCGTGCCGCGTTCCAACCGCGTGGACATGGAGCAGGTGATGAACCACCTGTTTGCCACCACCGATCTGGAAAAAAGCTACCGCATCAACCTGAACATGATCGGCCTCGACGGTCGTCCGGCAGTGAAAAACCTGCTGGAGATCCTGAGCGAATGGCTGACGTTCCGCCGCGATACCGTTCGCCGACGTCTGAACTATCGACTGGAAAAAGTGCTTAAACGCCTGCACATCCTTGAAGGTTTGCTGGTGGCGTTCCTCAATATCGACGAAGTTATTGAGATTATCCGTACCGAGGACGAGCCGAAGCCGGCGCTGATGTCGCGCTTTGGCATCAGTGAAACCCAGGCCGAAGCGATCCTTGAGCTGAAACTGCGTCATCTCGCCAAACTCGAAGAGATGAAGATCCGCGGTGAGCAGAACGAACTGGAAAAAGAGCGCGATCAGCTGCAGGCGATCCTCGCGTCCGAACGCAAGATGAACAACCTGCTCAAGAAAGAGCTGCAGGCTGACGCCGATGCATTCGGTGACGACCGTCGTTCTCCGCTGCATGAGCGCGAAGAAGCGAAGGCGATGAATGAGCACGACATGCAGCCATCTGAGCCGGTCACCATTGTGCTGTCTCAGAGCGGCTGGGTGCGCAGTGCTAAAGGTCACGATATCGACGCGCCAGGGTTGAGCTACAAGGCGGGCGATAGCTTTAAAGCGGCCGTGAAAGGTAAGAGCAACCAGCCGGTCGCCTTTATCGACTCGACGGGGCGCAGCTACGCCATCGACCCGATCACGCTGCCTTCTGCCCGCGGACAGGGCGAACCGCTTACCGGTAAGCTGACGCTGCCGCCGGGTGCAACGGTTGACCATATGCTGATGGAAGCCGATGACCAGAAACTGCTGCTGGCGTCTGACGCGGGGTACGGCTTTATCTGTACCTTTAACGATCTTGTTTCCCGCAACCGTGCCGGTAAGGCGCTGATCAGCCTGCCTGACAACGCGCATGTGATGCCGCCGCTGGTGGTGGAAAACGACAGCGATATGCTGCTGGCGATCACTGCCGCCGGACGTATGCTGATGTTCCCGGTCAGCGACCTGCCGGAATTGTCAAAAGGCAAGGGCAACAAGATCATCAGCATCCCGTCAGCGGAAGCGGCGAAAGGGGTAGATGGTCTGGCGCACCTCTTTATTCTACCGCCGCAGAGCACGCTGACCATTCATGTCGGCAAACGTAAAATCAAGCTTCGTCCGGAAGAGTTGCAGAAAGTGGTGGGCGAGCGCGGTCGACGCGGCTCGCTGATGCGCGGCCTGCAGCGTATTGACCGCGTGGAGATTGACTCTCCTGCACGCAGTACCGCGGGCGACAGCGAAGAGTAACGCCGTTATCTCCCCCTCTGTTCCGGAGGGGGAATTTCAATAAAATTTCCCGTAAAATCGTTGTTAATTCGTGCGTTGCGATTAACAATACGCGCTCGTAATAAAGTCCTTACCTGGCCACAGGTGAAGTATAATTGTCAGCTGTCAGGGCTTCAGAGGTCGCTATGCTATTCATTGTTCGTTTAATTCTTACCATTATTTACTGCATTCTGGTCTGTATTTTCGGCTCTATTTATTGCCTGTTCAGTCCGCGCAATCCGAAACATGTCGCCACCTTCGGCCATATGTTCGGCCGCCTTGCGCCGCTGTTTGGCCTGAAGGTTGAAAAACGCCTGCCGGAAGGGGCTGAGAACTTCGGTAACGCCATCTTTATCGCTAACCATCAGAACAACTACGATATGGTGACGGCCTCCAACATTGTTCTGCCACCGACCGTGACCGTGGGCAAAAAGAGCCTGCTGTGGATCCCTTTTTTCGGCCAGCTGTACTGGCTGACCGGTAACCTGCTGATTGACCGTAACAACCGCGCGAAAGCGCACAGCACTATTGCTGAAGTGGTTAATCACTTCAAAAAGCGCAGGATCTCAATCTGGATGTTCCCGGAAGGGACGCGCAGCCGTGGCCGTGGCCTGCTGCCGTTCAAAACCGGTGCGTTTCATGCTGCAATTGCGGCAGGTGTTCCAATTATTCCTGTGTGTGTTTCCAATACTTCTAATAAGATTAATCTTAACCGCCTGAATAACGGGCTGGTGATTGTCGAAATGCTGCCGCCGGTGGATACCAGCAAATACGGTAAAGACCAGGTTCGCGAGCTGGCAGCACACTGCCGTGAACTGATGGCTCAGCATATTGCGCTGCTCGACAAAGAAGTCGCAGAGAGAGAAGCCGCCGGTAAGAAGTAAGCCGGCGTTAAAAGGGAAAACGAATTCCCGCGTTGTTAGTCGTTTCAGATGGAGCTTATATGTCATTCAGTCGGCGTCAGTTTATTCAGGCTTCCGGGATCGCCCTTTGTGCGGGTGCGCTGCCGCTGACAGCCAACGCCGCCGGGCAGCAACAGCCGCTGCCCATTCCGCCGTTAATAGAATCCCGTCGCGGGCAGCCGCTTTTCCTGACGCTACAGCGCAGCCACTGGTCCTTTACCCAGGGCACGCGTGCGCCGGTGTGGGGCATTAACGGGCGTTACCTTGGGCCGACCATACGCGTGTGGAATGGCGATGACGTTAAGCTGATCTACAGTAACCGTACGACAGAAAATGTCGCCATGACCATCAGTGGTTTACAGGTGCCTGGCCCGCTGCTTGGCGGCGCGGCGCGCATGATGTCGCCTAACGCTGACTGGGCGCCCGTTCTGCCGATTCGTCAGAGCGCGGCGACGCTCTGGTATCATGCCAATACCCCTAACCGCACGGCCCAGCAGGTGTATAACGGCCTGGCCGGCATGTGGCTGGTGGAAGATGAAATCAGTAAATCCCTGCCAATCCCGAACCACTATGGCGTGGATGATTTTCCGGTCATTATTCAGGACAAACGGCTGGATAATTTCGGCACGCCGGAATACAGCGAGCCGGGCAGCGGTGGCTTCGTTGGCGATACGCTGCTGGTTAACGGCGCGCAAAGTCCGTATGTCGAAGTGTCGCGTGGATGGGTACGTCTGCGTCTGCTGAACGCCTCTAACTCGCGCCGCTACCAGCTGCAAATGAGCGATGGCCGTGCGCTACACGTCATCTCCGGCGACCAGGGCTTTTTACCGGCCCCGGTTTCCGTGAAGCAGCTGGCGCTGTCGCCAGGCGAACGCCGCGAAATCCTTATTGATATGACCAACGGTGATGAGGTGTCGATCACCTGTGGCGAAGCGGCCAGCATTGTGGACCGCATTCGCGGTTTCTTTGAGCCGTCGAGTATCCTGGTCTCCACCCTGGTGCTGACCCTGCGTCCTACCGGCCTGCTGCCGCTGGTGACCGACAGCCTGCCGATGCGCCTGCTACCGCAGGAGATCATGAGCGGTTCGCCGGTGCGCAGCCGCGATATCAGCCTGGGCGACGATCCGGGGATCAACGGCACGCTGTGGGACGTTAACCGTATCGATATTACCGCGCAGCAGGGCACCTGGGAGCGCTGGACGGTTCGCTCGGACATGCCGCAGTCGTTCCATATCGAAGGGGTGAGTTTCCTGATCCGCAATGTCAATGGCGCGATGCCGTTCCCCGAAGACAGGGGCTGGAAGGATACCGTCTGGGTGGATGGGCAGGTCGAACTGCTGGTCTACTACGGACAGCCTTCGTGGCCGCACTTCCCGTTCCTGTTCCACAGCCAGACGCTGGAGATGATGGACAGGGGATCCGTCGGCCAGATGCTGGTCAACCCGGCACCCTAAACCACGATACGATTCCCGGTTCGCCGGGAATTCTTATGCCCGCCAGAAAAAGCGTGAGCACAGGATCAGCACCGGATAAATTTCCAGACGCCCCATAATCATCGCCGCACACATCAACAGCTTGGCCTCGTCTTTTAGCGTCCCGAAGGTTGACGCCGTTTCGCCGAACCCCAGCCCCATATTGTTAATACAGGCCGCAACGGTGGCAAATGACGTGAACAAATCGTATCCCAGCAGGTTCAGCGCCCAGACGAAAAAGCCCGTTATCATCACGTAGAGAAAAAAGAAGCTCCAGACCGAGCGCAGAACGCGTTCATTCACGACGCTTTTGCCGACCTTAATACTCAGCAGCGCGCGCGGATGCGCGAGTTGATTCATCTCCTGAATACACTGCTTAAACATGATGAGAAAACGCAGCGCTTTGATCCCGCCGCAGGTAGAGCCGACGCAGCCGCCAAAAAAGCTGGCGCTCAACAGCAGGAAAATGGTGTGGGGAGGCCAGTGAGCGTAATCGGCCGTCGAAAGACCGTTGTCGGTCATCATGGAGCTGGCCAGAAAGAAGGCATGTACCAGGCTGTCGGTGCCGTTGTACATCCCCGCGTGCCACACCTGCCAGGCGGTGATGGCGATAATGACGGTGGCGGCACCGAGAAAGAATTTCACCTCCGGGCTGCGCCGAATCGGTTTCAGCGTGCGGCGCGCGATGACGACATACCAGAGGGTAAAGTTAAACGCGGAAAGCAGTGAAAAAGCCCCGGCGACAAGCTCAATCGCGTGGCTGTCGTAAAACCCGATGCTCTCACTTCGGGTTGAAAACCCACCCAATGAGACGGTGGAAAGCCCGTGACAGACGGCGTCAAAAAAGGGCATGCCCGCCAGCCAGTACGCCAGCGTGCAGACCAGTCCCAGCGCCAGATAGGTTACCCACAGCGTACGCGCGGTATCGGCGAGTCGGGGCGTCAGGCGCTCCTCCTTAAACGGCCCAGGCATTTCCGACTGATACAGCTTCATGCCACCGATACCGAGCAGCGGCAGGACCGCGACGGCCAGTACGATGACCCCTAATCCGCCAATGAAATTGAGCTGAGCGCGGTAATAAAGGTACGACTTCGGCAGGGCACTGACGTCCCCAATCACCGTCGCCCCGGTGGTGGTGATCCCTGAGACCCCTTCAAAGAGCGCATCGGAAAAGGAGAGTTGCAGACCGTCATCCATCCATAACGGCATGGCGCTAATCAATGAAAACAGCAGCCAGAACAGAACGATAATCACGAAACCGTCACGGGTGCGCAGCTGTATACCGGAATGACGTGTTGCCCGCCAGGTGAGTCCGCCAAGGGTGAAAAAGGTCAAAAAGGTGGTTAAAAAAGCAAAGTAGGTTCGCTCTTTATTCAGCAGGGCGATAACCATCGGCGGCAGCATGGACAGGCTGTACAGAAGAACCAGAAAACCGCAGAGGTGAAGCACAACCCGCAGCTGGGACACATGTAACGAATCGTTGAACTTCACAAAGAAACTCCGTGCCAGAATGCATCCCGGTAACTGATTACCGCAAGATATAGTGGATATTATGATCCAAAATTAACAGTGCGCTGTATTTTAACGGCTTCCAGGATTTTCTGTTTACTTCTTGCATCCTTTTCTTCAAATCCGGCGGACTAACAGCGTATAATCCCGCTCCTTTTGTCTATTTTTTCTTCGGAAGCACTATGAGCGCAATTTCCCTGATCCAGCCGGATCGTGACCTCTTCTCCTGGCCCCAGTACTGGGCGGCCTGCTTTGGACCGGCACCGTTCCTGCCGATGTCCCGGGAAGAGATGGACCAACTGGGCTGGGACAGCTGCGATATCATTCTGGTGACGGGCGATGCCTATGTCGACCACCCGAGCTTTGGCATGGCTATCTGTGGCCGTATGCTTGAAGCGCAGGGCTTCCGGGTAGGGATCATTGCCCAGCCTGACTGGAACAGCAAAGACGACTTTATGCGTCTGGGGAAACCCAACCTGTTCTTCGGCGTGACCGCAGGCAACATGGACTCGATGATCAACCGCTATACCGCCGACCGTAAGCTGCGTCATGACGATGCCTACACGCCGGATAACGTCGCGGGTAAACGTCCTGACCGCGCGACGCTGGTCTACACCCAACGCTGCAAAGAAGCCTGGAAAGACGTGCCGGTTATCCTGGGCGGCATCGAGGCGAGTTTGCGCCGTACCGCGCACTACGACTACTGGTCAGACACCGTGCGCCGTTCGGTGCTGGTGGATTCCAAAGCCGATATGCTGATTTACGGTAACGGTGAACGTCCGCTGGTGGAAGTGGCGCACCGTCTCTCACAGGGTGAGCCGGTGAGCAGCATCCGCGACGTGCGCAACACCGCGATCATGGTGAAAGAGGCGCTGCCGGGCTGGAGCGGGGTGGATTCCCGTATCATTGATATGCCGGGTAAAATCGACCCGATCCCGCACCCGTACGGCGACGATCTGCCGTGTGCGGATAACAAGCCGGTAGAGCCAAAGAAAGCCGAAACGAAAGCTATCGTTGTTCAGCCGCCGCGCCCGAAACCGTGGGAAAAAACCTACGTGCTGCTGCCTTCCTTTGAGAAGGTCAAAGCCGATAAAGTGCTCTACGCGCATGCGTCCCGTATTCTACACCACGAAACCAACCCGGGCTGCGCGCGTGCGCTGATGCAAAAGCACGGTGAGCGCTTTATCTGGATCAACCCGCCGGCCATCCCGCTTTCCACCGAAGAGATGGACAGCGTCTTCGCGCTGCCGTACAAACGCGTGCCGCATCCGGCATACGGCGAGAGCCGAATCCCGGCGTATGAGATGATCCGTTTCTCAATAAACATCATGCGCGGCTGCTTCGGCGGCTGCTCCTTCTGCTCCATTACCGAGCACGAAGGGCGCATTATTCAGAGTCGCTCCGAAGATTCGATCATCAATGAGATCGAAGCCATTCGCGATACCGTGCCTGGCTTCACCGGGGTGATCTCCGATCTGGGCGGTCCGACTGCCAACATGTACATGCTGCGCTGTAAGTCACCGCGCGCGGAACAGACCTGCCGTCGTCTGTCGTGCGTGTACCCGGATATCTGTCAGCACATGGATACCAACCATGAACCGACGATCAACCTTTATCGTCGTGCGCGTGACCTGAAAGGGATCAAGAAGATCCTGATCGCTTCCGGGGTGCGTTACGATATCGCCGTGGAAGATCCGCGCTACATCAAAGAGCTGGCGACGCATCACGTGGGTGGCTACCTGAAGATTGCCCCTGAGCATACCGAAGAAGGCCCGCTGTCCAAGATGATGAAGCCGGGTATGGGCAGCTACGATCGCTTTAAAGAGCTGTTTGACACCTACTCGAAGCAGGCGGGTAAAGAGCAGTATCTGATCCCATACTTCATCTCCGCGCACCCTGGCACGCGCGATGAGGACATGGTGAACCTGGCGCTGTGGCTGAAACAGCGTCGCTTCCGTCTGGATCAGGTGCAGAACTTCTATCCATCACCGCTCGCGAACTCAACGACCATGTATTACACCGGCAAGAACCCGCTGGGTAAAATTGGCTATAAGAGTGAAGATGTGGTGGTGCCGAAAGGGGATAAACAGCGCCGTCTGCATAAAGCACTGCTGCGCTACCACGATCCGGCTAACTGGCCGCTGATCCGTCAGGCGCTGGAAGATATGGGTAAAAAGCATCTGATCGGCTCGCGCCGCGACTGCCTGGTGCCTGCGCCTACGCTTGACGAGATGCGTGAAGCGCGCCGCCAGAACCGCCATACGCGCCCGGCATTGACCAAGCACACGCCGATTGTGCATCAGCGTTCAAACGGTAACGCCAGTGCGAAGAAACCCGTGAAACGTAAAGCGTAAAAAATAAAAACCCCGGCGAGCCGGGGTTTTTTTATTCATCCGCCAAACTGATCGGGATCCGGGCCTAAACGCTTGCCCTTGTCCAGCTTCGCAATTTCACTCAGTTCATCTTTATCCAGGCGGAAATCCCAGACGTCGAAGTTCTCAGCGATACGCGATGGCGTGACCGATTTCGGGATCACCACCAGGCCGTTATCCAGATGCCAGCGAATAACGATTTGCGCCGGCGTCTTGCCGTATTTATCCGCGAGATCGCGAATAATTTTCTGGTCGAACACCCCTTCACCGCCCTGTGCCAGCGGGCTCCAGGACTCGGTCTGGATCTTGTGCGTGGCGTTCCAGGCGTGAAGCTGACGCTGCTGCATCAGCGGGTGCAGCTCAATCTGGTTGATAACCGGCGCGACACCCGTCTCGTCAATCAGGCGCTGCAGGTGGTGAACCTGGAAATTACACACGCCGATGCTTTTCACCAGCCCTGCCTGCTGCAGCTCAATCATCCCTTTCCAGGCGTCAACATAGTGATCGATAGCCGGGACTGGCCAGTGCATCAGATAGAGATCGACGAAATCGAGCTGGAGTTTGTCCAGACTCTCCTGCAGGGCTTCGCGGGGGCGTTTTTGATCGTCGTTCCACAGTTTGGTGGTGATGAAAAGGTCGTCGCGGGGCATGCCAGCGCTGGCCAGTGCCTTACCCACGCCGTCCTCATTTTTGTACGCGGCGGCGGTATCAATCGACCGATAGCCGACTTCCAGTGCTTTATGAATGGCGGAGACGACCTCGTCGTTACCGGCTTTCCATACACCTAGCCCCAGTTGGGGCATCACGTTGCCATCCTGCAGCTTGATTACGGTTTGGTTTGCCATTTTTCCTCCTTCAGGTGCTCATCGTCGGAGGGAACCCCCGACGATGTGATGTGCATTAAGTCTGGACGAAATGTCAAAAAACGAAAGGCGGGATGTCAAAAACGCTTAGCGTGCCGCTTCGTAGATACGACGGCTCACTTCCAGCGTAATGTCGCCGTGCTCACCCAACTGGGTCATACCGTGTTCTTCAAGTTTCGCCAGCAGGGCAGGGATGGAGCTGCCATCCAGGCCATAGCCGGACAGACGCGTTGGCACGCCCAGACCTTCAAAGAAGCTGCGGGTTGCTTCGATAGCCGCGTCGATACGCGCATCGTCAGAACCTTCGGTGATGTTCCACACGCGCTCAGCGTACTGCAGCAGTTTGGCGCGTTTGGTATCACGTTTTTCGTTCCACAGTGCAGGCAGAACGACGGCCAGCGTTTGCGCGTGATCCAGACCGTGCATGGCCGTCAGTTCGTGGCCCAGCATATGGGTTGCCCAGTCCTGCGGCACGCCGGCACCGATCAGACCGTTCAGCGCCTGGGTTGCCGCCCACATCACGTTGGCGCGCACATCGTAGTTTTCCGGCTCTTTCAGCGCTGTCGGACCGTCTTCAATCAGCGTCAGCAGAATGCCTTCCGCGAAGCGATCCTGAATTTTGGCATCTACCGGGTAGGTAACGTACTGCTCAACGGTGTGCACAAACGCATCGACCACACCGTTCGCGACCTGACGTGCAGGCAGGGTGTAGGTGTAAACCGGATCGAGGATGGCGAATACAGGCTGAACGTGATCGTTCATAAAGGCCTGCTTATCACCCGTGGTTTTACGGGAGATAACGGCACCTTTGTTGGATTCAGAACCGGTCGCAGGCAGGGTCAGCACGGAACCCATTGGGATCGCGCTTTTGATATCGCTGCCACGGGTTTCCAGAATGTGCCACGGGTCAATACCGTCCGCGTAGTGCGCCGCAGCGGCGATGAATTTGGTGCCATCCAGAACGGAGCCGCCGCCGACTGCCAGCAGGAAGGTGACTTTTTCATCACGGGCGATCTTGACCGCGTTCATCAGTGTTTCATAAGACGGGTTAGGCTCGATACCGCCGAACTCACGCACGTCCAGACCTTCCAGCGCGCTGTAAACCTGATCCAGTACCCCGGTTTTTTTCACGCTGCCGCCACCGTAGGTGATCAGTACGCGGGCGTCAGCGGGGATCTGTGCGCGCAGGTCGGCGATAGCGCCTTTACCAAACAGAATGCGGGTTGGGGTGTGGAGATTAAAATTATTCATTGCTCGTTCCCTTATGTGGGTGAAAAACCGTGGTGGCGCTGAAGGCGACCTGATGCTGCACATTGTGGCCGTCCGGGACTATCCTCTCAATGCACATTCCTGCCGATGTCTTGCCCATTTCTACAGAGCGCTGGAGAAAACACGGTAAACTGCGCACACTGTTAACGTCGGAAACCGTAGCCGGAGTAACGTAAAATGAACCGTGAAGCGATCTGCCTTCAGCTTACTGCGCAGATTAAAAGACTGATTGATAAAGAAAATGGTGTCGGTGACATGTTGCCTGACATTCGTCTTCTGTATGGGACGCAGCCAGGGACACGCACACCGGTCATGTACCAGCCGGGCATCGTTTTTCTCTTTTCAGGCCATAAAATTGGCTATATCAATGAGCGCGTGTTCCGGTATGACACCAATGAATATCTTCTGCTCACAGTACCTTTACCCTTTGAATGTGAAACTTTCGCGACAGAAGCGGTACCGCTGGCGGGCATTCGTTTAAATGTTGATATCCTTCAGCTGCAGGAGCTGCTGATGGAGATTGGCGAGGACGCATTGTTCCGGCCGTCGATGCCCGCGAGCGGGATTAACTCCGCGACGTTATCCGAGGAGATCCTCTGCGCCATTGAGCGTCTGCTCGACGTTATGGAAAGGCCGCTGGATGCACGCATCCTGGGCAAACAGATTATCCGCGAAATTCTTTACCATGTGCTGCTGGGGCCGGGCGGTGGGGCATTACTCGCGCTGGTCAGCCGCCAGACGCACTTCAGCCTGATTAGCCGCGTGCTCAAGCGTATCGAAAGCCAGTACACGGAAAACCTGAGCGTTGACCAGCTGGCGGCGGAAGCAAACATGAGCGTCTCGGCGTTTCATCATAATTTTAAGTCGGTGACCAGCACCTCACCGCTGCAGTATCTTAAAACCTATCGGCTGCATAAGGCTCGTATGCTGATGATCCACGACGGCATGAAGGCCAGCGCGGCGGCGATGCGGGTGGGCTATGAAAGTGCGTCGCAGTTTAGTCGGGAGTTTAAGCGTTACTTCGGCGTCACGCCGGGGGAAGATGCGTCGCGCATCAGAATGATGCAGGGGACCTGAGGGGAGAGTCCAGCCGGGTAAGCGTATCGTCACCCGGCTTTTTTATATCACGCGCTGCAGTATTTCTTCTTAATCACAACCGCAATCGTCCCGAGCAGTCCCGCGACCAGCAGGAAAAGCGGGAGGATCATCAAGAAGGTCATTACCTGGTCTTCGTGGTGTTTCACAAAGGGGATCATATTCAGCGCGTAGCCAAGCGTGGTCACCACGCCTACCCACAGCAGGGCACTCAACCAGTTGAAGAACTGGAAGCGGCGGTTTGACAGCCCGGAAATGCCTGCCATGGTCGGCAGCAGCGTGCGAACAAACGCCAGAAAACGCCCGGCCAGCAGCGCCAGCAGACCGTGGCGGTCAAACATGCAGGTCGCACGTTGATGATATTTATGCGGTAACTGCGCCAGCCAGCCTTTCACGACGCGCGTATTGCCGAGCCAGCGGCCCTGCAGATAGCTCAGCCAGCAACCGAGGCTGGCAGCGGAGGTAAGTATGACCATCGTCGGCGTGAAGTCCATGACGCCTTTACCGATTAACGCCCCGGCCAGTAAAAGCAGGCTGTCACCGGGTAAAAATGAGGCTGGCAGTAATCCATTTTCCAGAAACAGGGTTGCGAACATCACGAAATAGACGATACCTACAACGTGAGGGTCCGCCAGCGCGGCAAAATCGTGTTGCCAGAGCGCCGCAATAATATCTTGAATAACAGCCATGGACTTTCCTGTGGAACAGCAGATGCAGATATAGCGCTATTGTACTCCCTAATTCGCCCGTGGGGTTTGATCGCGGGCGCAACTAATGCAGACTTTTCTGGTGGCAGTGTTCACAAAAGCGTCCAGGGAGTACATTTTCAGCATGCACTCTACACGATACGTTCAAACCCTGCCGCTAAATCCGCAATTAAATCGTCAACATCTTCTAAACCAATATGCAGTCGGATAAGCGTGCCGCTGAAATCCACTTCTCCACCGGGGCGTAGGGCCGCAATTTGCTCCGGCTGGTTAGGCAGGATCAGGGATTCAAACCCGCCCCAGGAGTAAGCCATGCTGAAGAGGGTAAAATGATCCAGGTAGTTCGCCAGTTCGTCGTTACTGAGCCGTTTTTTAAGAACAAATGAGAACAACCCGCTACTGCCCGTAAAGTCACGTTGCCAGAATTCATGGCCTTTGCTGCCCGGAAGCGCCGGATGGTTAACGCGCTCGACCTGCGGGTGCCGGGCCAGCCATTCGGCCACCTTCAGACTGCTTTCATGGTGCTGACGCAGGCGCACCCCCAGCGTACGGATACCGCGGCTGGTCATGTAGGCTGTATCCGCATCCACCATCTGGCCCATCAGGTAGGCATTCTCCCGAAGTTGATCCCAGCAGCGCGCGTTGGATACCGCAGTACCGATCATGCCATCAGAGTGGCCAATCAGATATTTGGTCGCTGCCTGAATAGAGATATCAATGTCGAATTCCAGCGCCCTGAACAGTACGCCCGCCGCCCAGGTGTTGTCGATCATGATGATTGCCTCGGGGGCTTTGCTGCGAACTGCTTTCACAATAGCCGGGACGTCGTGCACTTCCATGGTGATAGAGCCTGGGGATTCCAGAAACACAATGCGCGTGTTCGGCTGAATAAGTTCAGCGATACCTTCGCCAATCAGCGGATCGAACCAGCCGGTGGTCACGCCGAGCTTGCTGAGGATTTTGGTGCAAAAATCCTGGCTTGGTTCATAAGCGGTATTGGTCATCAGGATATGGTCGCCCTGTTCCACAAACGCCAGAATGGTATTGGCGACTGCCGCCGCACCACAGGGGAACAGGGCGCAGCCCACGCCGCCTTCCAGTTCGCACATGGCTTCCTGAAGTGAAAAATGGGTTAGCGTGCCACGACGGCCATAGAACAGCCCGCCTTTGGCGCGGTTGCGTGTGGCGATTTTTTTATCCTCGACGGTATCAAATACCAGTGAGGAGGCGCGTTGAATCACGCTGTTGACCGATCCCTGAGTGTATTTTTTGCTGCGTCCTGCCTGTACCAGCGTGGTATCAAGATGCTTCTTTGTCATGTTCGCTAACCCTGTTTTTATACGTCTGGACGTCCAGACTACCACGATTGTAAAAATCTGCACCCGGGGGCTTATCGAATAAGCAGAAAATATTAGAAAAAATACGCATAAGAAATTTTTACTGCGTAAGCGCAAGGAAAGTGAACGAAAATTACGGCAGTATGTAAATACTAATGAGAACTACTATCAATTCGACGATGTTTTGATATTATTACGGTCAGATTTTGTGATTTGCGTCCTGGAGATACAGAGTGGGTAATAATTTGATGCAGACGGATCTCTCCGTCTGGGGCATGTATCATCATGCTGACATCGTGGTTAAGATTGTGATGATCGGCCTGGTTCTGGCGTCCGTGATCACCTGGGCTATCTTCTTCAGTAAGAGCGTCGAACTGCTGTCGCAGAAGCGTCGCCTCAAGCGGGAGCAACAGCAACTGGCTGAAGCCCGCTCCCTGGATCAGGCCTTAGACATGACCTCATCCTTCCATGGAAAAAGCCTGACCACCCTGTTAGTCAACGAAGCACAGAACGAGCTGGAACTCTCCGCAGGCAGTGAAGATAACGAAGGCATTAAAGAACGTACCGGCTTCCGCCTGGAGCGTCGCGTTGCTGCCGTTGGCCGCCATATGGGCCGCGGTAACGGTTATCTGGCCACTATCGGGGCGATCTCACCGTTTATCGGTCTGTTCGGTACGGTCTGGGGCATCATGAACAGCTTTATCGGCATTGCGCAGACGCAGACCACCAACCTGGCGGTGGTTGCGCCAGGGATTGCTGAAGCGCTGCTGGCGACTGCAATCGGTCTGGTCGCGGCCATTCCGGCGGTCGTCATCTATAACATATTCGCGCGTATGATTGGCAACTATAAAGCCACGCTCGGTGACGTCGCCGCGCAGGTGCTGTTGCTTCAAAGCCGCGATCTTGACCTCAATGCCAGCTCCGTTAAACCGGTGCATGCGGCGTCTAAACTGCGCGTAGGTTGATTGTATGGCGATGCGTCTTAACGAAAATCTGGACGATAACGGCGAAATGCATGAAATCAACGTGACGCCGTTTATCGACGTCATGCTGGTTCTGCTGATTATCTTCATGGTGGCTGCGCCGCTGGCGACGGTCGACGTGAAGGTGAATCTGCCAGCCTCTTCCAGCCAGCCGCAGCCGCGTCCTGAGAAACCTGTCTATTTGTCGGTGAAAGCGGATAAATCGATGTTCCTCGGCAACGACCCGGTGACGGATCAGTCTGTTATCCCGGCCCTGGATCAGCTCACCGGCGGCAAGAAAGACACCACGGTCTTCTTCCGCGCGGATAAAACCGTCGATTACGAAACCATGATGAAGGTAATGGACACGCTGCATCAGGCGGGTTATCTCAAGATTGGGCTGGTCGGCGAAGAGAAAGCGGCCGCGAAATAACAAAGAAGCTGGCGAAAGCCGGCTTTTTTTATGCGTGTCGGGCGATCAGTTTTTTGTCTCAGTGGACGCAGGCGCAGGCGCGTGGGACGCCAGCGCGTCTTCATCAAGCGCAACGCAGGTGACGTTTGACGTGCGGTACTCGCCGTCAGACAGTTTGCGCGTCAGACGCAGGGTGGCCACTTCTCTGGCGAGCAGATACTGATAATTGGCCTCCAGACGCCCGAGAAGCTTCTCTTTCAGCTCAGGCCGCTGTTCGATGAGGGTATTCATCACCGCGCCGTATATCTCTTCCTTCACCTGCAGAGGATAAATCTCGCGGCGATTATGCCATTTCAGGCGTACCAGCGTCGCCGGGATCGATACCAGGTCCTGAGTTATTCGCGTCATCTCGGCATTTTTTGTGTTTCGCAGTGCATCGAGATTTTGCTTTAAGATAAATTCATCACTTTTTTTGTTATCTAAAGCCAAATAAACGTCGTTATCTTTAATTTCTTTCACGTTACTCTTCCCCAAGGTTATAAAAAATAGGGTTATTGGTTTCACGCGTAATTAGATTAAGCCAAATTTCATTGCCGGCTTCGTTTATTTCTTTGGTTTTTTCCGCGATTATTTGACTTAATTTCTGGGCATCTATTTCACCTTCGGCCTGCAGGTCATTCAGCAGGTGGACAAAGGCTTCTATTTTAACGGCGCGAAATAACCGGTCCTTTATATGACGGTCGTGCTCTTCCAGTAACATATTACGGGATTTACCGGTGCGAGAAACGCCTATTAATATGTCAGACTCGTAATCAGAGAGCTTTCTTTTCCCCTGAGTGAAATTAGCCTCTTTTTCTGCTTCCGTCGTTTGCTGTTCCACAGGCGCAATGTGGTACTTAGCCGGGACGAGGTAGTCGGGCAGCATTTTAATTTCCTTTAATTACAACAGGGTGGGGTTGGTAAAGGCGTGAGATTCGTTGACAATATCATGAGGCAATTTTAAAATCAAAAAAAATGGAGCCTACCCATGAACAGCATTTTTTTTACGGTCATCACATTACTATTACTGACCGCTGGTGTTCTTTTATTGATGCAGGAGTTCAATAAAACGCAAGTGTCGAAAGACGCCAGTGAACCTCCGCTACCTGAACTGATGACAAAAGAGGAAGGTGAAGACCATTTCTCCGTATTGATGAACTCGGTTACACCGGTTTGGTACTGGCGGGTGAACCATGAATATATCGACTTTTTGCACGCGACAATTAAGCGAATGAAAATGTCGGAAATTAATGACACGCCTGGGTTGTTTGAAGCGCAGCGCCGCTGCAGCGACCTGAATTCCGCGGTGTATAAATATTATGACAATATCAAAAAGCGTTGCCTTAACGGTGAGAAGGTCTCCTGTTCCGATCTGGACGTATTAAACCTGCGCCAGTGTTTTCGTGAGTTCAGCCTGGAGGCGTATCCGGAACTGGTGGTGCTGGTCTGGCCGGAGTATGCGCGCCCGGACGTTAATCCTGACAATGTCTGAACGTACAACGAGTGAGTTGTTGCAAACAGTCAGCGCCGTTGAGATATACTGGGCGCTGGTTTCGTTTGCAGACAGGACTTTATGGAACGCTTCTTTGAAAACGCGATGTACGCCTCTCGCTGGATACTGGCACCCGTCTATTTTGGCCTTTCGCTGGCGCTGATTGCGCTGACGATTAAGTTTTTCCAGGAAATCTTGCATGTTCTGCCGAACATCTTTTCCATTGCCGAAGCAGATTTGATTCTGGTTCTGCTCTCGCTGGTGGATATGACGCTGGTGGGCGGATTACTGGTGATGGTGATGTTCTCCGGCTATGAGAACTTTGTCTCTCAGCTCGATATCGACGAGCGCAAAGAGAAGCTCAACTGGCTGGGCAAAATGGATGCCTCGTCGCTGAAGAATAAAGTGGCCGCGTCGATTGTGGCGATCTCATCTATCCACCTGCTACGCGTATTCATGGACGCCAAGAATGTCCCGGACAACAAACTGATGTGGTATGTGATTATCCATCTGACGTTTGTGCTGTCTGCGTTCGTGATGGGGTATCTGGATAAGATCAGTAAGAAGTAATTTCCCCCCCCTCTTCCCAGGGGAGAGGGGGGCGTGAGCGCGACAGACCGCGCTATTTATCCGACGATGCCTGCCACAAATTCAATTCCCCATCCGCAACATGCTGGTCAATCCTTTTCAGCTCATCGTCGCTAAAGCGCAGGTTATTCAGGGCCTGCACGTTCTCTTCGATCTGCTCCGGACGGCTCGCACCAATCAGCACGGATGTCACGCGTTCATCCTTCAGCAGCCAGCTCAGCGCCATTTGCGCCATCGTCTGACCACGGGCCTGTGCCATCTCGTTCAGTAAATGCAGGCTGTTCAGGTTGGCTTCAGTCAGCATGTTCTGCGTCAGACCGCGCACCTTCTTGCCTTCACGCTGCATACGAGAATCTTCAGGAATACCGTTCAGGTATTTTCCGGTCAGCAGACCCTGCGCCAGCGGCGTAAACGCAATGCAACCCGCCCCATTTTTCTCAAGCGTATCCAGCAGGCCGGTGTGATCGACCCAGCGGTTGAGCAGGTTGTAAGATGGCTGGTGGATAAGCAGCGGGATCTTCCACTCACGTAACAGGTCCGCCATTTTCTGGGTGCGCTCCGTGGAGTAGGAGGAGATACCGACATACAGCGCTTTACCGCTCTGCACAGCCTGGGCCAGCGCAGCGGCGGTCTCTTCCATCGGCGTATTTTCATCCACGCGGTGAGAATAGAAAATATCCACATACTCCAGCCCCATGCGCTTGAGGCTCTGATCGAGACTGGCGAGCAGGTATTTGCGCGACCCGCCCGACCCATATGGCCCCGGCCACATGTCATAGCCTGCTTTGGTTGAGATGATCAGTTCATCGCGATACGCGGCAAAATCTTCCCGCAGCAGACGACCCATGTTTTCTTCCGCGCTTCCCGCCGGCGGGCCGTAGTTGTTGGCAAGATCGAAATGGGTAATGCCGAGGTCGAAGGCTTTATGCAACAGCACCCGCTGAGAGTCGAGAGGCTGTACATGGCCGAAACTATGCCACAGACCAAGCGACAGCGCCGGCAGGCGCAGGCCGCTTTTTCCGCAGTAGCGGTACTGCATATTTTCGTAGCGGGCGGGGTAAGGGTGCCAGGACATGATGTCTCCTTTCTTGTCGATGAATTTTCGAAACAACGTTTTCATTCTGTGCTTATCAAATCACAAATCCTGTTGATAAGCGATGACATGCCTGATCACCCTGAATGATTAAAGCCCGGCAGCATCAGACTGACCGGGCGTTCACTCGTCAGAAGCTGTAGCTCATCCCCGCCTGCACGCTGGCATCGTTGTCCACGTCACCGGTGCCGACATACACCCCGGTATTGAGCGTGAAGTTATGCGCGATGGTTGCATTGATGCCTGCTCCGAAGATCCCCATCGTGTTGTTATGGCCGGAGGTGGTGTGGTAATCCGCCGCCTGAATATCAGTATCGTCGCTGAACTCTTTCTGGAAGCGTGCGTCGATCCACGGCATCATCTGCACGTTCTTGTTCAGATCGCGAAGCGTTGTGGTGAGTCTCAACCCGACCCCACTGTTCCAGGAAGAGACCTGACTGTCGGCGAAGGTCACTTCACTGTCGGAGAAGCCGTTTGCTTTGGTTTGATCCCAGCCTAAGGTGGCGTAAGGTTGCAGCAGGGTTTCACCTGGCAGCAACACGTTCACACCGGTACGCGCCTGCGCCATATACAGGGTGCCATCCGTCGAACCGTGCAGTGCTTCGGTCATGCCGCTGGTATTCCCCGTCACGTTATTCGCAGACAGGGTGTACCGCATATCGCCATAGCTGAAGCTACCGTCGGCAAACATACCCCATGTTCTGCCGTTAAGCGCCTGCTGCCAGCCACCGTACAGGCTGTAGTAATTACCGTAGACGCTGTCATTAAAGCTATCAGCGCCGTCATGGGTATCCTGCACGCGGCTGCGTGTCCATGCCAGTGCAATACCGCCAGTGACGCTATCACCATTGTCCAGATGCGCCGTCCAGTCCACGCCACCCTGAGCGCCCTGGGTGATGCTCTTATAGTCAACATCATTGCTGAAATTGCCATTCTGATAGAGGAAATCACCCCAGACCTGCGCACCTTCCTCCTGCTTGCCGAGCAGGTTAGCCAGATGCACCTGATTCATATGGTTGCTGATATCATCAGCCACCTGATGTCCGGCCTGCTCGGCAGCGTCCAGACCGGCAACAAGGCCCTGAACGTCGCTCGCGAGGCTGCCCTTCTGGCTGTTAAATTCGATATTCCACGACTGCGTATTATCGGCGGTAAGGCGTGTCTGCGGCGCGGTATCTGCGGCCACAATATTCAGACTGTTGTCATAGTTATAAGCGCCGCTACGGTTTTCAACATTCTGTTGGCCATTTGTGAAGGTGGCCGCCGCATAATTTTGCGGGGTGCTGGTGCCTGAAGTGGTGAACGTACCCAGAATCACGTTCTGCTGATTTTGTGCCGAGGGAGTAATGCTGTTGACGACAACGGCGTTATTAACCCCGGTGATATTGCCGAAATCAACAAAGCTGTCGGTGCTCATATTTACCATCGCATTACTGCCGGTGGTAGTAGCGACAAGCGTTGAGCCATTTTGCAAACTCCAGCTGGTGGCATCGTTAATTTTATCAATGGCGATGCTGTTATTGCTGGTCGTGTTCACCGTCTCGAACTGACTAATTTCACCAGAAACAGAACTGCCGGCATCCATCGACAGCGTGTCGCTACCGTCACCGCCATCAACATTGCCGTTAACATGAGAATTATTGGTCAGCACGACCGTATCATCGCCCGCACCGGTTGTAATATCACCATTTACGGTGGCATTGTTTTGCAGCGTGATGGTGGTATTGCCGCTGTTTTGACCGGTATTTACCGCACCATTAATGGTGCTGTTATCCACCAGAACAGAATTCGCTGAACTGCCGTTCAGGGTAATATTGCCATTCACAACGCTCTTATTAGTAAACGTAAGTGATGTCGACCCCTTTTCATTAATAACGCCAATATCGCCAGTGACGGTACTGTTATTCAGGGCCAGGGAATCGGCCTGGGTGCCGTACATGGCGATGGCTAGATCGCCCACGCCATCCAGGTTGATGTCACTGAACGGCTTATACTCGCTGAGTTTTTCGGCCAGGTCGCCCATGTTCTGCGCGATTTCACTCTGCGAGGCATCGACGGTGGCTCCGGTCAGCGTAATGCGGGTATCCGATTGATCGCTCCCTGCATAAATACCGCCCTTATCCATTGTACTGTTGCTGAGGGTAATATCCTGTTCGCCAGCACCGGCGCTTACAATGCTGCCGTGCAGCGCGCTCCCGTTCTCAATATTGACGGTGTGGTAGCCTTTATCCAGTGGATCGAGATAAATTGCTGAGCCCATCATATAGGTTTTATCACGCTGGTAATTGCCTGTGCTGTTTTCACCGTTCAGCGTCGCGCCATCAACCGTCACGGTGGTATTGGTGGTCGCGCCTCCGCTACCGACTTCAATCATATCGGCCGTAGCGCCGTTATTCAGGGTGATATTCGCGGTACCGCCGTTGCTTCCCTGGATATAGTGGCCTGACATATCCGTTCCGGATACCGTTAATGACTGCGTGTCGCCATCACCTCGATGACCATCCATGAAAATATTATTCGCCGTGGCGTCGGCCATAACCGCATTTGTCACACCGGGATTTTGATAAAAGCTGTCATCGGTATATTTCGTTAATCCACAGGTTTGCGTCGTCACGCCATCCTCACACGGTGTCGCTGCCGTCATTGCTGCCTGGGTACCGAAAGAGGTTAAAGCCATTAAGACACACTGCGAAAGCAATGTGCGGTTCATAAATTTACGCATCTGAAACTCCGTTAATAAAAAATCGTCGCCATCCTTGTAAAGGAATTTATTTAATTTAAGAAATTTCTCATAAGTGAAGGATGTAATGAAATTTGAAAAATGGGGAGGTAAGTTATTGGGGTATTTAAATCAGGAAATCTGATAATTAGGTGTTAATATATTTATGTGATAAATAGAACTGAATAGTTACCCTGCAAATTAAGCGGGTTTTCGCGAAAGGGTAGCGCTATTGATTGACGCAACCTGTTGATGAGGTACTCCTCAGGAGGTATGACCGTTAATTTAATGCGCTGCAGTTTTACATTTATTTATCCACTGACAAAGTAAAACACATTCTTAGCAGGGTAATTTTCCCCTTCGAAAATGTCTCTTTTTTCTGAATGAACACAGGGGCAGTAAAAATTTTAATAAAAATAATGCGTGAAAGGTGATGAATTTGCTCATTCCTGCCGATAACGAGGGTAAGACTCGCCTCTGGGCGAATTCACCCTCACGGCAAGGAAGACTTATGAATATGTTGCGTAATTTCACGATCCGTTTCGTCATGCTGACGATTCTCGGGATCTTTTGTTTAATGTGGGCGGGCGTGGGGCTTTACAGCACCTGGTCTCTGTCACGGGTATCAGAGGGCAATGAGGTGGATCGCCAGCTGGTCAAACAGATGACCATACTCAGTCAGGGTAACGATCAGTATTTTCGCTTTGTGACCCGGTTGAGTCGCGCGATGGAAGTGAAAGCCGCGGGTGGCACACCGGACCTGGCCCCTGCCCAGCAGGCGCTGGACAATATGGGGAAGAAACTGGCTGAGATGAAGGCAATCTCACCAGGACCGATGGATGAGCAAGTTTCAGCTCAGGTGATCGGTAGCTGGCAGGCTTTGCTTGAGCAGGGCGTAACGCCGCAAATGCAGCAGGCGAAGCAGTCCTCTCTGGAGGGCTACCGTCAGCAGGCGAATAACATCACCCCTCCGCTGAGTCGTGCGTTTGGTGCTGCTGCGGAGAACTTTAACAACGCGGCCGCCCGGGCACTCGACAGCACCCGAGTGGTCGTGGACAGCCTGACCAGCATGACCCGCACGGTGATTATCACCGCCACGATTATTGGCCTGTTAATACTGCTCTTCACCGACCGTTACCTGGTGGCGATGCTGGTAAAACCGCTGGCTCGCATTCGCCAGCAGTTCCGCCAGATTGCCCAGGGCGATCTCAGTCAACCGATTGAACCGTTCGGTCGCAACTGCGTGGGTCAACTGGTTCCCCTGCTGAGCGCGATGCAGGATAGCCTGCGAGAAGCGGTGAGCTCTATTCGCTCCGGCAGCGAGAATATCTGGCGCGGCGCGACGGAGATCTCCAGCGGTAATAACGATCTCTCGTCCCGTACCGAAGAGCAGGCTGCCGCACTGGAAGAGACGGCGGCCAGCATGGAACAGCTGACCGCCACCGTGAAGCTGAACGCGGAAAGTGCGCGTCAGGCCAGCCAGCTGGCGGATGTGGCGTCAACAACGGCCAGCCGCGGCGGCTCGCTGGTGGAAGAGGTGGTGACCACCATGAGCGGTATTTCTGAGAGCTCGAAGAAGATTGCTGAAATCACCAATGTGATCAACAGCATTGCCTTCCAGACCAATATCCTGGCGCTCAACGCTGCCGTTGAAGCGGCGCGCGCGGGCGAGCAGGGACGTGGGTTTGCCGTCGTGGCCGGCGAGGTGCGTAACCTGGCAAGCCGCAGCGCCAACGCGGCAAAAGAAATTGAGGGATTGATTACCGATTCCGTTTCCCGCGTAGAGCAGGGCGCAAAGCTGGTGGGCGACACGGGCACCACCATGGATGCCATTTTGCGTGATGTGACGGAAGTGACGACCATCATGAAGCAAATCGCGTCTGCCTCTGAGGAGCAAAGTAAGGGGATTTCGCAGGTGGGTATTGCTATCACGCAAATGGATGGCGTGACACAGCAAAACGCCTCGCTTGTGGAAGAGGTCTCGGCAGCGGCCTCCGCGCTTGAACGTCAGACCGAAGAGCTCCAGCGGTCGGTGCAGAAATTCCGCCTCTCGGCATAAACACTGCTAAAAGGCCGCCGTGTGCGGCCTTTTTTTCGGTTAAATGCAGGCGAGCCAAACGGAGCGCCGCCCGCCGCTTATCAGTGGGTGGCTTCACCAATCAGTGCGCCAGAGCCGGCACCGACGGCGGCCCCTTTCAGTACGCTGTTGCCTGTTACCGCCGCAGTACCTGCACCCACCACGGCACCCACCGCACCGCCTTTACGCGCAGCTTTACCTTTGTCGCCGTTTTTGAACATCGCACCGGTACCCGCGCCAACGACCGCACCGCCTACCGTGGATTTCAAATCTTTGCCCGTGGCTGCGCCAATTGCCGCACCGGCCACTGCACCGGCGGCGGTTTTATCTATCGCCATACCAGAAGTGGAAAAGATCAGGGTGCTGATAATCAGCGCTGTTTTCATCAATTTCATAACAAATCCTTTGTGACTGCTGTCGGTTGAGTCCGCTTTTCTCGTCATCTGACCTGAGAAAAACGTCCGCATAGTGCCAGTAATACCGGCTCAACCCTTAAGCAAATCATGCCCCTTGCAGGGATCCCTGTTGCCGGGCGGTGGTCCGCCCGGCAGAGAATTACGCCTGACGCTTGTCTTCCGTATGGGTCTCGAAGTCGCTCGCCGCGTGGCGTTCGTGGAGCTGCTCGTTGAGCTCGCCGCTGGTGCGGTTAACGATACGCCCGCGCTTCACGGCAGGGCGGTGTGCCACATCTTTCGCCCAGCGCTGAACGTTGGTGTACTTCTCAGCGTCGAGGAACTCTGCGGCGTTATACACGCTACCCAGCGCCACGCAGCCGAACCACGGCCAGACCGCCATATCGGCGATGGTGTACTCTTCACCGGCCACGTAACGGCTACGCGCCAGCTGTTTATCCAGCACGTCGAACAGGCGTTTGGCTTCCATCGTGAAGCGGTCAATCGCGTACTCAATCTTCACCGGTGCGTAGTTATAGAAGTGGCCGAAACCGCCGCCGAGGAACGGGGCCGCGCCCTGCAGCCAGAACAGCCAGTTCAGGGTTTCCGTACGTCCCGCCGGATCTTTTGGCAGGAAATGGCCGAACTTCTCTGCCAGATAGAGCAGGATGCTGCCGGATTCAAATACGCGCGTGGGCGGTGTCGTGGAGTGGTCACGCAGCGCCGGAATTTTCGAGTTCGGGTTCACTTCAACAAAGCCGCTGGAGAACTGGTCGCCTTCACCAATGCGAATCAACCATGCATCGTACTCGGCACCCGTCACGCCAAGCGCCAGAAGCTCTTCCAGCATGATCGTCACTTTCTGCCCGTTTGGTGTGCCCAGAGAATAGAGCTGCAGCGGATGCGAGCCCACGGGTAACTCTTTCTCATGCGTCGCACCGGAGATCGGACGGTTAATATTGGCGAACGCGCCGCCGCCGTTCTTTTTCCATTCCCACACTTTGGGTGGCTGATAGGTATTTTCGTCTGACATGTTGGCCTGCCTTTTTTGTGATGTGTTGAGGGAGTGTAGCAGGAGTTCATGGGAGGGTTTAGCGAACTGAGCGCAATACATTTCCCCTTCGCGCCACACTACACAGACAGCGGAACGGGTGTATGATAAATCCCACCTCTGTCAGGTTAATTACAACGTGCAGACGACGACAACCCTTTCAACATTGCCGCCTGCCCGTCTTAGGTTGGATACATGCGTAAAGGAAAGTTAAGCAGTGACGCGCCATTCGGGACGTTATTAGGTTATGCGCCGGGTGGCGTGGCGATTTACTCTTCAAACTACGGCAGTCTCGATCCGCGTCGTTATCCGGAAGACGCGGATTTTCGCAGCTATATTGGCAATGAATACATGGGCCATAAGTGGCAGTGTGTTGAGTTCGCCCGCCGTTTTCTGTTCCTCAATTATGGATGTGTTTTCACCGACGTCGGTATGGCGTGGGAGATCTTCTCTCTGCGCTTTTTGCGCCAGGTCGTGAACGATAACATCCTGCCGCTTCAGGCCTTTGCCAATGGGTCGAAACGCGCGCCGCAGGCCGGGGCGTTGCTTATCTGGCAAAAGGGCGGGGAGTTTCATGAGACCGGCCACGTTGCTGTGATCACGCAACTGTTGGACGATAAGGTGCGCATTGCCGAGCAGAACGTTATTCACTCTCCGCTCCCGCTCGGGCAGCAGTGGACGCGCGAGCTGCGAATGACCGTTGAGAACGGTACTTACACGCTGCATGACACCTTTAACGATACCGAAATTCTCGGCTGGATGATCCAGACGGACGACACGGAGCACAGCATCCCGCAGCCGGAACTCGACGGTGAACTGCTCAAAATCAGCGGTGCGCGGCTGAAGAATAAACGTCAGTTTGACGGGAAATGGCTCAACGAAAACGACGCCCTGCAGCAGGCATATGTCCGCGCAAACGGCCACTTTATCAATAAAGATCCCTGCCAGTATTTTACCATCACCGAAAGTGCCGAGCAGGAGCTGATCAAAGCGACCAATGAACTGCACCTGATGTACCTGCACGCGACCGACAAAGTGCTGAAAGACGATAACTTACTGGCGCTTTTTGACATCCCTAAAATCCTCTGGCCGCGTCTGCGCCTCTCATGGCAGTGGCGTCGTCACCATATGATCACCGTTCGTATGGATTTCTGTATGGATGAGCGTGGCATCAAGGTTTACGAGTACAACGCCGATTCCGCCTCCTGCCACACGGAAGGGGGATTAATCCTCGAAGAGTGGGTGAAGAACGGTTATCGCGGTAACGGCCACAATCCGGCGGAAGGTTTGCTGGAAGAACTTACCGGCGCGTGGAAGCACAGCCATGCGCGTCCGTTCGTGCACATCATGCAGGACAATGACGTCGAAGAGGATTATCACGCGCTCTTTATTCAGCGCTCTCTGCTGCAGGCCGGGTTTGAAACCAAAATTCTGCATGGGCTTAACGCTCTCAGCTGGGATGCGGCCGGGCAACTGATTGACGATGAAGGCCGTCATGTTAACTGCGTGTGGAAAACCTGGGCGTGGGAGACGGCGATAGAGCAGATCCGCGAGGTGAGCGAAACCGAATACGCCGCCGTGCCGATCCGCACCGGGCATCCGGCGGGTGATGTACGGCTGATTGACGTCCTGCTGCGTCCGGAAGTGCTGGTGTTCGAACCGCTGTGGACGGTTATTCCCGGCAACAAGGCGATCCTCCCGGTGCTCTGGCAGCTGTTCCCGAATCACCGTTATTTGCTCGATACCGATTTCGAGGTTAACGACCTGCTGAAACAGACCGGTTACGCCATCAAACCAATTGCCGGACGCTGCGGCAGCAATATCGATCTGATTAGCGCCGGGGATGAAGTGCTGGATAAATCGAGCGGCAAGTTTGTCGATCGCAAAAATATCTACCAGCAGCTGTGGTGCCTGCCGAAGGTGGATGGCAAGCATATCCAGGTCTGTACGTTTACCGTGGGCGGTAACTACGGCGGCACCTGCCTGCGCGGGGATGATTCGCTGGTGGTGAAGAAAGAGAGCGACATCGAACCGTTGATTGTGGTGAAAGACAAGTAAGCTGTTCCGGCTGTCAACACACACCCGCAAGTGTTCCTTGCGGGTGTTTTTCGTTTTCTGGCGGCTCAGGGATGCTCGTCGTGCTGCTGACTTATCTTCAGGTCAATGATGCGGCCGATCTGGTCATGATAGACCGTCAGCAAATTGTACTGACTCATCTCTGAAATGATTTGTGGGGGAACGTTAAAGCTTCTCGCCAGCTCATCGTGACGCCAGGTATCGGGACGCCGCCGCCTTACCTGAGCGCGACGGCGATTGTACTGATACCACAGAATGAGCAACCAGCCGTTAAGCGCGGCGATCAGCAAATAGATCAGCACCGTATTAAACGAGGCAATAATAATGCCCCAGCGGTAGTTGCTCTCCTCGGTTACCTGCATCCACAGATTGGCATAGAGGAAAAACAGAAAACCTCCCCATGCCAGCAGCGTCAGCACCGCATCAAAAAGACGGGGCAATAGCCGATGTTCAGTCAGAATTAGCGTATTTTCGTTCATTGAATGCTTCCTTTTCCCCGGTCCGGACTGATCCAGCGCGCACGTGCACGCTGGCGTTTAAGCATGACTTTTGGAAAGGCGACGAGGGTGGTGAACAGACCAATCATCCAGTACACCATCGGGAACCAGATCACCCAGAAAAGTGAACTCGCCACGTTTCTTTCATAGCGCCGCTCGATATACAAACTGACGAGGAATTGCATCAGACACATGACCCCCAGAAGCAACCCGGTAAATTCAGGAGGAAACAGGCTCTCGACGGTCAGGTTTGTGGGTAACGTAATGATATGGCTGACAATGAACAGCAACACGGTCACCGCATAGGCGAATGCCCACAGCGTTGACAACGCGTACTCTAAAAACAGCGGCCACATGCGATGATGTTCCCAGCGCACGATCTTGCGAAGGTTAACCAGAAAGACCTCTGCACCGCCCTGCGCCCAGCGTAAACGCTGTTTCCACAGACCTTTTAACGTCTCTGGCATCAGGATCCAGCACAGCGCCCGCGGCTCAAAAAAGATATCCCAGTGTCGAAGCTGAAGCTTCCAGCTGATGTCGATATCTTCGGTGATCATATCCGGGCTCCAGTACCCCACATCTGCCAGCGCCTGCCGGCGAAAGGCCGCAATAACCCCGGAGACGGTAAAGACCCTGCCGTAGATCCGCTGTGTCCGTTTGATGAGACCAATAATCGATGAGAACTCGCCTACCTGAATACGGCCAATCAGCGTTGATCGTGTGCGAATACGCGGATTCCCGGTGACGGCCCCGACGTGGGGATACTTAATCAGCGGCTCTACCAGATAGGCTGCGGTATCACGATCGAGCAGGGCGTCGCCATCAATACAGACCAGCAGATCGCCGCGCGCCGCCGCCGCACCGGCCTTAAGCGCCACCGCCTTACCCTGGTTTTCTGCGAGGTGAATGACGCGCAGGCGCGGCTGTTCCTGCGCCAGCTGCTGCAGCACCTCTGCGGTGTTGTCAGAAGAACCATCGTTGATCGCGATAACTTCGATATGGGGGTAGCGCTGATCCAGCGCGGCACTAATGGTCTCCCGGGCATTTCTTTCCTCGTTGAAACACGGGATCAGGATTGAAATTAACGGATCGCCGTCTAACGTCGGAGCAGGCGTCTGCTTATCCCATGACCAGTGCCGTTCAAGCTGAAACCAGAAATAGAGTCCCCCGGTTATCCAGAGCACGGACATGAACAGTGGCCAGAAGAAGACAAAATCCAGAATCAGTTCTCCGGTAAAGAGGGCAGCCACGCCCAGAGGCAACCCGAATACCAGGCATAAAATAGAGAATGCGATAATGCGATCAGTCATTGTCAGGGTACCAGTACGAAGAGAATTCAGGCCTGATGCGTGAAATATCAGGTTGGTTGTTGATGAAATCGTCGGGGTAGTAACCATAATTTTTGATGCCGTTCAGCTGGAGTACGCGCATCCACTGGGCCAGACGCGTGTCGGGCACGGCACGTTGAGGTTTCTGCTTCCAGTCCCGGGCCTGTAGCTCGAAAAGGGTTTTATTGAGTGCACCGGGCCGTGCGGCAACGGCGGCGATCAACCGCGTGAGCCAGGCATCGCTTTCCTCTGCCGGAACGGATTCCATCAGCGGCATAGCCATCGGAACCGTCCAGTCGTAGGTCATCAGAAAATCATCCAGATTTTGTGCAAACCACGCTTCGCTCTCGGGCTGCAGGATGGGCAGGGCGAACATATTCCGCGCGGTTTTAATCTGCGGGCCGCGTATGTTTTTCACCGCCTGGCTAAGGCTGCGGGTAAAGCCGATGAGCGTCTGACTTTTAAAGCGACTCCAGGCGTGAAGGGCGGCCGGATCGTGTTGCATTGCGGCGATGCTGCGGTTATTCCAGGCGCGCAGGGCATCCGGGCCGGCATCTTCAAAGTCTGTCAGTACCGCATCGTCGTGAAATAAGATCCCATTGAAGCTGGCGTAGCGGGCAAGATCTTCATAGATTTCCGTGACCTGCTGACGAACCTCGGTGTTCCACGGGGAGAGGCGGATGTAGGGGTCGGTAGCCTCGTGCAATTGGCCCGTTTGACGATCCCAGCGCTGTACCCGCGGGAGTGCGGGTGAGAGATCGAAAGAGAGCACCGGCATCCACGCATAAACTTTTACGCCTGCACGGGTTTGCAGCTGCCAGGCGACAAAATTAAACAGATCGGCGCGCACCGGAAGCCGGCTGTTAGGGAAGTAGAGCGCTTTGATCGTGCCATCGCCCAGTGGATCGGAAAACGCCTGCAGGAAAACATGACTGATTTTCATGTCGTAAACCCGCTGGACAAGTTTGTTGATGTTGTTGGTTTGCTGGGCCGGATCGGGATCGTAGACATAATCGAGATCGACATGCATGACGCGCACGGGATCGGCCTCCTGAATCTGGCTGACCGTGCTGGCAAAGGATTTGAGCGAGGGATTTCCGGAAATCAAAAGACGCGGAATATTGCCGAGATCGCGCACATCCGCCAGCCCGTCCTCAAGGGTAAAGGCCAGTTGATAACCCTGCTTTCTGGCGATGGCGAGCGATGTGCCGTTCGCGGCGCCATAGGGCCAGACCCAGGCACGGGGCGCTTTTCCTGTCACCCGGGTAATTTTGTCGGTAACTTTGCGCACGTCATCAGCGATCCGCTGGTTGAACTGCCGATCGGTTTCATAACGCCCCGTCGCTTTATCGTAAAAGCGGTTGGCGATGGCGGGTTCACGGCTTCCCTGTGGGTTAGCCGGTATGCCGTAATGCGAAGCCCAGGTATGCGAGCCAATCTCAACCAGAGGAGACTGGCTTAGCTCCCGCACCATATCCCAGGTTGCAAAGCGCTCGCGGGGTGTCATCAGTCCGCCGAAATTGACCTGCTGATTCGCTGGTGTATCTACCCAACTGCCCACCGGTGCCCACAGCGCAGGGACGCTCCAGGCCTGAAGAAGTGGCCAGACGCGGGTATAGAAACTGCTGTAGCCATCATCAAAACTGAGTAAATAGGCTCTGGGCGGCAGCGTTTTTTTGCCCTCATGCGCATCCAGAATATCCTGCACGCTAATGGCGTGATAACCGTGATGCACAAGCCAGCCGATCTGCTCGTTTAGGGCGCTGGTACGAACGGACAGGTAGCGCTGATCGGCTGCATCATCTTCAACGTCATGGTAGGCCAGAACCAGAAAATGGTTTTTTGGCCAGGGTTTACTTGCCTCAGGCTGTGGCCGTTCCTGGGGGGGGGTAAACGAGAGGGCCTGAGCGCAGACGCTCGCGCTGAGGCATAACCAGCCGATAATTATCAGGCTCACAGAAAAACGTTTGTTCAGCATATTCATCCTTAAAAGCGTAAATTCGCATCAAACGTGACGGAGAGATTGCTTTCTCGTTTACCGTCGAAAGGGCGCTTGTCCCAGTTCAGCATCACGCCGCTATCAATGACGTTGTTCCATTGAATGCGCTGCCCGTAACCCAGCAGGGCGATGGCGCCAGCGGGCTGATTTTTCTGCCAGTATTCCCCGCCGCCGAGAACGACCTGCTGGCTCCAGAGCGTGTCGTAATGGCGGTACATCTGATGATCGACGGACAGGGCCGCCGTTACGGAGAGATCCCGCTCCGGGTTGTAATAGAGCGTGTCCCGCAGGGTGTTGGTACTCGCTGAAATACCCGGTTCGAGATCCAGCGTCAGGGTGGGTGTCTGCCACAGCCGCTCTTTACCCGTAAGGGCGAACTCCTGGCGGCGGTTATGGTCGGAAAAGTGGCTGGCAGAGGCGTTAAACTGGTACTCACGGCGTTCGTTTTGATACCAGCGGACCCAGCCTTCTCCCCGGTTTGCGCTGACGCCATTACGCAGTGCCCGTAAAGGCGTCGTGCGTGAAAGACGTTCAAGGTTTCCGCCCACCTGCCAGCTATCGTTCAGGCTGTACGCCGCCGAGAGGCGAGCACCGGGCTTGTTTGCACCGTGATAATGGTTACCGGAGAGTTCTGCTTCGACCAGAAGGTCGCGAGGCCGCCATTCGACGCCGGCAAACAGGTGGCGGCTGCTGCCTTTGCCTTCGTCAAAATTGCCCTGCGCAAATCGGGTTCCACCAAACAGCCGCCAGTTATCCGCGACGGGCGGACCGTAGAGCGTGGCATCCCAGCTCAGATCGTGTGTGCCGCTGACGGGGTTATCAGAGTGCAGTCCTTTGCCCGCGTTCAGACGCAGTTCGGACAGGTGATGGACGTTTCTGAGCCTGTCCAGACGTCGGGCGCTCCCGTCGACAGGCGCGCGGGCGATAACGTCATCGGCCAGTAAATCCATCTGTCGCCACTCCTGCAGATCCATTGCGACGTAGGCCTGCTGCCGTTCCAGCTCGATATTGGATGGCTCCAGCGTCTCGGCCATTTTGAGCTTTTGCTCCGCCGCCCGCGGCAGACCCCGCGCCTGAAGTAAGGTGGCGTAATCAATCTGTAATCCCTGATTTCCCGGCGCTGACGCAGCCAGACGTTGCGCCAGCTTTTCGGCTTGCGGAAGGGCATTGGTCATCAGCAAATAGTTAAAGGTGAGCGACTGCCCGATGAGCCATTGATCGTTGGGTTGCGGGGTTGGCGAACCGAAATCGTAGCGGGTCCAGGGCGTGTTACGGGTTATCTTCTCAACATACTGGCGAGCGGCCTGATACTGCCCGGTATCCAGCCAGGCGTAGAAAAGCGCATGATCGTCGTCCTGCGGATCCGGCGCATAGTCTGGATAACGTTTGAGAAGCGAGAGGGCGGCATCGGCATTTTTCTCCTCCAGATACGCGGAGATAACACAGCCAATTGCCCAGGTCGGCACGGGATGCTGAGCCGACGTTAACGCCTGATATTCCCTGATGACCTGTGGATAATCACCGTGGGCGTGAAGCGCGCCAAGCCGATCGACACGGGCCCGGATAACGTCCTCCGCAGCCTGAGGTTCGTTTTGCCAGCGGGACAGCAGTTCGTCATAGCGGTTCAGCGCCGCTTGCGCGAGCTGCAAACGCTCTGTTTCGGAACGGGCAGGCACATCGGCAAGGCGTACCATTTCGGCGGCGGCGTTGAGTGCCAGGCGGCGACGTTGCGCGGGGGGCAGCGTCACCGTTTGTGAAAGCCGCAGGGCAGGCGTGTCGGCCCGGTTGTCTGTTAACGCATCAATCAACTCAGTACGAAGGGCGTCATCCGCTGGCGCACTATTCAACGCGCGGATGTCTGCCAAAAGCCGCTCCTGGTTTTTCCCCTGGCGTGAATAGACATAAGAGAGCGTCTGGAGGTGAGCCAGAGAGGGCTTTTCCGCCACCCGTTGCCGGGCTTCCTGCAGAGCCAGTGTATCCATGCGGGCGTCGGCGAGGGTTTTGATGTAGCCGATGCGATAATCGTCGTTATCCGGTGCAAGGTTACACGCCTCCTTCCAGAGCATTAACGCAGGTTGCCACGCCTTTTGGTTTCGCCTTGCCTGAGCAGCAGCAGCCACGCCACGGGCAGGAAGAGCCATATAGACCTTATAACGCAGCCAGACCTGAATAACGTCGTCATCACGACCCGCCCAGGACGCCACCTGCAACCAGTCCGCAACCTGCTCAGGCGTCAGGGCATGTTGCTGCTGATAACGCTGAAGATATTGCAGAAAAGGTGCGTAATTACCGTTACGCGCCTGCTGAATCTGTTGTTCATATACTGATTCTGCTGCCTGAACCAGAAAGGGGAAAAGTAATAACAGAAACAATAAAGCGGGAGTGCGGTAAAAGAATAACGTATTGAAGCGAAGTGATCTTTCCATATCTATTTGCCATTTGTTTATCATAAATCCATTGCATAACACGGCCGCCTTTAAGCACGGGGTTAAAGGCCATAAATGAGAACGTTTAATCTGAATGCAGTTACGTTATGGGGTACTTACTTAAAGGTAATTATGGGTCCTTATGGTCAGGGCTAAGTGGCTGGTAATGTACACCCGATATGTTGGCAGATAAATATGTTGAAAAGCAGGGTGGTTGTTTTGAGATAATTCTGTAATGAGCTGTCCTAAACGATTATTTTGAAATGAATTTATATTTATAACTTTATGATTTTATTGATTTTTATTTATATTGTGACAAATTTGTTTATATTTTTAATGTGCCTTATTGGTGTGAATTAAAGTACTTTCCGGTGCATGTTTGGGAAGTTTCATGACAAAAATTCTTAATATCCATAAAAGTGACTTTTCTGAGATTGTTTTTTACTTATAATTAATGGCAGCCATTGAATGATAGTCTATGGGAAGACGTATCAATGAATGTGCGAATTGAGGGTCAATCAAAGCCAGAATACATTTATCGTTAATATAAAAGCGCTATAAAACGAAGGCGGACTTCTTTCCGAAGGGTCGTTCTTGCTTTAATCTAAAAGGGATGGTTAGTGGCAACTTCAATAGTGTTAGTGACACAGGATCGCTACCTTGTCAGGGGGATGAGGATATTTTTTCCGGATATAATCCTGCTGGACTCCATTGACAGAAAGATATTTGATAACGGCGCAGATGAATATTCTGTATTGATTGATAGCCGTGCACCGCTGCGTTTATATGATTACCTGATACGCCATCCGGCCAGAACGAAAAAAACAATCTGCTGCGTTATGCTCGATATGCGGCATCGCGAGGAGAATCTGCTCAGCATGAAGTTGTTTATGAACACGTCGCTCACGGCACCCGATATGGCGTCGTTATTCAACCTGGTGCTCAACATGAAGGGCAAACGTCTGACAACAAAGTGGCTGCTGAACTTACGGCTGAGCACGCATGAAGCCATTATGCTGCGGTTGCTCAGGGCTGGCATGGCGATGGAAGAGGTGGCACAGGAACTGAATACGTCGATTAAAAGCCTCTACCGTAAACGGACCGCGCTCTCAGAACGGCTGGGGGCAGAGAACTTCAACGAGGCTTGTTTGTTTATCTTTAAAAATAAACTGCTGGATTCGGATGGGAACGATCCCTAGCTTAGTTTTACCCCAAAAGCAAAAACCCGCCACGAGGGCGGGTTTTCTGAAGAGTGGTGCCCGGACTCGGAATCGAACCAAGGACACGGGGATTTTCAATCCCCTGCTCTACCGACTGAGCTATCCGGGCAACGGGGCGCATTAAACCTGATATGCCCTCTGCCGTCAACGAAATTTGTTGTTTTCGTAACGGACTGCACACTCTCTCACCAGTTCGCCGTAAACTTAAGCAAAAAAGTGCGTCCAGAGCGCGGATAGCGGCATTGCAATCAACAGCGCGGGCAGCATATTCACCACCGCAAACATCTTTATTCCGCATATCCGCAGCCCTGTCGCCAGCAGCAGCAGGCCACCGACGGCGGTGAAGTCGGCCATCATCGCCGGCGTGGTGAGAGGAAGGATCAGTGTGGCGCAGGTAGCGAGGGCCAGCTGGATAAGCAGCATGGGCACGCAAATCGCGGCGACGGCGATGCCGAGGGTCGTGGCGAAAATGGTGGCCGTGAAGAAATCAAGAAACGCCTTCGCAATCAATATGCTGGGGTCGCCAGTCATGCCTTCCTGCATTGAACCGAAAATGCCTGTGCCGCTGGCGCAAAAAAGAATAATTATCGCGACGTAGTTCTGAATAAACGACTCGTGAGTGCCGTTTTTCGCCTTGCCCGGGTGGGCAATCAGGTTTTTGGCTTTGCTGACCGCACTGTTAATACCCTTTTCCAGATAGCAGAACTCGCCAATGAGCGCGCCGAGCAGGGTAGCAAGCACCATCACCGGCAGGTTGGCGCACTTGATCACCAGTAAAATGCCGATACCTAACGAGGCCAGGCCGAATATTGAGGGCATGGAAGAGCGAATACGCTCCGGCAACCGCTGACTTAATACGGCGCCAAGTACGCCGCCCAGCAATACGGCACCGGCATTGATAAAGGGTCCGATAACCACCGTGAACTCCTGTTAGTTAATCATGGGTATTGCAGGATTATGACACGCCAGGGGCCTGTTAAGCTTAGGTTTAGGCGGGTTAACACATACTGATTGCTTCTTGCACCTCAAAATAAAAGGTGACATGATTGCGCGAAATTTCTCCTTCCTGTGTACGGAGCCGCCAATGATGATGTTGTCTGTCGCTGCGCGAACGCTCACCCGTATCGATATTATCTACTCCTGTCTCACCGTTCGGTGAGGGTAACTGCACTTATGAAAACCATGAAAATCGCCGTCAGCCGCGAGCTGGTCTCTACTGTGTCTACGCACCGCGAAAAGGTGACGCTGGATAACACTGATTTTACGGATGTGGCGGCAGTCGTCATTACCCCCGCGGAAAGTTGCAGCGGCATTCTGGTATTGCTTAAACGCACGGGCTTTCAGCTTCCGGTGTTTATTTACTCGCAAGAGCCGTCAGATGTTCCTGATGGCGCAACGGCAGTGATATCAGGTAAAGCTCAGGAGTTTCTGGAACTGGAGACGGCGGCCAGCCGGTATGAAGAGAATCTGTTGCCGCCATTTTTTGACACCCTGAGCCAGTACGTGGCGATGGGCAACAGTACTTTTGCCTGTCCGGGACACCAGCACGGTGCATTTTTTAAAAAACACCCTGCGGGACGGCAGTTCTATGAATTCTTCGGTGAGAACGTATTTCGCGCCGATATGTGCAATGCCGATGTGAAACTGGGCGATCTGCTGATCCACGAAGGCTCCGCCAAGCATGCCCAGAAGTTCGCAGCAAAAGTCTTTAATGCTGATAAAACCTACTTTGTGCTGAACGGCACCTCCGCTGCAAATAAGGTGGTCACCAATGCGCTGCTGACCCGCGGCGACCTGGTGCTGTTCGATCGCAACAACCATAAGTCCAACCACCACGGTGCGCTGATCCAGGCGGGCGCCACGCCGGTTTATCTTGAAGCGGCGCGTAACCCGTTTGGTTTTATTGGCGGGATTGACGCGCAGTGCTTTGACGACGCGTACCTGCGAAATCAGATCCGTGAAGTTGCGCCGGAAAAGGCCATGGAGAAACGCCCGTTTCGTCTGGCGATCATTCAGCTTGGCACCTACGATGGCACGATCTACAACGCCCGTCAGGTGATCGACAAGATCGGCCATCTTTGTGACTACATCCTGTTTGATTCGGCCTGGGTGGGCTACGAGCAGTTTATTCCGATGATGGCGGAAACCTCTCCGCTGTTACTGGATCTGAACGAGAACGATCCGGGCATTTTCGTGACGCAGTCGGTGCATAAACAGCAGGCCGGGTTCTCGCAGACTTCGCAGATCCATAAAAAGGATAATCACATTCGCGGCCAGGCGCGTTTCTGTCCGCACAAGCGCCTCAACAATGCGTTCATGCTCCATGCCTCGACCAGTCCGTTCTATCCGCTGTTCGCGGCTCTCGATGTGAACGCGAAAATCCATGAAGGGGAGAGCGGGCGCCGGCTTTGGGCGGAGTGTGTTGAGCTGGGCATTGAGGCCCGCAAGGCGATCATTGCCAACTGCCATATGATCAAACCGTTTATTCCGCCGATGGTGGCCGGGCGTCCGTGGCAGGATCATCCCACTCACGCCATCGCCAGCGAGCGCCGCTTCTTCAGCTTTGAGCCGGGGGCTAAATGGCACGGGTTTGAAGGCTATGCCAGCGAGCAGTATTTCGTCGATCCGTGCAAGCTGCTGCTGACCACGCCGGGTATTGATGCGGAAACCGGGGAATATACCGAGTTCGGCATTCCGGCGACCATTCTTGCGCACTACCTGCGTGAAAACGGCATTGTGCCGGAGAAGTGCGATCTCAACTCGATCCTCTTCCTGCTGACGCCTGCCGAAAGCAGTGAGAAGCTGGCGCAGCTGGTGGCGATGCTGGGTCAGTTTGAACAGCATATTGAAGACGATACGCCGCTTGCTGACGTCCTGCCGACCATCTACCAGAAATACCCGGTACGGTATCGCGATTACACCCTTCGCCAGCTCTGCCAGGAGATGCACGATCTCTACGTGAGCTTTGACGTGAAAGATCTGCAGAAGGCAATGTTCCGTAAAGAGAGTTTGCCAGAACGGGCGATGAATCCGCAGGATGCGAATCAGGCGTATATTCGCGGGAACGTGGAGTTGGTGCGCATCCGTGATGCCGGCGGACGCATTGCCGCCGAGGGCGCGCTGCCCTATCCCCCTGGCGTACTGTGCGTGGTGCCGGGTGAAATCTGGGGTGGGGCGGTACAGCGTTACTTCCTGGCGCTGGAGGAGGGCATCAACCTGCTGCCAGGTTTCTCGCCGGAGCTACAGGGCGTTTACAGCGAAAAGGATCCCGATGGGATTAAGCGACTGTACGGGTATGTTTTGTCATAGTCGCCGTCATCCGTAATCCCGGCCCTCTCCCCAAAAGAGAGGGTCAGGGCTCACACCGCACTTCTCTTATACATCCTCCGCGGATGCCCAATCTTCCCGTACAACATCTCTACGCTCAGAAACCCCGCCTCCACGCAGTGCTCCAGATAGCGTCGGGTGGTGGTTTTACTTAATCCTGTCTCCTGCACGACCTCGTCGACGGAAAAACAGTGTGTCGCCTTGTCGTTAAACAACGCCTGCACCCGTGCCAGCGTATTCTCCTCAATGCCTTTGCTGCCGTTATCCAGACGGTAGTTTTTCGCCTGCAGCTGGTAGAGCGAGTCGACGTTCTGCTGGTCGACAATCTTCCAGACCCGCTGTTGTTCGGCAAACTGCACAAAGCGTTCAAGCGACTGGCTGAGGCGTTTCCAGGAGACCGGCTTCAGGATGTAATCAAAGGCGCCATTTCGGATGGCCTGGCTGCAGGTGTCCATGTCGCTGGCAGCAGTAATGAAAATTACCGAACAGTTGGCGCGGGTGAGCATGGGGTCATTGATCAGTGTGATCCCTTTACCGTCCGGCAGATAGTTATCCAGCAGCATAAGCTGCGGCTGCTTGCTTTCAAGCTGGACCTGGGCGGCAGCGAGAGACGAGGCGATCCCTACCAGCCTCAGGCGCGGATGTTTACCGATAAGTTCCGCGTGCAGTTGCGCCAGTTCGTTCTCGTCTTCAACAATCAATACGTCGATAAGTTCATGTTGCATAGTCGGTATCTTCCAGTTGCTGGGCGGGACGCCGGGCGGGAATAAACAGTGAGAAAATGGCGCCGCGCGGGGTGTTATCGGCAATTTCTATCGCGCCGCCAGCCTGCGTAACATAGCTTTCGATCAGATACAGGCCAATCCCGTGATCGCCGCGTGTTTTGGTGGTGATGCCGCGTTCAAATATCCTGTCACGGATCTCCGGTTTGATGCCAACGCCCTGGTCGGCCACTTCGATAATCAGCTCCTGCTCGCTCAGTTTGATCAGCACTTCGACCGGTGCATGGGGAAGCGGTGAGCGCTGCGTCGCTTCGATGGCGTTATCCAGCAGGTTGCCGATGATTGAGATCAGCTCTTCTTCAGCCAGCGACGGGAACGGCCTGTCCAGCCGGCAGGCCGGGTCAAAACTGAGCTCGACCCCTTTCTCCCGCGCGCGGGCGGCTTTACCCAGCAGCAGGCCACACAGGGTCGGGGAGCAGAAGCGGGAAGAGATAAAGTCCAGCAGCTCCTGAGCGTGTTCCGACTGCGCCTGAATATAGCCAATCGCCTCTTCATAGCGGCCCATGTGCAGCAGGCCGGACAGAGTGGTCATGCGGTTCAACTGCTCATGACGCATGATGCGCAGGTTATCGACATAGCGTTTAACCTGGCTGAGCTGGGCGCTAAGCGAGTCTATTTCATTCCGATCGCGGAAAGTGATCACCCAGCCCTGCAGCGAATCCTCAAGCATGATACGCACCCGGCTGGCAATCACCGTGAGGGTGTTAAAACGGCAAATTTCATCATGGGTATCTTTCGCCAGCATCGTCTGCGTTGAGAAGAACGGGACAGGGTCGATAACCTGGCTAATCAGCTGCCCGCGCAGTTCACGGGCTGGCTGGCTCAGACCAAGCAACTTGCGCGCCGCCTGGTTGATCACCTCAATGCGCAGCTCATCATCAATGGCGATCACTCCTTCATAGATAGACTCCATCATCGCCTTTTGCTGGCGCACCAGCAGGCCGATTTCCCGTGGCTCCAGGGAGAAGATCTGCTTCTTGATACTGCGGGTAAAGAACCAGGAGAAGATAAAGAGCGCAATCAACAGCAGCACGGCGGCCAGCAGGATATTGACCACTTTGCTGACGGTAATGGTATCAAGGTAGCTGGTGAGATAACCCACCGAGACAATCCCCACCACTTGCCCCGCATCGTTGAAGATGGGCGCTTTGCTGCGCAGCGAAATACCCAACCCCCCTTTGCGGATGGTGGTGGTGCTTTTTCCCTGCAGGACCTCCTCATTGTCTCCACCGATAAGCGTCTTGCCCACTCTGTCGGCAAAGACCGAATGAAAAAGATGCAGACCTTTATTATCTCCAATCACAATAAAGCTGGCGTCACTGTGAGCGGCAATTTTCTGCATAAAATCATGGATGGCTTTGATATCTTTTTGTTCAACCTCATCACGTAATGAGGGAATAAGTGCGATCTCTTCCGCCTGTATTTTGGCACGTGCGCTCATTTCCTGATAAAGCTGCTTGCCGACATCGACGTAATAATATCCGCCCAGTAACGCAAAAAGTACTGAGAAAAAGGCGACCAGCGAAATAAACAGCTTAATCTGAAACGATACTTTCATAACTATCACGCGAGGTAGCAGCAAAGATTGCCAATATATCATCTTTTTTCGCGCGGATGCCCGGTTTGCCGAAAACTTGTGATCCCTTGCACAGCAGGCCCTGTAAAAGAATTTTCCGAATAGCCTATGCGCCTGAAACCGTCTGGAGAAATGTTATTTGATTGTTCGTTTTAGAAAAGAAACCATAAAAACCACGGCAATAAATAAGGCGTAAATCACATTAAATAAAAGAAACCATTAAAACCATAGCTGCCATAAAAACTTCGCTTTTAATATGTCATCCCTCACATAAAGTAAGCCTTTGTGACTCTAAGCTGAACGCACAAAATAACTAAGGGGCTTATTATGAGCACAACTGACGATTCTTTCTCTGTTACCCACGACCCGATTGATATTCAGCGACCATCACTCAAAGAGCGCTGGTGGCATATTATGGATACGTGGAAAATCGGAATTATCCCTCTGCCACTGTTTGTCCTGGCCGGCGCGCTGATTGCCATTGATTGCCTCGGCGGCAAACTGCCCAGCGATATCGTGGTGATGGTCGCCACGCTCGCGTTCTTCGGCTTTGCCTGCGGTGAGTTTGGCAAGCGCCTGCCGATTGTCGGTAAACTCGGTGCGGCGGCGATTTGCGCCACCTTTATTCCTTCGGCACTGGTCTATTACGGTCTGCTGCCGGATGTGGTGGTGGAGTCCACCACGAAGTTCTACAAATCCACCAACATTCTGTATCTCTACATCTGCTGCATCATTGTCGGCAGCATCATGAGCATGAACCGCACCGTGCTGATTCAGGGCTTCCTGCGCATCTTCTTCCCGATGCTGTGCGGCGAAATTGTCGGCATGATTGTTGGCATGGGCGTAGGGATAGCGCTGGGCCTTGAGCCATTCCAGATCTTCTTCTTTATCATTTTGCCGATCATGGCGGGCGGTGTTGGGGAAGGGGCGATCCCACTCTCCATCGGCTATGCCACCCTGCTGCATATGGACCAGGGCGTGGCGCTCGGTCGCGTTCTGCCTATGGTTATGCTCGGCGGCCTGACGGCAATCATCATCTCCGGTTGCCTCAATCAGCTCGGTAAACGTTACCCGCACCTGACCGGCGAAGGCCAGCTGATGCCTAACCGTGCGAATACCGATGAAACCACCGCACAGCCTGCGTTCTCCGGTAAAGCGGACGTCACCACGATCGCTTCTGGCGCACTGCTGGCCGTTCTGCTCTACATGCTGGGGATGCTCGGCCACAAGCTGATTGGCCTGCCCGCACCGGTTGGCATGCTGTTTATGGCGGTGCTGGTCAAGCTTTGCAATGGCGCCTCTCCGCGTCTGCTGGAAGGCTCTCAGGTGGTGTATAAATTCTTCCAGACGTCAGTAACTTACCCCATTCTCTTCGCCGTGGGCGTGGCCATTACCCCCTGGCATGAACTGGTCGCCGCATTCACGCTGACCAACCTGCTGGTGATTGTCAGCACCGTCTCCGCGCTGGTGGCGACCGGTTTCTTCGTTGGCAAAAAGATTGGCATGCACCCGATTGATGTCGCCATCGTCTCCTGCTGCCAGAGCGGTCAGGGCGGTACCGGTGACGTGGCGATTCTGACCGCAGGTAACCGTATGAGCCTGATGCCCTTCGCCCAGATTGCTACCCGTATCGGCGGCGCGATTAACGTCTCTATCTCTCTGCTGATACTGGGCAACTTCCTCGTTTAAGTTTTCAGGAAAGAACAATGAAACTCGCAAGCTTTTTATACCAGGGAACACGCAGCTACGGCATCGTTCAGGCCGAAGGTGTGATTGATTTAGGTCGCCGTCTCGGCGACCGCTACAGTGACCTCAAAGCGCTGCTGCAGGGCAACGGGCTGGCCGAGGCCACCCGTTATCTCAACGACGCCGTGGATGTCCCTCTGAATGCCATCACCTTCTTACCGGTGATTGAGCAGCCGGAAAAAATCCTCTGCGTGGGCATGAACTACGCCGACAAACGCAAAGAGTTTGACCAGCACAACCCGGCGCCGACGCTGTTTGTCCGCTTCCCGGATTCGCAGACCGGCCATAACGAACCGGTGCTGAAGCCGCGTCACTCCAGTGAATTCGACTACGAAGGAGAGCTGGCGGTCATCATCGGCAAAGCCGGAGAGAACATCAGCCGTGATGAGGCGCTGCGCCATGTGGCGGGTTACAGCTGCTATATGGACGGCTCCGCCCGCGACTGGCAGCACACCTGGTTTACGGCAGGCAAGAACTGGCGTCAGACCGGAGCGTTTGGCCCGTGGATGGCGACGGCTGATGAGATCCCGGACCCGCACCAGCTGGCGATCCGCACCTGGCTTAACGGCCGTATGGTGCAGGAAGACAACACCAGCAGCATGATCCACAAGGTCGCGGAGCTTATCGAATACATCAGCACCTTTACCCGCCTCAGCCCGGGCGATGTGATCATCACCGGCTCCCCTGGCGGCGTGGGCAAAAAGCGCAACCCGCCGCTGTTCATGAAAGAGGGCGATCGCATTGAGGTGGAGATCGAGCATATCGGTCATCTGAGCAATGTGATCATGGAAGCGCCCGCCACCGGGCTTGCGGCAGCACACTGAGTAAAACGGCATGAACAGTCAACCCACTATCGATTTTCGCCACACCCTTGTGGCGAAACACCCGGAACGCTTAAGCCAGATCCGTTACCTGCTGGCAGACAGCGGCCTTGGCCTGGACAACGACATCACGCTGTTTGTCGAAGCCTGGTCCGGCACGCAGCTGGTGGGTTGTGCCGGGCTTGCCGCTAACGTCATCAAGTGCGTGGCGGTAAACGAGCAGCTTCGTGGGGAGAACCTCAGCGCACGGTTGCTGGCAGAGGTGGAAAACGCGGCGCTGGAGCGCGGCCATTTTCACCTCTTCCTCTGCACCCGTCCGTGCAACAAGGAGCGCTTTGGCCGCAGCGGCTTCTGGCCGATTGCCCAGAGCCGGAACAACGCGGTGCTGATGGAGAACACCCCGCAGGGGATCCAGCGCTACTGCCGCGCGCTCAAGTGTCAGCGCAAGGCCGGGAAGAAGATTGGCGCGATCGTGATGAATGCGAATCCGTTTACCCTCGGCCACCGGCATCTGGTCGAGCAGGCCGCGGGGCAGTGCGATGCGCTGCATCTGTTTGTGGTGCGCGAGGATGCCTCGTTCTTCCCGTTCAGCGCCCGGCTAGAGATGGTACGGGCGGGCGTGGCGCATCTGCCGAACGTGATTGTGCATGAAGGATCGCAGTACATCATCTCCCGCGCCACGTTCCCGGCCTACTTCCTGAAAGAGACCGGCAAAGTACAGCAGGCGTGGAGCGAAATCGATGTGCTGATCTTTCGGGACTTCATCGCCCCGGCGCTGGGTATTACGCATCGCTTTATCGGCTCGGAGCCGTTTTGCGATATCACCCGTCAGTACAACCAGACGCTGCACGACCTGCTGGCCTCACAGATTGACGTGGTGGAAATGCCGCGCATCAAGGTCACCGGCAACGCTATTTCCGCGTCGGAAGTCCGCCGCTTGCTGAAGACACAGCAGTTTTCCCGGATCCGGGAGATTGTCCCGGACTCCACCTTCGCGCACCTCGAAACGCATTACCGTGCGAGTGCGGAAGTCGCATAACTATCAGGAATTTATCATGAAAATTGTAAGGGAGGCGCTGGCCGGTACGCAGGAGTCCAGCGACCTGATGGTAAAAATTGCCCCCGCTCAGGGTGAGCTGGAAATTATCATCCACAGTGAAGTGATTAAGCAGTTTGGCGAACATATTCGCCAGGTCGTTAACGACACATTGCGCGCCATGAACGTGCACCAGGGATTAATTATTGTTGAAGACAAAGGGGCGCTGGACTGTGTGATCCGCGCCCGTCTGCAAAGCGCGCTCCTGCGCGCAGCCGATGAGCCGACACTCAACTGGGGGGCGCTGAAATGAGCAAACTCCGCCGCAGTATGCTGTTCCTGCCGGGCGCAAACGCCGCCATGCTCTCTACGGCATTTATCTACCGCCCGGACTCCATCATGTTTGACCTTGAAGACGCCGTCGCCCTGCGCGAGAAGGATACCGCGCGCATGCTGGTGTTTCATGCCCTGCAGCACCCGATGTATCAGGATATCGAAACCGTGGTGCGCATTAACCCGCTGAGCACGCCGTTTGGCTTGCTGGATCTGGAAGCCGCCGTGCGGGCAGGGGTGGACGTGATTCGATTGCCGAAAACCGACACCCCAGAGGATATCGATGAGCTGGAAGGGCATCTGGCGCGTATCGAGCGTGAATGTGGGCGCGAGCCGGGCTCGACCCGCGTCATGGCGGCTATTGAGTCCGCGATTGGGGTGATTAACGCCGTGGCCATTGCCCGCAGTTCTCCGCGCTTAATCGGGATCGCGCTGGCCGCCTTTGATTATGTGATGGACATGCAGACGGAACGCGGGGATGGCACTGAGCTGTTTTATGCCCGCTGTGCCGTGCTGCACGCCGCCCGCGCCGCGGGTATCGACGCTTTCGACGTGGTGTGGTCGGACGTTAACGATGAAGCCGGCTTCCTGCGCGAGGTCGATTTGATCCGCAAGATGGGCTTTAACGGTAAATCGCTGATTAACCCACGTCAGATTGACCTGTTACATAACGCCTATGCCCCAACCCAGCAGGAAGTGGATCACGCGAAACGGGTGATTGAAGCGGCAGAAGAGGGGGAGCGTAACGGCCTGGGCGTCGTGTCGCTCAACGGCAAAATGGTCGATGCCCCTATTATTAACCACGCGCAGATGGTGCTGGAACGCGCGGCGGCCTCCGGCGTGCGTCGTTAAGGATTACACAATGAATCAGACAGAACTTCTCCATGTGAATTTCCCCCATCTGCGGGACTTAAAACCGTTTGATGCCGCCCACAGCGCAACGCCATGGCTGAACAGCCCTGACGAAAAACACACCCGTAAGCTCTGTGCTTCGGTCGAAGAGGCGGTGTTACGCAGCGGGTTACAGGACGGGATGACCGTCTCCTTCCACCACGCGTTTCGCGAAGGCGACCGGGTGATCAATACCGTCGTGGCGCTGCTTGCGCGTATGGGCTTTAAAAACCTGACGCTGGCTTCCAGCTCGCTGATGACCTGTAACGACGCGCTGATCGAACACATCGAAAGCGGTGTTATCACCCGGATTTATACCTCCGGTATGCGGGGCAAGCTGGCGGACGCTATCTCACACGGGTTGATGGCCGAGCCGGTACAAATTCACTCCCACGGCGGGCGCGTGAAGCTGTTGCAGGACGGTGAGCTGAATATCGACGTGGCGTTTCTTGGCGTGCCGTGCAGCGATGAATTTGGCAACGCCAACGGCACGCACGGGAAATCGTGCTGCGGCTCGCTTGGCTATGCAATGGTGGATGCGCATTTCGCCCGCAAGGTGGTGCTGCTGACCGAAGCGCTGGTGCCGTTCCCGAATATGCCCGCCAGCCTGGTGCAGGATCAGGTGGATTACATTGTGCAGGTGGAGAGCGTGGGTGACCCGGCGAAAATCAGCGTCGGTGCGGCTCGCGTGACCAGTAATCCGCGTGAGCTGATGATTGCCCGCTACGCGGCGGATGTGATTGAACATTCAGGCTATTTCAAACCCGGTTTTTCCATGCAGACCGGCTCCGGTGCGGCGGCTACCGCCTGTACCCGCTTTATGGAGGAGAAAATGGAGCGCAGCGGCGTGAAGGCGCGCTTCGCGCTCGGGGGCATTACCGGCAGCCTGGTGGATCTGCACGAGAAAGGGCTGATCGAAAAGCTGCTCGATACCCAGTGTTTCGACGGCCAGGCCGCAGCCTCGCTGGCACGAAATCCGAATCATGTGGAGATCTCCACCAACGTTTATGCCAACCCCGGCAGCAAGGCAGCAAGCTGCGACCAGCTTGATGTGGTGATCCTCAGCGCCCTGGAAATTGACGTCGATTTTAACGTCAATGTTATTACCGGCTCTGACGGCGTAATGCGTGGGGCATCCGGCGGACATTGTGATGTGGCCGCGGCGGCGAACCTGACCATCGTGGTCGCCCCCCTGCTGCGTAGCCGTATTCCAACCGTCGTGAAGCGGGTGACCACCCGGCTGACGCCCGGGGAGAGCATCGACGTGCTGGTTACCGATCACGGCATCGCGGTTAACCCGGCACGCCCGGAAATCCGCGAACGACTGCTTGCCGCAGGCCTCAACGTTGTCGATATCAACGCGCTTTTCGAGCGGGCGATATCACTGACTGGCGTACCAAAACCCATTGAGTTTACCGACAAAATCGTCGGTGTGATCCGCTACCGCGACGGCAGCGTCATCGACACCGTTCGACAGGTGAAGGAGTAATGATGACTGTAGCGACACCCGTGCGGGCGGGTGTCAGCCTGGAGGAGCTGCTGGCGGCGAAAGAGCGCCGTGCAGCACGCCAGACTGACTGGCTCACGCACTATCAACAACCGGTGATTTCTCTCACGCTCGTTACCCCCGGGGAGATCAAAGACAGCCTGCGCTATCGCAATACGATGGGCGTGGCATTGCAGATGTGCGACCAGCTGCTGTGGGAAAACCGCTGGCAGGTGCTGGACCGCCAGGTGCTGTGGCTGCCCACCGGGCCAGAAGCAATCTGGTGCGTGGCGCATCCGGCGGCGGAAATCAAAGCGCACTGTACGGATCTGGAGCAGACTCACCCGCTCGGCAGGCTGTGGGATTTGGATGTGATCTGCCCGGTACAGGGGCATGTGGGGCGCCAGTCTTTAGGGGCACACCTCCGGCGCTGTCTGGTATGTGATGAGCCTGCCCACGCCTGTTCCCGTTCGCGTAAGCATCCTGTAGAGCAGGTGGTGGCTCGCGTGGAGAAGATGATCGATGACTGGTTTGCTCGCGACTAACCCGCAGCCATGCGATGTGCCAGGGCTCGCCGAAGAGGCGTTATGGCAGGAGCTGGCGTTGACGCCAAAGCCGGGTCTGGTGGATAAGCTCAACAACGGTGCACACCGCGATATGGACCATGCGCTGTTTGCCCGCAGTATTGCGGCTATCACCCCGTGGTTTGCGCGCTTTGCAGAGCTGGGTCATACCCATGCGGATAAACCCGTGGCGGAACAAATACGGATCATTCGCCCGATGGGCATTGCCTGTGAACAGGCAATGTACGCTGCAACATGCGGGGTGAACACGCATAAAGGCGGCATTTTTGCCCTCGGTTTGCTGTGCTTTGCCGCCGGACGTGTGAAACACGCCACGGCTGAGAGCCTCTGTAGTGAGGTGAGTCACCTCTGTCGCGGGCTGGTGGCGCGTGAGCTGGCAGCGCGCAGTGGACAGGCGACGGCAGGGGAGCGGCAGTTTCAGCAGTATGGGTTAACCGGCGCGCGGGGCGAAGCGGAAAGCGGTTTTGCTACGGTGCGTGCAGCGCTGGCGCAATGGAACGGGCACGCGCTTCATGACCTGCTGCTGCGCCTGATGGCGATGAATCAGGACAGTAACCTGGTGTCGCGCGGCGGTATGGAAGGGCTGCGCTATGTGCAGGGTTATGCGCGGGCATTACTGACGCGTGGCTGGGATCGTGATGCATTAATACAGATGGACAATGCGCTCATTGAACGGAATTTAAGCCCGGGGGGCAGTGCGGATTTATTGTCGGTAGGATGGGTGCTGGCGAAATTACCCCTCTCCTGAAAGGAGAGGGGTAATCATTAATGCGCGATAGGCTGCGCAGCGTGCGGTTCGCGTACGTGCTTGTACTTGAACAGTGCGATAAACGCGAAGAACAGTACCAATGAGTACGCGGCGAAGATAAGCCACACGGGCTGCCAGTTGGTGATGCCGTTAGTGGTGTACATCTCAACCACTTTACCGCTCACCACACCGCCCAGAATACAGCCGAAGCCGTTGGTCATCATCAGGAACATACCCTGAGCACTGGCGCGAATTTCAGGTTTCACCTCTTTTTCCACAAACACCGAACCAGAGATGTTGAAGAAGTCGAAGGCGCAGCCGTAAACAATCATCGACAGAACCAGCAGCACGGTACCGAACGGGCTTGGGTCGCCGTAGGCAAACAGACCGAAGCGCAACATCCATGCAGCGATACTGATCAGCATGACGTTCTTGATGCCGTAGCGGCTCAGGAAGAACGGGATGGTCAGGATGAACAGCGTCTCAGAGATCTGAGAGATGGACATCATCACTGACGCATGTTCAACGATAAAGCTGCCAGAGAACAGCGGGTTATTGTCGAAGCTGTGCAGGAAGGTGTTGCCGAACATGTTGGTGATCTGCAGTTCCGCACCCAGCAGCATGGAGAAGATAAAGAAGATCGCCATGCGTTTGTTTTTAAACAGCGCAAAGGCGTCCAGACCGAGCATGGTGCTCCAGCTCTGGTTTTTCTGCTGGTTAGACACCGGAATATGCGGCAGGGTCAGGGTGAACAGCGCCAGCACCACGGAGAGTGCCGCCCCGATGTAGAGCTGCATATGGCTCAGTTCGAAGCCTGCGAAGCTCACGCCCCACATTGCCATGATAAAGCCGATGGTGCCCCAGATACGGATTGGTGGGAAATCGGTGACGATTTCCATACCGGCAGATTTCAGGCGGTAGTAGGAGATGGTGTTGATCAGGCCAAGCGTTGGCATATAGGCCAGCGAGTTAAACAGGATCACCATGAACATCGCCCCCGGCGTGGTGACCTGGGCTGCCATAAACAGCGTCCCCGCACCCACCAGATGGCAAAGCATGTACAGCCATTTCGCACTTAACCATTTATCCGCCACGATCCCCAGCAGCGTTGGCATAAAGACAGCCGCAATGCCGAGCGAGCTGTAGACGGCACCGATAGACGCACCATCGAACTTGAGCGTCACAAACATATAGGAGCCGAGTGTAGTCAGCCAGCTACCCCACAGGCAGAACTGCAGAAACGACAATATTTTAAGCTGCAGCTTAAGGTTCATGTTACTTTCCTCACAAGTGAGCGGGAGATATGTTGTTATAGGAACATTCAGGGTTGTTATTTGATGCAATTCTATCAGCAGGCGAGGTTATGTTTTGTTACCTCCCGCAAAAAAATGCAATCCACATTAATTTGCAGTTTGGATTGTGATGCAAATAACATTTTCGTATGGGTGGGAGCGGGGAGGGAGCGGTCTGATGCCCTCACCCTCTCCCACAGGAAGAGGGCAGGGTAAAGGGTTTAGCGTCGACGGTAGTTTTTTTGCGCCGTGTTCACTTTATACAGATAACGACGCGATTCCGCAGACGGGTGTCGGGTGGTGAGCGTGGAATAGACATCCCCCGGCGCCATACTGTTGATGATATTCGCCGCCTGCACTTTGTCACTCGAGAAGACGCGCAGGACGCTGCCCGCCCCGCCGTTATACGCGGTGATCACCGCATAGCGACGTGATGTCGGGTTATCAATTCCCCCCAGGTAGACATTGTTGAGCATCGCCAGGTAGGCGGTGCCGGTATCAATGTTGCTTTGCGGATCGAACAGATAACTGCGGCTCGGCGTACCGGATTTCCCCTGAGCGCGGAAGACGTCTTTACCTGCGCTGTGTTGCACGACCTGCATCAGTCCCAGCGCGTCGGAACGGCTTACCGCGTACGGGTTAAACGACGATTCGGTCTGCATGATCGCCAGGATCAGCGACTCATCCACGCCGTACTTACGCGAGGCCTGACGCACCATGCCAATGTACTTATGCGCACGTTTATCGAGGTGGTTCGGCACGAGGTTAATGGTGACGCTGTAGATGATCTTCAGGCCGTTAGAGCGGCTTTTCAGGCGCGTCTGCAGCAGATAATCGGCAAATTTTGTGGCACGCCCTTCCCAGCGAATGGCCTGTCCGGTCTGATCGACAACCTGGCCGTACAGGAACGGTTCTTTGGAGATGGTGATGTCATCGGCGTCGGAGTAGAGATCGATTGAGCCTGGATCATCACCCATCAGTAAGGTTTTCACGATCGCCTGACGTAACCGTGCGGCAGGTTCGGTGCCTGCGATGGTTTCAACCGTGATAGTCCCCTCATCAAAGTTGATGTGGCTACGGGTCTGATAGGCGTCGGTGTACTTAACGTAGTCCTTAGGTCCGGCAATAAGAACTTCGTTAAATCCCCATATATTTTCGATGTTATGGGCAAACTGCCCCATCAAAATGTCAAAACCGTTGGTGTCCTTTATCCAGGCTTCGTTGTAATCATCGCCTTTTTTGGAAGAACAAGAGACAAGCAACGGCGCAACAAGGGCTAGCGCTAAAAATTTTTTCATCATTCCGGGAGTGCGTGTTGTGTTTGCTTGTACGGCGGAGTTGCCCCCGCACGCTGTTATTGTTCCGGCGGCGTATAGCCTTCGATGTGGACGTCTTTGCCTTCGAACAGGAAGTTCACCATCTCCTGCTCAAGCAGCTTGCGGTGCTCCGGGTTCATCATGCTGAGTTTCTTCTCGTTGATCAGCATGGTCTGTTTTTTCTGCCACTGTCCCCAGGCTTCTTTGGAAATTTCGTTATAGATGCGCTTACCCAGTTCGCCCGGATAAAGCTGGAAATCCTGGCCTTCAGCGTCACGCTGCAGGAAAGTACAAAAAATAGTTCTGGCCATACTCATTCCTCTGTTGGTGGCTGATGCTAAACTATTGCACCGGCACGTAATTGCTGTAACAGGCGCTCCACGGGAGCCGCCAGCCCGACTGATGGCGGTTGCGCTAAGTTATACCAGAGAGCCGTTCCTTCATCCATGCAGGCGGTGATTGAGGACACGGGAAGCCACATCGGTACAATATCCAGATGGAAATGGCTAAAGGTATGACGAAACGCGGTCAGCTGCGTCAGGTTATCGGCAGCGATGCCGCGCTGTTTAAGCCATTCCCGTAACAATTCTTCATCTTCAAACTGTGGGAAGCAGTATAGACCACCCCACAGGCCGCTCGGCGGCCGCTGCGCCAGAAAGACGCCATCGCCATGCTGCATCAACAGCATGTAGCCGGTGCGCTCTGGCAGCGTCTGCTTTGGCTTTTTGCCCGGATACTGCGCCCATGAATGGTTCGCATAAGCCACGCAGAGATTATTGACCGGGCAAAGTTCGCATTTCGGTTTTGATCGCGTGCAGACCATGGCCCCCAGGTCCATCATCGCCTGGTTAAAGCGCTCCACGCCTTTTGCCGGGGTAACCGCTTCGCTGATCTCCCACAGCCGTTTTTCGACCTCTTTTTTTCCCGGCCAGCCGTCAACGGCATAGCATCGTGCGAGGACGCGCTTCACGTTGCCGTCGAGGATCGGGAAATGTTTACCTAAAGACAGGGAGAGGATTGCGCCAGCGGTTGAACGTCCGACGCCGGGCAAATCAGCCACTTCATCGAAGGTTTCCGGAAATGTGCCGTGGTGTCGGGTCGCCACCTGCTGCGCGGCTTTATGCAAATTGCGCGCTCGGGCGTAGTAACCGAGACCGGTCCACAGGTGCAGCACCTCGTCTAATGGCGCATTGGCCAGGTCGGTCACCGTTGGGAAACGTGCCATAAAGCGCTCGAAGTAAGGAATCACCGTGGCGACCTGCGTTTGTTGCAACATCACTTCGGAGAGCCATACTTTGTAAGGCGTTTTTTCAATTTGCCAGGGCAGGGTTTTACGCCCGTATTTGTCGTACCAGTCCAGCACCTGGGCTGAAAATTGAGAGGCTTGCATGGTCATCGATTCGCATAATCAGGGACGCCGATTGCAGCACAGCGTCAATCTGCTGTAAACCGGATCTTTCCCATGCTTGCATAGAAGCCTTAACTTTGGATAATGCCCGTTTCCCGAACATTCTCACAAGCAGACAACTCTTTTATGAAAAACGACGTCATTTCACCGGAATTTGATGAAAACGGTCGCCCGCTGCGCCGTATTCGCAGCTTTGTCCGCCGTCAGGGTCGCCTGACCAAAGGGCAGCAACATGCGCTGGACAACTACTGGCCGGTGATGGGCGTTGAATTCAGCGAGCAGCCTCTGGACTTTACCGAGCTGTTTGGCCGCGACGCGCCGGTAACACTGGAGATTGGCTTCGGTATGGGGTCTTCACTGGTTACCATGGCCCACGCGCGCCCGGAGCAAAATTTCCTCGGCATTGAGGTGCACTCACCAGGCGTAGGCGCATGTCTGGCAACGGCTCATGAAGAGGGCGTTGAGAACCTGCGCGTTATGTGTCACGACGCGGTTGAAGTGCTGCACAAAATGATTCCTGACAATTCTTTGACCATGGTTCAGCTCTTTTTCCCTGACCCGTGGCACAAAGCACGGCATAATAAACGCCGTATCGTTCAGGCGCCGTTTGCTGAGCTGGTAAAAAGTAAGCTGAAACTGGGCGGTGTCTTCCATATGGCGACCGACTGGGAACCTTATGCGGAACATATGCTGGAAGTCATGTCGTCTCTGGACGGGTATAAAAACCAGTCTGCAAGCAACGACTATGTACCGCGTCCGGATTCACGTCCGGTGACAAAATTTGAACAGCGTGGCCATCGTCTTGGTCACGGCGTATGGGACTTAATGTTCGAGAGGGTGAAATAATGGCAAAGAATCGTAGCCGTCGTCTGCGTAAAAAAATGCACATCGAAGAATTCCAGGAAGTGGGCTTCTCCGTTGCGTGGCGTTTCCCGGAAGGCACCAGCGTAGACCAGATCGATCAGGACGTAGATGCGTTCATTAATGAAGTGATCGAGCCAAACAAGCTGGCCTTTGATGGTAGCGGTTACCTGGCATGGGAAGGTCTGATCTGCACCCAGCAAGTCGGTAAATGCACCGAAGAACATCAGGCGCTTGTGCGCAAATGGCTTGAAGACCACAAACTGGAAGATGTCCGCGTCAGCGAACTTTTTGACGTTTGGTGGGACTAATTAAGCAGTAAGGGGCCAGCATTAGCTGGCCCATTTTGTCTGAGGGAGTGTTTAAGATGCGCAAAACGTTGCTGGCTGTTGCCTTAATGGCAACCGGATTCACCGCTCATGCGGAGTATAAATGTAGCGTCACCCCGCGTGATGACGTGGTGTTAAGCCCGCAAACCGTGCAGGTCAAAGGCGAGAACGGTCATCTGGTGATTACGCCGGACGGGAACGTCACATTTAACGGTAAACAGTACAACCTGACCCCCGCTCAGCGTGAGCAGGCGAAAGACTACCAGGCCGATTTGCGTACCACGCTGCCGTGGATTGATGAAGGTGCCCTGACGCGCGTAGAGAAGAGCCGCGTCGCGCTGGATAAGATCATCACCAAAGAGGTGGGAGAGAGCAGTAACATGCGCACCCGCCTGACGAAGCTCGACAAACAGCTGAAAGAGCAGATGAACCGCATTATTGAGCATCGCTCCGACGGCCTGACGTTCCATTACAAGGCAATCGATCAGGTTCGTGCCGACGGTCAGCAGCTGGTGAACCAGGCAATGGGTGGCATCCTGCAGGACAGCATTAACGAGATGGGGGCTAAAGCGGTGCTGAAAGGCGGCGGTAACCCACTGCAGGGCGTGCTCGGTAGCCTGGGCGGTCTGCAGACCTCGATTCAGAACGAGTGGAAGAACCAGGAAGACGATTTCCAGCAGTTCGGCAAAGACGTCTGTAAACGCGTGGTGTCGCTGGAAGATAGCCGCAAGGCGCTGGTGGGAACGCTGAAGTAATTTCCCCTCACCCTAACCCTCTCCCCAAAGGGGCGAGGGGATGGTTTGCTCCCTTTCCCTTTTAGAGAGAGGGCCGGGGTGAGGGTTGCAGCATTTGCAGTGTTTCAAGGATCTTTTCTAACACCGCTTCTTCGTTATTACAGAGTTCGTTGTTCCAAAATCGAATGACATACCAGCCTTTCTCGTTAAGCCAGCACGTTCTTTGACGATCGTATTCCTGCTTTTCATCAAGTTGCCCGCCATCCAGTTCAATAGCCAGATGAGCCGCACAGCAGGTGAAATGCAGAATGTAGTGATCTACAGGATGTGGTCGACGAAATTTATAATTTTCGAAGCGGCGGCTGCGCAGTAGATACCAAAGCCGTCTTTCTTCTTTTGTCAGCTCCCGTCTGAGCTGTTTTGCATCAGTACGAGTAATATCCATCCCCACACTCTGCCAGCCTTTCCCTCAGCCGGCAGAATGGGGTGCAAAATCCTGAATCAGCCTTCAGGAATCTTCTGCGAGGAACAACTCAAGCAGGGAGTTTAAAAACAGTTTGCCGTGCTCGGTGATCTGCCAGTAATCCTCACACTCGGTGAGATATCCCTGCGCCAGCGCCTCGTCAATCTGCGGACGAATCGTGGCTTCCGGCAATCCAGTATAACGCGCAAACTCCGCACGTGGTGCGGGTTCCAGCAAGCGGAAGCGGTTCATAAAGAACTCAAACGGTTTATCCGCCGCCTCAACATCATGCTGACGTTCAAGGTAGCGGCCTTCCATGTAACCACGCGGATGACGCGTTTTGGCGGTACGCAGGATGCGCCCGTCAGGGAAGGTCACTTTACCGTGTGCGCCACAGCCAATCCCCAGATAATCACCAAAGCGCCAGTAGTTCAGGTTGTGCTGACACTGGTAACCCGGCTTCGCGTATGCGGAGGTTTCGTATTGCTGATAACCTGCCGCGGTCAAAAGCTGATGACCTTGCTCAAAGATATCCCACAGGGCGTCATCATCCGGCAGCACCGGCGGACGGGAACCAAACAGCGTGTTTGGCTCAATAGTCAGCTGATACCATGAGAGATGCGGTGGGTTAAGCGCGATCGCCTGACGCAGATCGTCCAGCGCTTCCTCAAGCGACTGGTCCGGCAGACCGTGCATCAAATCCAGGTTAAAGCTGCGCAGGCCTAAGCCAGTGGCCAGGTTTGCCGCGCGCTTTGCCTCTTCCGGGCCGTGAATGCGTCCCAGACGTTTCAGCTTCGGCTCGCTAAAGCTCTGGACACCGATCGAGATGCGGTTTACGCCTGCACGTTGATAATCGACAAAACGGTCGGCTTCAACGGTGCCGGGGTTGGCTTCCATTGTTATTTCAGCATCCGCGGCCAGGTTCAGGCGCGCACGCACGCCGTCCAGCAGCGTTTGCATCGCCGGGCCAGAAAGCAGGCTCGGCGTACCGCCACCAATGAAAATGGTCTTAACTTCACGTCCCTGTGCGTAAGGTACATCGGCATCCAGGTCGGCCAGCAGATGCGCAACGTAGTCATCATGCGGCACTTCACCTTTCAGCGCGTGCGAGTTGAAATCGCAGTACGGGCATTTCTGCACGCACCACGGGATGTGAATATAAAGACTCAGAGGCGGCAAATTAGCCATTACGCAGTGCTTCCAGTAACAGTTTCAGGGCGCGTCCACGGTGGGAAATCGCGCTTTTCTCTTCGCGGGACAGTTCCGCAGCGGTTTTGCCCTCAGACGGGACAAAGAAAATCGGGTCGTAGCCAAAGCCACCACTGCCTGCCGCTTCACGGGTAATCACCCCCGGCCAGCTGCCGTGGCAGACGACTGGCGTAGGGTCTTCGGCATGACGCAGATAGACCAGTACACAGTGGAACTGAGCCTGGCGTTTATCATCTGGCACGTCTTTCAGCGCGACAAGCAGCTTTTCCAGATTCTGCTGGTCGGTGGCATCGACGCCAGAATAGCGTGCGGAGTAGATACCCGGCGCACCGCCAAGGGCATCTACCGCCAGACCGGAGTCGTCGGCAATCGCGGGCAAACCGGTAATCTGTGCGGCATGGCGCGCTTTCAGGATCGCGTTTTCGATAAACGTCAGCCCTGTCTCTTCGGCGGAATCCACACCCAGTTCGGTCTGTGCAACGACATCCAGTCCAAAATCATTTAATAGCGAGGCCAGCTCGCGCACTTTACCGGCGTTACCGGTAGCGAGAACAACTTTCTGCATGGTTTAATCCTGCTCTGTCAGCGCCGCGACTTCCGTCGGGATAGATTGCGGGTTGAGAATTTTTACCTGTTTATGCCGCCCAAGTTCACCTTTCTCGATGATCACCTGGCTTTTGGCGACACGAAACTGTTTTGCCAGATATTTGGTCAGATGCGCATTCGCCTGGCCATCAACCGGTGGGGCAGTGATGGCGACTTTTAGCTCGTCGCCATGCAGCCCAACAATACTGTCACGGCTGGCTTTCGGCTGAATATACAGCCGTAAAACCAGCCCGTCAGCGCAGGTGCTCACTGCACTCATAGCGCCATCCACAGCCCCGGCAGCAGCATATCGCCCGTGGACTGTAACAGCTCAGCGATCCCCATATTCACGACGTACAGCAGCAGAACCAGGATCATCGGAGAGAAATCGATGCCGCCCATAGACGGAAGCAGGTTACGGATTGGACGCAGCAGCGGTTCAGCCAGCTGAATTAACGCGTACTCCACCGGACTACGGCCCTGGCTTACCCAGCTCATGATCGCCATGACCAGCAGCACCCAGAAGATCAGCAGACCAACGGTTTTTATCAGGATCAGAACAGCGGCAATCCAGATTATCGGCTGGAAGGTGATAACCATAAACAGCACAATCGCTTTGATAACGCTCAGAATAAACGCGACCAGCAGAGAAGCACTGTCAATGGGGCCCATCGCCGGAATGACGCGACGCAGCGGTCCTACGATAGGTTGCGTGATTTTCACGACAAACTGCGAGAACGGATTGTAAAAATCACAGCGGGCCCACTGCATCCAGACGCGCAGTAACAGCGCCATCGTATACAGCTCAATGACCGTTGAAAGCAGGAAAGTCAACGTCTTCATGGCGTTCCTCAGGTTTCCTTATTATTGGGTGTAATCGCGCGCACCGAAAATTGCCGTGCCGATGCGCACCATAGTGCTGCCTGCCGCGATGGCGGCTTCCATATCATCCGACATGCCCAGAGAAAGCGTGTCTACCGTTTCATAGCGCGCTTTAAGCGCCTCAAATGCTACAGCCATTTGCTGTGCCACGGCAAACTGCCTTTCATAACTTGACTCCGGTGCCGGGATGGCCATTAACCCGCGCAGGGTTAAGCGCGGCAGTGCCGCGACGTCTGCTGCCAGCGCATCCAGTTCTTCCAGCGCAATACCGGACTTGCTGTTCTCGTCACTGATGTTGACCTGAATCAGCACATTCAGCGGCGGTAACGCTTCAGGGCGCTGGTCGTTCAGACGCGAAGCAATACGCAAACGGTCAATGGTATGGCACCAGTCGAAATGTTCAGCGACCAGACGGCTTTTGTTCGACTGCAAGGGGCCAATAAAGTGCCATTGCAGATCCGTCTTCCCCTGTTCCTGGAAGAAGCGAATTTTATCCACGCCCTCCTGCACGTAGTTTTCACCAAACGCATGCTGACCCGCCTCAATCGCATCTGCGATGGCGCTCGCAGGCTTGGTTTTACTCACTGCAAGTAACGTAATTTCTTCTGAAGCACGGCCGCAACGTGTTGCTGCAGCTGAGATTTTGTCCCGGACCTGTGCCAGGTTGTGCGCAATGTCGTTCATTTTCCGAGGAGTATTGTATGGATGTGGAAGAAATTGTGGCCCTTAGTGTAAAGCATAATGTCTCCGATCTACACCTGTGCAGTGATTCACCACCGCGCTGGCGCAGATCAGGTCGTCTTGAACCCGCACCGTTTCCGCCGCCCGAAGTCGATACGCTATTAAAAGCGTGGCTCAACGATGAACAGCAGGGAACGTGGTGGGCGAACGGGCAGGTGGATTTTGCCGTCACCCTGGCGGGCAACCAGCGCCTGCGCGGAAGCGCGTTTAAACAGACAAGCGGCGTCTCAATGACGCTGCGGCTGTTGCCCGGGGTCTGCCCGCAACTCTCCGCGTTGGGGGTGCCCCGGGTTGTTCCTGAGCTGTTATCCAGTGACAACGGGTTGATCCTGGTCACCGGGGCAACCGGCAGCGGTAAGTCCACTACGCTGGCAGCGATGGTGGATTTTCTTAATCACCATACTGACGGGCATATTCTGACGCTCGAAGACCCGGTGGAGTTTCTATACCAGAGCGAACGGTGCCTGATCCAGCAGCGCGAGATTGGCCAACACAGCCCGTCATTTGCCGACGCGCTGCGCGGGGCGTTACGCCAGGATCCTGATGTCATACTGCTGGGTGAGCTGCGCGACAGTGAAACAATCCGCCTCGCGCTGACGGCGGCAGAAACCGGACATCTGGTGCTCGCGACACTGCATACCCGCGGGGCAGCGCAGGCGATTGAGCGGCTGGTCGATACGTTTCCGGCGCAGGAGAAAGATCCGGTGCGCAATCAGCTGGCCGGCAGCCTGCGGGCGGTGCTGGCGCAAAAGCTCCTCCCGGATGCGCAGGGCGGGCGCGTGGCGCTTTATGAGCTGCTGGTGAATACTCCGGCGGCGGCGAATCTCATTCGCGAAGGAAAAACGTGGCAATTGCCCGGTATTATTCAAACCGGCCAGCAGGCGGGGATGCAGAACTTTGACCAGAGCCTGGCTGAAAGACGGGCGCAGGGGCAACTTCAGGCCCCGGCGCTCAATAACCCTGTTCGAAATAGCTTTCGAGAATGATGACAGCAGACGCGGAGTCAACGCTGCCTTTGTTGAGAGCCCTGAAGCCGCCGTGTTCAAAAAGACCTGCACGTGCTTCAACGGTGCTCAGACGCTCGTCGTGGAGCTTCACGGAGACGCCAAAGCGGCCATGGATTTTATTGGCGAACTTACGCGCTCGGGCGGTAAGCGGTTGTTCAGTGCCATCCATGTTCAGCGGTAACCCAACGATGACGTCATCCGGCTGCCACTCTTTTAGCAGGCGCTCGATGAGGTTCCAGTCCGGTGTGCCGTCACTGGCCTTCAGGGCCGTGAGCGGGCGTGCGGTACCCGTGATTCGCTGACCCACGGCGACGCCTATGCTTTTGGTGCCAAAATCGAAGGCCAGAAGTGTTCCGCTCATCAGGCATGCCCCGCTACGCCAGGCATAGTCAGGATATCAATGCCGATCAGTTTCGCGGCGTCACGCCAGCGATCGGCAATAGGGGTTTTAAACAGAATGTTCATGTCCGCAGGCGCGGTCAGCCAGGCGTTATCGAGGATCTCTTGCTCAAGCTGGCCTTTCTCCCAGGAGGAGTAGCCCAGGGCCACCAGCACTTCCGACGGCTGCTCAGCGGTACCCAGCGTTTCGAGCACGTCGCGAGAGGTTGTAATGACGGTGTTGTCAGAGATGCGAATACTGGAAGAGAAGACCGGCGGCGTATGCAGGATAAAACCGCGATCCTCTGCGAGTGGCCCGCCCAGCATCACCGGTTTATCAAGCCTGATTTCCGGCAGACGCTCTTCAGCCGAAATTTTCAGCTTGTCCAGAATCCCTTCAACCTGCAGGTTTTCCAGCGGTTTGTTGATGATAATGCCCATCGCGCCGTCTTCATTGTATTCACAAATATAAACCACGGCGCGGCGAAAAATCGGATCCTGGAGAGCAGGCATGGCAATAAGAAAGTGATGCTGTAAATTCATTGTCAGAGGTACTGTTTCCTGGTTTAAAAAGCGACAGCCCCAGTATGCGGACAAACCGGGGTGCTGTCACTAATAGTATTGAAAGGTTATTTCTGTAAACGTTTCTCGATGGCGTCCATCAGCATTCCGGTGATCGAAATCGGGAATTCCGCTTCGATTTCACGAATACAGGTTGGGCTGGTCACGTTCACTTCGGTCAGACGATCGCCGATGATATCCAGGCCGACAAAAATCAGGCCCTTGGCTTTCAGTGTCGGGCCAACGCGGCGGGCAATTTCCCAGTCGCTTTCACTTAACGGGCGCGGCTCACCGCGGCCACCGGCCGCCAGGTTACCGCGGGTTTCGCCGCCCTGCGGGATACGCGCGAGGCAATACGGCACCGGTTCACCATCCACCACCAGAACGCGTTTATCGCCATCTTTAATGGCCGGGAGGTAGTTTTGTGCCATGCAGTAACGCGTGCCCAGCTCGGTCAGCGTTTCGGCAATCACCCCAATATTCGGGTCGCTCTCTTTCACGCGGAAAATAGATGCGCCACCCATGCCGTCCAGCGGTTTCATGATGATGTCGCCGTGTTTCTGCCAGAACGCTTTCAGCTGTGCCTTGTTGCGGGTCACCAGCGTTTCAGGCGTCAGGTCAGAGAACCATGCGGTGTAGAGCTTCTCGTTACAGTCGCGCAGGCTCTGGGGTTTGTTGACGATCAGCGTTCCTTTCTCTTCCGCGCGCTCAAGGATATAGGTGCAGTAGATGTATTCGGTGTCGAACGGAGGATCTTTACGCATCAGAATGACATTGAGGTCGGCAAGGGCAATATCCTGCTCGGTGCCGAATTCATACCATTTGTCGTAATTCTGCTCGACGTTAACGATGCGGGTGCGTGCGCGGGCTTCACCGTTGATCAGGTAAAGATCGTTCATCTCCATGTAGTGGAGTTCATAGCCGCGACGCTGCGCTTCCAGCAGCATCGCGAAGCTGGAATCTTTCTTGATGTTAATGTTTGCGATGGGATCCATCACGATGCCGAGCTTGATCATTTTCATCTCCGTTAAAAGCCTGAGGGCTCAGGCTTAGCGTTAACCCAGATCGCCAAAACGCACCTGTAGCGCGGTAATGGCTGTGAGTGCCGTTGTCTCAGTACGCAGAACGCGAGGTCCCAACAGAATATCAGTAAACTGGTAACGCGCCGTCATGGCAATTTCGTCAGCGGACAAGCCGCCTTCCGGACCAATTAGCAGGCGAACACGTTCAACGGGTAGCGGCAGCGTATTGATGCTGGCGCTGGCGCGTGGATGGAGATTGAGCTTCAGCCCGCTTTCCTCTTCAGCACACCAGTCCTCCAGATCCATCGCCGGGCGGATCTCCGGAATACGGTTGCGGCCACTCTGTTCACAGGCAGCAATGGCAATTTTCTGCCACTGCTGGATCTTTTTATTCAGACGTTCCGCATCCAGTTTAACGCCACAGCGCTCAGAAAAAAGTGGCGTAATGAGGCTTACACCCAGTTCAATGGATTTCTGGATGGTGAACTCCATCTTTTCTCCGCGCGACATCACCTGTCCCAGGTGTATGTGCAGCGGAGATTCACGGTCATCCACTTCGCCGCGCAATATCGTTACATGCACGCTTTTTTTATCAGCACGCGTAATTTCCGCGTCGAAAACCTGATTAGAACCATCAAACAGCTGAATAGCTTGTCCTGCTCCCATGCGCAGTACGCGACCAACATGGTTGGCGGCATCGTCAGAGAGGGCAATTTCGCGGCCGACGGTAATCAGCTCAGGGTGGTAGATGCGAGGAATGCGCATAGTCAGAAATTCCATATGTCATGCGGTGTAAGCGAATTGCCGCTAGTGTAGGTTAGCTCTTTTGCGCCTGGCAAGCCCGCTGGACGTAAGGGTTGTGATTACCCTGAACTTTCGCGATGCGCGCGTCACGCTGGCATTCCCATTCCGTCACCGGATATTGCTTGTCCCATGCGTTGAACAGTTGCGTCTGCTGGCGGGAAAGGTTGAGGTCGTAACGGTCACGCATATAGAAATAGGTGCGGGCGATACTGCCGCGCGCGCGGGCCGGGGGCTCAGCGACTTTCTCTTTAAAATCAACCTTCATGCCGCACTGGCCGTACTGACCCTCTCCGCCGTTCCACTGGCTGTACATAAAGTTGCCGCGATCGCCATTCACCTCGCCAACCGCGGGTTGCAGGTTGTGCATATCGCTTTCCATCTGGCGATAGACCGGATCTTTGGCGCAATTTTTACGACCGCCATCCTGCCAGCACTGACGCTGGTGGCCAAACTGCCATGCCGGCACCACATGTTCCCACTCGATGCGGCTGGCGCGGTTTTCATTCTTACGCACTTTATAGCCGCAGGATTCGAGATCAACGATCCCTTTTTTACCCTGCCAGTTAATCTTACAACCGCAATAAAAATCACCGGGAACATCCGCGTTGACCTTTACGCCTGCCGCTTTTGCCTGGGAGAAACTGTTAATACCGTCGGCCAGAGCCTGGCCGGAGAGTGCTGTCGCCAGAAAAGCGACCGCGAGAGAAAAATTACGGGACATCTTACACTCCGTGTCAAAACGAGCCCGCAACGTAACGAATGTTGTTCCTGTATGCAATCAGTCAGATCAGGAAAGTTCCTGAAAGTTCAGTTGGTTATTCCGCGACCAGCGGTTCACCACATTTGACGCAACGGTAGGTGGCCTCGCCGCGCACCACGCGATTATGACGGCGAACGGTAAGCTGATGCTGCTGACACTGGCAGCGGTAGGGGAAGGTATTGCGGCGTACCGACTCAAGTTCAAACTGATGGGTTCTGCGTGCCGGAACGCCCAGCACGGCTTCCATCATCCACTTCCACTCTTTGCCGTGGGGTGCCACGCGGCCAAAGTGTTTCCATACCAGCAGGTGCGCCAGCTCGTGCGGCACCACTTCCTCAATAAACGCCTGCTGATTTTCCAGCATCAGCACCGGGTTCAGACGGATCTCATAGGATTCGAGCCACGCCGTGCCCGCCGCCGTGCCACGCTGTTGGTAGACGAGTTTCGGCTCAGGGTAATTCCGGCCGAGTTTCAGGTTGGCCTGGGCGAGTTTTTCCCGCAGGCTGCGCATAACGGCTTGCTGAAGGGCGATGGGGAGACGGGGTGCTTTCATAGGGGCAGAGCATAAAGCGCGAAGCGGGGAGGTGCAAGAGGCACCTCCCGCCAGAGAATTAGTCGTGTGCGCCAATCTCGCGCAGTGGACGACCTTTCATCAGGTTACGTTCAATATGTTCCAGTGACACGTGTTTGGTTTCAGGAACCAGCCACAGCGTCAGAACAATAAAGAAGATGTTCAGGCCGGAGTAGACCCAGAAGGTGTTCGCGTTGCCCAGCGTATTGAGCATGGTCAGGAACGTCGCACCGACAATCATGTTGGCAATCCAGTTGGTCGCGGTGGAGCAGGTGATACCGAAATCACGCCCTTTCAGCGGCTGGATTTCAGAGCACAGCACCCAAATCAGCGGACCGGCGCTCATCGCAAACCCGACGATAAACATCAGCAGCATGCCCACAGCGAAATACTGGGCGGTTGGAGAGTGAATCCCCACGTGCATCATCGTGCCGAGAACACCCATACCGGCGGCCATCACCAGGAAGCCCAGCGTCAGGGTCGGCTTACGGCCCCAGCGATCCACCAGACCGATAGCGATAAAGGTCGCCAGAACGTTGGTCAGCCCAACGATGACGGTCCCCCACATCTGCTCGGTGGTATTGGTATACCCCGCCAGTTCAAAGATTTTTGGTGCGTAGTACATGATGACGTTCATCCCGGTGAACTGCTGCATCACCTGCAGGAGCACGCCCAGGAATACCGCACGACGGAAGTTGCTGTTCTCTTTAAACAGCGCCCAGCCTGACTGTTTTACCTTCAGGCTCTCGCGGATCTCTTCCAGTTCGTTTTTCGCTTCCGCGCTGGTATCGCGCAGTCGCAGCAGCACGCGCTCGGCATCGACAAAACGACGCTTCGCTGCAAACCAGCGTGGGCTGTCCGGCAGGAAGAAAACGCCAATCAGCAGCAGAATGGCAGGGATAATGATCACGCCAAGCATCCAGCGCCATGCGCCGCTGTAGCTGAACGCGGTATCGGAAAGGTAAGCTCCGAGGATGCCGATGGTGATCATCAGCTGGTACATCGAAATCATACTGCCACGGATTTTCTCGGGTGCGATTTCAGAGAGATAGAGTGGGGCGGTATACGACGCCACACCCACGGCCAGACCAAGCAGCACGCGAGAAAGCAGCAATACCTCAACGTTTGGAGCCGCTGCTGAGAAGAGCGAACCAGCAACAAACAGGATTGCACCGATCATCAGGCTCTTTTTGCGGCCCAGCCTGAAAGAGAGCCAGCCGCTGCCCACGGCACCCACGGCCGCACCAAACATCATGGAACTTACTACCCACTCCTGGGTGTGAGGGCTTATCTGGAACTCTTCAGTGATAAAGGGTAACGCACCGGCAATCACGCCAATGTCCAGGCCAAAAAGTAATCCTGCCAGGGCGGCGAGGAAGCAGACGAAAAATGTCATCGCCTTATTGGACGTACGCCCCTGTTTTTTATTGTCAGGCATTATGCCCTCCAGTTGGGTTATCAGTTTTATCGATGTTAAGGGTAAGTGAGCAACCCGTATAAATATGTGAGATAAATCACATTGGTGTAATCGGTTACACTAGTCTGCAACCGTAAATAAAATTAAAGCTTTGAAAATATAGAGGTAAATTAGTTGATGCGCATCGCGTTTGAATGAATTTCAGACTTAACTGAAAGGAAATGTAACAGCATAAGACATGCGATCATGCAAAGAGATTATTCTGAAAGCGAGGTATATCGGGTGGGGTGTAATCGGTTTCACGCAAAGCGCAATGTCAGGCTATCTGGCTGACAAAAGCAAAAGGCCAGCACGAGGCTGGCCTTTTTTAACATTCGCTGTCAGTTGATTATTTCAGACCGGCAGCTTCACGCAGCAGAGCGGCTTTGTCGGTTTTTTCCCATGGGAAATGTTCACGACCAAAGTGACCGTATGCAGCGGTTTCTTTGTAGATTGGGTGCAGCAGATCCAGCATCTGAATCAGACCGTATGGGCGCAGGTCGAAGAACTCGCGCACCAGCAGCGTCAGTTGCTCGGATGGCACTTTCTCGGTACCAAAGGTTTCAACCATGATGGAGGTCGGTTCAGCCACGCCGATAGCGTAGGAAACCTGAATCTCACAGCGGTCAGCCAGGCCAGCAGCAACGATGTTTTTCGCAACATAACGCGCAGCGTACGCAGCAGAACGGTCAACTTTAGACGGGTCTTTACCGGAGAAGGCACCGCCACCGTGACGCGCCATGCCGCCGTAGGTATCAACGATGATTTTACGGCCGGTCAGACCGCAGTCACCCATTGGGCCGCCGATTACAAAGCGTCCGGTTGGGTTGATGAAGTATTTGGTTGCGGAGCTCAGCCATTCAGTTGGCAGAACCGGCTTGATGATCTCTTCCATCACTGCTTCCTGCAGGGATTTCTGGTCGATCTCTTCGGAATGCTGAGTAGACAGAACGACCGCGTCAATACCGACGATTTTGCCGTCGTCGTACTGGAAGGTCACCTGGCTTTTCGCATCAGGACGCAGCCATGGCAGAGTGCCATTCTTGCGCACTTCAGCCTGACGCTGCACCAGACGGTGTGCGTAGGTCACGGGCGCTGGCATCAGCACGTCAGTTTCGTTGGTTGCATAACCAAACATCAGGCCCTGGTCGCCCGCGCCCTGTTCCAGCGGATCGGCACGGTCAACGCCCTGGTTGATGTCCGGAGACTGTTTACCAATTGCGCTCAGTACCGCACAAGAGTTGGCATCAAAGCCCATATCAGAATGGACATAACCGATCTCACGAACCGTGTTACGGGTGATCTCTTCAATATCCACCCATGCGCTGGTGGTGATCTCACCGCCAACCAGAACCATGCCGGTTTTGACGTAGGTTTCACACGCGACGCGCGCTTTTGGATCCTGCGTCAGGATCGCATCAAGCACCGCATCGGAGATTTGGTCAGCAATTTTATCTGGATGTCCTTCTGATACGGACTCGGACGTAAACAGGTGTTTTGCCATGTTTTATTTCACCTAAAAGGAATTTGTTTAGCTCAAGCTGCTGTGTGGAATAGCCAAAGGAGATAATTCTACCAAGGCCTGCAGGTTAATGACACTGGCAGTCTGAGTGTTAATCAGTATGGATGGATTAACATCTGGATGGCTATTTTAGGTCAGTTCTTCGCCCGATTTCCAGTTTTTTTTGACTAACCTCTCACTGAGTTGAATTCGCTGCTGGAAATTTTTCCTGACGGCGCTGGCAACCCGCGCATTTATCTTTTGCAATTTACCCCTGTTCTCGGTATAAAACGCGGCGCGCGGCTCATACCAATAAGCGCTCGATGAACTCATCGTGTCGCCACTTCCAGCCGGGTTAAGCAGTGAACTTTTAGCTTTGGCTTGTGGTCCGTTTCAGCAGGAGCGGCCGTGGAGGTGATACGAGATAATGAACCAGTGTTTTCCGCTAATTCAGCGCAGCCGTTCTGGCGCGTATTTGATTCCTGCAACCCGCATTTCTAATCTGCAAACCTGCCGATGTTATACCCATCTCGGGGCTTCTCAGGATTCCAGGGCCGGTCACGCTTTGTGAAAACTGAACAAGGGCGCTCTTGTTAAGACAAGAGTTTTCTCGTGGTTTCGCCGAACGTTGTCATAATTAAGTTCGGACACGTGTTTACAATGATATGAATATGAAACCGGTCGCACGGTCTGGTTTTCAGCATAGTCTGCTGGGAAATGGATCCGTTTATGGGTTGTTATCGCCGTATAACGCTGCGATAGTAGTCAACTGTTTTACACTTAATACAAAGAGTTGAGGTTCGCTATGTCTGACGACATGTCTTCGCTTTCGCCTTCGTCAGCGGGCGAACAGGGTGTACTACGTTCCATGCAGGAGGTTGCGATGAGCTCCCAGGAAGCCAGCAAGATGCTGCGCACTTACAATATTGCCTGGTGGGGCAATAACTACTACGACGTCAACGAACTGGGCCATATCAGCGTTTGCCCGGATCCTGACGTTCCTGAAGCGCGCGTGGATCTCGCCAAACTGGTGAAAGCACGCGAGGCGCAGGGCCAGCGTTTGCCTGCACTGTTCTGCTTCCCGCAGATCCTGCAACATCGTCTGCGTTCCATTAACGCCGCGTTTAAACGCGCGCGTGAATCTTACGGCTATAAAGGCGATTACTTCCTGGTTTACCCTATCAAGGTGAACCAGCACCGCCGCGTGATTGAATCCCTGATCCACTCCGGTGAACCGCTGGGCCTGGAAGCGGGTTCCAAAGCGGAGCTGATGGCCGTGCTGGCACATGCTGGCATGACCCGTTCGGTGATCGTCTGTAACGGTTATAAAGACCGTGAATACATTCGTCTGGCGCTGATTGGCGAAAAGATGGGCCACAAGGTCTATCTGGTAATCGAGAAGATGACAGAGATCGCTATCGTGCTGGAAGAGGCGGAGCGTCTGAACGTTATCCCGCGTCTGGGCGTGCGTGCGCGTCTGGCGTCGCAGGGTTCCGGTAAATGGCAGTCCTCAGGCGGCGAAAAATCCAAATTTGGTCTCGCGGCGACCCAGGTTCTGCAGCTGGTTGAGATTCTGCGTGAGCGTGGTCGTCTGGACAGCATTCAGCTGTTGCACTTCCACCTCGGCTCGCAGATGGCCAACATTCGCGACATCGCCACCGGCGTACGCGAATCAGCACGTTTTTACGTTGAGCTGCACAAGCTTGGCGTAAACATTCAGTGCTTCGACGTGGGCGGTGGTCTGGGCGTGGATTATGAAGGTACCCGCTCGCAGTCCGACTGTTCCGTGAACTACGGCCTGAACGAATATGCCAATAACATCATCTGGGCGATTGGCGATGCCTGTGAAGAGCACGGCCTGCCGCACCCAACGGTGATCACCGAGTCTGGTCGCGCGGTTACCGCACACCACACCGTGCTGGTATCGAACATTATCGGCGTTGAACGCAGTGAAATTTCCGAGGTAACCCCGCCGGCTGAGGACGCGCCTCGTGCGCTGCAAAGCATGTGGGAGACCTGGCAGGAGATGCACGAGCCGGGTACCCGCCGTTCGCTGCGCGAGTGGCTGCACGACAGCCAGATGGATCTGCATGATATTCATGTGGGGTATTCATCGGGCACGTTCAGCCTGCAGGAACGCGCATGGGCTGAGCAGCTTTATCTGAACATGTGCCACGACGTACAGCAGCAGCTGGACCCGAGCAACCGTGCTCACCGTCCGATTATTGACGAACTGCAGGAGCGCATGGCGGACAAAATGTACGTCAACTTCTCACTGTTCCAGTCGATGCCGGATGCCTGGGGTATCGATCAGCTGTTCCCGGTTCTGCCGCTGGAAGGGCTGAACCACGCCCCGGAACGTCGTGCGGTGCTGCTGGACATCACCTGCGACTCCGACGGTGCTATCGATCACTACGTCGACGGCGACGGTATTGCGACCACGATGCCTATGCCAGAGTACGATCCGGAGAACCCGCCGATGCTGGGCTTCTTCATGGTCGGTGCCTATCAGGAGATCCTCGGCAACATGCATAACCTGTTCGGTGATACCGAAGCGGTTGACGTGTTTGTCTTCCCTGACGGCAGCGTGGAAGTTGAGCTGTCCGACGAAGGGGACACCGTGGCGGATATGCTCGAATACGTTCAGCTGGATCCGAAAAAGCTGCTGACCCAGTTCCGTGACCAGGTGAAGAATACCGGTCTGGACGACGCGCTGCAGCAGCAGTTCCTGGAAGAGTTTGAAGCGGGTCTTTACGGATACACCTATCTGGAAGACGAGTAAGTAAACCTGCCTCTCTCTGTTGGAGAGGGGCGGCGTGAGGGCAAGGGGCAATACCCTCGCCTATACTCACTTGAACCCGTATGAATTAGCGGCGATAATTCGCCCCAATAAGCGATTTACAAATCAATCCCTTCCTCGTCGGGTTTAACGACGCGGAGGGGATTTTTTTTCATCTGTTTTTAATGTATCGACTTTAAAGAGGTCAGGACATGAGCACTTTAGGCCATCAGTACGATAACTCTCTGGTATCTAACGCGTTTGGTTTTTTACGTCTCCCGATGAACTTCCAGCCGTACGACAGTGACGCTGACTGGGTGATCACCGGCGTGCCGTTTGATATGGCCACGTCAGGCCGTGCTGGTGGCCGTCATGGTCCGGCAGCTATTCGTCAGGTCTCCACTAACCTGGCCTGGGAGCACAACCGCTTCCCGTGGAACTTCGACATGCGCGAGCGCCTGAACGTGGTTGACTGCGGTGACCTGGTGTACGCCTTTGGCGACGCGCGCGAGATGAGTGAAAAACTGCAGGCCCATGCCGAAAAACTGCTGGCTGCCGGTAAACGCATGCTCTCCTTCGGGGGTGACCACTTCGTCACGCTGCCGCTGCTGCGTGCTCACGCGAAGCACTTCGGTAAGATGGCGCTGGTGCATTTTGATGCCCATACCGACACCTACGCGAACGGCTGTGAATTCGACCATGGCACCATGTTCTTCACCGCGCCAAACGAAGGTCTGATCGATCCAAACCACTCTGTGCAGATCGGTATCCGTACCGAGTTTGATAAAGACAACGGCTTCACCGTGCTGGATGCCGGCCAGGTGAACGATCGCGGCGTGGATGACATCATCGCTCAGGTAAAACAGATTGTCGGCGATATGCCGGTTTACCTGACCTTCGATATCGACTGCCTGGATCCGGCGTTTGCCCCGGGCACCGGCACGCCGGTGATCGGCGGCCTGACCTCTGACCGCGCCATCAAACTGGTGCGCGGCCTGAAGGATCTGAACATCGTGGGTATGGACGTGGTGGAAGTGGCTCCGGCTTACGACCAGTCAGAGATCACTGCTCTGGCAGCGGCCACCCTCGCGCTGGAAATGCTCTACATCCAGGCCGCGAAAAAAGGCGAATAAGCCTTACGCCCGGATTGCTGCTGCGCGACGCATGCGCAGCAGCAACATGCCTCCTGCAAGCAGGGTGATAACCTGCGAGACGACCAGCACCGAAAACCCTGAGCTGACTGAACCCACCGATTTCATCACCATCCCCATCAGCAGCGGAATAAACGCCGCGCAGATATTCCCAATCCCGTTGATGATCCCGTAGGCACTGCCAACGGCTTCCCGCGCCGCATGATGCTGGATAACCGCCGGAATGGCGGCCCCCTGAAGTCCCCAGAAAATATTGGCCGAGAGCATAAACAGCGCCAGCCAGCCGGGCTGGTGGCTCAGCATCAGCATGACGACGGAACTCGCCGTTAAGATCCCGCCCACCACAAACAGCAGCGGTGCCTGGTCCGGGCGCATTTTGTCGAGCAGCACACCGCCCAGAAACTTTGAGCCAAGACTCAGCAGGAAGGGGATAGCCGCGAGAAAGCCGGTCGCGTGCAGGGAGAAGTGGTGTTCATCGCGCAGCCAGGCCGGAAGCCAGGCGCTGCTGCCCCAGAGATAACTCAACGTGGCGATTTCAACCAGCAGGATCCAGCCCAGAAGCGGCGTCTGCCAGGCAAGCGTAAAGGTCTGCACAAACCCGGACGTCCGGCGCTTGTCGGTATGTTGAGGGGCCGGCAGGAAACGCCAGATTAACCCCCCACCCAGCGCCAGATTGATCGCCGCGAGGGCATAAAATGACCCCGCCCAGCCAAGGTGTGCCATCAGCCAGGTGATCAGCGGAAAGCCTACTGCCAGCCCCAGTGAAACGCCCAGCGCGGTAACGGCGTTGGGCTTACCAATCTCCCCGGCGCTAAAGTTATCGCTGATAAAGCGTGTTTTCAGTGAAAAGAGTGGGCCTTCGGCAATGCCCAAAATCAGTCTGGCGATGAGCATGCCCATCAGCGACCCCAGCAGTGGCGAGATGGCGCAAACCACGGCCCATATCGCAATGCTGGTTAACAATCCCTGTCGGTAATGTAATTTGCTTTCGATAACTGGGGTCAATAGTAAAGCGGAAAAACCATAACCCAGCAAAAAGCAGGTCATGAGCATTCCTTGTAACATTCTGTTTTCATTTAGCTGAAAATGTTCGGCAAATTCAGGGTTTAAAATCATCACCGAGATATTTACGCGGTCAACGTAGGAAATAATAATGAGCACCAGAAGTGCCAACGTGCCTTGCCATCTTGCCGTCATTTAATCCGCCTTAATCGTGCTGTCTGTTTATATTTTTTATGAACGTTATTGTCACGTAACTAAAATGATTCACCTGTGAAACTCATTGTTTTAATGAGATAAATCAAATTAAAGTTTCACAGGTGAAACACCAGAGGTATGCGCACATATAATTTTTAAGGAATAAAAATAAAAGAAGTCAATCTCTATTTTAAAAAATAAAAGATCATCAAAAAAATGTATTCATTCACGCCTGAATAATGAAAATTTCATATCGCTGCATTTTTTCGTGATCGCTTGCACACTTAGCTAATTAAACCTCTACTGATTAACAAATTCGTCACATTCGCGCTTGACGAAACATTCTTCGCTTTTATATTGACCGTATTAAATAAGAAACAGAGTTTCATATATGAAACAAAAGCCTGGAGGATCGTGATGAGCTGGATAGGCGTATGTGACGCAGAACAAGTACAGGAAGATTTCCCTTTTAGCGGTAACGTCGAGGGCAAAGAGATCGGCGTTTATTTGATTGATGGCGAATATTACGCGCTAGAAGACGTATGCCCGCACGCTTACGCGCTGCTGAGTCAGGGTTTTGTCGAGGACGGTAAAGTGGAATGTCCGCTGCATGAGGCGGTTTTCGATGTCAAAACCGGCCAGTGCCTGCACGGCCCAGGCGGACGTAACCTCAATCGTTACCCGGTTCGGGTATTTGAAAACCAGATCCAGATTACCTTCGTCGAGGAGACAGTGGCATGAGCGAAAGTCTGAACTTCAACCCGGCGCTGCCGGAAAGCCGTCAGTTTACCCCTCCGGCTGAGGGCGGTAACGGCGCCATCCATAAGCCCGGTGATTACCAGAACCTGATCTGGCAGACCCGCAGCCGCGTTCCGGAAAACTGGGAAATCACGCTTATCTCCACGCTGGAAGACCTTTTCGAACAGGGCGCTGAAACCGTGCCGGAACTGGTCAACGGGCTGAACGCGGTACGTATGCACGATCAGCAGGGCGAGCCATGGAGCGATGCCAGCTTCCAGGCTTTCTTACAGGTTAACGGCTACTGAGGGCAATGCGATGACGACTACCGTACAAAACTATCTTGATAAAGGTCTGCGCGGCCTCTGGTACCCGGTGCTGGCGAGCTGGGAAGTTCAGTCTGCGCCCGTGGGGATCACCCGTCTGGGCGAACAGATTGTGGTCTGGCGCAACAAAGATGGCCAGGTGCAGGCGCTGGAAGATCGCTGTCCGCACCGTGGCGCGCGTCTGTCGATGGGCTGGAATCTGGGCGATCGTATCGCCTGCTGGTATCACGGCGTGGAAGTGGCGGGTAACGGCGAAGTGAAGGATGTGCCTGCGGTGGACAAATGTCCACTGGTCGGCCAGCAGTGTGTGCGCAGCTACAACGTGCAGGAAGTGCACGGGGCCATCTTCCTTTGGTTTGGCGTTACCGCCGATCAGCAACCCGACGAACTGAGCTTCCCGGACGAACTGGCTGACACCGACGCCTACAGCAATTTCCTCTGCACCGCCGCGTGGAAATGCAATTACCAGTACGCACTGGAAAACGTGATGGACCCGATGCACGGCACCTATCTGCACTCTTCGTCGCACTCCATGGCGGAAGGGGATCGCAAAGCGGATATGGTTCTGCAGCCAACGAAAACCGGGTTTATCTTCGAGAAAAAAGGCCAGAGCGGCGTCAACTTCGACTGGGTTGAGCTGGGCAACAGCGGCACCTACTGGATGCGTTTGTCCATTCCTTATAAGAAGCGTTTCGGGCCGGGCGGTCACTTCTTCATTGTTGGCATGGTGGTGCCGGAAGATAACGATAACTGCCGCGTCTTCTTCTGGCGTATCCGCCGCGTGCAGGGCTGGCAGCGCGATATGTGGCGTTTCATGTACCGTAACCGTCTGGAAAAACTGCACTGGGAAGTCCTTGAGCAGGACCGCGTGGTGCTGGAGAGCATGGCGCCAGATGCACGGGAACACGAATACCTTTACCAGCATGATGTGGGCCTCTCGCGCCTGCGCCGCATGATGCAAAAAGCGGCGAAAGAGCAGCTGGCGGCGCGTGAAGCTCAGCAGGGAGCCGCCTGATGAATGGGCTGCTGAACGGGAAACGCATCGTGGTGACCGGTGCCGCGCGTGGGCTGGGCTTTCATTTCGCGAAAGCCTGCGCAGAGCAGGGCGCGGCGGTGGTGATGTGCGACATCCTTCAGGGCGAGCTGGCTGAAAGCGCGCATGGCTTAAGTGAGAAGGGCTATGCGATTGAATCACACGTTATCGATCTGGCCGATCCGCTCTCCATTTCGCGGGTGTTCAGCACCATTGGCAAACAGGGACCGATCGACGGTCTGGTCAATAACGCGGCGATGGCGACCGGGGTCGGCGGCAAGGACATGCTTGATTACGATCCGGATCTGTGGGACCGGGTGATGAGCGTTAACGTTAAAGGCACCTGGCTGGTTACCCGGGATGCGGTACCGCTGCTGCGCGAAGGGGCAGCCATTGTCAATGTGGCTTCCGATACCGCGCTGTGGGGCGCGCCGCGTCTGATGGCCTACGTGGCCAGCAAGGGCGCCGTGATTGCCATGACCCGTTCAATGGCACGTGAGCTGGGTGAAAAACGCATTCGTATTAACGCCATCGCCCCGGGCTTAACCCGCGTCGAAGCGACGGAATATGTCCCTGCAGAGCGGCATCAGCTTTACGAAAACGGCCGGGCGCTCACCGGGGCGCAGCAGCCGGAAGACGTCACCGGCAGCGTGGTCTGGCTGTTAAGCGATCTGTCGCGGTTTATCACCGGCCAGCTGATTCCGGTCAACGGCGGTTTTGTCTTTAACTGAGGTAAAGCAAATATGGCAAGCGATCACGAAGTGAAGTACCTGGTGCCGGGGCTGGAGCGAGGCTTACAGCTGCTGCTGGCCTTTGGCGAGCAGCACCGTGAACTGACCTTTGCCGAGCTGCACAGGCTGGTCGATATGCCGAAAGCCACCGCCTACCGCGTGGTACAAACGCTGGAATACATGGGTTTTCTGGAACGCAACACGCGAACCAATACCTTCTCGCTTGGCATGAACGTCCTGCGTCTGGGCTTTGAATACATTGCCTCACTGGATGTGGCGCAGGTCGGTCAGCCGGTCATCGAGCAGCTGCGTGACGTCAGCCAGTGCAGCAGTCATCTGGCGATCCGCGACGGGCGCGACATCATCTATATCGCCCGCGTCAGCGCCGCCGGTTCTCGCATCAATCAGGTGAGCATTGGTACCCGTTTGCCGGTGCACTGCACGTCGCTGGGTCGCATGCTGCTGACCGATATTTCGCGAGCCGATTTCGAACAGCTGTTCCCGCACGAACGTCTGCCGGGCAACACGCCGGGCCAGATCCACGACCGCGAAGCGTTGTGGCAGATGGTGCAGCAGGACAAAGCACGCGGCTATGTGATCGGCGAATCCTTCTTCCGTCATGGCATCTCCTCCATCGTTTATCCGGTGTATGACCGCAGCGGAAGGGTGGCGGCCGTGGTGAGCATTCTGGTGCCTTCGGAGGAGATCCCGCAGACCGATCGCGAGCGCCTGCAAAACGATGTCCGCATGGCGGCGGATAAAATTTCTGGCTTCTTAGGGTATTTGTCACAGGCCAGTTAAATCAGCAGGTTAACGCCAGGCGCTTCATTGCGTCGGGCATGTTTTACGCCCAATCTGGGCCAGACGAGGCAACGAACGATGTGTATAACCGGAATTGAAAAGCTGGAATTTGGCGTCGAAAACCTGACGCACTGCGCCAAATTTATGCGTGATTTTGGCCTGACGGGCGATGCCAGCGGCCAGCGTTTTACTACCCTGAGCGGCGCGCGCGTGGAGCTAAATCCTGTCGACAGCCCTGACCTGCCACCAGCGTTTGAAGCAGGAAATACGTTGCGCCGGATGACCTGGGCAGTCGCCACCCGGGACGATCTGGAGGCGCTGCGCCCGAAGCTTGAGAAGCAGTCCGGTTTCCGTGAGGTGGGCGACGCGCTGGAGTGCCGCGATCCGAACGGCATGACCCTGCGCGTACAGGTCAGCCATCAGGTGCCGGTGGAGCTGAACGTCGAGCCGATTAACCAGTGGGGCGATGCCCGCCGTATCGACACGCCAAGCCCGGTCTACGATCGCGCCCAGCCTATTAACGTGGGCCACGTGGTGTTCTTCGTGGAGGAGCTGGCGGCGGTGGAGACGTTCTACCGTGAGGTGCTTGGGTTCCAGGTGTCTGACCGCTACATCAACCGTGCGGTGTTCCTGCGCTGTGGCGTGCGCGGCGGGCATCACAACTTGTTCCTTCTTCAGCTGCCTAACCGTAAGCGGGGTTTGAACCACGTGGCCTTTACCGTACGCGACATTCACGAGGTGATCGGTGGTGGGATAGCGATGAACAAAAACGCCTGGAGCACCTTTATTGGCCCGGGGCGTCATCCGGTCTCCTCGGCCTATTTCTGGTACGTCAACAGCCCAACTGGCGGGGCGTTTGAATACTACACCAACGATGATTACCTCACCGAAAACTGGCAGCCGCGCGAGCTGGAACATTCGCTGGTGTCGTTCACCGAGTGGGCGGTTGAGGGTGGGATTGACCACGACACTCGCCGTCAGCAGAAAAAGCCGGAGGCGGTATGACCTCGCGCATTGTCATTATTGGCGGCGGTCAGGCAGGTGGCTGGGCGGCGAAAACCCTGCGTGACGAAGGCTTCGACGGCGAGATTTGCGTCGTGGCGGAAGAGGCGTGGGATTTCTACGAACGCCCGCCGCTGTCCAAGGCTGCGTTACTGGAGCCGGACGCGCCGCTACCGCGTCTCTTTCCTGAAGCGGCGCAACAGGCATTGAACCTGACATGGTGCCGGCCGGTGCGCGCGGAATCTCTCGATCGTCACGCGAAAACGGTGCGCTTAAGCAACGGTGAATACCTTAGTTACAACATTCTTTTAATCGCTACCGGTGGTCGGGCGCGTCTGCCGGGCGATGCATGGGCGGCCCACCCGCAGGTCTATACCCTGCGCCACTGGCAGGACGCACAGCGGCTGAAGGCGCGCCTGGCAGAGAGTCAAAACCTGGCGATTATCGGCGGAGGCTGGATTGGCCTGGAGATTGCGGCCTCCGCGCGTAAATGTGGCGTCGCCGTGACGCTGTTTGAGCAGCAGCCCGCGCTGTGCATGCGTTCGGTGAGCGCCGAGGTATCGCAGCAGCTGGAAACACTTCACCGCGAACAGGGCGTGGATATCCGCACCGGCTGCGGAGCGCTGGAGCTGGAAGATAACAATGGTCTGCCGGTCATTCACTGTGACGGCCAGCGTGAAACCTTTGATGCCGTGGTCGTCGGGATCGGTGTTGATCTCAATCTCGAGCTTGCACGTGATGCGGGTCTGCAGACTGAACGCGGGATCGTGGTGGACGCTCAGGGGCGAACGTCGGATCCGTTTATTTATGCTGCCGGTGATGTGGCCCAGCACCATCACTATGGGCTGTGCATTCAGTCGTGGGCCTTTGCCCAGAATCAGGCGGTTGCCACGGCAAAGGCGATGCTCAATCCCGATGCCCCCGGCTATGACGACGCGCCGTGGCTGTGGTCGGATCAATACCAGCACAACATTCAGATCCTCGGTATTCCGCAGGCCGACTGCACAACCCTTGCCCGGGATAATACGCTGTTTTTCTCACTGGATGAAAACGGACGGCTGACCCAGCTGGTGGCGTTCAACGATGCGCGTACCGTCAAGCTGGCGAAACGCTGGATGGCTGCCGGAAGGGATCTGTCCGATGTGCCGCTGGCTGACCCGACTTTTTCACTGATGTCATTGCGATAGCTAACCCGCACCCGTAGGGGGAGACATGACCACATTTGAGACTAACACCGCGCCGGTTGAGGCAAGCGGTGAGGGCACCCGCACGCCCGAAAAAGCGGTGCGCTGGGCCATCCCGCTGTCTTTGCTGGCCTGCGTGCTGCTGGCATTTTTCGACAAAATCAGCATTGCGGCGCTCTTTTCCGACAGCCATTTCCAGCAGGCGATGGGCATAGATTTTGACACCACGCGCCTCGGCATTCTGATGAGCGCCTTCCTGCTGAGCTACGGCTTCTCATCGGTCTTTTTAAGCGGACTGGGGGACAAGATTGCACCGCTTCGCCTGCTCACCGGCATGATGGTGGTGTGGTGCGTGCTGATGGTAGCCATGGGGTTTACCCATAACTACACGATCATGATCGTCCTGCGCATTTTGCTGGGCGTGGCAGAAGGGCCGCTGTTTCCGCTGGCGTTTGCCATTGTGCGGCATAACTTCCCGCAGCATCTGCAGGCGCGAGCCACCATGTTGTGGCTGCTGGGTACCCCGGTAGGCGCGGCGATTGGTTTCCCTCTCTCTATCTGGCTGCTGAATGCCTTCGGCTGGCAGAGCACCTTCTTTGTGATGGCGATGCTCACCGTGCCGGTGCTGGTGTTCGTGCGCATCGGTCTGCGCGGGATCCGTCTGGGTGCCAAACCGGCTGCGGATCGCGAATCACAAGATGAACGACGTGCCGCGCGGCGCGAGCTGTTTGTCAGCCCGCACTTCTGGATTATCTGCATCTTTAACATCGCGTTTCTCACCTACCTGTGGGGAATCAATGGCTGGCTGCCGGGTTACCTGATTAAAGGGAAAGGCATTCATCTTGAACACGCGGGCTGGCTGTCGTCGATGCCGTTTATTGCCATGCTGGCGGGTGAGGTGATTGGCGCATGGCTTTCTGACCGGGTCGATAAACGCGCGGTGGCCTGCTTTATCTCGATGGCTGGCGCGGGATTAGGCCTGACGGCGGTCATGCATCTTGATACCCCGCTGGCCGTTATCGCGGCGATGAGCTTTAGCACCTTTATGTGGGGCACCGGTGCGCCGAACATTTTCGCACTGCTGGCGAAGGCGACCCATCCCCGGGTGAGCGCGACGGCGGGCGGTATTTTCAACGGACTGGGAAACTTTGCGGGCGCGCTGTCGCCGGCGGTGATGGGCGCGTTGATCGCCTTCACCCACAGCATGGATTCCGGGCTGATTTTTCTGGCGGTGATGGCGGCGGTGGGCTGCGTCCTGTTACTGCCGCTGCTGAGACGTTACTGAGGAGAGTGTCATGACTGATTCAACCGTAACTGCAAAACCAGGCATTAAACCTGACCATCTGACCATGGAAGAGTGGATCGAGTCGCGCATTGCGCGCTTTGAAGGGCGTAAATATGACTGGAACGCGCTGAAGTTCCAGGCCGATTTCGATCCTAAATACCGCCGTGCGCAGATGCGCTACATCGGTACCGGGGCAACGGGCGTGGCAAGCGATACCAATACCGTGCCGGCTGAGCACTTTACCTTCTCCACCATGGTGCTGCCGTCGAAGTGCGAGGGACCATTGCATCTGCATGACGACGTGGAAGAGGTGTTCTTCATGCTTAAAGGGCAGATCACGCTGATGATCCAGGACGGCGATCACTACACCGAAACCGTGCTGCGCGAACGCGATCTGATCTCCGTTCCGCCGGGCATCTATCGCGGTCTGTTCAATCATGGTGAAGAAGAGGCGCTGATGTGCGTGATGCTCGGCACCAACAAGCCGGAAATCCCGACCTATCCGGCCGATCACCCGCTGTCGAAAGTGAAGCGGAACTAAGGGGGCGCGATGACGGGCTTTCGTGAACAGGGAAGCGGCATCCCGCTGATGCTGCTCCACGGCATCAGCTCCGGTGCTGCCTCCTGGCATAAACAGATGGCGCTGAACGGTTTTCGCGTGCTGGCGTGGGACATGCCCGGTTATGGCGAAAGCCCGATGCTGGCGGTTGAGCGCGCCAACGCGGGGGATTACGCCGACGCGCTGGCGGCCATGCTGGATCGCGCGGGCGTCTGGCAGGTCGTTCTGGTCGGGCATTCGCTTGGGGCGCTGGTGGCAAGCGCCTTTGCGGCGAAGTATCCCGAACGCGTGCTGCATCTGGTGCTGGCCGATGCCGCGCAGGGTTACGGCCAGGCCGAGCCGGCGCAGCGCGAGCAGGTCTGGCGTAACCGGGAGCAGCAGATGGCGCTTGGGGGCGAGATCCTGGCGCAAACCCGGGCCGCTAAATTATTACGCCCGGGCGCGCGTGAGGACGATATTGCCACCGTTGCGGCGGGCATGCGCAAACTGCGCCCGGAAGGCTACCTCGCTGCCGCATGGATGCTGGCACATGACGATATTCACGGCTGGCTGAAGCGTTACGCCGGTGACTTTGAAGTCTGGTGCGGCGAGCAGGACGCCATTACCCAGCTTGAGCTGGTTCAGGGGCTGGCGCTACGTTACGGCATGCCGTTTACCGCGATTCCCCTGGCCGGGCACGCCAGCTATCTCGATAACGACGCGTTTTTTAATCAACAGCTTTTACGTATCAACGAAGAGGTGCGCGATGAATGCACAAATTGACGGGCGCGTAGCGGTAGTCACCGGCGGTTCTTCTGGCATTGGTTTTGAAACACTGCGCTTGCTGCTGGGCGAGGGGGCAAAAGTGGCGTTCTGTGGCCGCGACCCGGACCGACTTGCCAGCGCGCATGCGTCGCTGCAAAACGAATTCCCTGATGGCGAGATTTTCTCTCACCGCTGCGACGTGCTGGATGCAGACCAGGTTCAGACCTTTGCCCAGGCCGTTAAGTCCCGCTTTGGCGGGACAGACTTGCTGATTAATAACGCCGGACAGGGGTATGTGGCGCACTTCAATGACACCCCGCGCGAGGCCTGGCTGCATGAAGCCGAACTGAAACTGTTTGGGGTGATTAACCCCGTACAGGCTTTTCAGCTGCAGCTGGAGCAATCGGATATTGCCTCCATTACCTGCGTGAACTCGCTGCTGGCGCTGCAGCCAGAGGAACACATGATTGCCACCTCCGCAGCACGTGCCGCGCTGCTCAATATGACGCTCACGCTCTCGAAAGAGCTGGTGAGTAAGGGCATCCGCGTGAATTCCATTTTGCTTGGCATGGTGGAATCCGGCCAGTGGCGGCGTCGCTTTGAGAACCGGGCGGATAAAAGTCAGAGTTGGCCGCAGTGGACGGCGGATATTGCCCGCAAACGCGGCATTCCGATGGCGCGTCTCGGTAAGCCGCAGGAGCCTGCGCAGGCTCTGCTGTTCCTCGCGTCGCCGCTGGCTTCGTTTACCACCGGTGCGGCGCTGGACGTTTCCGGCGGCTTCTGCCGTCATCTGTAAGGACACATCATGAAAAAAATCATGTTAATCGGCTACGGTGCCATGGCGCAGGCGGTCATTGAGCGTCTGCCCGAGCAGGTTGCCATCGGCTGGATCGTGGCGCGCGAGACGCATCATGCCGCTATTCGCCAGCAGTTTGGCGATGCGGTGGTGGCACTGACCTCGCCCGCATTATGTGCGGATACTCCCGATCTGGTGCTGGAATGTGCCAGCCAGCAGGCGGTGGCGCAGTACGGGGAAGCGATTTTACGCCGTGGATGGCATCTGGCGGTGATCTCCACCGGCGCGCTGGCAGACAGCGCGCTGGAACAGCGTCTGCTCAACGCAGGCGGAAAGCTGACGCTGCTCTCCGGTGCGATGGCGGGCATTGATGGCCTGGCGGCAGCAAAAGAGGGCGGGCTTGAGAAGGTGACCTACCAGTCGCGTAAAAGCCCGGCCAGCTGGCGCGGCAGCTATGCCGAGCAGCTTATCGATCTTAACGCCGTGTCCGAGGCGCAGATCTTCTTTGAAGGCAGCGCACGTGAAGCGGCACGACTGTTTCCGGCCAACGCCAACGTGGCGGCGACCGTGGCACTTGGCGGCGTGGGGATGGATGATACCCGTGTGCAACTGATGGTTGACCCGGCCACTCAACGCAATACCCACACGCTGCACGTCGAAGGGATGTTTGGCGAGTTCCATCTGGAGCTGAGCGGGCTACCGCTTGCCAGCAACCCCAAAACCTCCACCCTGGCGGCACTCAGCGCGGTTCGCGCCTGCCGTGAACTGACGCAGCGCTGAGGAGCGACGATGGACGATCTTAACATTTTCATTGGCGGCAACTGGCGGCGTGGCGGCGGTAACCTGATGCAGAGTCATTTCCCGGCAGACGGTGCGGTGAACGCCACGCTCCACGCGGCAAGCCTGGAGGATCTGCAGGAGGCTATCGACGCCGGAGAGCGCGCGTGGCGCGATCCTGCCTGGCGTAACAGCCTGCCGCATGCGCGTGCGAAGATCCTGCATAAGGTGGCGGATCTGATCGAATCCCGCGTCGATGAACTGGCCCGCATGCAGAGTCGCGACAACGGTAAACCGCTGGCGGAAGCGCGGGGGCTGGTGATGAGCGCGGCAGGCACGGCGCGTTATTTTGCCGCCGCCTGCGAGCTGCTGGAAGGTGAACTGCCGACCCCACGCCAGCCTGATGTGCTTACCCTCAGCCGATATGAACCGCTCGGCGTGGTGGCGGCTATCACGCCCTGGAATTCCCCCATTGCCAGCGAAATGCAGAAAGTGGCGCCGGCCATTGCTGCCGGTAACGCGGTGGTTCTCAAACCAGCCGAAGCCACCCCGCTGATGGCGCTGGAGCTGGCGCGTATTTTTGAGCAGGCAGGCTTACCCGTCGGGCTGCTGAGCGTGCTGCCGGGCAAAGGCTCGGTGATTGGCGATGCGCTGGCGCGTCACCCGAAAGTGCGAAAAATCTCCTTTACCGGTGGCACCACCACGGGCCGTCATCTGGCGCACGTGGCGGCGGAAAAATTGATCCCGGCCTCGCTGGAACTGGGCGGTAAATCCCCGACCATCGTGCTGGAAGATGCCGACGTTGAGCTGGCTGCGCGCGGGATCTGCTACGGTATTTTCAGCTCTGCAGGTCAGGCCTGTATTGCCGGTTCGCGACTCTTTATCCATGAGCGCCTTTACGCCCCACTGATGGCGAGGCTGCTCGAATTAACGCGCGGCCTGCGGGTCGGGCATCCCTTTACCGACGGCACCCATGTGGGACCGCTGATTAACGACGCGCACCGCCAGAGCGTGCAGGCTTACGTTGAACTGGCAAAGCGTGAAGGGGGCCGCGTGCTGTGTGGCGGGGAGATCCCTGCCGATCCACTGCTGGCAAACGGCAGTTACTTCCAGCCCACCATCATCGAAGGCCTGACCAACAGCGCGCGCGCCTGTCAGGAGGAGATCTTCGGCCCGGTGCTGGTGGCGATGCCCTTTAGCGATGAAGCCGCGTTGATCCGTGAGGCGAATGACTCCGTTTATGGCCTTGCCGCCGGGATCTGGACGCGGGATACCGGGCGCGCCCTGCGCCTGAGCGAGCAGCTTGAAGCGGGCACGGTGTGGATAAATACCTACAAAGTGTTTGCAATTTCGACCCCGTTCGGGGGCTTTAAAGAGAGCGGTCTGGGCCGCGAAAAGGGCATTCAGGGGCTGAAAGCCTGGATGCAGCAAAAGAGCATTTATCTGGCGACGGGTAACAGCGTCAACCACTGGTGCGACTGAGAAAGGGTGAGTAATGAGCGAAATGATAACCGTCGGCGACGCCATCGCCAGAACGCTGGAGCAGTATCAGGTTGAGGCCATCTACGGCGTCATCTCCATCCACAATTTACCCATCGCCGATGCGGTAGGGCAGCGCGGGAATATTCGCTTTGTGCCCGCACGTGGCGAAGCGGGGTCGGTCACCATGGCCGATGCCCACGGCCGTTTTTCCGGGCTCGGCGTGGCGCTGACCAGTACCGGTGCCGGGGCGGGTAACGCCGTCGGCGCGCTGGTGGAAGCCATGAATGCCTGCACGCCGCTGCTGCATATCACCGGCCAGGTGGAAAAAGCCTGGCTGGATGCCGACACCGGCTTTATCCACGAAACCCGCGACCAGCTGACCTTCCTGAAGGCCAGCTCAAAACGGGCATACCGCATCAGCAACGCAAACCAGGCGATAGCGATCCTTCACAAGGCCATTCAGGAGGCGCAAACTCCGCCGTGCGGGCCGGTCTCCGTGGAGATCCCGATTGATATTCAGGGGGCGAAAATCCCCGTGTCGCTGATCACCGCTCCGGTGAAACCGACGTCGGTTTCTGCGGTTGATACGGCAGTGGTCGACACGCTGTGGGCGCAGCTTAAACAGGCCAGACAGCCGCTGCTGTGGCTGGGGGGCGGAGCGCTCGGTAGCGCTGATGCGGTAAAAAAACTGGCGGATGCGGGAGTGACGGTTATCTCCAGCACCCACGCGCGCGGCGTGCTGCCGGACAGCCATCGCGCCAGCCTGCGGGCGTTTCATAACTCGCCGTCAGTTGAGGCGTTGATCGCCCAGTGCGACTTTACGCTGGTCGCCGGCTCACGCCTGCGCAGCAACGAAACCCGCTCGTGGACGCTTGAATTACCGCATCCCCGCGTCCAGATCGATATCGACCCCGCGGCGGCGAGCCGCAACTATCTGATGGACACAACCCTTGTGGCGGACTGCGCAGCGCTGTTAACCGCGCTGGCGGCTAAAGCGCAGGGGCGTGAATGGGGCGATGCACAGTGGGATACACAGGTGCAGCAGGCGCTGGCGAAAGCCGTTGCGGGACTGCGTGAGCAGTGCGGTGCTTATGCGAAGCTCAACGACGCCATCGAGAACGCGCTGCCGCAAGATGGCCTGCTGGTCCGTGATATCACCGTATCCGGAAGCCTGTGGGGCAGCCGTTTGTTCCGCGCCAACGGACCGCTGATGAACATTCACTCGCTGGCAGGCGCCATCGGCATGGGGCTACCGATGGCGATTGGCACGGCGATTGCCAACCCGCAACGCAAAGTGGTGGGGCTGGTGGGCGATGGTGGCGTAAGCCTGAATCTGGGCGAGATGGCAACGCTGGCGCAGGAGAAGGCCAACGTGACGCTGCTGGTGATGAACGACGGCGGTTACGGCGTCATGCGCGGCATTCAGGATAAGTATTTCGGCGGGCGTCAGTATTATAACGAGCTGCATACCCCGGACTTTACGCAGCTGGCGCATGCGATGGGGTTACAGGCGTGGAGCGTCGAACGGGCTGAGGATTTTGACGCGGTGATGACCGAAGCGCTTGCCATGCCAGGACCGTCGGTAGTGGAAGTGCGGATGGGACAGATTGGCGCGCTGAAGTTTGCCGGGCCGCCGCAGAAGACGTTGTACTAAGCGTGTTTACCCTCACTCCAGCCCTCTCCCTTAGGGAGAAGGGCGGGTGAGGGGTTTAATCAGAACACGTTAAACGGGTATTCCACGTACGCGCGGATCTCATCCCCGCCCACGTTATAGTCGCTGGCGTTGCTGGACACGCGCAGGACGGAGTAACGGAGTTTCAGTTTCAGATCTTTAGCCGGGCCGTCCTGCACCTGATACTGGATCTGGTTAAACCACTCATGCTCTTTACCGTTGCTGGTTTCAGAGGTCTTGATGTTGTCGCCACGCACGTAAGCTGTGGTCCAGCTCAGGCCTGGTAAGCCCAGACCGCCGAAGTCCAGCGCGTAAGAAGCCTGCCAGGAGCGCTCGTCTTCGCCGTTGAAATCAGACCAGTAGGAGTTCGCCAGCCAGATGGTATTGCCGCCGTCACCTACGCCACCCTGATCGCGATAGCTGCCATAGTGATAGCCGGTGCTGCCGCTGCTCTGCTGATACGCCACCTTGAAGGTATGAATATCCCAGATGTAGCTTGCCGCCAGGCTCCAGATGCTATTGCTGCGTCCGGTATCAAGGCTGTCTGCGTAGCGCTGATCCAGGCGTGAGTTATAGCCGTTGAAATCGAGCACCAGCTGTTGCCCGGTGCTGAACGGCTGTTTGAAGTTCATTCCCAGGTACTGCTTGTTCATCACCTCTTCCACATGAGAGGCATACAGCGCACCGCTGAACTGGTCGTTGAACTGGTAGCTCGCACCGCCGAAGGAGAGGCTCTTCAGGCCGCTGTCGTGGCGGTCGTCACTTTTGCGCTGCTCATCGGTGAAGTAACCGGCGTTCACTTCCAGGCCCGCGATCTCTTTTGAGGTCAGCATGGTGCCGGTAAAGCTTTCAAACAGCAGACGGGAATTGTCGGCATTCACAATCGGTAATTCCGGACGCTGGTTACCGTAGCTCAGCACGGTATTGGAAATACGCATTTTTGCTGTGGCGCCAAATTTCGCCAGATCGGATTTAGCCCGGCCATCGTCTTCCTGTTTAAAGAAGTCAATGCCGCCCGCGCCGCTCTTTCCACGACCGCCGTCCAGACGCACGCCATACTGGGCAATGCCGTCCACACCAAAGCCAACCAGCCCTTCGGTATAGCCGGATTCGAACGTGGCAACGATACCCTGACCCCATTCGGCTTTGTCCTGCTGGCCCTGATGATAATCACGACTGATATACGCATTGCGTAAAAACAGATCTAAATGGCTGTCGTCAACAAACCCTTTGCTGTCGGATTGCTGGCTTGCAACGGCGGGTAATGCGGCGAATAAACTTAACGCAATTAATGAAAATTCTTTTTTCACGGAGGGAACGTCTCTGTCTTAATATTGTAAATTGAATTACTGCGAGCTCGATAATTACCCGAATGGTATATGATTGCAATAATTATGTGACGAGACGTTTCAGGGCAATAAGCCAGTGTTTGCGCGGCTTAGAAAGGTACTCAAGCGCTATTACCGATATGTGCGGTTAAATTAACAATTCATGCGAAATAAAAAGGAGGCAAATATGCCTCCTTTCGAATTATTTAATTCCGTCTGCGGCCATACGGTCGCGAATATGCTGTGCGCGCTCTTCTGACGCCGGGTGGTCATCAAACATAGAGCTCTGGCGACCGACTTCCAGTTTGGCCAGTTTTTCGAAGCTGGTGGCTAAACCTGATGGATTAATGCCGCGTTTGCGCAACAGATCGTAGGAGTAGTCATCCGCTTCGGATTCCTGACGCTGCGAGAACTGAGAGTTAACCAGTTTTTCACCCACATCGCCAAGCTGCGACTGTGACAGGCTGCCGACGATACCGCCCGTAGACGCCGCCGCGGCGCGGATGGCGTTAGTGCCTAACGCAACCTGCATGCCTTTCTTCACGTGGCCAAGTGCAACGTGGCCCATTTCATGGCCGATAACCGCTTCAACTTCGTTGTCGGTCATCATATCCATCAGCCCGCTGTAAACGCGGATGCAGCCGTTCGCCATCGCGAAGGCGTTTACATCTTTGGCCATGTACACCTTATAGTTCACCGGCTGGCCGTTAATGTTATCACCCAGCGCGGAGGCTATCTTATTCAGACGCTGCGTGTAGGTACTATTGGCCGGGGCAAGCGTGGCTTTTCCGTCCATATCTTTACAGGCCTGGTCGCTCAGCGCTTTAACCTGTGCGTCGCTCAGGGAGTAGGCCTGAAAGGCCTCTGCGCCTGAGGACATCAGGCCGTTAGAATCCATATTCTGACAGCCGCTCAGCAGGAGCGTTGTACCCAGGGCCAGCACTATTGCACGCATTTTCATGATGTCGCTTCCGTACTCGTTAATCTGAATAAAATCTGAAAAGTGCACCGGCAACGAAGCCGGGGTCGGGCTAAGTATAAGGAATATCTACGGGGCCGGGCGAGCAGATTGCGCAACATGCGAGCATGATCCAGAGATTTCTTAAGCTGCAAAAGAATGCTCCATGTACATGACATGCCGCTTGGGTTACATTGTTGGCACTTTTTTCCGGCGTAGCCCAAAACGCGCTGTCGTCAAGGGCATGGCCTTTAACAGTCCGATCTGGAGTTAAAATGTCCTCACGTAAAGAGCTTGCTAATGCTATTCGTGCGCTGAGCATGGACGCAGTACAGAAAGCCAAATCCGGCCACCCGGGCGCCCCTATGGGGATGGCTGATATCGCCGAAGTCCTGTGGCGCGATTTCCTGAACCACAACCCGCAGAACCCTTCCTGGGCTGACCGCGACCGTTTCGTGCTGTCTAATGGCCACGGCTCAATGCTGATCTATAGCCTGCTGCACCTCACTGGCTACGATCTGCCAATTGAAGAGCTGAAAAACTTCCGCCAGCTGCACTCCAAAACGCCAGGTCACCCGGAAGTGGGTTACACCGCAGGTGTAGAAACCACCACCGGCCCGCTGGGTCAGGGTATTGCTAACGCGGTGGGTATGGCGATTGCCGAGAAAACCCTGGCCGCGCAGTTCAACCGTCCAGGTCATGACATTGTTGACCACTTCACCTACGCATTCATGGGCGACGGCTGCATGATGGAAGGCATTTCTCACGAAGTGTGCTCCCTGGCAGGTACCCTGAAGCTGGGCAAACTGGTTGCGTTCTATGACGACAACGGCATCTCCATCGACGGTCACGTTGAAGGCTGGTTCACTGACGACACCGCGAAGCGTTTCGAAGCTTACGGCTGGCACGTTGTGCGTGGCGTTGACGGTCACGATGCTGACTCGATTAAACGTGCAGTAGAAGAAGCGCGCGCAGTGACGGACAAGCCGTCACTGCTGATGTGCAAAACCATCATTGGTTTCGGTTCTCCAAACAAAGCGGGTACCCACGATTCCCACGGTGCGCCACTGGGCGACGCGGAAATCGCACTGACGCGCGAAGCGCTGGGCTGGAAATATCCTGCTTTCGAAATCCCATCTGAAATTTACGCGCAGTGGGATGCTAAAGAAGTGGGTCAGGCGAAAGAATCCGCATGGAACGAGAAGTTCGCTGCCTATGCGAAAGCCTTCCCACAGGAAGCGGCTGAATTTACCCGTCGTATGAAGGGTGACATGCCGTCTGACTTCGACGCCAAAGCGAACGAGTTCATTGCTAAACTGCAGGCGAACCCATCCAAAATCGCCAGCCGTAAAGCCTCTCAGAATGCGATTGAAGCGTTCGGTCCGCTGCTGCCAGAATTCCTGGGCGGCTCCGCTGACCTGGCGCCATCTAACCTGACAATCTGGTCTGGTTCTAAAGCAATCAACGAAGACACTGCCGGTAACTACATCCACTACGGTGTGCGTGAATTCGGTATGACTGCGATTGCGAACGGTATCTCCCTGCACGGTGGTTTCCTGCCGTACACCTCTACCTTCCTGATGTTTGTCGAGTACGCGCGTAACGCCGTGCGTATGGCTGCGCTGATGAAACAGCGTCAGGTGATGGTCTACACCCACGACTCCATCGGTCTGGGCGAAGATGGTCCAACTCACCAGCCGGTAGAGCAGGTGGCTTCCCTGCGCGTGACGCCAAACATGAGCACATGGCGTCCATGTGACCAGGTTGAGTCCGCCGTGGCGTGGAAATACGGTGTTGAGCGTCAGGACGGCCCAACCGCACTGATCCTCTCCCGTCAGAACCTGGCACAGCAGGAGCGTACTCCAGAGCAGCTGGCGAACATCGCCCGTGGTGGTTACGTGCTGAAAGATTGCGCGGGTCAGCCAGAGCTGATCTTCATCGCGACCGGTTCTGAAGTTGAGCTGGCTGTTGCCGCATGGGAAAAACTGTCTGCCGAAGGCGTTAAAGCGCGCGTGGTTTCCATGCCGTCTACCGATGCGTTCGACAAGCAGGATGCCGCCTACCGCGAATCCGTACTGCCTAAAGCCGTTACCGCGCGCGTGGCAGTAGAAGCAGGTATCGCTGACTACTGGTTCAAATATGTGGGCCTGAACGGCGCCATCGTCGGCATGACCACCTTCGGTGAATCTGCTCCGGCAGAGCTGCTGTTCGAAGAGTTCGGCTTCACCGTTGAAAACGTTGTCGCGAAAGCAAAAGAACTGCTGTAATTGTTTGTAGGGGAGGGGCGCGAGCCCCTGTCCATGCTCTCACTGAGAAGAGGGCGCAAACACCCTAAACGGTAACCTTTGGGTTACCGTTTTGTTTTTTTCACGCTATCCGCCTTATATGTCCACTATTCCTCAAACATGTAACGTTCCTGTGAATTATTCCATCCAAAATGTGACGCAAGTCATATAGCGCGCTTATTGCTCTGGACAGACATTCCTTTTATTCCCTGATTCGCTTATTCTAGCTGAAGCGTTTCAGTCGATTAAATGTTCGACAATTGACCAATCAATCGCAGTTTGTGACAGCAAGGATTCCCCTTCGGGCGTAGCTGGATTACTCTTTCAGCCACCTCAAACTCAGGGATAGCTTTGCAGGAGATCTATGACCGTACGCGTAGCGATTAATGGCTTCGGTCGCATCGGGCGTAACGTGGTTCGTGCTTTATATGAATCCGGGCGTCGGGCGGAAATAACCGTGGTGGCTATCAACGAACTGGCGGATGCTGCGGGCATGGCGCATTTGTTGAAATATGACACCAGCCACGGACGCTTTGCCTGGGATGTTCGCCAGGAAAGAGATCAGCTGTTTGTCGGCGACGATGCCATCCGCGTGCTGCATGAGAGCAGTATTGCCGGGCTACCGTGGCGTGAACTGGGTGTGGATATCGTACTTGACTGTACTGGCGTATACGGTAACCGCGAGCATGGCGAAGCGCATCTGACAGCAGGTGCGAAAAAAGTCCTGTTTTCCCATCCTGGCAGCAACGACCTCGACGCGACCGTCGTATTTGGCGTGAATCAGCATGAGCTGCAAGCCGAACACCGCATTGTTTCCAACGCCTCCTGTACCACCAACTGCATTATTCCGGTCATCAAACTGTTAGACGATGCGTATGGCATTGAATCCGGCACCGTAACCACGATTCATTCAGCGATGCACGATCAGCAGGTGATTGACGCCTATCATCCGGACTTACGACGCACGCGAGCCGCGAGCCAGTCAATCATTCCGGTGGACACAAAACTGGCGGCAGGTATCACCCGTTTTTTCCCGCAGTTTAACGATCGTTTTGAAGCAATTGCCGTACGTGTACCGACGATTAACGTCACCGCAATTGACCTGAGCGTGACGGTGAAAAAACCGGTAAAAGCCTGTGAAGTCAACCTGTTGCTGCAAAAAGCGGCACAGGGGGCATTTCATGGTATAGTTGACTATACGGAATTACCGTTGGTCTCAGTAGATTTTAACCACGACCCGCACAGCGCCATTGTCGATGGCACTCAAACGCGCGTCAGTGGCGCACACCTTATCAAGACGCTGGTCTGGTGTGATAACGAATGGGGCTTTGCTAACCGAATGCTCGACACCACGTTAGCAATGGCCGCTCAAGGTTTCAGGTAAGACGCATCGTGCGTCTGCAAAACTTTAAGAATCAACGAGAGGATTCACCATGTCTGTAATTAAGATGACCGATCTGGATCTGGCTGGTAAACGCGTTTTCATCCGTGCTGATCTGAACGTACCGGTTAAAGATGGCAAAGTGACCAGCGACGCGCGTATCCGTGCATCTCTGCCAACCATCGAACTGGCTCTGAAGCAGGGCGCTAAAGTGATGGTGACCTCCCACCTGGGTCGTCCAACTGAAGGCGAGTACAATGAAGAGTTCTCTCTGCTGCCAGTTGTTAATTACCTGAAAGACAAACTGTCCAACCCGGTTCGCCTGGTAAAAGATTACCTGGACGGCGTAGACATCGCTGCCGGTGAACTGGTTGTTCTGGAAAACGTTCGCTTCAACAAAGGCGAAAAGAAAGACGACGAAGCGCTGTCCAAAAAATACGCTGCACTGTGTGACGTATTCGTGATGGACGCCTTCGGTACTGCTCACCGTGCGCAGGCTTCAACCCACGGTATCGGTAAATTCGCAGACGTCGCGTGTGCCGGTCCTCTGCTGGCTGCTGAGCTGGACGCACTGGGTAAAGCACTGAAAGAACCTGCTCGTCCAATGGTTGCAATCGTTGGTGGTTCTAAAGTTTCTACCAAACTGACCGTACTGGATTCCCTGTCTAAAATCGCTGACCAGCTGATCGTTGGCGGTGGTATCGCGAACACCTTCGTGGCGGCACAAGGCCATAACGTCGGTAAGTCCCTGTACGAAGCGGATCTGGTTGACGAAGCAAAACGTCTGCTGACCACCTGCGATATCCCGGTTCCAACGGATGTTCGCGTCGCGACTGAGTTCTCTGAAACAGCGACTGCGACCCTGAAATCTGTTAACGACATCAAAGATGATGAGCAGATTCTGGACCTGGGCGACGTTTCTGCACAGAAACTGGCTGAAATCCTGAAAAACGCGAAAACTATCCTGTGGAATGGTCCTGTTGGCGTGTTCGAATTCCCGAACTTCCGCAAAGGTACTGAAATCGTTGCTAACGCTATCGCAGACAGCGAAGCGTTCTCTATCGCAGGCGGCGGTGATACGCTGGCAGCAATCGACCTGTTCGGTATTTCTGACAAGATCTCCTACATCTCCACTGGTGGCGGCGCATTCCTCGAGTTCGTGGAAGGCAAAGTACTGCCAGCAGTAGCAATGCTCGAAGAGCGCGCTAAGAAGTAAGCCATTCAAGGGCAGGGAAACCTGCCCAATTTTCAGCGCGCTTTAAGAGCTCGCACCTTTTCTAACGGCCGAAGATACAGGACTAAGCAACATGTCTAAAATTTTTGATTTCGTAAAACCTGGCGTGATCACTGGTGATGACGTTCAGAAAGTGTTCCAGGTAGCTAAAGAAAACAACTTCGCTCTGCCAGCAGTTAACTGCGTTGGTACCGACTCCATTAACGCCGTACTGGAAGCTGCTGCAAAAGTTAAAGCACCGGTTATCGTTCAGTTCTCTAACGGTGGCGCAGCATTCATCGCTGGTAAAGGCGTGAAAACTGACGTTCCTCAGGGCGCGGCAATCCTGGGCGCAATCTCTGGTGCGCACCATGTACACCAGATGGCTGAACACTACGGTGTTCCGGTTATCCTGCACACTGACCACTGCGCGAAGAAACTGCTGCCGTGGATCGACGGTCTGCTGGACGCGGGTGAAAAACACTTCGCAGCGACCGGTAAGCCACTGTTCTCTTCTCACATGATCGACCTGTCTGAAGAGTCCCTGCACGAAAACATCGAAATCTGCTCTAAGTACCTGGCGCGCATGGCCAAAATGGACATGACCCTGGAAATCGAACTGGGTTGCACCGGTGGTGAAGAAGACGGCGTGGACAACAGCCACATGGACGCTTCTGCACTGTACACCCAGCCAGAAGACGTTGATTACGCTTACACCGAGCTGAGCAAAATCAGCCCACGCTTCACCATCGCAGCGTCCTTCGGTAACGTACACGGCGTTTACAAACCAGGTAACGTGGTTCTGACCCCAACTATCCTGCGTGATTCTCAGGAATACGTTTCTAAGAAACACAACCTGCCGCACAACAGCCTGAACTTCGTCTTCCACGGCGGTTCCGGTTCTTCTGCTCAGGAAATCAAAGACTCCGTAAGCTACGGCGTAGTGAAAATGAACATCGATACCGACACCCAGTGGGCAACATGGGACGGTATCCTGCAGTACTACAAAACGAACGAAGCTTACCTGCAGGGCCAGCTGGGCAACCCGAAAGGCGAAGACCAGCCGAACAAGAAATACTACGATCCACGTGTATGGCTGCGTGCTGCGCAGACTTCCATGGTGGCGCGTCTGGAGCAGGCTTTCAAAGAACTGAACGCGGTTGACGTTCTGTAATTTAAGCAGCTCATAGCATCAGAAGGCCCGCAAATGCGGGCCTTTTTTTATGCTTTTTCAATGGTCTGCCCGGTCCGTTTATGTGATCTGTTTGGCAAAACCGGTCCTTTTTGTTTACCCTTTACTGACCTGCCTGTCTCCATGGGGGATGGATTTTGTGTTTTTGGGATAACAAAAGGAAGACTAAATGGAACAACTCGATGTTGTAGACAGCATCAATAATGCCGGTAACTGGCTGGTGCGCAACCAGGCGCTGCTGCTGAGCTATGCCGTTAACATCGTCGCGGCGATTGCCATCATCATCGTCGGGATGATCGTGGCGCGTATCGTATCAAACGCCGTAAACCGCGTGATGCTGGCGCGTCACATTGACGCCACTGTGGCTGACTTCCTCTCTGCACTGGTGCGCTACGGTATTATTGCCTTTACGCTGATTGCTGCACTGGGGCGTGTTGGCGTACAGACTGCCTCGGTGATTGCTGTTCTCGGTGCCGCCGGTCTGGCCATTGGTCTGGCGCTGCAGGGGTCGCTCTCGAACCTGGCAGCGGGTGTGTTGCTGGTAACCTTCCGTCCGTTCCGTTCTGGCGAGTACGTTGACCTGGGCGGTATTGCCGGCACCGTACTGCAGGTGCAGATTTTCTCAACCACTCTGCGAACTGTGGATGGCCGTATCGTGGTGGTACCGAACGGGAAAATCATCGCGGGCAACATCATTAACTTTTCCCGCGAGCCGGTGCGTCGTAACGAGCTGATTATCAGCGTGGCGTATGACTCTGATATCGATCAGGTGAAATCGCTGATCGCCAATATCATTGCCTCCGACGATCGTATTTTGAAAGATAAAGAGCAGACCGTTCGGCTGAACGAGTTGGGGGCATCCTCCATCAACTTTGTCGTGCGCATCTGGAGCAAAAGCAGTGATCTGCAAAACGTTTACTGGGATGTTCTGGAACGTATCAAACGTGATTTTGATGCCAACGGGATCAGCTTCCCGTATCCACAGATGGACGTGAACCTTAAACGCGAGAAAGAAGCCGAGTAATCCTCTTCCTCAGCAGGCCCGGTGAGCGGCAACGCCACCGGGCCTTTTTATTAGCAATACTAATCACCAATTAATATTATCAATTTCCTCTAATAAGGTTCTCGCAGTATAGTCAGCTCCCAGGACAACTTGCTGAGAATTTATTCATGTTATCTTATTATTTTCAAGGTCTTGCATTAGGTGCGGCCATGATCCTTCCCCTTGGCCCGCAGAACGCGTTCGTGATGAACCAGGGCATTCGCCGTCAGTATCATCTTATGATTGCCCTGCTGTGCGCGGTGAGCGATTTGCTGCTGATCTGCGCCGGAATCTTTGGCGGCAGTGCGCTGCTGATGCAGTCTCCCTGGCTTCTGGCGCTGGTGACCTGGGGTGGGGTAGCGTTCCTGCTGTGGTATGGGTTTGGGGCGCTGAAAACGGCAATGAGCAGCAATCTCGAACTGGCGAGCGCCGAGGTCATGAAGCAGGGCCGCTGGAAGATTATCGTCACCATGCTGGCGGTCACCTGGCTCAACCCGCACGTTTATCTGGATACCTTTGTGGTGCTGGGCAGCCTGGGTGGGCAGCTCGACGTTGAGCCAAAACGCTGGTTTGCCCTGGGTACCGTCAGCGCCTCATTCCTGTGGTTCTTCGGTCTCGCGATTCTGGCGGCATGGCTGGCCCCGCGTCTGCGTACCGCTAAAGCCCAGCGGATCATCAATACGCTGGTGGGCGTGGTGATGTGGTTTATCGCCTTTCAGCTGGCAAAAGAGGGGATTCATCATGTTCAGGAATTGCTCAACTAAGCGTTGTCTTATGGACAACTGAGCGAGAGCCGCTAAGCTTGCTGGCATGCGCCCTGTTGTTGGGCACTCTTCGCAACATGGAGGAATGACAGTGAAGTTTAAAGTGATGGCCCTGGCGGCATTAGTGAGTTTAGGTGCGGTGTCGGTGCAGGCAAGTGAATTGCCTGATGGCCCGCACATCGTCACTTCAGGCACCGCAAGCGTGGATGCGGTACCCGATGTTGCAACGCTGGCAATTGAAGTGAACGTGGCCGCGAAAGATGCCGCTTCTGCCAAGAAGCAGGCTGACGATCGTGTTGCGCAATATCTCTCTTTCCTGGAGCAGAACGGTGTCGCTAAAAAAGACATCAGCTCTGCCAACCTGCGTACCCAGCCTGATTACGACTACCAGAACGGTAAAAGCATCCTGAAAGGCTACCGTGCCGTGCGCACCGTTGAAGTGACCGTGCGTCAGCTCGATAAACTGAACTCGCTGCTGGATGGCGCGCTGAAAGCGGGTCTGAACGAAATTCGTTCCGTCTCACTGGGCGTTGCGCAACCGGAAAAATACAAAGACCAGGCGCGTAAAGCCGCCATTGATGATGCAATCCATCAGGCGCAACAGCTGGCGTCCGGGTTCAACAGTAAGCTCGGTCCGGTATACAGCGTGCGTTACCACGTCTCAAATTATCAGCCAAGCCCGATGGTGCGGATGATGAAGGCCGACGCGGCACCGGTGTCTGCTCAGGAAACTTATGAGCAGCCGACGATTCAGTTCGACGATCAGGTTGATGTGGTATTCCAGCTGCAGCCGACCCAAAGTCAGCAGACTGAGCCGGCAAAAGCGCAGTAATCTGTCTTCACAATTCCCCCCTCCCGTCAGGAGAGGGGAATTGTTCCTTAATCCTGTCTCAACACCTTATGCCCATACGCCAGCAGCGCGTCGGTGACGTTGCGCATCATGCGGCTTTCTGGCGCAAAACGGTGCCAGTAGAGCATCCGGCGCTGATACAGCCCCGGCGTTAAGTCAATCAGCTCACCGCTTTTCAACTCTTTCTCTATCTGCAGGTGCGGGATCATACAGCAGGTGGTGCCCTGACGTGCGAGCTGCACAAACGCTTCAGACGAGTTCACGATATGACATGGCACGCTGCCCGGTGGCAGATCGAAGTTTTGCTGCAGGAAGGCCTGATGCATATCGTCCAGATGGTCGAACGCCACCGCAGGGGCTTTCAGCAGCGCGGCGCGGGTGACGCCGTTCGGGAAGTAGCGCTCGGCAAACGCTTTTGAGCCGACAAACAGGTAGTCCAGTGCGCCCAGCTGATCGACAAGACAGCTCGGCAGCGCCTGAGGTTGGATACTGACCGCCCCAACCACTTCACCGCGTCGCAGGCGCTCCTGTGTACGGGTTTCATCTTCAACCTGCAGATTCAGGCGAATCGGGGAGTCCGCTAACACCGGCGCAAGGGCCGGCAACAACCAGGTTGCCAGACTGTCGGCGTTCACCGCCAGCGAGAGCAGCAGCGGCGTTGAGCCGGTCTGTTCGTCACCCAGCCACTCATCTTCGAGCAGTTCAACCTGGCGCAGCAGGGCGAGGAGCTTTTGCCCTTGCTCCGTTGGACGCGGTGGAACGGTACGTACCAGCAGAGGCTGCCCGAACATGTTCTCCAGCTGTTTGATGCGTTGTGATACGGCGGACTGAGTGATACAAAGCTTTTGCGCTGCGCGCTCAAAACCGCGTTCACGAATAACTGCATCAAGTGCCTGTAGTGTTCTGTAGTCCGGACGTTTCATTGCTCTGGCTGACTCCTTAATTTTGCTTAATCTGCACTATGACACAATTTTCCCTTCGTGGCAGACGAAATCCATCCGACGTGTTCTATAATGCGGCCTACGTTTTCACACCACAGGCTAAACGATCATGACGCAGGATGAACTGAAAAAAGCAGTAGGATGGGCCGCTCTCCAGTATGTGCAACCGGGTACCATTGTCGGTGTTGGTACGGGCTCGACGGCGGCACACTTTATCGATGCGCTGGGCACGATGAAAGGGCAGATCGAGGGCGCAGTTTCCAGCTCCGATGCTTCCACGGAAAAGCTGAAAAGCCTTGGCATCACCGTTTTCGATCTGAATGAAGTTGACCGTCTTGGCATCTATGTTGATGGCGCGGATGAAATCAACGGCCATATGCAGATGATCAAAGGCGGCGGTGCGGCGCTGACGCGTGAAAAAATTATCGCCTCCGTGGCGGATAAATTCATCTGTATCGCCGATGCGTCAAAGCAGGTTGATATCCTGGGTAAATTCCCGCTGCCGGTAGAAGTGATCCCAATGGCGCGGAGCGCTGTGGCGCGTGAACTGGTGAGACTGGGTGGACGCCCGGAATATCGTCAGGGCGTCATCACTGATAACGGCAACGTGATCCTCGACGTTCACGGTCTGGAAATTCTCGACGCCATTGCGCTGGAAAATGCCATTAACGGTATTCCAGGCGTAGTGACTGTAGGGTTATTCGCCAACCGTGGCGCGGATGTCGCGCTGATCGGCACGGCAGATGGCGTGCAAACCATCGTAAAATGATCTGATGGGGGGAGCCCTCCCCCCGCTAAAAAAATTTTGAAAAGCTAAATTCGGTGACTTGTGTCACGCTTTTTACCTCTCGTTTGCCGATCCTGCCGCATTCGCAAATTTCTACAGCATTTTCCTCTGTCATTTTGCTCTGTATGACTTTTCTTCAGAGTGCCGACGCAAACGTTCATATTGCTGCAATAGTTTTTTTTGATATGTTGGCTACAGCGGATTTAAATCCAGCACAACATCAGTTCAGACAAAAACAGGGTCGGGTAAGGTAAATGGCAAAGGTATCACTGGAGAAAGACAAGATTAAATTCCTGCTGGTTGAGGGCGTGCATCAGAAAGCGCTTGATAGCCTTCGTGCAGCAGGTTACACCAACATCGAATTTCACAAAGGCGCGCTGGACACCGAAGAGCTGAAAGCGTCCATCCGTGATGCCCATTTCATTGGCCTGCGATCCCGTACCCAACTGACTGAAGACGTGATTGCCGCGGCGGAAAAGTTGGTTGCCATCGGCTGTTTCTGCATCGGTACCAACCAGGTTGATCTGAATGCCGCCGCAAAACGCGGTGTGCCTGTCTTTAACGCCCCGTTCTCCAACACCCGTTCCGTGGCGGAGTTAGTGATTGGCGAGCTGCTGCTGTTGCTGCGTGGTATTCCGGAAGCTAACGCCAAAGCGCACCGCGGCGTGTGGAACAAACTGGCTGCGGGTTCATACGAAGCCCGTGGTAAAAAACTCGGTATCATCGGCTATGGCCACATCGGTACTCAGCTGGGGATCCTGGCTGAATCCCTGGGGATGCATGTCTATTTTTATGATATCGAAAGCAAACTGCCGTTGGGCAACGCCACTCAGGTTCAACACCTCTCTGACCTGCTGAACATGAGCGACGTGGTCAGCCTGCACGTGCCGGAAAATGCGTCAACGAAAAACATGATGGGTGCTGAGGAACTGGCGCTGATGAAGCCAGGTTCACTGCTGATCAACGCCGCGCGCGGTACGGTTGTCGACATCCCGGCGCTGTGCGATGCGCTGAAGCGTAAGCATCTGGCGGGGGCGGCAATTGACGTCTTCCCGACTGAGCCTGCTACCAACAGCGATCCGTTCACCTCTCCGCTGTGCGAATTCGACAACGTGATCCTGACGCCGCACATCGGCGGCTCGACGCAGGAAGCGCAGGAAAATATCGGTCTGGAAGTCGCGGGCAAGCTGAGCAAATACTCCGACAACGGTTCTACGCTCTCTGCCGTGAACTTCCCGGAAGTGTCTCTGCCGTTGCACGGTGGCCGTCGTCTGCTGCACATCCATGAAAACCGTCCGGGCGTGCTGACTGCGATCAACCAGATCTTTGCCGAGCAGAGCGTCAACATTGCCGCGCAGTATCTGCAAACGAACTCTCAGATGGGTTACGTGGTGATTGATATTGAAGCGGACGAAGATGTAGCGGAAAAAGCGCTGCAGAGCATGAAGGCTATTCCGGGTACCATTCGTGCCCGTCTGCTGTACTGATTCTGTTTCTGTGAGCATAAAGCCGGGTCGCTACCCGGCTTTATTTTACCAGCGCCAGGTTTTGCCCGGCGTCACTACCGCAGGCAGCGGAATATCCCACTTCTCTACCGGCAAGGCTTCCACGCCCTGACAGTCATGTGCGTACCCCACAGGCTGTAAATGATACTGCTGCCAGTTTTGCAGCGTCCTGTCATAAAAACCGCCACCCATCCCTAAGCGCTGACCCTGCTCATCAAATGCAACCAGCGGCGTGATCAGTACATCCAGTTCTGAGAGGGGGAGGACGTCGCGGACGTCGAGTTTTGGTTCGGTGATTTTCAGACGATTCACCACCAGTTCGCTGTGCGGATGGTAGTGTAAAAACAGCAGATTTCCCTGGCTAAACGGATGCAGCACCGGCAGGTACACTCTTTTCCCGGCGCGCCACAGCTGTTCTATCAGCGGTTGAGTATCCAGCTCGCCATCAAACGAGAGGAACAGGGCGACGGTACGCGCCATCACAACAGGGGGATAGGCCATCATACGGGCAGCGCCTTGCTGGGCAAACTGTGCTTGCTGTTCGGGAGTTAACGCACGACGGCGTTGACGCATGAGCTGACGGATGTCCTGGCGTGAGGAAGAGGCTTCAGGGAGTTGGGTCATGGTAGTCGGTAGAAGAAAAAGAGAGGGAATCTCCGAGATGCCGCCGCAGGCTGTAACCCTTGAACCCTTGGTTCAAGGTGAATGTGTCGTCATAGTTTTAAGGCTTCTCGGACGAACCGAGCATGCTCACCAACCATGGAGCGCCACATTCTTGTGGTATGAAATATCGGCTCAGGGGACTGGCCCGCTTGCGAACATCTCAGAGAAATTTTGTCTTCACAGTTACTCTACCATAGTCAACTGAGAAGTGTTATTCAAACTTTGGTCCCGGTCTTTCGGGATTGCGACCTTGATCAAGCAATGCCTGTTCAATGGTCTGCTGGAGCATTTTAATGCGCTGCTCCATGCTTGCCGCGTAATCGCGGGTCTTCGCTTTTTCCTGAGTCAGTTCATAACTGATGTTCAACGCGGCGATGAAAACCAGCTGCTCAGTATTTGTGACTCTAGTGCGTTCTTTGAGATCTTGCAACCGCTGATTCAAATCGTCCGCAGCCTGATTCAAGGCATCCCTTTGTTCAGGCGGACAATTCACTCGCAGTGAACGGCCAAAAATCTGGAGATCGACGGGTTGTGCAGACATGCCACCTTCCTGCTGATTGACTGCGCTGCCTTCGCTTACTGCCCCGGGGGCTGCGAAGGGGCGACACTATAGCTACCCTGATGTGAAGATACAAGCCCTTTTCTGGTATCACCAGGGTCCAAAGTGGTAGCATATCATGAATATTCCTCCCAACGATGACGAATGCGCATGTCTATACAGAACGAAATGCCTGGTTACAAGGATTTAAACCAGTTACTGAACCAGCAGGGAGTCGGTTTAACCTCTGCGGAAATGCACGGTCTGATCAGTGGCATGCTGTGCGGCGGAAACAGCGACAGCTCATGGCAGCCGCTGATCCACGACCTGACGAACGAAGGGCTGGCGTTTGGTCACGAGCTGGCGGAAGCCGTGCGTAAAATGCACTCCGCGATCAGCGATTCGCTGGAAGACGATGGCTTCCTTTTTCAGCTTTATCTGCCTGAAGGCGATGACGTCAGCGTCTTCGATCGTGCCGATGCGCTCGCAGGTTGGGTCAACCACTACCTGTTGGGGCTGGGCGTCACGCAGCCGAAACTCGATAAAGTGACTGGCGAAGCGGGTGAGGCGATCGACGATCTGCGTAACATTGCGCAGTTGGGCTACGATGAAGACGAAGACCAGGAAGAGCTGGAAATGTCTCTCGAAGAGATCATCGAATACGTTCGCGTTGCAGCATTGCTGTGCCACGACCACTTTACGCGTTCGCAGCCGACCGCGCCGGAAGTCCGCAAGCCAACCTTACATTAAGAAAAATAACGCACAGGAGGGTGTCATGGTTATCTCAAATCAAGAGTTTTCGCGCCGTCGTCAGGCGCTGCTGGCCAATATGCAGCCGGGCAGCGCCGCGCTGATTTTTGCTGCGCCAGAAGTGACGCGCAGCGCCGACAGCGAATACCCCTATCGCCAGAGCAGCGATTTCTGGTACTTCACCGGCTTCAACGAGCCGGAAGCGGTACTGGTGCTGATTAAGAGTAATGACACCCACAACCACAGCGTGATTTTTAACCGCGTACGCGATCTCACTGCCGAAATCTGGTTCGGCCGTCGCTTAGGGCAAGAGGCTGCGCCAGAGAAGCTGGGGGTGGATCGGGCACTGGCATTCAGTGAAATCAACCAGCAGCTCTATCAACTGCTCAATGGCCTGGATGTGCTTTACCACGCGCAGGGCGAGTATGCGTATGCCGATGAGATTGTCTTTACCGCTCTGGATAAGCTGCGCAAAGGTTCGAGGCAGAATCTGTCCGCGCCAGCCACCCTGACGGACTGGCGTCCGGTGGTGCATGAGATGCGTCTGTTCAAATCCCCGGAAGAGCTGGACGTGATGCGCCGCGCGGGTGAAATCAGTGCGCTGGCACACACCCGTGCCATGGAGAAATGCCGCCCGGGAATGTTTGAATACCAGCTGGAAGGGGAGATTCATCACGAATTTAACCGCCACGGCGCGCGTTATCCTTCATACAACACCATTGTCGGCGGCGGTGAAAACGGCTGCATTCTGCACTACACCGAAAACGAAAGTGCGCTGCGCGACGGCGATCTGGTGCTGATTGACGCCGGATGCGAATTCCAGGGGTATGCGGGCGATATCACCCGTACGTTCCCGGTGAACGGTAAATTCACCCCCGCACAGCGCGCGGTGTATGACATCGTCCTCGAATCGCTCGAGACGGCGCTCAGGCTGTACCGTCCAGGCACGTCCATTCAGGAAGTGACCGGCGAAGTGGTGCGCATCATGATCACCGGTCTGGTGAAGCTCGGTATCCTGAAAGGCGACGTGGATACCCTGATTACCGAGAACGCGCATCGTCCGTACTTTATGCACGGCCTGAGCCACTGGCTGGGGCTGGATGTGCATGACGTGGGAGCGTACGGTGCCGATCGTTCCCGCGTGCTGGAGCCAGGCATGGTATTAACCGTTGAGCCGGGGCTGTATATCGCGCCGGATGCCGACGTGCCGGAAGCATACCGTGGGATTGGCATTCGTATCGAAGACGACATCGTCATTACCGAAACCGGCAACGAAAACCTGACCGCCAGCGTCGTGAAAAATGCTGACGATATCGAGGCGCTGATGGCAGCGGCACGCGTATGAGCGTGATTATCGTTGGCGGCGGGATGACCGGAGCCACGCTGGCACTGGCCATCTCGCATTTTACGCAGGGAAAACTGCCGGTGCATCTGGTGGAGGCAGTTGCGCCAGAGGCCTCTGATCACCCCGGTTTTGATGCCCGCGCCATTGCACTGGCGCAGGGTACCTGTCAGCAACTCTCACGCATTGGCATCTGGCAGGCGATAGCCGACTGCGCGACGGCGATTAACACCGTTCACGTCAGCGATCGCGGTCATGCCGGTTTCGTTACCCTGGATGCGCATGATTACCGTATAGATGCGCTGGGCCGGGTCGTGGAGCTGCACGACGTCGGGTTACGCCTGTTCCGCCTGCTTAAGGATGCGCCAGGCGTGACCCTGCATTGCCCGGCGCGTGTGGCCAGCTTTAGCCGCAGTGACGCGTCGGTCAACGTGGTGCTGGATAACGGTACCGTCCTTGAAGGCCAGCTTCTGGTAGCGGCAAACGGTTCGCGCTCTTCGCTCGGCACGCAGTGCGGCGTGGAGTGGCGACAACAGCCCTACGGGCAGGTGGCCGTCATTGCTAACGTTTCGACAGCGGGCGCTCACAACGGCCGCGCTTTTGAGCGTTTTACCCAGCATGGCCCGCTGGCGATGCTGCCCATGTCCCACGATCGCAGTTCGCTGGTGTGGTGCCATCCGCAGGACAACGCGGCTGAGATACAGACCTGGTCTGACGAACGTTTTTGTACCGAGCTGCAAAAAGCCTTTGGCTGGCGGCTGGGACGTATTACCCACGCGGGAAAGCGGAGCGTATACCCGTTGTCGCTGACCACCGCCTCGCAGTCCATCTCCCATCGCATGGCGCTGGTCGGCAATGCTGCGCAGACATTGCATCCCATCGCCGGGCAGGGGTTTAACCTCGGGCTTCGCGACGTGATGAGCCTGGCAGAAACGCTTTCGCAGGCGTGGAGCGAGCAAAAAGACTGTGGTGCCTGGTCGGTGCTCAGCCATTACCAGAAGCGACGCCGGGCAGATAAAGAGGCGACGATTGGTGTGACGGATGGTCTGGTGCACCTGTTTGCCAATCGCTGGGCACCCCTGGTTGCAGGCCGCAATCTTGGGCTGATGGCGATGGAATTATTCATTCCGGCACGTGACGTGCTGGCGCAGCGGACTCTTGGTTGGGTCGCGCGTTAAGGAGTTATCACCGTGCAAAATGTTGATGTCGCCATCGTTGGCGGCGGAATGGTAGGACTGGCGCTGGCCTGTGGTTTACAGGGCAGCGGCCTGCGCGTTGCGGTACTGGAGCAAAACGTGCCTCAGCCTGTCGCGCAGGACGCGCCGCCGGAACTGCGCGTCTCGGCAATCAATGCGGCCAGTGAAAAGTTGCTGACGCACCTTGGCGTCTGGTCAGATATCGTGGCGCAGCGTGCCAGCTGTTATCACGGCATGGAAGTGTGGGACAAAGACAGCTTTGGTCATATCGCGTTTGATGATGAAAGCATGGGCTACAGCCATCTGGGACACATCATCGAAAATGCCGTTATCCACCATGCTCTGTGGCAAAAGGCGCAGTCCTGCAGCGATGTCACGCTGCTGGCACCGGCGCAAATCCAGCAGGTTGCCTGGGGAGAAAACGACGCCTTTATCACCCTGCAAAGCGGTGACATGCTGACCGCGCGACTGGTCGTGGGCGCTGACGGTGCCAACTCCTGGCTGCGTAACAAGGCGGATATTCCGCTGACGTTCTGGGACTATCGCCATCATGCTCTGGTGGCAACGATTCGCACTGAAGAGCCGCACGGTGGGGTGGCGCGCCAAATCTTCCACAATGACGGCATTCTGGCATTCCTGCCGTTGAGCGATCCGCACCTGTGTTCGATTGTCTGGTCTCTGGTTCCTGATAAAGCGCAACAGATGCAGGAGGCGACTCCCGAGGCGTTTAACCAGGCGCTGTGCGTCGCGTTTGATAACCGTCTTGGGCTATGCACCCTTGAGAGCGAGCGGCTGGTGTTCCCGTTAACCGGACGCTATGCGCGTCAGTTTGCGGCGCACCGTCTGGCGCTGGTGGGTGACGCGGCGCATACGATCCATCCGCTGGCCGGGCAGGGCGTGAACCTTGGCTTTATGGACGCGGCAGAGCTGGTTGAAGAGTTGCGTCGCCTGCATCGCGAAGGCAAAGATATCGGCCAGCATCTCTATCTGCGTCGCTACGAACGCAGCCGTAAGCACAGTGCAGCGGTGATGCTGGCAGGCATGCAGGGTTTCCGTGAGCTGTTTGCCGGCGCGAATCCAGCGAAAAAACTGCTGCGCGACCTCGGCCTTAAACTTGCCGATACCCTTCCGGGCGTAAAACCTCAACTCCTTCGCCAGGCGATGGGTCTTAACGACCTGCCGGACTGGCTGCGCTAATATAGACCCCCGTCACACTTTGTTTTCCCGGCCTCTGCGCCGGGGAAATTCGCTCGTTTGAAATAATCTAATTTCACCGCATTTTTCGCATTAGAAAATCTAATCTTACTATTTTTTTGTTACGGAAATTCCGCCCGTTTTTCCGCATGAAATATCACCATCTGCTAAATCCTGTTAGAGCAATGTTAATTTTATGCGGGTTTAATCGCAGTTTGCCAGTGAATAACTCTGTAAGCTTTTTCGTGTTTTTAGGTCATAAGCTAATGTGATGACCCGTTTTACCTTATGGTTAATCGCCGGTTTCGGTGGTAAGTTCAGGTAAAAGAGAACGTTTGCGTCGGGGTCCAGAAAGCGATCGCGGCGCCGGGTTTCGTGGCACTGTTCAGGTGTGCGAAACGCAAGACAGCTCTGCTTATTCAACGAGGAAAAGATGGCTCAACAGACTCCTTTGTACGAACAACACGTGTTATGCGGCGCACGCATGGTGGACTTCCATGGCTGGATGATGCCGCTGCACTACGGCTCGCAGATTGATGAGCACCACGCGGTGCGCACCGATGCCGGTATGTTCGACGTGTCACACATGACGATTGTCGACCTGCATGGCAGCCGCACCCGGGAGTTTTTACGTTATCTGCTGGCAAACGACGTCGCCAAACTGAAGACGCCAGGCAAAGCGCTCTACACCGGCATGCTGAATGCCTCCGGCGGCGTAATTGATGACCTCATCGTCTATTACTTCTCTGAAGATTTCTTCCGCCTCGTTGTAAACTCCGCCACCCGCGAAAAAGACCTCTCCTGGATTACCCAACACGCTGAACCTTACGCCATCGACATCACCGTCCGCGATGATCTGTCGCTGATCGCCGTACAGGGGCCGAACGCGCAGTCTAAAGCCGCCTCTCTGTTCAGCGATGAGCAGCGTAAAGCCACCGACGGCATGAAGCCGTTCTTCGGCGTACAGGCGGGCGATCTGTTTATCGCGACCACCGGCTACACCGGTGAAGCGGGCTATGAAATTGCCATGCCGAATGAGAAAGCCGCCGATTTCTGGCGTGCGCTGGTGGAAGCTGGCGTTAAGCCGGCAGGTCTGGGCGCGCGCGATACGCTGCGTCTGGAAGCCGGTATGAACCTCTACGGGCAAGAGATGGATGAAGGCGTGTCACCGCTGGCGGCCAACATGGGCTGGACCATCGCCTGGGAACCGGCTGACCGTGAGTTTATTGGCCGTGAAGCGCTGGAAATGCAGCGTGAAAAGGGCACTGAACAACTGGTAGGCCTGGTGATGACCGAGAAAGGCGTGCTGCGCGGCGAGCTGCCGGTGCGTTTTACAGATGCTGACGGTAACCCGCGTGAAGGCGTGATCACCAGCGGTACCTTCTCCCCGACGCTGGGCTACAGTATTGCACTGGCGCGTGTTCCGGCGGGCATTGGCGAAACGGCAGTGGTGCAAATCCGCAACCGTGAAATGCCGGTCAACGTGACCAAACCGATTTTTGTTCGCGCCGGTAAGCCGGTCGCCTAATCATTTTTATCAGGAGAACTTCAATGAGCAATGTGCCAGCAGAACTGAAATACAGCAAAGAACACGAGTGGCTGCGCAAAGAGGCGGACGGCACTTACACCGTAGGGATCACCGAGCATGCGCAGGAGCTGCTGGGCGACATGGTGTTTGTTGACCTGCCTGAAGTCGGCGCATCCGTGGAAGCAGGCGATGACTGCGCCGTGGCCGAGTCCGTTAAAGCGGCTTCTGATATCTACGCCCCGGTAAGCGGTGAAATTGTTGCCGTGAACGACGCCCTGAGCGACTCCCCGGAGCTGGTGAACAGCGAGCCTTATGAAGGCGGCTGGATCTTCAAGATCAAAGCCAGCGACGAATCGCAGGTCGCCGCGCTGCTGGATGCCACCGCGTACGAAGCGCTGTTAGAAAACGAGTAAGCCTTAACCCTCTCCCCCTTGGGGGGAGGGTAGGGTGAGGGGAACAGACGACACCCTTACCCCAGCCCTTTCCCTCAGGGAGAGGGAGAAAACACATTCACTGCACGTTTCAGGAACCATCGCTCATGACACAGACTTTAAGCCAGCTTGAAAACCGTGGCGCCTTCATTGAACGTCACATTGGGCCGGATGCTCAGCAACAGCAGGAGATGCTGAAGACAGTTGGCGCGGATTCATTAAATGCACTGATCGGCCAGATTGTGCCAAAAGACATCCAGCTTGCCACGCCGCCTCAGGTGGGTGAAGCCACCACTGAATTCGCCGCTCTGGCGGAGCTGAAGGCAATTGCCGGCCTGAACAAGCGCTATAAGTCTTATATTGGCATGGGCTACACCAACGTGCAGTTACCTCCGGTTATTCTGCGTAATATGCTGGAAAACCCGGGCTGGTACACCGCCTACACCCCGTATCAGCCAGAAGTTTCTCAGGGCCGTCTGGAAGCGCTGCTGAACTTCCAGCAGGTTACGCTGGATTTGACCGGCCTGGATATCGCGTCCGCTTCACTGCTGGATGAAGCCACCGCCGCCGCCGAAGCAATGGCAATGGCGAAGCGCGTGAGCAAACTGAAAAATGCCAACCGCTTCTTCGTGGCAGCGGACGTGCATCCGCAAACGCTTGATGTGGTTCGTACCCGTGCCGAAACCTTTGGTTTTGACGTGATTGTCGACGACGCCGACAAAGTCCTCGATCATCAGGATGTGTTTGGCGTGCTGCTGCAACAGGTCGGCACCACCGGTGACGTTCACGACTACAGCGCACTGATTGCTGAGCTGAAAGCCCGCAAAGTGGTTGTCAGCGTCGCGGCTGATTTTATGGCGCTGGTCCTGCTGACGGCTCCAGGTAAACAGGGCGCGGACATTGTTTTCGGTTCTGCACAACGCTTTGGTGTCCCGATGGGCTACGGTGGCCCACATGCGGCGTTCTTTGCCGCAAAAGATGAATTCAAACGTTCTATGCCTGGCCGTATCATCGGCGTTTCAAAAGATGCCGCCGGTAACACCGCGCTGCGCATGGCAATGCAGACTCGCGAGCAGCATATTCGTCGCGAGAAAGCGAACTCCAACATCTGTACCTCGCAGGTCCTGCTGGCCAATATCGCCAGCCTGTACGCTGTCTTCCACGGTCCGGTTGGCCTGAAACGCATTGCCAGCCGTATTCACCGTCTGGCGGATATTCTGGCCTGCGGTCTGCAGCAGAAAGGCCTGAAACTGCGCCACGCCCATTACTTTGACACGCTGTGCGTTGAAGTGGCTGACAAAGCCGCGGTGCTGGCTCGTGCTGACGCGGCAGAGATCAACCTGCGTAGCGACATCCATAACGCGGTAGGCATTACCCTGGATGAAAGCACTACCCGCGAAGATATCGTAAACCTGTTTAACGTCTTGCTGGGCGATGTGCACGGCCTGGATATTGATACGCTCGATAAAGATGTCGCGCTCGACAGCCGCTCTATCCAGGAAAGCATGCTGCGTGATGATGCGATCCTGACTCACCCTGTGTTCAATCGCTACCACAGCGAAACCGAGATGATGCGCTATATGCACTCTCTGGAGCGCAAAGACCTGGCGCTGAACCAGGCGATGATCCCGCTGGGCTCCTGCACCATGAAGCTGAACGCTGCGGCAGAGATGATCCCAATCACCTGGCCTGAATTTTCCGAACTGCACCCGTTCTGCCCACCAGAGCAGGCGGAAGGTTACCATCTGATGATCAACCAGCTCTCCGACTGGCTGGTGAAGCTGACCGGTTACGATGCACTCTGCATGCAGCCAAACTCCGGGGCGCAGGGGGAATACGCGGGCCTGCTGGCAATTCGTCACTATCACGAAAGCCGCAATGAAGGGCATCGCGATATCTGCCTGATCCCAAGTTCTGCGCACGGCACCAACCCGGCGTCTGCCCAGATGGCGGGTATGGAAGTGGTGGTGGTGGCCTGCGACAAGAATGGCAACATTGACCTGGCCGATCTGCGTGCGAAAGCCGAGCAGGCGGGCGAAAAACTCTCCTGCATCATGGTGACCTACCCGTCCACCCACGGTGTGTACGAAGAGACCATCCGTGAAGTATGTGAAGTGGTCCATCAGTTCGGCGGTCAGGTTTATCTCGACGGTGCGAACATGAACGCACAGGTTGGCATTACCTCTCCGGGCTTTATCGGCGCGGATGTGTCGCACCTGAACCTGCACAAAACCTTCTGCATTCCGCACGGCGGTGGTGGTCCGGGTATGGGCCCAATCGGTGTGAAAGCACACCTGGCGCCGTTTGTCCCAGGCCACAGCGTAGTGCAGATTGAAGGCATGTTGACCCGTCAGGGCGCGGTCTCTGCGGCACCGTTCGGTAGCGCCTCAATCCTGCCCATCAGCTGGATGTATATCCGCATGATGGGCGCGGAAGGGCTGAAGCAGGCAAGCCAGGTGGCTATCCTCAATGCTAACTACATCGCAACGCGTCTGAAAGAAGCGTATCCGGTGCTCTACACGGGCCGTGATGGTCGCGTGGCGCACGAGTGCATCCTCGATATCCGTCCTTTGAAAGAAGAGACAGGTATCAGCGAACTGGATATTGCTAAGCGTCTGATTGACTACGGATTCCATGCGCCAACCATGTCGTTCCCGGTGGCGGGTACGCTGATGGTTGAACCCACCGAGTCTGAAAGCAAAGTTGAGCTGGACCGCTTTATTGACGCGATGCTGGCTATCCGCGCTGAAATCGACCGCGTGAAAGCCGGTGAGTGGACGCTGGCTGATAACCCGCTGGTTAACGCACCGCACACCCAGAATGAGCTGGTCTCCGGGTGGGAGCACGATTATACCCGTGAGCAGGCGGTGTTCCCGGCTGGCATAGCAAACAAATACTGGCCGACCGTGAAACGTCTCGATGACGTCTACGGTGACCGTAATCTGTTCTGCTCTTGTGTGCCAATGAGCGAATACCAGTAATCGTTCCACGGTTATAATGTGTACAGGCCGGGTCAGCGTTAACGCTACCCGGCTTTTTTTATAAGGAGACATAGATGGCAATTGCACTGGTCACCGGCGCCAGCCGCGGTATTGGTAAAGCCACCGCGCTGCAGCTGGCGCGCGAAGGCTACACCGTGGCGGTGAACTATCACCACAACATTAAAGCCGCGACGGACGTGATCACGATGATTACCGACGCGGGGGGGACTGCGTTTGCCGTGCGCGCAGATATCAGTGATGAAGCTCAGGTGCTGGCAATGTTCGACAGTATCGATCGTGAAGCCGGACCGCTTACCGCACTGGTGAACAACGCCGGGATCCTGTTTGAACAATCCACGATTGAACACCTCTCCGCTGAACGGATCAACCGCGTGTTAGCCACGAACGTGACCGGTTATTTCCTCTGCTGCCGCGAAGCGGTAAAACGCATGTCGTTCAGACATGGTGGCAAAGGCGGCGCGATCGTGAACGTGTCATCCGCGGCATCGCGCCTCGGTGCTCCGGGTGAATATGTGGATTACGCCGCGTCCAAAGGTGCTGTTGATTCGTTGACGACGGGATTGTCGCTGGAAGTGGCAGCGCAAGGGATCCGCGTAAACTGCGTACGTCCCGGGCTGATTTACACCGAGATTCATGCATCTGGCGGTGAGCCGGGCCGGGTGGATAGGGTCAAATCCATGCTGCCTATGCAGCGTGGCGGTCAGCCAGAAGAGGTGGCGCAGGCGATTGTCTGGCTGCTGAGCGAGAAAGCCTCGTATGTGACGGGAAGTTTTATTGAACTGGCGGGTGGGAAATAAACATCTCCTCTCCCCGTCGGGGAGAGGAGAAAAGCGTTAAAGCGTCTCGCCGTTGCTGGCAATCACGTCTTTGTACCAGTTAAAGCTCTTTTTCCGCGAGCGTGACATATCGCCGGTACCGTCGTCGTGCTTGTTCACATAAATAAAGCCGTAGCGCTTGCTGTACTGGCCGGTAGTGAACGACACGCAGTCGATGCAGCCCCACGGGGTATAACCCATCAGATCCACGCCATCATACGTGACGGCTTTCATCATCTCTTCCACGTGCGCACGCAGGTAGTCGATGCGGTAGTCATCGTTGATGCTGCCGTCTTCTTCTACTTTGTCGTAGGCGCCAAAGCCGTTTTCCACGATAAACAGCGGTTTCTGATAACGCTCGTACAGTTCGCACAGGGAATAGCGCAGACCCACCGGGTCAATCTGCCAGCCCCAGTCAGAGGCTTTCACATGCGGGTTCGGTACGCTGCCTTCAAAGCCTGAGATAGCATCGCCAGTACCGCCTTCCGCTTTCACGGCGTTGGTCATGTAATAGCTGAAGCCCAGATAGTCACAGGTGCCTTCACGCAGGATCTGCTCGTCACCAGCTTCCATATGGATGGTGAAGCCACGGCGTTCCCATTCATTAAGCACATAGGATGGGTAGTAACCGCGCAGCTGGACATCGGTAAAGACATAGCGTTCACGCATGGATTCCTGTGCAAACATCACGTCCTCTGGTTTACAGGAGAACGGATAGAGCGCCACCATTGCCAGCATACAACCGACTTTCATTTCCGGGTTAATACGACGCGCCGCTTTCACCGCCAGCGCGCTGGCAACGAACTGGTGGTGCAGCACCTGGTACATGGTCTCTTCCGGATTGTCATGCTCGGTATAAACCACGCCTGAGCAGCAGTAGCCAAACAGCGGCGCACGCCAGTTACGCTGGTTGTTGATCTCGTTAAAGGTCATCCAGTATTTGACCTTATTTTTGTAACGCTCAAACACCACTTCCGCGAAGCGCACAAAGAAATCCACCACTTTACGGTTGGTCCAGCCGCCGTACTCCTGCACCAGGTGGAGCGGCATTTCGAAGTGGGAGAGGGTGATGACCGGTTCAATATTGTATTTCAGCAGCTCATCGAACATGTCGTCGTAGAACTTCAGGCCTTCTTCATTCGGCTGTGTTTCATCTCCTTTCGGGAAGATGCGCGTCCAGGCGATAGAGGTGCGGAAACATTTGAAGCCCATCTCAGCAAACAGCTTGATGTCTTCTTTGTAATGGCCATGGAAGTCGATAGCTTCGTGGTTCGGATAGTATTTCCCCGGCACGACTTCCTGCGTGATTTCGCGCGGCACGCCGTGCGCACCGCCCGTTAAGACATCGCAGATGCTCGGCCCTTTACCGCCTTTGTTCCAGCCGCCTTCAACCTGGTGAGCGGCCACTGCACCGCCCCATAAAAAGTCTTTTGGTAGGGTAAGTTTTTTCATCGCTGCTATTCTCAGTAAATGACATATTGCGTTCGAGTCTAGCAAAGCGGAATTAAATGTCACGATATAACAATTCGCTGAAAATGTAATTTGTCACATCGAAAAAACAGGGTGTTTTATTCTGTCAGTTTCTTCGCCAGTTTCCGGCCAAGCGATTCGAGAATATAGATGACGGGTATTTGTGTGGTGATATCGTACACGCCGCCTATCCGCATCTGAGGGACATGCCAGGAGAGGTTAAAGTCCGCGAGCTTTGCCAGGCGCGAGTGCTCGTGGCTGGTAATGGAGAGCACTTTGCAGCGATGCAGGCTAAACTGGCTGGCAAAGCGCAGGATCTCTTCGGTTTCACCGGATACCGACAGCACAATCGCCAGCGCGTTTTTAGCCATATCATTGGTGACCGGGAAATAAGGATCGTCGATGTGGTTGCTGAATTTACCGATATTCGAAAAGAAGCGTGCGCCATATTTTGCCAGCGAGCCAGACGTGCCCGCGCCGACAAATATAATACGTTCGGAAGATAAAATAATATCGACCGCCTCATCTAATAAAGCATCGAACTCTTCGTTATTAACGCCTTTAAAGAAGCTGATAATTTCGCTGGCACCAAAATTTGCCTGCTGGGGTTCGTTCTGCTCTAAATAGAGCTTAAAGCGCACGCGGAATTCAGAGTAGCCTTCGCAGTTGAGTTTGCGGCAAAAGCGCAGGATAGTGGTCGTTGAGACGCCAGCCGCATCCGCCAGCTCGCGGATGGTCATGTACATGACTTTGTCACGATTTTTAATGACATAGTTGTAGACCATCATTTCCAGATTATTGAGACTGGCAATGGCGGCGTGGGTGAACATACTCACAATGGCGAAACTCTCATTCAGACATCATTTATCCATCATAACATGCAGCAAGTCGGCAGGATCCAATTTTATGCCCTTGATTCTTAATGATTAAATTTTAATGTGAACAAATGTTAGGTGAATAATTTGTTTATGTTCATGATTTATAGATAAAAATTATGTTTGTGAAATTATTTTAGCTAACAGGTGTTCACTGGAATCATTCTCAGTTAGCATAGACAGGTGATGAATATTCATCGTTAGTTTTCCCGGAGTTTTGTATGGTGAGCAGACCATTAATTGCACAGGGATATTCGCTGGCTGAGGAAATAGCCAACAGTATTAGCCACGGTATTGGCCTGGTTTTTGGGATTGTCGGTTTAGTGTTATTGCTGGTGCAGGCGGTGGATACGAATGCCAGCGCAATGGCCATCACCAGCTACAGTCTGTATGGCGGGAGTATGATCCTGCTGTTCCTGGCGTCGACACTGTACCACGCTATCCCGCATCAACGGGCCAAGATCTGGCTCAAGAAATTCGACCACTGCGCTATCTATCTTCTTATTGCAGGGACCTACACGCCTTTCCTGCTGGTGGGTCTTAACTCGCCGCTGTCGCGTGGCCTGATGATTGTTATCTGGAGCCTGGCGCTGCTGGGGATCCTGTTTAAGCTGACCATTGCGCACCGGTTTAAGGTGCTGTCGCTGGTGACCTATCTCACGATGGGCTGGCTTTCGCTGATTGTGGTTTATCAACTGGCGATCAAGCTGGCGGTAGGGGGCGTGACGCTTCTGGCCGTTGGGGGCATCGTCTACTCGCTGGGCGTCATTTTCTATGTCTGCAAGCGTATCCCGTACAATCATGCTATCTGGCATGGGTTTGTGCTGGGCGGTAGCGTGTGCCACTTTTTAGCGATTTATCTCTATGTGGGGCAGGTTTAATTTCAGAACGTTGATCTTCTTGCCTCCGCCCTCTCTTCGTGAGAGTAAGCAAAAAAAACGGTAACCGTCAGGTTACCGTTTTTTTATCTCGTCGCCGGGCAATGACGCCTTACTCTTCCAGCGAATACGGCAGTGGCTCAATGCTCAGTGTATTGGCATCGTCACGCACGCGGAACACGCTGTCGGCTTCCATATCGTTGTTCATGACGGCCTGAACCAGAAGGCGGCCATCATCCAGTTGAACTGCGGCTAACACCGTGCCGGTACGGCGCCAGTTCTCGCCCATCTTCAGCTCTAAATCTTCACCAGCGTCAGGCACGCGGCTGGCGTGGCCCGCCAGGGTCCACAGTGCGCGTTTGTTGGCTCCGCGGAATTTGGCGCGTGCCACCATCTCCTGGCCGGTATAGCACCCTTTCTTAAAGCTAATGCCACCCAGCGCCTGCAGGTTGGTGGCCTGAGGAATGAACTGCCCGCTGTTTGCGGCGTCAATCACCGGCAGACCGGCTTCAATGTTCAGCGCCAGCCACTGTTGGCTGTTATTAAACTGGGCTTCACCGCGCAGCGCCTCGGTGACGCGTTCGGCGGTCGCGGTATCCGTGACTAACAGAAAGCGTTCCGCCGGGTGTTCAAACCACAGGATAGACGTTGCGCCTTCGCTGACGACCTGTTTCTGGGCATCCGGGAGCTCACTGAACAGATTTTTCAGCGCCGCACGGGCCTGGAAGCCTGCCACGCCCAGCAGAACGTGTTCATCATCCGCGGCGATAGTGACTTTTGAGAAGACCGCGTATTTTTTCAGCTCGGTGAGCTGCGCGTCGCGCAGGTTGCGGCGCTCAATAAAGGCAAAACCCTCCTGACGACGGAAAAGGCGCAGGTTGCTCCACATCTTCCCTTTTGGATCGCAGTGTGCGACCAGCAGATGCTGGTGTTCGTCCATCTGGCTGACGTCGGCGGTTACCTGGCCCTGCAGGTATTTTTCGCTGTCTGCACCGGTGAGTGTCGCCAGCGCCCAGTCATCAAGAGTAATAAGCGTCAGCGGCAGACGCGCAGAGGCGGCGGGCTGGCGAGGAGAAAATGGTGTAAAGGCCATAACGATATCCTGAATTGCTTAACGCTTTGATAATGCCTAATGGTAAAAGAGCCTGCTGGCATTGCAAGCGCTTTCAACAGGCCATTTGTGCCATAACCCGGTTATGCGTAGCGCCACGCAAAATAGTGTAATCCGCTGTCTTTATAGGGTTTATTGTGGAAGCGCGCTCGTGGTTCGCAATATTCCAGTAAAGAAACGGTCAAAAACACGTTACACTAGCTGGTGTCCCCGCAGAGAAATCAAGAACACTGGACGGGGTGCCGACTGTGCCAAACGTAATGCAGGAAACAGAACATGGATATTAACAACAAGGCCCGTATTCACTGGGCGTGCCGTCGCGGCATGCGTGAACTTGATATTTCCATCATGCCTTTCTTCGAATATGAGTATGACAGCTTAAGCGATGATGATAAGCGTCTGTTTGTTCGCCTGCTTGAGTCTGACGATCCTGATTTATTTAACTGGCTGATGAATCACGGCAAACCCGCCGACACCGAGTTGCAACGGATGGTGCAATTAATTCAAACACGGAATCAGGAACGTGGTCCTGTGGCAATCTGACCTTCGCGTCTCGTGGCGCTCGCAGTGGATGTCGTTGTTGCTCCACGGCCTGGTCGCGGCCTTTGTGTTACTGATGCCGTGGCCGCTTAGCTATACGCCTCTGTGGCTGCTGTTGCTGTCGTTTGTGGTGTTTGACAGCGTGCGCAGCCAGCGCCGCATTCATGCCCGTCAGGGGGAGATCAAATTACTGATGGATTCCCGCCTGCGCTGGCAGGGAAAAGAGTGGGAAATTCTCGGTATGCCCTGGATGATCGCTTCCGGCATGATGCTGCGGCTACGTAGCGTGGACAGCGGGCGTCGCCAGCATCTGTGGCTGGCTGCGGACAGTATGGATAGCGCTGAGTGGCGGGACCTGCGTCGGATGTTATTACAGCAGCTGACGCAGGAGTAATTCGCGTTAGCTAAACTGTTCTGCCATTTCGCCCAGAATCTGCTCACACCAGCTTTGCAGGCGCTCATCGCTGAGATCGTACTGGTTGGTTTCATCCAGTGCCAGCCCGACAAACAGCTGCCCATCGGCAATAATCGGTTTCTTACTGGTGAACTCGTACCCTTCGGTTGGCCAGTAACCGATAAACGTGACGCCCTTCGGTGCCAGTTTGTCGTGCAGCATGCCAAGTGCGTCCAGGAACCACTCACCGTAACCCAGCTGATCTCCCATGCCGTACATGGCAATGATTTTGCCGTCGAGGTTAAGCGTATCAAGCTGGTCCCAGATGGCTTCCCAGTCTTCCTGTATTTCGCCGAAATCCCAGGTCGGGATGCCGAGGATCAGCACGTCGTACTGCTCCATCAGCGTAAGCGCGTCATCTTTCAGGTTATGCAACGTCACCAGTTCCGGGCCAATGATGTCCCGAATTTTCTCTGCCGCCATTTCGGTGTAGCAGGTGCTGGAACCATAGAACAGACCAATATTCATCGCGTGACTATCTCAATTCTTGCTTTGACTTTGCGCGTAGTGTACCAGAAACCGGTAGCAATCAGGCATAATGGCCTGACTGCAGAATCAAAGGGGCTGATGTGGAAAAGGATCTCGCACTCATCGAACAGTTTCTCGATGCACTGTGGCTGGAGAAGAACCTGGCCGAGAATACGCTCAGTGCCTACCGGCGCGATCTCACCATGCTGGTGGAGTGGCTGGCGCACCGTGGGCTGTCGCTGGCGAACGCCCAAAGCGACGACCTGCAGGCGCTGCTGGGCGAGCGGATGGAAGGGGGCTACAAGGCCACCAGTTCCGCACGTTTGCTCAGCGCAATGCGTCGGCTGTTCCAGCATCTCAACCGTGAAAAAATTCGCGAAGACGATCCCAGTGCGCTCCTGGCCTCCCCGAAACTCCCGCAGCGGCTGCCGAAAGATCTCAGCGAAGCACAAGTTGAGAGATTATTACAGTCACCCGCAGTTGACCTGCCGCTGGAGTTACGCGATAAAGCCATGCTTGAGCTATTGTATGCTACCGGTTTGCGTGTTTCTGAACTGGTCGGCCTGACGATGAGCGACATTAGCCTTCGTCAGGGCGTGGTTCGCGTAATCGGTAAAGGAAACAAGGAAAGGCTGGTGCCGCTGGGTGAAGAGGCGGTGTACTGGCTGGAAACGTATCTGGATCACGGTCGTCCATGGTTGCTTAATGGCGCTTCAATCGACGTCTTGTTCCCCAGCCAGCGCGCACAACAGATGACGCGGCAAACGTTCTGGCATCGCATCAAACATTACGCCACACTGGCGGGTATCGACAGTGAAAAGCTTTCGCCACACGTTTTGCGTCATGCCTTTGCGACGCATCTGCTGAACCATGGCGCCGACCTGCGCGTGGTGCAGATGCTGCTGGGACACAGCGATCTTTCCACGACCCAAATTTATACCCATGTCGCGACGGAACGGCTGCGGCAGCTACACCAACAGCACCACCCACGAGCGTGAGTGCCGACGAATTAGGATCTTATATGAAAAAGTCTTTCGCGCTGTTCACCCTGCTGGCAGCCTCATTTACCGGTTTTGCCCATGCGGATGACGCCGCTATCAAACAGTCTCTGGCGAAGCTTGGCGTCACCAGCAGTGATATCCAGTCTGCACCGGTTGCCGGCATGAAAACGGTTCTGACGAACAGCGGCGTGCTGTACGTGACCGAAGACGGAAAACACATTATTCAGGGGCCAATGTACGACGTGAGCGGTGCACAGCCGGTCAACGTAACCAACCAGCTGTTGATGAAAAACCTGAACGCGCTCGAAAAAGAGATGATCGTTTATAAAGCGGCGCAGGAAAAACACGTCATTACCGTCTTCACCGACATCACCTGTGGCTACTGCCATAAGCTGCATGAAGAGATGAAAGATTACAACGCGCTGGGGATCACCGTGCGTTATCTGGCCTTCCCGCGCGCGGGCGTTGAGAGCAAGCCAGAGCAGGATATGAAAGCTATCTGGTGTGCGAAAGACCGCAACAAAGCCTTTGATGACGCGATGAATGGCAAAGGCGTGCAGCCTGCATCCTGCGACATTGATATCGCTAACCACTACGCGCTGGGTGTGCAGTTTGGCGTGAACGGTACGCCAGCGATTGTCCTGAGCAATGGCTATGTTGTTCCGGGTTATCAGGGACCTAAAGAGATGAAAGAGTTCCTCGACGCGCACCAGAAACAGTTTGGTGGTAAATAATTCGCGTGAAAGCCCCAATAAAACTGCGCCGCCGCGAGGCGGTTGAACATGCTGATTTGCCTGACGACCTCCCGCCGCTGTTAAAGCGGCTTTACGCCAGCCGTGGCGTGCGTACCGCTGCCGACCTTGAGCGCAGCGTTAAAGGGATGTTGCCATGGCAGCAGTTAAACGGCATCGAAAAAGCCACAGAAATTCTCTACAACGCGCTGTGTGAAGGTACGCGCATTGTGGTGGTGGGGGATTTTGATGCTGATGGCGCAACCAGTACCGCGCTGAGCGTGCTGAGCCTGCGCGCGCTGGGCTGCGACAACGTGACATATCTGGTGCCGAACCGGTTTGAAGATGGTTACGGCCTCAGCCCGGAAGTGGTCGATCAGGCCCATGCCCGCGGCGCACAGCTTATCCTGACCGTAGACAACGGGATCTCTTCCCATGCGGGCGTCGATCATGCGCATCAGCTGGGGATCCCGGTGCTGGTTACCGATCACCACCTGCCGGGTGAAACGCTGCCTGCCGCGGAAGCGATCATCAACCCGAACCTGCGCGACTGCGATTTCCCGTCGAAATCACTCGCAGGCGTCGGCGTGGCATTTTATCTGATGCTGGCGTTACGCACGCTGCTGCGTGATAAGGGCTGGTTCGACGCCCGCGGTATTGCCGTGCCGAACCTGGCCGAGTATCTCGACCTGGTCGCACTGGGGACCGTCGCAGACGTGGTGCCGCTCGATACCAATAACCGTATTCTGACCTGGCAGGGCTTAAGCCGCATCCGGGCGGGCAAATGCCGTCCCGGTATCAAAGCGCTGCTTGAGATTGCTAACCGCGATCCGCTCAAGCTGGCGGCAAGCGATCTGGGCTTCGCCCTGGGGCCTCGCCTGAACGCGGCCGGCAGACTGGACGACATGTCCGTTGGCGTCGCGTTGCTGCTGTGCGACAACATTGGTGAAGCGCGCGTGCTGGCTAATGAGCTGGACGCCCTGAACCAGACCCGTAAAGAGATTGAACAGGGAATGCAGGTTGAAGCGCTGACCCTGTGCGAAAAACTGGAACGCAGCGGCGATACGCTGCCGGGTGGCCTGGCGATGTATCACCCTGAGTGGCATCAGGGCGTGGTGGGCATTCTGGCTTCGCGTATTAAAGAGCGTTTCCACCGCCCGGTCATTGCGTTTGCACCGGCTGGTGATGGCACCCTCAAAGGCTCCGGGCGTTCGATTCAGGGGCTGCACATGCGCGATGCGCTGGAGCGTCTGGATACCCTCTACCCGGGTCTGATGCTCAAGTTCGGCGGCCATGCCATGGCGGCAGGTTTGTCGCTGGAAGAGGCGAAGTTCGACGAGTTCCAGCGTCTGTTCGGCGAGCTGGTCACCGACTGGATTGACCCGGCCCTGCTGCAGGGCGAAGTGGTTTCCGATGGCGAACTCACGGCGGTTGAGATGACGATGGAAGTGGCACAGATGCTCCGGGATGCAGGGCCGTGGGGGCAGATGTTCCCGGAACCCCTGTTCGATGGCCGCTTCCGTCTGCTGCAACAGCGCATTGTTGGTGAGCGCCATCTTAAAGTGATGGTCGAGCCTGTAGGCGGTGGCCCGCTGCTGGACGGTATTGCCTTTAACGTCGATACCGCTGTCTGGCCGGACAACGGCGTGCGCGAAGTTGAGCTGGCTTACAAACTGGATATAAACGAGTTCCGCGGTAACCGCACCCTTCAGATCATCATCGACAATATCTGGCCAATTTAGCGGCAGTAATCTCTATAAAAAAGGGCGTGGATTCGGTACAATCCCGCTCTTATCACCGCATTTTGACAAGTCCATAAAAGAAAACAGACCATGTTTGAAATTAATCCGGTAAAAAACCGTATTCAGGACCTCACGGAGCGCTCTGACGTTCTTAGGGGGTATCTTTGACTACGATGCCAAGAAAGAGCGTCTTGAAGAAGTAAACGCCGAGCTGGAACAGCCGGACGTCTGGAACGAACCTGAACGCGCGCAGGCGCTGGGTAAAGAGCGTTCCTCTCTCGAAGCTATCGTAGATACGCTGGATCAAATGGCTCAGGGGCTGGAAGATGTTTCCGGTTTACTGGAGCTGGCCGTCGAAGCTGACGACGAAGAAACCTTTAACGAAGCCGTGGCTGAACTCGACGTGCTCGAAGAGAAGCTGGCACAGCTTGAATTCCGTCGCATGTTCTCCGGTGAATACGATAACGCTGACTGCTATCTCGATATTCAGGCAGGTTCTGGCGGTACCGAAGCCCAGGACTGGGCCAGCATGCTGATGCGCATGTATCTGCGCTGGGCGGAAGCCCGCGGCTTCAAAACCGAAATCATCGAAGAGTCTGAAGGTGAAGTGGCCGGTATTAAATCTGTCACCATCAAGATTATTGGCGATTACGCCTACGGCTGGCTGCGTACCGAGACGGGGGTTCACCGCCTGGTGCGTAAGAGCCCGTTCGACTCCGGCGGCCGTCGTCACACCTCCTTCAGCTCCGCGTTTGTCTATCCGGAAGTTGACGAAGATATCGATATCGACATCAACCCGGCGGATCTGCGTATCGACGTTTACCGCGCATCCGGCGCGGGTGGTCAGCACGTTAACCGTACGGAATCTGCGGTGCGTATCACCCACATTCCAACCGGGCTGGTGACGCAATGCCAGAACGACCGTTCCCAGCATAAGAACAAAGACCAGGCCATGAAGCAGATGAAAGCGAAGCTTTATGAGCTGGAGATGCAGAAGAAAAATGCTGAGAAACAGGCGATGGAAGATAACAAATCTGACATCGGTTGGGGCAGCCAGATCCGTTCTTACGTCCTTGATGACTCCCGCATCAAAGACCTGCGTACCGGGGTTGAAACCCGTAACACGCAGGCGGTGCTGGACGGCAGCCTGGACCAATTTATCGAAGCAAGTTTGAAAGCAGGGTTATGAGGAACCAACATGTCTGAACAACAAGCACAGGGCGCTGACGCGGTAGTCGATCTTAATAACGAACTGAAAACCCGCCGCGAGAAGCTGGCAGCACTGCGCGAGCAGGGCGTGCCGTTCCCGAACGATTTTCGTCGTGACCATACCTCAGACCAACTGCACGCTGACTTCGACGGTAAAGAGAACGAAGAGCTGGAAGCGCTGAACATCGAAGTGGCCGTTGCTGGCCGCATGATGACCCGTCGTATCATGGGTAAAGCCTCCTTCGTGACGCTGCAGGACGTTGGCGGCCGTATTCAGCTGTACGTCTCCCGTGACGACCTGCCGGAAGGCATCTACAACGAGCAGTTCAAGAAGTGGGACCTGGGCGATATCCTGGGGGCGAAAGGTAAGCTGTTCAAAACCAAGACCGGTGAGCTGTCTATCCATTGCACCGAACTGCGTCTGCTGACCAAAGCCCTGCGCCCGCTGCCGGACAAATTCCATGGCCTGCAGGATCAGGAAGCGCGCTACCGTCAGCGTTACCTGGATCTCATCTCCAACGATGAATCCCGTAAGACCTTCAAGATTCGCTCTCAGATCATGGCCGGTATCCGTCAGTTCATGGTTAACCGCGACTTTATGGAAGTGGAAACCCCAATGATGCAGGTGATCCCAGGCGGTGCGTCTGCACGTCCGTTCATCACCCATCACAACGCCCTCGATCTGGACATGTACCTGCGTATCGCGCCGGAACTGTACCTGAAGCGTCTGGTCGTCGGTGGTTTTGACCGCGTGTTCGAAATCAACCGTAACTTCCGTAACGAAGGCATCTCCGTGCGTCATAACCCAGAGTTCACCATGATGGAACTCTATATGGCGTATGCGGATTATAAAGATCTGATCGAGCTGACCGAATCACTGTTCCGTACCCTGGCGCAGGACATTCTGGGCACCACTAAAGTGCCTTACGGTGAAGAAGTCTTCGACTTCGGCAAGCCGTTTGAAAAACTGACCATGCGCGAAGCGATCATGAAATACCGTCCAGAAACCAACATGGCCGATCTGGATAACTTCGACTCTGCGAAAGCGATCGCGGAAAGCATCGGTATCAACGTTGAGAAGAGCTGGGGTCTGGGCCGTATCGTGACCGAGATCTTCGAAGAAGTGGCCGAAGCGCACCTGATTCAGCCGACCTTCATCACCGAATACCCGGCAGAAGTTTCTCCGCTGGCGCGTCGTAATGATATGAACCCGGAAATCACTGACCGCTTTGAGTTCTTCATCGGTGGCCGCGAAATCGGCAACGGCTTTAGCGAGCTGAACGATGCAGAAGATCAGGCTCAGCGCTTCCAGGATCAGGTTAACGCGAAAGCGGCGGGCGATGACGAAGCGATGTTCTTCGACGAAGACTATGTGACTGCACTGGAGCACGGTCTGCCACCAACCGCAGGTCTGGGGATTGGTATCGACCGTATGGTTATGCTGTTCACTAACAGCCACACCATCCGTGATGTGATCCTGTTCCCGGCGATGCGCCCGGTGAAATAAGCCGTTAAGACAGTAAAAAAAGCCCCGAAAGGGGCTTTTTTATTGCGCCGCGAAGGCCCTGAGCGCATCGCGGGCGACCGTCGCTTCCTGCACCATCCACGGGCTAAAGCTCCAGGGGGCAGCGTCCAGTGCGCGGAACAACGCTTCCAGCTCGACCCATTCATACTCCATCACTTCATCGTGATTAATATGCAGTTCGCTGGTGACGCGTGCTGCGAATACCGGGCAAATCTCGTTCTCCACGATCCCCGAAGGATCGGCTTCACGATAACGGAACTCAGAGGCGATGGGAGTGATATTGGCGATCTCCGCGCCAACCTCAAAGCGGCAACGGCGGATGATAGCCTGTTCCGTCTTTTCACCAGACTGAGGATGTCCACAAACGGAGTTGGTCCAGACGCCTGGCCAGGCTTTTTTGCTTAAGGCGCGTCGGGTAACCAGACACTCACCTCTGGCGTTAAAAAGCCACGATGAGAAAGCCAGGTGCAGCGGGGTGTGGGCGGTGTGCGCGGCGTACTTTTCCTGAGTGCCAATCACCATTCCCTGGTCATTTACCAAAATAACGTGTTCTTGAATACTCATTGATGCTCCAGTGCCAACGATGCGGATGGCTCTGCACCATCAGCAGCTGCATTATACTGCATTCCTCCATGCGCCGTTTGCTCTCAAGAGCGGAAAAGGGCTGACCCATATCAGTCTGGGCTGGTATCATAGTGCGCCATTCACGCTGACCGAGGATCTGTTTTGTTTGCAGGAAGCCTGACGAGAAATCCCATTACCGCCGTTTTTTGTCTGACGCTGACGCTATTACTGGCAGGCTGTTCAGGAAGCAAGTCGTCGGATATGGGCAGCTATTCCGGTGCGGTCTATACCGTTAAGCGCGGGGATACGCTGTATCGGATTTCGCGCGCAACGGGGACCAGCGTGAAGGATCTGGCGCGTCTGAATAACATCTCTCCACCCTACACCATCGAGGTGGGGCAGAAACTGAAGGTTAACGGTGGCGCGTCTTCAACGAAGAAATCCTCTAAAGGCAAAACAGCTAAAGTGACACCGTCTTACGCGGTGCCGCAGTCCTCATGGCCTCCGGTCGGCCAGCGTTGTTGGGTCTGGCCTGCCAGCGGCAAAGTCGTGTTGCCTTACTCCTTGTCTGAGGGGGGCAATAAAGGCATTGATATCGCTGCTGCGCGCGGCACGCCAGTCTATGCATCAGGGGCAGGGAAGGTGGTCTACGTCGGCAACCAGCTGCGCGGTTACGGTAACCTGATCATGATTAAACATGGGGAAGATTACATCACTGCCTATGCCCACAACGATACGATGCTGGTGAACAACGGGCAGAATGTGAAGGCTGGGCAGAAGATTGCCACCATGGGCAGTACCGGCACGGACTCGGTGAAGTTACACTTCCAGATCCGCTATCGCGCCACAGCCATCGATCCGCAGCGTTATCTTCCGGCGCCAGGCAGTAAGCCAAAGTGCTAAGTGATTATATAATCGCCATTTAGTTGCAAAGAGGCTTGTATGAAGAGGCGTAAGGTCTATAATGCCTTACGCACCTCAAAGCGGGCGTAGTTCAATGGTAGAACGAGAGCTTCCCAAGCTCTATACGAGGGTTCGATTCCCTTCGCCCGCTCCAGTCTTCTGATAAATCAAAAAGTTATGATTTATCAGCTAGTTACGTCGCCCCGCTTTAGCAGGTACAACTTAAACTACCCATTGTTCTACGCCCGCACCTGTCGCGTGATTGGTCTGTGGTACAAGGGAGCATATCATCACGCTGGCGGTGGTTCCAAGTTCTTACCGCGACAGTACAACAACGAACAAAAAGCCGCATACCTGGCATAACTCCCGAACAGATTGATCACACGCATTTAAGCCCGATGTGTGGCCCTACGAGCTACGTAAACAGGTGAATAGTGGTAATGCTCCGGTAGCTACAGATCCGGCTCTGCCAGCGCTTCGCTCACGCTCCGAAAGGTACACGAGCACCCTGATAAGGTGTGATCTCTCTGAACATTGATGTAGTCGCCTAACGGCTCCGCTTGTTGCTTGTACCACTAACGGGGCTTTATGGCTTCTATTGTCTGAAATCTGATACATTGCACAAACATCATGTGGATTGCTGTAAAGTTCATCAGTATGATTGCTTGCACAATCAGCGATTGGGAAAGCACTTCTGGAAGATAAGGGACGAGACGATATGAAAGTGACTGATGAGGCGCTGTTACGTTCAGGATTTACACCATCGGATTTGCAGAAAATAAAAAACAACGTTGAAAGCTATGGTGGAACGTTGGGGGAAGCGATTCAGGATCTGGCTAATCGATTCAGGGTTGTTTTATGGATAACATCGGCATGTCTGATGGTTTTTATCCTTTTAGTGTTGTTTACTGCGAAAGAAACCGTCGTGGGTGGTGGGATATCAATTCTGATCGCAATAGTCATCGTTGCATTTATTCAGCCGCCAGTCCTTTCTTACAAATCCTGGCGGTTCTGGAGAAAATTCAGAGGCTAATGGCTCGCTGTGTCAGTAGAAAGCAGGTCAAAAATTACTTTGGCCTTAAGTCCATAACCTACTATTTTCATTGTTAATTTGGGACGGCTCATCGTGTCGACCTTGCGATAAAAATCACGGGGCATCCATTTAAATAGCCTCCATGCTTCGGGTCTTCTGGCTAATCCAAAGATGCTATATACACTTGCAGTTAACGTAATAGCGTTATAAATCGCAAGTCCTGTTTCAGGCTTGAAACCCATAAACTGGGCCGCTTCCATAGCACCATCAGCCACAAATCCCTCTGTGTGATATTGTTTTCCATATATAGCAGGGATGATTTCTTTTGACAGACCGTTAATGCCATCTGTTACAAGGATGGCCCCTGCCAGCATACCTAAAGGTGTCATCGTAGCGACCATCAACGCACCGCCAGCAATTGCTATTCCAGAAACCACAATGTGAATAGCTGAAATCATGTAGCCGACGATTTTATTATTTTCCTTAACAAACTCGACCTTCGCGTAAAGCTGTGCGGACTTGGTTCTTAACAGACGTTCTTGTTCTTGTAGATTATCTGTTTCAGCACGCAGATTTTTGATGCATACAATGCATTCTTCATCGGTTTTAGCTCGTCGTGCTGTTTCAAATTCTTTCTCTACAACCTGTTTTATCTCTTCAACAAACTTGATACGAGTTATCCCATCTTGCAAATAGAATGCTGACAGCCGGTTTGCTGTTTCGACGAGTTTCCGGGCTTCAAGATTCACCATGGTATCTGACCATGTTCTGTTCCAGCCCCTGTTGAGCAGTGCGATATCCATAAAGACTCCTTCCCAAATTGGGTCTGGTCATTTTACGTGCAATAAGGTCGAAGACAACAGGAAATACTTTCACAACCCACCCCCCGTGGGTGTCCCGTACCTTTATCCTCCCATTTTACATTCTCCTGCTGAAAATATCCCCGGCTCTGTTGGACCGCTGCTAGACGTGACAGGCCAGCAGTAAATAATTCCTTGTCTTCTTGCTGAAATATCGGACATCCCAGCCACATCTGTTCAGATAGATAATTTGTTAAAAAATAGGTCTATTTAACATAATGTACGTTATACGACTAACCGGATCGGCACTCATTGTCTAATCAGGCTGTATGCCTTATTTAGGAAGGTTTTCTCGTGAAAAGGCGATCAAAGTGAGTGCATAAACACTGCATAAAAGAGGGGTGTTTTTGCATAGCCTTTTTACAGAGTCTGATGCTTGTTTTCTGATGTTTTCCCACAATAAAGGGTTGTATAGGCTCAGTATTATTTCATGCGTGTGCAGAGCGGCCTGCGGCACAATAACAGATACATTCAACCGGTTTCACTACCAGACAACCCACCAACAACAGGCGAAATTCTCCCGCCCTAGCAGGTCACCGATGCGTACCTTTTCCACACAATTGTGAACTGCTCAACCAATAGCCCCATATGCTCCACCAGAATCCCGTAACGGGGATTTCTAGCTAAACTGCGTACCGATAATCCACGACGTCCCACAGCGCACTACAGGCGGCTCAATGCATCCAAAAATAGACGGATTTTCAGAAGGTTGTGAAAAAAATTTATTTTTTCGATATGGGAGGGCGGATCGGTGATGGTGTTTAGCTACAATATGGCTGGCAGATCTGCCGAGGCCCTGCCACTACTGGCTTCGTTATGTATCCGATACCATAACGATCACCATTCCCCACAGGCGAGCCAGTGACAACAGACAGGATTTTCTATCAATTAACCGCAATTTATGGGTATTTAAATCCTATTATTTCCCGCCGAAAATCCAACCTATGACTGCACCGATCACCGCAGAGCGGGTCTCACCTGCTGCACTTTTGAGGACGTTAATAATGGTATCACCTGAAGTCGGGGCTTTCTGAGTAAGGACGCTTACACCAAGTGGGGTTAACTAGGCAGCGTAGTCCATATCTGTTGAGGTGGCCAAATTCAGTAAACCACTACAGACAGATATACGAGCACACCTGATAAGGTGTGACCCTCAGACAATCTGATGAAGTCGCTACGCTCCGCTTGTTACTTGTACCACTAACGGGGCTTTATGGCTTCTATTGTCCAAAATCTGTTAGTTGCGCATTTTATGCACCCTGGATACCCTGAGATTAATCCTATTAACTCAAGGGTGAGCATGGCTATCGGGAAGAGACAGAATCAAAAAGAATTACCTGAAGAAGAGTTGGATCGCTTGCTGGATGATCTTGAACTCACACAGGAGCAACGAGAGTTTATAGAATCCATGCGGCAAAATAACGAGAATAAAAACAACGAGGAGTAGTGTTTATAGCGGGGATCTGTGAAGGGGGCAGCCGTAGCTGCTAATCTTCATCTTTCTAAACAAAATGGGCTAAACTCTTTATTTGAGCTTTTTTCAAATACGCATCAGGCCTATTATAGAGTAAATTCTCCGCATCCTTATTTATCCAATGCTCATTCTATTAATCCTATAAGCAGAAATTTTTTAACCTAGATCGTTAAGCATTTTGGAAGAGGCGAGAGTAAGCAGAATTAAAAAACCTCTCGAAAAGAAAAATGGGTGATAAATTATGTTATCTGAGAACATAAAGTTATTGAGTCAATCTCGATGTTGGTAGTGTTATGATATAATTCAAGGGTATAGTGATGCTTTTCTTTCTATATGAGTCGACCTTTCTTCTGATTTTTCTCAATTTTATTTGCACATCAAGAACGGCTCTACTTTTTATAGCAGAAGTCAATAAATTTATCAGGTCAGTTGGTTTGTTATAAATTCCTCGTGCCAACTTAATCTTAAAAGACCTCATTAAATATTAAAAATATCGAAAGAATATATCCCTATGGATGGATTGCAAAGTGAGAGTGGGTGTTTTTTATAACAAACTAATTATTTTATTAAGTGTTTTTTGATATTAATTAATGAATGATAATGCGCCGAAAATATTAATTCTCCAGATTTCTTAAATCTATATATTCATATATATTTCATTAAATACGTGCCTACTCCTTTGCCAGAAAAATTATCGCCGGTGAGCTGTGGACGTCAGAGTGTAACCGGGAAGTGTACTTCATTCTCGTCAGCAGGGGATTGCCTGTATGAATCAGCAAGGTGAACGGCGTTTGCCGCGCAACAGAACGAAAACTAACATTCATTACAATTTGAGTTATCTACTGCAGCCTTATATAAATCAGGCTCGATGACTAAATCTTCACATTCCCGACCACTCCGTCAATAACTATCTCTTCTGGCTCTTTACCGGGCCATTCATTGCCGCACAAATTCAGGGATCAGGACAACCGGATGCCAGTCATGTATATCTACCAGACCTTGAGCTGGGCCTCCGTACGCGTAAAATCGTCACCACGGCGCATGGCATCACCGAAACGCGCTTCCTGTGGCGGGGCTACCGCCTGTTGCAGGAGGAGCAGGAAACCAGGGGTTCAGCACTTATGTTTATGACCCGAATGAATCCTGTAGCCCGCCGGCTGGGATGATCATCTGCGTGACCAGAGCAGCGGTGAGATTTACTGGTTCAGTACCGATTTGAATGGTGCGCAACTGGAGGTGACCGATGCGCGTGGCGAGGTACACTGGAGCGGCCAGTATTGCAGTTTTGGCGAAGTCCGCTATCAGACTGCAAGGGCTACAAAGCTTGTTCAGCGCACGGTGATGCCGCATCAGCCGTTTCGCTACGCTGGGCAGTATGCTGACGGTGAAACGGCTGCTCTATGTTCTGCTACTACCCTTTGCGCGCAGTCGGGCGACAGCAATAAGCCGAGCATGGGGAGAAGAAAAAGAACTGGTTGCGGCTGGAGGAGGAAGCCGGGACTGGACGGCCGCTGAACGCGAAGTAATACTAAGTACAAAAAATAATCGCCAATTATCGTCGGTTATGTCCGAAATGGGCTATACAGGCCATCATATCAATAGTGTGAAAGGGAACGGTGTTTTAGGAGGAAAATGGCAAGGCGATCCAAGGAATATTGTATTTCTCCAGAATGCTAATCATCCAAGCGGCTATGATGAACATTTACATGGTTTGCAAGGTCACCGAGGAAGTTATGACACTCCAGGTAAAGGACGATTGATAGACCGTAACCTGACCCGTAAGAATTTAAAGAGCTGTCAATAATATCAGTGAATGTGATAAATATGAGGTGTTATTATGAGTGAAATTGAAGAGTCATTAAAAAAAATTGTTGCTATTTGCAATAAATATTCACTGTCCGGGAGTTTCAATATCGTTAATGACATTGACAACGTATTCCCCTCCAACTTACCTCGCTCGGCAGAGTTGGATTATTTATATGGAAAAAATAATCCTGAGAAGTTAAAAATAGAAACAGGTTTTACGCCAATTAAATTTTATTCAGTCAGTGAACTTGCAAAAGCTCAAAGTGGTTATGAATACTTACCAGATAATTATCTTGTAATTGGCGATGATTTAGGTGGTGGTAAGCCTATAATTGCTGTTGTAGATGAAGGTAATACCTCTATTTATGCGTCTTATGACGTAGTTGAACCGTTTAAAATAGCTGACAATCTCTCTGGCTTTTTACTTTCTCTAACAGAACTCATTGATTTGGTATATGGTTATTACGATATTTTTGATATAGCAGATGATAATGATGAAGTAAAAAAAGATTTTATGGATGAGTTAAAGGTAAGGGTTGTTCCATTTATCGGAGATGAAAATTTCAATGCATTTTATGATTATTTTTATGGATGAATCTCTGTGTTTCCTTTGATGGGGGATGTGGGGGTATAATTATACGGGCCGTCTTGTAGGTGGTCCGCCTGATTATTTTTGATCTATAATACGATGCTTGATATTATTTTCTTGGAGAAATTATATTATTCCACGTCAGATGAAAGGTCATGAGCTAGTCAGCAAGTTACAGTTGAGTTGATAAGAAAATTTGACCCAGCCTGCGTGTGAATAACTGCACCCACTTTGCCTTCATCCCCATCTTTAGCGCTAATCGGGAGTTAGCCAATTCTACTACATCAATATCCGATTAGTCTCGCTTGATATCTACTGTAAGGACATTTCCCTTCGTAAATGCAAGCCTCATGCCGGTGCTAATTATTACTGGTACCTTTTCCGTATAGCTGCGATCGGTATATTGGGGGAAATATTCACGTTAAGAGCAAAAGACCGGTTCATTAATGAAGATGTAAATGTTTGCCGGTCAAATGACTTAGAAAGTGAAATAGGAACGGTATTTTGCTCCGCCGCCCCCCCAAAAAACAGCATCCTATCTGCAATCAGGACTGTTTTGCCGCTTTACTCTGTGGGCAATCGTTGCCGCCCTGCATCACAACTTTTTCACTGCGCGCAGCATCGCCATACACGCATAACGTACCTTCATCGGTATGAATTTGCTCTTTCAGCGGCAGGGACGTTTCCTGAGCGATGGCATAGCAGGAGAGCGCCGGGAAAAGGGTGAGGGCACTTATGAACAGAAAGGTTTTCATCATCTCGCTCCAGAACAGGGATAACGTTTACTGTGTTATCACACCCTTAAGCCGGCAATCGCTGCGTACCCGCTAGCTTTTTTCCATCACCGACTGGCGAGGTGTGAGTTTACCAATCACGGGGGAGAGCTCTGACGTGCGAACAGGTCGGCCATCCACCAGGCTTTTAATGCGCTCAACGCACTGAGTGAGCAACTGATCCATTGGCCACGAGATACAGGTCAGCTGTGGATAGAGCTGGGTTGCCAGAGGCGAATCTTCCAGACTCAGCAGCGATACTTCCTGCGGAACGGAAATGCCAAATTCCCGGAACAGACGCATCGCTTCAGCGGCATAGCCATCACGTTTAACCACAATGGCGGAAAACTTGCTCAGGCTGTTGATAAGCGTCAACAGCGCCTGTTCAACATCTTCATTCGCCGTTAACACCAGCTGGCGATTAAACGGCAAAGAGTAGTTTTGCAGGACGTTGCGATAGCCTTCCACCATCTTTTTACTGTTGTCATCGTGTTCGCTGTCAATCACCAGTGCGATATTGCGATGGCCCTTGCCCGTCATGTAACGACAGGCGCTTTCCGTCGCAAAGGCAAAGTCATATCCCTGAGGTTTCGCATCCACCACTGGACGATCGAAGGAGATAACATTCTCTGCGCTACCGGCCGCAACCGGCCCAAAGACTACGACAGCAACACACTGGCGCTGAAGATCATCAACGGTGACAGCCTGCTCAACAGGATCGTTTACGTACTCTACGATGAGCGTTTTATTCAACGCTTTCATGGCGCGGGAGAGCGCAGGCAGCAAACGTGCTCCGCTGCTTTCATCCTTCGCAGAGAGAACCAGACCAACGTAGCTTGATGACTGACTTGCCAGGTTTTGCGCGGCAAAGCTTGGGCGATAATTAAGCTCTTCTACGGCGCGCAGCACGGCTTCACGGCTCTCTTCGCGCACGCCGCGCGTCCCCGTCAACACGCGTGAGACGGTTGCTCGTGAGACATTGGCTAATCGTGATACATCGTCAATCGTTGGCATAGCATTTTCTGCGTGGTGGGTTTTGGTTATCTTAACATAACCCACCTTAAGAATCTTAGCGCCCCCCACAGGCGGTTTCACGTCTGCGCGGCGTGCAAACCCGGTAGCCACGCCGCGCCACGCACGCCACTGGCGTCGCCGTAACGGGCCGGGACGATACGGGTACGGCAGCTTTCCGAGAAGATGTAGGGCCTGATGGCGGCCGGAAGTTCGTCGTACAGCTGGCTGACATTTGATAACCCACCGCCCAACACAATAACCTGCGGATCAAGAATATTGATCACCGAGGCCAGACTGCGGGCAAAGGCGTCGATAAAGTGGCGCCAGTGGGCCCGCGCGGTCAGGTCTCCCTGGGCCGCCGCTTCAATGATGGCCTGCGCGCTCAGTTCGCTGGGATAACGGCGGGCAAAGCCGGTGCCAGAGATAAAGGTTTCGATACAGTTATGTTTCCCGCAATAGCAGGGCTGCGCCGGACCATCCGTCTCGGGGGCATAGCCAGGCAACGGGTTATGTCCCCATTCGCCAGCGATGGCGTTTGGCCCCTGAAGCAGACGCTTATGTACCGCCACGCCACCGCCGCATCCGGTACCGACAATTACGCCAAAGACGGTATCTGCTTCTGCGCCTGCGCCATCAACCGCTTCAGACAGCGTGAAGCAATCCGCGTCATTGGCTATCCACACGGGCTGATTGAGCTGCTGTGCTAAATCATGCTTCAGGTCGTGACCGTTGAGTACCAGGCAGTTGCAGTTTTTAATTAGCCCGCTCTGTGGGTCGATGGCCCCCGGCAGGCCAATACCGATACTGAATGGCACTTCACTTACCGCGCGCGCTTCGCCGATAAACGCCAGCAGATGGTGCATAAAGGCGTCATAACTTTTTTTTTGCGTCGGACGACGCTCACGCCAAAGGCATTCGCCCTGAGGCGAAAGCAGGATGGCTTCCATTTTTGTGCCGCCAATATCGAGTCCAAGATAGTGCATACGTTCCTCGAAAAGGAGAGGCCAGCGCCTCTCCTGAATGGTTATGCCTGACGAGTGCGGTACAGTTCGATCAGCTCCGTCACCAGTTCTTTCGCCAGAATCGAGGTCATCAAATGATCCTGAGCGTGCACCATCACCAGCGTCATTTTGGTTTTGCCTTCCCCTTCGTCAGCTTCGATCAGTTGGGTTTGCACCAGATGCGCTTCACGGGCGAAGTGCGCCGCCTCTTTCATTCGCGCGTCGGCTGAAGCAAAGTCACCTTTTTTTGCGAAGCCAAGCGCTTCGTAGCAGAGACTGCGTGACTGACCGGCATTGATAATAATGCCCATGACCTGTTCTTCTAATTCCATCAGTAACCTCTGTGTTTTTACTATCAGGCGGACTGTGCCGCTTCTTCAGATTGTTCAACCGCATTTTCATGCTCTTGTTCCAGCAGCTGCTTCTCGTACGCTTTGAGGAACGGGAAGTACATGGCCGCTGAGGTAACCATGCACAGCAGGCAGAGGATCACCGGGCTAAAGCTCCAGTTGGCCGCCCAGGATGCGCCGATAGGGGCAGGCGTTGTCCACGGTGTCATCGAGACCACGCGACTGACCAGGTCGAAATCAAGGGCAAAGTAGGCGAGGGTGGCATTGACCATCGGAACCAGCACGAACGGCAGGAAAAAGAGCGGATTCATGATGATAGGGGCACCGAATAAAATCGGTTCGTTGATATTAAACATCCCCGGCACCACGCCCATACGCCCAATGGTACGCAGATGCACTGCTTTGCTGCGCAGCAGCAGTAACGCCAGCGGCAGCGTGGAGCCGACCCCGCCAATCAGCAGGTAGTGATCCCAGAATCCCTGAACGTAAATGTGCGGGATCGCCTGACCGGCAGCCATTGCTGCCTGGTTAACCGACAAGTTCGCCATCCAGAACGGGTTCATAATTCCGGTGACAATCAGCGCGCCGTGGATGCCCGCAAACCACAGAACCTGGCACACCAGCACCGAGAGCAGAATGGCAGGCAGCGTATCGGAGGCGGCAACCAGCGGTTTCACCAGCGACATAATCGCTTCCGGAATAATCATGCCGAGCTGGGCCTCAATGAAGAGGTTGAGCGGGTGCAGAGTGACAACAATTGCCAGCACCGGGATCAGAATTTCGAACGAACGCGCAACGCCCGTAGGCACTTCTGGCGGCAGGCGGATGGTAATATTGTGACGCTTCAGGAAGGCATACAGCTCGGTAGAGTAGATAGCCACCAGAATGGCCGTGAAGATCCCTTGCCCGGAGAAATAGGCGGTAGAAATCTGCCCGTCTTTTAACGGCGCAGCCACCAGCAGAAATGCCATCAGCGACAGCATGCCGGCGGTAAGGGCATCCAGATCGTGATGTTTGGCCAGGCTCGCGGCGATCCCGACTGAAATGAAGATCGTCATGATCCCCATGCTGAAGTTGAACGGCAGCATCAGGGCTTCACGGTGATCCAACGAGAATTGCAGCCATGCCCGGGCGAAACCCCAGGACGTGTCGGGTGAGAAGGGCGGGAAAATAAACACCAGCATAAAGGAACCGACGATCATGAACGGCAGGGCGGTGATAAAGCCGTCACGAATCGAGGTCACATACTTCTGCTGCCCGACGGCGCCTGCCATCGGGGTAATTTTCTGTTCAATGACCTGGATAAGTTTCGCGTACAGAGAGCTCATGGGTTTTCCCTTCGTTATTTGTTATCTATCAGGGAGAGGGCGAAATCGAGAACGGCGCCCCCTTTTTGCATGCCGTAATCCATCATGTTGATAGGCTCAACACGGATCCCGTATTTATCAGCTTGTTTCTGAAGATCGCTTTGCATGTACTTCACCTGCGGTCCAAGCAGCACCACCTGATAGTGACCGACCTGCTCGGCGAATTCGGCCACGCCAAACGCTTTGATCTCCGCTTCCAGGCCACGCTTTTGCGCTTCGTCGACCATTTTTTTCACCAGCAGGCTGGTGGACATCCCGGCAGAACAACACAACATGATTTTTTTCATAACGTCTCCTTTGAACTTATGGCTGGAATATAGTCATCATGGAACAAAACGGAAAGCGCTTTCCATTGGTGGATAAGGTAATTGTGACCGCGATCACCTGAGGGAATCTTTCACTTTGTCCGGATGTGCGAGATCATCGCGGCTATTCACGAACTATTAAGGTCGAGTTATGAACATTCATTTGATGAATGTTGCTGTGGATTTGATTGAGCAACGTCTCACGCCAGCAGCCAATATAATCACCAGAAATCAACATATTACCGCGATGCGGGACGGCTTTTCCCTCGCCATGCCTTTTGTGATTGTGGGAAGCCTGATGGTGCCGCTGCTGTTTCCACCGTTCGCCATTTCAAGTGCATCGCGCCTCGGACACGTCTATTTGCTGCTGCGTCCGATGCTGTTGCCAACCTTTGAGCTGACGCTCGGACTGGTCGCGCTGATTGTCGCGTTTGGTGCCAGCGCCAGTCTGGCCAAGCAGTATCAACTGCCGGAACGGCTGTGTGGACTCACCGGTTGCCTCTCCTTTTTGCTGTTCATTGGCTTTCGGGATAACGGTGCAACGAATATTTTTCTGGGCGGGATGGGGCTTTTTACTGCGCTCATTTCAAGCGCTTACTCTATTGAAATAATAAGATTTTTCTACAAAAGAGGATGGTGCATTCGTCTGCCGGAGGAGGTACCGGTGATGACGCGAAATGGTTTCCAGCTGCTGATGCCGCTGCTGGTGATCATGCTCTCCATTAGCGTAATGAATGCCGTGATGCTGCAGACGACCGGACAAATTTTGCCACAGCTGATTGGCGAGGCGTTACGCCCGCTTATCGTGGCATCCGATACCCTTACGGCGGTGCTTATCTCCTTGTTTCTGTGTAATCTTTTATGGTTCGTCGGTATTCATGGCGCCCTGATCATTACGGGCATCATGAACCCGTTCTGGCTCACCTATCTGTTTGAAAACCAGCGGGCCCTGGCCGCCGGGGAAGCCGTGCTGCCCCATATTTATCTGCAGGGATTCTGGGATTTTTATCTGCTGATTGGCGGTATCGGCTCTACGCTGCCGCTGGTCTTTATGGCGATGCGAAGCCGATCCCGGCAGTTGAAGAGCGTCGGGAAAATTGGCCTTCTGCCGTCGCTGTTCAACATTAACGAGCCGATATTGTTTGGTTTCCCCGTCATCATGAACCCGGTTTTTTTACTGCCCTTTGTGTTTGTACCACTGATAAATGCCTGTATAGCTTGGTATTTAACCCAGCTTGGCGTGCTCGACAGAGCCGTCGCCATGCTGCCCTGGTCTATGCCTTCACCGCTGGGCGCAGCCTGGTCGGCGAACGGCAGCTGGAAAAATATGTGCATGTGCCTGTTCGCCTTTTTTAATGCATGGATGCTCTATCGCCCCTTCTTCAAGGTTCATGAACGCCAGTTGATGCAGCTGGAAAAATAATCCCCGCCTCCCTGCTTCTGCCCGTTCCTGATGGGCAGAAGATTATTTCGTGACATTCTTCACAAAAATTTTCTCTTTGATCTTAAATTTGTGATTCAATCCGGCAAACATGGAAAGCGCTTTCCGTTTGTGGATGTACATTTCCAGATTTGATCCTTACATTTCCCCTGCACGTTTAACCGTGAAAATAAAAATTCAAAGGGAACCTATGCAAACGTTAATGAAATCAATACCTCTGTCCTTGATTGCTCTTACTGTCATCAGCGGTTATGCCAGCGCCGATGAGAAATATGATTTCGCCCTCCACGGCTATTTACGCTCGGGTATTCTTGCCAATAGCGATGGCAACCGGGTCGATTCGGTGGGGCTGATGCCTGACGGGAAATGGCGTCTGGGTAACGAAGAAGATACCAAAATTGAGCTGATCCCGACGGTGACGCTGAAGTCGGATTCAGGTGCAGTCGCACGTATTCAGGCCAACCTGACGCACCAGACCAAATGTACTGCCGACTGGAACTGTACTGACGATGACGGCAAAGAGACCCAGTTCCGTGAAGGGTTTGCTGAATTAACGAATCTCGATTTTGCCCCGGACATGACCTTCTGGGCCGGTAAACGCTACAGCAGCTCCAACCTTTCCAGCCACCAGTTCGACTGGGAGTACATTCAGTACAACGGAACCGGGGGCGGGTTCGATAACCTGGACTTAGGCTTCGCGCGCTTTGATGCGGGTGTGTATGCCTTCTCGACCACCGACGAAGCCAAAGCTTATCCGGTAGATCTGGGGGATCAGGGCTATCCGGACGACTATTCGCTTAACCTGTGGTTTAAAAAGATTGGCGGCACCGGGCTCGACGTCGAACTTATCGGCCACCACATGAACCGCAATGAAAACCATCCTACCTCGGCTGAGAAGGGATACGGCGTGACCGCGCTGTACAACTTTGACAGCTTCTACGGCCTGACTAACGGGTACTCCCGCATCGCTTTCCAGTATGGCAAAGGCCTGGCCGCCGCGGATTCGCTGGGTAAAAACGGCTGGGGCTGGGCAAACCTTGACGATACGCAATCCTGGCGCGTCGTGCTGGACAGCATGGCCAACTTGGGTGACGTGGAAGTATCGACCTTTGCGTTTTATCAGAAAGACAAAAACTACCGCTGGTGGACCAACGACGATGACGGCTGGGGACGTTCCATGTGGGTAGCGGGTATCCGTCCGTATCATCAGATAACCAAAAACTTTGCCATGCAATATGAGGTGGGCTACGAATATCTGGATGATAAAAACTACATGGGCGTAAACGGTAAAGGGAAAGGTGGCCTGACCAAGGTGACCATTGCGCCGACCCTGACCTTTGATTCAGGTTTCTGGAGCCGTCCGCAGCTGCGCTTCTTTGCCACCTACGCAAAATGGGATAAAGGCGTCTCGGATGCGATGGACAGAAATTACGACTGGAGCACTGGCACCCTGAGTCCGGGGGGATATTCACGTAGCGGCGATACCGATACGCTGAATTTTGGTGTGCAGGCTGAAGTCTGGTTCTGAGGAGAAAAGAGATGGCTTTCCCGATTCGAAAACTGCTTCTCGTCTCCTTACTCTCCGCGCTGGGAAGCGCGGGGGCTCTGGCGGCCGAGCAATCCCATTTTGAACACTTTATTACTCGCGATGGCGCAGCGTTAAAAGATGGCGATCGCGTCTTTCGCTTCGCCGGGATCCACGCCCCGGAGCTGCATCGTATAGAAGATGACGCGCGCGGAACCTGTAAGGCCGATCCGCGCGGCTGGGGGCAATACTTTAGATGGCCGACTGCTGAAGAGCAGGAGAACTGGATCAAAGCGCTGGTGCAAACCGGTGCTAAAGCACAGCGTGTATATGTGCTTTCCGTGCAGCAGGAAAATGATGCTGCCTGCGGACGTGAGACACATATTCTGTCACCGGCAACGCCGGACGGCATGCCGCGGCTGAATGAAACGGCCATGAAAGTGTATGACAACATGATTGCCGAGGCGGATAAGCAGGGGCTGCGCCTGATTCTGCCGTTTATTGACCACTGGTGGTGGTGGGGGGGACGCGAACAGCTGGCCGCGTTTTATCATGAAAAGCCGGAAGATTTTTATCGAACCGACAGTAAAACCTACCGTGCTTATCAGGATGTGATCCGTCAGGTGATTACCCGTACCAACACCATTACGGGACGCCATTACTACGATGAAAAGGCGATCATGGCCTGGGAAACGGGTAATGAGCTGGAAAACACCAACGCTGATTTCCTGCAGAAAACGTCGGCCTGGATCCGCAAGTGGGCGCCCTATCAGCTTGTCGTCGATGGTACCTATAAAAAGGTGAATGATTTCGCGCTCAACGATCCGAACGTCGACATCATCAGTAACCACTATTACACCAACGCCGAGAACAACCACCCCGAGCAGGTTCGCAACGATCTGGAGGCGATTGGCGGCAAAAAGGTCTATCTGGTTGGCGAATTTGGTCTGCTCGATCAAAAAGACCTTAACACTATCATGCAGGCCATTGTGCATACCGAGGTCAATGGCGCGCAGGCGGCGGGGGGCTTTATCTGGGGCTTCCGTGGTCATCGCTATGATGGTGGTTTTTACTGGCACAAAGAGTTTACCGGGCACTACAGCTACCATCTGCCTGGCTTCCCGGTCGAGGGCAAAGCAAACCAGGAGATGGAGGTTGTCAATCTTGTGCGAACCGCCTCGGCGCAAATGGCGGGGCTGAGCCAGGCGCCGGCCCTGCCGGTCCCGGAAGCACCTAAGCTGCGCGAGAGCAACTCACCGTTTGCCATTAACTGGATGGGGTCCCCCGTCGGGCGTTATTACGATGTGGAGAGAGCGACTCAGCCACACGGCCCGTGGACCCGCGTTGGTCAGGATATCTCTGACGGCAAAAATGAGTGGGATCCGGCAAAAATGGATCTCTTCCGTGATGACTATCGCAGCCTGACGCTGGGCCAGACTTACTACTACCGGGTGATCGCAAAGAACGAAAGCGGTCAGTCTGCGCCTTCAAACGTGATTCGCCTTGAGCATACGCAGAAAAACCTGCCGCCGGTCATCACTCTGCAGGATGCGCTCTCTACCACCGTGGATAAAGGCGTTCAGCTCACCGCGGCCTGGCAGGATGACAATCTGCCGGAGCCGAAGGTCAGCGTGGCATGGCATCACGAAGGCAAGGATAACGTCCACTTTTGTGACAGCACCAAAGCGGAAACCCGTGCCTGGTTCTCGGCTCCCGGTGACTATGCGTTGACCTTTACCGCTGACGATGGACTGCTGAAAAGCAGCAAGACGGTAAACGTTAGCGTGAAGGCCGCGGCGGGACCCGTGCCGGCGGACTACTGTCATTTTGGCGGCGGAACGCTGGACGTCAGCAAGGGGAAACTGAACATCACCAAGAGCGATAAAGATACGTTAGCGATTGGTGAAGACGGTTTCCTTGGTCCTTTTGCCAATGACGGAGACAGCGTGACCTGGCAGGTTAACGCCCCCTGGGACGGTAAGTTTGCCCTGCACGTGGAATTTAACGGCAAATGGGGGAGTAAGAAAAACTCGTTCATTGTGAACGGCGGAACGCCGGTGAGCATTGAATTCCCGCAAACGGATGAGAAAGGCCAGACGATGATCGTACCGGTCACGCTCAGGGCAGGGGACAACACCATTAGCTTTGGCAAGTTCTCTGGCGACTGGGGATATATGTTCATCAAATCAATTGAAGTCACTGCAGAGTAGTTATTTGGCTGCCCTGTTCGGGGCAGCCCTTTTTTTCATTCAGGAGGCGTTATGAACCGGTATCAATTCCCGGAAGGTTTTTTTTGGGGCGCAGCGGCATCAGGTCCGCAGACGGAAGGCATAGCCAATAAGCCGCACCGTTCTGTCTGGGACAGCTGGTTTGCCGAACAACCAGAGCGTTTTTTTCAGCAGATTGGTCCGCAGCACGTTTGTGAAACCTACAGTAAATATAAAGAAGACGTAGCCCTGATGAAGCAAACGGGGTTTAACTCGTTTCGAACCTCTATTCAGTGGTCGCGTCTGATCGATGATTTCAAAACCGGACAGCCAAACCGCGACGCCGTCCGCTTCTATAACGATTACTTCGATGAAATGATTGCCAACGGCATCGAGCCCATCATCAACCTTTACCATTTTGATATGCCCGAGGCGCTGCAAAAAGCATATGGCGGATTTGAGTCATCCTACGTAACCGAGCTTTTTGCCCGCTTCGCCCGCACCGCGTTCGAGCTGTTTGGCCATAAGGTGAAATACTGGATAACCTTTAATGAGCCGATCGTGCCGGTGGAAGGCGGTTATTTATATGACTTCCATTATCCGTGTAAAAAAGATGGCAAACTGGCGGCTCAGGTCGCCTTTAATATTATGCTGGCGCACGCCAGGGCGGTGAATGTCTACCGTGAAATGGGCTTGCCGGGTGAGATTGGTGTCGTGCTCAACCTCACGCCTTCTTATACCCGCAGCGACAGCGAGGCCGATAAAAAAGCGGCCTGGTATGCCGACCTGCTGTTTAACCGTAGCTTCCTCGACCCGCTGGTTAAACATGAATTCCCCAAAGAACTGTGCGAAATCTTAACCGCAAACGGCTGCTTACCAGAGGTTTCACGGCAGGATGTGGAGACGATCCTGCAGTCGAGAATTGATTTTCTGGGGGTGAATTATTATGTGCCGAGAAGGGTGAAAGCGCGGGAAAGCGTTTACGCGCTCGATTACTTCACGCCGGAAGTCTATTTCGAAAATTATATCGATCCTCAGGGGCGGTTTAACCCTTATCGCGACAATAACGAGATCCACCCGGAAGCTATCTATGACATTGCCTGCAATATTCGCGATAACTACGGCAATATTAAATGGTATCTGGCGGAAATTGGCATCGCGATGGATCTGCAGTCCGAAGGGCCGGTGCAGGCCGATGGCGTGATAGATGACACCTTCCGTATCGCTCTGATGGAGGAGCATCTGGCCCAGCTGCATCGTGGTATCGCTGACGGCGCCAACTGTTTTGGTGTTCATCAGTGGACCTTCATTGATAACTGGTCCTGGATCAACAGCTTCAAGCGGCGATATGGCTTCTGGCGTCTGGATTTAGCCACCGGGGAGCGACAAATCAAACGTAACGCATTGTGGTTTGCGCAGCTGGCGGCTGAAAATGGCTTCACCCCTGGCGAATGTGAAAAGGATACGCAATGAGTCAGCCTTTTTACCGGATGCGTAACGGCATCAAAAATTACGCCTGGGGCAGTCGCGTAGCGCTTAATCATCTTTTTGGCCTGCTCAACCCTGACGATCAACCCCAGGCCGAGGTCTGGATGGGAAGCCACCCCGCAGGCTGCTCGGAGATTGAAACCGATACAGGGTTACGCTCTTTACAGGACCTTATTTCACAGAGGCCGGCAGAGATGTTAGGCGCGTGCGCGGGAGAAACTGCGGGGCAGTTGCCTTACCTGCTGAAGTTGCTGTCAGCGGAGTGCGCACTGTCGCTGCAGGTACATCCCAATAAGCGCCAGGCAGAAGACGGGTTCGCCCGTCAGGGCAACCTGCCCGGAGAGGATTACACCGATGCGAACCATAAGCCTGAGCTGGTTTTTGCCCTGACGCCTTTTATGGCCATGAACGGCTTCCGGCCGTATCAGGAGATTGCTAATCACTTTTTGCGCCTGGATGCCCCGGCCCTGACGTCCGCGCTGTCGCTGTTTCGCAACAACCTGCATGCTGAAGGGCTTAAGGCCTTTTTTACGCGTCTGATGGCGCTTGAGCCGGCGGAAAAAGAGGGCGTGCTGACGTGTCTGGAAGCGCGACTTGCATGCGGGGTGTTTGCTCCGGTAGCGCCCTTTATCGAACGGCTACTGCGAGATTACCCGGGGGACATCGGGGCTCTGGCCCCGCTGTATCTGCACTGCATTACGCTTGCGCCGGGTGAGGCGATGTTCCTGCGCGCCGGTACGCTACATGCCTATGTGAACGGTACGGCGGTAGAGGTCATGGCCAGTTCTGACAACGTGCTGCGTGCGGGCTTAACCCCCAAGAACATCAATGTGGCAGAATTGGTGCGCTGTACGGTGTTTGACGAAACCCCAGCCGACCGCCTCAGGATGCATCCGCAGCGGGAAGAGGGGATGCAGCAATACCCGAACCCGGTAACGGATTTTCGCTTTAGCGTCATTGAACATTGCGAGCAGCAAAACATCCGGACAGACCGTGCGCAAATTCTGCTGGTGCTGAAGGGGAGTGCCACGCTCAGCCACGCCGAGGGTGCCAACATGACGCTGAACGCCGGTCAGTCCGCGTTCATCCCGGCGGTCACAACCTTATGGACGTTGACTCAGCGCGGGCAGTCTTGCCTGGTAAGCTGATGACGTAAGGCTTTCACTGCCGAGTGCAGGCAGTATGTCGGGCATAAAAAAGGCTGCTTATCGCAGCCTTTTTACATTTAGTTTTTCGGGAAGATCCACACGTGCTTTTCAGGCAGCGAAAGGTGGCAGTGCAGCGGGTCCCGGGCCTCGTGACCATAGGCGCGAATGACAAAATCATCCCCCGGCGTGCGGAACAGGTATTCCCAGCGGTCACCGAGATACATGCTGGTCAGTAACGGGAGCGCCAGCTGGTTTTCACCCGGCCCCTCGACCACCGCCACGCGCTCGACGCGGATCACCGCGGTGGCGTCTTCACCGCTTCGTACCCCTTCACCGGCCTGACCCCACAGCACCCAGCCTTTGCCTTCGATACGCGCTTTACCGTCACGTACTTCCGTTACCTTGCCGTGCAGGCGATTATTGCTGCCCATAAACTCAGCGGTAAACAGCGTTTTCGGCGAGCCGTACATCTCCTGCGGTGTGCCCTGTTGCTCGATTTTACCGTTGTTAAGCAGCAGGATACGGTCGGAAATCGACATCGCCTCATTCTGGTCGTGCGTTACCATCAATGCGGATAAGCCCAGCTTGATAATCAGCTCACGCAGGAATACGCGAGCCTCTTCACGCAGCTTAGCGTCGAGGTTAGAGAGCGGTTCATCCAGTAAAATGACCGGCGGGTTGTAGACCAGCGCCCGGCCAATTGCCACGCGCTGCTGTTGTCCACCGGAGAGTTGGTGCGGGTGGCGTTTGCCCAGATGGCCCAGCCCGAGCTGGTCCAGCACGTCCTGTACGCGCTGCTGGATCTCTTTGGCCGGAACCTTGCGCAGCTTGAGCGGATAGGCCACGTTTTCAAAAACGGTTTTGTGCGGCCACAGCGCATACGACTGAAACACCAGGCCCAGGTTACGCTCTTCCGCCGGGATCTCACTGCGCGGCGTGCCGTCATAGACTTTGTTTTTGCCAATGATAATCGAGCCCTGAGTCGGTTTTTCCAGGCCCGCCACCGCACGCAGCAGGGTGGTTTTCCCGCTGCCGGATGGCCCCAGCAGGGAGACCACTTCGCCGCGGTTGAGGTTCATGGAGACCCCTTTTAAAACAGGATTGTCGCCGTAGGTCAGGTGCAGATCGTTAACCGCTAATTCAATCATGTATTTTGACTCCGAAACGAAGGGCAATGCCCAGACCTACCACCACCAGCAGGATGTTAATAAAAGAGAGCGCCGCCACAATATCAATGGCTCCCGCGGCCCAGAGGGATACCAGCATCGAGCCGATGGTTTCCGTGCCGGGTGAAAGCAGGTACACACCCGTTGAATATTCGCGTTCAAAAATCAGGAACATCAGCAGCCACGAACCGATAAGGCCGTAGCGGGAGAGCGGGATCGTGACATGGCGGGTGATCTGGCCACGCGTAGCCCCCGTACTGCGGGCGGCCTCTTCAAGCTCCGGCGCAACCTGCAGCAGGGTGGACGAGATGAGTCTCAGCCCGTACGCCATCCAGACCACCGTATAGGCCAGCCAGACGCTGAAAATGGTGCTGCGCAGCGAACGTAGCCAGACAATCAGGTTTTCACGCATCCAGTCGCTCCAGGCGAACCCGGAAAGCCAGCCCGATTTCAGCGAGTTATCCAGCCACATCGGCAGGAACAGGAACACCCAGAGAAAGGCCAGACCCGCGAGCAGGCCAGGCACGGCGCGCGGCACCAGGACGCTGTAATCCAGAAAACGCGTGGTATTGTCCGGTTTGCGGTGCATGGCGATACCGACAAACAGGTAGCACGCCACGGCCAGCGCGCCGCCAATGACCCCAATGGACATGGAGTTGACGATGGCGCGCAGCAGGTTCGGCTGCGCCCATATCGTGCGAAAAGTACTCAGGGAAAGCTCGTCCCACAGTGAAACGCCCACGCCCCAGTTTGAGATAAACGCGCGCAATACCACGCCGAGCAGGGGAACGCCGATCGTGACGGTAAGCCAGAAGGCGACCACCGCGCCCGCCACCCAGCGCCATTTACCCAGAGGTAAGGCCCGGGCCTGGGACGCTTTGCCTTTCATGGTCACGAAACGGTTGGCGGTGCGCATCAGGCGACGCTGCAGCATGACCAGCGGAATGGTGATACAGATAAGCACCACCGCAACCGCCGCCATCAGGTGGTAGGAAGGGGTACCAAGCTTGTTGGTCAGCTGGTACAGGTAGGTTGCCAGCACCATGTTGCCTTCCGGATCGCCGAGGACCAGCATCAGACCAAACACTTCAAGACCGAGGAAGAACAGCAGAACGATGGCGTACAAAATGGACGGGCGCACCATCGGCAGGCTGACCGAGGTCATCACCTGTAAGGGCGACGCACCCGCGGTACGTGCGGCCTCTTCCACATCGGAACCGACGCTTCGCAGCGCGGACGAAATATAGAGATAGGCATGCGGAACATGCGTCAGGCCAGCAATGACCACGATGCTCGACATGTCGTAGATATTCCACGGTACGAAACCAATCAGCGCCTGCGCCCAGAGGGATAAAAAGCCTACCGGACCGGCGGCTACCACGTAGCCGAATCCCAGCACCATTGGCGACACGAAAACCGGAACGAGGATCAGCGGTTCAATCAGACGGCGGCCGGGCAGGTCGGTACGCACCATCAGAAAGGCCAGCACGCCCCCTAACGGAATGGCGATGATGACCAGCCCGAAAGCGAGAATAAAACCGCTTTTCAGCGCCTTATAGAAATCAGGGTCGGTGAAGATAAAACCAAATGATTCAAGGCTCCACTCTTTTGCCGGTGAAAAGAACGGGGCGGACAAGAAGCTCTGTATCACGATAAACGACAGCGGCGTGTAGATAACCAGGGCGGTTATCAACACGACAATACCGCGCGGCAGGCTTTGCCACTTTCTGCGAAATGTATTCATGGGGTATCCCTGGTGTTGCAGCCCAGCAAAACGAACTCAGGTAACAGGAGCGCGACGGCCCGCGTCGCGCTCAGACGCTTATTTGGCGGCAGCGGTACGCCACTGTTTGATGTACTCCAGGCGTTTTTTCGGCTGCAGATACTCCAGCAGACTTTCATCAACCGGGATAGGTTTCAGCGCATTGCCGAGCACTTTCGTCAGGCCGTCGATATCATTTTTGCCGTCGATATCGTTACGAATGGACGGGATATCCGCCTGGCTTGCCAGAATACTTTGTCCTTTTTCAGACAGGACGTAGTCCAGCCACAGTTTCGCGGCATTGCTGTTTTGCGCCTGCTGGCTGATGAACGACACGCGTGATAACACCAAGGTGTAATCTTTTGGATAGGCGATCCCCAGCGACGGATCGTTCTTCGCGCGCGCTTCCGCGTAGGATCCGAGGATATTAAAACCGATCAGGTTTTCCCCTGATGACACCCTCTCCATCATGGTGCCGGTTGAAGACTGAACGGCTAAGCCCCCTTTGGCGATATCGGCCAGGGTTTTGAAGTAGTTAGGATCGGCCTTGTGATCCTGCACCGAGAGCATAAAGCCCAGACCCGATTTTTCGATGTCGTAGGTGGTGACTTTGCTCTTGAATTTATCCGTCTGGCTGGCAATAAGCTTAGCCAGCGCCGCATGGGAATCAGGCACGTCGCCCGCCGGGATCAGCCGTTTGTTGTAGATAAACACGACGGGCTCATAGGTGGTGCCGTAGGCTTTATCTTTCCAGACCGCCCATTTCGGCAGCTGGCTTTGCTCCGGTGATTTGTACTCCATGGCGTAGTCGGTAGCGAGCTTTAGCCCGGTGTCCATGGAGGAGCTCCAGACCACATCGCCGCTACCGCCACCCGAGGCCTGTTCGCTGATAAAACGGTTGTACAGCTCGGTGCTGTTCATGTCGTTATATTCAACTTTGATGCCCGGATAGGTTTTTTCGAAGCCCTCAATCAGCGGCCCGGCAGCTTTGGTGTCGGTGGTGGAGTAGATCACCACTTTGCCCTCTTTGGTCGCGGCATCGACCATTTTTTGATAGTCAGCAGGGTAGCCCTGCGGCAAAGCAGACAGTGCGGAAGCAGAACACAGTACGGTAGCGGTAATCAGAGAAATTCGGAAAATGTTCGACATTATAGTTAACCTTTTAGTTACATTTGAGGAACTAATTGTCAACATAGCGCATAGCTCCGCGCCGACAATAGGGGGGCGCGGGTTGCGGTTCCGAAGTGTGATTGTCGGCGTCGTTTCAGCAATTAACACCATAAAATCCGCGACGCTTAGCAAACGAACGGTTACGGATTACGTTTTCTCTGCCGCTTTGCGGTAAAGCCTTCTGGGATGTCCGATATTGCCATACAGCATTTCGATGCTGATTAACCCACTTTCCACGCAGTATTCCAGATAACGGCGGCCCGTGGTTTTGCTGATGCCGACGTATTCCACCACCTCTTCCACCGACATTGTTTTTTCGGGGTGTTCCGCAAATAAACGCTTAATACGGTCCAGGGTGTGAGGCTCAATACCCTTTGTGGACGGGGTCTGCGAGGTGTCCGCGGCGGGGAGGTTAAACAGGCGATCCAGCGCATGCTGGTCGACAACCTTCACCTGCTGCACGGTGTGGATGAAACGCATAAAACGCTCCAGCGAGGCGTGCAGACGCTGGAAAAAAACGGGCTTAATCAGGTAGTCAAACGCGCCGCTGCGCATGGCATGGCTACAGGTCTGCATATCGCTGGCTGCGGTGATAAAGATCACCGAGCATTCATAGCTTTTGAGGAGCGGGTTATCGATTAACGCCACGCCTTTACCGTCCGGGAGATAATTGTCCAGCAGTATCAGCCTCGGCTGATGCTGGCGTATCAGGTTACACGCCTGCTCAATCGACGCGGCAATGCCCACCACGCGCAAATGGAAATTTTGCTCGATATACTCGCGATGCAGTTCCGCCAGGTGCGGCTCATCCTCAACAATCACAACATCAAGTGCTCGGGTCGTGGTCATGCGTTAGCCCTGTCGAACGGGGAGTGGATTGGGAATAAACACAGAGAATATCGTGCCTTGAGGAGCGTTATCCGTTATCTCAATGCTGCCGCCCGCCTTGTTGATATAGCCTGCCACCAGAAACAGGCCAATACCGTGCTCTGTGCCTACAATGTCGTTCTCGCTTTCCGGCTTACTGCTGAATCCCTGGCGAAAGAGATGCGGTTTCATCGCCTCATCCACCCCGCAACCCCGATCGGCCACCTCTATCAGCAACTCCTGGTTGCGATCGGAAATGTAAAGCTCTACAGGTGCGGGAACCGGGGCTTTCAGGGTGGCGTCAACGGCGTTATCCAGCAGGTTGCCAATCACCGACACCAGCTCCGTTTCCGTGATGCTGGCAGGCATGCGGGTGAGCTGGCAGGCGGGATCAAACTGCAGTTCAACGCCCTTTTCCCGGGCGCTGACATATTTCCCTAGCAGCAATCCGCACAGGGCCGGCGAGACAAAATGGGCTGAGACGAAGTCCAGCACGCGCTGCGCCCCTTCTGACTGTGCCTGGATGTAACGGATCGCCTCGTCATAGTGTTTCATCTGCAGCAACCCCACCAGCGTGGCGGTCCAGTTCAGTTGTTCATGACGCATAATGCGCAGGTTATCCGCATAGCGTTTAATCTGGCTTAGCTGGCTGCTGAGAGTGTTGATATCATTCTTGTCGCGAAAGCTATAAACCCAACCGCTTTCAACACCAGGTTCAACCTCAATCGCCACGCGGTTCACAATCACCTCGCGCTGGTTAAGCACCGCAATCTGGTCGTGGCTGCCCCGGCTAACCGAGGCGTAGCGCTGAGATAAAAAACCGGGGGACGTTTGCAGAACGTCTTCCAGCGGTTTGCCGATAAGCGCTTTCTCACTTTGATGAATATCCAGCATCTCTCTGGCGGCACGGTTAATTAAAATCAGCTGCTTTTCTTCATTGACGGCAAATACCCCTTCATACATTGCTTCCAGCAGCGCGCGTTGCTGTAAGACCAGTTGCGCAATATCTTTTGGCTCAAGGCGGAACATCTGCTTTTTAAGATTGCGGGTAAACAACCAGGAAAAAATAAACAGTAACAGCAACAGACCCATACCGTATAACCCGGACTGCCAGAGAATACGCGCATTGATATTCGCAATGTACGACGTCAAATAACCGACCGAGACAATCCCAATCACCTGATGCTGCGCATTAAAGATGGGCGCTTTGCTGCGCAGTGAAACCCCAATCCCACCCTTACGCACCGAAATAATTGTTTTGCCTTGTAATACCTCCGCATTATCCCCGCCGATCATCGGTAAATTGATGCGTTCCGGTGATTCTGAATGATAGAGATGCTGTTCCCGGGTATCGCCAATGACAATATAACTGGCATCACTTTCGGCCCGTATAGGCTGAATTAAACGGGCGATGGCGGGGATATTTCTGGCCGCGACGTTTTCCGCCAGACCCGGCATCAACGCGATTTCGCTGGCCTGAACCCGGGCGCGCTGGCCGAGATCGTGATGCAATTGCCGGTCAATAAAATGAAACAGGATGGTTCCCAGCAGAACTAACAGCAGGCAGGAGAAGCACACCAGCGCTAAAAAAAGTTTTACCTGAAAAGAGAGTCTGCGTTTCATACGACCTGACGCGGGGAGTCTGATTAGAGCGGTCTGCGCAGACTGACATGAGGAAATGGGGGATGCAATCTGGCGAAAACAGAGTTGTGACCTGGCTTTTCGTTTTGGGGGTTATAGCTATCAGGATCGCGTAAGGCTATGCTTCATTCAGCACCCGAATAATTACAGAGGCAATGTCGTGGATAAAGCGCTACTGGATGCAGGCTACCGGGCCTATACCGGAGAGAAAATTGACGTTTACTTCAACACCGCGATCTGCAAACACTCAGGAAATTGCGTGCGCGGGAGCGCTAAGCTCTTCAACCTGAAACGTAAACCGTGGATTATACCGGATGAAGTGGACGTCGAAACGGTTGTACATGTGATTGATACCTGCCCGAGCGGTGCGCTGAAGTATCGCCAAAAATAAGCGAGGAACCATGGATATTCTGGAAGGCCATAACAAGTTTTACGTCAACGATGCTGACGGTAACCAGGTTGCAGAGATTGTCTTCGTACCGACCGGTGAACATCTGAGCATTATCGAGCACACCGATGTGGATCCGAGCCTGAAAGGGCAAGGTGTGGGTAAACAGCTGGTGGCAAAAGTGGTCGCGAAGATGCGCGGTGAAAATCGAAAAATTATCCCGCTATGCCCGTTTGCCAAACATGAGTTTGATAATACGCGGGAATATGACGATATTCGGGCGTAGAAAAACACCGGCAATGGCCGGTGTTTTTTCATCTGATCTGTTCAAACAGCAGCACCACCGCAATCACTACCATCATTCCCCCTGATGCTCTGCTCACCAGACGTGCGGCCTGCGGGCGGGTGGCCAGGATGGCTTTTGAACCGTATCCCACCAGCAGATAGACCAGCGTACAGGTGATGAGGTGTAGCAAGCCCAGCGCGGACATCTGCATCGCAACCGACCAGCTTCCCGTCGGGTCAGTAAATTGTGGAAGCAGGGCCAGGAACAGCAAAAAAACTTTCGGGTTAAGGCCGCTGATACATAATCCCTTCACCGCCCACTGTTTCCAGTTTGCCGCCGAGGTTGTGGCGCTTTCCGGTGCGCCAGGAGCGCGTAACAGTGAGATACCAAGCCACAGCAAGTAAAGTGCTCCCGCTATCGTCAGCCCGGATAATGCCAGCGGATGTTGCGCCATCATGACGCCCACGCCCGCGACCACAATCAGTGTCGCCAGCAGATGCCCAGACATGAGGCCCATCACTGCGGGTACCACGCGCCGCCCGTGGATGCCGGCGCTAATGGCGTAAGCCCAGTCGGCGCCCGGCGTCATGATGAGCAGGAAAGACACCACCCAAAACCCAGCCACAATACTCATTTCCATCGTCTGTAAAACTCCAGAATTTCACCCGTCAACAGAGAGAAAGCATATCGGTATCCGGACGAAATGAGTTTTCAATGTTATGCTCAAAAGACGGTGAAATTGACAAAATCTTCCACATGGACAGCATCGATCGAAAAATTCTTGCGCAGTTGCAGGCTGATGGCCGTTTATCTCTTACGGAGCTGGCTGAACGGGTGAACCTGAGCCTCTCGCCGTGTCACCGGCGCGTGCGGGCACTGGAGCAGAGCGGGGCCATTACGGGATACCGGGCCAGTCTCGATCCCGCCAAAATGGGGTTTAACTTTCTGGCGATCGTGTTTGCGACGCTGAAAGAGGGCGACAGAAAGGCGGTGAGCGCCTTTGAGGAGGCGGTGGAAGAGATCCCGCAAATTGTGCTGGCGCAGCGTTTATTTGGCGATCCTGATTATCTGATGCACGTCGTGACCCGCGACCTGCCGGCTTTTCAGAAACTCTATGATGAGAAGCTCTCTGCGATGCCCGGCGTTCAGCATCTTCGCTCAACGCTGGTCATGAAAACGGTCGTGCAGGACAGGCCGTTTCCGCTCGACATCTCAGGGCGTGACGAATAACGCGCCCGGCAGAACGCCGGGCGCAGGGGCGTTTAGCCTACAAACATGACTGACACGCACAGTACGCCAACGATCAGCGTCAGCAGGTTGCCGACAGATCGGTACGGTTTCAGGGACGGGATCAGGTACGTCGACAGCGTCGGCATGATAAACAGGATCATGGCGATAAGCGGACCGCTGATGGCATAAATCATCGAAATGGCATTCGGATTAATGCAGCACACCGCAAAGGTGATTAACGACACCCCCATGATGGAGATCGCGCGGTTAAAGGCGCGGCTCTTTTTCACGCCCACCTGGTTCAGCGATGACTTCACAATCTCCGTCGCCCCTTCGATCACCCCAAAATAGGTGCCGAGGAACGATTTCGACATGGCGATAATCGCCACAATTATCCCGGAAATCCCCAGCCATGCCGGAGAAGAGGGCATCATCGACAGCGCCGACAGAATGGTTACCCCTTCCTGTTTTGCCGAAACGATATAGGACGGTGGAATAGAGAGCAGGCAGCTGAACACGAAGAACAGCACGCTCAGGCAGATAATCAGGTACGCCACCTTCATGATTTTCTTGCACTTGTCCATGGCGGCGTCGCCAAACTTCTCACGGCGGTCAACGGCAAACGTCGAGATAATCGGCGTATGGCTGAAAGCGAATACCATCACCGGGATCGAAATCCAGACCTGATGCAGCGTATGGCGGTCAAATGCCATCTGGCTTGTGAGCAGCGCGGGTTGCCAGCTTCCGGTCAGATAGAGCGAGACAAACAGGAAGTAGGCGATCAGCGGAAACACCAGGAAGCCCATCACTTTTATGGTGATATGCCGTCCCATCAGGAAGATCAGATTTAACACCAGCACCACGCCAAAACTGACCAGCACGCGAACGGCGGTATCCACCGTCATGTGTTTTGCCAGCTGCTCAGTTAACGAGTTGGTGATGGCCACTGCATAAATCTGCACCACCACGAAGAAGGCGATGAAATAGAGCGTGGTGATCAGGTTGCCTATCTTCCTGCCGTAATAATGGGAGACGGCGCCGGTGATCCCTTCATTGCCTTTTGTTTTCGACGACAGGATGAATTGTGCCAGCGCGCGGTGCGGCCAGTAGGTTAATGGGTAGGCCACAAGGGCAGTGATAAACAGGACGATAGCGCCTGCGGAGCCCAGCTGAATGGGCAAGAACAGCGTTCCTGCGCCCACGGCCGTGCCATAGAGAGCGAAACTCCAGAGAGTCTCATCTTTTGACCAAATTTTCGACATTAGAGCAACGTATCAACTATCAAACCAACAGAATGGAGCGCAATTTACCATAATTATGGGTTGAGAGCGCAGTTGCTTCGACGGAGTTTGGCCGGAGCGGGCGTCCGGCCAGAGGGAATTAGCCTGCCAGGGCGCGTCGCTGCTGGCGACGTTTAAGGAATTTCTCGCGCAGCGTATCGTAAGCCCAGTTATAGAACATGGTGTACGGCAGGAAGAACAGGAAGAAACCAATTTCCAGTGTGAATGCCTGCAGCAGCGTGACGCCCAGCACCGCGGCGACTATCGACACGCCGATCACAATAAACCCGCACTCGAATCCCAGCGCATGCAGTGCGCGGATTTTTACCGTGCGTGTGATGCGGTGAACCGGCCAGAAACGGTCGAAGCCGACGTTATAGATAATGTTCCAGAGCATGGCGGTGGTTGCCAGGATAATGGTCAATCCACCCATCTCCACCACGGAACGTTGCATAAGCCACGCCGCCGTCGGGGCGAGGATCGCCGTGGCAATCCCTTCGAAACAGACGGCATGAAAGATCCGCTCCGGCAGTTTACGTTGGAGTGCATCCTGATGTTGCATAGTTTTAGACCTCGTGAATACGCATTTTGGCGTTGATGCGGCCTATTGTTATCGCTAAAGGTGATATATTAAAGATGGTATCCATCGATAAAGTAGATAGTGCATGCGTTATTCACCTGAAGCCCTTACCGCATTCGTTGAGACCGTCGCGGCTGGCTCTTTTTCTGCCGCCGCGCGTCGGTTACGTAAAAGCCAGTCGACCGTGAGCACATCCATCGCCAATCTTGAAGCCGATCTGGGCTTCGATCTGTTTGACCGTTCGGCCCGTCAGCCGGTGTTAACCGCCCAGGGCGAACAGGTGCTGGGTTATGTGCAGGCGATCCTCGCGGCCAGCACGCGGCTTGACGAGCTGGCGGTGTCGTTAACGGCACAAACGGAGGCGCGCCTGACGTTTGTTCTTTCCGATACCCTCAACCCGGACGTGCTGGAAGACCTGATGAACCAGTTCGACCAGCGCTTTCCCCATACCGAATTTGAATGCCTGATTGGCGAGGAAGAGGACGTTATCGATCTGCTGCAGAAGTCGCGTGCGCAGGTTGGTCTCACGGAAGCGCGTGACAGTTATCCGACCGATATTGGGTTTACCCGGTTGCCGATACAGACCCGGATGGCAATCTATGTCGCGACCAACCATTCTCTGGCCGGGCAGCAAGTAATCCAGGCCGATGAGCTGCACGGCTGGCGGGAATTGCGGCTCAGCACCTATCTGGAGCGGGAGGCAACGCTCGCACGCGGACCCGTCTGGTCGGCACCCAACTACCTGTTACTGCTCAGTATGGCGGTGCAGGGATTTGGCTGGTGCGTGCTGCCGTGCGCGCTGGTGGATGAATTTGCCGCCGCGAAATCGCTGGTGCAGCTGAATGTCCCCGGCTGGCCACGGGCGATCGGTATCGATCTGCTCTGGAATAAACGATCCCCGCCCGGCGTTGCCGGAAGCTGGCTGCGGCAGTATCTGCAGGATGCGCGCTAATCCTTGTGATTAAACTCACTATTTTTAAACAATTAAGATAATTGCCAATAACAATCCACTACTATCGTCATGTCATTTAACACAGAGGTTGTGATGAAAGATGTCGTTATAGTGGGTGCGTTGCGTACGGCTATCGGCTGTTTTCAGGGGGCGCTTGCACGCCACTCGGCTGTTGATTTGGGCAGCGTAGTGGTGAAAGCGCTGGTGGAACGCAGCGGGATTGCAGCACATGAAATTGATGAGGTGATCCTGGGACAGGTGCTGACCGCCGGTGCCGGGCAAAACCCTGCCCGTCAGGCGGCGCTCAAGGGTGGCCTGCCCAATACCGTCTCCGCTATCACCATCAACGACGTCTGTGGCTCAGGGTTAAAAGCGCTGCATCTGGCGACGCAGGCCATTCAGTGTGGTGAAGCGGATGTCGTGATTGCCGGCGGACAAGAAAATATGAGCCGGGCACCACACGTGCTGACCGACAGCCGTACCGGCGCGCAGCTGGGCAACAGCCAGTTGCTCGACAGTCTGGTGCATGACGGTCTGTGGGATGCGTTCAATGACTATCATATGGGCGTGACGGCGGAAAATCTGGCACGTGAGTATGGTATCAGCCGTGAGTTGCAGGACGCTTACGCGTTAAGCTCGCAGCAAAAAGCGCGCGCGGCGATTGATGCCGGGCGCTTTCGGGATGAAATCGTCCCGGTCAGCACGCAGCGTCAGAACGGTGAGGTTGCCGTGGTGGATACCGATGAGCAGCCGCGCACCGACGCCAGCGCTGAAGGGCTGGCGAGGCTCAATCCTGCGTTTGAAACTCAGGGCTCAGTGACGGCGGGAAACGCCTCCTCCATTAATGATGGCGCTGCGGCCGTGATGATGATGAGTGAAAGCAAAGCCCTCGAGCTGGATCTGCCCGTTCTGGCCCGCATTAAGGCATTTGCCAGCGTGGGTGTTGATCCTGCGTTAATGGGTATCGCCCCGGTTTATGCTACCCGTCGCTGCCTGGAACGCGCAGGGTGGCAACTCTCTGATGTGGATCTGATTGAAGTCAACGAGGCCTTTGCCGCACAGGCAATCTCGGTTGGCAAAATGCTGGAATGGGATCCCCTGCGGGTAAACGTGAACGGTGGGGCAATCGCACTGGGTCATCCTATCGGCGCGTCCGGTTGTCGAATTCTGGTATCGCTGGTGCATGAGATGAAAAAGCGCAATGCCCGCAAAGGCATTGCGACGCTCTGTATCGGTGGTGGACAAGGTGTCGCCCTCGCCATTGAACGCTAAAATCCGCCCGCATAAAAGAGCCTCCCTTCAGGAGGTTTTTTTTACATAACGTATGACGAATTAACCGTTATTAGCACATTCTCACTCTGTTATTGAATAATTACGGCCTTAATTATTATCGTTGTTAACGTCTTAGTGTGATCCTCCTCCGGTAATTTCACGTTAATACACCCTGTTTGTTGATGGGTGTCACGTCCATCTTTGCCAAAAAAAATGAAACAAATAATTACGATCTTTGTCACTAAAATAATGTTCTTTAAAAAATAAACTGCAGTTTCATAAATAAGAAACATTATTTCAGTTGAGGGTTTTTTCATGTTTAAGAAATCTCTGGTCCTTACTTCCCTTATCGGTACGTCCTTCATGGCTCAGGCCGTTACCGTCGATCTGCGCCATGAATATATCGACAGTGGTGCCAATGCTGACCGTGTCTCGGTCTCACATCGCTTTGCTAACGGGGTCGGTTTTTCTGTTGAAGCTAAATGGAAATCCGGTGGTGATAAAGCCGATCAGCCGTTTGCGGATGTGGTGGGTAACGGGCATGAAGATCAAATTAGCTGGCGCTGGAAAGCGACTGAGAATATTGCACTGACGCCGGCGTTTACCCTTGAAAGTAACGACAGCCGCACAATATATAAACCGAATCTGCATCTGCAATATAGTTTCGACAACGGCTTCTACGTTGCCGCGCGTTATCGTTATGAATATACCCGCTACCCGTCAAGCTCGAATAAAGATGACGACAAAGTTAACCGTGGTGATGCCTGGGTTGGCTGGGTAATGGGTGACTGGCGTACCGAACTCAATTATGTTTATGCGAAGAGTTCTGAAGGTATGGTTCGTAATAATAACAAAGATTATTCCAACGAATATAACGCCAAGCTGGCGTATAAATGGGATAAAAACTGGGCACCGTATGTTGAAGTGGGTAACATCGGCGTGAAAGATACCGATGAACGCCAGACCCGCCTTCGTTTAGGCGTGGCCTATTCTTTCTGATATCACGTTATTCCGCTGAACATTGCCGGGTAGCGCCAGTGCCTACCCGGCTTTCCCATGTCTGATAAGCGCCGCCCAACGGGCAAAAGCCCACTGAAAAAAAAGCCCTCCGAAACGGAGGGCAAGGCCAGTTACAGAAACACAAACTCAAATCATGCATGCAACATTTCAGGTTGCTCAGGAAGTTTCGCGATATAGAGGGCGGGTTGACCGTCTTTATCGGAACTGAACAGCACCGCTTTCTCGTCCGGAGTAAAGGAGGGATGCGGGTGGGTGACCTGGCGGCTATTTGCCACCGTTGCCCAGGAGGTGTCGTGACGGGCAATGCGGAAGTAGCTTTTTTTCGCCACGTCAAAGGCGTACAGATAAGGATCGTTATCGATGGTGTAACCGTGCGTATCCTTCACATCAACCGGCGTGCCTGAACCGTCGCCCACCAGCAGGGAGCCGTCAACGTTGCTCATCAGATGGGAACAGGCGGGCATTGGCATGACTGCGTCATTGACGCCCGTATCCGGATTGAAGCTGCAGATGGTGCGGCCCTTTTGGCCCTTCAGATAAGAGACATACACAAGGGCAGAACCGTTCGGCACCCAGAATTCATGGGTACAGCTTTCGCCTTCCGCATGCGTTTTCACTTTGCGCACGTGCGTACCATCTTCGTTGACCAGCCACATGCGGGCGTCGACCAGGTCGTGCGGCCCTTCATGGCAAAACGCCACCGTGTTGTCATCAAACGGACGATAGATAGGGTGGCCAAGCCAGTTTTTCTCTTCGTGGATTGTGGTGCTTAAACCGGTTTTCAGATCCACCCGCAGCAGTCGACAGTGCGGCCCCTTATGGAAGAAGTCGTGGAAAATTTTCCAGTCGTTGAGCGGCGTCCAGTCACGTCGGGCGATTTCTATCCCAACCAGTTTGGTGCAGTCGCTGTTGGCGACCCAGGTACCGTAACCGACCCAGTCATCGGGGACACGGTACACCTCGCGTTCTACCAGGGTATGGAGATCCACCTCCAGCAGCGTGCGGTCGTTCTTCACATAGTAGAAGGATTTATCATCCGGAGAGAGGAACCCGCCAAAGGTATTATCCCCCGCGCCTTCCGTCAGCTGTACCGCTTCGGCCTTCTGCAGATCCAGCAGGTAGTAGTTCCAGTGACCGTCAAACGCCCCTGCGAACAGCAGGTGGCTGCCATCATTAAAGAAGCACTTCTGATAGAAGTAGTTGCGGTGACAGGTCACGTCGGGTGGGGTCAGGCGGGTGACTTCCACGCCTGTATCCGGATCGTGGCTGATCTCGTAGTTCAGCTTGACCCGCATACCTTTAGCCATAATGCACTCCTTTGAACGATAAAAGTAGATTAAAAAGTGAGTATTAAATTATCAAAACAATGTTTCATTATGTGTGACTGATGGCGCACTTTGTCTGTTTCATTGGCGAGATTAATGTCTGGCTCTCTTTATCGTGATCCGAACGCCATTTCTGGTATAAACAAACAGAAAAAATGAAACGTTGTTTTAAATGTAATTGAAAACCCCCTTCTCTGGGGCTAGACTGTGCTCATCATGAAAACGGAACGTCGTTTCGTTAATTTTCTGCCTGCGGGCACGATCATTTCTGGAGGTTACGGTGGACGTCAGACAAAGCATCCACAGTGCGCACGCCAAAACGCTGGATACTCAGGGGCTGCGCAATGAGTTTTTAGTCGAGCAAGTGTTCGAGGCCGATAAGTACAGCATGGTCTACAGCCATATCGACCGTATTATCGTCGGCGGGATTATGCCGGTGACGCAGACCGTCTCCGTGGGCGGAGAAGTGGGTAAACAGCTTGGTGTGAGCTATTTCCTTGAGCGTCGCGAGCTGGGCGTGATTAACATCGGTGGCCCCGGCACCATCACCGTAGACGGACAGTGCTATGAGATAGGTCATCGCGACGCGTTGTATGTCGGTAAAGGGGCGAAAGAGGTCGTGTTCGCCAGCATCGACAGCGGTAAACCGGCGAAGTTTTACTACAACTGTGCGCCCGCACATACCCCGTATCCCACCAAAAAAGTGACCCCGGCGGATGTCGCCCCGGTGACGCTGGGTGACAACCTCACCAGTAACCGTCGCACCATCAATAAATACTTTGTTCCGGATGTGCTGGAAACCTGCCAGCTCAGCATGGGGCTGACCGAGCTTGCTCCGGGCAACCTGTGGAACACCATGCCGTGCCATACCCACGAGCGCCGTATGGAAGTGTATTTCTACTTCAACATGGACGAGGACGCCTGCGTGTTCCACATGATGGGGCAACCGCAGGAAACGCGCCATATCGTGATGCATAACGAGCAGGCGGTTATTTCGCCGAGCTGGTCTATTCATTCGGGCGTAGGCACGAAAGCGTACACCTTCATCTGGGGTATGGTCGGTGAAAACCAGGTCTTTGATGACATGGACCACGTCGCGGTTAACGAGCTGCGCTAGCCGCAGGCAGTTAAGCATAAACCTGCCTGTTGGTGACAGGCGCTGAAAGATTAAGGAACAAACATGATTCTGGATGCATTTTCTCTGCAGGGTAAAGTGGCTGTGGTGTCCGGTTGTGACACCGGACTGGGCCAGGGTATGGCGTTAGGGCTGGCGGAAGCGGGCTGCGATATCGTCGGGATTAACATTGTTGAGCCTACTGAAACCATCGAGCGCGTCACCGCGCTGGGTCGTCGTTTTCTGAGCCTGACCGCCGATCTGCGTAAAATTGACGCCATCCCTGAACTGCTGGATCGCGCGGTGGCGGAATTCGGCCATATTGACATTCTGGTGAACAATGCCGGACTGATTCGCCGTGAAGACGCGATTAATTTCAGCGAGCGCGACTGGGACGACGTGATGAACCTGAACATTAAGAGCGTGTTCTTTATGTCCCAGGCGGCGGCGAAACACTTCATTGCCCAGGGGAAAGGCGGCAAGATCATTAATATCGCCTCTATGCTCTCCTTCCAGGGCGGTATCCGCGTGCCGTCTTATACCGCATCCAAGAGCGCGGTGATGGGCGTTACCCGTCTGCTGGCAAACGAGTGGGCGAAGCACAACATCAACGTCAACGCGATTGCGCCGGGGTACATGGCGACGAATAACACTCAGCAGTTGCGTGCTGACGAACAGCGTAGCGCGGAAATCCTCGACCGTATCCCGGCGGGCCGCTGGGGCCTTCCGGACGATCTTAAGGGGCCGATTGTATTCCTGGCCTCTCCGGCATCCGATTACATCAACGGCTATACCGTGGCGGTCGATGGCGGCTGGCTGGCGCGTTAATTGCGTATTCCGTCTTAAACCTCTGCCGGTGGGTGGAGGTTTTTTTTGCCCAAAAATTGCCATTATCCATATGTCTCAAGACGAAAAATCCATACTAAAAAATCATAAATGATATGCATCACAGTTTTATTGCTTAAAAATTAAATGATTAATAAAAACTGGCGGTATTTCATCGTTAGTTGAAATTGTAATGTCCATCACAGATCGCTATGCCACAGCGAAATAATCCATATCTTCGCGAATTACGGCCTGACACTTTTCCGCGCTATCTCGTAATTTCAGTTAACGAATTTCGCTGTTCAGGCAGGAAAATATGACATCTATAAATGACTCTACCCTTATGCCCGCCGCGTTGCGTGATACCCGACGCATGAATCAGTTTGTCTCCATCGCGGCTGCAGTGGCTGGTTTACTGTTCGGTCTGGATATTGGCGTGATCGCCGGGGCGCTGCCCTTTATCACCGATCACTTTACGTTGAGTAACCGCCTGCAGGAGTGGGTGGTCAGCAGCATGATGCTGGGTGCGGCCATCGGCGCGCTGTTTAACGGCTGGCTTTCGTTCCGCCTCGGGCGCAAATACAGCCTGATGGTGGGGGCGATTCTGTTTGTCGCCGGCTCTATTGGGTCAGCATTTGCCACGAACGTGGAAATGCTGCTGCTCTCCCGCGTGCTGCTCGGCGTGGCTGTGGGGATTGCCTCTTACACTGCGCCGTTGTACCTCTCCGAAATGGCGAGCGAGAACGTGCGCGGCAAGATGATCAGTATGTACCAGTTGATGGTGACGCTGGGTATCGTGCTGGCGTTTCTGTCTGACACTTATTTCAGCTACAGCGGCAACTGGCGCGCGATGCTGGGCGTACTGGCGCTCCCGGCGCTGGTGTTGATTGTTTTGGTGATTTTCCTGCCAAACAGTCCCCGCTGGCTGGCGCAAAAGGGTCGTCATGTGGAAGCGGAAGAGGTGCTGCGGATGCTGCGTGATACCTCAGAAAAAGCACGTGAAGAGCTGAACGAGATCCGCGAAAGCCTGAAGCTGAAGCAGGGGGGCTGGGCGCTGTTTAAGATCAACCGTAACGTACGCCGCGCGGTGTTCCTCGGCATGTTGCTGCAAGCGATGCAGCAGTTCACCGGGATGAACATCATCATGTACTACGCGCCACGTATCTTCAAAATGGCGGGGTTCACCACCACGGAACAGCAAATGGTTGCCACGCTGGTGGTGGGGCTGACCTTTATGTTCGCCACCTTTATCGCGGTGTTCACCGTGGATAAAGCCGGACGTAAACCGGCACTCAAGATTGGCTTTAGCGTCATGGCGCTCGGTACGCTGATCCTTGGCTACTGCCTGATGCAGTTTGATAACGGCACGGCCTCAAGCGGTCTTTCCTGGCTCTCTGTTGGCATGACCATGATGTGTATTGCCGGATATGCGATGAGCGCTGCGCCCGTCGTGTGGATCCTGTGTTCCGAAATTCAGCCGCTCAAATGCCGCGACTTTGGTATCACCTGTTCCACGACCACCAACTGGGTGTCGAACATGATCATCGGCGCGACCTTCCTGACGCTGCTGGATTCAATTGGCGCGGCAGGAACCTTCTGGCTCTATACGGTTCTCAACGTCGCGTTTATCGGGGTCACGTTCTGGCTGATCCCTGAAACCAAAGGCGTCACGCTGGAGCATATCGAGCGCAGGCTGATGTCCGGCGAGAAGCTGCGTAATATTGGCGTGTAATCTGTTGCCGGGTGGCGAAGAGGCCACCCGGTTTTCGTTAGCGCATCGCGCGTTTCAGAATACGTTCAGCCTGACGCTGGAAGTCAGCGGCGGTCTCTTCCACGGATTTCTGTCCATAATCGATGTACTGCAGAGAGGTGCCGAACTGGGCCACAATCTGCGGATCGTCAAAGTAAGGTGACACGGAAAGTTTGGCCGGCAGAGACTGCGCCAGACGCAGCCCCGCGACCGACGGATCGCTCTCTTTGATGGTGCCGTCTTCGGTCAGGAACTGCACCGCGGCTTTACTCAGCGGCACGCCACGCTCCAGACCCAGCGTATCCACTCCCTCTTTGCTGTTCAGCAGGAAGTTAATCAGTTTCGCCGCCGCTTCCGGGTTTTTGGTGGATTTACCAATCGAGAGCATCTGCGCCGGTTTGAAGAAAAGGCCCGCATCGGTTGCGCCCGGCAGCATCGGGTAACTGCCCAGCACCAGTTTTGCCGGTGGCTTCAGGTTGTCGGAATACTTGTTGATGGTGGAGTTCCACATGTAGGTTCCCGCCCATTCTCCCTGGATCCACGGCTTCATCTCATACATGTTGCTCTTACCAAACGACGCATAGTATTTGGTGTCCGGCATGACGTGGCTATCCACCAGCGTTTTGTAGGTCTGGAAGAATTCCACCCACTGCGCTTTGCTGTAGGCGAACTTCTTGGTTTTCTCGTCCACGGCAGGGATGTTGTACTTCTGAATCATGTACGAGTTCAGCAACGCCAGCGTGTCCTGATGCTCCAGCACGACCGGGTAGTACTGCTTGCCGAGTTTACTCTCGAAGGTTTTACCCGCTGCCATCAGCTCGTCCCAGGTTTTCGGGTATGCAATACCGGCTTTTTTCCAGGTCTCGTCGTTGAAGTAGAACACGCGTGCGGTGACGGAGATCGGAATGCCGTTCAGCTTGCCGTTGATGGTGGTGGACTGAAGTTCTTTGGGATCGAACTGGGTCAGGTCGATCACGTCTTTCATTTTGTTCAGGTCGTAGAACCCGTCGCCGGTTTTCGAGAAGATTGGCAGCCAGTTCCAGTTGGTCTGCATCACATCCGGCTCGGTGCCGCCCGCAATTTGAGTGGTCAGGCGGGAGAGGTGCCCATCCCAGCCGGTGTACTCTGCTTTAACGTTGATATCCGGGTTCTGCTTATGGAATTCCTCCAGCGCTTTCAACGTCACCTGATGGCGGCCATTACCACCCCACCAGGACATGCGTAATTCGACATCTTGCGCCATCGATGGCAAAGCGGTAAGGCCCAGCGTCGCGGAGATTGCTGCGCTTAAAAGCACTTTTTTCATTTTTATAAACTCCATCAGAGAGAGAGGTTCTGTTCAGTTTTTGCGTCAAAAATATGACATTTATTCATATCAAATTTGAAATACACCTTGCGATGAAGGCCTTTATCAATCATTGGCTTAGCTTCATCGGATGGAATTCTGGCGGTCAGTTCGTAGTCCGCAACCTTCAGATAGACGAAGAATTCGTGGCCCATGTTTTCCACGCGAACCATTTCGCCACTGCAGCCCCCGTCAACGAATGGTGCGTCGGAGAGGGAAACGAATTCCGGACGTACGCCGTAGTAAATGGCCTGCCCGGCATAAGCGGAGACTTTCTCCTGCATCCCGGCGTTCAGCGGCATGGTTTCATTGCCGATGGCGATGTGCAGTTTCCCGGCGCTTTCCACCAGCTGGCTTTGACGAATATTCATCTCCGGCGCGCCGATAAAGCCTGCCACGAACATGTTTTTCGGCTTGTGGTAGAGGTTGTCCGGGGTATCAACCTGCATGATGTGGCCGAGTTTCATCACGCAGATGCGGTCGCCCATGGTCATCGCTTCGGTCTGGTCGTGGGTGACGTAGACGGTGGTCGCCGGTTTACCGGATTTCTTCAACTGCTTATGCAGGTCGGAAATACGAATGCGCATTGAGGCGCGTAGTTTGGCGTCGAGGTTTGACAGCGGTTCGTCGAACAGGAATACATCCGGCTTTTTCACAATCGCACGGCCTACCGCCACGCGCTGTGCCTGGCCGCCGGAAAGCTGGCGTGGCAGGCGGTCGAGTAACTCTTCCAGCTCAAGGATTTTGGCCGCTTCGTTGACCTGAGATTCAATCTGATCTTTTGGCAGTTTGCTCAGCTTCAGACCAAAGGCCAGGTTTTCGCGCACCGTCATGTGGGGATAGAGCGCGTAGTTCTGGAACACCATCGCAATCCCGCGCTCTTTTGGCGCGAGGTTGTTCACAATCTTATCGCCGATGCGGACTTCACCCCCGCTGATGGTTTCCAGGCCAGCCAGCATGCGCAGGGTGGTGGATTTGGCGCAGCCGGAGGGGCCAACGATCACCATGAACTCTCCTTCAGCGATTTTCAGGTCAATGGCATGTACCGCTTTAAAGCCGTTGGAGTAGACCTTTTCCAGTTTGTTGAAGATAACTTCAGCCATAATATTTCCCTCTTAACCTTTAATTCCGCTGCTGGTGACGCCCTGGACGAAGTAGCGCTGTGCCAGGAAGAAGACAATGATGGATGGCAGAATGGAGATGCTCGCCATTGCCAGAATTTCGTTCCACGGCGCCCCTTCGGTGACGTCGATGGACATTTTCAGCGCCAGTGCAATCGGGTATTTATCCACGCTGTAGACATAAATCAGCGGCCCGATAAAGTCGTTCATTGACCACATGAACTGGAACAGGGCGACGGAGATAATGGCCGGTTTCAGGATCGGCACCACCACGTACCACAGCACCTGAAGCGAGTTACAGCCGTCAATTTGCGCCGCCTCCTCCATGTCACGCGGCACGCCGCGCAGGAACTGGATAAGCATGAAGACGAAGAACCCCTGGGTGGCGAAGGCCAGCGGCAGGTACAGCGGCATATAGCTGTTGAGCATGCCCATTTCACGGAACATCAGGTACTGCGGGATCAGCAGCACGGTGCTGGGGAGCAGCATGGTGGTGATGAGGGTGGCGAACCAGAATTTCTTCCACGGGATTTCAAAGCGCGCAAAGCCGTACGCCACGATGGTGGAGGAGATAATGGTCAGGATCACTTTCGGGATCACATACTTAAAGGTGTTCAGCATGTAATGGCCGAAGTTGTATTCGGTACCGGTTTTCCAGCCATTCACAAAACCATCCCAGGTCGCATGGGCAGGCCACAGGCTGAGAGTGGTGAAAATCTCGTGGTTCGGTTTAAACGACGCCGAGAACATCCACACCAGCGGATAAAGCATCAGCAGGCCGACAAACAGCAGGATCACGTAGCGCACAGCGGCGTTAATTTTCTCTCTGCGCAGCGTGCGGGCGACTTCACGCTCGGCAATCGTCCTCGCCGTGGAAAGTTGTTGGATATCAGCCATTTTTGCCTCCTTTATCGGCGGAGTAGAACACCCAATATTTCGATGACTTAAAGGCGATACCGGCAAAAATGGCCACCACCAGGAACAGGAACCACGCCAGTGCTGCGCCGTAACCCATGTCAAAGTATTTGAACGCGGTGTCGTAGATGTAGAGTGAGAACAGGTAAGTGGAATACGTTGGCCCGCCGCCGGTAATGACATACGGTCCGGTAAATTCCTGGAACGCCTGGGTGGTCTGCATAATGAAGTTGAAGAAAATCACCGGCGTGATCAGCGGCACGGTCACTTTCGTGAACATCTGCCATTTGGATGCCCCATCGATCATCGCAGCTTCATACTGCGACTGCGGTACGTTTTGCAGCGCGGCCAGGAAGATGACCATCGCGGAACCGAACTGCCAGACGCGCAGCAGGGTGACCGACATCAGGGCCAGCGAGGGCTCCCCCAGCCAGTTCACCGGGTCAAAACCAAATACGCCAATAAAGCTGTTCAGCAGACCATCAATGGCAAAGAGCGCGCGCCACAAAACAGCAATGGCTACGGAGCTGCCGAGGATCGACGGAATATAGTAGGCGGTACGGAAGAATCCAATACCGCGTAATTTAAAGTTCAGAACAAACGCAATCCCTAATGCAAAGGCGAGCTTCAGGGGAATGGTCAGAAATACATACGCAAACGTCACTCCCATTGATGTCCAGAAGAGCGTGTCTTCCGTAAACATGTAGCGATAATTTTCAATGCCGTTAAATACCGGCGGGCTCATCAGGTCGTAATCCGTAAAACTCAGGAAAAACGATGAGACGAAGGGGAAAGCCGTAAAGAGTATCAACCCAATGATGTAGGGTGATATCCACGCGAGCCCCAGCAGCTTGTTTTCATTCATACTTACCTACCTGGTAATCAATGTTTTAAAACGGAATCTGCGTCTGTAACAACCTTTCAGGCTGTCGAAACCGAGCCTGAACGGCAATGTTCTGGGTAAGACGTGTCACGGTTACTTCATTTAACTTTGTTTTATAATACTTTTTCCGATTTCATCGTTGAGCGAAACGCCTGGGTTTCAATACGGTAGAACTCGTGTTCCTGGATAATAAAACGCCGTTTTATTTTATATTATTGCTATTTGTTTCTGCGTCATTCGCTTAATAGCGGAAATGTGATCAAAGTCGGAACAGTGTTTCAATAAGGTGATGAGGATGGCATTTTTGCGCTATTTCAGGCGTTCAAAGAAGAGAGAGGCGGGCGGGGCGGAAAGAACCGGATGATTAGTAAAGACAATACCGTGGAGAAACTAACTACTAATTCTGATAGCAGGTCTACAGCTGGATCATTCTTTCGTTCAGATAATTCTTACTTTCTTGTATCATCGGACCACTGTAACCAATCAGGCAGAAATGGTCTGCACCCTCAAAAGAAGAATGGCTATGTCAGCAATGGATTTAAAAAAAAATACGGATCTCGACTTCCCCCATTACGCGGCCCCGGCAGTCAGTTCCAAAGAAATTGACCTTCTGGGACTGTTAGAAGTTCTTCTGGCGGCAAAAAAACGTATCATCGTGATTGCCTTCGCATTCGCACTGGTTGGACTGGCCATCGCGTTCTTACTGCCACAAAAATGGACCAGTAAAGCGGTGATCACACCGGCGGAACAGACGCAGTGGAACCCGCTGCGCCAGATGATGGTCGCCCTGCAGGTGCTCGACGTGGACGTGAAAATTACCCGTCCGGACGTGTTTAATCAGTTTATTAAAAAGTTCCAGTCGCAGTCGTTGCTTGAGGAGTACATGAAATCCTCACCTTACGTGATGGCACAGCTGGAAGGCACTGATGTGGATCCGCTTGAGCTGCATCGTGCGGTGGTCAATATCTCCGAAAAGATGAAAGCGGTAGATAACACCCTGGCAAAAGATGCGGATAAAGCGCCGTACGTCTCGTGGACATTGAGCTTCACCGCGCCGACGGCGGGGGATGCGCAAACGGTTCTTAAAGGTTACGTAGATTACATCTCACAGATTGTTGAGCAGGAAACCATGGAGAATATCCGTAACCAGATCACCCTGAAAACCAAAGTGGTGGAGCAGCAGCTGGAGCTGGATCGGGTACGTCTGACGAATGTTCACAACACCAATCTGCAGCGTCTTAACTATTCTCTGGAAGTGGCCAACGCGGCGGGTATCAAAAAGCCGGTCTACAGCAACGGTCAGGCGGTTAAAGACGATCCGGATTACTCCGTCGCGCTCGGTGCCGACGGTATCGCGCAAAAACTGCAGATTGAAAAAAATCTCAAGGACATCGCTGAGCTGAACGCGGACTTCCAGAACCGGGAATACTACCTGGCGCAGCTGAAAAAGCTGTCTGTCGAAGACGTCAAACTTGAACCGTTCAAGTATCAGCTCTCTCCATCCATGCCGGTGAAAAAAGACGGTCCGGGCAAAGCCCTGATTGTGATCCTGGCGGGACTGCTGGGCGGGCTGTTTGCCTGTGGCAGCGTATTACTGCGTGATGCCATGCTCAGCCGCAATCCTCTGGTCGAGCCTGTAACGGAATAAAAAACGCAGACGAGAAGGGCGCTGTCATCAGCGCCCTTTTTTTATTTCAAAAAATCCTCACGTACCGGCGTGAAGGTATCCAGCAGCGTGCCGGGTTTAAGACACACGCAGCCGTGCATCACATGTGGCTTTTTGTAGAGGGTATCCCCGGCCGTCACCACATGTTTTTCATCTCCAATCGTGAACTCAAACTCGCCGGACAGCACATAGGTTAACTGTTCATGAGGATGGTTATGCAGTGGGCCTGTCGCGCCCTGTTCAAAATTCACCTCCACCGCCATCATTTTACCGCCATGGGCAAGAATACGGCGCGTCACGCCGTTCCCCAGATCGTCAAGCGTGGTCTCGTTGTGGAAAATAAACATATCGTCACCCCGGAGTGTATTAAAACAATGTTTCATTTAATTTATATCACCATGGGTTAAAAAGAAACGACGTGACAAAGAACTGGAAACACGATCACAAGTTTGCTTCACTGGGACAAACACATAAGGAGGGATGATGAAAACGATCGGCCTGTTAGGGGGGATGAGCTGGGAATCGACAATCCCCTATTACCGCCTGATTAATGAAGGGGTGAAGCAACGTCTGGGGGGCCTGCATTCTGCCAGCCTGCTGCTGCACAGCGTAGATTTCCATGAAATCGAAGCCTGCCAGTCGAGCGGTGAATGGGATAAAGCCGGTGAAATACTGGCCGAGGCCGCGCTGGGGCTGGAGCGTGCGGGAGCAGAGGGGATTTTGCTCTGTACCAACACCATGCATAAAGTCGCGTCCCATATCGAAGCGCGCTGTTCGCTGCCCTTCCTGCACATTGCTGATGCAACCGGGCGGGCTATCACCGCAACCGGATTACGTCGTGTGGCGCTGCTGGGAACGCGCTACACCATGGAGCAGGATTTTTACCGCGGTCGGTTGAGCAGCCAGTTTGGCATTGAAAGCCTGATCCCGGATGAGGCAGACCGGGCCCGCATCAACCAGATTATCTTTGATGAACTCTGCCTCGGCACCTTTAGCGAATCATCCCGGGCATATTACGTCAGCGTGATTGAAAAACTCGCGCAGCAGGGGGCGGAAGGGGTGATCTTCGGCTGTACGGAAATCGGTTTACTGGTACCGGTTGAGCAAAGCCCGATTCCGGTCTTCGATACCGCCGCGATTCATGCCGCCGATGCCGTGGAGTTTATGCTGTCATAAATTTTGCCGATCGGATAAACGAAGCGCCACCTGACGGGCATGGGCTATCAGGTGCTCCGTAAACGCCTCCACCAGTGCTGAGACCGGGCGATGGAGGGGGCGGATCAGGCTCACGGTGAACGGGACTGACAGGCTAAACGGGCGGATCACAATATCGCGCCCGGCGTAATCCAGCGCCGTCAGTGGATTCACCACCGAAACGCCCACCCCGGCGCGCACCATGGCGCAAATGGAGGCCGCACTGTGGGTCTCGACCACCATCCTGCGCTTGACCTGATGCTCGGCAAACAGTGAATCCAGCAGCTGCCGGTAGCTGTCGGTTTGTGACAGGCTAATGTAGTTTTCACCGTGAAAATCCGCTGGCGTCAGAATCTGCTTGCGGGCAAGCGGGTGCCCGGCTGGCAGCACGCACACCTCATTTAAAGAGAGCAGTTCCGTGCGTTCCGTTCCCGCGGGCGTAGAGAGGGTTTCGGTCAGGCCTAAATCATGGCGCTGTGCGGAGAGCCACTCCTCGAGCAGCGGTGACTCCTGCGGGACAATCGTGAGATTCACCTCCGGATATCGGGCCAGAAAAGGCTGGAGCAGCGTCGGCAAAAAAGACTGTGAAAAGACGGGCAGGCAGACAATCGATAGCTCGCCCTGCCGAAACTCGCGCAGGCTTTCCGCTGCACTGACAATGCGGTCCAGCCCGTACCATGAGCGCTGCACTTCCTCGAACAGGCGCAGCCCCTGTACCGTTGGGTGAAGCCTGCCCCGTGTGCGTTCGAACAGCTTCAGTCCCAGCACTTTCTCGAATCGCGCCAGCTCGCGGCTGACCGTTGGCTGCGAGGTATGGAGCATCTGCGCAGCCTCGGTGAGGTTGCCCGTGGTCATCACGGCGTGAAAAATCTCGATATGGCGTAAATTGACGGCGGGCATAGGTCACCTGAATACAAAGAACTGTCCATATCATTTTTGCATAGACTCGCGATAAAACGATATTTTTTATTCTCTTCCTGCTGTGGCGTAATCATAAAAAAATGTCACCCCGGAGAAAGACCATGCCACGCCCGCTTAACCAGACTGATACCGATTTGAATGCCGAAAACCTGCTACGCCTGCCTGCCGAGTTTGGCTGTCCGGTGTGGGTCTACGACGCGCAGATCGTTCGCGAGAAGATTGCTGCCCTGCATCAGTTTGACGTGGTGCGTTTTGCCCAGAAGGCGTGCTCCAATATCCACATTCTGCGTCTGATGCGTGAGCAGGGTGTGAAGGTCGACTCCGTCTCCCTGGGGGAGATTGAGCGCGCGCTGGCGGCCGGGTTTGATCCGAAAACCGATCCTGACGCGATTGTGTTTACCGCCGATGTGATCGACGACGCCACGCTTGCTCGCGTCCATGAGCTGCAGGTGCCGGTAAACGCCGGGTCCGTGGATATGCTGGAACAGCTTGGGCAAGTTTCTCCGGGCCACCGCGTCTGGCTGCGCGTGAACCCTGGCTTTGGTCACGGTCATAGCCAAAAAACCAATACCGGCGGCGAAAACAGCAAGCACGGTATCTGGTATGCCGATATGCCCGCTGCCCTGGACGTACTGCAGCGTTACAATCTGAAGCTGGTGGGGATTCATATGCACATCGGCTCCGGCGTGGATTACGCGCACCTTGAGCAGGTCTGTGGCGCAATGGTGCGCCAGGTGATCGAGTTTGGTCAGGATCTGGAGGCGATCTCTGCCGGGGGCGGCCTTTCCATTCCCTACCGTGAAGGGGGAGAGGCGATCGACACCGATCACTATTACGGCCTGTGGAGCGCCGCGCGTGACCAGGTCGCCGCGCATCTTGGTCATGCCGTGAAGCTGGAAATTGAGCCGGGTCGTTTCCTGGTGGCTGAATCCGGGGTGCTGGTGGCGCAGGTTCGCAGCGTGAAAGAGATGGGCTCGCGCCACTTTGTGCTGATTGACGCCGGCTTTAACGATCTGATGCGCCCGTCAATGTACGGCAGCTATCACCACATTTCGGCTCTGGCTGCCGATGGCCGCGATTTAACTCACGCGCCGCGTATCGAGACGGTTGTTGCGGGCCCGCTGTGTGAGTCTGGTGATGTCTTTACCCAGCAGGAAGGGGGGAAAGTGGAAACCCGCACGCTGCCGGAAGTTAAACCAGGCGACTATCTGGTGCTGCACGATACCGGTGCGTACGGGGCGTCAATGTCCTCAAACTACAACAGCCGCCCGCTGCTGCCAGAAGTGTTGTTTGATAACGGCAAGGCGCGGCTGATCCGCCGCCGCCAGACCATTCAGGAACTGCTGGCGCTGGAACTCGTCTGAGTGAAGTACGGCCCCGTCGTGACCGAGTCGCGTAATACCAGCGTACCGGTGAACGGCGGGATCGCGTCGACCGGTTGGTTTTTTGCCAGCCGGATCGCCTGATCGATAGCCGTAACGATCATATTGTCGATAGGCAGGTAAACCGACGAGAGCGCAGGCTCCAGCCATTTCGCGCATGGGGCATCGTCAAAGCCAAACAGGGAAATATCCTGTGGGATCCGCAGCCCCGCCTGGTGTAGCGCCTTGGACGCACCCAACGCCATATCATCGTTACAGGCAAACAGAGCGCTAAACGCTATACCGTCGGCAATCAGCTCTTTGCAGAGCTCATATCCTCGCGTCATTCCCGCATCGCCATACTTTATCCGCCGCTCGTCCAGACGAATGCCGTGCTTTTCCAGCGCCTTACGGTAGCCCATCAGCCTCGCTTTCCCGGTTGGCGTGTGGATCGGGACGGTGATACAGGCGATCTCCCGGTGGCCCTGGTTGATCAGGTAATCCACGGCCTTAAAGGCGGCATCCTGCTGTTCGAAGAACACGCAGCGATCGGGCGCCTGGCTGACTTCACGGTTGATGACCACCAGCGGGGTTTGCACCGAATGGATCAGCTTCATGATCGCTTTTTCGCTCATGTAGCGGGTGTAAAGCACGATGGCATCGCATTTGCGATCGGCCAGCATTTGTACCGCCTGCTCTTCCTGCTCCGGGGCGTCGTGACCATCCGTGACGATCAGCTGTTTGCCGTGGGTTTCCGTCTGCCGGGAGGCCTGCTGAAGAAGACGACCAAAGTAAAAACCATCAAAGGTAGAGACCACCAGACCAATGCTGTTGCTGGTCTGGTTTGCCAGCGAACGCGCGAGAAAATTTGGGCGGTAGCCCAGCTCTTCCATCGCATTAAACACCTGCTGACGCGTACTCTCTTTAACCTGACCTGTGCCGTTCAGCACGCGCGATACCGTGGCTTTCGACACGCCCGCGCGCAATGAGACATCCAGCATTGTTGCCATTAGACATTCCTGATTCCACGTAACGATCTGCAGTTTAACACAGACCATCCGGTGCATAAGCGATGCGGGAAGGGCAAAACTTCCAGCACGATCACGCTTTTAGGTAACGATCGGTCAGTTCGAAATACCGGGTTTTAAGTGGTATGCCAAAATCGATATAAACCGCATTTTGGAATACCTGTTACGTCGTTGAGAGCTTAATCACAGAACAAAACCCGACATGAAGCTATTTTTGGTATGCCAATAGTATCCGGCTGTACACCTTATCCAATAAAAGCCCTTTTACTGAGGTATTACCCTATGGCATTACAGGAAAAACTGATCGACGCTCTGGGCAGTTTTGCCACAAAATTCAACAGTTATCGCTATATCATGGCGATCAAGTCTGCCTTTATTACCTTAATGCCGGTCATCATCGTTGGGGCATTCTCTGTCTTGATCTCCAATATGGTACTGGATCCGAAAAATGGCCTGGCGAGCTTCCAGTCCCTCTCTTTTCTCGCCACGCTAAAACCCATCACCAGCGCGCTCAATTACGCCACCCTGAATTTCCTTAACATTGGCGCGGTGTTCTTAATCGGTATCGAACTGGGCCGCATCAATGGGATCAAATCGTTATTCCCTGGCCTGCTGGCGGTGATCTGCTTTATCTGCGTGACGCCGACAACCGTTGAGATGCTGGTGGATGGTGAAATGCACGTGGTGAAAGACGTGCTGCTGCGTCAGTTCTCTGATACCCGCAGCCTGTTCCTCGGTATGTTTATCGCGATTCTGTCGGTAGAAATTTACTGCTGGCTGGAAAACCGCAAGGGGCTGAAGATCAGGATGCCGGACACCGTACCGCCAAACGTGGCGGCATCGTTCTCCGCGCTGATCCCGGCGATCATCACCACTACCGCGATTGCCACATTGGGTTTCGTCTTCCATCAACTCACCGGCATGTATCTCTATGACGCGGTCTATCAGGTGGTGCAACAGCCGCTGGAGCGCGTGGTGCAAAGCCTGCCGGGCATTCTGCTGCTGATGTTTGTCGCACAGCTTTTCTGGGTGATTGGTATTCACGGCAACCAGATGATCAAGCCGATCCGCGAGCCGCTGCTGTTAGGCGCCATCACCGTTAATATGAGCGCCTTTGAGCAGGGCAAAGAGGTGCCGAATATCATCACCATGCCGTTCTGGGATGTGTATATGAGCATCGGCGGGTCGGGGCTGACCATCGGCCTGCTGATCGCGGTCATGATTGCCACCAAACGCAAAGAGATGAAAGAGATCGCCAAGCTTTCCATTGGTCCGGGGCTCTTTAACATCAACGAGCCGGTGATCTTCGGCATGCCAATCATGCTTAACCCGATCCTCGCCATTCCTTTCATTATCACGCCGCTGGTGACCGGCTCTATCGGTTACTTTGCCACCGTAACCGGCTTTGCCGGTAAAGCCGTGGTAATGGTGCCGTGGACCACGCCGCCGCTGATCAACGCCTGGCTCTCCACCGCCGGATCGATGGGGGCGGTCATCACTCAGCTTATCTGCATTGTGACTGCCGTCATTATCTACCTGCCGTTTGTGAAGATTGCTTCACGACGTGCCGAACAGGCCGCGCTGCAACAGGCGACCGACAATGCATGAGGATGTGATGACGACAAAACAGATAACCATTCCGCAGGATTTCATTCTGGGCGCGGCCGCGTCAGCCTGGCAAACCGAAGGCTGGAGCGGCAAAAAGGCGGGGCAGGATTCGTGGATCGATCTCTGGTACAAAAACGATCGCCACGTCTGGCACAACGGCTATGGCCCGGCGGTGGCGACCGACTTTATCAACCGCTTTCGCGAGGATGTGGCGCTGATGAAGCAGGCGGGGCTGACGCACTACCGAACCTCGATTAACTGGTCACGTTTTTTAACCGACTATGAAAAAGTGACGGTGGACGAGGAGTACGCCGCCTATTACGACGCGTTGTTCGATGAGATGCACCGTCAGGGTATTGAGCCGATGATCTGCCTCGAGCATTACGAGCTGCCGGGCGTGCTGCTTGACACTTACGGCGGCTGGGCTTCAAAGCAGGTTGTCGACCTGTTTGTCCGCTATGCGGAAAAAGTCTTTGAACGCTACCACGGTAAAGTCACCCACTGGTTTACCTTCAATGAACCGATCGTGGTACAGACCCGCGTTTATCTCGATGCGCTGCGCTGGCCCTACGAGCAGAATACCGGTAAATGGATGCAGTGGAACCACCATAAGGTTCTGGCGACGGCAAAGGTTGTACAGCTGTTTCGTGCCAAAGGCTACCCTGGCTCGGTTGGCTGTATTCTCAACCCCGAAGTCACCTATCCTCGATCGTGCGCACCGCACGATGTTAACGCCGCAGAGAAGTACGATCTGTTCTATAACCGCGTATTTCTCGATCCGCTGGTGCACGGGCGCTACCCGCCAGAACTCTTTACGCTGCTGGAACAGCATCAGGTGGCGTGGGACTACACCGCAGAAGAGCTGGAACTGATTGCGCAGAACACCGTCGATGAGCTGGGGATAAACCTCTATTACCCGCATCGGGTGAAAGCGCCGTCTCGTGCCTGGCACCCGGAGACACCGTTCCACCCGGCGTACTACTACGAACCGTTCGAACTGCCAGGACGGCGAATGAATAAATCCCGCGGCTGGGAAATCTACCCCCGCATTATCTACGATATGGCGATGCGAATAAAAAATGACTACCGCAACATCGACTGGTTCGTGGCGGAGAGCGGGATGGGCGTGGAGAACGAAGCGCAGTTTCGCAACAGTGACGGGGTCATTGACGACGAGTACCGCATTGCGTTCATTCGCGAGCACCTCTATTACACGCTGCTGGCGCGGGAGGAGGGGGCAAACTGTCATGGCTATATGCTGTGGGCCTTCACGGACAACGTATCACCGATGAACGCCTTCAAAAATCGCTACGGGCTGATTGAGATCGATCTCGATAACAATCGCGCCAGGCGGGCGAAAAGGTCGGCGAGCTGGTTCCGGCAGCTGCGCGATGCGCGCGTGCTCACGCTCCCGGTCGATGATGAATGGAAGTAAGCGAAAACCATGCTGGTTCTGGTAAAATAGCGCACAAACTGGCCGGGAGGACGCCCGGCCTGCGCATTAACTGAAAAAACAGGTGAAAACGTGGATAAGGCTGTCATCCTGCCGGAAAAAAAACAGTACCAGGAAATTGGCGAGGATTTACGGGCGCAAATTATCCAGGGGCACTATCCCGTAGGTTCCCGTCTGCCGCCCGAGCGTAATATTGCTGAGAAGTACGGCGTAAGTCGTACCATCGTGCGTGAGGCATTGTTGATGCTGGAGCTGCAGGGCACGGTGGATATCCGCCAGGGGTCTGGCGTTTATGTGATGCGCATTCCTGAAGAACACGAAAACGAAGAAGAACGTTTTCTGAACAGCGACGTCGGCCCCTTTGAGATCCTGCAGGCGCGCCAGCTCCTCGAAAGCAACATCGCCGCGTTTGCTGCCAAAATGGCGACACGCGCAGACATCGACAATCTGCGCCGTATTATTGAGCAGGAGCAGCGCGCCATTGCCGCCAACGATAACAGCCAGGACAACAATAAAATGTTTCACCTGGTGCTGGCGGGGGCAACGCAAAACCAGATGCTGCTGGCAACGGTAGAGAGTATCTGGCACCACATGGACAGCAGCCCGCTGTGGCAGCAATTCAATGGGCATATCGCCAGCCGTGCATACCGCCTGAAATGGCTGGGCGACAGGCAAACCATCCTCGCGGCGCTTCGTCGTCGTGATTTGATGGGCGCCTGGCAGGCGATGTTCCAGCATCTGGAAAATGTGAAAAAGAGCTTACTTGAACTCTCCGATGAAGATGCGCCGGATTTTGACGGTTATCTTTTTGAATCTGTGCCCGTGTTTCAGGGGAAGCTGGTGTGACTATTCTGCCTCTCTATACCGCGCCTCAGTATGCGGAACAGGTAACTGACTGGATCTGGCAGGCGTTCGGTGACGGGCTTACGCGGGCGTTTTTCCAGAGCATCGTTGAACACAGCCAGACGCCGGGCGCGTTACCGTTGACCTTTATTGCTCTGGAGGGCGAACAGCTTCTGGGTACGGTCGGGCTCTGGCGCTGCGATTTAATCACCCGACAGGATCTTTGTCCGTGGCTGGCTGCGCTGTACGTTGATGAAGCGGCGCGTGGTAAGGGACTGGCGGGAAAACTGCAGCAGCATGTTATCGCCTATGCCGCGCAGGCCGGGTATCACGAACTGCATCTGTGGTCTGCCTGCCGCGACTTCTACGAACGTTACGGCTGGCAGTACATTGGCGATGCGCTTGAATACCCGAACAAAACGGTACATCTGTATCGCTATTCCTCTCCCGCTTCTGCTGGCGAACCTACAGAGTGACGGCGGACTAAGGTGGGGCTGAACAGGTGGGTGATATCCGGTGGCTGGCGTTGTTCGGCCAGCGCCAGTGCCAGCTCCGCAGCCTGCGTTGCCATTGTGATAATCGGGTAACGTACCGTGGTCAGGCGGGGACGCACGTAGCGGGATACCAGCACATCATCAAAGCCAATGAGTGAAATTTCTCCCGGCACCTCGATTCCGTTGTCATTTAACACCCCCATTGCCCCGGCGGCCATCGAGTCGTTATAGCTGGCAACCGCCGTGAAATTCCGTCCACGCCCTAGCAGTTCTGTCATTGCCTGTTCGCCGCCACTCTCATCCGGCTCGCCGTAGGCCACCAGCCGGTCATTACACGGCAAACCGTTTTCGCGCAGGGCATCGTAGTAGCCCTGCAGGCGATCTTCGGCATCGGAAATCGGGTGATTGGAGCAGAGATAACCAATGCGGGTATGGCCCTGCTGAATCAAATGGCGGGTAGCAAGCCAGGCGCCGTAGCGGTCGTCGAGTGCCACGCAGCGTTTCTCAAAACCGGGAATAATTCGATTGATGATTACCATGCCGGGGATCTGCTTCATCAGATGAATGAGTTCAGCATCGGGGATCATTTTGGCGTGAACAACCAGCGCAGCGCAGCGGTGGCGCATCAGCTGTTCGATAGCCTGGCGTTCTTTTTGTTCGTTGTGATAGCCATTGCCGATCAGCAGAAAATTGCCGGTCTGATAAGAAACCTGTTCAACCGCTTTTACCATGGCGCCAAAAAACGGGTCAGACACATCGCCCACCACCAGTCCGATGGTTTCAGTAGACTGTTGGGCAAGGGCGCGGGCGTTGGCATTCGGATGATAATTCAATGATTCCATGGCGTTTTGCACCGCCTGGCGTGATGCGTCACTGGCTTTAGGGGAGTCGTTAATCACGCGCGAGACGGTCGCCACGGAAACACCAGCCAGACGGGCCACATCCTTTATTGTCGCCATTACATACCTTCTTAGTGGGGGTAAGCGTTTACACACGAAATAGTGTTGCGGAAAAGCGCCGTGCATTCAAGGGGCGCGGGGTTTCGCCCTCCACAAACGTGACGCAGCACAACCCTGGCCGTGTAATCGTTACACGGCCAGTCATGTCTGAATAATGTCAATCTGAACCTTTAGTTACACTTTGCCTCAGGCTGTTGCGATTGTCCGATGGCGAGGATGAGGGGGAGATTGATAGAGTCGAGATCCCAGAGGTATTGATTGGTGAGAATTCTTAGTACGGTTTCGTACTCTTCTCTTGCACCAACCTGCGCGGATGCGCAGGTTTTTTTTCGCCTCAACTTTGCAGTCGCTCCCGTATCACTTCTCGTGTAATCTGCCACCATTTACTATCAACCCTTCACACTGGCTGGCAAAGGGAGTTGAGATGCTTTTTGGGTTCTTCCGTACACTCTTCCGTATTCTCTTTCGCATTCGCGTCACTGGCGATGCTCAGGCGCTTCGCGGCGAACGCGTTCTTATCACACCAAACCATGTTTCCTTTATCGACGGCATTCTGCTGGCGCTATTTCTGCCCGTGCGTCCGGTGTTTGCGGTTTATACCTCCATCAGCCAGCAGTGGTACATGCGCTGGCTCACGCCGCTGATTGATTTTGTGCCGCTCGACCCGACCAAACCGATGATGATTAAACATCTGGTGCGTCTGGTGGAGCAGGGGCGTCCGGTGGTTATTTTCCCGGAAGGGCGCATCTCGGTGACCGGTTCACTGATGAAAATCTACGACGGCGCCGGGTTTGTCGCGGCGAAGTCAAAAGCAACCGTGGTGCCACTGCGTATTGAAGGGGCGGAGCGCTCCTATTTCAGCCGTCTGAAAGGGCTGGTAAAGCAGCGCGTGTTCCCAAAAATTACGTTGCATATCCTGCCGCCAACGTCGTTACCGATGCCTGACGCGCCCCGTGCACGCGATCGCCGTAAAATTGCCGGGGAGATGCTGCACCAGATTATGATGGAAGCGCGTATGGCGGTCCGCCCGCGCGAGACGCTGTATGAATCCCTGTTGTCGGCACAGCACCGCTACGGCGCGAAGAAAAACTGCATCGAAGACATCAACTTTACCCCGGATACCTATCGCAAGCTGCTGACCAAAACATTGTTCGTGGGTCGTATTCTTGAGAAGTACAGTCAGCAGGGCGAAAAGATTGGCCTGATGCTGCCCAACGCAGGAATCAGTGCGGCGGTGATTTTTGGTGCCGTTTCCCGTGGCCGTATTCCGGCGATGATGAATTACACGGCGGGCGTGAAAGGGCTGACCAGCGCCATCACGGCAGCGCAAATCAAAACCGTCTTTACCTCCCGCCAGTTCCTCGACAAAGGCAAACTGTGGCATCTTCCTGAACAGCTTACCCAGGTACGCTGGGTCTTCCTGGAAGATCTTAAAGCGGACGTGACGACAGGCGACAAACTGTGGATTTTTGCTCATCTTCTGATGCCGCGTCTGGCCCAGGTGAAACAGCAGCCGGAAGACGACGCGATTATCCTCTTCACCTCTGGCTCTGAAGGCAACCCGAAAGGCGTCGTCCACAGTCACAAGAGTATTCTGGCGAACGTTGAGCAGATCAAAAGCATTGCCGACTTTACCGCGAAAGACCGGTTTATGTCAGCGCTGCCGCTGTTCCACTCTTTTGGTCTGACGGTGGGGCTTTTCACGCCGCTGCTGACCGGTGCCGAAGTCTTCCTTTATCCAAGCCCGTTGCATTATCGCATTGTGCCTGAGCTGGTGTATGACCGTAACTGTACCGTGTTGTTTGGAACCTCAACCTTCCTCGGAAACTACGCGCGTTTCGCCAACCCGTATGACTTCTTCCGCGTGCGCTACGTGGTTGCTGGCGCGGAAAAACTGCAGGAGAGCACGCGACAGATCTGGCAGGACAAATTTGGTCTGCGTATCCTCGAGGGGTATGGCGTGACAGAGTGTGCGCCGGTGGTCTCTATCAACGTGCCAATGGCGGCGAAACCGGGGACAGTAGGCCGAATTCTGCCTGGGCTGGATGCTCGTCTGCTGGCGGTGCCTGGCATTGAAGACGGTGGACGTCTGCAGCTGAAAGGGCCAAACGTGATGAACGGCTATCTGCGCGTGGAAAACCCCGGCGTGCTGGAAGCACCGACCGCAGAAAACGTTAATGGCGAGATTGAAACGGGCTGGTACGACACCGGCGATATTGTACGTTTCGATGAGCAAGGCTTTGTGCAGATCCAGGGGCGTGCAAAACGCTTTGCCAAGATTGCGGGTGAAATGGTCTCGCTTGAGATGGTTGAACAGCTGGCATCGGGCGTCTCTGCCGACAAGATGCATGCCACGGTTGTAAAGAGTGATGCAAGTAAAGGCGAGGCGCTGGTGCTGTTCACCACCGATAGCGAGCTTAAGCGCGACCAGTTACTGAGCTATGCCCGCGAGCACGGCATTCCGGAGCTGGCGGTACCTCGTGATATTCGCTACCTGAAACAGCTTCCGGTGCTCGGCAGCGGTAAGCCCGACTTCGTGACCCTCAAGGGCATGGTTGAACAGGCGGAACAACATAATGCGTGAGTCAGTACACACTAACACCTCTCTGCGCTCAAAAGGCATGATGGCGGTGATTGCCGCCCAGTTCCTTTCCGCCTTTGGCGATAACGCGCTGCTTTTTGCCACGCTGGCACTGCTCAAGGCTGAGTTTTACCCCGACTGGAGTCAGCCGGTTCTGCAGATGGTGTTTGTGGGCGCTTACATTATCTTTGCACCGTTTGTTGGACAGGTTGCGGACAGCTTCCCGAAAGGCCGGGTAATGATGTTTGCCAACGGTCTGAAACTGCTGGGAGCCGCCAGCATTTGTTTTGGTTTCAATCCGTTTATTGGCTATACGCTGGTCGGCATTGGCGCCGCAGCCTACTCCCCGGCGAAGTATGGCATCCTCGGGGAGCTGACCACCGGTGATAAGCTGGTGAAAGCCAATGGGCTGATGGAGTCCTCCACCATTGCGGCAATCCTGCTTGGCTCCGTCGCAGGTGGTGTCCTCGCTGACTGGCACGTGCTGGCGGCCCTCGGCGTGTGTGCCGTGGTGTACGGTGGTGCGGTAGTCGCTAACCTGTTTATTCCGAAACTGCCGGTGGCGCGTCCGGGGCAATCCTGGCGCTTTAAGCCGATGACCGGCAGCTTCTTCAATGCCTGCCGCGTACTGTGGCGTAACGGTGAAACACGATTCTCTTTGATGGGCACCAGCATGTTCTGGGGCGCTGGCGTTACGCTGCGCTTCCTGCTGGTGCTGTGGGTGCCGGTGGCGCTGGGGATCACGGACAACGCGACGCCAACCTACCTTAATGCGATGGTGGCGATCGGGATTGTGGTGGGCGCGGGGGCAGCGGCAAAACTGGTGACGCTCGACACCGTTGCTCGCTGCATGCCGGCAGGGATCCTGATTGGCGTTGCGGTGCTTTTTTTCGCGCTGCAACACGCCTTATTGCCAGCCTACGTACTGCTGATCCTGATTGGTATTCTGGGGGGCTTCTTCGTGGTGCCGCTGAATGCGCTTTTGCAGGAGCGTGGCAAGCAGACGGTCGGGGCGGGCAATGCTATTGCGGTGCAAAACCTCGGTGAAAACCTGGCGATGCTGCTGATGCTGGGCCTGTATTCGCTGGCGGTTAAAGCCGGCGCGCCTGTGGTGGGGATTGGCGTCGGGTTCGGTGGACTGTTTGCGCTGGCGATTGCTGGCTTGTGGGTCTGGCAGCGCCGCCGCTGATTCGGGTCGTCTTCAGCGCCTTTTCACAAGCGGGTGCAAACATTAAAAACGGCAACAGAGGTTGCCGTTTTGTTTTTTTACGGTGCCGGATAGGTATAAACCTGATGCACCGCTTCAATCTCCGCCAGCACATCCTCGCTAAGGTCCAGATGGAAACTCTCAATGTTGGTTTTCAACTGTTCCATCGTCGTTGCGCCCAGCAGGGTGCTGGCCACAAACGGCTGACGGCGTACGAAGGCCAGTGCCATCCGGGCAGGATCGAGCCCGTGACGCTTCGCAATATCAACGTAGGCCGCGACGGCTTTCTGCGTCTGCTCGCCGCTATAGCGGGTAAAGCGGCTGAAGAGCGTATTACGCGCGCCGGCTGGCTTCGCGCCGTTCAGGTATTTACCCGTCAGCGTACCAAAGCCCAGGCAGGAATAGGCGAACAGCTCAACCTCTTCATATTGCGTCACTTCGGCCAGACCCACTTCGTAACTGCGGTTGAGCAGGCTGTAGGGGTTCTGGATGGTGACAATGCGCGGCAGATCGTGTTTATCAGCCAGGTGCAGGTAGCGCATAACGCCAAAAGCCGTTTCGTTAGACACGCCGATGTAGCGGATTTTGCCCGCTCGCTGGCATTCGGTCAGCGCTTCCAGCGTTTCAAGCAGCGTAACGGCGGGAGCGCTTTCGTTCCAGCTGTAGCCGAGCTTACCAAAGCAGTTGGTTGGACGCTGCGGCCAGTGTACCTGGTAGAGATCAAGATAATCGGTTTGCAGGCGTTTCAGGCTGGCATCCAGCGCGGCACGGATATTCTTGCGATCGAGGATCTGGTTTGGGCGGATCCCGGCATCGCTGTTACGCGCAGGGCCGCTGACTTTCGAGGCGACAACCAGTTTCTCGCGGTTGCCGCGTTTTGCCAGCCAGTTGCCGACGTAGGTTTCGGTAAGCCCCTGCGTTTCCGGGCGTGGAGGAACAGGGTACATCTCTGCGACATCAATCAGGTTAATGCCCTGGCTGACGGCATAATCGAGTTGTGCATGGGCATCGGCTTCGCTGTTTTGTTCACCAAATGTCATCGTGCCCAACCCCAGTTGGCTTATCTCCAGAGAGCTGTGGGGGATACGGTGATAATGCATAGCCGGCTTCCTTCAATAGACATGTAGACCGCGTCAGGAACCTCCCGACAAAGGAATATAAACATGGCAGAGGGGAAGCAAAAGGGGAAGAAAAAAATCAAAAAGGCCAGCAAGGTACTGACCTCTCTCTGTTTATCGCTCGATAATTTGCGAGACTTCGTCGCGATTGATCTGCATTTTATTCCCGGACTGATCGCGGTAGCTGACCAGACCGGTGTCATCATCGACTTCCGGCTTGCCGTCTGTCAGGATCATCCGGCCATCTTTTGTCGCCATCACGTAATCGCTGCTACAGCCCGATACTGCAAACGCTAATCCGACTGCTGAAATTAACACTGCCCATTTTTTCATCGTTATCGTCCTCACCTGGCTCGTATCAAATCATAGTGTAGTAATAACCCGATATTTCGACAGGAGGAAGCGGTAAAATCTTAAAAACCAGGTGATTATGTTTGAGAGCTCTCAAAATAAGTAAAAAACTACGTTTTGAGTAAGAAATGGCGAGCAAGGAGCGCCCCGGTAAAGTTCTTTTTGAGATAAAAACCGCGTGGCAATGTCAGTATCGGCTCGCCCCGGGCACCGATTGCTTCCGTGAGCGCTTTACTGTTCGCCGCCTTTGGCCTCAGCTGTAACACCTCTCCGTGTCGGGCGGTGATGCGCTCAACCTGACCGAGGACAATCATATCCATCAGCTCTTCCCAGTCCAGACGCAGCTGATGCTCTTCATCTTCATCCGGACTCCACAGCAGCGGTGCGCCAACCCGGCGTTCAGCCAGCGGGATCTGACGTTCTCCTTCTACGGGGACCCAAAGCACGCGCTTCAGTTTATGCCGAACGTGACTGGTTTCCCACGTCACACCGGTATTCCCGGTTAACGGTGCAACGCAGACAAATGTCGTTTCCAGGGGCTTCCCAAGGCTATCGATGGGAATGGTTTTTAACTCTACACCCAGGGCGGCGAAATCCTGCTCCGGTTTACTCCCTGCGCTTGCACCCAGCCACAGCTCCAGCAGCATGCCGATCCAGCCTTTATCCCGCTTCAGATCCTGAGGGATCGGCAGGCCAGCCATTGCTGCCAGCTCGCCAAGCGAAAAGCCAGCCAGACGCTGCGCCTGCTGTAGCAACTGGGTTTCGCTGGACGGCGGTGAAAGCAAGGGTAAAAGCGAATGCATGAAGGTAACCTTTTGATTAAAAAATACACTAAGAAATTGTCCCCTGTGGATAGAGTTTAACTTTTTCTGTACGAATATGCCATGTGTATGATTTATAGGTTTTTTTAGCACGCTAAAAATGGATGGCAAAGGACAAAAATTCGGTTGTTCAATTCTGGTCACTGACAATGAACAGGATCTTACACCATGTTATCCACAGAAAAGTGGGATAACTGGGCATAACCCTGACTACTGTTTCAATTTACAGCCTTGACGTGCGACGAAAATCCAATTTTCAAACAAATTGTGCCTAACTTATTGGCACAATCTGTGGATAAAACCGACGCTGTTCGATCTTTCATCAGCACAACGATCCCTGATGTGACGATCGTCACGCTTAAGCAGTGTGGGTTGGTTTTATTGTGATTAACTTTATGAAAATAATGATTTTATTTTCTTTCGGTAATGGAGAGGGATTGACGGCGGCTGAGGTTGTTCATCGGTAATCAGACACTTCTTCACAACTATATCCACAGAAAAGGTGAATAAAATTCCCCTCAGAGCCGCTCATCTGTTTATAACTCTGCCTGTATTTGTGAGTTATTCAAATGTTATTAGGTTGCAGCCCTGTAAGAGAGTGGTTTACCGCCTCCCTGTAGTGTGAAACAATCATTCATATATAAGGTTTAGTTTGGGGTAGTCCGGTGATTGATGACGATGGCTACCGCCCGAACGTAGGAATAGTAATTTGTAATCGTCAGGGCCAGGTGATGTGGGCCCGTCGATATGGTCAGCACTCCTGGCAGTTCCCGCAAGGCGGGATCAACCCGGGAGAGTCCCCAGAACAAGCGATGTACCGGGAGCTGTTTGAAGAGGTTGGTTTAAGCCGAAAAGATGTTCGCATCCTGGCTTCGACCCGCAACTGGTTGCGTTACAAGTTACCGAAACGTTTGGTGCGTTGGGACACAAAGCCGGTTTGTATCGGCCAGAAACAAAAATGGTTTCTACTGCAGTTGGTGGGCAACGATTCAGATATCAATATGCAAACCAGCAGTACGCCGGAGTTTGATGGCTGGCGTTGGGTGAGCTATTGGTATCCTGTTCGTCAGGTCGTGTCATTTAAACGCGATGTTTACCGTAGGGTGATGAAAGAGTTCGCAAGTGTTGTCATGCAGCTTCAGGAGATCCCGCCTAAGCCGCAGAGCGCACCTGCCTGGCGACGTAAAAGAGGTTAAGCTACGCAAATCATGCTCACCCGCTTGCGAGAAATAGTCGAGAAGGTGGCCAGTGCGCCGCGTCTGAATGAGGCGCTGAACATTCTGGTTACCGACATCTGTCTTGCGATGGAGACCGAAGTCTGTTCGGTGTATCTGGCCGACCATGATCGGCGTTGCTATTACCTGATGGCGACCCGTGGTTTGAAAAAGCCACGTGGACGCACCGTAACGCTCGCGTTTGATGAAGGTATCGTTGGTCTGGTTGGGCGACTCGCCGAACCTATCAACCTTGCCGACGCGCAAAAACACCCCAGCTTTAAATATATCCCCTCCGTAAAAGAAGATCGTTTCCGCGCCTTCCTGGGCGTGCCGATTATTCAGCGCCGTCAACTGCTTGGTGTGCTGGTGGTACAGCAGCGTGAGTTGCGTCAGTACGATGAAAGCGAAGAGTCTTTCCTCGTCACGCTGGCCACGCAGATGGCCGCGATCCTCTCCCAGTCCCAGTTGACGGCACTGTTTGGTCAGTACCGCCATACGCGTATTCGCGCGCTTCCGGCGTCGCCGGGCGTCGCTATCGCCGAAGGCTGGATGGATGCCACCCTGCCGTTGATGGAGCAAGTGTACGAAGCCTCAACGCTTGATGAAGCGCTTGAGCGCGAGCGTCTCACCGCCGCACTGGAAGAGGCGTCGAATGAGTTTCGTCGCTACAGCAAGCGCTTTGCCGCTGGTGCGCAAAAAGAGACGGCGGCCATTTTTGACCTCTACTCGCACCTTCTCTCCGATGCACGTCTGCGCCGCGAGCTTTTTGACGAAGTCGACAAAGGTGCGGTTGCGGAGTGGGCGGTTAAAAAGGTCATCGAAAAATTTGCCGAGCAGTTTGCGGCACTGACCGACGGTTACCTGAAAGAGCGGGCCGGTGATTTACGCGCCCTGGGGCAGCGTTTACTGTTCCATCTTGATGACACTATTCAGGGCGCGAATGCCTGGCCAAAACGTTTTGTGCTGGTTGCCGATGAACTCTCCGCGACAACGCTGGCTGAACTGCCTCATGACCGCCTGGCGGGCGTGGTGGTACGCGATGGCGCGGCGAACTCGCACGCGGCCATTATGGTGCGCGCGCTGGGAATTCCCACCGTTATGGGGGCGGATATCCAGCCATCGGTGCTGCACCGACGCACCCTGGTGGTCGACGGTTATCGCGGTGAGCTGTTGGTTGATCCTGAGCCGGTTCTGCTTCAGGAATACCAGCGCCTTATCAGCGAAGAGAATGAATTAAGCAAGCTGGCAGAGGATGACGTTAATCTGCCCGCGCAGCTCAAAAGCGGCGAGCGAATCAAAGTCATGCTCAACGCAGGTTTAAGCCCCGAGCATGAAGAGAAGCTTGGCAGCCGCATCGACGGTATCGGCTTATACCGCACCGAAATCCCGTTCATGTTGCAAAGTGGCTTTCCCTCTGAAGAGGAGCAGGTCGCGCAGTATCAGGGCATGCTGCAGATGTTTAACGACAAACCGGTCACCCTGCGCACCCTTGATGTCGGGGCAGATAAACAGCTGCCGTACATGCCGATCAGTGAAGAAAACCCGTGCCTGGGCTGGCGTGGGATACGCATTACGCTCGATCAGCCTGAGATCTTCCTGATCCAGGTGCGTGCCATGCTGCGCGCGAATGCGGCGACGGGTAACCTCAGCATTTTACTGCCGATGGTCACCAGCATTGATGAGATTGACGAGGCGCGGCGTCTGATTGAGCGTGCCGGTCGTGAAGTCGAAGAGATGATTGGCTATGCGATCCCCAAACCACGAATTGGGGTGATGCTTGAAGTGCCGTCAATGGTCTTTATGCTGCCGCAGCTGGCTAACCGTGTCGACTTTATCTCGGTCGGTACCAATGACCTGACGCAGTATATTCTGGCCGTCGACCGTAACAACACGCGTGTTGCCAGCATCTATGACAGCCTGCACCCTGCGATGATCCGGGCGTTAGCGATGATCGCGCGAGAAGCCGAACAGCACGATATTGATTTGCGCCTGTGTGGTGAAATGGCCGGAGATTCGATGTGCGTTGCAATCCTGATTGGGCTGGGATACCGCCACCTCTCCATGAACGGCCGTGCGGTTGCCCGCGTGAAGTACCTGCTGCGGCATATCGATATTGAGGATGCCCGCGAGCTGGCTGAACGCAGTCTTGAAGCGCAACTGGCCGCCGAAGTGCGTCATCAGGTGGCTGCTTTCATGGAACGACGCGGTATGGGCGGCCTGATTCGCGGCGGTCGCTAATACGTACTTTTCCCCTTACTCCGTCCTCGTCCTTTGTGACAGGGCGGCGGTGAGGATATAACACCCTCCTCTATACACATCTTTTACATCTCTGGCGCATCCTCCGCGTCCGCCTTATGCTATGATTCGCAACTTTGGAGCCTCTGCTAACAGCAGAATCGCATTTCTACCGCTGTCCACTTTCAGCGGAATAACAACATCTTGTGGTGACAGATGAACAGTGGTTATCTGCATTTTCCGGAATTTGATCCGGTCATTTTCTCAATAGGACCTGTTTCGCTTCACTGGTACGGTCTGATGTACCTGGTCGGCTTCATTTTTGCCATGTGGCTTGCTGGCCGTCGCGCCAGTCGTCCCGGCAGTGGCTGGACCAAAAACGAAGTCGAGAACCTGCTGTATGCAGGCTTCCTTGGCGTGTTCCTGGGCGGCCGTATTGGCTATGTTCTGTTCTATAACCTCCCGGTATTCCTGAACGATCCACTCTACCTGTTCCGCGTCTGGGATGGCGGCATGTCCTTCCACGGCGGGCTGATTGGTGTGATCCTGGTGATGGTGATTTTTGCCAAACGCACCAAACGCAACTTCTTCCAGGTGTCAGATTTTATCGCGCCACTGATCCCGTTTGGTCTGGGAGCAGGACGTCTGGGCAACTTTATCAATGGTGAGCTCTGGGGGCGTGTCGACCCGAGTGTCTCCTTTACCATGCTATTCCCGGGCTCGCGTGCAGAGGACATGGCGCTGCTGCCGTCTCATCCTGAGTGGCAATCCCTGTTCGATACTTACGGTGTTCTGCCGCGCCACATGTCTCAGCTTTACGAGCTGGCGCTGGAAGGTGTGGTGCTGTTTATCATCCTGAATCTGTTTATCCGTAAACCGCGTCCGATGGGGTCTGTCTCCGGTCTGTTCCTGATTGGCTACGGTGCATTCCGTATCATCGTCGAGTTCTTCCGCCAGCCGGATGCACAGTTCACCGGCGAATGGGTACAGTACATCAGCATGGGGCAGATCCTCTCCATTCCGATGATTGTCGCGGGTGTCATTATGATGATTTGGGCGTATCGTCGTCGTCCACAGCAACAACTTTCCTGAGGAACCATGAAACAGTATCTTGAACTGATGAAAAAAGTGCTCGATGAGGGCACGCCGAAAAATGACCGTACCGGTACCGGCACGCTCTCCATTTTTGGCCACCAGATGCGCTTCAATCTGCAGGAAGGTTTTCCGCTGGTAACGACAAAGCGCTGCCACCTGCGCTCGATCATTCATGAACTGCTTTGGTTCCTGCAAGGCGATACCAACGTTGCGTATCTGCATGAAAACAACGTCTCTATCTGGGACGAATGGGCAGATCAAAACGGCAACCTGGGCCCGGTGTACGGTAAGCAGTGGCGCGCATGGCCTACGCCGGATGGCCGCCATATTGACCAGATCACCACCGTGATGAACCAGCTGAAAAACGATCCGGACTCGCGCCGTATTATCGTTTCCGCCTGGAACGTCGGCGAGCTGGATAAAATGGCGCTGGCACCGTGCCATGCGTTCTTCCAGTTTTATGTGGCAGACGGCAAGCTCTCCTGCCAGCTCTATCAGCGCTCCTGCGACGTGTTCCTCGGCCTGCCGTTCAACATTGCCAGCTATGCGCTGTTAGTGCATATGATGGCGCAGCAGTGCGATCTGGACGTGGGCGATTTCGTCTGGACCGGTGGGGATACCCATCTCTACAGCAACCATATGGAACAGACGCATCTCCAGTTGACCCGCGAACCGCGCGCCTTGCCTAAGTTGATTATCAAACGCAAACCGGAATCCATTTTTGATTACCGCTTTGACGATTTTGAGATTGAGGGTTATGACCCTCATCCAGGCATCAAAGCGCCCGTCGCTATCTGAGGCCGTCAATCGTGACATAACCGGTGCTGTTTAGCGCCGGTTTTTTTTCGCCTTCTTCCCGCTTTCCGACGCGTTATCCAGAACGTATGCAACACACTGCAACCGCTTAACTTTCCTTGATAAGGGCTCGTAAAACGCTCCTCCGTTGCTCGTCAATTCCAGGCCATTTCGCCACACTCCCGGCATGAAAAAAGAGAACGGTTTTACGCTTATCGAAACCCTGGTGGCTATCTCGCTGGTGGTCATTCTCAGCGCCTCCGGGCTATACGGCTGGGACAACTGGCAACGGCAGCAACGGCTCTGGCAAACCGCCGGGCAGGTGCGCGATTACCTGGCATTTCTGCGCAATGACGCAAACCGGCACAACCGTGACCACCAGGTCACACTGCGGCGCGACAGGGGCGTCACCTGTCTGATGAGCGCATTCGTGCAGGGCTGTGATAAGGGCAGTCCGTTTGTATTTATTCCCCTGTGGCCGGAGGTCACGGTAAGTGAAATAACGCCGTTATTTGGCTTCTATGGACTCAGGGATACGGCATGGGCAGGGCGAATACGCCTGCAAAGTCGTGCAGGAGAATGGCTCGTCATTGTCTCGAATGGAGGGCGAATCAGGATGTGCAATGTCACAGGAGAAGGTTCATGTCCCTAAACCAGCAGGGTTTCTCACTGATGGAAGTTCTGATTGCCACGGCGATCAGCAGTCTTTTACTGATAAGCGCCTCGCGCTTTTTACCGGGCTTGCAGCGGGCTGTTTTACAGCAGTCCGGTCAGCGGGAGCTTGAGGAGGAGGTGTGGCAACGCCTTTTTTCCCTCGGCAAACAGCTTCAGCGTGCGGGGTATTGCGCCGGAAACTGTGCGGGGCAGGGACTGACGATCGGCAGGCAAGGTCGCTGTGTCATTGTACGGTGGGATGCAAACAGTAACGGTAACTGGGATAGCTCGTCTTCGGAAAACGACAGCACAGGTTTTCGTCTGGAATCAGGTGCACTGGAGACCCTGCATGGGGCGACCTCGTGTGAGGGTAAAGGATGGGAGAAACTCACTGACCCCAACAGGCTTCTCATCCAGCACTTTGTGGTGAGTCAAGTTGAGCATGCGGGGTTTGCCCCCCAGCTGAATATTGAAATGACCGCCCTTCGTCAGGGCGAGCAGGGGGCCCCCTGTCAGGCTTTTTATGGCGTCACGGGGTACAACCTGTGAACCGGCAGCGTGGGATGTCCTCGCTGGCGCTGGTGTTACTTTTACTGGTGTTGGGCACGCTGATCCTCACCGGCCTCAATCAGCAGCTGGCCACGTTTAGCGCACTGGTGGGCGGTGAGAGCCGCTCGGTTCAACAGCAGGCATCCGTGCAGTCAGCGCTTGAATGGGGACGCGTTCAGAGCTGGTTATCTGAGCCTGAGATCCAGTGCAAAAAGGTATCGGCGTGGCGAGTTTGCCTGCGGCTACTGAATGAAGCGCGTGTGCTGCTTATCGCCGGGAGTGATGACCTGCAGCTATGGCGCAGAGGCGAAATCATCGATGGTAAGATCCATTTCTCGCCACACGGCTGGAGTGATTTTTGTCCGCTTAAGGAGAGTGCGTTATGCCAGCTGCCGTGAGCAGAGAAAAAGGCTTTAGCATGGTTGAGGTATTACTGGCGATGATGCTGCTGGTGATGATTGTCACGGCACTGTCGGGTTATCAGCGGGCACTGGCGACGCGGTTCTCCATGTTTAATCAGTATCGTCAGCTCTGGCACCATGCCTGGAATCAGTCTCAGCTTTCAACAATTGCTCTCCCGGCAGGCTGGCAGGTCAGTCGGGGGCAGACAACACTCTCTGGATGTGTCAGCATCACGGTTACACTTATTTCTCCTCTGGGGCGGCGCGGCGAGATGACGCGTCTGCATTGCCCGGTTAGCCAGTAGTCGGGAGCGTCTATGTTAAGGGTCTACCACTCAAATCGTCTGGATGTGCTGGAAGCGCTGATGGAATTTATCGTTGAGCGCGAGCGGCTTGACGATCCTTTTGAGCCAGAAATGGTGCTGGTGCAGAGCACCGGTATGGCACAGTGGCTGCAGATGTCACTTTCGCGTAAATTCGGCATTGCCGCAAATATCGATTTCCCGCTGCCCGCGAGTTTTATCTGGGAGATGTTTGTCCGCGTGTTGCCGGATATCCCGGAGCAGAGTGCCTTCAACAAGCAAAGCATGAGCTGGAAGCTGATGGCATTGCTGCCGGACATGCTGCAGCATGATGAATTCGTCATGCTGCGCCACTACCTCAATGACGACACCGATAAACGCAAGCTGTTCCAGCTGGCATCGCGCACCGCCGATCTCTATGACCAGTATCTGGTGTATCGCCCGGAATGGCTGACTCGCTGGGAAGCGGGCGAGCGGGTCGACGGGTTACCGGAGGCGCAAGTCTGGCAGGCGCCGCTCTGGAAAGCGCTGGTGGAACACACTGAGAAACTTGGCCAGCCGAAGTGGCACCGTGCAAACCTCTACCAGCGGTTTATCTCCATACTGGAAAACAGCGCTGAGCGACCAGCCCGGCTGCCCTCTCGCGTGTTTATCTGCGGCATCTCGGCGCTGCCACCGGTGTATTTGCAGGCGCTGAGTGCGCTGGGTAAACACATCGACATACATATCCTCTTTACCAATCCGTGTCGCCAGTACTGGGGCGACATTCAGGATGAACGCTGGCTTTCGCGGCTGGTGTCTCGCCAGAGACGACGCCTGTTTGAAGAGCGTACCGTGCCACTGTTTAAAGACAGCGCGTCTGCCGCACAGCTATTTGATGAGCACGGCATTCAAAATCTGCCGAACCCGCTGCTTGCCTCTTGGGGAAAGCTGGGCCGTGACTACATTCATATGCTCTCAGACATCACGTCGTCAGGCGAAGGGGATGTGGATGCCTTCGTCGAGATCGCTCCGGATAGCCTGCTGCATAATATCCAGCTCGACATTCTGGATCTCGAAAACCGCGCCGTCATGGGCGTTACGGCGAAAGAATTTGAACGCAGCGACAGTAAGCGCAAGCTGGATGGCGACGATCGCAGCGTCACGATCCACGTTTGCCACAGCCCGCAGCGCGAGGTTGAAGTCCTTCACGATCAACTGCTGGCGATGTTGCAGGACGATCCTGAGCTGACGCCACGTGACATTGTGGTGATGGTGGCGGATATCGACAGTTACAGTCCCTTTATTCAGGCTGTTTTTGGGAGTGCGACGGGTGAACGCTACCTGCCGTACGCCATTTCTGACCGACGGGCCCGCCAGTCTCATCCGGCCTTGCAGGCCTTTATTACTTTGCTTTCATTACCGGATAGCCGGTTTATCTCCGAAGATGTCCTGGCATTACTGGATGTCCCAGTCCTGGCCGCACGTTTCAATATTAATGAAGAGGGGCTGCGTTACCTTCGTCAGTGGGTTAACGAGTCCGGCGTACGCTGGGGCATTGATGATGACAACGTTCAGGCGTTCGAGCTTCCTCCTACCGGCCAGCACACCTGGCGGTTTGGCCTGACGCGTATGCTGCTGGGCTATGCGATGGAAAGCAGCCAGGGCGAGTGGAATGAAGTCCTGCCCTACGATGAGTCCAGCGGGTTGATCGCTGAGCTGGTCGGTCATTTAGCTTCCCTGCTGATGCAACTTAACCGCTGGCGGCTCGAGTTGATGCAGCCGCGTCCACTGGATGCGTGGCTCCCGATATGCAGGGCGTTGCTCAATGATTTCTTCCTGCCGGACAGTGATACCGAAGCCGCTATGGCGCTCATTGAAACGCAGTGGCAGGCAATCGTCGAAGAGGGCGTGAGTTCCCACTATAACGAGGCTATCCCGTTGTCATTGCTGCGCGATGAGCTGACGCAACGGCTCGATCAGGAGCGAATTAGCCAGCGTTTCCTGGCAGGCCCAATCAATATTTGCACCCTGATGCCAATGCGTTCTATCCCGTTCAAAGTGGTGTGCCTGCTCGGAATGAATGACGGTATATACCCACGAGCCCTGGCGCCGCTGGGTTTTGATCTGATGAGTGCGAATCCAAAGCGGGGCGATCGTAGCCGTCGTGACGATGACCGCTATCTCTTCCTTGAGGCGCTCATTTCGGCTCAACGTCAGCTGTATATCAGCTATATCGGCCGCTCTATCCAGGACAACAGCGAGCGCTTTCCTTCTGTTCTGGTGCAGGAACTGGTGGATTATATCGGGCAGAGCCACTATCTGGCGGGGGATGAAGCCCGTAACTGTGATGAAAGCGCGCAGCGAGTGAAGGCGCATATCACCCGCTTCCATAGCCGCATGCCGTTTGACCCGGTGAACTACATGGTCAGCGATCATCAGAGCTATGCCCACGAATGGCTGCCTGCGGCGAAAAAAGAGGGGAGAGCGCATACCGATTTCATTCAGGAGCTTGATCCTCGCCCGATAGACACCCTGACCTTTGAACAGCTTCAGCGGTTTTGGGGGCATCCGGTACGCGCTTTCTTCCAGCAACGGTTGCAGGTCAATTTCCGTTCTGAAGAGAGTGAAATTCCTGATGCAGAGCCGTTTACGCTGGAAGGGCTGGAGCGTTATCAGTTAAACCTGCAGCTGCTGAACGCGCTGGTTGAAGAGGAAGATGCCGACAAGCTTTACCGCCGCTACCGTGCTGCGGGGCAGTTACCCTACGGGGCGTTCGGAGAAATTGTCTGGGAGGCGCAGCGCCAGGAGATGGAAGCTCTGGCAGAACGCGTGAGGGAATGCCGGCAACCCGGAACAAGTCTTGAAATCGATCTCAACTGCCAGGGTGTGCAGCTCACGGGCTGGCTAACTCAGGTACAGCCGGATGGGCTCCTGCGCTGGCGTCCTTCCATGCTTAGCGTTTCACAAGGTTTGCAACTCTGGCTCGAACATCTTGTCTACAGTGCTGGCGGCCATAAAGGCGAAAGCCGTATTTTTGTCCGCAAAGAGGGCGAATGGCGCTTTCCGCCGATGGACGCAGAGCAGGCGTTACGTTATTTATCCTTGTACGTTGAAGGCTACCTGCGGGGAATGAATAAACCGCTCCTGCTACTGCCCGAGAGCGGTGGCGCCTGGATAAAAGCTTGTTATGACGCACAGAATGATGCCATGTTAACGGATGACGCTTCACTGCAGAAAGCACGGAGTAAATTCATGCTGGCGTATGAAGGTAACATGATGGTGCGCGGCGAAGGTGAGGATGTTTGGTATCAACGTTTATGGCGAACGCTTGAGCCTGAATACTTCGAGGCTATCACGGAAGAAGCACAACGCTACCTGTTACCGTTGTTCAAATTTAATCAGTCCTGAGTGCTGTATAAAAATTGCGCAGCATGGGGTGTTCATTTATGATGCACTTCTTATCACGGACTGATGTACCCAAAGAAAGAGATGTTGGTGAGTCCAGCACGCAGTTTGTTAATGATGTAGCCGTGATAAAGAGGTCGTAATGCCAGGCAGCACCTTGTTCAAAGCGTTTGTTTTGTTTGTCGCCCTTTGGGCACCTTTCACTCAGGCAGGCTCCGGTTGGCAACCCATTCAGGAAACTATCCGTAAGAGCGAAAAAGATACCCGTCAGTATCAGGCTATTCGCCTTGATAACGGGATGACTGTGCTGCTGGTTTCCGATCCGCAGGCGGTAAAATCCCTGTCGGCACTGGTGGTGCCGGTTGGGTCGCTGGAAGATCCGGAAGCCCACCCTGGGCTTGCACACTATCTGGAACATATGACGCTTATGGGTTCCAAAAAATACCCACAGCCAGATAGCCTGTCCGAATTTCTCAAAATGCATGGCGGCAGCCACAACGCCAGCACGGCGCCGTACCGTACAGCCTTCTATCTCGAAGTTGAGAATGATGCGCTGGGAGGTGCAGTGGATCGTCTGGCGGATTCTATCGCGGCTCCCCTGCTGGATAAAAAATACGCTGACCGCGAGCGCAATGCCGTTAATGCTGAACTGACCCTTGCCCGTACGCGAGACGGGATGCGCATGGCGCAGGTGAGTGCAGAAACCATTAACCCGGCGCACCCGGGATCGCGTTTTTCCGGTGGTAACCTGGAGACGCTGAGCGATAAACCGAACAGCCCGGTGCTGGATGCCCTGCATGCCTTTCGCGATAAATACTACTCCGCCAATCTGATGAAAGCGGTCATCTACAGCAACAAACCGTTGCCTGAGCTGGCAAGCATGGCGGCACAGACGTTTGGCCGGGTACCGAATAAAAATATCGACCTGCCGCAGATAAACGTTCCTGTGGTCACGGACGCGCAAAAAGGGATCGTTATCCACTACGTTCCTGCACTGCCGCGTAAAGTGTTACGCGTTGAGTTCCGCATTGATAACAATACGGCGCAGTTTCGCAGCAAAACCGATGAACTGGTCACCTACCTGATTGGCAACCGTAGCCCGGGAACACTTTCTGACTGGCTGCAAAAACAAGGGCTGGTGGAAGGTATCCGTGCCGACTCCGATCCGGTTGTGAACGGCAACAGCGGCGTGCTGGCGATCTCCGCCACCCTGACTGACAAAGGTCTGGCTCACCGTGATGACGTCGTGGCGGCTATCTTCAGCTACCTCTCTTTGCTGCGCGATAAAGGCGTCGATAAACGTTACTTTGATGAACTGGCGCACGTGCTGGATCTCGATTTCCGTTATCCGTCCATTACCCGCGACATGGATTACGTTGAGTGGCTGGCGGATACCATGATCCGTGTGCCGGTGGAACATACCCTCGACGCGGTCAATATTGCCGACCAGTATGACGCCGACGCGGTAAAAGCCCGCCTGGCGATGATGACGCCGCAGAATGCCCGCGTCTGGTATATCAGCCCGAACGAACCGCATAACAAAATGGCCTATTTTGTCGATGCCCCTTACCAGGTGGATAAAATCAGTGACCAGACCTTCGCCGACTGGCAGAAAAAGGCCGGTGAGATCGCGCTTAAATTGCCGGAGCTGAACCCCTACATTCCGGATGATTTCTCGCTGATTAAAACCACGAAAGCCTATCCGCACCCGGAACTTATCGTTGATGAGCCGACGCTGCGCGTGGTGTATACGCCAAGCCGCTATTTCGCGAGTGAACCGAAAGCCGATGTGAGCGTGGTTCTGCGTAACCCAAAAGCAATGAACAGCGCTAAAAATCAGGTGATGTTTGCGCTCAATGACTATCTTGCCGGTATCGCACTCGATCAGCTTAGCAATCAGGCGGCCGTCGGCGGGATAAGCTTCTCGACCAACGCCAATAACGGTCTGATGGTCAATGCCAACGGCTACACCCAGCGTCTGCCGCAGCTGTTCCAGGCGTTACTGGAAGGTTATTTCAACTATACCCCGACGGAAGAGCAACTTGAGCAGGCCAAATCCTGGTATGCGCAGATGATGGATTCTGCCGAGAAGGGTAAAGCGTATGACCTGGCGCTCATGCCGACGCAAATGCTTTCGCAAATTCCCTATTTCCAGCGCGAAGATCGCCGGGCGCTACTGCCCTCTATCACCTTAAAAGATGTGCTGGCGTATCGTGATGCGCTGAAAACGAACACGCGTCCGGAGTTCCTTATCGTCGGAAACATGAGTGACGTACAGGCCAAAACACTGGCAGAAAATGTCCGTACGCAGCTTGGTTCGAAAGGTGACGAGTGGTGCCGCAACCAGGACGTACTGGTTGAGAAAAAACAGAATGTGATTTTTGAAAAGGCGGGTAACAGCACGGATTCAGCCCTGGCTGCTGTGTTTGTACCCACGGGTTATGATGAATTCACCAGTACCGCGCAGAGTGCGGTGCTGGGGCAGATTATTCAGCCGTGGTTCTACAACCAACTGCGTACAGAAGAGCAGCTTGGTTACGCGGTCTTTGCCTTCTCCATGAACGTGGGTCGCCAGTGGGGGCTGGGCTTCCTGCTGCAAAGCAGTGATAAACAGCCTGCTTATCTCTGGCAGCGTTATCAGGCATTCTTCCCACAGGCGGAAGCGAAGCTGCGGGCGATGAAGCCGGAGGAGTTTGCTCAGATTCAGCAGGCCGTCATCGCGCAGGTGATGCAGCCGCCGCAGACGCTGGGTGAAGAAGCATCACAACTGAGCAAAGATTTTGATCGCGGTAATCTGAAATTTGATTCGCGTGATAAAGTAGTGGCCGAGATAAAACAGCTGACGCCGCAGAAGGTTGCTGATTTCTTCCACCAGGCGGTGGTTAAACCGCAGGGAATGGCGATTCTGTCGCAGGTTTCCGGTAGTCAGAACGGGAAAACGGACTACGTTAACCCGAAAGGCTGGACGATCTGGAAGAGCGTCAGCGCGCTGCAGCAATCTATGCCCTGGAGTAAGAAAGAATGACCGATACCGCTGAGCCCCTTAATCCCTTACGTTTACCTCTACAGGGTGAACGATTGATTGAAGCCTCAGCGGGAACGGGAAAAACCTTCACCATTGCCGCGCTCTATCTGCGTCTTCTGTTAGGGCTTGGTGGTAACGCCGCTTTTCCACGTCCGTTAAGCGTGGAAGAGCTGCTGGTGGTCACCTTCACCGAGGCCGCTACCGCTGAGCTGCGCGGTCGTATTCGTGCCAATATTCATGAGCTGCGCATCGCCTGCCTGCGCCAGACCACGGATAACCCTCTCTACGCCAGCCTTCTTGAAGAGATTGCAGATAAGCAACAGGCCGCCCAGTGGCTGCTGTTGGCGGAACGGCAGATGGACGAAGCGTCCGTTTTCACCATTCATGGTTTTTGTCAGCGCATGCTGAGCCTGAATGCGTTTGAATCCGGAATGCTGTTTGAACAGCAGCTCATTGAAGATGAATCTGTGCTTCGCTATCAGGCCTGTGCGGATTTCTGGCGTCGCCACTGTTACCCTTTATCGCGCGATATCGCTGAAGCGGTCCATGCGTTGTGGAAAAGTCCCGAAGAGCTTCTTCGCGCTATCGACCGTTATCTTCAGGGCGAAGCGCCGGTTATCAAATCTCCGCCGCCTGCAGACGAAACGCTGGCTTCACGTCATGAAAAGATTGTCGGAAAAATTGCTGCGCTCAAGCAAAAATGGAATGAGTCTGTCGGTGAGATTGAGGCGATCATCGAAAACTCCGGGATCGACAGACGTAAATTTAACCGCGGCAACCAGAGTAAATGGATCGAGAAGGTCAGCGCCTGGGCGCAGGAAGAGACGCGCGGTTATCAGCTTCCGGACGCACTGGAGAAATTCTCGCAGCGTTTTTTGATTGAGCGGACTAAAGCCGACGGCATTGTGCCTGAGCATCCCCTGTTTGTTGCGATTGAATCGCTGCTCGCTGAGCCACTCACGCTCAATGACCTGATGATCACCCGCGCCATGACGGAAATTCGCGAAGCCGTATCACGTGAGAAACGTCGCCGTGGCGAACTGGGTTTTGACGATATGCTGAGCCGCCTTGATGCGGCGCTGTGCAGTGAAAACGGCGAAGCCCTTGCCTGCGCGATCCGCACCCGCTTCCCGGTAGCCATGATTGACGAATTTCAGGATACGGATCCTCAGCAGTACCGTATTTTCCGCCGCATCTGGCGACAACAGCCCGACACCGCGCTGTTGTTAATCGGCGATCCGAAACAGGCCATTTACGCCTTCCGCGGTGCGGATATTTTCACCTACATGAAGGCCCGCAGTGAGGTAGAGGCGCATTATACGCTGGATACCAACTGGCGCTCTTCCCCGGGCATGGTGCAAAGCGTCAATGCGCTGTTTAGCCGCATGGATACGGCGTTTATGTTCCGTGAGATCCCCTTTCAGCCGGTAAAGTTTGCCGCAAAAAACAGCTCGCTGCGTTTCGAATTCAACGGGGTGACGCAGCCCGCCATGAACTTCTGGCTGCTGGACGGTGAAGGCTGTGGCGTCGCGGACTATCAAAATGCCATGGCCCAGCATTGTGCCGCGCAGATCCGTGACTGGCTCAGCGCTGGTGCGCGTGGCGAGGCGCTGTTGTGGAAGGAAAATGAGTCAGCCCCTGTGAAGGCGTCTGATATCACGGTGCTGGTGCGCAGTCGTCAGGAGGCGTCGCTGATCCGCGATGCGCTTACCCTGCTGAACATCCCGTCCGTGTACCTCTCAAACCGTGACAGCGTTTTTGAAACCCTGGAAGCACAGGAGATGTTGTGGCTGCTTCAGGCCGTGCTGTCCCCGGAGCGCGAAAGTACGCTTCGCAGTGCACTAGCCAGCGCCATGCTCGGTCTGAACGCCCGTGACATTGATGCACTCAATAATGACGAAGCCGCATGGGATGCGGTCGTCGAAGAGTTCGTTCACTACCGTGAGCGATGGCAGAAGCGCGGTGTGATGGCGATGGTGCGCGAGCTCATGGCGAAGCGACACCTTGCGGAGAATATGCTCGCGACAGCAGGCGGTGAACGCCGTCTGACCGACATTTTACATATCAGTGAGCTGTTGCAGGAGGCGGGCACGCAACTTGAAAGCGAACATGCTCTGGTGCGCTGGCTGGCGCAACAGATTGCCGACCCAAACAGCAACGCCTCCAGCCAGCAGATGCGTCTTGAGAGTGATAAACATCTGGTACAAATCGTCACGATTCACAAGTCGAAAGGCCTGGAGTATCCGCTGGTCTGGCTGCCGTTTATCGCCAATTACCGTGTGCAGGATCAGGCCTTTTACCACGATCGCGAGTCGTTCGACGCGGTGCTCGATCTCAGTAAAGCGGAGTCCAGCGTTGAGCTGGCCGAGGCCGAACGTCTGGCGGAAGATTTACGCCTGCTCTACGTGGCATTGACCCGTTCGGTCTGGCACTGCAGCCTGGGCGTGGCGCCGCTGTTCCGCCGTCGTGGCGACAAGTCGGGGGAGAGCGATTTCCACCTGAGCGCGCTGGGGCGACTCATTCAGCTCGGCGAGCCCAAAGATGCTGCCGGGCTGCGCCAGTGCATCGAGTCGCTGTGCGGCGAGCATGTTGCCCTGCACATTCCGTCGCCACCCGATAACAGCCGCTGGCAGATGCCGGACTGGCGGGAATCTGAACTGGAAGCCCGGCAGATTCTGCGTACCATTGCCGACGACTGGCGCGTTACCAGCTACTCCGGGTTACAGCAGCACGGGCAGAGCATTGCGCAGGACCTGATGCCAAAGCTGGATATTGATGCCGCCGGAGCCGGTAGCGTACCGGTTGAGCCTGCGCTTACGCCGCATCAATTTCCACGCGGCGCGTCACCGGGAACCTTTTTGCATAGCCTGTTTGAAGAGCTGGATTTTACCCAGCCTGTCTCTGACGAATGGGTCCTGAAGATGTTACAGAGTGGGGGCTATGATGCACAATGGCAGCCGGTCCTCACCGAGTGGATCCGCGCTATTCTGCACGCCCCGCTCACGGCAGAGGGCCTCTCTCTCAGCCAGTTGACCGCCAAAGATAAACAGGTGGAGATGGAGTTTTACCTTCCCATCGTCAGCCCGCTGCGGGCTGACGCGCTTGATGCGGTGATCCGCGAGTATGACCCGTTGTCTGCCGGTTGCCCGCCGCTGAACTTCCGCCAGGTGCAGGGGATGTTAAAAGGCTTTATCGACCTGGTTTTCCGTCACGAAGGGCGCTACTACCTGCTGGATTACAAATCAAACTGGCTGGGTGAGAACAGCGAAGCCTACACCCAGCAGGCGATGGCATCCGCCATGCAAATGCATCGCTACGATCTGCAGTACCAGCTCTACACTCTGGCGCTGCATCGTTATCTGCGCCATCGCATTGCTGACTACCGTTACGAAGAGCACTTTGGTGGGGTGATTTACCTTTTCCTGCGCGGTGTGGATGCGGCTGACCCGCGTTCAGGTATCTTTAGCACACGCCCGCATGCGGCACTGATTGAGAAAATGGATAACTTATTTGCAGCAAACACGGAGGAAGTGGCATGACGATGCAGGAATTGTTGCTGGAAGCGGTAGAACAGCGACTACTGCGCCACCTGGACGTACAGTTCGCCATGATGGTGTCAGGTGATGAGCCTGCCGTGATGCTCGCCGCTGCCATCCTGAGTAAAGACGCAGGGGAAGGGCATGTTTGCCTGCCGCTTTCGCGTCTGGCGATGGATGAGAAAATGCCCGCGACCCTGCAGTCCTGCTTTGCTCTGCTGGGAGAATCCGTGGACTGGCCGACGGTGTTGCACCGTTCGCCTGCCGTCAGCGCAGCCGATAGCCAGACCCCCATGATCCTGACGGGCGATCGTTTGTATCTCAACCGACTGTGGCGTAATGAACTGGCGGTCGCGCGTTTTTTCAGCGAGACCAATGCGCCTCTTCCCTGCGATGAAGACCAACTGCGGCAAACGCTGGATACCTTGTTTACCTCTGTTGAGGCGACAGACTGGCAGAAAGTGGCGGCGGCCGTGGCCTTAACACGGCGGATCTCCGTCATCTCTGGCGGCCCGGGAACCGGTAAAACCACCACCGTGGCCAAACTGCTTGCCGCCCTGATTCAGTTATCAGGTGAGCAAAAGTGCCGTATTCGTCTGGCGGCCCCTACCGGCAAAGCGGCGGCGCGCCTGACCGAGTCGTTAGGTGGTGCGCTGCAGAAGTTGCCACTCACCGGGGAGCAGCTTGCCCTTTTCCCAAACGAAGCCAGCACGCTGCACCGGCTGCTGGGCGCTCAGCCGGGAAGCCAGCGTCTGCGCTATCACGCCGGTAACCCGTTGCACCTGGATGTGCTGGTGGTGGATGAGGCGTCGATGATCGACCTGACGATGATGGCGCGGTTGATTGATGCTCTGCCAGCGCACGCCCGCGTCATTTTCCTGGGCGATCGCGACCAGCTTGCCTCGGTGGAAGCCGGGGCGGTGCTGGGAGATATCTGCACTTATGCAAGCCTGGGATATACCGCTGAACGCGCTGAGGAGCTGTCCCGTCTGACCGGCTGTTCGCTCGCCAGTGAAAACCATTCCCTGGCGGGGGCGCTGCGCGACAGCCTGTGCCTGCTGCAAAAAAGCTACCGTTTCGGCAGCGACTCGGGCATCGGTCAGCTGGCTTCGGCTGTGAACAGAGGCGACCGGCAGATGACCTGTGCGGTATTTGACGGTCAATTCACCGATATCGAGAAAAAATCGCTGCAAACCGGGGAAGAGTATCAGGCGATGCTTGATGACGCCCTGCAGGGGTATCAGCATTTCCTGACGGGTGTACAACAGCAATGCACGCCCGCACAGGCGCTCGCCGCCTTTGGCGAGTATCAGCTACTGTGCGCACTGAGGGAAGGGCCATTTGGCGTAAGCGGTCTGAACGACAGGTTCGAACAGCTGCTGGGCCAGAAACGCAAAATCCACCGCACCCCGCACTCGCGCTGGTATGAGGGACGCCCGGTGATGATCGCCCGCAACGATAGCGCGCTGGGGTTGTTTAACGGGGATATCGGGATTGCCCTCGATCGTGGACTGGGGCTGCGCGTCTGGTTCCAGATGCCGGATGGAAGCGTGAAGTCCGTTCAGCCCAGCCGTCTGCCTGAACATGAAACGGCCTGGGCAATGACGGTGCATAAGTCTCAGGGCTCCGAGTTCAACCATGCGGCGCTGATCCTGCCGACACAGCTTTCGCCCGTCATTACCCGCGAGCTGATTTATACCGCCATTACGCGCGCGCGTCAGCGCCTGTCGCTGTATGCTGATGAACGTGTGCTGCTACAGGCGATTGCCACCCGCACGGAACGTCGAAGCGGCCTGAGCGCGATATTTGAAGCCCTTTAAGCGATAGCCCCCACCGGGTGGTGAGGGCTTCGTATTATCCCAGATCGGCCATCAGCACTTTTGACCGGCGCTGATAGTTGTACATCTCTTTCTTACTCTCCGGCAGTGATTCAATGTCCACCGGTGTAAATCCGCGCTCCTGGAACCAGTGAATGCTGCGCGTAGTCAGCACGAACAGCTTGTTCAGCCCCATCTGACGCGCCTGAGCCGCCACGCGCTCAAGCAGCATTTCACCCCGTGAAGAGCTCCGGTAGTCAGGATGCACCGCCACGCAGGCCATTTCTCCGATCTGCTCTTCCGGGAACGGATAGAGGGCGGCGCAGGCAATGGTCAGGTTATCGCGCTGAATAATGGTGAATTTGTCGATCTCCATCTCCAGCTGTTCGCGGGAGCGCCGAACCAGAATGCCCTGCTGTTCCAGTGGGCGAATCAGCTCCAGAATTCCGCCGATATCATTGATGGTGGCGCGACGGATCTGCTCCGCGCTCTCCATCACAATCTGGGTGCCGATACCATCGCGGGAGAACAGTTCCTGCAGCAGGGCACCGTCTTCCTGATAGCTGATCAGGTGGCTACGACGTACGCCGCTGCGGCAGGCCTTCACGGCACCGCGCAAAAAACGTACGGTACCCGAGTGGTAATCCCCTTCGGCTTCCAGCGCTTCCACGCGAGCCTGGGCCTCATTCGGGAAGAGCTCTGGCACAATCACCCCTTCATCATTCACGACGCCCTGGGAAGAGCAAAACCCAATCATTTTCTCCGCCTTCAGCTTGATGGCCAACTGAGTGGCAATCTCTTCTGAGGTGAGGTTAAAGCTTTCACCGGTCACGGACACCGCTACAGGCCCCATCAGCACGATGGCACCGCTGTCCAACTGGCGGTGAATGGCCTCTTCATCGATACGACGAATACGTCCGCTATGGCAATAGTCCACGCCATCGTCCACGCCGAGAGGCTGAGCGATGATAAAATTGCCGCTCACAACGTTGATGTGCGCGCCCTGCAGCGGTGTGTTGTTAAGGCTCATCGACAGGCGAGCGGTGATATCCAGCTGCAGCAGACCCGCCGCCTGTTTCACCAGCTCAAGGGTTTTCGCATCCGTGACGCGGGTATGTTTATGGTAAATCGGCTCGTGGTGATGCGCGGCCAGGTTGGCATCAATCTGCGGGCGCGCGCCATACACCACAACCAGGCGGATCCCGAGGCTGTGCAGCAGGCCAATGTCATTGACGATGCTGGAAAAGTTTTCATGCTCAATGGCTTCGCCGCCGAGCATGATGACAAACGTTTTTCCCCGATGGGCGTTGATATAGGGAACAGAATGGCGGAATCCCTGGACCAGTTCGGTTCTACGTTCCTTCACCATGACACAACCCTTAATGAATGTTTATTCGTAATTTCTGTATTTTTATTCGATTGTGGCCGTGTGTGCAAGCCTAAATTTTCTGCGACCCACAGAAATTGATAAGTAATCCGTGCGTTAGCGTATGAATGTTTACCCTTTTATAGATGACAGTTTATGCGTCATTCGTTAAAGTTTTCGGTCAATTTAGCGATTTTGTAAATCAATCACTTTTCTTGCTCGGGAGAAGCATGTCGGGATCCAATTCAGCAATAAGCCGCCGCCGGTTGTTAAAAGGGGCAGGGGCGATGTGGTTGCTTAGCGTCAGCCAGGTGGGTCTTGCCGCCACCAGTCAGGTGGTGGCGGTGCGTGTCTGGCCGTCGTCGACCTATACACGCGTCACGGTAGAATCCAATCGGGTGCTGAAATATAAGCAATTTGCTCTCAGCAATCCTGAGCGTGTGGTGGTGGATCTCGAAGGTGTTAACCTCAACTCTGTGCTTAAGGGAATGGCGGCGCAGATCCGCGGCGACGATCCGTTTATCAAATCGGCGCGCGTGGGTCAGTTTGATCCGCAAACCGTGCGCATGGTGTTTGAGCTGAAGCAAAACGTTAAACCGCAGCTGTTTGCCCTGGCACCTGTTGCGACGTTCAAAGAGCGTCTGGTCATGGATCTCTATCCGGCGAATGCGACGGATATTCAGGATCCGCTGCTGGCATTACTGGAAGACTACAACCAGGGCAACCTGGAGAAGCAGGTGCCACCGGCCCAGAGCGGTCCGCAGCCCGGAAAAGCAGGGCGCGATCGCCCGATTGTGATCATGCTTGATCCTGGCCATGGCGGCGAAGACTCGGGCGCAGTGGGGAAATATCGTACCCGGGAAAAAGATGTGGTGCTGCAAATCGCCCGCCGGCTGAAGGCGCTGATCGATAAAGAAGGCAATATGCGCGCCTATATGACGCGAAACGAAGATGTCTTTATTCCACTGAAAGTCCGCGTGGCGAAAGCCCAGAAGCAGCGTGCAGACTTGTTTGTCTCGATTCATGCCGATGCGTTTACCAGCCGTCAGCCGAGCGGTTCGTCGGTGTTTGCGCTCTCGACTAAAGGGGCAACCAGCACCGCCGCAAGATTCCTGGCTGACTCTCAGAACGCCTCGGACCTGATTGGCGGCGTGAGCAAAAGTGGCGACCGCTATGTCGACCACACCATGTTTGATATGGTGCAGTCGTTGACCATCACCGACAGCCTGAAATTTGGTAAAGCGGTGCTGGGCAAGCTAGGCAATGTTAATAAGCTGCACAAAAACAGCGTTGAACAGGCCGGGTTCGCGGTGCTGAAGGCCCCGGATATTCCGTCGATTCTGGTCGAGACCGCGTTTATCAGTAACGTGGAAGAAGAGCGTAAGCTCAGGACGGCAAAATTCCAGCAGGAAGTGGCAGAGTCGATTCTGGCAGGGATCCGGGCGTATTTCTCAGATGGGGCGACGCTGGCAAGGCTTGGGTAGTTGAGTGCGCCGGGTAAACGCCCGGCAGTTTCACACACCGCAGATACAAAAAAACACCCTGAAGGGTGTTTATTGTTTTTAGAAGTGTTGGTTGCGGGGGCCGGATTTGAACCGACGACCTTCGGGTTATGAGCCCGACGAGCTACCAGGCTGCTCCACCCCGCGTCCGTCTTTCTACT
>NZ_KI973182.1:2798293-3013024 GCF_000534435.1 Enterobacter sp. BIDMC 26 | reverse complement strand
ATTGGTTGCGGGGGCCGGATTTGAACCGACGACCTTCGGGTTATGAGCCCGACGAGCTACCAGGCTGCTCCACCCCGCGTCCGTGGAAGCGCACTATACTCGGTTAGGTTTGTGATGCAACCCCTTTTTCACATAAATCATTAACTTTGTATGTAAATTGAACGGCGTTGCGATATTTGGACTATTTTTTGCTCAGAATTTGCCAAAGGGCATGTGATTCCGTTTCTTTAGAACAGTGGGTTTGTTATCTTCATCACGCGGTAATGGGCAACTTTAAGACGAGATATAATGAAAGGACGTTGGGCGAAGTATCTAATGACAGGGGCAATGGTAGCCATTCTTGCGGCCTGCTCTTCTAAACCGACCGATCGCGGTCAACAGTATAAAGACGGGAAGCTATCCCAGCCTTTCTCTTTAGTTAATCAACCTGATGCCGTTGGCGCACCGATCAACGCCGGAGACTTTTCCGAGCAGGTTTACCAGATCCGCAACGCGTCGCCACGTCTGTATGGCTCACAGAGCAGCGTTTATAACGCGGTACAGGACTGGCTACGCGCGGGCGGTGATACGCGCAATATGCGCCAGTTTGGTATCGACGCCTGGCAGATGGAAGGGGCGGATAACTATGGCAACGTCCAGTTTACCGGTTACTACACCCCGGTTATCCAGGCGCGACACACGCGTCAGGGCGAGTTCCAGTATCCCATTTACCGAATGCCGCCTAAACGCGGTCGTCTGCCGTCCCGCGCTGAGATCTACTCCGGTGCGCTGAGCGAAAACTACGTTCTGGCCTACAGCAACTCGCTGATGGACAACTTCATCATGGATGTTCAGGGCAGCGGCTATATCGACTTTGGCGATGGCTCCCCCCTGAACTTCTTTAGTTATTCCGGTAAAAACGGTCATGCCTATCGCAGCATTGGTAAAGTGCTGATCGACAGAGGCGAAGTGAGAAAAGAAGACATGTCGATGCAGGCGATCCGCGAGTGGGGTGAAAAACACAGCGAAGCCGAAGTGCGTGAGCTGCTGGAACAGAACCCGTCGTTTGTCTTCTTTAAACCGCAAAACTTTGCGCCAGTGAAAGGGGCGAGTGCCGTTCCACTGATTGGCCGCGCCTCGGTAGCTTCGGATCGTTCTATTATTCCTGCGGGCACCACGCTGCTGGCGGAAGTGCCTCTGCTGGATAACAACGGCAAATTTAACGGTCAGTACGAGCTACGTCTGATGGTCGCGCTGGATGTCGGCGGTGCGATTAAAGGTCAGCACTTCGATATTTATCAGGGCATTGGCCCGGATGCGGGGCACCGTGCAGGCTGGTATAACCACTATGGGCGCGTATGGGTGCTCAAGGCAGCCCCTGGCAGCGGTAACGTATTCAGCGGCTGATTGTGGTATTCTGAGTCGTACTGAATTAACAGAGAAGGGTGAGGAATAACCTCACCCTTTTGACATCTGAGGTTTTATGTCTGTAGTAATCAGCGATGCCTGGCGTCAGCGTTTTGGCGGCACGGCACGTCTATATGGTGAAAAAGCCCTGCAGCTGTTTGCGGATGCGCATGTCTGCGTCGTGGGGATTGGCGGTGTTGGCTCCTGGGCGGCGGAAGCGCTGGCGAGAACCGGCATTGGCGCGATCACGCTGATTGATATGGATGACGTTTGCGTCACCAACACCAACCGTCAAATCCATGCCCTGCGCGATAACGTCGGGCTGGCGAAATCTGAGGTGATGGCGGAGCGTATTCGCCTGATTAACCCGGAATGCCGCGTGACGGTGATCGATGACTTTGTGACGGCAGATAACGTCGCCGAATACATGAGTAAAGGCTACAGCTATGTCATCGACGCGATCGACAGCGTGCGTCCAAAAGCGGCGTTGATTGCCTACTGTCGGCGTTACAAGGTTCCTCTGGTTACCACCGGGGGGGCTGGCGGGCAAATCGATCCCACGCAGATTCAGGTGGCCGATTTGGCAAAGACGATTCAGGACCCGCTGGCGGCCAAGCTGCGCGAGCGCTTAAAAAGCGATTTTAACGTCGTGAAAAACAGCAAAGGCAAGCTGGGCATTGACTGTGTCTTTTCGACGGAAGCCCTGGTCTACCCGCAGGCTGACGGTTCGGTGTGTGCGATGAAAAGCACGGCGGAAGGGCCAAAAAGGATGGATTGCGCCTCAGGCTTTGGTGCGGCCACCATGGTGACCGCCTCTTTCGGCTTTGTAGCCGTCTCTCACGCCCTGAAGAAAATGATGGCGAAGGCGGAACGTCAGGCCTGAGCCTGACGCGCGGCATCCTGTACCGCCTCACTGAGTGCGACCAGGCCCTGACCGCGCGAGGCGCTGAGCTGCGCCCGTAGCCCCAGTTCATCGAACAATGCCAGCGGCGAGTGCGTCAGCAGCTCCGCCGCGCTTTTCCCTTCCACGGCGGTTAACAGTACCGCCAGCAGCCCGCGAACGATACGTCCTTCGCTGTCGCCAAAGAAATGCAGTTTTTCACCGGATACCGTGCATCCCAGCCAGACGCGGTTCTCGCAGCCGGAAATCTCTTTCGCCTGCGCTTTGCGTTCGTCTGACAGCGCCGGCAACTGCTTGCCGAGCAGGATCAGCTGGCGATATTTATCTTCCCATTGCAACAGCGGGGCGAAAGTCTGTTTTAAGGTCTCTTCTGTGATGACCGTGCCAAACGGATGCTCGGCTAACGCTGAACTCGTCATTAATCCACCAGTATTTCAAGGGCGCGGTCAACGGCATCAACCAGCGCATCCACATCGCTTTGCGTATTATACGGCGCAAACGACGCACGCAGTGTACCGCTCACACCCAGCGCGGCCAGTAATGGCTGCGCGCAGTGCTGGCCGGCACGCAGGGCAATGCCATACCCGGCAAGCAGCGTAACCATATCGCTATGATGAACGCCGGCAAAATCAAAGGCCAGCAGGCTTGAGTCCTGCACGCGGAACGATCGAAAACCCGGACGTTTCTGCAGCGTTTCTTCTGCAAGCGTCGCCAGACCCCGGCTCCAGCGTTCTGCCTGAGCGATATCCGTTTCAGCCAGCCATTCAAGCGCGGCACTCAGGCCGATGACGCCTGCGACGTTCGGCGTTCCAGCTTCCAGACGGTAAGGGACATCCTGAGTTTTAAAGCCCTCAAAGGTCACCTCGGTGATCATTTTGCCTCCCCCAAGCCACGGCGTCATTTGCGCCAGCAGGGCCGGTTTTCCGTACAGCACTCCGATCCCGGTTGGGCCGTACAGCTTATGTCCTGAGAAGGCATAAAAATCAATATCCAGCTTTTGTACATCAGCGGGGAAATGCACCACGCCCTGGGCACCGTCGACCATCACCACCATGTCGTTGGCGTGGGCCACGTCGATGGCCAGAGCCAGATCCGGGCAACCCCCTGTGACGTTCGACATTTGTCCGAGTGCCAGAATGCGGCTGCGGGGGGTAATGAACTCAGATAAGCGCGCTACGTCTGGCAGAAGATCTGCACCCAGCGGCAGTTTCACAATGCACGCGCCCGTTTGCTCAGCCACCATCAGCCACGGAACCAGGTTGGCGTGGTGTTCTGCCTCGCTGACAATAATTTCATCGCCGGGCTTTAGCCGCGGGCGCGCATAGCACTGGGCCACCATGTTAATGGCTTCAGTTGTGCCTCGCGTCCAGACGATGTTTTTCCCGCTTTCGGCGTTGATCAGGCGTGCGACCTGATCGCGCGCGGCTTCATAGCGCGCGGTTAATCGCTGTGCTTCGGCAAACTGGCTACGGTGCACGTTCCCGGCGCTCAGGCTGTAGAACTGCTGCGTCGCCTCAATGACTGCCTGAGGCTTAAGGGCGGTGGCAGCGCTATCAAGGTAAATACCGGCATCGGCCAGCGCCGGGAACTGTGCGCGAAACTGCGCGGGACTGAAAGCGTTCATGGAATTCCTCATCTCAATAGTGAGATCGTCGCGCAATTTCATCGGCAGGGCAAGGAGGTTGATATCTATCAGATTTGTCTGCTAATCCTTACTTATCCTGGCGACTCTGAAAAAGCAGGTTATGCTAAATAAGGTTAGGTGAATGTTTAAGCCTGTTATAAATCGATGTTTGAATAGCATTAATTGCTAAAGGAGAATAAGCATGAAAAAGACAGCCGCCATTATCTCTGCCTGTGCGTTGACCTTTGCCCTGAGCGCCTGTTCCGGTAACAACTACGTAATGCATACTAACGATGGCCGTTCTATCGTCTCTGAAGGGAAACCGACAACCGATAACGACACCGGTATGATTTCGTATAAAGATGCGAACGGGAACAAGCAGCAGATTAATCGCACTGACGTGAAGGAAATGAAAGAAATCGAGCATTAATCGATCGCAGGCGAAAAAAAAGCACCGCAAATTGGCGGTGCTACATTAATCACTATGGACAGACAGGGTAAATGTACAGGAAGTGAAAAATTGGTAGCGTTGCTACCGTGGTCTGAATCGCAGACCAATTGCAAACACAACAACACAACATCACAACCGTAAGCCAAAAGCCCTTCAGAACACGCATTCCGAAAAAAGCTCTTCGTTCCGGCTCAGGAAGTGCCGCCACTATAGGTATTTGCTGGTAGTTCCTCAACGGACAAATTATAATGGCTCAGATAAAAAAAACTAATAGGTTAAACATTGTTTCCTGTTTGTTAAATCTCGTTAACATCTAAGCCAGATAACCATGTCGAAGCGATTGCCACCCCTAAATGCATTACGTGTTTTTGATGCAGCAGCACGTCACCTGAGTTTCACGCGCGCAGCCGATGAGCTTTTTGTGACACAGGCCGCAGTAAGTCACCAAATCAAGTCTCTGGAGGATTTCCTGGGCCTTAAGCTGTTCCGTCGGCGCAACCGTTCATTACTGTTGACCGAAGAGGGGCAGAGCTATTTTCAGGATATTAAAGAGATTTTTTCCCAGCTCACGGAAGCCACGCGCAAGCTGCAGGCCCGCAGTGCAAAAGGCGCGCTGACGGTAAGTTTATTACCCAGTTTTGCCATTCAGTGGCTGGTGCCAAGACTCACAAGCTTTAACTCAGCTTATCCGGGAATCGACGTTCGAATCCAGGCGGTGGACCGTCAGGAAGACAAGCTGGCCGATGATGTTGACGTCGCCATTTTTTATGGCCGCGGTAACTGGCCAGGCTTGCGTGTCGAAAAATTATACGCAGAATATCTGCTGCCGGTCTGTTCACCGCTGCTCTTAACGGGCGAAAAGGCGCTGAAGACCCCCGCTGACCTGGCGCGACATACGCTTTTACATGATGCTTCTCGCCGTGACTGGCAAACTTATACCCGTCAATTAGGTCTTAATCATATAAACGTGCAGCAGGGCCCCATTTTTAGCCACAGCGCAATGGTGTTACAGGCTGCCATTCACGGGCAAGGCGTGGCGTTGGCGAATAACGTCATGGCGCAGTCCGAAATTGAGGCAGGCCGTCTGGTTTGTCCATTTAATGATGTGCTGGTCAGCAAGAACGCGTTTTATCTGGTTTGTCATGACAGTCAGGCAGAACTGGGTAAAATAGCCGCTTTCCGACAGTGGATTCTGGCGAAAGCGGCGAGTGAGCAAGAAAAATTCCGCTTCAGGTATGAACAGTAACTTTTGTGTGCCGGGCACGCATCACTTTAGGATTTAAACATGACCAGCCGATTCATGCTGATTTTTGCCGCGGTGAGTGGCTTTATTTTTGTTGCACTGGGCGCCTTTGGCGCACATGTATTAAGCAAGTCGTTGGGGGCGGTAGAAATGGGCTGGATCCAGACCGGCCTTGAATACCAGGCATTCCACACGCTGGCGATTTTTGGGCTGGCGGTGGCAATGCAGCGCCGCATCAGCATCTGGTTTTACTGGAGCAGCGTATTCCTGGCGTTAGGCACCGTGTTGTTCAGCGGTAGTCTGTACTGCCTGGCGCTTTCGCATTTACGCCTGTGGGCGTTTGTTACACCTGTCGGCGGCGTCAGCTTCCTGGCAGGTTGGGTATTAATGTTTATCGGAGCCATCCGTCTGAAACGCAAGGGCGTTGTTCATGAATAAGGTTGTTTTATATTGTCGCCCGGGGTTTGAGAAAGAGTGCGCCGCGGAAATTACTGATAAAGCGGCGAAGCGCGAAGTCTTTGGCTTTGCACGCGTTAAAGAAAATGCCGGCTACGTCGTATTCGAGTGCTACCAGCCTGAGGATGCGGATAAACTGGCGCGTGAGCTGCCGTTCAGCTCACTGATCTTCGCTCGCCAGATGTTTGTCGCCGGTGAACTGCTAAAAGATCTTCCGCCGGAAGACCGCATCACGCCGGTTGTGGGTATGCTGCAGGGCGTCGTGGAAAAGGGTGGCGAGCTGCGTGTTGAAGTCGCGGACACCAACGAAAGCAAAGAGCTGATGAAGTTCTGCCGTAAGTTCACCGTACCGCTGCGCGCTGCACTGCGTGACGCAGGCGTGCTGACAAACTACGAAACGCCAAAACGTCCGGTGGTGCATATATTCTTTATCGCCCCTGGCTGCTGCTACACGGGTTACTCCTACACCAATAACAACTCTCCCTTCTTCATGGGCATTCCGCGTCTGAAATTCCCTTCAGATGCGCCAAGCCGTTCTACCCTGAAGCTGGAAGAGGCGTTCCACGTGTTTATCCCGGCTGATGAGTGGGATGAGCGTCTGGCGAACGGCATGTACGCGGTCGATCTCGGCGCGTGTCCGGGCGGCTGGACCTATCAACTGGTGAAACGCAACATGTGGGTCTCTTCGGTTGATAACGGCCCGATGGCCCAGAGCCTGATGGATACCGGACAGGTCACCTGGCTGCGTGAAGATGGTTTCCGCTATCGTCCCACCCGCAACAACATCTCCTGGATGGTGTGCGATATGGTTGAGAAGCCGGCAAAAGTGGCCGCGCTGATGGCCTCCTGGCTGGTGAACGGCTGGTGCCGTGAGACTATCTTTAACCTCAAGCTGCCGATGAAAAAGCGCTATGAGGAAGTCTCGCAAAACCTGGCCTATATCCAGGCGCAAATGGATGAGCACGGCATTAACGTGGAGATTCAGGCGCGCCAGCTGTATCACGACCGCGAAGAAGTGACGGTGCACATTCGTCGCTGGTGGGCTGCTGTTGGCGGACGTCGCGACGAGCGATAATACGCGTTACATTGCCCGGTGGCGTTTTGCTTGCCGGGCGATTCATCTGAAAACGATTTAACGTTCTAAGCGCAACTGCTGCAAGTTCCCGTCCAGCTGTAAATCCGTCTGTAACGTCGCCACATCCCGGCAGATAAAGGCCATCTCTTTATGCGCCTCCAGCTTCTTGCGCCATTTTTCCGGGACCTCGTCCAGCCTGGCGTAAATCCCTTCCAGACTCTGAAAATCCGTCAGCAGTTGGGCGGCACTCTTCGGCCCGATGCCTGCCACTCCCGGAACCTTCGAGCTGCTTATTCCGGCCAGTCCCCAGTAGTCAGGAAGTTGTTCCGGCGAGACGCCAAACTCACTGGCGATAAAAGGGGCATCAAGCCAGCGCTTCTGGAAGTAATCGCGAATGCGGACGGTGGGCGAAAGCAGCTGGCAGTAGCCTTTATCGGTTGAGACGATGGTGGCCTGATGTCCGGCGCTCGCGACCTTGACGGCTAACGTGGCAGCCAGATCATCGGCTTCATTGCCATGGGCTCCCCAGCAGGGAACGCCGCGCTGTTCAAAGGCGGCGCGAATGGCCGGCATTTCGGCATGCAAATCGTCAGGCATTGGTGCGCGCCCGGCCTTGTAGTCGGGAAGGCGCTGGTGTCGCCAGCCGCTGTTACGCGCTTCGTCATCAAAAACGGCAACCACATGGGTCGGTTCGCTATGGCGGATAAGTTGCTCCAGCGCGTGCAGACACGTGTCCTTACAGGGCGTACCTTGCACCGCATGGATCCGGCGAATGAGGTTGAGCGCATCGACGATAAGCAAATGAACAGCCACAGATAATCTCCCTTCTGTTTAATGGGGGAAGGGTAACATTGTCAGCGGTGGGAAACTATGTGCGGCGGGGAAAACAGGAAGAAGCCTCGCAAAACGAGGCTTCCTGAAAGGCTTAATCGCAGGTCACGATCTTCATCGCCAGGCCGCCGCGAGATGTTTCGCGGTATTTGGCGTTCATATCTTTACCTGTTTCGTACATGGTTTCGATAACTTTATCGAGGCAAACGCGCGGTTCACTGGTACGACGCAGCGCCATACGTGCGGCGTTGACCGCCTTCACAGAGGCGATGGCGTTACGCTCGATGCAAGGCACCTGTACCTGTCCGGCAACCGGGTCGCAGGTCAGTCCCAGGTTATGTTCCATGCCGATTTCAGCCGCAATACAGACCTGTGTCGGGCTTGCGCCCAGCAGTTCTGCCAGACCCGCCGCAGCCATGGAGCAGGCGACGCCAACTTCACCCTGACAGCCTACTTCTGCACCGGAAATGGAGGCGTTCATCTTGTACAGTGAACCAATCGCACTGGCGACCAGCAGGTAGCGTGCCAGCGAGTTGGCGTTCACTTCGCGGATAAACTTGTCGTAGTACGCCAGTACTGCCGGAACGATACCGCAGGCGCCGTTAGTCGGTGCTGTCACCACGCGGCCACCCGCAGCGTTCTCTTCGTTTACCGCCAGTGCGAACATATTGATCCAGTCAACGACCGCCATAGGGTCCGTGGTCGTTTTGTCGGTGCTCACGAGCATCCGACGCAGCGCTGCCGCACGGCGTGGTACGCGAAGCTTACCGGGCAGAACGCCTTCGGTAGTGATCCCGCGTTCGATACCGCCGCGCATGACTTCCCAGACGCTGGTGAAGTGCTGCTCCAGTTCCGCTTTGCTGTGCAAGGCCAGCTCGTTTTTCATCATCAGGCCGGAAAGGGAGAGCCCCGTTTCCTGGCAGTGACGCTGAAGATCCGCCGCGGTTTTGTACGGATAAGGCACGTCAACGGAAGATGTGCTGGTTTCACCAAAGTGGTCTTCGTCGACGATAAACCCGCCGCCGATAGAGTAGTAAGTCTGGCTGTATACCGCTTTGTCACCTGCCAGTGCGGTAATACGCATTCCGTTTTCGTGCAGTGACAGGTTGTCTGCATGGAAATTCATGCAATGATCAACCGGGAATTCCACTTCATGTTCGCCATTTGCCAGCAGCAGGCGACCGTGGGTATTGACGTCCTGGATGAAACCAGGGATCGCATCAATATCAACGGTATCCGGCAGGTTTCCTGCCAGGCCCATGATAATGGCGATATCGGTATGGTGGCCCTTACCTGTCAGGGAGAGAGAGCCGTACACATCGACAACCACGCGGGTTACGTCGTGCAAAATGCCGCGCGCAATCAAGTCATCCGTGAACTGCTTACCGGCTTTCATTGGTCCGACGGTGTGAGAGCTGGAAGGACCAATACCGATTTTGAAAATATCGAATACGCTAATCATGATGCGTCCATTGCTTTCAGTCAGAGGGGGAGGAGTGCGCCGTCCTGAGACGGCGCGGGTGATAATCAGAACATGGTGTACAGGGAGTAGAAGATTGCGGAGATAGCGATAAGCCCCATGATAACCACGAAGATATTGCTAATCTGACCGCTGTACTTGCGCATGGCAGGTACTTTCTGAATCGCGTACATCGGCATCAGGAACAGAATCATCGCGATAACCGGGCCGCCCAGGGTTTCAATCATGCCCAGGATGCTTGGGTTCAGCGTGGCAACTGCCCAGGTGGTGACCAGCATGAACAGCGCGGTCATCTTGTTCAGTTTGTTGACTTCAATGCTCTTACCTTTACCGCGCAGAGATTTAATCACCATACCGTTGAAGCCTTCACGTGCGCCCAGGTAGTGGCCGAGGAAGGATTTGGTAATGGCGATGATCGCGATGATAGGTGCCATCCACGCGATGATCGGTGCGTTAAAGTGGTTCGCCAGGTAAGACAGAATGGTGATGTTCTGCTCTTTCGCTGCTGCCAGATCCGCCGGGGAGAGGCTCAGTACGCAGCTGAAGACGAAGAACATAACGGTCAGCACCATCATGATGTGTGCACGCGCCAGGATGCTGGAGCATTTCTTCTCTGCACCGTCGCCGTACTCTTCACGCTTCGCCACGGCGAAGGAGGAGATGATCGGTGAGTGGTTAAAGGAGAATACCATCACCGGGATCGCCAGCCACAGGGTCATCAGCAGGCCGTTACCGGTTGCAGATGCGCTGCTCAGGGAGAGCGTTTCCAGCGCGGCACCGTGCCACTGTGGAATCAGATACAGCGCCAGTACCATCAGTGCAGCCACAAACGGGAACACCAGGATGCTCATCGCTTTCACGATCATCTGCTCACCGAAACGGACAATGGTCATCATGCCCACAATCAGGATCAGAGACAGAATGGCACGCGGTGGTGGCGTCATGTGCAGCTGGTGCAACATGAAGCTTTCAACGGTGTTAGTGATTGCAACGCTGTAAACCAGCAAAATGGGGTAAATCGCGAAGAAGTAGAGCAGGGTAATCAGTTTACCTGCGCCCACGCCAAAATGTTCTTCAACGACTTCAGTAATGTCTTCGCCAGGATTTTTACCGGACAGCACGAAGCGGGTCAGGCCGCGGTGCGCAAAGTAGGTCATCGGGAAGGCAATGATAGCCATGATGATCAGCGGAATCAGACCGCCGACGCCTGCGTTAATAGGAAGGAACAATACACCAGCGCCGATAGCTGTGCCGTAAAGGCCAAGCATCCACATGGTATCTGATTTGCGCCAACCACTTCGGGATTCAATCGAAGCAACGGTGCTGGTTTGAGTGGTTTCCATCTGTATCTCCTGGAGGAAGCAAATTGTCAGGTTTGTAGTCAAATCCGATGAAAAAGTGCCTGACGGTAATATGAAATTCGTTCAGTGACGGTTTTTTAATAATTTTCGCCCGTAACTATTGGCGGGCGGAAAGATACATTCTCGTTATGAATCTATCAGTGATCCCGATCCCAATTGCAATAATCCACTTTTGATGTGGGCATCTTTAGACCATTTATCTATTAAAAAAACATCGAATAGGATTTACGGGCGCGAAGGCTACCATCAACAACATGTGAGCTAAAAGAGAACCCGCGAAGATAGGTGTCTTACGCTGTAAAGAAATGGGTTTTTAGGATTTTCTGGCAGGTAATTTAGTTTAAGGCTGATAATTTACGGTTGTAAAAACGAGGTAATCGTTTGCGTGGCTTCATAGTTTGTAAAAGGTATAAGCAATATCTATGAGTTGTTTCGGTAATAAAAAAGCCGGGCCCCACAGCATCGTGGCCCGGCTTTTATCAGGAGAGTGAAAATGTTACGTGCAGATTTCGTAGCAAGGAATGTACGCTGACCCGGGTAGCTTCATGCGGTGCTGGGCAACAAAGCCCTGCAGCATGTCATCCATGCGGCGCATCATTTCGCGATCGCCATGAATCTTATACGGACCATACTTCTCGATAGCACGGATGCCCATCTCTTTCACGTTACCCGCCACGATGCCGGAGAAGGCGCGTCGCAGGTCGGCAGCCAGGACTTCTACCGGCTGGTCCGGGTACAGTTTCAGGTTGGCCATGTTTTCGTGCGAGGGTTCGAACGGGATCTGCAGGTCCGGCGCGATGCGGATTGACCAGTTAAAGCTGTAGGCATCTCCGGTGTCGCGACGGTTCTCTTTAACCAGCGGCATCGCTTTTTTCATCTGACGCGCCACTTCTGCCGCATCGTCAATGATGATGCGATAGTGACGACGCGCGGTTTCCCCCAGCGTATGCACGATAAACTCGTCCAGTACGCGGAAGTAGTCAGCGCTCTCTTTCGGCCCGGTCAGGATCAACGGCAGAACCTGATCTTTGTTAGCCGGGTTCATCAGAATACCCAGCAGGTAGAGCAGCTCTTCTGCGGTTCCCACGCCGCCCGGGAAGATGATTATCCCGTGAGCGATACGGACAAACGCCTCAAGGCGCTTCTCGATATCCGGCATAATAATCAGTTCGTTAACCAGCGGGTTAGGTGGCTCAGCGGCGATGATCGACGGCTCGGTCATGCCGATAAAGCGCCCTTCTTTGTAACGCTGCTGAGCGTGTCCCACTGCCGCGCCTTTCATTGGCGCTTCCATCGCCCCGGGACCACAGCCGGTACAGATATTCAGCTCACGCAGGCCGAGCTGGTTTCCTACCCGACGGGCATAGAGATATTCGGTTTCGTTAATCGAGTGACCACCCCAGCAGACGACCATATTAGGGGCTTCGCCCACGTGCAGGGCGCGGGCGTTACGTAAAATGGAGAACACCAGATTGGTGATATGTACCGAGCTTTCCAGGTCGAGATGCTGGAAGCGGCCTGCGTTATGGATCTGCCCGTTAACAAACAGGATGTCACGCAGCACGGCAAACAGGTTGGCCTGAAGGGAGCGAATGATGCGCCCGTCCACAAAGGCCTCTTCCGGCGGGTTGATCACTTCAAGTTTCACGCCACGCTCGCGGCGTAGCACGTTGATATCAAAGCTTTCGAAGCGGGACAGCAGCTCTTTACTGTTGTCGGTCAGGCTTCCGGAGTTCAGTACGGCAAGTGAACAGTTACGAAACAATTGATAAAGATCGCTGCTGGCCGTGCGTTTAAGCATGTCCACTTCCAGCTGCGACAACATATCCATTGAGCCAAGAGGGCTAATATGTGTAATCAAGTGAGCTCCTTACGGGACGATTATCGTCTTTCCCTGTTGATTACAATAGCCCTGGCTTACGACGTTTCACAACCTAAAGCGCGGAATAGACCGCGCATATTGCGAAAATATTTAGGTTACTGGCGTACAAGACGGCCGGTGGCAGGCACAAAGTCCGTGTTGGTGCGCCATGGATTGATATCCAGACCACCACGGCGGGTGTAGCGCGCATAAACGCTTAACGTTTCGGGATGACAGAAACGCTGAATATCATTAAAGATGCGCTCCACGCACTGCTCGTGGAATTCGTTGTGATGGCGGAACGACACCAGGTAGCGCAGCAGTTTTTCCCGGTCAATCTTCGGACCGCGATACTGGATCTGCACGGAGCCCCAGTCCGGCTGATGGGTGATCAGGCAGTTGGATTTCAATAAATGACTTACCAGCGTCTCTTCAACGGTCTTTCCGCTTGCCGCATTTTCGAGGTAATCGGTACTGAATTCGTAATTATCCACTGCGATATCCTGATCGTCGATGCAGGTGCCGTTGAAGTGGGCAACCGGCTGCCCTTCCAGCTCATTCAGACGATAGAGTGACACGCTCACCTTGCCCTGTGCACAGGCGCTTAAATCCCGCTCCAGGGTATGCTGAACCTCTTCCTGACTGTCGAATTTGGTCTGGTTAAAGCTGTTGAGATAGAGCTTAAAGCTTTTGGATTCCACCAGGTTCTGGCTGGCATAATCCAGTTCAACATGGCCCACTGCGACCTGCGGCAGACCGCGGGCGTTGAGCCAGGAAAGCTCGTAGAGCGTCCAGATATCACCGCCAACAAACGGCAGCGCGTCAGCGCGCAGGCCCAGAGGATCGCGATTCAGACTGCGCGGTACGCCCTGCAGCAGGCTTGCATCGTAGGTGTCGCGGTAATCGGTCGATTTACCCAGCGTTAAGCCCGTTAACGCCTGATGATTTTCGTAAGACATGTTTCATAGCCACTTTACAGGTACACTTATGGGCTGAGTTTATCCTGTCTTACAAGAAGAGAGAAATCGGTGGACATCGAAACTGCAAATGCCCTCACTGCCTTCACGACCCGCTATTGCGATGCATGGCATGAAACGCACGGCACATGGCCGCAAAGCACTGACTTATATGGTGTACCTTCGCCGTGTATTATCTCTTCTCCGGATGATTACGTTATCTGGCAACCGCAACCCCCGACGGGTGAGCAAAATGTAAATGCGGTTGAACGGGCAATGGACATTGTGGTACAACCAGCGGTTCACGCGTTTTATACCACGCAATTTGCAGGGGATATGCCTGCGCGATTTGCTGGTATCACGCTGACGCTGTTGCAGACCTGGAGTGAAGACGATCTGCAGCGTGTTCAGGAAAACCTGATTGGTCATCTGGTCACGCAAAAACGCCTTAAGCTTTCTCCGACGCTCTTTATTGCCACGCTGGACAGTGAACTGGACGTTATCTCTGTCTGCAACCTGTCTGGTGAAGTGGTTAAAGAGACCATCGGTACCCGCAATCGCGAGACTCTCGCCCCCTCACTTGCGGAATTCCTCACCCGACTTGAGCCACTTCTGTAATCCACGATGCTATCGCGCGTGTGAGAGATCTCTTACAGAGTTGTGAGAGATCGCTGGATCATTCAGTATTGCCTTATTTAATTAAGATTAACATTACTCTATTTTTCAATATGTTAATGAGGTATCGCCGCGTCCAGGGGGGCACGGGACGGCTTACAGCGCTGCCAGCATGGGTTGTAAGACGAAGCAGAATAGCGGATTCTAGTTGTGTCGACAGGACGCCGACACGAGAAACGAACATCAGGATGATGGCGTTTCTCACCAGGAACACGTCAGGATGACGCTGCAGGAAGGCTTCAGGATGAAGCAAAAGGATCGCGCAGGATGCGTAAGGGACACCTCCAGGAAGGGAGAATGAGAGCCGGTCAGGATGGTCGGTGGGTCAGGATGGCCAGGACGTTTCAGGATGAAACAAACACATCAGGACGATGTGAGCAGGATGCACAAGGTGAAGGATGACCAGGCCTTCGGGCTTCAGGAAAAGTTGTCACGGATGAGCAGGGAGCACGAATTGTAGCTGGATTGCTGCGGAACGAACCGGGAGCACTGTTTTTACAGTGCTCCCTTTTTTTATTTCTGTCTCCTGCAATGCTATGCTGCGCGCCGTTCACTTTTTCAGTTGAGGTTACTATGACGCAACACGATAGCGTTCGTGCCCGGTTGCACGCCATCGAGGCATTATTGCGCCAACATCAGCTGTGGCAGGAGACCGCGCCGCAGCCAGAAGCCTTCGCAAGCACTCAGCCGTTCTGTCTGGATACGCTGGCACCGTTCGAATGGCTCCAGTGGGTATTAATTCCGCGCATGCACGCGCTGCTCGACGGCGGCCACCCGCTGCCGCAGGCGTTCGCTGTTGCGCCTTATTATGAAATGGCGCTGGACGCGACCCACCCTGCGCGCGATGTCATGCTGATTGAGCTGGAAAAGCTGGATGCTGTGTTTGCCGGTGAAGATGCATGACGCTTGAGATCCTCTATCAGGATGAGTGGCTGGTCGCGGTAAACAAACCGTCTGGCTGGCTGGTGCACCGAAGCTGGCTGGACCGCGATGAAAAAGTGGTGGTGATGCAAACCGTGCGCGACCAGATTGGTCAGCACGTCTTTACGGCTCATCGTCTCGACAGGCCAACCTCCGGTGTGTTGCTGATGGGACTTTCCAGCGAAGCGGGCCGCCTGCTGTCGCAGCAGTTTGAACAGCACCAGATCCAGAAACGCTACCACGCGATCGTTCGTGGCTGGCTGACGGAGAGCGCTACGCTCGATTATCCGCTGGTGGAAGAGCTGGACAAGATTGCCGATAAATTTGCCCGCGATGACAAAGGTCCGCAGCCTGCCGTGACGGATTACCGCGGCATGGCGACCACGGAAATGCCGGTGGCAACCAGCAAGTTTCCGACCACCCGCTACAGTCTGGTTGAGCTGTTGCCCAAAACCGGGCGCAAACACCAGCTCCGCCGTCACCTGAAACATCTGCGTCATCCGATTATTGGTGACAGCAAGCACGGCGATTTGCGCCAGAACCGCAGTGCTGCCGAACATTTTGGCTGCGACCGCCTGATGCTGCATGCCAGTGAACTGAGCCTGACGCACCCGTTTACCGGCGAACCGCTGACTCTCCATGCGGGGCTGGACAACGTCTGGATGCAGGCGCTGTCACAGTTTGGCTGGCTGGGGCAACTCCCCGAAAATGAAAGGGTTGAGTTTGTATCGGGCAACGTTCAGGATGAACAACAAGCGCAATAATCAAGGAAATACATCATGGCTGAAGTGGGCATTTTTGTCGGCACAATGTACGGCAACTCGCTGCTGGTAGCAGAAGAGGCTGAGGCGATACTCGCAGGTCAGGGCCATAAAGCCACGGTCTATGAAGACCCGGAACTGGCAGACTGGGAAAAGTACAAAGATAAATACATTCTGGTGGTTACCTCCACTACCGGGCAGGGCGATCTGCCGGACAGCATCGTGCCGCTTTTCCAGGCAATCAAGGATCAGCTTGGCTATCAGCCGGATGTTCACTACGGCATCATTGCTCTGGGCGACAGTTCTTACGCCAATTTCTGCGGCGGTGGTAAGCAGTTCGATGCGCTTTTGCAGGAACAGAGCGCGCAACGCGTCGGTGAGATGCTGCTGATTGATGCCGGTGAACACCCTGAGCCAGAGAGTGAATCGAACCCGTGGGTTGAACACTGGGCAACGCTGCTTAAATAACCCTCTGGCCGGGCAGCCCTTCGCATACCTGGGCCCCCGCGCCCACGTGGCGCGAGCGCAAACACAAAACGGTAACGTCGGTTACCGTTTTGCTTTTCTCCCGCCTTCCGGCGAATTCCGTGAACTACCTTCCACTGCTTTGGGCTTATGCCCCAAACAACTTCTTATTGACCCCTCAATGTTGTGTTCATGCACGGTGAGGGACAGAGGCACTTCTCCCTATACTTTTCCGGTCAGTCATCAAAAAGGCAGTGCGCACTATAAAACGGCATCAAGCCGTACCAAAACTGCCAAATACTAACCCTCATTCTGGTTACCCTACCGGTGCTGTACAGAATGAACTGGCGAGAGCCTGGATTCAGGAGTGCAACAATGAGTACATTAAGCCACGCGGCGAGCAGCGCTGAGAAGCGCACAAATGCGCGCTACTGGATAGTGGTGATGCTGTTTATCGTCACATCCTTTAACTATGGTGACCGTGCCACGCTGTCGATTGCCGGTTCTGAAATGGCAAAAGACATCGGTCTTGATCCGGTTGGCATGGGCTACGTTTTCTCTGCATTTTCATGGGCCTACGTTATCGGCCAAATTCCTGGCGGCTGGCTGCTTGATCGTTTTGGCTCCAAACGCGTCTATTTCTGGTCCATCTTCATCTGGTCGGCATTTACCCTGTTGCAGGGCTTCGTCGATGTGTTCAACGGATTTGGCATCATCGTTGCGCTCTTCACCCTGCGCTTCCTGGTGGGCTTAGCTGAAGCACCTTCCTTCCCCGGTAACAGCCGTATTGTGGCGGCGTGGTTCCCGGCGCAGGAGAGGGGAACGGCGGTGGCAATTTTTAACTCTGCGCAATACTTTGCGACAGTGATCTTTGCCCCCATTATGGGCTGGCTGACGCATGAAGTGGGCTGGTCACATGTCTTCTTCTTTATGGGTGGGCTTGGGATCATCATTAGCTTCGTCTGGCTGAAAGTGATCCACGAACCGAACCAGCATCCCGGCGTGAATAAAAAAGAGCTGGAGTACATTGCTGAAGGCGGGGCGCTGATCAACATGGATCAGAAATCGGCAAAAGCAAAAGTACCGTTCAGCCAGAAATGGGCGCAGATCAAACAGCTCGTCGGCTCGCGCATGATGATCGGCATCTATCTGGGCCAGTATTGCATTAACGCCTTAACTTACTTCTTCATCACCTGGTTCCCGGTTTACCTGGTGCAGGCGCGCGGGATGTCGATCCTGAAAGCGGGCTTTGTGGCGTCAGTCCCGGCTATCTGCGGTTTTGTAGGGGGCGTGCTGGGGGGCGTGATTTCCGACTGGCTGATGCGTCGTACAGGCTCTTTGAATATCGCGCGTAAAACGCCGATTGTGCTCGGCATGCTGCTCTCCATGACCATGGTGTTCTGTAACTACGTCAGCGCTGAGTGGATGATTATTGGCTTTATGGCGATGGCCTTCTTCGGTAAGGGGATCGGCGCCCTCGGCTGGGCGGTCATGGCGGATACCGCACCGAAAGAGATCAGCGGCCTGAGCGGTGGTCTGTTCAACATGTTTGGCAACATCTCCGGGATTGTGACCCCCATTGCCATCGGCTACATCGTGGGAACCACCGGCTCCTTCAACGGCGCGCTGATTTACGTTGGCGTACACGCGCTGGTGGCGGTCCTGAGCTACCTGGTTCTGGTGGGTGATATCAAGCGTGTGGAACTTAAACCTGTAGCGGAGCGCGGCTGATGACGACTCAATCAAGCCCGGTGATTACCGACATGAAGGTCATACCGGTGGCCGGACAGGACAGTATGCTGCTCAACATCGGCGGCGCACATAACGCCTGGTTTACCCGTAATATCGTGGTGCTGACGGATTCCGCGGGCCACACCGGCGTTGGGGAAGCGCCGGGTGGCGAGGTTATCCACCAGACGCTGGTAGACGCCATTCCGCTGGTCGTCGGGAAAGAGGTCGCTCGCCTCAATAACGTGGTGCAGCGGGTGCACAAGGGCAACCAGTCGGCAGACTTTGATACGTTCGGCAAAGGCGCCTGGACGTTCGAACTGCGCGTCAACGCCGTCGCCGCGCTGGAGGCTGCGCTGCTTGATTTACTGGGTAAGGCGCTGAAGGTTCCGGTCTGTGAACTGCTGGGGCCAGGAAAACAGCGCGACGCGGTGACGGTGCTCGGTTATCTGTTTTACGTTGGCGATCGCAATAAAACCGACCTGCCTTATCTGGCGCATTCCCCTGGCGGCCACGAGTGGTATCACCTGCGTCACCAGGAGGCACTTTCCGGTGAGGCGGTGGTTCGGCTGGCGGAAGCCGCGCAGGATCGCTACGGATTTAAAGATTTCAAGCTGAAAGGCGGCGTATTGCCCGGCGAGCAGGAGATTGAAACTGCCCGCGCGCTCAAAAAACGCTTCCCGGATGCGCGCATCACGGTGGATCCGAACGGTGCATGGCTGCTGGATGAGGCCATTGCCTTATGCAAAGGGCTGGACGACGTGTTGACCTACGCGGAGGACCCGTGCGGGGCCGAGCAGGGCTTCTCCGGTCGTGAAGTGATGGCGGAATTCCGGCGTGCCACCGGTCTACCAGTGGCCACCAATATGATCGCCACCAACTGGCGTGAAATGGGCCACGCGGTGATGCTGAACGCGGTCGATATTCCACTGGCGGACCCGCATTTCTGGACACTCTCAGGTGCCGTTCGCGTCGCACAGCTCTGCGACGACTGGGGACTGACCTGGGGTTGTCACTCCAACAACCATTTCGACATTTCGCTGGCGATGTTTACGCACGTTGGCGCGGCGGCTCCGGGCAACCCGACCGCCATTGATACCCACTGGATTTGGCAGGAGGGAGAAGCCCGCCTGACGAAAGAACCGCTGGTAATCAAAAATGGCAAGATTGCCGTACCAGATGCACCGGGGCTGGGCGTTGAGCTTGACTGGGATCAGGTTCATCACGCGCATGAGGCGTATAAAAAACTGCCAGGCGGCGCGCGTAACGACGCGGGGCCGATGCAGTACCTGATCCCCGGCTGGACATTTGAACGTAAGCGCCCTGTTTTTGGACGTCACTGATAAAAGGATTGAACGATGAGTACTTTTACTACCCCTGTAGTCACTTCCATGCAGATCATTCCGGTCGCCGGCCATGACAGCATGTTGATGAACCTGAGCGGAGCGCATGCGCCGTTTTTCACCCGCAATATTGTCATTATCAAAGATAACTCCGGGCATACCGGCGTGGGTGAAATCCCCGGTGGTGAGAAGATCCGCAAAACGCTGGAAGAGGCCGCTCCGCTGGTGGTGGGAAAAACGCTGGGCGAATATAAAAATATCCTCAATACCGTGCGAAGCACCTTCGCTGACCGTGATGCCGGCGGTCGTGGTCTGCAAACCTTCGACCTGCGAACCACCATTCACGTGGTCACCGGTATCGAAGCCGCGATGCTGGATCTGCTGGGCCAACACCTGGGCGTTAACGTTGCGTCGCTGCTGGGCGAAGGCCAGCAGCGCAGTGAAGTGGAAATGCTGGGCTATCTGTTCTTCGTTGGTGACCGTACGCTGACGCCGCTGCCGTACCAGAACCAGGCGGATGAACAATGTGACTGGTACCGACTCCGCCACGAAGAAGCGATGACCCCGGATGCGGTGGTGCGCCTGGCGGAAGCCGCGTACGAAAAATATGGCTTTAACGATTTCAAACTGAAGGGCGGCGTGCTTGCGGGTGAACAGGAGGCGGAAGCCATTACCGCACTGGCAAAACGTTTCCCGCAGGCACGCGTCACGCTCGACCCGAACGGTGCCTGGCCTCTGGATGAAGCTATCCGCATTGGTAAACAACTGAAAGGCGTGCTGGCGTACGCGGAAGATCCGTGCGGGGCTGAGCAGGGCTTCTCGGGCCGTGAAGTGATGGCGGAATTCCGTCGCGCCACCGGTTTACCCACCGCGACCAATATGATTGCCACCGACTGGCGTCAGATGGGGCACACCCTGTCGTTACAGTCTGTCGATATTCCGCTGGCAGACCCCCACTTCTGGACGATGCAGGGGTCGGTGCGTGTGGCACAGATGTGTCATGAATTTGGCCTGACCTGGGGCTCGCACTCCAATAACCACTTTGATGTCTCGCTGGCGATGTTCACCCACGTGGCCGCTGCTGCACCGGGCACGATCACCGCTATCGATACTCACTGGATCTGGCAGGAAGGTAATCAGCGTCTGACCAGAGAGCCGTTTGAGATCAAAGGAGGCATGGTGCAGGTGCCAACCACGCCGGGTCTGGGCATTGAGCTGGATATGGATCAGGTGATGAAAGCCCACGAGCTGTATCAAAAACATGGCCTGGGGGCCCGCGACGATGCGATGGCCATGCAATATTTGATACCTGACTGGAAATTCGACAATAAACGTCCGTGCATGGTACGATAAACGCATTGGGACCGCTCCCATGGGCGGTCGTTTACGTGGTGTATGCTTAACGTAATGACTATGCGTAAGGATGGCTTATGAAGATTGTTATCGCACCGGATTCGTATAAGGAAAGCCTGAGCGCCCTTGAGGTAGCCACCGCGATTGAGCAGGGTTTTCGCGAGATTTTCCCCGCGGCTGACTTTGTGAAATTGCCGGTCGCCGATGGTGGAGAAGGTACCGTAGAAGCTATGGTGGCGGCGACGCAGGGGCGCATTGTCCATGCCTCTGTCTCAGGCCCGCTGGGTGAGCCTGTGGACGGGTTCTATGGCATCTCCGGTGACGAACAGAGCGCGTTTATTGAAATGGCGGCGGCAAGCGGTCTGGAGCTGGTCGCGCCTTCGCAACGCAATCCCCTTCTTACCACCTCCTGGGGGACCGGCGAGCTTATCCGGCACGCGCTGGATGCGGGCGTTAAGCATATTATTATTGGCATTGGCGGCAGCGCCACCAATGACGGTGGTGCCGGCATGGTGCAGGCGCTGGGGGTAAAGCTGCTGGATACCAACGAGCAGCCCCTTGGACAGGGGGGCGGCGAGCTGGCAAAACTGGCCCGTATCGACCTGAGCGGGCTGGATAAGCGTCTGGCGGAGTGCCGGATTGAAGTCGCCTGTGACGTCACTAATCCGCTCACCGGCGACGAAGGGGCATCCGCGGTCTTTGGCCCGCAAAAAGGCGCCACGCCGGAGATGATTGTGACCCTGGATAACGCCCTGGCGCATTACGCGCAGGTCATTGCCCGGGATCTGGATATCGACGTCATCAACCTTGCCGGCGGCGGTGCGGCGGGTGGGATGGGGGCGGCACTCTACGCTTTCTGCGGTGCGCAGCTTCGTCAGGGGATTGAGATTGTTACCGATGCGCTGCATCTGGCAGAGCAGGTGGCTAACGCCGATCTGGTGATTACGGGAGAAGGGCGCATTGACAGCCAGACGATCCACGGGAAAGTGCCGGTGGGCGTCGCGAAGGTGGCTAAACGCTTTAATAAACCGGTCATCGGTATTGCGGGTAGCCTGACGGCGGATGTCGGGGTGGTACATAATCACGGCATCGACGCGGTATTCAGCGTGATTTATACCATCTGTTCGCTGGAGGACGCGCTGGAAAATGCCAGCGACAATGTGCGGATGGCCGCACGCAATATCGCTGCCGTGCTGAAAGTGGGGCAGGCGTTCAGGCTCTGAACGGCGGGCAATCCTGTTTGCCCTCTCCCGGCGGGAGAGGGCAACGCTAGTTACCTAACACCTTCATGGCTTCCCGCGTCACATTATCCATCTCGTCCAGCAGCTCCAGAAATTCCGGTTCAAGATCTGTTTCCGGCGTGCCCGCGCGAAGCTGTTGCTCCAGCAGCTGGCAGAGATTCTTCAGCCGCGGCACACCGCTGTAGCCGCAGCTACCGTGCAGCTTATGAATGGCTTCCAGCAGATCTTCCGGGTTTTCACCCACCAGCTGCTCTTCGACCTTATTACGAATTTCCGGCAGAAACGCGACCAGCATTTGCAGCATATCGCGGGCCAAATCAGGCTTACCCGCCGCCTGGCGCAGCGCAAGCTGCCAGTCAAAAGTGGCGTTTTGATTGACGCTGATTTCCACCGGTTCGGACGATACCGTGTACGTTCCGCCGATATGCCCCGGCTTATAGCGTAACAGCAGGCTATGCAGCTTCTCTTCGTCGATAGGTTTGGCCAGATAATCATTCATTCCGGCGCTCAGAAGCTTCTCTTTCTGACCGGCCATCGCGTGAGCGGTGACCGCAATCACCGGCGTTTGCTGCTGATGCGGGAGCTGACGGATCAGCTCGCAGGCACGAATACCATCCATGCCGGGCATCTGAATATCCATCAGAATTAAATCGAACTGCATCTGTTTCGCATGCTCAACCGCCTGCGCACCGCTGGTACACAGCTCTACGTGCTGAACCTGATCTTCAAGCAACACGCCAATCAGCTTCAGGTTGGCCGGATTATCATCCACCGCCATTACGCTCATCGGCAATTTTTGTTCATCGTCAATCAGCGGCAGGGCGTGCTGGCTCAGACGACAGTATTCCGTCAGTGCTGGCAGCAGGCGGGTCGCGGTAAGTGGCTTAAGCAGGCAGGCGGCGGCCCCGTCATTTTTTAACTCTTCTGCATTGATCTGGGCATGACACGGCAGGGCCAGCAGCAGGTAGTCGGTCATCGATGCGGCTTTCGCCAGCCGTTCCTGTTGCATGGTGAGCTCGCCGGTAAAGGTGACCGGGACCCCCAACAGCAGGATGTCGTAATGCTCCACGGCAAGCGCTGAGAAGGTAGGGCTGTAGATCACCTCCAGCGGCGTGGTGCTTAAGATATCAAGCGTACACTGCGCCGCTGCGGCGTTCGGCTCAACGTAGGCAAGGCGCATTCCTTTCAGGCAATTGGTTACCGGACCGTCGGTCAGCACGTTCGGGTTAAGGTCCAGATTGATATGGAACCAGAACGTGGAGCCCCGGTTTGGTTGGCTGTGGAAAGAGATATCTCCCCCCATCTCCTTAACCAGTTTCTGTGTGATAACCAGACCCAGCCCCGTGCCGCCATGACGTCTGGAAATACTTGCATCGGCCTGACGAAACGCCTGGAACAGACGGGACTGATCCCGCTCCGGAATACCGATTCCGGTATCGCGGATCTGAACTTCAATCTGAACCTTGTTATTACTGATGGAGCGCTTTTCCACCAGAATATCAATGTTGCCGCTTTCGGTGAATTTGATGGCGTTACCGACAAGGTTTGTAATCACCTGCTGCAGGCGCAGCGGGTCGCCAATGACGTTGTCCGGCACGTCATTTTTAATGTTGAGCGTCAGCTCCAGGCCTTTATCGTGCGACGAGTGTGCGAGCAGCGTCACCACTTCATCGAGCGTGCTGCGCAGCGGGAACGGGATGCTCTCCAGGATCAGCTTGCCGGCTTCCAGCTTGGAGAAGTCCAGTACGTCGTTGATGATCGCCAGCAGGTTGTTGGCCGAGCGCTCAATGGTGTGCAGATGATCGCGCTGGGTTGGGTTCAGCTCGCTTTTTAGCGTCAGACGGGTAAAGCCAATCACGCCATTGAGCGGCGTACGCAGCTCGTGGGACATATTCGCGAGGAACTCGGATTTGATACGTGCGGCTTCCTGCGCGCGTTTTTTCGCCAGATCCAGCTCAACGTTCTGAATCTCCATCTGCTCCAGGGTTTCGCGCAGGTCAGAGGTCGCCTGGTCGACGTTGTGCTGCATCTCTTCGTGATACGCTGCCAGCGACATCGCCATCGAGTTAATGCCGTTTTTGAGCATATCGAGCTCGCCCAGCATAAACCCTTCCACCCGGCTGTCGAGCTGGCCCCGGCGAATGCGGTCGACGGTGTTAACCATGTTGCGAATGGGCCCCGTCACGTCACGCATCAGGCGCCAGCCGAAGATAAGTGCAATCCCGATACAGAACAGCATCATAACGCCGGAGATGAAAATTTCTTTGTACTGCTGCAGACGCACCGACTTGAGATCCAGCTCCAGCGCCACATATCCGAGCATATTGTCGCTGGATTTGGCGTCAGACTGGGCGGATTCATCGGGTGAATAGCTTTCCGAAATAATCGGGGTGCGCAGGATCATGATATCGCCGCGTCGCAGCACGGTGAGGTGGCGCGGAAAGGGCGTACCGTCAGGAATTTTCAGGGCCGCTGGATCCAGATGAAAATTCGAGGTGACAAAGAGGCGGTTATGCTCGTCGTAAACGGAGATGGCACGCACGATATCCGAATGACGGCGGTGCAGCACGCTGATTAACTGACCTATCGATTCGCGGTTTTGCAGGTTCATCCCATACTCACTGGAGACGGCCAGCGGTTCGATAATGCTGGCACCGGCATCTTCCAGTTGCCGCTGCAAATCGTTATAGCGGTGCACCACAAAAAAGATACTCAGCAGCAAACCGATGAGAACGGTGGGGGCGAGGATCAAAATCATCATGCGCGCGCGCAGGCTGTAGTTGGTCATGGCGTTCCGTTATGGGACAATTAGGATAATTATGTTTATGTGAGAAAAATCTCGGCGATGGCGCAATTCTACTCTGCAAAGCGACGCGTGACGACGCGTCAGATCATAACTGTTGAAGCCACTGACCTCGATCCCTTTGGCCAGGGGGTTGCGCGTCACAATGGTAAGACACTGTTTATAACAGGTTTACTGCCAACAGAACGAGCAGAAATTACGCTGACGGAAGATAAACGCCAGTTTGCACGCGGGCAGGTTAAGCAGCGTCATAACGATAGCCTGGACCGCGTGAAGCCTCGCTGCCCGCATTTTGGCGTCTGCGGTGGCTGTCAGCAACAGCATGTCAGCACAGAATTACAGCAAAAAAGTAAAAGCAGCGCCCTGGCCCGCCTGCTTAAGCACGACGTCAACGAGATCATCGCCGACCAGCCCTGGGGCTATCGTCGTCGCGCGCGTTTGAGCCTGAACTATCAGCCAAAAACTGAGCGGCTGGAGATGGGGTTTCGCAAAGCCAGCTCCAGCGATATCGTCGACATCAGGCAGTGCCCCATTTTGGTGCCCCGTCTTGAGGCATTGCTTCCTGACGTGCACGCCTGCCTCTGCGGACTGGACGGCGTTCGCCACCTCGGGCACGTCGAACTGGTCATGGCCAACAATGGCCCGCTGATGGTGCTGCGCCACACCGCGCCGCTGTCGAAAAAAGATCGCGAAAAACTGGAACGCTTTTCGCATTCCCACGAGCTGGCGCTTTTCCTTGCCCCCCAAAGCGAGATACTTGAGCAACTGACAGGTGAAGCGCCCTGGTATGCGTCAAACGGGCTACGCTTAACGTTCAGTCCGCGCGATTTCATTCAGGTAAATGATGGCGTCAATCAGCAAATGATTGAAAAAGCGCTGATGTGGCTCGATGTGCAGAAGAGCGATCGGGTACTTGACCTGTTTTGCGGAATGGGCAATTTCACGCTGCCTTTGGCCCGGCAGGCGGCAAGCGTTGTGGGTGTCGAAGGCGTTGAGGCGCTGGTAGCTAAAGGGCAGGAGAACGCACGACAGAACGGCTTGCAAAATGTGACATTCTTTCACCAAAATCTTGAGGAAGATGTGACGCAGCAGCCATGGGCGATGCAGGGGTTTGACAAAATTCTTCTCGACCCGGCGCGCGCAGGTGCACCGGGTGTAATGCAACATATAATTAAACTCGCGCCCAGGCGCGTGGTCTATGTTTCCTGTAACCCGGCAACGCTTGCCCGAGACAGTGAGGCATTAATCCGGGCGGGTTACCAGATTCAGCGTCTGGCAATGCTGGACATGTTCCCGCACACTGGGCATCTGGAATCGATGGTGTTGTTTGAGCACATCTAATTAGTTTGGCTTGTCGACTTCGACAGGCCCTGGTCCCTAAAGGAGAGGACAATGGTTGCGGTAAGAAGTGCACATCTTAATAAAGCTGGGGAGTTTGACCCACAAAAATGGATAGCAAGTCTGGGGATTTCCAGCCAGCAGTCGTGTGAACGCTTAACCGAAACCTGGGCCTACTGTCAGCGCACCACTCTTGGGCATCCTGACGCCGAACTGTTATTGTGGCGCGGCGTGGAGATGGTTGAAATCTTATCCATGCTGAACATGGATATCGAAACGCTGCAGGCCGCGCTTTTGTTCCCGCTTGCCGATGCGGATGTCGTCACTGAAGACGTGCTGCGCGACAGCGTCGGGCAATCCGTCGTGGCATTGATCCACGGCGTACGGGATATGGCGGCAATCCGCCAGCTCAAAGCCGCACATACCGACTCCGTCTCCTCGGAGCAAGTTGATAACGTTCGCCGGATGCTGCTGGCCATGGTGGACGATTTCCGCTGCGTGGTCATCAAGCTCGCTGAACGCGTTGCCCACCTGCGCGAAGTAAAAGATGCGCCGGAAGACGAGCGCGTACTGGCCGCGAAAGAGTGTACGAACATCTATGCACCGCTGGCGAACCGCTTAGGGATTGGTCAACTGAAATGGGAGCTGGAGGATTACTGCTTCCGTTACCTGCACCCGGCAGAATATAAGCGGATTGCAAAACTCCTGCACGAGCGCCGCATTGACCGCGAGCACTATATTGAGGAGTTCGTCAGCGGATTGCGCCAGTCGATGAAAGAAGAGAATGTGCGGGCCGAAGTCTATGGTCGACCCAAGCACATCTACAGCATCTGGCGCAAAATGCAGAAGAAACATCTCGCCTTTGATGAGCTGTTTGACGTGCGCGCCGTGCGCATCGTTGCGGAGCGTCTGCAGGATTGCTACGCCGCGTTAGGGATAGTACATACTCACTTCCGCCATCTGCCAGATGAGTTCGATGACTATGTCGCGAACCCGAAACCTAACGGTTATCAGTCTATTCATACCGTGGTGCTGGGGCCTGGCGGCAAAACGGTCGAGATTCAAATTCGTACCAAACAGATGCACGAGGACGCTGAGCTTGGCGTCGCGGCGCACTGGAAATACAAAGAGGGGACGTCAGGTGGCGTGCGCTCTGGTCATGAAGACCGCATTGCCTGGCTGCGTAAGCTGATTGCGTGGCAGGAAGAGATGGCGGATTCCGGCGAAATGCTGGATGAAGTGCGAAGCCAGGTCTTTGACGACCGGGTCTACGTCTTTACGCCGAAAGGTGACGTGGTCGACCTGCCAGCAGGCTCCACGCCGCTGGACTTTGCCTATCACATCCACAGTGATGTGGGGCACCGCTGCATCGGGGCGAAAATCGGCGGGCGTATCGTACCGTTTACCTATCAGCTGCAGATGGGCGACCAGATTGAAATCATCACGCAGAAGCAGCCTAACCCGAGCCGTGACTGGCTTAACCCGAACCTGGGCTATGTCACCACCAGCCGCGGGCGCTCAAAAATTCACGCCTGGTTCCGTAAGCAGGATCGTGACAAGAACATTCTTGCCGGTCGCCAGATCCTCGACGACGAGCTGGAACATATCGGCATAAGCCTGAAAGAGGCCGAGAAATTCCTGCTGCCGCGTTACAACTTCAATGAGCTGGATGAACTGCTGGCGGCGATTGGCGGCGGTGATATCCGTCTTAATCAGATGGTGAACTTCCTGCAGGCGCAGTTCAACAAGCCAAGCGCGGCAGAGCAGGATGCGGCGGCGCTGAAGCAGCTGCAGCAGAAAACCTATGCGCCACAACAGCGCAGCAAAGACAATGGCCGCGTTGTGGTGGAAGGGGTGGGTAATCTGATGCACCACATTGCCCGCTGCTGCCAGCCAATCCCGGGTGATGATATCGTTGGCTTTATCACTCAGGGACGCGGGATTTCCATTCACCGTTCAGACTGCGACCAGCTTGCTGAGCTGCAGTCGCATGCACCGGAACGTATTGTGGAAGCGGTCTGGGGCGAGAGCTACTCGGCGGGGTACTCGCTGGTGGTTCGCGTCACCGCAAACGACCGTAGCGGCCTGCTGCGTGATATTACGACCATTCTCGCGAATGAGAAGGTCAACGTGCTGGGCGTGGCCAGCCGCAGCGATACGCGCGAGCAGCTTGCCACCATCGATATGACCATCGAAATCTACAACCTGCAGGTGCTGGGCCGCGTGCTTGGCAAACTGAACCAGGTCCCGGATGTGATTGACGCACGTCGTCTGCACGGCGGGTAAGCCCACCTTTCTGTAAGCCGGGTAAGGCGTAGCCTTTACCCGGCATTTATTTTTAATCAGGACAGAATTATGACCCAAATCGACCGCCTGCTTGGCATCATGAAACGCCTGCGCGATCCGGAAAACGGCTGCCCGTGGGACAAAGAGCAGACTTTCGCCACCATCGCCCCGTACACCCTCGAAGAGACCTATGAAGTGCTTGACGCCATTTCACGCGAGGATTTTGACGACCTGCGTGGCGAACTGGGTGACCTGCTGTTCCAGGTGGTGTTCTATGCGCAAATGGCGCAGGAAGAGGGGCGTTTTAACTTCGAGGACATCTGCGCTGCCATCAGCGACAAACTGGAACGCCGTCATCCGCATATCTTTAGCGATGCCACCGCAGGTGATAGCGCGGAAGTGCTGGCGCGCTGGGAACAGATTAAAAGCGCCGAGCGCGCGGAGAAATCCCAGCACTCGGCACTGGATGACATTCCCCTGAACCTGCCTGCGCTGATGCGGGCGCATAAAATTCAGAAACGCTGCTCCGCGGTTGGCTTTGACTGGACGTCTCTTGGCCCGGTGCTGGAAAAAGTGCATGAAGAGATCGACGAAGTGATGCACGAAGCGCAACAGGCCGTGGTAGATGAAGCAAAGCTTGAAGAAGAGATGGGCGATTTGCTGTTCGCGACCGTCAACCTTTCTCGCCATCTGGGTGTAAAAGCGGAAACCGCCCTGCAAAAAGCCAACATTAAGTTCGAACGACGCTTTCGCGAAGTTGAGCGGATTGTGGCCTCGCGCGGCCTGGAAATGAGCGGAATTGACCTCGATGCGATGGAAGAAGTCTGGCAAGAAGTAAAACGCCAGGAAACTGATCTCTAACGAAATTTTGCGATCAAGCGCAATTTGTGTGATTTTTTAAATGACAAGCGCTTGATTTGCGTCAAAAACATTTACCCAAAAGGGGCTATTTTCTCACTCCTTATGTTTGTCATTGGCTGAACAGGAGACGGAGAATGAAAGTTTGTGGCGCTCGCCGTGTTCGGGTATACTACTTTCCCGTCCTGGTTATTCCATCGTTTCACCCTAACTTCTCAGGTTCAGCATGACAACGAACTATATTTTTGTGACCGGCGGGGTCGTATCCTCTCTGGGTAAAGGCATTGCCGCAGCCTCCCTCGCAGCCATTCTTGAAGCCCGTGGCCTCAATGTGACCATGATGAAACTGGATCCGTACATCAACGTCGATCCGGGCACCATGAGTCCAATCCAACACGGGGAAGTGTTCGTTACTGAAGACGGCGCTGAAACCGATCTGGATCTTGGCCACTACGAGCGTTTCATCCGCACTAAAATGACCCGTCGTAACAACTTCACGACAGGCCGCATCTACTCCGACGTTCTGCGTAAAGAGCGCCGTGGTGATTATCTTGGTGCTACCGTTCAGGTTATCCCACACATCACTAACGCTATCAAAGAACGCATTATTGCGGGCGGCGAAGGCCACGACGTGGTGCTGGTTGAAATCGGCGGTACCGTGGGTGATATCGAATCCCTGCCATTCCTGGAAGCGATTCGTCAGCTGGCGGTTGATATTGGCCGTGAAAACGCGCTGTTCATGCACCTGACGCTGGTGCCTTACATGGCAGCCGCAGGTGAAGTGAAAACCAAACCTACTCAGCACTCCGTTAAAGAGTTGCTCTCCATCGGTATTCAGCCAGACATCCTGGTTTGCCGTTCCGATCGCGCGGTTCCGGCGAACGAACGCGCGAAAATTGCATTGTTCTGTAACGTGCCGGAAAAAGCCGTTATTTCAATGAAAGATGTCGATTCCATTTATAAAATCCCGGGCCTGTTGAAATCACAGGGCCTGGACGATTATATTTGTAAACGATTCAGCTTGAACTGTCCGGAAGCTAACCTGTCTGAATGGGAACAGGTTATTTACGAAGAAGCGAATCCGGCTGGCGAAGTGACTATCGGCATGGTTGGCAAGTACATTGAACTGCCAGATGCCTATAAGTCAGTTATCGAAGCGCTGAAACACGGTGGTCTGAAGAACCGCGTCTCCGTTAACATCAAGCTGATTGATTCGCAGGATGTTGAAACGCGTGGCGTTGAAATTCTGAAAGATCTGGATGCGATCCTTATCCCTGGCGGCTTCGGCTACCGTGGTGTAGAAGGCAAGATCGCCACCGCACGCTATGCGCGTGAAAACAATATTCCATACCTCGGTATCTGCCTGGGTATGCAGGTTGCGCTGATCGAATTTGCGCGCAACGTAGCGGGAATGGAAAACGCGAACTCTACGGAATTTGTGCCAGACTGTAAGTACCCTGTCGTGGCGCTTATCACTGAATGGCGCGACGAAGAAGGTAACGTCGAAGTCCGTACCGAGAAGAGCGACCTGGGTGGCACGATGCGTCTTGGCGCACAGGCCTGCCAGCTGTCCGACGATAGCGTCGTTCGCAAGCTGTATGGCGAGCCGGTTATCACCGAACGTCATCGTCACCGCTATGAAGTCAACAACATGTTGTTGAAACAAATTGAAGCTGCGGGTCTGCGTGTTGCGGGCCGCTCCGGGGATGATCAGTTAGTCGAGATCATCGAAGTGCCAAACCATCCGTGGTTTGTCGCCTGCCAGTTCCACCCGGAATTTACTTCAACGCCACGTGACGGGCATCCGCTGTTTGCAGGCTTTGTGAAAGCCGCCAGCGATTACCAGAAGCGTCAGGCGAAGTAAAAAAAGTTAGAACGGCAACGCGTACCCCTGGTACGCGTTGTTTGTCTGGAGTTTTAGTTTAACTTGTACTGAGGAAAATCTAATGTCCAAAATCGTTAAAGTCATCGGTCGTGAAATCATCGACTCCCGTGGTAACCCGACCGTTGAAGCCGAAGTTCACCTGGAAGGTGGTTTCGTCGGTATGGCAGCTGCTCCGTCAGGTGCTTCTACTGGTTCCCGCGAAGCGCTGGAACTGCGCGATGGCGACAAATCCCGTTTCATGGGCAAAGGCGTACTGAAAGCTGTTGGCGCCGTAAACGGCCCTATTGCTCAGGCAATCATTGGCAAAGACGCTAAAGACCAGGCTGGCATCGACAAGATCATGATCGATCTGGACGGTACTGAAAACAAATCTAACTTCGGTGCTAACGCAATCCTGGCTGTTTCCCTGGCGAACGCCAAAGCTGCAGCGGCTGCTAAAGGTATGCCACTGTTCGAACACATCGCTGAACTGAACGGCACTCCAGGCAAATACTCCATGCCTGTACCGATGATGAACATCATCAACGGTGGTGAGCACGCAGACAACAACGTTGATATTCAGGAATTTATGATTCAGCCAGTTGGCGCGAAATCCCTGAAAGAAGCAGTACGTATGGGTTCTGAAGTGTTCCACAACCTGGCTAAAGTTCTGAAAGCTAAAGGTATGAACACGGCTGTTGGTGACGAAGGTGGCTATGCGCCAAACCTGGGTTCTAACGCAGAAGCACTGGCTGTTATCGCTGAAGCGGTTAAAGCAGCAGGCTACGAGCTGGGCAAAGACATCACTCTGGCGATGGACTGTGCAGCGTCTGAATTCTACAAAGACGGTAAATACGTTCTGGCTGGCGAAGGCAACAAAGCGTTCACCTCTGAAGAGTTCACTCACTTCCTGGAAGACCTGACCAAACAGTACCCAATCGTTTCTATCGAAGACGGTCTGGACGAGTCTGACTGGGATGGCTTCGCATACCAGACTAAAGTACTGGGCGACAAAATCCAGCTGGTGGGTGACGACCTGTTCGTAACCAACACCAAGATCCTGAAAGAAGGCATCGAGAAAGGCATCGTTAACTCCATCCTGATCAAATTCAACCAGATCGGTTCTCTGACCGAAACGCTGGCTGCGATCAAAATGGCGAAAGACGCTGGCTACACCGCTGTTATCTCTCACCGTTCTGGCGAAACTGAAGACGCTACCATCGCTGACCTGGCTGTTGGTACCGCGGCTGGCCAGATCAAGACCGGTTCTATGAGCCGTTCTGACCGTGTTGCTAAATACAACCAGCTGATTCGTATCGAAGAAGCACTGGGCGAAAAAGCACCATACAACGGTCGTAAAGAGATCAAAGGCCAGGCATAATCGCTAAGCCTTAAAATGAAAATGCCAGTCGCAAGACTGGCATTTTTTTTGGCTATTTAAAATCGACCGCCATTTGTTCCGGAATGGTCAGCCCCTGAGTGGTTTGCACGCAGCGGGCAATATAGTCCGTAAAGCGGGGTGGCTTAGGCATGCCCATGCTAAGCAGCTTATCATTGCTGAAGCGCACGTTGAGTGTGGCAAAAGCACCGTATAAACGCATTGCTTTCAGCATCAGGCGCTCGTTGCACGGCCCAAAAATATCCTTCAGTTCGCGGCGCATTCTGACCAGCGTTTCGTAACTCACCTGAGCGTATCGATCTCCGACAGGGGCTTTCTCCAGCGCCTGCGCCATTGCCTTATCAATATCAGCAAAGCGAACGCTGTTCTCTTCCCCGGCAGAAATATGTACCACTTCCCCTGAACATGCATCACTGGTAAGCAGCATTAACAGCGCGTCGGCACAATAGTCCACCGGAACGACATCGATTTTGTCTTCCATCGAACACATGAATTTTTGCAGCATTAACCCCATGCTAAAGACCCAGAAAATACTGCTTGAAGGCGTGCAGCCGTGACGGGTATGGCCGACGACGATAGACGGGCGGGCGATGAGCAGCGGCAGGTCAGGACAGTGCTGGCGCATCAGCTGTTCAATGGTGGATTTCGAATAGGTATATTCCACCAGATGCTCGGCGTTCTCTCTGAATTCTGCACTTTCGGCGACCAGCGAATCCTGCTCCGGCGTGCAGGACATCGCCGTGCCAACGTGCAGGAAGCGCTGTAGGGTCGACACCCGTTCCATGCGGCGCGCCAGCGCCAGGGTTCCCTCGACGTTCACCTTCCAGATAAGCGGATTGTTGCCAAATGACGCGACGGCCGCGCAGTTAACGACATGCGTCACCTGTTCAAGGCGCGGATCGTTCAGGAAGGCTTCCGGCTGGCTGAGATCGCCAATGAGGATATTCTCCACGCTCAGCGAGGCCAGTGCATGCTCAGGCACGTTGAACTTACGCATATTCTCCTGCACTCGCGCCAGCCCACCTTGCGGGTCACTGGCGCGCGCAAGCAGAAGTAAATTTACGGCGCTTTCGTCGGTCAGGATTTTTTCAAGTACTGCACCACCCAGAAATCCGGTCACGCCTGTAATCAGTAAGGTTTTCATTGATACCGTCTCATTATGATTGATGAGGCGGATTGTAGGCGGGCGAAAGTAAACGGCGTTTAAATAAAAAAATGGCCAGCCTTACCGTTTCTTAAGCTTATTTTAAGGTAAGGAATTCAGGGGATGAGATTGGACATTGCAGGAGGGAAGAAAATTCAATTTATCAAGATATTTATTTTAACTTGCTGATTTATATATTATAAATGCACTTCCTGTGTCGTGGGAATATTAAGTCAAAATGTAATTATAAAAATACTTTGTAACATCATTGATTGATGCGGTAAATAATTTAACGGATGCTTAAGTACACTTAAAATAACGAACTCGCAGGCTATTGATATATAGCCTGCGAAGGTTTTCTACAGCAACAGAGGAAGCGTTGCGCTGGCGGTTTGTTGGCTGACCTCGCCGTAATGACCGTCTATTGCAATAAGGGAGTGGGTAAGCAACTCGACCAGCAGCATAACGCCCACTTTGGCATTGAGTGCGCCTGCGCTAAGCGGCCCCTCGGGTTTGGCTGCAACCAGTAGCATATCGCTAAGGGACGCCAGCGGGCTACGCGGCGTATTGCTGAGCGCCAGCACGGGGACGCCACGTTTGCGCGCAAGTTTTACGACGTGAAGTAAATCCCGCGTTGAGCCTGAGCTGGAGATGGCTACCACCAGCGACGCTTTAGAGAGGGTGGTCGCATTCATGGCTGCACGGTGCATATCGCTGAAGAGCTGCACAGGTTTGCCCAGGCGCAACAGCTTATAATGCAGATACTCGCCGAGGATCGCACTGGCAGCGACCCCATAAATCTGGACTGACTGCGCCTGATGCAGTGCCTGCGCCGCCTTTTCCAGCAGCGCTCTGTCGAGCAGTCTGGCGGTATCCTGCAGAGCCTGTACAGACTCTTCCACTACGCTATCAATTTCATCACCGGCCTGACGCTCTGGCTGACCCTGCTGAATGTCCAGCGCAAGTGCCATTTTGAATTCCGTGTACCCCTTACAGCCCAGCGTGCGGCAAAGACGCGTCACGCTGGCCTCACTGGTATGACTTTCGCGCGCCAGCTCAGTGATCGTCAGGTAAAGCACCCGGGCAGGATCGTTGAGGACAAACTCACCCAGTTTTCGTTGCGTTGGGCTGTACCCGGAAGCCTCCTGGCGTAGCTTCAGCAGCAGGTTTTCATGGTCTGACATGCGAGATCCTTAATGCATTCTTCTGTCGACTAGTGTGGCGGAAAGCGGGGGAAAGATGCCAGTCATTTCGAAAAAGTATGATCGTCCTCCTGGTTATTGATGATAATTTTCACTATCAATAATTAATGTGGTAAAAATTTTCATCTATACACGAGGGGATGAAAAAATGATGCAAATGTTCAGTGGGGCTTCTTCTGGCGGATGGTTTGAGAAAGCGCAGCGCTTTGGCAAATCATTTATGTTGCCCATCGCCGTCTTGCCCGCGGCGGGTTTGTTGCTGGGGATTGGAGGCGCGTTATCAAATCCCAATACCCTCACGGCCTACCCGTTTTTAGATGTTGCGTGGCTGCAGGCCATCTTTACCATTATGAGCAGTGCCGGTTCGATTGTGTTCGCCAACCTCTCGGTGCTTTTTGCTGTCGGGGTCGCCGTCGGGCTGGCAAAAAATGATAAAGGAACCGCGGGGCTGGCGGCATTGCTCGCTTTTCTGGTGATGAATGCCACCATCAATGCGCTGCTGATCCTGACGGGAAAACTGGCGCTTGAGAACCCGGGTGCCGTAGGGCAGGGAATGACGCTGGGGATCCAGACGCTGGAAACCGGCGTATTTGGTGGCGTCGTCATCGGGCTTGTGACCTGCGCGTTACATCATCGGTTCAATAAAATCGCGCTTCCGCAGTTCCTGGGTTTCTTTGGCGGCTCACGTTTTGTACCGATCGTCAGCTCGCTGGCGGCAATACTTGTCGGGGCATTAATGACCGTCATCTGGCCGCATTTTCAGAAGCTGATCTTCGGTCTGGGCGGGCTTGTGGATGCCACCGGTTATCTGGGAACGATGCTGTACGGTTTCATTTTGCGCATGCTCGGGCCGTTTGGTTTACACCACATCTTCTATCTTCCCTTCTGGACGACCGCGCTTGGCGGCAGCGAGATCGTTAACGGTCAGCTGGTAGAAGGTACGCAGCGGATCTTCTTCGCCCAGCTTGCTGACCCGACAACACGCCAGTTTTATGAAGGCACGTCGCGTTTCATGTCCGGACGCTTCATCACGATGATGTTTGGTCTGCTGGGTGCCTGCCTCGCGATGTACCACACGGCAAAGCCGGAGAACAAAAAACGCGTCGCGGGGCTGTTACTTTCGGCGGCATTGACCTCGTTCCTGACGGGGATTACTGAACCTATTGAGTTCTCATTCCTTTTTGTTGCACCGGTGCTGTACGTCATTCACGCCCTGTTTGACGGGCTGGCGTTTATGCTCGCCCATATTTTACACATCACTATCGGGCAAACCTTTTCAGGCGGTTTTATCGACTTCGTGCTGTTCGGCATTCTCCAGGGCGAGGCCAAAACCCACTGGATGTTCGTGCCGCTGGTAGGGGTGCCGTGGTTCTTCCTCTACTACTTTACGTTCCGCTATCTGATTAATCGCTTTGATTTTGCCACGCCGGGGCGTGAGAAAGAGGCGATGGCGGATGAAGTGACCTTTTCGCAGAGCGAGCGTGCCGTTGCGGTGATCGCCGGGTTAGGTGGCAAAGACAATCTCGAAGAGGTGGACTGCTGCGCGACGCGTCTTCGCGTCACGGTGAAGGATGGCAGCAAAGTGAATGAATCGGCGCTGAAAGCGACCGGCGCGCGCGGCGTTATCGTCCGCGGCAACGGTGTTCAGGTCATTTATGGGCCGCATGTGACGATTATTAAAAACGAAGTGGAAGAGATCTTATCGTAATGAAAACTGTACTGGATAACCTGAAGGGAAAACTGGTCGTCTCCTGCCAGGCGCTGGAGAATGAACCTCTGCATAGCGCGTTTATTATGTCACGAATGGCGCTGGCCGCCGCGCAGGGTGGTGCGGCAGCGATCCGTGCCAATAGCGTGGTGGATATCGAAGCCATCAAGCAGCAGGTAGTTCTGCCGGTTATCGGCATCATCAAACGCGATTATCCGGATAGTGAGGTGTTTATCACCGCCACGATGAAAGAGGTGGATGAGCTGATGACGGTCTCTCCGGAAATCATTGCCCTGGATGCGACTGCGCGACAGCGCCCTGGCGGCGAAGACCTGGCGACGCTGGTCGCGCATATCCGCACGCGGTACCCGTCGGTACGCCTGATGGCGGATATTTCCACAACAGAAGAGGCCGTGACGGCGCAGGCGCTGGGTTTTGATTGTGTGGGGACCACGCTTTACGGTTATACGGCAGAAACCGCAGGCCATGCGCTACCGGACAATGACTGCGCGTTTCTGAAAGAGGTGCTGGCTGCCGTCGACATTCCCGTGGTGGCCGAAGGCAACGTTGATACACCTGAACGGGCGGCGAGGTGCCTGGAACTTGGTGCCTTTATGGTCGTTGTCGGCGGGGCCATCACCCGTCCACAGCAAATTACTGCGCGGTTTATGGCAGCGATTGGCGCTCAAAGCACCGATGGAGCATGACCATCTGACGGGGATCTGCGATACTTATCGTTTATCCCCTTAACTGAGATGACTATGCAGTACCCGATTAACGAGATGTTCCAGACCCTGCAAGGCGAGGGTTACTTTACCGGCGTTCCCGCCATCTTTATTCGATTACAGGGATGCCCGGTTGGCTGTGCCTGGTGTGATACCAAACATACGTGGGATAAACTCGCAGATCGGGAAGTGTCGCTGTTTAGCATTCTGGCTAAAACCAAAGAGAGCGATAAGTGGGGCGCGGGAAGTGCGGAAGATCTGCTGGCGATCATTGGCCGTCAGGGCTGGACGGCGCGCCACGTGGTGATTACCGGGGGTGAACCCTGCATCCACGACCTGACGCCGCTGACCGAGCTGCTCGAAAAGAACGGCTACAGCTGTCAGATTGAAACCAGCGGCACGCATGAAGTGCGCTGTTCTCACACCACCTGGGTGACGGTTTCGCCGAAAGTTAACATGCGCGGCGGCTACGATGTTCTCTCTCAGGCGCTGGAGCGTGCTGATGAGATTAAACACCCGGTTGGCCGCGTGCGTGATATCGAAGCGCTGGATGAACTGCTCGCCACGCTGACGGATGAAAAGCAGCGGATCATCGCGCTGCAGCCTATCAGCCAGAAAGAGGATGCCACGCGCCTGTGTATTGAAACCTGTATTGCCCGCAACTGGCGGCTGTCGATGCAGACGCACAAGTACCTGAACATCGCCTAAAAAAAAGCCCGGATATTCCGGGCTTTTTTTACTCACCGCGATAGATACAGCCCGCGGTGCAGGTCTCTTTGATCATCACCGCGCTCAGCAGAGGCACCTGCGGTTTCATCTGATCCCAAATCCATTTAGCCAGCACTTCACTGGTCGGGTTTTCAAGGCCCGGGATATCATTCAGATAGTAGTGATCCAGACGATCGTAGGTCGGTTTGAATGCCGCCTTCAGCTCGGCAAAGTCCATGATCCAACCGGTATGCGGATCGACGTCACCGGTTATCTCAAGACGCACCATAAACGAGTGCCCGTGCAGACGGCCACATTTATGCCCTTCAGGAACATGCGGAAGGTGGTGGGCGGCTTCGAAGGTGAAATCTTTAAACAGTGTGGTGGACATTATTGCTCTCAGTAATGCGGAAAAAACCGCCGCATAGTACCGGAAAGCACAATTTTTATCATTAACTAAAACGGCTCTGTTGCCGCAACGTGGTGCATACGAGAAAGGACTACTGTTTTGTGATTAAATTTCAATGGGTTAGTTAATCGTTTTTATCGTTAAGAACGATAACTAAAACAGGTTAGTCCATTTGGTTATTTATTATTTCCATCCCTTCTTTAATTGTTATTATCCTCGCCGTTAACCTTATCTTCAGTTTGGATTTATTCGCTTAAAGTCCGCTTGGCTACTGGAACATAACGACGCATGACAACACAGGCCCCACCTTCAAATTTGCTTCCCCTGAACCCGGAGCAACTGGCGCGCCTTCAGGCTGCCACCTCTGATTTTTCTCCCACCCAGCTTGCCTGGGTCTCCGGCTATTTCTGGGGAATGCTTAACCAGCAACCGGGCGCTGTGGCTGCTGCACCGGCAACTGCGGTAGAAATTCCGGCGATTACGCTGATTTCTGCCTCGCAGACGGGCAATGCTCGCCGTGTGGCCGAAGCGCTGCGCGACGACCTGCTGGCCGCCAAACTGAACGTGAACCTGGTGAACGCCGGGGACTATAAATTCAAACAGATCGCGTCCGAAAAACTGCTGGTGGTGGTGGCTTCAACCCAGGGTGAGGGTGAGCCGGCTGAAGAAGCGGTGGCCCTGCATAAATTCCTGTTCTCGAAAAAAGCCCCAAAACTGAACGGGACGGCGTTCGCCGTGTTTGGCCTGGGCGACACCTCCTACGAATTTTTCTGCCAGTCCGGTAAAGATTTCGACAGCAAACTGGCGGAACTGGGCGCTGAGCGCCTGCTGGACCGCGTTGATGCGGATGTGGAATACCAGACCGCAGCCGCTGAATGGCGTGCGCGCATCGTTGACGTGCTGAAAGCGCGCGTGCCGAAAGAGACGCCAGCGCAGGCTGCCGTCACCGCGGCGGGCGCAGTCAATGATATTCACACCAGCCCGTATACCAAAGAGGCACCGCTGGCAGCGAGCCTGGCGGTTAATCAGAAAATTACCGGCCGCGACTCTGAGAAAGACGTGCGGCATATTGAAATCGATCTCGGTGATTCCGGTCTGCGTTACCAGCCGGGCGATGCACTTGGGATCTGGTACCAGAACGATCCGACGCTGGTTAAAGAGCTGGTCGAACTGCTGTGGCTGAAAGGCGATGAGCCTGTCACCGTCGACGGTAAAACGCAGCCGCTCTCTGAGGCGCTGCAGTGGCATTTCGAGCTGACGGTCAACACGCCAAACATCGTTGAAAATTACGCCACCTTAACGCGCAGTGAATCGCTGCTGCCCCTGGTGGGGGATAAGGCGAAGCTGCAGCATTACGCCGCGACGACGCCGATTGTCGATATGGTGCGTTTCTCTCCGGCACAACTGGATGCGGATGCGCTAATCGGCCTGCTGCGTCCGCTGACGCCGCGCCTCTACTCCATTGCCTCTTCGCAGGCAGAAGTGGAAAGCGAAGTGCATATCACCGTGGGCGTGGTGCGTTATGACATCGAAGGCCGTGCCCGTGCGGGCGGGGCATCAAGCTTCCTGGCCGATCGCGTGGAGGAAGACGGTGAAGTGCGTGTGTTTATCGAGCACAACGACAACTTCCGTCTGCCTGCGAACCCGGAAACACCGGTCATCATGATTGGGCCGGGGACCGGTATTGCACCATTCCGCGCCTTTATGCAGCAGCGCGCTGCAGATGAGGCGCCAGGTAAAAACTGGTTGTTCTTCGGCAACCCGCACTTTACGGAAGATTTCCTCTACCAGGTTGAGTGGCAGCGTTACGTCAAAGAAGGTGTCCTGACGCGCATCGACCTGGCCTGGTCCCGCGATCAGCAAGAAAAAGTATACGTACAAGACAAACTGCGCGAACAGGGCGCAGAGCTGTGGCGCTGGATCAATGACGGTGCCCACATTTATGTCTGCGGCGACGCCAATCGCATGGCGAAAGACGTTGAGCAGGCATTGCTGGAAGTGATTGCCGAATTCGGCGGTATGGATGCCGAAACGGCGGATGAATTTTTAAGTGAGCTGCGCGTTGAGCGCCGTTATCAGCGAGATGTCTACTAATGAGCGAAAAACATCCAGGGCCACTGGTGGTCGAAGGTAAACTGACAGACGCCGAGCGCATGAAGCTGGAAAGCAACTATCTGCGCGGCACCATTGCTGAAGATCTGAATGACGGTCTCACCGGCGGCTTTAAAGGCGACAACTTTCTGCTGATCCGTTTCCACGGTATGTATCAGCAGGACGACCGTGATATCCGCGCCGAACGTGCAGAACAGAAGCTGGAGCCGCGTCATGCGATGCTGCTGCGCTGCCGTCTTCCGGGCGGGGTGATCACCACGAAACAGTGGCAGGCGATCGATAAGTTTGCGGGTGAAAATACCCTTTATGGCAGCATCCGTCTGACCAACCGTCAGACCTTCCAGTTCCACGGCATTCTGAAGAAGAACGTGAAGCCGGTACACCAGATGCTGCACTCTGTCGGGCTGGACGCGCTGGCCACGGCCAACGACATGAACCGTAACGTGCTCTGCACCTCGAACCCGTATGAGTCCGAGCTGCACGCCGAAGCCTATGAGTGGGCGAAGAAGATCTCTGAGCACCTGCTGCCACGCACCCGCGCCTATGCGGAGATCTGGCTCGATCAGGAAAAAGTGGCCACCACCGACGAAGAACCGATCCTCGGCCAGACCTATCTGCCGCGTAAGTTCAAAACCACCGTGGTGATCCCGCCGCAGAACGATATCGATCTGCACGCCAACGACATGAACTTCGTGGCGATTGCCGAAAATGGCAAGCTGGTGGGCTTTAACCTGCTGGTGGGCGGCGGTCTCTCCATCGAACACGGTAACAAGAAAACCTATGCCCGCACCGCAAGCGAGTTTGGTTTCCTGCCGCTGGAGCACACGCTGGCCGTGGCTGAAGCGGTAGTCACCACGCAGCGCGACTGGGGTAACCGTACGGATCGTAAAAACGCGAAAACCAAATACACCCTGGAGCGCGTGGGCGTAGAGACGTTCAAAGCGGAAGTGGAGCGTCGCGCGGGGATTAAGTTTGAGCCGATCCGTCCGTATGAATTTACGGGACGTGGCGATCGTATTGGCTGGGTTAAAGGCATCGACAATAAATGGCACCTGACGCTGTTTATTGAAAACGGCCGTATTCTTGATTATCCGGGCCGCCCGCTGAAAACCGGTCTGCTGGAAATTGCGAAGATCCATAAAGGTGAATTCCGTATCACCGCTAACCAGAACCTGATCGTTGCCGGCGTGCCGGAAAGCCAGAAAGCGAAGATTGAGAAACTGGCGCGCGACCATGGGTTGATGGACGCGGTGAAGCCGCAGCGTGAAAACTCAATGGCCTGCGTGTCGTTCCCGACCTGCCCGCTGGCGATGGCGGAAGCAGAACGTTTCCTGCCGTCATTCACCGATAAGGTGGAAGCGATTCTGGAAAAACACGGTATTCCGGACGAGCATATTGTTATGCGTGTCACCGGCTGCCCGAACGGCTGTGGCCGTGCGATGCTGGCCGAGCTGGGTCTGGTGGGTAAAGCGCCGGGTCGCTATAACCTGCACCTTGGCGGCAACCGTATCGGAACGCGTATTCCGCGCATGTTCCGTGAGAACATCACCGAGCCGGAAATTCTTGATTCTATCGACGAGCTTGTCGGGCGCTGGGCGAAAGAGCGCGAAGCGGGTGAAGGCTTCGGCGACTTTACGGTGCGTGCGGGCATTATTCGCCCGGTGCTCGATCCCGCAAGGGATTTCTGGGAGTAAACACGAGAGGTAATTATGTCCGTACTCGATCTAAACGCCCTAAATGAACTGCCAAAAGTCGATCGCATTCTGGCGCTGGCAGAAACCAATGCGCAGCTTGAAAAGCTCGACGCCGAAGGCCGCGTGGCATGGGCCCTGGAAAACCTGCCGGGTGATTATGTGCTCTCGTCGAGTTTTGGTATTCAGGCAGCGGTGAGTTTGCATCTGGTGAACCAGATTCGTCCGGACATTCCGGTGATCCTGACCGATACCGGCTACCTGTTCCCGGAAACCTACCAGTTTATCGATGAGCTGACGGACAAGCTCGGGCTGAACCTGAAAGTCTACCGCGCGGAGCAAAGCGCGGCCTGGCAGGAGGCGCGGTATGGCAAACTGTGGGAACAGGGCGTTGAGGGCATTGAGAAATACAATGAGATCAACAAGGTCGAGCCGATGAACCGGGCGCTGAAAGAGCTTAACGCGCAGACCTGGTTTGCGGGGTTACGCCGCGAGCAGTCCGGAAGTCGCGCCACGCTCCCGGTGCTGGCGGTTCAGCGCGGGGTGTTTAAAGTGCTGCCGATCATCGACTGGGATAACCGTACGGTTTACCAGTACCTGCAAAAACACGGACTGAAATACCACCCGCTCTGGGACCAGGGTTATCTGTCAGTGGGCGATACCCATACCACGCGTAAATGGGAACCGGGCATGGCGGAAGAAGAGACGCGATTCTTTGGACTTAAGCGCGAGTGCGGATTGCACGAAGGGTAAATTCTGTTCCCTTTTCCCTCACCCTCTTACAAAGGGTGAGGGACATGTTCTGTTCTACGCTTTCCCAGCTTTTGCCAGCTCTTTCACCAGCGGCAGCATCACTTTAACCACATCCCGACTGCGATGTTCAATCCGCTGCGGCAGTGCGCTATCAATATGCTGCTGATTATCCAGCAGCACGTTATGCCAGCTCGTCCCGTCCGGGAAAGCCTTCGATTTCACCCGCTGCTGATAACCGTCTTTCTTACCCAGCATCCAGTTAGTGGCTTCCACGTACAGAACAGGAATGCCCGCTTTATCGAACACTTCACCATCATTACAGCAGCCGGTTCCGCGAGGATAATCGGGATTCCCGCCCGGGTTGCTGGTGGCATACACCCCATGGCTGCGGGCGATTGCCAGCGCGCGGTCGCGCGTCAGTTTACGCACGGTACCCGGCGTACTCTGTCCGCTGTTGAAATAGAGCTTATCGCCGACGATCAGATTATCGAGGTTAATCACCAGCAGCGTATTTTTCCTCTCCTCGGCACTCATGCGTTTCAGGAGATTCTCCGCGCCAAGTTTTCCCTCTTCTTCACCGCTGGTGGCAACGAAACGGATCCCGTATTGGGTTGGAATGTCTTTCATTCGCTCTGCCAGTTCGAGCATCACGCCCAGACCCGCCGCGTTATCGTCCAGTCCCTGTAACGTCAGCCCGCCGAGATTATTGTCGGTATCGGCGTCGCTCATTGGCGCGTAGGTGTCCAGGTGCGCCATGATAATGATCTGTTCCGCCGCGCTACCTTCATGCGCCGCAATGACCGTACTGCCGGTCACGTTATGCCAGTTTTTTGTTTTATTGCGCGAGGTATAGACGTAGCGGCTGTGAAACGATCGGATATCGCTCTGGTAACCCATGTCAGCAAATTGCTGGCGAATATAATCGGCGGAAAGCATTTCCGCTGGCGTGCCGGTCATACGACCCGGAAAGACGGTCGCAATATGCCGCGCCTGCATATTCGCGATTTCACCATAGGGCTGATTTTTTGCCTGGGCCGGAAGGATAAAGCAAACGCCGAGCGCCAGGGCAGCGATACGGTGGCGCGTTGCGGAAAACATAGTGAGTCCTTAAAAACAGAGCAAAATTTTAACCCGCCTAGTATGAAACTGTGATCGACCATACACAATTTGAATTGCTCTTAAATGCCCGAAAATTCGCGTGTTAAGCACTTTTTGATCTTTGCTTTTCCACGGCGTTATTCCATTGAGTAACTACTCATTCCAATTCGTAATTTCATTCGATCTAAGCCGCCCCCTATAGTCCCACTATTCCTTGTTGTTAGTGAGTTGTAGCTTGTGGACTATCTGCCCCTTTTTGCCGCGATAAAAGACAGACCTGTGCTGGTAGTCGGCACCGGTGAGGTTGCCGATCGCAAAATCGCGTTTCTGCAGCGAGCGGGGGCGCAGGTACGGGTAGTCGACGAGGCGGATTTCGACGAGTCGCAAATCGACACCGTGGTGCTGGTGATTGCGGCAACCGATAACCGTGAGCTCAACCGCCGTATTTCAGAGGCGGCTCAGGCCCGTCACCGTCTGGTGAACGTGGTGGACGATCGGCCGCTGTGTTCGTTTATCTTCCCGTCGATTGTTGACCGTTCGCCATTGCTGGTGGCCATCTCCTCCGGCGGGACCGCGCCGGTGCTGGCACGCGTGCTGCGGGAAAAAATCGAAGCGCTTTTGCCTACCAGCCTTGGGCGGATGGCGGAGAAAGCGAGCTTCTGGCGTAACCATCTGAAAACGCGCCTGACCAGCGTGACGGAACGCCGTCGCTTCTGGGAGCGCGTGTTCCGCGGCCGATTTGCCAGCCTGATGCATGCCGGAAATGAAACGGCGGCGCAGCAGATCCTCGAAGATGAGCTGGATAACCCTGGCAGTAGCGGCGGCGAGATCATTCTGGTCGGTGCGGGGCCGGGTGATGCCGGGCTGCTGACCCTGCGCGGCCTGCAGGTGCTTCAGGATGCCGATGTGGTGTTCTACGACCATCTGGTCACCGACGGGGTGCGCGAATTGATTCGCCGTGACGCAGAACAAATCTGCGTTGGCAAACGGGCGGGCGAGCACTCTGTACCGCAGCATGACACCAACCAGATGCTGGTGGCGGCGGCAAAAGCGGGCAAAACGGTGGTGCGGCTTAAAGGTGGCGACCCGTTTATCTTTGGTCGCGGCGGGGAAGAGCTGCAGGCGGCGGCTGAAGCGGGCGTGCCGTTCCAGGTCGTCCCGGGTATCACGGCGGCTTCCGCAGTGACGGCCTACGCCGGTATACCGCTTACTCACCGCGATTACGCCCAGAGCGTGACCTTTGTCACGGGCCATTACAAGGCGGACAGCACCCCGTTTGACTGGTCGCATCTGGCCCAGAGTCGTCAGACGCTGGCTATCTATATGGGCACGATGAAGGCGGCGGACATCAGTGAACAACTTATTCAACACGGTCGAGAGGCAACCACGCCGGTCGCCGTGATTTCTCGCGGCACACGCGTCGATCAGCAGGTGGCTATCGGTACGCTACAGGATCTTGCCACCCTGGCGAAAGAGGCCCCTATGCCCGCGCTTATCGTGGTAGGGGAAGTGGTGCACCTGCACAGCACACTCGCCTGGTTTCAACATACAACAGACTCAGAGGGGTTTGGCTCCTCTGTGGTGAATCTGGCTTAAGGAACGGTTATGGACCAAAAACGACTTACTCACCTGCGGCAGCTCGAAGCGGAAAGTATCCATATTATCCGCGAAGTGGCAGCCGAATTCTCTAACCCGGTGATGATGTATTCCATCGGTAAAGATTCCAGCGTGATGCTACACCTGGCGCGTAAAGCGTTTTACCCGGGTACGCTGCCGTTCCCGCTGCTGCACGTTGATACCGGCTGGAAGTTCCGTGAAATGTATGAATTCCGCGACCGTACGGCAAAAGCCTACGGCTGCGAACTGCTGGTGCATAAAAACCCGGAAGGGGTGGCGATGGGCATTAACCCGTTCGTGCACGGTAGTGCCAAACACACTGACATCATGAAAACCGAAGGGCTGAAGCAGGCGCTGAACAAATACGGTTTTGACGCGGCCTTCGGCGGCGCACGTCGTGACGAAGAAAAATCCCGTGCGAAAGAGCGCATCTACTCTTTCCGCGACCGCTTCCACCGCTGGGATCCAAAAAACCAGCGTCCGGAGCTGTGGCATAACTACAACGGCCAGATCAACAAGGGCGAAAGCATTCGCGTGTTCCCGCTCTCCAACTGGACCGAGCTGGATATCTGGCAGTACATCTATCTGGAAAATATCGAGATCGTGCCGTTGTACCTGGCCGCTGAACGTCCGGTGCTGGAGCGTGACGGCATGCTGATGATGATCGATGACGATCGCATCGACCTGCAGCCAGGCGAAGTGATCAAAAAACAGATGGTGCGTTTCCGTACCCTCGGCTGCTGGCCATTGACCGGTGCAGTGGAGTCCAGTGCGCAGACGCTGCCGGAGATCATTGAAGAGATGCTGGTGTCGACCACCAGTGAGCGACAGGGCCGCGTGATTGACCGCGACCAGGCAGGCTCCATGGAGCTGAAGAAACGTCAGGGTTATTTCTAAGGAGCCGCCATGAACACGACCATTGCTCAACAAATTGCCAATGAAGGCGGCGTAGAAGCTTATCTGCACGCGCAACAACACAAAAGCCTGCTGCGCTTTCTGACCTGCGGCAGCGTCGATGACGGGAAAAGCACGCTGATCGGCCGTCTGCTGCACGATACGCGTCAGATTTACGAAGATCAGCTCTCTTCCCTGCACAACGACAGTAAACGTCATGGTACCCAGGGCGAGAAACTCGACCTGGCGCTGCTGGTGGACGGCCTGCAGGCCGAGCGCGAGCAGGGCATCACCATTGATGTGGCGTATCGCTATTTCTCCACCGAGAAGCGCAAATTTATTATTGCCGACACCCCGGGGCACGAGCAGTACACCCGTAACATGGCGACCGGTGCGTCTACCTGTGAACTGGCGATCCTGCTGATTGACGCCCGTAAAGGGGTACTGGATCAGACTCGTCGCCACAGCTTTATCTCCACGTTGCTGGGGATCAAACACCTGGTGGTGGCGGTCAACAAAATGGATCTGGTGAACTTCAGCGAAGAGAAGTTTGATGAGATCCGCCAGAGTTACCTGACGTTTGCTGAACAGCTGCCGGGTAACCTGGATATTCGCTTTGTGCCGCTCTCTGCGCTGGAAGGCGACAACGTGGCTTCCCAGAGCGCGAACATGCCGTGGTATAGCGGCCCGACGCTGCTCGAAGTGCTGGAAACCGTGGAGATCCAGCGCGTGGTCGACACCCAGCCGATGCGCTTCCCGGTTCAGTACGTTAACCGTCCTAACCTCGATTTCCGCGGTTTCTCCGGCACTATCGCGTCGGGCACCGTGGCGGTCGGCCAGCGCGTTAAAGTTCTGCCGTCTGGTGTGGAATCCACCATCAGCCGTATCGTCACCTTTGATGGCGATCTGCCGCAAGCCGGTGCGGGTGAAGCGGTCACGCTGGTATTGAAAGATGAAATTGATATCAGCCGCGGCGATCTGCTGGTGGACGCTCAGGAGACGCTGGCAGCGGTGCAGGGGGCTTCCGTTGATGTGGTGTGGATGGCTGAACAACCGCTGACCGCCGGTCAGAGCTACGACATTAAAATCGCGGGTAAGAAAACCCGTGCCCGCGTGGACGGTATCCAGTTCCAGGTGGACATCAATAACCTGACCCAGCGCGACGTCACCGAGCTGCCGCTGAATGGCATTGGTCTGGTCGACGTGACCTTTGATGAGCCGCTGGTGCTGGATCCCTACCAGCAGAACCCGGTAACGGGTGGGCTGATCTTTATCGATCGCCTCTCCAACGTGACCGTGGGTGCCGGTATGGTGCGTGAGCCAAATGAACAGGCTACGGTAGCCTCTGAGTTCAGCGCTTTTGAGCTGGAGCTGAATGCGCTGGTGCGTAAGCACTTCCCGCACTGGGGTGCGCGCGATCTGCTGGGAGGCAAGTAATGGCCGCCCATGATGAGAACGTCGTCTGGCATCCTCATCCGGTCACCGTCGCGCAGCGCGAGAAACTTCACGGTCATCGTGGCGTGGTACTGTGGTTTACCGGGCTATCCGGCTCTGGTAAATCCACAGTAACGGGCGCGCTGGAAGAGGCGCTACACCAGCAGGGGGTCAGTACCTACCTGCTGGATGGCGACAATGTGCGCCACGGCCTGTGCAGCGATTTGGGCTTCAGCGACGACGATCGTAAAGAGAATATTCGCAGGGTGGGGGAAGTGGCCAGCCTGATGGCGGATGCCGGGTTAGTGGTACTGACCGCGTTTATCTCACCGCATCGTGCCGAACGCCAGATGGTGCGCGAGCGCGTCGGGCAGGACCGCTTTATCGAAGTGTTTGTTGATACGCCGCTGGAAATTTGCGAAGCGCGCGATCCCAAAGGGCTATATAAGAAAGCGCGTGCGGGAGAGCTGCGAAACTTCACCGGCATTGACTCGGTGTACGAAGCGCCTGAATCGCCTGAAATTCACCTGGAAGGTCAACAATTGGTAACAAATTTAGTAAGCCAATTATTAGACCTGCTCAGACGGGACGATATTATCAGATCCTGAGACGGTATCGTTCGGGAGCTGTCTTCCCGAACGATGAGTCACGGTCACAGGATCAGCTATGCGCAACAGTGAGAACTACATTATTACCACCGGGTCGGAGCCGTTAGCGACCGACGACGAGACGACCTGGTCCTTTCCTGGGGCCATAGTCGGCTTCGTCTCGTGGTTGCTGGCCCTGGGCATCCCTTTTCTTATCTACGGCGGTAATACGCTGTTCTTCTTTCTCTATACCTGGCCTTTCTTCCTGGCGCTGATGCCTGTGGCGGTTGTCGTCGGTATTGCGCTGCACTCGCTGCTTAATGGCAAACTCCTTTACAGTACCGTGGTCACGATTGTGACGGTGGTTCTGATGTTTGGTCTGTTATTTTTGTGGCTCATGGGCTAACTTCAGCCATAATTCAAACCGTAAACAACTGTGTGACGATATTGAGCAAGGCGATTCTGCGGAAAAAATGTGGTACATTTGCCCGCGATGTTGCGGCATCTCTGTTACCCCGGCAAAGAGATCTGGGGGCGTTTTGGGATGATGATGCCGTTTTTCAGGGGGCAGGATGGGTAAACTAACGCTGCTGTTGCTGGCTTTGCTGATCTGGCTGCAATATTCGCTGTGGTTCGGTAAAAACGGACTGCACGACTATAGCCGGGTAAGCGATGACGTCGCGGCTCAGCAGGCAACAAACGCCAAACTTAAGGCGCGAAACGATCAACTTTTTGCTGAAATTGATGACCTCAATGGCGGGCAAGAGGCGATTGAGGAACGCGCACGCAATGAACTCAGTATGACTAAGCCGGGCGAAACTTTTTATCGTCTGGTTCCGGATGCGTCTAAACGCAATCAGGGCTCAGCACAAAACAATCGATAATCAGGCCCAGGATTACGACATGGCAGTAACTTTTTCGGACGTATGCGCCGTGGTGCCGGCTGCGGGTTTTGGCCGGCGCATGCAGACAGAATGTCCCAAGCAATACCTCTCTATTGGCGATAAAACGATCCTCGAACACTCTGTGGCGGCGCTGCTGGCGCATCCGCGGGTGACGCGCGTGATTATCGCTATCAGCCCGGGTGATGCGCGTTTCGCGCAGTTACCGCTGGCAAATCATCCGCAGATTACCGTTGTTGACGGCGGCGCCGAGCGTGCCGATTCCGTGCTGGCGGGCATTCAGGCCGCCGGTGAGGCACCATGGGTTCTGGTCCATGACGCTGCCCGTCCGTGCCTGCATCAGGATGACCTTGCGCGCCTGCTGGCGCTTAGCGAAACCAGCCGGGTAGGCGGTATTCTTGCCGCCCCGGTACGCGACACCATGAAGCGCGCTGAGCCGGGCAAGCAGGCTATCGCACACACCGTTGAGCGCGTCGATTTATGGCACGCGCTGACCCCCCAATTTTTCCCCCGCGAATTACTCCACAACTGCTTAACGCGTGCGCTTAAAGAAGGTGCGACCATCACGGACGAAGCCTCGGCGCTGGAGTATTGCGGTTTCCATCCTGAGCTGGTTGAAGGACGCGCTGATAATATAAAAGTGACGCGTCCGGAAGATTTACAGCTCGCGGAATTTTATCTTACCCGTTCGACCCATCAGGAGAAGGCATAATGCGAATTGGACACGGTTTTGATGTACACGCCTTTGGCGGAGAAGGCCCAATTATCATTGGCGGCGTACGCATTCCTTATGAAAAAGGGCTGCTTGCGCATTCTGATGGCGACGTAGCATTACATGCCCTGACCGATGCATTGCTGGGTGCTGCGGCACTGGGCGATATCGGTAAGCTGTTCCCGGACACTGACCCGTCCTTCAAAGGCGCGGACAGCCGTGCGCTGCTGCGTGAAGCCTGGCGTCGTATTCAGGCGAAAGGCTACACCCTCGGCAACGTGGATGTGACGATCATCGCTCAGGCCCCCAAAATGCTGCCGCATATCCCGCAAATGCGCGTGTTCATTGCAGAAGATCTCGGTTGCCACATGGATGATGTTAACGTCAAAGCGACGACGACAGAGAAACTGGGCTTTACCGGTCGTGGTGAAGGGATTGCCTGTGAGGCCGTGGCGCTGCTGGTGAAGGCAAGCCAATGACGGACTTCGACAACCTGACCTGGCTACACGGTAAACCGCAAGGGAACGGGCTGCTGAAAGCCAGCCCTGAAGATTTTGTTGTGGTGGAAGACCTGGGATTTGCGCCGGATGGCGAAGGCGAACATATCCTGGTACGCATTCTAAAAAATGGCTGCAATACCCGTTTTGTGGCCGATGCGCTGGCAAAATTCCTCAAAATTCATGCCCGCGAAGTGAGCTTTGCCGGGCAGAAAGATAAACACGCCGTCACCGAACAGTGGCTCTGCGCGCGCGTGCCGGGTAATACGATGCCTGATTTAAGCAAATTTGAGCTTGAGGGCTGTAAGGTACTGGAATACGCGCGCCATAAGCGCAAACTGCGTCTGGGCGCGTTGAAGGGCAATCATTTTACGCTGGTACTGCGTGAGATTTCGGACCGTGACGATGTGGAAAAACGCCTGAACGCTATCAACGCATGCGGCGTACCAAACTATTTTGGCGCACAGCGCTTTGGTATCGGCGGCAGCAACCTGCTCGGCGCACTGCGCTGGGCGCAAAGCGATGCCCCGGTCCGCGACAGGAATAAACGCAGTTTTTGGTTGTCGGCGGCCCGCAGTGCGTTGTTTAATCAGATTGTGAGCGAACGGCTGAAAAAACCGGACGCGAATCAAGTTGTTGTCGGCGATGCGCTACAATTAGCGGGACGCGGGAGTTGGTTTGTGGCAACGGCTGAAGAAATGGCCGATGTGCAGTCGCGCGTGGATACTCAAACGCTGATGATTACTGCAGCCTTGCCCGGCACGGGCGACTGGGGTACGCAGGGCGATGCGCTGGCTGCTGAGCAGTCTGCCGTCGCTGATATGCAGGCATTACAAACATTGCTGGTGCGGGAAAAAGTCGAGGCGGCACGCCGTGCGATGCTGCTCTATCCGCAACAGTTGAGCTGGAACTGGTGGGACGACGTAACCGTCGAGTTACGCTTCTGGCTGCCGGCAGGTAGCTTTGCCACCAGTGTTGTCAGGGAACTTATCAACACGTCGGGTGATTATGCGAATATTGCTGAGTAACGATGACGGGATCCATGCGCCGGGTATACAGACCCTGGCGAAACACCTTCGCGAATTTGCGGAAGTGCAGGTCGTGGCACCCGATCGTAACCGCAGTGGAGCGTCTAACTCTCTGACGCTGGAGTCGTCGCTTCGCACCTTTACCTTTGAAAATGGTGATATCGCCGTCCAGATGGGCACGCCGACCGACTGCGTTTTTCTGGGCGTGAACGCGCTGATGCGCCCGCGCCCGGACATCGTCGTCTCCGGTATTAACGCCGGGCCCAATCTTGGCGATGATGTGATTTACTCCGGAACCGTGGCCGCCGCCATGGAAGGGCGCCATCTGGGGTTCCCTGCACTGGCCGTTTCGTTAAACGGCCACACGCACTACGACACGGCGGCAGCGGTGACCTGTTCTCTCCTGCGGGCGCTCAATCGCGAGCCGCTGCGTACCGGGCGCATCCTCAATATTAACGTGCCGGATCTGCCGTTGAGTGAAATCAAAGGCATTCGCGTAACGCGTTGCGGAAGCCGACACCCGGCTGACCAGGTGATCCCGCAGCAGGATCCGCGCGGCAATACGCTTTACTGGATTGGTCCTCCTGGCGACAAGTGTGACGCCGGACCGGATACCGACTTTGCCGCCGTTGATGAAGGATATGTCTCGGTTACGCCGCTGCATGTAGATTTAACCGCGTATAGTGCGCATGATGTGGTGTCGGGTTGGCTGGATCGCGCAGGAGTGAACGCGCAATGGTAAGCAAACGTGTACAAACTCTTCTGGAACAGCTACGCGCTCAGGGGATCCGCGACGAGCATGTGCTCGACGCGCTCGCCCAGGTGCCGCGTGAGAAATTTGTAGACGAGGCGTTTGAACACAAAGCATGGGAAAACGTGGCGCTGCCTATTGGGCAGGGCCAGACGATTTCACAGCCTTACATGGTGGCGCGTATGACGGAGCTGCTGGAGCTCACGCCCCATTCGCGCGTGCTGGAAATTGGCACCGGGTCGGGGTACCAAACCGCGATCCTGGCGCATCTGGTGCACCATGTTTGCTCCGTTGAGCGTATTAAAGGTTTGCAGTGGCAGGCGCGTCGTCGCCTGAAACAACTTGATTTACATAACGTTTCGACACGACACGGTGATGGATGGCAGGGTTGGCAGGCACGCGCCCCGTTTGACGCGATCATCGTGACGGCTGCTCCACCTGAAATTCCCGCTGCTCTGTTATCGCAGCTGGATGAAGGCGGCATTCTTGTTCTGCCTGTCGGGGACGAGCAACAGCTCCTGAAGCGCGTTCGTCGGCGTGGCGGCGAGTTTATTATCGATACCGTGGAAGCCGTGCGCTTTGTTCCTCTGGTAAAGGGGGAGTTGGCCTGAGACTCAGAATTATCCAGGGTTATTAAGGCAAATTCAGCGTATGGTGTGGCGCGAAAGATTCGTGTCATCACGGTAAATTTTAAGTCACTGGTAGTTAACACATTCCTGGGGGATAAATGAGCGCGGGAAGCCCTAAATTCACCATCAGCCGTGTTGCGGCATTATCACTGGTTTCGCTCTGGCTGGCAGGCTGTACAAGTTCTAATAATGCACCTGCGCCCGTCAGTTCCGTGGGGGGATCCAGCAGCTCGGGTAACACGTCCAGCGGAATGTTGATCACGCCTCCGCCTAAAATGGGCACTGCTGCGGCACAACAAAATCCGCCCATTCAGCCAATGCAGCCTCCTGTTACGCAGCCAACACAGATTCAGCCAGTGGAACACCCTGTGCAGACTCAAAATGGCCGCATAGTGTATAACCGCCAGTATGGGAACATTCCGAAAGGTAGCTATACCGGTGGGAGCACCTATACCGTAAAACGCGGCGACACGTTGTTCTATATTGCGTGGATCACCGGGAACGATTTCCGTGACCTGGCGCAGCGTAATAACGTCCAGGCCCCGTATGGTCTGGAAGTCGGCCAGACGCTCCAGGTGGGCAATGCGACGGGTACGCCGCTCACGCCTGGCAACACCGTTTCAGCGGCCGATGTCACTGCGCAAAATAACAGCGTTAAGCCTGCACAAAAATCCACCACGGTGGTTGCTTCACAACCGGTAATTACGTATTCTGAGGATTCAGGTGATCAGACTGCTAACAAAATGTTGCCGAATAATAAAGGGACTGCGACTGTTGTCACAGCACCGACTACGGCACCTGTGGTTAGCTCTACTGAACCGACTGCCAGCAGTATGACCTCCAGTTCGCCAATTTCTGCATGGCGCTGGCCAACTGACGGCAAGGTTATCGAAAACTTCTCTTCCTCCGAGGGAGGAAATAAAGGGATCGATATCGCAGGGAATAAGGGACAGGCTATTATCGCGACCGCAGACGGTCGTGTTGTATATGCCGGTAACGCTCTGCGCGGTTACGGTAATCTTATTATCATCAAACATAACGATGATTACCTGAGTGCCTACGCCCATAACGACACAATGCTGGTCCGGGAACAACAAGAAGTTAAGGCGGGGCAAAAAATCGCTACCATGGGTAGCACCGGCACCAGTTCTACACGCTTGCATTTTGAAATTCGTTACAAGGGGAAATCCGTAAACCCGCTGCAGTATTTGCCGCAGCGATAAGTTGACGGGGCATGCCAGCCAGGGTGTCTCGTTCAGGGATCACGGGTAGGAGCCACCTTATGAGTCAGAATACGCTGAAAGTTCATGATTTAAATGAAGATGCGGAATTTGATGAGAACGGAGCAGAGGCTTTTGATGAAAAAGCCTTAGTAGAAGAGGAACCCAGTGATAACGATTTGGCTGAAGAAGAGCTGTTATCGCAGGGCGCCACACAGCGTGTACTGGACGCGACTCAGCTTTACCTTGGGGAGATTGGTTACTCCCCACTGTTAACGGCCGAAGAAGAAGTCTATTTCGCACGTCGTGCTTTGCGTGGTGATGTTGCCTCGCGCCGTCGCATGATTGAAAGTAACTTGCGTCTGGTCGTGAAAATTGCCCGTCGTTACGGCAATCGAGGTCTGGCTCTGCTGGACCTGATTGAAGAGGGCAACTTAGGTCTCATCCGCGCAGTTGAGAAGTTTGACCCGGAACGCGGGTTCCGTTTCTCAACCTACGCGACCTGGTGGATTCGTCAGACCATCGAACGGGCGATTATGAACCAAACCCGTACGATTCGCCTGCCGATTCACATCGTCAAAGAGTTGAACGTCTATCTGCGTACTGCGCGCGAGTTGTCCCATAAACTGGACCACGAGCCAAGCGCGGAAGAGATCGCCGAACAACTTGATAAACCGGTTGATGACGTAAGCCGTATGCTGCGTCTCAACGAGCGCATTACCTCCGTTGACACCCCGTTGGGTGGCGACTCCGAAAAAGCGCTGCTGGACATCCTGGCCGATGAAAAAGACAACGGTCCGGAAGACACCACGCAGGACGATGACATGAAACAGAGCATCGTCAAATGGCTGTTCGAACTGAACGCCAAACAGCGTGAAGTGCTGGCACGTCGTTTCGGTTTACTGGGGTATGAAGCTGCAACACTGGAAGACGTCGGCCGCGAAATTGGCCTGACCCGTGAACGTGTTCGTCAGATTCAGGTTGAAGGTCTGCGTCGCCTGCGTGAAATCCTGCAGGGACAAGGTCTGAATATCGAAGCGCTGTTCCGCGAATAAGCAATCTTTCATCAAAAAAGGCCCGTCGTGAGACGGGCCTTTTTCTTTTGCGTTACGGTTGTGCCGTTTCGTGCAGCAAACGCCACGTTATCTTGCCATCCTTCTGATTGAGCACGGCGGTTGACCAGCGCACATTGACGGGCTGATCCGGGCGAGTTTGCGTTTCCCGGTAGTGAAGCACCGCGCCGTTGGCCCACGTCTGTAGCGTCGTTATCTCATCAAGAACAATCTCCAGACCAGGACGGCTGCCGCGCTGAAGGTCCAGGAAACCGACAAGCGCGTTATAGTCAAAATGGACGCCACCTGGGGTGAGCATCATAAAATCCGGCTGAAAGTGGGCAAGCAGGGCGTCAACATCCCCTTCGCCCTTACCCAACCAGTTCTCCAGCATAACGTGAACGTCGATAATGTCCTGTTCGAAATGGGTCATGGTTTCTCCTGTTGCACCTCTGAAAGCACCTGCGTGTTGTTAAGACGAAAGACGTACACGACGGGCAGTAATGTGATGGCCGCAGCAACACTAAACATCCCGTGCCATGCGGCGAGCGGCGTGAAAAACGCCAGTGTCAGGTTCAGCACCTGCGAGAGCAGGAATGCCCCGGCAAAAAAACTGATCTGACGATTAAGATTCCATAGCGCGCTGGCGTCAGGCATATCGTCGCGCGCCGTCGTTAAAAATGCGCTGCTTTGCGCCGTACTGCTGCAAAGACTGCCGCCCGCGCCCATTAACGTAAACGCGACGCCAGGTAACAACACTGTGGTAGTCGGGCTGACGTTAAGCAGCAGTAAAACGCCCAGCGCCTGTAACAGGCAACCCACGACAATGAGAGGCCGGGGACCCACGCGGTTAAAATAACGTCCGGTCGCGGTGATCGCCATAAACGAGGCCAGAGACCATGGCAGCATCAGCATCCCCGTTGCGGCAGGTGTCATGTGCGCCTCGCTCTGAAGATAATACATCCCCGTGACGTTCACCCCAATAAACATGCCGGGTACGCACAAATAGACAAGCATGGAAAAACGCAGCAGCGGGTCGGCCAGCAGGGGCAGGTTTAACAGCCTGCTCGCTTTCACGGGGGCCCTCTCATTCTTAAGCCACACGCAGGCCAGGAAAAACGTCACGGCGGCGACAGGCGTTGTGGCAAAAAATATCCATCGCCAGCTGAGTGCCTGAACCAGCACTCCCCCCACGGCGGGTGAGCATGCAGGCGCAAGCAATGCAACCAGCATGACCGCTGAGGAGAGTCTGGCACGCTCATGGGGTTTAAACTGTTGCCAGGTCAGCGCCTGTCCGACCGGGATCAGTAAACCCCCTCCCATGCCCTGCAGCACTCGCCAGGCAATCAGGCTCTCAAGTGAGGACGACAAACTTGCCGCAACGGAGGCGGCGCTAAAGAGAAAAAGCGAAAGCAGAATGACATGCTTCGGCCCGAGCCTGCGCGTCAGCAGGGGGCTGAAGGGGATGACGAGTGTCAGACCGGCAATATAGCCGTTACTGACCCAGGCAAGCGATGAGGGCGTGGCGTTGAACGCCTGAGCCATTGACGGAAAAGCGACGCTGGCGATAAACATATTAATTAAATCAAGAAAAAAGCCCAGCAGATAGACAACGGCGACTTTGCTGCGATACGACATGGCGGCACCTCCAGTGAGGGGCGTATCGTATCGGGCAGGGAGGTACGGATAAACGTTATAAAGCGCGATATACTGTCAAAAAATTTTTGACAGTAATAGGGCTGACCATGATTAATTTGCAGCGTACCGCGATGTTTGTCGCCGTCGCAGATACCGGGAGTTTCACCGCCGCAGCAGAGGCAATGGGGCTGACAAAAGCGGTGGTCAGCTTCAATATCCGCCAGCTGGAAGATGAACTGGGTGTCACGCTGTTGCTGCGTTCCACCCGTCGACTGACGTTAACCGAGGCGGGGAGGCTTTTCCATCAACGGAGCGTCGCGCTTTTAAAGGACGCGGAACGCCTGAAGGACGACGTCCGTGCAAACCACGCAGGTCTCACGGGGGAGTTGCGGATCACCACCACACCGGAGTACGGCTCGCAGGTTGTGGTCCCGTTACTGGCTGAGTTTAGCCAGCAACACCCGGACCTTCGCGTGCGTCACGTTTCGTCTTCACTTCATGCCGATTTGATTTCAGAGCGCTTCGATGTCGCCATCCGGCTGGGAACCCTTGCCGATTCACGCTACCACGCGGCACTGATAACGCAGTTCACTATTTTCCCCGTAGCGACGCCCGGCTGGCTGCGTAACCATCCTGTAGAATCGCTTGAACAGCTGGCGAAAGCTGACTGGATTATTCATGAGCGCTTAGCCTCGCCGCTGCGCTGGCAGGTGAACGATGCCTGCGGTGAGCCCGCCACGCTGGAAATTAAAAAAGCACCGCGTTTGTTTGCGGACAGTGCTCAGGCGCTGATGGCCTTTGCGCTCGCGGGATGTGGCGTGGCGCTGTTGCCGGAGTGGCTGGTGCGCCATGCGCTTGATGACGGCAAGCTGGTGTCGGTTTTACCGGAATATACCTTTGCGCGGCAGGGCATCTATGCGGTTTATCCCGATGCCCCGCATGTGCCTGCGAAAGTGCGCACCTTTATCGACTTTATGCGCACCCGGGTTAACTAGTCGCGCATCATTTTTTTGACGAGTGCGGAGAATTGCGCCCGCTCGTCGTTGCTCAGCCGCCCTAAAAACGCCTCGTCCACGTCATTGCCGATCGGTTTACAGCTGGCAAGCAGCGCTTCACCTTCCGGCGTCAGAAAGACGAAACGACGGCGCTTGTCCGCCGGATCGTGCTCGCGTTTTACCAGTCCACGCGCCTCCATGCGGCTCAGCATCTCCGCGAGCGTCGCCTTTGTGCTGACCGCCACTTCTGTCAGAGCAACTTGCTCAATCCCCGGGTTTTCGGCAATGGATCGCAATACCGCGTACTGCGGTTTGGTCAGTTCCGGCAATGCATGTTGCCAACGGGCAGTATGCTGTTGAAAAAGCTGGCGTAACAGGTGAAACGCCTCTTGTCTCAGTTCCATGAACACTCCGACGAAAAATTCTCTCCCTATGATAGCCGCTCTTGCCCAGGATTTTAACGCGGCAATTTTTAGCAATTAATGTGATCGTGTACGAACAATATTGTCAGAAACAGGATCCGGGAGTAACGTATTTAATATGTTCGTATACGAACGAATTGATTGAGGTGCTGAATGAGATTGATAGTTGGAATGACGGGCGCAACGGGAGCGCCGCTGGGCGTAGCGTTGCTGCAGGCATTACGTGACATGCCGGAGGTGGAGACCCATCTGGTCATGTCGAAATGGGCAAAAACCACCATTGAGCTGGAGACACCCTACACCGCACAGGATGTGGCTGCGCTGGCCGATGTTGTCCACAGCCCGGCCGATCAGGCTGCCACTATCTCATCCGGCTCGTTTCGCACCGACGGCATGATCGTCATTCCCTGCAGTATGAAAACCCTGGCAGGCATTCGCGCAGGCTACGCCGAAGGACTGGTGGGCCGTGCGGCAGATGTGGTGCTGAAAGAGGGGCGCAAACTGGTGCTGGTTCCTCGTGAAACCCCGCTCAGCACCATTCATCTCGAGAATATGCTCGCACTGTCCCGTATGGGCGTGGCAATGGTGCCGCCGATGCCCGCGTATTACAACCACCCGCAGACCGCCGACGATATCACCCATCACATTGTGACCCGCGTGCTCGACCAGTTTGGTCTGGAGCACAAAAAAGCGCGCCGCTGGAACGGGTTGCGGGAAGCAAAACATTTTTCACAGGAGAATAAAGATGGCATTTGATGATTTGAGAAGCTTCCTGCAGGCGCTCGATGAGCAAGGGCAACTGCTGAAAATTGAAGAAGAGGTGAATGCAGAACCGGACCTGGCCGCGGCAGCCAATGCCACAGGCCGTATTGGTGACGGCGCACCGGCGCTGTGGTTCGATAATATTCGCGGGTTTACCGATGCCCGGGTGGTAATGAACACCATTGGTTCATGGCAGAATCACGCCATTTCTATGGGACTGCCCGCGAACACCCCCGTCAAAAAACAGATTGATGAGTTTATTCGCCGCTGGGATAAATTCCCCGTCACGCCAGAGCGCCGTGCAGATCCCGCCTGGGCTCAAAATACGGTGGAGGGTGAAGACATTAACCTTTTCGACATCCTGCCGCTGTTCCGTCTGAACGACGGTGACGGCGGTTTTTACCTCGACAAAGCGTGCGTCGTTTCGCGCGATCCGCTTGATGCGGATAACTTCGGCAAGCAGAACGTCGGTATCTATCGCATGGAAGTGAAGGGAAAACGCAAGCTGGGTCTTCAACCGGTTCCGATGCACGATATCGCCCTGCATCTGCATAAAGCGGAAGAGCGCGGTGAAGATCTGCCGGTCGCGATTACGCTTGGCAATGATCCGATTATTACACTTATGGGCGCGACGCCGCTGAAATACGATCAATCTGAGTATGAGATGGCCGGTGCGCTGCGCGAAAGCCCCTATCCCATTGCGACGGCACCGCTGACCGGCTTTGATGTACCGTGGGGATCTGAAGTCATTCTGGAAGGGGTGATTGAAGGCCGCAAGCGCGAAATCGAAGGACCCTTTGGTGAGTTTACCGGGCACTACTCTGGTGGCCGTAACATGACGGTGGTGCGTATTGATAAAGTGTCTTACCGCACAAAACCCATTTTTGAATCCCTCTACCTCGGCATGCCGTGGACCGAAATTGACTACCTGATGGGCCCGGCTACCTGTGTACCGCTCTACCAGCAGCTGAAAGCAGAATTTCCGGAAGTGCAGGCGGTCAATGCCATGTATACCCACGGTTTGCTGGCGATTATCTCCACCAAAAAACGCTACGGTGGCTTTGCCCGCGCAGTCGGCTTACGTGCTATGACCACGCCGCACGGCCTGGGCTACGTGAAGATGGTGATTATGGTGGATGAAGACGTTGACCCGTTCAACCTGCCGCAGGTGATGTGGGCGCTGTCCTCGAAGGTGAACCCGGCGGGCGATCTGGTGCAGTTGTCGAATATGTCGGTGCTTGAACTGGACCCGGGCTCCAGCCCGGCAGGTATTACCGACAAATTGATTATTGATGCCACCACGCCTGTTGCACCCGACAACCGGGGCCACTTCAGCCAGCCGGTACAGGATTTACCTGAAACCAAAGCCTGGGCCGAAAAACTGACTGCGATGCTGGCTGCACGCCAATAAGGAGGAAAAGGATGATATGTCCACGTTGTGCTGATGAGCATATTGAGGTGATGGCAACATCACCGGTGAAAGGGGTCTGGACTGTCTATCAGTGCCAGCATTGTCTGTATACCTGGCGTGACACGGAGCCGCTACGCCGGACCCACCGCGATCATTATCCGCAAGCGTTTCGCATGACGCAGAAGGATATCGATGACGCACCACAGGTGCCGACGATCCCGCCGTTACTGGCCGACGATAAGCGCTAAAAAAAAGCCGGGTGGCGGTTTCGCCTTACCCGGCCTGTTTGTTTCAGATACCGCTACTTCCCGGCAGGCCCGGTAAGCATTGCGCCACCGGGTGCAGATTACACCAGGCTTTTCAGGCGATAAATCCACTCCAGCGCCTGACGCGGCGTGAGCGAGTCCGGATCGAGATTTTCCAGCGCCTCAACGGCCGGTGACGTCTCTTCTGCCGGGGCTAGCAACGACATTTGCGTACCATCAATCTGCGTGGCCGCGGCATTCGGTGACAGGCTCTCCAGCTCACGCAATTTCTGGCGCGCACGTTTGATCACCTCTTTTGGAACCCCCGCCAGCGCGGCCACGGCCAGGCCATAACTCTTGCTCGCGGCACCATCCTGTACGGTGTGCATAAAGGCGATGGTATCGCCATGTTCCAGCGCATCGAGGTGGACGTTTGCCACGCCTTCCATCTTTTCTGGCAACTGTGTCAGCTCGAAATAGTGGGTTGCGAACAGCGTCATTGCCTTGATCTTATTGGCAAGGTTTTCAGCGCAGGCCCATGCCAGTGACAGACCATCATAGGTTGATGTTCCGCGCCCGACTTCATCCATCAATACCAGGCTGTATTCGGTCGCGTTATGCAGAATATTGGCGGTTTCGGTCATCTCCACCATAAAGGTTGAGCGGCCGCTGGCCAGATCGTCCGCTGCCCCGACACGGGTAAATATACGGTCGATAGGGCCAATCTCCACTTTTTGCGCAGGAACGTAGCTGCCGATATAGGCGAGCAGAGCGATAAGCGCCGTCTGGCGCATATAGGTACTTTTACCGCCCATGTTTGGACCGGTAATGATCAGCATTCTTCTCTGCGGCGACAGGCTTAGCGGGTTGGCGATGAACGGCTCGTTCAGCACCCGTTCCACAACCGGATGACGGCCTTCGGTGATGCGAATACCGGGTTTATCGGTAAAGGTCGGGCAGGTGTAGTTCAGCGTTTCAGCGCGTTCTGCCAGGTTGACCAGCACGTCCAGCTCTGCCAGTGCGCTGGCGCTTGACTGCAGGTCTGCAAGGTGCGGCATCAGCATGTCGAACAGCTCTTCATACAGCTGTTTCTCCAGCGCCAGCGCCTTGCCTTTCGAGGTGAGAACTTTGTCCTCGTACTCTTTCAGTTCAGGGATAATGTAACGCTCAGCGTTTTTCAGCGTCTGGCGGCGCACGTAGTGGATGGGGGCCAGATGGCTTTGTCCACGGCTGATCTGAATGTAGTAACCGTGAACCGCGTTATAGCCCACTTTGAGGGTATCGAGCCCAAGGCGTTCGCGCTCGCGAATTTCCAGCTTATCCAGGTAGTCCGTGGCACCGTCGGCCAGCGCACGCCATTCATCCAGCTCTTCGTTGTACCCCGGGGCAATTACGCCGCCGTCACGCACCAGAACCGGAGGGGCGTCAATAATGGCGCGTTCGAGCAGCTCGCGCAGCTCGCTAAATTCACCCATGGTTTCACGCAGTTTCTGCACCGGCGCGCTATCCACATCGGCGAGCAGGCTGCGCAATTCCGGCAACTGCTGGAAGGCATGACGCATGCGGGCGAGGTCGCGCGGACGTGCCGTACGCAGTGCCAGACGCGCAAGAATACGTTCCAGATCGCCGACCTGACGCAGCACGGGCTGCAGTTCACTGTAGCGATCCTGCAACGCGGCAATCGTCTGCTGACGACAGGTAAGCGTGTCGGTATCGCGAATGGGCATATGCAGCCAGCGTTTTAACATACGGCTGCCCATCGGCGTCACCGTGCTGTCGAGGACGGAAGCGAGGGTGTTTTCCACGCCTCCGGCCAGATTCTGGGTGATCTCCAGATTTCGACGCGTCGCGGCATCCATAATGATGCTGTCCTGCTGACGCTCCATCGTGATCGAGCGGATATGCGGCAGGGTGGTGCGCTGGGTATCTTTGACGTACTGCAGCAGGCAACCCGCGGCACACAGTCCGCGCGGGGCGTTTTCCACACCAAAGCCAATCAGATCGCGGGTGCCAAACTGCAGATTCAACTGCTGGCGCGCGGTATCAATTTCGAACTCCCACAGCGGACGACGGCGCAGACCGCGGCGGCCTTCAATCAGCGCCATCTCGGTAAAATCTTCGGCATAGAGCAGTTCTGCCGGGTTCGTGCGCTGCAATTCAGCCGCCATCGTTTCACGATCTGCCGGTTCGCTCAGACGAAAACGTCCGGAGCTGATATCCAGCGTCGCATAACCGAAACCTTTGCCGTCCTGCCACAGTGCCGCCAGCAGGTTATCCTGGCGCTCCTGCAGCAGGGCTTCGTCGCTGATCGTACCAGGCGTGACGATGCGCACGACTTTGCGCTCAACCGGCCCTTTTGAGGTTGCCGGATCGCCGATCTGTTCGCAGATGGCGACTGACTCACCCTGATTCACCAGTTTCGCAAGGTAGTTTTCTACCGCGTGATGCGGAATACCGGCCATGGGAATGGGCTCGCCTGCAGATGCGCCACGCCGGGTCAGCGAAATGTCGAGCAGCTGCGACGCACGTCTGGCATCGTCATAAAATAGCTCGTAAAAATCGCCCATACGGTAGAACAGCAAGATTTCCGGATGCTGTGCTTTCAGCTTCAGGTACTGCTGCATCATTGGCGTATGTGCGTCGAAATTGTCGATTGTGCTCATGGAGTTATGATGTCCATTTCTTTGAAAATAATACGCTTTGGGCGGCTCAGTGGCCGTTAGTTCCTTCTATTGTCGCATGAAAAAAAGGTACGGCGCAGAAAAATGTCGCGGCTTTACGAGGTGCCTTCCTGCACTAACTCAATGACAATTTTTCCATGCTCAACCCCCACTCTGACCTGCGAATGGGTGGTAAACCCCGCTTTTTCAAGCCAGTCGCCCTTTAAGCTCAGCGCTGCATGCACGCTGTAGCGTTTGGGTATCTTGGTGTTACGGTCTTCATGACGCTTTCTGAAATACCCCACTTTCAAATGACGATAGGATTTGGTGATAGCGATCTTGTGCATACGGCCTCCGGACAACGTGGACAAGGGTCATTCCTGATGCTGTATAAAATATCAGTGATTTACTGCAGGCGTGGGCTTAATACTGGAATCAGCCTTCAGAAAACAGAATGCAACACCTGAAATCAGTATCTGAAAGGCGTATTATAAATGCACTTTATTGTCTGGTGAGCCGTTATGTCCGGAAAACGCATTGCACGTGAGAAAGAGACGATCGCGAAAATGATCGCGCTGTATGAAACACAGTGTCCTCAGGCTTCGCAGGAAGAGGGGTATTATCAGGCGCTGAAAGCGTATGCCAATAAGCGCCTGGATAAATGCGTTTTTGGTGAGGAAAAACCCGCCTGTAAACAGTGCCCTGTTCACTGCTATCAGCCTGCCAGGCGCGAAGAGATGAAGCTGGTGATGCGCTGGGCTGGCCCACGCATGTTATGGCGTCATCCCATCCTGACGGTACGCCACCTGATGGATGACCGTCGCCCTGTGCCGGAATTACCGGAAAAGTATCGCCCGAAAAAGTAACCGTTCAGGCGCTTCGCTGACAACCGTATCCCAACGCCTGCATGCGGGATCTCAGCCAGAATGACGCTACACCAGGCTCTCTTTATCAATCCCGAGACGTTTCATGCGCGAGAGCAGCGTGGTGCGTTTTAGCCCCAGTCGCTGGGCGGCACCTTTCGGTCCGGCCACGACACCGTTAGTTTCTTTCAGCACGCGCATGATCAGCTGATATTCGTCTTCACCTTCCTGCGCCACGTCGGTGGCTGTAACCGGTGTTTCAGGCAGGGAAACTTCGGGCAGGGAGAGTTGCAGTACGTTACCGCGCGTCAGCAATACCGCACGTTCAATGACGTTTTCCAGTTCACGGACGTTACCCGGCCACTCCATCGAGGAGAGGGTACGTAGCGTCTCGGCGGGGATACTGTCGATGTTGCGGCCCATCCGGCGGGCTATTTTGGCGGTAAACGCTTTGACCAGCAGAGGGATATCTTCCGGCCGTTCACGCAGGGGCGGCAGGCAGATTGGGAAGACGTTCAGGCGATAATAGAGGTCGCTTCGAAACTCGCGGTCGGCGACCATTTTTTTCAGATCGCGGTTGGTGGCGGCAATGAGCCGGACGTCAGTCTGGATAAGTTTGTTACTGCCAAGACGTTCAAACTCCTGCTCCTGCAGGACGCGAAGCAGTTTGGGCTGCAGCTCCAGAGGCATGTCGCCCACTTCATCAAGGAACAACGAGCTTTTGTCCGCCAGCTCGAAACGACCCAGGCGCTGGCTGCTGGCACCGGTAAACGCGCCGCGTTCGTGGCCAAAGAGATCGCTTTCCAGCAGGCCTGCGGGCATAGCGGCGCAGTTCATCTTCACCATGCGGCGGCTGTTACGGTTGCTGAGGTTGTGGATCGCACGGGCAATCAGCTCTTTACCGGTGCCGGTTTCACCGAGGATCAGCACCGTACTGTCACTTTGCGCCACCATCTCCACCTGTTTCAGTACGCTGTACATGGCATCGCTGCGGCCGATGATTTCGCCAAACTCGCTGTCCACGTTGTTAAGCTGTTCCGTCAGCGCCAGGTTTTCATCCACCAGCCGTTCTTTCAGACGGTGGATCTCCTGATAGGCCAGCGCGTTATCCAGTGCGATGGAGATACGCTCGGCAATCTGGCGCAACAGTTTCAGGTTGGCGGTGGTAAAGACGCCCTCTTCACACTGCGCCAGCTTCAGGACACCAAGCATAGTATTGCCGGACATCAGCGGCAGCAGGCACAGCGTCTGGATTTTATTCCCCCAGGTGTTAAACAGCATCCGCTCATAAGGCGCGAGCGCATCCTGCTCGTTGAGGTTGAGCAGCAGGATCTCTTTGCTTTTAAATACCCGCTCAGAGAGCGTGCCCGCCTCATCCACTTCACTCTGTTCGTGGGCGGGGTTTGCCTCATCAAGATAGTGGGTGGAGTAGATGTTCAGCTTGCCTTTCCGGTGCCCCCGGAGCGCAATACTGATGGCGTCGATTTTGAAATAGTGGTGGATCTCTTTTGAGACTTCGCTGACCAGCTCATCCATATCGAGGCGCGAAAGCACCGCGTTGGTGATGGCCACCAGGATCCGGAAATTGTCACGTTCGCGGCTCAGCAGGTCGTAATCCACATTATTGGTGACGCGGCTTTGAATTTGCTCCGCGACCACGGCCACAATCTGGGTGAAGGTGTGCAGACGCTCGTATTCCGCCTCGCTCCACGGCTGGTCGGTGTGACGAATAAACTCGCAGCCGCCGAAGATATGCCCTTCCACCGCCAGTGGCAGCAGGCTGTAATGGCCGAAAGGCGGGTATAACTGACTCTGCGCCAGCATCGGCCACGCCTCGCGGAATTCCTCAAAATTGCAGTGCAGCGCCTCCGGGCGGGAAAGAATACGCCGGACAGGACCATGAGCGAGGTAGGTTTCATCCTCGTACTCAAACGCTTTGCCATTGTCGCGCGTTGAATAGTAGCTCGCGCGATGGCTTGCGCTATGCCAGAGCACAATTGCGGCGCTGTCTGCCAGCGCTGATTGCCTGACCAGCCGCGTCAGGGCATCGCTCAGCGCGCCAAGATCGGGCTGCTGTAAAAGTGTGCGCGTAATGTCAAACAGGCCCTGCTGTCCAAGATCGCTCATCGGTGTATACGGCATATTGCTTTCCAATAGAAACTGGCAAAAAAGAGAAAGTCAGTGCTGACCGCTTTTGGCGCGGTTCTAGCAAATGCGGGGTAAAGGTTCCGCGTGCGGCAGATCCAGCGTCCGCTTGACGCCATACAACCCGGTCAGGCGTACCCCTTTGCGCTCAACCACTTCACCAACCAGCGCGGCCTCTTTCCCGAAAGGATGTGCCCGCAGCTGTTCAAGTACGGATTCGGCCGCCGCGCGCTCCACGCCAATGACCAGCTTGCCTTCATTTGCAAAGTTTAGCGGGTCGAGCCCGAGGAGTTCGCACAAGCCGCGAACGGCAGGCTTAACGGGCAGCGCGCGTTCAGTGAGTTCGATACCCAGACCGCAGCGCGCCGCGAACTCATGTACCACGGCGTTAACCCCGCCGCGGGTCGCATCGCGCAGGGCTTTCACGCCTGGAAGGGAACGCAGGGTCTGGATAAGCGGAGTCAGTACCGCGCAATCACTGCGTAATTCTCCGTCCAGCCCCAGGCCTTCACGCAGGTTCAGGATCGTCGCCCCGTGGCAGCCCAGCGATCCGCTGACGATCAGCACGTCGCCGACGGCAAGCTGCTGCGCGCCCCAGTGAATGTCGGCAGGGATCGCCCCCATGCCGGCGGTATTGATGAACAGTTTGTCGGCTGCGCCACGCTGGACCACTTTGGTGTCGCCGGTGACGATGGCGATACCCGCCTCGCGTGCCGTGTGCGCCATGCTGCTGACGACCGCAGAGAGCGTCTCCATCGGCAGCCCCTCTTCAAGGATAAAGCCGCAGGAGAGAAAGCGCGGAACAGCACCGCTGACGGCCACGTCGTTTGCCGTACCGCAGACCGCGAGCTTGCCGATATCGCCGCCCGGGAAGAACAGCGGGTCAATCACGTAGCTGTCGGTGGAAAAGGCCAGCCTGTCGCCCTGCGCGGTCAGGGTGGAGAGGTCAATGCGGGCCTGATCCTCCTGCTCCGCCAGCCAGGGGTTATCAAACGCGTCCATAAACAGACGGTTAATCAGCTGCTGCATCGCCAGGCCGCCGCTGCCGTGTGCCATTTCAACCGTATTCATGCTTCAGACTCCTGATTGCGATACTGATACCACGCGGCACACGCCCCTTCGGAAGAGACCATCAGCGCGCCAAAAGCCGTTTGCGGGTTACAGGTGTTGCCAAATAACGGGCAGTGATGGGGTTTGCATTTGCCGGTGAGCACTTCGCCACAGCGGGCCCGCGGGTCGTCACACACCTGTTGCGGCTGCGGGCGGAAGTGGGCTTCGGCGTCGAACGACCGGTAGGCTGGCGTCAGGCGCACGCCGGACTCAGCAATCAGCCCCAGACCACGCCATTCGCTGTCGCCCTCGACGCTAAATACCTCGGCTATCGCCTGCTGGGCCACCACATTTCCACTGTCGGGGACGACACGGCGGTACTGATTTTCTACTGCACTCTGGGCTGCTATTTTCTGCTCAACCAGCATGGTCACGCCTTGCAGTAGATCAAGAGGTTCGAAACCAGCCACCACTAAAGGCCGTTCGAACTGTTCAGCGATAAAGCCGTAGGCCGCCGTCCCGATAACCATGCTGACATGGCCCGGCGCCAGAAAAGCGTCAATTCCGTTGTCCGGCTCTTCAAGCAGGCTGCGTAAAGTCGGGATGAGCGTAATGTGCTGGCAAAAAAAGAAAAAGTTATCAATGTCGCGGGCTTTGGCCTGCTGCAGCGTGATGGCCGTGGCGGGCATAGTGGTTTCAAAACCAAGCCCGAAAAAGACGACCTTGCGACCGGGGTTATGGGTGGCCAGCGTCAGGGCGTCCATCGGCGAGTACACGATCCTGATATCCGCGCCCTGGGCTTTTGCCTGCAGCAGCGAGCCGTTTTTGCCCGGCACGCGCATCGCATCGCCAAAGGTACAGAAAATCACGTCAGGCTGGTGGGCTATCTCAAGGCAGGCGTCGATGCGTCCCATCGGCAGGACGCACACCGGGCAGCCGGGGCCATGGATAAACTCGATGTTTTCCGGCAGAAGCTGGTCGAGGCCAAATTTAAAGATGGCATGCGTATGCCCGCCGCAGACTTCCATAATACGCAGCGGCTTTTCGGCGGTATAGCTCAGCCGTGCCGCCCGTGTTTTCAGATGTTCAATCAGCTGCATCACCTGCTCAGGCGCGCGATATTCATCAACGTAGCGCATGGTTTACCGCTCCTCGCCGTACAGCAATGCCCCGACGTCCGGCTCCACGTCGAACATATTCTGAAGGGCATCGAGCGTGTCTCGGGCCTCCGTTTCGTTGATGATGCTCATGGCAAACCCCACGTGCACTAGCACCCACTGACCGAGGCGTGAGGCGCCGGTTTCGTCGGTGCTGCCGACGAGCGTCAGGTCGACGTCGCGCAATATGCCGCACACCTCAACGCGGGCCTGATTCCCGTCAATGGCGTGAATTTGTCCGGGGACGCCTATGCACATCGTTCGCTCTCCAGCCAGTTTAGCCAGGCGTCCATCCCATCGCCGCGGGTGGCGGATACCAGCATAATGTCAATATCCGGGTTCACTTCACGGGCATAGGCCATGCATTTATCCACGTCGAAATTCAGGTACGGCAGCAGGTCAACTTTGTTCAGCAACATCAGCGAAGCGGCGGCAAACATATGCGGATATTTAAGCGGCTTGTCTTCACCTTCGGTCACCGAGAGCACCGCGACCTTATGTCGCTCACCGAGATCGAAGCTGGCCGGACAGACCAGGTTGCCCACGTTCTCAATAAACAGGATGCCGTTGTCCGCCAGCGGCAAGCGCGGCGTGGCGTCGGCAATCATTTGTGCATCCAGATGGCAGCCTTTACCCGTATTAACCTGAATGGCGGGCGTGCCGGTTTCGCGAATACGCGCGGCGTCGTTCACCGTCTGCTGATCGCCTTCGATCACCGCGCAGGAGATGCGTCCGTTCAGGCGGTGGAGCGTTTGTGTCAGCAGCGTGGTTTTGCCGGAGCCGGGGCTGGAGACCAGGTTCAGGACCAGCTGTTTACGCGTGGCAAAGCGGGCGCGGTTGCGTGCTGCAATCTGGTTGTTTTTATCCAGAACGTTGATTTCCACCTCCAGCATCTGACGCTGGCTGAGCCCCGGCGCGTGGGTACCGGCGACGCCATGCCCGTAATGCAGGTCGCCCGCACCGGAGTGTCGGGGGGCGAAGGTGATACCGGTTATTGCCGCTGCAGGACGAGGGGCAGGTGAAAAGGGTGCGGAGCGAAACGCGGCGTGAGGACGGTGTTCATCCCCTTCTATATACAGGTTGCCTTCAGCGCAACCGCAGGTACTACACATATTTTACTCCTTCTCGATTTCGAGACGTTGGATCTGCATGCCGTCATCCGCCACGATGCGAAGCTCGCTGCTCTGGCACTGCGGACAGCGCTGAACCTTCGATGAAAGCAGAGTGACGTATTGCTGACACTGCGCGCACCAGCACTCCGCCTGCTGTTCTTCAATATGAAGTTCACAGCCTTCCGCCAGCGTGCCGCGGCACACCAGCTCAAAGCAGAAGGTCAGGGCGCTGGTTTCAACGCAGGAAAAGGCCCCGACCTGTAGCCAGACACCGGTGACGCGTTTTGCATTGTTTGCCCGCGCCTGCTGTTCAATTAACTCGACGGCCCGCTGGCAGAGGGTGATTTCGTGCATGACGCCTCCTCAATGAATTGCCCCGATAATGCAATAACGGTGCCAGCTTGATTTTTGTTAAGGCGTGACGATGTCAATGCTGTCGAAATGACACGTCGACACGGCGCGATTGACACGCTTCTTTTGATTAAAATAGTTAAAAATCAATGCATTAAAAACTGGCATGGAATCTGCTTAATAGCCGCTATCTCCATTAACCGGATACCTTTTATGACTATTTGGGAAATTAGCGAAAAAGCGGATTACATTGCGCAGCGCCATCAGCAGTTACAGGAGCAGTGGCACCTTTACTGCAACTCTCTGGTTCAGGGCATCACCCTGTCAAAAGCCCGTCTTCACCACGCCATGAGCTGTGCAGCGCAGGGGGATATGCGCTTTGTGCTCTTTGGCCATTTCACGATAAACGTCACCCTGGCCGACACCTTCAACAGCCACACCATCGAGTACTACGTCGAAACACAAGAAGGTGAAAAACAGTGTATTGCGAAGGCGCAGCTGATGGCCGACGGGATGGTCGATGGTCACGTCAGTAACCGCGATCGCCAGCAGGTGCTGGAGCACTATCTGGAAAAAATCGCGCCGGTTTATAACGGCCTGTACGCCGCTGTTGAACACGATCTCCCGGTCAACCTGAAACAGCTGATGGATGGAAATACCTCAGCGAACGTGGCCTGACCATTGCGTGTCGAGAAGTGTCGACAAGACAGTTTTTCGTCAAAAATGACTATCACCAGAGGATGACCCGGTGAACCGTTTTGTAATTGCTGACTCGACGGTCTGTATTGGCTGTCGAACCTGTGAGGCGGCCTGTTCGGAAACGCACCGTCAGCACGGGCTACAGTCCATGCCGCGCCTGCGCGTCATGCGTAATGAAAAAGAGTCTGCGCCGCAGCTCTGCCACCACTGTGAAGATGCCCCCTGCGCGGGAGTCTGTCCTGTTAATGCCATCACCCGTGTCGTGGGGGCGGTGCAGCTGAATGAAAGTCTGTGCGTGAGCTGCAAACTGTGCGGCATTGCCTGCCCGTTCGGTGCGATTGAATTTTCCGGCAGCCGTCCGCTGCATATCCCGGCGAATGCCAACTCCCCGAAAGCGCCGCCAGCGCCACCTGCGCCGGCGAAGGTGAGCACGCTGCTTGACTGGGTTCCCGGCGTGCGTGCCGTTGCGGTCAAATGCGACCTGTGCAGCTTTGATGAACAAGGGCCAGCCTGTGTGCGCACCTGCCCGACGAAGGCGCTGATTCTGGTCAATATTCGCGACATCGTTCGCACCAGTAAACGTAAGCGTGAGCTGACCATTAACAGTGATTTCGGCGATCTTTCTCTGCTTCAGGCGCTGAACGAGGGGGCGAAATGAACGCGGTGATGATGATTACCAGCGCGGTGGCCTATTTTGCCGCCGCCGCTGTGTTGGCCTTGATCTTCTCTTTCCATAAAACCCTGAGCGGCTGGATAGCCGGTATCGGCGGGGCGGTTGGCAGCGTGATGACGCTGCTGGCTGGTGGCCTCGTATTAACAGGCGGACAATCTGTCGAAGCGGTGATGCCGCTGATACGGCACACCGTTGAAATTACGCCGCTGAATGCCATCTGGCTGGTGACCTTTGGTCTGTGCGGCGTGTTTATCAGCCTGTTTAATATTGACTGGCACCGCCATCAGCACACTCAGCCCAACGGTCTGCTGGTCAATCTGCTGATGGCCGCGGCGGTCTGTACCGTGACTGCCAGCAACCTCGGCGCGCTGGTGGTGATGGCCGAGATCATGGCGCTGTGCGGCGTATTCCTTACGGGCTGTAGCACCTCCGGCAAACTGTGGTTTGCGCTGGGGCGTCTTGGCACGTTGCTGCTGGCACTGGCCTGCTGGCTGGTGTGGCAGCGCTTCGGCACGCTGGACTTCTCCGTCCTTAACGGTCAGTGGCTGGGGAATGATGTCTGGCTCCTTGGCGTGATCGGCTTTGGCCTGCTGGCCGGGATTATCCCGCTGCACGGCTGGGTGCCACAGGCACATGCACATGCCTCCGCGCCTGCCGCAGCGCTCTTCTCGACGGTTGTCATGAAGGTGGGTCTGTTCGGCATTCTGACGATAACGCTCACCGGTGGGCAGCCACCGCTGTGGTGGGGCGTTGTGCTGCTGGTCGCCGGGATGATCACCGCCTTCGTCGGCGGCCTGTACGCCCTGATGGAGCACAATATCCAGCGTTTGCTGGCGTACCACACCCTTGAGAACATCGGCATTATCCTGCTGGGTATTGGCGCAGGCGTTACCGGGCTGGCGCTCAATCAACCGGCGCTGATTGCGGCCGGCTTTATCGGCGGCCTGTATCACCTGATCAACCACAGCCTGTTTAAAAGCACCCTGTTCCTCGGGGCCGGTAGCGTCTGGTTCCGCACCGGTCATCGCGATATCGAAAAACTCGGCGGCATCGGCAAAAAAATGCCCGTTATCTCTCTGTGCATGCTGGTGGGGCTGATGGCAATGGCTGCGCTGCCGCCGCTGAACGGCTTTGCCGGCGAGTGGGTTATCTATCAGTCCTTCTTCGCACTCGGTCAGAGCGAGGTGTTTATCGCCCGGTTGCTCGGCCCGCTGCTGGCGGTTGGGCTGGCGATAACCGGTGCGCTGGCGGTGATGTGTATGGCTAAAGTTTACGGCGTGACCTTCCTGGGTGCACCGCGCACGCGTGAGGCCGAAAACGCCTGCTGTGCACCGGCATTGATGGGGGCGAGCGTTGTCGCGCTGGCGCTGTGCTGCATCGCGGGCGGGGTGGCCGCCCCGTGGCTTCTGCCGCTGCTGGGTAACGCCATTCCTCTGCCGCTCACCACGGCGCATACCACGGTGTCCCAGCCGATGATTGCGCTGCTGCTGATTGCCGCGCCGCTGCTGCCGTTCATGCTGATGCTGTTCTTCAGACGCGACCGTCTCTCCTCCCGCGCACGCGGTACCGCCTGGGCTTGCGGTTACGCACACGATCAATCCATGGTGATCACAGCGCACGGCTTTGCCATGCCGGTCAAAGAGAACTTTGCCGCGATGCTGAAACTGCGGGACTGGCTTAACCCGGTGGGGTGGGTGCCGGGCTGGCAGAGCGCTGCCGTGCCCGTGCTGTTCCGCCGACTGGCGTTGATCGAACTGGCGGTACTGGTTGTGATTGTGATTTCACGAGGAGCCTGACATGAGTCTGTTACTGGCAATACTTCAGGCGCTGGTGCTATTTGCCATGGCGCCGTTGCTCTCCGGGGTGAGCCGCGTGGCGCGTGCCCGGATGCATAACCGTCGCGGGCCTGGTGTACTCCAGGAGTACCGTGATTTGTTCAAGCTGATGGGACGTCAGAGCGTTTCCCCGGACGCGGCAGGATGGGTCTTTCGCCTGACACCGTTTGTGCTGGCTGGCGTCATGCTCACCATCGCCACGGCGTTACCGGTCGTCACCGTCGGGTCGCCACTGCCGGTGCTGGGCGATCTCATTACGCTTATCTACCTCTTCGCCATCGCGCGCTTCTTCTTCGCGATTGCCGGCCTCGATACCGGCAGCCCGTTTACCGGGATTGGTGCCAGCCGCGAGGCCATGCTCGGCGTGCTGGTTGAGCCGATCCTGCTGCTCGGCCTGTGGGTCGCCGCGCAGGTCGCGGGGTCAACCCATATCAGCTTTATCACTCATACCGTGTATCACTGGCCCGTGGACCGTTCCCTTCCGTTGCTTTTGGCGCTCTGCGCCTGCGCATTCGCGACGTTTATCGAGATGGGCAAACTGCCGTTCGACCTCGCGGAAGCGGAGCAGGAGCTGCAGGAAGGTCCGTTGACCGAGTACAGCGGTTACGGCTTTGCGGTGCTGAAATGGGGCATCAGCCTCAAACAACTGGTGGTGCTGCAGATGTTTGTCGGTGTCTTCTTCCCGTGGGGGCAGATGACGCACTTTTCCGCGGCCGGCCTGGTGCTGGCGGTGGTCGTTGCCGCGCTCAAGCTGTTTGTCGGCGTGCTGGTGATTGCCCTGTTTGAGAACAGCATGGCGCGTCTGCGTTTTGTGGCGACGTCGCGCATCACCTGGGCCGGTTTTGGTTTTGCATTTTTAGCGTTCGTCTCCTTGCTGGTGGCGTGATTAAAGAGAGTTTTTATGTCTGAAGAAAAGAAAGGTCAGCAGTATCTCGCCGCGTTGCACCAGGCCTTCCCGGGCGTGGTGCTGGAGGAGTCCTGGCAAACCAAAGACCAGATAACGGTGACCGTGAAAGTGAACTACCTGCCGGAAGTGGTGGAGTTTCTCTACTACCAGCAGGGTGGCTGGCTGTCAGTGTTGTTCGGCAACGACGAGCGTCAGCTGTGCGGAAACTATGCGGTTTACTACGTGATGTCGATGGAGCAGGGCGAGAAGTGCTGGCTCACCGTGCGTGTCGAAGTGGATCCCAACAAACCGGAATACCCGTCTGTCACCCCGCGCGTGCCCGCCGCCGTCTGGGGCGAGCGTGAAGTGCGCGATATGTATGGTCTGGTCCCGGTTGGGCTTCCGGATGAGCGCCGTCTGGTACTGCCGGATGACTGGCCAGACGAACTCTATCCCCTGCGTAAAGACAGCATGGATTACCGTCAGCGTCCGGCTCCGACCACCGACAGCGAGACTTACGCGTTCATCAATGAGCTCGGCAGCAAAAAGAACAACGTGGTGCCGATAGGCCCGCTACACGTCACGTCTGACGAGCCGGGCCACTTCCGCCTGTTTGTCGACGGCGAGAATATTATTGATGCCGACTACCGCCTGTTCTACGTCCATCGCGGGATGGAAAAGCTGGCGGAAACCCGGATGGGATATAACGAAGTGACGTTCCTCTCTGACCGCGTGTGCGGCATCTGCGGGTTTGCCCACAGTACCGCCTACACCACCTCGGTGGAGAACGGCATGGGGATTGTGGTGCCGGAACGCGCGCAGATGATCCGCGCCATCCTGCTGGAAGTGGAGCGTCTGCACTCGCACCTGCTGAACCTCGGTCTGGCCTGTCACTTTGTCGGTTTTGACTCCGGCTTTATGCAGTTTTTCCGCGTACGTGAAGCCTCCATGAAGATGGCGGAGATCCTGACCGGGGCGCGTAAAACATACGGTCTGAACCTAATCGGCGGGATTCGTCGCGATCTGCTGAAAGATGACATGATCCAGACCCGCCAGCTGGCGCAGCAGATGCGTCGCGACGTTCAGGAGCTGGTGGATATGCTGCTCAGCACGCCGAACATTGAGCAGCGTACCGTCGGTATTGGCCGACTGGATCCGCAAATCGCCCGCGATTTCAGTAACGTTGGCCCCATGGTTCGCGCCAGCGGCCACGCCCGCGATACCCGCGCCGATCATCCGTTCGTCGGCTACGGCCTGCTGCCTATGACCGTGCACAGCGAGCAGGGCTGCGACGTTATTTCGCGTCTGAAGGTGCGTATCAACGAGGTCTTCACCGCGCTGAACATGATCGACTTCGGTCTGGATAATCTGCCGGGCGGTCCGCTGATGGTCGAGGGCTTCACCTACATTCCAAACCGCTTCGCGCTGGGGTTTGCCGAAGCCCCGCGTGGAGACGATATCCACTGGAGCATGACCGGTGACAACCAGAAGCTCTACCGCTGGCGCTGCCGTGCGGCAACCTACGCCAACTGGCCAACCCTGCGCTACATGCTGCGCGGCAATACGGTATCCGATGCGCCGCTGATCATTGGCAGCCTCGATCCGTGCTACTCCTGCACCGACCGCATGACGGTGGTGGATGTGCGCAAGAAGAAAAGCCAGGTAGTGCCGTACAAAGAGCTGGAGCGCTACAGCATCGAGCGTAAGAACTCGCCGCTGAAATAGGGGATTTTGTGCAGGCTGATGCCCTCACCCTGACCCTCTTTTTGATGAGAGATCCGGGGTGCGGAGCACAGGCAGCACATAAGCAGGAGTCAACATGTTTACCTTCATTAAAAAAGTGATCAAAACCGGCACGGTGACCAGCCGCTATCCGCTGGAGCCGATGCCGGTCGATAAAAACTTTCGCGGCAAGCCGGAGCACAACCCGCAGCAGTGCATCGGCTGTGCTGCCTGCGTTAACGCCTGCCCGTCAAATGCCCTGACGGTGGAAACCGATCTGAAAACGGGCGAGCTGGCCTGGCAGTTCAACCTCGGGCGCTGCATTTTCTGCGGCCGCTGCGAGGAAGTTTGCCCGACGGTGGCGATCCGTCTTTCGCAGGAGTACGAGCTGGCGGTCTGGAAGAAAGAGGATTTTCTGCAGCAGTCGCGTTTCGCGCTCTGCAACTGCCGTGTCTGCAAACGCCCGTTTGCCGTACAAAAAGAGATCGACTACGCCATCGCGCTGTTGCAGCACAACGGTGATGCCCGCGCGGAGCATCATCGCGAAAGCTTTGAAACCTGCCCGGACTGCAAACGGCAGAAATGCCTGCTGCCGTCGGACCGCATCGATATTACCCGTCATATGAGAGAGGCCAGCTGATGGAAAACCTGATCGGCCCACGCGACGCTAACGGCATTCCGGTGCCGATGACGGTGGAGGAATCCATCGCCAGCATGAAGGCCTCGCTGCTGAAAAACATTAAACGTTCGGCCTATGTGTACCGCGTGGACTGCGGCGGCTGCAACGGCTGTGAGATTGAGATCTTTGCCACGCTGTCGCCCCTGTTCGACGCCGAACGCTTCGGTATTAAAGTGGTGCCTTCACCGCGTCATGCGGACATTTTGCTGTTTACCGGTGCCGTTACCCGTGCCATGAGATCGCCAGCATTGCGTGCCTGGCAGTCCGCACCGGATCCAAAAATCTGTATCTCTTACGGTGCCTGCGGCAACAGCGGCGGTATCTTCCATGACCTGTACTGCGTCTGGGGCGGCACCGATAAAATTGTTCCGGTGGATGTCTACATTCCCGGTTGTCCGCCAACGCCTGCGGCCACGCTGTACGGTTTTGCCATGGCGCTCGGGCTGCTGGAGCAGAAAATACATGCCCGTGAACCGGGTGAACGCGACAACCAACCTGCCGCAATTCTGCACCCGGATATGGTGCAGCCGCTGCGCGTGAAGGTCGATCGCACGGCGCGCCGGCTCGCGGGGTATCGCTATGGGCGCCAGATTGCCGACGATTATCTGCGTCTGCTGAGCCAGGGCGATCATCAGGTCACGCGCTGGCTGGAGGCGGAAAACGATCCCCGTCTTAATGAGATCGTCGCGAACCTGAATCAGGTGGTGGAAGAGGCGCGTATCCGATGAGTGAAACGGTGGTGTTCAGTCAGCTGAGCCGTAAGTTTATTGATGAGAACGATGCCACGCCGGATGCGGCGCAGCAGGTGGTCTATTACAGCCTGGCCATTGGGCATCACCTCGGGGTGATAGATTGTCTCGAAACGGCATTAAGCTGCCCGTGGCCTGACTATCTGGCGTGGATCGCCACGCTGGAGGAGGGCAGTACGGCGCGCCGCAAAATGGAGGGTGTGCCGAAGTACGGTGAGATCGTTATCGACGCCAACCATATTGCGATGCTCGCCAGTGCCTTCGACGCCGCGCTGAGCGTGCAAACCCCGCAGCAGCAGGCCTGGAGCAAAATTTTGCTCAGCATGCTGCATGATATTCATCAGGAGAGTGCCATCTACCTGATGGTGAGGAGATTACGTGACTGATGTTTTACTGTGTGTCGGCAACAGCATGATGGGCGACGACGGCGCGGGCCCGCTGCTTGCACAAATGTGTGCCGCGCATCCGCAGGGCGAATGGGTGGTTATTGACGGCGGCAGCGCGCCGGAAAACGATGTGGTGGCGATCCGTGAGCTGCACCCGGACAGGCTGCTGATTGTGGATGCAACCGATATGGGACTTAATCCGGGGGAAACCCGCCTGATTGATCCGGATGACATCGCCGAGATGTTTATGATGACCACCCACAATATGCCGCTGAACTATCTGGTCGATCAGATTAAAGACGATGTGGGAGAGGTATTGTTTCTGGGCATTCAGCCGGACATCGTTGGGTTTTATTATCCGATGACGCCGCCGGTGAAAGAGGCCGTCGAAGAGGTTTACTCCCGGCTTGCCGGATGGCGTGGGGACGGCGGTTTTTCCCGACTGTGAGCAGTGCCGGGTGGTGGTAGCTTCCACCCGGCCTGGACACCTCCTCGCCCGCATCCTGTGGGAGAGGGCGGAGGAGAGAGCAACAGCCTACGCCAGATCCGCGCCGTTACTTGCAATGACCTTCTTATACCACCAGAACGATTTCTTACGCGTTCTGTTCAGCGTACCGTTGCCCGCGTCATCGCGGTCAACATAGACAAACCCGTAGCGTTTGCTCATCTCGCCCGTGGATGCGGCCACCAGGTCAATACAGCCCCAGGTGGTGTAGCCCATCAGCGGCACACCGTCTTCTATGGCATCGCCCATCGCACGAATATGTTCGCGCAGGTAGCTGATACGGTAGTCGTCATTAATCTCACCGTGTTCATCCATGACGTCTTTCGCGCCGAGGCCGTTTTCCACCAGGAACAGCGGCTTCTGATAGCGGTCGTACATCATGTTCATGGTGATGCGCAGCCCCAGTGGGTCGATACCCCAGCCCCATTCGCTGACCTGGATGTGCGGGTTGCGCAGGGATTTCACGATATTCGCCGCATTGGTATTACTGGCGTTCATGTCCGCCGACGCGCAGCGCGAGGCGTAATAGCTGAACGACACAAAATCGACGGTGTTTTTCAGCAGTTCATCGTCGCCAGGGTCTTTGACAATCACCACCCCTTTTTCGCGGAACACGCGGGCAGAATAGGCCGGGTAGCTGCCGCGCGCCTGCACGTCGATAAAGAACAGGTTTTCGCGGTCCTTTTCCAGCGCCATCCACACGTCTTCCGGTTTGCAGGAGTAGGGGGAGAAGTTGCCGCCGGCCAGCATACAGCCGACCTGGTTTTCCGGGTTCACCTCATGGGCGATTTTGGTCGCCAGGGCGCTTGCCACCAGTTCGTGATGCGCGGCCTGATATTTTACCTGATCTTCGTTCTCACCCTCTTCAAACACCAGCCCCGCGCCGGAGAACGGGCTGTGTAGCATGATATTGATTTCGTTGAAGGTGAGCCAGTATTTCACCAGACCGTTAAATTCTTCGAAACAGGTACGGGCATAGCGGGCGAAGAAATCGACCATCTTGCGGTTGCGCCAGGATCCATACTCCGTGACCAGATGCATCGGTACGTCGAAATGGCACAGGGTGACCAACGGTTCGATGTTGTATTTTTTGCACTCTTCGAACACTGCGCGGTAGAAGGCAATCCCCTCTTTATTGGGCAGCGGCTCATCGCCGTTCGGGTAGAGGCGGCTCCAGGCAATTGAGGTACGAAATACCGTAAAGCCCATCTCCGCCATCAGGGCGATGTCTTCTTTGTAGCGATGGTAAAAATCAATCGCCTCGTGGCTCGGGTAAAACTCGTCGTCACGCAACGTAAAACGTTTTTCCTTACCGACCTTCACCGCCAGACGATTCGCGCCGTGGGGGATCATATCGACCGTCGTCAGTCCTTTGCCGCCTTCACGGTAAGCCCCTTCACTCTGGTTGGCGGCAAGCGCGCCGCCCCATAAAAATCCTTGTGGAAAAACAGACATCTTTACCTCGCTATAAATTTAGACTTGTGCTGCTTTGGCCTGAACCGGAGCGCTCTGCAGGGCGCGTGCTTTCTCAGCGTCGTCTTCGACCGGGATATCTTCAAAACCTAAAATCAGGGTCAGAACAAACGAGAGCACAACCGCCAGCGCCATGACCCCGAATACCCAGACGATGGTCATTGGGTTGGCCGGATCGAAGAACTGTACGCTGGTAAACAGCCCCGGCGCCGCCATTGAATGGCTGGCAAGACCGGCTATGCCAGCCACTGCCCCGCAGATGAAGCCGCTGATAAGGCTCGCAATCAGCGGGCGTTTCAGGCGTACCGCCACACCATAGAGGGCAGGTTCTGAAATGCCTGCCATGATGGCAGAAGCCGCTGCCGCCAGCGCCGTCTGGCGCAGTTCCGGGTTTTTCGTTTTCCATGCCACCGCCAGCGATGAACCGCCGAGCGACAGGTTGGCTCCGATTTCCGACGGCATAACCATTCCCTCTTTGCCCGTCTCGGCAATGGTCTGAATGATCGTCGGCGTAAATACGCGGTGCATCCCGGTCATCACCAGCAGCGGCCAGAGGGCGCCCATAATGGCCACGGAGAGCCAGCCCAGATAGCCGTGAATAGTGTAGACCAGCGCTGAAATCGCGCTCCCGATCCAGATCCCGAGCGGCCCTATCAGCACAATGGCGAGCGGGGCGGCAATCAGAACGATCAGCATCGGTTTAAGGAAGTTTTTCGTGACCGCCGGCGTAATACGATCAACCCAGCGTTCGATGTACGACAGGCACCAGGTCATCACCAGCGCCGGGATGACCGTGTAGGTGTATTTCACTGCCGTCACCGGAATAAAGGCGAATTCAACGTGCTCGCCCTGTGCGGCTTTCGCCATCAGTTCGATAAAGCCCGGGTGTACCAGCACGCCCGCGATGGCAATCGCCAGCGACATGTTGGTTTTGAATTTCACTGCGGCAGAGGCGGCGACCATCAGCGGCAGGAAGAAGAACGCGCCATCGCCAATCAGCGTCAGAAGGGTGAGCGTCGGTGCTCCTTTTTCCAGCGCGCCGGTCATCTCCAGGATCATTGCCAGCAGTTTGACCATTGAACCGCCGATGATCGCCGGGATCAGCGGTGACATGGTGCCGATCAGCGCATCGAGGATCCCGGCACCGATGCGGCGCAGGGTCATTTTCTGCGGGCCTTCCGGTACGGCAGGCTGCAGGTCGGTGGGCAGCAGGCTTACCACTTCGCGGTAGGCCTGAGACACGGTGTTGCCAATGATCACCTGGCACTGGTTGTCGTTGCGGACCACGCCGAGCACGCCGTTAATGCTTTTCAGGCGCGGGGCATCGGTGAGGCTTTCGTCTTTGAGGACGAAACGCAGTCGCGTCATGCAGTGGGTGACGGCGACGATGTTGTCTCTGCCGCCGAGCGCGCTGACAACGTTATTCGCCAGCGCAGCGTAATTTTTGGCCATCGGATGTAATCCTGTTATCGTTGTGAGAAATGTAGGAAACCGGTTCCACATAATCATCAATAGTTTCTTTGAATGAAACAAGATCACATTTTGTACATTTTTTCATTTCGTGACGATGATCACCTGGAGGGGTAGAAAGCGTGATATCGCCGCTGCGACAATTTTTCTGCAGTGCAGTACACTGCGCGCTGGTAGTTTCAAACGGAAGATTACGATGACCACGATGCTTGAAGTCGCGAAGCGGGCAGGCGTTTCGAAAGCGACGGTTTCCAGGGTATTGTCGGGCAATGGCTACGTCAGCCAGGAGACCAAAGACCGGGTGTTTCAGGCGATTGAAGAGAGCGGCTATCGCCCGAATTTGCTGGCACGAAATCTGGCGACCAAACGTACCCAGACGCTGGGTCTGGTGGTCACCAACACCCTTTATCACGGCGTCTATTTTAGCGAACTGCTCTTTCACGCCGCCCGCATGACGGAAGAGAAAGGGCGGCAGCTGATCCTGGCGGACGGTAAGCACAGTGCGGATGAAGAGCGCGAGGCCATTCAGTATTTGCTCGATATGCGCTGTGACGCGGTGATCATTTACCCGCGTTTCCTGAGCGTGGATGAGATGGACGACATCGTTGAGAAATGCGAACAGCCGATTATGGTCCTTAACCGCCGCTTACGGAAAAACAGCAGTCACAGCGTCTGGTCAGATCATAAAGCCTCCTGCCAGGACGCCGTGTCGCAGCTGATTCAGAAAGGGCACCGGGAGATTGCGTTTATCACCGGTTCGCTGGATTCCCCCACGGGCGTTGAGCGTCTCTCGGGCTACAAAGACGCCCTGGCACAGCACCAGATCCCGCTGCGCCCGTCGCTGATTGCGCAGGGGAAATGGAACCCGGCCAGCGGTGCGGCAGCGGTGTCTGAGCTGCTTTCGCGCGGTGAAACCTTTTCGGCGCTGGTGGCGAGTAATGACGATATGGCGATTGGGGCCATGAAACAGCTGCACGAGTGCGGGATCGCCACCCCGGATGTCGTGTCGGTGATTGGCTTTGACGATGTGGCCATCGCCCCCTACATCGTCCCCTCGCTCTCCAGCGTGCGCATTCCGGTGACGGAGATGATCAAAGAGACCATTAGCCGCCTGATCTTCCTGCTGGATGGCGGTGAGTTTAAGTACCAGCAAACCTTCTCCGGCGAGCTTATCCTGCGTGACTCGGTTATTGACGGGCCTCACCGCTGATGTCGACAGCTGTCATCGTCAGAAGTGACGATGACAGCCCTGCTGTCATTTTATAAACCGCAGAAAATCAACAGGTTAATAATTGGCACGGTTTATGTATATCTCCGCGCAGGACTGTAATGCTGGAGAAGCAGATGAACCGTTTTATTATGGCCGATGCCAGTAAATGCATTGGCTGCCGTACCTGTGAAGTGGCGTGTGTGGTTTCCCATCAGGCGGAGCAGGATTGCGCGTCGCTCACCCCTGATACCTTTTTACCGCGGATCCACGTCATTAAAGGCGTGAATATCTCCACTGCCGCTATCTGTCGCCAGTGTGAGGATGCGCCGTGCGCTAACGTCTGCCCAAACGGGGCCATCAAACGTGAGAAAGGATTCGTGCATGTGATGCAGGAGCGCTGCATCGGCTGCAAAACCTGTGTGGTTGCCTGCCCGTACGGTGCGATGGAAGTCGTGGTGCGTCCGGTTGTGCGCAACAGCGGCATGGGGCTGAGCGTGCGCGCGGAAAAAGCGGAAGCCAATAAATGCGACCTCTGCTACCACCGTGATGCCGGCCCGGCCTGTATGGAGGCCTGCCCGACGCACGCCCTGGTCTGCGTGGATCGCGACAAGCTTGAGCAGATGAGCGCGGAAAAACGCCGTCGTGCCGCGTTCGACACGTCATCGTCACTGCTGTTTTAAGTCGCGATGGGCGATAACGGCGTACAGTTGCGGGTGCGCGGCAAGGTGCAGGGGGTAGGGTTTCGTCCCTTCGTCTGGCAGCTGGCGCATCAGCTACAGCTGACGGGTGACGTTTGTAATGACGGAGAGGGCGTGCTGGTGCGTCTCGCGGGTAATGGGGGGGCCTTTACCGCGAGGCTGCATCAGGACTGCCCACCGCTGGCACGTATCGATGCTGTCGACAGCCAGCCGTTCACCTGGGCAACGGTGCCGCAGGCGTTCACCATTCGCCATAGCGCGGGCGGAGCGATGGACACCCAGATTGTGCCGGATGCCGCTACCTGCCCGGCGTGCCTGGCTGAAATGCGCGATCCCCGAGCGCGGCGTTATCGCTATCCGTTTATCAACTGTACCCATTGCGGTCCCCGTTTTACCATCATCCGCGCCATGCCCTATGACCGCCCGGCCACGTCAATGGCGGCTTTTCCCCTCTGTGAGCCGTGTGAAACCGAGTACCGCAATCCCGCTGACCGCCGTTTTCACGCGCAGCCGGTAGCCTGTCCGGATTGTGGACCCGAGCTGGAATGGCGCGCGGGCGAGACCGTTGCCACCCGCGAGTCTGCGCTGAGTGCGGCGGTCCACATGCTCAAAAATGGCGGGATTGTCGCCATCAAAGGGCTGGGCGGTTTTCACCTTGCCTGTGACGCGTCCAACGCGCAGGCGGTGGCAACCCTGCGGGCGCGCAAACAGCGCCCGATGAAGCCACTGGCGGTCATGATCCCGCAGGCGGAGGGAGTGCCGGAATCAGTGCAAACGCTGCTGCGCTCGCCTGCAGCGCCCATCGTGCTCACGCCAAAAGCATGGTGTCCTCCGCTTCCTGACGCGATCGCGCCAGGGCTGGACACCGTTGGACTGATGCTGCCCGCTAACCCACTACAGCATGTGCTGATGATGGACTGTCAGCGCCCGCTGGTGATGACCTCCGGCAACCTCAGCGGGCGTCCGCCGGCCATCACCTGCCAGCAGGCACTGGATGAACTGGGCGACATCGCTGACGGATTCCTGCTGCACAACCGCGACATCCTGCAGCGTATGGATGATTCCGTGGTGGATCAGGACGGTATGCTGCTGCGTCGCGCGCGCGGTTTTGTGCCGGATGCCATCACGCTGCCCGCCGGTTTCAGCGCTGTCCCGGCGATGGTGTGCACCGGTGCTGATATGAAAAATACCTTCTGTCTGGTGCGCGGTAACCAGGCGGTACTGAGTCAGCACTTTGGCGATCTGAGTGACGACGGTGTCGAGGCCCAGTGGCGTTCTGCGCTGTCGATGATGCAGCAGATCTATGCGTTTCAGCCGCAGCGCGTGGTATGCGACGCCCATCCGGGCTATCACGCCCGACAGTGGGCGCAAGCCCAGGCTTTGCCGATCGACACCGTGCTTCACCACCACGCTCACGCGGCGGCATGCATGGCAGAAAACGGCTGGCCGCTTGAGGGCGGAGATGTCATTGCCCTGACGCTGGATGGGATCGGCATGGGCGAAAACGGCGCGCTGTGGGGCGGGGAGTGCCTGCGGGTAAGCTATCTCGACTGCGAACGTCTGGGCGGTCTGCCTGCGGTTGCGCTGCCGGGCGGGGACAGGGCTGCCATGCAGCCGTGGCGCAATTTACTCGCCCATTGCCTGGCGTTTGTGCCGGACTGGCAGCAGTACCCGGAAACGCGTGACGTTCAGCGGCAAAACTGGCCGCTGCTGGCTACGGCCATTCAGCGCGGTTTAAACGCGCCGCTGGCCTCATCCTGCGGCCGTCTGTTCGACGCGGTGGCCTGCGCGCTCGGCATCATCACGTCAGAAACCCAGAGCTATGAAGGTGAGGCCGCCTGCCGGCTTGAAGCGCTGGCCGCGCAGTGCCACGACGTTCAACATCCGGTTACGCTTCAGGCTGATAACCTTACGCGCTTCTGGCAACAGTGGCTGAACTGGCAGGCGGAACCCTGCGAGCGGGCATGGGCGTTTCACGATGCGCTGGCGAAAGGGCTGGCGGAGCTTGTCACCTCCCATGCCCGGCGACTGGGGCTTTCCACCGTATGCTTCAGCGGCGGCGTGTTACATAACCGTCTGCTGCGCGCGCGACTGCACCATTACCTCTCAGACTTCACGCTGCTTTTTCCTCATCATCTGCCGTCAGGTGACGGCGCTATCTCCTTCGGGCAGGCGGTGGTTGCTGCCGCCCGGTCATGTTCACAAAGGATGTAAAATGTTACGACTCTTACGCAATGAACCCCGCGCGGCGTTTCTGCTGCTGGCTCTGGTAATGGCTAATCTTCTGGCATGGGGCTGGGCATGGCAAACCTTCAGCGGCAGTACGGCGCTGATGGCCGCCAGCCTGCTGGCCTGGTGTTATGGACTCCGTCATGCGGTGGATGCCGACCACATCGCGGCCATTGATACCGTCACGCGTAAGATGATGCAGCAGGGTAAACGCCCTTCCGGCGTGGGGGCGTGGTTCTCTCTGGGACACTCCACCATTGTGGTGCTGGCCTCCATTGCCATTGCGGCCACCGCCACGGCGTTTCAGAAGAATATGGCATGGTTTCATGAAACCGGCAGCCTGATTGGCACCGCCGTTTCTGCAACATTTCTGCTGGCGATGGCGATGGTCAATCTGGTGATTTTGCGCGGCGTTTGGCGTAATTTTCAGGCGCTGAAGAACGGTCAGGTCACGCGTGACGATATCCCGCTTCCGGCATCAGGCGGAGTCATGAACTGGCTGTTTGGCGCAACGTTCCGCCTGGTGAACAAGAGCTGGCAGATGTACCTGGTCGGTTTCCTGTTTGGTCTGGGGTTTGATACCGCGACGGAAATCGGTGTGCTTGGGATTTCAGCCGCCAGCGCATCAAACGGGATGTCAGTCTGGTCCATCATGATCTTCCCGGCGCTGTTTGCCAGCGGTATGGCGCTGGTCGATACCCTCGACAATCTGCTGATGGTCGGCGCTTACGGCTGGGCGTTTAACAAGCCGCAGCGCAAGCTTTACTACAACATGACCATCACCGGTACCTCCGTGGTGGTGGCGCTGTTTATCGGCGGGCTGGAAGCTCTGGGTCTGTTGATGGATAAGTTTGCCCTCAGCGGAGGCCTCTGGGATCGCATTGGCGCAGTTAATGACAACCTCGGTAACGCCGGGTTCGTGGTGGTCGGGCTGTTCGTTGCCTGCTGGCTGATTTCCATGATCAACTATCGCTGGCGCGGCTACGATGCGCTTGTCGTGCGTTCCTGACGCGGCGTCTGAACATCATTGTCGTTATCTGGCTAAACGACGTTGAAAAAAAAGCCCCGGGACATCGGGGCTGTGGACCATAAAATCCAAAGGTTACGTTAGCGTGGCAGGCGAATCAGCGTTAAGCGGGTAATGATTTCAGCAGAGTGAAAGCCTCTTTCATCCGGTCTTCGCTCACCACAAAGGCGCGCATCTGTCCTTCGCTGTCGCACCCACGAGCCACCATTCCCTGAGGTTCAATGGTGAGTTGCCAGTGCAGGTCCGGACGCTCGGTTTCGCCTGCCAGGTGTAGCGGGAGCGCTGGCGTTTTTACTTTTACCAGCATGGCGGGTAATTTCAGTGGCGCACTGCCGCCAGACAGGTTTTTCGCGAGGTACATGGCGCTCAGTTGAATGGGCTGCAGGAAGGGCAGGACCTGTCCGTTAATTTCAGCGCAGTCACCCAGGGCGTAAATATCGGGCTGCGTGGTTTGTAGGTAGCTATTTACCTTCACGCCACGGCCTGTTTCCGCGCCGGCGCGATGCGCCAGCGCCGTTTCCGGACGCAGGCCCGTGGCGGCAACCACCACATCCACCTCAACGCTGCGGCTGCGGTCGAGCGTTGCATGAATCCCACTCCCGGTTTTCTTCAGGCTTTGCAGCTGGGATTTCAGCAGCAGATGTACGCCCATATCGGTCAGACGATGCTGTAAGCGACTACTTACTTCTGCAGGCATCAGCGCCGACAAAATGCTTGCCGCATGGTCGACCAGGGTGACGGATTTACCCGCCCGGTTAAAATCCATCGCCAGCTCTGTGCCAATCAACCCTGCGCCGACAATCATCACCCGCTTCGCGTCACGCAGCAGGGTTTCACTGGCCTGATACGCCTGCTGGCTGTTGAGGGTGATCATCAGTTCCCGGCCTTCCACCGGCGGCACAAAAGCAGACGCCCCTGTCGCCAGTACCAGCTTGTCGTATTGCCAGGTTTTGTCTTTTGCTTTCACCACATGGGCGGCGGCGTCGATATCGGTTATCCAGGTGTGCGGAAATAACCGCAGACTAAACTGTTCCGCGAACGCCCCCGCGGTCTGGCGGGTGAGGTCTTCGGCTCGCTGATTCTGGCTGATAACGTGGCTTAAATCAGGCTTGTTGTACTCGTCCATGCTGTCGGCGGCAATGAGCGTCAACGGCACGCTGGCGTCTTGTTTGCGAATGTTTTTCACCAGCTGGCGGGCGGCAAAGCCCGAGCCGATGATAACGATACCGTGGTTCATTGTGCCTCCGTCGCCAGTTCGTCAAAGACCTCTTTTCCCAGGGAACATTCCGGGCAGAGGAAATTGTCCGGCACGTCGCACCAGGGTGTACCGGGGGCAACATCCTGCAGCGGCTCGCCCTGTGCCGGGTCGTAAATCCACTGGCAGACACTGCACTGCATGCGAGGGCCAACGTCAGCGACCGCTGCGGCGCAGGCTTGTTGCGGCGCGGGGTTTTTGGCGTTCATGTCGGGGAGCGGCGCGAGCGCCCACTGACGCGCAATGTCACGGCCATGCTGGCGGCACAATTCAAGCGCGTCGATGTCCGGACGCCATTTCGCCTTCAGGCTCATGGACATCTCAAAACCGGCATCCTGCAAACGCGTGGAGAGCCGGTCTACTGCGCCGCCGCTCCAGCCGTGGGAGCCAAATGCACTGGCCCGTTTATTACGAAAGCGCAGGCCGGTCATCTCTTCCACAAGGCCCGCAATTTTCGGCATCATCACGTTGTTCATCGTGGAGGTGCCCACCAGCACGCCCTTGGAGCGGAAGACGTTGGTCAGGATCTCGTTTTTATCGCTACGCGCCACGTTGAAGATTTTCACCGCCACGTTCGGGTCGACTTCGTTAATACCCTGCGCAATGGCGTCCGCCATCATGCGGGTATTATTAGACATGGTGTCGTAGAAAAGCGTGATACGGTCTTCCTGGTAATCCGCGGCCCATTTGAGGTACAGCTCCACGATCTGGTTGGGGTTTTCGCGCCACACCACGCCGTGAGAGGTGGCAATCATATCCACGGGCAGGTTAAAGCCGAGGATTTCGGTGATTTTTGGCGTCACCAGACGGCTGAACGGCGTCAGGATATTGGCGTAGTAGCGCTGACATTGTTCGAATAGCTCGGTTTGATCCACTTCATCGTTGAACAGGCGCTCGTCACAATAGTGCTGGCCGAAGGCATCGTTGCTGAACAGCACCGCATCGCCGGTCATGTAGGTCATCATACTGTCGGGCCAGTGCAGCATCGGGGTTTCAACGAAGATCAGCTGTTTGCCGTTGCCGATATCCAGCGTGTCGCCGGTTTTGACGGTGTGGAAATTCCACTCCGGGTGGTGGTGATGGCCGTTAATCGAGTCGATGGCGTTGGTGGTGCAGTAAATCGGGGTGTCGGGAATGCAGGACATTAACTCGGTCAGCGCCCCGGCATGATCCTCTTCCGCATGGTTAATGATGATGTAGTCGATATCCGCAAGATCGATTTCACTGCGCAGATTTTGCACGAACTCCCGGCTGAATTTGTGATCGACGGTATCGATGAGCACGTTTTTGCCTTCACGGATGAGATAGCTGTTGTAGCTGCTGCCGCGCAGCGTTTTGTACTCCGTTCCGTGGAAGTCACGCACTTCCCAGTCACGTTGGCCAACCCAATGAATGTTATTTTTAACCAGAATAGACATAGCAACCTCAATTAATACGGCGTTTTTCAAATAAGATGACTAGCCTTTATCAAGTTGCGTGCCAGTTTTTCATGTTGCTGTTTTTTATGGTTTTTAAATTTTATTACTCGTAATGGGTAGTCAATATGACTATCTTATTTATGGTCATTGTGACAATATGAATGGTCAAAATGACAGTGAGGCGCAGATGAGCTTTTCCGTGGACGTACTGGCAAAAATTGCCATTGAACTGCAAACCGGTATCGGTCATCAGGACCGTTTTCAGCGGCTGATTTCGACGCTGCGCCACGTGCTGGCGTGCGATGCGTCGGCACTGCTGCGCTACGACGCCCGGCAGTTTATTCCGCTGGCTATCGACGGGCTGGCGCAGGACGTTCTTGGGCGACGCTTCTCCCTGGAAGGCCATCCGCGTCTGGAAACCATCGCGCGGGCCGGTGACGTGGTGCGCTTTCCGGCGGACAGTGATTTGCCCGACCCTTACGACGGGCTGATCCCGGGGCAGGAGAGCCTGAAAGTTCATGCCTGTATCGGTCTGCCGCTGTTTGCCGGACAAAACCTGATTGGGGCATTAACCCTCGACGGCCTGTCGCCGGATCAGTTCGACACCTTTAGCGATGAAGAACTGCGGCTGATTGCCGCGCTGGCCGCCGGTGCGCTGAATAACGCGCTGCTGATCGAACAGCTGGAGAGCCAGAACATCCTTCCCGGCAGCCCGTCGGCGTTTGAACCGGTGGCACACACGGAGATGATTGGGCTGTCACCGGGGATGGTGCAGCTAAAAAAAGAGATCGATATCGTGGCGGCCTCGGATTTAAACGTGCTGATTTTCGGGGAAACCGGCACCGGTAAAGAGCTGGTGGCGAAGGGCATCCACGAAGCCTCGCCGCGCGCGGTCAACCCGCTGGTGTACCTCAACTGCGCCGCGCTGCCGGAAAGCGTGGCGGAAAGTGAGCTGTTTGGTCACGTCAAAGGGGCGTTTACCGGGGCGATCAGCAACCGCAGCGGCAAATTCGAAATGGCGGATAACGGCACGTTGTTCCTCGATGAAATTGGCGAACTGTCGTTGTCGCTTCAGGCCAAACTGCTGCGCGTCCTGCAGTACGGCGATATTCAGCGCGTCGGCGACGATCGCAGCCTGAAAGTCAACGTGCGTGTGCTGGCGGCAACCAACCGTGACCTGCGCGAAGAGGTGTTGGCCGGGAATTTCCGCGCTGACCTGTACCATCGTCTGAGCGTGTTTCCGCTTACCGTGCCGCCGCTACGCGAGCGCGGCGACGATGTGGTGCTGCTGGCGGGGTTTTTCTGCGAGCAATGTCGGTTACGAATGGGCCTTTCCCGCGTGGTATTAAGCCCCGGCGCGCGAGCCCATCTGATGCGCTACGGCTGGCCGGGAAACGTGCGCGAACTGGAACATGCGATTCACCGCGCCGTAGTGCTGGCGCGGGCGACACGTTCGGGAGATGAGGTGGTGATCCACGCGCGGCATTTCGGATTGCAGGATGACACCGCCTCGTTCGTTACGCCTGCCACGCCGGAAATGGCCCATGAGAACCTGCGGGAAGCAACAGAAGCGTTTCAGCGTCAGACGATCGCCCGCGCGCTGGAGCAGAATAACCGCAGCTGGGCGGCGTGCGCGCGAGCGCTGGAAATGGACGTCGCCAACCTGCACCGGCTGGCGAAACGTCTGGGACTCAAAGGTTAAATAATCCCGGCCTGGTAGAAATCCTGCAGGTTGATGGCGCCGCACAGCTTGCCGTGCTCATCCACCACCGGCGCGGCGGTGATTTTGCGCTTCATCAGCACCTCTTTGGCTTCGATGGCGCGGCTCTCGGCGTTCAGGGTCAGCCCGCCCCGGGTCATCGCTTCCGAAACCTGGGATTCCAGCTTGCCGCCGCCCACCAGCCAGCGGCGCAGGTCGCCGTCGGTAAACACGCCTTTAACGCTACCGGTTTCATCGCACACCGCCACCAGACCCAGCCCGGTGCGGCTCAGTTCCAGCATCGCATCCATTACGCTGGTGTTGAGTTTGACCTGCGGAATGGCCTCGTCGGTCCGCATCAGATGATGAACTTTATTGAGCAGTCGCGCACCGAGCGCGCCCGCCGGGTGCGAGCGGGCAAAATCTTCTTCGTTAAAGCCGCGTGCCTGCATTACCGCCATTGCCAGCGCGTCGCCCATCATCAGCGTATTCACGGTGCTGGAGGTGGGGGCGAGGTGCATCGGGCAGGCTTCGCGCTCAACGGAGATATCAAGCGTGGCCTTGGCCGCCAGTGCCAGCGGTGAGCGGGATTTACCGGTCATCGCCAGCAGCGCGACCGATTTTTCCTGCAGACGCGGGATGATGAGATCCAGCTCTTTGGCCGAACCGGAGTAGGAGATAAACAGCATCACGTCGCGGCTTTCAATCATCCCCAGATCGCCGTGCAGCGCTTCGGCCGGATGCACGAAGAACGCCGGTGTGCCGGTGCTGGCAAGCGTAGCGGCAATCTTTTTGCCGATATGACCGGACTTGCCGATCCCGGAGACCACCACTTTACCTTCGCACTGGATAATGGTGTTTGCCGCGCGCACAAAATCCTCGCCCAGACGTTCCGGCAGGCGGCTGGCTTCCTGCAGCTCCAGCATCAGGGTCTGGCGGCCTGCGTTTAACAGAAAATCACTCATCTCTCTCTCCGGTTACAATCACGTCGATCCCTTTCTCTTCCAGCGCTTTTTTGAACGCCGGGTCGATACCTGCGTCGGTAATGAGCTTATCGACGCTTTCAAGGCTGCAGACTATGTTGGGACTTTTACGGCCAAACTTCGACGAGTCTGCCATCAAAATCACTTCGCGCGCGGCGTTGCACATCGCTTTGCTGACGCTGAACACCTCGTTAAAGGTCGTCACGCCGGCGTTCAAATCGATACCGTCCGTGCCCATAAAGAGTTTATCAAAGCTGAAGTGTTCAAAGGCGTTTTCCGCCAGTTGACCGTGAAACGACGCAGATTTTTTACGGAACGTCCCGCCGGGCATCAGAATGGTTTGCTCGCTGTCGAACTCCGACAGGGCGTTGACGATGTGCAGACTGTTGGTCATCACCGTGATGTTGTTAAAGCGGCTGAGCATCGGGATCATCTGCAGCACGGTGCTGCCTGCATCAAGGATAATGGAGTCGCCATCATGGATAAATTTTACGGCGGCCTCGGCAATCAGCGCTTTCTGGTGAGTATTGATCAGCGTTTTGTGATCGATAGGCGGGTCGGCTTCATCTTTGTTGAGCATCACGCCGCCGTAGGTTCGGATGACTGCACCAGAGTTTTCGAGCAATACCAGATCCTTTCGTATTGTCGTGCCGGTGGTGTCAAAGTAGTGGGCCAGTTCTTCTACCGAGCATTTTCCCTGCTTTTGCAGATGCTCCAGAATGGCCGCCTGACGCTGACGTGGTTTCATAGGCGCTCAATTCCTTAGGTTGCGAAATGATAATTTCGCAAGCTTATCGCGTTCACAACGAAATTATCCATGTTTCAGATTAAGCGCTAATGATAGAGCATTCTGACAGAGCGGATCATGGGGAAAGATCACATCGGGTTGTAATTCCTGCAGCGATATCCCGTTAATCGCCTGGATTTTCGCCGGGCGGGCAAAAACGGTCATCCCGCGCATGATGAGGGAATCGCAGACCCTATTGTGTTCGTCCAGCGCAATGGCAACCACCACGCGCGGTTTGAAACGCCCGCCGGAACGCCCGACGCCCACGCGCCCTTTCTGACACAGGGCATCAAACGCGCGGTTAAACTGGCGGATTTGCCAGCCGCCAAAGATCAGCTGGCACATCCAGGCGATGGCGGCAACGGTAATGAGTGCGGTAACCATACGAGCTCCTTGTTGTTCCCTCTCCCGAAGGAGAGGGGGATACGGGCATCAGCGTGTTCGATCAGAACATCACCTGTCCGCCGGTGACATTAATGGACTGCCCGGTGCAATAAGAGGCTTTGGGGCTGGCATAAAACAGCAGCATGTTCAGCACGTCCTGATAATCGCAGCCGCGCTTCAGCGGCACTTTGTCGATGTAATACTGCTCCACTTCCTCCTCTTTCAGCCCGAGCTTGGTGGCATATTGCGGCAGCAGGGACTGGAACATCGGCGATTTCAGCAGGTTGCCCAGCATCAGCGAGTGAACGGTAATGCCATATTCGGCCAGATCGAGGGCCAGAGATTGCGTCAGCCCAACGCCGCCAAATTTCGCCGCGCTGTAACCGGAGTTGTGTTTGCTGCCCACTTTGCCCGATTTCGAGTTGATCTGGATGATGCGCCCCTGAATGCCATCGCGGATCATCAGACGGGAAAACTCGCGCGCGCAGAGGAAATAGCCCACCAGGTTAACCTGCAGGGAGCGGTCGAAATCCCCCAGTTCGAAATCGCTGATAAAGGCCGCTTTGGCTATCCCTGCGCTGTATACCAGCAGGTCGGTACGGCCAAAAATCTCGTCCACGCCGCGGGCCAGCGCCATTACGCTCTGCTCGCTGGTGGCATCAGCACCAAATCCGTAGGCCATCCCTTCACCCAATTCGGTGTTGATGGTGTCCGCCACGCGTGCCGCTTTTTCACTCTGAATATCCACTACCGCCACGCGGTAACCCTCTGCAGCAAGCCCACGGCAGAGGAACTCGCCTAAGGTTTGTCCCCCACCAATGACAACGGCAACCTGACTCATATCTTTCTCCTTAAATTACGCAACAAACTTCAACGTGCAGCCTGGGGTGACAGCCTGCGGAACCGGGCCATCCACATGAACCGTACCGGGATATTCCGCCTGCGGCTGGCCATCAAAACGCAGGGTGATATGGCCGAGCTCCCGCAGGTTTTGTTCGGCCACGTCGCCGACGGCGGTCACGGCGTAGCGCGCGTCACCCAACTCCAGCTGGCTCCCGGCCTTCAGCTCACCGTTCATCTCGCCGTGACAGTGGATAAAGCAAAACTCTTCGATATCCGCGGGCGCACCTTCGCGGAAGGTAATCAGCATCTTGTCGCTGAGCGCATCGGCCGCGCTCTGGCCAATGCGGGTGATGGTGGTCTGGTAAATTACGGTCATCACAGGAACCTCTTATTGGTAAATAAAGCCGGAGACAAACCAGGCGATCAGCACCGTCGGTGCGCCGGTCAGGAAACGGCTGACCAGTACAGACGGCACGCCAACGCGCACGGTGTCCTGGCGCGCTTCTGCCAGCGACAGCCCGACAGGAATGAAATCACACGCCGCCTGGGCATTAATGGCAAACAGGGCGGGCAGAGCCAGATGCGGGGGAATGTTGCCAAGGCCAATCTGCACGCCAATCAGCACGCCGATAACCTGCGCAATGACCGCGCCTGGGCCGAGAAACGGCGACAGCAGCGGGAAGGAGCAGATCAGCGCCAGCGTCACCAGCCCGAGCGGGTGGCTCGCCAGCGGGGCGAGGCCGTGGGCAATCCAGTCGCCAAGACCCGAGGCCATGATGATGCCGATCAGCGCCGAAACGAATGCCATAAACGGCAGAATGGTTTTCAGCACCGTGTCGATGGTGTCGCGCCCGGACTGGAACAGCACGGCCACGGCAGAGCCCATCCCCATTCCGACTTTTGCCAGCAGGCCGTCACTCTGTTCGGTGATTTTTTTACTCGTGTCGTAATCGCGCGGGGCCGCTTTCTGAGGGGCAGCAGACCCTTGTGCCAGGTGAATGTTTTCCTCTTTCACGCCGGAGACATAAATGTCCTCCAGGATGTACTGCGCCAGCGGACCTGATTTACCGGTGGAATGGATATTCACGGTAGGAATACGCCGCTTGGGGTAGATGCCGCAGCGCAGCGTGCCGCCGCAGTCGATCACCGCCACACCAATTTCCGCTTCAGGCGGTTCGCCCTCTTTGAAGCCGTCGACCGCTTCCCAGCCGGTCAGCTCACGCAGTTTGTCGACAATGGCCGGACGTGTGCCTGCGGTGATATAGACGATTTTTTTGCCTTCAGTGGCGTCGAATTCCAGCGGGCCGCCCCAGCCGCCCGTTCCTTTTTCAATGCGAATACGGCTCATGCTGCGGCTCCTGAAAGATGGACTTTCTGTTCAAGCTGGATACCCATTTTCTTCTCGAAAATAGCGGTGGTGAGGTCCGTGACCCAGCCGCGGAAAAAGTTGGTGACCAGACCGACCAGCAGATAACTCACCGCCAGCGGACCGAGCGGCAGGCCAAGCGTGGTCAGGCCGCTGGCAATGCCCAGATAGACAAACAGCTCGCCGGGGTTGATATGCGGGAACAGGCCATTCATGGAGTGGCAGCTGTAGGAGGCTGCGGCGTAATAGCTTGGCTTGTATTTTTCAGGCATAAAGCGGCCGAGGCTCAGCGTCATCGGGTTGCAAAAAACAAACGTGCCGATGAAGGGCAGAACCAGGTAACGGGACAGCGGATTGCCGGCGCAGCGCTGGGCAAAGCGTTCAATGCGTTGCTGGCCGATAAAGTTAATCAGCGCGTTCATGATGACCAGCAGGCTAATCAGCAGGGGCAGGATCCCGGTCACCATGCCGGTGAACACTTCTCCGCCTTTCTGAAACAGCCCGATGAACCACTCGGCGCCGTGGGTGATGGTTTCTATCATTCTTCTCTCCTGTGGGGCTTTTTTGTTTTTGTATAACCGAGGCTAATAATAATCACTTTGAAAGGTTTTAAAGTGTTAATTAGATCTCACAATGAAAGAAAAATGGATTATTTTGAAAGTTAATTGCCAATGAGAGTCTTGTGTGGATGAAAATTGCACAGATTTGCGATGGGGAGCGTAAAGATTTGGTGGGGGAGGTGCGTACCACTTCCTTGAGGTGTTGCGGATGCTTTACCATACTGGGTTCTTATCGAACCCGTTAAATGGATGTCACATGTTCAAGCGTCGTTATGCAGCGTTGTTACCTGCGCTTATTCTGCTGTCTGCCTGTAGTAGCAAACCCAAGACCGAAGCCGTGCAGCAAACGGCTGGCGCGCCTTCCGGAGGATTCCTGCTGGAGCCGCAGCATAATATGATGCAGATGGGCGGCGACTTTGCGAATAACCCGGCGGCCGAGCAGTTCATCGATAAAATGGTGAGCAAACACGGTTTTGACCGCCAGCAACTGCATGAAATTCTGTCGCAGGCGAAGCGACTGGATTATGTTCTGCGTTTGATGGATCGCCAGGCACCGACGGCTCAGGTACCGACCGGGCCAAATGGCGCATGGCTGCGTTATCGCAAACAGTTCATTACGCCGGATAACGTGCAAAATGGCGTGGTCTTCTGGAACCAATATGAAGATGCGCTGAACCGTGCGTGGCAGGTGTATGGCGTACCGCCTGAAATCATCGTCGGGATTATCGGCGTGGAAACCCGCTGGGGCCGCGTGATGGGCAAAACCCGTATCCTCGATGCGCTGGCGACGCTCTCCTTTAACTACCCGCGTCGCGCTGAATATTTCTCGTCTGAGCTGGAAACCTTCCTGCTGATGGCGCGCAATGAACAAGATGACCCGTTAGATCTCAAAGGCTCGTTTGCCGGTGCGATGGGCTACGGCCAGTTTATGCCGTCCTCCTATAAGCAATATGCCGTCGACTTTAACGGAGATGGCCACATTAACCTGTGGGATCCGGTGGATGCCATCGGCAGCGTGGCGAACTACTTTAAAGCGCACGGCTGGGTGCCGGGCGGTCAGGTGGCGGTGCAGGCTAACGGCCAGGCACCAGGGCTTGAGAACGGCTTTAAAACCAACTACAGCGTTTCGCAGCTGGCCGCTGCAGGCTTAACGCCAACGCAGCCGCTGGGAAATACGCAACAGGCGAGCCTGCTGCGTCTGGATGTCGGTACGGGTTATCAGTACTGGTACGGGCTGCCTAACTTCTACACCATCACCCGCTATAACCACAGCACTCACTATGCGATGGCCGTATGGCAGCTGGGGCTGGCGGTGTCACAGGCGCGCGTGCCTGCCGCGTCGCCGTTCAGTCAGTAACGCTTGATGTTCAACCCTCTTCCGCCGGGAGAGGGTTGGGCTGATATCCAGAAACATTTCGCCACACTCCCGTTAATCTCCGCTCATTTACATCCGCATTATCTTTCATTATTGTTATGTTATAACATTTGATGTGGTGATGAGATGTCTACTTCCTTTTTTTCTCTGTCTGCGCCGGTCCGGCTTCTGATGGCGCTGGCGCTGATTGTCTTTATCGGACTGGCCGTGTGCTGGGCGGTGGCATTGCCATGATTGTGATGAATCAACTCACGGCGGGTTACGACCGCGAGCCGGTCACGCGCCCTCTGTCCGGGGTGATTGAATGCGGGAGCATGACCGCCATCCTCGGGGCCAACGGCTGCGGTAAATCAACGCTTCTGAAAACCCTCGCCGGGTTTATCCCGCCGGTAAGCGGCAGTTTTCACTGGCAGAAAAAACGCCCGGTAATGGGCTGGCTGGCACAGCGTCATGCCCTGGAGGCGCAATTTCCGCTAACCGTGCAGGATGTGGTCAGCATGGGCTGCTGGCCTGAAGCATCGCTTTTTTCTGGCCTTCGCCGTGAAATGCGGCTGCGCATTGCCGGTGCGCTTGAGCGGGTGGGGCTTGGAACGATGGCGCTAACGACCATTGATGAACTCTCCGGCGGTCAGTTTCAGCGCATGCTGTTCGCGCGGGTATTAGTGCAGCAGGCGCCGCTGGTCATGCTCGATGAGCCCTTTACCGGCGTTGATGAAGCTACCTGTAATGTGCTGATGGACCTGATGCTGGAAATGTATATGCAGGGGCAAACGGTGCTTGCGGTGTTGCACGACAGCGAGCGTGTATCGCGCCACTTCCCGCAGACGTTACGGCTGGACGCTGATATTCCCCAGTGGAAAACCGAGCGGGTGCGGGTGGCATGATCTGGCATATCTTTTTTCAGCCTTTTATTGAGTATGGCTTTATGCGCCGCGCGCTGGTGGTTTGCCTGGCGTTGTCCGTCAGTACCACTGCTCTGGGCGTTTTCCTTCAGCTGCGCCGGATGAGTCTGATGGGCGATGCCCTCTCTCACGCCATTTTGCCCGGTGTCGCGGTGGGGTATTTGCTCAGCGGTATGTCGCTGCTGGCCATGAGCGCGGGAGGCTTTATTGCCGGTATTACCGTGGCGCTGGTGGCCGGGCTGGTCAGCCGTCGAACGCCGCTTAAAGAGGACGCCAGTTTTGCCGGGTTCTATCTTGGTTCGCTGGCGCTGGGCGTCACGCTGGTATCACTGCGCGGTTCGAACGTCGATCTTCTGCACCTGCTGTTTGGCTCCATCCTGGCGGTGGATAACGATGCCGCGCTGTTTGTGGCAGGCGTTTGCATGTTCACCCTTATCACGCTGGCGATTTTCTACCGTGGGCTGGTGACCGAGGCCTTTGACACCGCCTGGCTGCAGGTAAACGCCCGCCATGTTCCCGGCTTATTACACGGCCTGTTTCTGGCGCTGCTGGTGCTTAACCTCGTTGCCGGTTTTCAGGTGCTTGGCACGTTGATGGCGGTCGGGCTGATGATGCTCCCTGCGGTAGCGGCACGCTGCTGGGCACGCACCTTACCCGGACTGCTATTGATGGCGGGTATCAGCGGTATTTTCTGCGCGTGGCTCGGGCTCAGTCTCTCCTGGGCCGCCAGCCTGCCCGCGGGGCCGTCCATCGTGCTTACCGCCAGCGCGCTGTTCTTTATTTCCATTTTATTTGGCACGCGCAGCAGGCTGGCTGGCAGCCTGCGTGCGCTTTTTTAACGCAAGGGGAAACGATGAAACGTACGGGATTCGTAGTAGCGCTCGCGCTGGGGATGATGTCGCAAACGGTGATGGCGAAAACGCTCAATGTGGTGACCAGCTTTTCCATACTGGGAGATATGACCCGGGAGGTGGGCGGTGACCATGTGAACGTCACGACGCTGGTGGGGCCGGACGGCGATCCGCATACCTTCGAGCCCTCGCCAAAAGATAGCGCGGCGCTAAGCAAGGCAGATGTTGTGGTGGTCAATGGTCTGGGGCTGGAAGGGTGGCTGGATCGCCTGGTGAAAGCCTCCGGATTCAAAGGCCAGCTGGTGGTGGCGTCGCGTGGTGTGCAGACGCATACCCTCGAAGAAGAGGGCAAAACCGTCACTGATCCGCACGCCTGGAACAGCGCGGCGAACGGGGCGCTGTACGCGCAAAATATTCTCAACGGGCTGGTGAAAGTCGACCCAGAAGATAAAACCGCGCTGGAAGCGACCGGAAAACCGTACATCGCGCAGCTTAAGCAGCTGGATAGCTGGGCCAAAACGCGTTTTAGCCAGATCCCGCTGGTGAAACGTAAAGTGCTGACCAGCCATGACGCGTTCGGCTATTTCAGCCGCGCCTACGGGGTGACGTTTATGGCGCCCCAGGGGTTGTCATCAGAGAGCGAGGCCAGCGCGGCACAGGTCGCTGAGATCATTAATCAGATTAAAGCGGACGGCGTGAAAACCTGGTTTATGGAAAACCAGCTCGACCCGCGGCTGGTTAAACAGATTGCTACAGCCACCGGCGCGCAGCCGGGAGGCGAGCTTTACCCGGAAGCGCTCTCGGCAAAAGGGGGCGTGGCAGAGACCTACGTTAAGGCGTTCCGCCACAATGTGGATACCCTCGCTGACAGCATGAAATAATCCTCGCCACCGCCGGTGCGCTCGCATCGGCTTTTTTCTGAAGCCCCCTCGTAAATCCTGCAGCGCATCCCCATATCTGACGAGAAAGTGCTATCTTGTGCTGCATGTTTTTCTAAGGCCTGGAGCGAGAATGACTGACCATGAATTGATGCAGCTTAGCGAAGTGGTAGGGCTGGCGCTTAAGCAACGCGGGGCGACACTCACCACCGCGGAGTCCTGCACCGGCGGCTGGGTGGCGAAAGCGATTACCGATATTGCCGGCAGTTCCGCCTGGTTTGAACGTGGTTTTGTGACCTACAGTAATGAAGCTAAAGCGCAAATGATCGGCGTGCGGGAATCTACGCTCGAACAGCATGGCGCGGTCAGCGAGCCGGTGGTGATTGAGATGGCTATTGGTGCGCTCAAAGAGGCGCGCGCGGATTATGCAATATCGATTAGCGGCATCGCGGGCCCGGACGGGGGCAGTGACGTGAAGCCTGTCGGCACCGTCTGGTTTGGTTTTGCTACCGCCAGAGGTGAAGGGATCACCCGCCGGGAGTGCTTTAGCGGCGATCGCGAAAGCGTGCGTCGTCAGGCAACCGTTTATGCATTAAAAACGCTCTGGCAACAATTTCTACAAAATACTTGATACTGTATGACCATACAGTATAATTGCACCAACAGAACAGAAATCCACGGTGAAGCACAGTCGCTTCTCCCGGCATGACAGGAGTAATAATGGCTATCGACGAAAACAAACAGAAAGCGTTGGCGGCAGCACTGGGCCAGATCGAAAAGCAATTCGGTAAAGGCTCCATCATGCGCCTGGGTGAAGACCGTTCCATGGATGTGGAAACTATCTCCACCGGTTCGCTTTCTCTGGATATCGCGCTGGGCGCTGGCGGCCTGCCAATGGGCCGTATCGTAGAAATCTACGGGCCCGAGTCCTCAGGTAAAACAACCCTGACGCTGCAGGTTATCGCTGCGGCACAGCGTGAAGGTAAAACCTGTGCGTTTATCGATGCCGAGCACGCGCTGGACCCTGTTTATGCTCGTAAGCTGGGCGTTGATATTGACAACCTGCTGTGTTCTCAGCCGGACACCGGTGAGCAGGCGCTGGAAATTTGTGACGCGCTGGCCCGTTCCGGTGCGGTTGACGTTATCGTGGTCGACTCCGTTGCCGCTCTGACGCCAAAAGCTGAAATCGAAGGCGAAATTGGTGACTCTCACATGGGCCTCGCGGCACGTATGATGAGCCAGGCAATGCGTAAGCTGGCCGGTAACTTGAAGCAGTCCAACACGCTGCTGATCTTCATCAACCAGATCCGTATGAAAATTGGTGTGATGTTCGGTAACCCGGAAACCACTACCGGTGGTAACGCGCTGAAATTCTACGCTTCTGTCCGTCTGGATATCCGCCGTATCGGCGCGGTGAAAGAGGGTGAAAACGTAGTGGGTAGCGAAACCCGCGTGAAGGTTGTGAAGAACAAAATCGCAGCGCCGTTCAAACAAGCTGAATTCCAGATCCTCTACGGTGAAGGTATCAACTTCTACGGCGAACTGGTTGACCTGGGCGTGAAAGAGAAGCTGATTGAAAAAGCGGGCGCATGGTACAGCTACAACGGCGACAAGATTGGTCAGGGTAAAGCAAATGCAATCTCCTGGCTGAAAGAGAACCCGGCTGCGGCGAAAGAAATTGAGAAGAAAGTGCGTGAGCTTCTGCTGAACAACCAGGACGGTACGCCTGATTTCGTGGTGGATAACGCGGGTGCTGAAGAAACCAACGAAGATTTCTAATTCTCTCGTTTAAAGATGAAGGGCTGCTAATGCGGCCCTTTTTGCATTTCTGAATCAGCAGGTTTTTTATGAGTGAATCGACTTCACGCCGCCCTGCCTATGCACGCTTACTGGACCGTGCGGTGCGCATTCTTGCCGTCCGTGACCACAGCGAACAGGAGTTGCGGCGAAAACTGTCGGCCCCCGTCATGAGTAAAAACGGGCCGGAAGAGATTGATGCGACCGCGGAAGATTACGACCGCGTCATTGCCTGGTGCTATGAGCACCGCTATCTGGATGACGAGCGTTTCGCTTCCCGGTTTCTTGCCAGCCGTGGCCGCAAAGGATATGGCCCCGCGCGTATCCGCCAGGAGCTGAACCAGAAAGGGGTCGCCCGTGAAACCATTGAAAAGGCCATGCGCGAATGCGACACAGACTGGTGCGCGCTGGCAAAAGAACAGGCCATTCGCAAGTACGGCGAACCCTTGCCACGTGAATTTTCAGAAAAAGTTAAAATCCAGCGCTTTTTGCTCTACCGCGGCTTTCTGATGGAAGATATTCAGGATATCTGGCGTAATTTTGCGGATTGAACGCATGCGGGATTTTACTTCCCACTAAAGAAAACTTATCTTATTCCCACTTTTTCCAGTAGCTGGTCTGTCCAACGTTTTACCGATACAGGCTTGCTACGACATTTCGTTAGCTTGATTTCAGGATAATTATGAGCAAGAGCACCGCTGAGATCCGTCAGGCGTTTCTCGATTTTTTCCATAGTAAGGGACATCAGGTAGTTGCCAGCAGCTCCCTGGTACCGAACAACGATCCGACTCTGCTGTTTACCAACGCCGGGATGAACCAGTTCAAGGATGTGTTCCTTGGTCTCGACAAACGTAATTATTCCCGCGCCACAACCTCACAGCGTTGCGTGCGTGCGGGCGGTAAACACAACGACCTGGAAAACGTCGGTTACACCGCGCGTCACCACACGTTCTTCGAAATGCTGGGTAACTTCAGCTTCGGCGACTATTTCAAACACGATGCCATTCAATATGCGTGGGAACTGCTGACCGGTGAAAACTGGTTCAACCTGCCGAAAGATCGTCTGTGGGTTACCGTCTATGAAACCGATGACGAAGCCTACGAAATCTGGGAAAAAGAGGTTGGTATCCCGCGCGAGCGTATTATTCGCATCGGTGATAACAAAGGCGCACCTTATGCGTCTGACAACTTCTGGCAGATGGGCGATACCGGTCCTTGCGGTCCGTGCACCGAGATCTTCTACGATCACGGCGACCACATCTGGGGTGGTCCTCCAGGCAGCCCGGAAGAAGACGGCGATCGTTACATTGAGATCTGGAACATCGTCTTCATGCAGTTCAACCGTCAGGCTGACGGTACGATGGAGCCGCTGCCGAAACCGTCCGTTGATACCGGTATGGGTCTGGAGCGTATCGCGGCTGTTCTGCAGCACGTTAACTCCAACTACGAAATTGACCTGTTCAGCACCCTGATTAAAGCCGTTGCGCAAGTGACGGGGGCAACCGATCTGAACAACAAATCGCTGCGCGTTATTGCAGACCATATCCGTTCCTGCGCGTTCCTGATTGCCGACGGCGTGATCCCGTCGAATGAAAACCGTGGCTATGTGCTGCGTCGTATCATTCGTCGTGCTATCCGTCACGGCAACATGCTGGGCGCGAAGGACACCTTCTTCTATAAACTCGTTGGGCCACTGATTGGCGTGATGGGCGCAGCCGGTGATGAGCTGAAACGTCAGCAGGCGCAGGTTGAGCAGGTTCTGAAAACGGAAGAAGAGCAGTTTGCTCGTACTCTGGAGCGCGGACTGGCGCTGCTGGATGAAGAGCTGGCGAAACTTCAGGGCGATACGCTGGACGGCGAAACCGCTTTCCGCCTGTACGACACCTACGGTTTCCCGGTTGACCTGACGGCGGACGTTTGCCGTGAGCGCAACATCAAAGTGGACGAAGCAGGCTTTGAAGCCGCAATGGAAGAGCAGCGCCGCCGTGCGCGCGAGTCCAGCGGTTTTGGTGCTGACTACAACGCGATGATCCGCGTTGATGGCGCATCAGAATTCAAAGGCTACGAAAATCTGGAACTGACTGGCAAAGTGACCGCCCTGTTTGTTGACGGTAAAGCCGTAGACAGCATCAACGCGGGTCAGGATGCGGTTGTCATTCTGGACAAAACGCCGTTCTACGCGGAATCCGGCGGCCAGGTTGGCGATAAAGGCGAACTGAAAGGCAACGGTTTCAGCTTCAGCGTAAGCGACACCCAGAAATACGGTCAGGCGATTGGCCATCAGGGCAAACTGACTGCCGGTTCTCTGAAAGTGGGCGAGGGTGTCCAGGCGAACGTTGATGAAGCTCGTCGTGCGCGCATTCGTCTGAACCACTCAGCTACGCACCTGATGCACGCTGCCCTGCGTGAAGTTCTGGGAACGCACGTTGCACAGAAAGGTTCTCTGGTTAACGATAAAGTGCTGCGCTTCGACTTCTCTCATTTTGAAGCGATGAAGCCGTCAGAAATCCGCGCGGTGGAAGATCTGGTGAATGCGCAGATCCGTCGTAACCTGCCTATCGAAACCCATATCATGGATCTCGAGGCGGCGAAGAAGAAAGGCGCGATGGCACTGTTCGGCGAGAAATACGACGACCGCGTTCGCGTGCTGAGCATGGGCGACTTCTCGACTGAGCTCTGCGGCGGGACGCATGCCTCCCGTACCGGCGACATTGGTCTGTTCCGCATTGTTTCCGAATCAGGAACGGCGGCGGGCGTGCGTCGTATTGAAGCGGTAACCGGTGAAGGCGCGATTGCCAGCCTGCATGCGCAGAGCGATCAGCTGCACGACATCGCGCAGTTGTTGAAAGGTGATAGCCAGAACCTGGGCGAGAAAGTGCGCGTTGCGCTGGATCGTACGCGTCAGCTGGAAAAAGAGCTGCAGCAGCTGAAAGAGCAGGCTGCGGCGCAGGAGAGTGCAAACCTCTCCAGCAAAGCTGTAGACATTAAGGGTGTCAAACTGCTGGTCAGCGATCTGGCAGGCGTTGAGCCTAAGATGCTGCGTACTATGGTCGACGATCTGAAGAACCAGCTCGGTTCCACAGTTATCGTGCTGGCGACAGTGGCAGAAGGTAAGGTTTCTCTGATTGCGGGCGTCTCTAAGGATGTGACCGACCGCGTAAAAGCAGGGGAACTGATTGGTATGGTCGCCCAGCAGGTGGGTGGTAAGGGTGGCGGTCGTCCGGACATGGCGCAAGCCGGTGGTACGGATGCGGCGGCACTTCCTGCGGCATTGGCCAGTGTTGAAAGCTGGGTGAGCGCGAAACTGTAATAACTACAAAGCACAAGCAGACGCCATAGCGGTAACGTTATGGCGTCTTGTTCACTGCGCTATCGATAACGATAAAGTCAGGTTGAGTTTGTGTATATCGGCTAAACTTACGTTTAACAGAATGTGATGCCGTGACTGCTTACACTTTACGTGTTTGTCATCGCTTACTTTTTGGCGTTATATGATGGATAATGCCGGGATACAAGAGACCCGACTCTTTTAATCTTTCAAGGAGCAAAGAATGCTGATTCTGACTCGTCGAGTTGGTGAGACCCTCATGATTGGGGATGAGGTCACCGTGACAGTTTTAGGGGTAAAGGGTAACCAGGTACGTATTGGTGTAAACGCTCCTAAAGAAGTATCTGTCCACCGTGAAGAGATCTACCAGCGTATCCAGGCTGAAAAATCCCAGCAGTCCAGTTACTGATATTGTCGCGTCTCGCTGTCGGGCGAGACGCAACCTCTCCCGCCATTTTTCCTGCTTAAAGTTACCGTTTAATTTCAATCGCTCTGTTTTTAACCACTCTCTTACCCTTAACTCGCCTCAACATCACTATTCTGTCATCAGTTTTCTGAGAAGATGCCTGCAAAATCCGCTTATAAAACACCCTCTTTGCAGCTTTTGCATGCGAATTGCGTGTGATTTGTGCAAACGATAAAAGCTTTTGGAAAATTGTTTGACTTATAAGTCCCAGAAAGTAATATATGCGCCACGCAGCGACGAGAAGCTCTTAACGAGTTACTCGAAGCACTCGAAAGAGGCGTTGTGTGGTGAGGTGGCCGAGAGGCTGAAGGCGCTCCCCTGCTAAGGGAGTATGCGGTCAAAAGCTGCATCCGGGGTTCGAATCCCCGCCTCACCGCCATTTTGCATCCGTAGCTCAGCTGGATAGAGTACTCGGCTACGAACCGAGCGGTCGGAGGTTCGAATCCTCCCGGATGCACCATCTATTACTTCATATTGCTTTCGAAGTGATATGAATATCGAGTAGTACAATAGTAAATCCCGATGCATCCGTAGCTCAGCTGGATAGAGTACTCGGCTACGAACCGAGCGGTCGGAGGTTCGAATCCTCCCGGATGCACCATCTTCTCCGAGATAACAGCAAAGCTGTTGTTTCAAGGTCTGCGGGTTAGCCGCAAGCACCAGGGAGGATAACGTTGCTTTAGCAACGGCCCGAAGGGCGAGGCGCAGCCGAGTAATCCTCCCGGATGCACCATTTACTATTTCTGAAAGCAGTACCCTGATGCATCCGTAGCTCAGCTGGATAGAGTACTCGGCTACGAACCGAGCGGTCGGAGGTTCGAATCCTCCCGGATGCACCATCTATTACTTCATATTGCTTTCGAAGTGATATGAATATCGAGTAGTACAATAGTAAATCCCGATGCATCCGTAGCTCAGCTGGATAGAGTACTCGGCTACGAACCGAGCGGTCGGAGGTTCGAATCCTCCCGGATGCACCATCTATTACTTCATATTGCTTTCGAAGTGATATGAATATCGAGTAGTACAATAGTAAATCCCGATGCATCCGTAGCTCAGCTGGATAGAGTACTCGGCTACGAACCGAGCGGTCGGAGGTTCGAATCCTCCCGGATGCACCATCTTCTCCGAGATAATAGCAAGGCTGTTGTTTCAAGGTCTGCGGGTTAGCCGCAAGCACCAGGGAAGATAACGTTGCTTTGCAACGGCCCGAAGGGCGAGGCGCAGCCGAGTAATCCTCCCGGATGCACCATCTTCTTTTCTGTACCACTCTCTTTCTCCCTGGTTATTCCTTCGACGTTCCGTCAGCAATCATTTCTCTTTGAGCGACAAAAACCACCGTTTACGATAAAGTAATGCTTTGTTAATCGTTTAGCGAGAGCACGATGTACGCACAGTATGACGGTTTGATCTTCGATATGGATGGCACTCTCCTGGATACCGAACCCACGCATCGTCAAGCCTGGACTGATGTCCTTGCTCGTTACGGTATGCGTTTCGATCTTCAGGCGATGATCGCCCTCAACGGAGCCCCAACCTGGCGTATAGCGCAGGCCGTGATTGAACGTAATCATGCCGATCTCGACCCGCACCTTCTGGCCCGTGAAAAAACCGATGCGGTAAAAGCGATGCTTTTAGATACCGTGCGTCCGTTACCGTTAATTGACGTCGTAAAAGCATGGCACGGGCGTCGTCCTATGTCCGTTGGCACGGGCAGTGAAAGCGCTATTGCGGAAGCGCTGCTCACCCATCTTGGCCTGCGCCATTATTTCTCTGCGGTGGTTGCCGCCGATCATGTTCAAAATCACAAGCCCGCACCGGACACCTTCCTGCGTTGTGCAGAACTGATGGGTGTGCCTGCGGTGAAATGTGTTGTGTTCGAAGATGCTGATTTTGGTATTCAGGCCGCGCGGGATGCCGGGATGGATGTTGTGGACGTCCGCTTACTGTGAGTGACGCGCTGTCACTTTTATCATTATTCGCCAGCAGTTTTTTAAGCGCCACGCTCTTGCCGGGAAATTCGGAAGTGGTGCTGGTGGCGATGCTGTTGTCTGGCGTGAGTCAGCCCTGGTTGCTCGTGTTAATAGCAACAATGGGTAATAGCTTTGGAGGGCTGACTAACGTTATTCTTGGGCGTTTCTTTCCGCTGCGTGAAAAATCGCGCTGGCAGGAAAAGGCAGTCGGCTGGCTAAAACGCTATGGCGCTGCCACGCTGTTATTAAGCTGGATGCCTGTAATAGGTGATTTACTGTGCCTGCTGGCGGGATGGATGCGCATCTCCTGGGGGCCAGTGCTCTTTTTTTTGTGCCTTGGCAAGGCGTTGCGCTATGTTCTCGTGGCATGGGCAACACTACAGGGTATGACGTGGTGGCACTAATTGGTGGAATGAATACGCGACCTTCAATCGTCAACCATTACAATTATGCTGAGTAACAATACTTTGACAGGCGGGAGGTCAATTTGATCCCGGACGTATCTCAGGCGCTGGCCTGGCTGGAAAATCACCCTCAGGCACTGAAGGGTATTCAGCGTGGTCTTGAGCGTGAAACGCTGCGCGTTAACGCGGACGGTAGCTTAGCGACAACGGGTCACCCGAAGGCGTTAGGCTCGGCGCTGACACATAAATGGATCACAACCGATTTCGCTGAAGCGCTGCTGGAATTCATCACGCCAGTGGATGGTGATATTGATCATATGCTAACGATTCTGCGCGACATCCATCGCTACACTGCCCGCAATCTGGGTGATGAGCGTATGTGGCCGCTCAGCATGCCGTGCTATATCGAACAAGGCCAGGAGATTGAACTGGCGCAATACGGCACGTCAAATATCGGTCAGCTGAAAACGCTCTATCGTGAGGGGCTGAAAAACCGCTACGGTGCGTTGATGCAGACCATCTCTGGCGTGCATTACAATTTCTCTTTACCCATGGCGTTCTGGCAGGCGAAGTGCGGCGAAACGGATAAAGACGCGATCTCCGCGGGTTATTTCCGCCTGATCCGCAACTACTATCGTTTTGGCTGGGTCATTCCGTATCTGTTTGGGGCATCGCCTGCGATATGCTCGTCATTCCTGCAGGGGAAACCGACCACGCTGCCGTTCGAGAAGACAGAGTGTGGAATGTACTATCTCCCGTACGCCACCTCCCTGCGTCTTAGCGATCTGGGTTATACCAATAAGTCGCAAAGCAATCTCGGTATTACGTTTAACGAATTGCACGAATATGTGGCAGGATTGAAGCGGGCGATCAAAACGCCGTCGGAAGAGTACGAGAAAATCGGCCTCGAAAAAGACGGTAAGCGCCTGCAGATCAACAGCAATGTGCTGCAGATTGAAAATGAACTGTACGCGCCTATTCGTCCGAAGCGCGTTACGCGCAGCGGTGAAACCCCGTCGGATGCACTGCAGCGCGGCGGGATTGAATACATAGAAGTGCGCTCGCTGGATATCAACCCGTTCTCACCCATCGGCGTTGATGAGCAGCAGGTTCGCTTCCTGGATCTGTTTATGGTCTGGTGCGTACTGGCGGATGCGCCGGAAATGAGTTCAGAGGAACTGCTCTGTACCCGTACCAACTGGAACCGCGTGATTCTGGAAGGGCGCAAGCCGGGTCTGACGCTGGGTATTGGCTGCGAAACAGCGCAGTTCCCGCTGACGAAAGTGGGTAAGGATCTGTTCCGCGACCTGAAGCGTGTTGCCCGGACCATGGACAGCATTGACGGTGGGGAAGCCTATCAGAACGTGTGCGACCAGCTGGTTGAATCGTTTGATAACCCGGAACTGACGTTCTCAGCGCGTATTCTGCGTTCTATGATTGATCAGGGTATTGGCGGCACCGGGCGTTCGCTCTCTGCGGAATACCGCGAGATGCTGAAGCAGGAGCCGTTAGAGATTCTGAGTGAAGCCGATTTTGTGGCAGAACGAGACGCCTCTGTCGTGCGTCAGAAAGAGGTTGAAGCGGCGGATACGGAGTCGTTTGAGGCGTTTCTGGCGAAACAGGCTTAACAGAAAAGAAAAAGGCCACATCGCTGTGGCCAAAATATACATCTCTGAATTCAGGGATGATGATAACAAATGCGCGTCTTTCATATACTCAGACGTGCATTTTGTAGAAGAGTTCAGTTTATTTTAAAAAAAATCACTATCGGAGGTGACGTATGCCGTTATTAGATAGCTTTACTGTCGACCATACCCGTATGGAAGCACCTGCAGTACGTGTGGCGAAGACCATGCACACCCCGCACGGCGACACGATCACCGTATTCGATCTGCGTTTCTGCGTGCCTAACAAAGAAGTGATGCCAGAGAAAGGCATTCACACCCTGGAGCACCTGTTTGCCGGGTTTATGCGCGACCACCTGAACGGTAATGGCGTTGAGATCATCGATATCTCTCCGATGGGTTGCCGTACCGGCTTCTACATGAGCCTGATTGGTCAGCCTGAAGAGAAACGCGTCGCGGATGCCTGGAAAGCGGCAATGGAAGATGTGCTGAAGGTGAAAGAGCAGAACCAGATCCCTGAGCTGAACGTATATCAGTGCGGAACTTACCAGATGCACTCTCTGGAAGAAGCCCAGGAGATCGCGCGTCATATCATCGAGCGTGACGTTCGCGTAAACAGCAACGAAGAGCTGGCGCTGCCAAAAGAAAAACTGCAGGAACTGCACATCTAGTGCACCTTTTCCCTCTCCCTCAGGGAGAGGGTAGGGTGAGGGGTGTTTAACCTCATGACCACAACCTCAACCTTCTCCTTTACCCATCGCCCACTTGTTCCTTATGCCCATGATTACCTTCATGGCGACAGCGAGCCGTGGCATCAGCACGACTGCGCGCAATTGCTGCACACCCTGAGTGGGGTGGTGAGAGTCGATACCGCATCAGGTTGTTGGGTGGTGCCGCCCGGACGCGGCGTCTGGCTGCCCGCGGGCACTCCGCACTCTTTGCGTATTACCGGTAACGTTGCGGCGCGCACGCTGTTTATCGATCCCCTGGCGCGAGCCGATCTTCCGGCAACCTGTCAGATAGTCCAGATCTCCGGTCTGTTACGCGAACTTATCCTCACCTCGCTGACGCTTGAGGCGTCCTACTCGCCAGGCAGTCGTGATGAGCGCGTATATGAGCTCATTCTGGATGAAATCCGCACGATGCGGGTGCTGCCGTTTCACCTGCCTGAGCCGGAAAGCGAGCCGTTGCGTACCCTTTGCCAGCAGATCCGGCGGTTGCCAGGGGAAAGCTGGGGCAGCATGCAGGCCGCAAACACGCTTGGTATGAGTGAACGTACGATGAACCGCCATTTCAAGCAGCAGACGGGGTTAAGCTACGGTGAGTGGCTAAGAAGGGCGCGCCTGCTGGAAGCGCTGCTGCGCCTGGGACAAGGTCAGCCAGTGCTACGTGTGGCGCTGGATCTGGGCTACGGCAGCCACAGTGCCTTTACGGCGATGTTTCGCCGGGTGATGGGGATATCACCCAGCGATTATTTCAAAGACAGCTAGCTGACAGCATTGAACAGGGCCTGAAGAGACGCGCGGGCCACGTCGCTGTCAATGCCGACGCCCCAGCGGCTGCTACCATCCTGAAACAGACAGCGGATATACGCCACCGAGCGGCTGTCGCTGCGCTCCCCAAGCGTATGTTCGTGATAGTCCTTAATCACAAACGGGGTCGTGACCCAGCGGCTTATACCATTGGCCGCCGCGGATAACAGCCCGTTGCCTTGCCCCTCCAGCTGGCGCATCCCGCCCTGCGTCGTGACGCTTGCCGTCAGATGTAACTGCCCGTCCTGCTGGCTGTCGCTACGGTAAGCGTGCAGGGCAAAGCCCGGCGTCTCTACCAGCCCATAACGGGTGCGGAACAGTTGCCACAGCGCATGCTGCGTCATCTCTTTACCGTGCTGGTCGGTTTCCTGCTGTACGTGCTGGCTAAAGTCCTGCTGCAGGGCGCGGGGTAATTTCAGACCATGGTTTTGTTCAATAAGCCACGCGCTGCCGCTTTTTCCTGACTGGCTGTTAACCCGGATCACCGCTTCGTAGGTGCAACCAATATCCTGTGGGTCAACCGGCAGATAGGGCATCTCCCAGCGTTCGTCAGGCTTGCGGGCATCAAAGCCTTTCTTGATGGCATCCTGGTGTGAACCAGAAAATGCGGTATACGCCAGCCGTCCTGCCCACGGATGGCGTGGATGCACCGGCAGCTGGTTGCAGGTTTCTACCACCTCCACCACGTGATTCATGTCGCTAAAGTCCAGATTCGGGCTAATCCCCTGGCTGTAGAGGTTCATCGCCAGCGTGACCAGGCAGACGTTACCGGTTCGTTCCCCGTTACCAAACAGACACCCTTCGACACGGTCTGCACCGGCCATCAGGGCCAGCTCCGCGCTGGCGACACCGGTGCCGCGGTCGTTATGCGGATGGACGCTGATGCAGACATCGCTGCGGCGGCTGAAATGACGGCAGAAATACTCAATCTGATCGGCATACACATTCGGTGTACTGACCTCAACGGTGGCCGGTAAGTTGATCACCATCGGGCGTTCGGCGCACGGCTGCCAGATGTCTGCCACGGCTTCGCAAATCTCCAGCGCAAAGTCCGGCTCGGTAAAGCAGAAAGTTTCCGGAGAGTATTCGTATTGCCAGCGGGTGGCGGGATTCTCTTCGCACAGCGTGCGGATAAGACGCGTGGAACGGGTCGCCAGCTCAACGATTTGCGCTTTCTCCATGCCGAACACCAGGCGGCGGAACAGCGGGGCGGTGGCGTTATACAGGTGTACGGTGGCCTGCTTCGCCCCGCGCAGCGACGCAAAGGTACGAAGGATAAGGTCTTCTCGCGCCTGGGTTAATACCTGAATGGTGACGTCATCCGGAATGCGGTTTTCGTCGATCAACTGACGCACAAAATTGAAGTCCGTCTGTGAGGCAGAGGGGAAAGCGACTTCGATTTCTTTGAATCCGCAACGCAGTAACAACGCCCAGAACTGCAGTTTGCGGTTGCTGTCCATCGGCTCGGCAAGGGCCTGATTACCGTCGCGTAAATCGGTGGAAAGCCAGCGCGGCGCCTGCGTGAGGCGTTGCTCAGGCCAGCGGCGATCGGGCAGGGAAATAGCAGGTTGAGGTTGGTATTTGTCGGAAGGTGTTTTCAGCATGGTGCGCTCCTGTTGTCTTTTCACTATCGTGAATCGATTTCAGGAGCGCTGCTTTATCGTTACTGACAATCGCTGTCGCGATCTGGACACCGCACGTTAGTGCGCACCGCCGCCACCGCCTCCGGCGCCAAACGGTGGTCGGGCAAACCATACCAGTCCCAGCAGGATGATAAAGATCCCCGCCGATATCCAGAATATCTCGTTTGCCGAGATAATCAGGCCCTGGTTGGTGATCTGCTGGGCGATCCAGCCGGACGCCTGCTGCTCCGTCATTCCCATTCCCTGAAGCTGACTGTACATCTGCTGCGAGTTAGGGTTGAACGGGTTCACCGCTTCGGTCAATTGCGCATGGTGCATCGACTCGCGGTTGGTCCAAAGGGTCGTGGTGATCGACGTCCCGATGGAGCCTGCCAGCGTACGCGTAAAGTTCGACAGGCTTGATGCCGCCGCCATGCGCTCAGGCGGCAAGCCGGAAAGCGTAATGGTCGTCAGCGGCATAAAGAAGCACGCCACGGCGAAGCCCTGAATGAACTGCGGCCACGCGGACGCGCCAAAGTCCATGCCCGGCTCGAACGTATACGCGCGCCAGTAGAAGCACACCGCGTACATAATAAAGCTGAAGGTCACCAGCCTGCGCATGTCGAGCTTGTGAGCGAAGCGGCCGATAATCGGCGACAGCAGGACCGGAATTAACCCCACTGGCGCAGAAGCCAAACCTGCCCAGGTTGCGGTGTAGCCATATACCTCCTGCAACAGCTGCGGCAGCAGAACGATTGCGCCGAAGTAGAGCATGTAGGCCAGGCTGATACACAGGCAGCCGATGGTGAAGTTTCGCGACTTAAACAGCGAGAGATCGACGATTGGGTTATCGTCCGTCAGCTCCCAGACGATCAGGAAGCTCAGCGATATCACCGCCACAACGGTCAGGATGATAATCTCTGTCGAGTTAAACCAGTCCAGCTCTTTACCCTGATCGAGCATCACCTGCAGGCTACCGATCCCGACCACCAGCAGCGCCAGACCAATGGCGTCAATTCGCCGCTGCTCTGTTCGGGTTTCGCGACCGCGCAGCGTTTGCAGGGTCAGCATCACCACCAGCGCACCAATTGGCACGTTGATGAAGAAGATCCAGCCCCAGTGGTAGTTGTCGCTGATATAGCCGCCGAGGATAGGCCCGCAAATCGGTGCGACAATCACCGTCATTGACCACAGCGCCAGCGCGATAGAGCGCTTAGCGGGCGGATAGTTGTTCAGCAGCAAACTCTGCGACAGCGGAATCAGCGGCCCGGCCACAATCCCCTGAATGACGCGGAAGATGATCAGCATCGTCAGGCTGTTGGACATGCCGCACGCCCAGGAGGCGAGCACGAACAATACCGTTGACCACAGGAACAGCTTTACTTCACCGACGCGCTTCGCCAGCCAGCCGGTGATAGGGATGGAGATGGCGTTTGCCACCCCAAACGAGGTAATGACCCAGGTCCCCTGGCTCAGTGACGAGCCAAGGTTACCGGCGATGGTTGGGATCGCCACGTTTGCGATGGTAGAGTCCAGCACCTGCATGAATGTCGCCAGCGACAGCGCAATGGTCATGATAACCAGTTGCGCCCCCTCCAGCGGTTTTTGCGGCTTTTGCTGTTGCATAACGCTCACCTTCGGATTAACCGGCGTTTGCCTTCACGATGTCATCGATCAGTTTATTGACCGGATCGAGGCTAATTTCACGGGCGTTACTTTCATAAGCCGGGGTGCTGCGCACCTGACTTGCCAGGATCTGACCATCGCGGTTGGCGGTATCAACCGTTACCAGCGTAGAGAGGCCAATACGCAGCGGATGGTCCGCCAGCTGTTTTGCATCCAGTTCGATACGTACAGGCAAGCGCTGAACCACTTTGATCCAGTTCCCGGTGGCGTTTTGCGCTGGCAACAGGGAGAAGGCACTGCCGGTCCCCATATCCAGGCCGACCACTTTCCCGGTGTACTTCACGTCATCACCGTAAATATCGCTGATCACCGTCGCGGTCTGGCCGATACGCATATGGGCAAGCTGCGTCTCTTTAAAGTTCGCATCAACCCACAGGTTGTCTGCCGGAACGACCGCCATCAGCGGCGTGGTTGGGCTAATTTGGGCGCCAGGCTGGACGGAACGACGAGAGACGTAGCCGGTCATCGGGCTGACAATTTTAGTACGCTGCAGGGCAAGCCACGCGTTGCGCACGTCGGTGGCAGCCTGTTGCACGGCAGGCTGGTTTTCCAGGCTGGTGCCCAGCACCATCGCCTGGTTGGCATTGTACTGTTGAATCGCCACGTCCAGCTGCGCCTGTGCGCTGGCAACGGCATCACGCGCGTGCTGCAGCTCTTCACGGCCAATCAGGTTGGCAGTGCCGAGGGGAACGCGACGGTTCAGGTCGCTCTGCGCCTGCGCCAGTGCGGTTTTCTGCACGTCGATGTTGGCCTGCAGCTGCTTGCTGTTGATCATCAGCTGGCGGGTCTGACGGACGCTGGAGGCCAGCGCGGTCTGGGCTTTTTCAAAAGCCTGTTGGGCGTCGGTCGGATCGAGCGTGACCAATACATCCCCTTTTTGCACAAAATCGGTGTTATCAGCCCAGACTTTCGTCACGCTGCCCGATACCTGCGCCATAATTTGTACCTGGTTCCCTGCCACGTATGCATCGTCTGTCTCTTCAGCATGACGCAATACTAAAAACCAATAGATCCCATATGCCACGGCAATAATAATAAAGAGCAATGTCAGTACAATAAGGGCGCTTTTGCGTTTGCCCTTTTTATTGACCGGTTGCTGCGGGGTAGTGCTCTCCGCATTTGCGCTCATTGTTGTTCTCCACGATCTTCTTATTTTCACATCGGCTGAGCCGAGCTGTTGTCAGAAAGGCCAGCAGTGTGACGTGCTGGCCTGTCGGTTTTCTTATGAGTCTGGGATTGTTGAGCGTGTTGTCGCGTTAGCGCAGCGCCTCTAGAACAGCGCCGTCTTCATCCATCTGGTCCAGACGGGTCAGCAGCTTGCGAGTAATGTGCTCAAGCTGGTCGCGCTCGGTGGTGCTGAGGGCAGACCACAGTTGATGCAGGCAATTATGCTGAGGTGGCAGCACCTCACGCAGGAATTGGTGACCTTTGTCGGTCAGCTGCAGATGCAGGCAGCGGCGATCGTTATCGCTTTCACGGCGTTCAATCCAGCCGCGTTTTTCCAGTTCATCGGCAATACGGGTGGCATTAGTACGGGATGAACCCAGCGCGCAGCTCAGCTCTGACGGCTGAATGCTGTGATTTTCCTGAGACTCCAGCGTAATTAACGCCATAAACAACGTCTCGTTAATCCCTTGAGCTTTCAGCATTTTATTACGATTTTCCAGTAGCTTACCCTGCATGTGCATGCACAGGCGGGTCAGCAGGATCTCCTGATACGGGAAGTCCTCATGACGACTGGCGCGGAATTTAAGCATTTGTTCAATGGGCGTAAACGAACTATCCATTTGGGCATAACCTCATTAATTACAGCCGATATAGTAACGATAGTGACAAATAATGTAAATGAATTATTTGTGCGGTTATATCCGCCAAACTTATGTCACCATCAGAAAGCGCCGGGTAAGTCCGTGACCCGGTGAGCACAGAGAGCGTTGGGAGTGAACCCGCGGAAGAGAGGATGTGAGGACGGGGGTCTGAACTATTCATGCCGGTAGAAAATATGTCACCCACATTAAAATTTCTGGGATAAATGATTACGTTTACATTAACAGACTGCAGGGCCCCTTTACACCCTAAGAGGCCCAAAGCAATGTAAAACTTAGTTAATTACGTCCTGGCGATGGTACCCACGCCACCATACTAGCAGATTCAGCGCGGCGACGATTGCCCCTATCCCACACACGCCTGACCAACCGGCATGCTGCCACGCCGAGGCTGAAATTAACGAACCCGCTGCGCCGCCAATAAAATAGCTGGTCATGTATCCGGCCGTGAGGCGGTTACGCGCCTCTGGCTTCACGCGGTAGATGACGGTCTGGTTAGTGATATGCACGCCCTGTACGGTGAGGTCGAGTACCAGAATACCGACGATCAGCGCCAGTACAGAGGTATGGCCATACCAGATGGCTGCCCAGGAGAGCAGGAGCAGAACCAGCCCGGCAGAGGTCGTCAGATGGGATTTGCCTTTATCCGCCAGTCCGCCCGCCGGACGCGCGCCCAGGGCTCCCGCAGCGCCCGCCAGACCAAACAGACCAATCACCGCTTCGGAATAATTGAACGGCGGTGCGGCCAGCAGAAACGCCATTGAGGTCCATAAGATGCTGAAGTTGGCGAAGGTCAAACAGCCCAGCAACGCACGCGTACGCAGCAGTTTATCGTGTGTGAAGAGGCTGAAAACGGAGGCGAGAAGCTGCGGATAATTAAGGTGATTTTCCTGCTTCACCTTTGGCAGCCCGCGCCACAGAGCAAGCGCCATCACGGCCATCAGTACGCTCGCCACCCAATACACGGTACGCCAGCCACCAAGACTCGCCAGCAGCCCGGCGACGGTCCGCGCCAGCAAAATCCCCAGCAGCAGGCCGCTCATGATTGTTCCCACCACCTTGCCGCGCTTTTCTGGTGAGGCGAGAGTGGCGGCGAGCGGAACCAGAATCTGCGCCACGACGGAAAACAGACCCGTTAACGCGGTGCCGATAATCATCATCGTTAACGAGTGGCTGCTGGCGGTGATCAGCATCCCGCCTGCGGCCAGCAGGGTCATGGAGACAATCAGCATCCGACGCTCAAACATATCGCCCAGCGGCACGAGGAAAAGCAGCCCGGCGGCATAGCCAAGCTGCGCGGCGGTGACAATAAAGCCAGCTGAGCTGGCAGAAAGGTTAAACGCGCGGGCGATGGTATCGAGCAGTGGCTGCGCGTAGTAGTTACTGGCGACTGCCAGACCCGTTGCCACGGACATTAAAAGGATGAGTGCCGGGCTAAGCCCTTGAGTTGTTTTAGTCATCAGGTTCAGGAATCGTGAGTTAAGTGATTATTTTTCCGTGAACCATAATAGCGAATGATTGTGAATGTGGTGGGATTGTTACGTGCTGGATTGTGCGGTTTAGGGGAGTTCACCCTCTCCCGTGGGGAGAGGGCAGGTCTGAAGGGCTCTTATGACTTCTGCGCGTCCATCGCTTCTTTTACCCAGCCATCAAACTGCTGCTGGTGGGCTTTGATCCAGCCATCCACGTGGCCTTTGATGTCAGCTTCGGACGATTTCCCCGCGTGCATCATTGCGTTCTGGGCGTTGATGTCCGCCAGAGGCAGTTTCATCACCGAGAACAGCTTCGCTGCCGCCGGGTTTTTCTCAGCCCAGGCTTTGTTAGCAACGATATGCATCGTGTTGACCGGGAAGCCATAGTTCATGCCGTTTGGCAGTTTGGTGTCGATATCTTTCTGCTCGCCCGGCAGGGAAGAGAAGGGCACCTGCAGCCACACCACGTCTTTCCCCGGCTTCAGCACGTCGCTCACCCAGTACGGTGTCCAGGTGTAATAGATGACCGGTTTACCCTCTTTGAAGCGGGCAATGGTGTCGGCCATCATCGCCGAGTAGTTACCGTGGCTGACGTCGACCGTTTTCGCCAGGTCAAAGGCTTTGTTCTGGTGATTAATCACCGCCTCACAGCCCCAGCCCGGCGAGCAGCCCATCATGTCAGCTTTGCCGTCACCGTTGGTGTCGAACAGTTTGGCAATCTTCGGATCTTTCAGCTGCTCGATATTGGTGATGTGGTACTGGTCGGCTGTTTTCTTGTCGATCAGATACCCCTGGGCCGCACCGGTCACGAAGGTGCCTTCGCGGTAGAATTTCTTATCCCCGCCGGCAGCGGCATACATATCGTCGTGCAGCGGCTGCCAGTTGACGGCGGTAAAGGTGGCGTCACCGGAGGCAATCGAGGTGTAGCCCACGTTGTAATCCACTTCACTTGGGGTGTTGACCGTATAGCCCAGTTTTTCCAGCGCGCGGCTGACTAACAGCGTCTGGAAGGTCTCTTCTGAAATGGTGCTCTGCACCGGTTGCACGGTAATGCCTTTGCCCGGCAGGTCTGCAGCAAACGTGCTGGTGGAGACAAGGGTGGCAAACGCTGTGGCAAAAAGTACGCGATGTCGCATCGTTGTTCCTTATTTTCTGAATGGGCGGGTGATTAACCCGACAGGGCCGGTGCTATACCAGCGACGGTTGCCGCGACTGCGTGAATCACGACCGACAGCCTGCGTCAGGCGGTCAAGGATAATGGCGAGGATCACAATGCCGACGCCGCCCACGGTGGCCAGTCCCATATCAAGACGACCAATGCCGCGCAGCACCATCTGACCCAGTCCGCCGACGGCGATCATTGAGGCAATCACCACCATGGAGAGGGCCAGCATCAGCGTCTGGTTGACACCCGCCATGATGGTTGGCATCGCCAGTGGAAGCTGAACTTTAAACAGCATCTGGCGCGGGCTGGCACCAAATGAACGCGACGCCTCGATAAGATCGGCCGGTACCTGGTTAATCCCGAGCATCGTCAGACGAATGACCGGCGGCAGGGCGAAGATAATGGTCACCACGACGCCCGGCACGTTGCCGATACCAAACAGCATCACGATCGGCACCAGGTAGACAAACGCGGGGGTGGTCTGCATCGCATCCAGCAGCGGACGAATAATCTTCGCCGCCCGCGGACTGCGCGCCAGCCAGATCCCCATCGGCAGGCCGATAGCGACGCAGAAGAGCAGTGCGGTGAGCACCAGCGCTAAGGTGATCATTGCCTGTGACCAGGCGCCAATCGCGCCGATGGCAATCAGTGAGATCAGCGTGGCGACACCCATGCCAGCGCTGCCAAACTGCCAGGCAATCAGGGAGAAGAGCACAATAGCGACCGGCGCGGGCATGCCGAGCATCAGCTGCTGGAAACCGTTCAGGATGTAATCCACCGGTACGCGGATCCCCTGGAAGACCGGACGGAAGTGAGTCACTACCCAGTCGATCCCCTCCGTGACCCAGCTATCCAGCGGGATCAGCGTCTTATGAAACGGATCCATAATATTGAAGTGCTCTGGCGCAGGGGCCGGTGCACTGTTGAGCCAGTCCGCCGTGCCGCCATCGGTTGGCGCAGGCGTGGAAGACCCCCACGCATCGGCAGATTGAGCATCGCTGTCCGCCGCCTCGGTGGTTCCCCACGGGTTAGATTGATCAGCCATTGTTTGTCCCCTCGCGATCTAAAGCCTGCAGCAACATGCGTTTTGAGATGATGCCGACGTACTGTTGTTCCTCACTGACTACCGGTACGGCACACGGGGCCTGACCAACGTGAGAGAGCAGCTCGCTGAGCGGCGTTTCGGCGTCCACGGCAAGCGGGGAGTCGATAACCGCCGCATCAATGCCCTGATTTTCGCTGAGTGCGGTTTTCAGGGAGTCGATGGAAACAATGCCTACAAATTTATTACCGCGTTCGATCAGATAACCGTATTCCCGATCTTCATCCTGCAACAGTTTCAGTGCAGAGCGCGGACCAAAGCCCGGTGTTTTGCGGATAAGACCGTTCGGTGAACGACGGGCGATATCTTTCGCACTAAAGACCTGACTAATATCCACGCCGCGGAAGAAGGTGCGCACATAATCATTGGCCGGATTATTCAGAATTTCATCCGGCGTGCCGACCTGCACCACTTCACCATTTTGCATAATGGCAATACGGTCACCAATACGCATGGCTTCATCAAGATCGTGGGAAATAAAAACAATGGTACGTTGATGTTTAGCCTGTAATTTTACCAGCTCATCCTGCATCTCGGTGCGAATTAATGGATCGAGTGCCGAGAAGGCTTCATCCATTAATAAAATGTCTGGGTTAATGGCTAATGCGCGGGCTAATCCGACACGCTGGCGCATCCCGCCGGAAAGCTCATCCGGGTAGGCATGCGCATAATTCTCGAGGCCCACCTGACGTAATGCATCCAGCGCTTTTTCCTGACGTTCATTAGCGGTAACGCCCGCTAATTCCATGCCAAAGGCGGCATTATCCAGCACCGTCATATGCGGCATCAGCGCAAATGACTGGAACACCATTGCAATCTTCTTTCTGCGCACCTCGCGAAGTTCAGCCTCTGATATTCTGGCGATATCAACGCCATCAATCAGCACCTGTCCACGGGTGGGTTCAATCAGGCGATTGAGAAGGCGAACCATAGTGGATTTACCCGAACCGGATAACCCCATGATGACAAAAATCTCGCCTTCTTCAATGGCCAGACTGGCGTCTTTAACGCCAAGCGACAGCCCGGTTTTTTCCAGAATTTGCTCTTTTGAAAGGCCTTTCTCAATATATTTGAATGCGCGCTGAGGATGCTCGCCAAATACTTTATAAAGATTTTTCACTTCTAATTTAATTGCCATGCAATAGAGAGTGTCCTGTTATTTGTTTATGTCGATATCATTACCATGGTAAATAGTTAACTGGCATTACCCTAACATACTGAGAATCTGAGACAACCCTGGGTTTGCTTATGACAGGAATTTTGCCGTAAGCGAAACGGCTGAATTTCCCATGAGTAAAGGGCTGAGCGTGGTTTGAATTTTTCTGAATTTTTTGCTTTTGCACAGCGAAATTTCGCCTGAATCGGAGTGATTCAGGCGAATATGAACGGGGAATTACAGTGTAGTTGCCCGTGAAATATTAGGGAGGAAATTGTTAGATTTATATTAAATTAATGAACGTTAACCCGCTCATTAAAAATCCCAGTCCTCATCTTCGGTCTCCACCGCTTTGCCCATCACATACGACGAACCAGACCCGGAGAAGAAATCGTGGTTTTCATCGGCATTGGGTGACAGTGCCGCCAGGATCGCCGGGTTCACGTCGGCCATTTCCGGTGGGAAAAGCGCTTCGTAGCCGAGATTCATCAGCGCTTTATTGGCGTTGTAGCAAAGAAACGCTTTTACCTCCTCCTCCCAACCGGTACCGGCGTACAATTCTTCGGTATAACTCAGTTCGTTCTCGTACAAATCCATCAGCAAATCGAGGGCAAAACCTTTTAACGCTTCGCGCTTATCTTCGCTGACGTTCTCCAGTCCTTTCTGATATTTATAGCCGATGTAGTACCCGTGTACGGCTTCATCACGAATGATGAGGCGAATTAAATCGGCGGTGTTGGTCAGCTTGCCGCGGCTCGACCAGTACATCGGTAACCAGAAGCCCGAATAGAACAGGAAGGATTCGAGAAACACGCTGGCAATTTTTTTCTTCAGCGGTTCGTCGGCCTGATAATACTCCAGCACCAGGCTGGCCTTTCGCTGCAATGACTCGCTTTCTTCGCTCCAGGAGTACGCCGCGTCTACATCTTTGGTCTGGCACAGCGTCGAAAAAATCGAGCTGTAGGAGCGGGCATGGACCGCCTCCATAAAGCTGATGTTCGACATCACCGCCTCTTCGTGAGGCGTCAGCGCGTCGGCCATCAGCGCAGGGGCACCGACGGTATTTTGAATGGTGTCCAGCAGCGTCAGACCGGTGAACACACGGATCGTCAGCTGCTGTTCGGCGTGGCTGAGGGTTTGCCAGGCCGGAATATCGTTTGAAAGCGGGACTTTTTCCGGCAGCCAGAAGTTGCTGGTCAGGCGGTTCCACACCTCCAGGTCTTTATCATCCTGAATTTTATTCCAGTTAACGGCACTCACGCGTGACAGTTTCATCCTTTCTCCTTACAGCGCGCAGGACACGCAGCCTTCAATTTCGGTGCCTTCCAGCGCACGCTGGCGCAGGCGAATGTAGTAGAGGGTTTTGATCCCTCTCTTCCAGGCGTAAATCTGCGCCCGGTTGATGTCGCGCGTGGTGGCGGTGTCCGGGAAGAAGAGCGTCAGCGACAGCCCCTGATCCACGTGTTTTGTCGCCTCGGCGTAGGTATCAATAATTTTCTCAGGGCCAATCTCATACGCGTCCTGATACAGGGCCAGATTGTCGTTGGTCATAAACGGGGCAGGGTAGTAAACGCGCCCGGTCTTACCTTCCTTGCGGATCTCAATCTTCGACACAATCGGGTGGATACTCGACGTGGCGTGGTTAATGTAAGAGATTGATCCGGTTGGCGGTACGGCCTGCAGGTTCTGGTTATAGATGCCGTAACGCATCACATCGTCCCGCAGCTGCTGCCACATCTCGCGGGTGGGCAGGAGAACCCCGGCATCGGCAAACAGCTGGCGCACTTTGTCGGTTTTCGGCTGCCAGTTTCCTTCCAGATATGGCCTGAAGTACTCACCGCTGGCGTAACGCGACTGTTCAAAGCCCGCAAAGCGCTGGTTACGCTCGCGCGCCAGCATCATAGAGGTATGCAGCGCATGCCAGGTAATGGTGTAAAAATAGAGGTTGGTGAAATCCAGTCCTTCCGGGCTACCGTAGACGATACCTTCCCGCGCCAGATAGCCGTGCAGGTTCATCTGCCCAAGGCCGATGGCGTGCGAGGCGGCATTACCGGCTTCAATCGACGGCACGCTGCGGATGTGGCTCATGTCCGATACCGCGGTCAGCCCACGAATGGCGGTCTCCACCGTGCGGCCAAAATCGGGGGAATCCATGGTGTGGGCAATATTCAGCGACCCGAGGTTACAGGAGATATCTTTGCCGATGTCGGCGTAGTCCAGGTTTTCGTCATACGTGGATGCGCTGTTCACCTGCAATATCTCGGAGCAGAGGTTGCTCATATTGATTCGCCCGCCAATCGGGTTCGCACGGTTGACCGTATCTTCATACATGATGTACGGATAGCCGGACTCAAACTGAATTTCGGCCAGCGTCTGGAAGAAATCGCGGGCGTTAATGTACTTCTTACGAATGCGATCGTCGGCCACCAGATCGTGATACAGGGCGCTTATCGCCACATCACCAAACGCTTTCCCGTAAATACGCTCAATGTCGTATGGCGAGAAGAGCGCCATCTCGGCATTTTCTTTGGCGAGCGCAAAGGTGATATCCGGAATCACCACCCCAAGCGACAGGGTCTTAATGCGGATTTTTTCATCGGCGTTTTCACGTTTGGTATCCAGGAAGTGCAAAATATCCGGATGGTGCGCGTGCAGATAGACCGCCCCCGCGCCCTGACGTGCCCCCAGCTGATTGGCATACGAGAAAGCATCTTCCAGCATTTTCATGACCGGAATCACGCCGGAGGACTGGTTTTCGATGCGCTTAATTGGCGCACCGGCTTCACGCAGGTTCGACAGCAGAAACGCCACACCGCCGCCGCGTTTAGAGAGCTGCAGCGCCGAATTCACCGCGCGACCAATCGACTCCATATTGTCTTCGATGCGCAGCAGGAAGCAGGAGACCAGCTCGCCGCGTTGGGCTTTTCCGCAATTGAGAAAGGTCGGTGTGGCGGGCTGGAAACGGCCGGAGAGCATCTCATCCATCAGGCGTTCTGCCAGCGTTTCATCGCCCTGCGCGAGCGTCAGGGCAACCATCACCACGCGGTCCTCGAAGCTTTCAAGATAGCGTTTGCCGTCGAACGTTTTCAGGGTATAGCTGGTGTAAAACTTCCATGCGCCAAGAAACGTCTGGAAACGAAAACCGCGGCTATGGGCCTGCCCGAACAGCGTCTCCACAAAGGCACGATCGTACCGGGCCAGCACGCGCTCTTCGTAATAGCCTTCCTTGACCAGATAATCGAGACGTTCATTCTGGCTTGTAAAGGTCATGCTGTTGGGGCGGACGTGGGTGGCAATAAACGCCTCCACCGCCTCATGATCTTTGCCAAACTGAATGTGCCCCTCACGGTCATAGAGGTTCAGCATCGCGTTTAATGCGTGGTAATCCGGTATCGCCTGAATTACACGTTCTGCGGTTGTCGTTGCCAAAATTCGTTCACTCCTTTACGCACGTTCTCTACGTCCTGCTGTGTCCCCATCAGTTCAAAACGATAGAGATACGGCACGCCGCATTTTTGAGAAATGACATCCCCGGCACGGCCAAAGGCATCGCCGAAATTGCGATTGCCCGCCGCGATAACGCCGCGAATAAGCTGTCGGTTGTGGGGATCGTTGAGAAAGCGGATCACCTGGCGAGGCACGGCCCCCGCGGTGCCACCTCCACCATAGCTCGGGACCACCAGAATGTAGGGGTCGTCTATCCGGATCCGTTCCCGCTCATTAAGCGGGATACGTATCGCAGGCAGCCCGACGCGCTCAATAAAGCGGAGCGTGTTTTCCGAGCTGCTGGAGAAGTAGACCAGCCCACTCATGCCCTGGCGGCCTGGGCGGCGAGGCGGTTAATCATGTCGGGGCGAAAGCCGGACCAGCTGGTCTCCCCGGCGACGACGACCGGCAGCTGGCGAAAACCTTGTGCCCGCAGGGTATCGGCAGCTTCGGGCTGCAGGTCTATGTTCACCATCTCAAAGGCCACTCCACGGCTTTCCATTGCACGTTTTGTCGCGTGGCACTGAACACAATCGTTACGAGTGTAAATAATAATGCTCATGATTCGTATTTCCATTTAAAATGAGAGAGCGGCGCGAATCATCGCGTCAGGTTGTGTGTATCTTGCTAAAGGGAATACTAGATGTAGTTGTCGTAAGATTCAACCATACAAGATATGGGAATTTCAGATTAATATGGCCCCGATGATGAGCACAGCGGGGCAGGGCGGGCTGTACGGCTTTTTCAGGCGCGCAGGCAAAGAAAAGCCCCGGGGCTGACGCGACCGGGGCGGATACGGACAGGCTGAGACGACTATTTGCGCAGGCTAAGCAGCGCCCCCACGAAGATACCCACCGCGGCTACCGTACCAAGCGTACAGAGGGGTTTTTCGCGAACGAAGGTATTGGCGCAGCTGATGGCATCGCAGGCAGCCTGCGTGGTGCGCGAACGCCCATTCATGCGGGCGCGGGTTTCACGTAGCAAAGACTGAGCCTTACGTTTTGCGGCATCCGCTTCGTCCTTCGCACCGGAACCCCAGGATTTCAGCACTTCTTCCAGCGAGTCCGCTAATTGGCTGACATCGTTACGAATATCCTGCGTGTCGTCGTTAATATCGTTTCGGTTCGGTCTGTTAAACATACGATCCTCCGTAATTTTGCGTTCCCGTTTAGTTTAGTCCAGAAATTTAATATCTGAAGCGCGTCACGCGTTATCTGGCAGTTTATGGAATATTCTGAAAGCCCTGCTAATGCTGAATACTGTAAGGTTGCCGGGCAGGAAAAGATAACGAGGAAAAGATATGTATTTACGACCTGATGAGGTGGCGCGCGTTCTTGAAAAAGAGGGATTCACCATGGATGAGGTGACATCAAAAGCGTATGGATATCGCCGTGGCGAGAATTATGTTTACGTTAATCGTGAAGCAAGAATGGGACGTACTGCTCTCATTATTCACCCGACGCTGAAAGACAGAAGTTTGTCATTTGCTGAGCCTGCCTCGGATATTAAAACCTGCGATCATTATCAGCAATTCCCACTGTATTTAGGTGGTGAAACGCATGAACATTATGGTATTCCGCATGGCTTCAGTTCGCGTATGGCGCTGGAGCGGTTTTTGAAGGGACTGTTTGGCGACGTACAGTAAATCTGCGACTGGCATTCGCCAGTCGCCTCACATCATGCTTTGGCCTGGCTGTACTGGCTGACCTTAAACAGGCGGCGACAGTAGTCGAGAAAATAGCCATACACCGCACCCATCAACATTGAAATCACGATATTTGAACTGACCGCAGCGACGATTTGATGCCAGTCTGCGCCCACTGTCAGCAGAATAGCCACGTAAACCGGCGACTGGAACGTCACGTATGTCAGAACGTCGGCGAGGTTTTTCACCCACCCTGACGGGCTAATACGACGCGCAAAGCGCATGACCGCATCGCGGTATAATCCGTAAGGCCACGCAATAATAATGTTGACCGGAATTGCCACCAGACGAGAAGAAAGTGACTGCTCAAAGGACATTCCGGAGAGGAAAATTTCGATCAGCATGTTCACGACGGAACAGTAAACAACCATCGCGAAGGTATCCGCTACCGCATGGCGCAGGCGAGATTGCGGTGAGAACATGTCTGAACTCCTTGAGAAGAACACAATAGAAACGATTTTCCCTCAGCGGTTAGTGCTTTAGGTTGCTTTGTCAGTCATGTATAGCGTATATCTCTGCCTTTGAACTAACAACTAGTTATTAATTTTTATTTAGTCGCGTTTTGTCCACAAAGTTCTCTAAAATTGCGTGTTTTTTGTTCGGTTCGTTATAATCTGTCCCTGCCGTCAGTTTTTGTATGTAAATCAATCTGTTGATCTTGAGCGTGCCGAAGCGAACGTTCTGCCCGAACGACGACAGTGCGGCATGCTTTGATTTGGATTAAATCTAACCGTTTATACTGAGATAAAGATTGAATCCGGCGGTATCGACAGTTATCCGCCGATATTATTAAACGCGATATTTTAAAACATTTACATTTTTAGCAAGACGTGCCCGCGGGTAGATATTCCAGGCGAAATGAATTATTCTCTTGTCGATTTTTCGATTTACCCTAAAGAAAAGGTTTTCAAATATATGTCTTTGACGTTACAGAATCTTAATAATATCCGAACTCTGCGTGCGATGGCGCGTGAATTATCCCTGGACGTTCTTGAAGAAATGCTGGAAAAAGTCAGGGTCGTTGCTGAAGAGAAACGGAGTGAGCTGGCGGAATTAGAGCAACAACGCGCTGAGCAGCAGGGAAAAATTAATGCCCTGCTGGAACTGATGAAAGCTGATGGTATTTCACCGTCCGATCTCCTCGGTTCAGATATGGCGCAGGCCGGTAAGCCAGCGAAAAAACGTAAACCGCGTGAAGCGAAATATCGCTTTATTGATCTCAACGGTGAAGAGAAAACATGGACCGGTCAGGGGCGTACGCCAAAGCCTATTGCCAATGCACTGGCAAACGGTAAATCACTGGATGATTTTCTGATTTAATCCATGAGCCGGGCGGAAGACACCGCCCGGTTGCCTGTTTAGCAGACGCCGAAATCACCCTCTTCGGTATACAGGGCCAGGTCTGCGGCCTTCAGGGTAAATTTCTCGCCTTGCTCATTGCTGGCCTGAACCGCCACAACGCTATCGCCGTTCACTTCGAGTACTTTCAGTTTTGGGCCGCCTTTACGCGGTTGCACATAATCACCGACAGAAAACATACTACCTCCTCATCGTTTCAATGATCTTCACCTTAGCCCACGTCTGATGCCGGGTACAGCGTATTTCACCGATTACTGCTTACGAGGTACGCCGGTTCCAGGGCATCACTTTCAGCAGTCTCGCCATTCCGCAAAACCCGGTCAGCCCGGCAAACAGCAGCCCGGCCCCCACAAAGCCGCTCAGCAGGAAAAAGCCGCTGGAGAGCGTAAAGCCCAGCACGACCCCGCACAGGGTGAGCAGCCCGGCGGCAATTTGCACCTGACGCATCAACGGCAGCGGCTGTGACGTGTCTTCCTGCGTGATCAACCCGGCCTGCTTCCACCCCTGAATTCCGCCTTCAACGATAAATGCCTGAGCAGGCGTGGCAGCCAGAGCAGGCGTGGCAGCCTGAGCAAGGCGGGCTGCGTTCGAGGATGTCCGGGCGCCAGACTGGCAGTGAAAAATCACCGTTTCGCCCGCGTGCGTCTCAAGCCCGCCGGGTAAGGTGTCCAGCGGCACGGACCGGGCGGCGGGAATATGCTCGCGAGCATATTCGTCGGGATCGCGAATATCGATCAGTTTTGCACCTTCAGAAACGAGCGCATTGGCCTGCTGGGGTGAAATGAGCGGTAGTGACATGGTGGCTCCTTACGGGCAATAGAGGCTTTTCAGGGTGCTGATAAGCTGATGCACCGCATCGTTTTTAATGAAATACAGAATGCGCTGCGCTTCACGGGTGCTGTCGATAAGCCCCTCTTCACGCATACGCGCCAGATGTTGTGACGTGGCGGATGGGCTAAGCCCCGTCGCCCGCGCCAGATCGCCCGCGCTGGTACCCGGTGTACCGCACAGCATGCAGAGGATCAGCAACCGACGCGGATTGCTCATCGCTTTTAACAGGGCTGCGGCCTGTCCGGCGCTGGCCTGAAGTTGTTCGAGTTCAGTCATATTAGTTTAGTCTTTACTTAATTAAGTAAACTCTAAACTAATGGGGAGGATTAAGCCAGTGTCAAAAGCGTAAAAGAGGGTAAAAGGGCGATAAAGAGATGGCGCAGGCCGTTAAACTGGCTACGCTTAGAGGATGTTCTCTTTTGTATTTTCAATTGGTTAGCTTGCACGGAGTCGTTATGGGTTTTTGGCGTATTGTCTTTACTATTATCCTGCCCCCGCTGGGCGTGCTGCTCGGCAAAGGGTTTGGCTGGGCGTTTATCATTAACATCGTTCTGACCTTACTGGGCTACATCCCTGGTCTTATTCACGCGTTTTGGGTGCAAAGCAAAAACTAAGCGCGCCACAGTAGATCGCTGTATATCCCGGTCAGCACGCCCTGTGGACCAAACTGCTGTTTGATCCAGCGCGTGACCTGGCCGGTCGCCGCATGCTGCGTGGCAAGCAGCATGCGTGAATCCTGACGCGGATTATTAATTCGCCGCGTGACCAGCAGCCCGTCCTCCACCGCCTCGCGGGCCATATATTCCGGTAAAAAACCAATCCCGTCCCCAAGGATCTGACACTGGCATTTGGTGTTGAAGTCGGGCACCAGAATCGCCTCCTGGCCGTGCAGCAGCCAGCCGACCTTCTTGTTTATAGTGTGCGCCGTGTCTTCCACCATGATGTTGGGGTACAGACGCAGCTGGCTTTCGGCTATCGGCTCCGGCACGAAGGCCAGCGGGTGTTCCGGCGCGATGGCGAATACCCAACGGATGGCACCGATCTCGGTGTAATCAATGCCGCCGCCGTCGAGCAGCGTATCCGGTGCGCCAATCGCGATATTGGCCTGGTTGTTGATGATGGAGTCCCAGACGCCGTTGTAGACCTCGGTCGTGACGGTGATCTGGCAGGTAGGAAACTGTTTTTTCAGCACCTGCAACAGCCGCGCCGTATGGCGTGGGGTGTACAAAAGCTGATTGATGCAGATGCGGACCCGCGCCTCAATGCCCTGCGAAATGGTGTCTATCCCGCGCTTAATGGCATGAAAATCATTCAGCAGGTCGGTCGCTTTACGGTAAAAGTAAAACCCCGACTCGGTCAGCTCAATGCTGCGCGTATTGCGTACAAACAGCACCACATCCAGCCCGGTCTCCATTCGCTTGATGGTGTAACTGATGGCAGAGGTGGTTACGCCAAGCTCGGTGGCGGCTTTGCTGAAGCTGCCAAAGCGTGCCGCCGTGGTGAAGGCCAGCAGGTTCTCTTCAGTAAATATGGAATTCATATTACGGCTCCTGTTAGCCATCAGTTTTGAACATATTTTAACAGCGCTGTTACAACGCATATGACGGCGGTCACAGTTCTGATTATTCGCGCCGAGCCGCGTCATGTCAGGCTTCATCAGGCATAAGCAGAATGCTGTCTGAGGCGAATAAAAGCGCTAAAACATAAGTAAAACATTGCACGGCTGCACATTTTGGCTGAATTGTTGAATTTAACTCAATAATGAATTGACTGTCGATGAATGATTTTTAAGCGGATTCTTTTCTCACCAAGCTGTTGCTATTCTCAGGTCATGAGCAATACATCATGGGGAGTCTGAATATGTCTGCGAACGAACTCGTTACTGAATTTTTGCTGGCGGCAGAGCAGGGCAATATTGACGGGCTAAAAGCCTGCCTTGAAAAAGGTGTCGATATTAATGCCACTCAACGCCAGAAAAGAACGGCCGTTATTATTGCCAGTCTGAAAAAGCATTATGACTGCGTGGCATTTTTAATTGCCGCCGGAGCAGATATTGATCAACAGGATCAGACCTGTTTTAACCCCTTCCTGATTAGCTGCCTGACAAATGATTTAACCCTGCTGCGGATAGTCTTACCCGCCAACCCGGATCTTGATCGCCTGACCCGCTTCGGTGGCGTCGGCATTACGCCTGCCAGCGAGAAAGGGCACGTTGAGATTGTGCGCGAGCTGCTGGAGAAAACCGATATTAACGTCAACCACACCAACTTCGTGGGCTGGACGCCGCTGCTGGAAGCGATTGTCCTCAACGATGGCGGCGCGAAACAGCAGGAAATTGTAAAGTTGTTACTGGATAACGGCGCAAATCCGCACATGACCGATAAATACGGCAAAACCCCGCTCGAACTGGCGCGGGAAAAAGGCTACCACCAGATAGCAGACCTGCTGCTGGCCGCAGGCGCGTAATTCCTTCGGCCAGCCTTTTCCGGCTGGTCGCTCATCAGACCGTATTTTACCGACGTGCCTATTGCACGACGGCGGCCCCCTTTTATCCTCATTCAGGAGAAAATAATGCCCACCAAAATCGTCATAAAAAAGAATACTTATTTTGACTCGGTGTCATTGATGTCGGTTTCCACCAAGGCCAATAAATTGCCGGGCGTTGAGCAGGCTTTTGTGGCTATGGCGACAGAAATGAACAAAGGCGTATTAAAAAATCTCGGGCTATTAACGCCGGAATTAGCGGATGCCAAAAACGGCGACTTAATGATCGTGATTAAAGGCGAGGCGGCGAATGACGAAACGCTGGCAGCCATCGAAGCGCTTTTCACCCGCAAGGAGAGCGGCGGGAGCCATGAAGCGCGTTATGCCACCCTTGCCAGTGCGAAAACCCATCGTCCTGAGAGCAATCTGGCGGTGATTTCGGTAAACGGCACGTTTGCCGCCCGCGAAGCACGTCAGGCGCTGGAAAACGATCTCAACGTCATGCTCTTCTCCGACAACGTCAGCCTTGATGACGAGCTGGCGCTGAAGCAGCTGGCACACCAGAAAGGGCTGCTGATGATGGGGCCGGACTGCGGCACGGCCATTATCAACGGTACCGGGCTGTGCTTCGCCAATGCGGTGCGCCGCGGACCGATCGGTATTATCGGGGCGTCCGGGACCGGCAGCCAGGAGCTGAGCGTGCGGATCCATGAATTCGGCGGCGGCGTGTCGCAGCTGATTGGCACCGGCGGGCGCGATCTGAGCGAAAAGATAGGTGGCCTGATGATGCTGGATGCCATCGCGATGCTGGACGCTGACGACGCCACCCAGGTGATTACCCTCATCTCTAAACCGCCTGCGCCGTCGGTGGCAGAAAAAGTGCTGGCCCGCGCCCGCACCTGCCGCAAACCGGTGGTGGTCTGTTTCCTCGGTCGTCATCAGCCGCCGGCTGATGAAGGCAACCTGCAGTTCGCCCGTAGCACCAAAGAGGCGGCGCTGAAGGCCGTGCTGTTAACGGGGGTGAAAAAAGAGTCTCTCGACCTGCATCCGCTGAACTGGCCACTGATCGAAGAGGTGCGTGCCCGGCTGACACCCCAGCAGAAATACATCCGCGGCCTGTTCTGCGGCGGCACCCTGTGCGATGAGGCCATGTTCGCCGCGCTGGAAAAGTTCGACGACGTCTACAGCAACATTCAACCCGATCCGGCAAAACGGCTGGACGATATCAACGTCAGTAAAGCCCACACCTTCCTTGATTTTGGCGATGACGATTTCACCCACGGCAAACCGCACCCGATGATCGACCCGACCAACCGCATCAGCCGCCTGTTGCAGGAGGCGCGTGACCCCGAGGTGGGCGTGATCGTGATGGACTTTGTACTGGGCTTTGGCGCGCACGAGGATCCGGTCGGCGTGATGCTTGATGCCATAAAAGAGGCGCAGGCGACGGCGAAAGCCGATAACCGTCCGCTGGAAATTCTCGGCTATGTGCTCGGAACCGACCAGGACTCACCGTCTTTGGCACAGCAGTGTCAGCTTCTGACCGAGGCAGGGGTGATCTGGGCGAGCAGCAGCACCAACACCGGATTACTGGCACGTGAATTTGTCTTTAAAGGGGAGACTGCCTGATGGCGACCTTATTTAACCAGCCGTTGAACGTGATTAACGTCGGTATCGCGCTGTTCAGTGCGGATCTCAAAAAGCAGCATATCCCCGTGACCCAGCTCGACTGGACGCCGCCGGGGCAGGGGAACTTGCAGGTAGTAGAGGCGCTGGATCAGCTGGCCCTTGCGCCACTGGCTGACAAAATCGCCGCCGCCAATAAGATTGCCCTTGAGCGCATTATCCAGTCCCATCCGGTGCTGGTGGGCTACGACCAGGCGATCAACGTTGTGCCGGGCATGACCCGCACCACCATTCTGCACGCCGGTCCGCCCGTCAGCTGGGAAAACATGTGTGGTGCAATGAAAGGGGCCGTGACCGGGGCGCTGGTGTTTGAAGGGCTGGCACGCGATATCGACGACGCGGAGCGCGTGGCGGCGTCAGGGGCGATCACCTTCTCGCCCTGCCACGAGCACGACTGCGTAGGCTCAATGGCGGGCGTCACTTCGGCATCGATGTTTATGCACATCGTTGAGAACAAAACCTACGGCAACCGTGCGTTCACTAACCTTAGCGAGCAGATGGCGAAGATCCTGCGCATGGGCGCCAACGACCAGAGCGTTATTGACCGCCTGAACTGGATGCGTGACGTGCTCGGCCCGATGCTGCGCGATGCCATGAAAATCATTGGTGAAATCGACCTGCGCCTGATGCTGGCCCAGGCGCTGCACATGGGCGACGAGTGTCATAACCGCAACAACGCCGGCACCACGCTGCTAATCCAGGCGTTGACGCCCGGGCTGATTCAGGCCGGGTATCCGGTGGCACAGCAGCGTGAGGTGTTTGAGTTCGTCGCCAGCAGCGATTACTTCTCCGGCCCGACGTGGATGGCGATGTGTAAAGCCGCCATGGATGCCGCACACGGTATTGAGTACAGCACCGTGGTCACCACCATGGCGCGTAACGGCTACGAGTTCGGCCTGCGCATCTCCGGGCTGCCGGGGCAGTGGTTCACCGGCCCGGCGCAGCAGGTGATAGGGCCCATGTTCGCGGGCTACAGGCCGGAAGACTCCGGGCTGGATATTGGCGACAGCGCCATTACCGAAACCTACGGTATCGGTGGTTTTGCGATGGCCACAGCCCCGGCGATCGTGGCACTGGTGGGTGGCACGGTGGATGAAGCCATCGATTTCTCCCGTCAGATGCGCGAGATCACCCTCGGTGAAAACCCGAACGTCACCATTCCGCTGCTCTCGTTTATGGGCATTCCAACCGCCATCGACATCACAAAAGTCGCGGGCAGCGGCATTCTGCCGGTCATTAACACCGCCATTGCCCACAAAGACGCAGGTATTGGCATGATTGGGGCGGGCATCGTTCACCCACCGTTTAGCTGTTTTGAAAAGGCGCTGTTGACCTTCCGCGATCGCTACTTTTTATAAGGCATGCATCCATGAAAAACATGAAACTGGAGTGGAAAAGAGGTGACTGGGCGGCGTATTTCGGGTTGATGACCAACAACCTAACCAATTTGCTGACCATGATGGGGCTGCTCATTTTTGTCGTCGGCATCCCGAAGGAGATTGTTTATGGACGCATTGCGCCAGCCTTCGGGCTGGCGGTGCTGGTCGCGAGTGTCTGCTACGCGTGGTTTGGCCTGCAGATGGCGCGCCAGACCGGGCGTACGGATGTCACCGCGCTGCCGTCTGGCCCAAGCGCGCCGTCAATTTTCACCGTGACCTTTCTGGTGCTGATGCCGGTCTACCAGCAAACCGGTGATGCGGATTTCGCTATCCAGATTGGTCTGGTGTGGTGCTTCGTGGAGGCGATGATTCTGGCGGGCGGTTCGTTCCTGGGGGAAACCATCCGCAAGATGATCCCGCGTACCGTCCTGCTGTCTTGCCTGTCCGGGCTGGGCCTGCTGCTGCTGGCGATGAACCCGATGCTGCAGGCGTTTGAGGCACCTACCGTGTCGTTCATCGTGCTGCTGCTGATCTTTATTAACTGGTTTGGTAAAAAGCCGATCTTCGCCAAAATCCCGACCGGCCTGCTCTTGCTGATTGCCGGTACCGCGCTGGCGTGGATCTCCGGTCTGCAAAGCCCGGAGGCCATCAAAGCCTCAATGTCGTCGTTTGGCTTTAACCCGCCGGAAGTGCATGTCGACAGCTTTATGCAGGGACTGCCACACGCATTACCGTACCTGGCCTCTGCCGTCCCGCTGGGTCTGGCGAACTACATTTTTGACCTGGAAAACATCGAAAGCGCCCACGCGGCGGGGGATGAGTACCCGACCCGCAAGGTGATGCTGGCAAACGGGCTGGCCTCCATGCTCGGGTGTCTGATGGGTAACCCGTTCCCGGTGACGGTTTACGTCGGCCACGCGGGCTGGAAAGCGATGGGGGCCAGCATTGGCTACACGCTGGCCTCCGGTGTGACCATGTTTATCGTGCCGCTGTTCGGGCTGGGGGCGTTTATGCTCGCCATCATACCGATGACCGCCATCGTGCCGATTCTGGTGTTTATCGGGGTGGTGACCGCCAACCAGGTAGTAAGGGAAACGCCCAAAGTGGAGGTTCCCGTGATCTTCATCTGCCTGTTCCCGTGGATCGCCAACTGGGCGCTGACCATGATGAACAGCGTGATGGGCGCGGCGGGGACCAGTGCGGCGAAAATTGGCACCGACGTGCTGCACAGCAAAGGTATCTACTACCAGGGACTGGTGCATCTGGGTAACGGCGCACCGCTCGCCAGCATGCTGTGGGGCTGCATCGCTATCTTCGCCATCATCAACAAACCGCTGCGCGGAGCCGTGGCCGCCGCCGTTGGGGCGTTGCTGGCGCTGTTCGGCGTGATCCACGCGCCAGCGGTTGGCTTTGCCGAAGGCAGTTCGCTGATGTTTGTCACGGCCTACCTGATGATGGGGGGCATGTTTGTGGTGAAACATTTTCTTGATAGCCGCGACGCGGTGAGCGCGGCAGCGCCGGTTTCGGAGTCCTGATAATGGCTGATGTCCTCACCCCGCACCATTTCAAAGGAAACACTATGAAAGAGCTCATGGTCGTCGCCATTGGCGGCAACAGCATTATCAAAGATAACGCCAGTCAGTCCATTGAACACCAGTCACAGGCCGTGAAATTGGTTGCAGAGTCAGTGCTGGAGATGCTGGCGTCTGACTATGACATCGTACTCACTCACGGCAACGGCCCCCAGGTGGGGCTGGATCTGCGCCGCGCTGAAATTGCTCACGAGCGGGAAGGGCTACCCCTCACGCCGCTGGCAAACTGCGTGGCGGATACCCAGGGCGGTATCGGCTATCTGATCCAGCAGGCGCTCAATAACCGCATGGCCGCCCACGGCGAGCAAAAAGCGGTCACGGTCGTCACGCAGGTGGAAGTGGATAAACACGATCCGGGTTTCGCCCATCCCACCAAACCTATCGGCGCTTTTTTCAGTGAGACGCAGCGTGATGCGCTCCAGCACGCCCATCCTGACTGGCATTTTGTTGAAGACGCCGGGCGCGGTTATCGCCGGGTGGTGGCCTCGCCGCAGCCGCTGCGTATCGTTGAAGCGGAGGCTATCAAGACCCTGACGCAAAAAGGCTTTGTGGTGATCGGGGCGGGCGGTGGTGGTATTCCGGTGGTGCGCACAGTGCAGGGAGATTACCAGAGCGTCGATGCGGTGATTGATAAAGATCTCTCGACCGCGCTGCTGGCCCGCGAGATCCATGCCGACGTGCTGGTGATCACCACCGGGGTGGAGAAAGTGTGCATCAACTTTGGTAAGCCGGACCAGCAGGCGCTGGATACGGTGAATGTGGCGCAGATGAAACGCTACGTGGCGGAGGGGCACTTCCCGGCGGGCAGCATGCTGCCGAAGATCGTCGCCTCGCTGGCGTTTCTGAACGACGGCGGCAAGCGCGTGGTCATCACCTCGCCGGACTGCCTGCCTGCGGCGCTGCGCGGTGAGACCGGTACCCACATTGTGAATGCGTAAGTAAAAGGAAGAGAAGATGAGTGAGAATAAAAGCCGACGCGAGTTTATTAGCCAGAGCGGCAAAATGGTTACCGCCTGCGCCCTGTTTGGCACCACCGGCTCCGTCGCGTATGCTGCAGAGACCGCGAAACCACGTTGTGAGACAGGCAAACCGATGAACATTACCGCCAGACACTACTACCTGGATAACGTGCTGCTGGAGGCCGGGTTCAACGTTGACGGCGGCGTGGCGACAAGCACCCGCACCGAACTGAAAACACTCGAAATTAATGACGGCAAAATTGTCGCCCTGCGTGATAACAAAAGCCATGGCGATGCCACACTGCCACACTATGATGCAGGCAGTAAGCTGATGCTGCCGGCGATGCGCGACATGCATATCCACCTGGATAAAACCTTTTACGGCGGTCCCTGGCATTCCCTTAACCGCCCGGCGGGCACGACCATTCAGGACATGATCCGTCTTGAACAAAAATTGCTGCCAGAGTTACAGCCCTACACGCAGGAGCGTGCGGAAAAGCTTATCGATCTGATCCAGTCGAAAGGCTCCACCCTCGCCCGCAGCCACTGCAATATTGAGCCGACATCCGGCCTGAAGAATCTGGAAAATCTCCAGGCCGTCTTAGCGCGCCGCAAGCCGGGGTTTGACTGTGAAATTGTCGCCTTCCCGCAGCACGGCTTGCTGTTGTCGCACTCCGAAACGCTGATGCGCGAGGCCATGCAGGCTGGCGCACACTACGTGGGCGGTCTGGATCCGACTAACGTGGACGGTGCGATGGAAAAATCCCTCGACACGATGTTCCAGATTGCGCTGGATTATGACAAAGGGGTGGACATCCACCTGCATGAAACCAGCCCGGCAGGCGTCGCGGCGGTGAACTACATGGTAGAGACCGTGGAGAAAACGCCCGCGCTGAAGGGGAAACTGACCATCAGCCACGCCTTCGCGTTGGCCACGCTCAACGAGCAGCAGGTCGATGAAATCGCCACCCGCATGGCGGCGCAGCAGGTGACCATTGCCTCTACGGTGCCGATTGGCACCCTGCATATGCCGCTGAAGCAACTCCGTGACAAGGGGGTGTTCGTCATGACCGGCACCGACAGCGTCATTGACCACTGGTCGCCGTATGGGCTGGGCGATATGCTGGAAAAAGCCAATCTTTACGCCCAGCTCTATATTCGCCCGAATGAACAGACGCTCTCCCGTGCGCTGGGTATCGCCACCGGTGATGTGCTGCCGTTGAACGACAAAGGCGAGCGCGTGTGGCCAAAAGCGCAGGACGATGCCAGCTTTGTGCTGGTGGACGCTTCCTGTTCCGCCGAGGCCGTGGCGCGGATTTCACCGCGCACCGCGACCTTCCATAAGGGCAATCTTGTGTGGGGCACCGTCTCCTGACGCCACGTCGGGGTATTGCTACAGGTGATACCCCGACAGACGCAGCTCGCGATCAATCCACTCAACAAACTGCTGGATCTTCCAGGTGCGCTCGTTCATGTGCGGCATCACCAGATGATGCGCATTAATGGCGATCCCCGTTTCATCTGGTAGCACCTGCACCAGGGAGCCATCGTTCAGGTGATCGGTGGCCATCATCTTGCTTTCCAGAATAAATCCCAGCCCCATGCGCGCGGCTTCAAAGCTCATGTAAGAACGATCAAAACTCAGGCTGAAGTTGAGCCAGGGGCGGTCGATATTGTGCCAGGCAAACCATTTTTCCCAGTTGACGAGAGTGCTGGTCGACGAGATAAGCGCCTGTGAAAGCAGGTCCTGCGGCGTGTTGACGGGATGTGCACGCAGATATGCCGGTGACGCCAGCACCACCAGCGCATCGTTTTTAATGGTCATGACCCTGTAAGCGTCCCAGTCCGGGATGCCGTGGCGAATATCAATATCGATGTTATCGCGTGCAAACTGCAGGTTCTCATAGGAGCAGGAAAGATTGACCGTAATATCCGGGTATTCACTGCGAAATTTGCCGAGCCGGCGCAACAACCACGTCAGGCCAAACGTTGGTGAAGAGTGAACGCGCAATACCGGATTATCAGCCTCTTTCATCACCTGTTCGGTTGCACGGCCGATGGCGCTCATCGCTGCGGAGACGTCGCGCAGATATTTTTCCCCCGTCGGTGTCAGGGTCACGCCTTTGCCGCTGCGGATAAATAACTTCTTCCCCATCCAGGATTCCAGCGAGGCGATCTGATGACTGACGGCTGACGCGGTGACGTTAAGCTGTTCGGCTGCCAGATGGATACTGAGAGAGTTGGCCACGGCGATAAAGGACTGAATATTTCGCAGCGAGGGTATGGGGAGGGTCTGGCGATCCTGCGCGGGCATGGCCCACTCCTTTTAAACGAGACAATTTTAAAAAACATAACATTGCGGCATCGCGTCAGCAATTTTTACCCGGCTGAATGGATTAAACATGATCCTGTTCACAGTGTTTTATCGATGAATATTGATGAGAGTTACATTTTATTTTTATGACCTGCATCGCGTATCAAATTTATCTCAGCAATAAATGAGTTTTATTGAGTGGTGTTTCGTTCGATAGCCGATATATTGACGTTGAACGCATAAATAAAACGACTCACGTTGTTCGAATAATGAGGTAAAACATGTCTCGTATAGAACAAGTTGCCCCCTACATAGCGACAAAGAAAACCAATTACCGTTTCGTTGTGCTGGCATTAATTTTTATTGTGTATGCCATTAACTATGCCGACCGAACAAATATTGGTGCTGTACTTCCTTTTATCATCGACGAGTTTCATATCAATAATTTCGAAGCCGGTGCGATCGCCAGTATGTTCTTTTTGGGATACGCCCTGAGCCAAATACCGGCGGGCTTTTTTATCGCCAAAAAGGGCATTCGCGGGATGGTGGCGCTGTCGATATTTGGCTTCTCGGCGTTTACCTGGTTGATGGGGACTGCGACCTCAGTGCTGGGCCTGAAGTTTATCCGCCTGGGGCTGGGGTTAACCGAGGGGCCATGCCCGGTGGGGTTGGCATCAACGATCAATAACTGGTTTCCACCAAAAGAGAAGGCCACAGCGACCGGCGTCTATATTGCTGCCACCATGTTTGCCCCCATCCTGGTGCCGCCGCTGGCAGTGTGGATTGCCATGACCTGGGGCTGGCGCTGGGTCTTTTTCTCTTTTGCTATTCCGGGGCTGGTCATTGCTGTCCTGTGGTATTTACTGGTACGTACCCGGCCTTCCGAGAGCCCTTTCGTGTCAAAGGCCGAACTGGAGACCATTACCGCAGGTCAGGCGACACCGGATGCCAGACGGGAAAATATCGTGATTTCCCCCGGCTTCTCCCGCCTTGACCGTCTGATTCGCGTACGGGATCTGTCGCCCATCAGCACGGTAAAAGGTCTGTTCACATCGAAAAATATTCTCGGTGACTGTGTGGCCTACTTCATGATGGTCAGCGTGCTGTATGGCCTGTTGACCTGGATACCGCTTTATCTGGTGAAAGAAAAAGGCTTTACGTTCATGAGCATGGGCCTCGTCGCGAGTATGCCGTGTATCGGCGGTTTTATCGGCGCGATTTTTGGCGGCTATGTCTCCGATAAATGGCTCGGGCGCAGGCGTAAACCGACCATGATGTTTACAGCCATCAGCACCGTACTGATGATGGTCATCATGCTGAATATCCCGCAAAGCACCGTTGCGGTTTGTGTCGGCCTCTTTTTTGTTGGTCTCTGTCTGAATATAGGCTGGCCCGCCTTCACCGCTTATGGAATGGCCGTCGCGGACAGCAAAACGTATCCCATCGCCGCATCAATTATTAATAGCGGCGGTAATCTCGGCGGATTTGTTTCGCCGATGCTGGCAGGTTATCTGCTGGATAAAACTGGAAGCTTTAATTCTGTCTTTATTTATTTCGGTATTTGCGCAGCAATTGGATTAGTCATGATTATCTTGCTGGAAGAACCGAAGTAATAAATAAAACCTCTCTTACAATACTGGAGTAAATATATGCTTCTGAAAGATAAAGTCGCCGTGATTACCGGCGCGGCTTCTGTGCGCGGTTTGGGTTTCGCCACGGCAAAATTATATGCCGAGCAGGGCGCGAAAGTGGTCATTATTGATTTAGATACCGAGGCCAGCCAGCGTGCGGCTGCATGTCTGGGTGAAGGGCATCTGGGGCTTGCGGCAAACGTCAGCAACGAGTTGCAGGTGAACGCAGCCATTGAGCAGGTTCTGGGTCAATATGGGCGCATCGACATTCTGGTGAATAACGCCGGGATAACCCAGCCGCTCAAACTGATGGATATTAAGCGCGACAATTACGATGCCGTACTGGATGTCAGCCTGCGCGGTACGCTGCTGATGTCCCAGGCGGTGATTCCCACTCTGCGCGCGCAGAAGTCCGGCAGCATTGTCTGTATCTCTTCAGTTTCGGCACAGCGCGGCGGCGGTATTTTTGGCGGCCCGCACTACAGCGCTGCAAAAGCTGGCGTGCTGGGGCTGGCCAAAGCCATGGCCCGTGAGCTTGGGCCGGATAACGTGCGCGTGAACTGCATCACCCCGGGGCTTATCCAGACGGACATCACCGCTGGCAAGCTGAGCGATGAGATGAAAACCACCATTCTGGCGGGTATTCCGCTCAACCGTCTTGGTGATGCACAGGATGTTGCCCGTGCCGCGCTGTTCCTGGGCAGCGATCTCTCTTCTTATTCCACCGGTATCACGCTCGACGTGAACGGCGGCATGCTGATCCATTAAGGGGAGACGAGAATGACGAATACGACAGTTCAACAGGTTGCCGCGGCCGCGTGGCGCATTCGCCGCTACGCGCTGCGAATGGGCGAAGTACAAGGTCAGGGCTATATCGGTCAGGCGCTGGGCTATGCCGACGTGCTGGCAACTGCGTTTGCGCACGGTATGACCTTCAGGGCTCAGGAGCCGGAGTGGGAAGGCCGCGACCGCTTCCTGCTCTCCCACGGACATTACGCCATTGCGTATTATGCGGCGCTGATCGAGGCGGGGATCGTTCCTGAAGAGGAACTTGAAACCTACGGCTCGGATGACAGCCGCCTGCCGATGTCCGGCATGGCAACGTATACACCCGGCATGGAGATCTCCGGCGGTTCTCTGGGGCAGGGACTCAGCATTGGTGTGGGAATGGCGCTGGGGCTGAAGCACAAACAGAGCACGGCGTGGGTAATTAACTCCATGTCTGACGGTGAGCTGGACGAAGGTTCAACCTGGGAAGCCGCCATGTCAGCCGCGCATCATGGGCTCTCGAACCTGATTGTGCTGGTGGACATTAACCGGCAACAGGCGGACGGTAATTCACATAACATCCTCGGTTTTGAGCCGCTGGAAGATAAGTGGACCTCCTTTGGCTGGTATGTACAACGCGTTAACGGTAACGATATCCCCGCGCTGGTGTCGGCGTTTGATAATGCCAGACGCTATCCCGAACAACAGCCGCGCGTCATCTTATGCGACACGCTGATGGGCAAGGGCGTGCCTTTCCTCGAGCAGCGTGACAAGAACCATTTTATTCGCGTGGATGCCGATGAGTGGCAACAGGCGCTCGCCGTGCTCGATGCAAATAAACCAGAAGGAGTCCTGTAATGAGCCAGCCCGTCGAAAATAAACCGCGTTTAACCACCTCCGCCATGATTGCCTCGATTGCAGAGGAAGGGCAGGAAACCCGGGCCGCGCCGTTTGGCCACGCGCTGGTGAAACTGGCGGCTCAGCGTCAGAACATTGTCGGCATGACGGCAGATTTGTCGAAATATACCGACCTGCATATCTTTGCCCAGGCATACCCTGAACGTTTCTTCCAGATGGGAATGGCGGAACAGCTGTTAATGGGGGCGGCAGGTGGGATGGCCAAAGAGGGCTTTATTCCCTTTGCCACCACCTATGCCGTGTTCGCCACCCGCCGTGCCTACGATTTTATTCATCAGGTCATTGCTGAGGAACACCTCAACGTCAAGATTTGCGCCGCGCTGCCGGGGTTGACCACCGGCTACGGGCCAAGCCATCAGGCAACGGAAGATATTGCGATCATGCGCGGCATTCCGGGCATGACCATTATCGATCCTTGCGATGCGATTGACACCGAACAGGCGGTGCCTGCCATTGCCAGCCACGAAGGGCCGGTTTATATGCGTTTGTTACGCGGTAAGGTTCCGGTGGTGCTGGATCAGTACAATTACCGGTTTGAAATAGGCAAAGCCGCGCTGCTGGAAGAAGGCAGTGATGTGCTGATTATCGCCTCAGGGCTGATGACCATGCGCGCACTGGAGGCGGCAAAGCAGTTGCGCAAGGATAATGTCAGCGTGGCGGTACTTCACTCGCCCACGATTAAGCCCCTGGATGAAGCAACCATTCTGGCGCAAGCCGCGAAACCTGGACGTCTGGTTATTGTGGCTGAAAACCACAGTAGCGTTGGCGGGCTTTGTGAAGCCGTGGCGTCGCTGTTGATGCGCCATCGCGTTAACGTCGACTTTGACACCGTTGCGTTGCCGGATGCTTTCCTTGATGCGGGTGCGCTACCGACCCTTCACGCGCGTTACGGGATTTCAACTGCCGCCATGGTGGAGAAGATCCGGCGCAGGCTCTGATTTTCAGACGGGTATGTTGTCAACGGGCGAGGGGTGTTTTACCCTCGCCTCTGTTGCGATAAAGGAGTCCGTCATGGCACAAAACATCTACGACAACCCGGCGTTTTTTGAAGGCTATGCCCGGCTACCGCGTTCGGTGCAGGGTCTGGACGGCGCACCGGAATGGCCTGCGCTGAAAAGCATGCTGCCACCGTTATCCGGCAAGTCAGTTATCGATCTTGGCTGCGGTTACGGCTGGTTCTGTCGCGCTGCACGCGCGCTGGGGGCGGCAGAAGTGACCGGCGTTGATCTCTCCGAAAAGATGCTCGCCCGGGCGGCTGAACTGACGGATGACACGCAAATTCACTATCAGCGCAGCGATCTGGCATCTCTGGCGTTACCTGAGAACAGCGTTGATTTGATCTACAGTTCACTGGCGCTGCACTACCTGCCGGCGCTGGATTCCCTGTTTGAGAAAATCCGGCGGGCGCTTAAACCCGGCGGCAGCTTCGTCTTTTCAATGGAACATCCGATTTATACCTGCGCCACACGTCAGGGCTGGCTGACCGACGACAACGGCGAGCGTTTCTGGGGCGTTAATCGCTATCAGGATGAGGGCGAGCGCGTCAGCAACTGGCTGGCAGACGGGGTGATCAAATACCACCGTACGCTCGGTACCACGCTCAATGCGCTTATTAAGGCGGGGCTGACAATAACGGAAGTGAACGAATGGGGACCAACGCAGGCACAAATTGATGCCTGGCCCGCGCTGGCCGAAGAGGCGGAACGTCCGATGCTGGTCCTGATTTCTGCCGCTAAGGCTCAGTAACCCACTTTATACACCCGTCCATTCTGCACTCCTTCCACGCTGCGACGATAGGCCTGCGCCACCGTTGCGGCGGGAACACTTTCAAAGCCCGGGAAGAAGCCTTCGTACGCTTCCGCTGATTCGGTAAGCACCGTCGGGCTAATCAGGTTGATGCGGATCCCGCGCGGCAGTTCACAGGCCGCGGCGCGGACAAACCCTTCCAGGGCGGCGTTCACCGTGGTGGCATTCACCCCCTGAGCGATAGGCTCATGCGCCACGATCCCGCTTATCAGGGTGATGGAGCCGCCTTCGTTGAGATAATGCTGGCCGGTCAACGCCAGACGAACCTGTCCCAGCAGCTTATCCTGCAAGCCCTGGTTGAAATCGCTGTCTTTCATGGTCGCGAGCGGGCCGAAGTGCAGGCCGCCACTGGCAGAGACAATCGCATCCACCGCACCGATGTTTTCAAACAATGCCTGGACGCTTGCCTGAGAGGTGATATCCACCTGGTAGTCGCCCTGCGTGCGACCCACGCGGATCACGTCGTGGCGACGGCTCAGCTCTTCTGTTACCGCACGACCGACCGTACCGCTGGCACCAATAATCACGATTTTCATAGCTGACTCCTTAGGTTGTGAGCCTTCATTCTTTAATAAATCAAAACTCAGATAAACTGGGCTAAAGTTAGAGGATTGCTAACCAGGGGTTTTGAATATGGATAAGCTTCGCAGCATGGAGACCTTCATTGCTGTCGTTGAGAGCGGCAGTTTTACCGGCGCGGCAGGCCGGCTGGAGATGTCGGCGGTGATGGTGGGGAAGTACATTGCGTTGCTGGAGTCTCAGCTCGGCACCCGGCTGCTGGAGCGAAATACGCGGCGTCAAAGCCTGACGGACGCCGGGCGGGTCTATTTCGACGAGGCGAAGCGGGTGCTGGAGCAGGTCTCTATCGCCGAAAGCGCGGTTGAGCGACTGCGTGCCGCCCCAGCCGGGACCTTGCGGGTCACGGCGCCCACCTCGTTTGGCGGTTGTGTGATAGCCCCCCTCACGGCGACCTTTTTGCAGCGCTACCCGGACGTGCGCGTGGAGCTGGATCTGACCAACCGGATGGTGGATCTGGTGGATGAAGGGGTCGATCTGGCCATTCGCATCGGTGACATTCATAACGACGATCTGGTGGCGAAATACCTCTGCCCGTACCGAATGGTGATCTGCGCGGCCCCGGCGTATCTGGCGCGTTACGGCACGCCGCGAACGCCTGCCGATCTGGCGGATCATCTCTGCCTGTCACACACGGTGTGGACCGCGCGTAACGAATGGCGGCTGCCGGGGGTTGAAGGCGAGATGCGCTGGAAGCGCGATGCCATTCTGCGCTGCAACGATGGCTATGGGCTACGGATGGCGGCGAGAGCGGGGGCGGGATTATTACTGCAACCCGAAGTGCTGGTGGCGGAAGAGCTGGCGAGCGGCAGGCTGGTGCAGGTGCTGGAGAACTACACGCCTGCGCCACGACCGGTACATTTGCTGTGGCGCCAGGATTTACGTCCGCTACCCAAGCTCACGCAATTTGTCGCGCATATTCTGCAGGGCGCGGAATATTTCGGCCATGCAGTTGAAGAAAAGTAATTATCAAAGCCGCAGACTTATGCTACTAAGATTAGGCACATTATAAAAAAGAAGGTAAGCAAAGAATGTCTGTGAATAAACTCGCCAGCAGCGCACAGGGCCTGCAATCATCTGCCATCCGTGAATTATTAAAACATAGCAAAATGGCCGGGGTGATTTCGCTGGGTGGCGGTATTCCTAACCCTGCACTGTTCGATCATGAAGGCCTGAAAATTGCCGCTGATGCCGTATTATCACAGCATTTTGGTGAAGCTTTTCAGTACGGTCTGACCGAAGGCATCCCGGGGCTGCGTGAAGAAATTAAGCTCATCTGTGAAGGCCGCGGGATCTCCTGCAAGGCCGATGACGTGGTCATTACGTCCGGTTCGCAACAATCTCTCGACGTGCTGGCGCGGGCGTTAATTAACCCGGGCGATACCGTCGTCGTCGAACGTCCAACGTATCTCGCGGCACTGCAGGTATTTGGTCTGGCACAGGCCAAATTTGAATCCGTGGGCACCGATGGCGACGGAATGAAAGTGGATGAACTTGAAGCACTGGTGGCGAATAAAACCATCAAGGCGGTTTATATTGTTCCGACATTTGGTAACCCGGGTGGGGTAACGCTTTCTGAGGTGCGTCGTAAACAGCTGGTGGAATTATCGAAGCGCTATGACTTCGTTATTATCGAAGACGATCCGTACAGTGAAATTAATTATACCGATGAAGTGTTCCGCCCGTTAATTGCCCATGCCAAAGATATCGGCAATGAAGAGAACGTCGTCTATACCTCGACCTTCTCCAAAATCCTCGCCCCGGGCACTCGTGTGGGCTGGGTGCTGGTACCGGAGTGGCTGAAACGCGCGGTGGTTAATCTCAAGCAAACCACCGATCTGCACACCAGCACGCTGTCACAGCTGATGACCTATGAGTACCTGAAAACCGGTCGTCTGGCCGATCAGATTAAAATGATCCGTGAAGCATACCGCCAGAAATACCAGACCTTTGCAAATGAACTGGAGGCGGAACTGGGTGATGTCATGTCGTTCCATAAGCCGAAGGGCGGAATGTTCCTGTGGGCCAAAATGAACAATGGCATCAACACCACGCGCTGGCTGGAAAAAACGTTAAGCAACGGCGTGGTTTTTGTGCCGGGTGAGTTCTTCTTTTGCAATGAGCCAGACCATACGACGCTGCGCATGTCGTTTGTCACGCCAACCGATGAAGAGCTGAAAGAGGCGGTTCGTCGCCTGAAAAAATCGCTGTAACAGACCTGCGCATAATGGCACCTGTGCTGTTATGCGCATTACTTGTGCAGTGCGGCCAGCGCCGCAAGCGTTCATGGTGAATCCCATGTTTGAATTTCTGATCGGTATCCTCACGCACACCCCCGTCTGGGTGTGGGTTCTGTTTATCTTTCTTATCTCACGCGGCCTCAATGCCCGTAAGCCTGCCACCGTGACGCTGGAAAGGCTGGCCATCATTCCTGCCATCTTTCTTATCTGGGATATCTACGATCTGGTGGTCTATCGCGATCTTACTCTCGCGACGGTGGCCCTTTGGGTTGCGGGGATTGTGGCGGGCGCGGCGCTGGGGTATGTGCTGATTAAGCAGACGGTCATCACCCGCACCGACGCGCCGCGCACCCTTTATCGCCAGCCGGACTACACGGCACTGCCGTTTATGATGCTGGCATTTGGGGTAAAATACGTGCTGGGGGTGATGAACGCCCTCTCTCCCCAGACGTTGCAACAGCCCGCCATGAGCGCGCTGGCGATAGTCTCCGGCGGAGTATTTGCCGGGGTGTTTATCGGGAAGTTTACGCGCTATGTGAGTGTGTATCTCAGCGGCGCACCGCAACCGGCTGAGTAACGTTAGCCCGTTGCATGGGCCAGCGCGCGAGCAGAAGCTTCACCGTTAGCTACTCGCGTGACTTCGTGGATCCGGCAGATTTTTCCTGCGCATAGCGTGGCAAACATATAAACCTCTATTTCAGCCTGATGGCCTTCGGGATACGTGACGGTCACGATATGCCGGTCAGCCAGCAGTGTGTCATGACACCCTATCTGTTCCACGCGGAAGGCGATATCGCGGATCTGCGAACGCACGTGCTCCAGGTGCTGAATAAAGCCAGAATAATCAAGAGAGTGACCGTCCGTGATCTGCTGATACTCTGGCGAAAAAACGTCTTTCGGATCAATCTCGCCTTTAAACAGGCCGGTCAGTAAACGGGACATTTCCTCACGCAAAATAGCATTGTCAGACTGGGTAATCAGGCGGGTGATGATGTTCATGGTGACTCCTCGTTGCGTTGAGCCGCCATTATCCTTGACAGACAGAGACGTAGTTTCTGTAATAAGCCAATGAATAACGATTTTCGGCCAAATAACATGGTCAGCTTCGAGACACTTTTGCATTCAGGTGGATACCATACGCCGTGGCACAGCCATCAGGCCGGTCAGCTCTGGCGGATTACGACGGGTCTGCTGGTTGTCGAAACAGCGTCTGGGCGTTCGGTTGTACCGGCGCAACATATCGGCTGGATCCCGCCCGGTCAGGAGCATGCTGCCTTTTCCGGAAGTGCGATTGACGGTCATGCGATCTATCTGGATCCCGCAGGGTGTGAAGCACTGCCCGGTGAAACGACGCTTTTCGAACCCGACGAGCTCACCAGCGCGCTGTTTTCACGTTTAAACGCTGAAGGAAGCGGGTACGATCCGCGAAAGCTCACCCTGCTGCTGGATGAACTGGCGCGGGGCCGTCTGGTGCGCTATCTGCTGCCCATGCCAGCCGATCCCCGATTAAAGAAGGTAGCCAGCCATCTGATGCTACGTGTGGACGACAACCAGACGGTTGAGCACTATGCCTCCCTTGCGGGAATGAGCGTGCGGACATTCCACCGTCGGTTTAGCGCGGAAACGGGAATGAACGTTGTTAACTGGCGGCAACTTGCCCGCGTAATGCGGGCAATGGAGTGGCTGGCAGCAGGTAAACCGGTTGGCTGGATCGCGCTGTCGTGCGGCTACAACAGTATCAGCGCGTTTATTGAGGTTTTCAGGGCCTTTACCGGCAAAACGCCCGGGCAGTGGGCGCTTAAAGAAGCCCCTTCTGTGCGAAGGTAATGCGCGTGGCTTCGTTCAGATCCAGTGCTTTAAGTGCTTCCGGGCGGACCCAGGCAACTTCCTGAAACTCGTCGTTAAACGTTACCTGCCGATTTGCGCTGATGCAGTCGAAAATCAGGTAAATCATATAAATCTCCTCCGTGGTGCCATCGGCATAGGTTTTCACCCGAATGTCATCGCGAAACGCCCAGGGTTTGACCTCCGTGATCTCCAGCGCGTCGCCCAGCTCTTCGCGAATTTCACGACGCAGCGCCTGCTCCATGGTTTCTCCCGCCTCCATCCCGCCGCCCGATAATGCCCACTGGCCGGGAAATACGCCGCGGTCATCGGCCATTTTGCACAGCAGATACGCCCCGTCGTTCTGAATGATGGGGCAGACAATAGTTCGTTGACGCATGGTTTCTTCCTGAAAAATGAGTTTGGGCTATTTTAACAGAAGGCGGAAAGGGAAAAGGTAAACGAGGTCAGACTTTCGCCGCTGGCTTAAGCGGTATTGTTGCGGGCTATGGATGCCATGACTCCGGCCCTCTTCCACAGGCAGAGGGCCGGAGAAACAAACCGCCAGTGATTAGCGCTCTCGCAGCGCCTCTTTCGCCCGGTTGAACGGCTTGATCATGTAATCCAGTACCGTTTTCTCACCGGTTTTAATGTCCACCGTCGCAATCATCCCCGGCACGATTGAGAAGTGCCGGCCTGCTTTATTCACCAGGTAATCCTGGCTGGTGCGGATAAATACCCGGTAATAGAACACCTCCGGCTTGGCTTCGTCCTGAATGGTGTCCGGCGAAATGGTTTCAACCACACCGTGCAGCCCGCCATAAATGGCGTAATCGTAGGCGGTGATTTTTACCAGCGCTTCCTGATTCGGGTGGATAAAGGCGATATCGCGCGGGGAGAGGCGGGTTTCGATCAGCAGGTGATCGTCCACCGGCACAATCTCCATCAGCTCGCCGTTAGGCGGGATGACGCCACCGATGGTGGTGACTTTGATGTTTTTCACGATCCCGCGCACCGGAGATTTCACCGTTAAGCGGGTCACTGAATCCTCGCGGCCTTTGAGGATCGCCGAGACCATATCCACTTCAGCGTTGGCCTTGGATAACGCCTCGCGGGCCTGCACATAATACTGGGATCGCACGTCGGTGAGTTTCAGCTCCAGATCGCTTTTCTGCCGCTGCAGGCGCAGTACCTCCACGTGGCTGGCGGCGCCGGTTTTCACCAGACGCTGAGTGATCGCCAGCTCCTTATTCGCAAGATCCAATGCCGCACGCAGCTCCCGCTGGGTATCTTCCAGCTGCGCACGGCGTGAGTTATAGAGCCGGGTTTCGGCGGCGGTCAGATCGGTCCACTTCGCCAGCGAAGGGGGAAATTTCAGCGGCAGATCGTTTACCTCGGCGTACAGTCGCACGCTGGAGGCCAGCGAGGCACGGTAGCGCGCCGCGCTTTCACCAACGTTAGATTCTGAACGCGTGGGATCGAGCCGCGCCAGCACTTGTCCGGCCTGCACCTGGTCACCCTCATGGACGTTCAGCTCGGTGAGGATCCCCCCGTCGAGCGACTGTAAAACCTGCTCGCGCGAACTGGGGATCACTTTGCCCGTGCCGGTTGAGACTTCATCCAGCACGCCAAACCACGCCCAGACGCCGAGTACCACGAACATCAGTAAAGAGAAGATAACAATCCGCCGAGCACCGGTGTAGCCGCTTTCGGAGTCGAGCGCATTGTCCAGGTCGTCCATTGCGGCGACGTCACGCTGACTGATTTTCATTTTTCCACTCCCGTCCGGTTGCTGCCTGCTGCTGCTGTTGTTGCATGCGGCTGTTGTTCAGTGCCTGTGCTTTCGGCGCGTCCATCACCAGCATTCCCTCTTTGAGCACCACGACGCGCTCCACCAGTTCCAGCACCGGCACGCGATGCGTGGCGACAATCAGGGTGCGGTTGCCAAGCCAGGCGCTCAGACGCTGGATAAATTCCCGCTCGGTATGCTCATCGAGCGACGCAGTCGGTTCATCCATCAGCACAATATTGGGGTCGCGAAGCAGCATGCGCGCCAGCAGAATGGATTGCCGCTGGCCGCCGGATAACCCCACGCCGTTCTCCATAATCGGGTAGTCCAGACCCTTCGGCAGTTTCTGCACAAAGCCCGCAGCGCCGGTTAACTCCAGCACCTCTAAAATCTCCTCATCGGTGGCGCGCGGCATGCCGAGGGTGATGTTTTCGCGCAGGGTGCCGTAAAAGAGCCGGGCGTTCTGGGTCATAAAGCCGACGTTACGCCGGACATCGGCGACATCGAGGTGCGGGAGGCTGAAGTTATCGAGCCGCAATTCACCGCCGGCGAGATCCATTCCGCCCGCCATCGCCTGCAGCAGGGTCGATTTTCCGGCGCCGTTACGCCCGAGGATCGCCACTTTTTCGCCTGGCTTAATCTCCAGACGGTTAATGCGCAGGGCCATGCGCGGATCTTCCGGGTGATAGCGGAACTGCGCCTGCTCGAAAAGATAGTGACCGCGCAGTACATCCTGGCGGATCGGCGTCTCCTCACGCTGGTTTTCTGTGGGGAGCTGCATAATGCTGTCCAGTCCCTCTTTCGCCGCTTTGACCTGCTGCCAGCGCGCCAGCACGCCGCACAGGGTAGCCATCGGAGCGATCATGCGCGAGGCCAGCATCGAGGCGGCGACCACCGAACCGGTCGTCAGCGTGCCGTCGATCACCATCGGCGCACCGACCACGATCACCCCGGCATAGACCAGGCTCTGAATCGTCATTCCCCAGCTGATCAGATTCTGGGTCAGTTCACGGGTGCGCAGGCCAGATTCAGCGGTGATCTGGATGTAGCTGTTCCACTGCTGCAAAAAGCGGTTTTCCGCCTGCATCAGCTTTATGTCCTCCAGCCCCTGCACGCTCTCCACCAGCACGGCGTTGCGCAGGGTGGATTCGTGCGCCGACTGCTTCGCGAGCTCTGCCAGCTTTTTCTGCAGCAGCAGACCGGGCAGGACCATGATCACCGCGGCGACCGGTGCGATCCACGCCAGTTGGGGAGCGATGATTGCCAGCACCACCACGAACAGGAAAAAGAAGGGCAGATCGACAATTGTGGAGATGGTGGAGGAGGTGACCATCTCGCGGATCTGCTCCAGCTCGCGTAGCTGGGAGATAAAGCTGCCGGTCGAGCGAGGGATGGCGCTGTTGCGCAGCCGCAGGGCGTGACCGAAGACCCGATCCGATACGCGCAGATCGGAGCGTTTGCCCAGCAGATCCATAATGTGCCCGCGTGCCACGCGCAGCACAAAGCCAAACAGGGTGGCGATCAGCACGCCGATAGTCAGGACATACAGCGTCGGGTAGGACTGCGCGGGGATCACCCGGTCATACACCTGCATGGAAAAGACAATCCCCGACAGGGACAGGACGTTAATGAACAGCGCGGCGAGCATCACCCAGCTGTAGGGGCGCAAGTCGCGCATTACCAGCCGGTAAAGCCAGTCCGGACGGTATTTCGAAATATAGGCATCCACGCGGCTGTCTTTCAGCGCGGCCAGTGGGCGCAGGGCAATGACGTGGCGGATGGCGGGCAGCATGGCGGTCATCGAAAGCCGGTTGGTGTAGGTCTGATCGTCGAAAAAGCTGACCTCCAGCGTATCGTCGCCATCGAAATGTTCGATCACGCCGATCCTGCCGTCGTTCATTGCCGCCACGACCGGCAGACGCCAGCTGTTGATCGCCTGCTGATCCGCCGTCAGCAGCTGAAACGACAGCCCTGCTTCACGGGCCAGCTGAGTCAGTGCAGGCACCATCGGTTTGCCTTTTAGCCACGGCGCGCCCGCGAGCAGCGCACCGGGGGAGCAGGCGACGCGGTAGCGCGTGGCGACAAAACCAAAGGCCTGCGCCCACTGCGCCAGGGCCTCATCCGTCATGGTCTCACCTTGCGGGATATCGCGTTGCTTCATGGCTGGATCTCCACGGTCTGGATGGTGCGGTTATCAAGATCGAACGCGTGACGCAATTGCCCGGTGTTATAGAGGCAGTTGAGCTGCAGCTGGTGCAACTGTCCGAGGGTCTGCTGCTGGGTAAAACGCGCCTGATAGACCTCCTGCTCGGCGTTAAGCACATCGAGCAGCGGGCGCGAACCCAGATCGAGATATTGCTGCTGATAGAGTTCACGGGTGCGGGCGCTGAGCGCCTCCTGACGGCCCTGAATCTGCAGCGTGCTCAGCAGGCTTAATACCTGGCTGCGCGACTCCAGCAGTTTCTGGCGTACCTCGAGGCGGGTACGCTGAATGGTGGACTGTGCGGCTTCTACCGCGTGGCCTGCGGCGTTACGCCGGGCGGTGAGGCCGCCGCCCTGATAGAGCGGCATCTGCACTTTCACCCATGCAGAGTATTGGGTGCGATCCCGCGTTTCGTTACCCGCATAGCGTTCGTTCAGGTAGTGGCGCACCTCCGGCTCCAGCGAGACGGTCGGTGTCATCTGGGCGTCGGCGTAGTCGAGATTGGCCTGGGCGACGTTAGCCTGCGCCCAGGCGGCTAATACTGCCGGGACCAGACGATCGTCCGGCTCGGCAATGTCGCAGCTGCGGGCCAGCTTTTGTGGAAAATCGTTGCTGATCGTGTTGAGGGTGTTCCAGCCAAGGAAGCTCATCAACGTGGCACGGGCGCTGTCGAGGCTGGCCTGGTACTGCATCAGCTGGGCGCGCGCGCCTTCGATACGTGCATCGGTCTGCACTACGTCAGAGAGTGAGGTGGCCCCTTCGTCATTACGCTGGCGGGTGAGGGTACCAATCGAAGAGAGCGCCTCAAGCTGCTCTTTGGCGGTGTCGACCATTTGCTGCCAGGTTTGCACCTGCACCATCGCGATGGCGGTATCGTGAGCGATGGTGTCGATGCTGACCAGCACGTTGGCCTGCTGCTGGGCGACGCCGGCATTTTCCGCACGCACCTGGCTTGCCACCTTGCCAAAGTCGTACAGCATTTGTGAGAGGGAGAGCACCAGCGACGGAGTAAAGCCATTATCGTCGCCGTCGTGGGTATAACCGTTATCCATGCCGGCATTAATTTGCGGATAGTATTTCGATTTGGCGACGTCCACCTCTTCGCTTTGTTGGTAGAGTTTCCCCACGGCTTCACTGATGGCCGGGTGCCAGGTGACGGCGCGGTTGACGGCTTCGCCAAGCTGCAGCGTGCCGGGGGCAGCCTTGCCGACGACAGGTGCCACGCGGCCATTCAGAGAGGGGAGTTCCTGCGTTTCACGGAGTTGTCCGGTATTGATCATCGCCGCCGGCGTCGCGGAGAGGGCGGGCACAGATATCAGGCAGCACGAGAGCCACCAGTAAGGCATCTTCATTCCCATGTCTTATCCCTAATAAAAATGTACTGCTTTATTGTTTATGCCCGGGCGCTGTGCGCCCGGGTCATTTGTGCAGGTGCTATCAGGTAACGATGTGTTGCTGGTTCACTAACTCGTCGTAGGTGGTCTGGACGTTATCCAGCGTCACGAGCGTCGTATTAGTGTAGGTGCTCCCTGAACCATCACGGTCGATGGAGATCACGGTATTGCCATTACTATTAGTAACATGCAGATAATTACCGAGCGTTGAGCTGCTCCCGTTCCAGCCCACCAGCAGATCGCCGATATCGATTTTGTCCCCCTGCGTGAGCGAGAAGTTGGTCCAGTGATCGCCGGCAGTGCTGCTGACGTTGCCCGCGGTGGCGTTGCCTGCGGTGGCGTTCAGCACCTGGTAAATCAGGGTGTCGCCGTAGGCGGTGCCGGTAATGACGTCGTTATGTTCCGAGCTGATGAACTGCGGCGCCATATTGATGGTCAGCGTGGCACTGTCTGTTTTCCCGTCGGCATCGGTCAGGGTGTAGTTGAAGGTCTCCTTCGAGGTGATGGTTGAGAGCGACACCCCGGTGTTGAGGGTGTAGGTGTAGTGGCCGTCCGCAGCAATTGCCAGCGTGCCGTAATGGCCGACGACGTTGACCGTTGCGCTGCCGGTGTACGGATCCAGCGTGGTGGTCACGCCGTCGTAGCCGGTCACGCTGAGGCGGGTATCCACCGAGTGCAACTGATCCAACACGCCGCCAGAGTCGGTGCCGTCAAAGATATTGCCGTTCACGCTGTGGCTGCCGGTGACGTCGAAATCACTCAGCGAGTAGGTGGTGCCGTTCACGCTTGGGGTGATCGTAATATTCCCCACACTCAGCCCCGGTACGCTGCCGGTATAGCTCAGCGTATAAGTTCCGGCATTCAGATCCAGCCCGGTCAGCGGAACGTCGATATTACCGCCCAGCAAAGAGCCACCACTGAAGGAACCACTACGGATAACGCCTGTGCCATCACTAATTGACCAGTTCACCGTCAGGCCGCCCAGAGCCAGCAGCGATGCCACGTTAAAGTGCAGCGACGCGTTATGCAGCGCGGTGTTCGGATCCACCACGAAGGTTCCGCTCCCGCTGCCCTGGGTTGATGACAGCAGCGCGGTTGTCCAACTGGCCGTCCCGACGGTGGTATCCGAGTAGGTTGTCGTGTGATGCACCGAGGTGACGTCCATCACGGTACTGACATCGTTGACCGCATCCATCGCTTGCGCGGTTGGGGTGATGTTGAGCGATGCCGTATCCTTTGTCCCGTCTGGCGCGGTGATGGTATAGACAAACGTATCCGGCGTGCTGATATGGTCCGCACCCACACCGGTTTTTAGGGTGTAGGTGTACTGTCCGGACGCATTGATGCTCAGCGTGCCGTATTCCCCCTGAATGTCGGTCAGGCCGCTGCTGTTCACCGCCACGCCGTTTACTTCTGATACCACCGCGCCGGTTGCGACATCGTTGTCCAGCACATCTCCGGTGGTGGTCTCGCCAATGCTCGATACGCTGTAGACATGATCTTCCAGCACGTTCAGCGTGTAGGCGGTCAGGGCGGTGATCCCTGCAGCCGTATTCAGCAGGAAGAGGTACTCCCCGGCAGGCAGGTTCAGCGTCAGCTGAGACGAGGTACCGCCCAGCAACGGCGCACGCAGCCAGCCCGGTTCGACGCGCATCTGCTCGAAGGTCTGCGTCGCGTTATTGAACTTGTAGACATACAGGTCGAATACCGACGCCAGCGCCACTCCGCCCACGGAAGCCTGTATGGTCATGGTGCGGGTAGTGCCTTCCTCCACGTTATAGATAATGGGGTTGGTCATGTCGTCCAGCAGGTTCAGCCCCAGCGTGTTGCCGAGATTAATACCCACCAGGGTAAAGCCGCCTTGCGACGAGGTGCCGTTATTAATTTCACTCACGGTCGTGTCAAAGGTCAGCGAGGCCGTGTCATCTACCGCCACAATACCGTTGACGAGAGTGCCTTCACCCAGCGACAGCACAAGGTTCGCCGACGCGCTGACGCCGTTATGGGTGATGGTGTAGGTGAAACTCTCTGTGCGACCTATGACCGCTGCGCTGGTGTCGGTCAGGTTGTAGGTGTAGCTGCCATCGCGGTTAATGGTCAGCGTACCGTACTGGCCCTGAACAACCGTGCCGTCGGCGTTCACGCTGGTAGTGACACCCAGCGCGTTGGTGACAGCAGAGACCGTGGTGCCTGCCGGGGCGTTGTCGCTGCCCGCGGTCGGGTCGGCGTCGAGAATTACGTTACCGTTCAGGCTGGTGTCGCCCGTCACGGTACCGGCGCTGGTTTCTTTCACCGCCACATCGAGGCTGGTGTAGGAGCCGGTCGCCAGCAGGTTGGTGTTGTAGCTCAGCACCCGGTAATCGCCATCAGCCAACCCGGTCAGGTTCAGCGATACGCCGGTGGCCCCGAGGGTCAGCAGATCGGCAAACTGCGGTTGTCCGGTATCCACCACGGTGGTCCAGACACCGTTGACGTTATGTTGAACCACAAGTTCAAGGGTGTTGAGCAGAGAGAGTACCGCGCCCGTGGCGTTGGCGTTCACCACAATATCCGCGCTGCCACCGCTGCCCACCGTGAAGTTCACCTGGGCAGTATCATTACCCAACAACGTGAGAACGTTGCCTACGGCACCCACCAGCAGGAAACCGTAATCACTGTACTGGCTGTTGGTGACGGTGGCCGTGGTGCTGAGGTTCAGCTCTTCGACGTTATTGCTGGCGGAGAGCGGAACGACCGGCGCAAGTACGGAGCCAGGCTGTGAGGTATTGCCCGCGACGTCAGTGGCGGTGATCTGCAGCGTCTGGCCTTCGGTCTGTTTGTTCGTAAAGGTGTAACTGTACGTGCCGTTGCTGTCCGCCGTGGCGGTCACCGTGGAGCCATCTGCAAGGCGAATAGCAACGGTGCTGCCTGCTTCCGCGTTACCAGTCAATACGCTACCGTCAGCGTTAAAGGTACCGGTTGGTGCCGTGGGGGCGGCAGTATCAACAATAATCGTCGTCACGGTTGAAGCCGCGCTGATGTTGCCCGCCGCATCGGTGGCCGTAGCGGTGAAGTTATGCGTGCCTTCCGTCAGTATGGTGCTGGTTTGTGGCAGGGTCCAGTTGCCGCTGGCATCGGCGGTTAACGTGCCGACAAGCGTTACCCCGTCATAGATACGCACTGTCGCATTGGCTTCGGCGGTTCCGTTCAGCGTTGGACGTGTGTCGTTGGTCGGGGTGGTGCCGATAACTGGCCCAGTGACGCTACCGACATCATCGACAACCGAGCCGATAACCGGGGCGATTGGCGCTATGGCATCCACGTTGATCACATAGGGGGTGGTGGATGCGCTGGTATTGCCCACCGCATCGGTGGCGGTAAACGTCAGGCTGTGCGACCCGTTGCTCAGCGCCGGAGAAGGGGTAAAGCTCCATGCCCCGCCGGTCGCGATCGCGCTACCAATCTGGACGCCGTTATCGAAAATTTTCACCGTGGCACCCGCTTCCGCCGTACCCGTGAGGGTAGGCTGCGCGTCGTTAGTCAATCCGCCATTGGCAATCGGCGTAGCCGCATTGCCCACATCATCCACAATGCTGCTCAGTACCGGCAGGGCTGGCGGCGTCGTGTCGATAGTCAGGCTAAAGGCCGCTGACGAAACGCTGGTATTACCCGCTGCATCCGTGGCCTGCGCCGTGAAGCTGTGCGCGCCCGTGGCTAAGGTGGTCGTGAGCAAGATACTCCAGTTGCCACTGGCATCCGCGGTGCCCGTTCCGACAAGCGTTGTGCCTTCGTAGATATTCACAGTCGCAAACGGCTCACTGGTCCCGACAAGCCGTGGCACGGTGTCGTCGGTCGTCTGTCCTGAACTGAGCGGGCCGGTGATGCTGCCCGCATCGTCAACGGCCTGGCTGATAACCGGCGCATTAGGTGCACTGGTATCAACAATCAGCGTAAAGCCAGGCGACGCCGGGCTGACGTTCCCCGCCGCGTCGGTCGCGGTCGCGGTCCAGGTATGACTGCCATTGTTCAGCGCTGATGACGGCGTAAAGCTCCATGCTCCGGTGCCGTCCGCCAGCGCGGTGCCGACCGGCTGTCCGTTCTCATAGATGGTCACCGTGGCGTTGGCTGCCGCGGTGCCCGTCAACGTTGGCGTGGTGTCGTCGGTACTTTGCCCGGAAGTCAGCGGCGTCTGTACGCTGCCTGCGTTGTCTCCCGCGGTCGTGATGGCCGGTGCCGCCGGTGGTGCCGTATCCACTGTCAGGTTAAACGGTGCCGTCGTGCTGCCGGTGTTGCCAGCCGCATCGGTGGCATTGAAGGTGATGGCATGAGGCCCGTCACTCAGGGCGATGTCAGGCGTGTAGGTCCAGTTCCCCTGGGCATTAACCACCGCGGTGCCAATCTCGTTGCCATCCACAATGATATGCACTGTGGCACCCACTTCGCCCGTACCGTTGAAGGCCGGACGCGCGTCGTTGGTGCTGTTGCCGGTGGTGAGCGTACCGGTGACCGGGCCGACGTCGTCAATCACACTGCTGACCAGTGGCGCAGCAGGGCCTGCTGCATCCACGGTAAAGGCAAAGACCGACGAGTTTGCTGACGCATTGCCTGTCGCATCGGTAGCGTAGGCGCGAAGGAGATAGTTGCCGTCGCCCAGCGGCGTGCTCGGGGTAAAGGTCCAGTTACCACTTCCGTCGACGGTCGCAAGGCCAATTTGCGTACCGTTATTCATGATATGGATTGTACTGCCCGGTTGTCCGGTGCCGCCGATCGTCGGGGTGGTGTCGTTGGTGACTTGCCCGCTGGTGAAATTGCCGGTCACGCCGCCAGGGGCATTGTCGTTAACCGTATCCAGCGTTGGAACCGTTGGCGCCGTCAGGTCAACCACGACGTTCCAGCCGTTAGACACCTGGCTGACGTTGCCCTGTGGGTCGGTGGCGGTAACGGTGAAGGCGTGAGGCCCTTCGCCGAGCGCGGTGTCAGGGGTGAACGTCCAGGCACCGGTGCCGTCAGCCGTGACCACGGCAATCTGGGTACCGCCGTCGAAAATTTTCACCACGCTGTTCGCTTCCGCCGTCCCCGAAAGGGTTGGCGTCGCGTCATTAGTCGGATCGCCGCTCACAATCGTGGTGGCAGCATTGCCCACATTATCCGTTACGTTGGTGATCGCTGGCGTGGTGGAAACCGTATCAACGACGATGGTGAAGCCTGTCGACAGACCACTTTCATTGCCCGCGGGGTCGGTCTCGCGGATGGTCAGAACGTTATTGCCCTCCGCCAGCGCGGGCGGTGTGAAGACCCAGGTCCCCGTATTGCCGACCAGTGCGGTACCCAGCAGGGTTCCGTTGCTGTAAACGGAGATGGTATCGCCCACCGTGCCGGAGCCGGTAAGGGTAGGCTGGTTGTCGTTGGTGGTCTGCCCGTTGGTGAGTTGACCAGTGCCAGGGCCGACATCATCAATCACTGAGCCAATGGTCGGCGTGTCCGGTGCAGTGAGGTCAACGGTGACGGTTGCAACCGGCGAGCGGCCGCTGGTCGAGAGCCCGACTGTCGCGGTCACTTCAAAGGTGTGCAGCCCTTCACCCAGCGCAATCAGTGGGGTATAGCTCCAGTTACCGTCCGCATCAGCAATCACGTTGATCAGCGGAACCGCGATGCCGTCCTGGTAGATGGTGATAATGCTGCCCGCTTCGGCCGTACCCACGAGTGTCGGGGTAATGTCGTTGGTGGTTTTGTCTTTCACGTCGCCGGTGACAGGCGTTTCATCGTCGTTAATCGCCGTAATGATGGGCACATCCGGAAGATTCGGCAGCGTACCGGTGACGGTGTAGGATGCCTCAGGACTGAGGTTGCCCGCGGCATCGGTCGCGGTCACCGTCAGCACAGCGCCATCCGTTTGGGCTGGGCTGAGCGCGATGGAGAAGGCGCCACCGGTGGCTACGCCTGTCCCGAGAACATTACCATTGTTATCGGTTACAGTGATGGTAGCCCCCGCTTCGGCGGTGCCGGTCAATGGAGTACCTTGAGCGGCTATGCCAGTAACCGCGGGAGCGGCCGGATCCAGAGTATCGACGTTAACGCTAAGCGGTGCAGAGCTACCGGACGTATTGCCAGCCGGATCGACCGCGGAGACGGTAAAGGTATGCGGGCCTTCCGCCAGCGTGCTGTCGGCGGTCCAGCTCCAGTTGCCGTCCGGCTGTACCGTTACCGGCACCGTGGATGCTGTACCGTCTACGGAGACGATAACGGTGGTACCCGGTTCGCCGGTGCCCGTGAGGGTCGGCGTGCCATCACGGGTATAAAGCACATTGCTTGTGAGCTGGCTGTCAGACACCGTATTAATCAGCGGGATTTCTGGCGCAGTGGTATCAACGGTGACGGTGAAGACCGGGCTGAGGCCGCTGACGTTACCCGCAGCATCGACTGCCGCAACGGTGATGTTGAGTGGGCCATCAGTCTGGGTCGGAAGATCGAGAGACCACTCGCCATTGCTGCCGATTTCGACGCGTCCTAGTTCAACGCCATTGTTATAAACGATGACCGTTTCGCCCGCAGGGCCGGTACCGCCCACACCGGGGGTAGTATCCGTGGTAACACCACCGTCTGGCTTACCGCCAACGGCGCTAATGACAGGCGTATCAGGTGCCACGGTATCAACGGTAATAGTGATCCCCGGTGACGCCGCCGAAACGTTACCGGCTTCGTCGGTGGCGGTGGCGGTAAATTCGTGGCTTCCCTCATCAATGCTGGCGTCAGGGCGCCAGCTCCAGTTGCCGTTGCTGTCTACGGTGACGCGACCCACTTCGGTAGCAGGCTGACCATTAATGCTGTCATAAATAATAACCACATCGTTCGCTGTGCCGGTGCCACTCAGGACCGGACGCGGATCGTTCGTGGTTTCCCCGTCGGCAACCGGTCCGGTTATTTGGCTGACGCTGTCCGTAATCACCGGTGCTGCTGGCGTAGCTGGCGGGGCGGTGTCAATGGTGATGGTCACCGGCTGGGACGGGGCGCTTTCGTTGCCCGTGCCGTCCACGTTGGTGACGGTCAGGGTGATGTCATAGGTACCGTTGGGCAGTGGGGTTGTCGGTGTCCAGGACCAGTTGCCGGAGCCGTCCACTACGGCGTCACCTATTTTGACACCGCCGTTGTAGATCGTCACGGTATCGCCGACCGTGCCGGTACCGCTCAGGGTTGGCGTGGTGTCACGCGTGGTTTCACCCGGATTCAATGGCGTTTGCGTTGCACCGCCGTCAGGATTCACGGTGATGTCCGGAATATCCGGTGTGGCTGGCGCAATGGTATCTATCGTTAATTCAAACGGGCTGGAGATGGTGGTATTTCCGGCGGCATCCGTGGCGTGAACCGTCAGCGAATGCGTGCCGTCGGTGAGCGGGGTCGTTGGCGTAAATTGCCAGCCGCCGCTGCCGTCGAGGGTGGCGGTGCCGAGCAGGGTCGTACCGTCATAGACGGTGATAATCGTGTCTGCAGGCGCGGAGCCCTGCAGCAGCGGCTGGGTGTCATCCGTGGTATCACCGCTACTGAGCGGTCCCTGAACGCCGCCAACGTCATCGGTGACGGTGGCGATAGTTGAAGCCACTGGCGCGGTGGTATCGACGATAAAGGTGAAGTCGTTTGACGGCAGGCTGGTGTTACCCGCCGCGTCGGTCGCGACGACGGTAAAGGTATGAGGACCCTCGCCAAGCGGCACGGTGGGGGTATAGGACCACGTGCCGCTGCCGTCGACCGGGATCGTGACAAGATCGGCGCCATCCAGGCGGATGGTGACCGTCGAGCCCGGCTCAGCCGTACCGTTGAGTGTCGGGGTAGTGTCGTTAGTGCTGCCGTTAGGGGAGAGTGTACCGAGGCCCTCCGGGACATCATCCACCACCTGGGTAATGAGCGGGGCGGCAGGTGCCACGCTGTCAATCGTAATGCCCCAGGTGTTGGAAATCCCACTGATGTTGCCTGCCACGTCGGTTGCGACTGCGGTCAGGGCATGCTGCCCCTCGCTAAGCGGTGTGGAAGGGGTAAAGATCCACGCACCGCCGCTATCGGCAACGGTGGTACCAATATCAACGCCGTCCATGCGGAGGGTGATCGTCGCATTTGCTTCGGCAGTCCCGCTGAGCGTCGGGGATGCGTCATTAGTGGTCTCATTGTTACCGATCGTACCAGTGCTTCCGGAAACATCGTCCTCGACTTGTAATATCACCGGAGCTGTTGGTGCCGTGCCGTCAACGTTGATTGTCCAGGTGTTTGATGGCCCGCTCTGATTACCCGCGGCGTCCGCCGCAATTGCCGTTAGCACATGGGTTCCATCTAACAGCGGAGAAGGCGGTGTAAAACTCCACTGGCCGGAAGACGGAACGACCACCGTCCCGATAATATCGCTGTCGCTGGAAATGGTGATGGTCGAGCCGGGTTCGCCCGTTCCGTTTAACGTTGGGGACCGGTCGTTAGTCAGTCCACTCTGCTCGACTGGTCCGGTGGTGGCAAGGACGTCATCAACCACTGAAACAATGACCGGGGCCTGCGGTGGGGTAATATCCGGTGCAACAACGGGTGCTGTCGGACCCGTGTTGCCTGCCGTGTCGGTGGCTTCTGCGGTTAGGTTTTCGCCATTGATCTTCGGCGGGTTCAGCGGCAGGGTAAAATTGCCCTGGCCATCAGCCACAGTATCACCAATGAAGACGCCACCTTCACGGATGGTTACTGTGCTCCCGGGCTCTGCGTTGCCGCTGATGGTGGTGCCATCAGCCGAGACAACCACGTTTTCAGGAGTAAGCGGCGGCGTAGTGTCCACAGTGAAGGTGATAGGTTGCGATGTTGTGCTCTGGTTTCCTGCAGCATCGGTTTCACTGACGGTTATCGAGTGTGTCCCTTCCGGGAGCGGATTGTCTGGTGTGACACTCCAGGTGCCGTTGGGCTGCACCGTCGTGGTCCCAATCGCCACGCCATTGTCGTAGATGGTGATAGTTCCACCAGGCTCGCCAGTCCCTGCCAGGACCGGCAGGGAAGCATCGGTGGGCACGCCCGAGGTAATGGTTCCTCTAATTTGGCCCGTGTCGTCGGTTAGCACAATCGTACTTGGTGCATCCGGCGGGGTAATGTCGACCGTGAGGGTGAATACCGGTGAGACTGGACCGGAGTTACCGGCGGCGTCGGTTGCCTGCACGGTAATCTGGTGGGTGCTTTCACTGAGGTTTACTGACGGTGTGAAGGTCCAGGTGCCATTGCTGGCCACGACCGCACTCCCAATCGCGATACCACCGTCATAAATCGTCACGGTGGAGCCCGCTTCGGCAGTGCCGGTAAGCTGTGGACGCTGATCGTTGGTGCTACCGCCGTTACTGATTGCCCCCGTCTGCGGGTCAATATCATCTGTTATGCTGGTGATGGCCGCTGCATCAGGCGCGGTGGTGTCCGGTGCGATTACATTCGTGCCCTGGCTGGTATTCCCGGCAGCATCCGTAGCTGTGGCGGTAATTTGCTCACCATTGGTCAGTGGCGTCCCGAGAGATACGGTAAATGTGCCGTCGCTACCGGTTTGACCTGTACCGATCACATTCCCGTTCATGTCTTTCAGCGTAATCGTACTGCCGGGTTCGGCAGTACCTGTGACAGTTTTACCATCCGAAGAAAACTGAAGACTGGAAGGCGCATTTGGCGGTGTGGTATCCGGATCGGAAGGATTGCCCGGCGTGCCGGGGTTCGTATTGTCATCATCATCGTCGCCACCCCCTCCGCCGCCGCTGCTTGCCGCGACAGCGATCCCGCCTGCGACAGCAAGACCACCGAGTACCCATGGCCAGATGGCTGCGCCACCGGTATCACCGCCTGAGGCCGCCAGTAATACGTCCGTGGAGGCGATAGATTCGTAGGTAGCAGCCCCGGTAGGATCTTCAATCCACCACAGCGCACCGTCACTCTCTTCCAGGACGAGCTGACTCACCCCCTCCGCGTCGGTGACGTAGAAATTCTTCAGGGTAATGACCTCGCCAGAGTGCAGCGTGACCACCAGATCGTTACCACTGCGGGCGAAGTGGGAGACATCGGCTCGCTCTACATGAAGCTCAACGATAGAGGAATGGCTCAGCGTAACCTGTGTGCCTTCCGTGGTAGTTTCCACGCCAGTGAGTTTCGATATAACAGAGATTTGGCTCATTTAGGTATTACTCCAGCAGAGTTGTCGTGAACGGCGTGCAAGATGCGCCATCTCTGCGGAAGGTAAAGCACGCCCCCGGCGGAGTTGCTGTTATTTACGCAGCACTCACCGTTATTTTTTTTAGAGCGAACGATGCCCGCCATAATCCAGAGTGGCAACATCATAGCGAATCTAATTACTCATGAGAGAGAATGTCGTTTATTTGTATTTTTGTGTTGTATAAAACCCTGTAATTAATAGAGGTATTGGTTTTGACGATATAAAAATGATATAGCCAGAAAAGTCTGAATGTGCAAATTAAGCATCTGTAAACACTGTGTGAAGCGTTGAAGGGGGCATTAATTCATAGCTGGCTATTATAATTTAAAAAAGATAACTTGTTGTATTTATTGTATTTTTATTTGTTTGTAAATTGCGGTGTTTTATCATTTGCCATGAATAAATATTTAGCAGGGGACTTTTTATAGGATGGCGTTAAACGCTATTGTTTATGCCGGCTTAATGTGCGTTTAAGTTAGGGTAACGTTTTTGATATAACATATATTATGTTGGTAATTAATTAAAAATATATTCTTGTGCGGTGCCGGGATTCTGCTACTGAGAGAAAAATAATAACTAACAGGGAGTAAAGATAAAATATCCCGCTCAACATTTAATGGGGATACGACGTCAACATGATTCTGAGAAAAAAAAGAGGGGCCCGGGAATGAATAAAATGCACCGCTCACGCGTTTACTGACGTCATTCCCATTCACCCTGGAGCCTTTTATGAACACGACCTCTGTGCGTTTGATCCCGGTGCTGATTTTTTCCCTGTTGTCTCCTCTCGCGCTGGCGATGGGCGATAATAGTACCGAGAGTAAAACTCCCGACTGTCCGTCCGGACAGGTGTATGACAGTGCAACTCAGAAATGTGTGCCCGATAAGAGCAGCAGCCTTAGCGATCAGGACAAAACCAACTATGCCTATCACCTTGCTAAAAAAGGCGAGTACCAGGCGGCGCTGAACCTTCTTGATTCGTTAAAAAATAACAACACGGCTGAAGCATGGAACTATCGCGGGTATGCCACCCGCAAACTGGGTCGTACGGATGAAGGTATCGGTTACTACCAGCGTGCGCTGGCTATCGCCCCGGATTATGCCAAAGCCCGTGAATACCTGGGCGAGGCGTGGATGGTCAAGGGACGTCCGGATCTGGCCAAAGAGCAACTGAAAGTGATTGCCGGTATTTGCGGCCAGTCCTGTGAAGAGTACCGTGACCTGCAGGCTGCCATTAACGGACATCCGGAATCCTGATTTTCTCGTGGAGGGAAAACACATCGCTACCCGTGAGGTTCGCCAACAGTTAGCCGCACACCTCTCACGTCTCTGGCGTTATGGGCTGGTGTTGTCGCGAAACAGGGATGTCGCCGAAGAGCTGGTTCAGTCCACCTGCGTCCGCGCGCTTGAAAAAAGCAGTCAGTACATGCCCGGTACGCGTATCGACAGGTGGCTGTTCGCGATATTGCACTCCATCTGGATCTCTGAGCTTCGGGCACGCCATGTTCGTCAGGGGCAGGGGTTTGTCGCCAGCGACGAGCTTCTGGCACCGGATACCCGTGAACAGGATGAGACGCACCTGCATTACCTGAAGGTGATGCAGCGCGTCAACGCGCTCCCGGAAGCCCAGCGCAACACGGTTTTTTTGGTGTATGTCGAAGGCTTTACCTATCAGGAAGCCGCGAACACCCTGGCGGTGCCGATCGGTACCGTAATGAGCCGACTGGCGACGGCACGGGCAACGCTGGCAGCGTCTGCCGATGCCTTGCCCCCGGTTAAGGAGAAACGCTCTTGAACGCGCACCGTTTTACAGCGCCCTATAACGATGAGGCTATCGTGGCATGGATAGATGGCGAGATGTGTCATGCCGACGCGCAAAAATTTGAAGAACAGTTGAGACGTGACGAGCGCCTCTCCGGGCGGACCGCCGAGTTAATGAAAAGTAATGCGGATTACCCCGGCGCGTTTGCCGCTATGCTGGATGATGCTCCTCTGGAGAAAATGCAGGCCCGGCTGGCGGAACTGCCCGATCCGAAGCCCGCTACCCCGGCTGGCGTAAGCCGGCGCGCACTCATTGCCGCGTCGGTCAGTTTCCTGGTGGTCGGTTCCGGCGTGGGATATGGGTTGCGACCCGCTTTCGCACCTTCTGATGAAAACGCCCATATTCGTGACCTCGAAGCGCAATACATGTCGCTTTACAGCGTCGAGACATTGCTGGATATGGACAACGCGCCGCATGTTCTGCAGCGTGGGCTGGAACGGGCAGCGCAGGATATCGGCCTGCAACTTCAGGCGTCACAGCTTATCCTCCATGGAGCAGAGCTTAAAATGGTCCGCATGCTGCGCTATGAAACCACCTCTATCGCGCAAATAGCCTGGATAAATGCCGACTATGGCCCAATGGCGCTGTGTATCTCCCCGACAGAGCAGACAACGACAGCCGCTCAACAGGAACAGCGGCACGACATGAACCTGGTGTGGTGGCAGAAAGCGGGATATCAGTTTGTGTTGATCGGCCGCAACCCGCTCCCACAGTTGCGGGGCAGTGCAGAGCAGCTGCAAAGCCTGATTTCAGGATGACGGGATGCCGTTAGCCTGAATCGCAATGGTGATGGCAATCCTGTCATCAACGACCAGCGCAAATTTATCCATGCCGAAAGCCGCGCGCGAAATGGTCGTTGTCGCATCCAGCATGAGGACCGGCGCGTGCGGATCTTTCACGACGGCGTCCAGAATGACCGGGCGGGCAATGTCGCGTACGGTCAATGTTCCGAACACCCTGAACGTTCCTGAACCCTGAGCGACCACGCGTGAGCTGATAAATTCGATAACAGGATAACGTTCAGCTTCAAAAAACATGTCGCTTTTCAGTTGCCAGGTGAGCAGGCTGTTTGAGGCAACCAGGGTAGCCACGGGAAGGGTGACATGAATATGGTCATCGATATCCTTATCCGGGTTAAGCGTTACGGAACCCGTGACGCCACTGAATCTGGCCCAGGAGAGGATCCCCCCGAAGGCGTGCCAGGATAACCGTATGGCGGTGTTTTCAGTATCAATGGTATAGCTCTGCGGGGCGGCCTGCGCCAGCGGACAGAGCAACACGAACAGAATAACCAGGCGTCGCAGCATCTCAGGATCTCTTTAGGGGTGGCAAGGCGTTAACGCGCAACCCCGGGGATCTATTCGGCTTTTAGGCGTCAGGACGTCTTAATAATATCCACCGAGATCTCGACGGCGGTTACCGGACCCCGGTTTTCCAGCCAGTGGACCGTGTTGTGATCTTCCGGCCAGCCGACACCGGGACCGTAATCAGTCGCAATACCGTGACGATGATCGGTGATGGTACCTTCAAGGATAAACACGGTGCCCGGTCTGTCGATATGATTATGCACCGGACCAAAGACCGCGCCGGGAGCGAGAGTGACCCTGCGCATGCGAAGCTGGCGACCGGCCATGCCCGCTATTTCCGGCCCCAGATCGATGACGGAGAGTAATTCAACGGTAACGCCCTGGGTTTCAGGTGCGGTGTGTTCGCTGTTCATGATGGAGTCCCCCTGAGACAAGTTTAGTCTGCAGGGAGCAGGGCAGGAGGGAATAAAAAAGGCCGCGTCTGCGGCCTTTCGAAGGGATTACTCAGTGACTTTCTTTTCCAGCTCGCTGGCACCTTCTTTGGTTTTATTCCAGCCTTTCTCAGCACCTTCTTTGGTGGCATCCCACCCTTTCTCGGTGCCTTCTTTGGTTTTATGCCAGGCTTTCTGGGAATCTTCGCTGACCTTGCTGCTTAAGTTTTCGGTTTTACCCTCTGCAGCATGCTTCTGTTTCAGCTTCAGCTCTTCGCCTTTATTCTGCTCTTCGTGCAGTTTTTGCTTCGCGTCGTTGGCGTTTGCCTTCGCCGCAGCGACGGTATCGTCAGTTGCATGTGTGGTCGCAGCAAATACTGGGGAAGCCAGCAGAACGGCAGATAATGCGATAATTGTTTTTTTCATAATATCCTCATTTAACGTTATCGGTTATGAGCGTGATTCAGCATGGCACAGACGAAGCGGCGTGGCTTTAGGAAAAAACTGTAATGTTATTTTGGCGTTATACCGTGAAGCGTATTTAGTTACGCAGAGGAATTAATTATTTTCAGGTTCAATGCCGTGTACCTGGGGCATGTATATACATATTACTGGTGGCTTTTGGCCATGAGTAAAGTTAATTAACTCACTGAGCTTCGCAAAATATATTTTGACTCTCGCCGCTTGTTGGGGAGAGTTCGCAGAACAGTTTCACGCTGTCGCTCCTGGAATAGCCTGAAAAAGGCCCGCCAAAGCGTTGGGATGTGTAAATATCGCGTTTTTGTCCCTGAGGGTCGATTGTTGTCAGTGTCCAGCTACTCAGGCGATCTTGCGGTCCGACGGGTATAAAAACATGCCAGTCTCCCTGCGGTACGAAAGAAAAATACCCGTTATTATCCGTTTGTGTCGTGGCAATGTGTCGGTCGAATTCCACTAACGAAACGGTTACCCGGGGCAGCGGTTTCCCTGCGTTATTCAATGTGCCCTCAATACGAGGGGAGGGATAATCATGGTAAACGCAACCGCTGAGCAATAACGTGAGAGCCACGATAGCCTGGCTTGCGATGCGGTTTGAGGACGCTGTCATGGGTGCGAATCCTTTTGCGTTGAGGTGTTTTTCGGTGGCGTGAATGCAGTATACGCGGGTGGTGTAATTCCGGAACTGTAGATTCTGTTAAGGATGTTGATTTACTGAGTTTTTCCAGACTTATGCCTGGATAAATAAAGTGTGTGAATGGACGCGTGCAGAATGTAGCCTTACGAGCTACATAATAAGAGGTCTTATCGTTGCCTTTACAATGTTAACGTACTGACGTTGCGCTTGGCAGAAAGTCGCATCAACGAACTTTCTCTGGCGCAGGAGTGGCTGAAATCGCCATGTATTTTTTCAGGCCAGCCTCTCGTTTTACACCTTGGGGTCTGAACCAAAAGGAAGCCTTAAGCGCGGGGAGTCGACGGTGTTGACTGTCCAGAGAAAATTACCAATGAATCTGAAATTGATACTATCTACTGTAACGGATAATACTTCAAAACTCCCCATCGAATACTCGTTACCCAAACGGACGATTTCTTTAACGCCATCCTTAACATCGATAACAGCAATTGTCAGTGACTCCTCGAAAATAATGTCATCCGTTAAAAAAAGATATAGCGATGATCATTAACCTGAACAGCTGCTTCCAGTATTTGCCCTGGTACAATAATGTCTGTGCTATTGCCATTGATCACTACGTTAGGCTGCGCCTGGGATAAATCTGTCGCTTCCTGACCCTTTACCAGAGATATTGAATTAACCTGTTGCATAATCAATTCCACACACTCCCCATTTCCCATACTGCAAGAGCACCGCTGACAAAACCACCAATAAGTACACAAACAGGTGCATCTGGCCCACACATCAATCCCGCCATTACGCAGCCTGCGGCGTTTATCGCTATTTGCCGCCCCGATTCTGAGACCTTATTCTCAGCGGTATAAATTTCGTAAACAGAAATTGCAACAGTGGGTACGACGTATAGATGCTCAAGGTATTGAGAGTGATTGTAAGCTCTCCTGGCTTAGTTAGTATCGACGTGCGCTAGTGCAGCTTCATCACGTCATGAGGAAATTCTTTCTCATTAAGAATTATTGAAGTAATAGATTTCATATCATGAACCACCAGCAGATCTTTTAAGCCCATACGTTTTGATGGTATATTGGGCGCTTAAAATTTAACCGGTTCAAGCGGCATATGATAATCAGAAAACATTATTGATTATCATAGGATAAGCAACATCATTTGTCAGAGTCGCCATTCAGATGCAAACATCCTGTAACATATTAATTAAATGGTGTATCCTCATTTCTATAGGAAAAATCCGCTTTACAGTGGTTGCTGATTGTGATTATTAGTTTTGTGAGGCAATGGCAATGTGCGAAAGGATATTAAAAAAAGATGTTTATTCTGAATGGGTTATACGCAATACCCTGTACTGGATGACTTCGCTTACTCAGTGGAAGTTTTGTGAAGATATATCCTCCTGGAAAATCTCTTTTGAAAACGATAGTCCCGAATGCCTCTATGAATTCGAGAGGCTGCTGAATGATTACGCTTTGCGAGAAAAACTACAGCATAAAACAGGGGCGTTGAGAGATTCTATTGTCCATAAAGTGCTTCGCAGTGTCGATGAAAGGCTTTCGTAATGGAATTGATGCCATTCAATTTTGACAGATTGCCTAATGGACAGGTGTTTATAAGCAACCTCGCTGGTTTTCATCATTTCATTGATGAGCAAGAGTTGCTTGATCTTTCTGATGAGCAAATCAATGCGGAACAATCAAACGCACTCGAAAGCAAGCTATTCATAACCAACGAAAGCTCATCGGCTATAACGCCCTATGCTTTAAGTTCTGCTTTTGCAAAACGATTGATGAATGAACTGGCTATCAGGCCAATTTTCATGATTGTGCCCACACTACGTTGCGACCATACCTGCAAGTATTGTCAGGTCAGTAGAGCTTCAGTGAATGCCTCTGGTTATGATCTAGATCCCGATCTCATCCCTGATATCATTTCTACTATCAAAAAACTATCGACACCACCATACAAGATAGAGATACAGGGTGGAGAGCCACTCTTGCGGTTCGATTTAATTCAGTCTATCTATGAGCAATGTGCTGAAACGCTGGGAGGTATCGATTTTGAGATGGTGATAGCATCAAGCCTGTCTGTCTTGAATGAGGATATGCTTGAATGGTCGAGAGATAGGAACATAACGTTCTCTACTTCGCTTGATGGTGAGGAAGTTGTTCACAACAGTAATCGAATTCTTGGTCATGGGCTTGCGTACAGTAGAACAGTGTCAGGAGTAGAGGCTATTAAACGGTCTTTAGGCGCTGGGCGAGTTGCAACGGTTACCACAGTTACTAAAGATCTTATCAGGCATCCTGAATCGATTGTCCATGCTCACTTGTCTCTTGGCCTCAAGGACATGTTTATCCGACCTGTTAGTCCCTATGGGTTTGCACAAAAAGCATCGTTCACCTTTTCTATGGATGAATACTTCAGTTTCTATGCCTCGTTGATAGATGAAATCCTTAAGATCAATAATGAAGGGATAAGGGTTGTGGAACATTCGGCCTCCATTCATCTGAAAAGGATCTTCAATCCCGGCTTTAGTGGTTACGCAGATTTAAAGTCGCCAAGTGGGGTTGTGCTTAACAGTATTCTTTTCAATTATGACGGTCGAGTATATGGTAGCGATGAGAGCCGTATGTTGCAGAAGGTGAATCCTGAAACGGAGTTCAGTGCGGGTGAGGTTAAGACGCTACAATTTTCTAAGAGTCCTTACTATAACGCAGTATTAAGTTCATCGTTCAATTTTGCTCTACCAGGTTGTGATACATGTGCATATCAACCATTTTGCGGTGCAGATCCATGCCAGAACATAAGTGTACAGGGTGAGCCTGTCGGTGATAGGAGTCGTTCAACGTTTTGTCAGTATCACAAGGGGATGTTCAGGTATCTGATGAACTGCATCTCAGAAGGTGGTCCGAAGGCTGAGATGCTAAAAGGATGGGCATATGTCTGAGGTTATCAGGAACGATATCTTTCATTTTGCTTCAAAAGAGACTGTGCCCGCGGGGTTCTATCGGTTATGCAAACAAAAACCAGTGAACCCTTTATTCTTTTTGCCCAATTTGCTGGTAGTTGCTGAAAGCAATAATGATGTCATTCTACCATGCTTTGATTACTCTGTTATTAGCACTGAATTATTTGAGTCAATTGAAGATGGAGATATTGGGATAATCAACAATGGCAATATGATACGCGTTATTCTGTCCCGAAGAGCCAATCATAATACTGTCTTAGTAACGGAACGTTGCAATAACTTGTGTCTGTTTTGTTCGCAGCCACCAAAAAAATCAAATGATGATTGGCTTCTTACCCAATCAGCTCTTGCTATAGCTTCATTTGGTTTGAATGGAGTTGTTGGGGTCAGCGGTGGTGAACCTTTGCTGTATGGAGATGATTTCCTTCACTTCATTGATTTTATCATCGAGAATTCACCAGATACTGCTTTGCATGTTTTAACAAACGGACGCAAATTTGCTGATACCAACTTTACTCAGGAAATGGCAAAGCGAAGCAAAAAGATCAAAATCACCTTTGGTATCCCGCTCTACTCATCAAGACCACTTGTGCATGATCATCTGGTAGGGAGTGATGGCGCATTTAATGAAACAGTCAAGGGGTTAATCAATGCAGGAAACTCAGGGATTAATATCGAACTTAGAGTTATTCCGACACTGGCTAACTATACAGAACTGGATGACATCGTAGAGTTCGTCGGCCGTGTGTTCTCCAACATCAATCAGATTTCCCTTATGGGGTTGGAATCTATCGGGTGGGCACGAAAAAACTGGTCATCAATCTTTATCGAGCATGATAACTATCGTGAGAAAATCCTCTCTGTCATAGACACTGCGCAAAGGTCAGGCATCCCTCTAACAATCTTCAATTACCCATTGTGCCATCTTCCTGAAAAAGCCAGAGGGTTTGCTACCCAGTCAATTTCTGACTGGAAAAATTACTATCCCAAAGAATGTGATGAATGTACTCAGAAGTCTTCCTGTGCTGGTTATTTCAGTTCGTCAAAAGGCCGTTTTCATCAACCTCCGAGACCAATTTTATGAAAAAAATTAATTTCGCTTCCCTGCTTCCGGGATTTTTGGCACTCAATAATTCTGTATGGGCAAGTGATTCCTCTACTGGAGCAAGTGATTTGCCCGGTATGACTCTTAATGAGCATGATTTAGTGATAGCACCACTTAACACGGAAGTCCCATTCTACATTGCAGGGCATCGCAGCCATAGCTCCCATCGGAGTCATAGTTCTCACAGATCCTCATCAGGTGGCGGGTACTATGGTGGCAGCACTCCTTATTATCCTAAAACATACAGTTCACCAAGCTCATCTGGCTCTTCAAGTTCAGGGACAAGTTCCTCATCGTCATCTGTTCGTTCGCTTCGCTCTAATGACATGGATGCCTCTACGACTACAAACTCTGCTGGAACGAATGGAACTACCCGTGCAACTAGTGGGCTGACTTCTGATACTGAAAAGCGTAAACGTTTAATCATGCGAGTGCAGTTTGCATTACTGGATAAAGGTTTTTATAACGGTAATATTGATGGAAGTATGGGACCAGCGACACGAGCTGCTATCAAAGATTATAGAGTTGCAAATGGGCTTCCTACTCCAGTAAGAGAAACATTAGATACTCAGTTATTGAATTCTTTAAATATACTGGCCCGTTAAAAATATCTGGTTAAATAGAATGAACATAAAACTCGCTATTTGAAGGATGTAGCTAATTCTGGGACAGGACATTCAGACGCCGCAGGACAGATCATGCATACAAAAAAGCCCGCAGGGCTTGCGCCGTGCGGGCTCTTAGGACTTCATCGGATGACTCTGGTAATCACCGATGGAGAATTTTGGTGGAGCTGGCTGAAAGCGACACCAAATACTAACTGTCTGATTCTTTGATCAATGTAGCGGGAATCAATGTCACACCACTATGTCACATGCCCAATACAAAAATCAAGACATCGGCTTAATCACGTGGGTGCAATGGGGATGATCAGGAATTTTAGGCGTTTTGTCCCAGTTGCCATCCTCATAAGAGGTAACTAATAATTTGAGTAGATGACTGACGTCATGAGAACGTCCTGCAAGAACTTGTGAGCACTGTGATGATGCTTGCTCCTGCGACGATGGGGGAACAAAGCATTCGTTGTGTCCCTTTGCTATCTCGATTTCTAATACTGCTTGGTTGTAGAACCGACTAAACTGTGTTCTGGTTAAACGTTCTGCCCAGCCACTAGCAAAGACTCTGTTATCCCCGGAATGGATTGATGTATAACGTGGAATACGAGTTTCAACGGCTCTAATTGCTTCGTCTAAGCGCAATTCACCATTTGTGAGCTGAGATAAAATTGCTCTGAACTCTTCTACCCTGCCTGCTCCTTCGGTCGCTTTGCCCGCAATCTTTTTACTGGCAATAAGAGATAACATTTTTCTTTGGAGTTCTTGGTTGTTGGCTAAAGCACTAGGTATTTCATTAAAATCAGAAGCATAAGTGATCATGTAGGATTCCTTGCTAAATTAATGAAAGTTACAGAGTGTGGATGGTTATCCACGAGGGTTTTGCAGGTAATACTCGTTCAGACCATCGGTGTAACCTTGGTAATAGGCTACTCTTGGGCTTCTATGGCGAACTTCAGCCGCTTGGCTTTTTAAGATGGAGTCAATAGCCGTAGCAGCGCTAGGCTCTTGGTTTGATACCCCTGCCTGAAATCCAAGTTCGTATGCACATCCGGCACATTTATGACGGAATGGATAGCTCTGATCCTCTGGAAGGGCGGCAAACATTGTGTCGTAGCGGTGTGGTGCTTGGCAGGTAGGCATGAAAACCTCATAGTTTAAAAACAGTACTCTTTATATGAGTATGGTTTCTTTTTCATTCAAGATGCTGCAGTTGTATCTCTCCTCTTCTTTTACAAAATGTGAGGCTAGTCACTTTTAACAGATGATACCAACGCTGTTAGTTAATCATTTATATTGCAAGCAACTTACTGTTGTTTAAGGTGAAAGGAACTGAGTAATACATCACTGGTGATGGACTCTTGAAGCTCTGTTTCACTTTGTTTTTATGAGACAATATATGTAGCGTTTATACACACATTATTCCAGAATGTGGCTTTCTTAGGGAGAATGAGTTGAGTAGGACTGACGAGGAAATAAAGCAAGCAACTGCGATTTTCGCGGTTTACAAAGCGGAGATTGATAAGCGTGAGCTATCAAATACCGACAATTATGACAAAAATATTCTCACTTTGTCTTCAGCTGGGCTAGCTATATCGCTGACCTTACTAAAAGATATTGTCAGTAAGGAAGGGCCTACACTTGTGGCTTCCCTTTATCTGTCGTGGACTTTTTTTGGGCTTGCTATCCTATCAACCATTGCTAGTTTTCTCATTAGTAACAAGGCATTAACCAAACAGTTGTCTATAGCTGAACGATATTATATTGATGGAGATCAAAATGCGTTCAGTGAAAAAAACAGATGGGGGAATTTCACTTCGCTGTTGAACTGGCTTTCAGGTAGTTTCTTCATATTGGCTATCATTTCGGTGATTGTATTCGGTTTAAGTAATTTTTCTAAGAGGTCGCAAGTGGACACTGATAATTCCAAAAAATGCGTTGTAAGCAACCTTAATGAAGGGCAGGTAGTACCGAGAATGCAACAACTTCCTATTGATAAGGGGGCTTCAATTCCTGCTATGCCAAAAGTTCCAGCACCCACTCCCTCTCCGGTTAATCCTGTAGTTTTACCAAACTCCCCAGCAGCCCCCACGACGACGAAGCCGTGATAATTAACACTAAACCTCTGGAATTAAGTTATGAGTGATAAAGACAACACTAGTTTGAATCTTGGAATTAGCATGGAAGGACACAACGTCCCAACAATGCAGCGTGTGTTTGTTGGCAATGGGGCTAATGTTCCTGCTATGCAAGCTATCCCTTCTACTGGGCAACAGGCTTCTTCATCAACTGGTCAAAATGTCCCTCAAAACGGTAATAGCTCTCAAAAGAATTCTACTTCTTCGTAATATCAATGTGTTAGAAGGAAATGTATGAGCCAGAAAATGAGTAATCCGATTCGCATGGTTGTTGGAGATGGCGCTATCATGCCTAAGATGGTGAAAACACAGTCAGCAAACACTGAAAAACATGGTGCAACAATACCCAAGATGCAGCCAACCCCAGCACAGAGTACGGGTACTTCGTCTAACGCTCCAAAGTCGTCAGGTGACGCTAAAAAATAGCCGTGCCATTTGGCTATATGAATTACAGCAAGTTATATCGGACGTGAATTCAACTCCCAAAATGGAAGCTGAATTCGCGTCTTGTTGTTGCTACTAAGTTCGGATTTAATTAGTTCTCTTCGGACTTCGCGGGACAAATTCAACGCACAAAAAAGCCCGCAGGGCTTGCGCCGTGCGGGCTCTCAGGACTTCATCGGATGACTCTGGTAATCACCGATGGAGAATTTTGGTGGAGCTGGCGGGAGTTGAACCCGCATCTGAAATGTTATATATTGTTGATATATATGGTTTTTATTTACATGATGAATCGTGCGTACGCCATACGTATTCTAATCAGATATAATGCAGAGTACATATTAATTTTTTCTTGAGTAAACTTGCCGAAGGGAAGAACACGTTTCACGTATTCTCCTAATCTGAAAGTCGTTTGGCGGCAATGGCCTGTTTTTTACATTGCTATCATCAGTAAGAGCCTGCCTTAAATCCTTAAACAATTTGGGCTGATATGGAATACTCCCACAGCTTTTTATTTCCTTTGCTAAAGTAGTTAGGCTTTTAATTTCCCTGACCATTTTTGCGAAAGCTAGAGCCTCATTGTTAGTGTTCTTTTCAGCCCAAAAATATAGACCAAAATCCTCTAGTGATTCTAATTTTTCGCGAAACTCACCGATCCACTCATTATGATTAATATCTTTCGTTTTATTTTTATCTTGGAAAATCTGGTAACGGGCTATTGCAAATGCAATTACCCATCCAATTAATACAAGTACCCAAGTAACATATTGGTTTTCATCGTGAAAGAGCGTCCCTATTTTGCAAAAAGGATCATCTGTCCAACTGCATGTTAAATTATTTACAGATGGTTTAATCATCAGACCCTCCCTGTTCGGCTACTGCATCCTCTATATATTCATTAATTTCATCAATAAGTTCAGGCTCTTCATTTGAAATAAAAGATATAGCCCTTACAATTTTAGGATCATAACCTTTTCGGATTAATCCGCCAAAACACTCTTCTAGGAAGGAGGAACCATAACCTTCCGTGCCATCCAAATTGATGGTCAAATTAGGCGATTTTTCAAGCTCCTTCACTACCCATTCGCGAAACTCTTCGCCAGAAGCAGGCCCTAGCCTTTTGAACCGTGGGCCTGGGCATGGGTATCTGTCAGCAACTCGGATTGTGTTCATCTGAAGTAGTCTCCATCTCACATGGGAAGGTCCATTCAATTATAGTACCATTAACTGAGGTTTTATGGTCACTCAAAACTTCTTTAATTTTACCTGTTTTACCATTATATACGTATCTTCCTTTATTAGAAAAAATACCCATATAACCTGAACCAATAGAATCAATTACAGATTTTATATCGTTCAGTCCTTTCCCTCTGTTTTTTTGAAGCGTCCTGGTTTCTTGTAACATTGTTGATGCTTTTATTAATGCCGAATCTCTTACATTCGTTAAAGAGAATCCAAGTGAACTGATTAAGTCTTTTAATGTTTTGTATCCTTGAGTCTTAGGTAGAGTTTTGGGTATTCCTACCCCTTTATCACATATAACAATGACAATTTCTTTATTGTTTATTCCTGCAAACGTCCACCATTTAGCTGTTCCTTCTTCTTCATCATGATCTGTATCATCAATGTAAGCATGCTCGACAGAGTTTGACATTGCTTCAGTAAAGCCACGATATAATTTTCTAGACGCGGATTTTTCAATTTCTTTTTTTATGTCAATCATCATTTCTTTAGCGAGCATCGGTTCTGAACATATTCCTGATGTATATTTCCAGAAGCTTACGTCATCAAAATCTTTCGTGGTACGTTTTGTTTTTCGTACTATGTCATAAAACCCGACTTGACTTAAAATACTTTCTATTTTTTCATCTTTAGGATGCGAAAAATTGACTGCGTTAGCACCAAATTTACTTTTTGTAATCAATACATCTATCTCAGCTAAGAATGATAGCATTGCAGCAGCACTAATAAATTTAGTCTCTGAAAAATCTATAAAGATTTTTCTGTCTGATAAAAGACAATCTCGGATTTCGTTCAGGAATTTATTAGTTAGTTCGTAATCAGAACGTTTATAATAATTTATATTGCGGGGCGCGGTAAAAAGAACACGTTTATTGCTCTTTCTCTTGTTGATTATGTTTTTTTTAAATCCTGATTTAATAAGCTTTAACTTTTCTCTGTTCAGTTCAACGGCTTTCCAATTGGAACTGATAGAGGCGTTCTTGATTGTTTTTTTTGCTTTAAATATTAAATTGCGGATATGTTTCTTATTTCTTTTCTGAATCATTATTATTTTTCCCTAAGATACATAGCTATGCTAGAGTCATAGGTAAGGTTAGTGGATTTGCATCTTAACAGTCAATACCTTGTATCCTTATGTTTTTTATGTGATTTCAAGTTGCTAAATTTCTACTGAGAAAAGCGTGAAAACCCCAGTAGAGTCAGAGATAGTCACGCTTTCCATATCACTAAGCCGTATTTGAATCAACAGCGGTATGACCATCATAAGCAGACAAGTATGAACCATAGTGGCGGAAAAGCATTTCTGGTCCTTTGTGCCCCATCTGTCCCGCTAACCAAAATAAGTTTATTCCTTGGCTAATGTGACGAGTTGCGAATGTATGCCTTGTTTGATATGGATTACGGTACCTAATACCTGCTTTACGCAGTGTCGGCACCCAAGCTTTTTTTCTAATCGCGTCAGCACTGGCCCACGGTTTGTTCGTCTTAGGGTCTTCAAAGACAGTAGCGTCTTTCATGAAGGTGAACGGTTTTTGATTTATCAGAGCAAACATTGCTTGATCTGTCAGTTCAACTTTTCTTGTACCTGCTTTTGTCTTGGTCCCTTTGATCACACCAACAACACTGGCACTTTTAACATGAGCGGTCTTTCCAACGAAGTCGATATCACTCCAGCGAAGAGCACATAATTCAGAACTACGCAGGCCTGTTTGTATGGCGAATCGGAAAAGATTTTCCCATTGCTTGTCCCCAGTAGCAGCGAGCAAGGCATCAATTTCGACTGGTGATAACGGATCTACCACATAACTACTTTCTGCATTTGATTTATCTCTTTGGTACCGTGAGGCTGTTACCAGCGACACAGGGTTAATCGGAAGTACACCATCCGTCACTGCCTCGTCCAATGCAGAACGCAGGAAAGAAAGTTGGTTTCGGATGGTCTTCAATGTTGTTTTCTGGTTCTGGATCCATGTCTTCAATGCTGCTGGGGTTAACTCACTTGCTGGAAACATATGAAGTGCAGACAAAGCGCTACGGCATTTCTTATACCCGCCAATTGTCGAAGGTGATAGCTTTCTCGTTTCGCAAATCACCAGATACTCGTCCAGGTACATCTTCACCGTTTTGCCTGCGGCAGCGTTGCCGAAAATTTTCAAGCGGGTTGAACGGGGGAAGTATTCCGCATAGACAAACGTCCCCCTTTCGATCTTGTTGTAGATTTCGCCGAGTGTGCGCTCGGCGTATTTGATATTTTTGGGGGTTACTTCCAAATTAGAAAGCGGTTCACGGCATTTAACCCCTTTATAAGTGAAGGTAATATTGATGGTTTCACCATTACGATGTTTCCTGATGGTTACGCCGCGTGGGAGTTTAGGCGATTCTTTCGTGCCCATTTTGCAACCTCACTAAGATCTATCCATCTCTCCTTAACGCCTTCAACTTTAAGCACCTGCACCCCTTCACGCCAAACACCGCGCTGTACACGCTTATTGATTGCATCAGGGGTTTCGCCAGTCTCTTTGCAATAAGTTGAGATGGGAACACAATCGAGGCTCAGCATATACTTCTCCATTAACCCGGCTGCACCCGAGTAATTAAAATTTGTCGCTGGTGGTAGGGATCAGTTTCTGCCAAATTGCTGACACATATTTTGCCTGGTGTCGCGCATCAGCTAGGGCATTGTGCACATCGCCAATAAAAGGCATGTCACGCTTCGGATCGAAACCGACACTGCGACCGAGCGTAACAATAGTGCGAACATCGTGATCGTTCCAAAAGGCCCAAGGGCAAATGCGGTCGGCGCGTTCGTAAGCTCCACGCAGAATCACATTGTCAAAGGTGGCACCGTTACCCCAGACCTTCATGTATTTTGGATTATCTGCGTGCCGGTGAATGAAATGGCTCAGTTCCGACAGTGCATCAGTGATAGGCAGCGCATCATCAACACAAATAGCTGAGCGAGCTTCCGGGCTTTGTTTGAGCCACCAAAGAATAGTATCTCCGTCTGGTACCGCGCCTTGATCCATTGCGCTTTCAAGCGAGACGGCTGTATAGAACTCTTGACCAAACTCACCTGTTTGAGGGTTAAAAAAGACAGCACCAATTGAGACGATCGGCGCGTTAGGCTTTTTCCCCATTGATTCGAGGTCAATCATTAAGTCGTTCAATTGCTTTCTCCATTGTTGATTCTGGGCTTTTGATGCACTGGGAGGTTACTGTAGCGCGAGTCGGCGTTGTCGCTGACGTGGCAATAATGAGCCCCGTCAGGACGAGTACAAATTGTCCCGCACCTATCACATGCCAATACTGCTTCCAGCTCCGCGATCCGCTCCTCTGCTTTTGACAACTGACCGAGAAGTTCTTCAGCTAACGTCACACGCATCACGACTTTCTGACAGTCGTGGCGTTTGGCTCTGGCGATTGTGTCGCGCAGAGTCGCATATTTGTTGGTGGTCATTGGACGGACTCCTGACGAAGATGGTTAATTTCGGCGTCAAGGCTCATTCGCTGGTCCACCGATTCCGTCAAGGCGGCAAATGTTACGTCCAGGCGAGTAGCCACCTCACGCATCAGGGCAGCATCTGCTGGTGGCAGTTTCCCCGCCGCAGCATGGGCTGCGGCTACCAGTTCTTTTATCTTCATGCGAGGCATGCGCGTGATTCCGTAAGCTCATTGAAACGGTTAATGAACAGGCCATATGCCTGGCCTGGGCGAAGAGGAACGATCTGGATAATGTCGCTGGCTGGAATACCTTCGAGGCAAGGCCAGAGTGAGCCGTCGTCGATATCCAGATCGCGGCGTTCCGTGGCAAGCATCACCAGATCGGCGTATTTCACTACCGCTGACATATCAGGGGTGATGCTGAATTTGGCCCGGATCACCTGTTCTACCCGCTCTTCAATGCGACGGTAATCTGGAAGCAATGCTTTCAGGGGGGCAGGGATGTCCTGGCAATAGGCTTCAGCTGCGTCATGCATCAGGGCTTCAAATGCAAACTCTGACGGCACAATTTGGCTGCACAGTACCGAGTGCTGGGCCACGCTGTAAAATTCCGGCAGATGACCACTGAAGCGGCAGATGTGGGAAAGTGCTGTCGCAATATCCTCGATCTCTACGTCGTCAGTGGTTGAATTGAGGTAATCGAATTTCTTACCTGAAAGTGTCTGGATATAACTCATCGTATTTTCTTCTCCATATTTGGCAGCTGCACCTGCGCCAGTTTTTGGTTGTACGAATCCCTCGCCATTGGCGATTAATAAAGGGAATTACGCTTCAATAAATCCCCGCGGCGCCGGGGATTTAATGCAGAGAAATTACGCTTTAAAGTTACCGATAAAGGTTTCAACCGGCTTGTCGGTGAACTTCTCGATCAGCAGGTCACGGAACTCGTTGGCGATAGCTTCTTCCTGGGCTTCCAGTTGAACGATGCGGAGTACAAACATCGGTTCCCCGCTTTTAAGCAGGCTGTTACGCAGGTTAAAGCGGCGTTCGCCCAGGCCTTCATATGGCACGCATTTGAACTCAAAGGCCACTGGCATGACGTCTTTACTGCTGGCTTCAACGCTCTGCATCAGGGACTTTTTGCCGCCAAAATCTTCGTCTTCATGAGCTGATTCTGAGACTTGTTTAATGTTGACGCGGCGAACAGCACCAGCTGCCTGCGCGATGGACAACACATTCCCGTCGGCATCAAATGCGGTCAGGAAGTCGGCCCAGTCCTCCAACCATTCAGCAATTTCTTTCTGGCCCAGACGATCACCGTTCACCTGGAGCAGGGCTCTGAATGGTGCTGTCTTTTTGAGGGTGATTGAGGCGACGTTATCAGCATGGCCAGGGTTAGCCAGCGAACCGATGTTGAAGACAGAGCGTGCGGTCATGTTGTCAGCATCGATAAAGCAGCGCGCTGGTTCGGCTTCGTTGGCGTAGCCCGCGGCGTAACGCACAAAATCAGGAATACTGGTTGTGGTCATGACGCCACGGAAGCGAAAACGCTCCAGCTCGAAACGCTCAAGGCTTTCTACGTGAACCCCTTCAGGAAGCAGGGCAGTCGGGCATGCTGTAACTTTTGCTGCTTCCAGGTGGTAACCGGAAAGAACCAGGTCTTTCACCTGCTGCAGTGCATTGCCGTCTAAAATCTGGGACATAAAATTTCCTTAATATGTTGTCAAAGGGATGTCAGTGATTTGTCTGCTGCGGATCACTGTGCCGCTTTAAGCTTTCCGTCAACGCCGCCGTTGATTCCGAACAGCTGCCCCTGATCTTCCTGCAGGATGGTCAGCTTGCCGCCTTTGTTAACCCACATTGGTGTTTCGGTGGTGTCTTCTTCGGAGGCTTTACCGCGCGGGGTTGGGGTGACGTAGTTCAGCTTGTGCTTGATCTTGACGCGCTTCTCTTCGACGGAGTTACCCATACGCTCAATATCAAAGGTGAGGACTACTTTGCCTTTGGTACCGTTGTTCAGAACGCCAAGCGCGGTAGTGTTTAAAGCTGCCGCGATCTTGTTCATGAACACGCCGGCATCCAGTTCGCCCAGGAAATCGGGCACTACGGTCATGCGGTCATTACTCATGGTTTAACCCTCAGTGAGGCGGCTGCCACCGCCAGTGAACTTCTCCATACACAACAGACAAGGGCACCCGCGCGATTGTTATGGGTAGACAGGCCACTTCCCTCGCGCCCGGGTGGATTGGGTTATGAGCCCGTCACCCGGCGATGCCCTTGTCTGTTGTGTAAAAAAGGTGCCCACCGATGTGATGGGCAAAGACTACACACAGCAATGATTTTGTTGTGGCGGTGGTGCCTCCACCTGCCGGACCGGCCAGAACCGGCGACGCTACACCTCAAGAAACGTATTCATTTCAAAAGTTGAAATAAAAACTTGTTGGCCTCGTCACGTGCGCAGAGCCGCATTACCACAACGGTGAGAGCACTGGTTATCTGCTTTACCGAGTCGCGTCTCACGCAGTCCGATAATCAGCAATGCTCTCGCCTGTTATGTCCTTAAAAAGCTGGCTGTCACCCTCAAGGGGAAAGTGAGCAGCCAGAGCAGGGATCACGTCTTATTGCTTTGGCCTGCTTTTAACCACATCAGGCGCGGTGGTTTGGTGTTGACAGAAAAAAATCTAACTTAACTTAGTTTATTGGTCAAGTGAAAACATCAAACTAAACTTAGCTTGATGCTTAAAGGAAGAGCGGGAAGGGATTAGAGTTCGTACTGAACGCCTTTAACAACGCCAATAATGAGGCAGTTACCATTGATCGGGATGTTGGGGTAGCGAGGATTTAGTGGCACTAAAAATTTTTGTGGGCCATCAATGACAAGTTTTTTAACAGTCGCTTCGTTAGTGCCATCAATACGCGCAACCACAATCTTGCCATGAAGGGGTTCGGCATCTGGATCAACAATAACGGTTGCCCCTTCAGGGATTGTTGGGAGGCCATTTGGATTGGTCATTGAATCCCCTTTGACCTCTAAAGCGAACGCGCTATCCCCAATGCGAAGTGATGTTTCAACCCATTTATCGACATCACTGAATAAATCAGCAGCTTTACATTCCGTAAACTGCCCAGCTTGAACCCAGGAAATCACGGGCACACGCCTCATTTTAGTTATGAGGGCACCTTCAAATTCAGTGCCGTAAAGAATGTAATCTATTGATGTATTAAAGAATTTAGCCAGCTTAACCAGCGATTCCCCGTTTGGGATATTCACATCCTTTTCCCAATAACCCACAGCTACGTCACTAACCCCGCAGAACTTACCCAGTTCTTTTTGAGAGGTTTTTGTAACCCTGCGTAGGGCTTTAATGCGCTGACCAACTGTTTCCATGAAAGCACCAAATTTAAAAAAGACTAAGTAATCTTAGTTTTTATTGACCAAAGTTAGATTGGTTATTAATATCTAATCAAACTTAGCTAAGGGGGCTTCATGACAACCGACGAGATTGAACAACATTTCGGCAGCACTGAGAAAGTTGCCGAATTTTTTGGCATCACCAGTGAGGCTGTTTACCAGTGGCGTAACCGCCCCGGACGCTTAATCCCAAAAGGACGAGCTGCTGAAGCTGCGTATCGAACTGCTGGTGAACTGGAATTCAACCCAGAACGTTATGCCAAGAATACATCGTCTAACGATCAGAAATAACCACAGAAGGGAGGACCTAGCCGTGGGTATAGAACCTGAATGGAAAGTAGATAAGCAGCCAGCCTGGCTGGTGGCCGCAATCAAAAAAACGATAACCGAACTGCCTGGCGGGTATTCCGAAGCAGCTGAATGGTTGGGTGTGACCGAGAATGCGCTGTTTAACCGGCTGCGTACCGATGGCGATCAGATCTTCCCGCTGGGTTGGGCGATGGTGCTTCAACGTGCTGGTGGTTCAAACCACATAGCGAACGCTATTGCACGTCACTCGAACGGTGTTTTCGTGCCATTGGCTGACGTTGAAGAAATAGAGAACGGTGACATCAACCAGCGTCTTATGGAGTCAGTGGAGTGGATCGGCAGGCATTCGCAATACGTTCGCAAAGCTACCGCTGACGGCGTTATTGATGCTCAAGAACGCGCCCAGATTGAAGAAAACAGCTATCAGGTGATGGCTAAGTGGCAGGAACATTTGACGCTGCTTTTCCGTGTGTTTTGTGCGCCGGAAAAAGGTGACGCCCGCGAGTGTGCAGCTCCGGGCGTCGTGGCAGACAAATCTTGTATGGAGAAGTAATCCGCATGACCAGTTTAACGGCTTTTAACCGTTTGCCGCAACTAAGGATGATCCCGGTACCGGGCGCTCCGTTGTTTCGGTATGAACGCAGAATAGCAAACCGCTGGGTGCCATGTAACCACAGTCGGGCGGTCGCAATTGTGGGGGTTTACTACAGGAAGGCGAAACGCTTATGCGCGAAGTTAACCGAAGGTTCAAAGACCACAGAGGGATCCCCGTTCGGGTTATCCGGTGGGAGCCAGAGACTCAACGAGTTATCTACCTGCGGGATGGTTATAACCACGAATGTTTCAGCCCGCTCGAACAATTCAAGCGCAAGTTTACAGAGTTAAAGGACGACCATGAGCACTAAATTAACGGGTTACGTTTGGGACGCTTGTGCCGCTTCTGGCATGAAGCTGTCAAGCGTTGCCATCATGGCGCGTCTGGCAGACTTCAGCAGTGATGAAGGGGTTAGCTGGCCTTCCATCGCTACCATCGCGCGCCAGATTGGTGCCGGTGAGAGCACGGTTCGCACAGCCATATCACAACTGGAAAAAGACGGGTGGTTAACCCGCCAGCAGCGCCGTAAAGGCAACCGCAATGCATCGAACGTTTACCAGCTCAATGTTGCGAAATTACAGGCTGCTGCCTTTTCTCACCTGTCAGATTCTGACGCATCAAAATCTGATGCCTCAAAAACCGACGCGTCAAAATCTGAGGCATCAAAAAACGATAAAAAAGGCGGTTTTCACCCGTCAGAATCTGGGGGGGATCCGTCAGTAAATACAACTACTGATCCATCAGTTAAAAAACCTTCTTGTCCGGTTGCACCGCAACCAGACCCTGAAGTGACGATCACCGATAACGCCATCCTGGTTCTAAATCATCTGAACCTGGTTAGCGGCTCACGATACCAAAAATCAAAAACTTCTCTGGAAAATATCCGTGCTCGTTTGCGTGAAGGTTACACCGTTGGCGACTTACAGCTGGTGATTGACCTTAAGCATGAGCACTGGAATGGCAATGACGTGCAGTACCAGTACATGCGCCCTGAAACGCTATTTGGCCCGAAAAAGTTTGAGGGTTATCTGCAAAGCGGGATCCGTTGGGACAAGAAGGGGCGTCCACCGCGTGAAAGCTGGAGTGAAAAGAAACACGATCCGATGAAGTTCGGTCCGGTTGATACCAAGATTCCAGAGGGGTTCAGAGGATGAATGAAAATAAATACTGCCGCGCGCTGGCTGAACTGCGTTCAAGACCAGCCCACGAATTGAAAGAGGTGGGCGATCAATGGCGCACTCCGGATCTGTTGTTTTGGGGTATCAATGCGATGTTCGGCCCTCTGGTGTTGGACCTTTTTGCCGACGACAGCAACGCAAAGTGCCCAGCATGGTACACGGCTGAAGATAATGCCCTGACACAGGATTGGTCAGAGCGTCTGGCAGAACTCGGTGGTGCCGGGTTTGGCAACCCGCCTTATAGCCGCTCTCAGTACCACGACAAGCAAGCGGTTACCGGAATGACCCACATCATCAACCACGCTATGGCAATGCGAGAAAAGGGTGGTCGGTACGTTTTTCTCATAAAGTCAGCGACGAGTGAGACGTGGTGGCCGGAAGAGGCAGATCACGTCACATTCATCCGTGGCCGAATTGGTTTCGATCTTCCTACATGGTTCGTGCCGAAAGACGAAAAGCAGCAGCCCACCAGCGCGTTTTTTGCTGGCGCTATCGTGGTCTTCGACAAAACATGGCGGGGAGAGCGTTTCAGTTACATCAACCGCACCGACCTGGAGGCCAAAGGCCGTGCTTCGATGTCGCTGGCCCAGTTTGCAGTGGGAAGAACGCAAACTGATGCGGCGCCGGAGCTGGACGCTGAGGTAGCGCCGGAGAAATCAGAGGCAGAACTGCCATTAACCCAAAAAGCCATTCTGGAAACCAGTGGTGTAGAGGCTTGGGCCTGTGTTGTTGCGGCGTTCGGCGAGAAAGATGAGTACACCTTCAGCGAGTCAAAGTTTGGTCATACCTGGGCTGCCGACTCTCTGGAAAACCCTGAATTTACCAATGTTTCACCGCTGGCGATCGACAGAGCGAAAAAGCTGATCAGCGAGAGCATCCTGGTGGGTGTTAATGCATGGCTGGAAACATTGCCCTTTGATAACGATGACGTGAAACAAGACATGTCAGAGCGGTTACGCACAGTTGCCGTTGAGTCTGCGAAAGAATACGGCATTAACCACAGTGAATTCATCGCGATCATGGAAAGCCTGGATAAAGCCAAATGGTCAAATATACGGGGGATCCGCGCCCATGTCCGTGAGACGCAGGAATCAAATGACAAGGCGTTAAACGAATCGCGCGTTTGGCCTCTTGAGGTTGGGCTGGTGTTTAACCAGATTGAAGGGGCTGACGCTCTACCTGTTTCACAACAGAACAAGCTGAAAGCCAATATCAACCAGCTGTGGCTCGAACGTATGCCGACGAGTGAAATTATCACGACCGCTGGTGGTCTCTTCAACAGCATGCAGGGGACCGTAAATGCGTGAATTTATCGTTGATAACTTTCTGGTGGGGCTGGTAAAGGCAAATCTTCCTGAATTATGTGCAAATCAAAAGGCGGGTGCAGCCGCCTGATATGGAGCAAAAGCATGAATCAGTTAACCGCAAAGGGTGTTGTGACAATGTCCAGCCGTGAAATTGCCAGGCTGGTGCAGAGTAAACATGGTGATGTGAAGCGCTCAGCTGAGCGCCTTGCATCTGCTGGTATTTTAACCGCGCCGTTGGCGCACACCCCCTACACACACCCGCAAAACGGGCAAACCTACGAGGAGTATTGGTTCAACAAACGTGATTCTCTGGTGATCGTCGCCAGGCTGTCGCCAGAATTTACCGCCGCTGTTGTCGATCGCTGGCAAGAGCTGGAGAACAGTCAGGCCGTAAGTGTCCCGCAAACATTGCCGGAGGCATTACGTCTCGCCGCGGATCTGGCCGAGCAGAAAGAACAACTTGCCCAGCAGTTAGCCGTTGCCGCGCCGAAAGTTGAGTTTGTCGATCGGTATTGTACTGCCAAAGGCTCAATGTCTTTCCGCCAGGTGGCAAAGCTGTTGCAGGCCAAAGAGACCGATTTCCGCTTGTTCCTCATTGAGAGCGGCATTTTGTACCGGCTCAGTGGAGTGCTGACACCGCGGCACCAGCACATTGCTGCCGGGCGGTTTGAAGTGAAAACTGGCACCACGAGCGAAACAAACTACGCCTTTAGCCAGGCACGTTTTACACCCAAAGGCATAGAGTGGATCGGCGGCCTGTGGACGGCACACATCGCTAAGGGGCATGCCGCGTGAGAGGACTGTTTACAGCCGAGACTGTTCCGCGCCTTGGGCTGGTGGTGTTAAAGCCGGGCAGCGAACTGATGTCTCTGTTTCAACAGGGGCGTGTGCTGGTGGAGCCTCAGCCAAAAAGCATGGCTGGGCTTCTGTCGGGCCTCGTCCCTGATGCCAGGCAGCCGCTGGCAGAAGATAAGTCCCTCGAGGAATTCTTCACCGACGAGAGAGTAATCCGTGCAGCAGGCGGTTTGACCGCGTTGGAATCCTGGTTAGAGCGTAACGTGAAGGAATGCCAGTACCCGCACACTGATTATCACCATCATGAGCTGGTATCGATGCGACATCCCCCCGGCTCAATGTTGCTCTGTTGGCATTGCGATAACCAGCTGCGCGAGCAAACCACCGCGGCGCTGGCAGAACTGGCCCGGCGTAATCTCATTAATTGGCTGATCAGTTCCATCCTGTCTTCGCTTGGCTACAACAACGAGCGTGAACTATCACTCGGTGAATTGTGCTGGTGGGCCATTTACTCAGGCATTGCTGATGCAATCACGGAAAGGATGGCCCAGCTTGCGCTTCGATTACCGGATGAGCCGTTTTTATCCGTATATCGAGAAAGTGACATTGTGCCGATGCCCCCGGCAAAAAGCATTTTGCAGAAGAAGGTCACCCCTGCGGTCACGGCTGCGAAATTAAAGCATGGAGCAAATCAGGAAGTGGCCAATGAACAGCCAAAGGTTCTGGCTCTGCATGCGGATCCTGAATCCCCTGAATCATTCATGTTGCGCCCAAAACACCGCAGGTGGGTGAATGAGGACTATACCCGGTGGGTTAAAACCCAGCCCTGTGAAGGTTGCCGGCGGCCAGCTGATGATCCACACCATGTCATTGGTAACGGCATGAGCGGTACCGCCACTAAAGCCCACGATTTGTTCGTGATCCCTCTGTGCAGAGAGTGTCACGACAAATTACATGCTGATGTTGCAGCGTTCGAGAAAAAACACGGTACCCAGCTGGAGCTGCTATTCCGGTTTATGAATCGAGCGCTGGCGATCGGCGTAATAACAAAAGCGTAATTGTATGGAGCGCTGAGCATAATGAATTTACAAGAACTGGAATATACGCGGATTGAACTGCGCCGCGCGCTGGCGGATTTATCAGGATCGACAAAAGGACAGCTGCAGGCGTTCAGTGAGCATCCACCAGCAGATAAGAATAAATACCCTCGGCACCATCCTGAAATCGTCATGGAGGGTGGTGAAGGTTGTGGAGCGAAGGTTGTAAAAACTCTGGCCACTCCGCTTTATGTTCTTGAGACAAGGAGCCGTCGCCGACCTTTACCGCCTATTAAGGATACGGAGTTCGCTTGTTCAGCATGGCGTCGATCGGTCAATGGTCTGGGGGAGCATTTGCAGGCATGGGTGAGGTACTGCTATGGGTATGACCTGACCTTCCGGTACCAGACGTTAATGTGCCAGTACGTGTGGGAGCAGTTTCAGCGTCAGCATAGCGGCAAAAAAATACAGGGCCGTGTCACTAAAAAACTGATAGGGCTTGTCTGGCTGGCGGCGCAAGAAGTTGCTGCCTCGCGTAATAACGATACCTATCAGGAGTATGCTGGAGCAGCTCTGGCGCGCATGGTCAGCGTTGAGCGTTCCACCTGGCTTAGAGTGTATTCAGGCCACTGGGCGGCTTTCAAAGCGTCGTTTGCTGAAATGGACAGCCAGGCACTAAGCGAAATTTTGACACGGTTCGAAGATTACCAAGAGCTGAAAGTGGCGGAAATGTGAGGTAACTTTCACTAACTCCCTCAATTGGGCTTGCAAAATGCAACAAAATGAGCCATATTTGAAGCTAATTTGATATGTTGCCAAAAGTATATAACCCGCCGATGAGCGGGTTTTTTATTAGATGTTTTTAAAGGAATCTTAAGGGAAGACACTACTCCATTGGAGTTGAGCTCCTGCATCGAAGATTGTTAGCTCTGCGACATCTCTTGGTGTTCTCTTGGCTTTAAAAGCTGGGCTATTTTCGTAAAAGCACTTCATATTTTTCATATAGCGGTATAGCACATCGCCAGAAGCATCATAAATAATAAATGAATCAATATTATGTGTATGAGTCTTGGATTCATTCGGGTCGATGTAACAGACAATGTTTCTTATAGCTTGGCGCACTTGCGCGATACTCTGAAATGACACAACTAGTACCTCCATTTTCTTATGAATACTCTTTATATATCGTCTAGATGCATGTTTTCTTTATGCCAGGTCTTTATTTTTATAAATACGGCAAGTTCTAATTAGAAATTGAGCGCTTCCAGAGAGGGAGCATTTATTTGTGGAAATGGGCGGCTGGTGGGTGTTGTCGCACCCAACCAGCCATTAGCTCATGCTTTCAGGTCACAAGCTAACCAAGGCCCACTGCTTTAGCGCAAAAGCATAGTGAGCCTATCAGAGTTACGCTTACGGATCTATGAAAAATACTGTAAATATAAACAGTGTTGAGCTTATCAACGCTGACTGCCTGCAATACCTCGCAACCCTCCCAGATAACACCATCGACCTTATTGTTACGGATCCGCCTTATTTTAAGGTGAAGCCGAACGGCTGGGATAATCAGTGGAACGGTGACGCCGACTATCTTCGCTGGCTTGATATGTGTCTTGCCCAGTTCTGGAGAGTGCTTAAGCCTGCCGGCAGCCTGTATTTGTTTTCAGGCCACCGACTTGCATCCGATATTGAGATCATGATGCGTGAACGCTTCAACGTCATGAACCACATTATCTGGGCGAAGCCATCAGGGCGCTGGAACGGGTGTAATAAAGAAAGCCTGCGCTCTTACTTCCCCGCGACGGAACGCATCCTTTTCGCTGAGCATTATCAGGGGCCATATAAGCCGAAAAGCGACGGATTTGCTGAGAAAAGCAACGAGGTCAAACAGCACGTCATGGCTCCGTTAATCACCTACTTTCGGGATGCACGAGCCGAACTGGGGGTCACGTCCAGGCAAATAGCTGACGCGACCGGAAAGAAAAATATGGTGTCTCACTGGTTCGGTGCCAGTCAGTGGCAACTACCGAACGAGCAGGATTACGAAAAGCTGCAGAAATTGTTCACTCAGATCGCCATTGAGAAGCACCGCGCCTCTGAACTCAAAGCACCGCATCACCAGCTGGTGGCCACATGGCATTCGTTGAACCGGAAATACCTTGATCTGCTGGAAGAGTACAAATCTCTTCGGCGGCATTTCTCTGTGACAGTAGCCGTGCCCTATACCGACGTCTGGACACATAAACCCGTCCAGTTCTATCCAGGCAAACACCCGTGCGAAAAGCCCGCTGATATGTTGCGGCAAATCATCAACGCCAGCAGCAGGTCCGGCGATGTGGTAGCTGATTTCTTTATGGGCTCGGGATCAACTGTTAAAGCAGCCATTGAGCTGGGCCGCCAGGCTATCGGCGTAGAACTGGAAGAGGAACGTTTCAACCAGACGGTAAGTGAGGTAAGGCAACTGGCAGGGGAATAAAAGCTTGGGTCGCTATCGCGGCCCTTTTTATTACCTCAACTGGACACCCGCAACGTAGCGAGGTGAGAGCATGTATCGAATGGAAAAAATCACGACGGGTATTGCATACGGCGCATCGGGAGGGGGGACCGGATACTGGTTGCTTCAGCTTCTCGATAAAGTCTCCCCATCTCAATGGGCGGCCATTGGTGTGCTCGGTAGCCTCATGTTTGGTTTGCTGACGTGGTTAACGAGTCTGTACTTCCAAATCAAAGCGGATCGCCGCAAAGCTGCGCGGGGTGAATGATGTCGAACAAAGCAAAGCTCAGCGCAGCAGTGCTGGCGCTAATCGCGTCAGGGGCATCTGCTCCACTCATTTTCGACCAATTCATCAGCGAGAAAGAAGGCAATGCGCTGGTGGCCGTTGTTGATCCAGGTGGGGTCTGGTCATTATGTCACGGCGTGACCGTTATCGATGGCAGGCGTGTTGTTAAAGGCATGACGGCCACTGAGGAACAATGCCGGAAGGTTAACGCTATTGAACGCGATAAGGCATTAGCCTGGGTTGATCGCAATATCAAAGTGCCTCTGACAGAGCCACAGAAGGTGGGTATTGCATCCTTCTGCCCGTATAACATCGGCCCCGGTAAATGCTTCCCATCGACCTTCTATAAGCGCGTCAACGCAGGTGACCGCATCGGTGCATGCGAGGCAATCCGCTGGTGGATTAAAGACGGTGGCCGTGATTGTCGTCTAACCAAAGGCCAGAAGTATGGCTGCTATGGCCAGGTTGAGCGACGGGACCAGGAAAGCGCGCTGGCGTGCTGGGGGCTGGACCAGTGAAATTTAATCTTGGTCTTATCGCTATGGGCGTTATAGCTGGTCTGTCAATAGCGCTTGTTAAGAGTTGCGCAGATGCATCAAGCCTACAGAGTGATAACGATGTTCTGCGAAGTGACAACGCTTTGCAAGGGCAGGTGATCGCCACTCAGGCTTTCAACTTTAATCGGTTCAATCAGGTTGCAGAACATGCTAATAGGCTTAACTCCCTGATTGACACCAGCACCGAAGAAACCCTAATCGAATACCGGGAGATTCTCCGCCGTGAAAAAACCTGTGATCTACCTGTTCCTGCTGACATTGCTGGTGGGTTGCTCGAATACGCGTACCGTTTACGTGCCAGCGCCATGCACACCGATTCCGACAGACCTGACGAAGCCGATGATCGTACCGTTGCCGCCAGCGCAATAACTTACTGTCAGGCTGTTTTATGGATTAAGCCGCTGCTGGCCGTAATTGAGAAAGGGAACAATAATTTTGCGGGTATACGGCGGATAGAACAAGAGCGTTAATGATGTTCCCCTAAACAGGGGATGTCATGGAAGACATCCCCATACGGAAAACAGATGTCAGGCAGGCGCCATATGAAACACAGCTTAAAGGATTATCGATAGTCTGGATGAACTCTCGCTAATAAAGTATTTTTTAAAGCTTCATAACTTACACCGACACCAGGCATCATTTCGGCACGTGCTGGAAGGAAAACATCAAGCATTCTGCGATAAATAGCAATTGTTGGCATGTGAGCATTCTTGGTTATATCTTGCTTATTGAAGCGCTCCATCTTCTTCAACATATAAGCAATACTCATTAATCTGCCCTCGTTGTTACCATCAAAACCTGGGAAGGTCACACTATTAATGCCATCGAAATGTCTGACTTCTTCATGTAATTGCCGCTTCTGTGCATCATCTAACTGTTCGTACGTAAATGCCAAGAAGTCGTACATATCTAAGACATCACATACAAATTTTACGTCTTCTGGGGTGTCTTCGTCTGTAGCCAATGACGGAGCATTCCATTCTAAGGCCCATGTGTTATCAGTTGATACCGCCTCCCTGATCAAGTCGGCATCAAAGCTGTTTTTAATTCCAAGTGCTTCATGGATATCACAGAGTAAAAGGATTTGTAACTTTTCAGCTTGTGTGTAGCTCATTGAAATCTCCTTAATAAGTGATGAGGCGATCCCATAGTTATGCGGAACCCAAAGCATGTAAATGAATAAATTCACATCTTATGGATGCGCGATCAAAGAATTGAAAATTAAAGGACTTATATGGAGTTTACTTAACTTGAAAAATGACATTGGTTGATACAGACGTATCTATCTTATTTTGATTCGATGGGTCCTCCCGGCGGGCTGACCTGCCACGGGGCGGCGCGCTCGCGGGAAACGGCTAGTTTTTCGGATCCAGGGTCATCATCATCATGTGCGCAGGTCTTTGATTTAATTAGAGGCCATTTTCGTAAGATGTCGAATCGTTCAAAAAGTGTTCACCATCATGGACCAGGAAATTGCCACTTTAAAACTCAATATCAACCAGCTTGCAGGGATAACCGGCGTACACCGTCAGACGGTTGCCGCGAGGCTGAAAAATGTCGAACCCGCGCCTGGCAGCAACAGCAAATTAAAGCTTTATCTGGTGACTGACATTCTGACAGAACTGATGATCCCTACCGTTTCGGCCAATATCGATGATATGCCCCCCTCTGACAGGCTGTCCCACTGGAAAGCAGAGAACGAGAGGCTGAAGTTCGAACAGGATACGGGGCAGTTAATACCTGCTGATGAAGTGGCGCGAGAATTCTCATTGATGGCGAAAGCCGTCGTCATGGTACTTGAAACCCTCCCGGATGTGCTCGAGCGCGACTGTGCTTTAACGCCTGCTGCGGTTTCGCGCGTTCAAAGCGTTATCGATGATCTGCGTGACCAGATGGCCGAGAGGGTGCAGGACGCTGAAACAGAGGAGGAAGAGCCAGAGGAGGACTGATGGCAAAGCGGGCATCCGCCAGGGGCATCCGCCGCGATGTTTCCGGTATTTTACGTGCCCCGCGTCGTATGCCGGTGGCCGATGCGGTCAGTAATTATATGCGCGTGCCTATGGGGGCGGGAAACTCCGTACCATGGGATCCGGATCTGGCCCCCTATGTTATTGAGCCAATGAACTGCCTGGCATCGCGTGAATATGACGCAGTGGTGTTTGTTGGCCCGGCGCGAACGGGTAAAACAATCGGACTTATTGACGGCTGGATTGTCTATAACATCGTCTGCGATCCGGCAGATATGCTTGTGATTCAGGTATCAGAGGAAAAGGCGCGCGAGCATTCAAAAAAACGTCTGGACCGAACTTTTCGCTGTAGCCCTGAAGTGAAAACCCGGCTGAGCCCAAGGCGTAACGATAATAACGTTTACGATCGTACTTTCCGCGCCGGTAACTATCTGAAACTGGGCTGGCCATCCGTCAACATCATGTCGTCCTCTGACTATAAAAGTGTGGCGCTGACGGATTACGACCGCTTTCCGGAAGATATCGACGGAGAAGGCGACGCTTTTTCACTGGCATCGAAGCGTACCACGACATTCATGTCCTCCGGGATGACGCTGGTTGAGAGCTCGCCCGGGAGGGATATCAGAGACACAAAATGGCGGCGTTCCACGCCCCATGAAGCACCTCCAACTACCGGAATATTATCGCTCTATAACCGTGGCGACCGTCGCCGTCTTTACTGGCCGTGCCCGCATTGCGGCGAATATTTCCAGCCGGAAATGGACAATATGACCGGGTATCGCGACAGCAACGATCCTGTGCTTGCCAGCGAAGCGGCGATTCTACAGTGCCCGGCCTGTAAGGGCAGGATCACACCGGATATGAAGCGTGCGCTTAACATGAAATGTGTGTGGCTCCGCGACGGGCAGAGTATCGACAGTAAAGGCCAGGTAAGCGGTGATGGCCGACGTTCCCGTATTGCCTCCTTCTGGATGGAAGGTCCGGCAGCGGCTTACCAGACCTGGTCGCAGCTTATCTATAAATTCCTGACCGCCGAGCAGGAATATGAATCCACCCGCAGTGAAGAAACCCTGAAGACGGTTATCAACACCGATTTCGGCAGGCCCTATTTGCCGCGGGCCAGCATGGAGCAGCGCAAAAGTGAATTGCTCGAGCAGCGTGCCGAAGATGTCCCTAAACGTTCGGTACCGGATGGCGTGCAGTTTCTCACCGCGACCGTTGACGTACAGGCCGGGCGCAACAGGCGCTTTGTTGTGCAGATTACGGGTTATGGAAGTATGGGTGAGCGCTGGATAGTTGACCGTTACAACATCCGGCATTCGCTGCGCTGCGACGGCAACGGGGAGAGCATTCAGGTGGACCCGGCGAGCTATCCGGAGGACTGGGATCTTTTACTCACCGACGTCTTTGATAAAACGTGGCCGCTCGCGTCTGACCCGTCAAAGGGCATGCGGCTTATGTCGATGGCTGTGGACTCCGGGGGCGAGGACGGCGTGACGGATAATGCCTACAAGTTCTGGCGAAGATGTCGCCGCGAGGGGCTGGGTAAGCGTATCTATCTCTTCAAGGGTGACAGCGTCAGGCGTAGCAAACTTATCCAGCGAACATTTCCTGATAATACAGGCAGATCAACGCGTCGCGCACAGGCAACGGGGGATGTGCCTCTTTATCTTCTCCAGACCGATGCCCTCAAAGACCGGGTGAATAATGCGCTGTGGCGGGATTCACCTGGCCCTGGCTATGTGCATTTTCCCGCCTGGCTGGGCAGCTGGTTCTATGACGAACTGACGTATGAGGAACGCTCGAATGAAGGGAAGTGGAGTAAGCCCGGGCGGGGCGCAAACGAAGCATTCGACCTGCTCGTTTATGCCGACGCGCTCGCCATCCTTAGTGGTTACGAAAAAATCAAATGGCCGTCAGCTCCTGAGTGGGCACGGCGGGAAACGTGGATCGAGGTCACGCAGACGGAAACTGGCGAAATGCCATCCCCGTCGCCTGCGCCGAAATCAAAATCAAAACCAAAACGCGAGAAGCCCGTAACCGAGCAGGCTAATCCGTGGTCTTCGTCAGGAGGTTGGGTGTGAATCCAGCAGATATTCAAAACATGATCGACCGCTACGCCGCAGCCGAGCTGTCTGTTCTGGAGGGTAAATCAATCACTTTCAACGGGCAGCAGATGACGCTCGAAAACCTGTCGGAAATCAGAAAAGGCCGTCAGGAATGGGAGCGCCGACTGGCAACGCTCAATAATAAACGCCGCGGGCGACCCGGCTACAGGCTGGCGAGGTTTGGATGAGTTTTTTAGATGATGCGATTGGCGTGTTTTCGCCAGGCTGGAAAGCCTCACGCCTGCGTGCCCGTGCGGTAATTAAGGCGTATGAGGCGGTTAAGCAAACGCGTACCCACAAAGCCCAGAAAGAAAATCGCTCTGCCGATCAGCTCAGCCAGATGGGGGCGGTTTCACTGAGGCAGCAGGCGCGCTGGTTGGACAACAACCATGATCTGGTGATCGGCGTTTTCGACAAGCTGGAAGAAAGGGTGGTGGGTGCGAAGGGCATCATAGTTGAACCGCATCCGATGCTGAGTAACGGGAAGATCGCTAAAAAGCTGGCCACTGATATCCGCAGAAAGTGGGGCGAATGGTCCGTAAGACCCGATGTCACAACCCAGTTTACCCGCCCCATGCTTGAGCGGCTGATGCTGCGAACGTGGCTCCGGGACGGTGAGGTATTTGCTCAGCTGGTTCGCGGTACCGGAAATGGTCTTCAGCCCGTTGCTGGCGTGCCGTTCTGGCTGGAAGCGCTGGAGCCGGACTTCGTGCCAATGAACAGCGATGCCGCCACCCAGCTCAATCAGGGTGTTTTTGTCGATAACTGGGGGCGGCCTAAAAAATATCAGGTCTATAAAAGCCTGCCGGTGTCCGGGCGTCAGTTCGATACCAAAGAGATAGATGCAGAGAACATGCTTCATCTCAAATTCACCCGGCGCCTGCACCAGACCCGTGGAACGTCTCTTTTGTCAGGTGTCCTGATGCGGCTGAGTGCGCTGAAAGAGTACGAGGACTCTGAGCTGACTGCAGCAAGAATTGCTGCTGCACTCGGCATGTATATCAAAAAAGGCGACGGACAGAGCTTCGAGTCTGATTCCAGCAGCGATGACCGCGAGCTGATGATTCAGCCCGGGATGCTCTATGACGAGCTGCAGGCCGGGGAAGAAATCGGGATGATTAAATCCGATCGCCCGAACCCTAACCTCGAGTCGTTTCGTAATGGACAGCTGCGTGCTGTATCCGCCGGCAGTCGCCTCAGTTTTTCCAGCACATCCAGAAACTACAACGGCACGTACAGTGCCCAGCGGCAGGAGCTTGTCGAGTCAACCGACGGATATCTGATTCTTCAGGACTGGTTCATCGGTTCAGTGACCCGGCCCATGTACCGGGCCTGGCTGAAGATGGCTATTGCTGCCGGAGAAATCAAGCTGCCGAGAGGCATCGATATGGACTCGCTGTATAACGCGGTTTATTCGGGGCCCGTTATGCCGTGGATTGACCCCGTTAAAGAAGCGAATGCCTGGAAAACGCAGATCCGCGGCGGTGCTGCTACTGAATCCGACTGGATACGTGCCAGCGGTCGCAACCCGGATGATGTTAAGTCACGCCGTAAAGCGGAGGTTGACGAGAACCGTGAACAGGGCCTGGTGTTTGACACCGACCCCGCCAATGATAAAGGAGGCACCAGTGCCGAAGCCAGAGAACCGGGCGCGCCACCGTCCGAAAGCCAGCGTAAAAAGTAATTCGTGGTTCCGCATGCAGGCCAGCAATAACAGCGAGGCCGACATTTTTATTTATGACGAAATCGGGTACTGGGGCGTAACGGCGAAACAGTTCGTCAATGATCTCCGGGCACTTGGGGACGTCACCCACATCAACCTTTATATCAACTCACCCGGTGGTGATGTCTTCGACGGCATTGCTATCTATAACGCGCTGAAGCACCACGGCGCGGCGATTACCGTTCATATCGACGGTCTGGCCGCTTCCATGGCGTCGGTGATCGCTATGGTAGGCAATCCGGTCATCATGCCTGAAAACACGATGATGATGATCCATAAGCCATGGGGGTTTGCTGGTGGTGACGCGAGCGATATGCGCGACTATGCGGATCTGCTCGACAAGGTTGAATCCGTGCTTATCCCGGCTTATGCGCAGAAAACCGGAAAATCCACAGAAGAAATTGCGGCAATGCTGGAGGACGAAACCTGGATGAACGGCAGCGAGTGCCTTGAACTGGGTTTTGCCGACCAGGTGACACCATCCCTTCAGGCTATGGCCTGTATTCATTCAAAACGTATTGAGGAATTTGAAAAAATGCCAAAAAGCATTCGCAACATGATCACCCCGCCGCGCAACACTACCCAGCGTGACCCGGTTATTACCCAGTCTCCGGCACCGCAGGCAAAAACAGACCCGGCACCGGATGAAAATGCGATCCGCGCGCAGGTAATGGCTGAGCAGAAAGCCCGCGTTAACGCTATCGGCGATCTTTTTGCCATGTTCGGCAATAAACATATGGAACTGCAGAATCAGTGTGTGGCCGACCCTGATTGTTCCGTCGAAAAGGCGAAAGATTTGCTGCTGGCAGAACTCGGTAAAACGGCCACGCCATCCAATAAAACCACCCAGCCGCATATTCATGCGGGCAACGGTAACTTCGTCGCGGATGGTATTCGCCAGGCACTGATGGCGCGTGCCGGGTTCGAAGGTCCGGAGCGGGATAACGTTTATAACGGTATGACGCTGCGCGAGTATGCGCGTATGGCCCTGACAGAAAAAGGCATCGGTGTGGCCAGCTACAATCCGATGCAGATGGTTGGCCTGGCGCTGACCCACAGCACCTCTGACTTTGGCAACATTCTGCTCGATGTTGCGAACAAAGCGCTGATTCAGGGCTGGGACGAGGCGCAGGAAACCTTCGAGCAGTGGACCAAAAAAGGCCAGCTGTCGGACTTCAAAACGGCGCATCGTGTCGGTATGGGTGGTTTCCCTTCTCTGCGACAGGTTCGCGAAGGGGCGGAGTACAAGTACATCACTACCACTGACAAAGGCGAAACCATCGCGCTTGCCACTTACGGTGAAATCTTCTCTGTAACCCGCCAGGCGATCATCAACGACGATCTTAATCAGCTCACTGACGTACCGATGAAGATGGGGCGCGCGGCGAAAGCAACGATTGGCGATCTGGTCTACGCCATCCTGACCAAAAACCCGAAACTCTCCGACGGCAAGGCGCTGTTCCATGCCGATCACAAGAACCTGAGTTCGGGCGCAATTTCCGTGGCCAGCCTGGATGAATCGCGCAAGCTGATGCGTCTGCAGAAAGAAGGGGAGCGTACCCTGAATATTCGTCCGGCCTACATGCTGGTTCCCGTCAGCCTGGAAACCCTGGCGAATCAGACTATCAAGTCGGCCAGTGTTAAAGGTGCAGATATCAATGCCGGGATCGTTAACCCTATCCAGAACTTTGCAGAAGTCATTGCAGAACCACGTCTGGATGAGGCTGATGCGAAAGCCTGGTATCTGGCTGCCGCGAAGGGCACCGACACCATCGAGGTTGCGTATCTCAACGGCGTCGATACCCCTTACATCGATCAACAGGAAGGCTTCACCACTGATGGTATCGCCACGAAGGTACGTATCGATGCCGGTGTGGCACCGCTGGACTATCGCGGCATGACCAAATCCACTGGTCAGTAAAAACAGCCCTGACAAACAGATGCCCGAAAGGGCTTTTTTTATACCTGAAACCAGCCCCGCAAGGGGCTGAATGGAGAAATTTATGGCTAAGAACTATGCGCAGGACGGGAAAACGATCCCTCTGGTAAACAGTGGTACAACCGACATTCAGAGCGGCGATCCGGTTGTGGTTGGCAAACTTATCGCTGTGGCGATTACTGATATTCCTGTCGGCGATACCGGGGACTGCATTACTGAAGGGGTATTCCTCCTGCCAAAAGTCCCCTCTGATGCAGTTACTGCCGGGGCGCAGGTGTATCTGAAGGACGGCAAAGTCACGATCGAAGAAACGGATGCCGTTGCCGCAGGTATCGCCTGGGAAGAGGCAGGGGCAAGCACCACCGTCGTTGAAGTTAAGATCAATGCCTAACCCCTTTGACCGGATGGCGGCGCGCATGGACGCGGCCACCATAAAAAAGATGGGAAAGACAGCGATCATCAATGGCAGCAGCTATGACGTTGTTCCCGCCGAGCAGCTGGAGGAAATGGGGCCATTGTCGGGAACAGGTACTTCGCTGGTGGTTTTCTCTGAGCTTTACCAGCCACGCCGAAACGACAGTGTCGACTACGACGGTAAGAACCTGACCGTTACCCGCTATGACATGTTCAACGGAAAACCCCGCATCCATCTCGAATGAGGAGGCGCTATGTCCGTGAAAGGACTGGAAAGGGCTATTCAGAACCTGAACAGCCTCAGCCGGTTAATCGTTCCTGAGGCAACCGCAAAAGCACTTAACCGGGTGGCCAGCAGAACGATAAGCCAGGGGAGCAAAGCTGTAGCGAAAGAAGCAACAGTTGATGATAACCGGAAAAAGGGGCTTCCGGTTCGTCTGGTCCGCCAGCGTTCCCGTCTGCGCAAGGCCCGTCACGATCGCCCGGTCGCGTCGATAAAAATCAACCGCGGTAATCTTCCTGCGATAAAGCTCGGCACGGCGCGCGTCCGGCTCTCGCGTAAAAAAGGGGCCAGAAACGGAGCGGGCAGCGTCCTCAAAATCGGCCCCTATACCTTTCGTAACGCTTTTATTCAACAGCTTGCCAACGGGCGCTGGCAGGTCATGCGGCGCGTAGGTCAGGCCCGTTATCCGATTGATGTGGTCAAAGTTCCTCTTGAGACACCGCTCACCGTGGCATTCACCGCTATTTCAAAGCGCCTTATTGAAAGCGATATGCCCAAAGAACTTTCCGCAGCCCTGAAAAACCAACTGAGGATCCACCTGAAGCGATGAACAGACACAGCGCAATTCGTGCAGCCATTCTGGCAAAACTGAAAGCCGATATCACCGACACGGTCACCTGGTTTGATGGGCGCCCTGTTTTTCTTGAAGAGCAGGATCTCCCTGCCGTGGCTGTTTACCTTTCTGACGCGGAGTACACCGGCGATTCGCTTGACGAAGATTCGTGGCAGGCGGTTGTTCACATCGAGGTATTTCTTAAAGCCTCCAGCCCTGACAGCGCGCTTGATTCCTGGATGGAAGAGAAAGTGTATCCGGCAATGGCCTTCATCCCAGTTCTGACCGAACTGGTTGAGACGTTCACCCCGCAGGGTTATGACTATCAGCGGGATGATGAAATGGCCACCTGGGGTTCAGTCGATTTCACGTACTTAATCACCTATTCAATTTAAGAGGTACTTATGCCTACTCCAAACCCACTGGCCCCCGTGAAAGGTGCCGGTACAACACTCTGGCTTTACACCGGAACGGGCAACGCTTTCGCTAACCCACTCTCGGATATCGACTGGAACCGCCTGGCAAAAATTAAAGAGCTGACGCCGGGCGAAATGACCGCCGAATCGTATGACGACACCTACCTCGACGACGAGGACGCCGACTGGAACGCGACCGCTCAGGGGGCAAAATCTGCTGGCGACACCTCTTTCACCCTCGCCTGGAAGCCGGGTGAAGAAGGGCAAAAAGACCTGGTCGCATGGTTTATTGATGGCTCAGTACGCTATTACAAAATCAAATACCCCAACGGTACCGTCGACGTTTTCCGCGGCTGGTGCAGCAGCCTGGGTAAAGCCATTCCGGCAAAAGAGGTTATTACCCGCACAGCGAAAATCACCAACACCGGCAAGCCGGAGCTGGCTGAAGAAAGCGGGAGCCCGAATATCCCAGTCACCGGCGTTACGCTCGATAAAGCCACGGCAAGCGTGGCCGTCGGTGCAACCACAACGCTCAATGTGACGGTTAATCCTGCCAGCGCCTCTGATACCTCGTTCCGCGTGGCAACCTCCGACGGGGCAAAAGCAACGGTCACGGTTAGCGGCAACGCGATCACCGTCACCGGCGTGGCGGCAGGCACCGCTGACATTATTGTAATGACTAGCGACGGTAATTTCGTTGCGGTCTGCAAAGTCACCGTAACTGCAGCGTAAGGAAGGACGCATGTTTCTGAAAAAAGAGAAGTTCACCTGGCAAACAGAATCCCTGACCATCTTCGAGCTGTCGGCGCTTCAGCGTATTGAGTTCCTCACGTTTATGGCCGCAGAGGAAAGGGCCGTCAGTGCTGACAGCGACGGCATCAGCGATCAGGAAATGACGGCCAGGCTGATTGGCTCAAATATTCGCTGCGGTGCGCGTTTGATCGCGATGTCTTTGTGGCATAACGATCCGGCTGGCACGGATGTGGAGACGCTTTATCAGCAGGTGCTTAGCGGCTGGCCGCCGGAGGCGATCGGTAAGGCAGAAATGGAAATAAAGCTGCTCTCCGGCATGCTCGTTCCGGTTGATGATGACAACTCTGCCGATCCGGATGCCTCAGCGGAGGCCGAAGGCGCAGAACCCGTTACGGCGGAAAAGCCCTTGCCAGCGAGCTGAAGTTTGTCCTGAATCTGGCGCGCGAGTTCGGGCGACCCGACTGGCGCGCCATGCTGGCTGGAATGACTTCCAGTGAGCTGGGCGACTGGCACCAGTTCTACCGGGAGCATTATTTTCAGGACGCGCAGCTCGATGCGCATTTCTCAGAGCTGCTTTATTCCATCTCCACTCTTTTCTTCCGCGACCCGGAACTTACCCCCGCACATTTCAGCCTGCTTTCTCCTTCCGGTATCGTCATCAGCGATGAAGAGCCGGATGATGATTCGCTGATGGCCGCAGCTGAGGGGATAACAGGAGGTATCCGATATGGCCCAGCAGATTAGCGATCTGGTCATCAACCTTGACGTCGACAGCGCCACGTTTAGTGAGCAGGTTGCCCGCATAAAGGGCCAGCTCACCGGGATGGCTGAGGACTCTGAAAAAGTCCAGACGCGAATGCAGCGCGCTTCCGAGCGGCAGGCGGCTGCGTTTAAAACTGTGGGCGACGCTGGCGCGGCGGCTGCCGCAGATATGAAATCCCGCCAGTCGGCCGCAACGGAAGGGCTGACCAAAGACTGGCAGAACGTTTCAAAGTCCGTTGATGAAACTCACCGCCGCGTGACCGAGCTTAATCAGCGTATGCGGGAAAATGACGGACAGGCCGCAGCGCTTGCCCGCCGTCAGGATGAACTGGCGGCATCCTTTTTCCGCCAGATTGACGGCGTTCGCCAGCTCAATGGTGAAACGCAGTCGCTTGCGAACGTGCAGGCGCGCTTTCGTGCGGCAAGGGCACAGGGCAATATCACCCAGCAGGATTATCTCGCCCTGATTTCCCGCACCACGGCCAGGCAAAAAGAGCTGCAGATCGTGGAGGAAAAATCGGCCGCCGCACGTACCCGATTCCTCAGTCAGCTGAAGCAACAGGTCGCAGAGCAAAAACTCTCCGGTACCGAGCTGCTGCGCATGAAGGCGGCGCAGGTCGGTGCAAGCGATGCGGCTGAGGTCTATATCCGCAAGCTTGAAGCTGCCAAAGTGGCCACCCATGGTCTGGGGCTGCAAAGTGCTGCTGCCCGGCAGGAGCTGGGGATACTTATTGGCGAGGTCATGCGCGGTAACTTCGGTGCGCTGCGCGGCTCCGGGATCACGCTGGCGAACCGGGCAGGATGGATAGACCAGCTGCTGTCGCTGCGCGGGCTTGGGATCGCCGGGATGGTTGGTGGTATTGCCGCGGCGGTTTACGGGCTGGGTAAAGCCTGGTATGACGGCAGCAAAGAGTCCGAGGAATTTAACAGGCAGCTGATCCTGACCGGGAATTACGCCGGGAAAACGTCCGGACAGCTACAGGCACTGGCGCGCTCGCTGGCAGGTAATGGCATTACACAGCATGCTGCTGCAGGTGTGCTGGCGCAGGTTGTCGGAAGTGGTGCGTTTAGCGGTAATGATGTCAGCATGGTGAGCAATGTTGCTGCCAGGCTGCAGCAGGCCACCGGGCAGGCCGTCGACGAAACCATCAACCAGTTTAAACGCCTGAAGGATGATCCGGTTAATGCAGTCACAACGCTCAACGATTCGCTGCATTTTCTGACGGCCACGCAGTATGAACAGATTGCCTCTGCTCAGGCTATGGGAGATACGCAGAAAGCATCAGAGCTTGCCATGCGCGCATATTCTGATGCGGTCATTCAGCGGGCCGGGGCGGTTGAGGAAAATCTTGGCTCCCTCGAAAAAGCCTGGAACTGGGTGAAGAATGCGGCCTCAGGCGCGTGGGATGCGATGCTGGGCATAGGGCGTAATCCTGACACCGCGATGAAGCGCCAGGACTCTTTTGCTGAATGGCAGGCAGCTGAGAAAGAATACCGTGCACTGTCCGGCAATCTCAAGGTTGATCCGGACTATGCCGGTAACAACGTTCTGCAAAAGGCAGATGCGGAAAGGCTGAGAAACGCGCGCCAGCAGGTAGAGCTTAAGAAGCAGGCTTACGATCTTGCCGATAAGCAATATGCCCAGGAAGGGCTGGCAGCTGCCAGGGAAAAAATGCGGACGGAACAGCAGACACAGGCCGTCCGGACCCAGCAGCAATTTAATCAGATGGTTGAATCCGGGGCGACGGCGGCAGAAAAACGTGCCCTTGCGGAGAAAAAACTCAATCAGCTTATTGCTAAAAACCGCCAGGATGCGAAAGACGGCATCGCCACGTTGTGGACTGAAAAGGACATAGCGGCAGCACGCGCCGGGATTGAAAAGCAGTGGAAGGATCCCAAAACGCCGAAAGGCAAAAGCTATTCAACGCCAGCCGGGGACAAAGCTGAAGAAAAAGCGCAGGCTGAACTTCTCACCCTTCAGGCCCAGCTTAAAACGCTCGAGCAGCATACCAGCGTAAACGACGTCATAAGCAAACAGCGGCAGGATCTCTGGCAGACTGAAAATCAGTTCGCCGTTCTGCAGGAGGCGGCTGGTCGTCGTCAGCTTACGGCGCAGGAAAAATCCCTGCTTGCGCACAAGGAAGAAACGCTCGAGTACAAGCGGCAGCTGGCCGACCTGGGTGATAAGGTTGCCAGGCAGCAAAAGCTCAACCAGCTGACCGACCAGGCCGTGAAGTTTGAGCAGCAGCAAAAAGCCGCCAGGGCGGGTTTACAGGCTCAGTCTGATGGGCTATCTACCCGCGAGGCCGGGCGACAAACCACCCTGCAACGTCTCAGCGAGAGCTATTCATATAACCCTCAGGCGCAGCAAAAGGTTCTGGAAGAGCAAAGGGCGACGTTCGAGGCTGAAGATGCCCTGCGCGCAAACTGGCTGGCCGGTGCGAAACAGGGCTGGGCCGAATATCAGGATTCAGCGACAAACGTTTTCAGCTCCGTTCAGCAGATTTCGCAGGCAACGTTCAGCGGGCTGGCGGGCCAGCTTACCAGCCTGACAACAACCGGGAAGGCGAGTTTCCGGGACTTCACCAGCTCGATCCTCAAAATGATTGTGTCCGTTATCAACCAGCTGCTGGTGGCTTACACCATCCAGAGCGCAATGGGCTGGGTGAGCGGCGGGGCGAAAGCCTCCTCTGCAGGGCAGTCATTCGCGGTCCCGTCATACCGGCCACAGGGTTTTGACGTGGGCGGTTTTACCGGGCACGGCGGCAAGTACGAGCCAGCCGGTATCGTTCACCGCGGGGAATTCGTATTCACCAAAGAGTCAACCAGTCGCATCGGCGTGGCGAATCTCTATCGCCTGATGCGCGGGTATGCCTCGGGTGGTCTGGTCGGCGGCGGGAGCGCAGCCGGGGCTGGCATGGGCGGGATCAGTGTTTATGCCCCTGTGAACATCAGCCAGCAGGGGAGTGACGGGAGCATAAATCAGGCGAACGCCACGGGGACGGCGAAACAGCTGCAGGCGATTGTTCAACAGACAATCACCGAGCGACTGAAAAAAGAAATGTCCGCAGGCGGCGTGCTTTATTCGAGGAGGACACCGTGACAGACACGTTTACCTGGCGCACGCGAAAAACCGCGCAGGGCACTGAAACGACCCGAACGCTGCAGGCCCAGTTCGGGGATGGCTACAAACAGATAGCGGGGATGGGGATCAACGACAAACAGGAAACGTGGAACCTGGACTGGACGGGCACCAGACAGGAGGCGGCTGCGCTGCGCGCTTTTCTGATGTCTCACGTTACTAAATCGTTCTGGTGGACCACGCCATGGGGTGAAAAAAAGCTGTTCAGAATGAAGGCCGATTCGTTCAGCGTTTCATTCCCTACCGGGAAAAAAGCCACGGTGGCCTTCACTTTTGAACAGGCGTTTGCGCCCTGATTTTCTCGACAAACACTGAAAGCTGCCTCCGGGCGGCTTTTTTTATGGGGGTAATATGAGTTTTACCGGAGATATACAACAGCTTGAGCCCGGCAGCGTTATTCAGCTGATTGAGATCGACGGCACCGAATTCGGTATGGATCAGGTGCTGCGGTTTCATGCGCACAATATCCAGGAGGAGGGGTGGGCAGCCTTCGCCGCTGAGAACCTGCCCGCCATAATCTGGCAGGGCAACCAGTACGATCCTCATCCTTATGAACTGAAGGGTATGGAGTTATCAAGTACCGGGTCCCAGCCGACGCCCACGCTCTCAGTCGGGAACGTCGGGAACTATGTCACGGCGCTATGCCTGGAGTATGACGACATGGTCCGGGCGAAAGTAAAAATCCACACAACGCTCTCTAAGTACCTCGATGCCGACAACTGGAAAGACGGCAATCCGGGGGCCAGCCCGGCCGATGAGCGCGTACAACTCTTTTTCGTCAATGCCAAAACCGCAGAGACGAGGATACAGGTTGATTTTGAGCTGTGCTCTCCCTTCGATATTCAGAGCCTTCAGCTGCCTACCCGGCAGATTACGCCTGTCTGCACCTGGTGTATGCGGGGCTGGTACCGAAGCGGAACCGGATGCGACTACAACGGTACGAAATATTTTACCAAGGATGGCACGCCTACCGATGATCCGTCGAAGGATGTATGTGGCGGTCGCCGTCAGGACTGTCAGGATCGTCACGGTCCGGACGCGCCGCTGCCATTCGGGGGCTTTCCGGCCGCCAACCTGCAGGGGAAATGATAATGCGAGAAAAATTGCTGGATGCTATCCGTCAGCACGTCGCTGGTGAATACCCCAAAGAAGCCTGTGGCCTGATTGTTCAGTCAGGGCAGCAGCAAATCTTTATTCCCTGTCGCAACATCGCGGATAAACCGGAGGAAACATTCACGCTCTCTCCGGAAGACCAGCTTGCTGCCCGCGCGCTCGGTGAAATCATTATGGTCATTCACTCCCATCCGGATGTGGTCCGGCTGGTGCCCTCCGAGCTGGACCGCATCCAGTGTGACTGGTCGGGTATTGAGTGGGGGATCATGTCCTGGCCGGACGGTGATTTTTGTACGATTTCCCCGCGTGAAGACCGGGATTATGCCGGGCGGCAATGGTTGCTGGGTTACGCGGACTGCTGGTCGCTGATCCGGGAATATTATCAGCGTGAATATGGTATTGGCCTCGGGAACTATTCGGTGCCTTACGAATGGTGGGAGAGCGGCAAAGAGCGGCTCTACGATGACAACTGGGAGCGTGAGGGGTTCGTTGAGATTGACGCCGGTGCTATGCAGCCCGGGGACATCATCATGATGAGTGTGCAGGCATCGGTGACCAATCACGCCGCTGTATATCTGGGTGACAACATCATTCTTCATCATTTGTTCGGGCACCTTTCTTCGCGTACGCCGTATGGGAAATATTATCGCGACAGAACGGTCCGGGTGGTCAGGCATAAGGACAACATGAATGCTTAAAACGCTTATTCTCGACGGTAAGATGGCTAAAAAATTCGGGGCACGCGTTCAGTTTGATGTTGCCGATCTGCGTGAAATGCTCAGGGCAGTATGTTCGCAGGTTCCCGGCTTCAAAAAATACATGTCGGAAGCCCATATGAAGGGGATCCGTTTCGCCTTTTTCAACGGGGATAACAATATCGGGCTGGAAGAGTTCGATATGACTCGCGGGGGAAGCGTATACCGGATCGTGCCCGTTTATGAGGGGGCCAAAAACTCGGGCGTCCTGCAGATAGTTGTCGGTGCCGTTGCGCTGGTCGCTGCATTCTTTACCGCCGGTGCGAGTATGGCAGCCTGGGGGGCGGCGATGAGTGCAACAGCCATCAGCGCCACGTCAATTTTGACCGGGGTCGGGGTATCAATGATGCTGGGCGGCGTTGTCCAGATGCTCACGCCCCAGCCATCTTTCGGCGCGGGTAAATCCTCAAGCACGGATAACACGCCTAACTATGCCTTCGGGGCGCCGGTCAATACCGTCGCTATGGGGCATCCTGTCCCCCTGGCTTACGGTCTGATCGAGGCAGGGGGAGCGATAGTCAGCGCCGGTATGTACTCGAGCGATCAGCAGTAGGCCAGCGGCCATTAACTTAAAGGTGCTTCGGCACCTTTTTTTATGGGTGAAAAAATGCAGCTTCTTGAACAAGAAACCATCCTGCAGGGTGCCAAAGGGGGCGGGGGTAGCGCGCATACTCCGGTTGAGCAGCCTGACGATCTGCTGTCGGTCGCAAAATTAAAAATGCTCATTGCCGTTTCTGAGGGGGAAATACAGGGCGACCTGACCGCACAGAACATTTTTCTCAACGATACGCCGCTGGCAAACGACAGTGGGGAATACAACTTCAGCGGCGTGAAATGGGAGTTCCGCAAGGGCACACAGGACCAGACCTATATTGCCGGGATGCCCCAGGTCGATAACGAGCTGGCGGTGGGCACAACTGTCACCACCACCGCGCCCTGGACACGCCAGTTTACCAACCTTTCCCTGGATGCCATCCGCATCAAGCTCAGCCTTCCGGTCCAGTATCTCTATAAAGATAACGGCGATATGGTGGGCACGGTTACCGAGTATGCGATCGATTTATCAACGGACGGCGGCGCCTGGAAAACGGTTGTAAACGGCAAGTTTGACGGAAAGACCACGACGGAATATCAGCGTGACCACCGTATCGATCTGCCAAAATCCACGTCCGGCTGGTCTGTCAGGGTCAGGCGTATTACGGCTGATGCCAGCGGATCAAATTCGAAACTGGTTAACGCCTTCAAGGTGTTTTCGTATGCGGAAGTCATCGACAGCAAGCTTCGTTATCCTCTGACGGCGCTACTGTATGTCGAAGTGGACAGCAGCCAGTTCAACGGCAGCGCACCGAAGGTGACCTGTAAGATAAAGGGCAAGCTGATAAAGGTTCCGGATAACTATGATCCGATAACCCGAACCTATTCTGGCTCATGGTCCGGCGGTTTCAAAATGGCCTGGTCCAATAACCCCGCCTGGATATTTTACGATCTGGTTCTGGATGAAATTTACGGCATGGGCACGCGCGTGGATGCGTCCATGGTGGATAAGTGGGCGCTGTACTCAATAGCCCAGTATTGCGACGAAATGGTTTCCGACGGTGCCGGTGGCACCGAACCGCGTTTCACCTGCAACGTTTTCATTCAGAGCCAGGAGGACGCCTGGCAGGTACTTAACGATCTCGCCGCGGTATTTCGTGGCATAACGTTCTGGGGCAACGATCAGATTTATGTCCAGGCAGACGTCCCGCAGGACGATGTTGACTGGGTTTATAACGCCTCAAACGTTATCGATGGGCTGTTTACTTATGCGGGCGGCTCATACAAGAATCGCTACAGCTCCTGCCTGGTGTCCTGGTCCGATCCGCAGAACCATTACAGCGATACCGTTGAGGGGGTCTACGATTCGGCGCTTGTAGAGCGTTATGACGTCCGGCAGACGTCCCTGACCGCAATCGGCTGCACCTCGCAAAGTGAAGCGCACCGGCGCGGGCGCTGGGTACTACTCTCCAATGCCAAAGACGGTACCGTATCATTTGGCGTGGGGCTGGATGGCTACATCCCGCTGCCTGCTGAAATTATCGGTGTCGCCGATCCTTTCCGTTCCGGCAAGGAGAACGGGGGACGCATCAGGGCGGTCAATGGCCGCCAGATTACGCTGGATCGAGAAATAGACTACGCGGCGAAAGACCGGCTGGTGGTTAACCTGCCTGACGGAAAAGCCCAGACGCGCACAATCAGCGCGGTGAGCGCAGATAAAAAAACGGTGACGGTGGCCACCGCATTTAGTCAGGCACCTGTGGCGGGTGCTGTCTGGGCGATAGACAGTGATAACCTCGCAATACAGTATTTCCGGGTCACTTCAATTGCGGCTAACGACGACAGCACAGGCGGTTTCACTATTACGGCCGTTCAGCACGATCCAAACAAATACCGTTACATCGACGACGGCGTTCGGGTCGAGTCGCCCCCGATCACCGTCACGCCGATAAGCGTCCTGTCAGCGCCGAAGAATATCGTGGTGACTGAGAGCGATCATGTTTCACAGGGCCTGACGGTAGCAAGCCTGGACGTGTCATGGGATAAGGTAGAGGGCGCAATCCGGTACGTTGCCCAGTGGCGTAAGGACAACGGGGACTGGATAAACGTTCCGGTTACCAGCGCGCAGGGTTTCTCGGTTCAGGGCATTTATTCGGGAAGCTATGACGTGCGCGTCCGGGCGCTGAATGCGCAGGATACGTCGTCACCATGGGGATACGGTGAAACAACTTATCTTTCGGGTAAAACGGGAAAACCGGGTACTCCGCTCAACTTCCTGGCGACCGAAGATGTGGTCTGGCATATCGACCTGACCTGGAAATTTCCGGATGGCTCTGGCGACACGGCCTATACAGAGATTCAGCGCGCCACAACTGCCGACTACGCCAATCCTGAACTGCTGGTCCTGGTGCCGTACCCGGCTGCAGATTATCAGCATGGCCCCATGCCGGCCGGCGTTCGCCAGTGGTACCGCGCGCGCCTGATTGACCGTATCGGTAACGCCGGGGACTGGACCGACTGGGTCATGGGCACGTCCTCGATAGATGTCAGCGAAATAACCAATGACATTCTGGAGGATATGAAAGAGTCGGAAACGTTCAAGGATCTGATCGAGAACGCGGTGGACAGCAATGAAAAAATTGCTGGCATGGCTGACGATATCAAACAGGCCAACGACGAACTGGAGCAGCAGGCGAAGGACATCGCCAAAAATGCCCAGGACGTCGGTAAGGTTCAGACCAGCGTTAATGAGCTTTCCAGCACGGTCGGGAATGTTTCGTCTTCACTCAGTCAGCTTGAGCAGACCGTTGCGACGGCTGATACCGCGCTGGGCCAGCGAATCGACAGCATCAGTGTGTCTATGGACGGCATGACGGGCGGGGTCAAGAACTCAGCCATTGCCATTATCCAGAACGGGCTGGCGCAGGTGGCTGCGCGTAAAACCCTGTCTGCATCGGTCGCCGGCAACAGCGCGAATCTGGACCGTATTGATGAGGTGATTGTCAACGACAGGGAGGCAACGGCGCGCTCGCTGCTTAGCCTGCAGACGGACGTCAACGGCAACAAGGCATCAATCAATAGCCTGAATCAGACGTTCTCTGATTACCAGCAGGCCACGGCCACGCAGATAAACGGCATAACGGCGACGGTGAACGGGCATACCTCAGCCATCACAACTAACGCTCAGGCGATAGCGAACGTAAACGGCGACCTCAGCGCGATGTATAGCATCAAGGTTGCCGCCTCCAGCAACGGGCAGTATTACGCCGCGGGGATGGGGATCGGCGTTGAGAATACGCCATCCGGCATGCAGTCGCAGGTTATCTTCCTGGCTGATCGCTTCGCCGTCACCACGGCAGCCGGTAACAGCGTGGCTTTGCCATTCGTGATCCAGAACGGGCAGACATTCATCCGCGCCAGCTTCATTCAGGACGGCACCATTGAGAACGCCAAAATCGGCAACTATATCCAGTCGAATAACTATGTGGCTGGCTCTGCAGGGTGGAAGCTTGATAAGGGAGGAACGTTCGAAATTAACGGCGTGGCCGGGGGAGGGAGGATGCTGATATCCAGCACTCTCATTCGCATCTACGACAACAACAACGTGCTGCGCGTCAGAATGGGGTTATGGTAATGCCACAGGGTTTACAGTGCTGGGATAGTGCAGGGCGGGTTGCGGTTGATTTAAGCGATTATGCGATCCGGTATATCGGAAGCACCTCTGTAACTTTTGCCGCGGGTGAGACGTCGAAAAACGTTTCTTTCGCCGGAATAACACAGGACGGCTCATTTATTTCGATTGTGTCGACTGGCGCCACGGCCAATGAATACCACTGCCGCGCTTATAACGGCGGTTTTACTGCTTACTATTTGCCGACAACCGGAAGCCCTGCGATAACACTCAATGTGGAGGTTTATAACTTTCAATGAGCGGATTCGAAGTTTATAACAGCGATGGAAAACTGCTGGTGGACTCACAAAACAGGTCCACCCTTTTTTATGACCAGAGGACACTCGGAGCTGTTGAGAGTAAGGGTTATTACCAGGTTGATAGCCCGTTTGGTAACGGCAGCACTCTGGGTTTTACACCGCAGCAATTCTGGAATGACGGCAGATTGCGGTGGCTGCAGTTGAGTGCAAACAGGTACGGTATGCCGGGCGCAGACCTGCTTGAAGATAATGCGGGGAGTATGATCCGGACTGCACGTAACATTGGAATGCAGAGCGGTTATCTTGACGTGTTTGACAGCGGAGGGAATCTCATATGGAGCGCAGCTTCCGCATCGAAAATGCCCCGTGTTGTTGGGTTCTTTGATGTGCCAGCGAACTATGACCTGCAGAACAATACGCTTTCGGTGAGCCTGAGCTTTAACCCCTGGATTCTGGTAAATAACTGCCCGGGGAATCTCAGCGATGATGGAACCGTTACGGGGTATTCAGGAATAGTGCTCAAATGGACTGGCTCACAACTGCAGGGGCGGTTCATTTCAAAAAACCAGCGCAGCTGGAGCCAGACATTTCAGGGTAGGGGATTACGAATCCCCATTGCTCAGTTTGTCGGTATTTGACTCAGGGGGAACGCGAGGATACTGCGTGGCAATCATGTTTTGTCTCACGCCTTTTGCTGCGTTGAAGCGATAAACAACATCCAGTTTATCGGTTTTTTTATAGCAAATATTACTGAGTCGCTTATTTACATGGCGGCTAAATATTCCATTGCTGCTGTCAGAAATAACCGTCATTTCTCGCGTAGCGCAGTCAATATTCACGTGAATATCACCGCCCAATGATAAACGGGCAGCGTCAACCGGATAATCCATTCTGAATGCGTTGTCTGTGTGTTTACTGGAACAGCCAGCCAGCAGCAAAAATACTGCAGCAAATAATCGTTTCATTTCTACATTCCTGTAAATGCGGGAATATCCATTTTATTAGAGTTTAAAAAATAGTCAGATTGATATGAGCGATCAATTTTACATGATTGATCGTTTCAAACGATCGTTATTATCGTGAGGTAGTTCATGCTTTATAACACTGGCACTATCGCTATTAACGGAAATACCGCAACCGGCACTGGCACAAACTGGACGGCACCGGCCAGCCAGGTTCGCGCTGGACAGACGATTATCGTCATGTCTAACCCGGTCCAGATGTTCCAGATTTCATCCGTGAACAGCGCCACATCGATGACGGTTACGCCAGCTGCTTCCCCGGCGCTGAGCGGCCAGAAGTACGGCATTCTGGTATCTGACAATATCTCGGTCGATGGCCTGGCACAGGCGATGTCTCAGCTCATCAAAGAGTATGACGAGAATATCGGTGCGTGGGAGACCTTCGCTACCACATCAGCAAATCAGAGCATTACCGTGACCATCAACGGCACCGCCGTAACCATCCCCGGCATCGGTAAACTGGCGCAGAAAGGGAGCAACGGTGCGCTTGCAATCGCTGACGGCGGGACCGGGGCAACGAAGGCGGAAGACGCTCGCACAAACCTCGGTTT
>NZ_KI973182.1:2766661-2794643 GCF_000534435.1 Enterobacter sp. BIDMC 26 | reverse complement strand
AAACCGACGTTTTATAGATTGCCCTTTGGTGGCCTGGCCGATAACTTCATCTGATTTTTTTGTGAAAATTATTGGGTGAAAAGTATGCAAATTGGCTACGTAAGGGTGTCAACAAATGACCAAAACACGGATCTTCAGCGACAGGCACTCGAACGCTCAGGATGTGAACAGATTTTCGAAGAAAAAATGAGCGGAACTGTGGCGAACCGGCCGGCGCTTAAAAAGCTTCTGAGAACGCTGAACGAGGGCGATACGCTTGTGGTCTGGAAGCTGGATCGTCTTGGTCGTAGCATGCGTAATTTGGTGCTGCTGGTGGATGAACTCCGTCAGCGTGGCATCCACTTCAAGAGCCTCACAGACAGCATTGATACATCCAGCCCAATGGGGCGTTTTATATTTCACATCATGTCAGCACTGGCGGAAATGGAAAGAGAGTTGATCGTTGAACGTACCCGGGCGGGATTAGCGGCGGCGAGAGAAAAAGGGCGAATAGGTGGGCGACGCCCAAAGTTGACCGAAGAGCAATGGGCTCAGGCTGGCAGATTAATCGCAAATGGAGTGGATCGGAAGCAGGTTGCAATTATTTATGATGTAGCCGTATGCACTCTTTATAAAAAATTTCCGGTGGGTCAAGCCTGAATAATTGAAGGGGAGCTGTTGAGCTGCCCCTCGCCGTTTTATACATTTTGCCGGACGGTCGGAAATTCAGACGTCAGCCACATGTCGGATTCATCAAACATTTCCTCCAGCATGCAGTTCAGCTTTTCCCGATCACTTTTGCTGGCGTCGCTATTTAAAGCGTTCGCCTGCATCGGCTTCACCTTCACTTCGGCATCAGGGAAAATCTGGTGTACCCGTTTCGTCAACTCGGCCAGGATAATCTCTCTGGCGCCTGCCAAACCATCAACATTACGCTTGTCATAAACCAGTTCCACAAACATACCGATCCCCTTTTAAGTGAAAAATTCCTGTGCTTGATCTGTTTTGATAAAAATACTACTGTATATGCATACAGTCAACAAGCAAGTGAGGGTTCATTTATGCCCCGTCAGCCGGATATTCGTGCTGCTTTTATTGCGGCCATACAGCAAAACCCGAAAGGCTATCTTTGCCTACATACAGACAAGTTCATTGCTGAACTGCATGAGAGACACTGGCATTTCAGCCAAGCAGATGCCAATTCATGGATTGAGCGATATCAGCCAGACTTTGCTGATAAGACGACAACCGCAAGCGAGAACCGTTACTGGATCCTGCGTAACATGGGGAGGATTTTCTAATGGGGTTTCCATCGCCAGCTACTGATTACCAGGAGCAGCGCATTACGATAGATGCTATCTGCGGCGTAGATAACAACTGTCGGGTTATTGAAACGTCATGCGGGTGGGCCGTTATTAACGTCAGTCTGACGCCAGAAAGCGGGGATACTTTGCTGGTAAGCATGGACGGGAGAAACCAGTTTGTGAAACTTATGGGTCAGGCGCTGATTACTCAAGACGGTGAAGCGATTGAAGGTGAGGCTTTGAATGATGTAACGGTGCATGGCGTTCTTACACATACGCTTAACCAACTTCAAGACGATAAATCGCCTGTAATGTAGTGTGGGAATGTCGGGGATTTCCCCAGTAGTCCCCAATGCTTCTCCTGCAAATTTTAAACACAAAAAAGCCCGCATAAGCGGGCTTTCATGTCACTTGGGAGCCGCGGCTCCTTTGCGTATCCTTTTTTGTCTCATCACCGTCTGGTCGGTGTCTTGCTGAGACTGCTAACTTCCTGTTTTTGCTAGTGCTGTCCTTGCACAGTCCAATCATGATTGGTGGAGCTGGCGGGAGTTGAACCCGCGTCCGAAATTTCTACATACTATTTTTACTACAGTGGAAACAATGATTTATGTTTAAAAACAATTAATTAGTGTTATAGGGTTTTTTTCTATTTTATATGTTTTTACTGCTCTGCCGCCAAAGTGCCGCCACTTTTTTTGCTTATATCGCCGTTACTTGGCGATATTTTTTCCGATATTGATATAACCATTTTTTTTCCCATCTCATTGACCAGATCTGAGTTTTTTACTCTATCGAAAAATGCTCTTAAATGGTGTGCGAAAAGGAAGGCGGCGCTGGACGGTTTTTTATTTTTCTCAACTGCATATTTAAGAACCATATGAGGGGGTACATTCGCGTATTTGCAGGACGCGAGAAGGTATTCAAATTCATCAAATGCTAAACAAAATATATTTTCTTTAGGTATGTGATAGTCACTACTGAATTTGTCATATATTTTTTGCATCTCATTTGATGCATAGGCATTAGCGAGGAAACTTCCATTTCCTAAAAAAAGATTTTTGTATGTGATGCAGAGTGCGTAAGATTCTTTTCTAAAGGCGCAGATTCTTCCATCATCTAAAAAAATTTCTCTATTAACTTCATGTGCCTGCTCAATAGCTTTCAAAACAGATGTTTTTATTTTCCCTGAAATATCTTCAGGGCGTAATGTAACCATCCCTTTTTCATGTATTTCCACACCTTTGGCATCAATAAATATATTTGCATCAGAATGTGGGATCAAAAAATCAACTACTTTATTGTCTTTAGGTAATCGTTCTTTAAGATACTTTTCAGTGAAAAATGGAATTGTGCTCTCGTGTATGATTTTTTCTAATGAATCTTCAAATACCTTTCCAAAACTGTCCATGAACTTCTCGGCATCATTTCTTCTTAGTAAATCATATATGAATGTTTGTATGCTTGTTGAAGTGAGTTGTGTATGTATTTGAAAATAATCTGAACCTTTTTTTATTAGTGGGTTTTCGAGGAAAGGACTTGATGAATAGTATTCTAATAAAGGTTTATCATGTGTTTTTAATTTAGAAAATGATGGTAGTCTTTCATACGTAATTGAAATTGCATCAAGGAATCTTTCAATGGTCTCTTTGGATATAATTGGTTGTAGTACATCGAAAGTGTTTACATTCATTTTGCGAACTGGATTGTTTGAGGTTATGTGAGTTATTAACACGAATGACAGAACTAGGAAATCCTCAATTGAGATATTAGTTAATGATAAGAATGAGGTTTTTATTTTATGTTTTTCTTCAAGTGGTAAGAATAAAAAAACTTGCCTGCTAATTGAGTTTAAAGCATCAATTCTTTGATAAATCCCTTGTTGATAAATATTATTCCTTAAGAAAAAATCCAATCCATTTTTCTTTTCAAGACCAATTGGTATGATACTTAAGGTGTCATAAGCCTTTTGAAACAGAGCGATGGCTTGCATTTTATTTAGATTTTTAAATTTTTTGTTCTTTCCAATAGCTGATGCAGACCATTTTAAACATAAATTCACGACCCATGGCATATGTCTGAGCATGTGTAAGTTATCATCGAATTTCTGCAAATTATATTGCATGCAAAATTCGATGAATACATCAGGATTATAACGTTGTATTTCAGAACGTATTGCATCCATTCTTAATTTAACAACAGCATCAGATTGCACGTCAAAATCTTTAATCAAAATATGTCTCCTATATAAATGATGCATACTTGTCAAATATGTTCACTGATAATATTTTGTGCGTGTTCTACATTTTTTTCTTACATAAGATCATCGCTATTTATTTACTTTATTGTTTTATAGGTAGTATATTTTTAAAAATCAAATTATCTGGTTCATATGCATAATTGGCTAAAAAGTCCATGCTGTTTATATTACCTTGAAAAATAATTGGATTCTGATCAATTAGCATGTAAAGAGATATTAAAATGTCTCTTAGTCCTCGTAGCATTTCTTTAATTTCTTTTTCATCAGAAAACGATGTTTCTATTCCTAAATTTGTGATGGGATTGAAAATCTCGAAATTATTTACATCGCGCTCATAGTTCACACCTAATTCTCTGCATAAAAACACTATAAGCGCCTCAAGGTTTTCTAAATTGGATATGCAATCAAGATTTCGGTGAAGTTCATTGTTTTTTATTAATGTATTGCCAATGTTATGATATGTGTTTTCTAATAGCTTTAGAAATCCTTTATCAACCTCATTACTATACCCATTAGAGATAGAAGATTTTTTAAATATTTTTTTATATAATGAATAGGTATGATCTACCGAAAGTTTTACAGTGCCTTTTTCGAAGGAAGTATTGTCTCGTCGTGAAAGTGTAAATGATGGTAATGTTTTGAACATGTCTGAAAAATTTTTAAGATGTGCATAGTATGCATCACTCCGATTTTTCTCAGTTACTAGATCGATTTGTTGTTGTGTTTTGCGGATTTGATTCTCTGTTTGAATTGTTCTGTGTATGTTCGCAACGATAGCAACGAATGGTATAGAAAGGGAAAGGAGGGCGATCGATAATTTGCTTATTTCGATGAAGTTACTAAATCCTACTGCATCGAATCGAGGATAGTGTCCAATCCATGAGAATATACCAAAATACAATGCTGATACAATCGGAATTCTTATTGATTGTTTAAAAAGATTTTGCTTTGTCAGCCTTTCTTCAGTCATTTCGAAATAATTATTGTTTTTGTTTTTTTTGTATTCAATGAAAAGGTAAATGCAATATATTGCTATAAACAAGAAAGAAATTCCTGGCGTTTTGACAAAATTAGTAATTGATTCTTGAATCATAGTGAAGTCCATTTTAAACCATGTAAAGGATTTTTTGTTACAGCATCTTCTAAATGATCTGGTGCAAAGTGTGCATAGATCATCGTCATTTTTATATCGGCATGGCCTAGAATATCGCGCAGTACCAGTATGTTTCCGCCATTCATCATAAAGTGACTGGCGAATGTATGGCGCAGCACATGGGTGCACTGGCCTTCAGGCAAGTTGATACCGGCTCGTTTTACTGCACGTTCAAAAGCTTTTCTGCATGGCGTAAATAGCTTCCCTCTATTTTTGGGGAGTTCGTCATAAAGCTCCTGAGAAATCGGAACAGTTCGATTTTTCTTGCCTTTAGTTTTGGTATAGGTGATCCGATATTTAGATAATTGATGGCCTTGCAGGTTTTCGGCTTCACTCCACCGCGCGCCGGTGGCAAGGCATACCTTTGCGATCATCAATAGGCTGGTGCTTTGAGAAACAGCACATGCATCAAGCAGGCGTTTAATTTCGTCCGAGGCCAGGAATGCCAACTCCCCCTCTACTATTTTGAATGTTGGTAGCCCGGCGAGCGGGTTAGGCGCTGACCAGTGGCCCAGCTTTTTCAGGGTGCCAAAAACGGATGATAAGTTACGCTGTTCAAGATTAACCGTGCGGGGCTTCACTGGCGACATTAGCCCACCGTCTTCGTTACGTACCTCACCTTTTAATCGTGCTTCACGATATTTGGTAAAATCACCGGCTGTTAACTCAGAAGCGACGGGATCGCCCAGCCCATTGCAGATAATTTTCAATTTCGCCATGAGGCGCTTGGGGTCTGCGAGCGTCTGGCCATAAAGGGAGTGCCACTGCTCAATCAATTCTGACAAATGCCGCCGATCTTCCTTTTCACCCAGCCACGGCTTTTTGTTCACTTCATCCATGGTGAAGTTTTCAAATGCTACAGCCTCGCCTTTAGTCGCAAATTGCTTACGCACACGCTTGCCGTCACGCCCGTTCGGGTAGCACTCGCACAACCATTTTCCATTCGGCTGCTTTCTGATCGTCATATCAAAGACTCTTAATGATTTTCAATGCACGGCCAACTACCTCAATATCATCCAGGCTGCATTCAAACGAAGAGTCATCTTGATGCACAACTAATCTGTTTCCAGGAAGACGGGTTAACTTAACAATGCTTTTTATCCCGTCGATATCGACCAACCACATCCCATTCACTGGTGGTGTCTGGGTACGGTCAACTAAATATGAATCGCCAGCTGTATTTACTAGAAGCAGCTCGCGTGAGTCAGATGGAAGCAGGCTGCTATCAATGATGGCCTTCCCGGCTTCAACCAGCGAACCTCCCATGAGATTAACCTTGTCGACCTCGGGCGATACAAGTTCAGAAAGAGGTTTTACCTTGCCAGAGTTCACGAAATTGATACTTTTTTTATCATCAATTTTTGTTCCGGGTTCACCTTGACCTGTGGTCAGCCAGAGTAAAGAAACGCCCGTTTCAAGAGCACATTGAATCACCCATTCTGCAGGGAAACTGTCTCTTAAGTATCTGTTAGCCATAGTGCTTTTAGATGCGCCTAGGTGATCACATAGCTGCTGCCTGGACTTAAAATCATAGGCAGCCATTAACCTATGGATAGCCTCTCTACCCCCTGTATTCTCGCCAGCTTTCACCTGTATCATTTCTTAATCCTATTGACGTATCAAATATTGGATCGTAGTATCTCGGTTGTTCAATTATTGAATCGCATAAAACAAGATAAAACGACATAAACCAAACCTTAACTGAGAGATACTGCACTATGAGCACCGATATTTCAATTCGTGTACCAAAAGAGATGGCTACACCTGCAGAGTTCGCGGAATGGGAAGGCATTTCCCGCGGCTCTGTTTATCAAAAAATTCACCATGGTCAGTTGTCTAAGTACATGGTTAAAAAGGAGAAAAACAAGGGTCGCGTATGTCTTCGTTACTTGATGTACAAAACCGATCAAGTGCGTGAGTCCCTTGGTCATTCCAACTTCCGCGTCATTGTTGGTCAGTAAGTTCGATTATGAGAACTTTTTGAGGGGTTCACATGTTTGATTATAAGATTTCCAAACATCCACACTTTGATGATGCCTGTCGCGCTTTCGCACTGCGGCACAACATGGCGAAGCTTGCAGATCGAGCAGGCATGAATGTCCAGACACTGCGCAACAAACTGAACCCGGAACAACCGCATCAACTTACGGCGCCGGAAATTTGGCTGCTGACGGATATCACAGAGGACTCCTCGCTGGTTGATGGGTTCCTGGCTCAAATCCATTGCCTGCCATGTGTGCCGCTGAACGAAGTTGCCAGCGAGAAAATGCCTCATTACGTTTTGAATGCTACAGCAGAGATCGGTCGCGTTGCAGCAAGCGCTGTTTCTGGTGAACACCAGACAACAACGGAACGCCGCCAGGTTATCGAAAGCATCAATTCTGTTACTCGTTTAATGGCACTTACAGCTGTTTCCCTGCACGCGCGCCTACAGTACAACCCAGCAATGGCAAGTGCTGTTGATACAGTGACGGGCCTCAGCGCTTCATTTGGTCTGATCTGAGGTGCTTATGCTGAATAAAGAACCTTCATTCGCTTCGCTGCTGGTAAAGCAAAGCCCGACAATGCACTACGATCATGGATGGATTATTGGGGAAAACGGTAAACGATGGCACCCGTGCCGTGATCAGTCCGAATTATTAAACGGGCTGACATCTAAAACGGCTAAGCCGTCAGCCTTTTTAATTATTCGCATTGTTCGCTTGATTATTAAAGGAGTGAAACATGTCTCGCAATGAGTTGAGAATTATTCTGGGCGTGATCATCCCAAATATGGCGGATGGTTTTGAAATTAAAACCCGTGACGGCGCTGTTTTGCGTGTTGATCCTGAATGGGAATGCTGCAAAGAATTTAAAGAAGGTTTGCAGGCTGAAATTATTAACCAAATTAAAAGTAAGCCGGTTCCTGTTTCTGGTTATATCTAAGTAATTAACCCGTGTTTTATGGCGTAAACCCGCCGGGCATTTTTTTGCCCGAATTCTGAGGAAATGAATATGAAAAATACTAAAACCCACTCAACGAAAACAGGCCCAGACGATGCTGGTCTGTTCGCTTTGTTAAATGAAACGCGCCTGGATGAGCGCCGTTGCCGTGCTGATGCAATGGCGGCTCGTCTGGATAGTCTGGCCGTGCGCATCGTTTCCCGTCAGTTGAGCCATATCGAGGCGGCCGAACTGCTTCGCGTTGAAGCGGTACGCATCCAGAACGAAGCGCAGGAGCTGCATTAATGGCTGATTCAATGGACCTCGCCCAGCAGCGCGAACAGGAAGATCGTGAGCGCCATATCAACAATGCCCGCGCAAAAGTGCCGGGCGTTTCCCGTGTCCTCTGTGCGGAGTGTGATGCTCCGATCCCGCCAGCTCGCCGCCGCGCTATTCCGGGCGTGCAGTGCTGTGTGACCTGTCAGGAAATCGCAGAGCTCAAAGGCAAGCACTACAACGGAGGCGTTGTATGAGCACTATCCTGAAATGGGCGGGAAACAAAACCGCCATTATGTCCGAACTGAAAAAGTATCTCCCAGCTGGCCCGCGATTGGTTGAACCTTTCGCGGGTTCATGCGCTGTGATGATGGCAACAGACTATCCTCATTATCTTGTCGCAGATATCAATCCAGATTTAATTAATCTGTACCGTACTATTGCAGAAGATACAGAAAACTTTATTAATCTTGCTAAGGCGGTTTTTGAAAGTTTTATTGTCGCTGAAAATTATTATCGTGTGCGTGAAGCGTTTAACCACGATCCGCAATTAGACCGACTGCACCGCGCTGTATATTTTCTTTATTTAAACCGCCATTGTTATCGTGGGTTATGCCGCTACAACCTAAGCGGTGTATTCAACGTCCCTTTCGGTAATTATAAAAAACCGTATTTTCCTGAGAGTGAAATCCGCGCATTTGCTGAGAAAGCGAAGCGAGCCACCTTTGTTTGCGCAAACTACGAAGAAACGTTGTCTTTGTTGCAGGCGGGCGATGTGATTTATTGCGACCCTCCTTATGACGGGACTTTTAGTAATTACCACACTGCCGGTTTTACAGAGGACGATCAGTATCGCCTGGCGTCTATTCTTGAGCGCCGCTCGTCAGAAGGCCATCCGGCCATCGTTTCAAACAGTGACACCTCACTTACTCGCTCCCTTTATCGGAATTTCACCCATCACCGCCTTACTGCAAATCGCAGTATGGGCGTTGCGGCTGGTGACGGTAAGTCTGCCGTGGAAATCATTGCTACCTCAAAATCATGTCACTGGCTTGGATTTGATCCTGCAACCGGCCCTGACTGCAGCGTGAAGTATGAGGTGCAGGCGTGAGCGCAACGGCGTTTATTCGTGCTTACATTATGGGGTGTCAGAATGTCTGACACCGTTTTCCCCTACGCATGGAATGCCCCGCGTCCTGCAATCGGCGGTTTTAAGCAAGCCGATGCGGCGCCGGTTATCATGTATCTGACGCCGGACGGTAATCGCAAGAGTTTGTCGATTGCCGAACTGGCAGAAGCGGATGAAGCACCAGACCGGGGCCGGGCGGTTCGTCGTCGTCTGGCTTCGCTGCCTCATTTTGTCCGCCGTATGTATGCTCAAAAACTTGAACAGGTAGACCGTAAAGGCAAGCAAGCGGCTGATGCCTGGCTTATCAATACCTTTGAGCGATTCGTTCTGAGTCGTATAGATCAGGTCAATGAGCAGTATCTGCCGCAGGGGGGGATGCCTGCGGCTTTGTTGCCTTTGCGTGAACAATTCTGGCGCCTGCTTTGGTCTGGAAAAAAAGAGCTGAAACGGCTAGCGCATAATCTTGCTGACCTGTTGGGAAGCGAGTTTAACCGCGAGTTTGATTTCCAGATGGCCCGCACGTCCGATCCTCATTTCGCCACCCTGTCAGGTTATGGCCGCATGGGGTTTCTTGCCAATCACCTCAAAACACCGGTTCCGTGCTGGACGGCCTACTGCAAAGAAGAGCTGGAGGCGGAAGACGCACTGAAAGCAGTGGCCCGCCTGCAGTCTCCGCAGTGGTGGCTTAATCGTCTGCGCCGTATGCATGCTCGCTGGCGTGAGCATCTGATGGTTGCGGCCGGGTATGTACACAAAAAATCCGCACCGTACTGCAGTGACCCATGTTTGCAGGAATGGACGGCGCAAAAGAAAGCCAACCGCGAATTTCTGAAAGCGATGGAGCTGGAAGATGAGGACACCGGAGAGCGCTTATCGCTGATTGATAAAGTGGCCGGCAGCGTTGCCAACCCAGCCAACCGACGCCGTGAACTGATGGCGCGCATGCGTGGGTTCGAAGATTTAGCGAATGAGGCCGGACTGGCCGGGGCATTCTTCACGCTTACCGCTCCATCCAGATATCACTCAATGCAGTACGACGGGCGCCGGAACAACAAATACAGCGGCGAGTCACCGCGTGAAACACAGAAATATCTTTGCAAAGTATGGGCGCGCACGCGTGCGGCCTGGCTGCGCAATGGTATTCGCGTGTTTGGCTTTCGCGTTGTTGAGCCTCACCACGACGAAACCCCGCACTGGCATCTCCTGCTTTTCATGCGCCCGGAGCATATCGAACCGGCAACAGCAATCTTTCGTAAGCACGCCATGCGTGAGGATGGGAATGAGCCTGGCGCCGCTGAAAACCGCTTCGAAATGAAACCCATCGAGAAAGAGAAGGGCAGCGCAACGGGCTATATCGCAAAATACATTTCAAAAAATATTGATGGCTATCAGCTTGATGACGATCTGGATGATGAAACCGGCAAGCCTCTGAAAGAAATGGCCCGCCGCGTAAGTGCCTGGGCGTCTCGTTGGGCGATCCGGCAGTTCCAGCAAATAGGCGGCGCACCGGTAACTGTGTGGCGTGAATTACGTCGCCTCGGTGATCGTGAGCTGGTCCTGCACCCCGAAATTGAGCCAGTGCGTCAGGCCGCCGACAGCAGTGCTTGGGATTTGTACGTGAGTGCACAGGGTGGCCCGCTGGTTCCCCGTGATCTCCTGCGCGTGCGCCTCAGCTATGAAGTCACCGAAAATGGCAACCTTTACGGTGATGACGTCTCCAAAATTTCCGGCGTTTACTCCCCGATCCGTGGGCCGGAATCGCTGATTCATACGCGCACTACCAAATACAAAATTGTGCCGAAACGTCAGGCCGACGGCGTTTCAGGTTTTGACCTTGATTTTTCAGGCGGCCCCGCCGCCCCTCGGAGTTCTGTCAATAACTGTACGCGGGAGCCGCGGGAGGTTGAAAAAAGCGCCGATCCTGGCGGCACGGTCATGAATGACTGTGCCAGCTGGGCGGATATTGGCTCTTTATCCGGGAAAGAAAAACGGGTGATAGCGCAGCGGCTGAGCGACGCGGCAAGGATAACTAACAAGCGCGTAAAAGTGAGGCCAAAAGCCAGCCCTATGACGGAGCAGGAAAAGCAAATTAGTGAGCTTCTGGTTCTGCGTGGTGTGGATGCCAGTGCCGGAATGGTCCGTTCGTTGATTTCTGGCGCGGTGGTGGCCTTTGGCGATCAGGTGTTAACGGTTGAAGAAGGGCGCCTTACTGTCCGAAACCGTATTGCGGCAGGTGTTCAGCGTCTGCCGTCCCAAATTGTGGAGATTAAACAGCAGGCGGATGACCTTCTGAACCGAATGAAGCGTGCATTTTCAGCGCGGGAATAGCCCATGATCAACATGGTCAGATCTGACGGTGAGTGAAGTTAATGATTAACCTCAGCAAACAGACTCATCTGATTGATTGATAAAAAATATTTTACAACCCCGAAATCCTCCTATACTGTATATATAAACAGTGGATATGTATACAGTTATTGCATCTATTCCTGGGGATGCTGGCTGGTTTATCCCGTAGTGAGGATAGGAGGGAAAATGCAGGACTATCTTTTGGAGTCGTTGAAACTCCAGCGTATTGATTTCTTTATCAAGCTTGTAGCGGCTAGTGAGTGTAGCGAAGAAGAGAAACGCCTTGCGATCCAGTGGGTGTCGGAACTCACGGACGAGCTGATGGCGAAAATTCGCAACCATGAATACAGCCAAACGATGGACGTCACCAGTTAAGGGGGTCTCTATGCGCATTGAAATAATGATCGATAAAGAGCAGAAGATTAGCCAGGCAACACTGGAAGGCCTTGAGTCAGAGCTTTACCGCAATCTGCGCCCTCTTTGCCCCAAAACAGTGATCCGCATACGTAAGGGAAGCGCCAATGGTATAGAACTTAGCGGTTTAAAACTGGACGAAGAAAAAAAACGAGTGATGGAGATCATGCAGCAGGCCTGGGATGATGATAGCTGGCTGCAATAAGGAACGTTGCTGGCGTAAGAACTTGCTTCTGACGTCAGCAAGGTTTAACAATGAACTGAGTGAGGCGTTAGGCTGTAGTTGTTGGTTCAGCTTTGACACACTATATGTAGCTTTTGGATACGGGGAGATTGAATTATGTTCAGTTTTTCTTGTCGTAGTAGTGAAAATGGGATAAATAAACGATCCCACAAGATGTTCGCTACCCGGCACTGTTCTACACTAAGGTCATAACAATAAGAATGAGTAGCAATGCCACAAGTATGCAGGCACAGCGAGGAGGTCGTATGACTAAGATTTTTGGAAAGCTTGCCACAGCACCAGGGCGTTGGATGCAGAATGTTATCCGCCAGGACATTGAGCAGTCCAACAATAGCAAAATTACTACTGATGCTAATGGGAATGCTGTTCTCAACATGAACAACAAAGAAGTTCGTGATTCCATGCAAGCCAGAATGAAGGAATTGGCAGCTAAACGTTAAGGATGGACGATGGGACCACTTGTCATAATGGTTGTTCTCGTATGCGGGTTTTGGTACACAGAAAATCACTATCAATCCCGCATACGTCACGCCAGAACCAACGGTTGGACCTCTTACTTTTACGTCGCTATGCACGGTTGTAAGTTTGTTGTTCAAGGTTTCGCCGTCATTTTCGCGCTCTACATCATTCTTTGGCTGTTCAGCTTAATTATCTCGTTGCCTCACCTAATTTGGCCGACATACGGCATGAAAGACATTTACTCATGGCTTACAGTCAAAGAGGTCATGAATTACCCATTGTTGTTTGCTTTCTCCATGGGGATGTCATGCTTACTGGCCTATGCCGCAGGTCAGAATGCAAGGAAGTCACTCGAGAAAGAAGAGGTAAGACAAGCCGCATATAGAGAAATGGCTTCAATGGATGGTGTCGAATCTCTTCTTGTACAGGCTATAGATGAAGATATGCTGATCTTCGTTACGCTTAAATCACGAAAGGTATATATCGGTTATGTCGCGGCTCCACGTATTGAACACAGCCATACCCAACATTTGGCGATAATTCCCTACATCAGTGGCTATCGTGATAAAGATACTCTTCGCTACCATGAGCAGCATAGATACTACGAGCTGTACTTGGCGAAAGGCATTACTGCGGATTCAGAGGGATTGAATTTGCAGCATTTCAGGCACGTGATTCCTATGGATCAGGTAGAAGCTGTTTCCCTTTTTGATACTGGGACCTACCTGTCCTTTGATGATTGCTCTGAGCCAGAAGAGACAAAGGATAAGAACGCATAAGAGTGCATGATCATGCTGCATGAAAACGCATGATCGTTTGAGGATCGTTTATGTCTAAGCCCGCCAGTTCTGGCGGGCTTTTGCTTATATCATGCAGGTGCATGAAAACCACTACGTAAAGCGGGCAGGCGTGGCGGGGCTACGAGCGCGCATTAAAGGCCGAAAACTCGGGCGGGAGGTGCATCTTCAAAGGCTTCGAGTTGTTAGTTTAGAAAGATATATTTGAGGACATGAAGCGAAGCTTCTAACTGTTGCTGGGGTAGGTAGGCTGCAACGTATTATTGTGACGATGTTAACTTGCAGAAAAATTTTAGGAGAAGTAACTTGTGAGATAGCATCTAACAAATTCAAGAAGGGTTGTATATGTCACCAAAGGTTTTCATATCATATAGCTGGAGTAGTCCTGCTCATAAAGAAAGAGTTAAAGCAATAGCTGATAGGCTCTTGGGCGATGGGGTTGATGTCATCTTAGATATATACGATTTAAAAGAGGGTCATGATAAAAATGCATTTATGGAAAAGATGGTGGTTGATAAAACGATCACCAACGTGCTTGTAATGTGCGACTCAGTGTATGCTGAAAAAGCAGATAATAAACAAAGTGGGGTAGGTACTGAATCACAAATAATTTCACAACATGTTTATACTAAAGTCGAACAATCAAAATTCATTCCAATAGTCTGTGAGTTTGATGAAAATTCAGAACCATACCTTCCAGTCTTTATGAGGTCTTTAATTTGGATTGATTTGTCAACCCCTGAAAAAGAAAATCATAATTGGGAACGACTTGTTCGTCTTCTCAATGGTAAACCGGCTGATATAAAGCCTAAACTAGGTAAAAAGCCTAGCTATTTAGAAAGCGGTACTTATGAACCAGTTAGTGAACCCCGTGCAAAATTGAATAGTTTAAAGCAAGCTATTCTACAAGGCAGAACTGGCATAAATTTTTTTCGTAGGGATTTTATAAGTGCGGTTGTAATTTATCTTGATGGAATGAAAATTAGAACGCGACCTGAGTCTGATGATGTGGTTTCGATGGGTAAAAAAATAATCAGTGATATTGCAGCAATGAAGCCAGTAAGAGACTATATATGTGAATGGGTAACTCTGGAGGCCGAATTTACTGATTCAAAAGAATTTTCAAATGAATTGATTAAGTTTTTAGAACAAATACTTTTACTTAAGGAAGTTCCTAGTAATATAAGTTCATGGTCATCAAACTGGTATGATGCACAAAAAGTTTTTGCATTGGAAATATTTTTGTACATTGTTGCAATACTAATCAATTTAGGTAAGTATCATTTAATTAGGAATGTGTTATCTGCTCGATATCTTTCGGGGGATAGACAATTGCCGCCAGAATTTAGATTTGTTTCTATTGATGCTTTTTTGGGAGCGTCAGAAACCTTGCAGGCCGGTTTTGATGAAGATTCTAAATATTACTCTCCTGTGGCTGAACTTATAAAAAGAAACGCTGATCGGAGCGATGTATTGTTTGCCGATCTTATACAGGCGGATCTGTTGGTGTTGTTTTATTCGTTTTGCAATTCAGGTGTGTATTGGTATCCAAATACTATTTATTATGCAAGTTATGGATACAAGCCAGAACTCTTTATAAGAGCGACCCAGCGTGAATATTTCTTACATCTAGCCATGATTGCTGGAATACAATCGGTACAGGAAATTAAAGAGAAAGTAAAGGCTGGTGCAGAAAGAATGAATGGCTCTAGCTTCAGTTATGGTCGTATGGGAAATGATTTTTGCTCCATGATGAATATTGAAAGTCTTGATTCAATCAAATAATTTAAAGGAGCCGCTCTTGAAGCGGCTTTTTTTATTCGACATCATTCAGCATGTAGGGAGCGAATGTAATAATTTCATCATCAAGCCAATCATTAAGCTCCTGCAGACGCTTCTGAAGTGGTGTCAGTTCGTTGCGAACGAAAACGCGCGCCGCTTTTTCAACATCACCAAACCCGCCGGTATTTGTCGGAATAATCCCCATCAGCTGCGGAGGCACACGGTGCGCTGCCAGCATGTCATCACGGCTCACATTCTTGATGTTAAGAAACTCATCTTTCGCTGCGACTTCTGACAGCGGGATGATCTGAATGCCGTCTTTCTTGCCGTTCGGACTGTACATAAACAGGTTGCGGAAGTTGCCTGGCCCTTTCGATTTTTTCAGCGCTTCGCGTATGTTGTCCACGTCTTTCTGATCGGCGGCGGGGTCGCTCATGTACATGATGAAACCAGCATGGCTCCCGTTAAGGTAATATTTACGGCGAAACAGCGTGGCCGATTCATTCAGCAGGGCGGAGGGAATGGCGGAGAGGTATTCCGGCATCCCGTATAGCTCCTGGTTAACGTCGGGTTCCATCAGGTGAAACACGCTTCCCTCATCGAACTGATAGGGCTGCGAGTTGTAGCCATACTGTGCAAACCAGTAGGTGTCCGGGTCAATGCCACGACGGGTGTATTTGGCAAGCGAGGCGCGCAGCTCCATGATCTGGCCTAAACGGTTCAAGCGTTTTTCCAGATAGGCATTACCGAATACCAGAAAGTCCTGGGCGAACCGGGAAAAGGCTTGTTTAGACAGCCAACGGTGAGGGATGAAGGTACTGGTAAGAATATTGCGTTTTACCTGAATAGCGCTGGAGTGATGCACGGCGGCGCGGTAAGTTCGCGCCAGGCCATCCATGCTGATCGGTGGTTCGTACCAGCGGTCCACCTGCACGCACTCCAGGTAATCAAATAACTCCCTGCGGTCCATCACGGGGATCGGATCGCCAAACGTAAACGCCTCCGCATGTGCATTACTGACCATGTTGGCCGTATCGGTGGCGGTCTGGCCGCGTGGTGCCTTGCTGCGGTTTTTGCGGTTAGCCATTAAAAAATCTCCACGATGTTGCTGGTACTGGCGAAAGCTCCTGCCAGTGGTTCGTTATAAAGTGCGTGCATGGTTGCCCAGGCTAAATCCGCGTGACTGGCTTCCTCTGTGCGAGCTGCTTCGTAGGTTGGCCGGTTGCCGCTGGCGGTGGTTGAACGGCGAATGGACATAAAGGACTGCGCGATATCCAGCATCCCCGCGTCAAATTCCAGACGGCGCCCGCTGATGATGTCGTAGGCTTTAAGCACCAGGGCATTTTTAACGGTCGGGTTGTAGACAAACTCACGCGCAGCAGGGAAGAACTGCTTAACCGTTTTGTAAACGCCATCGCCAACGCCGGTCGAGTCAATGCCGATGTAGGTCACGTTGTAGCGTCTGGTGATTTCCTCAATCGCTGAGGCCTGGGCGCGAAAGTCCATCCCACGCCACTGGTGACGCTCAAGGATGCGGAATTTACCGCCGGGGACGACGGGAGGCGCAATGACCACGCAACCGGCGCTGTCACCGTTCTGCGTTCCTTTTGCCGGGTCATAGCCGATCCAGACAGGGTGGTATGCAAACGGACGCAGTAAAAGCGGTTCGAAATCGTCCCACACATCCCAGCTGTCAACCATGCAGGACTGCAGCAACGCCAGCGGGAACACGGACGCCAGGTCGTCAACGAACTGACACATCAGCAGGTTGTTGTATTCGTCCGGGCTGTACTCCAGGCGCAGCTGGTCCAGGTCGAAAAGATTACACCCGCCGTTTACGGCATCTTCAATGGTGACTATCTGGCGGTACTGGCCGTCAGGGCATAAAACGCCGTGCGCCAGGCTACTGTGAGAAATGTCAAATTCTACCCTGTCGGCTTTCGGGCGCCCTTTATTGAACAGGGCGCCAGACCAGAACGGGTAGGCGCTGTGCGTCAGGCTGGAAGGGGTAGAGAAATAGGTCTGACGCCATTTTTTGTGCAGCGCCATACCGGAGGCCACCTTGCGCAGCTCCTGGAATTTCGGTATCCAGAAATACTCATCAAGATATAGATTGCCGTGATAGCTCTGCGCGGTACGGGCATTTGTACCGAGGAAGTAAAGACACGCGCCGTTAGGCAGCACCATCGGATCGCCTTTCAGTTCAACGTCCACCTCTTTTGCAAAGTCGATGATGTACTGTTTAAAAACGTGCGCCTGAGCTTTACTCGCTGACAGAAAGATTTGATTTCGGCCCGTGGTCAGGGCGTCTATCAACGCTTCACGGGCGAAATAGTAGGTTGCACCGATCTGGCGTGACTTTAAGAGGTTGCGGATACGGTGTTTGATGCCAGCGTCCCACCAGTGGCGCTGGTACTCGAACATACCGGCGCGGAAAATCTCTTCCAGCTTTTCGATCTGCTCGTCGGTAAACAGGTTTTTTTCCGGCGGCTTGCGCGGACCTTTATTGCGGTTCGCCACGTTCGGATTCAGGTCTGCTTCATTCCCGCCATTGTTAAATTTGCCGATCCTGGCCTGTCGTTCGGACTGACGCGCCAGCAGGTCAATTTCTTTAAAGTCCTTTCCTTCCTTCTGCTCCTTCATGACGAGCTGGCAGTAACGTGCGGCGGTGGTGAGCTGCATCTGATCCAGTGGGCCATATTCGCCCCACTTATCGCGTTTTTTCCAGCTGTGAACGGTTGCAACTTTCTCGCCCAGCATTTCAGCAATGCGGGCTACGCGGTATCCCTGAAAGTACATCAGCATTGCCTGACGACGGGGATCGAGGTCTGCGGGGGTTAGTGTTGTCATGGCACAAACATACGGCCTCAAATCAGCACTTTCCCCGGCTTCGCATTGTGTGGGAGTTCGCACAAGCCCAACGCGTTGTTTACACGCGCCCATCACCGCAAACATAAGGCTCTGAACGTGTTACGAACTAACTAACCGGAGCCGGACCGATGGCAAAAAAATCTAAGCGTTTTCGTATTGGGGTCGAAGGGGCCACTACTGACGGGCGCGTTATTGAGCGTGAATGGCTCACCCAGATGGCAGCGAGCTATAACCCGCAGGTATACACCGCGCTGATCAATATGGAGCACATCAAGGGCTTTACTCCTGATGGGCCCTTCCGTCGTTTTGGCATGGTGGAAAAGCTGGAAGCGGAAGAAATTACCGAAGGGGCATTGTCCGGGAAAATGGCGCTGTATGGCTGGATTGCCCCGACTGACGATCTGGTCACGATGACCAGCAACTGGCAGAAGCTTTTCACCTCAATGGAAGTTAACACCAGCTTTGCCGATACCGGCTCCGCTTATCTGGTTGGCCTGGCGATTACTGACGATCCCGCAAGCCTCGGCACTGAAATGCTGCAGTTCAGCGCCAGCGCAGAACATAACCCCCTGGCGCGCCGCAAGCTGGACAAAGACAACCTGTTTACCGCTGCTGTTGAAACGCTCATCGAGTTTGAGGACGTGCCGGAAAAAACCAGCCTGTTTACCCGCGTGAAAGAGCTGCTGGCCCGCAAAGGCGCCGATGATAACGCCCGCTTTGCTGATGTGAATCAGGCTGTTGAAACCATCGCGCGTGAGCATCAGACGCTGGCGGAGCAGGTCAGCACCCATCAGACCGATTTCAGCAACAAGCTGAGCGATATGCAGAAGGTTGTTGATGAGACAACCAACGCACTCTCCACCCTGCGTGAGCAGCTTTCCACTCAGGACAGCCGCAGCGAACGCCGCCCTAATGCGACCGGCAATAACGGCGCAGAACAAACCACCGATTGCTGACGGAGCAAAAGCACAATGAAAAAAGAGACACGTTTTAAATTCAACGGCTATCTGACGCAGCTCGCCACACTCAATGGCGTGCCTGTAAGCGGTATCACCTCAAAATATACGGCAGAGCCGTCCGTTGCGCAGACGCTGGAAACGAAAATCCAGGAGTCTTCCTCGTTCCTGCAGAAAATCAACATTATCCCGGTTGATGAGCAGTCCGGCGAACGTCTGGGGCTGGGGATTGGCGCCAGTATCGCCGGTAATACTGATACCACCCAGAAAGACCGTGAACCCGTTGATCCGACCTACATCGACGGTGAAGGGTACAAGTGTACCCAGACTAACTCTGATACGGCGCTGCCTTATGCAAAACTGGATTTGTGGGCTAAATTCCAGGACTTCCAGACGCGCATCCGTGACGCCATCATTATTCGCCAGGCGCTTGACCGCATCATGATCGGCTTCAACGGCGTGAAGCGTGAAAAAACGTCAGACCGCAAGACCTATCCGCTGCTGCAGGATGTGAATATCGGCTGGCTGGAGAAAATCCGCCAGGAGAAACCCGTTCAGGTTCTGGACAAAATTGTGTCCGAGGGCGAGGTGGTTTCTCAGACTATCCGTGTCGGTAAAGGCGGCGATTTCCTGAATCTGGACGCGCTGGTTATGGGCGCCGTGAATGAGAAAATCGCGCCGTGGTATCAGGAAGATACAGAGCTTGTGGTTATCGTCGGGCGCCAGTTGCTGGCGGATAAATATTTCCCGATCGTCAACCGCGACCAGCCAAACAGCGAAGCGATGGCGGCCGATCTCATCATCAGCCAGAAGCGTATCGGCAACCTCCCGGCCGTTCGCGCGCCGTTCTTCCCGGCTAACGCCATGCTGATCACCCGTCTGGATAACCTGTCTATTTACTGGCAAGCCGGTACCCGTCGTCGTTCAGTTATCGACAATCCGAAGCGTGACCGCGTGGAGAACTACGAATCCGTTAACGAGGCGTATGTCGTCGAAGATTACGATGGCGTTTGCCTGGTTGAGAACATCGAGATGTTACCAGCGCAGGCAGACGGCAATCCGGGCGCGGCGCTGACGGCTGAAAATATTCAGACCATCGTTGCTGCAGCAGTGCAGGGCGCGCTTGATGCTCAGAATACGGGCGGCACTGGCGCCGGAGCGTGATAAATGAATCCGTTCCGTGCTCACACTCAGTATGTACAGGCACAGGATGCCGCCCGGCAGGGCGGCAGTAAAGCCAGTATGACGGGTTATAACCAGATGCTGTTACAGCTGACAGAACACCGCAGGCGCCTTAAAACCGTCCAGTCAAATGAGCGCAAGGCTCAGCTCAAACGTGAGTTTCTTCCCGCTTATGCCTCATGGATTGCCGGTTTGCTGGATGCTGACGCGTCAGGCCAGGACGACGTGGCGATGTACGTCATGATCTGGCGCATTGATGCCGGAGACTATACCGGCGCGCTGGACATTGCCCGCCATGCCATTAAACACGGCTGGGTCCTGCCGCAGCGATTCAACCGGACCTGCGGGACTGCTGTTGCGGAAGAGTTTGCCGACGCGGCAATGCGCGCTTTTTCTGCCGGTGAATCATTCAGTGCCGCCATTCTTACCCAGGTGCTCGATATCGTTGAAGGTCAGGATATGCCGGATCAGTCCCGCGCCCGACTTCATAAGGCGATGGGCTACGCGCTGCGGGATAACGATCAGGCAGTGGCGGCACTTAACCATCTGAAGCGTGCCCTGCAGCTGGATAACAGTTCTGGCGTCAAAACCGAAATCAACAAGCTTGAAAGCCGATTGCGACAGGCAATGTCGGCTTAACGAATCGTGCCAACGCGCGGGGCGGCACGGGGTGGCGACAGGCTTTATGCCGCGTCAAAACCCCGTCCACCGCCCAACTATTTGGGAGTGCCAGAAATATGCAATTCGTTTCGCCGGAACAGGCCGGGGAAAGTACCCAGGACGTTATTAAGAACACCAGTTTCTGGCCTGATGTCAGGGTTTCAGAGTTCCGCCGTGATATGCGCATGGATGGGAGTGTCACCGATCCGCGCCTGCGTCTGGCGTTGCTGACAGCGATTGCTGAAGTTAACGCCGATCTTTATGAGTTCCGCGAGAAACAACGGGCGCAGGGGTATGCGAGCCTGGCCGACGTCCCTGCGGATGTGATCGACGGCGAAAGCCAGCGGCTCATGCTGTATCGCCGTGCGGTGTTTTGCTGGGCAAAAGCAAACCTGGTTGAGCGCTATCGCGATTTTGACGCAAGCGGCGACGGAAGCAAGAAAGCTGAAGATATCGAAACAACCTTAGGCGAGCTGTGGCGCGATGTGCGCTGGGCGGAGTCCCGCCTGCGCGATATGCCGCATATGACGGTGGAGCTGATTTGATGAAAGTGCGTGCGCATCAGTATGACACGGTGGACGCACTCTGCTGGCGCCATTACGGGCGCACGCAGGGAGTCACTGAACAGGTGCTGCAGGCGAATCCGGGGCTGGCTGAATATGGCCCCTTTTTACCGCACGGGCTGCAGGTGGAGCTGCCGGACATTACGGCGTCAACCACTGCGCAGACTGTCCAGTTATGGGACTGAACTATGACGCTTGAACGAATCAGCGCCTTTATCACTTACTGCGTTGCCCTGCTTCTGGCATGGCTCGGCGATTTGTCTCTTAAAGATGTGTCGACCATCACCGGTCTTGCGCTGGGGATTATTACTGCAGCGGTGACCTGTTATTTACGCTGGAAAGCCTACCAGCTGCTGCGGGACGGCAGAATATCCAGGGGGGAATATGAGTCCTTCAATCGTTAAGCGTTGCCTGATCGGCGCGGTGCTGGCGATTGCCGCCACGCTGCCGGGTTTTCAGTCGCTTCATACCTCCGTCGAGGGGCTGAAACTGATTGCTGATTTGGAAGGGTGCCGCCTGCAGCCATACCAGTGCAGCGCCGGGGTCTGGACTGACGGGGTCGGAAATACGTCCGGGGTAGTGCCGGGCAAAACCATAACGGAGCGACAGGCCGCGCAGGGGCTGATTAATAACGTATTGCTGACGGAAAAAAGGATTGAAGCCTGCCTGCAGGTTAAGCCACCTCAGCATGTTTACGATGCCCTGATCAGTATCGGTTTTAATGTCGGAACCGGGGCAATCTGCCGGTCAACAATGGTTTCTTACATCAATCGCCAGCAGTGGTGGCAGGCGTGCAACCAGCTCCCCCTCTGGGTTTATGTAAACGGCCAAAGGAGTAAAGGGCTGGAAAACAGGCGAGCCCGTGAGCTTGCCTGGTGTCTTAAAGGGGCAGGGGCATGACGCGCGCGCTGGCGGTGATCCTGGCTCTGGTGCTGGCATTGCTGGGCTGGCAGTCATGGCGGCTTAACAATGCCGGTCACACCATCGGGACGCAGGCTGAGGCGCTTAAAAAGAACAAGCAGGACCTGGCGAAGAAAAACAGCCAGCTCATCAGCCTGTCCATTCTTACCGAAACCAACAGCCGGGCGCAGATGCAACTTTATGCTGCAGCGGAGGAGACTTCCGCGCTGTTGCGGAGTCGCCAGCGCCGGATCGAGGAGCTAAAACGTGAAAACGAGGATTTACGCCGCTGGGCTGACACTCCTTTGCCTGCTGACATTATCCGGCTGCGGGAGCGCCCGGCCCTCGCCGGAGGTGCAGCTTACCGTGAGTGGTTGTCCAAAAGTGACGCAATGCCGCCTGGACAGGTCGGCGCCGCGCAGTAATGGGGATTTGAACCAGGTGCTGGATGAGACTGAGGCCGCCTGGGCAGTATGTGCCGACAAAGTGGACACGATCATAGCGTGTCAGGAGCGAGACAGTGAACAAGCCGCAGTCCTTACGCAACGCCCTGAATAAATCGGTGGCGTATGTCCGTGACAACCCGGACAAGCTGCACCTTTTTGTTGATAACGGTTCGCTGGTCGCAACCGGCGCCCGTTCAATGTCATGGGAATATCGCTACACCCTGAACGTGGTGATTGAAGATTTTAGCGGTGACCAGAATTTAGTGATGGCGCCCGTGCTGCTCTGGTTAATGTCCAATCAACCGGACGCTATTAACAACCCGGAGCTGCGCGAAAAACTTTTTACCTTTGACGTCGATATCCTGAGCAACGATCTGTGTGATATCAGCCTCAATCTGCAGCTCACGGAGCGCGTGATTGTCAGCACAGACGGCACTGTATCGAGCGTTGAAGCGGTGCCGGAACCCGACGTACCCGAAGAAATGTGGACGGTGAAACGTGGATGATCTGCAGAGGGTGGATGACTGGCTGGCGGCCCTGCTGGCGAATCTGGAACCGGCAGCTCGCAACCGTATGATGCGACAGCTGGCGCAGGAGCTGCGCCGGTCGCAACAGCAAAACATCAGGCTGCAGCGCAATCCAGACGGCACCGCCTTTGAGGCGCGCCGGGTGACGGCCAGAAGTAAAAAGGGGCGCATCAAGCGCCAGATGTTCGCCAAATTGCGCACAACTAAATACCTGAAAACCGCAGCCACTGCGGACTCTGCCAGCGTGCAGTTTGATGGGAAAGTCCAGCGCATCGCCCGTGTTCACCATTATGGCCTGCGTGATAGAGTCCGACGAAATGGCCCGGAGGCCCGGTACCCGGCACGCCGTCTTTTGGGTATCAACGATGTGATAGAAGAATTAACACGTGATACTCTTCTACGCTGGATTATTAGGTTGTGAATTATATAAAGTAATTTGCTCAATTGCTTCGTCTATAGATATTTTAATGAATGCCCATTCATAAATATCGAAGAAGCAAACGTATATTTTACATTCTGGAAGGTGTTGAGTGATTCTATCTCGCATTGTTTTTAAATAATCATGCTTGTATGCATTTCTAAGGCCGATGTAAATTTCCTTAATGCTGGAGCTACTTATGGGCTGGATTTCATTTCTATATCGTGAAATGTTTCTTACCACCCTAACTTCTTCCTCGTATGACCAATAAGCAGGTTTGTAGAGAAAGGTTCTTTGTAGTGCTTCCAGAAAATCAGGATTGTAATGAAACTGCATTCCTTCAAAGAAATTGAGATTATCAGAGTTTATGTAAGGATTATGGGGTTTAGTTGATGCATAAATAACACTGCCATACTTTGCTGGGATGACATTCAAACCCTCATCATTTAATTCTGCTTCGTTGGCATCTATGCCAAAAACAACTCCTGCATGCGAGCCATTATCCTTATCAAGCAAGATGCTTTTTTTATCATCATAATTTGCACCCTTACCATAATGTGCCCACATCAGAGGATTTAATGGAGCGCGAGTCAAAGATAAAATTCCATATGATATGGAAGCGGAAAGAAATTTTAAAGTTTGTTCTTTATATTGTTCTTCCGAGCCATAGTGTAAACCTGTTAATTCAAAAGGATCGTTTAGAGATGATGCTCTTGAAAATTTCAATGTTGAATTTTTTATAATTAAGTCTGCTGTTTCAGAGTCGACATATTTATATAGAATCATTTTCAAGCCTTAGATTAAATTGTTTCTATTAACTGCCATGGCCTTAGATGTTATCCCTTAATTGTAAGGGACACCATACAGTACAAGCTAGTTTTGTGATTCCCCGAGGTAATGCAATCTCATCCTATGAACGCACAACTAACCGAAATCATGCGCCTTATCACCAACCTGATCCGCACTGGAACCGTAACCGAAGTGGACCGGGAAAACTGGCTGTGCCGAGTGAAAGTGGGTGAGCTTGAAACCAACTGGATTAACTGGCTGACACTGCGCGCAGGCGGTGCCCGTACATGGTGGTGTCCGTCGCCGGATGAGCAGGTGGTGGTGCTGAGTATGGGCGGCAATCTGGAAACCGCTTTTGCCTTACCTGCGATCTATTCCAACCAGTTCGCCCCGCCGTCGGACTCTGTGGACGGCTGCGTAACGGAATACCCGGACGGTGGCTGGTTTGAATATGAACCAGCCACCGGCCGCTGGCATGTGCGAGGCATCAAATCCATGGTGATCGAGGCTGCAGATAACATAACCCTGAAAACGGGGGAATTTGTGGTGGAAGCAAGCAACACGCGCATAAACAGCGAGGTGGTGATCAATGGTGGCGTCACCCAGGGCGGCGGCGCCATGAGTTCTAACGGGATCGTAGTCGATAAACACGGTCATACCGGCGTTAAGTCCGGCGGCGATACATCAGGAGGCCCGGTATGACGCTTTATATCGGCATGAGTCAGGGCAACGGCAGGACCATTACCGACACTGACCACCTGCGCCAGTCGGTCCGGGATATTCTGCTGACCCCGCAGGGGAGCCGCATTGCCAGGCGGGAATACGGCTCGCTTCTGTCAGAGCTGATAGACCAGCCGCAGAACCCGGCGCTGCGCCTGCAGGTAATGTCTGCGGTCTATGTAGCTCTGAGTCGCTGGGAGCCGCGGCTTACCCTGGATTCCATCACCATAGACAGCAGTTTTGATGGTTCGATGGTGGTTGAGCTTACCGGGCAGCGTGATAACGGCGCGCCGGTTTCACTTTCGGTATCAACAGGAGCAGACAATGGCAGTCATTGACCTTTCCCAGCTGCCCGCCCCGCAGATAGTGGATGTGCCGGATTTTGAAACGCTGCTAAACGAACGGAAAGCCGCGTTTATGGCCCTTTATCCGGCAGACGAGCAGGACGCGGTAAGGCGCACGCTTGAGCTGGAGTCTGAACCCGTGACCAAGCTCCTGCAGGAAAATGCGTATCGTGAAATCCTCCTGCGCCAGCGCATTAACGAGGCGGCGCAGGCGGTCATGGTGGCTTATGCCATTGGCGGCGATCTCGATCAGATGGCGGCCAACTACAACGTGAAGCGGCTGACGGTTACACCTGCGGATAACGACGCGGTGCCGCCGGTCGCAGCGGTAATGGAAAGTGATGAGGCGCTGCGCCTGCGTGTTCCTGCTGCATTTGAGGGGCTGTCCGTGGCGGGGCCGACGGCGGCCTATGAGTTTCACGCTAAAAGCGCTGACGGGCGAGTGGCTGACGCCAGCGCAACCAGCCCGGCACCGGCGGAGGTGGTGCTTACCGTGCTGAGCCGTGAGGGCGACGGAACGGCAGCGGCGGATCTGCTGGGAGTGGTTGAACAGGCGCTTAACAGTGAGAACGTGCGGCCGGTTGCTGACCGTCTGACGGTGCGCAGCGCTGAAATTATTCCGTACAGCGTGGATGCAACGATCTTTCTTTACCCGGGGCCAGAAGCTGAGCCGGTGATGGAGGCGGCAAAGGCCAGCCTGCAGAAATATATCGCCAGCCAGACGAGGCTGGGGCGCGATATTCGCCGCAGTGCTATTTATGCCGCGCTGCATGTTGAAGGTGTGCAACGTGTTGAGCTGGCCTCGCCGCTCGCTGATGTGGTGCTGGATAAGACACAAGCCGCTTCATGTACGGAATGGAGCGTAACCAACGGGGGAACGGATGAATAGTCTGCTTCCTCCTGGTTCATCGCCGCTTGAGCGCCGCCTGGCGCAGACCTGCAGCGGAATTTCCGATCTGCAGGTGCCGCTGCGCGATTTATGGAACCCGGCAACATGCCCGGTCAAGTTTCTGCCGTATCTGGCGTGGGCCTTTTCGGTTGATCGCTGGGACGAAGGATGGGCGGAGAGCGTGAAGCGCCGCGTGGTGCAGGATGCGTTCTATATCCATCAGCACAAGGGCACAACCAGCGCTGTGCGGCGTGTGGTGGAGCCGTTCGGCTTTCTGATCCGCATCATTGAATGGTGGCAGACCGGCGAGGCGCCGGGCACGTTTCGCCTGGATATTGGGGTGCAGGACCAGGGCATAACAGAAGAAACCTATCTGGAGCTGGAGCGCCTGATTGGTGACGCCAAACCCTGCAGCCGGCATCTGATCGGCATGTCCATAAACCTGCAGACGAGCGGACCATATTTCGTTGGGGCTGCCACTTACACCGGCGAAGAAATCACGATTTACCCGTATATCAACGAAACCATCATTTCCGGTGGCACTGCCTACGAGGGCGGCGCCGTCCATGTTATCGACACAATGAGAGTGAACCCATGAGCGCAAAATTTTATACCCTGCTGACGGATATTGGCGCGGCGAAACTGGCAAGCGCTGCCGCGCTCGGTGTGCCGCTGAAAATTACCCAGATGGCGGTGGGGGATGGCGGCGGCGTGCTTCCAACTCCCAGCGCACAACAGACGAAGCTGGTTTCCGAAAAGCGGCGCGCTGACCTGAACATGCTTTACATCGATCCGCAGAACAGCAGCCAGATTATTGCTGAGCAGGTGATTCCTGAAACTGAGGGCGGTTGGTGGATTCGTGAGGTTGGGCTGTTTGACGAAACGGGCGCGCTGATCGCCGTGGGAAACTGCCCGGAGAGCTACAAACCGCAGCTGGCAGAAGGGAGCGGCCGCACGCAGACAGTGCGCATGGTACTGATTACCAGCAGCACCGATAACATTACGCTGAAAATTGACCCGTCCGTAGTGCTGGCTACCCGCAAATATGTGGATGACAAGGTGCTGGAACTGAAGGTGTATGTAGATGAGCTGATGGCGGCGCATCTTGCTGCAGCTGATCCGCATACGCAATATGCGCCAAAAGCCAGCCCGACGTTTACCGGCACCCCAAAAGCCCCGACTGCAGCTGCAGGTAACAATACCACTCAGCTTGCCACAACTGCGTTTGTTCAGGCGGCTCTGATCGCCCTGGTGAATGGTGCCCCGGCTACACTGGACACGCTGAAAGAAATTGCTGCGGCTATCAACAACGATCCTAATTTCAGCACCACCATTAATAACGCGCTTGCACTCAAAGCCCCACTGGCAAGCCCGGCCCTGACCGGAACGCCGACAGCCCCCACGGCTGCGCAGACTGTCAACAATACGCAAATAGCCACTACTGCTTTCGTAAAATCAGCTCTGGCTGCGCTTGTTGGCTCATCACCTGCGGCGCTTGATACCCTGAACGAGCTGGCGGCGGCGTTAGGAAACGATCCTAACTTTGCAACCACCATGACAAATGCGCTGGCAGGCAAGCAGCCGCTGGATAGCACGCTGACAACTTTGTCTGGAAAAACCGCAGATGGGATTATCGAATACCTTCGTTTGGG
>NZ_KI973182.1:2548421-2766173 GCF_000534435.1 Enterobacter sp. BIDMC 26 | reverse complement strand
TTTTGCCGCTTCTCCCAAACGAACGTTATTTACCGATGGCTATAATCATGGTCCCGTACTTTCCTGCCTTTGATGTTTTAATTTTTGCGAGCGTTCGATCACCACCGATGATTTTGTACGTCGGTGCTTCTGTCTGCGTTGGGTCTACCCATATGGCGGATATAGCCAGTAACGAATAAGGGAAAGCTATTGGATAAACCGCAGGCGTTCCCTCTACATCCGAGCTGTAAACATCAACCGAAAAAACCTGCACAATATGGCCGCTAGGTAATTTGAACCATCGCAGATCAGATGTGAATGCAGTCATATCCGGTATCTGATTTGCACCGGTTCCAACAGTCCTTTTAGCCGCTTCCCCCAAACGAAGGTTTTTTATCCGCCACGGTCATGATTGTCCGTGTTGGCCATTCTCTGCAGTACAGTCAGAAATGACCATGCTCGATAAAACGGTGGCATCATTCACCACTTTTTTAAGGGCGAAAAATCATGCAAATCGGTTACGTGAGGGTGTCAACAAATGACCAAAACACGGCTTTACAACGAAATGCGCTTGAGTGCGCAGGATGTGAGCTGATATTTGAGGACAAAATGAGCGGAAAAACCTCAGATCGGCCAGGGCTAAAAAAGGTCCTGCGCACACTCTCAGAAGGTGACACGCTGGTAGTCTGGAAGCTGGACAGATTAGGCAGGAGCATGCGACATCTTGTTACTCTGATTGAAGACCTACGCGGGAGAGGGGTAAATTTCCGCAGCCTGACAGACAGCATTGACACATCAACTCCAATGGGGCGTTTCTTTTTCCATGTTATGGGTGCCCTGGCTGAAATGGAACGTGAGCTAATCGTTGAGCGTACCCGCGCCGGACTGGCAGCTGCAAGGCAGCAAGGGCGTATCGGTGGCAGGAGGCCAAAACTGACAGAGCAGCAATGGGCGCAGGCGGGGCGATTGCTTGATGCAGGGGAAAGCAGGAAACGCGTTGCTCTGATTTTTGATGTGGGTATATCAACGCTGTATCGTAAATTTCCCGCGTCTGCCGTGGCGCCATTGTCTGAACGCTCAGACACTCCTGTATAAATGAACATGCTTTCTCATTTATGTAACCTGAAATCAGGCACATAAGAGAGGCAAGGCTATGCAAAAAGCGGTTATTGGGGCGGCAACTATTTACTGTGGTGACAGCCTGGAAATTTTGCGCGAACTCACTGGCGAATTTGATGCAGTAATTACTGATCCGCCTTATTCCAGCGGTGGCATGACACGCAGTGATCGGCAGGCCAAACCCTCCGGGAAGTATGTAGGCAATAACAACTACCATGAGTTTTTCGGCGATAACAGAGACGTGCGCTCCTGGGCGTTCTGGATGACGCAGTGGATGAGTCAGGTTAACCGCCTGGTTAAGTCAGGCGGCTATGCCATGGTTTTCACTGACTGGCGGCAGCTTCCAACGCTTACTGACGTTTTCCAGGCTGGCGGTTTTGTGTGGCGGGGGCTGATTCCGTGGGATAAAACGCTTTCAACCCGTGCGCCTCATACCGGTTATTTTCGTCATCAGTGCGAATACGTGGTTTGGGGAAGTAACGGACCATTGCCTAAAAGTCTGCATGGTGGACCCTGGCCGGGTATGGTGACTCGTCGGGTTATTCCGTCTCAAAAACTCCATATGACCGGCAAACCGATTGAGCTTATGGAGAGTCTGGTTGCTCCCGTTCCTCCTGGCGGCCATATTCTTGATCCATTTATGGGGAGTGCATCAACTGGCGTTGCCGCGCTGAGGAAGGGATATAAATTTACCGGGATTGAAATGAGCCAGCAGTATTTTGATATCTCATGCGAACGCCTGGAAAAAGAAAACGCAGATATCCGCGCGGGCGTATTGTGTGATTAAGGGAACAATGCCGCGTAGCTGTCTGCGCGGCCCATTCAATTCACCATAGGGCGAAACCTAAACACCGGAGGGTTCGCCGTATGGCTCAGGATTATCACCACGGTGTGCGCGTCGTTGAGGTCAACGATGGCACCCGCCCCATTTCAACAGTAAGCACGGCAATTGTCGGTATGGTCTGTACCGGCGATGATGCAGATGCGTCCGTGTTCCCCCTCAATAAACCGGTCCTGCTCACCGACGTGCTGACCGCCAGCGGTAAAGCAGGCGAGTCCGGCACGCTGGCCCGCTCGCTGGATGCAATTGCCGACCAGGCTAAACCCGTGACCGTAGTTGTGCGCGTGGCTCAGGGTGAAACCGAAGCGGAGACAACCTCCAACATTATCGGCGGCGTGACAGCTGACGGTAAAAAAACGGGCATGAAAGCGCTGTTATCTGCGCAGTCTCAGCTCGGCGTTAAGCCGCGCATTCTGGGCGTGCCGGGGCATGACACGCAGGCGGTTGCCACTGAGCTGCTGAGCGTGGCGCAGAGTCTGCGCGGGTTCGCCTATCTGTCAGCCTACGGCTGCAAAACGGTAGAGGAGGCCATTGCCTACCGCGCTAATTTCAGCCAGCGCGAGGGAATGCTGATCTGGCCTGATTTCATCAGTTTTGACACCGTGCTGAATGCTGACGCAACGGCTTATGCCTCAGCCCGTGCGCTTGGCCTGCGTGCCAAAATTGACGAACAGACCGGCTGGCACAAATCCCTGTCCAACGTGGGCGTGAATGGCGTCACCGGCATTTCTGCTGATGTGTTCTGGGATTTGCAGGACCCGGCAACCGATGCGGGGCTGCTGAACCAGAACGATGTCACCACGCTGATCCGCAAAGACGGCTTCCGCTTCTGGGGTTCCCGTTGCCTCAGTGACGATCCACTGTTTGCCTTTGAAAACTACACCCGCACCGCGCAGGTACTGGCTGACACCATCGCCGAAGCGCATATGTGGGCGGTGGATGGCGTGCTTAACCCGTCACTGGCCCGCGACATTATCGAAGGTATTCGCGCCAAACTGCGCAACCTGAAAACTCAGGGCTACATCATCGGCGCCGACTGCTGGCTGGATGAGTCCGTAAACGATAAAGATTCCCTGAAAGCCGGGAAGCTCACTATCGATTACGACTATACGCCGGTACCGCCTCTGGAAAACCTGATGCTGCGCCAGCGCATCACCGATCAGTATCTGCTGGATTTCTCCAGCCAGGTCAGCGCGTAAGGGGACAATATGGCTTTACCACGCAAGTTAAAACACCTGAACCTATTTAACGACGGGAATAACTATCAGGGGATTGTTGAGTCCCTGACCCTGCCTAAATTCGGCCGCAAGTTTGAAAAGTATCGCGGCGGTGGTATGCCCGGTTCGGCTGATGTTGATCTGGGGCTTGATGATGGCGCGCTGGATACGGAATTTTCAATCGGTGGCACCGAACTGCTGTTATTCAAGCAGATGGGTAAAGCCACCGTTGACGGCATCCAGCTGCGTTTCACCGGCTCCATTCAGCGTGATGATACCGGCGAAGTGCAGGCCGTTGAGCTGGTTGTGCGCGGGCGACATAAAGAAGTCGATTCCGGCGAATGGAAAACCGGCGAGAGCAACACCACAAAAGTCAGCAGCACCAACAGCTACGCGAAGCTGACCATTAACGGCGAGGTGCTCTATGAGGTTGATGTGATCAACATGATTGAAATCGTTGATGGCGTGGACCTGATGGAAGAACACCGCAACGCCCTGGGCCTCTGATCTACTTTAAAGGCGCGGGCAGCCGCGCCAGTACCTTATTAACAGGAAATGACAATGAGCGAACAACAGACTGAAAAAACCGTACAGCTGGACACCCCAATCAAACGCGGTAAAACCGAAATTGCCGAAATTGTGCTGCGCAAGCCGCAGTCCGGCGCGCTGCGTGGCACCCGTCTGCAGGCGATTATGGATATGGACGTCGGCGCGATGATGACGATTATTCCCCGCATCTCCACGCCCGCGCTGACCGCTCAGGAAATGGCTGAAATGGACCCCGCCGATCTCACCGCGCTGTCGGTTGAGGTGGTAACTTTTTTGTTGAAGAAATCGGTGCTTGCCGGTTTGCCGACAGCCTGACGGTAGAAGACCTGGTGGCTGATATCGCCACCATTTTTCACTGGCCGCCGTCCGTCACTGACGTTATGCCGCTGACCGAAGTGCTGGAGTGGCGGCATAAAGCGATTCAGAGAAGCGGGGCCAGCGATGAGTGACACTAACCTGCGTTTGCAGGTAATTCTAAATGCGGTTGATAAGCTCACCCGCCCATTCCGATCAGCGCAGGCCAGTTCTAAAGAGCTGGCTACCGCCATTCAGCAAAGCCGCGCAAGATTAAAAGAACTGGACGCCCAGGCGGGCCGTATTGACGGTTTCCGCAAGGCAAGCGCGCAGCTGGCCGTCACCGGCAACAGTCTTAAAGCCGCACGCGAAGAAGCGGCGAAACTTGCCACGCAGTTCTCGGCCACAAACCGGCCGACGGCGGCGCAGGCGCGTCTGCTGGAGCAGGCAAAAAACCGCGTTAACGAGCTGCAGAGCAAATACAACGGCCTGCGTCAGTCGGTGCAGCGTCAGCGTCTTGCGCTTAATGAGGCCGGGCTGGACACCAAAAAGCTGAGCAGTGCGCAGCGGGAGCTGCGGCAGAATGCCGACGAAACCCGGCAGGCGCTGGACCGACAGCAGAAATCCCTTAAGCGCCTGGGCGAGCAGCAGGCCCGTATGAACGCCGTACGCGATCAGTATTCGCGGCGCCTTGAGGTGCGGGATCGTATCGCGGGCGCCGGAGCAACAACTACTGCCGCCGGGCTGGCGATGGGCGCGCCGGTGATGGCAGCGGTTAAAAGCTATGCCAGCATGGAAGATGCGATGAAAGGTGTGGCAAAGCAGGTTAACGGGCTGCGGGACGACAACGGCAACCGAACAAAACAGTTTTACGACATGCAGGATGCCATCAAGGCCGCCAGTGAACAGCTGCCGATGGAGAATGGCGCCATCGACTATGCCGCGCTGGTTGAAGGCGGCGCACGCATGGGCGTGACAAACCAGAACGATTCTTACGAAGACCAGAAGCGTGACCTGCTGGCCTTTGCATCCACTGCAGCAAAGGCCGCAACGGCATTCGAGCTGCCCGCTGATGAGCTGGCGGAGGGGCTGGGGAAAATCGCACAGCTGTATAAAGTGCCGACCCGTAATATTGAACAGCTGGGCGATGCCCTGAACTACCTGGACGATAACGCCATGTCTAAGGGCGGCGATATCATCAATGTGCTGCAGCGCATGGGGGGTGTGGCCGACCGGCTTGATTTCCGCAAGGCGGCCGCGCTGGGTTCCACCTTCCTGTCTCTGGGTGCCGCGCCTGAAATTGCCGCCAGCGCATCAAATGCGATGGTGCGCGAACTGTCGATTGCGACCATGCAGAGCAAGCGGTTCATGGAAGGTATGGATCTGCTGAAACTCAATCCAGAAGAGATTGAAAAGCAGATGACAAAGGACGCAATGGGGACCATTCAGCGCGTGCTGGAGAAGGTCAACAAGCTGCCGCAGGATAAACGCCTGTCCGCCATGACGATGATATTTGGTAAGGAGTTTGGCGACGATGCGGCGAAGCTTGCAAACAACCTGCCGGAGCTGCAGCGACAACTGAAACTCACCTCAGGCACTGAGGCTAACGGCTCCATGCAGAAAGAATCCGATATCAATAAGGATTCACTTTCCGCACAGTGGTTGCTTGTTAAAACGGGCGCGCAGAACGCTTTCAGTAGCCTGGGTGAAACCCTGCGCCAGCCGCTGATGGATATCATGGGGTACGTCAAAAGCGTTACCGGGGCACTGCGTCGATGGGTTGAGGCTAACCCGCAGCTGGCGGGCACGCTGATGAAAGTGGCTGCAGCTACAGCTGCGATCACCGTTGTGCTCGGCACGCTGGCAGTGATCCGTTTTGGCCTGTCCGTGCTGGGTGTAAAAACACTCCCCTCCGTTATGTCTGCAGTGACCCGCACCGGCAGCGCGCTGTCCTGGCTGGCAAATGCGCCGCTTTCCCTGTTGCGCCGTGGCCTGGCTGCATCCGGCAGCAGCGCCGGATTGCTGGCGTCTCCCCTTAACTCCCTGCGCCGTTCTGCCGGGCTGGCTGGCAATGCGCTGAAAGCGCTGGCCGGTGCGCCGCTTGCTGTCCTTCGCGGCGGAATGTCTGGTATTCGCAACATTATCGGCATGGTAATGAATCCGCTGGCCGCGTTGCGCGGGGGATTATCCGCAGCGGGTGGCGTGCTGCGTTTTCTGGCGTCCGGCCCGCTGGCCCTCCTTCGCGTTGCGCTGTACGGGATTTCTGGATTGCTGAGCGCCCTGCTTAGTCCGATAGGGCTCGTTGTGGCGGCGCTGGCTGGCGTGGCGCTGGTTGTCTGGAAATACTGGCAGCCGATAAGCGCATTTTTAGGCGGAGTGGTTGAAGGATTCAAAGCTGCAGCTGCGCCTATCAGTGCGGCGTTTGAGCCACTGCAGCCTGTTTTCCAGTGGATAGGTGACAAGGTCCAGGCATTGTGGGGCTGGTTTACTGATCTGCTGACGCCGGTTAAATCCACCTCTGCAGAGCTGCAAAGCGCGGCGTCGATGGGGCGGCAGTTTGGGGAGGCGCTGGCGGCAGGGCTGAACATGGTCATGCACCCGCTGGATTCGCTTAAATCGGGCGTGTCCTGGCTGCTTGAAAAACTTGGCATTGTCAGCAAGGAAGCGGCCAAAGCGAAGCTTCCTGAGCAGGTCACGCGGCAGCAACCAGCCACGGTAAACACAGACGGTAAAGTGGTGCTGCCGCCTGGCGGATTCCCGCCGATGGGTTTCGCTGGCATGTACGACAGCGGCGGTACCATTCCGCGCGGCCAGTTCGGCATCGTGGGTGAGAATGGCCCAGAGATCGTAAACGGGCCCGCCAATGTCACCGGCAGGAAACGGACTGCTGATCTGGCGAGGGTGGCGGCAACGCTCAATCCTTCCCGGACGGAACCGGCCAGCGCTAAACAATATCCTGAACGCGCGATAGTTCTGCCGCCTGATAGTGTGAACGGTCCGGCAAATCTTCCGGTAATCAATCGTACTACTGAGCTGGTGAAACTGGCGGCAACGGTAAGCCCGGTTCGTGATGTAACAGCCAGCCCGGAGCAACGGCTTGAAAGCAGGTTGATGCTGCCGCCTGAGATTGTTAACGCCCCGGTAAATCGTCCTGGTCGGGATCGTGCTGCGGAGCTGGCTGATATCGCTGCGGCTGTCATGCCAGCACCGGCCATTACGGAAATCACGGATAACAGGGCTGACCCGATGGCTATGCGCCAGAAGGTGTTCGCTTCCGTGGTCGCTGGCGTAATGGGCCTGGCGGCAGCCCCGGCAGAAGCCGCGCCAATTCATCCGTACAGTGTACCTGTCAGGACGCAACCGGCGCCGTCGGCGAAGGCAGAAAGACCGCCGCAGGTAATTAAGTACGAGATAAGCGCGCCAATTCATATTGTCGCCCAGACAGGGCAAAGCGCGCAGGATATCGCCCGAGAGGTGGCCCGGCAGCTTGATGAGCGAGAGCGCAGGGCCAGGGCAAAAACACGCAGTAATTTCAGTGATCGAGGGGGTTACGAATAATGATGATGGTGCTGGGGTTGTACGTATTCATGCTGCGAACCGTACCCTATCAGGAGCTGCAGTATCAGCGCAGCTGGCGGCACGCAGCCAACAGCCGGGTAAACCGGCGCCCGACAACACAGTTTCTTGGGCCGGATAACGATTCGCTTACGCTGTCCGGCGTCCTGCTGCCTGAGATTACCGGCGGCAGGTTGTCTTTGCTGGCGCTGGAGCAGATGGCGGAGCTGGGGAAAGCCTGGCCCTTGATTGAGGGGAGCGGGACGATTTACGGCATGTTTGTGATCGAGAGTCTGAGCCAGACAAAAACAGAATTCTTTGAGAGCGGTATGCCCCGGCGCATCGAATTTTCGCTGAGCCTGAAAAGGGTGGATGAATCGCTGTCTGATATGTTTGGCAGCCTCAGCGATCAGCTCAGTAATTTGCAGGACTCCGCCACCTCTGCGATAGGCAATATGAAAAATACGGTTGGGGGGTTACTGCAGTGAATTTCAGCTCTGATCTCCTGAACCTGAACAGCAAAACCCCCGGTTTCAGCATCACCATTGAAGGTAAAGATGTGACTACCGTGCTGGATGCGCGCCTGATGAGTCTGACGCTGACGGATAACCGGGGCTTTGAAGCGGACCAGCTTGATCTGGAACTGGACGACTCGGACGGGCAAATCGTTCTGCCGCGTCGGGGGGCCATTATTCAGTTTGCGCTGGGATGGAAAGGTCAGCCGCTTTTTCCGAAAGGGGGGTTTACTGTCGATGAGATTGAGCACAGCGGCGCGCCTGACCGTCTCACAATCCGCGCGCGTAGTGCAGATTTCCGTGAAACCCTGAATACGCGGCGTGAAAAGTCCTGGCACCAGACAACGGTGGGCGATGTTGTGAAGGAAATCGCGGGCAGGCATAAATTAAAGATGGCGCTGGGAAAGGACCTGATGGACAAGCCTGTGGAACATCTTGACCAGACCAACGAGAGCGATGCGAGTTTCCTGATGAAGCTGGCGCGGCAGTATGGGGCGATAGCCTCAGTTAAGGACGGAAATTTGTTGTTTATCCGCCAAGGGCAGGGCAGAACGGCAAGCGGTAAGCCGCTGCCGGTTATCACCATCACCCGCCAGGCTGGTGACGGTCATCGTTTTACCCTGGCCGATCGCGATGCCTATACGGGGGTAATTGCCAGCTGGCTCCATACCCGTGAGCCAAAGAAAAAAGAGACAGCAAAGGTTAAGCGCCGTCGAAAGAAAACCACCGCGGCAAAGGAGCCGGAAGCAAAACAGGGAGATTACCTGGTTGGGACGGATGAAAACGTGCTGGTACTCAACAGAACTTATGCAAACCGCAGCAATGCAGAGCGAGCGGCAAAGATGCAGTGGGAGCGCCTGCAGCGCGGGGTAGCAACATTCTCCCTGCAGCTCGCAGAGGGAAGGGCTGATCTGTATACCGAAATGCCGGTGAAGGTGAGCGGCTTTAAACAGCCCATTGATGATGCCGAATGGACCATTACCACCCTGACGCATAGTGTCAGTGCAGATAATGGTTTCACTACGACTCTGGAGCTTGAAGTTAAGATTGATGATCTTGAAATGGAGTAATGGGTTCTCAAAATTGAATAATGATGTATCATTATTGTGATTTTGGCAAAAGTGGTGGGATAACCGGAATGATGAATTGTCCAGAGTGCGGCCAGGCAGCCCATACAAGAAGCAGTTTTCAGGTATCAGCAACAACCAAAGAACGTTACAACCAGTGCCAAAATATCAACTGCGGTTGTACTTTTGTCACGCACGAAACATTTGTTAGGCATATCATAAAGCCTAATGTGATTTCTTCTGCGCCCCCACATCCGGGAAAAGATGGGCAAGGGCACATGAATTTTTAAAAAGAACCCGCTTTCAAAGCGGGTTTTTTTGTCGCCAGTCCAAAAGCCTGTCGCCATTTTGCCGCCATTGGAATAGAAAAAGGGGCTACGCTTTCACGTAACCCCTTGTTTTATTTGGTGGAGCTGGCGGGAGTTGAACCCGCGTCCGAAATTTCTACATCCTCGGTACTACATGCTTAGTTTGTCTTTACATTCGCACGCCAGCTGCGAACAAACACGCCACTAACGTACTAGCCTGATTAGTTTTAACGCTTCAACCCCAGGCAGGGCTTCCACGCGATCTCTTTTGGGTTTGACCTCTCTTAAATCCCCGTCTTAAGAGCGGAAGCTAGGGAGAGAGGGCTCAGAGCAGGTTATTAAGCTGCTAAAGCGTAGTTTTCGTCGTTTGCGACTATTTTTTTGCGGCTTTTTACGAGGCAAACCGCCCCTCGGCATGCACCTTGGGTTTCGCAAATCCCGTCGAATCCAGAATCAGCCCCAATAGTGTTGAACTGAGTATACCAGATTTTACATCCTGGAAACCAGCCCGGAACGCTAACTTATTGAATAGTACAATAAGTGCGCAGAATCAACGTCCTGCGTTTTTCATAATACGTGCTTTGTCGAGCTGCCATTCGCGCTCTTTCAGATCGGTACGTTTGTCGTGCTGTTTTTTACCCTTCGCGACGCCAACTTTCACTTTGCACCAGGCATTTTTCCAGTACAGCGACAGGGCAACCACGGTGAAGCCTTCACGGTTAATGCGCCCATAAAGGGACTCCAGTTCACGCTTGTTCAGCAGCAGCTTACGGGTACGCGTTGGGTCACACACGTAGTGTGACGAGGCGACGGTCAGCGGCGTGAAGTTGGCACCGAACAGGAAGGCTTCGCCATCTTTCAGGATCACATAGCTATCACCGATATTGGCTTTCCCGGCGCGCAGCGATTTTACTTCCCAGCCCTGCAATGCAAGGCCAGCTTCGAATTCTTCTTCAATAAAATACTCGTGGCGAGCACGCTTGTTGAGCGCAATGGTCGCCGAGCCTGGTTTATGTGCTTTTTTCTTCGTCATAAGTATCGTAAAGCCATCGGTAATCTGATTTCAAAAAGTCACCTCATTGCGTCCTGTGAGGTCTAACGCGCTATATTAGCACGAGATGAGGCTTAGCGTTTTTTTAACAGGTGATAAATGTTATTATTTGTCGGTTGTGTGACCATGGGAAATGCTATGCCTCAGATTAGCCGTACTGCGCTTGTTCCATACAGCGCGGAACAAATGTATCAGTTAGTGAACGACGTTCAGTCTTATCCAGAGTTTATTCCGGGATGTACCGGGAGCCGCGTGCTGGAGTCTGGCCCGACGCAGATGACGGCGGCGGTCGATGTCTCCAAAGCGGGGATCAGCAAGACGTTCACCACCCGCAATACGCTGACGAGCAATCAGAGTATTTTGATGCATCTGGTAGATGGTCCGTTTAAAACCCTGATGGGTGGCTGGAAGTTTACCCCCCTCAGCGCTGATGCCTGTCGCATCGAGTTCCAGCTGGACTTTGAGTTTACCAATAAACTGATTGAGCTGGCGTTTGGCCGCATCTTTAAAGAGCTGGCCTCGAATATGGTTCAGGCGTTCACGACCCGCGCCAAAGAGGTTTACAGTGTCGCATAAGATAGCTGTCGAGGTGGTGTATGCGCTGCCGGAGAAGCAATATCTGCAGCGTGTGATGCTGGAAGAAGGTGCGACCGTTGAGTCGGCTATTCGCGCTTCTGGCATCCTTGAGCTTCGTCGTGACATCGACCTGGCGAAAAATAAAGTCGGCATTTACAGCCGTCCGGTCAAACTGGCTGATGTGGTGAATGAGGGTGACAGGGTCGAAATTTATCGCCCGCTGATTGCCGACCCGAAAGAGCTGCGTCGCCAGCGTGCGGAGAAATCGGGTAAGTAGTTCGCTCCTCACCTTAAGCCTGTTCTCAAAGGGGCGAGGGGGATGAAGGAAAACAAAAAAGGTGCTCATTGAGCACCTTTTTGCATCTCTGACACCTGATTATTTGGTCAGGGCAGGCTTGTTGTCGATGTTGGTCAACACACCGGCGCTGCTGAAGGTCAGCGTCAGGGTCTGCTGGGACGCGTCTTCATGGCCCGGCTGCTGACGGAATACATAGAACCAGGTGTTTGTGCCGAACGGATCGGACATCATTGGGGTTCCAAGTGCATAAGCGACCTGCTGTTGTGTCATCCCCACACGGATTTTGGACACATCGTTAGGGGTAAGGTAGTTCCCCTGGTTGATGTCAGGACGGTAAACCACTTTCTCCAGAGTGGAACAGCCTGCGGTCAACATCAGAAGAACCGCTGCGGCAGCGGTCAGCATTTTACAACGCATAGTGATTTGATTCCTTTTCGGGCCCGAGCAGAACGCGGCTCATATGTTATATGCCGATGATAATAGACCTTGCCCCACTTTGAAACCGGTCTGGCGGCGTTTTTGTTGTTCTCTATGACCCTGAGATCCCGAAAAAGTTTATGCCGCCAGCAGTTCTTTCGCGTTCGCGAGCGTATTTCGCGTGACTTCACTGCCGCCCAGCAGGCGTGCCAGCTCCTGCAGACGTGCGCGTTTATCCAGTGGCTTCATGTGCGTTTCCGTCATTTCACCGTCAGTTTCTTTGCTGACGATAAAGTGATGATGACCACACCCGGCCACCTGCGGCAGGTGGGTAACACACATGACCTGCGTTGATTCACCCAACTGGCGCAACAGTTTGCCGACGACCGCCGCCGTAGGGCCGCTGATCCCCACGTCTACTTCATCGAAAATCAGCGCCGGGGTTTCCATTTTACGTGCGGTAATCACCTGAATCGCCAGCGCGATACGCGACAGTTCACCGCCGGAAGCCACTTTAGAGATGGGCTGCAACGGCTGCCCCGGGTTGGTGGTGACGCGGAATTCAATACGGTCCGCACCTTCCGCCGTCAGATGGTTCTCTTCGAAACAGACATCGATGGTGAACACGCCGTGCGGCATCGCCAGCGTGTGCATGCTGTCAGTGATGTGCTGGCTCAGTTCCTGGGCGTAATGTTGACGGATCTCATGCAGCTGTTTCGCCGTCGTCAGCGCCTGTTCATGGTGCAGGTTCACCGCCAGTGACAGGGTTTCCAGCGAGTCAGCCTGATCGTCAAGCTGCTGTTGTTCATCAAGCAGGGACTGATAGTAGCCAGGCAGCTCTTCTGGCGTAACGTGGTGCTTACGCGCCAGCGAGATCTGACGGGAGATGCGTTGCTCCAGTTCAAACAGACGGTTCGGATCGAGATCCAGACGTTCACAGTAGTGGCGCAGTTCGTCACTGGCTTCTGAAATCTGAATCGCGGCCTCTTCCAGCATATCCAGTACGCCAGAGAGTTTGCTGTCCATGCCGGCCAGCTCGATGATGAGCTGACGAACATTATACAGCTGGCTCTGCAGGTTCACGTCTTCACCGTCAGCCAGCATGTTAAGGGCATTCTGGCTGGTTGAGAGCAGGTGACCGCTGTTAGCCAGGCGCTTGTACTCTTCGTCGATAAGCTCAAATTCACCCGCCTGCGGGCTAAATTCGTTGAGTTCTTTAAGCTGGTATTCCAGAAGCTCAGCACGGGCTGCACGTTCCTGGCTTTGCTGCTGGTGCTGGGCAAGCTCACGGCAGCTTTGATGCCACTGGCGATAGTGCTCCGCCATGAGCTGAGTAAGTGCGTACTCACCTGCATAGCCATCAAGCAGCGCTTTCTGCTGCTCCGGTTTAATGAGTTGCTGGTGCGCGTGCTGGCCGTGGATCTGAATGAGTAACTGGCCGAGCTCGCGAAGCTGGGAAAGCGGGACTGCAGTGCCGTTGATAAAGCCGCGGGAACGACCATCGCTGCTGATAACGCGACGAAGTAAACACTCACGTCCGTCTTCCAGCTGGTTCTCTTCGAGCCAGCGCAGGGCGGCAGGGGTATCTTTCAGGGAGAAGCGAGCGCAGAGATCGGCACGGTTTGCGCCCCTGCGCACCATGTCACCTTCTGCACGGCCGCCGAGGCACAAGCCGAGGGCATCTATGGCAATGGATTTACCCGCACCGGTTTCCCCGGTGATCGCCGTCATGCCGCTGTGGAAATCGATCTCAAGCTCACGAACTATGGCAAAGTTGCTGATGGTCAGTTGTGCCAGCATAATTGTTTTCCTGTATGAAAAACCATGACTGTGTTTTCATACAGTATAAACTGGTTTTATATACAGTAAAGTACTGGATGCAAAATCAGAACAATTTTTTTGACCAGCCAAGCTTCGAGCTTAATGTATTGAAATAGCTGTAATCTTTCGGGTGAATAAGATTCAGGTGGTAATCACACCGACGAATGAGAACATCTTCACCTTCCTGAATAGGCAGCGCAATCTGGCTGTCGCAGCTGATCTCCAGATCGTTACGGCGGTGTGAGAAACGCAGACGAATGGTGCTGCTGCTGTTGATCACCAGCGGACGCGCCGAGAGCGTGTGCGGGAACATCGGTACCAGGGTGATGGCATCCAGTGAAGGGGTGAGGATCGGACCACCCGCAGAGAGCGAGTAGGCAGTCGACCCTGTCGGCGTGGAGATAATCAGCCCGTCAGAACGCTGCGAGAAGGCGAAGATTTCGTCGATATAGACTTCGAACTCAATCATGTGCGCCACTTTGCCGGGGTGGAGCACCACTTCGTTAATCGCGGTGCTAATGCGCTTCTGGCAGTCCTGCTGACACACCTGCGCTTCCAGCAAAAAGCGTTTTTCGCTGATATAATGACCTTCCAGCACGTCGGCCAGCTGCTGCTGGGCGTTGTCCGGATCGAGGTCGGTCAGAAAGCCGAGATTGCCGCGGTTGATACCGATGACCTTGATGTCATAACGCGCGAGCGTTCGGGCCGCGCCGAGCATATTGCCGTCGCCACCGACCACCACAGCGAGATCCGCCTGCTGGCCAATTTCCGCCAGCGTGCCGGTTTTGACGCTCTTCAGCTGCAGCTCCTGGGCAATCTGCTGCTCGACCATCACTTCATAGCCTTTGCTACACAGCCAGCGATACAACATTTCATGTGTCGTCAATGCGGTAGGGTGACGCGGATGCCCGACGATCCCAATACACCTGAAATGATTATTCATTTTCTGGAGGTCCTTGTGCCTGATGAATGATGACAATCTGTCTTGTTCCCTTGAATCCCGGAAACTGATCCCCATAATAAGCGAAGTTAGCGATATGAATGCAGAAAAACGCGGAGAAATTCATGAGTAGTAAAGAACAGAAAACGCCTGAGGGGCAAGCCCCTGAAGAAATTATCACGGAACAGCACGATGATGTTGAGGCTGTAGAGCCGGACGCATCTGCTGAGCAGGTGGACCCGCGCGATGAAAAAATTGCGAATCTGGAAGCTCAGCTGGTAGAAGCACAGAATCGCGAACGCGACAGTGTTCTGCGCATCAAGGCGGAAATGGAAAACCTGCGCCGTCGTACCGAGCAGGACGTTGAGAAGGCGCATAAATTTGCGCTGGAGAAATTTATCAACGAACTGCTGCCGGTTATTGATAGCCTGGATCGCGCACTGGAAGTGGCTGATAAAGCTAACCCGGACAACACTGCGATGATCGAAGGTATCGAACTGACGCTGAAATCCATGCTGGATGTGGTACGTAAGTTTGGCGTGGAAGTGGTTGGCGATACCAACGTTCCGCTGGATCCAAACGTGCACCAGGCGATTGCGATGGTGGAATCAGAAGACGTTGAAGCCGGTAAAGTGCTTGGCGTGATGCAGAAAGGTTATACCCTGAACGGTCGTACCATTCGTGCTGCAATGGTTACCGTGGCGAAAGCGAAAGCGTAATTTGCCATCTGTAGTGCCGGGTGGCGGCTTGCGCCTTACCCGGCCTACTCTCTACTCAGCAATACTTTCCCGAATCGGTTTTACCGGCAGGACTTTCACCTGCTTAATCATATTGTCCTGCACGTCCAGGATATCAATATCGTATTGCTCAATGCGCACCCGCGTGCCCGCCGCCGGGATCTCTTCCAGTGCTTCCAGAATCATCCCGTTTATGGTGCGTGCTTCATCTTCCGGTAAATGCCAGTTAAAGGCTTTATTGAGCTCTCGAATGTTCGCGCTACCGTCGATCAGCACCGAGCCGTCGTTTTGCGGGGTGACTTCTTCCGCAAGGGAAGGGGACATTGAGGTGGTAAAGTCCCCGACAATCTCTTCCAGAATATCTTCAACCGTCACCAGCCCCTGAATATCCCCGTACTCATTGACCACCAGGCCGACCTTCTTCTTGTTACGCTGGAACTTCACCAGCTGGGTGCTGAGCGGCGTTCCTTCCGGCACGTAATAAATTTCGTCGGCGGCGCGGAGCATCACCTCTTTGGTGAACTCTTTTTTCTCGGTCATCAGACGATAAGCTTCGCGCACGCGCAGCATGCTGATGGCATCGTCCAGAGAGTCGCGGTACAGCACGATACGGCCGTGCGGGGAGTGGGTCAGCTGGCGGACGATGGCTTTCCAGTCGTCATTGATATCAATGCCGACGATCTCGTTACGCGGCACCATGATGTCGTTAACGCTGACTTTTTCCAGATCCAGTACCGACAGCAGCATGTCCTGATTACGCCGGGAGATCTGCGAGCGCGATTCATGCACGATGGTGCGCAGCTCTTCTTTGCTGAGCGCGCTGCTGATGGTGACGTCTGCTTTGATACCGATCATCCGCATCAGAACACGCGTCACCATGTTCAGTAACCAGACCAGCGGCATCATCAGGATCAGCAGCGGTGCCAGCAGGAAGCTGCTGGGGTAGGCCACTTTTTCCGGGTAGAGCGCGGCGATGGTTTTAGGCAACACTTCTGCAAACACCAGCACCACAAACGTCAGCACACCGGTGGCAATGGCGACGCCGGCGTTGCCGTACAGGCGCATCCCAACGATAGTACCGAGCGCAGAGGCAAGAATGTTGACGAGGTTGTTACCGATAAGCACCAGACTGATCAGACGATCCGGTTGACGCAGCAGTTTTTCGACGCGACGGGCGGCACGGTTACCCTGTTTAGCACGATGACGTAACCGGTAGCGGTTTAAGGTCATCATGCCGGTTTCCGAGCCGGAGAAATAGGCGGAGATGACCACCATGACGATCAGCGTAATGATCAGCGTGGTGGTAGAGATGTGTTCCAGGGGGAACTCCTTTGTTACTTAGCCAGCAAATTGCTGTATGAAGCGGCTGCCAAAATAGGCAAGGGTGAGAATGCCCGCGCCCGCGACGTTGAACCAGACCACGCGACGACCGCGCCAGCCTTCATGATAATGGCCCCATAACAGGACAATATAGACAAACCACGCGATGATGGAGAGGACCGCTTTATCGATATTCTCTACGCTGAACAGGTTCTTCATATAAAACAAGCCTGTGCACAGCGTTAACGTCAGCAGCACGACACCGACCTGCGTGATGTGGAACATCTTACGCTCAATCACCATCAGCGGCGGCATCTCATGGTTAAAGGCCAGCTTTTTGTTTTTCAGCTGGTAGTCAATCCAGGCGAGCTGCATGGCATAGAGCGCGGCGATAATGAGCGTTGCATAAGCGAAGAGTGACAGGCCGATATGCACCAGCATTCCCGGCGTCGCTTCCAGATGCGTAATAAACTCATTGGGCATAAACGTGGCCAGGGCCAGGTTGATCAGCGCGAAGGCATACACAATCGGCAGTAGCAGCCAGCCACGGTTTTTAGAGGCGACAATGGTCATCACCGTACAGATCATCAGGCTGACCAGCGAGCCGACGTTGAGCACGCTCAGGTTCTGTACGCTGCCATCGCCGGGGATAATGCGCGATTCCAGCGCGAACGCATGGCTTATCAGTGCGATCACCGCCGAAAGAATAGCCATGCGTCGCCAGCCGCTGTTTTTTTGCAGCAGTCCAGGAATGATCAGCGCGAGGCTGACAGAGTAGGCAACAAGGGCGATCAGTGCGAAAACAGGCATATAGGCATCGACAGTTGTCTTAATAAGAAAGAGAAGCAGTATAACGTTACGTGACGCCTGCTCCAACCGTTGCATAACAACAAAGCCGCCTTCATGTTATACTCCGGCAAAATTCTGTGTATGTGTCGCTGCCAGCGACCCAACGTTTCTACTCAGGCGAGAGACAATGTTTGATAATTTAACCGATCGTTTGTCGCGCACGCTGCGCAACATCAGCGGCCGCGGACGCCTTACCGAAGACAACATCAAGGAAACGCTGCGCGAAGTGCGCATGGCGCTGCTGGAAGCAGACGTCGCGTTGCCGGTTGTTCGTGATTTTATCAACCGCGTTAAAGAGAAGGCGGTTGGTCATGAAGTTAACAAGAGCCTGACCCCGGGTCAGGAGTTCGTCAAAATCGTCCGTAACGAACTGGTTTCGGCGATGGGCGAAGAGAACCAGGTGCTTAACCTGGCGGCACAGCCACCGGCCGTCGTGCTGATGGCGGGCCTGCAGGGTGCGGGTAAAACCACCAGCGTGGGTAAGCTGGGTAAATTCCTGCGAGAAAAGCACAAGAAAAAAGTGCTGGTCGTTTCTGCGGACGTCTATCGCCCGGCGGCGATTAAGCAGCTGGAAACCCTGGCGCAGCAGGTCAGCGTGGATTTCTTCCCGTCTGACGTTGCCCAGAAGCCTGTCGACATCGTTAACGCGGCGCTGAAAGAGGCGAAGCTGAAATTCTACGACGTGCTGCTGGTGGATACCGCCGGTCGTCTGCACGTTGACGAAGCGATGATGGATGAGATCAAACAGGTGCATGCCGCTATCAATCCGGTAGAGACCCTGTTTGTTGTTGACGCCATGACCGGTCAGGATGCGGCGAACACCGCGAAAGCGTTTAACGAAGCGCTGCCGTTAACCGGCGTAGTGCTGACCAAAGTGGACGGTGACGCCCGCGGTGGTGCGGCGCTTTCGATTCGTCATATCACCGGCAAGCCGATTAAATTCCTCGGTGTGGGTGAGAAAACCGAAGCGCTGGAGCCGTTCCACCCGGACCGTATCGCCTCCCGTATCCTCGGCATGGGCGACGTGCTGTCGCTTATCGAAGATATCGAGAGCAAGGTTGACCGCGCCCAGGCTGAGAAGCTGGCCAGCAAGCTGAAAAAAGGCGACGGTTTTGACCTGACCGATTTCCTTGAGCAGCTGCGTCAGATGAAAAACATGGGCGGCATGGCAAGCCTGATGGGCAAACTGCCTGGCATGGGCCAGATCCCTGACAACGTAAAAGCGCAGATGGATGACAAGGTGCTGGTGCGTATGGAGGCGATCATCAACTCGATGACCCTCAAGGAACGTGCTAACCCGGACATCATCAAAGGGTCCCGCAAACGCCGTATCGCAGCCGGTTGCGGCATGCAGGTGCAGGACGTAAACCGCCTTCTGAAACAGTTCGACGACATGCAGCGCATGATGAAGAAAATGAAGAAAGGCGGCATGGCGAAGATGATGCGTGGCATGAAGGGCATGATGCCGCCAGGATTCCCTGGCCGTTAATCGCCTGGCTGTTGGCTATTTTGATGCCGGGGTGTGCCCGAAAAGCGCACCCTGGCCGTGTTTTGCAGCAGAGTTTTAACTGCTGATTGCATTTTCCCCAGAAATCAGTAAAATTTTCGGGCTTTTAATATGACACCCGGGCTCCGTTCCTCGATGGGGCCCGGTTGTTTTATTCACACAAGAGGATGTTATGGTAACTATTCGTTTAGCACGTCACGGCGCTAAAAAGCGTCCGTTCTACCAGGTTGTTGTTACTGACAGCCGTAATGCACGCAACGGTCGCTTCATTGAGCGCGTTGGTTTCTTCAACCCGATCGCTTCTGGTTCTGAAGAAGAAACCCGTCTGGATCTGGATCGTATCGCTCACTGGGTTGGCCAGGGCGCTACTGTTTCCGATCGCGTTGCTACGCTGATCAAAGCAGCAAACAAAGCAGCTTAATCTGTCACGGTGGTCATGATGAGCAATAAAGCACCTGTTGAACCGATTGTATTGGGCAAAATGGGTTCTTGCTACGGTATTCGTGGTTGGCTCAGAGTGTTTTCCTCCACTGAAGACGCTGATAGCATTTTTAATTACCAGCCCTGGTTTATCCAGAAAGCCGGTAAGTGGGAAGAGGTCGAGCTGGAAAGCTGGCGTCACCACAATCAGGACATCATCATCAAGCTGAAAGGCATTGACGATCGTGATGCCGCGAATGCACTGACTAATTGTGAAATTATCGTGGATTCGTCGCAGTTGCCGCAGCTGGAAGAGGGCGACTACTACTGGAAAGACCTTATGGGTTGCCAGGTGGTCACCACTGAAGGTTATAGCCTGGGGAAAGTCATCGACATGATGGAAACCGGGTCAAATGACGTTCTCGTCATTAGGGCAAACCTGAAAGATGCATTTGGCATCAAGGAGCGGTTGGTTCCGTTCCTCGATGGACAGGTTATCAAGAAAGTCGATCTCGCTACTCAAACGATTGAAGTAGATTGGGATCCTGGTTTTTAAATTCTCCGGATAAACGGTAAAAGACGGCGCTATGTGGATTGGCATAATTAGCCTGTTTCCTGAAATGTTCCGCGCGATTACCGATTACGGGGTAACTGGCCGGGCAGTAAAGAATGGCCTGCTGAACATCCAGAGCTGGAGTCCTCGTGACTTTACGCATGACCGGCACCGTACCGTGGACGATCGTCCTTACGGCGGCGGACCGGGGATGTTAATGATGGTGCAACCCTTACGGGACGCCATTCACACAGCAAAAGCCGCGGCAGGTGAAGGCGCGAAGGTGATTTATCTGTCACCTCAGGGACGCAAGCTTGATCAAGCGGGCGTCAGCGAACTGGCGACGAATCAAAAATTGATTCTGGTCTGTGGTCGCTACGAAGGGATAGATGAGCGCGTAATTCAAACCGAGATTGACGAAGAATGGTCTATCGGCGATTACGTACTCAGCGGTGGTGAGTTACCAGCGATGACGCTGATTGACTCCGTTGCCCGGTTCATTCCGGGTGTACTGGGCCATGAAGCTTCGGCAACGGAAGATTCCTTTGCTGATGGGTTGCTGGACTGTCCACACTATACTCGTCCTGAAGTGTTAGAAGGGATGGAAGTACCGGCGGTGTTACTGTCAGGAAACCATGCTGAGATACGTCGCTGGCGTTTGAAGCAGTCGCTGGGCCGAACCTGGCTTAGAAGACCTGAACTTCTGGAAAACCTGGCTCTGACTGAAGAGCAAGCAAAGTTGCTGGCCGAGTTCAAAAAAGAACACGCGCAACAGCAGCATGAACATGATGGGAATGCGTAATACGCTCCCGAATATCAGTTTACCCAGGATAAGAGATTAAATTATGAGCAACATTATTAAGCAACTTGAACAAGAGCAGATGAAGCAGGACGTACCTTCCTTCCGTCCAGGTGACACCGTGGAAGTGAAAGTATGGGTTGTTGAAGGTTCCAAAAAACGTCTGCAGGCATTCGAGGGCGTGGTTATCGCTATTCGTAACCGCGGTCTGCACTCTGCATTCACTGTTCGTAAAATTTCCAACGGCGAAGGCGTTGAGCGTGTCTTCCAGACTCACTCTCCGGTAGTTGACAGCATTGCTGTTAAACGTCGTGGTGCTGTACGTAAAGCTAAACTGTACTACCTGCGTGAGCGTACTGGTAAGTCTGCTCGTATTAAAGAGCGTCTGAACTAAGATTCGCTTAAGCGACATCCTGTTAAAAAGGGCTGGCCGAAAGGCTGGCCCTTTTTTATTCCATCGCACCTCTCGCATTAACCCTTTCGTCATAAATCATTTACAATGCTGGCCTCTTAACGGGAGGGAAAGTGGATAACGTACTGCATCGGCATAACTGGAAACGCGCAGCGGCTTTGACCGCGCTGTTTGCGATCCTGCTGATCGTGGTTGCGCCGCTTATCTCCATCTCGCTGCAAAAAGATCCCATGAGCGCCATGCCGGGAATGCATCATGACATGAGCATGATGTCGATGGATGAACACCATGGCGATATGCCGCACTCGATGCCCGTCGACCATGCGGAAGCGTGTGGCTACTGTGTACTGTTAGCGCATGTGCCGGGCATGATGCTGGCGCTGATTGTACTGCTCAGTGTGGTACTGCAAAGGAGTCGCGTTACACCGCCGCAACCGCCGGTCAGCCACTGGCACTTTTTCCCCTGGCTCTTTCCTGATACCCGCGCGCCGCCGCGGCAGTCTGCTTTTTCCCTTTAAAAAAAATCGATAACTTTTTGCCTTAAAAAGGAAAAGTATGACTACCTGCACTCCGCGCGCGGCATGGGGAAACCTGCTGCGTCGACTCCATTTCTATGTCGGGCTGTTTGTTGGCCCGTTTATCTTCTTCGCCGCGCTGACCGGTACGCTGTATGTGGCGACACCGCAGCTGGAAAACGCGCTCTACTGGCACGCGTTGCACACGGATTCAATGGGAGAGGCACGGCCTCTGGCCGAGCAGATTGCCGTGGCGGAAAACGCCGTGGGTTCAGATCTGCGCCTGCATGCCGTTCGTCCGGGGCTGGTTGACGGTGATACTACCCGCGTGATGTTCGCTGACCCTGCGCTTGGCCCGTCGGAGAACCGCGCTATCTTTGTGGATCCCGTGAGCCTTGAGGTGCGGGGCGAGATGACGGTGTACGGCACGAGTGGCATTCTACCGTTGCGCCAGACCATCGATTATCTGCACACCTCGTTAATGCTTGGCGATGTCGGGCGTCTCTATAGCGAGCTGGCCGCCTCCTGGATGTGGGTTGCCGCGCTGGGTGGAATCGCCCTGTGGTTTTACACCCGACCAAAACGTCGGATGAACAACCGTTTCCAGAACCGCCGTCGTGTGCATGTGGCACTGGGCTGGGTGTTGCTGGGGGGAATGTTATTGTTCTCAGCGACAGGCCTGACGTGGTCTCAGTGGGCGGGCGGTAACGTGGATACACTGCGTGCCCGGATGAACTGGCTTACGCCGCAGGTCAATACTACGCTCTCCGGTGTGCCTGCCATCATGGACGAGCACGCTGAGCACCGGGGGCATCATAGCGGGATGATTATGCCCGGGATGGTGATGGATCCGACGCTTTTTGATGACGTCCTGCATGCCGCCCGTACGGCGGGTATAGATGCCAGCAAGCTCGAAATCCGCCCGGCGAAAACGGCTGAACAGGCCTGGACCGTGACGGAAATCGATCGTAGCTGGCCGACTCAGGTCGATGCGGTGGCGGTCGATCCGCACTCCATGCATATTCTGGACAGAACCCGGTTTGAAGATTTCCCGTTAATGGCAAAACTGACCCGCTGGGGCGTGGATTTCCACATGGGGATCTTGTTTGGGCTGGCCAATCAGCTGTTGCTGATCGCGTTCGGTATTGCCCTGTGCGTGCTGATCGTCTGGGGATACCGGATGTGGTGGATGCGTCGTCCGGCGCAATCGGTCGTGAACCCGGTTCAGACGCTCTGTCAGAGCTGGCTGGCGCTATCGGGATGGGGAAGAGCCGTCACGGCGATAGTGAGTGTCCTGCTGGGGCTGGCGATGCCGGTGATGGGTGTGAGTCTGGCCCTGTTTGTGCTGGTCGACTGGCTGCGCTGGCGAGCGGCAACAGGCGTGTCGCTCGCAGAATCATCGGTTAAATAACCTTATGGCGTGCTGATCACCACCGCAACCCGGCGGTTTTCAGCGCGCCCTTTTGCAGTACTGTTGCTCGCAACAGGGTATTTTTTGCCTAACCCCTGCGTGGTGAGGTTGCTGCGCGGGATATTGGCTCCCTTCGCCCAGGCGTCGGCTACCGCATTTGCACGTTTCAATGACAGCGCTTCGTTGTAGCGCTCTTCGCCGTAGTTGTCCGTGTGACCGTCCATACGCGCGTGGTTCAGGCCGGTTGCCGCGAGGCGAGAGGCCATGGTCTTGATCTGCGTTTCACTTTCCGCACGCAGCCTGGCGTCATTTTTATCAAACAGGATGGTATCTGACAGGCCAAGAGACCAGTCGCCGTTCAGTTCGTTAAAACCGTAAGACTTCATCGCCGCAATCTGCTCAGGAGTGAACTTGCCTTGCGGCGGTGACTGGCAACCTGCCAGCACGACTGAGGCTAATAACAACGGCGCGAAGTATCGCTTTAACATATCGTTTCCCTTCTAATTTATCGTTTTTGTACGCTGGTTTTTAACCAGGTACATATTGCGGTCGGCTTTCTCCAGTAATGCTTCCACAGAACCATTTTCCCACGCCAGAGCAAAGCCAATACTGAGTGACATTGATGCTTTTTGCCCGTTATGCAATTCGAACGGGCGGATAAACTGCTGCGATAAGGCAGCACAAAGATATTGAACCTCAGGCTCTGAATGGACGCCGTACAGCACCATGGCAAACTCGTCGCCGCCAAGGCGGTATGACTGATGGCGCTTATCACCGAACTCGACCATTCTTCTGGCGACTTCAATCAGCACACAGTCTCCTGCCGCGTGTCCCCAGGTGTCATTAATAAACTTAAAATTATCACCGTCGAGGAAGAGCAGGGCCGAGTTTGTTTTTGCTGCGGGGTCATTCATTAATGCCGCGATGCTGTTACGAAATGCCGCACGGTTGGCAAGACCCGTCAGCGGGTCGTGCATGGCGGTGCGTAATAGCTGGGCGTTTTTCGCCTGCAGTTTAAGCTGCCACTCCTCCATTTCATCCAGAAGGCTGTTGAAGTCCTCGCCAAACTGGTGAAACTCTTCAATCCGCCCGTCTTTCACCCGTCGGGAGAAGTTACGGTTAGTGCGTACGTCATGAACGACGTCAGTAATGTTTTGCAGCGCTGTAACCATGCCGTGATGCAAGGATTGCGTAATGGTCAGTGCGACCACCGTCGCAAACAAAATACAGCCGGTGAGAACGGCAAACGACATCCAGATGAAGTGGCTTATCAGGCTGTCACGCGCGGTAAGGCGTATTTCGCCAATCGTTGAGCCGTTATGGAATACAGGCTGGGAAATCGGCTCGGGGAAAAGCCAGCGGCTGACCAGTGCGCCCAGAGTGTCGTTGTTATCCGCCGGGTTCCACGACCAGTACGCAAAGCGTTTTTTGTGCACGTTGAGGACTTCAGCCACGGCAAACTGGCCCTGTTTGCCAAGGGCAGCAAGCGTTTCATTGGCTGCCACTGAATCGTTGAACACCAGGGAGGCTTCAAGGCTGTGGCTCATGGTGGCGCCGGTTAATTCGAGATTCTTTTGTGCGTATTGCTTTAATGTCACGACGGAGGCAAAACAGAGGAGCAGCCATATTAATGTCATCGTGATGATGACGCTTATCATGCTGATTCGTCTGAGTGTTCTTTTAAACGTCGGACGTGGCGCTGAAGTGAAATCTTTATCCATGCTGCTTATTCCGTGCGAGCATTAATACATCCGGATTGACTCTCACGCCACTGCGAGTCAGCGCATCCAGATTGACGGAAAACCGGACATGGTTGCGATCAATTATCAGGCAAAAGGCGCTGCCAATAATACATTCCGGATTTTGCTCTGAGATTAATAGCAATGCTCTGCCCTGATACTGACTTATTAATTCACGTTGTTTTACGGGGGATTCCGCCCCGAAATAAATAGCATCACACGTCGCGGACAGGGCTTCCTGATCGTTACGCACAATAACGGGGGTATAAGGTAATTCGCTTTGCCCGTCCTTGCTGGTGAGTGCATGCGTGTAGTGAGAAGAAGCATAAACACAGAGTTTTGGCTGGCCGGAAAGTGACGGCCATCGGGTGTAGCTCACAATACCTGAAACGATCGAACGTACCGATTTATCGGTTTCGGTGAACGTGCCTGCCGCCGCTGCGCCCACCATAAGGAACAGCATTAGCACCAGAGTGAGTCGGAAAAAAGAGATCAAGGATAAATTTCTCACCAGAATCCGCCACTTCGCTCCGGAAATAGATGTCCTTAAGAGTTGTAGGCAGAATACCATTGTTTACCAAAGCCGTCATTATGTCAGAATTTTCCCTGCCTCGACCTAAGCTAAATCCTACACTTTGTTATATTCCGGTGAATAAAAAGAGGCTTAATTAAGTCTGCTGGAGCGCATGCTTTCATCCATGCCTTTTTGCCATGACTCGTGCAGTTTTGCTGCATTTTCAGCAGTATCGCAGCTGGCAGGAAAAGATTTGCCCGCTAATCCCCAGGCGTGGAGAAAACCTTCTTCACACACTTTCTTCTGTCCGTCTGCATATCCCCGGAGATATTCACTACGATCAACATGCGGATCATTAAAATTATCGGCCAGCGTCTGGTTATCTTTAACCGGCAGACCATTCATAGCGTCTTCTTTACCTGCATCAAACCAGCTGGGGCTGGTCCAGTCCGGGTGGAAGGTATAAGGATTGATTTGGCAACCCGATAAAATGAGCGACAACAGCACCAGAGCAATTGAACGCATAGCCATTCTCCTTTTTTCTTCAGCATAGCCTGGTAACGGAAAGAAGGGGTGTAATTTAAAGTTTACGGATATGGCGGCTGATTTTTGCAATAAATTGGCATTCGTAAAGAAAAGTGTACGTATTTTGGATTGAAATCTTTACTTGTTATGGTATCGTTGTTTCACCTCTTCGAGGAAAAACAACTATCGCAAACGAGCTTTACAGGATCGCAATCATGCAAAAAGACGCGCTGAACAACGTACACATCACTGACGAACAGATTTTGATTACTCCGGATCAACTGAAAGCGGAATTCCCGCTGAGCGTCGCGCAGGAGGCTCAAATTGAGCACTCGCGTCAGACCATTTCAGACATTATCGCTGGCCGCGATCCGCGCCTGCTGGTGGTATGTGGTCCTTGTTCTATTCACGATCCTGAAGCCGCCATTGAGTACGCTCGTCGATTTAAAACATTAGCGGAGGAGGTCAGCGATAGCCTCTATCTGGTAATGCGCGTCTATTTTGAGAAGCCACGTACCACCGTTGGCTGGAAAGGGTTGATTAACGATCCGCACATGGATGGCTCGTTTGATGTGGAAGCAGGGCTGAAAATTGCGCGTCGCCTGCTGGTGGAGCTGGTCAGCATGGGGCTGCCGCTGGCCACTGAAGCGCTGGATCCGAACAGCCCGCAGTACCTGGGCGACCTGTTTAGCTGGTCTGCCATTGGGGCACGCACCACAGAATCACAAACCCACCGCGAGATGGCGTCTGGTCTGTCGATGCCGGTTGGTTTTAAAAACGGTACCGATGGCAGCCTGGCCACCGCAATTAACGCCATGCGTGCCGCGGCAATGCCGCACCGTTTTGTTGGCATTAACCAGGCGGGGCAGGTTTGCCTTCTGCAAACGCAGGGTAACCCGGATGGTCACGTGATCCTGCGCGGTGGTAAAGCACCGAACTACAGCCCGGCAGATGTGGCACAGTGTGAAAAAGAGATGGAGCAGGCGGGACTGCGCCCGGCACTGATGGTAGATTGCAGTCATGGTAATTCGAATAAAGATTACCGTCGTCAGCCTGCGGTTGCGGAATCTGTGGTGGCACAGATAAAAGACGGCAACCGTTCTATTATCGGTCTGATGATTGAGAGCAATATTCATGAAGGCAATCAGTCATCTGAACAACCGCGCAGCGCAATGAAGCACGGCGTATCCGTCACGGATGCCTGCATCAGCTGGGAAACCACCGACGCGCTGCTGCGTGAGATCCATAAAGATTTAAGCGGCCAGCTGGCGACGCGTCTGGCTTAAGAGGGTAGTTATGGTTGCTGAATTGACCGCGTTACGCGATCAAATTGATGAAGTGGATAAGGCGTTGCTGGACCTGCTGGCGCGCCGTATGGCTCTGGTTGCCGAAGTGGGTGAGGTAAAAAGCAAATACGGCCTGCCGATTTACGTCCCGGAGCGTGAGGCATCCATGCTGGCCTCGCGGCGCAAAGAGGCCCAGGCGCTGGGCGTCTCGCCGGATCTGATTGAAGATGTCTTGCGTCGCGTAATGCGGGAATCCTATTCCAACGAAAACGATAAGGGCTTCAAAACCCTCTGTCCGTCCCTGCGCCCGGTGGTTATTGTGGGTGGTGCGGGCCAGATGGGGCGTCTGTTTGAAAAAATGCTGACGCTTTCTGGTTATCAGGTTCGCATTCTGGAAAAAGAGGACTGGGAACACGCGCCAGCGCTGATGGCCGATGCGGGGATGGTTATCGTCAGCGTGCCTATCCACGTGACGGAGCAGATCATCGGCAAGCTTCCACCGTTGCCGAAAGATTGCATCCTGGTTGACCTTGCATCGGTCAAAAATGGCCCCCTGCAGGCGATGCTGGCGGCGCATACTGGCCCGGTGCTTGGCCTGCACCCGATGTTTGGTCCGGACAGTGGCAGCCTGGCGAAGCAGGTTGTGGTGTACTGTGATGGTCGTCAGCCGGAGGCCTATCAGTGGTTCCTGGAACAAATTCAGGTATGGGGTGCCAGGTTGCACCGGATCAGCGCGGTAGAGCACGATCAGAACATGGCGTTCATTCAGGCGCTGCGCCACTTTGCGACCTTTGCCTACGGTTTGCATTTGGCGGAAGAGAATGTGCAGCTTGAACAGCTGCTGGCGCTCTCTTCGCCGATCTATCGCCTGGAGCTGGCGATGGTCGGGCGTTTGTTCGCTCAGGATCCACAGCTTTACGCCGACATTATTATGTCCTCTGAGAACAACCTGGCGCTTATCAAACGTTATTACCAGCGGTTTGGTGAAGCGATCACCTTGCTGGAGCATGGCGATAAACAGGCGTTTATCGACAGCTTCCGTAAAGTCGAGCACTGGTTTGGCGATTATGCGCAACGTTTTCAGAGTGAGAGCCGCACGCTTTTGCGTCAGGCAAATGACAGTCGCCAGTAATGCGATGATGTATATACTAAAAGCCAGCAATGCTGGCTTTTTTCATTTTGGGGAACTGTTATGGCCGAACCGCAGCCGCTGTTGAATTACACCGGGCATCTGCCCGAATGTCCGACGTGGAGTGCCGAAGAGCATGCGCTCTACTGGGCAGATATTCTGGAGGGGGAGATCCACCGTTATCATCTGCCCACCGCGGAACACACGGTACTCTCTTTCCATGAAGAAGTAGGTTGTTTCGCTCTGCGTGAGCGTGGCGGCTTTATCGTCGCGATGCGCAATGGCATCTGGCTTGCTGACAAACACGGCCTGCTTCAGCGCAAGGTGTGTGATAACCCCTCTAACCCGCAACTGGCGCGTTTTAATGATGGAGGTACCGATCATCATGGACGGTTCTATGCGGGAACCTTCTGGGGGCCGGGGGATTACAACGGCGCCATGCTAATGCGTATCGATAATGATCTGACGCCGAAAGTGATCCAGTGTGATATTCACGGACACAACGGTCTGGCATTCAGCCCCGACAAACAGTGGATGTTCACCTCTGATACGCCAAATGGCGTTATCTACCGCACGCCGCTTGATGAGCAAGGTGAGCCGGGGAAACGCGAGATATTCCGCCGCTTTAAAGAGGGGGAGGGCATACCCGACGGTGCTGCGATGGATGAAGAAGGCTGCTACTGGAGCGCAATGTTTGATGGCGGGCGTATTGCGCGCTTTTCACCGCAGGGGGAGCAACTGGAAGAGTATCGCATGCCGGTTCGTTGTCCGACGATGGTCTGCTTTGGCGGCGAGGATATGAAGACCCTGTTTATCACGACCACGCGGGAAAATATGGATGCGGATGAAGTGGCGCAGTATCCGCTCTCCGGCGCCATCTTCACCCTGCCCGTCAGCGTGGCAGGGATGAAGAAAAGCCGCTTTATCGAACGTTAAGCGGGGTCAACCGGCACGACGTTTTCGCTCGGATAGCAGCCCAGCACTTTCATTGAGCGGGTGATTTCACCCAGTTCACGCAGGGCTTTCTGCATGGATGCAGATTCCAGGTTGGCCTGGATATCCAGATAAAACATCTCTTCCCACGGATTACCATGAATCGGGCGCGATTCCAGCTTCGTCATGATCAGGTTGTGGTTACGCAGTACCAGCAGGGCCTCAACCAGCGCACCCGCCTGCTGCCCGGTCGCCATCAGCAGCGTCGTTTTAGCCGGAACCTGCTCAGAGACATTGATGGCTTTACGGGCCAGTACCACGAAGCGGGTGATATTTTGCGTCTGGTTCGCCAGGTTGCGTTCCAGTACCTGCAGCCCATACAGCGCTCCGCCCGCCTCGCTGCCAAGCGCGGCCACCGTCGGGGAATTTGCCTGCATCACTTTTTCCATCGCCGCAGAAGTGCTTTCGGTGTACTCAATTTTCCAGTTCGGATAACGGTTGAGGAATTGACTGCACTGCTGGAACGGTTGTGGGTGACTGTACACTGTCTCGATTTGGCTCAGGTCGGTTGAGCCAGAGACCAGTACGCAGTGATCGATAGGGATGGTCATCTCGCCAACCAGCGACAGCGTAGTGTGCTGCAGAAGATCGTACACGTCGTTAATGGCACCAGAGCTGGTGTTTTCAATCGGTACGACGGCGTAATCCGCCTGTCCGGTTTCGACCTGATTGAAAATATCAGCAAATTTTGCGCAGCCGCTTTCAATAAACTCTTCGAAATGACGTGCTGCGTACTGGCGCGCGGCAAGGTGAGAGTAAGAGCCTTTAGGGCCGAGGAAGGCGACACGTGCAGAGTGCGGGTTCGTTTTATTCAGATGCTGCTGGAGTAGCGCTTGCTGGGTCAGAACGGAGTCTTCGATGATGAGCTGGAACAAACGGGTGATGTAATGGGCGTCGAGGTGGTGCGCTTTGCCAAGCTGAATCAGGCGTTCCAGCAGGTCGCGTTCACGATCAATATCACGCACCGGCCGATGGGAGTCCAGCTTGGCTTTTCCCACTTCGATGGCGAGTGTGCGACGTTCTGCCAGCAGGGCCAGTAATTTTTCGTCCAGTGCGCTGATTTTCACTCGCAGGTCCAGTAACGGGTTTTCCGGTGTCATAGTGTTGCCTGTCTCGTTTATCGTTATTAATAAAAAAGGCCTCCCGGTGTGGGAGGCCTTGTTGTTCGTCTTCGCATTCTTTATCACACGACGAAACGCCTCCCAATCAGGGGAAGGTAAAAAAGAATGCGAAGAAAAACGGTGTGTGTTTCATGAAATCATCCTGTCGTTGATACCGTTAAAGTACCCGTACTGTTTTCACGCTGTCAATAAAAAACGCGCCCGAAGGCGCGTTGGCGGTAAACTCAATTTAAAGGATTACTCTTCTTCAACTTCTTCCGCGAAGCTGGCGTCTTTCACCGACGTTGCGGCGCGACGGGCTTCACCTTTGTGTTGCACTTTATTGAGCTGCCGTTCCAGCTTGTTGATCAAATCGTTAATAGCGGTGTACATATCCTCATGTTTTGCGCTGGCGACCAGATGGCCGTTTGGAGTATTGATAGTTGCGTCAGCGATGAAACCTTGCGGCTCCTTGGACAGGATGATATGTGGGTTAATCAAATGTGTTTGCCATTTATCCAGTTTGGCGAGACGGTCTGCGACGTGTTGGCGGATTGCCGGAGTAATTTCCATTTGTTTACTGGTAATGTTCATTGTCATAAATTTTACCTCTTGTCTTTCCGTCTTGGTGATTCCAGCATACCTGTCCTAATGTCAAAATGTGTGATTTATATCACGTTATTTTGTCGGTTTTTGTCAGGGAATGTTTTTTGTGAGGCAGGGCAGGAAGAGGTGATATTTACCTTGTGGAAGGCCCGATTTGCGGTCATAGTTGATAGGATGTGTTGAGGCTAAACCGCTTCAGCTGATCTCTGAACGCATAAAAAAAAGGCAGCCCGAAGGCTGCCGTTTTGCTTTGAGGCAATATCAGGTGTTGCTGCTGTTCGCGGCGATGATTTTCGCCACTTTGTCAGCCTGTGCGGTCATCTGCATCTGACGGTAAGCATTTTCCATCAGCTTCAGGCCATCACGCGTTGCCTGTGTATCCGGGTAATCACGCAACATACCTTCTACACGATTAACCACGGCAACCCATGCGCCACGGCGGGTATAGTATTCCGCAACGGAGTATTCGTATTTCGCCAGACGATCTTTCAGGAACACCAGACGTTTGGTCGCGTCAGTGACGTACTGGCTGTTCGGGTAGCCGCGCACCAGTTTAGAGAAGTCGTTGAAAGCATCACGCGCATGCTGCGGGTCACGGTCAGAACGATCCACACCGAAGAAACCTTGCAGGGCACTGTCGTCCAGCGCCATGTTGGTAAGACCGCGCATGTACATGACGTAATCGATGTTAGGATGAGTCGGGTTCAGACGCATGAAACGATCGATGGTTGCCTGAGCCAGCGGCAGATCGGCATTTTTATAGTAGGCATAGATGAGATCTAACTGTACCTGCTGCGAATACGGACCAAATGGATAGCGATTATCCAACGCTTCCAGTTGCGTTATCGCCTGTTTCCAGTTACCGTCCTGCAACTTTTGTTGTGCAGTCGCATAGATTTCATTCGGCGGATTGTCAGGGACCTGTTCATTTGAACCGGAGCAGCCCACCAAAGCCAGGCTCAACGTGGCCGCTGCCACCAGATATTTCATGCGCGTCATGACGTTTTGACTTTCCTCAAATGTTTGTCCGGGAGAAACTCTGTTCCTGCTCCCGATTAAGACCAGCTACAATAGCACACTATATTAAACGGCAAAGCCGTAAAACCCAACGTTAAACGAAGAAGCAGTTTATGGCACAACGAGTAGAACTCACCGCAACAGTCTCCGAAAATCAGCTCGGTCAACGCTTAGATCAGGCTTTGGCCGAATTGTTCCCTGATTATTCGCGTTCACGCATAAAAGAATGGATCCTTGACCAGCGCGTGCTGGTAAACGGCAAGATCTGGGACAAACCAAAAGAGAAAGTGTTAGGTGGGGAAGCCGTCGCCATCAATGCTGAAATCGAAGAGGACATCCGCTTCGAGCCGCAGGACATCCCGCTGAACATCGTCTATGAAGATGATGACATCCTGGTGATCAACAAGCCACGTGACCTGGTTGTTCATCCGGGCGCGGGGAACCCTGATGGCACAGTGCTTAACGCACTTCTCCATTATTACCCGCCTATCGTGGATGTTCCACGCGCCGGCATCGTTCACCGTCTGGATAAAGACACCACGGGTCTGATGGTGGTGGCAAAGACCGTTCCAGCTCAGACACGTCTGGTGGAATCTCTGCAGCTGCGTGAAATCACCCGCGAATATGAAGCGGTGGCCATTGGTCATATGACCGCTGGCGGTACGGTGGAAGAACCTATCAGCCGTCACCCAACCAAACGTACCCATATGTCGGTGCACCCGATGGGTAAGCCTGCGGTAACGCACTACCGCATTATGGAACACTTCCGCATTCATACGCGTCTGCGTCTGCGTCTGGAAACCGGTCGTACTCACCAGATCCGTGTTCATATGGCGCACATTACCCATCCGCTGGTGGGCGATCAGGTCTACGGTGGTCGTCCGCGTCCGCCAAAAGGCGCATCGGATGAGTTCATTAGCGTACTGCGTAAGTTTGATCGCCAGGCGCTGCACGCAACGATGCTGCGTCTTTACCATCCTATCACCGGTATTCAGATGGAATGGCACGCGCCGATCCCACAGGATATGGTCGACCTTATTGACGCCATGCGCGTTGATTTTGAAGAACATAAAGATCAAGTGGACTGGTTATGACCAAACTGATTGTCCCGGAGTGGCCACTGCCTGAGGGCGTGGCTGCCTGCAGTTCAACCCGTATCGGCGGTGTGAGCCAGGGCGCGTGGGAATCTTTGAATCTCGGCGCACACTGTGGTGACAACCTGGAGCACGTTGAAGAAAACCGCAAACGCCTGTTTGCTGCCGGGAATTTACCGTCGAAGCCGGTCTGGCTGGAACAGGTACACGGTAAAACGGTACTGACGTTAACGGGCGAACCCTATGCGTCTAAACGGGCCGATGCGTCTTACAGTGATACCCCGGGAACGGTATGTGCGGTAATGACTGCCGATTGCCTGCCGGTTCTGTTCTGTAACCGTGCCGGTACCGAGGTGGCAGCAGCGCATGCGGGCTGGCGTGGTCTGTGTGAAGGTGTGCTCGAAGAGACCGTCGCCTGCTTTAAAGATGACCCTGCGAATATCATGGCCTGGCTCGGCCCGGCCATTGGTCCTCGTGCGTTTGAAGTGGGGCCAGAGGTCCGCGAAGCCTTTATGGAGAAAGATCTGCAGGCCGCGGATGCTTTCCTTCCTGCCGGTGAAAAATATCTGGCCGATATTTACCTGTTGGCCCGCCAGCGCCTGAATAATGTCGGCGTGACGCAGATCTTCGGCGGCGATCGCTGTACCTTCACCGAAAAGGGTGATTTTTTCTCTTATCGCCGCGACAAGACGACAGGTCGTATGGCAAGTTTTATTTGGCTGATATAACCTAAAGAATCAAGACGATCCGGAACGTGCCGTTTTCTTTTCACATAATTCAGGTCATTAACCTTGAATAATTGAGGGATGACCTCATTTAATCTCCAGTAGCAAATTTGACCTGTTATGGGAGGAGTTATGCGTCTGGATCGTCTTACTAATAAATTCCAGCTTGCTCTCGCCGATGCCCAGTCCCTTGCACTGGGGCACGACAACCAATTCATCGAACCTCTTCATTTAATGAGCGCCTTGCTGAATCAGGAAGGGGGATCGGTACGTCCGTTATTAACGTCTGCCGGCATTAATGCTGGCCAGTTACGCACCGCCATCGATCAGGCTCTGAGCCGTTTACCCCAGGTAGAAGGTACCGGTGGCGACGTTCAGCCGTCTCAGGATCTGGTGCGTGTGCTGAATCTTTGCGACAAGCTGGCGCAAAAACGTGGGGACAACTTTATTTCGTCAGAACTTTTCGTTCTGGCGGCGCTTGAATCACGCGGTACCTTGACCGACCTGCTGAAATCTGCCGGCGCAACCACCGCCAATGTGACTCAGGCGATTGAGAAAATGCGCGGAGGTGAAAGCGTGAACGATCAGGGAGCCGAAGACCAACGTCAGGCTTTGAAAAAATTTACGGTCGACCTGACCGAGCGTGCCGAGCAGGGCAAGCTTGACCCGGTGATCGGCCGTGATGAAGAGATTCGCCGTACTATCCAGGTACTGCAGCGTCGTACCAAAAACAACCCGGTGCTGATTGGTGAGCCGGGGGTCGGTAAAACCGCCATCGTCGAAGGTCTGGCGCAGCGCATTGTGAACGGTGAAGTGCCGGAAGGGCTGAAAGGTCGTCGTGTACTGGCGCTCGACATGGGTGCGCTGGTGGCCGGGGCGAAATACCGCGGTGAGTTCGAAGAGCGTCTGAAAGGCGTGCTTAACGACCTGGCGAAACAGGAAGGCAACGTCATTCTGTTTATTGACGAACTGCACACCATGGTCGGCGCAGGTAAAGCGGACGGCGCGATGGATGCCGGTAATATGCTGAAACCAGCCCTGGCACGTGGGGAACTTCACTGTGTAGGGGCTACCACGCTGGATGAGTACCGTCAGTACATCGAAAAAGATGCTGCGCTGGAGCGTCGTTTCCAGAAAGTGTTTGTTGCTGAGCCTAGCGTTGAAGATACCATCGCGATTTTGCGTGGGCTGAAAGAACGTTATGAACTGCACCACCATGTGCAGATTACTGACCCGGCGATTGTTGCAGCGGCCACGCTTTCGCATCGTTATATCGCTGACCGTCAGTTGCCCGATAAAGCAATCGACCTTATTGATGAAGCGGCCTCGAGCATTCGTATGCAGATTGACTCGAAACCGGAAGAGCTGGACAGGCTCGACCGTCGCATCATCCAGCTCAAACTGGAACAGCAGGCACTGAAGAAAGAGTCTGATGAAGCCAGTAAGAAACGGCTGGATATGCTCAACGAAGAACTGGACGATAAAGAGCGTCAGTACTCTGAGCTGGAAGAAGAGTGGAAAGCGGAGAAAGCATCACTCTCGGGTACTCAGACAATTAAAGCTGAACTGGAACAGGCGAAAATTGCCATTGAGCAAGCGCGTCGTGTGGGTGACCTGGCGCGAATGTCTGAACTGCAGTACGGCAAAATTCCTGAGCTTGAGAAACAGCTTGAGATCGCCACGCAGTCGGAAGGCAAAACGATGCGTCTGTTACGAAACAAAGTAACGGATGAGGAGATCGCTGAAGTGCTGGCTCGCTGGACCGGTATTCCGGTTGCGCGCATGATGGAAAGCGAACGTGACAAACTGCTGCGCATGGAGCAGGATCTGCATCAGCGCGTGATTGGTCAGAACGAGGCGGTTGAAGCGGTCTCTAATGCCATTCGCCGTAGCCGTGCAGGGTTGTCTGACCCTAATCGTCCGATCGGTTCGTTCCTGTTCCTGGGGCCTACGGGGGTCGGTAAAACCGAACTGTGTAAGGCGCTGGCTAACTTCATGTTTGACAGCGATGATGCGATGGTGCGTATCGATATGTCCGAGTTTATGGAGAAACACTCCGTTTCGCGACTGGTTGGTGCGCCTCCAGGATATGTGGGTTATGAAGAAGGTGGCTACCTGACAGAAGCGGTGCGCCGTCGTCCTTATTCCGTCATCCTGCTGGATGAAGTGGAAAAAGCGCATCCGGATGTGTTCAACATTCTGCTGCAGGTTCTTGACGATGGACGGCTGACTGACGGACAGGGGAGAACGGTCGACTTCCGTAACACGGTAGTGATCATGACCTCGAACCTGGGTTCCGATTTGATTCAGGAACGTTTCGGTGAACTGGACTACGGCCATATGAAGGATCTGGTGATGGGCGTGGTAAGCCATAGCTTCCGTCCAGAGTTCATTAACCGTATTGATGAAGTGGTAGTGTTCCATCCTCTGGGTGAGAAACATATTGCGTCGATTGCGCAGATTCAGCTGCAGCGTCTGTATAAACGTCTTGAAGAGCGTGGATATGAAATTCACATCTCCGATGATGCGCTGAGGCTCTTGAGCGCAAATGGGTACGATCCGGTTTATGGGGCGCGTCCGCTGAAACGCGCAATCCAGCAACAGATCGAAAACCCACTGGCGCAGCAGATACTCTCCGGGGAGCTGATTCCGGGCAAAGTTATCCGTCTGGAAGCCAACGACGACAAAATTGTGGCAGTGCAGTAAGTCACAAAACGCAAAAACGGGCCGCTTGCGGCTCGTTTTTGTTTAAAAACCAGGCCAGAATTGAGGTCTGGGATGCAAATTGCCTGGAAAGTGAGCAGTCAGTAAATAATTTTCACTTTATCCTTGCAGCTTCAGAATTACCCCCTATAATGCGCCTCCACTGACACGGAACAACGGCACACACGCCGCCGGGTCAGCAGAGATAAGCGAAAATAAATGCTTGACTCTGAAGCGGGAAAGCGTAATATGCACACCCCGCGCCGCAGCGAAAACGAAGCGGCACTGCTCTTTAACAATTTATCAGACAATCTGTGTGGGCACTCAAAGTGACATGGATTCTTAACGTCCTCGGACGAAAAATGAATACCAAGTCTCTGAGTGAACATACGTAATTCATTACGAAGTTTAATTCACGAGCATCAAACTTAAATTGAAGAGTTTGATCATGGCTCAGATTGAACGCTGGCGGCAGGCCTAACACATGCAAGTCGAACGGTAGCACAGAGAGCTTGCTCTCGGGTGACGAGTGGCGGACGGGTGAGTAATGTCTGGGAAACTGCCTGATGGAGGGGGATAACTACTGGAAACGGTAGCTAATACCGCATAACGTCGCAAGACCAAAGAGGGGGACCTTCGGGCCTCTTGCCATCAGATGTGCCCAGATGGGATTAGCTAGTAGGTGGGGTAATGGCTCACCTAGGCGACGATCCCTAGCTGGTCTGAGAGGATGACCAGCCACACTGGAACTGAGACACGGTCCAGACTCCTACGGGAGGCAGCAGTGGGGAATATTGCACAATGGGCGCAAGCCTGATGCAGCCATGCCGCGTGTATGAAGAAGGCCTTCGGGTTGTAAAGTACTTTCAGCGGGGAGGAAGGTGTTGTGGTTAATAACCACAGCAATTGACGTTACCCGCAGAAGAAGCACCGGCTAACTCCGTGCCAGCAGCCGCGGTAATACGGAGGGTGCAAGCGTTAATCGGAATTACTGGGCGTAAAGCGCACGCAGGCGGTCTGTCAAGTCGGATGTGAAATCCCCGGGCTCAACCTGGGAACTGCATTCGAAACTGGCAGGCTAGAGTCTTGTAGAGGGGGGTAGAATTCCAGGTGTAGCGGTGAAATGCGTAGAGATCTGGAGGAATACCGGTGGCGAAGGCGGCCCCCTGGACAAAGACTGACGCTCAGGTGCGAAAGCGTGGGGAGCAAACAGGATTAGATACCCTGGTAGTCCACGCCGTAAACGATGTCGACTTGGAGGTTGTGCCCTTGAGGCGTGGCTTCCGGAGCTAACGCGTTAAGTCGACCGCCTGGGGAGTACGGCCGCAAGGTTAAAACTCAAATGAATTGACGGGGGCCCGCACAAGCGGTGGAGCATGTGGTTTAATTCGATGCAACGCGAAGAACCTTACCTACTCTTGACATCCAGAGAACTTAGCAGAGATGCTTTGGTGCCTTCGGGAACTCTGAGACAGGTGCTGCATGGCTGTCGTCAGCTCGTGTTGTGAAATGTTGGGTTAAGTCCCGCAACGAGCGCAACCCTTATCCTTTGTTGCCAGCGGTCCGGCCGGGAACTCAAAGGAGACTGCCAGTGATAAACTGGAGGAAGGTGGGGATGACGTCAAGTCATCATGGCCCTTACGAGTAGGGCTACACACGTGCTACAATGGCGCATACAAAGAGAAGCGAACTCGCGAGAGCAAGCGGACCTCATAAAGTGCGTCGTAGTCCGGATTGGAGTCTGCAACTCGACTCCATGAAGTCGGAATCGCTAGTAATCGTAGATCAGAATGCTACGGTGAATACGTTCCCGGGCCTTGTACACACCGCCCGTCACACCATGGGAGTGGGTTGCAAAAGAAGTAGGTAGCTTAACCTTCGGGAGGGCGCTTACCACTTTGTGATTCATGACTGGGGTGAAGTCGTAACAAGGTAACCGTAGGGGAACCTGCGGTTGGATCACCTCCTTACCTTAAAGAACCTGCCTTTGTAGTGCTCACACAGATTGTCTGATGAAAAGTAAATAGCAAGGCGTCTTGCGATTGAGACTTCAGTGTCCCCTTCGTCTAGAGGCCCAGGACACCGCCCTTTCACGGCGGTAACAGGGGTTCGAATCCCCTAGGGGACGCCACTTGCTGGTTCGTGAGTGAAAGTCACCTGCCGACATATCTCAAAACTCATCTTCGGGTGACGTTTGAGATATTTGCTCTTTAAAAATCTGGATCAAGCTGAAAATTGAAACGACACACATGTTATGTGTGTTCGAGTCTCTCAAATTTTCGCAAGTCGATGATGAATCGAAAGAAACATCTTCGGGTTGTGAGGTTAAGCGACTAAGCGTACACGGTGGATGCCCTGGCAGTCAGAGGCGATGAAGGACGTGCTAATCTGCGAAAAGCGCCGGCGAGGTGATATGAACCTTTGACCCGGCGATGTCCGAATGGGGAAACCCAGTGTGATCCGTCACACTATCGTTAACTGAATACATAGGTTAACGAGGCGAACCGGGGGAACTGAAACATCTAAGTACCCCGAGGAAAAGAAATCAACCGAGATTCCCCCAGTAGCGGCGAGCGAACGGGGAGCAGCCCAGAGTCTGAATCAGCTTGTGTGTTAGTGGAAGCGTCTGGAAAGTCGCACGGTACAGGGTGACAGTCCCGTACACGAAAGCACACAGGCTGTGAACTCGAAGAGTAGGGCGGGACACGTGGTATCCTGTCTGAATATGGGGGGACCATCCTCCAAGGCTAAATACTCCTGACTGACCGATAGTGAACCAGTACCGTGAGGGAAAGGCGAAAAGAACCCCGGCGAGGGGAGTGAAAAAGAACCTGAAACCGTGTACGTACAAGCAGTGGGAGCCTCTTTTATGGGGTGACTGCGTACCTTTTGTATAATGGGTCAGCGACTTATATTCTGTAGCAAGGTTAACCGTATAGGGGAGCCGAAGGGAAACCGAGTCTTAACTGGGCGTTAAGTTGCAGGGTATAGACCCGAAACCCGGTGATCTAGCCATGGGCAGGTTGAAGGTTGGGTAACACTAACTGGAGGACCGAACCGACTAATGTTGAAAAATTAGCGGATGACTTGTGGCTGGGGGTGAAAGGCCAATCAAACCGGGAGATAGCTGGTTCTCCCCGAAAGCTATTTAGGTAGCGCCTCGTGAATTCATCTTCGGGGGTAGAGCACTGTTTCGGCTAGGGGGCCATCCCGGCTTACCAACCCGATGCAAACTACGAATACCGAAGAATGTTATCACGGGAGACACACGGCGGGTGCTAACGTCCGTCGTGAAGAGGGAAACAACCCAGACCGCCAGCTAAGGTCCCAAAGTCATGGTTAAGTGGGAAACGATGTGGGAAGGCACAGACAGCCAGGATGTTGGCTTAGAAGCAGCCATCATTTAAAGAAAGCGTAATAGCTCACTGGTCGAGTCGGCCTGCGCGGAAGATGTAACGGGGCTAAACCATGCACCGAAGCTGCGGCAGCGACGCTTATGCGTTGTTGGGTAGGGGAGCGTTCTGTAAGCCGTTGAAGGTGTCCTGTGAGGGGTGCTGGAGGTATCAGAAGTGCGAATGCTGACATAAGTAACGATAAAGCGGGTGAAAAGCCCGCTCGCCGGAAGACCAAGGGTTCCTGTCCAACGTTAATCGGGGCAGGGTGAGTCGACCCCTAAGGCGAGGCCGAAAGGCGTAGTCGATGGGAAACAGGTTAATATTCCTGTACTTGGTGTTACTGCGAAGGGGGGACGGAGAAGGCTATGTTAGCCGGGCGACGGTTGTCCCGGTTTAAGCATGTAGGCGGAACGATTAGGTAAATCCGGTCGTTTATTAACGCTGAGGTGTGATGACGAGGCACTACGGTGCTGAAGTAACAAATGCCCTGCTTCCAGGAAAAGCCTCTAAGCATCAGGTAACATCAAATCGTACCCCAAACCGACACAGGTGGTCAGGTAGAGAATACCAAGGCGCTTGAGAGAACTCGGGTGAAGGAACTAGGCAAAATGGTGCCGTAACTTCGGGAGAAGGCACGCTGATATGTAGGTGAAGCCCCTGCGGGTGGAGCTGAAATCAGTCGAAGATACCAGCTGGCTGCAACTGTTTATTAAAAACACAGCACTGTGCAAACACGAAAGTGGACGTATACGGTGTGACGCCTGCCCGGTGCCGGAAGGTTAATTGATGGGGTTAGCGGTAACGCGAAGCTCTTGATCGAAGCCCCGGTAAACGGCGGCCGTAACTATAACGGTCCTAAGGTAGCGAAATTCCTTGTCGGGTAAGTTCCGACCTGCACGAATGGCGTAATGATGGCCAGGCTGTCTCCACCCGAGACTCAGTGAAATTGAACTCGCTGTGAAGATGCAGTGTACCCGCGGCAAGACGGAAAGACCCCGTGAACCTTTACTATAGCTTGACACTGAACACTGGTCCTTGATGTGTAGGATAGGTGGGAGGCTTTGAAGCGTGGACGCCAGTCTGCGTGGAGCCAACCTTGAAATACCACCCTTTAATGGCTGGTGTTCTAACGTAGACCCGTGATCCGGGTTGCGAACAGTGTCTGGTGGGTAGTTTGACTGGGGCGGTCTCCTCCCAAAGAGTAACGGAGGAGCACGAAGGTTAGCTAATCCTGGTCGGACATCAGGAGGTTAGTGCAATGGCATAAGCTAGCTTGACTGCGAGAGTGACGGCTCGAGCAGGTGCGAAAGCAGGTCATAGTGATCCGGTGGTTCTGAATGGAAGGGCCATCGCTCAACGGATAAAAGGTACTCCGGGGATAACAGGCTGATACCGCCCAAGAGTTCATATCGACGGCGGTGTTTGGCACCTCGATGTCGGCTCATCACATCCTGGGGCTGAAGTAGGTCCCAAGGGTATGGCTGTTCGCCATTTAAAGTGGTACGCGAGCTGGGTTTAGAACGTCGTGAGACAGTTCGGTCCCTATCTGCCGTGGGCGCTGGAGAATTGAGGGGGGCTGCTCCTAGTACGAGAGGACCGGAGTGGACGCATCACTGGTGTTCGGGTTGTCATGCCAATGGCACTGCCCGGTAGCTAAATGCGGAAGAGATAAGTGCTGAAAGCATCTAAGCACGAAACTTGCCCCGAGATGAGTTCTCCCTGAGACTTTAAGTCTCCTGAAGGAACGTTGAAGACTACGACGTTGATAGGTCGGGTGTGTAAGCGCAGCGATGCGTTGAGCTAACCGATACTAATGAACCGTGAGGCTTAACCTTACAACGCCGAAGATGTTTTGGCGATGAGAGACGATTTTCAGCTGATACAGATTACAGAATTTGCCTGGCGGCTTTAGCGCGGTGGTCCCACCTGACCCCATGCCGAACTCAGAAGTGAAACGCCGTAGCGCCGATGGTAGTGTGGGGTCTCCCCATGTGAGAGTAGGGAACTGCCAGGCATCAATTAAAAGAACCCCGTACCGTATGGTGCGGGGTTTTTTGCTTTGGGTTTTTCCCGCAGCCGGAGACGGCATCAGACTGTACACAGCCACACCAGCCAACGACCCTTAGTCTTTATCCTATAACTTACCTTGCTAACAGAAAATGTGATCTTACTCTCAATGTTATTTATAACAAAATAATAACATTTGCTTTACAAGATCGTGAGTTCTCAGGACTCAGCATGCCGTTTTTATGGCAGGAGCATAATCACAATGACAGAAAGCATAACATCGAACGGGACGCTGGCTGCCAGTGATTCCCGTAGAAGGGTATGGGCAATCGTCACTGCCTCTTCAGGGAACCTGGTGGAATGGTTCGACTTTTACGTCTACTCATTCTGTTCACTTTACTTCGCACATATCTTCTTCCCGTCCGGCAACACCACCACACAGCTTCTGCAAACGGCTGGCGTATTTGCTGCGGGCTTCTTAATGCGCCCCATTGGTGGATGGTTGTTTGGACGGATCGCAGACCGTCGAGGACGTAAGGCATCCATGCTGATTTCGGTCTGCATGATGTGCTTTGGCTCGCTGGTGATCGCCTGTCTTCCCGGTTATGACGCTATCGGGACATGGGCGCCGGCTCTTTTGCTACTGGCTCGTCTGTTCCAGGGACTTTCTGTTGGAGGAGAATACGGTACCAGCGCCACTTACATGAGTGAAATTGCCCTTGAGGGCCGGAAAGGATTTTACGCCTCTTTCCAGTACGTCACGCTTATTGGTGGCCAGCTTCTGGCCATTCTGGTGGTGGTTATTCTGCAGCAGGTCCTTACCGACAGCCAGCTTCATGAGTGGGGATGGCGAATTCCTTTCGCGATGGGTGCTGTACTGGCGGTCGTCGCACTCTGGTTGCGTCGTCAGTTGGATGAAACTTCGCAAAAAGAGGTCCGGGCGCTGAAGGAGGCGGGGTCGTTTAAAGGGCTGTGGCGTAACCGCAAAGCTTTCCTGATGGTTCTCGGGTTCACCGCGGGCGGTTCTCTCAGCTTTTACACCTTCACCACCTACATGCAAAAATATCTGGTGAACACCACGGGCATGCACGCCAACGTCGCCAGCGCTATCATGACCGTCGCGTTGTTTGTCTTTATGCTGATTCAGCCACTTATTGGCGCGCTCTCCGATAAAATAGGGCGTCGCACATCAATGCTGATCTTTGGCGGCATGTCCGCGTTATGTACTGTTCCTATTTTAACTGCGCTTCAGCACGTTTCCTCACCGTATGCCGCCTTTGGTCTGGTCATGCTGGCGATGGTCATTGTCAGTTTTTACACATCGATCAGTGGGATCCTGAAGGCTGAGATGTTCCCTGCACAGGTACGCGCTTTGGGGGTAGGGCTTTCTTATGCGGTCGCCAATGCGCTGTTCGGTGGCTCTGCGGAGTACGTCGCGCTGTCGCTTAAATCATGGGGGACGGAAACAACCTTCTTCTGGTACGTGACGGTGATGGGGGCACTGGCCTTTATTGTCTCCCTGATGCTGCATCGAAAGGGTAAAGGTATTCGTCTCTAATAGCGAGCCATCTGCCACACGGCATAGCCGGTCGTGGCACCGGCTACGTCCCAGGCAAAGTCTTTCCAGCTCCAGCCGCTCCCCGCGGGGCGGCTATCCCACAGTTCTTTTGAAGCCCCAAGGCTTACAGAGAACATCAGGCCGATTGCCGCACTACGATCGCGGCTGTACCCCTGATGTTGTGCATACTCATTACCGGCAGCGGACAGTATCGCGGAGGCGAGAAAGTGTTGCGCTTTATCCTGCCCGGACCAGCTATCGTTAGCCATGTGGCTACAGCCACTGAGAAAGAGAGCACTCACCAAGAGAAGAATACGCATTAGCGGACTCCAAAAAAAAGCCCTGTCGCTGACAGGGCCTGGACATCACAGAATACGGCTGATAAGTCTGTCAATACGGATTCGACGCAGGCGACGAATAAGCTTGCGGACTTTCACCGGGTAATCGGCAATGCTCTGCAGTTCACGGTAATGCTGAACCACAGTGGTATGCGTGCGAATAAGCTCAAGCTCACGTTCACGACTGGTCGCTAACTCATGTTTCGGGTCATGGATCAGGATGGCATTTTCGAGATCCAGACGCCAGGCGCGAGGGTTGAGGTTATTGCCCGTAAGCAGCATCCATTCATCGTCGACCCACATCCCTTTCAGATGATAACTGTTGTCTTCATCTTTCCACAGACGCACGACCAGCTGGTCAGTGTTAACGTAATACTGTAAACGGCTCAGGAAACGGCGCAGGTTAATCTCATAGAGATAAGGGAGGGCACCGATAATCTTGAACGGTTGATCTTCAGGAATAAAGAAGTCGTTAGCCGTTTTGTCACCGACGATAATTTCAACTTTTTTACCATTACGCAGCAGTTGAATGATATTACGCACCAGCACGGCGGGAAGGTTGAAGTAAGGGGTGCAGATGATGAGTTTCTGCTCCGCACACGGCATCAGGTGGAAAATCGTTTTGTTCAGCAGGCTTGATTTGCCTAACCCCACCAGCGGTGTAACGGATAGCTCTTCGTTATTGGCATCGCCCTGGAAATGGTAGACCGCATCACGCAGTTCCTGGCGGAACGCGCGGATATCATTTTTAATTTCCGGGCTTTTAGGACGGTGTGGATCGTCAAGACGATTTACGCCGCGACCCTGTACTAAGTTCTTATCAACCCAGTTAAACATGATATCCGCCATCTGCGGATTACGAACCAGATGGTAACGGTCATATCGATATTTATCGAGCTGATGAAGGTAAACATCATTCAGGCTCGCGCCGCTGTACAGCACGCTATCATCAATGATGAACCCTTTGAAATGAAGGACGCCGAGCGCTTCTCGGGTATTTACAGGTACGCCGTAAACGGGCACATCGACGCCAGGATTTTCCTGCGCCGTGCGGCAATACCAGTCAGCATTGGTGTTTGAAGCAGCAGCGCCTATACGGCCACGCTGAGCGCGGTGCCAGTCGACCAGCACGCGAATATCCAGTTCCGGACGTTGACGCTTGGCTTCATAGAGCGCATTTAAGATCGCGCGCCCACCTTCATCTTGTTCAAGATACAGGGCCACAATGCAAATGCGACGCGTAGCGCCGGCAATCTTTTCCAGAAGCGTCTCCCGAAAATGGGCGGGAGCGTAAAAGAACTCTACATCATCAACTGACTGAGAAATCTTCGGTAGTTGAGCAAGGTGTTGTTGATGTTTATTACGCTTAAATTTTGACAACATCACAGTGCGTTTCTTCTCTGTTCATTGAAGGGTTGTCTGTACCATGCAAACAACATAAGCGGACAATGATACCACCAGTCCCGTCCAAAGTGGGTAACATTTCCAGTAGCTTACTCGGCTTTATCCGCTGATATCAGGCTCAGGGATAAGGCCACAATACCTTCGTCCAGCTGAATATCAACGTCAAATCCAAGTTTTCGCGCCAGGGTCACCATACCGCGATTGTTAGGCATAGTAATGCCATTGAGGCGTAACAATCCGTGATCTCGCGTATAACTGATGAGTTTTTCCAGCAGCCGTCGCCCCAGACCCAACCCTTTAAGATCGGAGCGCACCAGCACAGCAAACTCCGCATCAACATTATCCGGGTCGGAAATAGCACGCGTAACGCCGAGGATCTCATCGCCCTTATCGGAACGACGAACGGCGACAAATGCCATTTCTCGATCGTAGTCGATCTGGGTCATATTGGCTAAATCATCGTGGGTAAATTCGTTGATTTCGCTAAAATAGCGATAGTAAAGATCCTCTTTCGTTACCTGAGAGATGAACGTGCGCAGCTGCGGTTCATCTTCCGGCAGGATAGGGCGGAACAACGCGCGCTCCCCGTTTTTCATCTCCACCCACTCCTCCAGCTGCAGAGGATACGGACGGATCGCAAGGCGGCTCTCTCTGTCACCCTCGAAAGGCGCGATATCCAGCGTGACGTCCAGAGCCGTAAACTCACTGCCGGAGGCGAGCAGCGGGTGGATGTCCAGCCGCTGGATCTCCGCGCAATCAACAATCAGGTTAGATACCTGCACCAGGAACTGACTCAACCCGGCAATATCAAGAGGGCGCAGCGCGCTTCGGCCCCGGATTTTTTTGCTTTTGATGGCCTGAATGATCAGATAGCGCGCCAGGTTCATGTTCAGTGGTGGCAAAGCCACGACCGCCTGCTCCTCAGGACGCCACTCGACGCCGCCTTCCCCCAGCATGATAAGCGGGCCAAAGACAGGATCGTATTCAACCACCACGCGCAACTCTTGAGCGCCCGCGCGATTAGCCATGCTTTGCACCAGCAGCCCGTGGATCCGAGCCTGAGGCCAGGCCATTTTGACCCGGTCAAATATGGCATCAGCGGCTTGCTGTACCTCGGCCGCAGTCCGCAGGTATAACATCACCCCCTGGACATCAGACTTATGCGGGATATCCGGTGAGCGAAGCTTGAGGGCAACGGGGTAGCCAATTTGTTCGGCAATATGCACGGCTTCGGCGCTGTCGCCGGCAATCCAGGTGGGCAGGGTTTGCATCCCGTAACTGCCCAGAATCGGCTGCACTTCGTGCGTATCAAGCGAGGTTGCTCCCTCTTCGATAGCCTGCTGTAAAAGCCGATGAACATCGGCGGTGTTCGCCGTCAGGTTACCCGGTAAAGCCGGGGTTTCACGGAGCTGCTTCTGGTTGCGGCGATACTCCACCATATGCATAAACGCCGTAATCGTGCCTTCCGGAGTGCGGTAGGTGGGCAGACCGGCTTCACTGAACAGGCGTCGTGCCTCCTGGGAAGAGAACTCACCGCACCAGTTGGTCAGCAGAGTGACATATTTACCACGAGGATGGTTCCGGACGGCGTCAATCAGTGCGCGCGCGCTTTCACTCCCGGGAGCGACCGCGCTGGGGGAGTGAATAATCATCAGCGCGTCGAAATCCTGGCTATCCAGTAAAAGGGAGATCGCCCTGATATAGTGATCGCTACTGGCGTCATCGCGCAAATCGAGGGGATTGCCTGGGCTAACGCTTGCCGGCAGCGCCTCTTTCAGGCGTTGTAGCGTCTCCTCACCCAGGGTGGCCAGCTTGCCATTGCGCAGCCACAGTTCATCCAGTGCAAGCGCGGCAGGAGCCGCGCCATTACTGACAATCATTAACTTCTCACCGCGTAACGGACGCATATGGCTTAACGTCTCGACGGCGGAAAAAAGCTCGTGTGTATCCTGAACCCGTAGCAAACCTGCGCGTTGAATCGCGGCATCCCAGGCGGGATCCATGCCGGAATGCGACTGCAGCAGACGCTGGGCGGCGGGGCTACGCCCGCTTTTGATCACCAGAATCGGCTTGTTACGGGACGCGCTACGGGAAGCCGACACAAAACGACGGGCGTCGCTCAGGTGCTCAAGATAAAGAAGAATGGCGCTGGTTTTGCTGTCGCGAGCCAGAAAATCGAGCAGTTCATCAACGTCGATGTCCAGGCTGTCACCCAGAGCAATGAAGTAGGAAAAACCCATCTCACGCTGTTGCGCCCAGTCGAGGATCGTGTTCGATACCGCAGCCGATTGCGAAATAAATGCGAGTTTGCCTTTGCGGATAGGGACCGGGGAGAAGCTGGCATTCAGCCCTTGCCACGGGGCGAGCAGGCCCAGACTGTTTGGCCCAAGAATGCGCATCTGGTAGCGACTGGCGCATGCCAGAAGCTCCGGCTGCTGTTCGGGCGGAGACGAGAGAATAATGCAGGTTTTACATCCTTTCCTGCCGAGCGACTCCAGCAGGGCTGGATTACGTTTCGCATTTGTACACAGGATGGCAAGGTCCGGTATGAAAGGCAGGCTCTGCACGTCCGGCCATGCCAGCACCCCCTGAACAGCCTTATAGGCAGGCGTCACGGGCATGACGGGGCCATTAAATCCGCCGGCCAGCAGGTTACGCATCATCAGATAGCCTGCGCGATCCGGTTTCATTGATGCACCGATAACGGCAATGGATTTAGGACGAAGTAGCGCTTCTAACCCTCGCTGGCTCATGCAGGCCTCCTGTGAATGCAAGCGACCTGATGATTTTAAACGTTGTCTGTCTCAGTTGCTGTGACGCTGCCCTTATGAACGGTTTTTCCTGCCAGGTAGCGTTCACGAAAGCGGGAGAAATGGCTCCCCAGCGCACCTGCCGCGACGGTATCTCCCGCTAAATCCAGAAGGGCAATCGCCACTTCAGCAGTACAGTACTGCCCGTCAGCATGCGCTTCTCGCAGGCGGTAGGCCGAGACGCGGGAAAGGTCGACCGAAATCACCGGCAATGAATCGAGATAAGGACTTTTGCGGAACATTTTTCGCGCTTCGGTCCAGGTTCCGTCCAGCATAATAAAAAGCGGCGGTTTACCAGATGGCGGTGCCGAAAGTACCTGGCGATCTTCGCCAGCATACGAGGCCGGAAATACGACCATTGGCTGATAGTCCGGGTTTGCCACTAAGTCGAGCAGGGCTTGAGGCGGTTCCGTGCGTGACCACTGAAATGCCGCGGTATCCGGCAGAATGTCGGCAATAAGGCGTCCGGTATTGCTGGGTTTCATTGGTTCGGTATCGAACATGACCAGGCAAAAACGACTCTTCGCGGTGCTCGGCGCAAGGGTCTCGCACAGACAAACTTTTAGCGGCAGCAGACAACGCTGACAGCGGCGAATACGATTGCCGCGGGCAAGAAAAGGGCGAGTCGCGCGGGCCAGGCGTGCGGCGCGCAGTTGAAGAACAGCGTTATCAGTCATGGGCGAAGTGCAGGAAAAACCCTATTTTCGCAGAGGAAGGAACGGGGCACAAGATGCGCCCCGTTAATGTTACAGCGATTCGTTTAACCAGCTATCAAACGGTGCTTTAGGAACGGCACCGTTAAGCATGTCGATCACTTCACCATTTTTGAAAATCATGATGGTTGGGATGCTGCGAATGCGAAAGCGTGCGCTCAGCTCACGTTCTGCTTCGGTATTGACCTTAACAAAACGCATTTTGCCGCTGCGTTCTTCGGCAACATCCTCGAAGACAGGCGCGAAGCTACGGCACGGACCACACCACGGTGCCCAAAAATCGACAACCACCGGAAGATCGTCCTTGAGGAGTTTGTCCAGCGTAGCACCCGTAGCGTTGATAACATCGCCATCAAACAGTTCATGGCCACAACGCCCGCATTTCGCACCATCTTCAATCCGATCGTCCGGAATGCGATTAAGAGCCTGACAGTTGGCACATACGGTATTCATAACTAACCTCTGATAAAGCCGTGGGACAGCGGCAGAATGCCGATAATGTTTCTAATATGTTACATATTATCATTCAGCCTGTTTGAAACGACAATGCGTTTTATTCAATGAGAACAATAGTCACAGGCTTTTGTACGAATTTATGGCTATGAGCTTGCACATCGGGTAATCTGCGCGCTTCGCGCAGCGCTGGTGGAGAAAAGCATGAACGACGAAATGAAAAACAAAAGCGGCAAGGTCAAAGTGATGTATGTCCGCAGTGATGATGACTCTGATAAACGCACCCAAAATCCGCGTACCGGAAAAGGTGGCGGGCGTCCGGCGTCTTCTCGTGCAGACGGTGGCCGTCGCCCCGCCCGCGATGACAGAAATAACCGCGGTGATGACCGCAAACGTGATGACCGCAAGCGTGACGATCGCAAACGCGATGATTTCTCGCGCGAGGGTTCATCCCCCTGGCGTACCGTTTCTCGTGCCCCTGGTGAAGAGGCGCCTGAAAAAGCCGATCACGGTGGTATCAGCGGGAAAAGCTTTATTGACCCGGAAGTGCTGCGCCGTCAGCGTGCAGAAGAGACCCGAGTCTATGGCGAGAATGCCTGCCAGGCGCTGTTCCAGAGCCGTCCTGAGTGCATCGTTCGCGCATGGTTTATCCAGAGCGTAACCCCGCGCTTTAAAGAAGCGCTGCGCTGGATGGCGGCAAACCGTAAAGCCTACCATGTGGTGGATGACGCTGAGCTGACGAAAGCATCAGGCACTGAACACCACGGTGGCGTGTGCTTCCTGATCAAAAAACGTAACGGGACTACCGTACAGCAGTGGGTTAGCCAGGCGGAAGCCGATGACTGCGTGCTGGCACTTGAAGATGTGGGCAACCCGCATAATCTGGGTGCAATGATGCGTAGCTGCGCGCACTTTGGCGTGAAAGGCGTGCTGTTACAGGATGCCGCGCTGCTGGAATCGGGTGCCGCGATCCGTACCGCAGAGGGCGGGGCAGAGCATGTTCAGCCGATCACCGGCGACAGCGTTCTGGATGCTATTGAGCAGTTCCGTAATGCGGGATATGCCATCGTCACAACCTCCAGCCATGCCGCTACGCCGCTGTTTAAAGCCACACTGCCGCGTAAAATGGTGCTGGTGCTGGGTCAGGAGCGTGATGGCCTGTCGGATGCTGCGCTTTCCAGCGCGGATCTGAGCGTCTCTATCGACGGTACAGGCAATGTTGAAAGTCTGAACGTTTCCGTTGCGACTGGCGTACTGCTGGCGGAATGGTGGCGTCAGAATAAAGCATAAGACTGTGCATCGGGTGTGCCCGCTAAAACGGGCACATCCGCTGCGTTACTCACTCTCAGCCGGTAACACTGGCATCCAGTCAATTGGCGTTTCGCCACGTTTTTCCAGCCACTCGTTCGCCAGAACAAAATGATTACAACCAAAGAAACCACGATGCGCTGACAGCGGTGACGGATGCGGTGCCTTCAGGACATGATGACGCTGCCTGTCGATGATCGCCCCTTTCTTCTGCGCGTGGGAACCCCACAGTAAAAACACCACCCCTTCACGATGCTCGTTGATAAGGCTGATGACTTTATCGGTAAAGGTTTCCCAGCCCAGGCTGGCGTGAGAATGTGCCTGACCGGCACGTACGGTGAGTACCGTATTCAGTAACAGCACGCCCTGGCGCGCCCAGCTTTCCAGATAACCATGCGTGGGCCGGGTAAACCCGGGCACGGTCTTTTCGAGTTCTTTGTACATGTTCAGAAGCGAAGGGGGGATAGCAACCCCAGGACGTACAGAGAAAGCAAGCCCGTGAGCCTGTCCCGGTCCGTGGTAAGGATCCTGGCCGAGGATAACAACTTTCACATCGCTGAGTTCGGTATAGCGAAACGCGTTGAAAACATCTTTTTGTGGCGGATAAATCGTCTGGCCAGACTGCCGCTCTGCCGCAACGGTGCTGAGGGTGTTAATAAAATAGGGCTGCTGTTTCTCTTCTGCCAGCACATCGTGCCAGGTCAACGGTGTCGTCATCTCGCTCTCCTGCGAATCACATTCTGCGCCTAGCTTAACCGCTAAAACCCGGGGTGCAAAATCCCAGGCATAAAATCACCGTAAGTCATTCAATTTATTTTGAATAGATGCGAAAGGAGTTGAGCTGGCAAAGCAATGAAATTGATCTGGAACAATAAAATCAAACCACACTCTTTGTGTGGTTGGTGTTTTTGTTGATTTAAATCAATAAATGACCGGGGTGCGAGTGATATATATACACACAAGAAACAATGGTTTTACCAATTGGCCGCGCGAGGCCGACACCAGTTAATGTAGCCTAAGGGAGGCAACACATGATTACAGGTATCCAGATTACTAAAGCTGCAAATGACGACCTGCTCAACTCTTTCTGGCTGCTGGACAGCGAGAAAAATGAAGCGCGCTGTGTAGTAGCGAAAGCGGGTTTTGCTGAAGATGAAATCGTTCCGGTGAACAAACTGGGCGAAATCGAATACCGTGAAATCCCAATGGAAGTAAAACCGGAAGTGCGCGTTGAAGGTGGTCAGCACCTGAACGTGAACGTGCTGCGTCGTGAAACGCTGGAAGATGCGGTTAAGCACCCGGAAAAATACCCACAGCTGACCATTCGTGTATCAGGTTATGCAGTACGTTTTAACTCTCTGACCCCGGAACAGCAGCGCGACGTTATTGCGCGTACCTTTACTGAAAGCCTGTAAGGTTTCAGTCTCGGGGGTGGAATAAAAAAGCCGGGGTTTTCCCCGGCTTTTTTTTACTCTTCAGTTTTCGTCTCTGGTGCGGCAGAGCTTGGTTTACGGCGTTTACCAATATTCTTGGTATCGCGGTGGCGCTGCTTCACGCGCGGCTTCTCTTTTTCTTTCTCTTTTTTCTCAGCACGTTTTGCGAGCGCTTTTTTAGACGGTTTGCCCGTCATTTTTTCACTCGGTGCACGTGTGGTCGGGCGAAGCTCATCAATAACGCGTGCTTTCAGTGGCTCATCAACGTAGCGGCCAATTTTCTGCAGCAGCAGGTAGTCATGCGCTTCGACCAGAGAGATCGCGATACCTTTGCGTCCGGCACGGCCGGTACGGCCAATGCGGTGCAGATAGGTGTCGCCGCTGCGTGGCATATCGAAGTTAATGACGTGACTGACGTCCGGAATGTCGATCCCGCGTGCAGCAACGTCTGTTGCGACCAGCACGTTCACGCGACCATCAGTCAGGCGTTTAATCCCTTCGGTACGCTTAACCTGCGCCATCTCGCCTTCGAGATAGCAGTTATTGATTCCGGCATTACGCAGCATTTCAGCCAGTTCATGCACACGCTCGCGCTTACGCACAAAGACGATGGTACGGGTGGCATCGTCCTGCTTCAGCAGGTGCTTAAGTAACTCAACCTTGTGTTCAAGGTTATCTGCACGGTAATACCACTGGTGGATCTTCTTGCGCTCGCGCGTGGACGGCGTCGCGGAAACTTCCACCGGATCTTCCAGCAGGCGCTCTGCGAAGTCTTTGATCGCGTCCCCTTCAAGGGTGGCAGAGAACAGCATCGTCTGGTTACGCCAGCGTGTCTCACCCGCGATATGTTCGATATCCTGCGCGAAGCCCATGTCCAGCATGCGGTCAGCTTCATCCAGAATCAGTGTTTCTACCGCGCGGCAGTCGAAGTTCTCTTCTTTAATGTACTGCAGCAGGCGACCGGTCGTCGCAACGACGATGTCCTGATTTTCGCTGAACACTTCGGCGTGGTTCATATACGCAACGCCGCCAGTGATCGTGGCGATATCCAGATGGGTATTGGCCGCCAGCTCGCGGGCGTGATCGGCAACCTGCATCGCCAGCTCGCGCGTCGGCGTCAGGATCAAAATACGCGGCGGGCCTGATTTTTTACGTGGAAAATCGAGCAGATGCTGCAACACAGGCAGCAAGTAAGCCGCTGTCTTCCCCGTGCCGGTTGGCGCAGAACCGAGCACATCGCGGCCCTCAAGCGCAGGCGGAATGGCCGCTGCCTGAATGGCGGTCGGGCGTGTAAAGCCTTTGCTCTCAAGTGCATTGAGCAGGCTTTCATCGAGTTCAAGTTCGGAAAAAGTCGTTACAGTCATGTTCTACCTCTGTGTGGGGCGCTGATTATAGACGTTACGGCTGTAATCTTCATCTGTTTGTATGGATATCGCTTTGCGGCCACTTCGCTTTCCCCTATGCTACTCCAGTTTCACTTAGAAGGTTGCCCTGACATGTCTCAACTCAAAGCGCAGTTGCGCCGCGATGGTTTTACGTTTAAACAATTTTTTGTCGCTCACGATCGCTGTGCCATGAAAGTCGGTACAGACGGTATTTTACTGGGTGCCTGGGCACCTGTCGCAGGTGTAAAGCGTATTCTGGATATTGGGACGGGCAGCGGACTGTTGGCGCTGATGCTGGCGCAACGTACCGAAGCGCATGTCACCATAGATGCGGTGGAGTTGGATGCGCAGGCGGCGGAGCAGGCGAGTGAAAATGCGGCTGAATCTCCGTGGGCCGCCCGGATTAACGTTGAATGTGCAGATGTGCTCGACTGGACGCCGGAGCAAACCGCGCGTTACGACCTGATTGTCAGCAATCCTCCCTACTACACGCCCGGAGTTGAGTGCGGAACGCCTGAGCGTGAACAGGCCCGTTATACCGGCTCTCTCGACCATAAGGCGCTGCTGATCAGTGCCGCAGAGCTTATTTCAGAAGAAGGGTTTTTCTGCGTGGTTCTGCCAGAAAGCACCGGCAATGCGTTTATTGGCATAGCGCAAGAGATTGGCTGGAAATTACGTTTACGCACTGATATTGCAGATACCGAAGGGCGATTGCCGCACCGCGTGCTGCTGGCGCTCTCACCCAAAGAAGGTGAATGCTTTAACGACCGAATGGTGATCCGTGGGCCAGACCAGCGTTATTCCGAAGATTACACCGCTCTGACCCAGGCGTTTTATCTGTTTATGTGAACCTGCGGGGAGAGGATCGACGGGCCGGACTCGGCCAGTTGATCGGGGTAGTCGAGGGTATAGTGCAAACCGCGGCTCTCTTTGCGCATCATCGCGCAGCGAACAATCAATTCGGCAACCTGAACCAGATTGCGCAGCTCCAGCAGATTATTGGATACGCGGAAATTGGCATAATATTCATCGATTTCCTGCTGCAGCATCGTGATACGGCGTAATGCGCGTTCAAGACGTTTCGTGGTCCGCACAATCCCGACGTAGTCCCACATAAACAGCCGCAGTTCGTGCCAGTTATGCTGAATAACGACCAGCTCATCCGGGTTCTCCACGCGGCTTTCATCCCATGCAGGCAGGTTTTCAGTCTGACGGGCGTAAGGCATGCGCTTCGTGATATCTTCCGCGGCAGACCAGCCGTAAACCAGACACTCCAGCAGTGAGTTCGACGCCATCCGGTTCGCGCCATGAAGCCCGGTATAACTTACTTCACCGATAGCATACAGGCCATCCACATCGGTGCGACCATGATCGTCAACCATTACGCCCCCGCAGGTATAGTGGGCGGCAGGCACGATGGGCACCGAATCGCGGGTTAAATCAATCCCCAGACCCAGCAGCTTTTCGTAGATCATCGGGAAATGCTGGCGGATAAACTCTGCCGGCTTATGGCTGATGTCCAGATACATGCAGTCCACGCCAAGACGCTTCATTTCATGGTCGATGGCGCGGGCAACGATATCGCGCGGTGCCAGCTCGCCCCTGGGGTCAAAGTCCGGCATAAAGCGGGAGCCGTCAGGACGTTTCAGGTATGCGCCTTCACCGCGCAGGGCTTCCGTCAGCAGGAAATTACGCGCCTGAGGATGGAACAGGGCGGTCGGGTGAAACTGGTTGAATTCAAGGTTTGCCACGCGACAACCGGCGCGCCAGGCCATGGCGATCCCGTCTCCGGAGGCAATATCGGGGTTGGTGGTATACTGATACACTTTGGATGCACCGCCAGTCGCCAGCACCACGGCCTTCGCCTGACAGGTCTCAACCTTCTCTTTATTGCGATTCCAGACCCAGGCACCCACGACACGACGTGTACCCGGAAGGCCAATCTTGTCGGAAATAATCAGGTCAACGGCATTGCTGCGCTCAAGGACCCGAATGTTAGGATGGCTGAGGGCTTTGCTGACCAGCGTGGTTTCGACTTCTTTACCGGTAGCGTCTGCGGCATGCAGGATACGGCGGTGGCTATGCCCGCCTTCGCGGGTCAGGTGGTAGCTCTCTTCACCGTTTGGCTGCACCTGTGTATCAAATAATACGCCCTGATCGATCAACCACTGCACGCAATGACGGGCATTACTGGCCACAAACTCTGCGGCATGCGCATCCACGATCCCGGCCCCGGCAATCAGCGTATCGTCGACATGCGACGCAATGCTGTCTGTCTCGTCAAACACGGCGGCAATACCGCCCTGGGCATAAAACGTAGAACCTTCACTTATCGGCCCTTTGCTCAGAACGATAACGCTCTGATGTTCGGCCAGACGCAGTGCCAGGGAGAGACCGGCAGCGCCGCTACCGATGATCAGTACATCACAATGCAGTTCAGGTGTTGTGTTCATGATTTTTGTTTAATTTACTAAACAGTGTTTGGTCAGAATAGCATCCGAATGCGAGATATCGCACGTTTTTTTTGATGTGAGTTGTAACCGCTAAACTCGAGGCGGAGGATTAAAACCACGTAAAAGAAAGAAAATATTTTGCGAAGCAGATCGTTAGCGTCAGATTTTGTGGTGAAATAAAGACTGGGTTGCGTTACTCTTCTGGCGGGAAAAGAGATGTTTCTTGTCATAAAGTGGTGCGTATCGTGAACAGACTTATAATGAGAGAAAATGAACAGTCTGCGGCGCGATGAACAAAAACAAAGGCGTTACGGAACTTATTGAAGATCAGACACTCTAATTCGGTGCTTGCTCAAAGTGCGGTTTTTTAAGAGTGGCGTTTCGATAACGCGTGGAATTTAGGTTTGGGGAGACATTACCTCGGATGAGCGAGCAGTTAACGGACCAGGTCCTGGTTGAACGGGTCCAGAAGGGAGATCAGAAAGCCTTTAACTTACTGGTGGTGCGCTACCAGCATAAGGTGGCGAGCCTGGTTTCCCGCTATGTACCGTCAGGCGATGTGCCTGATGTAGTACAAGAGTCTTTTATTAAGGCCTATCGCGCGCTGGATTCATTCCGGGGAGATAGTGCTTTTTATACCTGGCTGTACCGTATTGCGGTCAATACGGCAAAGAATTATCTGGTCGCTCAGGGTCGCCGTCCGCCTTCAAGTGATGTGGACGCAATCGACGCCGAAAACTTCGAAAGTGGCGGTGCGCTGAAAGAAATTTCGAACCCTGAGAACTTAATGTTGTCAGAAGAACTGAGACAAATCGTTTTTCGCACGATCGAGTCGCTCCCGGAAGATTTACGCATGGCAATTACGTTACGGGAGTTGGATGGTCTGAGCTATGAAGAGATAGCCGCCATCATGGATTGTCCGGTCGGCACGGTACGTTCACGTATTTTCCGTGCGCGAGAAGCAATTGATAATAAAGTTCAACCGCTTATCAGGCGTTGACGATAGCGGGATACTGGAAAAGGTATTAGGCATGCAGAAAGAAAAACTTTCCGCTTTAATGGATGGTGAAACGCTGGATAGTGAGCTGCTCAACGAGCTGTCTCATTCTCCCGAAATGCAAGAGACCTGGGAGAGTTACCATCTCATCCGTGACACCCTTCGCGGTGACACCGGCGAGGTTCTCCATTTCGATATCTCAGCTCGCGTGATGGCGGCCATTGAAAATGAGCCTGTCCGTCAGACCACTCCGCTGATTCCTGAAGCTCAACCTGCGCCTCACCAGTGGCAGAAAATGCCGTTCTGGCACAAGGTGCGTCCGTGGGCCAGCCAGCTCACCCAAATGGGTGTGGCTGCATGCGTATCGCTTGCAGTTATCGTTGGCGTCCAGCACTATAATACTCAGTCTGAAACTAATCAGCAGCCAGAAGCGCCAGTGTTCAACACACTGCCGATGATGGGCAAAGCCAGCCCGGTAAGTTTGGGTGTTCCGGCTGATGCATCCGCCAGCGGCGGCCAGCAACAGCAGGTTCAGGAGCAACGCCGTCGCATTAATGCGATGTTGCAGGATTACGAGTTGCAGCGGCGTCTGCACTCTGAACAGCTTCAGTTTGAGCAGGCACAAACCCAGCAAGCGGCTGTGCAGGTGCCCGGAAACCAAACTTTAGGAACGCAATCGCAGTAATGAAGCAACTTTGGTTCGCCATGTCTCTGATGGCGGGTAGCCTGTTCTTCTCTGCCAACGCCTCGGCTGATGTTTCATCCGGGGCGTTGTTGCAGCAAATGAATCTGGCCAGCCAGTCACTCAATTACGAGTTGGCATTTATCAGTATCAATAAGCAGGGCGTCGAGTCGTTACGATACCGCCATGCCCGTCTTGATAACCAGCCGCTCGCCCAGCTTTTACAGATGGATGGCCCGCGTCGGGAAGTTGTCCAGCGTGGTAACGAAATCAGTTATTTCGAACCCGGTCTGGAGCCTTTCACGCTGAATGGCGATTATATCGTCGATTCTCTGCCATCGCTTATCTACACCGACTTCAAACGTCTTGCGCCTTACTATGATTTCATTTCAGTAGGGCGTACGCGCATTGCGGACAGACTGTGTGAGGTGATCCGCGTTGTTGCCCGTGACGGAACGCGCTACAGCTATATCGTCTGGATTGACGCCGAAACCAAGCTGCCAATGCGTGTAGACCTGCTTGACCGTGATGGTGAAACGCTGGAACAGTTCCGCGTTATCTCCTTTAGCGTGAACAATCAGGTGGGTAATAGCATGCAGAATCTGGCGAAAGCCAGCCTGCCGCCGTTGCTTTCGGTACCGGCGGGTGATTCCGTCAACTTCAACTGGGTTCCTTCCTGGATCCCGCAAGGGTTTAGCGAAGTCTCCAGCAGCCGCCGACAACTGCCAACCATTGAAACACCGGTTGAATCGCGTCTTTATTCCGATGGTTTGTTCAGTTTCTCGGTGAACATTAACCGCGCATCGGCAAACAGTTCTGAACAAATGCTTCGTACCGGACGCAGGACGGTCAGCACCACGGTTCGCGATAATGCAGAGATCACCATTGTGGGTGAATTACCGCCACAAACGGCGAAGCGTATTTCCGACAGCATTAAATTCAGGGCTGCACAATGATTAAAGAGTGGGCTACGGTCGTATCGTGGCAGAATGGCATTGCGCTGGTGAGCTGTGATGTTAAGGCCTCATGCAATAGCTGTGCTTCCAGAGCCGGTTGCGGTAGCCGCGTGCTGAATAAGCTCGGGCCGCAAACCTCGCATACCATTTCCGTGCCAAGCGATCGGCCGCTGATGGTGGGGCAAAAGGTGGAGCTGGGAATTGCAGAAGGTAGCCTGCTCACGTCCGCCATGCTGGTTTATCTCTCTCCGCTGGTGGGGCTGTTTGTTATGGGCGGCGTATTCCAGATGCTGTTTGGTACCGATGTGGCCGCCATGTGTGGTGCGGCATTGGGCGGCGTAGGGGGATTCTGGCTGGCCAAAGCTCTTTCCCCGAAGCTCGCCGCACGCGAAGAGTGGCAGCCTGTTATTCTCAGCGTTGGGCTAGCACCCGACCAGCTTCGTGTTGAGACGCTCTCTTCTGAGGCCCGGTGATCCATCGGGCTTTGGCCTTTTTTACGTCCTAAAACAGAAAACGCCATTTCTTCACGCTATACCTGGCGCTAAGTACATTTCCAGGTAACGGGGATGTAGTGTAGAATGCGGCGTTTTCGCACTGAAAAACGTCAGGCTAAGAACAGCGGCCTCCAGGAATTCGTAAGGCATAATTATTTAACTATATGAAGAACATACGTAACTTTTCGATCATTGCTCACATTGACCACGGTAAGTCGACGCTGTCTGACCGTATTATCCAGATTTGCGGTGGCCTGTCTGATCGTGAAATGGAAGCCCAGGTTCTGGACTCCATGGACCTGGAACGCGAACGCGGTATCACCATCAAAGCGCAGAGCGTTACGCTTGATTACAAAGCGGCTGATGGCGAAATCTACCAGCTGAACTTTATCGACACCCCAGGCCACGTTGACTTCTCCTATGAAGTTTCACGCTCGCTGGCGGCCTGTGAAGGCGCGCTGCTGGTTGTGGATGCCGGGCAGGGCGTTGAAGCCCAGACCCTGGCAAACTGCTACACCGCGATGGAAATGGATCTCGAGGTTGTGCCGGTTCTGAACAAAATTGACCTGCCAGCTGCCGATCCTGAGCGCGTAGCGGAAGAGATTGAAGATATTGTCGGCATCGACGCGACCGATGCGGTGCGCTGCTCCGCTAAAACGGGCGTGGGCGTGACCGACGTGCTGGAACGCCTGGTGCGTGATATCCCGGCACCAGAAGGTGACCCGGATGCCCCGCTGCAGGCGCTGATCATCGACTCCTGGTTTGATAACTACCTGGGCGTTGTCTCGCTGGTGCGTATTAAAAACGGCACCATGCGTAAAGGCGACAAAATCAAGGTAATGAGTACTGGCCAGGTTTACAACGCTGACCGTCTGGGTATCTTCACGCCAAAACAGGTTGACCGTACCGAGCTGAAATGTGGCGAAGTAGGCTGGTTGGTCTGCGCCATTAAAGACATCCTCGGCGCGCCAGTGGGCGATACCCTGACCGGTGCACGTAACCCGGCAGACAAAGCGCTGCCAGGCTTTAAAAAGGTTAAACCGCAGGTTTACGCGGGTCTGTTCCCGGTCAGCTCTGACGACTATGAAAACTTCCGTGATGCGCTCGGCAAGCTGAGCCTCAACGATGCTTCCCTGTTCTATGAACCAGAAAGCTCCACGGCGCTGGGCTTCGGCTTCCGCTGCGGCTTCCTTGGTCTGCTGCACATGGAGATCATCCAGGAGCGTCTGGAGCGTGAATACGATCTGGATCTGATCACCACGGCACCGACCGTTGTGTACGAAGTGCAGACCACCAACAAAGAGATCGTCTACGTCGATAGCCCGTCCAAGCTGCCGCCGCTGAACAATATCGAAGAACTGCGCGAGCCCATTGCAGAGTGTCATATGCTGCTGCCGCAGGAGTTCCTGGGTAACGTTATTACGCTGTGTATTGAGAAGCGTGGCGTACAGACCAACATGGTGTACCACGGTAATCAGGTTGCGCTGACGTACGAAATCCCTATGGCGGAAGTGGTCCTCGACTTCTTCGATCGTCTGAAGTCTACCTCTCGTGGCTATGCGTCACTGGATTACAACTTCAAACGCTTCCAGGCGTCTAACATGGTGCGTGTGGACGTGCTGATCAACGGCGAGCGTGTGGATGCGCTGGCACTGATCACTCACAACGACAATGCGCCATACCGTGGCCGTGAGCTGGTTGAGAAGATGAAAGAGCTGATCCCGCGTCAGCAGTTTGATATCGCGATTCAGGCCGCCATCGGTAACCACATTATTGCCCGTTCTACTGTGAAACAGCTGCGTAAAAACGTTCTGGCGAAATGCTACGGCGGTGACGTCAGCCGTAAGAAAAAGCTGCTGCAGAAACAGAAAGAAGGTAAGAAGCGTATGAAGCAGGTCGGTAACGTCGAACTGCCGCAGGAAGCATTCCTTGCCATCCTTCATGTTGGTAAAGACGGCAAATAACCCTAAGGAGTTGGCATGGCGAACATGTTTGCCCTGATTCTGGTCATTGCTACCCTGGTGACAGGTTTGTTGTGGTGTCTGGATAAGTTTATTTTCGCCCCAAAACGCCATGAACGTCAGGCTGCTGCACAGGCAGCCACTGGCGATGGGCTGGACGCGAAAACCCTGAAGAAAGTCGGCCCGAAACCGGGCTGGCTGGAAACCGGGGCATCGGTATTTCCGGTGCTGGCGATTGTGCTGGTTGTCCGCTCGTTTATTTACGAGCCGTTCCAGATCCCGTCTGGTTCAATGATGCCAACGCTGCTGATTGGCGATTTTATTCTGGTTGAGAAGTTTGCCTACGGGATTAAAGATCCGATCTACCAGAAAACGCTGATCGAAACCGGTCATCCAAAACGTGGCGACATCGTGGTGTTTAAATACCCGGAAGATCCGCGTCTGGATTACATCAAGCGTGCCGTGGGACTGCCGGGTGACAAAGTCACCTACGATCCGGTGGCGAAAGAAGTTACCGTTCAGCCTGGCTGCAGCTCCGGTACCGCGTGTGAAAACGCGCTGCCAATCACTTACTCAAACGTTGAGCCAAGTGATTTTGTGCAGACCTTTGCTCGCCGTAACGGCGGTGAAGCGACCAGCGGTTTCTTCCAGGTGCCCAAAGGCGAGACCAAAGAGGACGGTATTCGCCTGGTAGAACGTAAAGAGACGCTGGGTGATGTGACCCACCGTATCCTCACCGTGCCAATCGCGCAGGATCAAGTGGGGATGTACTACCGGCAGCCGGGCCAACAGCTGGCCAGTTGGATCGTACCACCGGGACACTACTTCATGATGGGTGATAACCGCGATAATTCCGCGGACAGCCGTTACTGGGGCTTTGTGCCGGAAGCGAATCTGGTAGGTAAAGCGACCGCTATCTGGATGAGTTTTGAGAAGCAGGAAGGCGAATGGCCGACCGGCGTTCGCCTGAATCGTATCGGCGGGATCCATTAATTCTCATTAAATGAACGCGTAGCCGCTTTAATTAGCGGCTACGTGAATTATTTCAGCGATAAATCTCTTTGGACTAACGACATCCCCTGTCGTTGTGTATAGAATATTCCCCCGAAGTTTAAGGTTGGCCCTGCAAGGGTGCCACGGCACACGAAACCGCGTTGGTCTTCTCAGGTCGGTTTCGTGTGCTGCATTTTTGACGCATTCATTTACTGGTATCGCATGAACCCCATCGTAATTAATCGGCTTCAACGGAAGCTGGGCTACACTTTTCATCATCAGGAGTTGTTGCAACAGGCATTAACCCACCGCAGTGCCAGCAGCAAGCATAATGAGCGCCTCGAGTTCCTGGGTGACTCTATTTTAAGTTTCGTGATCGCGAATGCGCTTTATCATCGTTTCCCACGTGTGGACGAAGGTGATATGAGCCGCATGCGCGCGACGCTGGTTCGGGGTAATACCCTGGCGGAAATCGCTCGTGAATTTGAACTGGGCGAATGTCTGCGACTTGGGCCGGGTGAACTGAAAAGCGGCGGCTTCCGTCGTGAATCTATTCTTGCCGACACGGTCGAAGCATTAATTGGTGGTGTGTTCCTGGACAGCGATATTCAGACCGTAGAAAAGCTGATCCTTAACTGGTATCAAACCCGTCTGGACGAAATCAGTCCGGGCGATAAACAAAAAGATCCGAAAACGCGTCTGCAGGAATATTTGCAGGGTCGCCACCTCCCGCTGCCATCCTATCTGGTGGTACAGGTGCGGGGCGAAGCGCACGATCAGGAATTTACCATCCATTGCCAGGTCAGTGGCCTGAGTGAACCGGTGGTCGGCACAGGTTCTAGCCGTCGTAAGGCTGAACAGGCTGCCGCCGAACAGGCGTTAAAAATGCTGGAGCTGGAATGAGCGAAGAAAAAACGTATTGCGGGTTTATTGCTATCGTCGGACGTCCGAACGTTGGCAAATCTACCCTGTTGAATAATCTGCTTGGGCAGAAAATTTCCATTACTTCCCGTAAGGCGCAGACCACGCGTCACCGCATCGTCGGTATCCACACGGAAGGCGCCTATCAGGCGATCTACGTTGATACCCCGGGCCTGCACATGGAAGAGAAGCGCGCCATCAACCGCCTGATGAACAAGGCGGCGAGCAGCTCGATTGGCGACGTAGAGCTGGTGATTTTCGTGGTGGAAGGCACCCGCTGGACGCCTGACGACGAAATGGTGCTGAACAAACTGCGCGACGGTAAAACGCCGGTGATCCTTGCGGTCAACAAAGTGGACAACGTGCAGGAAAAAGCCGATCTGCTGCCGCACCTGCAGTGGCTGGGAAGCCAGATGAACTTCCTTGATATCGTCCCGCTGTCTGCCGAGACCGGTCTGAACGTCGATACCATCGCAGGCATCGTGCGCAAACATCTGCCGGAAGCGATTCATCACTTCCCGGAAGATTACATCACCGATCGTTCTCAGCGCTTTATGGCCTCTGAGATCATCCGTGAAAAACTGATGCGTTTCCTTGGCGCGGAACTGCCGTACTCCGTAACGGTTGAGATTGAACGTTTTCAGACCAACGAACGCGGCGGCTATGACATCAACGGCCTGATCCTCGTTGAGCGTGAAGGGCAGAAGAAGATGGTGATCGGCAACAAAGGTGCCAAGATCAAAACCATCGGCATTGAAGCGCGCAGAGACATGCAGGACATGTTTGAAGCCCCGGTTCACCTTGAACTGTGGGTGAAGGTGAAATCAGGCTGGGCCGATGATGAGCGTGCATTGCGCAGCCTCGGTTACGGCGACGACGTCTAAGACTGAACATCGTGGATGGATGGCAGCGTGCCTTTGTCCTCCATAGCCGTCCGTGGAGCGAGACCAGCCTTATGCTGGACGTTTTCACGGAAGAGTCGGGCCGTGTGCGCCTTGTTGCTAAAGGCGCACGTTCCAAACGCTCCGGCCTGAAGGGCGCCTTACAGCCTTTCACTCCGCTGCTGGTACGCTTCGGCGGGCGTGGGGAAGTCAAAACCCTGCGCAGTGCCGAAGCCGTCTCTCTGGCGCTCCCCCTTTCTGGTATCACGCTGTACAGCGGTCTCTATGTCAACGAACTCATCTCACGTGTTCTGGAGCATGAGACTCGCTTCTCTGAACTTTTCTTTGATTACCTGCACTGTATCCAGGCGCTGGCCGGCGCTACCGGTACGCCCGAACCTGCCCTGCGTCGTTTTGAACTGGCGCTGCTTGGACACCTGGGCTATGGGGTCGATTTTTTGCATTGTGCAGGGAGCGGAGACGAGGTAGAGGATGCGATGACCTATCGCTACCGTGAAGAAAAAGGCTTTATCGCCAGCGTTGTGATAGATAACAGCACCTTTACCGGGCGACAGCTTAGAGCGCTGTATGCGCGCGAGTTTCCCGATCAGGATACCCTTCGCGCAGCAAAACGCTTTACCCGGATTGCGCTCAAGCCGTATCTTGGCGGCAAGCCCTTAAAGAGCCGCGAATTGTTCAGGCAGTTTATGCCGAAACGTTAACGTATCAGACCCTCGCTCCAGCCCTCTCATTGAGGGAGAGGGAGGCAGGGACACGAACTAAAATACCGAGGATTGTCATGGCTGAATTACTGTTAGGCGTCAACATTGATCACATCGCCACGCTGCGTAATGCACGCGGCACGGCTTATCCCGATCCGGTTCAGGCGGCGTTCATCGCTGAGCAGGCTGGCGCCGATGGCATTACCGTTCACCTGCGTGAAGACCGCCGTCATATTACCGACCGCGATGTGCGCATTTTGCGTCAGACGCTGGACACCCGCATGAACCTGGAGATGGCGGTCACGGAAGAGATGCTGACGATTGCCTGCGAGACGAAGCCGCATTTCTGCTGCCTGGTACCGGAAAAACGTCAGGAAGTGACCACCGAAGGGGGCCTGGACGTGGCGGGTCAACGCGACAAAATGCGTGATGCCTGCAAGCGTCTGGCTGAGGCAGGTATCCTGGTCTCTCTGTTCATCGACGCCGATGTAGCACAGATCAAAGCGGCTGCCGAAGTGGGCGCGCCCTATATTGAAATTCATACCGGCTGTTACGCTGATGCGAAAGACGAAACTACGCAGGCCAAAGAGCTGGAGCGTATCGCCAATGCGGCCACCTATGCCGCGAGCCTGGGGCTGAAAGTTAACGCCGGGCATGGCCTGACCTACCATAACGTCAAGGCCATTGCAGCCCTGCCAGAAATGCATGAGCTGAATATCGGCCACGCTATTATTGGCCGTGCGGTAATGAGTGGCCTGAAAGAGGCGGTCTCAGAAATGAAACGCCTGATGCTGGAAGCGCGTCAGTAATGGCTATTCTGGGCTTAGGCACCGATATCGTTGAAATAGCCCGCATTGAAGCGGTGATCGCCCGTAGCGGCGATCGCCTGGCACGACGCGTGTTGAGCGATAACGAATGGGCCATCTGGGAGACGCATCAGCAGCCGGTACGTTTTCTGGCCAAGCGCTTTGCCGTCAAAGAGGCGGCAGCCAAAGCCTTCGGCACCGGTATTCGTAACGGTCTGGCGTTTAACCAGTTTGAAGTGTTTAACGATGAGCTGGGTAAACCGCGCCTGCGTTTATGGGGTGAGGCGCAAACGCTGGCAGAGAAACTCGGCGTAAATCACATGCACGTGACGCTCGCCGATGAACGCCACTACGCCTGCGCGACGGTGATTATCGAAAGTTAAAGTTTGTCCGCGTGATGCAGCAGGACAAACTTATCCCAAAGCTGCTCTTCGCTCTCGACGTGTGCCGGATCCTTCAGGATGGTATTGGGGATTGGGCACACTTTCTGACAGGTCGGCGTTTCGTAGTGGCCGATGCATTCAGTGCAGCGGTCGCTGTTAATCTCATAAATGCTCTCGCCCATCGAAATCGCCTGGTTCGGGCATTCCGGTTCGCACATATCGCAATTGATGCATTTTTTGGTGATTAACAGCGTCATCAGGAAATTCTCAGAAACAACACAAACAGGGCGGGCATTATACGCTCATTACCTGTTCAAACCAGTTTTTTTACCAGCTCTTCACTGTGCCGGATACGCTCTGGCGCGTGCTCCAGATCCTGTTGCACCAGGGCCATAAACAGCAGGTCGGTCAACATCATCTGCGCACTTGTCGAGGAGATCGCCGCGCTGCGCGTGGCCTGCTCTTCCGCGATAGTATATAAACAGCGCGTAGCCCGCTGCTGCAGCGCGTTGGGAGTAAACCCGGTGATGGCCAGAATCTTACCGCCTACGCGTAAGGCTTCATCGGTAGCCATATTGATCTCGCGGCGTTCGCCGGAATAGGAGATCGCCAGCAGCAGATCGTTAGCATCCATCGCCTGCACGGTCGCCAGCAGGGCGTGCATATCCTGCTCGACAATGGCGTTGTAACCTATTTTTGTCAGCTTCCAGCCAAAGTTACGTGCCACCAGTCCGGACGCGCCTATCCCGGTCAAAATAATACGTCGCGCTGCACGCAGCATCGCCACGCTTTCCAGTAATTTTTCTTCGGTATTCACATCAAGGGTGGCATGCATGGCCGCGACATTCTCTTTGATGAGCTTCTCTCCCACCAGACGCATCGGGTCATCGCCACGAATCTGATTATGTACCGGCATCGACTGCGGATTGGGGTTACTCACCAGGGCTTCGCTAATCGCCAGCTTGAGAGCCGGGAAGCCTTTAAAGCCAATCTTCTGGGCAAATTTTACCACGCTCGACTGACTCACTCCGGCCTCGCTCGCCAGCTGCTGCGAGCTGAGATGGCGGGCATGGTCGGGCTGAGAGAGCAGAAAATCCGCCAGTTTTTTGTCGCTTTGAGCAAAGCCTGCATACCGCTGGCGAATGCGAATTAAACAGTTCATAGGTTCTCCTGGCGAAATTGTGATTGTCTGCGCAAATACGAATTTTGCTCGCCTGAATGAATTTTATATTCCATTATAGTGAGATTATTATGAATTAAAAATTCTTGAGGTACAAAAGATGAATCTTGGCTCACTTGTTTCTGAAACGCGTAACCCACAAACCATGGATCTGGATGCGCTCAGCACCCTGGAGCTGGTTAACCGTTTTAATCAACAGGATACGCTGGTCGCGCAGGCAGTGAAAGAGACATTACCCGAGGTGGCGAAAGCTGTCGATGCGGCGGCGGAAGCACTGAAGGCCGGTGGTCGCATTATCTACATGGGCGCCGGAACCAGCGGGCGTCTTGGTGTGCTGGATGCCTCTGAATGCCCGCCAACGTTTGGTGTGCCGCACGGTCTGGTGGTCGGGTTGATTGCTGGCGGCCCTGGCGCGCTGCTGAAAGCCGTGGAAGGGGCGGAAGATAACAAACAGCTCGGCGAGGATGACCTGAAGGGGCTAAATCTGACCGCTCAGGATCTGGTTGTTGGGCTGGCGGCCTCCGGGCGTACGCCGTACGTTATCGGCGGTCTGGAGTATGCCAACAAGACGGGCTGTACCACGGTGGCGATTTCCTGTAATCCTGGCTCGCCGATTGCGCAGGTCGCTGCTATCGCTATCTCTCCGGTTGTCGGCCCGGAAGCGTTAACCGGCTCTACGCGTCTGAAATCCGGCACCGCGCAAAAGCTGGTGCTCAACATGATCTCCACTGGCGCGATGGTGAAGTTTGGCAAGGTTTATCAGAACCTGATGGTGGATATGCAAGCGACCAACGTCAAGCTGGTGGACAGAGCCTGCCGTATGGTCATGGAGGCGACGGGAGCAAGCCGCGAAGAGGCGGAAGCGGTACTGAAACAAACCGATCACGATGTTAAACCGGCCATTCTGATGATCCTGAGCGGACTGGACGCTGCGGCCGCCAGAGCAAGGCTCAATGCCCATAACGGGTTCTTACGGGCGGCATTAGAAAACTAACAGAGGCGTGTATGGACAAAACAGCAGCGCTCGCCAGCGATATCCTGCAGGGGATCGGTGGGGAAAAAAATATTCAGCGTCTGGAAAACTGCATGACGCGCGTGCGCGTCGAGGTACATAACGACGAGCAGCTTGATGTGCCGCGTCTGAAGCAGCTTTCCGGCGTGAGTGGTTACGTTAAACAGGGGCAACAGCACCAGCTGATTGTCGGGCCGGGAAAGGCGGCGCAGGTTGTGGATGCCATGCGTGCGCTGATGGTCGGCGGCGAGAGCGTGGCGATCGATGACGTCGAACGTACGAAGGCGCAGGCAAAGGCCCGATACAAAGCCCCCATGAGCGATGCGCTGCGACAACTGGCCAACGTCTTTATTCCGCTGATCCCGGCGTTTATTGCCTCTGGCTTAATCACCGGGATCATCAATATTCTTAAGCGTCCGGATATCGTAGGGGACTTCGCGACCCAGTATCCTAATTTATTAGGCATTCTCGGGATTTTCGGCAGCGCCGTGTTTGCCATCATGAACATTCTGGTGGGGGTCAACACCGCGAAGGTCTTTGGCGGCTCGCTGGCCATGGGCGGGGTGATGGCAGGTATTCTGTCCAGCCCACAACTGGCGCAGATAACCCTGTTTGGTGAGGCGCTCCAGCCTGGCCGCGGCGGGGTGATTGCCGTGCTGCTGGTGGTCATCCTGATGTGCTGGATCGAGAAGAAACTGCGCACCCTCCTGCCTGGATCAATTGAGCTGATCCTCAATCCACTGTTAACGACGTTGATCACCGGCAGCGTGGCTATTGTGGCGTTGCAACCGCTGGGAGGCTGGATCTCTGAGGCCATCGCCCATGGCGCATCGCTGGCTATCGATCGCGGCGGTCTGTTAGTGGGGGCCGTGCTGTCAGGCACCTTCTTGCCGCTGGTACTGACCGGTCTGCATCAGGGGCTGGTGCCGATCCACGTCGAGCTGGTACAGGCGCACGGTTACAACGCGCTGCTGCCCATCCTGTCGATGGCTGGCGTGGGGCAGGTCGGGGCGGCGATTGCCGTACTGATGAAAACCCGCAACGCGCGGCTGAAAAAAGTGATCAAAGGTGCGCTGCCGGTCGGATTACTCGGAATTGGCGAGCCGCTGATTTTCGGCGTCACGCTGCCGCTGGGGAAACCGTTCCTCGGTGCTTGCCTGGGAGGGGCGGTAGGCGGAGCGCTGATCAGCTACTGGAAAGTGGCAACGGTGATCACCTTCGGGATCTCCGGGCTGCCGCTGGCGCTCACCATCGTGACCGGAAAAGTTATGCTCTATCTGTTAGGCTATCTGGTAGCGGTGATCGCCGGGTTCCTGTTTACCTGGCTGTTAGGATTCAACGATCCAGAGGAGTAAGGTTTGGCAAATCACGAGCGTCGCGTTGTTTTTTTCGACCTGGACGGTACGCTGCATCAGCAGGATATGTTTGGTACGTTTATGCGCTACCTGCTGCGGCGTCAGCCTTTGAATGCGCTGCTCGTATTACCTCTGTTACCCGTAATTGGCATTGCGCTGCTGCTAAAAGGCCGGGCAGCGCGCTGGCCAATGAGCCTGTTGCTCTGGGGCTGTACCTTTGGACGCAGCGAAGCGCGGCTTAAACAGCTTCAGCAGGATTTTGTGCACTGGTTTCGCGGACATGTGACCGCGTTTCCGGTTGTTCAGGCAAGGCTTACCAGCTATCTCGACGCGAACGATGCCGACATCTGGTTGATTACCGGATCCCCGCAAGCGCTGGTGGAACAGGTCTATTATGATACCCCGTGGCTGCCGCGGGTGAATCTTATCGCCACGCAAATTACCCGCGGGTACGGCGGATGGGTACTGACCATGCGCTGCCTGGGACATGAAAAGGTGGTGCAACTGGAGAAGCGAATCGGTACGCCACTGCGTCTTTACAGCGGCTACAGCGACAGTAAGCAGGACAACCCACTGCTCTATTTTTGCCAGCATCGCTGGCGCGTCACGCCCGCAGGCGAACTTCAGCAACTCGAATAGTCTTATCTATAGCGGGTGTGTATAATGCCGCCCGCTTTTAGACTGGAGTATCAACCGTTGTGCAACCCTGAACGCGATCATGAATACTGGATGCGCCATGCGCTTACGCTTGCCCAGCGCGCCTGGGACGAGGGGGAAGTGCCCGTGGGTGCTGTGCTTGTCCACAATAACCAGGTGATAGGGGAAGGGTGGAACCGCCCGATTGGCCGTCACGATCCGACTGCGCACGCTGAAATCATGGCCCTTCGTCAGGGCGGAATGGTGCTGCAAAACTATCGTCTGCTTGATACCACGCTGTATGTCACGCTTGAGCCGTGCGTTATGTGTTCCGGCGCGATGGTGCATAGCCGTATCGGCACGCTGGTCTTTGGCGCGCGGGATGAAAAAACCGGAGCGGCCGGTTCGCTGATGGACGTACTGGGACACCCGGGGATGAACCACCAGGTGCAGACTATCGGTGGGGTACTTGCACCAGAGTGTGCGGGGCTATTAAGTGATTTCTTTCGAATGCGCCGTCAGCAGAAAAAGCAACAAAAGGCAGAATTGAAGTTGTCGGGCGAGTAAGTTCGTCCGGTGCCACCACCGGATAACTCTGGGCCAGTTGGTTTGCTTCTGCCGCCTCTTTTTCCTTCTCCAGCAGATAACCCACCAGGCTAATCTGATATTTACGGATATTTTCCACGTAGGCGTAGGCTTCATGCCCGCGCGCGTAACCGTAGGTCAGCTTGTTGTACCACGGCTTCTGGCTCAGCAGCGGCAGGCGCTGTTTTACGTCTGACCAGCTGTCCGGGTTACCTTTCGTTTTCGCCGTCAGCGCGCGCGCGTCAAGCATGTGCGCGTAACCCATGTTATAGGCTGCCAGTGCAAACCAGATCCGTTCCTCTTCAGGCACCGTCTCCGGTACTTTGCCCATCATATCCTGCAGATACCGTGCGCCGCCGCTGATGCTCTGTTCTGCATCGGTGCGGTCGGTCAGACCAAGGCTCTGAGCGGTATTTTTAGTGAGCATCATTAAGCCGCGAACGCCAGTGGGCGAGGTGGCCTGAGTATCCCAGTGGGATTCCTGATAAGAGATCGCTGCCAGTAATCGCCAGTCGATCTCCTGGGCATACTTCTCAAATAACGGCTGCAGGTCTGGCAGCACGCTATCGACCGCGCGCAAGAAGCTTCGGGTGTCGACGTAATCAAAATCGTCACCGTGGCCGAGGTATTTCTCTTCCAGACGCGCCAGCGTACCGTCTTCATTGATGGTGTTGAAGAAATCGAGCATCGCCGCAGAGAGGGTCTGATCGTCATCAAGCTGGCTAAACCAGGTCACCGGCTGTTCGTCTGTCACGTCCAGCGCCACCGCAATTTCGGGGTGCACGCGCTGGAAAAGGCTGATCGCGACCGAATCAGCGATGGTATAGGGCAGTTTTTTATCTTTTACCTGGTCCAGCAGCTCAGTCGTACCGAGCTTAGGATCAACCGTCCAGCTCAGGTCCGGGAATTTCTTCTCCTTGAGCTCACGCAGATCGTCAATCACGACGTGGCCCGGGGCGATGGTCAACTGTTGAGCATTAATCGCCGCCAGCGTTCGCGGGCGCAGGCTCCCGACCCGGTAGACCAGCTGTTGCGAAACGGAGTAGTAGGTTGGGCCTGGCTGATAGTTCTTGCTGCGCTCGCTGTTGTAAACCAGCCCGGCCGCAAGGATATCGGCATCGTTGTTATCCAGGTCATCAAACAGCTGGCTGATATTCTGACGGACGGTAATTTTGAGCTTCACGCCAAGATAGTCGGCAAACTGCTGCGCCAGTTCATAATCCAGGCCAATCGTTTTGCCGTTAATGTCGCTGTAAATCAGCGGCGAGTTGAGGGTACTGACACGCAATTCCCCCCGCTCCTGTATGGCGGCGATACGGTTTTCGGCTTTACCGAACCAGGGGATGGAAGGCCAGAGGGCCACTGCCAGCAGCAACGTTACAATGCCGATGAGCAGATAATTAATCTTTAATTTTTTCAATTAGTTAATTCTCTGCGACGCCGGGTGCCTCAGTATGCTGTAGCCATGTTAAGAATAAGGTTTGCCATTGAATGAGCGGCATTTTGCGTAAAGTTACGCCACTTGGCAACAAATTAGAGAGAGAGGTCACATCTATTGTTAAACGTAAACGTTGATTTTATTTCGACGCAAACGGTTTCGTCGACGCTCAGGATTCTCTATAATGACGCCCGTTTTCCCCCCTTGCGCACACTGTAAGCGCCCCGGCGCTTCGAAGACGAGAGACTTATGATGGAAATTCTGCGTGGTTCGCCTGCACTGTCTGCCTTCCGTATCAATAAACTGCTGGCACGTTTTCAGGCAGCCGACCTTCCGGTAAGCAATATTTACGCTGAGTATGTCCATTTTGCTGACCTGAATGCACCCCTGAATGCAGAGGAGCGAGTACAGCTGGAACGCCTGCTCAAATATGGTCCAAGCCTGAGCAGCCATACGCCAACCGGCAAACTGATCCTTGCGACGCCTCGTCCAGGCACCATCTCCCCCTGGTCTTCCAAAGCCACCGACATCGCCCACAACTGTGGTCTGAACCAGATTAACCGTCTGGAGCGCGGCGTGGCGTACTACGTTGAAGCCTCTACCCTGACCGATGCGCAGTGGCAAACCGTTGCCGCTGAGCTGCACGACCGCATGATGGAGAGTGTCTTTGCCTCTCTGGACGATGCGCAGAAACTCTTCTCCCACCATCAGCCTGCGCCGGTACAGAGCGTCGATTTGCTGGGGCAGGGCCGTCAGGCGCTGATTGACGCCAACCTGCGTCTCGGTCTGGCACTGGCAGAAGACGAAATTGACTACCTGCAGGATGCGTTTGTTAAGCTGAACCGCAACCCGAACGACATCGAACTTTACATGTTCGCTCAGGCAAACTCTGAGCACTGCCGTCACAAGATTTTCAACGCCGACTGGATTATCGACGGTGAAGAGCAGCCGAAGTCGCTGTTCAAAATGATCAAAAACACCATGGAAAAAACGCCTGACCACGTGCTGTCTGCCTACAAAGACAACGCCGCGGTGATGGAAGGTTCTGACGTGGGCCGCTTCTTCGCCGATCGCGAAGCAGGGCGCTATGATTTCCATCAGGAGCCGGCGCATATCCTGATGAAAGTCGAAACGCATAACCACCCGACGGCGATCTCGCCGTGGCCTGGTGCGGCGACCGGGTCTGGCGGGGAAATCCGCGACGAAGGCGCAACCGGACGGGGTGCTAAACCAAAAGCCGGTCTGGTCGGTTTCTCCGTCTCCAACCTGCGCATCCCGGGCTTTGAGCAGCCGTGGGAAGAAGATTTCGGCAAGCCGGAACGTATTGTGACCGCGCTGGATATCATGACCGAAGGCCCACTGGGCGGGGCGGCGTTCAACAATGAATTTGGACGTCCTGCGCTGAACGGTTACTTCCGTACCTACGAAGAGAAAGTGGAGAGCCACAATGGCGAAGAGCTGCGCGGCTATCACAAACCGATCATGCTGGCTGGCGGGATCGGTAACATTCGCGCCGATCACGTGCAAAAAGGCGAGATCGTAGTTGGTGCGAAGCTGATCGTTCTGGGTGGCCCGGCAATGAACATCGGCCTGGGCGGCGGGGCTGCCTCCTCTATGACCTCCGGTCAGTCTGATGCGGATCTCGATTTTGCATCCGTACAGCGTGATAACCCGGAGATGGAACGCCGTTGCCAGGAGGTCATTGACCGCTGCTGGCAGCTGGGTGATGCCAACCCCATCCTCTTTATTCACGACGTAGGCGCGGGCGGTCTGTCCAACGCAATGCCGGAGCTGGTCAGTGACGGTGGTCGTGGCGGTCGTTTCAACCTGCGCGACATCCTGAGTGATGAGCCAGGCATGAGCCCGCTGGAAATCTGGTGTAACGAATCCCAGGAACGTTATGTTCTGGCCGTCGCTGCCGATCAGCTGCCGCTGTTTGACGAGCTGTGCCGCCGCGAGCGTGCCCCGTATGCCGTCATCGGTGAAGCGACCGAAGCGCTGCACCTGTCCCTGAGCGACACCCATTTCGACAACCAGCCGATCGATCTGCCGCTGGACGTGCTGCTCGGTAAAACGCCGAAGATGACCCGCGACGTTGAGACCCGTAAAGCAGCTGGCAAAGCGCTGGATCGTCAGGGTATTACCGTGGCTGACGCGGTCAATCGCGTTCTGCACCTGCCGGCCGTGGCGGAGAAAACCTTCCTGGTCACCATCGGCGACCGTACCGTGACCGGTATGGTGTCGCGCGATCAGATGGTTGGCCCGTGGCAGATCCCGGTGGCTAACTGTGCCGTCACCACCGCGAGTCTCGACAGCTTCTACGGTGAAGCGATGGCGCTGGGCGAACGTACCCCGGTCGCTCTGCTGGACTTCGCCGCGTCTGCTCGTCTGGCCGTTGGTGAAGCACTGACCAACATTGCCGCAACGCAGATTGGCGACATTAAACGTATCAAACTTTCCGCGAACTGGATGGCCGCAGCGGGCCACCCGGGCGAAGATGCGGGCCTGTATGAAGCCGTGAAGGCGGTGGGTGAAGAGCTCTGCCCGGCACTTGGCCTGACCATTCCGGTGGGTAAAGACTCCATGTCGATGAAGACCCGCTGGCAGGAGGGTAACGAGCAGCGCGAGATGACCTCTCCGCTGTCGCTGATCATCTCCGCGTTTGCCCGCGTAGAAGACGTGCGCCATACCGTGACGCCACAGCTGGTGACTGAAGATAACGCCCTGCTGCTGATTGACCTGGGTAAAGGCCATAACGCGCTGGGAGCGACCGCGCTGGCGCAGGTTTATCGTCAGCTGGGTGATAAGCCGGCAGATGTGCGTGATGTGGCGCAGTTAAAAGGTTTCTACGACGCCATCCAGGCCCTGGTGGCACAGCGTAAACTGCTGGCCTACCACGACCGTTCCGACGGTGGCCTGCTGGTTACTCTGGCTGAGATGGCCTTCACCGGCCACTGCGGCGTCGAAGCGAACATCGCGACGCTGGGCGAGGATCGTCTGGCGGCGCTGTTTAACGAAGAGCTGGGCGCGGTGATTCAGGTGCGTGCCGCAGATCGTGACGCGGTTGAAAGCGTACTGGCTCAGCACGGCCTGGCAGATTGCGTGCATTATCTGGGTAAAGCCGTGCAGGGCGACCGCTTTGTCATTGAAGCGGATGGCCACGCGGTGTTCAGCGAGAGCCGTTCTACCCTGCGTATGTGGTGGGCTGAAACCACCTGGCAGATGCAGCGCCTGCGTGACAACCCGGAGTGTGCCGATCAGGAACACAACGCGAAGGCTAACGACAACGATCCTGGCCTGAACGTGAAGCTCTCCTTCGACATCAACGAAGATATCGCCGCGCCGTACATTGCGACCGGCGCGCGTCCGAAAGTGGCCGTACTGCGTGAGCAGGGCGTCAACTCCCACGTTGAGATGGCTGCTGCCTTCTACCGTGCGGGCTTTGATGCCATCGACGTTCACATGAGCGACCTGCTGGCCGGGCGTACCGGTCTGGAAGATTTCCAGGCGCTGGTCGCCTGCGGTGGTTTCTCTTACGGCGACGTGCTGGGGGCAGGTGAGGGTTGGGCGAAGTCCATCCTCTTCAACAGCCGTGTTCGCGACGAGTTTGAAACCTTCTTCCACCGTCCGCAAACGCTGGCGCTGGGCGTATGTAATGGCTGTCAGATGATGTCCAACCTGCGCGAGCTGATCCCCGGTAGTGAAGCCTGGCCGCGCTTTGTGCGTAACCAGTCTGACCGCTTTGAAGCGCGTTTCAGCCTCGTGGAAGTGACCCAAAGCCCGTCTCTGCTGCTGCAGGGCATGGTAGGGTCTCAGATGCCAATCGCCGTTTCCCATGGCGAAGGCCAGGTTGAAGTGCGCGATGCAGCTCATCTGGCTCAGCTTGAAAGCAAAGGCCTGGTGGCGCTGCGCTTTGTCGATAATTTCGGCAAGGTGACAGAATCCTACCCGGCTAACCCGAACGGTTCGGTGAACGGTATCACTGCGGTGACCAGCGAAAGCGGTCGTGCGACCATTATGATGCCGCACCCGGAACGTGTGTTCCGTACCGTGAGCAACTCCTGGCACCCGGAAAACTGGGGCGAGGACAGCCCGTGGATGCGTATCTTCCGTAATGCGCGTAAACAGCTAGGTTAAGCGTACCGCTACTCCCACAGCAGGCCCGGTGCGCGAAAACGCCACCGGGCTTTTTTGTGCCTGTCGCAAAACCGCGACAATCCGCTATTCGTGGTGTCTCCAAAAGGAGACATTTAACTCATTGAATTGTATAGAGTGTGATGGGTTGTCGTTAAGGTGTTGCTTTTTAGCGACACTTAGCCTGGAAATCATTCAGCTGGCAATTAACGGCATAATTGCATAAAATAGTTAAATATCAACAAGATAATTTATTGTTTTGCATTATGGCACGAGTGTTGCATAATATTAATCAGTGGCTCATTCACCTTCTTATGTCAGCCCCTTCGGGACGTGCTACATAAACTTCGAATGACGCACAAAAAGGTGCCTGCCGTCCAACTACTGATCATAGCGTTGCTTTATCAGGCCAGGGCGAAACGTCGAGTTAGGCACCGCCTCATTCCATGACAAAGCCGGGTTTTTACCCGGCTTTGTTGTATCTGAAGGGCAGACTCAGTTACGCTCTCCTCAAACCCCGATAAAGAGAGTAATGCGTTGAAACGCTGGCCCGTTTTTCCTCGTTCCCTGCGACAGCTTGTCATGATGGCCTTTCTGCTGATCCTGCTGCCTTTGCTGATCCTGGCATGGCAGGCGTGGCAGAGTCTCAACGCGCTGAGTGCGCAGGCGGCACTGACTAACCGCACGACGCTGATCGACGCCCGACGCAGTGAAGCGATGACTAACGCCGCGCTGGAGATGGAACGCAGCTATCGGCAGTACTGCGTGCTTGACGATCCTACTCTGGAAAAGGTCTATCAGAATCAACGTAAACGCTACAGTGAAATGCTGGACGCCCATGCAGGGGTGCTGCCGGACGATAAGCTTTATCAGGCGTTACGTCAGGATTTGAACGATCTGGCGCAACTGCAGTGTAAGAACAGCGGCCCGGATGCCGCAGCGGCTGCCCGTCTGGAAGCCTTTGCGAATGCCAATACCGAGATGGTGCAGTCTACCCGCACGGTTATCTTCTCGCGCGGGCAACAGCTGCAGCAGGAGATTGCGGAACGTGGCCAGTTCTTTGGCTGGCAGGCGCTGGTGCTGTTCCTCGTCAGCCTCGGTCTTGTTCTGCTCTTTACCCGCATGATCATCGGCCCGGTGAAGGGTATCCAGCGCATGATTAACCGCCTGGGCGAGGGGAAGTCTCTCGGGGATACGGTCGCCTTTAAAGGTCCTCGCGAGTTGCGCTCCGTTGGCCAGCGCATTATCTGGCTTTCTGAACGTCTGGCATGGCTGGAATCCCAGCGCCATCAGTTCTTGCGTCATATTTCCCATGAGCTTAAAACGCCGCTTGCCAGCATGCGCGAAGGAACGGAACTGCTGGCAGATGAAGTGGCGGGGCCGCTTACGCCCGAACAGAAAGAGATTGTCGACATCCTGGATGCCAGCAGCCGCAATCTGCAAAAGCTGATTGAGCAACTGCTGGACTACAACCGCAAGCTGGCGGATGGCGCGGTGGTGCTGGAAAACGTCGATATTGCGCCGCTGGTGGATATGGTGATCTCCGCCCATAGCTTGCCAGCAAGAGCTAAAATGATGCATACCGGGGTGGAGCTCAGTGAGCCAACCTGCCTCGCGGAACCGATGCTGTTGATGAGCGTTCTGGATAATCTTTACTCCAATGCGGTGCACTATGGTACTGAATCCGGTAACATTTATATCCGAAGTTATACGAATGGTTCACGGGTGTTTATTGACGTCGCTAACACCGGCACTCCAATCCCTGATGACGAAAAAACCATGATCTTTGAACCCTTTTTCCAGGGAAGTCATCAGCGGAAAGGGGCGGTAAAAGGAAGTGGGCTGGGCCTGAGTATTGCCCGGGACTGCATACGACGCATGCAGGGTGAGCTGAAAATTGCCACGGACGAACGGTCAGATGTTTGCTTCCGTATTGAACTGCCCCTGAGCCGGAAAAATCAATGAAATGAATCTATGCCTGGTGAGTATGTCACACGTCTTTTCCCGCGCCGTGCGCGCGGTGTTTTCCAGCAATATGTTTCGCCTGAGCCTGCCCTGTTTATTTCTGGCGGGCTGTGTTTCCCATGTGCCGCAAAGTGCGATTAGCGATAAACAACAAGATAAATGGCCAGATAATCAGCTGGCAGATTTTCTGTCGACCCGCTGTGACGACATCTGGAATCTGTCGGGGCATGACGTCGAGAGCAATCCGCTGTTCTGGCTACGTGGAATAGATTGCGCTCAGCGTCTGGCGCCGGTCGAGGCGCGCTCGCAAGCGGCGATGCTCAATGACGATACCTGGCAGGACGCGTTCAAGCGTGGAATTTTACTCGCGGATGCGAAAATCACCCCCGTCGAGCGTCGCACCAACGTCACGCGGCTGGACACGTTTGTCGGAAATCTTCCGGCGCAGGTGCGCCCGGTGTATCAGCTCTGGCGTGATGGTCAGGCGTTACAACTGCAGTTGTCTGAAGAGCGTTTTCGCTACAGCAAATTACAGCAATCCACCGACAGCGAGCTTGATACGCTGCGCCAGCAGGAGCAGCACTTGCGTGCTCAACTGGATACCACGACGCGCAAGCTTGAAAACCTGACCGACATCGAAAGGCAGCTCTCGACGCGTAAACCGGCCGGAAATTATCTGCCTGACGCGCCAAAAGGGTCAGCCGCGACGCCAGACGGTGATGCGCAGAAACAAGAGGATGTGAAGCCATGACAAGCCGAAAACCTGCCCATCTCTTACTGGTGGATGACGATCCGGGGCTGTTAAAGCTGCTGGGGATGCGTCTGGTCAGTGAAGGCTACAGCGTGGTGACGGCGGAAAGCGGGCAGGAGGGGCTGAAAGTCCTGAGCCGCGAGAAGGTTGATCTGGTGATTAGCGACCTGCGAATGGATGAAATGGATGGCCTGCAGCTGTTCGCGGAGATCCAGAAGCAGCAGCCTGGCATGCCGGTGATCATCCTGACGGCGCACGGATCGATTCCGGATGCCGTTGCCGCGACGCAGCAGGGGGTATTCAGCTTCCTCACCAAGCCGGTAGATAAAGATGCCCTCTATAAGGCTATCGACAGCGCGCTTGAGCACGCGGCTCCGTCGAATGATGAAGCGTGGCGGGAGTCTATCGTCACCCGCAGCCCGATTATGCTGCGTCTGCTCGAACAGGCCCGGATGGTGGCACAGTCAGACGTTAGCGTGCTGATTAACGGCCAGAGCGGTACCGGGAAAGAGATCCTTGCCCAGGCTATCCATAACGCCAGCCCGCGCAGCAAAAACGCCTTTATCGCGATTAACTGTGGTGCGCTCCCTGAACAACTGCTTGAGTCTGAACTGTTTGGTCATGCCCGCGGGGCGTTCACCGGGGCGGTGAGCAGCCGGGAAGGGCTTTTCCAGGCGGCAGAAGGCGGCACACTTTTTCTGGACGAGATTGGCGATATGCCGGCACCGCTGCAGGTCAAATTGCTGCGTGTTTTGCAGGAGCGAAAAGTGCGCCCCCTCGGCAGTAACCGCGATATCGATATTAACGTGCGTATCATTTCGGCCACGCACCGCGATTTACCAAAAGTCATGGCGCGCAACGAGTTTCGTGAAGATCTCTACTACCGTCTGAACGTGGTGAACCTGAAAATTCCGGCACTGGCCGAGCGGGCGGAAGATATTCCGCTGCTGGCAAACCATCTTTTGCGCCAGGCGGCCGATCGGCATAAGCCTTTTGTCCGGGCGTTTTCCACCGATGCGATGAAACGGCTGATGGCTGCAAGCTGGCCGGGCAACGTGCGCCAGCTGGTGAACGTTATTGAACAGTGCGTGGCGCTGACCTCGTCACCCGTCATTAGCGACGCGCTGGTGGAGCAGGCGCTGGAAGGGGAAAACACCGCGCTGCCGACGTTTGCAGAAGCGCGTAATCAGTTCGAAATGAACTATCTGCGCAAGCTCCTGCAGATAACCAAAGGCAACGTAACCCATGCGGCGCGTATGGCCGGGCGCAACCGTACTGAGTTCTACAAGCTGCTCTCCCGCCATGAGCTGGAAGCAAACGATTTTAAAGAGTAGTACCGCAAAATCTGAATGAGTATGATACTGTGAGCAACCGATTACGAAGCAGCTTACAGGCAAGAGTTTAAGGACCCACCATGAAAAAGATTGATGCGATTATTAAACCTTTCAAACTGGATGATGTGCGTGAAGCGCTGGCGGAAGTGGGCATCACCGGGATGACAGTGACGGAAGTGAAAGGTTTTGGTCGCCAGAAGGGCCACACCGAACTTTACCGTGGCGCAGAGTACATGGTGGACTTTCTGCCAAAAGTGAAAATTGAAATCGTGGTGAGCGACGATATCGTGGATACCTGTGTGGATACCATTATCCGTACGGCGCAGACCGGCAAAATTGGCGACGGTAAAATCTTCGTCTTTGATGTGGCACGCGTGATCCGTATCCGTACCGGTGAAGAAGACGACGCCGCGATTTAATCGTCAGTACCTGATTCCTGATTCAGCCGGGTGGCGCTATGCTTACCCGGCCTGCAAAACTCACCGGCCGGGAAAGTGTAGCGCCATCGGGCGATTACAGTACTTTATGCGGCCCGAAACATTCGTAATGAATGTTGTCTTTATTCACACCCAACTCCACCAGCTGCTTCGTGGCATACTGCATAAACGCTACCGGTCCGCAGACGTAAAACTGCATCTCCGGCGCGCTGAATGCCCCTTCGTGCTGACTCAAATTCATGAGACCTTCGCTGTCAAAGCGTGCGGCTGCACGGTCGGCATCCGTCGGCAGACGATACCAGGTATGGGCGGTAAAGCGTGGCAGAGAGGAAGCCAGCGCATTCACTTCATCGGCAAACGCGTGCACTTCACCGTTCTCGGCGGCGTGGAACCAGTTTATCTGCGCGCTGTGGTTTGATTTAGCGAGGGTATCGAGCATCGCCAGCATTGGCGTCTGGCCCACCCCGGCTGAGATCAAGGTGACCGGCGTATTCGCCTCAACCGCCATAAAGAAATCGCCCGCAGGCGCGGCCAGATGAACCACATCACCCACGTTAGCCTCGTTATGCAGCCAGTTTGATACCTGGCCACCATCTTCGCGTTTTACGGCAATGCGATAACGTTTACCGTCTGGTTTGCGGGTCAGGGAGTACTGGCGAATCTCCTGGTGCGGGAAACCTTCAGGCTTCAGCCACACGCCCAGATACTGCCCCGGCTGATAATCAGCGACCGGCTTGCCATCCACCGGCTCGAACTCAAAACTGGTGATGAGCTGGCTGCGCGGCGTTTTCTCGACGATGCGGAAAGCGCGGGTACCTTCCCAGCCGCCTGCCTTACTGGCGTTTTCGCTGTAGATCTGTGCTTCACGGTTAATGAACACATTTGCCAGCACGCCGTAGGCTTTCCCCCACGCATCCAGCACCTCCTGGCCCGGGCTAAACATCTCATCCAGTGTGGCCAGCAGATGGCCGCCGACGATATTGTACTGCTCGGGTTTGATCTGGAAGCTGGTGTGCTTCTGCGCAATTTTTTCCACGGCAGGCAGCAACGCCGCCAGGTTTTCGATATTGCTGGCGTAGGCTGCGATGGCGTTGAACAGGGCTTCGCGCTGATCGCCGTTACGCTGGTTGCTCATGTTGAAAATCTCTTTCAACTCCGGGTTATGCGTAAACATACGATCGTAGAAATGGGCGGTGAGTTTCGGGCCGGTTTCGACCAGCAGGGGAATAGTGGCTTTAACTGTGGCGATGGTTTGAGCGTCGAGCATAGCAGCGTCCTTCAGTGGTGTTTTTAATGATGTATTTTAAATGCATCTTATAAAAAATACCCCTGCGTTGTAAATGGTTCTTTGCAACGTGAAAAATATGCATCACAAACCTGAAAAGAAATCCGTTGAAAATGATGAGGGCTTTATTCCTCAAACCCTTGCGTGGCGGGTAGGAAAACGTTTGCGTAAAATCGTTTGTCAAGACCTGTTATCACAGAACTAATCAGTTATACTGTTGCCCGTCGTCCAACAGGACTGCCTTTTCAGGCCAAAATTTTATTGTTAGCTGAGTCAGGAGATGCGGATGTTAAAGCGTGAAATGAACATTGCCGATTATGATGCCGAACTGTGGCAGGCTATGGAGCAGGAAAAAGTACGTCAGGAAGAGCACATCGAACTGATCGCCTCCGAAAACTACACCAGCCCGCGCGTAATGCAGGCGCAGGGTTCTCAGCTGACCAACAAATACGCTGAAGGTTACCCGGGCAAACGCTACTACGGCGGTTGCGAGTACGTTGATATCGTTGAGCAACTGGCCATCGATCGCGCTAAAGAACTGTTTGGCGCCGACTACGCTAACGTACAGCCGCACTCTGGCTCTCAGGCTAACTTCGCGGTCTACACCGCGCTGCTGCAACCGGGCGATACCGTTCTGGGTATGAACCTGGCGCAAGGCGGCCACCTGACTCACGGCTCTCCGGTTAACTTCTCAGGCAAACTGTACAACATCATTCCTTACGGCATTGATGAGTCCGGTAAAATTGACTACGAAGACATGGCGAAGCAGGCGCAGACCCACAAACCGAAGATGATTATCGGCGGTTTCTCTGCTTACTCCGGTATCGTTGACTGGGCAAAAATGCGTGAAATCGCTGACAGCATCGGTGCTTACCTGTTCGTTGACATGGCGCACGTTGCCGGCCTGATTGCTGCAGGCGTTTATCCGAACCCGGTTCCGCATGCTCACGTTGTGACCACCACCACGCACAAAACCCTGGCGGGCCCACGCGGTGGTTTGATTCTGGCAAAAGGTGGCGACGAAGAGCTGTACAAAAAGCTGAACTCTGCCGTATTCCCAAGCGCGCAGGGCGGCCCACTGATGCACGTTATCGCGGCGAAAGCGGTGGCGCTGAAAGAAGCGATGGAGCCAGAGTTTAAAGTTTACCAGCAGCAGGTTGCTAAAAACGCCAAAGCGATGGTGGAAGTCTTCCTGAACCGCGGTTACAAAGTGGTTTCCGGTGGTACTGAGAACCACCTGTTCCTGCTGGACCTGGTTGATAAAAACCTGACCGGTAAAGAAGCTGACGCTGCCCTTGGCCGTGCCAACATCACCGTGAACAAAAACAGCGTGCCAAACGATCCGAAGAGCCCGTTCGTGACCTCCGGTATCCGTATCGGTTCTCCGGCTGTTACTCGCCGCGGCTTTAAAGAAGCGGAAGTGAAAGAGCTGGCAGGCTGGATGTCTGACGTTCTGGACAATATCAATGACGAAGCGGTTATCGAGCGCGTTAAAGGTAAAGTTCTGGAAATCTGCGCACGCTTCCCGGTATACGCTTAATCTTTCTGTTTGCAGAAATAAAAAAGGCCGCGATTGCGGCCTTTTTTTATGGGTTAACGCCGGTCAAGGGAGAGGGCTCCCGGTCCCACTATCGCCAGTAAAATAAACGCTCCGGCAATACTGATATTCTTGTAGAAGTTAATCATATTCGGCATGACGGCATCACCGGTCATATCCCAGTAGTGGTGGCCGATAATCGCGGTACCCAGCGTGTAAAATACAAAGAGTACGGCAACAGGGCGGGTGAAAAAGCCCAGCACGATCAGAATGGCGGCAGGCACCTCCATTACCACCGCAATAATGGCCGCCAGCATGGGCATGGGTGTACCCAGCGACGTCATATATTGTACGGTCCCGCTAAACCCCGTCAGTTTTGGATAGCCGAAGATAATAAACAGTACGACAAGCGCGATACGACCTATTAACAGCAACAGGTGACGTGCCTGGCCGAAATCTAAATAGCGAAGTGAGTTCATGGCAGAAATACCTCTGCAAGTGGAGTAATTTAAACGTAATACACATTTTCATTCCCTGCCATAAGTCAGATGACTGCACAATATGTTAAATTTTCGTTAATTTATAGCAGACTATCGACTTGCTTAATTTTTGTATTCTCGCCAGACTATGGCCTCCATTTCGGGAGGGATTCATGGTCTTGCATTCCACGCGCTGGCTGGCGCTCAGTTATTTCACCTATTTCTTTAGCTACGGTATTTTTCTGCCTTTCTGGAGCGTCTGGCTCAAGGGGATCGGCCTGACGCCCGAGACCATAGGTATCCTGCTTGGCGCTGGTCTGGTGGCACGTTTCCTGGGAAGCCTGCTGATCGCACCGCGCGTCAGCGATCCCTCCTTGCTGATTAAGGCGGTACGCATTCTGGCGCTGTTGACGCTGGTCTTTGTCGCCTGTTTCTGGGTGAGCCACCAGTTTGCATGGCTGATGGTGGTGATGGTCGGTTTTAACCTCTTTTTCTCGCCGCTGGTTCCGCTGACGGATGCCCTGGCAAACACCTGGCAAAAACAGATAACGATGGATTATGGCCGCGTGCGGCTGTGGGGCTCAATTGCCTTTGTCATCGGCTCTGCACTGGTGGGTAAACTGGTTAGCCTTTACGATTACCGTGCGATCCTTGCGCTGCTGAGTATCGGCATTGCCTCCATGCTGCTGGGGATGCTGTTGCGTCCATCGGTAATGCCGCAAGGTGAGAGCCGTCATCAGGAAAGCGCCGGCTGGCCGGCCTGGCGAAGCCTGGTGGCACAAAGCTGGCGTTTCCTGGCCTGCGTCTGTCTGCTGCAGGGCGCGCACGCGGCGTACTATGGTTTCAGCGCCATCTACTGGCAGGGGGCAGGATACTCCGCATCTGCAGTGGGTTACCTGTGGTCGCTTGGTGTGGTCGCTGAAGTGATTATCTTCGCGCTGAGCAAAAAGCTGTTCCGGCGCTTCGGCGCGCGCGATCTGCTCCTGCTTTCTGCTGTCTGTGGTGTCGTACGGTGGGGCATTATGGGCTGGACGACGGAGCTGCCGTGGCTGATCGTGGCGCAAATTCTGCACTGCGGCACCTTCACGGTATGTCACCTGGCGGCTATGCGCTATATCGCCGCGCGTGAAGGCGGGGATGTCATTCGGTTGCAGTCGGTTTATTCGGCAGTGGCGATGGGCGGCAGCATTGCGGTGATGACGGTCTTTGCGGGCTTCCTTTACCAGCATCTGGGACACGGGGTCTTCTGGGTCATGGCGCTTGTCGCCCTACCGGCGATGTTCGTTCGTCCTAAAGTCGCCGCGCGCGCGTAGCTACGATTCCAGCATGGCGCGAATATGTTCTTGCTGCTGCGTGTTCAGCGTCTCAACGGCGTGGATCAGCGGTGGTGAGAACAGGGGCAGGGCGGTCGGATAAGGGGTGATGACCAGCGCCGCTTCGCGCGGTGCCCCCTCTTTCTGATAGGCCTGCAGTGTCTGATATCGAATGTTGAGCGGCAGCAACGTCAATTCGCGCAGTTGCTGCTCTATCACGTCCTCACAGGATTTATCCTCTCCCGTCAATAACACCACCTGCTTCTCATGCAGATCGGTCTCCTGCATCAGCCAGGCGCCGAAAATGACCGCCACCAGGCTCATCTCTTCATCAGAAAAACGCAGCCCGAATTCCGCTTCCAGCTCAAACAACGCCTCTTTGGTGGTGCGTAACAGGCGGGGGTAGAGACGATGGATCTCTTCCGGCAGGCTATTGTCGATGCCTATCTCAAACAGCGAACGGTCCAGCGCCTGGGCCAGATGAATATAAAGCTGGTCGGTCAGCCCCTGTTCATCGCTGAAGTTCATCCCGGTTTGCGCCCGAAAACGGGCGACCATGCGCACAATTGCCCGACGCAGGCGCTGATCCTGCTGATGCTTATCAAGCACAGGGTCAGGGGTGCGCAGCATCATAAACAGCAGTGCAAGAAACAGTTGTTCATCGCTGTGGGTCCCTTGTGGCACACGGCGTTTCCAGTGACGAACAATCTCCTGAGCGGTGAAATATTCCCCTCTTGATTGCGTCCAGTTACGCTGCACCGATGAAAACTGCGGGGTATTCCCCAGATGATGCTGCATCAGGCAATACTGCAGATAGAGCTGTAAAAACTGTACGTCCCGGCAATCAAACGGGCGCTGAAGCTTGCGCGAGCAGAAGCTGATCAACGCCCGCAGGTTGGTATCGTCATAGAGAGGCCGGGCAATGCCCTGCTGTTTAAGCGCGGTTTTCAGCGCGGGGGTAAACTGATGCGAAACGAATTGCGGACACAGCCGCATAGCCCTGCGCAGCCAGTGCAACAGGCATAAACGTTGATTCAGGGCTGAGCCTTCAATCCGGTAGCTACCGTCATGGTACGTGACGATGTCGAGCCGGTGATAGCGCTGGATTTCATCGCGCGTCTCGGCTATATCTTGCCGTGCCATAGCGTCGTCCACGCCATTGGCAGCGATAATGCTCTGTGCGGTAACGGCAGCATCGGGCAGGTAAAGCATTAAAAGCACCTGGCAGCGGCGCTGCGAACTGGAAAGCACAGATGGAATTTCAAGCGTCGTCATCATCTGTCGGGTATCCAGTGGGAATGTTTGATAAGAATAGCTAAAGGATGGGCGCTGAAAAGCGCGCCGGCAGGCCTTTCACTCAGGATTGCTGGCGAACATCACAGAATTTATGACGTGAGGAATTGATGCAAACAGTTAAACAAAGCGCAATGGCGTTATTTTTGACGGTGATCCCCTTTGCTGTCGTCGCGCATCCTCACAGTTTTATCAGCCTGAAAACCGAGCTGGTAACGGACGGAACGCAGCTCAGTGGCCTGAAAATGCGCTGGACGATGGATGAAATCACCTCGGCTGACCTGCTGTACGATGCCGGGAATGCAAAACCCGGGGATGAAATCTGGAAAAAGCTGGCGTCGGAAGTAATGGCCAACGTGCTTGGTCAGCACTATTTCACCGAGTTCTGGCACAACGGACAAAAAGTGAAATTTATGAATAGGCCGACGGAATATGGCATGACCCGCGACGGACATCAGGCGGTACTGACGTTTGTCCTGCCGCTGGCGCATCCGCAGCCGCTGGCTGGGCAGACCTATACGTTTTCCACCTTTGATCCCACTTACTATGTCGATATGCATTACGCAGAGGAGAGTGATGTGACGCTACCGGCAGCCCTGCAAAAAGCCTGCACGATGGCAATGCACACGCCAAAACCGAGCGAAGAGACGCTCAATTTTGCGGTCTCTCTCGATAAAGAAGATGCACCACCCGAAGACATGGAGTTGGGTAAACAGTTCGCACAGCAGGTGACGTTGCAATGTCAGTGATCGCATCTCCGGCACGAAAATCACGCCGCTGGCTTCATCTCTGGCCGCTGGCGCTCTTTTTGCTGCTGGCCGTGTGCGGCGCATTGTGGCTATGGCACGCCTGGCCGCAGGTGATGATGAAAAGCATTGTCTGGCAGCGCGAGGTCAACCAGCAGATGAGCGGCTTACTGAAGGCGGTGGCGGAAAACCCGACGAAGGCAGGCGGTTCTCTTCTGGCCTTCAGTTTTCTCTACGGTGTCCTGCATGCGCTGGGGCCGGGACACGGCAAAATCGTGATCGCGACCTGGCTTGCGACCCATCCCTCCAGGCTCAAATCAAGCATTGGGTTGACCCTCGCATCTTCGCTACTTCAGGGCGGCGTGGCGATTGTGCTGGTGGTGGTCGTCCTGTCGTTATTACGCCTTCCTGCTCGTCAGCTGCATATCAGCAGTTTCTGGCTGGAGAAGGGGAGTTACGCGCTGGTCGGTGTGCTGGGTCTGCTCCTGTGCTGGCGGGCACTGAAAAAATTGCGGGCTTTGCTGCACAAACCCCAGTTCAGGGCTTTTACGCCGCACCATGAACACACTGCGAACTGCGGCTGTGGACATCAGCATCTGCCGACCCAGGCGCAGCTGCAGAACGGTGATGACTGGCGAGCGCGGCTGATGGTTGTGCTCTCAATGGGCATGCGTCCGTGTTCAGGGGCAATCATGGTGCTGCTGTTCAGTAAGGTGATGGGTGTATTTGGCTGGGGAATGCTCTCGGCATTGGCCATGGCGGCCGGGACGTCACTCACGATTTCGTCACTGGCACTGCTGGTGCATAGTTTCCGTCAACTGGCGGTCAAACTCAGCGGCAATAAAACGCCGGTGCTGTGGCGGCAGGTCGGATGGACAACGCTCGCGCTGGCGGGCGGGATGATTCTGCTGGTGGCTGCGGTAACGATGTGGATGAGCGCGGTGCCGGTGGGAAGGGGATTAAGGCCGTTTTAGTCAGGTACAGCATGGTGCCCTTTCCCGGCGGGAGAGGGCACCGCAGGCTGGATTAACGCTTCAGCGCGTCGCTCAGCTCATCACGCATGTTTGCCAGCATGGCTTTAACAACACGTGGGTTACCTGCAACGATGTTGCCGGTCGTCAGATGGTTGTGGCCGCCAGTGAAATCGCAAACAATGGCGCCTGATTCACGCGCGATCAGCTCGCCCGCTGCAAAATCCCACGGCTTCAGTGACAGCTCAAAGTAACCGTCAACGCGACCGGTAGCCACATAGGCCAGGTCCAGCGCGGCAGAACCGGTGCGACGGAAGTCAGCGCATTCGGTGAACAGTTTGCCCAGAATATTCATGTAAGTGGTTGCGTGCTGCTTCGCCTTGAACGGGAAGCCGGTCGCCAGAATGGTACCGTCGAGGTCGCGTGCATTGCTGCAGCGCAGACGGTAGCCGTTCAGCTGCGCGCCCTGACCGCGGGTTGCGGTGAACAGTTCGTTACGCATTGGATCGTAAACCACAGCGACTTCAGTACGGCCTTTAATGCGTACAGCGATAGACACGGAGAAGTGTGGCAGACGTTTGACGAAGTTGGTGGTGCCATCCAGTGGATCGATAACCCATTGAACATCCTGATCGGTACCTTCAAGTTCACCGCTTTCTTCGGTGATGATGGTGTGCTGCGGGTAAGATTTGCGGATGGTATCGATAATAATCGCTTCAGCGGCTTTATCGACGTTGGTTACGAAATCATTGCTGCCTTTCTGGCTGGTTTCAACAGAATCTGGCGTTTCGTAGTGTTTGGCAATTACATTACCCGCCTTGCGCGCTGCGCGCACGGCGATGGTCAGCATCGGATGCATCGGTCTCTCTCACTGGATGTTAAAGAACGGGAAAATCGGCGCAGAGTATAGCAGCGAGATCGGAATATGTCTCTCGTTTATGATAATATGGCCGAATATTCTTCAGACACAGAATCCAGACATTAAAACTATGCTGCAAAACATTCGAATCGTGCTGGTCGAAACATCGCACACTGGCAATATGGGCTCCGTAGCCCGCGCTATGAAAACCATGGGCTTAACGAACCTGTGGCTGGTTAACCCACTGGTGAAACCCGACTCACAGGCTATCGCTCTGGCTGCGGGCGCCAGCGATGTCATTGGTAACGCGCAGATCGTGGATACCCTGGACGAAGCCCTGGCAGGGTGCAGTCTGGTGGTCGGGACCAGCGCCCGCTCCCGTACACTGCCGTGGCCGATGCTGGATCCGCGTGAATGCGGTCTGAAAAGCGTCTCTGAAGCCGAACAGGCTCCTGTAGCGCTGGTGTTTGGCCGTGAACGCGTGGGCCTGACCAACGATGAACTGCAGAAGTGCCATTACCACGTGGCCATTGCCGCTAACCCGGAATACAGCTCCCTGAACCTGGCAATGGCCGTTCAGGTGATTGCCTATGAAGTGCGTATGGCGTGGCTGGCGAGGCAGGAAAAAGCAACGGCAGAGCCGCAGGAAGAGGCCGTCTACCCGCTGGTGGACGATCTGGAGCGCTTCTATGGTCACCTGGAGCAGACACTGCTCTCTACCGGTTTCATCCGTGAAGGTCACCCGGGGCAGGTAATGAACAAGCTGCGCCGCCTGTTTACCCGTGCGCGTCCGGAAAGCCAGGAACTGAACATTCTGCGCGGGATTCTGGCGTCGATTGAGCAAAAGAATAAAGAGTAGTGCCCATCCTGGTGATACGGCACGGAAGGTTAAATACCTGACTAAAACAGTCAAGTAAATAGTTGACCATTTTAGTCAGGAATGTCAGACTTGGCCCTGCTATGCAATACCCCCATTTTACTATAAAAAACCCCGGGCAGGGGCGAGTTTGAGGTTAAGTAAGACATGAGACTGACATCTAAAGGGCGTTATGCCGTGACCGCGATGCTGGACGTTGCGCTCAACTCCGAAGCGGGCCCGGTTCCGTTGGCTGATATTTCTGAACGACAAGGGATCTCCCTCTCCTATCTGGAACAGCTGTTCTCCAGACTGCGTAAAAATGGACTGGTTTCCAGCGTTCGTGGCCCAGGCGGCGGTTATCTGCTGGGTAAAGACGCGGGCAGTATTGCAGTTGGCGAAGTGATCAGTGCCGTTGACGAATCCGTTGATGCGACCCGTTGCCAGGGTAAAGGCGGCTGCCAGGGCGGCGATAAGTGCCTGACCCACGCGCTGTGGCGCGACCTGAGCGATCGTCTGACCGGCTTCCTGAACAATATCACCTTAGGTGAACTGGTAAATAACCAGGAAGTTCTGGATGTCTCTGGCCGTCAGCACAGCCAGGACTCCCAACGCAGCACCCGCGGGCAGGACGCGATCGACGTCAAATTACGCGCGTAATAAAAAGATAAGTATTTCAGAATCAGGCCGGAGCGTTCGCTCGCTCCGTGTACTCGGTCGTACATCCAGCCGGTTGCCTGATTCCTTGCATTGAAGCGATGTACGGAGTTTATAGAGCAATGAAATTACCGATTTATCTCGACTACTCCGCAACCACGCCGGTGGACCCGCGTGTTGCCGAGAAAATGATGCAGTGTCTGACCCTGGACGGAAACTTTGGTAACCCAGCTTCCCGTTCACACCGTTTTGGCTGGCATGCTGAAGAGGCGGTAGATATCGCCCGTAATCAGATTGCTGACCTGGTGGGTGCCGACCCGCGTGAGATTGTATTCACCTCCGGTGCGACCGAATCCGATAACCTGGCGATCAAAGGTGCGGCCAACTTTTATCAGAAAAAAGGCAAGCACATCATCACCAGCAAAACCGAACACAAAGCCGTGCTGGATACCTGCCGTCAGCTCGAGCGTGAAGGTTTCGACGTGACTTACCTGGCACCACAGAGCAACGGTATCATCGACCTGAAAGAGCTCGAAGCGGCCATGCGTGATGACACCATTCTGGTCTCCATCATGCACGTAAACAACGAAATTGGCGTTGTGCAAGATATCGCGACCATCGGCGAAATGTGCCGTGCGCGCGGCATCATCTACCACGTAGACGCCACCCAGAGCGTGGGCAAACTGCCTATCGATCTGAGCCAGCTGAAAGTGGACCTGATGTCCTTCTCCGGCCACAAAATCTATGGCCCGAAAGGTATTGGTGCACTGTACGTTCGTCGTAAACCGCGTATCCGCATCGAAGCACAGATGCACGGTGGCGGTCACGAGCGCGGTATGCGTTCCGGTACGCTGCCTGTTCACCAGATCGTGGGTATGGGCGAAGCTTACCGTATTGCGAAAGAAGAGATGGAAACCGAGATGGCGCGCCTGCGCACGCTGCGTAACCGTCTGTGGGATGGCGTGAAAGATATGGAAGAAGTGTATCTGAACGGCGATCTCGAACAGGGCGCACCAAACATTCTCAACGTCAGCTTCAACTATGTTGAAGGTGAATCGCTGATTATGGCGCTGAAAGACCTGGCGGTTTCTTCCGGTTCTGCCTGTACGTCTGCAAGCCTGGAGCCATCCTATGTGCTGCGCGCACTGGGCATGACTGACGAGCTGGCACACAGCTCTATCCGTTTCTCTTTAGGTCGTTTCACTACCGAAGAAGAGATTGACTACACCATCAAGCTGGTTCGCAACTCCATCGGTCGTCTGCGTGACCTTTCTCCACTGTGGGAAATGTTCAAGCAGGGCGTGGATCTGAACAGCATTGAATGGTCACATCACTAATCGGTACATAAGGAGAATTCAACATGGCATACAGCGAAAAAGTTATTGATCATTACGAGAACCCGCGCAACGTTGGCTCTTTTGACAACAGCGACGAAAGCGTAGGTAGCGGTATGGTCGGTGCGCCAGCGTGTGGCGACGTGATGAAGCTGCAGATTAAAGTCAACAATGAAGGTATCATTGAAGACGCGCGCTTCAAGACCTACGGCTGCGGTTCTGCTATCGCCTCCAGCTCCCTGGTCACCGAATGGGTGAAGGGCAAGTCTCTGGACGAAGCACAGGCAATCAAGAACACGGATATTGCTGAAGAACTCGAACTGCCACCCGTGAAAATTCACTGTTCTATCCTGGCAGAAGACGCGATCAAAGCCGCCATTGCGGATTACAAAAGCAAACGTGAAGCAAAATAATTGAGGTTTGAGTATGTCGATTACCCTTAGCGACAGCGCTGCCGCGCGAGTAAGCTCTTTTCTGGCGAACCGTGGTAAAGGCTTTGGCCTGCGACTGGGCGTACGTACCTCCGGCTGTTCTGGTATGGCTTACGTACTGGAGTTTGTTGACGAACCGGCGTCTGATGACACCGTATTTGAAGACAAGGGCGTGAAGGTGGTGGTCGATGGCAAAAGCCTGCAATTCCTCAATGGCACTCAGCTGGACTTTGTAAAAGAAGGCCTGAACGAAGGGTTCAAATTCACGAACCCGAACGTCAAAGACGAGTGTGGTTGCGGCGAAAGCTTCCACGTTTAACCGCGCGTCATCCGAAACCCCACCGCAGGACTCCTGTGCGTGGGGTTTGTTCTAACAGGCTACCCCTGAGATTGTTATGGATTACTTCACTCTCTTCGGATTACCCGCTCAATACCCGATTGATCTCCAGGCGCTGACGATCCGCTTCCAGGATCTGCAGCGTCAGTATCATCCGGATAAATTCGCCAGTGGTACTCAGTCAGAGCAATTGGCTGCGGTATCGCAATCTGCGACCATCAATCAGGCCTGGCAGACGCTGCGCCATCCACTGTCTCGCGCTGAGTATCTGCTCTCGCTTCATGGCTTTGATCTGGCGAGTGAACAGCACACCGTGCGTGATACGGCGTTTTTGATGGAACAGCTGGAACTGCGTGAAGAGCTGGATGAGATTGAACAGGCCAAAGATGAAGCGCGTCTGGAAAGCTTCATCAAGCGCGTAAAAGGCATGTTCGATACCCGCCATCAACTGATGGTGGAGCAACTGAGCAACGAGACCTGGGATGTGGCGGCAGACACTGTGCGCAAACTCCGTTTTCTCGATAAACTGCGAAGCAGTGCTGAACAACTCGAAGAAAAGCTGCTCGATTTTTAATTTCGGAAGCAATTATGGCCTTATTACAAATTAGTGAGCCTGGCTTAAGTGCCGCACCGCACCAGCGTCGTCTGGCGGTAGGTATTGATCTGGGCACCACCAATTCTCTCGTGGCGACCGTGCGAAGCGGCCAGGCGGAAACGCTGGCTGACGAGCAGGGCCGTCATCTGCTGCCTTCCGTGGTCCACTACCAACAGCAGGGCCACGCGGTTGGCTACGACGCACGCGCGAACGCCGCGCGCGATCCGGCGAACACCATCAGTTCCGTAAAACGCATGATGGGCCGCTCCCTCGCCGATATTCAGACCCGTTATCCGCATCTGCCGTATCAGCTGCAGGCCAGTGAAAACGGCCTGCCAATGATTGCCACGGCAGCGGGGCTGCTGAACCCGATCCGCGTTTCTGCTGATATCCTCAAAGCGCTGGCGGCGCGTGCTACGGCAACGCTCGGCGGCGATCTCGATGGCGTGGTCATTACCGTTCCGGCCTACTTTGATGATGCACAGCGTCAGGGCACCAAAGACGCGGCGCGTCTGGCGGGACTGCACGTTCTGCGCCTGCTGAACGAACCGACGGCGGCCGCCATTGCCTACGGCCTGGACTCCGGTCAGGAAGGGGTGATTGCGGTTTACGATCTGGGTGGCGGGACCTTTGATATCTCTATCCTGCGCTTAAGCCGTGGGGTGTTTGAAGTGCTGGCTACCGGCGGTGATTCTGCGCTGGGTGGCGATGACTTCGACCATCTGCTCGCTGATTTCATTCGCGAGCAGGCGGGTATTCCCGATCGCAGCGATGCACGCGTGCAGCGTGAACTGCTGGACGTGGCCATCGACGCGAAAATCGCGCTGAGCGATGCGCAGTCTGTCACCGTCAACGTGGCGGGCTGGCAGGGGGAAATTACCCGGGAACAGTTTAACGACCTGATCGCGCCTTTGGTGAAACGCACTCTGCTGGCCTGCCGTCGCGCACTGAAAGATGCGGGCGTTGAGGCTGACGAGGTGCTGGAAGTGGTCATGGTTGGCGGCTCCACGCGCGTACCGCTGGTGCGTGAACGGGTGGGTGAATTCTTTGGCCGCACGCCGCTGACATCCATCGACCCGGATAAAGTGGTTGCCGTGGGCGCGGCTATCCAGGCGGATATTCTGGTCGGCAACAAGCCGGACAGCGAGATGTTGCTGCTGGATGTTATTCCGCTCTCCCTGGGTTTAGAAACCATGGGGGGACTGGTGGAGAAAGTCATTCCGCGTAACACCACCATTCCGGTGGCGCGTGCACAGGAATTCACCACCTTCAAAGACGGCCAGACCGCGATGTCCATCCATGTGATGCAGGGCGAGCGCGAGCTGGTGCAGGACTGTCGTTCACTGGCGCGCTTTGCGCTGCGCGGTATTCCTGCGCTGCCTGCGGGCGGTGCGCATATTCGCGTTACCTTCCAGGTGGATGCGGACGGCCTGCTGAGCGTCACGGCGATGGAGAAATCCACCGGCGTTGAGTCGTCTATCCAGGTGAAGCCGTCCTACGGCCTGACCGATGGTGAGATCGCCTCCATGATTCAGGATTCAATGAGCTACGCCGAACAGGATGTGAAGGCGCGTATGCTGGCAGAACAGAAAGTTGAAGCCGCACGCGTGCTGGAAAGTCTGAACGGTGCGCTCGCTGCCGACGCCGCGCTGTTAAGCGCCGCTGAGCGTCAGGTGATTGACGAGGCTGCCGCGCGCTTAAGTGCAGTGGCCGAAGGCAATGATGCTGATGCAATAGAAGAAGCCATTAAAAACGTTGATAAACAAACCCAGGACTTTGCTGCTCGCCGCATGGACAAATCTGTCCGCGTCGCGCTGAAAGGCCAGTCCGTGGACGAGGTTTAATATGCCAAAGATTGTTATTTTGCCTCATGCGGACCTCTGTCCGGATGGTGCTGTTCTGGAAGCGAAGACCGGTGAGACCATTCTCGATGTTGCCCTGCGTAACGGTATCGAAGTGGAACACGCCTGTGAAAAATCCTGTGCCTGCACAACCTGCCACTGCATCGTGCGTGAAGGTTTTGACTCTCTGGCCGAGAGCACCGAAGATGAAGACGACATGCTGGATAAAGCATGGGGTCTGGAGCCAGACAGCCGTTTGAGCTGCCAGGCTCTGGTGACCGATGAAGATCTGGTCGTGGAATTCCCACGCTACACCATCAACCACGCACGCGAGCACTGATATGGGACTGAAGTGGACTGACAGCCGTGAAATCGGCGAAGCGCTCTACGACGCTAACCCGGATCTCGATCCTAAAACCGTACGCTTCACCGATATGCATCAGTGGATCTGCGATTTAGACGATTTTGACGACGATCCAAACGCATCCAATGAAAAAATTCTGGAGGCGATTCTGTTAGTCTGGTTAGATGAAGCAGAATAAATCACCTTACGGGCTGCCTTCAGGCGGCCCGTTTGCTAATAAGGATAAATAAAATGACCGAAGCGATGAAGATTACGATCTCGAATCAGCCTGCTGACGCGCGCTGGGGCGAGAAAGCCACCTACAGTATCAACAACGACGGTATTACCCTGCACCTGACTGGCAACGATGATTTGGGTCTGATCCAGCGCGCGGCGCGCAAAATTGATGGTCTGGGCATTAAACATGTCACCCTTGACGGCGAAGGCTGGGATATCGACCGCAGCTGGGCATTCTGGGCGGGTTACAAAGGACCGAAAGGCAGCCGTAAAATCGAGTGGGCGACGCTCGACGAAGCGGGTCAGAAAGAGCTGGAAAGCCGTCTGACCATTATCGACTGGGTGCGCGATACCATTAACGCCCCGGCAGAAGAGCTGGGTCCTGAACAACTTGCGCAGCGCGCCGTTGACCTGCTGTGCGGCGTGGCGGGCGACAAAATGTCTTACCGCATCACCAAAGGTGAAGACCTGCGCGAGCAGAACTATATGGGGATCCACACCGTGGGTCGCGGTTCCGAGCGTCCTCCGGTATTGCTGGCGCTGGATTACAACCCAACCGGTGATAAAGCAGCACCGGTATTTGCCTGCCTGGTCGGGAAAGGCATCACGTTCGATACCGGCGGTTACAGCCTGAAGCAGAGCGCGTTCATGGACTCCATGAAGTCCGATATGGGTGGCGCGGCAACCATCACCGGCGCGCTGGCGTTTGCCATTACGCGCGGTCTGAACAAGCGCGTGAAGCTTTACCTGTGCTGTGCGGACAACATGGTGAGCGGTAATGCCTTTAAGCTCGGCGACATTATTCGCTACCGTAACGGTAAAAACGTGGAAGTGATGAACACCGATGCGGAAGGTCGTCTGGTGCTGGCCGATGGTCTCATCGACGCGTCTGCGCAGAAGCCAGAGCTGATTATCGACATGGCGACCCTGACCGGTGCGGCGAAAACAGCGCTGGGCAACGACTACCATGCGCTGTTCAGCTTTGACGACAAACTGGCAGCCCGCCTGCTGGCAAGCGCGGCCGCGGAGAACGAACCGTTCTGGCGTCTGCCGCTGGCCGAATTCCACCGCAGCCAGCTGCCGTCTAACTTCGCCGAACTGAACAACACCGCGAGCGCAGCCTATCCGGCGGGTGCGAGCACGGCGGCCGGCTTCCTGTCTCACTTCGTTGAGAACTATCACGAAGGCTGGCTGCACATCGACTGCTCCGCAACCTACCGTAAAGCGGCCGTTGAGCAGTGGTCTGCAGGGGCAACGGGACTGGGCGTGCGTACTATCTCGAACCTGTTGACTGCCGAGTAATTGTCTTTGTCCGGTGGCGCTGTGCTTGTCCGGGCCTACGGTTTTGTAGGCCTGTTAGCCTTGCGCCAGCCGACATTATGTTGAAGTAGCCAAACTATGTCTGAAACGAAAAACGAATTAGAAACTCTGCTGGAACAGGCGGCGACCGAGCCCGCCCACCGTCCGGCATTTTTCCGCACGTTGCTGGAGTCCACCGTCTGGGTTCCGGGTACCGCAGCGGAAGGCGAACAGGTTGTTGAAGACAGCGCGCTGGACCTGCTCCACTGGGAGAAAGACGACGGCACGTCGGTGATCCCGTTCTTCACTTCGCTGGAAGCGCTGCAGCAGGCTGTTGAAGACGAGCAGGCGTTCGTGGTGATGCCGGTGCGCACTCTGTTCGAAATGACGCTGGGCCAGACCTTGTTCCTCAACGCCAAACTGCCAACCGGGAAAGAGTTTACCCCGCGTGAAATCAACCATCTGATTGGCGAGGAGGGCAACCCGCTCAGTACGCAGGAAGTGCTGGAAGGGGGCGAAACGCTGCTGTTGTCTGAAGTAGCCGAACCCCCTGCGCAGATGATTGATTCGCTGACCACGCTGTTCAAAACCCTCAAACCCGTGAGGCGCGCGTTCCTCTGCTCTGTTAAAGAGAGCACGGATGAACAGCCGGTACTGCTGATTGGCATTGAAGCAGACGGCGATATCGAGGAGATTATTCAGGCTGCGGGCAGTGTTGCCACCGATACGCTGCCGGGTGATGAGCCGATCGATATCTGTCAGGTGAAGAAGGATGAGAAGGGCATCAGCCACTTTATTACCGAGCACATCACGCCGTTTTACGAGCGTCGCTGGGGCGGATTCCTGCGCGATCTCAAAACCACCCGCATTATCTGATTACGCGGGGTGATTTTTCACCCCGTCGCTTCCAGCAGCAGTAAATCCATCAGCAGGACCAGATTCGACTCAAACGAGGTCACGCCAGCGGCTTCTGCGGCGTAATGTACCGCCTCGTCATATAAGGCAAAGTGCAAATCTGCCATTCCCGCCAGCGTATTGGCCGAAGCGCGCGTAAAAGCCACGACCGTCATCCCCACGTTTTTAGCGATCCGCGCTTTATCCAGCACCTGTTCGGTTTCACCGCTGCGTGAGACGGCGATAAACACCTGATACCGCGCAGCGTTGCTGAGGAAAATGTTTCGGCTATCGCCCGGCCCGGAAATAAACGCCGTTTTGCCCAGCACCTGCAATTTCTTGGTGAGGTACTCGGCGAAGAGATAAGAGAAGCCGGCGCCATAAAGAAAGAAGCTCTCTTTCTGGCGCAGTAACGTCGAAAATTGCGCGCGCTTCTCCTGCGTTACCCACTGAAAGGTTTGTTGATAGTTCGCGATAAATTGACTGAAAAGCGCCGGCAGTTCGGGGCGCTGTTGTGCCTGCGCGGCGATATACGGCGTCTCGGTTAACAGCTGTTTGCAGTGCCAGATAAATTCGCTGAAACCGCTGAAGCCTAATTTCTGACACAGACGCATAATGGTGGCGGTTGAGACGAACGTCGCCTGCGCCAGTTCGCGCACCGTAATATTGCCCACCAGCAGAGGATGCTCTGTGAGGTGGGCCAGCACGCGATATTCCGCGCGGGTCAGTGACGCCCCGCGCGTTAACAGCGTGGCCAGACGGTTATCCATTATTTGGCCGGTTCAACGGGCAAATCGTCTCGTGCACCCCATTCACTCCAGGCGCCATCATAGAGCGTCACGTCGTTTACACCGAGTGTGGCGAGCGCCAGAATCACCACGCAGGCCGTGACACCGGACCCGCAGCTGGCAATAACGGGACGATGCAAATCCACGCCCTGGCGATCAAAAATAGCGCGCAGCTCATCGGTCGTTTTTAATTCACCTTCAAACACCAGATCGCCCCACGGCACATTCAACGCGCCGGGAATATGGCCGCGCTTCAGCCCCGGACGCGGTTCATCCGCCTGGGCGTTAAAGCGCGCTGCAGGGCGGGCATCGACAATTTGCGCCGTTTTTTCATGGCTGACCACCAGCACGTCGGTCAGACGTTTTACCTGATGCGCATCAAACGTCGCGTCGAACTCGCCTTCCGGCAGCGTCACGTCGCCTTGCTGCAATGGCAATTCATCACGCTTCCAGCCCGCGAGACCGCCTGCCAGAATTGAGACTTTCTCCACGCCAAAGTTTTTCAGCATCCACCAGGCGCGCGGTGCGGAGAAGAGATTACCTTCATCGTAAACCACGAGGTGTTTGTCACGATTGACGCCAAGTTCGCGCATCGCCACGGAGAATGCTTCCGGACGCGGCAGCATATGCGGGAGAGGGGAGTTATGGTCGGACAGGGCTTCAATATCAAAAAATACCGCGCCCGGCAAATGCCCTGCGCGGTATTCTGCGACCATATCGCGAAGGTGTTCCTGCCCGGCAGGTGCCATACGCGCGTCAATAATCTGTACTTCCGGATCGTCACCGTGCTCAATCAGCCAGTCGGCGGCGACAAAATATGAGGTGGACATGGGTTGCCTCCATTCTTTTCCGTAAAAAAGGATTGTCGGTGTTTTTTCTGACACCGACAAGCAAACCACGTTCAACTCGCGAGCACGACCCTATTTTTTCACCGCTTCACCGTTCTGCCAGGCTTTTTGCAGCGCAGGCCAGTAGTCACGGTTGGCGTCAATCATGTCATCGAGAATCGCTTTCGCGTGCTCCATCGTGGGCACGGTGCGGTTCAGGGTGAACGCCTGTAGCGCTTTTTCGTAGCTGCCTTCAATGGTCGCTTCCACCAGCAGCTGTTCAGAGGCAAGCTGCTGTTGTAGCAGCGTCTGATGGAACAGCGGGACCCGACCCACGCGGATAGGCTCTGGCCCTTCAGAGGTGATGTAGGCCGGGACTTCTACCACCGCATCGTACGGCAGATTGGTTATCGCCCCGCGGTTTTCCACCATTACCAGATGGCGCTGACGCAGGTTAAATGCCAGCGAGCAGGCGACATCGACAATAAACTCGCCGTGGACGCCCACGTGGAAGGCATCCGGTAAAATCCCGGTACGCTTATACTCTTCTGCGGCGGCAAACAGCTTTTTCTCACGCCCGTTCATCACTTCGTTCGCGCGGGTGTAGTCCGGATTCTGATGTTCCACAATCTGGTTTGGCATCAGGTAGTACTGCAGATAGGGGTTTGGCAGATATTCCGGGAAGTTATCCATGATGGGCTTGATGTTGCGCCAGGTTTTCACCCACGACGGATCCGAGTGCTGCGGGTCGGTTTTGGCCGCATCTTCCGTCAGCAGGCCGAACCTCGCGATATGCCGACGCAGTTCCGGCAGCTTGTCCTCGCCGTCCACCCGCACGCGGGTAAACCAGCCGAAGTGGTTCAGACCAAAGTAGTCCACCTCCAGCTTGTGGCGGTCCACACCCAAAATGGCCCCCATGTTACGCATCGCCGCCACTGGCATATCGCAGATATTAAGCACGCGGGCGTCCGGTCGCAGGCGGCGCACCCCTTCCGCAACGATCGCTGCCGGGTTGGAATAGTTCACGATCCAGGCTTTTTCATGCGCGTAGCGATCCACCAGATCGATCAGCTCGACCATCGGCAGGATCGTGCGCAGGCCGTATGCCAGCCCGCCAGGACCGCAGGTTTCCTGGCCCACCACGCCGTGGCGCAGCGGGATCTTCTCATCCTGCTCACGCATTCTGTACTGGCCGACACGCATCTGGGCGAAGACAAAGTGCGCCCCGCTGAATGCGACTTCCGGGTCTGTGGTCACGGTGAAGGTAATGCTCTGGCTATGGTCGCGAATGACCTTCTCCACCACCGGTGCAATGGTGTTCTGGCGTGCTTCGTCGATATCGTAGAGGCGAATCTCGGCCAGCGGGAAGTCCTGCAGGCGTACCATCAGGCTTTTCACGATACCTGGCGTATAGGTGCTGCCGCCACCGGCAATCGACAGAATAAAAGGGGGTGTAAACATCTTTAGCTCCTCTCAGAGAAACGTCTCAACGGCTTCTCGCATTTTTTTGACATGCAGCCCGTAGACCACCTGAACGTTGTTACCTTGTTTGATAATCCCTTTCGCGCCGGTCGCTTTCAGGCGCGGCTCGTCGATGATGGAGACATCCTTCACCGTGACGCGTAAGCGGGTGTAGCAGTTATCCACTACCTCAATGTTTTCCCGGCCTCCCAGTCCCACCACGATGGATTCACCCAGCCCGTCATTGTTCCCCTTCGCCTGATACTCCTGTTTGCTGTACAGGCGCGTCTCCTGATCGTCATCCTCGCGTCCCGGCGTCTTCATGTTGAAGCGCAGGATCAGGAAGCGGAACACCACAAAATAGAGCGCGAACATGATGAGCCCGACCACGATGTACATCGGCCAGTTGGACTTCTCCGTGCCGAGCGGCAGGTTATAAAGAATAAAATCGATAATTCCGTTAGCGCCGATGGCATGAACACCGAACAGGGAGAAAAGCATCATGCCGATGCCGGTCAGCACCGCATGTACCACAAACAGCAGTGGAGCGACGAACAGGAACGAAAACTCAATCGGCTCGGTAACGCCCACCAGCAAAGAGGTTAATGCTGCCGGGATCAGGATGGCTTTGGCTGCCGCTTTGCGCTCCGGCCTGGCGGTCATGTACATCGCCAGCGCCGCCGCGGGCAGGCCAAACATTTTGCTGATGCCGCGCGCGTCCCACACTACCGTGCTGCTCAACTGCTTCACTTCCGGACAAGCCATTTCGGCGAAATAGATATTGCGTGCGCCCTGATAAACCGTGCCGCATACCTCTTGCGTCCCCCCAAGTTCGGTATACAGGAAGGGGGTATAGACCAGATGATGCAGGCCGGTCGGCACCAGAATGCGTTCCAGGAAGCCGTAAATGGCCACCCCAAAAGGCCCGGAACCTTTGATCGCCAGCGCCAGTGCGCTGATGCCATGCTGGGCAAATGGCCACAGTTCGCTCATCACGACGCCGAGCAGCATTGAGACAGGAAGCATGACGATGGCGACGAAACAGTGGCCGGAATAGATGGCCATCGCGCCGTTAAACTGTACGCCGGAGTATTTGTTGTACAGGTATCCGGACAGCGCCCCGGTCAGGATCCCGGCGAAAACGCCCATCTCCAGCACCTGCACGCCCAGCACCATACTTTGCCCGGCGGCTTTCATCTGGTCAGCGGGGGCCAGTTCGCCCTGGAGCTGCAGCGTAACGTTCATCGCGTTAATGAAAACAACAAAGGTCACCAGGCCAATCAGGGCCGCATAGCCTTTATCACGCGTGGCCAGGCCAATCGGTATCCCGACGGCAAACACCAGCGCCAGGTTAACCAGTACTGACACGGCCGATTTCGCGATAAGCTGACCAACATGCTGAATCAGCGGATGGCCGAGAAACGGCACATACTCTGCGAGGTTACCGTTCCCCAGGACGTTACCAAATGCGATAAACAGACCGACGATCGGTAAGATAAGTACCGGTCCGTACAACGATTTTCCGAAATTTTGTAGGGCGTTCACGGCTCGTTTCATGACTGTCACTCTTAGTGAACCGCGCACTCGGGGTGCGTCTCGAGCTTAAAGCTAGCAGGCTAAAGGCGAGGTAATCCAGCTATCTTCTTGTTTTAAAAACAAATGACGTAAAAGGTAACATGTGACGTTTGCGACTGTGATCGGCATAGCAGTGCCTGAGTAAAGGCGTCGTCGCTCTGCGAGGTGCTTTCCAGATTCTAAAATTAGACTTTTTGTATTAATGAAACTTGCGGATAATACTTATCCGGAAGACGACCAACAGGCTCCATGGGCCAGGGACAAAGGATGACACCGTTTCGCTTAGCCGCGATTTCTCTCGCGCTGCTTACCACATTTTCGCTTGTCGGCTGTGATAACAGCGACGATAACTCTCAGGTTGCGGCTCCCGCAGCATCCACAGCAACGACACCGAAAGCACCGGAAAAGCCGGACGCTGAAAAGCTGGCAACGCTGGCGGCACAGAGTCAGGGCAAAGCGCTCACCCTGCTGGATACCTCAGAGGTGCAGCTTGATGGCGCGGCCACGCTGGTGCTGACCTTCTCTGTTCCGCTCAATCCCGATCAGGATTTCGCCAAAACAGTGCATGTGGTGGATAAAAAAAGCGGCAAGGTTGACGGGGCGTGGGAACTCGCACCTAACCTGAAAGAGCTACGCCTGCGCCATCTGGAGCCCAACCGCAATCTGGTTGTCACCGTTGAACGTGATCTGCAGGCGCTGAACAAAGCGACATTTGGTATCGATTACGAAAAAGCCCTGACTACCCGGGATGTTGAACCGACGGTCGGTTTTGCCAGCCGTGGCTCGCTGCTGCCGGGCAAGGTGGTGGAAGGTCTGCCGGTAATGGCGCTCAACGTCAACAATGTTGACGTGAATTTCTACCGCGTGAAGCCTGAATCCCTGGCCTCCTTTGTCAGCCAGTGGGAGTACCGTAACTCCCTGACTAACTGGGAGTCCGATAATCTGCTCAAAATGGCGGACCTGGTGTATACCGGCCGGTTTGACCTCAATCCGGCACGCAACACCCGTGAAAAACTGCTGTTGCCGCTGCGGGATATTAAGCCGCTCCAGCAGTCAGGCGTGTACATCGCGGTCATGAATCAGGCCGGGCACTATAACTACAGCAATGCCGCGACGCTCTTTACCTTAAGTGATATTGGGTTGTCCGCTCACCGTTATCATAACCGTCTGGATATTTTCACCCAGAGCCTGGAAGATGGCGCGGCGCAATCCGGCGTTACCGTCACCCTGTTGAATGATAAAGGGCAGACGCTTGCCGAAGCGAACAGCGATGCTGACGGCCACGCAAAACTTGAGACTGACAAAGAAGCCGCGCTGATTCTGGCCAGTAAAGACGGGCAGACCACGCTGCTTGACCTCAAGCTTCCGGCCCTCGATCTGGCGGAGTTTGATATCGCAGGTAGCCCAGGCTACAGCAAGCAATTCTTTATGTTTGGCCCGCGCGATCTCTATCGCCCTGGCGAAACGGTGATCCTCAATGGTTTGCTGCGCGACAGCGACGGTAAACCGCTTCCTGCCCAGCCGGTTAAACTCGACGTACTGCGCCCGGACGGACAGGTGGCGCGCACGGTTGTCGTCCAGCCTGAGAACGGCCTCTATCGCTTCAATTATTCCCTGGACGGCGGGGCGCAGACCGGTATGTGGCATATCCGCGCCAATACCGGCGATAACCAACAGCGCCTGTGGGATTTCCACGTTGAAGATTTTATGCCGGAGCGTATGGCGCTTAATCTGACGGGACAAAAAGCGCCGGTTTCCACCGAGGATAACGTCGACTTTAACATTGCGGGTTATTACCTGTATGGCGCACCTGCCAACGGAAATTCCCTGCAAGGCCAGCTTTTCCTGCGACCGCTGCGCGAAGCTGTTGCTGCACTGCCGGGCTTCCAGTTCGGTGATATCGCCGAAGAGAACCTGAGCCGCAGCCTGGATGAAGTTCAGCTAACCCTTGATGAACAGGGGCGCGGACAGGTCTCGACCGAAAGCCAGTGGAAAGAGGCGCATTCACCGCTGCAGCTGATCCTGCAGGCCAGCCTTCTGGAATCGGGCGGTCGCCCGGTGACGCGCCGTGCTGAGCAGGCCATCTGGCCGGCGGCCGAGTTGCCGGGTATTCGTCCTCAGTTTGCCAGTAAGGCCGTTTATGACTACCGCACTGACACTACCGTCAACCAGCCGATCGTGGATGAAAACGGCAATGCCAGCTTTGATATCGTCTATGCCGATGCTAGCGGGGCAAAAAAGGCGGTTTCCGGGTTACAGGTTCGCCTGATCCGTGAGCGCCGTGACTACTACTGGAACTGGTCAGAGAGCGATGGCTGGCAGTCACAGTTTGATCAGAAAGACCTGGTGGAGGGCGAGCAGGAGCTGACCCTCAAGGCCGATGAAACCGGTAAAGTGACCTTCCCGGTGGAGTGGGGCTCGTACCGTCTGGAGGTCAAAGCGCCGGACGACATGGTCAGCAGCGTGCGCTTCTGGGCCGGCTACAGCTGGCAGGATAATAGCGACGGCACCGGTGCCGCTCGCCCTGACCGTGTGACCATGAAACTGGACAAGCCTTCCTATCAGCCGGGAGATACCATCCAGCTGCATATCGCTGCTCCGGCGGCGGGTAAAGGCTATGCGATGATCGAGTCCAGCGAAGGGCCGCTGTGGTGGAAAGAGATCGACGTACCGGCCAACGGGCTCGATCTCTCAATCCCGGTGGATAAGGCCTGGAAACGTCACGATCTCTATCTCAGCACGCTGGTGGTACGCCCTGGCGATAAATCCAAATCAGCGACGCCGAAACGTGCCGTCGGGTTACTGCATCTGCCGATGGGCGATGAGAATCGCCGCCTGAATGTCGCGCTGGAAAATCCGCAGAAAATGCGGCCAAACCAGACGCTGTCCGTGAAGGTGAAGGCCAGCGTCAAAGACGGCGCCGTTCCGCAGAAAGTGAATGTGCTGATCTCGGCAGTGGACAGCGGCGTGTTGAACATCACCGATTACGTTACCCCGGATCCGTGGGAAGCGTTCTTCGGTCAGAAGCGCTACGGCGCGGATATCTACGATATTTACGGTCAGGTCATTGAAGGGCAGGGCCGCATGGCTGCACTGCGCTTTGGTGGTGACGGCGATGAGCTTAAGCGCGGCGGTAAACCACCGGTGAACCACGTGACTATCATTGCCCAGCAGGCGCAGCCGATCGAGCTCGATGCTAACGGTGAAGGGACCGTGACGCTGCCCATTGGAGACTTCAATGGCGAGCTGCGTCTGATGGCGCAGGCCTGGACGGAAGATGATTTCGGCAGCAGCGAAGGTAAAGTGATTGTCGCCGCCCCAATCATTACCGAACTGAACACGCCGCGCTTCCTGGCAAGTGGCGATACCTCACGCCTGACGCTGGATGTGACCAACCTGACGGACCAGCCGCAAACGCTGAACGTTGCCTTTACCGCTACCGGCAAGCTGTCGCTTGAGGGCGCACAGCCGCAGCCCGTGAAGTTACCGCCGGGCGCGCGCAGCACCCTGTTTATACCGGTACGTGCGCTGGATGGCTACGGTGATGGTGAAGTGACCGCTCAGGTGACCGGCCTGCAGCTGCCGGGCGAGACTTTCGCTGCACAACAGAAGAGCTGGAAAATCGGCGTTCGTCCGGCATTCCCGGCGCAGACCGTTAACACCGGTGCCATGCTGAATCCTGGTGAGTCGTGGAGTGCACCGGCGCAGCACCTTAATGGCTTCTCTCCTGCCACGCTACAGGGACAATTGCTGCTGAGCGGGAAACCGCCTCTGAATCTGGCGCGCTATATTCGTGAGCTGCAGGCATACCCGTATGGCTGTCTGGAGCAAACCACCAGTGGTCTGTTCCCGTCGCTCTACACCAACGCGGCGCAGTTGACCGCGCTTGGCATCAAAGGAGATACGGATGACAAGCGCCGTGCAGCCATTGATATCGGGATCTCCCGTCTGCTGCAAATGCAGCGTGATGACGGAGGTTTCGCGCTTTGGGATAAAAACGGTCCGGAGGAGTACTGGCTCACCGCCTATGTCACTGACTTCCTGGTTCGTGCAGGCGAGCAGGGCTACAGCGTGCCTGCTGAGGCGGTTAACAACGCCAACAGCCGCTTGCTGCGTTACCTGCAGGACCCGGGCATGATGTCCATCCGCTACAGCGATGATACCCAGGCCAGTAAATTTGCGGTGCAGGCCTATGCCGCGCTGGTGCTGGCTCGTCAGCAAAAAGCCCCGCTTGGTGCGTTGCGTGAAATCTGGGAACGTCACGGACAGGCCGCTTCCGGGCTGCCGCTGATGCAGCTGGGGATGGCGCTTAAATTGATGGGCGACGCACCGCGCAGCCAGCAGGCGCTGGGTCTGGCCATCAAAACGCCGCGTAACGACAGCAAAAACTGGATGGCCGATTATGGCAGTGCGCTTCGTGATAATGCGCTGATGCTCTCTCTGCTTGAGGAGTACAAGCTTCTGCCGGATGCGCAAAATACGCTGCTGAACGCCTTGTCGGAACAAGCTTTCAGCCAGCGCTGGCTCTCGACCCAGGAGAGTAACGCCCTGTTCCTGGCCGGACGCTCGCTGCAAACTTTATCCGGCGCATGGCAGGCGCAAACGTCTCTGGCGAATACCGCATCAGGCGGTGATAAAGCTCTGGTACAGAACGTGAACGGCGACCAGCTTGGCGCGCTGCAGGTGGCCAATACCGGTAGCACACCGCTGTGGGTACGCCTTGATAGCACCGGTTATCCGGCGTCTGCACCTCAGCCATCGTCTAACGTGCTGCAGATTGAGCGCCATATTCTGGCAACCGACGGCAGCACAAAGTCGCTCACGTCCCTGAAGAGTGGCGAGCTGGTGCTGGTATGGCTTGAAGTGAAGGCCAGCCAGAACGTGCCGGATGCGCTGGTTGTCGATCTCCTCCCGGCGGGACTGGAACTGGAAAACCAGAACCTGGCGAGCAGCAGCGCCAGCCTGCAGGATAGCGGCAGTGAAGTGCAGAACCTGCTCAGTCAGATGCAGCAGGCGGATATTCAGCATATGGAATTCCGCGACGATCGCTTTGTGGCGGCGGTGCCGGTTAACGAAGGGCAGCCGGTCACGCTGGTTTATCTGGCGCGCGCCGTGACGCCGGGAACCTATGAGGTGCCGGTCCCGATGGTGGAGTCCATGTATGTTCCGCAGTGGCGGGCAACAGGTGCGGCCAGTGGCCCGCTGATTGTTGTACCGTAATATGCGGCTTGTACGTCTGATACGCTCCCGCTGGCTGTGGCTGGCGGGAGCGCTTCTCGTTTTATGGGGGCTGATCCTGGCCGCTGATCGCCTGTGGCCGTTGCCTCTGAAAGAGGTCAACCCCGCACGGGTGGTGGTGGACGAAAAAGGCACACCGCTCTGGCGTTTTGCCGACAGCGAAGGGATCTGGCGCTATCCGGTCACTCTCGAAGAGGTTTCTCCCCGCTATCTTGAAGCCTTGATCCAGTATGAAGATCGCTGGTTCTGGGACCATCCAGGCGTGAATCCGTTCTCTGTGCTGCGCGCCGCCTGGCAGGATCTTACCTCCGGGAGGGTTGTCTCAGGCGGCAGCACGCTCACCATGCAGGTGGCGCGCCTGCTGGATCCGCATCCGCGTACTTTTGGTGGCAAAATTCGTCAGCTCTGGCGAGCCATGCAGCTTGAGTGGCACCTCTCTAAGCGCGACATCCTCACGCTTTATCTTAACCGCGCCCCGTTTGGCGGTACGCTGCAGGGGATTGGTGCGGCAAGCTGGACCTACCTCGGCAAACCACCTTCGCAGCTCAGCTATTCCGAAGCGGCGCTGCTCGCCGTATTGCCGCAGGCGCCAAGCCGGTTGCGTCCAGACCGCTGGCCGGAACGTGCAGAAGCGGCACGCAACAAAGTGCTCGATCGGATGGTGACGCAGGGCGTCTGGTCGGCAAGCCAGGTTAAGGAGTCCCGTGAAGAAGCGGTATGGCTGGCGCCCCGGCAAATGCCGCAGCTGGCACCGCTCTTTTCGCGCATGATGCTCAGCAAAAGTCGCGATACAAAAATTGTGACTACCCTGGATGCGTCGCTGCAGCGGCAGCTTGAAGAACTGGCGATGAACTGGAAATCCCGCCTGCCAGCACGCAGTTCGCTGGCAATGATCGTCGTCGATCATACGGATATGAAAGTGCGTGGCTGGGTGGGATCGGTCGACATTAACGATGACACCCGGTTTAGCCATGTGGATATGGTGAATGCGATCCGATCGCCGGGATCGGTGCTCAAGCCCTTTATCTACGGTATGGCACTGGACGACGGTTTGATCCACCCGGCATCGCTGCTCCAGGATGTTCCAAGAAAAACGGGGGATTATCGCCCGGGTAATTTCGACAGTGGATTCCATGGGCCGGTGAGTATGAGTGAAGCGCTGGTACGTTCCCTTAATCTGCCCGCCGTGCAGGTGCTCGAGGCATACGGACCAAAACGTTTTGCTGCGATGTTGAGTAATGCAGGTTTGCCGCTGATTTTACCTGCTGGCGCACAGCCGAATTTATCGCTGATCCTGGGCGGGGCAGGGGCGCGGTTGGCCGATATCACCGCGGCCTATAGCGCGTTCGCCCGACACGGTAAAGCGGGCCGGCTGCGCTTACAGCCAGGCGATCCCTTGTCAGAGCGGCCGTTGTTATCCCAGGGGGCGGCGTGGATCATTCGCCGTATTCTGGCCAATGAGGCGCAGCCTCTGCCGGACAATGCGCTGCCTCAGGTGGTACCTCTGGCATGGAAAACGGGAACCAGCTATGGCTACCGTGACGCATGGGCGGTAGGGCTGAATGCCCGTTACGTTATTGGGATCTGGACCGGACGACCGGACGGCACGCCTGTGGCGGGTCAGTTTGGGTTTGCGAGCGCGGTACCTCTGCTTAACCAGGTGAATAATGTTCTGCAGTCTGGTTCAACGCTCGATCAGGCGCGTCTGCCACGCGACCCGCGTCCTGACGGTGTGGGACGCGGCGTCATCTGTTGGCCGGGCGGCCAGTCGCTGCCGGAAGGGAGCGAAAATTGCCGTCGTCGCCTGGCGACCTGGCTGCTGGACGGCAGCGAGCCGCCGACATTGCTCCTACCGGAACAGGAAGGTATTCGCGGGATCCGTTTCCCGGTCTGGCTGGATAAAGAGGGCAAACGCGTGGCGGCAGACTGCCCGGATGCGACCGAGAAAGTTCTGGATGTCTGGCCGCTGCCGCTGGAACCCTGGCTGCCTGCAGCCGAGCGGCGCTCAGCACGGATCCCTTCGCCATCGGCTACCTGTCCGCCCTTATCGCAGGACTCACCTGCACCGCTGATGTTGACTGGCGTGCGTGAAGGCGCGGTTATCAAGCGTCTGCCGGGGGAATCCCGCGTCTCGTTACCGCTACAGGCCACCGGCAATAGCGGTGAACGCTGGTGGTTTTTGAATGGCGAACCGCTGGCGGTGAAGAGCCGGGTTTACACCTTGCAGCTTGATAAATCAGGCGATTATCAGGTGCTGGTGATGGATGAAGCGGGGCAGGTGGCGACGGTGAATTTCACGCTGCAGTAGCGTTAAACGTCTCTTCTGCTGTGAGCTGTTGCTAATCTTCGTCTCATTTTAAAAAAATGTTACCTGAATCCATAGGCAATGGCGCTATTGCTCATTATAATCCGCGCCACACCATACTCAGGTATGAAAAACAACAGAACATTTACAGAGGTTATCATGGCTATTGAACGTACTTTTTCCATCATCAAACCAAACGCGGTGGCAAAAAACGTTATTGGCAGCATCTTTGCTCGCTTTGAATCAGCAGGGTTCAAAATCGTTGGCACCAAAATGCTGCACCTGACCGTTGAGCAGGCTCGCGGTTTCTACGCTGAGCACGAAGGTCGTCCATTCTTCGACGGTCTGGTTGAGTTCATGACTTCTGGCCCGATCGTTGTATCCGTACTGGAAGGCGAAAACGCAGTACAGCGTCACCGTGACCTGCTGGGTGCGACCAACCCGGATAACGCACTGGCTGGTACCCTGCGCGCTGACTATGCAGACAGCTTCACCGAGAACGGCACCCACGGTTCCGATTCTGTTGAATCTGCCGCTCGTGAAATCGCGTTCTTCTTCGCTGAAGGCGAAGTGTGTCCACGTACCCGTTAATTTAACGGTTTCGTTTACACATTATTTTCGTAAATGCCGCGTGCAGACGTGGCATCCCTGCGCCAGACTTTGTACAATGCAACGCCCCGGACGAGCAGACTGCTTTCCGGGGCGTTTCTTTTCAACCCTCCATGGGCCATAACGTGTAACAACGAGGCCGGAAAAAATTATGTCTGAATTAGTGAATACCTCCGAAGTCGCCATTCCTGCGGTTCCAAATAAAAATGGAAAAATTAACCTGCTGGATCTGAACCGTCAGCAGATGCGCGAGTTCTTTAAAGAGATGGGCGAGAAGCCGTTTCGTGCCGATCAGGTCATGAAATGGATGTACCACTATTGCAGCGACAACTTTGATGACATGACTGACATCAACAAAGTGTTGCGCAATAAGCTCAAAGAAGTGGCTGAAATCCGTGCACCAGAAGTGGTGGAGGAGCAGCGCTCTGCCGATGGCACCATCAAATGGGCGATTGCTGTTGGCGATCAGCGCGTTGAAACCGTCTACATCCCGGAAGAAGACCGCGCCACGCTGTGCGTCTCCTCTCAGGTGGGCTGTGCGCTGGAGTGTAAGTTCTGCTCAACCGCTCAACAGGGATTCAACCGTAACCTGCGCGTGTCTGAAATTATCGGCCAGGTGTGGCGTGCGGCGAAAATCGTCGGTGCGGCGAAAGTAACCGGGACCCGTCCAATCACCAACGTAGTGATGATGGGCATGGGCGAGCCACTGCTGAACCTGACCAACGTCGTTCCGGCGATGGAAATCATGCTGGATGACTTCGGCTTTGGTCTGTCCAAGCGTCGCGTAACGCTGTCGACATCAGGCGTAGTGCCTGCACTGGACAAGCTGGGCGACATGATTGACGTTGCGCTGGCGATCTCCCTGCATGCACCAAACGACGAAATCCGTGACGAAATTGTACCCATCAACAAAAAGTACAATATCGAAACTTTCCTCGCCGCCGTGCGTCGCTACCTGGAGAAATCCAACGCGAACCAGGGCCGCGTGACGATCGAGTATGTCATGCTCGATCACGTAAACGACGGTACCGAGCATGCGCATCAGCTGGCTGAACTGCTGAAAGATACGCCGTGCAAAATCAACCTGATTCCATGGAACCCGTTCCCGGGCGCGCCTTATGGCCGTAGCTCGAACAGCCGTATCGACCGTTTCTCCAAGGTGCTGATGGAGTATGGTTTCACCACTATCGTGCGTAAAACCCGTGGTGATGATATCGATGCTGCATGCGGACAGCTGGCAGGTGATGTGATTGACCGTACCAAACGTACCCTGCGTAAACGTATGCAGGGCGAGACGATTGCGGTCAAAGCTGTTTGATTCTTATGCACTCACGGCGCATTATTTGCGCCGTGAAGCATAATCTTACTGAATAATCAGTCAGATTCGTGATGACTGATCAATAATTACGGTGCGTTTCATCCGACTTTCGGGCAGTATGTAACGACGTAACAACAGTTTATCCTGACGGGCAGGGCTGTGCTGTCATCTCCGGGCTGACAGTCTTATACTGTCTGTTCAAGGTTAACTGATCAGAACTTTCGCGGTGCGGGTGGCATTGTGACTTACCGGCACCTGAACCCTTTTTTTTCACGTACCAGTAGTTGTAGCGAATGAATACTGAAGCCACTCACGACCAACATGAAGCACTCTCCACTGGCGTTCGTCTTCGCAACGCCCGTGAACAACTCGGACTCAGCCAGCAAGCCGTTGCAGAACGCTTATGTCTGAAGGTTTCCACGGTTCGCGATATTGAAGAAGATAAGGCTCCGGCCGATCTGGCTTCAACATTTCTGCGTGGTTACATCCGCTCTTATGCAAAACTGGTGCATATCCCTGAAGAAGAATTACTGCCAATGATGGAGAAGCAGGCACCGGTCCGCGCAGCAAAAGTTGCGCCGATGCAGACCTTCTCCCTGGGAAAACGTCGTAAAAAACGTGATGGCTGGCTGATGAGCTTTACCTGGCTGGTGCTGTTTGTGGTAATCGGCCTGACGGGCGCATGGTGGTGGCAAAACCACAAGGCGCAGCAGGAAGAGATCACCACCATGGCCGATCAATCCTCCGCCGAGCTCAATCAGTCCGGCAATGACAACGCTCAGAGCGTGCCGCTGAATACCGAAGGTGCTGCCACCTCCAGCGAGCCGCAGACTGCCGCGACCGATGCGCCTGCAACCGATGCCGGGCAGGCACCCGCCGCAACGGCTAATACCCCTGCGCCTCAGGCTCAGGATCCAAACGCGGTGGTTGCCCCTTCTCAGGCAAACGTGGATACCGCGACCAACGCGCCAGCGGCCACTCAGCCTGCGGACAACGGTGCTGCGTCACTGCCAACCAACCCGGCCGGAACGGCTGCGCCGGCGGCGGACCCAAATGCGCTGGTGATGAACTTCTCTGCTGACTGCTGGCTGGAAGTGACCGATGCAACAGGTAAAAAACTGTTCAGCGGTCTGCAGCGTAAAGATGGCACGTTAAACCTAACCGGCCAGGCACCGTATAAACTTAAAATCGGCGCTCCGGCAGCAGTACAGATCCAGTATCAAGGAAAACCTGTCGACCTGAGCCGCTTTATCAGAACTAACCAGGTTGCGCGTCTTACCGTTAATGCCGAACAATCAGCAGCACAGTAACAGACGGGCAACGCGGGAGATTTTTCATGCATAACCAGGCTCCGATTCAACGTAGAAAATCGAAACGGATTTACGTTGGTAATGTGCCAATCGGCGATGGGGCTCCTATCGCCGTCCAGTCGATGACCAACACGCGCACCACTGACGTGGAAGCGACGGTCAATCAGATCAAAGCGTTAGAGCGTGTAGGCGCGGACATTGTTCGCGTCTCCGTGCCGACAATGGATGCCGCAGAGGCGTTCAAACTGATCAAACAGCAGGTCAGCGTTCCGCTGGTTGCTGATATCCACTTCGATTACCGCATTGCGCTGAAAGTTGCTGAATATGGCGTCGACTGCCTGCGTATTAACCCGGGCAACATCGGTAACGAAGAGCGTATCCGCATGGTGGTGGATTGCGCCCGCGATAAAAATATTCCTATCCGTATCGGCGTTAACGCCGGTTCCCTGGAAAAAGATCTGCAGGAAAAATACGGTGAGCCAACGCCGCAGGCGCTGCTTGAATCCGCGATGCGTCACGTTGATCATCTTGATCGTCTGAACTTCGATCAGTTCAAAGTCAGCGTAAAAGCCTCAGATGTGTTCCTGGCAGTAGAGTCTTATCGCCTGCTGGCAAAACAGATCGATCAGCCTTTGCACCTCGGGATTACGGAAGCCGGTGGCCTTCGTAGCGGTTCCGTTAAATCGGCGATCGGTCTGGGGCTGCTGCTCTCGGAAGGGATCGGTGACACCCTGCGCGTTTCGCTGGCGGCCGATCCGGTAGAAGAGATCAAAGTCGGTTTCGATATCCTCAAATCACTGCGTATCCGCGCACGTGGGATCAACTTCATTGCCTGCCCAACCTGTTCACGTCAGGAATTTGACGTGATTGGCACGGTGAATGCGCTTGAGCAACGTCTGGAAGATATCATCACCCCGATGGACGTCTCCATCATCGGGTGCGTGGTAAACGGTCCGGGTGAAGCCCTGGTGTCAACGCTCGGCGTCACCGGCGGTAACAAGAAAAGTGGTCTCTATGAAGATGGCGTGCGTAAAGATCGTCTGGATAATAGTGACATGATCGACCAGCTTGAAGCTCGCATCCGTGCCAAAGCAACAATGATGGATGAAGCGCAGCGCATCAGCATTCAGCAGGTTGAAAAATAACGTGATGGGAAGCGTGGCGCTTCCCATGTATGATTGAACCCATTCTTTGGGTTCTTTTTTGTATATAGAAAGAGAATAAACGTGGCAAAAAACATTCAAGCCATCCGCGGCATGAACGATTATCTGCCTGGCGAAACCGCCATCTGGCAGCGCATTGAAGGCACACTCAAACAGGTGCTCGGCAGCTACGGTTACAGCGAAATCCGTTTGCCGATTGTAGAGCAGACCCCGTTATTCAAACGCGCGATCGGCGAAGTGACCGACGTGGTTGAAAAAGAGATGTACACCTTCGAGGACCGCAACGGCGACAGCCTGACACTGCGTCCGGAAGGTACGGCGGGCTGCGTACGCGCCGGCATCGAACATGGTCTCCTGTACAATCAGGAGCAGCGCCTGTGGTATATCGGCCCGATGTTCCGCCACGAACGTCCACAGAAAGGTCGTTATCGCCAGTTCAACCAGTTGGGTGTGGAAGTCTTTGGCCTGCAGGGCCCGGACATTGACGCCGAACTGATTATGTTGACTGCCCGCTGGTGGCGTGCGCTCGGCATTGCTGAGCATGTCTCACTGGAACTGAACTCCATCGGTTCTCTGGAAGCACGCGCGAACTACCGTGACGCACTGGTTGCGTTCCTGGAGCAGCACAAAGAGAAGCTGGACGAAGACTGCAAACGTCGTATGTACAGCAACCCACTGCGCGTGCTGGATTCCAAAAATCCTGACGTACAGGCGCTGTTGAACGATGCACCTGCATTGGGCGACTACCTGGACGAAGCGTCACGTGAGCACTTTGCGGGTCTGTGCAAATTGCTGGAAGCTGCGGGCATTGCTTATACCGTGAACCAGCGTCTGGTGCGCGGTCTGGACTACTACAACCGCACCGTGTTCGAGTGGGTGACATCCAGCCTCGGTTCCCAGGGCACCGTGTGTGCCGGCGGTCGTTATGACGGTCTGGTTGAGCAGCTTGGTGGCCGTCCAGCCCCTGGCGTAGGCTTCGCCATGGGTCTTGAGCGACTTGTTTTGCTGGTTCAGGCAGTTAATCCGGAATTTAAAGCAGATTCCGTTGTCGATATATACCTGGTAGCCTCAGGCGCGGAAACGCAGCCTGCGGCAATGCAGCTTGCGGAACGCGTGCGTGATGCATTGCCGGACGTGAAGCTGATGACCAACCATGGCGGCGGCAACTTCAAAAAACAGTTTGCTCGTGCCGATAAATGGGGCGCAAGTATTGCACTGGTGCTGGGCGAGTCCGAAGTGGCTAACGGCGAAGTGGTTGTGAAAGACCTGCGCTCTGGTGAGCAGACAACGGTAACGCAGGACGGCGTTGCGGCGCACTTGCGCACTCTATTGGGCTAAGGAGAAGGACTGCGTGGAAATTTACGAGAACGAACACGATCAGGTCGACGCGATTAAACGCTTCTTTGTCGAAAACGGCAAGGCGCTGGTTGTTGGGGTTATTTTAGGTGTCGGTGCGCTGGTAGGCTGGCGTTACTGGAACAGTCATCAGGCGGACTCCGCGCGTGACGCGTCGCTGTCGTATGAAAATACCGTTAGCGCAATCCGTGCCGATCAGCCGCAAACGCTGACGGCGGCAGAGAAATTTGCCGCTGACAACAAAAACACCTACGGTGCGCTGGCCGCACTGGAAGTGGCGCAGCAGTACGTTGATAAGAACGAACTGGATAAAGCCGCTAGCCTGCTGTCACAAGGGCTAACCGCCGCCAGTGATGAAAATCTGAAAGCGGTAATCAATCTGCGCCTGGCTCGTATTCAGGTTCAGCAGAAAAAAGCTGACGATGCGCTGAAAACGCTCGATACCATCAAAGGCGAAGGTTTTGCTGCCATTGTTGCCGATCTGCGCGGTGAAGCACTGCTGAGCAAAGGTGACAAAGCGGGCGCGCGTAAAGCGTGGCAAGCTGGCGTAGAGAGCAAAGCTTCACCTGCGCTGAGCGAAATGATGCAGATGAAAATAAATAATTTGTCCGTCTGAGAGGGACCCGATGCAATTGCGTAAATTACTTCTGCCAGGACTGCTTTCTGTTACGTTATTGAGTGGCTGTTCACTGTTCAGTGGCGAAGAAGACGTTGTGAAAATGTCCCCACTGCCGACTGTTGAAAACCAGTTTACCCCGTCCACCGCGTGGAGCACCTCCGTGGGCGATGGTATTGGTGATTTTTATTCCAACCTGCACCCGGCTTTTGCCGACAGCGTTATCTATGCGGCTGACCGCAAAGGTACCGTGAAGGCGGTTAACGCCGATGACGGGAAAGAAGTGTGGTCGGTTAACCTGGCGGAAAAAGACGGCTGGTTCTCTCGTAAACCGGCACTGCTTTCTGGCGGTCTGACCGTTGCCGGTGGGCATGTGTACGTGGGTAGCGAGAAAGCCCAGGTCTATGCTCTCAACACCAGCGATGGTTCTGTTGCATGGCAAACCTCCGTGGCCGGTGAGTCTCTGTCTCGTCCGGTCGTGAGCGACGGCATGGTACTGATCCACACCAGCAACGGCCAGCTGCAGGCGCTGAACGAAGCCGATGGTCTGGTGAAATGGACCGTGAACCTGGATATGCCTTCCTTGTCCCTGCGCGGTGAATCTGCGCCGGCTACCGCCTTTGGTGCTGCCATTGTTGGCGGTGACAACGGTCGTGTAAGCGCGGTACTGATGCAGCAAGGCCAGATGATCTGGCAGCAGCGTATTTCTCAGGCGACAGGCTCAACGGAAATCGATCGTCTGAGCGATGTCGACACGACCCCGGTTATCGTAGACGGTGTGGTTTACGCACTGGCCTATAACGGTAACCTGACCGCGCTGGATCTGCGCAGCGGCCAGGTCATGTGGAAACGTGAACTGGGCTCGGTAAATGATTTCGTGGTTGATGGCAACCGTATCTATATGGTCGATCAGAACGACCGTCTGCTGGCGCTCAGCACCGAAGGTGGTGTTACGCTGTGGACGCAAAGCGATCTGCTGCACCGTCTGCTGACCGCACCAGCACTGTATAACGGTAGCCTGGTGGTGGGTGATAGCGAAGGGTATATGCACTGGATTGACCCGGACAACGGTCGTTTTGTTGCTCAGCAAAAAGTCGACAGCTCAGGTTTCCTGACGGAACCGGTCGTGGCTGACGGCAAACTGCTGATTCAGGCAAAAGACGGCACGCTGTACGCGATCACGCGTTAATTACCCAGCGGTTGTAGTATACTAAACGGCTCCTGTTCACTCAGGAGCCGTTTTGACATTTTTAAAAACGCCGCAAATGCGACGTTTATTTGAATTTTATGAGGCTTCAAACATGGTACCTGTGGTCGCGCTTGTCGGGCGCCCTAACGTTGGAAAATCCACTCTTTTTAACCGTTTAACACGCACCCGTGATGCGCTGGTTGCGGATTTCCCGGGGCTGACGCGTGACCGTAAGTACGGTCGTGCAGAAGTAGAAGGACGCGAGTTCATCTGTATTGATACCGGTGGTATTGACGGGACAGAAGATGGTGTTGAAACCCGCATGGCGGAACAGTCGCTGCTGGCGATTGAAGAAGCTGACGTGGTTCTGTTTATGGTGGACGCTCGCGCAGGCCTGATGCCGGCGGACTCCGCTATTGCGAAACATCTGCGCTCGCGTGAAAAACCCACTTTCCTGGTGGCGAACAAAACTGACGGTATTGATGCAGACCAGGCGGTTGCGGATTTCTGGTCCTTAGGTCTGGGCGAAATCTACCCGATCGCGGCATCTCATGGCCGTGGCGTGACCAGCCTGCTGGAAACCGTTCTGCTGCCGTGGGTTGATGAAGTTAACCCGCCGGAAGAGATCGATGAAGACGCCGAATATTGGGCGCAGTTCGAAGACGGCGAAGCGGGCGAGGAAGAGCCTGAAGACGACTTCAACCCGCAGGATCTGCCGATCAAACTGGCTATCGTGGGCCGTCCAAACGTAGGTAAGTCTACACTTACTAACCGTATCCTCGGCGAAGAGCGTGTGGTCGTTTACGACATGCCGGGCACCACCCGCGACAGTATTTATATCCCGATGCAGCGCGATGAGCGTGAGTATGTACTCATTGATACCGCAGGCGTACGTAAGCGCGGGAAAATCACCGATGTGGTGGAAAAATTCTCCGTTATCAAAACCCTGCAGGCGATTGAAGATGCCAACGTGGTCATGCTGGTCATCGATGCGCGTGAAGGTATCTCCGATCAGGACCTTTCTCTGCTCGGCTTCATTCTGAATAGTGGGCGCTCACTCGTTATCGTGGTCAACAAATGGGATGGCCTGAGTAATGAGGTGAGAGAGCAGGTGAAAGAGACGCTCGACTTCCGTCTGGGCTTTATCGACTTTGCCCGCGTGCACTTTATCTCTGCGTTACACGGCAGCGGTGTAGGTAATCTGTTTGAGTCCGTGCGTGAAGCGTACGACAGCTCCACCCGTCGTCAGAGCACCGCCATGCTGACCCGTATCATGAACATGGCAGCAGAAGACCATCAGCCGCCGCTGGTGCGTGGTCGTCGCGTGAAGCTGAAATATGCTCACGCCGGTGGTTATAACCCACCAATCGTGGTGATTCACGGCAACCAGGTTAAAGACCTGCCGGATTCCTACAAGCGCTATCTGATGAACTACTTCCGTAAATCACTGGACGTAATGGGCACGCCAATCCGCATCCAGTTTAAGGAAGGGGAGAACCCGTTCGCCAACAAGCGCAATACCCTGACGCCAAACCAGATGCGTAAGCGTAAGCGTTTGATTAAGCACATTAAGAAAAGCAAATAAGCTTTGCCGTTCTTTCTGAAGCCCGCGTTAATCGCGGGCTTTTTTTCGCCCGCTCATACCGCCAGTCCACTCTGTGTGATGTCAATCACTATTCACTTTTAACCAAGTTTAAATCTAAGAAAGTAGACAATCATCGAATTTTCATCTTAAAGTCCAGGGTCCGGTACTAGACAAAACTAGCGACTGGTTATCAAATGGTTAACTAACTTTTCGCCGCATGTAAAAAATCGGTCAGATACGTAACTGGCCGGCGTACATGCTGGTGTTTACAAGCACGACACATACCTTCCTGGGAGAATTATGCAATCCTCTGTTAATCAAAAAGAAAGCCGAACGTTCTTCGGCCACCCTTATCCGCTCGGTTCGCTGTTCTTTACCGAGATGTGGGAACGTTTCTCGTTTTACGGCATTCGCCCATTACTGATCCTGTTTATGGCCGCCACCGTGTATGACGGCGGGATGGGGCTGGCACGTGAAAACGCGTCGGCAATTGTGGGCATCTTTGCCGGCACCATGTACCTGGCCGCACTGCCGGGTGGCTGGCTGGCGGATAACTGGCTCGGCCAGCAGAAAGCCGTCTGGTACGGATCCATCCTGATTGCGCTCGGCCACCTGTCGATTGCGCTTTCGGCCATCATGGGCGATAACCTGTTCTTTATCGGCCTGATGTTCATCGTGCTCGGTTCTGGTCTGTTTAAGACCTGTATCTCGGTCATGGTGGGGACGCTGTACAAAAAAGGCGATGCGCGTCGTGACGGCGGTTTCTCGCTGTTCTACATGGGCATCAACATGGGCTCGTTTATCGCGCCGCTGATTTCCGGCTGGCTGATTAAATCTCACGGCTGGCACTGGGGCTTCGGCATTGGTGGCATCGGGATGCTGGTTGCCCTGATCATCTTCCGCGTGTTTGCCGTTCCGGCAATGAAACGCTATGACATCGAAGTGGGGCTGGACTCGACCTGGAACAGCCCGGTGGTGAAAAGAAACGGCGTGGGCGCATGGTTGCTGGCGCTGGCTGTGGGTGTGGCGGTTATCGTTACGCTGATCGCGCAGGGTGTGATTGTGATTAACCCGGTTGCGGTAGCCAGCGTGCTGGTTTACGTGATTGCGGCGTCCGTTGCCCTCTACTTTATCTACCTGTTCCTTTTTGCGGGCCTGAATCGTAAAGAGCGTGCCAGACTTCTGGTCTGTTTTATTCTGCTGGTCTCCGCCGCGTTCTTCTGGTCCGCCTTCGAGCAGAAGCCAACGTCATTCAACCTCTTTGCCAACGACTACACTAACCGCATGATCGGTGTTTTCGAAATCCCGGCAGTATGGTTCCAGTCGATTAACGCCCTGTTCATCATCCTGCTGGCACCGGTATTCAGCTGGGCCTGGCCGAAACTTGCCAGCATGAACATTCGTCCGAGCAGTATCACCAAGTTTGTTATTGGTATTTTGTGTGCCGCCGCAGGCTTTGGTCTGATGATGCTGGCTGCGCAGAACGTACTGAATAACGGTGGCGCGGGCGTGTCGCCATTCTGGCTGGTGGGCAGCATTTTGATGCTGACGCTGGGGGAACTGTGCCTGAGCCCGATTGGTCTGGCGACCATGACGCTGCTGGCACCGGAAAGAATGCGTGGGCAGATGATGGGCCTGTGGTTCTGCGCAAGTGCGCTGGGCAACCTGGCGGCAGGTCTGATTGGCGGTCACGTGAAGGCCGACCAGCTGGATATGCTGCCGGATCTCTTCGCACGTTGCTCCATCGCGCTGCTGATTTGTGCCGCGGTGCTGATCGTCCTCATTGTTCCGGTACGTCGCATGCTGGAAAATGCGCAGACTAAACCGGCCGCTAACGCCTGATAACGCCTCGCTCGTCAATACCGGGGCAGGCGTTTGCCCCGGTAATTTACTCGACGAGGTAGAATATGCTGTTAGGGTTTGTTGGTCTTGGCGCGGTGGTGGAAACCGCGTACTTACCCGCACTACACAATCTGTATGGCGATTCACTGCACTGCCTGGGGTTTGATGTTCAGCCTGGCAGACACCCTGAAGGCGTGACGCGCTGCGCCTCTCTCACCGAACTTCTCTCGCATCCTCTTGATACCCTGTTTATTACCACGGCTTCTCTGCAGCATCTTGAGGTGCTGGAGCACGCCCTGGCGTCTCCTGCGGCGCGGATCGTGGTTGAAAAACCCATCGTCGCCACGCTCGCGCAGCTCGAAAAACTGAACAGGCTGCTGGCGTTGCCCGGTGCGGCGTCCCGTGTGCTCGCACTTGACCACTGGATGGCGCGCCTCGCAACGGTTCAGCTTGGGCTGATCGGGACTTTTGCAGATATCGCCAGAATTGACGGTTTTTTGCAGGAACCGAGCGGGTTTAACGCAAAAGGAGAACCTGTCGCGCTTAACTTCGCCATGGGTGAAGTGGACACCCGCACGCTTCGCCATCCTGACGGCGTTATCCTGGACATCGGCACGCATGTGCTGGCGATGCTGCGTGAAACGGTGCGTTATCTGGGGGGCGGGGATGATATGACGCTGCAGGTGGTGGCCGCTACTGACCGGCTTGGGCGTGAGATCAAACAGGGCGATCTCACCACGGCAGAGGGCAGCGCTCATCTTCGCGGGCAGCTTAGTGGCATTCCGGTGGAGATTTGGCTCAACAAATATTCGGGACCGTCAGGCGGGCAAAAAGGGTTACGGCTGTATCTGCATGACGGGCGCGTCATAAGCCACGATCGTCACGGAGCAGAAGATGTGCTCGTGCTGACGGACGGCGATCGGGTTCAGCGCTGGCATATTCCAGGAACGATTTATACGCACTGCCTGGCAGAGCGCATTCTGGGGCAGAAAAGTCTGTTCGAATGTGACCCGGAAGAAGTGAGCCGGACGACACGCCGTCGAATGGCGGAAGTAGAACTGCTGCTGACCTTACAGCAACAGCTGCGTGGCCCGCACTGAGTGCTGCGTGTTAATATCAACGTATTACAGAATGCCCAGCAAAGGAGTCATCATGTCGATTACCTGCCCGGATTGCCACGCAGAGCTTGAAGCGCAAAATGGCGTGGCCCACTGTGAGCACTGCGATAAGGATATCGCGCTCGAAGCCCGCTGCCCGGAGTGTCATCAGCCACTCCAGGTCTTAAAAGCCTGCGGTGCGGTGGATTACTTCTGCCAGAACGGCCACGGCCTGATTTCTAAAAAGCGCGTGGAGTTTGTCCCGGCTGAAGCTTAATCACACACGCAGCCTTCGCCTTTCTGCCATAGCTCGACCAGCGACTCAGGGGCTTCCTGCTCGGGCACCAGCACAATCATATCGGTGTACTGGGCCTGATTGTGCTGAGTCCAGATTATCTGGATGCGAAAATAACGCTGATCGCCACTCCCCGGCGAGGTGGGTTCACCCGGCGGCTGGCCGCGTGGAAATGCCTGCTCCAGGATGTTTACCACGCGCTGACGCTGGGCCTCATTGAGTGACGAAAGCGTAATGGTGCGTTGGCCGCTTAGCTTAGGGATAAAAGCGACGCCGCCTTCCCGGGCCAGCTCAACGACGGCGTCATCTGTGAGTTCCGGAACCTGCATTTACAGCACTCCCACCTGTTCCCAGGCTTGTTTTATCGCAGCCGCCACGTCGCCACCGGACCGTTTCTCGCCGTGGGCAACCGTCAGTTTTGCGAAGGCCTCAAAATCGGCATCTTGCGCCAGGTGACGGTCGCAAACTGTGTCGTACCAGGCATATCCCGCTTTTTCCCAGGCATGGCCCCCAATCGCCTTCGCGGCCAGATAAAACGCCCGGTTGGGAATACCTGAATTCAGGTGTACGCCGCCGTTGTCTTCGCGCGTTTTGATAAAGTCTTTCATGTGCCCAGGCTGCGGGTCTTTACCGAGCAGAGGATCGTCATAGGCGGTGCCGGGCGCTGACATGGAGCGCAGTCCTTTGCCGTTAATACCGTCTGCCAGTAGCCCCTCACCAATCAGCCAGTCGGCTTCATCGGCGGTCTGTTTGAGGTGGTACTGTTTGACCAGCGAGCCAAACACATCTGACAATGATTCATTCAGCGCGCCAGACTGCTCAAAATAGATAAGCCCGGCTTCGGTCTCGGTGACACCGTGGCTTAGCTCATGGGCCACGACGTCAATGGCAATGGTAAAGCGGTTAAATATTTCGCCGTCGCCATCGCCAAAGACCATCTGCTGACCATTCCAGAAGGCGTTCTGATATTCCCGGCCATAGTGCACGGTACCGGTCAGGATCAGGCCTTTATTGTCAAGCGAATCGCGCTGATACATTTTCCAGAAAAAATCATGAGTGACCCCCAAATAATTGTAGGCTTCATCAACGGCCACATCGCCATTTGACGGCTGGCCCTCATAACGCACCTGAGTACCCGGCAGCTCCTGCGTCTGTCTGGCATCGTAAATATCACGCTCCAGTTGACCGGCTTTATTGACGTGCGGCGCGGCGGGTTTGCCCGGCATATGCGCCATGAGCGTTTGCACATGCGTTAACGTCTGACGGGCGCAGCGCTGCTGCGGCTCAGAACCACTTTCGATAATGCGACGAAGAATATAGGGGGGAATGACGCTGTGAAGATATGACATGCTGCTCTCCTTAGTTCGGGCAAGGCCAGATAAAAGGGAATAGCAGCAGTATAGTTTGTAACCGACGAAGAATTATCCGGTTTTTCGCTGGCGCGTTTTTTTCACCGGTTTAATCTCTTTCACTTCGCTCTCCACCCAGCCGTCTGACAGACGGGTGGTGAGAACATCTCCGGCTTTCACCTGCTTCGTTTGCTTCAGCACTTTACCGTCGGTGGCGGTCGTTACGCTATAGCCTCGTGCCAGCGTCGAGAGCGGGCTGACCGCCTCGAGGTGGGTCACGGCGTTGCCAAAGCGTTCACGTGTGATGCTAAGACGTGCGCGGATAGTGTCTGCCAGTCGATACTCAAGCTGTTGAATACGCGTTTGCGCGCGATAAATCTTCGGCTGTGGGTTCTGCTGGTTCAGGCGCTGAGTAATACGCTGCTGGCGCGAGACCGCGCGCTTGAGCTGAATATCCAGCGCGATGTTCATTCGCTGACGCAGACGCTCCAGCACGGTTTGCTGACGGGCCAGCCGCAATTGCGGATGCTGCTGTTGCAGGCGATGATGAAGCTGGGTAAACCGGCGCGTCCGGTTGGCCAGGAAATAGTCCATCGCCATTTCCAGACGCTGCTGACCATTCTGCAGCTGGCGCAGCAGCTCCAGCTGATTGCGGCTCACCACTTCCGCGGCTGCGGAGGGCGTTGGCGCGCGTAAATCCGCCACAAAATCAGCTATCGTTACGTCCGTTTCGTGGCCGACGGCGCTGACGACCGGGATCTGGCTTGCGAAAATGGCCCGTGCCACACGTTCGTCGTTAAAGCTCCACAGGTCTTCCAGCGAACCGCCGCCACGCCCGACAATCAGCACGTCGCACTCCTGACGTGCGTTTGCAAGTTCAATGGCGCGGACAATCTGACCCGGTGCGTCATCACCCTGAACGGCGGTCGGGTAGATGATAACGGGCAGGGACGGGTCGCGGCGTTTGAGGACATGAAGTATGTCGTGCAGTGCCGCCCCGGTTTTTGACGTAATCACCCCAACGCAGTGGGCAGGTGAAGGGAGCGGTTTTTTGAACTGCTGATCGAACAGACCCTCTTGCGAGAGTTTGTCTTTAAGCTGCTCGTACTTCTGCTGCAACACACCTTCGCCCGCAGGCTGCATACTTTCGACGATGATTTGATAATCGCCGCGCGGCTCATACAGGGTGATATTGGCGCGAACCAGAACCTGCTGACCATGCTGAGGGCGAAACGTCACGCGGCGGTTGCTGTTGCGGAACATTGCACAGCGCACCTGAGCGGTGTCGTCTTTTAACGTGAAGTACCAATGACCAGATGAAGGCTGCGTGAAGTTAGAAATTTCACCGCTGATCCAGACCTGCCCCATTTCCTGCTCAAGCAGCAAACGAACCGTCTGATTAAGGCGGCTGACAGTAAAAATTGAGGGGGGTTGAGTGGATAACATGTGAGCGGGATCAAATTCTAAATCAGCAAGTTATTCAGTCGATAGTAACCTGCTGAGAGGGGAGTGCAAGGTTTTTTTATAAAAAAGTGTGGATGCAATCGGTTACGCTCTGTATAATGCCACGGCAATATTTAACCACCCACCAGGTCAGAGATATTGCCCATGCTACGTATCGCTAAAGAAGCACTGACGTTTGACGACGTCCTCCTCGTTCCCGCTCATTCCACCGTTCTGCCGAATACTGCCGATCTCAGCACGCAGTTGACGAAAACGATTCGCCTGAACATTCCTATGCTCTCTGCGGCAATGGACACCGTGACTGAAGCGCGCCTGGCTATCGCCCTGGCACAGGAAGGTGGCATCGGCTTTATTCATAAAAACATGTCTATCGAGCGTCAGGCTGAAGAAGTTCGCCGCGTGAAGAAACATGAATCCGGCATCGTGTCTGACCCACAGACCGTTCTGCCAACCACCACCCTGCACGAAGTGAAAGCCCTGACCGAACGTAACGGTTTCGCCGGTTACCCGGTTGTCACCGAAGATAACGAACTGGTGGGCATCATCACCGGCCGTGACGTGCGTTTCGTGACTGACCTGAACCAGCCTGTCAGCGTATACATGACCCCGAAAGAGCGTCTGGTAACCGTCCGTGAAGGCGAAACCCGTGACGTCGTGCTGGCTAAAATGCACGAGAAGCGCGTTGAGAAAGCACTGGTTGTGGACGCGAACTTCCACCTGCTGGGCATGATCACCGTTAAAGATTTCCAGAAAGCAGAACGTAAACCTAACGCCTGTAAAGACGAGCATGGCCGTCTGCGCGTAGGTGCTGCCGTTGGCGCGGGTGCAGGTAACGAAGAGCGTGTTGACACGCTGGTAGCTGCGGGTGTTGACGTACTGCTGATTGACTCCTCTCACGGCCACTCCGAAGGCGTTCTGCAACGTATTCGTGAAACCCGTGCGAAATACCCAGACCTGCAGATCATCGGCGGTAACGTTGCAACGGGTGCAGGCGCTCGCGCACTGGCTGAAGCAGGCTGCAGCGCGGTGAAAGTCGGTATCGGTCCTGGCTCTATTTGTACCACCCGTATCGTGACTGGCGTAGGCGTTCCGCAGATCACCGCGGTATCCGACGCGGTTGAAGCGCTGGAAGGCACCGGTATTCCGGTTATCGCTGACGGCGGTATCCGCTTCTCTGGCGACATCGCGAAAGCGATAGCTGCAGGTGCTGCAGCCGTCATGGTTGGCTCTATGCTGGCCGGTACTGAAGAATCCCCGGGCGAAATCGAACTCTACCAGGGCCGTTCTTACAAATCATACCGTGGTATGGGCTCCCTGGGCGCGATGTCCAAAGGCTCTTCCGACCGTTACTTCCAGAGCGATAACGCCGCTGACAAACTGGTACCGGAAGGTATCGAAGGCCGCGTTGCCTATAAAGGCCGCCTGAAAGAGATCATTCACCAGCAGATGGGTGGCCTGCGCTCCTGTATGGGTCTGACCGGCTGTGGTACCATCGACCTGCTGCGTACTAAAGCGGAATTCGTACGCATCAGCGGTGCGGGTATCCAGGAGAGCCACGTTCACGACGTGACGATCACCAAAGAGTCCCCGAACTACCGTCTGGGCTCCTGATAAATTTCCGCGCCCGGCTCATGCCGGGCGCTCTGTATTTGTTTCACTTGCCTCGGAATTAGCGTCAATGACGGAAAACATTCATAAACATCGCATTCTCATCCTGGACTTTGGTTCTCAGTACACTCAACTGGTGGCGCGTCGCGTGCGTGAACTGGGCGTTTACTGTGAACTGTGGGCATGGGATGTCACGGAAGCACAGATTCGCGAATTCAATCCAAGCGGCATCATCCTGTCCGGCGGCCCGGAAAGCACCACCGAAGAGAACAGCCCACGCGCACCGCAGTACGTGTTTGAAGCGGGCGTGCCGGTATTCGGCGTTTGCTACGGTATGCAGACCATGGCCATGCAGTTGGGCGGCCACGTAGAAGGGTCTAACGAGCGTGAGTTTGGTTACGCGCAGGTTGAAGTCGTCACCGACAGCGCGCTGGTTCGCGGTATTGAAGACTCCCTGACCGCAGACGGCAAACCGCTGCTGGACGTGTGGATGAGCCACGGCGACAAAGTCACCGCCATCCCGTCTGACTTTGTGACCGTTGCCAGCACCGATAACTGCCCGTTTGCGATTATGGCGAACGAAGAAAAACGCTTCTACGGTGTGCAGTTCCACCCGGAAGTGACCCACACCCGTCAGGGTATGCGCATGCTGGAACGCTTCGTGCGTGATATCTGCCAGTGTGAAGCACTGTGGACGCCAGCAAAAATCATCGACGACGCCGTTGAGCGTATCCGCCAGCAGGTTGGCAATGACAAAGTGATCCTCGGCCTGTCCGGCGGTGTTGACTCCTCTGTCACCGCGATGCTGCTGCACCGCGCAATCGGCAAAAACCTGACCTGTGTATTCGTGGACAACGGTCTGCTGCGTCTGAACGAAGCGCAGCAGGTTATGGATATGTTCGGCGACCACTTCGGTCTGAACATCATTCACGTGGAAGGCGAGAAGCGCTTCCTCGACGCGCTGGCCGGCGAGAACGATCCGGAAGCGAAACGTAAAATCATCGGTCGCGTCTTCGTTGAAGTGTTCGATGAAGAAGCGCTGAAGCTGGAAGACGTTAAATGGCTGGCGCAGGGCACCATCTACCCTGACGTGATTGAATCCGCGGCTTCCGCAACCGGTAAAGCACACGTCATCAAATCTCACCACAACGTGGGCGGCCTGCCGAAAGAGATGAAGATGGGCCTGGTTGAACCGCTGCGTGAGCTGTTCAAAGATGAAGTACGTAAGATCGGCCTGGAACTGGGTCTGCCATACGACATGCTCTACCGTCACCCGTTCCCGGGTCCAGGTCTGGGCGTGCGTGTGCTGGGCGAAGTGAAGAAAGAGTACTGCGACCTGCTGCGTCGCGCGGACGCAATCTTCATTGAAGAGCTGCACAAAGCTGACCTGTACAACAAAGTGAGCCAGGCGTTCACCGTGTTCCTGCCGGTGCGCTCTGTCGGTGTGATGGGCGATGGCCGTAAGTACGACTGGGTTGTTTCCCTGCGTGCGGTAGAAACCATCGACTTCATGACCGCGCACTGGGCGCACCTGCCGTACGACTTCCTGGGCCGCGTCTCTAACCGCATTATCAACGAAGTGAACGGTATCTCCCGCGTGGTGTATGACATCAGCGGTAAGCCACCGGCTACGATTGAGTGGGAATGATTTTCCCCTGATATCACCCCAAACCCTCTGCTTGCGCAGGGGGTTTTTTATTCTCCGTTACTTCCCACTTCCCAGCCGATATGCCAGTGCTACCACCAGCGACTGCACGAGGCACAGCGTCGCCGACTGCGAGCGAAACGCGTCAACCTGCGCCTCTTTCACCACAAAACAGAGATCGCTGAAGGTGGCCAGCGGGCTTATCTGGCTGTCGGTGATCACAATCTGCCGCGCGCCGACGCTGGCGGCGGTTTCGCTGACCATCACCGTCTCTTCCGCATACGGCGAGAAGCTGATCGATACCACGATGTCCTGCGCCTTGATGCGGTTGATCTGCTCACGCAGCATCCCCCCCATTCCGTCGAGCAGAATAGGGCGGCACTCCAGGTGGCTCAGGGCGTAGGTCAGATAGGCGGCGACGCTAAACGAGCGGCGTAACCCGGCGATATAGATTGTGTCGGCGTCGGCCAGCAGTTGTACGGCGCGCTCCAGCATCTCCGGCTCGGCGCGGGCGGCCAGCTGCTGGAGGGCCTGCGCATTTGAACGGGCGAACTCCTGCAGAATATCGAGCGGGGTTTCCGGGACGGCCTGGCTTTCCATTTCGCGAAACAGCCGGGCGCGGTCACTGTAGCTGGCGGTCTCTTCCACCAGGTTCATGCGAAACAGCTGTTTCATCTCGTTGAAACCGGTGAAGTCAAAAGCATTGGCAAAACGGATCAGCGTTGACGGCGGCACATCGGCACGCTCGGCAATGACGGCGACCGTATCAAAGGCCACGCTGTTGGTATTATCCAGCACATAGCGGGAGACCTGCTGCAGCCTCTTGCTCAGGCTATCGTAGCGATCGCGGATTTGCTGCTGCAGCTCATTCAGGCTGGTTGCTGTGGTCATTTTACCCCCTATGCATAGTTTTATGATTCTAAACGCAAAACCGCGTCTTTTAAATGCCGGCCGTCCATCTGGCCTCAAAAATGAAACAGAAGCTTCACGCATTTCAACGCCTGAAATGCCTTAATAGCGCAGGCTGCACCGGTGATGGTGGCTGTTAACATAAAAATCCATCCTTGATCACAATAATCATCATTTATTTTATTTCAACTTAAAATGGAATATTTGTTTCATATATAGTGTTCAGGTAACAGTCACGTATCAACAGCGAGAGGTTAAGGATGGAGACGGTAGCGAATTTTATTCACGGCGAGTGTGTCACCGGTTCAGGCCAGCGCGTTCAGGCAATCTTCAATCCGGCCACCGGAGAGCAGATCCGCCAGGTGGTGATGAGTACGGCACAGGAAACCGAACAGGCGATTGCCGCAGCACAGCAGGCTTTTCCTGGCTGGGCGCGTCATTCTCCACTTAAACGCGCACGCGTGATGTTCCGCTTCAAAGCGCTGCTGGAAGAGAACATGGAGCGCCTGGCCCGCATCATCAGCGAAGAGCATGGCAAAGTCTTCTCCGACGCGGTGGGCGAGTTGACTCGCGGCCTGGAAGTGGTGGAGTTTGCCTGCGGCATCCCGCATCTGCAAAAAGGTGAGCACTCCGCTAACGTTGGCACCGGTGTCGACAGCCACTCGTTGATGCAGCCGCTCGGCGTATGTGCCGGGATCACGCCGTTTAATTTCCCGGCAATGGTGCCGATGTGGATGTTCCCGATTGCGCTGGCCACCGGCAACACGTTCGTGCTGAAACCGTCGGAAAAAGATCCCTCTCTGGCGCTCGCGCTGGCAAAACTGCTGAAAGACGCCGGCCTGCCAGACGGCGTGTTTAACGTGGTGCAGGGCGATAAAGAGTCGGTTGACGTGCTGCTGACTGACCCGCGCGTGCAGGCTGTGAGCTTTGTCGGTTCAACGCCGATCGCCCAATACATTTACGAGACCGCCTCCGCCCACGGTAAACGCTGTCAGGCGCTGGGCGGGGCAAAAAACCACTGCATCTTAATGCCGGATGCCGATATGGATATGGCGACGAACGCGATTATGGGCGCTGCCTTCGGCGCGGCGGGAGAACGTTGCATGGCGCTGTCGGTGGTGCTGGCGGTGGGGGATAACACCGCTGATGAACTCTGTTCCCGGCTCGAAAAACAGATTGCCGCGCTGCGCGTCGGACCGGGTCTGGACCAGACGCCAGAGAACGAAATGGGGCCGCTTATCTCCTCGGCACACCGTAACAAAGTGCTGGGCTATATCGACAGCGGGGAAACTCAGGGAGCGCGCCTGCGCGTGGATGGCCGTGGGTTCAGCGTGAAAGGCCACGAGCAGGGCTATTTTGTCGGACCAACGCTGTTCGATAACGTCACGCCGGAGATGACCATCTATAAAGAAGAGATTTTCGGGCCGGTACTTTCTGTGGTGCGTGTTGCAGATTACAGCAGCGCGGTGGACCTGATTAACCGGCATGAATATGGTAATGGCTCGGCAATATTTACCCGTGACGGTGGCTGCGCGCGCCGCTTCTGCGAAGAGGTGCAGGCGGGGATGGTTGGGGTGAACGTGCCGATCCCGGTGCCGATGGCGTTCCACAGTTTTGGTGGCTGGAAGCGTTCGATCTTTGGTGCGCTGAATGTCCACGGCAACGACGGCGTGCGTTTCTACACCCGAATGAAAACCATCACCGCACGCTGGCCGGAAATGCAGCAGGAGACTGGCGCTGCGTTCTCCATGCCGACGCTGGGCTGACAGGAGGTTTTATGCAAACCGAACGTATGACCATGGCTCAGGCCCTGGTCAGATTCCTTAATCAACAGTATGTCTCCATTGATGGACACGAAACGCCCTTCGTGGAGGGCGTGGCGACCATTTTTGGTCACGGCAACGTGCTGGGTATCGGCCAGGCGCTGGAGCAGGATCCTGGCCACCTGCAGGTGATGCAGGGGTGTAACGAACAGGGCATCGCCCATATGGCGACCGGATTCGCTAAACAGCATCGCCGTCGGCGCATTTTTGCCGTCACCTCATCCGTCGGGCCCGGCGCGGCTAATATGGTGACGGCCGCGGCGACCGCCACCGCGAACCGCATTCCGCTCCTGCTGTTACCGGGGGATATCTATGCCAGCCGCCAGCCCGATCCGGTTTTGCAGCAAATCGAGCAGTACCACGATCTCAGTATCAGCACCAACGACTGCTTCCGTCCCGTTTCACGCTACTGGGACCGCATTAACCGTCCGGAACAGTTAATGAGCGCGATGTTAAATGCGATGCGAACGCTTACTGACCCTGCAGCAACGGGAACAGTGACCATTTGCCTGCCGCAGGACGTACAGGGCGAAGCCTGGGATTATCCCATGAGCTTCTTTGCGCGTCGCGTGCATCACATTGAACGCCGTCCGCCTGACCCCCAGCGTCTGGCCCAGGCACAGGCGTTGATTGCCCGTAAACACCGTCCGCTGGTGGTGTGTGGCGGGGGCGTGTGTTATTCCGGCGCGCATGAGGCATTTCGGGAATTTGTCGAGGCGCTGCAACTGCCGTTTGCCGAAACCCAGGCCGGAAAGGGGGCGCTGGTAAGCGATCACCCCCTTAATCTGGGGGGGATCGGTGTGACGGGCGGAATGGCCGCTAACCAGCTTGCACCCAGGGCGGATTTGGTGATTGGCATCGGCACGCGCCTGACGGACTTTACCACCGGCTCCAAAGCGCTCTTTTCCCATCCGGACGTCGAGTTCCTGCTTTTGAACGTCGCCGAGTTTGATGCCCTGAAACTGGATGCCACGGCGCTGATTGCCGATGCGCAAACCGGGCTGCACGCTTTATCGCAGGCGCTCCCGGCGTACCGAAGCCACTGGGGAGAGGAGATTGCTCAGGTGAAATCTGCCTGGCATGCGGAGTGCCAGCGCTTATGGGGCCGTCAGTGGCATCCCGACGATGCGCCTGAAGTGGCAGGGCACCTTGATGCGCAGCTGGCGGAATACGGTGAGGCGCTCAACACCCGTCTGACCCAGACGCGGGTGCTGGGGCTTATCAATCAACATATCGAAGATAATGCCATCGTCGTGGGCGCGGCCGGATCGCTGCCCGGGGATTTACAGCGCCTCTGGCAGGTGAAGACGCCGGACAGTTATCACCTGGAGTACGGCTACTCCTGCATGGGGTATGAGATTGCGGCGGCGATAGGCGCGAAGCTTGCCAGCCCGCATCAGCCGGTTTACGCCATGGTGGGGGATGGCTCCTACATGATGCTGCACTCCGAGCTACAAACCGCGGTGCAGGAGGGGATTAACGTCACCGTTTTGCTGTTTGATAATGCCAGCTTCGGCTGCATTAATAACCTGCAGATGGGGCACGGGATGGGGAGCTTCGGTACGGAAAACCGTCATCGAAACCCAGATTCAGGCCGGCTTGACGGGCCGCTGGTAAAAGTCGATTTCGCCCAGAACGCGGAAAGCTACGGCTGTCGCGCGTGGCGGGTCCACGACGAGCAGAGTCTGCTGGCGGCGCTGGAGGCGTCGCGGGCGCATCCTGGCCCAACGCTGCTGGATATCAAAGTGCTGCCAAAAACCATGACCCATGATTACGCGTCATGGTGGCGAACCGGTGATGCGCAGGTCGCGGGATCGTCTGCGGTGCGCAAAGCCGCCGAGCAAACCCAGGCGCAGGTGAAAAAAGCACGCCAGTATTAAGTATTTCCCGCCATAACGAAATTTTCATTTCATTTTTCACTGCCTTCATTCTCACCCTCTCCCGCCACGGGAGAGGGCACACCTGTCGCCATTTTGTCCCCTGTGTTCCTGTGGCAAGTGCATCGCGGCGCGGCTGCAATGTTGTGATATTGATAACAAAATTTATCTCAATCATCTCAAAAGTGTTAACCCGCACTCAAAAATATAATTTCACTATTTATAAAAATGAAATAAATGTTTTATTTAAGGGGCCGTTAGTTCACAGCATTCACCAACACCGGGAGCCGTTATGTTTAACATTGCTTTACTGGGCGCTGGCCGAATTGGCCAGGTACATGCAGCTAACATCGCCAGCCACAGTGAGACCACGCTCTGGTCTGTGGTCGACCCGAATCAGGAATTTGCCACCCGCCTCGCCACGCAATATCAGGCTCGTCTGCAGAGTCTGGAGGACGCGATGAGCGACCCAAACGTTCATGCCGTGCTGATCGCGTCTGCGACGGATACCCACGCGGATCTGATTGAGATGGCCGCCCGCCACGGCAAAGCGATCTTCTGTGAAAAGCCGGTACACCTGGATCTTGCCCGCGTGCGCGACTGCCTGAAAGTGGTTAACGAGTACAACGTACCGCTGTTTATCGGTTTTAACCGCCGCTTTGACCCGCAGTTTCGCCGGGTCAAAACCGAGGTACAGGCCGGGCGGATCGGTAAGCCCGAATCGCTGCTGATTATCTCCCGCGACCCGTCCCCGCCACCGGCGCAATATGTGCGCGTTTCCGGCGGTATGTTCCGCGACATGACCATTCACGATTTTGATATGGCGCGCTTCATCATGGGCGAAGAGCCGGTGTCGGTATATGCCCAGGGCAGCAATCTGGTGGATCCGGCGATTGGCGAGGCGGGGGATATCGATACCGCGTTTATCGTACTGAAGTATGCCTCCGGCGCGATGGCGACCATCGTCAACAGCCGCCGCTCTTCTTACGGCTACGACCAGCGTCTGGAGCTGCACGGCTCAGAGGGCCTGCTGTGCGCGGGCAATATTCTTGAAAATCAGGTGCAGCACTACGGCAAACAGGGCTGCACCGGCGCGCTGCCGGAACACTTCTTCCTGCAGCGCTACAAATCCGCTTACGCCGCGGAATTGGAACACTTTGTTGCGGTGCTGCGCGGCGAAGCGACGCCTGACTGTAGCGGCGATGATGGTGAACGTGCGCTGTACCTGGCGGATAAAGCGCTGGAATCCCTGCGTAGCCAGCGTGAGATCGTCCTCTAAACACAACCACCCTACACAGAGAGACATAATAATGAAAAAACTGATCTTAGCCGCCCTCATCGCCATGACCGCCGGGGCAGCAATGGCCGAAAACGAGCAAATAGTTTTCAGTACACCAAACCTGGCGATGCCGTTTGAAGTTCACATGCAGCGTACCGCGGTAAAAGCCGCAAAAGAGATGGGCGTAAAGCTTCAGGTACTGGACGGGCAGGGCAGCTCGCCGAAACAGGTCGCTGACCTGGAAAACGCCATCACCCGTGGTGCGCAGGGGTTCATCGTCTCCCCGAATGACGTCAATGCCGTCTCCAGCGCGGTGGATGAAATTCAGGATGCGAATCTGCCCGTTGTGACGCTTGACCGCTCCGTCGACAGCCAGAAGAAGGTGCCGCATTTTGGTGCCAACAACTACAAAGGCGGTCAGGCGATTGGCGACTTCGTTAAAAGCAAATTCCCCAACGGGGCAGACATTATTCTGCTCACCGGCCAGCCAGGTTCCTCCTCCAACATTGAACGTACCAAAGGGATCCGCGACAGCCTGAAGGCGGGCGGGGACAAGTACAAGATCGTTGCCGATCAGACCGGCAACTGGATGCGTTCTGAAGGGATGCGCATTGTGGAAAGCGTTCTGCCGTCACTGCCGAAACGCCCACAGGTGATCCTCTCCGCCAATGACGACATGGCACTGGGCGCAATTGAAGCGCTGCAGGGCCAGGGCGTGAAGCCTGGCGAAATTCTGGTGACCGGCTTTGACGCGGTACCTGAGGCGCTGGCGCGCGTGCGCGACGGCTGGCTGGCGGTCACGGCGGATCAGCGCCCGGGCTTCGCGGTACAAACGGCGATGAGCCAGCTGGTGGCCAACGTGCGTGAGAAGAAAGCCATCACCGGCGCGGACTACCCGCCAACGCTTATCACCAAAGAAAATCTGCAGCAGGCTGAGCGCATCAGTGAGGCCGGTAACTGATTTATCCGGAGCCGCCGCGCAGGTGGCGGCTCACTATTAAGGAGGAGCAGACCGATGTCGCAACCCTTACTGAAAGTGACCGACCTGGCAAAAAGCTTTTCTGGCGTCTGGGCGCTGAGCAGCGCACAGCTCACCGTCGGTGCCGGGGAGATCCACGCGCTGCTGGGTGAGAACGGAGCGGGGAAATCCACGCTGCTGAAAGCCCTGGCGGGCGCACAGCCGCAAACGCGCGGGGATATCTGGTTCAACGGCGACACGCTGCCGGTGGACGATTCACCGGTTGAGCGGCAGAACAAGGGCATTATCACTATCTATCAGGAATTTAACCTGCTGCCCAATATGACCGTCGCGGAAAACATGTTTCTCGGGCGTGAGCCGCGTAAACGTAACCTGATTGTCGACGAAAAAGCGGTGAACCAGGAGGCGCAGGTGATCCTCGATTATCTGCAACTGAACGTTGCGCCAACCACCCCTGTCGCCCGTCTGAGCGTAGCCCAGCAGCAGATGGTCGAGATTGCCCGGGCGCTGACGCTTAACGCCAGGCTGATCATCATGGATGAACCCTCCGCGGCGCTGAGCGACAGCGAGGTGGAAAGCCTGCACCGCGTGGTGCGCGAGCTGAAAAACCGGGGGGTGAGCATTATTTACGTTACCCACCGACTGCACGAAGTTTTCCAGCTTTGCGATCGCTTTACGGTTTTCCAGGACGGCCGTTTCACCGGCAGTGGTGCCGTGGCGCAAACCAATGTCGAGCAGCTGATCCGTCTGATGGTGGGGCGTGACGTGGCCTTTAATCGTCGTCCCGCCAGCGAAACCCATCATGAAAACAAGCCGGTCCGTCTGGCAGTAAAAGGGCTGAGCCGCGAAAAACCGCCGCTGGATCCGCACGGCATTGCCCTGCATGACATCAGCTTCCATGTCCACGCCGGAGAAGTACTGGGCATTGCCGGCCTGGTGGGGGCAGGGCGTACCGAAGTGGCGCGCTGCCTGTTCGGGGCGGATGCCTTTACCTCGGGCAGCTTTGAACTGGACGGCGTCCCGTATCAACCGCGCGACCCGATGTACGCCCTCGATCAGGGCATCGCGCTGGTCCCGGAAGATCGCAAGAAAGAGGGGGCGGTGCTGGGGTTATCGATTCGCGACAACCTGTCGCTCTCCAGTCTCTCTTCTCTGATGCAGTGGCGCTGGTTTGTGAATACCCGCAAAGAGGACGATCTGATTGAGTCCTACCGCAAGGCGCTGCAGATCAAAATGGTCAACAGCGCGCAGGAGGTGCGCAAGCTCTCCGGCGGTAACCAGCAGAAAGTTATCCTGGCGCGCTGCATGGCGCTGAACCCTCGGGTGCTGATTGTCGATGAGCCGACGCGCGGTATCGACGTGGGCACCAAGTCGGAAGTGCACCAGGTGCTGTTTGATATGGCCAAACAGGGCGTGGCGGTGATCGTGATCTCCTCCGATCTGCCTGAAGTGATGGCGGTATCCGATCGGATCATCACGCTCAGTGAAGGCCGGGTGACCGGTGAGATCCACGGCGACGACGCTAACGAAGAGCGGCTGATGACGATGATGGCCATCAACCACAACGCCCTCAACGCGGCATAACGGAGTTTTCCATGACGCAGATGATTTCTAAAACGCAGGTTCCGGTGAAACGCAGCGGACGCCTCGATCCCATCGCCTTCTTCGAGCGCTTCGGGGTACTGATTTTCATGATCCTGCTGCTGATTTTCTTTCAGTCGCAGAATAGCAATTTTTTCTCTGAACGCAATATTTTCAACATCCTGACCGAGGTGTCCATCTACGGGATCATGGCCGTGGGGATGACCTTCGTCATTCTGACTGCCGGTATCGATCTTTCTGTCGGCTCCATCCTGGCGGTCTGCGCCATGACCGCCGCATACGTGATTAAGGGCGACAACTTCACCACCGTTGATCCGAACGCCTGGGGCGGCATGAGCTGGCTGATTGGGCTGGGGATTTGTCTGGCGATGGGCACGGCGATTGGCTTTCTGCACGGCCTGGGCGTAACCCGCCTGCGCCTGCCGCCGTTTATCGTCACCCTCGGCGGGATGACCATCTGGCGTGGTCTGACGCTGGTGATTAACGACGGCGCGCCCATTGCAGGTTTCGACCCGGGTTACCGCTGGTGGGGACGCGGGGAGCTGCTTGGCATCTCCATTCCAATCTGGATTTTCGCCATCGTGGCGCTTGGCGGGTATCTGGCGCTGCATAAAACCCGCTGGGGACGCTTCGTCTATGCCATCGGCGGTAACCCGGAGGCAGCACGCCTGGCGGGGGTCAACGTGAAGCGCGTGCTGGTGAGTGTCTATGTGCTGATTGGCTGTCTGGCGGGACTGGCGGGCTTCATTCTCAGCGCTCGTCTTGGCAGTGCGGAAGCGGTCGCCGGGATCTCCTTTGAACTGCGCGTTATCGCCTCGGTGGTCATCGGCGGCACTTCGCTGATGGGCGGCTATGGACGCATCGGCGGCACCATCATTGGTTCCATCATTATGGGGATCCTGATTAACGGTCTGGTGCTGATGAACGTCTCGGCCTATTACCAGCAAATAATCACCGGATTAATTATCGTTCTGGCGGTGGCATTCGACACCTATGCCAAGAGCCGTCGCGGCGCATTGTGAGGATCAGGATGAAAGAGGTTCGTATTGGATTGATTGGCACCGGGTATATCGGCAAGACACATGCCATCGCCTATGCCCAGGCGCCGACGGTATTTACCCTGCGCGGCAAACTGGTGCGCGAGATGGTGGCGGAAGTGACGCCCGCGCTGGCGGCAGAGCGGGCGCAGGCCTTTGGCTTCAACCGCTCAACCGGCGACTGGCGGGCACTGGTGGCTGACCCGGCGATTGATGTCGTGGATATATGCTCCCCCAACCATCTGCATAAAGAGATGGCGCTGGAGGCCATTCGCCACGGTAAGCATGTCTACTCGGAAAAGCCGCTGGCGCTGAATGCCCATGACGCACGTGAAATGGTGGACGCCGCGAAGCGGGCAGGGGTGAAAACGCTGGTGGGTTTTAACTACATGAAAAACCCGACGGCACAGCTGGCGAAAGAGATCATCGCCCGCGGCGAGATTGGCGAGGTGATCCACTTCTACGGTACCCACAACGAAGATTATATGGCCGACCCGCTTTCTCCCATTCACTGGCACTGTTTTAAAGAGACCGCCGGGCTGGGTGCACTGGGGGACCTGGCGGCGCATATCGTCAACATGGCGCAGTATCTGGTCGGGGACATTCAGCAGGTCTGCGGTGATTTAAAAATTGTTGTGCCTGAGCGCCCGGCGCAGGCCGGTTCGTCGCAAAACGTTGCGGTTGAAAACGAAGATCAGGCGCACGCGATGGTCCGTTTCGCCGGCGGAGCACAAGGGGTGATTGAAACGTCCCGCGTCGCCTGCGGGCGCAAGATGGGACTGTCGTATGTGATAACCGGCACCAAAGGGGCCATCAGTTTTACCCAGGAGCGGATGGCGGAACTGAAGCTCTATCTGCATGACGACCCGGTAAACCGCCAGGGATTCCGCACGCTGCTTGTGGGTCCATCACATCCGGACTATGGCGCGTTTTGCATGGGAGCGGGCCATGGTATCGGCTTTAACGATCAAAAAACGGTGGAAGTACGCGACCTGGTCGACGGTATTGCCGCTGATGTGCCGATGTGGCCGGACTTTGAAGAGGGCTGGAAGGTTTCGCGGGTGCTGGACGCCATCGCACTCTCACACCAGGAAGGCCGCTGGCTGAACGTGAACGACATTGTCTGATGAGGTATCAACGTGGAAAAGCAGTTTGATGTGATATGCATGGGCCGCGTGGCGGTAGACCTCTACAGTCAGCAAATTGGTGCCCGTCTTGAGGATGTGTCGAGCTTCGCGAAATATCTCGGCGGCTCGTCCGGCAACGTGGCCTACGGGACGGCGCGTCAGGGGCTGCGCTCATCGATGCTGGCACGCGTCGGTGATGAACATATGGGACGCTTCCTGCGAGAAGAATTACACCAGGTGGGCTGCGATACCAGCCATCTGATCACCGACAAAGAACGCCTGACGGCGCTGGTGCTCCTCGGCATTAAAGACCGGGACACCTTTCCACTGATTTTTTATCGCGATAACTGCGCGGATATGGCCATCACGGCCAGCGATGTGGATGAACGCTACATTGCCTCCGCACGGTGCCTTGCCATCACCGGGACCCATCTCTCGCACCCTCAGACCCGTGACGCGGTGCTGACGGCGCTTAACTATGCCCGCCGTCACGGTGTTCGCACGGTGCTGGATATCGACTACCGGCCGGTACTGTGGGGGCTGACCTCATTAGGGGACGGGGAGACGCGCTTTATTGCCGCGGAAAACGTGACCCGTGAACTGCAGGAGGTGCTGCACCTTTTCGACGTCATTGTCGGCACCGAAGAAGAGTTCCACATTGCAGGTGGCAGTACCGATACCCTGCAGGCGTTGGGTCGCGTGCGCGCCGTGAGTAACGCCACGCTGGTTTGCAAGCGTGGAGCGCTTGGCTGTTCGGTGTATACCGACGCTATACCGCCCCGGCTGGATGAGGGGCTGACGGTGACCGGCGTGCGCGTTGAGGTGCTGAACGTGCTCGGTGCGGGCGACGCGTTTATGTCCGGCCTGCTGCGCGGCTACCTTAACGACGAAGGCTGGGAGCAGGCCTGCCGCTATGCCAACGCGTGTGGTGCGCTGGTGGTGTCCCGCCACGGCTGTGCCCCGGCGATGCCGAGTAAGGCTGAGCTGGACGACTACCTGTCGCGTGCGGCGTCGGTGCCGCGTCCCGATCTTGACGCGCGCCTGAACCATCTGCACCGCGTCACCACCCGCCGCCGTGAGTGGCCGGAGCTGTGCGTGATGGCCTTCGATCATCGCAGCCAGCTGGAAGATATGGCGTTGCAGTGCGGGGCATCCCTGAAGCGCATCCCGGCGCTGAAGCAGCTTATTCTGCAGGCCAGCCGTGAGGCGGCCAGCAGCGCAGGGCTTGAGGGCAAAGCCGGTCTGCTGTGTGACGGTACTTTTGGTCAGGATGCCCTGAACGCGATTACCGGTGAAGGGTGGTGGATAGGCCGCCCTATTGAGCTGCCGGGCTCCCGGCCGCTGGAGATGGAGCACGGTAACATCGGCACGCAGCTCATCAGCTGGCCGCAGGAGCATGTGGTGAAATGCCTGGTCTTTTTCCATCCGGAAGATGCGCACGGCCTGCGTCTGGAGCAGGAGCAGAAAATCGCAGAGGTCTACCACGCCTGCTGCCAGTCCGGTCATGAACTGCTGCTGGAGGTGATCCTGCCAGCCAGCATGCCGCGCAGCGATGATCTTTACCTGCGCGCCATCTCGCGTTTTTACAACCTGGGGATCTCTCCCGACTGGTGGAAACTGCCGCCGCTCTCTGCCGATGGCTGGACGGCGCTGAGCGAGATTATTGAACGTCGGGATCCACACTGCCGTGGCGTGGTGATCCTCGGGCTGGACGCCCCGGCTGAGCAGCTTCGTGCTGATTTTAAAGCCGCCTCGGGACACGCGCTGGTGAAGGGCTTTGCCGTAGGACGCACGCTGTTTGGCGATGCGTCCCGTGCATGGCTGAAACACGATATTGACGATGCGCAGCTGGTGGCACGCATCCGGGACAACTACCTGCAGCTTATCGCCTGGTGGCGCGAGCGCGGACACGCATAATTCAGGAGACGACAATGAGTGTGCAATTAGGCATTAACCCGCTGACATGGACGAACGACGATCTGCCTTCACTCGGCGCGGAGACGCCGCTGGATACCTGTCTGAGCGAAGGGAAAGAGGCCGGTTTTGCCGGTTTCGAACTGGGCAATAAATTCCCGCGTGAGGCGCGCCTGCTTGGCCCCATTTTGCAGCGCCACGATCTGCAGCTGGTCTCCGGCTGGTATTCAGGGCGTCTGCTGGAGCGTAGCGTGGAGGAGGAGATTGCCGCCGTGCAGTCCCACCTGACGCTGCTGCGCGAACTGGGGGCAAAGGTGCTGGTATTCGCCGAAGTGAGCGGCTGTATTCACGGCGAGCAACAGACGCCGGTTCATCTTCGCCCGCGCTTCCCGCACGCGCGCTGGAAAGAGTACGGCGAGAAGCTGACCGCTTTTGCCCGCTACACGCAGCAGCAGGGGGTGCAGATTGCCTACCATCACCATATGGGAACGGTCATTGAGTCCGCTGAAGATGTCGATAACCTGATGACCCATACCGGTGAAGAGGTGGGCCTGCTGCTGGACACGGGCCATCTGACCTTTGCCGGGGCTGATCCGCTGGCGGTGGCCCAGCGCTGGGCATCGCGCATTAACCATGTTCACTGCAAAGACGTGCGCGCCGACGTGCTGGCGGACGTCAAAAACCGCAAAACCAGTTTCCTTGATGCGGTGCTGAGTGGGGTCTTCACTGTACCGGGTGACGGCTGCGTGGACTATCCGCCCATCATGCGGCTGCTGAAGGCGCAGGATTATCACGGCTGGCTGGTGGTGGAGGCGGAGCAGGATCCTGCTATCGCTCACCCGCTGACCTACGCCCGTCTGGGGTATAACAACCTGAGCCGTCTGGCGCGTAACGCCGGGCTTATCTGAGGAGGTGACATGTCACGTCTGTTATCACGCTGGCAACCGCCGAGTGCGGAGGGCCGTACCCAGTCCGTCACGCCGGAACGCGCGGGCTGGGGATACGTTGGCTTTGAAGCGTATGAACTGCAGGAAGGGCAGACGCTGACGCTGCCCGCCGTCAGCGAAGAGCGCTGTCTGGTGCTGGTGGCCGGACGGGCCTCTGTCAGCACACCTACCGCGCAGTTTACTGACATCGGCGAGCGGATGAGCCCGTTTGAGCGCATAAAGCCCTGGGCGGTCTACGTCACGCCGCAGGAGACGGTGCAGATTAAGGCGCTGACGACGCTGGAGCTGGCGGTCTGTGCCGCACCCGGCAAAGGATCCTTCCCGACACGGCTTATCGCTCCGCAGGATATCGACGCGCAGGCGCGCGGCAAAGGCCATAACCAGCGCTACGTGCACAACATTCTGCCGGAAGATCAACCCGCCGACAGCCTGCTGGTGGTTGAGGTCTGGACCAACGAAGGCTGCACCAGTTCATACCCGAGCCATAAGCACGATACGGATAATCCACCGCAGGAAACCTACCTGGAGGAGACCTACTATCATCGCCTCAATCCCGGGCAGGGGTTCTGCATGCAGCGGGTCTATACCGACGACAGGTCGCTGGATGAGTGTATGGCCGTTTATAACCGCGACGTGGTGATGGTGCCGAAGGGGTACCATCCGGTGGCGACGCTGGCTGGCTATGACAGCTACTATCTCAACGTGATGGCCGGTCCGGTGCGAAAATGGATGTTCACCTGGGAAGACGATCACGCGTGGATCAACCGCGACTATCCACGTTGACGTTGCAGAAGCCCGCACCCCGCGGGCTTTTTTTATCAACATTATCCTGTCTTGCGCGTTACCCACCAGAACACCAGCGCCACCAGGCTCACCGCTGCGCCAGTCAGGCAGACGCCCTGCCAGCCCGCGATGGCATACGTCATCGTGGTGCTCAGCGCGCCCAGACCGCTGCCGACGGCATAAAACAGCATGTAAAGCCCGACCAGCCGGCTATGCGCCTCGGGGCGGGCGCGAAAGATCAGGCTCTGGTTGGTGACATGCAGCGCCTGCCCGCCCAAATCGAGCAGCATGATGCCAATGAGCAAAATGCCGAGCGAACGATCCATCAGTGAAATCGGCCACCACGCCAGGAGTAATATGACCAGTGCAGCCGCGCTGGTGCGCCGGGCATATCCTCGATCGGCCCACTCGCCGGCCCGGGTTGCCGCTAACGCGCCTGCCATTCCGGCCAGGCCAAAAGCACCAATGGCGGTATGCGATAAGTTATAGGGTGGGGCACTTAACGGCAGCACCAGAGCGCTCCAGAAAATATTGAACGCAGCGAACATCAGTAAAGCCAGTACGCCGCGCACCTGCAGGACTTTTTCTTCCCGCAGCAGGGTCAGCATTGAGTGAATCAGGCGCGGGTAACTCATCGTTTCAGGCACCGCAGGCAAGCGGGGCAGCCTCCACCACAGCGGAAACGCAATAATGACCATCAGCCCGGCGGCAGAGAGATACACGCCACGCCAGCCCGCGATATCACTGATGCCTCCGGAGACGACGCGGGCCACTAACAGGCCCATAAATACCCCGCCTTGTGCCGCACCAATAACGCGGCCTTGCTCATGCGGCGACGCGGCGTTGGCGGCATAGGCGATAAGCCCTTGCGTCATGGCCGTTCCTGCCATGCCGGTGGCGAGCATACCCGCCAGCAGCATCGTTGACGTCTGCGCCATGCCGACCGTGACCAGTGCGGCGACCAGTACGACAAGCTGTAGCGCCATCAGACGCCGGCGATCCACTTTATCCCCCAGAGGAACCACGAACAGCAGAGCCAGAGCACAGCCAATCTGCGTGGCGGTGACCACGCCGCCAATGGCACCATGGCTGATGCTAAAGTCTCTGGACAACGCGTCAAGCAACGGCTGTGCGTAATAGACGTTGGCCACGCTTAAGCCGCTGGCGAGGGCGAACAGCCACACCAGGCTACGCGGCATGTCGCCTGAGCGGACGTGCCCGGTTTTTCGATCTGACGGTAGTGGTGACGCGTGTGACATGTTCAAATCCTCGCCCTGGGTAAGGTGGTTTTAAAAAGAAACCAGTTGAAGGCTAGGCTATGCAGTTTTAAAATGCAACCAGTTATTGTTGACTGACCTGCCGGGGTAACGCTGTGCCGTCTCGTAAACCGATTGAACAGGAATTTTGTCCCGTTGCCCGCAGCGTCGATCTGATTGGCGATCGCTGGTCGCTTCTGATTGTGCGTAATGCTTTTGACGGCATGCGCCGTTTCGGGGATTTTCAGCGGGATCTCGGGGTTGCGCGCAACATTCTGGCTGACCGGCTGCGCAAGCTGGTCGACGCGGGCATTCTCGCGATGCAGGGGGCGTCGGACGGTACGTCGTATCAGGAATATGTCCTGACGGACAAAGGCGAAAGCCTGTTTCCCATCGTCGTTGCGCTTCGCCAGTGGGGAGAGCAGCATCTGTTTGAACGCGGGGAGCGCCACTCGCTGTTGATCGACAGGCGTACCGGCAAGCCGGTTCCCCTGATGGCGCCAGCAGCGCAGGATGGAACGGCGCTGAAGGCGCAAGATACTGACGTGCAGAAAGTGAAGTAACCCGACGCTCTGCAAGCCCGCGATACGCGGGCTGTTGTGTCATTCTTAATGGTTTGTGATTGCCTGCTCAATCGTGCGGGCAATATCATCCGGCTGACTCACCATCGACACGTGGCTTGCTGCCACTTCCGTGGTTTTCGCGTGGATCGTTTTCGCCATCGCACGTTCAAGCTCCGGGTTAATCATCCGGTCATTTTTGCTGACCACAAACCAGCTTGGCTTTTCATGCCAGGCCGCATGGCTCACTTTTTCCGCAAACGCGTCGGCCTTGATCGGCCCCTGAGTGGCTGCAATGGTCTGCTGTTCAACGGCGCCTGCATCCGGTGCGAAGTCTTTCATCACGGCTTCTGGCGGGAGAAACAAATACCCGTCTGCCGTTTTTGCGATATCCGCACTCCCCGCTGGCGGTGGGTAACTTCCCGCCAGGTCCGCCGTCGACTGGCCGGAATCAGGCGCAAAGGCCGCTACGTACACCAGGGATTTTACCCGTGCATCGTTGCCCGCTTCGCTGATCACCGTTCCGCCCCAGGAATGACCTACCAGCACCACATCGCCATGCGCCCGTGCAATGGCGCGCCGGGTGGCGGCAACGTCATCTTTAAGCGACGTGAGCGGCAGCTGGACGGCAATCACCTCGGTATGCTGTTTTTGCAGCCGGGTAATGACCTTGTTCCAGCTGCTGCCATCGGCAAACGCGCCATGGACCAGCACCACGCTGGTTTTGCTCTCAGCAAAGGCGCTGGCTGAAAGCGCCAGCAGACCCGCCGTCAGTACAGAACGTGCTTTCATTGTCTGGCTCCTTAAAAATGATGGACCGTTGCGTGAGGCGGTACGGTGAATTCAATGGTTTTATGGTCGATGGGTTTATGCGTGGGGTCGGCCAGAATTATGGTCACTTTATGCTTCCCGGCGGGTAACCCAACCAGAATGATTGGCTCTCCGCTGGTATCGGCCCAGTGCCAGGGGGCGTCATCCACCACGACATGGATATGGCCGATACGTGGTGTGACCTTCAGCGCATCGGGCCCGAATACCGGCTCGATGCGCAGGTTTTCAGCCCGGTATTGAATAAAGACCGCCCCCTTGCTCAGCGGGCCGGCAAGCGGTGGATCGACAATCAGCTTAGCGGCCGGCTGTGGACGTTCCAGCGGGGCAACAGCGGCAGGGCCGTTGACGTCGGCAGCGCTGAGGTTATCCAGCGGTGCGGCCCAGGAGCAGGTTGCTGACGCCAGAACAAGTGCAGGGAGCAGTAAATAACGACGGATCATCTGAGTCTCTCCTCAATCGGTTTCAAATTCGGTTTCAAACAATGACAGACACAGAAAACCATTTTTATGTATCCGGGATGTTTGCGGGGAACGGCGTTTTGTACCGGCTTGTCAGCGTGGCGCTCCGGATACAGTGGGATACATTTCATCATTTCGCGCGGGGTTGGTACTGCGCACAATCGCTATCGCCAGCCCGGCAATCACCAGCGTCAGCGCGGTGGAAACCCACATTGCGCCGGCGATCCCCAGCGTTTTGTTTAGCCACGCATAGGCAAACGGCGATGCCGCGGCCAAAAGCTGTGCGGGAATGAGCAGCATGCCGGTGCGGCGGGCATAGCTTTCGGCGCTGAAAAGCGTCAGCGGCAGGGTGGCTTTTACTATCGTCATCAGCCCGTTGATGGCGCCGTAGCCCAGCACAAAACCGGCGGCACACCCGACAAACAGCGAGCTGCTTAACCCGATAACAAAGCAGAGCGGCATGGCGAGGGCGGTCAGGAGCGTCAGGTTGAGCGGGGTTAAGCGTGCACCCGCCAGCACCTCCGTGGCGCGTGCGCCCGTCTGGCCTACTCCCCACAGCATGCCGATGGCGACCGGCAGGCCAAAACTGGCAATAAACTCCGGCAGATGGGTGGACGTGCCGTTAGAGACAAAGGTCATGAGGGCAATAAACGTGGCATACCGCCAGCCGTTACGCCGTTCCTCGCGCACGGGCGGCGCGGTAACGTGCGGGGGGGCCGCCAGCTGCTGGTGGGGAAGCGTGCGAATCAGCACCGCACTCAGCAGGCCAAAGAGGGCGTAGATCTGCAATGCGTGTTGCCAGCTCATCACTTTCAGCAGTCCATCACCCAGCGGCCAAAAAACCGCTGAGGCCAGCCCGCCTGCAAGCGTGATGCGCGAGATCGTTCTGCGTGCCTGCTGGCCGTACAGGTTCACCAGCGCGGCGAACAGCGCATCATACAGCGACAGCCGCATTCCGATACCGGCAACCAGCCAGGCACCGTACCAGCCGAACAGCGTCTGCGTATATGCCATGCCCGCGCAGCTTGCAGCAATCAGTAACGTTCCGCTCATCACCACGTTCTGCCCGCCAGCGTACGCCAGCAGTCGGGCGACAAAAGGGGAGACCATCGCCATTACCAGCATCGCCAGCGTCAGGCCGAGGTAGAGCTGCGGTGATGACCACCCCCGGTCGGCCACAATGGCCTGGGCAAAGGTCCCGGGCATATAAAACGAGATCCCCCAGTTGATAAGCTGATGACAACCTGCCCGGAGGGCGAGGTGACGGGGAAGGACATGTGTTTTCATTGTTTTTCATTCCGTTATGCAGTTGTCCTGAGCATAGCGAGCGCGCTATTGTGCTGGCAGGTCAGTCACCTTATGCGCTGTATAAGAGAAACTTTGAATGACAACGCTCAACCTGGGCTATCTCGCGACGTTCCGTCTGGTTATCCAGCGCGGCAGTTTTTCCGCGGCGGCGGACCTGCTGGGCATTTCCCAGCCGGCCGTCAGCCTGCAAATCCGCCAGCTGGAGCAGTTTCTGCAAACCCGGCTGGTAGAGCGTACCGGGCGGGGCATCAAACCCACGGCTGCCGGGCAGGCGTTGCTGGTGCACGGGGAGCGTATTCAGCAGGCGGTGGATGAAGCCATTCGGTCCGTGAGTGAGTTCAGCCACGACGTGAGTGGCACCATTACGCTTGGCACGGGCGCAACGGCCTGCATTCATCTTCTGCCGCCGCTGTTGCAGCAGCTCGGGCGTGACTATCCGCTTCTCAGAGTGGGCGTGACGACCGGCAATACGCTCGACATCGTCCGGGCAATTGAAGAAAACCGACTTGATATGGGGCTGGTGACGCTACCGGTGAGCGGAAGAGCGCTCGACGTTACGCCGGTGATGGACGAAGAGTTTGTTTTTATCGCGTCGCTGGACCAGCAGGACGGTTTTCAGTCGTTGACGCCGGCTGCGTTGCACGCGCAGCCATTCATTGCTTTTGAATCAGGCAGCGGCACCCGGGCGCTGATCGACGGCTGGTTTGCGGCCGAGGGGCGAATCCTCACGCCGGTGATGCAACTGGGCAGCATCGAGGCGATCAAGCGGATGGTACGTGCGGGGCTTGGCTACAGTATCGTGCCGCGTATGGCCGTAGACCTGGCGGCTGACCGCGAAGGGCTATGCATGATGTCGCTCACGCCCGTGCTGCAGCGACAGCTGGCTGTGGTGATGCGCCAGGATAAAATCCTGAGCAAAGGAATAGCAGGGATAATTCGGATATTACAAAATCCTTCGACGCGTTAGCGATCGGCTGAATCAACGGTCAGGCTGGATTGCTGTGACTGGGCCTTGTCCTGATGGTGATACCAGGCGCCAATAGAGGAGTAAACGAAGCGGCCGAAGAAAAACAGGAAGCTGATAAGCAGTATGATGCGGGTCATCCGGGTGTTGAACTGATGTCGTTTTCGCATACGCGTGGCCTGACTCACTGTGTTTTTCCTGGGCATGCCCTTTTGGGCGACAGGGATATTAAGGCACAGCGGGAAGAGAGGGTCAATTCGCAAATGTGTAAATAACCGTCAATAGTTACATTAATTAATGTTATTGAAATTAATAATTGCATTTACCATATTGATAATATGAAGAAAACTATTTCAAAAAAAATGTAAGAAAGGATCGTTTGAGTAAATTAGTTTGATTTAAGTCAACGGTTTCCCTGGCCTGGTATTTAAAATCCCACCTCCATGCTGTTCGCCCCGCACGTTGTCGGGCGGCAGGTACGTCAGGTTGGATGCCTGTCTTCATTTCCCTCTGGAGCGAAAGGGGTTTAAACGGGCATCTATGAACATTATTTCTTTCCTGAAAAACAATAAAGACCGCTGGTGGGCTTTACCGCTTATTTTACCGGTGGGTTTACTGCCTGTATTAAGCGTTGCCAATACCTTTACCCGATTGGGCGATGGTCTGGTGGCACTCTATTATTTACCTCTCTCCTTTCTGCTTTCAGTGATGATGTTTTTTGGTCTGGAAGCGCTGCCCGGCATCGTATTGTCACTGTTCATCCGCTACTACCCGTCGGTTGGGTTGTTCGAAACCATCGCCGGCATTTTTCATTTTATTGTCCCCGTTGTGCTCAGCTGGGGGGGTTATCGGGTGTTTGCGCCCAGACGCAGCATGACGGCTTACGGGGATGTCAGACTGATGGCGCAGCGTATCTTCTGGCAGGCCTTTTGCCCTGCGACGCTGTTTCTGGTGCTGTTCCAGTTTGCCCTCTATCTGGGGGTGTATGAGAGCCGTCAGAGCCTCGAGGGGTTGACCCCGCTTAATATTCGCACGCTGATTAACTATCAGACGCTGCTGGTCAGCGGGCTGACGGGCGTGCCGTTAAGCTATTTACTGATCCGTCTGATTCGCCATCCGCGGTATATCAGAAGTCTTGTCTCGCAGGTGCGAATGCAGATAGACAAAAAGGTGACGGTCATTGAATTTCTGCTGTGGGCCATTGCGCTTGGCGGACTGCTTACCCTGCTGCTGCTCCCGATGAATGAAAACAGCTCGATTTTCACCACCAACTACACCCTGTCGTTGCTGATGCCGGTGATGTTGTGGGGAGCGATGCGGTTTGGCTATAAGCTGATGTCGCTTATCTGGACCCCGGTGCTGCTGGTGTCCATCCACTATTTTTACCGCTATATCCCTCAACAGTCCGGGTATGACATTCAGCTGGCAATTACCTCTTCCAGCTATCTGGTCTTTTCGTTTGTGGTGATTTACATGTCGATGCTGGCCACCTGCCAGCGCGCCGCGAATAAACGTTCCCGCAGGCTGGCGCTACTCGACCCGGTTGTCCATATGCCGAACCTGCGGGCCTTGTCGCGCGATCTTGCCAAAAACCCGTGGTCGGCGCTCTGTTTGCTGCGCATTCCGGAGCTGGAGGTGCTGGGCCGAAATTACGGGGTGTTGTTGCGGATCCTGTATAAACAGCAGCTGGCGCAGTGGGTCAATGGCACCTTGCAGCCCAGTGAGCGGGTCTATCACCTCACCGGCTGTGACCTGGCGGTTCGCCTTAACGCGGAATCGCACCAGCAACGCATTGAGGCGCTGGACGAGCATATTAAACAGTTCCGCTTTGTCTGGGATGGGATGCCACTGCAGCCTCAGGTGGGCGTGAGCTACTGCTATGTGCGCTCACCGGTGACCCATCTCTATCTGGTCCTCGGTGAACTGGGGGTAATTGCCGATCTGTCGATTTCGACCAACCATCCGGAAAATCTGCAGCAGCGCGGTGCTGTCCATCTCCAGCGTAGCCTGAAGGACAAGGTTGCGATGATGAGCCGTCTGCAAAGTGCGCTCGACAGTAACGCGTTTACTCTGCTGGTCCAGCCGGTTTGCGGCGTGCGGGGCGATTGCTACCACGAAGTGTTGCTGCGGATGTCAGATGCAAACGGGGCGTTGCTCTCTCCCTTGCAATTCCTGCCCGTCGCCCAGGAATTTGGTCTGTCGTCGCGGGTTGATTTGTGGGTACTGGAGAACACGCTACGCTTCCTGGCAGAGCATCGGGTACATCTGCCCGGCCAGCGTTTTGCCATTAATCTGGGCCCTTCCACCGTGTGCCGTGCGCAGTTCCCGGCTGAGGTGAGTCGTCTGCTGGCGAAATACGCCGTGGAACCCTGGCAGCTGATATTTGAAGTGACCGAGTGCAGCACCTTCGGCAGTGGTGAGCAGGCGTTACATACCCTCAGGCAGTTGCAAAAAATGGGGGTACGCATTGCGATTGATGATTTCGGTACCGGCTATGCGAGCTACGCGCGGCTAAAAAGCGTGGACGCCGATATCCTTAAGATAGACGGAAGCTTTATCCGCAATATCGTCAACAACAGTCTGGACTATCAGATAGTGGCCTCGATTTGCCATCTGGCGCGAATGAAGAAAATGCTGGTGGTCGCGGAGTATGTCGAAACAGAAGAGATACGTAGCGCGGTTCACGCGCTAGGTATCGATTATGTGCAGGGTTATCTGATTGGCAGACCGGTGGCGCTTGAGTCACTGCTGGAAGCAGAGGCGTCGCCGGTCGAGACCTGAGCCGTTACGCCGCGACGTCTGAGCTCTCTTCTTCGATTTTGAGTAGCCAGCCGGTGACCGCTTCCCAGTACTGCTGCTCTTTTTCCAGATCCAGCAGCACCAGCGCATTCTGGCTAAACCAGTCTGGCGGGAAGCTCAGGGTCCAGTGGTTGTCATCCGTTTTGAGCTTCAGCGTGGGCGGGGTGGTGGTGGCCTGACGCTGGTTATTGAGCAGGACGCCGAGACGCAGCAGTTGGATAAGCGGCAGGAATTGCTTCTTCTTAAACAGCGTGAAGCGCGGCAGATCGTCAAGCTTGATGGCTTTACGATGGTAGCGCACCAGGGTCGCCATCATGGTTTGCTGCTCCTGGTTGAAGCCAGGCAGATCGCTGTTTTGCAGGATATAGGCTGAGTGGCGGTGCATTCCGCTGTGGTTAATATTCAGTCCCACTTCGTGCAGCATCGCTGCCCATTTCAGCAGGGCGGCAAGCTGCGGATGCGCCAGCTTAGGGTTCTGCTCCTGCCACTGGTCGTATATCTGAACGGTTGTTTCCAGCACGCGCTTCGCCTGTTCACGGTCGATATTGTACTGGTTTGCCAGGCTTTGTGCGGTGCGGCTACGAATATCCTGATGGCGGAAACGGCCTTCCATTTCATACAGCACACCTTCACGCAGCGCGCCGTCGGAAAGACGCAGCTCTTTAATTGCCAGCGCATCAAATACGCCGCACAGGATAGCCAGCCCCGGTACGAATACCGCTTTGCGCTCGTCGGAAAGACCCGGCAGGCTTAAGGCGTCAAAGCTTTTATGTTTCAGCACCTCTTCGGTCAGCAAGGTCAGGCGCTCTGGGGTGATAAACCCATCTTTTTCACCCATTGCCAGCAGCACTTCATGTGCCGCTTTGATGGTGCCCGATGCGCCCAGCGCTACGTTCCAGCCCTGAATACGGTACTGCCAGGCCAGATTCTCCAGTTTCTGGATAGCGGCCATGCGCGCGCGCTGGAAGTTTTCGCGGCTGATTGCGCCACCCGGGAAATACATCTGCGCAAAGCTGACGCAGCCCATACGACGGCTTTCGACCAGACGCGGCTCAAAATCTTCGCCGATCACCAGTTCCGTAGAGCCGCCGCCGATGTCGATGACCAGCTTGCGCCCTTTTTCCGGCTGAGTGTGTTCAACACCCATGAAAATCAGACGGGCTTCCTCGTTACCGGAGATGATCTCAATGGGGTAGGGGATCACTTTTTCGGCCCGCTTGAGGAATTCTGGCGCATTCAGCGCCTGGCGCAACGTGTGGGTGCCCACAATGCATACGCTGGAGGGCGAGAAGCCCTGCAGGCGTTCAGCAAACAGCGACAGGCAGTTTAAGCCTCGCTCCATTGCCTCTTCGCTGAGCATGCTGCGCTCATCAAGACCATCCGCCAGGTGTACACGCTGTTTCAGACGACCGATGATCTGCAACGCGCCATCCACCTCACGGGCGATGACCATGTGGAAACTGTTAGAACCAAGATCGACCGCGGCGAATTCCTGCGGGCGTGGGGTCTTATCATTTATCGGCATAGGTTAATCGGGTTGCTCGAGTGATTTGATATAGTCGTAAATCGCCAGTTGCGACCGCACTTTACGGCGATTGCCGCGCGGTACATAGCGGTTACTGAGTTCTTTGTCGATATAGCGTGCTTTCACCGTATCGCTGAACAGAATCTCGATGATATCGAGGATCTGCTGCTTCAGCCGCGGATCCAGGAGCGGTGTCGCGACTTCAATTCGGTAGTCAATATTGCGCGTCATCCAGTCTGCAGAAGAGAGATAGACCTGTTTATCACCCGCATTATCGAAAATATAGACCCGATCGTGTTCCAGGTAGCGGTCAACAATGCTGATCACGCGAATATTGTCGCTAATGCCTTCGAGTTCAGGGATCAGTGAGCACATACCGCGTATCAGCAGATTGACCGGAACGCCGGAGCTGGACGCCGCATACAGACGATCCACCAGCCCTTTGTCGACCAGGTTGTTGAGTTTCAGCGTAATGCCCGACGACAGCCCTTTCTGGGCATTGGCGATCTCTTTATCGATCATGTCGTACAGCAGGCGGCGTGAGTTCTGCGGCGAGACCAGCAGATAATCGAAGCTGACCGGGCGGTACGGGTTCTCAATAAAGTTGAACACCCGGCGAACCTCGTTAGTGATGCGTGCATCGGCAGTCAGCAGCGAGTAGTCGGTATAAATTCGCGCGGTTTTTTCGTTAAAGTTCCCGGTCCCGATGTGGGCATAACGCACCACGTCCTCCCCCTCTTTACGGGAGATGAGGAACAGCTTGGCGTGAATTTTCAGCCCGGGCGCTGAGAAGATAACGTGGACACCGGCTTCCGTCAGACGGCGCGCCCAGTGAATGTTTGCCTCTTCGTCGAAGCGTGCCTGCAGCTCAACCACCACGGTCACTTTTTTGCCGTTGTGCGCCGCATGGATCATCGCATCGATGATGCGGGAATCTTTTGCCACACGGTAGATGTTGATTTTGATCGCCAGTACGTTCGGGTCGAACGAAGCCTGACGCAGCAGTTCCAGCACGTGTTCAAACGTATGGTAAGGATAGTAGAGCAGGACATCGCGCTCGCGAATGGCGTCGAAACCGTTGCGGAATTTATCGAACCAGAGATGGCGCAGTCGCGGCAGCGGTTTGTTCACCAGATTGGCCTTGCCGACGTTCGGGAAGCCAATAAAGTCTTTAAAGTTATGGTAACGACCGCCCGGCACGATGGAGTCATAGCGAGAAATGGTCAGCTTGTCGCGCAGCATTTCCACCATGGCATCTGGCATATCGCGCTGATAAACAAAGCGCACCGGCTCCGCGGTCAGGCGCTGTTTCAGGCTGGATGACATCAGCTCCATCAGGCTGGCTTCCATCTCGTGCACCAGATCGTATTCGGCGTCACGGGTCATCTTCATGGAGTAGGCGTTTAACGCGTCGTAATCGAAGAAGCCCTTGAAGATGTCGTCCAGGCAGTAACGCAGGATGTTATCGAGCAGGATCATTGGTTTGCGTCTGCGCGGGGTTTCCGGCGGGAGGTTCACAAACCGCGGCACCTTATCGGACGGGATCTCAAGCAATGCGTAACGAATCGTGTCGCCACGAATAATTTCCACCGCGAGGTAGGTGTAGTCATCTTTCAGGAACTGCACCAGATCGGTTTCGCGGTTGATCAGAATAGGGGTAATGTGCTGGCGCAGGTAATGTTTGAAATAGTGACGCAGCCAGGTTTGTTGGTTAACAGAAAGCTGACGTTCGTTAATCAGGAAGATTTGATTGCGTGCCATTTCCAGCAGCAGTTCGTTATACAGGCCGTCAAACTCCTGATCGGCTTTCAATACGCGCGACTGAATTTTGCCCAGCAGATGGCGCGAGTGAGAGTTTAAGCCCTGTTCTTCGCTGATGATGATTCGCCGTTTCAGTTCGGCAAAGCGAACCTTGTAGAACTCATCCAGGTTGTTGGAGTAAATCCCCAGAAAACGCATACGCTCGATAAGCGGGTTACTTTTGTCTGCCGCTTCCTGGAGTACACGTTCGTTGAATGCTAACCAGCTTAGCTCTTTCTCGATATATAACTTTTCCTGACCCATTACAGCTCACACTCCAGTTCAATCACAGGACGTGGTAAATCCGTCTCGTCCTTATTATGGCGAGCATTTCCACGATATGTCCAACAGTGCCAGAAAAGTATGACAGTTATTTTTTTTCTGGGGGATTTTAGAGGGTTGGGGGAAGGGCATGTCGGGAAGCGCGGTGCTCACCCGACAGTGAAGACCACAGGCCCGTGCAGGCGTCGCGCCGCCGGGCACATCAAACAAACTACTCGTCAGCGGCATAACCCTGTGCAGGGAGCCTGACGCCGTCCAGCCAGGCGGCACCGTCGCGCATCTGAAGACGCCCGTCAACAAACCAGCTTACCACCAGAGGATAAATGGCGTGTTCCTGCGTCTGCACGCGTTCGGTAACGTCGTCTTCGCTGTCACCTTCAAAGACCGGCACCTTTGCCTGCAGGATCACCGGCCCGCCGTCCAGCTCGTCGGTAACGAAATGCACGGAGGTACCGTGCTCCTCATCGCCGTTTTCCAGAACCTGACGATGGGTGTGCAGGCCGGGATACTTCGGCAGGAGGGAAGGGTGGATATTCAGCAGACGACCAGCGTAGTGCCCGACAAATGCCGGGCTCAGGATACGCATATACCCCGCCAGCACGACAACGTCAGGCGCGTAGGCATCAATCTCCTGAACCAGTTCCCGGTCAAACGCTTCACGTCCGGAAAACTGGCTGGCTTCCAGCGCGTGCGCGGGAATGTTCTCTTCCCGGGCACGTTCAAGGCCGAACGCGTCGGCCTTATTGCTGAATACTGCCCGAATGGTGCCGTTGATTTTCTTCTGTTTGCAGGCGTCAATTATCGCCTGCAAATTGCTTCCGTTACCGGAAATGAGCACCACAATGTTTTTCATTCAATGACCACACGCTGTTCGGAATCGGATGCTTTGATAATACCGATTTTCCACGCGTTTTCACCTTTGTCGGTCAGCAGCGTAATCGCCTTATCCGCTTCGCTTGCTGGCAGCGCGATAACCATGCCCACGCCACAGTTAAAGGTGCGGTACATCTCGTGTGAACTCACGTTGCCTGCAGTCTGCAGCCAGTTAAAGACGGACGGCCACTGCCAGGACGATTCGTCAATCACCGCCTGGGTGTTGTCCGGCAGTACGCGCGGAATGTTTTCCCAGAAGCCGCCACCGGTCAGGTGGGCAATGGCGTGAACGTCAACCTTCTCAATCAGCTCCAGCACGTTTTTCACGTAGATGCGGGTCGGCGCCAGCAGATGGTCAGCCAGTGGCTTGCCATCAAGCGCGGTGGTCAGTGGATCGCTGCCGCTCACGTCGAGGATTTTACGCACCAGAGAGTAGCCGTTCGAGTGCGGGCCGCTGGAGGCCAACGCGATCAGCACATCACCATCAGCCACTTTACTGCCGTCGATAATTTCTGATTTTTCTACTACGCCAACGCAGAAGCCTGCGACGTCATAATCTTCGCCGTGATACATACCGGGCATTTCGGCGGTTTCACCACCGACCAGCGCACAGCCAGACTGCAGACACCCTTCGGCAATGCCGTTAATGACGCTTGCTGCGGTATCCACGTCCAGTTTTCCGGTCGCGTAGTAATCCAGGAAGAACAGCGGCTCTGCGCCCTGAACCACCAGGTCGTTAACACACATCGCGACCAGATCGATACCGATCGTGTCGTGACGTTTTAAATCCATCGCCAGGCGCAGTTTCGTCCCTACACCATCAGTACCCGAGACCAGAACAGGTTCACGATATTTTTGCGGCAGCGCGCACAGTGCGCCGAATCCACCCAGACCACCCATCACTTCCGGGCGGCGGGTTTTTTTCACCACACCTTTGATTCGGTCAACCAGCGCATTACCTGCGTCAATATCAACACCGGCATCTTTGTAGCTGAGAGAAGTTTTGTTGGTCACGGCTCAAGTCCCCACGCGATTGCATAGCTAGTAAGAAAAATCGGCGCAATTCTAACAGTCCAGGCAAACGTTTGCGAGCCTATTCTCGGCGAGAGGATTTTTTTTTCAGCAGGCCCTGCGAATGCGCCTAAAGTTGAGTCTGTTCACGAAAATGAAACCGGTTTCGGTTTTCTCCTTGCAACAGAAAGCCCCTTTGCACATCATCAGAATGAAACCGGTTTCTGTAATTGTTTTTGCAGAAAATAACGCAGAATGAGGGAAAGTGTATGTCTGGATTCAAAGCAGATTTTCTGTGGGGCGGTGCGGTCGCAGCGCATCAGCTGGAAGGGGGCTGGAACGAGGGCGGTAAGGGGATCAGCGTTGCCGATGTGATGACTGCCGGCGCGCACGGCGTGCCGCGTGAAATCACCAACGGCGTGCTGCCAGGGAAAAATTACCCTAACCATGAAGCCATCGATTTCTACCATCGCTATAAAGAGGACATCAAACTCTTTGCCGAGATGGGCTTCAAATGCTTCCGTACCTCCATCGCCTGGACGCGTATCTTCCCGAAAGGGGACGAGCTGGAGCCTAATGAAGCTGGCCTGAAATTCTATGACGACCTGTTTGACGAGTGCCTGAAGTATGGCATCGAGCCGGTTATTACCCTTTCCCATTTCGAGATGCCGTTCCACCTTGTCACCGAATACGGTGGCTGGCGTAACCGTAAGCTGATCGACTTCTTTGTTCGCTTTGCGGAGGTTGTGTTCAGACGTTACCAGCATAAAGTGAAGTACTGGATGACCTTTAACGAGATCAATAACCAGGCCAACTTCCACGAAGACTTTGCACCGTTTACCAACTCCGGTCTGAAGTACGAGCCGGGCGAAGACCGCGAGCCGGTGATGTTCCAGGCGGCACACTATGAGCTGGTGGCCAGTGCCCTGGCGGTGAAGGCCGGGCGCGACATTAACCCGTCGCTGCGGATCGGCTGCATGATTGCCATGTGTCCAATCTATCCGCTGACCTGTGCCCCGGACGATATGATGATGGCGATGAACGCCATGCACCGTCGCTACTGGTTCACCGATGTCCACGTGCGCGGCAAGTATCCACAGCATCTCCTTAACTACTTTGCTCGTCGCGGTTTCACGCTGGATATCACAGAAGAAGATAACGCGGCGCTGACGCAGGGGTGTGTCGATTACATTGGCTTTAGCTATTACATGTCTTTCGCCACCAAAGCGACGGCGGATAACCCGGAGCTGGATTACGACGAAAGTAAGAGCCTGGTCTCCAACCCGTACGTGCAGAAATCTGACTGGGGCTGGCAGATTGATCCGGTGGGCCTGCGTTACTCCCTGAACTGGTTCTGGGATCATTATCAGTTGCCCCTGTTCATCGTGGAGAACGGCTTTGGCGCCATCGACGTGCAGGAGAGCGACGGTTCGGTGAATGACCAGTACCGTATTGATTACCTTGCCGCGCACATCCGCGAAATGAAAAAAGCGGTGGTCGAAGATGGCGTTGATCTGATGGGGTATACCCCGTGGGGCTGTATCGACCTGGTGTCTGCCGGAACGGGTGAAATGAAAAAACGCTACGGCTTTATCTTTGTCGACAAAGACAATGAAGGTAACGGCACCCTGAACCGCAGTAAGAAGAAGTCGTTTGACTGGTATAAGCAGGTGATAGCCAGCAACGGCGACACTCTTTAATTCCAGCAGAGTAAAAACGCAAAAAGCCGGAGCTTGCCCTCCGGCTTTTTTGCCTCTAAAACACTTTGCTTGATGTACGTCAAGCAAGTTGGGTATGGTGCAATCCGAAAAAAGCGGTATAATCCCGCGATTTTTTTGCGGTTGCCCCCTCAGAGGAGAAAGAGAATGAAGATTGTGGAAGTGAAGCACCCACTCGTTAAACACAAGCTGGGCCTGATGCGTGAGCATGACATCAGCACGAAGCGTTTTCGCGAACTGGCTTCTGAAGTCGGCAGCCTGCTGACCTATGAAGCGACCTCTGACCTGGAAACGGAAAAAGTGACCATCGAGGGCTGGAACGGCCCGGTTCAGGTTGAGCAGATCAAAGGTAAGAAAATTACCGTTGTGCCCATCCTGCGTGCCGGCCTCGGCATGATGGAAGGCGTGCTGGAGCACGTGCCAAGCGCGCGCATCAGCGTGGTTGGGGTCTACCGCGACGAAGAGACCCTGGAGCCGGTACCGTACTTCCAGAAGCTGGTGTCTAACATCGACGAGCGTATGGCCCTGGTGGTTGACCCGATGCTGGCGACCGGCGGTTCAATGATTGCCACCATCGACCTGCTGAAAAAAGCCGGTTGCAGCAGCATCAAAGTGCTGGTGCTGGTTGCTGCACCAGAAGGTATCGCGGCGCTGGAAAAAGCGCACCCGGACATCGAACTCTATACCGCGTCTATCGACCAGGGGCTGAATGAGCACGGGTACATCATCCCGGGGCTTGGCGATGCCGGCGATAAGATTTTTGGTACTAAATAATCGAATAACGATAATGAAGCCGACTTTGATAGTCGGCTTTTTTTTGAATAAAACGCCAACAACAATACTACTCAGAGGAAAACACTATGACGCGCCGTGCTATCGGGGTGAGTGAAAGACCGCCGCTTTTACAGACAATCCCGCTTAGTCTGCAGCATCTGTTCGCCATGTTTGGCGCAACCGTGCTGGTGCCAATCCTGTTTCACATTAACCCGGCTACCGTGCTGTTGTTCAACGGTGTGGGTACGCTGCTTTACCTCTTTATCTGTAAAGGCAAAATCCCTGCCTATCTCGGCTCAAGCTTCGCCTTTATTTCACCGGTTCTGCTGTTGCTGCCGCTGGGGTATGAAGTGGCGCTGGGCGGCTTCATTATGTGTGGCGTCCTCTTCTGCCTGGTCTCTTTCATTGTGAAGAAGGCCGGTACCGGCTGGCTGGACGTTATGTTCCCGCCAGCCGCAATGGGGGCCATTGTCGCCGTCATCGGTCTGGAGCTGGCGGGCGTGGCGGCCAATATGGCTGGCCTGCTGCCTGCTGACGGGCAGTCACCGGATTCCAAAACCATCATTATCTCGATGGTGACACTGGGCGTAACGGTGTTTGGTTCCGTGCTGTTCCGCGGTTTTATGGCGATTATCCCGATCCTGATCGGTGTGCTGGCGGGGTACGCGCTCTCCTTCGTGATGGGCGTTGTTGATACCACGCCTATTGCTGAAGCGCACTGGTTCGCACTGCCAACCTTCTATACCCCGCGCTTTGAATGGTTTGCCATTTTCACGATCCTGCCCGCGGCGCTGGTGGTTATTGCTGAGCACGTAGGTCACCTGGTGGTGACGGCAAACATCGTTAAACGTGACCTGATCCGCGACCCGGGTCTGCACCGCTCGATGTTTGCCAACGGCCTCTCTACCATTATCTCCGGTTTCTTTGGTTCTACGCCTAACACCACCTACGGTGAGAACATCGGCGTGATGGCGATTACCCGTGTCTACAGTACCTGGGTCATTGGCGGCGCGGCAATCATCGCCATCCTGCTCTCCTGCGTGGGCAAACTGGCGGCGGCTATCCAGATCATTCCGGTACCGGTAATGGGAGGCGTCTCTCTGCTGCTGTACGGTGTGATCGGCGCGTCCGGTATTCGCGTGCTGATTGAATCCAAAGTGGACTACAGCAAAGCGCAAAACCTGATCCTCACCTCCGTGATCCTGATCATCGGCGTGAGCGGCGCGAAGGTGCACATCGGTGCGGCTGAACTGAAAGGCATGGCGCTCGCGACCATCGTGGGTGTGGGCCTGAGCCTGATCTTCAAACTGATCTCCGTCCTGCGCCCGGAAGAAGTGGTGCTGGATGCTGAAGACAGCGAAAAAGCGTCACATTGATCGTAAAACCGGGCGGACGATCCGCCCGGTTCTCTCCTTGCACGTTCCGTGCTAAACTCACCGCCGATTTTATGTAAGATCTGGTTGAGGTACTTCTGAACGGACCGGCACAGCTCTCTCTGCCACTCTATCTCCCTGACGACGAAACTTTTGCGAGTTTCTGGCCGGGTGATAACCCCTCTTTACTGGCTGCACTGCAAAACGTGCTGCGTCAGGAACACAGCGGATACATCTATATCTGGTCACGCGAAGGCGCGGGGCGCAGCCACCTGTTGCATGCCGCCTGTGCGGAGCTTTCCGCGCGGGGTGATGCGGTAGGCTATGTGCCGCTGGATAAACGTACCTGGTTTGTGCCTGAAGTCATGGAGGGAATGGAACATCTCTCACTGGTCTGCATCGATAATATCGAATGTGTGGCGGGGGATGAGCCGTGGGAAATGGCGATCTTTAACCTCTATAACCGCATTCTGGAGTCGGGGAAAACCCGGCTGCTGATCACCGGCGATCGTCCGCCGCGCCAGCTGAATCTGGGGCTGCCGGATCTGGCTTCCCGTCTGGACTGGGGGCAAATCTACAAGCTGCAGCCGCTGTCGGATGAAGACAAACTTCAGGCGTTACAGCTGCGCGCAAGATTGCGCGGCTTTGAACTCCCGGAAGACGTGGGGCGTTTCCTGCTCAAGCGCCTGGACCGGGAAATGCGCACGCTCTTTGATACGCTCGATCAGCTCGATCGCGCTTCGATTACCGCGCAGCGCAAGCTGACCATTCCTTTTGTAAAAGATATTCTGAAGCTGTGATGCGCTTTTCTCCCTCTGCCTGGCGCAGAGGGAGAACCAGTGCCACTGGCTAAAACTCACCTGTCTTCCAGCAAATGCTCAACCAGAAGTGGAATGGGTCTGCCCGAGGCCACGCTTTTTCCGTTCTCACGCCACAGCGCCGTGCCGCTAATATCCAGATGGGCCCATGGAATGGTCGGCGGGCAAAAATGGTGTAACAGCCAGGCCGCCGATGCGCTGATCGCCGCATTATTGGGTGGGGTATTGCACAGGTCGGCGATGGCGCTGTCGGTCTGTTTTTTTAACCGTGCATCCAGCGGCAGGGACCACACCTCATCACCGCTCCGTTTCCCCGCGCGGGTGAGCGCCTGACGCAGCGCTTCGTCCTGCGTCATTAACCCATTCAGCTCGTACCCCAGCGCTTTCACGACGGCACCGGTTAAAGTCGCCATATCAATAATATAGCGAGCCTGCGGATGACGCTGGCTGGCCCAGGCGATCGCATCCGCCAGTACCAGCCGGCCTTCGGCATCGGTATTGTTGATTTCAACCGTGATACCGTTGCAGGCGTTGGCCACCGTGCCCGGCTGCATCGCATCCGGTCCTATGGCGTTTTCCGCCAGCGCCAGTACGCCCATAATACGAACCGGCAGGCCGAGTTCTGCCACGCTCAGCATCAACCCGAGCACGTTCGCTGCCCCGCACATGTCATATTTCATGGTGTACATGCCCGCGCCTTCCTTCAGCCACAGGCCACCGGTATCAAACGTTATGCCTTTGCCCACGTAACAGCGTACCGGGCCATCAGCGATGCCGTTATAGTGAATGGCCAGCAGCCGCGGTGGACAGGTCGCGCCTTTACCGACGGCATGCAGAAGCCCCAGACCCTGTTCAATAATTTGCTTTTCATCAAGCACTTCACACCGCAGGGCGGGGAAGGCGGCGCACAGCTTTTGCGCTTCGTCGACGACATACTGCGGCGTACAGCGATCGGACGGCATATCCGCCAGACGTCGCGCGGCGACCATTCCTCGGGCAATGGCCTGCTGTTGCTGGAAGAGAGCGTCCAGCCTTTCACGCTGTTGCGGATGACACAGGGCGGTGACATGGCGAAGGCGAACGCTTTTGCCATCGGTTTTCTTAAGCTGCAGATCGCGAAGGTCATACGCCTGGTTAAAGAGAAAACGCAGAACCTGCGTCAGCACCACCTCGTCAATATCCGTGACATCCAGTACCACATCGGCGCTGACCGGGGCTGCCAGCAGTGGACGGAGGGCGGCGAGTAACCCTTCTGTCAGACTGTCCTGCCAGAGCGCATCCGGCAGCAGCGTGATTCTGGCAAACGGAGCACAGCCAAAGCGGGTATCTGCGACGGCGTTTTGTTCACGCATTTCAGCGATGAGTGCGGTGTCCGGCAGTAACGCGCAGGCGGCCCGGGCAATAAGATGACTCTGGGGCTTTGCGTCTGCAAGGTCGGTGATAAGCTCAAAGGTAATCATTGTGACTCCTCAACTGGCGCGCGGATCCGCGCGGCATAGGCCTGCATCCATTCCTCATCCACGGGCTGATAGTGCGTTTTTTCCCGCAGGCGCTCGGCGCGAAATACGGTGAGAGGCTGGCGGGCCGTTGCCACCACAAATGAGAAGGTTTTGATGTTGGTTGCGGCGCCGAATTCGCCTTTATTATTCATGCACACCACCGAGAGATCGCCCGCGCGGCCAAAGCGCGACATCAGTTTGTCTTCCAGTTCGAAGACCACCGAGTCCGCCGCCTGCTGCGGTGACATGCCCTGTGCCATGCGGCGAACAATTTCGTAGCTGGTGCAGCCTTTCATCAGGTCTTCCCCCACGCCGGTGGCGGTGGCGGCACCGGTTTCACTGTCGCAGTAAAAGCCGGAGCCGATAATCGGCGAGTCGCCAATACGGCCGCGCTTTTTCATAAACAGACCGCTGGTGGAGGTCGCCACGCTCATCGACCCCCTTTTGTCGAGGCCAATAATCCCGACGGTGTCATGCCCATCGTACGGGCTTAAGCCTTTGTCCAGCGTCTCCCGGCAGCGCTTACGGTAATGCTGCATCGCGCGGTCGGTAAGCATGGTTTTGTTGGCAAACCCCTGACTCAGCGCCCATTCGCGCGCGCCCTGGCCGACCAGCAGGCTGTTATAGCGCTGGCGGCTTAGCGCATGGGCGACACGCACCGGGTTCGCAATATCAACCAGATCTCCCACGGCCCCAAACGCAAGCGTATCGCCATCCATATACGCCGCGTCCAGTTCGACTTCGCCATTTTCGGTTGGCAGCCCGCCGTAGCCGACGGATTTATACAACGGGAAGTCCTCGACGGCAGCAACGGCATCGACCACCGCTTCTGCTACCGGTTTCCCCGCAGCCAGCGCAGACGCAGACTCCGTGACCCCTTCAAGCGCCATTCGCCAGGTTGCGATAATTCCCCACATGCTTTACTCCTGTTTTGCAAGGGTTGGGTCGGTTTGCGTCACGGTGGCAATCTCCGCGGCGCGGTATTGTTTATCCACGATACGCATGAAAGGCAGATACAGCATGGCGCCAATCAGCAGGTTGATAAGCTGCATCACGCTGCCGCTGAGATGCCCCGTGACGATAAACCCGCTGATCACCGGCGGTAACGTCCAGGGGATAAACACCCCGGTGGTCACAGCGACGGCACCCATTTTCATCGCAGCATATTGCACGGTAACCAGGACCAGCGGCACCAGATTGAACGGGATCAGCATGATGGGGTTCATGATAACCGGCAGACCAAACAGAATCGGCTCGTTGATGTTAAACACCGAGGCCCCCGCGCCGAGACGCGCCACCTCGCGCATGTTTTTGCTGCGGGCAAAAATCAGCATCGCAATCACCAGCGAGAGCGTTGCCCCTGCGCCACCCATCCAGATCATGTCAAAAAACTGTTCGGTGATAATGTGCGGCGGCGTCGTACCCGCCTGGATGGCGGCGATGTTATCGGTCTGGTTCTCCATCCACAGCGGGCGAATGATGCCGTTGATCATTGAGCCTGAGTTAATGCCCACAGACCACAGAATGGTGATGCTGAACACCGTCATCAGCGCGCCGAAATAGGAGGTCCCGTAGTGGCGAACCGGCGTGGCGACCACCTCGTAAATAAACTGGTGAATGGTGTTGTAGTGAGTGTTTTCGAAAATGATGCGGATAATAAGCACCAGAATCATTACCAGCAGGGCCGGGATCAGCGCGGCGAACGACTCCTGCACCGCCGGCGGCACGCCATCAGGCATTCTGATGACCAGCTTTTTGCGCTTCAGCCAGCAGAACAACTCCGTCCACAGCAGAGAGCCAATCATCGCCACGAACAGCCCTTTGCTGCCAATCCACTCCACCGGCATGACCGTGATACCGCCGTTTTCGGCCACTTTGATAAAAGGTGTCAGGATTAAAAAGGCGACCAGAGCCAGAATGCCGCAGGAAATGCGATCTTCGCCGTAGTGTTCAGCCAGGCGAAACGCCACCAGGAAGCTGATAAACAGCGACATGGTTGAGAACACCGCGTTGAACGGAATTTCAATGATGGCACTCCAGCTTTCACCAAATGCCTGAGACATAAACTGCTGATAGGTTTGGTTCGGAAAAGAGGAGATGACCAGCAGAATCGAGCCGACGATGATAAACGGCATGAAGGAAACATAGGCCCCGCGTATGGCGCCCAGATGCCGCTGTTGCGCGGTTTTGGCCGCCAGCGGCATCAGTTTTGCTTCAAGAAATCCCAGAACATTGTTCATTGTGAACTCCGTACAAGATTGAGGGGTGTTGTTATGTTATGTCTGTGGATTATCAGTGAAGCGCGGTGGCTGAAAGGTGAAACAGGTCACAAAGCACTCGCTAAGATATTATAAATCTCATGAGATTGATTATGGAGTTACAGCGATGGAAATCAAATTGCACGCCAATGCCACCACCACGCCGCGGATCCGTCGCTATCTGCAACAATCCGATAAAAGCGACAGAGAACTGGCTACGGATCTAGGTATTTCCGTGACGACCGTGCGGCGATGGCGCAATCGCGATCGGGTTTCTGACAACCATACGACCCCAAAAGTGATACACAAAGCGATGAGACAAGAGCAGGTTGATCTTGTTAATGCGCTGCGTGATATCACGGGCGCACCGCTGGATGAACTGCTGCTGCTGGTTAACGCGGTGCTGGGGATTTCCGTTTCGCGGGCGACGCTGAACCGTTATCTCCGTCCCGCTCCTGCGAAACGCAAAGGCGTTGAACTTCAGGGGAAAAAAGCGCTAAAGGCAGGCGTTTTACCCACAAAACTGCTGGTGCATCACCAGCCTTTATCGCTGCATATGGATGATGGCGGGGAGCAACATCTGCTGTGGGGGCGCGAACCGGTGAGCGGCTGGTGTTATGCCCGGCTCTATGCGGGAATTTCATCACAGCTGCTGAACAACTGGATGTGTGAGTTGCTGAACGCCTGTCCGGCTGATATCCAATCTATTGAGACTTTCGGTTTTGAGCCCGACTTACCTGCGGGTGAACCTGTCGTAAAAGTACAGCCGACCAGGCACAAGGCCGTGCAGGTTGCGGTACCGCTCGGCGACATCATTCCACGAGTGAATGCTGTTCCGTTAGGGCAGGTGTTGATCGAGATGTGCGAGTTTTACAATCGGGGTAAAGCGCAGAAAAAGCTGGGAGAGAGCACGCCGCAGGCCTTTCTGGAAGCGCTGCGGCGTAAGGATTAGAGAATCTCGAGCACCTCTTCCGGCGGGCGTCCAATACGCGCCTGACCGTTTGCGACCACAATGGGGCGCTCAATCAGTTTTGGATTTTCAACCATCGCCTGAATCAGCTCAGCCTCGGTTAGACGACTGTCATTCAGATTGAGCGACGTATACAGGTCCTCTTTCTGGCGCATTAGCTCTCTGGCACTGCCCATTCCCAGCATGTGCAGCAGCTGACGAAGCGTCTGTGCATCTGGCGGTGTCTCCAGATACAGCACCACTTCCGGGTCAATGCCGTTCGACTTCAGCAGGCTAAGGGTGTCACGGCTCTTCGAGCAGCGTGGGTTGTGGTAGATTTTTACCGCGTCTGTCATGACCTGAATTCTCCTTTATTACATCTTCTCGTACGGCTTAAAGCGCTGCTGCAGACCGCGAAGCTGATCGATACGTGCATCGTAACGGGCCTGCTGCAGACTGCCGAGCTTAACCTGTGAACTGGCACTGCTCAGGAGGGAAATCGCCTGGTCAAGACGTCCCACCAGGGCAAAGCCTTCGGCGCGTGCCGCAAGCTCCTGATCGCGGTTGCCCAGCTGCGCTTCTGCCTGGGCAAGCAGATCCCAGCCGTTCTGATCGTCTTTATTGTTAAAGGTGTAGCGGTTCAGAATGTTCGCCGCTTCAGCAGGCTGACCACCCTGTAAGTAAGCATTCGCCAGGTTAAGCTGCAGCACCGGGTTAGTCCGCACCTCTTTTGCCCCTTTCAGGCGATTAATCGCATCGGTGGCTTTTTTCTGCCCCAGATCGATATCTGTGGCCAGATCGAGATACCACGGGTTATTCGGATCGGCGGCGAGAAGTGGCTGCAGCGTTTTACGCGCTTCGTCATATTTGCTGGCTTCCATCGCCTGTAACGCCTGGCCATACTGAGCCGCGTTTTTCTCACGCACGTTGCCTTTCGCCAGCGCATCCAGCAGGTCGCTGGTCAGTTGGTTACGCCCGGAATTGTACATGCCAAGCGTTCGCACTTTTGCCATGTAGAAATCCTGCGACGACTGTACCACGACCGGGCGCATCTGGTTCGCACGGTTACGCGCATCCGACAGACGGCTTTCCGGTAAGGGGTGCGTCAGCAAAATTTCCGGCGGGCGGGAGGAGTAGCGCGCCTGGTCGAGCAGCTTTTCGAGGAAGCTCGGCATGGCCTGCGGGTCAAAGCCCGAACGTTGCAGCACCTGAATGCCAATACGATCCGCTTCCTGTTCATTTTGCTGGGTGAAACTGATCATCCCCTGACGTGTTCCCGCCAGCGTACCGGTTAACGCCGCCATCCCGGCCTGCGGGCTGGCCATTGCCAGCAGAATGGAACCCAATGCGCCCACCCAGGTCAGCGGAGCGTTACGCTTCTGGTCTTCCATTGCCCGGGCAAGGTGGCGCTGGGTGACGTGAGAGATTTCGTGCGCCATGACCGAGGCCAGCTGACTTTCGTTATCAGAGTAGCGGAATAACGCCGAATGCAGCACCACGTTGCCGCCAAAGAAGGCGAAGGCGTTGATTTCGTCATTATTGATTAAATAGAAGTGGAAGGGGGTTTTTACCGAGTTGGCGTGCGCGACCAGGCGCATGCCCAGCCCGTTAATGTACTGAACCAGCAACGGGTCGTTAATCAGCGGCGCGCTGCCACGCAGCTGACGAACGTAATAATCCCCCATCTGCATTTCCTGCCCAATGGAGAGCGTGCTTCCTGCTGTAGTGCCCATGTCCGGCAATGAATCGGACGAGTCAGCGAAAGCTGGCAACACCTGACCGACCGTCAGTGCGGCAATCAGTGTCGCAACCAGTGTTTTTCTCAACTGCCTGAACATAACCACTGTCCTGTATTTGGGATGTGCTAATTTGACCGATGAACCGGCATATCGTTCATCTCCACTGCCCTGCGAGTGTAGCCGTGTTGAGGCATGAAGAAAATCCCATTCATCAGGGTTTTGCGGATCGTGGCAGGGAGACAAAAAGCGAAAGTCTTTTTTGTGACAGTTAGATACAATTCACGTTCTCACTCCCGCCATCCGATTCAGGGAAGGGTTGTATGCTCGAAATGTTAATGCAGTGGTACCGCCGTCGGTTTAGCGACCCGGAAGCCATTGCTTTGTTGGTTATTCTCGTCGCCGGGTTCGGCATTCTGTTCTTCTTCAGCGGTCTTCTCGCCCCCCTGCTGGTCGCGATTGTGCTGGCGTACCTGCTGGAGTGGCCAACGGCGCGTCTGGAAAATATAGGCTGTTCCCGTCGCTGGGCGACCAGTATCGTCCTGGTGCTGTTTGTCGGCATTCTGCTGTTAATGTCGTTTGTTGTTATGCCTGTGGCCTGGCAACAGGGGATTTACCTTATCCGCGATATGCCCGGCATGCTGAATAAGCTTTCTGATTTTGCCGCCACGTTGCCGCGCCGATATCCCGCCCTGATGGATGCCGGGATCATTGATGCGATGGCCGAAAACATGCGCGCCCGCATCATGACAATGGGCGATTCCGTGGTGAAATATTCCCTGGCGTCGCTGGTAGGGTTGCTCACGCTGGCCGTCTACCTTGTCCTCGTTCCGTTAATGGTTTTCTTCCTCGTCAAAGATAAAGAGCAGATGCTGAACGCGGTGCGGCGCATTCTGCCGCGTAATCGCGGGCTGGCCGGGCAGGTGTGGGAAGAGATGAACCAGCAGATCACCAACTACATTCGCGGCAAAGTGCTGGAGATGATTGTGGTGGGTGTGGCTACCTGGATTGGTTTTTTAATTTTCGGGCTTAACTACTCGCTGCTGCTGGCGGTGCTGGTGGGGCTGTCGGTGCTCATTCCCTACATCGGTGCCTTTGTGGTGACCATTCCGGTTGTCGGCGTTGCGCTGTTCCAGTTTGGTCTGGGGACCGAGTTCTGGAGCTGCTTCGCGGTGTACCTGATCATTCAGGGACTGGATGGCAACCTGCTGGTGCCGGTGCTGTTCTCCGAAGCGGTGAACCTGCATCCGTTGGTGATTATCTTATCCGTGGTGATTTTCGGCGGGCTGTGGGGATTTTGGGGCGTGTTCTTTGCCATTCCGCTGGCAACGCTGATCAAAGCAGTGGTTCACGCGTGGCCGGATGTGCCTGCGGTTGAGGATAAGTAGATAGTTGTGCGGCCTGATACCCTCTCCCGTGGGGAGAGGGGCAAATATCAAAAACGGTAACCTGCGTTACCGTATTGCATTTACCGCGTAGGTCGGGTCAGGCGAAGCCGCGGCCCAACGATCAGGCGCTTTGTTTGAGCCAGTTCAGCACCACGTCGTGGTGGTTGCTGGTTTTGAAGTCATCAAACACATGTTCAACTTTACCGTCAGCGTCAATCAGGAAGCTGATACGGTGAATGCCGTCGTAGGTTTTGCCCATAAAGGTCTTCTCGCCCCAGACGCCAAACTGCTCGCATACCTGGTGGTCTTCGTCAGAAAGCAGCGTAAAGTTAAGCAGCTCCTTTTCAGCAAATCGTGACAGCTTTTCTGGCTTATCGGTGCTGATACCCAGCACTTCCACGCCGACTTTTTTCAACTCGTCCATGTTGTCGCGTAAGCCGCAGGCCTGTACGGTGCAGCCCGGGGTCATGGCTTTCGGGTAAAAATAGACCAGAACACGCTGTCCCTGGAAGTCGGTCAAATTTACTTGCTCACCATCCTGGTCAGGTAAGCTAAATTTCGGTGCGATGTCACCGGCTTTCAGTGGGTTCATTACTCAACTCCATCCTGTTCATGCTGCGAATAATTGACGACGCTTATACTGCCTTGCGCGTTTAATTCTGTACAGAGGGCTTTGAACGCTTGCTCGATATTTGACGCATCCTGCGAGGCAGGGCTGTGCGCGGTAATCTGAATAAAAAGGGTGGGAATGGCGCTGCCGTCACCCGGCTGCGTTCGGGAAACGAGTTCGGCAATATTCATCTGATGGCTGTCAAATAACGCGGTGAAGCGCTCAATCAGATGGGGGGAATCGGGGACTTCAACCTGCACCCAGACGGTCGCGGGCAGGGCCGGACGTGGGCGAGCAGTAGTGCGTTTCATCACGATCAGCAAATCCAGCTCCGCACCTTTGAGCGGCAGGGTCGATTCGATAAGGGTAATGGCATTCCATGTCCCGGACAGCAGCATAATAAACGTGAACTCTTCGCCCAGCATAGCCAGACGGCTGTCCTCGATATTACAGCCGCAGCTGCTCACATGGCGGGTGATGGTGTTCACGATACCCGGCCTGTCAGCACCCAGCGCAGTGATAACCAGGTAATGTTGTGATGAGGTTGTCAAACCTGTTCTTCCTTTGCATGGTTAAGTCTTCCTAAGGAAAGCATAAAAAAAACATGCATACAACCGCCTGAGGGCCTCAGGTCGCTTGCTTTTATTACAGTTCCAAACGTACCATTGAGGCTCTTGTTCGCACAGAGGATGGCTCATGTTCACGGGAAGTATTGTCGCGCTTGTTACACCGATGGATGAAAAAGGTAATGTCTGCCGGTCAAGCATGAAGAAGCTGATTGATTACCATGTCGCCAATGGAACCTCGGCGATCGTTTCGGTAGGGACTACCGGTGAATCTGCAACGCTAAGCCACGAAGAGCACGGCGATGTGGTGATGCTGACCCTGGAACTGGCTGACGGGCGTATCCCGGTCATCGCAGGGACAGGCGCTAACGCCACGGCAGAAGCTATCAGTTTGACCAAACGTTTTAACGACAGCGGCATCGTGGGCTGTCTGACGGTGACCCCTTATTACAACCGTCCTACTCAGGAAGGTCTGTTCCAGCATTTCAAAGCCATCGCAGAACATACTGACTTGCCACAAATTCTGTATAATGTGCCGTCCCGTACTGGCTGCGATATGCTGCCGGAAACCGTTGGTCGTCTCTCGAAAGTAAAAAATATTATCGGGATTAAAGAGGCGACAGGGAACTTAAGCCGCGTTCATCAGATCAAAGAGCTGGTTTCAGACGACTTTATCCTGTTGAGCGGCGATGATGCGACCGCACTGGACTTTATGCAGCTCGGTGGCCATGGCGTGATCTCCGTAACGGCGAACGTTGCGGCCCGCGATATGGCTGAAATGTGCAAACTGGCGGCTGCCGGTCACTTTGATGAAGCTCGCGTGATTAATCAGCGTCTGCTGCCGTTGCATAATAAATTATTTGTCGAACCCAATCCGATCCCCGTGAAATGGGCGTGTAAGGAGTTGGGACTTGTAGCAACCGATACGCTGCGTCTGCCAATGACACCGATTACCGACCACGGTCGTGAAATTGTCACAGCAGCGCTGAAGCATGCCGGTTTGCTGTAGAGTTTAGGGAGATTTGATGGCTTATTCAGTACAGAAGTCGCGCCTGGCGAAGGTTGCGAGTGTTTCGCTTGTTATGCTGCTCGCTGCCTGTAGTTCAGACTCGCGCTACAAGCGCCAGGTGAGCGGTGATGAATCCTATCTGGATGCGACCCCGCTTGCTGAACTTCACGCACCGGCTGGTATGATCCTGCCGATTCAGAACGGCGATTACAATATTCCCGTGACCAACGGCAGCGGCCTGGTCGGTAAAGCGCTCGATATTCGTCCGCCAGCACAGCCTCTGGCGCTGGTGAGCGGGGCGCGTACCCAGTTCACCGGTGATACGGCGTCGCTGCTGGTTGAAAGCGCCCGCGGTACCACCCTGTGGCCGCAGGTTGTGAGCGTCATTCAGGCGAAGAACTACACCATCGATAAACGCGATGATGCCAGCCAGACCTTAACCACCGACTGGATCGAGTGGAACCGTCTGGACGAAGATCAGCAGTACCGTGGGCGTTATCAAGTCTCCGTTAAACCTCAGGGTTATCAGCAGGCGGTTACCGTTAAGCTGTTGAACCTGGAGCAGGCGGGTAAACCGGTTGCGGATGCCGCATCAATGCAGCGTTATAGCACTGAAATGCTGAACGTGATTGCCGCGGGTCTGGATAAGAACGCCAGCGACGCCGCTAACGCAGCGCAGAGCCGCAACGGCGCGACGTTTGACGTTCAGAGCGGTGCGGATGACACCGGTCTGCCAATGCTGGTTGTGCGTGCACCGTTTAACCAGACCTGGCAGCGCCTGCCAGCGACGCTGGAAAAAGTGGGCATGAAAGTGACCGACAGCACCCGTTCAACCGGTAGCATGACGGCAACCTATAAGCCGCTGTCTGACAGTGCATGGCAGGAACTGGGCGCCACCGATCCACAGCTGGCTTCCGGCGACTACAAGATTCAAGTAGGTGACCTCGATAACCGCAGCAGTCTGCAGTTTATCGATCCGAAAGGCCACACGCTGACCCAGTCGCAGAACGATGCGCTGGTGGCCGTCTTCCAGGCTGCATTCAGCAAATAAATACGAGGGCTGGTTAATCCAGCCCTTTTTATTTTCGTGCTACGCAAACGTGTGCGTGGCATAATATCCCCAGTTTTGAACACCAATCATCACACCAGGAGTAATGAAGATGCAGAAGCAAGCTGAGTTGTATCGTGGCAAAGCGAAGACCGTATACAGCACGGAAAACCCGGATCTGTTGGTGCTCGAGTTCCGCAATGATACGTCAGCAGGGGATGGCGCACGCATTGAGCAGTTCGATCGTAAAGGCATGGTGAACAACAAGTTCAACCACTTCATTATGACCAAACTGGCCGAAGCGGGTATCCCGACCCAAATGGAAGCGCTGTTGTCCGATACGGAATGTCTGGTGAAAAAACTGGATATGGTTCCGGTTGAGTGCGTCATTCGTAACCGCGCAGCAGGCTCCCTGGTGAAGCGTCTTGGTATTGAAGAAGGTATTGAGCTGAATCCACCGCTTTTTGACCTGTTCCTGAAAAACGATGCCATGCACGATCCGATGGTCAATGACTCTTACTGCGAAACCTTCGGCTGGGTGAATAAAGAGAACCTGGCGCGCATGAAAGAACTGACCTACAAAGCCAACGACGTGCTGAAAAAACTGTTTGATGACGCGGGTCTGATCCTCGTCGACTTCAAGCTGGAGTTCGGCCTGTTCAAAGGCGAAGTGGTTCTGGGTGATGAGTTCTCTCCGGACGGCAGCCGTCTGTGGGATAAAGAAACGCTGGATAAAATGGACAAAGACCGTTTCCGTCAGAGCCTGGGTGGCCTGATTGAAGCGTACGAAGCGGTTGCTCACCGTTTAGGCGTTAAGCTCGACTAACTCCCTCATCGCCAAAGGATATGTATATCCTTTGGCGTCTTACCCTTGTTTCCTATGGTAATCTTGCCGTTAACCGCCTACGATCATAGCTATTATTAATGGAATAGTTCGAGGTGGTTATGCGCTGGCAAGGGCGTCGTGAAAGTGACAATGTAGAAGACAGGCGCAGCGATAGCGGCGGCGGTCCTTCAATGGGTGGGCCTGGCTTCCGGTTACCCAGCGGAAAGGGCGGGATTATTCTGCTGATTGTGGTACTGGTCGCGGGGTACTACGGTGTCGATCTGACCGGTTTAATGACCGGCCAGCCTCTGCAGCAACAGCAGCATTCTGAGCGCTCAATCAGCCCGAACGAGGATGAAGCGGCCAAATTTACCTCCGTTATTCTCGCCACCACAGAAGAAACCTGGGGTCAGCTGTTCGAGAAAATGGGGCGTACCTATCAGCAACCCAAGCTGGTGATGTACCGTGGCGCCACCCGTACCGGATGCGGCACCGGACAGTCGGTGATGGGGCCGTTCTACTGTCCGGCAGACAGCACCGTCTATATCGATCTCTCTTTCTATGATGACATGAAACGCAAGCTTGGCGCTGACGGCGATTTTGCCCAGGGCTACGTCATTGCGCATGAAGTCGGGCACCATGTGCAAAAACTGCTGGGGATAGAACCCAAAGTACGCCAGCTTCAGCAAAACGCCTCTCAGGCTGAGGTAAACCGTCTTTCCGTACGCATGGAACTGCAGGCGGACTGCTTCGCGGGCGTCTGGGGGCACAATATGCAGCAGCAGGGCGTACTGGAATCCGGTGACCTGGAAGAGGCGCTCAATGCCGCGCAGGCTATCGGTGACGATCGTCTTCAGCAGCAGAGCCAGGGCCGCGTCGTGCCGGACAGCTTTACTCACGGCACGTCACAACAACGATACAGCTGGTTCAAACGCGGTTTCGACAGCGGTGACCCGGCGCAGTGTAATACCTTCGGCAAAGCCATGTAATGGTGGCGTTTGAACATCTGATTCGCGAGCTTGAGCACAAAGGTCATCGTCAGCTGGTGGTGCTCAGCGGCGATGAGCAGTGGACATTCACGCAGGCATCAGCCCTGCGTGATGCCTTGCCCGGAGACTGGCTGTGGCTGGCGGATAACGCGTCCAGAGCCATCAGCGGGCTGCTGGGACGCGAGTTCCGGCACGCAATTTTTGATGCCCGCGCCGGGTTTGACGTCTCAGCCTTTGCGGCCCTGAGCGGGACGCTGCGTGCCGGTAGCCTTCTGGTGCTGCTGGTACCGCCCCCTGACGTGTGGGCGGAACAACCTGACAGCGATTCCCTGCGCTGGAGTGACAGCGCCGAACCCATCGCCACGCCAAATTTTATTCACCACTTTTGCCGGACGATTGCCGAGGATCCTGAGGCGATAGTCTGGCTTCAGCACCAGCCTTTATCGCTTCCCGCACGATCCGACGCCCCTGACTGGCAGCCCGCCAGCGGTGCGCCGCAGCGCGAGCAGGCTGAGATCCTGGCAGCACTCCTGGCCATGAAACGCGGCGTTGTGGCCGTTACGGCCCCGCGCGGACGCGGGAAGTCTGCGCTGGCGGGAATGCTGCTGAGCCGCACGCAGGGCAGTGCCATTGTCACCGCGCCATCAAAAGGGGCGACGGAGGTTATCGCCCGTTTTGCCGGCGAACGTTTTCACTTTATGGCCCCGGACGCGCTGCTGGCCTCTGAAGAGCAGGCCGACTGGCTGATTGTCGACGAAGCCGCCGCTATCCCCGGACCGCTGCTTGAAAAGCTGGTCGACCGTTTCCCGTGCGTCCTGCTGACCACAACGGTGCAGGGTTACGAAGGAACAGGAAGAGGCTTTCTGCTTAAGTTCTGTAGCCGGTTCAGCGGGTTGCAGCGGTATACCTTATCAACCCCGGTACGCTGGGCTGCAGGATGTCCTCTTGAGCGGGTCGTCGCCAGCGCACTGCTGTTTGACGATACGCTTATCGATCGCAGCCCAACAGGCGCCATACAGTTGACCTCTCTGGCTCCGGAAGCCTGGGCGAGCAACCCGGCGCTGGCGGCGAGTGTGTATGAGCTGCTTTGTGCGGCACATTACCGCACCTCACCGCTTGATTTACGCCGCATGATGGACGCGCCCGGCCAGCACTTCGCCGTCGCCCAAACGGACTCTGTCATTGCCGGGGCGCTCTGGCTGGTGGAAGAGGGGGGATTAACGGCACAGCTCAGCCGTGCCGTCTGGGCGGGGTTCCGCCGTCCTCGCGGGAACCTGGTGGCGCAGTCCCTTGCCGCGCATGGCGGCTCCCCGCTGGCGGCGACGCTCAAAGGCCGACGGGTGACCCGAATAGCGGTACATCCTCGTCGTCAACGGGAAGGCATCGGACAGGCACTGATCCGCAACGCAAGCGGCGAGGATTACCTGTCGGTGAGCTTTGGCTATACCGATGAACTGTGGCGTTTCTGGCAGCGATGCGGCTTTGTGCTGGTGCGCATGGGCAGCCATCGCGAAGCCAGCAGCGGCTGTTATACCGCAATGGCCTTGCTGCCCCTCAGCGACGCGGGGCGACAGCTGTGTGAGCAGGCGCATCAGCGACTGCGCCGCGATGCGCGCGTGTTATCGGCCCTGAACGGTGAAAAGATCCCGGTGGACGATGGCTGGGAGGCTACCCTTAATAGTGACGACTGGCTGGAGCTGGCGGGCTTTGCCTTTGCCCACCGCGCGTTTTCTACCTCCGTCGCGGCGTTAACACGGTTGCTGCTAAGCGTGGACATGCCGCTGCCCGCCCTGCGCGGGAAAGTGGAGGCGAGAAGTGATGACGCCCGGCTCAGCGCTGAACTGCTTCTTTCGGGGCGAAAAGCGTTACTGGCCAGGCTTCGCAGTGAAACGGCGCAAGCGCTTGAAAGCCTTGAACCTGCACGCTGTCAGCAGCTGAAAGACGACATTTTGCAATGGCAATTTTTTCAATGACTTCTTCAGTAAAGTGGCATGGTTATTCCTCCTGAGAGGCGTAGAATCCAGGCCATCAAATAAGGAGACCGTCATGAAACACGATCATTTTGTTGTTCAAAGCCCTGATAAACCGGCTAAACAGTTACTGCTTCTGTTTCATGGTGTTGGCGATAACGCCGTCAATATGGGCCAGATTGGCAGCTGGTTTGCCCCGATATTTCCGCAGGCGCTGATTGTCAGTATTGGCGGACTGGAGCCGTGTGGTCCGAACGGACGGCAGTGGTTCTCCGTTCAGGGCGTAACGGAAGAGAACCGTCAGGCACGTATTGACGCCGTCATGCCTGTCTTTATCGACACCGTGCGTTACTGGCAGCAGCAGAGCGGCGTTGGTGCCGATGCGACCGCGCTGATTGGCTTTTCGCAGGGGTCTATCATGTCCCTGGAGAGCGTAAAAGCGCAGCCAGGTCTGGTGTCGCGTGTGATTGCTTTTAACGGTCGCTTTGCGACGTTACCGCAACGTGCGACGACGCAGACCACGATCCATCTGATCCACGGTGGTGAAGACCGTGTGATTGAACTTTCGCATGCGGTTGCCGCGCAGGAAGCACTGATCCGCGAAGGCGGGGATGTGACGCTGGATATTGTAGACGATCTGGGGCACGCGATTGATGACCGCAGCATGCAGTTTGCGCTCGATCATCTGCGTTATACCGTACCGAAGCACTACTTTGATGAAGCGCTCAGCGGCGGCAAGCCAAATGACGATGATATCGTCGAGTTTATGTGATGTAGCCCCCTCTCCCACAGGAGAGGGGACAGAGAATCACTTCTTCTGGTCTTTCTTCGGCCAGTCGTCATCATCGTCCCACTTATCGTTAAAATCACGATGCGGTGGAAGATCCGGTTTGTTGGCGAGAAACTTTTTGTGATCAACGCGCTTAAGATCTTTAATGACGTTAAGTAACACGCCGACCAGAAACACTAACACCAGAATCCACCAGTACTTTGAAAGCCAGTCCATTCGCTATTCCTCTCAGAGCGTTCGTCAGGCGACGAGTTGCTCCATAATTCGTTGATACATACGGGCCAGCAGCTGCAAATCAGCAGCATTCACACATTCATTTATTTTATGAATGGTTGCGTTCACCGGCCCCAGTTCGACAACCTGGGCCCCCATCCGGGCAATAAAGCGTCCGTCTGAGGTGCCACCTGTCGTCAGCAGTTGTGGCTTAATTTCATTATAGTGCTCGATGGCGTTCACTACCGCATCCACCAGTTTGCCGCGCTGGGTCAGGAACGGCTGGCCGGAAAGCCACCAGTCCACGGTGTAACGCAGATTATATTTTTCCAGCAGCGCGATAACGCGCGCTTTGATCATCTCATCGGTCAGTTCAGTGCTGAAGCGGAAGTTAAACTGGACAAAGAAATCACCCGGGATCACGTTGTTGCTGCCGGTACCGGCCTTCAGGTTTGCAATCTGCATGCTGGTCGGCGGGAAGAACTCATTGCCTTTGTCCCACTCAATGGTCACCAGTTCGTTCAGCATCGGTGCCGCGCGATGGACCGGGTTATCGGCCAGGTGTGGATAGGCAACGTGCCCCTGAACGCCATGAAGGGTCAAATTGCAGGTCAGCGAACCACGGCGACCATTTTTGACGACGTCTCCCACCACTTCCGTACTGGACGGCTCACCAACCAGGCAGTAGTCGAGACGCTCATTGCGGGCCATCAGCGCCTCAACGACCTTCACGGTGCCGTTGTGGGCGCTGGCTTCTTCGTCAGAGGTGATCAGAAACGCGAGGCGGTTTCTGTGGTTCGGATGTTGGGCAACGAAGCGCTCTGCCGCCACGACCATCGCCGCCAGCGAGCCTTTCATGTCTGCCGCACCGCGCCCGAACAACATGCCATCGCGGATGGTCGGTTCAAACGGCGGGTTGATCCAGCGATCCGCATCACCTGCGGGAACGACGTCGGTATGTCCGGCAAAGGCCAGCGTTTCGCCCTGACCGCGCCACGCCCAGAAGTTCTGGGTGTCGCCAACGTCCATGCGTTCAACGGTGAAACCGATGGCACGCAGGCGCTCAATCATTAATGCCTGACAACCTGCGTCGTCCGGGCTAAGGGAGGGACGGCGAATAAGCTGCTGAGTCAGCTCAATGACCGGGCATGACATAAACTACACCTCAACGAAAAAAGTCGGAATAAAGGGTTTCACTGAAACCCAGCAGCATAGGCTGCCCGGGCGCGCAGAGCAATGGGCGTTTGATGATTGCCGGCATTTCGAGCATCAGTTTGGCGGCACTGTCGGCGTCGTTGATGCCAGCCCGGACGGCTTCATCCAGTTTACGCCAGGTGGTACCACGGGTATTCAGCAGCGCCTCCCAACCCAGTTCCTTGATAGCGGTATGCAGAAATTCTGCATCAAGCCCGTCAACGCGATAGTCATGGAAACGGTACTCCACGTTGTTCGCTTCCAGCCAGCGGCGTGCTTTTTTGATGGTGTCGCAATTTTTAATGCCGTACATCACAACCATGGTGAATCCTTTTGTTCTTATGATGATTAAATGTTCAGTAATTTCGAAGATATATCCTTAAGTGGAATATAACACATTCAGGAATTGTCTTGATTTACACTTCTTCTTAATTCAACTCACAACTGTACGCTGAATATTCTTTCATCATTTAAGCATAGATGTCCATAAGACCGAAAATGCTAATGAACTCAGGCGGTAATTTAAATCTCACCTGCCTGTATGGTTATTTCAAAATATTGCTGAGCGTCACACAAAATTTAAGGCCCTGCGTTCATATTTATCATAAATCCCTGACAGTAGCGGGGTACAATCACAGCGATAGGTTAGACGGTCTTCACAATGATGATACGTTTTCGTAGAATGCGCATAATAATAAGAGAGGTAGTTATGATTGAACGTGAACTGGGGAACTGGAAAGATTTTATCGAAGGCATGCTTCGTAAATGACATTCAGTAAGAATTGCAAGAGCACTTAAATAAGTAAAATAACCATAGTGTGAATTAATCACACACCCTAAAAGGCGGCCCTGAGAGCCGCCTTTTTTATTACGTACTGTTATTCAGGACGTTCCTTCAGCGGGAAGCGGCGACGCACCAGCACAAAGAACAGCGGTACAAAATAAATGGCCAGGACGGTTGCCGAAATCATTCCTCCCATCACCCCTGTACCTACCGCATGCTGGCTGCTGGAGCCCGCACCGGTGCTGGTTGCCATCGGTAATACCCCAAAGACAAATGCCAGCGACGTCATCAGGATCGGACGCAAGCGCTGACGGCAGGCGTGCAGTGTGGCCGCCATCAGCTCGTGGCCTTTGGCATTCATCTCGTTGGCAAACTCAACAATCAGGATCGCGTTTTTCGCCGACAGGCCGATCACGGTGAGCAGCCCAACCTGGAAGTACACATCATTCTCCAGACCGCGCATCCAGGTCGCCAGCAGCGCACCGATGACGCCAAGCGGCACCACCAGCATGACCGAGAATGGAACGGACCAGCTTTCATACAGCGCGGCAAGACAGAGGAAGACCACCAGCAGGGAAAGCGCGTAAAGCGCAGGCGCCTGTGCCCCGGAGAGCCGCTCCTGATAAGACATCGCCGTCCACTCCAGCCCAAACCCGGCAGGCAGCTGTTGCACCAGTTTCTCCATGGTGTCCATGGCGGTACCGGTACTGACGCCCGGCGCAGCTTCACCGACGATTTCTACCGCCGAATAGCCGTTATAGCGTTCCAGACGCGGCGAACCACTCTCCCAGTGCGACGAGGCGAACGCCGAGAACGGCACCATCCCGCCTGCGTTATTACGAACAAACCAGCGGTTAATATCATTCGGCAACATACGGAACGGCGCGGCGGACTGGACATACACTTTTTTCACACGCCCACGATCCATAAAGTCATTCACATAGCTTGAGCCCCAGGCCGTCTGCAGGGTGTCGTTAATGTCGTCGATGGAAACACCCAGAGCCTGCGCCTTACGCTGATCAATATCCACCTGCAGCTGCGGGCTGTCATCCAGGCCGTTATGACGAACGCGGGTCAGGTCAGCGTCTTTGCCCGCCAGCGCTAACAGCTTATCGCGCGCCGCCATCAGCGCCGTGTGGCCTGCACCGGCGTGATCCTGCAGCTCCATGTCAAACCCGGCAGAACTGCCCAGCCCGCTAATGGCCGGTGGGCTGCTGGCAAAGACGCGCGCTTCGTTGATCTTCGTAAACGCGTGGGTGGCGCGTTCAATGATGGCCGACGCGGTCCCTGTTTTTGTGTCGCGCTCGTCCCAGTCCTTCAGGCGTACAAACATACGGGCGACGTTCTGCCCGTTACCGCCCGGGCCAGAGCCCACGGTGGAGAAGACCGACACCACATTATCTTTCTCTTGGGTAAAGAAGTACTGTTCGACTTTTTCGACCACTTTCAGCGTCTGCTGCTGCGTCGCGCCGCTCGGAAGTTGCACGGAGGTGGTGAACATTCCCCGGTCCTCCATTGGCAGGAACGAGGTAGGCAGATGCAGGAACAACCAGACCATTCCACCCAGCAGCACTACGTAAATCAGCATCCAGCGCAGGCTGCGGTGCAGCACTTTACCGACGGCGGATTCATAACGTGCGGCATTGCGGTTAAACATGCGGTTAAACCAGCCGAAGAACCCTTTCTGACCATGCTGCTCGCCTTTGTGCAAAGGCTTAAGAAGGGTAGAGCAGAGCGCAGGGGTCAGGATCAGCGCCACCAGTACCGAAAGCACCATTGCCGAGACGATGGTTATCGAGAACTGGCGGTAAATGGCACCGGTTGTGCCACCAAAGAAGGCCATCGGGATAAAGACCGCCGAAAGCACCATGGCGATGCCGACTAACGCGCCCTGTATTTGCCCCATCGATTTACGCGTGGCCTGGCGCGGGGAAAGACCTTCCTCGCTCATGATGCGCTCGACGTTTTCAACCACCACGATGGCGTCATCCACCAGAAGGCCAATTGCCAGCACCATTGCAAACATCGTCAGCGTGTTGATGCTGTAGCCAAACGCGTAAAGCACCGCGAAGGTGCCCAGCAGGACCACGGGGACGGCTATGGTCGGGATCAGCGTCGCCCGGAAGTTTTGCAGGAACAGGTACATGACCAGGAAGACCAGCGCGATGGCTTCCAGCAGGGTCTTCACCACATCCTCAATCGACGCTTTAACGAAGGAGGTGGTTTCGTAGGCGACTTTGTATTCAAGGCCGTGAGGGAAATAGTTCGACAGCTCGTCCAGGCGGTCTAACACCAGTTTCGCCGTCGCCATTTCATTTGCGCCGGAGGCCAGTTTAATCCCCAGGCCGGAGGCGGGATTACCGTTAAAGCGGCTCAGGTAGTCGTACTTTTCCGCGCCCATTTCCACCGTGGCGACATCGCCCAGCCGCACTTCTGAACCGTCCTGATTCACGCGCAGGGTGATGTTGCGGAACTGGTCCGGAGTCTGAAGCAGCGATTGCGAGTTAATGGTGGCATTCAGGGCTTGTTTTTCGACGGAAGGCGTTCCTCCCAACTGCCCTACGGCAATCTGGGCGTTCTGCGACTTGATGGCGTCCGTCACGTCAGTCGCCGTCATCTGGAAGCTGTTCAGCTTGTCAGGATCGAGCCAGATGCGCATTGAATATTGTGACCCGTAGGCGTCGATATCCCCTACGCCGTTAATACGGCTGAGCGGGTCCTGAATGTTACTGGCAACGTAGTCCGCAATATCCTGCTTATCCATGGAACCATCGGTGGAGACAAACGCGATGGTCAAAATATTGGTATCCCCCGTTTTACGTACGGTAACGCCCTGATTTTGCACTGCCTGCGGCAGTTTTCGCATGGCTGACTGCAGCTGATTTTGTACCTGCTGCACCGCTTCGTCCGGGTCAGTCCCGGCCGTAAAGCTCAGGGTCACCGTCGCCTGGCCCGTGGCGCTGCTTTGTGAGGACATGTACATCAGGTTATCCAGACCCGTCATGTTCTGCTCGATAACCTGCGTCACGGTATTTTCCAGCGTCTGTGCCGAGGCGCCGGGATAGTTTGCTGTGACACGCACGTTAGGAGGTGCCAGATCGGGGTATTGCTCAACGGGAAGTGAAGTAATGGCCAGGACACCTGTCAGACACAACAGAATGGCAAGTACCCAGGCAAAAATGGGGCGATCGATGAAAAAATTCGCCATGAAAAATTGACCTCGTTTTGCTGCACGTCATTATTGTTTATTGCCCGCACCACTTTAGCGGCAAGACGAAGACCAAACGTGGAGAAATAAAGGAGATAATGTAAATTATCATGCGCGTTTCTCTGCGCTGCCCCCTTTACGGTTATTTACCTGTTAACGCCAGCGACGAAGGGAATGTCACGCTCACCTGCGTTCCCCCATTTTGTGGCTGCGAAAAGTGCAGGGTACCGCCGAGCCGTTCCGCGCGTTCACGCATAATATTCAGCCCGTAATGTCCCGGCGGCTCGCTGGCTTCGCCAATCCCGATGCCATTGTCGCGAATGCTCACGCTGTGCGTGCCGTCCACGGCGGTGATACAGCTTACGGTGATCTCGCTGGCCTGCGCGTGCTTGATTGCGTTCAACACCGCTTCACGCACGATCTGCAGCAGATGCACCTGCTTTTGTGCGTCAAGGGCCAGCGAGGAGAGGCGACAGTCAAGATGCAGCTTTGCCTGCGTCTGGCTCTGCAGGCCGTCGAGTGACTCCTGAAGGGCTGCCGGCAGGTTAGCGTGGTTGAGCGTCAGGCGGAAGGTGGTGAGCAGCTCGCGAAGCTGATGCCAGGCATTGTTAAGCTCGCGGGAGAAGTCGGTGATGATGGTCTGCGCCGGGGCATTCTCTTGCGGTACGGCACGCTTAAGCAGCGCAAGCTGGATCCGCAGATACGACAACACCTGCGCGAGGGAATCATGCAGTTCGCGGGCAATCGTCGCGCGCTCTTCCATCAGCAGCAACTGCTGGTAATGCTTTTGTGCCTGGTTGAAGTAAAGCCCGCGCCCGAGCATTGTCGCCACGCTTCTCATCAGCGGAAGCGGGACGCTGTCCGTCTCGCTCTGCCAGCGCAGCTCGCCGTAGAGCGTGTCCTGCATCAGCACCGGCAGGTTTTGCAGCGGCATGTCGACTGCCTCACTCCCTTCACACAGACGCCAGTCGTCGCTGGTCCGTAACTCCAGATAATTCATCCGGGTGTATTCATGGACGATTTGCAATATATGCCGGAAACAGTGGCTGTCTATCTGTCCGGTGTTGAGCGCCTGCGAACATTTGAACAGCATTTCGAGCTGCTGGTGCGCCTCGTTCAGGTGCCGGGTCTTTTCCGCAACTGAATCTTCAAGCGAGCGATAGAGGGTATGTAACTCCGCCGACATATGGTTAAAGGCCCGGGACAGCTGACCGAGTTCATTCGGCAAAGCGGTATCCGGTGCCGGGGTATCAAATTGTCCCCGTTCAACGCGTTCGCTTGCGGCGACCAGATTGTTGAGCGGCAAGACCACCTGACGACGGATGCCTCGCAGGGTAAACACCGTCAGCAGCAGGATCCCCAGCGCGCCAGCCAGAGAGAGCAGGGTCACCGTCTGAATTTTATGTTCGGTATAGTGCTGAAGGGCGAGCACAAAGGCATCAATGCGGCCAACAAAATCTTCGATATGGGTTTGATACCACACGAGATCGCCGTGGGCGATGTGCGTATCCATCTCCTGCCAGGCCAGATGCAGCTGCTGGTAGCGCTGTTTGACATCGTCCGGCACGTACCAGCGGTTCAGCTTTTGGAGTGCAGGTGCGCTCAGGGTGTGTTGCCAGTGTTGGCGATGCTGTGTCAGGGAAGGGCTGTTGCGCTGCATCTCATAGCCCAGCCGGTAACTCTGCATACGCAGTGAACCCGCAATATTGATGGCTTCGGCGTCACGCTGGCTGCTGGCAAGCGTGAGCAGCGCGACGGTGCTGGTCAGAACGGATAACACAATCATCGAAAAGAAAGCCCAGGCCAGGCTTGCGGAAACAGGGCGTTTAACGGTCACAGAACGGCTTCCTGAATAAAATTGATCTGCCACAGGTTCACTGGAAATAGTTTGGCATTCCGGGCAATTGAACATTGCCTGACGACGCTGTGATGAGTAAATACCATATTCATACAAAGAATAAGGTTATTGAACCAAAAACAGGTGTCGTTATGAATCGTTTTATTATGGCTAACAGCCAGCAATGTATTGGGTGCCACGCCTGCGAAGTTGCCTGCGTAATGGCGCATAATGATGAGCAACATGTCCTGAGCAAGCGCCATTTCCATCCCCGTATTATGGTCCTTAACTCTGGCGCGCAGAACAGCCCCGTCACCTGTCACCACTGTGAAAATGCCCCGTGTGCACTCAGTTGCCCGAACGGCGCCATCAGCAAACGCGATGACAGCGTACAGGTGAATCAACAAAAATGCATCGGTTGTAAAGCCTGCGTGGTTGCCTGTCCCTTCGGCACAATGGAGATTATCATTACGCCGCTCGACAACGGCAGTGCAAAAGCCTCGGCGTATAAATGCGATCTCTGCCTGACCCGCCCGCAGGGCCCGGCCTGTATCGAAAATTGCCCGGCAGATGTGCTGACGCTGGCGACGCCTGACGTGCTGGATAACCTGGCAAAATCGCGCCGTCAGCGCACCGCCAGGCTGAAGGCGCAGCCCTGGCACAGTGAGGCAGTCAGCGAGGAGACAGCACCCACCAAACTGCAGCAGATGCACAACACACCGCCACGCGGCGAGCCCGACAAACTGGCTGCCGAAGAGCGGGTTGGCCATTTCAATGAAATATACCTGCCGTTTCGGACCGAACAGGCCAGACGCGAGGCATCGCGCTGCCTGAAATGCGGAGAGCACAGCATATGTGAATGGACCTGCCCGCTGCACAACCACATTCCGCAGTGGATTGAACGGATTAACGCCGGTGACATCCTCGGCGCGGTCGAACTTTCTCATCAGACCAACTGTTTACCTGAAATTACCGGCCGGGTCTGCCCGCAGGACAGGTTATGTGAAGGTGCCTGCACCGTGCGCGATGTGTCAGGGTCGGTGACCATTGGCAACCTCGAGCGCTACATCTCTGACCAGGCGCTGGCGTTGGGCTGGCGACCGGATATGTCTGGCGTTTCTTCGGTGGGAAAACGCGTCGCGATTATCGGCGCGGGCCCTGCCGGACTGGCATGCGCGGATGTGCTGGTGCGCAGTGGGGTGAGCGTGACGGTCTATGACAGGCATCCCGAAATCGGCGGCTTGCTGACCTTCGGCATTCCGGCCTTTAAGCTGGATAAATCCCTGCTCGCACGACGCAGAGAGATTTTTACTGCGATGGGGGTTCACTTCGAGCTGAACTGCGACGTGGGCAGCGATGTGTCGTTGTCTCAGTTGCAAACAGATTACGACGCCCTGTTCATTGGCGTGGGAACCTATCGTTCGATGAAAGCAGGCATCCCCCATGAAGATGCGCCGGGCGTCTACGATGCGCTGCCGTTCCTGGTGGGGAACACGCGCCACGTCATGGGGCTGGACGCGACGGCCAACGAACCGTTTATCGACACCCGTGGGCTTAACGTGGTGGTGCTGGGCGGGGGCGATACCGCAATGGACTGCGTGCGCACCGCGTTACGTCACGGCGCGGCAAAAGTCACCTGCGCCTATCGCCGGGATGAAGCCAATATGCCGGGCTCGAAAAAAGAGGTGAAGAATGCGAAAGAAGAGGGAGCCGCATTTGAATTTAACGTCCAGCCCGTTGAATTGACCCTTGCTGCTGACGGCAAGGTTAACGGCATCCGGATGCTGCGCACCCGGATGGGAGAGCCGGATGCGCAGGGGCGTCGTCGACCCGTCCCGGTGGAGGGCAGCGAGTTTGTCATGCCGGCCGATGCGGTGATTATGGCTTTTGGTTTTAACCCACATGCCATGCCCTGGCTGGAGAGTCAGGGCGTCAACACCGATGACTGGGGGCGAATCATTGCCTCGGTGGAAAGCCGCTATCGTTACCAGACGTCTAACCCGCAAATTTTCGCCGGCGGTGATGCGGTGCGCGGCGCTGATCTGGTGGTGACGGCGATGGCGGAAGGGCGTCATGCGGCGCGGGGGATCCTCGACTGGCTTGAGGTCAGTGTGCCGAAAATGCACTAAACCAGGCGGGCGACAAAGCGGGTTTCACGGCGTACTATAGGAAAACTCATTGTGTCGTGGAGCCCGTATGACCCTGAAAATTGACGTTATCAAAGACAAAATCCTTTCTGAAAACTACTTTGTCCTGCGTAACATCACTTACGATTTAACCCGTAATAACGGTGAAGTGATCCGCCATAAACGCGAGGTCTATGACCGCGGCAATGGCGCCACCATTTTGCTCTATAACCGTGAAAAGCAGAGTGTGGTGCTGATCCGTCAGTTCAGGGTAGCAACATGGGTCAATGGCAACCCTGACGGAAGGTTGATTGAAACCTGTGCGGGCCTGCTTGATGACGACGAGCCGGAAGTGTGCATCCGCAAAGAGGCCGTCGAAGAGACTGGCTTTGAAGTGGGAGAGGTCAAAAAGGTCTTCGAGCTGTTTATGTCTCCTGGCGGCGTGACGGAAATCGTCCACTTCTTCATCGCGGAATACAGCGATGCGCAGCGTACTCACCGCGGCGGTGGCGTGGAAGATGAAGATATTGAAGTGCTGGAGTTGCCGTTTTCCCGGGCGCTGGAGATGATGCATGCCGGGGAAATCAGGGATGGTAAAGCTGTGATATTACTACAGTATCTTCAAACGACCGGGCTGATGAACGCCTCTTTCGAACGGTGATAGATTGTATTTCGGATAAATCTATCCGATAAATCCGATTGAGCAACCCGGGCGGGAACACGAAGATACAGCCCAGTTAAGCGTTTTCGTTCCGGGATTGTGCCATTCATGCGCTATTGCGTCTCTCTTCTCTGCCTGTTTTGCGTGCTCACCTCCTCGCAGGTGTGGGCTGCGCCTGCCCAGCAATTATTTTCTGACTGGCAGGTGACCTGCAATAACCAGAATTTTTGCCTCGCACGCAATACCGGTGAACACCGGGGGCTGGTCATGACGCTCAGCCGCAGTGCCGGCGCGAAAACCGACGCTACGCTGCGTATCGATCTCGGCGGCCTTGCTGACCCTGCCGTGAAAGAAGCGGATATTGCGCCACGGTTGTTGCTGGATAAGGTTCCTCTCAAGCTGGATCGGCAGCACTGGCAGTTAACCCCGTGGCATCTGAAAAGTGATGATGCCGCCACCATCACGGCGTTTCTGAAAAATATCCAGGAAGGAAAAGCCCTGACCTTGCGCGGCGGTGACCAGGTTATCTCTCTGAACGGCCTGAAAGCCGCGCTGTTGTTTATTGACGCGCAGCAGAAACGTGTCGGGAGTGAAACGGCCTGGATTAAAAAAGGTGACGATCCGCCGTTAAGCGTGCCGCCTGCACCCGCCTTAAAAAAGGTGGCGGTAGTCAATCCGACGCCGACGCCGCTCTCCCACGCCGAATTGAACGACCTGCTGGATTATGGCACCTGGCGGATGAACAACAGCCAGTGCTCGCTCGATCCTAACCGCCGTGAAGTGCGCGTCACCGCGTTAACCGATGAAAAAGCATTGCTGATTATTAGCTGTGAGGCGGGGGCGTATAACACGGTCGATCTGGCCTGGCTGGTATCGCGCAAAAAGCCGTTTTCTTCCCGCAGCGTAAGGCTGCGTCTGCCTTTCACCCTTGCAGACGATAGCAGTGAAATCGAATTGATGAATGCCCGCTTTGATGAGAAAACGCGCGAGCTGACTACGCTCGCGCTGGGTCGCGGTATTGGCGATTGTGGGGTCCAGACGCGCTGGCGTTTTGACGGCCAGCGTTTCCGCCTGGTGCGTTATGCAGAAGAGCCCAGCTGCGATAACTGGAATGGGCCAGATGCCTGGCCCACGTTGTGGATCACGCGCTAAATTACGCTCAGCGCCTTCTCAACCACATTCTCAACGGTAAAGCCAAAATACGGGAACAGCTTGTCGGCAGGCGCCGACTCGCCGTACCCACGCATCCCGACGATAGCACCTTTCAGCCCGACATATTTGTACCAGTAGTCGGCGATACCCGCCTCGACGGCCACACGGGCTGCGACGTTAGAGGGCAGGACCGATTCACGGTAGGCCTCATCCTGAGCATCAAAAATGTCGGTGGACGGCAGGGATACCACGCGTACCGCATGACCTTCGGCGGTCAGTTTTTCCGCGGCCTTCACGGTAATTTCCACCTCAGAACCGGTAGCAATCAGGATGACATCCGGTTTGCCGCCGCTGTCTTTCAGGATGTACCCGCCGCGGGCGATATTTTTTACCTGCTCCGGCGTGCGTTCAATCTGGGCCAGGTTTTGCCGAGACAGAATTAATGCCGTTGGCCCCGTGTGGCGCTCAACCGCCAGCTTCCAGCCAACCGCCGCTTCGACCTGATCGCACGGACGCCAGGTGCTGAAGTTTGGCGTCAAACGCAGGCTCGCCAGCTGCTCAACGGCCTGGTGCGTGGGACCGTCTTCACCCAGACCAATCGAATCGTGGGTGTAGACCATGATCTGCCGCGCTTTCATTAATGCCGCCATACGCGCCGCGTTACGGGCGTACTCAACGAACATCAGGAAGGTAGCAGTGTAGGGCACAAACCCGCCGTGATGGGCAATGCCGTTGGCAATGGCGGTCATCCCGAACTCACGCACCCCGTAGTGGATATAGTTCCCGGCAATATCCTCTTTCAGCGATTTTGAGCCAGACCAGATGGTCAGGTTACTTGGAGCCAGATCCGCGGAGCCGCCCAGCAGTTCAGGCAGGAGGGGGCCGATGGCGTTGAGAGTGTTTTGCGAGGCCTTACGGGTGGCAATTTTTGCCGGGTTAGACTGCAGATTTTCAATCAGCGCCTGGGTTTTCGCATCCCAGTCCTCCGGCAGGCCACCGCTCATGCGGCGCGAGAATTCAGAGGCCAGTTCCGGGTGGGCTTTTTGATAGGCGGCAAATTTTTCATTCCACGCGTGCTGGGCTTTTTCACCCTCTTCGCGGGCGTCCCACTCTCGGTAGATCTCTTTCGGGATCTCAAACGGCGGGTATTTCCAGCCCAGCTTCTGCCGGGTCAGCGCCACTTCTTCTTCACCCAGCGCCGCACCGTGGGCTTCCTCTTTACCCGCTTTGTTCGGTGAGCCGAAACCGATGGTGGTGCGACAGATGATCAGGGACGGTTTGTCCTTCACGCTTTGCGCTTCCTGAATCGCTTTTTTCACCGCTTCTGGGTCGTGGCCGTCAATTTCATGCACTACGTGCCAGTGGTAGGCCTCAAACCGTTTTGCCGTGTCGTCGGTAAACCAGCCTTTGGTCTCCCCGTCGATGGAGATACCGTTGTGATCGTAAAATCCGATCAGCTTGCCCAGCCCCAGCGTGCCCGCCAGCGAACAGACTTCGTGAGAAATCCCCTCCATCAGACAGCCGTCGCCCATAAACACATAAGTGTAGTGATCGACAATCTCGTGGTCTGGCTGGTTAAACTGCGCCGCCAGCGTGCGTTCGGCAATCGCCAGCCCGACCGCGTTGGCTAACCCCTGGCCGAGCGGCCCGGTGGTGGTCTCCACACCCGGCGTATAGCCTATCTCCGGGTGGCCCGGCGTTTTTGAGTGCAGCTGGCGGAAGTTTTTTAACTCGGATAGCGGCAGGTCGTAGCCGGAAAGGTGCAGCAGGCTGTAGAGCAGCATGGAGGCGTGGCCGTTAGAGAGAATAAAACGGTCGCGATCGTACCAGCTGGGATCGTTCGGGTTGTGCTTCAGGAAATCATTCCACAGCACTTCGGCAATGTCAGCCATGCCCATGGGGGCGCCAGGGTGGCCGGAATTGGCTTTCTGCACGGCATCCATGCTGAGGGCGCGAATGGCATTGGCTAGCTCTTTACGGGACATAATTCACTCCGTGGCAAGGTTAAAGTTTGGCGGCAAGAAGATCTTCAAGTTTGCGCTGGTCGACGGCGAACAGGCGGATGCCTTCCGCCAGTTTTTCGACGGCCATTGCGTCCTGATTGTGCTCCCAGCGGAATTCCGCTTCGGTCATGGCTTTAGGTTTGGGGAGGACGGTTGATGTGGGCACCAGTTTGCGGATAACCGTCTCCTCTTTGTCCTGCAGCTCTTTAAGCAGGTTAGGGGAGATGGTCAGGCGGTCACAGCCTGCCAGGGCGAGGATCTGCTCGGTACGGCGGAAGCTGGCGCCCATCACGATGGTTTCGTAGCGGTGCTGTTTGTAATAGTCGTAGATATTACGCACCGATTTCACGCCCGGGTCCTCATCCACCACGTACGGATCCATCGGCTGTTTAGCCTGATACCAGTCATAGATTCGCCCGACGAACGGAGATACCAGGAAGACGCCGGCTTCGGCACAGGCGCGCGCCTGCGCAAAGGAGAACAGCAGCGTCAGGTTGCAATGGATCCCCTCTTTTTCCAGAACTTCCGCCGCGCGGATCCCTTCCCAGGTTGAGGCCAGCTTAATCAGAATGCGCGATTTATCGATGCCCTGCTCCTGGTAGAGCTCAACCAGGCGGCGGGCTTTCGTGATGCTCTTCTCCTGGTCGAAGGAGAGGCGGGCGTCCACTTCGGTAGAGACGCGTCCCGGGATGCTTTTCAGAATTTCCGCACCGAAATTAACGGCCAGCTTGTCGCTCGCTTCGGCGACCTGCTGCTCCTGTGTTTTACCGCGCTGTTTACCGTAGTCGATAGCGTCATCAATCAGATGACTAAAATGAGCAAGACCGGCCGCTTTGAGCAGCAGCGAAGGGTTAGTGGTCGCATCTTCGGGCTGATAGTGGCGAATCGACTCGATATCACCGCTGTCGGCGACCACGGTAGTGAATTGTTTGATGCCGTCTAGTTGGTTCATAAATAATTACTCCTTGGAAATAAAAGAGTTACTCGAGTGCGTTAGTTCACACTTCTGCAAAAATCATGATGGACTTAACAAAAAAGCATAGCAGACGGGGGAGGCATTGCTTTCTGAGACGGGTAACATGGCTGTTATAAATTGATAACAATTTTTATTCTGCAATGGTGAGAGTTTGGCAGCCTTCAAAGTTTATGTGGCTGCCTGCGGCGATACTAGGCGGCACACCAGGGTGTGCTTCAGGATCGCAAACGTCACCCTTTTGACCGATACGTGAAAGGAAAAATAAGATGGATGATCAGTTAAAACAGAGTGCTCTCGATTTCCACGAGTTCCCTGTCCCAGGTAAAATTCAGGTCTCCCCGACAAAACCGCTGGCGACTCAGCGCGATCTGGCGCTGGCCTACTCGCCCGGCGTAGCGGCGCCGTGCCTCGAAATCGAAAAAGATCCGCTGGCAGCCTATAAATACACCGCGCGTGGCAACCTGGTCGCCGTGATCTCTAACGGGACGGCGGTGCTGGGATTAGGCAATATTGGTGCGCTGGCCGGTAAGCCCGTGATGGAAGGCAAGGGTGTTCTGTTCAAGAAATTTGCCGGTATTGACGTGTTCGATATCGAAGTGGATGAGCTCGATCCTGATAAATTCATCAATGTGGTTGCCGCGCTGGAACCGACCTTCGGTGGGATCAACCTCGAAGACATCAAAGCGCCGGAATGTTTCTATATCGAGCAGAAACTGCGCGAGCGTATGAACATTCCCGTGTTCCATGATGACCAGCACGGTACCGCGATTATCAGCACCGCGGCCATTCTGAACGGTCTGCGTGTGGTTGAGAAAAATCTCTCTGACGTGCGTATGGTGGTCTCCGGCGCAGGCGCGGCGGCAATCGCCTGTATGAACCTGCTGGTGGCGCTGGGCATGCAGAAGCACAACATTGTGGTCTGCGACTCCAAAGGCGTTATCTACAAGGACCGTGAGCCGAACATGGCGGAAACCAAAGCGGCCTACGCGGTAGAAGATGACGGTAAACGCACGCTGGAGGACGTGATTGACGGCGCGGATATCTTCCTTGGCTGTTCAGGCCCGAAAGTGCTGACCCAGGAGATGGTGAAGAAAATGGCGCGTGCGCCAATGATTCTGGCGCTGGCAAACCCGGAACCGGAAATTCTGCCGCCGCTGGCAAAAGCCGTGCGTGAAGATGCCATTATCTGTACCGGTCGTTCCGATTACCCGAACCAGGTGAACAACGTTCTCTGCTTCCCGTTCATCTTCCGCGGGGCGCTGGACGTGGGCGCGACGGCGATCAACGAAGAGATGAAGCTCGCGGCCGTTCATGCTATTGCGGAACTGGCGCACGCCGAGCAGAGCGAAGTGGTCGCCTCAGCGTATGGTGACCAGGATCTGAGCTTTGGCCCGGACTACATCATTCCAAAACCATTCGACCCGCGTCTGATTGTCAAAATCGCCCCGGCGGTTGCTAAGGCGGCAATGGACTCCGGCGTGGCGACGCGCCCCATCAAAGATTTCGATGCTTACGTCGATAAGCTCACCGAGTTTGTCTACAAAACCAACCTGTTTATGAAGCCCATTTTCTCCCAGGCGCGTGCCGACGCGAAACGCGTGGTGCTGGCGGAAGGGGAAGAGGCGCGCGTTCTGCATGCCACGCAGGAGCTGATCACCTTAGGTCTGGCGAAGCCAATCCTGATCGGTCGTCCGAGCGTTATCGAGATGCGTATTCAGAAGCTGGGGCTGCAGATCAAAGCGGGTGTGGATTTTGAGATCGTTAATAACGAATCCGATCCGCGCTTTAAAGAGTACTGGAACGAATACTACGCGATCATGAAACGTCGCGGGATCACCCAGGAGCAGGCGCAAAAGGCCGTGATCAGCAACACCACGGTGATCGGGGCGATCATGGTCCACCGCGGTGAAGCGGATGCGTTGATCTGCGGCACGATCGGTGATTATCACGAGCACTTCAGCGTGGTGCAGGAGATCTTCGGCTATCGCGAAGGGGTCCACACCGCCGGGGCGATGAACGCGCTGCTGCTGCCAAGCGGCAACACCTTTATTGCCGACACCTACGTCAACGACGATCCGAGCCCGGAAGAGCTGGCGGAGATCACCGTGATGGCGGCAGAAACCGTGCGTCGCTTTGGGATTGAACCGAAGGTAGCGCTGCTGTCGCACTCCAACTTCGGTTCGTCGAAATCAGCGGCGGCGTGCAAAATGCGCCAAACGCTGGAGCTGGTTCGCCAGCGTGCGCCGGAACTGATGATTGACGGCGAGATGCACGGTGATGCTGCGCTGGTGGAGAGCATTCGTAACGAACGCATGCCGGACAGTCCGCTGAAAGGTTCTGCAAACGTGTTGATTATGCCGAACGTGGAAGCGGCCCGCATCAGCTACAACCTGCTGCGTGTCTCCAGCTCTGAAGGGGTTACCGTAGGACCGGTGCTGATGGGCGTGGCGAAGCCAGTGCACGTGTTGACGCCGATTGCTTCGGTGCGTCGTATCGTGAATATGGTAGCACTGGCGGTGGTTGAAGCGCAGACGCAGCCGCTGTAAGCGCTGCGCCTGCCGGTATTACACCCAGTCCCGAATCGTAATAAAGTCTTTCAGGGCAGCCTCCGGGCTGCCTTCTTTTGGCTCGTAGCTGTACTCCCAGCGAACCAGCGGCGGCATCGACATCAAAATGGACTCCGTGCGCCCGCCGGTCTGCAGGCCAAACAGCGTGCCGCGATCCCATACCAGGTTGAACTCTACATAGCGCCCGCGGCGGTAAAGCTGGAACTCGCGCTCGCGTACGCCGTAGTCGGTATCTTTACGCCGCGCCACGATCGGCAGATAGGCCCCGGTATACCCTTCACCTACCGCCCGCATAAAGCTGAACGCGGTATCAAAATCTGGCGTGTTGAGATCGTCAAAGAACAGCCCGCCAATGCCGCGCTGCTCATCGCGGTGCTTCAGATAAAAATAGTCATCGCACCATTTTTTAAATTTCGGGTAGATGTCGTCCCCAAACGGCTGACAGAGATCGCGTGCGGTGGTGTGCCAGTGCACGGCATCTTCTTCAAACCCGTAGTAGGGCGTTAAGTCAAAACCGCCGCCAAACCACCAGACCGGATCGGCCCCGGGTTTTTCAGCAATGAAAAAGCGCACGTTGGCATGGCTGGTCGGCACATATGGATTGTGCGGATGAACCACCAGCGATACGCCCATTGCTTCGAAGCTGCGGCCTGCCAGTTCTGGTCGATGGGCCGTGGCGGAAGCGGGCATCGCGTCTCCGTGGACGTGGGAAAAATTGACGCCAGCCTGCTCAAAGATGCCGCCGTTACGCAGCACGCGGCTGCGTCCGCCGCCACCGGCTTCGCGCTGCCAGCTATCTTCCTGAAATTCACCGCCATCTGCGGCGGCCAGTTTCTGGCAAATCTCATCCTGCAGCTGCAGCAGGAATGTTTTTACCAGCTGTGCATTGGGTTTCATCAACGTTTCCTGGAGTGCGCTTTCTGGTTATCGAACCAGTTGAAGTAACTGATTATGCCTGAGGCGATGGCGTTGGCGATCTTCTGGCGAAACGCGGTGGTGCCGAGCAGGCGCTCTTCCTCCGGGTTGGTGATGAACGACGTCTCCACCAGCACGGACGGAATTGACGGCGACTTAAGCACCACGAACGCCGCCTGTTCGGTGCTCCTGCTGTGCAGGCGATGCACCGGTTTAATCTTCTTCAGAATATGCGAGCCGAGCGTCAGGCTGTTTTTAATGGTGTCCGTCTGAACGAGGTCAAACAGCACCTGCTGTAACAGATGATCTTTGTCGGTGGCTTTTTTCCCCGCAACCTCATCCGCCCGGTTTTCACGATCGGAGAGATATTTCGCCATGGCGCTACTCGCCCCACGGTTGGAGAGGGCGAACACCGAAGCCCCCGCCGCCGACGGGTTGGTAAAACCGTCCGCGTGAATCGACATAAACAGATCGGCACCGTGCTGGTGGGCGATCTCTACGCGGTCGTACAGCGGAATAAACGTGTCGCCAGAACGCGTCAGGCGGGCGTCAATGCCATTGCTGCGTAAAATTGCGCGCACATTTTTTGCAATCGCTAACACGACATGCTTTTCTTTCGCACCGTTTTTACCAATAGCGCCGGTATCAATTCCGCCGTGACCGGGGTCCAGCATGACCAGACGCTTCGCGCCCGGCTTTTTCGATTTCGGTTTACTGTGTCCGTTACTGGTTTTGAGCGTGCTCTCTTCTTTAGCCTGAGCCTGCTGTGCGATGCCCGTTAACGTTAAGGCCGCCAGCCCCGCTTTGAGAACCTGACGACGCGATGTGAGTGCTTTTAATGGTTTGAATGTGCTCATGCGGCCTGAATTGTAAAAATTGGGGTCCTGGTGTTATATCGTATCGTGATTAGCGTTACGACAGTCCTTATTGAGAATTGTTTTACTTTTCATTTCAATACGTGACAAAGTGACATTATGCCAAATTTTGGCGAGTTTTTCCCCGGTTATTGGCTAAACGCGATGTTCACGCCATAATCACTGTTTTTAAACCCGAAAAGGCGGTTAATACCATGGAGATACGCGTTTTTCGCCAGGAAGATTTCGAAGAGGTGATCACCCTTTGGGAGCGCTGCGATCTGCTGCGTCCGTGGAACGATCCGGAAATGGATATTGAACGTAAGCTGAATCATGACGTCAGTCTGTTTCTGGTGGCAGAAGTCAACGGCGAGGTGGTGGGAACAGTGATGGGCGGGTACGACGGCCATCGCGGCTCGGCCTATTATCTGGGCGTGCACCCGGAATTTCGTGCGCGCGGCATCGCCAATGCGCTGCTCAATCGGCTGGAAAAGAAACTCATTGCCCGCGGCTGCCCGAAGATTCAGATCATGGTGCGGGAAGATAACGACGTGGTGCTGGGCATGTATGAACGCCTGGGTTATGAACATGCGGACGTACTGAGCTTAGGTAAGCGCCTGATAGAAGATGAAGAGTACTGAGATCCATCCGGCAGATTATGATGCGCAAGGGCGTGTCAGGCTGCCCTTTTTGTTCTGGTGCGTTCTGCTGCTGCAGGCCCGTACCTGGGTGCTGTTTGTGATGGCCGCCGCGTCGCGCGGGCAGGGCGATACGCTTCTGACGCTCTTTTATCCCGATCACGATGCCTTCTGGCTCGGCTTGCTACCGGGCGTGCCGGCAGTGATGGCGTTTTTATGCAGCGGGCGACGGCATACGATCCCGCGCCTGTGGGGTGCGCTTCGCTGGCTGCTGATCCTCGCTCAGCTTGCGCTGCTCGTCTGGCAACCGGTGCTCTGGTGGAGCGGTGAACCGCTTACGGGGATCGGTATTGCGCTGGTCGTGGCGGATATCGTGGCGCTGCTGTGGCTGCTGACGAATCCCCGCCTTCGCGCCTGTTTTACGCATCAGGAAGATTAACCTGGCACTTTTTGCCGATGCCGCACTCCAACAAGCGTTGATTTAACACGTAAGGACGTTTCAATGAAATCGCTGCGTTTACTTTTATGCGCTCTCCCGCTGGCGTTAACCGGCTGTTCAACGCTCTCATCAATTAACTGGTCTGCGGCCTATCCGTGGAACTGGTTTGGCTCTTCAACGGAAGTGACCGAGCAGGGCGTGGGTAAAATTACCGCCGCGACGGCACTGGATCAGGACGCCCTTCAGGATGCACTGGGTGGCGGTTATCGCCTGCGCAGCGGCATGAAAACAGAAAACGGCAATATCGTGCGTTATTTCGAAGCGCTGAAGGGTGACACGCTGGCGCTGGTGATTAACGGTGATAAAGGCACGGTAAACCGCATTGCTGTGATGGACGACGACATCCCAACCGAAAGCGGTGTGAAAGTGGGAACCCCGTTTAGCGAACTCTATAAACAGGCCTTCGGCAACTGCACCAGCGCCCCGTCTGACGACGGCGTGGCGGTAGAATGTAAAGCGCAGGGCAGCCAGCATATCAGCTATCTCTTCACCGGTACCTGGAGTGGTCCGGAAGGTTTAATGCCGTCTGACGACACGCTGAAGAGCTGGAAAGTGAGCAAAATTATCTGGAAGCAGTAATTTGCGCCTGGACAAACCGTCTCGCTGAAATACGGGTATAATAGCCGCCATCAATGCCACGCTGACGTGGCATCTTTATTTCAGGAGGAGCGATGTCTCAGGTTCAGAGTGGCATTTTGCCAGAACATTGCCGCGCGGCGATTTGGATTGAAGCCAATGTTAAAGGGGATGTGGATGCCCTGCGTGCGGCCAGTAAAGCGTTCGTTGATAAGCTGGCCACCTTCCAGGCCAAATTCCCGGACGCCCATCTGGGCGCGGTCGTTGCCTTTGGTCATAACGTCTGGCGTCAACTGAGCGGCGGCGAAGGCGCCGAAGAGCTGAAGGATTTTATCCCTTACGGTAAAGGCCTGGCACCCGCAACGCAGTTCGACGTGCTGATCCACATTCTCTCGCTGCGTCATGATGTGAACTTCTCCGTTGCCCAGGCGGCGGTTGCGGCTTTTGGTGACAGCATTGACGTTCAGGAAGAGATCCACGGTTTCCGTTGGGTGGAAGAACGCGACCTGAGCGGCTTCGTTGACGGAACTGAAAACCCGGCGGGTGAAGAGACGCGTCGTGAAGTGGCAGTGATCAAAGACGGCGTCGACGCGGGCGGCAGCTATGTGTTCGTCCAGCGCTGGGAGCACAACCTCAAGCAGCTGAACCGCATGAGCGTGCATGACCAGGAGATGATGATTGGCCGTACGAAAGAGGCCAACGAAGAGATCGACGGCGATGCCCGTCCTGTCACCTCTCACCTGAGCCGCGTTGACCTCAAGGAAGACGGGAAAGGTCTGAAGATTGTTCGCCAGAGCCTGCCATACGGCACAGCAAGCGGTATCCACGGTCTTTACTTCTGTGCGTACTGCGCGCGCCTGCATAACATCGAACAGCAGCTGCTGAGCATGTTTGGCGATACCGACGGCAAGCGCGACGCCATGCTGCGCTTCACCAAACCGGTGACCGGCGGCTACTACTTCGCCCCGTCCGTCGAGCGTCTGCTGGCGCTGTAAGTGCTTTCCACCCTCTCCCGCACGGAGAGGGCTGGGGTGCGGACCACGACGGGCTGCACCCTTATTCTCTTTTCTGCTTGTAAATCACCAAACGGTATATAAAACCGTTACTCCTTTCGTCCTCGTTATAAATATTATGACTATAAGATAGTCGTCACATTTATAAGGGTGCGCAATGGCCGTTACTGTACTGAAAAAAGGATCGCTGGCACTGGCAGGTTTGCTGCTGGTGGCACAGGCGCAGGCTACTGAGCTGCTGAACAGTTCGTATGATGTTTCCCGCGAGCTGTTTGCCGCCCTTAACCCACCGTTTGAACAGCAGTGGGCGAAAGACAACAACGGCGACAAGCTGACCATTAAACAGTCACACGCAGGGTCGTCCAAGCAGGCGCTGGCCATTCTCCAGGGGCTGAAAGCGGATGTGGTGACCTATAACCAGGTCACTGACGTGCAGATCCTGCACGACAAAGGCAAGCTGATCGCCGCTGACTGGCAGAGTCGTTTGCCGAACAACAGCTCACCGTTCTACTCCACCATGGGTTTCCTGGTGCGTAAGGGCAACCCGAAAAATATCCACGACTGGAATGACCTGGTGCGTTCCGACGTGAAGCTGATTTTCCCGAATCCAAAAACCTCCGGTAACGCGCGCTATACCTATCTGGCAGCGTGGGGCGCGGCGGACAAAGCTGACGGTAACGATAAAGCGAAAACCGAGCAGTTCATGACCCAGTTCCTGAAAAACGTCGAGGTGTTTGATACCGGCGGTCGCGGCGCGACCACGACCTTTGCAGAGCGCGGCCTGGGCGATGTGCTGATCAGCTTTGAGTCGGAAGTGAATAATATCCGCAAACAGTACGAGGCGCAGGGTTTCGAGGTCGTTATCCCGAAAACCAATATCCTCGCCGAGTTCCCGGTAGCGTGGGTAGATAAAAACGTGCAGTCCAACGGCACAGAGAAAGCGGCAAAAGCTTACCTCAACTACCTGTACAGCCCACAGGCGCAGACGATCATTACCGATTACTACTACCGCGTGAATAACCCGGATGTGATGAACAAACTGAAGGATAAATTCCCGCAGACCGAGCTGTTCCGCGTGGAAGACCATTTCGGCTCCTGGCCTGATGTCATGAAAACGCATTTTGCCAGCGGCGGTGAGTTAGACAAATTGCTGGCGGCGGGGCGTAAGTAATGTTTGCAGTCTCTACCAGACGCGTGCTGCCGGGCTTTACCTTAAGCCTCGGGACCAGCCTGCTGTTCGTCTGCCTGATCTTATTGTTACCGCTCAGCGCGCTGGTGATGCAGCTTGCGCAAATGAGCTGGGCGCAGTACTGGGAAGTGATAACCAACCCGCAGGTCGTCGCAGCCTATAAGGTGACGCTGCTGTCGGCGTTTGTGGCGTCCATTTTTAACGGGGCCTTTGGCCTGCTGATGGCGTGGATCTTAACCCGCTACCGTTTCCCGGGCCGTACGCTGCTCGACGCGTTAATGGACCTGCCGTTTGCGCTGCCGACGGCGGTGGCGGGGTTAACCCTCGCCTCGCTCTTTTCCGTGAACGGGTTTTACGGTGAGTGGCTGGCGAAGCTTGATATCAAAGTGACCTATACCTGGCTCGGTATCGCGGTCGCGATGGCGTTTACCAGCATTCCTTTTGTTGTACGCACCGTGCAGCCAGTGCTCGAAGAGTTAGGCCCTGAATACGAAGAAGCGGCGGAAACGCTGGGTGCCACGCGCTGGCAGAGCTTCCGCAAGGTCGTCCTGCCTGAGCTTTCTCCGGCGCTGCTGGCCGGTATCGCGCTGTCGTTTACCCGTAGCCTCGGTGAGTTCGGCGCGGTTATTTTCATTGCCGGGAACATTGCGTGGAAAACCGAAGTCACCTCGCTGATGATTTTTATCCGCTTGCAGGAGTTTGATTACCCGGCGGCGAGCGCGATTGCCTCGGTCATTCTTGCCGCATCGCTGCTGCTGCTCTACTCAATTAACACTCTGCAAAGTCGCTTTGGTCGACGCGTGGTAGGTCACTGATGGCGGAAGTTACTCAATTGAAGCGATACGATGCTCCCCGTATCAACTGGGGAAAATGGTTTCTGATTGGTACGGGCGTGCTGGTGTCCGCCTTCATTCTCGTCGTGCCGACGATTTATATTTTTGTTCAGGCGTTCAGCAAGGGGTTGATGCCCGCGCTGGAAAACCTGGCGAACCCGGATATGCTGCACGCCATCTGGCTGACCGTCCTGATTGCGCTTATCACGGTGCCGGTCAACCTGGTGTTCGGTACGCTGCTGGCCTGGCTGGTAACGCGCTTTAACTTCCCGGGACGTCAGCTGCTGCTGACCCTGCTGGATATCCCGTTTGCCGTGTCGCCGGTGGTGGCCGGTCTGGTTTATCTGCTCTTCTACGGCTCTAACGGCCCGCTGGGCGGCTGGCTGGATGAGCATAACCTGCAGGTCATGTTTGCCTGGCCGGGCATGGTGCTGGTCACGGTGTTTGTAACCTGTCCGTTTGTGGTGCGCGAACTGGTCCCGGTGATGTTAAGCCAGGGCAGCAACGAAGATGAAGCGGCAATTCTGCTGGGCGCATCCGGCTGGCAGATGTTCCGCCGCGTGACGCTGCCGAATATTCGCTGGGCGCTGCTCTACGGCGTCGTGCTGACCAATGCCCGCGCCATTGGCGAGTTCGGTGCAGTTTCGGTCGTCTCGGGCTCCATCCGCGGCGAAACGCTGTCGTTACCGTTACAGATTGAATTACTGGAACAGGACTACAACACCGTCGGTTCCTTTACTGCCGCAGCGTTACTGACGCTGATGGCGATTTTGACCCTGTTTTTGAAGAGTGTGGTGCAGTGGCGTTTAGAGAATCAGGAAAAACGTCAGCACCAGGAGGGAAATCATGAGCATTGAGATTGCCAATATTAAGAAGTCTTTTGGTCGCACCCAGGTGCTGAATGATATCTCGCTGGATATCCCTTCCGGACAAATGGTGGCACTGCTCGGGCCGTCTGGCTCGGGTAAAACCACGCTGCTGCGCATTATCGCCGGGCTTGAGCATCAGACCAGCGGACATATTCGTTTTCACGGTACCGACGTAAGCCGTTTGCACGCCCGCGACCGTAAAGTGGGCTTTGTGTTCCAGCATTACGCGCTGTTCCGCCATATGACCGTGTTCGATAACATCGCTTTCGGTCTGACCGTCCTGCCTCGCCGCGAGCGTCCGGATGCGGCCACCATCAAAGCGAAAGTGACCAAACTGCTGGAGATGGTACAGCTTGCGCATCTGGCTGACCGCTTCCCGGCGCAGCTTTCCGGCGGCCAGAAGCAGCGCGTCGCGCTGGCGCGGGCCCTGGCCGTTGAGCCGCAAATTCTGCTGCTGGATGAGCCGTTTGGCGCGCTGGATGCGCAGGTGCGTAAAGAGTTACGCCGCTGGCTGCGTCAGCTGCATGAAGAACTGAAGTTCACCAGCGTCTTCGTCACCCACGATCAGGAAGAGGCGATGGAAGTCGCAGACCGCGTGGTGGTGATGAGTCAGGGGAACATCGAGCAGGTTGATGAGCCAGAGCAGCTCTGGCGTGAACCGGCGACCCGATTTGTCCTCGAGTTTATGGGCGAAGTTAACCGGCTGCAGGGCACCATCCGCGGTGGGCAATTCCACGTGGGCGCACACCGCTGGCCGCTGGGATACACCTCCGCACATCAGGGGCCGGTCGATCTGTTCCTGCGTCCCTGGGAAGTGGACGTGAGCCGCCGGACGAGTCTGGATTCACCGCTGCCGGTGCAGGTGCTGGAAGCTAGCCCTAAAGGGCACTACACCCAATTGGTGGTACAGCCGCTGGGCTGGTATACCGAGCCGCTGACGGTGGTGATGCGTGATGACGAGCCGCCGTACCGGGGCGAACGCCTGTTTGTTGGGCTGCAGCATGCCCGTATTTATCATGGCAATGAGCGCATAGAGACGCGCGAGGATATTGCTCTGGCGGAGTCAGCCTGATAGGTTAATGACACGTAGTTTGACCGGAGGCGCTGCGCTTAGCCGGTCTGGAATATGATCTCCGTATGCCCGGAGCGCTGCGCGCCACCGGGCTTTTTATTGGACAGCGATCTTGAACACATTAGAACACACCATCGGCAACACCCCTCTGGTCAAACTTCAGCGCATGGGGCCGGACAACGGCAGCGAAATCTGGGTCAAACTCGAAGGCAATAACCCTGCCGGTTCGGTGAAGGACCGGGCTGCGCTCTCCATGATTGTGCAGGCCGAAAAACGCGGTGAAATTCAGCCCGGCGACGTGCTGATTGAAGCCACCAGCGGTAACACCGGTATTGCGCTGGCGATGATTGCCGCGCTGAAAGGCTATCGCATGACGTTGCTGATGCCCGATAACATGAGCCAGGAGCGCCGTGCGGCGATGCGCGCCTATGGTGCCGAACTGATTCTGGTCTCTAAAGAAGAGGGGATGGAAGGGGCGCGCGACCTGGCGCTAGCCATGGCCGAACGCGGTGAAGGCAAACTGCTCGATCAGTTTAATAACCCGGATAACCCGTACGCTCACTACACTACTACCGGTCCGGAAATCTGGCAGCAGACCAACGGGCGCATCACTCACTTCGTCTCCAGCATGGGCACGACAGGGACCATTACCGGCGTATCCCGTTTTCTGCGCGAGCAGGAAAAGGCGGTAACGATTGTGGGTCTGCAGCCGGAAGAGGGGAGCAGCATACCGGGTATTCGCCGCTGGCCGGCGGAATACATGCCGGGTATTTATAACGCCCAGTTGGTGGATCAGGTGCTGGATATTCATCAACGCGAGGCGGAGAATACGATGCGTGAACTGGCCGTGCGTGAAGGTATCTTCTGCGGGGTCAGCTCGGGTGGCGCGGTAGCGGGAGCATTGCGTGTTGCGCAGGCACATCCCGGGGCTGTCGTGGTGGCGATTATCTGCGACCGCGGCGATCGCTATCTTTCTACCGGCGTCTTTGGTGAAGAGAGTTATACGCAGGGGGCGGGGATTTAAGCGTCATGGAGATGATTTTATTCCGGGATAACACCCGGGCGCAGCAAACCGATATTGTCGCGGTACAGTCGCAGGTGGTTTACGGCAGCGTGGGGAACAGCATTGCGGTGCCGAACATTCGTACCCACCGGCTGACCGTCACCGCCGTGCCGACCGTGCTGTTCAGCAACACGCCGCACTACGATACCTTTTACGGTGGCGTGATCCCCGATGAGTGGTTCAGCGGGTATCTTAAGGCGCTGGAAGAGCGCGAGATCCTGCGCGAGCTTAAAGCCGTTACCACGGGCTACATGGGCAGCGCCAGCCAGATAAAATGCCTGGCGCAGTGGCTCACCGCGATCAAAGCGCAGCATCCTGACCTGCTGGTGTTGGTTGACCCCGTTATTGGCGATATTGACAGTGGGATGTATGTGAAACCTGATATCCCTGAAGCGTATCGGGAGTACCTGCTGCCACTGGCGCAGGGGATCACGCCTAACGTCTTTGAGCTGGAAGTGCTAAGCGGTAAACCGTGTCGTACGCCTGAAAGTGCTATAGCGGCAGCGCAGGGGTTACTTTCCGACACGCTGAAATGGGTGGCCATCACCAGCGCGCCGGTGGCGGACGATCCGGAGAATATTCACGTGGTGCTGGTTACCCGAGACGGTGTGACCGTCAGTGCGCATCCGCGTGTTGAAACGGACCTGAAAGGCACGGGCGACCTCTTCTGTTCAGAGCTGGTGAGCGGGATCGTTGAGGGCAAAACCGTTGCCGATGCGATTCGCATGGCAGGAGACCGCGTCACAGATGTGATGATTTATACGCAGTCGAAAGGCTACGACGAGCTTATCCTGCCCGCATAAACAAAAATGGCGCCCGAAGGCGCCATTTTTCTGTGCGGCAAGAATTACTTCTTGATGCGGATAACCGGGGTTTCACCCACGGTGACGCTGCCAGACAGTTTGATCAGTTCTTTGATTTCGTCCATGTTGGAGATAACAACCGGCGTCAGGGTAGACTTGGCTTTTTCTTCCAGCAGTGGCAGATCGAATTCAATGACCGGGTCGCCAACTTTAACACGCTGGCCTTCTTCCGCGATACGTTTGAAGCCTTCGCCTTTCAGTTCAACGGTGTCGATACCGAAGTGAACGAACAGTTCGATACCGCTATCAGATTCGATAGAGAACGCATGGTTGGTTTCAAAAATTTTACCGATGGTGCCGTCAACTGGAGCAACCATTTTGTTGCCAGTTGGTTTGATAGCAATGCCATCACCAACGATTTTCTCAGCAAACACTACATCCGGCACGTCTTCGATGTTGACGATCTCGCCGGAGAGCGGAGCAACAATCTCAATAGTTCCGGAGTCTTTCTTATCATCAGAAACCAGAGATTTCAGTTTATCGAACAAACCCATGATCTTCTCCTAAGCAGTAATTTGGGCCGCATCTCGTGGATTAGCAGATTGTTTTTTCTTCAATGAACTTGTTAACCAGCGTCATTAACTCGTCCGTTGTCGGTTGAGCAAGAGCCTGCTCTGCTAACACCTTCGCATCTTCGAAGTTCGTGTTACGGATAATCTTCTTAATGCGCGGGATGGAAATGGCGCTCATAGAGAATTCGTCCAGACCCATACCCAGCAACAGAAGTGTAGCACGTTCGTCGCCTGCAAGCTCACCACACATGCCAGTCCATTTACCTTCTGCATGAGAAGCATCAATAACTTGCTTGATCAAGTTCAGTACGGACGGTGACATTGGCTGGTAGAGATGTGAAATCATATCATTACCACGGTCAACTGCCAGGGTGTACTGCGTTAAATCATTGGTACCGATACTAAAGAAATCAACTTCTTTGGCTAAATGACGCGCAATGGTCGCTGCCGCAGGTGTTTCCACCATCACGCCGATCTCAATTGACTCGTCAAATGCTTTACCTTCGTCGCGCAGTTCCTGTTTGTAGATTTCGATCTCTTTCTTCAGTGCACGCACTTCTTCAACAGAGATGATCATCGGGAACATGATGCGCAGTTTACCGAAAGCAGACGCACGCAGGATAGCGCGAACCTGATCGCGCAGGATCTCTTTACGATCCATCGCGATACGAATCGCACGCCAGCCCAGGAACGGGTTCTCTTCTTTCGGGAAGTTCATGTACGGCAGCTCTTTGTCGCCACCGATATCCATGGTACGGACGATAACCGCCTGAGAGCCACACGCTTCAGCCACAGCTTTGTACGCAGCAAACTGTTCTTCTTCAGTTGGCAGCGCATCACGGTCCATGAACAGGAATTCAGTACGATAGAGACCCACACCTTCCGCGCCGTTGCGCTCAGCGCCATCGACGTCACGTACGGTACCGATGTTTGCGCACACTTCAACCTGATGACCGTCCAGAGTGATGGCAGGCAGGTCTTTCAGCTTAGCGAGTTCCGCTTTTTCAGTCGCAACCTGCTCCTGAACCGCGCGCAGTTTTTCGATCTCTTCGTTAGTTGGGTTGACGTAAACCACGTTGTTTACGGCATCCAGAATCAGATAATCGTCGTTTTTAACCTGAGAGGTGACGCTACCGGTACCCACAATGGCAGGCAGTTCCAGAGAACGCGCCATGATAGAGGTGTGGGAGGTACGGCCGCCCGCGTCAGTGATGAAACCGAGGACCTTTTTCAGGTTCAACTGTGCGGTTTCAGACGGGGTCAGATCGGCGGCAACCAGGATGACTTCATCCTGAATAGCGCTCAGGTCGATAATGGCCAGACCCAGGATGTTGCGCAGCAGGCGCTTACCGATGTCACGTACGTCAGCCGCACGCTCTTTCAGGTATTCATCATCCAGTTCTTCCAGGGCAGTTGCCTGACCTTCGATAACTTCATGCGCAGCAGCGTCTGCCGTCATGCTTTTATCTTTAATCAGGGCTATGATTTCCTGCTCCAGCTCCTCATCTTCGAGCAGCATGATGTGCCCTTCGAAGATGGCTTCTTTTTCTTCACCGAAAGTTTCGCCAGCTTTAGTCTTGATTGCTTCCAGTTGCGCAGATGCCTTGGCACGACCGCTCAGAAAACGTTCAACTTCCTGATCAACCTTGTCGGCAGAAATTTTTTTCCGGTCGATGACGATCTCGTCTTCTTTCAGCAGCAGTGCTTTGCCGAAAGCGATACCCGGGGATGCTAAAATGCCTGAAATCATAACCCTACCTTACTTGTGACTGATATTTAAAAGAACCCGGAAACTTACTCGAGCTCAGCCATCAGTTTTACCAGATGCTCAACTGCTTTCTGCTCGTCTTCACCTTCAGCAGAGATGGTGACAACGGTACCCTGAGTCAGACCCAGAGTCTGCAGTTTGAACAGGCTTTTTGCGCTGGCGCTTTTGCCGTTGGAAGTCACAGTGATTTCAGAAGTGAAGCCTTTCGCTTCTTTAACAAACTGAGCAGCAGGGCGGGTGTGCAGACCGTTCGGAGCGGTAATGGTAACTTCTTGCTGGAACATTGTATTTCCCCAACTTATAGGTTTAGTGTTGTGGAACTAAAGTCTAGCCTGGCGACTTAACTTTAGCCTGTATTGTTAGCGCTGACGTTTCGATCGTCATTAAACATTATGCAGTGAAAGCAAGACTTGAACCAAATCATAAAATCGATTCAGCAAGGCTATTTCGTTCACTGATTAATTTCACGCATCAAAATAATTGCTGGTTTAAATACCAGACCCAACGGGGTGAATCAATGCCAGGAGGGGTAAAACTTTGAAGCAGGCCACAAAAAAGCACCCAAAAAGGTGCTTTTTTACGCGTTATTAACATGCTGGCATTACTGTTGCAGTTCTTTTTCAGTGAACAGATCGGCAAACAGTGCGGTGCTCAAGTAACGCTCACCCGATGAAGGCAGGATAACCACAATATTCTTATTGGTAAAGGCCTCATCTTCCTGAAGTTTGAGCGCTGCCGCAACAGCAGCACCGGAAGAGATGCCCGCCAGAATACCTTCCTCGTCCATCAGACGACGTGCGGTAGAGATAGCTTCTTCGTTGGTGATGGTCACCACTTTATCAATAAGCTTCAGATCCAGGTTGCCCGGAATGAAGCCGGCACCGATACCCTGAATTTTATGTGGGCCGGGTTTGATCTCTTCGCCCGCCAGCGCCTGGGTGATCACCGGTGAGTCGGTTGGTTCCACGGCAACGGTAATCAGGTCTTTTTTACCTTTTGTGCCTTTTATATAGCGCGACACGCCAGTCAGGGTTCCGCCGGTGCCTACACCGGAGATAAATACATCAACCTGACCGTCGGTATCTTCCCAAATTTCCGGGCCGGTGGTCTTTTCGTGAATTTCCGGGTTCGCCGGGTTGCTGAACTGCTGCAGCAGCAGATATTTCGCCGGATCGCTGGCAACAATCTCTTCTGCTTTCTGAATCGCACCCTTCATGCCTTTGGCACCTTCGGTCAGCACCAGGTTCGCGCCCAGCGCTTTCAGCAGTTTGCGACGTTCGATGCTCATGGTTTCAGGCATGGTCAGCGTCAGTTTATAACCGCGCGCCGCCGCAACATAGGCCAGTGCGATACCGGTGTTACCGCTGGTCGGTTCAACCAGCTCAACGCCTGGCTTCAGCACGCCACGTTTTTCAGCATCCCAAATCATATTTGCACCGATACGGCACTTTACGCTGAAGCTCGGGTTACGTGATTCGACCTTCGCCAGAATGCGTCCATTACCGATACGGTTCAGTCGAACCAGGGGCGTATGACCGATAGTCAGCGAGTTGTCTTCATAAATCTTACTCATGGCCTGTCCTTAACTGTATGAAATTGGGATACCGTCCCAGCATACCTGTTGAACAGGTAGGGGGAAGTAAGGAATTCGCATATCTATATACTGCAAGGAAATAATGGGGATCAGTATGGAATAAGGGGCGGCATAAGCCACCCCCTTTTTACACATTTTTGCATTACTTCCATAACGCGTGCTTAGCACGGTAGCAGTCAACCCACATCGCCGTTGCGCCGCAAACGGCGACCGGCATGATGAACAGGTTGAGCACCGGGATCATGGTGAACAGACTGGTCAGCGCCCCGAATTGCATATTCGCGACTTTTTGCGTGCGCAGGGCGCTGCGCATCGTTTTGAACGGCACCTTGTGGTTATCGAACGGATAATCGCAGTACTGGATTGCCAGCATCCAGGCGCTGAACAGGAACCACAGCACCGGGGCCACCGTCTGACCGACGCCAGGGACAAAATAAAGGATAAGCAGCACAATGGCGCGGGGAAGATACCAGGCAAACTTCTGCCATTCGCGCTTCATGATGCGTGGGATATCTTTCATGATCCCCAGCATGCCCGTATCCGGCGGCGTTGCACCGGTAAGACGTGCTTCCAGCTGTTCTGCCAGCAGGCCGTTAAACGGCGCAGCGATCCAGTTTGCAATCGTCGAGAAGAAGTAGCCGAACACCAGCAGCACGGAGATGACCGCAACCGGCCAGAGCAGGTAGTTCAGCCACTGCAGCCAGTCCGGCACATGGCTCATCAGCGAAGGGATCCAGCTCTCCAGTCTGGTGAACAGCCACCAGAACGCGCCGCCCATCAGGATAATGTTAATCAGCAACGGCAGAATGACGTAGCGACGAATCCCCGGCAGTGAGACCAGTTTCCAGCCCTGAGAAAAATACCAGACGCCGCTGCGCGGGTGAGAAGATGATGTTGAAACCATAACCAGGCTGTACTCCTTTTTTCACAACCAGTGGAATTGCCCGCCTATATTATCCACTTACGGACCAATGACCAGTTCGGAAATGTTCGAAAAAACAGCAAAAAGCACGATTTAGTTCATCTTTATGCTGTGAATGCTCTGCACACACTTGCACTTGACGTAAACGGCAAATACTCTTAGTGAGTAAATGTTTGCCGTGGTGGCAAGGTGTTAGAACAACAGAGAATATAATGATGCAGGATTTGCGTCTGATATTAATCATTGTTGGCGCGATCGCCATAATCGCTTTACTGGTACATGGTTTCTGGACCAGCCGTAAAGAGCGTTCCTCTATGTTTCGCGATCGCCCACTGAAGCGCATGAAGTCCAGTCGTGATGACGATGACAGTGAAAATGACATCGACGGAAGCGACGACGACGGCGTGGGTGAAGTTCGTGTTCATCGGGTCAATACTGCGCCCGGCGCGGCTCATGGGGAGCATGAAGCCCCTCGTCAGCCTCCGCAGCACCAGTATCAACCGCCGTATGCTTCTGCACAGCCGCGCCAGCAGGCGCCGCAGCCTGGAGAAGAGCCGGTGCGTCAGCCGCCGCAACAGCCTGTCCATCAGCAGCCTGCTGCGCCACAGCCGGTTCAGCAACAGCCTGTGCAGCAACCCGCGCCACAACAGCCTGCACAGCCGGTACACCAACCGCAGCAGCCTGTTCACGTGCAGCCTGCACCTCAGCCTGCGCCGGCCCCGCTCGTTGAACCAGAGCCCGTGGTTGAGCCAGAACCGGTTGTTGAAAAACCGCAGCGTAAAGAAGCGGTCATCATCATGAACGTGGCTGCGCATCATGGCACCCACCTGAATGGCGATGTCCTGCTTAACAGCATTCAACAGGCAGGCTTCAAGTTTGGCGACATGAATATTTTCCATCGTCACCTGAGTCCTGACGGTAGCGGTCCGGCGCTGTTTAGCCTGGCCAATATGGTCAACCCTGGCACCTTTGACCCAGAAATGACCGGTGATTTCGTGACGCCGGGTGTCACTATCTTCATGCAGGTGCCGTCCTACGGTGATGAACTGCAAAACTTTAAGCTGATGCTGCAGTCCGCACAGCACATTGCTGACGAAGTCGGTGGTGTGGTGCTCGACGATCAGCGTCGTATGATGACGCCGCAGAAATTGCGCGAATATCAGGACCGCATCCGCGAAGTTAAGGAAGCCAACGCGTAATCATCGCGTTTACATCGACTCCTCCTCAACCCCCGCATGTCGGGGGTTTTTTCTCATTGATGGTGTGATATGGACTCAATCGAACAACAACTCACTGAACTGCGAACCACGCTTCGCCATCATGAATACCTCTATCATGTTATGGACGCGCCGGAAGTGCCGGATGCGGAGTATGACCGTCTGATGCGCGAGCTGCGCGAACTAGAGGCGCAGCACCCGGAATTGATTACGCCCGACTCACCCACGCAGCGCGTGGGCGCGGAGCCGCTGGGTGCTTTCAGTCAGGTACGTCATGAAGTGCCAATGTTGTCTCTGGACAACGTCTTTGATGAAGAGAGCTTCCTCGCGTTTAACAAGCGCGTGCAGGATCGCCTCAAAAGCAGCGACTCCCTGACCTGGTGCTGCGAGTTGAAGCTGGATGGTCTGGCGGTCAGCCTTCTCTATGAAAACGGTGTGCTGGTGCGTGCCGCGACGCGGGGTGATGGTACGACGGGTGAAGACATCACCACCAACGTACGCACCATCCGTGCGATCCCGCTGAAGCTGCAAGGGGATAATATTCCAGCCCGTCTGGAAGTGCGCGGTGAAGTATTCCTCCCGCAGGCGGGCTTCGAGAAAATCAACGAAGAGGCGCGCCGTACCGGCGGGAAAGTGTTTGCTAACCCGCGTAATGCGGCGGCAGGCTCCCTGCGCCAGCTTGATCCCCGTATCACCGCGAAGCGACCGCTTACTTTCTTCTGCTATGGCGTCGGGATTCTGGAAGGCGGTGAACTGCCGGATACCCATCTCGGACGTTTATTGCAGTTTAAAGCGTGGGGCCTGCCGGTGAGTAACCGTGTTCAGCTGTGCGACTCCCCGGAAGCCGTGCTGGCGTTCTACCACAAAGTGGAAGAAGACCGCCCGACGCTTGGTTTTGATATTGATGGCGTGGTTATCAAGGTTAACTCACTTGTGCTGCAGGAGCAGTTAGGCTTTGTGGCGCGCGCGCCACGCTGGGCAGTGGCGTTTAAATTCCCGGCGCAGGAGCAGATGACCTTTGTCCGTGACGTGGAGTTCCAGGTGGGCCGTACGGGCGCGATTACCCCGGTTGCCCGTCTGGAGCCGGTGCAGGTTGCCGGCGTGCTGGTGAGTAACGCCACGCTGCATAACGCCGATGAAATTGAACGTCTCGGCCTGCGCATTGGTGACAAAGTGGTGATTCGTCGCGCGGGCGATGTTATCCCGCAGGTGGTGAACGTGGTTGAGTCAGAGCGTCCTGACGATACGCGCGCCATCGTGTTCCCGACGCATTGCCCGGTATGCGGATCTGACGTTGAGCGCGTTGAAGGTGAAGCGGTGGCTCGCTGTACGGGTGGCTTAATCTGCGGGGCACAACGTAAAGAGTCACTGAAGCACTTCGTTTCCCGTCGGGCGATGGACGTCGACGGAATGGGCGACAAAATTATCGATCAGCTGGTAGAGAAAGAATATGTTCATACGCCTGCAGATCTCTTTAAACTGACCGCGGGTAAACTCACGGGTCTTGATCGCATGGGACCGAAGTCGGCCCAGAATGTGGTTAATGCCCTGGATGCTGCCAAAGAGACGACTTTTGCCCGATTCCTTTATGCGCTCGGTATTCGCGAAGTGGGTGAAGCCACGGCGGCGGGGCTGGCAGCGTATTTCGGTACGCTGGAAGCTCTGGAAAAAGCGAGTATTGACGAGCTGCAGAGAGTCCCGGACGTGGGGATTGTCGTCGCGACGCATGTCTTTAACTTCTTTGCCGAAGAGAGCAACCGCGAGGTGATCGGCAAGCTGCTGGAAGAGGGCATCAGATGGCCGGCTCCGGTCGTGGTCAACGCTGACGAGATCGACAGCCCGTTTGCCGGCAAAACGGTCGTGCTGACCGGCAGCCTGAGCCAGCTTTCACGTGATGATGCTAAAGCGCGACTGGTTGCGCTGGGCGCAAAAGTGGCAGGCAGCGTGTCGAAGAAAACCGACCTGGTTATTGCCGGGGAAGCCGCCGGTTCGAAGCTTGCTAAAGCTCAGGAGCTGGGCATTGAGGTTATCGACGAAGCAGAAATGATGCGCCTGTTAGGAGAGTAACGTGGAGAAAGAGCAGCTCGTTGAGATCGCCAACACGGAGATGCCATTCGGTAAATATAAGGGCCGCAGGCTGATTGATTTACCGGAAGATTATTTGCTGTGGTTTGCCCGCAAAGATGGGTTCCCGGCCGGACGACTGGGTGAACTGATGGCTATCACGTTACTGATTAAAACCGAGGGGCTGACGCAGTTGGTTCAGCCCCTGAAACGTCCTTAAGCTTTCGCGGCGCGGGTCTCTTCCTGCGCCTGTTTTTCCGTCTGGCGTTTGTAACGACGCGCCAGCACCGCGCAGACCATCAGCTGGATCTGATGGAAAATCATCAGCGGCAGTACCATCATCCCTATCATTGAGGTCGGGAAGAGAATGTTTGCCATAGGAATGCCGTTCGCCAGGCTCTTCTTCGAGCCACAGAAGACAATGGTAATTTCATCGGCTTTGTTGAAGCCGCACTTGCGGGCCACAAAGACGTTTACGCCAATCACAATCGCCAGCAGAACAAGGCTGACCACCACGATAAACAGCAGCGAGCCTGCGCCCACCTTATGCCAGATGCCATTCACAACCGCTTCACTGAAGGCTGAATAGACCACCAGCAGAATCGATGACTGGTCGGTTTTTGAGATCCATTTTTTGTGCTTTGCAACAAACGCGCCCGTCCACGGACGAGAGAGATGGCCCAGCACAAACGGCAGCAGCAGCTGCAGACAGATTTTACCTACTTGTTCCAGGTTACCTTCCGCGCCGTGCATGTTCATCAGCAGACCCACCAGCAGCGGCGAAACGAAAATCCCTAACAGGCTGGATGCCGACGCTGAACAGACTGCGGCTGCGACGTTACCGCCCGCCAGAGAGGTAAACGCGATAGCGGACTGCACGGTGGCCGGCAGAATGCACAGATACAGGAAGCCGGTATAAAGGGCCGGGTCGACATTCACCGGCGCCCACCATGCGAACAGTACGCCGAGTACAGGGAAGAGGATGAACGTGCTGCACATCACCCACAGGTGCAGTCGCCAGTGGCTCCCCCCCGCAATAATGGCTTCGCGTGAGAGCTTTGCGCCGTGCATAAAGAACAACAGCGCGATGGCCGCGGTCGTCAGTCCTTCAAAAAAAGGAACGAACCCGCCCCGCGCAGGGAAGAAGGAGGCCAATAATACCGTGACAACCAGAGTAAGCGTAAACGGATCAAGAATACGAAATAGTTTCATAATGACTCCTGAAAACAGATATCGCTATTGTGCTTTTTTCTGTTTGAGAAATAAAATTGATTTATTGCATCCATTCATGAATTAAACAGATGAATTATTCCTTACGCCAGCTTCGCATCTTCGTCACCGTAGCCCATGCCCGCAGCTTCAGCCGGGCAGGGGAGATCATCGGCCTGAGCCAGTCCGCGGTAAGCCACAGCGTGAAAGAGCTGGAGAGCCAGACGGGTGTCCGGCTGCTTGATCGCACCACGCGTGAAGTCGTGCTCACGGAAGCCGGACAGCAGCTGGCTCAGCGCCTTGAACGGCTGCTGGACGAACTCAACAGTACGCTCAGAGATGTAGGTCGACTGGGGCAGCAGCTGTCGGGTACCGTGCGGGTTGCGGCCAGCCAGACGATATCCGCGCACCTTATCCCGCAGTGTATTGCAGAGGGTAATCATCGCTATCCGGATATTGATTTTGTTTTGCATGACAGGCCGCAGCAGTGGGTGCTGGAGAGCATCCGTCAGGGTGATGTGGATTTTGGTATTGTTATCGATCCCGGTCAGGTGAGTGACCTGGAGTGTGAAATTGTGCTTTCTGAGCCGTTTCTGTTGCTTTGCCGGGACGACGATCCGCTAGCCGCGCAGCCGTCTGTTCTCTGGCAGGCGTTGCAGGGAGCGAACCTGGTATTACAGGATTATGCCTCGGGCAGCCGTCCGCTGATTGATTCTGCGCTGGTGACGCAGGGCGTTAAGGCGACCATTGTGCAGGAGATTGGACACCCGGCAACGCTGTTTCCCATGGTGGAGGCCGGCATAGGGATCAGTGTATTACCCGCCCTGGCGCTCCCTTTGCCGCAGGGAAGCCGTCTGGTCGTGAAGCGACTGACGCCTGCTATTGAGCGAAAACTGATGCTGGTACGGCGAAAAAACCGTTCGCTCTCCGGGGCTGCGCAGGCTATCTGGGAAGTAGTGCGTATCCAGGCGCAACGATTAACCGAGGCCCGTATACGCGATCCACTGTTTAACTCAACAGAGCGTTAGACGTAGATGTCTATTTGATGATTGTCTGATGCGTTCTTCGGACCTTCCACGTTGACCAGACTTTGCTCTTGTTTCTTCTGGGCTTCTTCCGCCTGCTGGCGCTGTAGCTGTGCGAGCTGTGCCTGCAGCACTTTGATTTGCACCTGGATAAGCTCCTGCTGTTTCTTCTTCTCTTCCGCACTGCCGGAACCGTTCGCAACCTCTTTTAACTGTTGAGTCAGCTTGGTTATCTTGTCAGTGATACGGCTGATCTGGGCAGCGATATCGTTGCCGCCGGAAGAACGACTCCCGCCACCGCTGGTTTGAATGGGCTGGGTTGTAGCCTGAATGGTCGTCATACTTTTTCCTCTCGCTGTAAAACAGAGGTATCGGCGCCAACGCAATTAGCTTGAGCAAAACTGCCATATCTGGCAGGGAAAGGTATTGATACCAAATCAGTATTGATGGTGCAGAGAAAGTGTATTGGAGGTAACCCGCAGGCTCCAGATATAAGACTAAGGTCATGCGATCGGTGATATCGCGATCTTAATTCTCAAGGAGCTTTTATGACCCTCTCGAATAATCCCTGGTTCTCTGCCGACATCATTCGTGCCGCTAAACCTGATTTCACTCCGCGGGTTGCGTTTATTCTCGGCTCAGGTCTTGGTGCGCTCGCCGAGCAGATTGTTGATGCTGTGGTACTGAGCTATGAAAAACTGCCGGGCTTCCCGGTGAGCACCGTTCACGGTCACGCCGGTGAGCTGGTGTTGGGACATCTTGCCGGTGTTCCGGTCGCCTGCATGAAAGGGCGCGGTCACTTCTATGAGGGCCGCGGCATCGCCGTCATGACCGATGCAATCCGCACCTTCAAACTGCTGGGCTGCGAACTGCTGTTCAGTACCAATGCCGCCGGTTCATTACGTCCGGAGGTTGAACCGGGAAGCCTGGTTGCCCTCAGCGACCACATCAACACCCTGCCGGGTACCCCGATGGTCGGGCTGAACGATGACCGTTTTGGCGACCGTTTTTTCTCGCTGGCCAATGCTTATGATGCAGATTGCCGTGCCCTGCTGCAGACCGTGGCGAGCGAGAAGGGCTTTCCATTGCATGAAGGGGTGTTTGTCTCTTATCCAGGCCCTAACTTCGAAACCGCGGCTGAGATCCGCATGATGCAGATCATCGGCGGAGATGTGGTGGGAATGTCAGTGGTGCCGGAAGTGATCTCGGCGCGCCACTGTGGCCTGAAGGTGGTCGCCGTTTCGGCCATAACCAACCTTGCTGAAGGTCTGAGCGATGTAAAACTGTCGCATGAACAAACGCTTGCCGCCGCCGAACTCTCTCGCCAGAACTTCATCGATCTTATCTGCGGTTTTCTGCGCCAGCTTGCCTGAGCGAAACAACACCGTGGCCCGTGAGGGCCACTCTGCTATAAGGAATCGGGTATGAACATCACGACGCGCTTAAAGATGATGTCCTTTATGCAATATTTTATCTGGGGAAGCTGGCTCGTTACTCTCGGCGCTTACATGATTAACACCCTGGGTTTTTCCGGCTCTGACGTGGGTATGGTCTACAGCTCGAAGGGGCTTGCCGCGATCGTGATGCCCTCGCTGGTGGGCATTATTGCCGATAAGTGGCTGCGGGCAGATCGTGCATATGTGATTTGCCATCTCGTCTGTGCCGTTGCGCTTTGCTATGCCGCGCAGGTCAATGAACCGGGGCTGATGTTCTGGGTCATGCTGGTTAATGCCATGGCCTTTATGCCAACCATTGCGCTTTCGAATACCCTTTCCTACTCCTGTCTTGAGCAGGCAGGGCTGGACACGGTGACCCATTTTCCAACGGTGCGGGTCTATGGCACGGTAGGCTTCATTGTGGCGATGTGGGCCATAAGCCTGATGGGTGCAGAGTTAACCAACATTCAACTCTACATTGCTGCTGCCGCATCGCTGGTACTGGCGCTCTATTCACTGACGTTACCGGCCATTCCGGTGGTGAAGAATAAAACCTCATCGTCGCTGACAAGCAAACTTGGCCTGAATGCGTTCGTCCTGTTTAAACAGCCCCGAATGGCGGTGTTCTTTTTGTTTGCGATGCTGCTGGGCGCCGTGCTGCAAATCACCAATACTTTCGGTAGCCCCTTTCTGCATGATTTTGCGCGTAATCCGGCGTATGCGGAAAGCTTTATCGTTAAATATCCTTCTATTTTGCTCTCCGTCTCGCAGATGTCAGAGGTGCTGTTCATCCTGACCATTCCTTTCTTCCTCCGACGTTTTGGCATAAAAACCGTGATGCTGATGAGCATGGTGGCCTGGATGCTGCGGTTTGGACTCTTTGCGTATGGCGATCCTTCCGCAACAGGCGTCGGGCTGTTGATGCTGTCAATGCTGGTCTATGGTTGCGCGTTCGACTTCTTCAACATCTCCGGCTCGGTGTTTGTCGAACAGGAGGTAAGCGCTGATATCCGCGCCAGCGCGCAAGGGCTGTTTATGACGACCGTTAACGGTATCGGTGCTTATTTCGGATCGGTATTGAGCGGCGCGGCGGTAGATTATTTCTCCGTGGACGGGGTGAAAGACTGGCAGACCATCTGGCTGGTATTTGCGGCGTATGCGTTGGTGCTCGCCGTGGTGTTTTATTTCAGCTTTAACTATCGCCACACCAGTCAAAACAGCGGGTTGCGCACAGTTGCGCATTAAAGTTTTCCCGGCAGGCGGTGAAAGGCTTTAAGGTGGGAGCATAAGTGTTATCGCCAGGATATGTGTTGATGGAACGCGTCTACCGAACCGACCTTAAGCTGCTGCGCTATTTTCTGGCCGTCGCTGAGGAACTTCATTTTGGACGGGCTGCGGCCCGTCTCAATATGTCGCAGCCGCCGTTGAGCCTGCATATAAAAGAGCTGGAAAGTCAGCTCGGTACCTTACTGTTTATTCGCCACTCACGAAGCGTCGCCTTGACCCATGCGGGTAAAGTATTGATGGAAGAGTCCCGTCGACTGCTTGCCAGTGCAAACCAGGCACTGGCGCGGGTCGAACAAATTGGACGGGGTGAGGCGGGGCGGATTGCGCTGGGCATTGTCGGTACCGCCATGTGGAGCGAAGTGCGCACGGTCATGCGCACATTTTTGAAAGAGCATCCGAACGTTGATGTCGTCTTTCGCGAAAAGTCGCCGGTAATGCAAATGGCGCTGCTAGAGCGCCGGGAGCTGGATGTCGGGATCTGGCGAATGGCTACCGAGCCCACCGCAGGGTTTACCAGTATCCGCTTACGGGATGCGGCATTTCTGGTTGCACTGCCGGAGGATCACCGGCTGGTGGGGGAAAGCGCAATTGCGCTCACCGAACTGCAGAATGAGTACTTTGTAACTATGCCGTCTGCGCATTCTGACTGGTCGTTCTTACAGCGAGTGTGTCAGCAGGCCGGTTTTTCACCGATGATAGTGCGTGAAGCCGATGAACCGCAGACGGTGCTGGCAATGATCAGTATGGGAATGGGGATTACGTTAGCTGCTGACAGCTATGCGCAAATGCAGTGGCCCGGTGTGGTATTTCGTCCATTACAGGTACGTATACCGGCAGATTTGTATGTGGTGTATGACGAGAAGCAGGCGACACCGGCGATTAAGTCGTTGATAGCAACGTTGACGGAAGAGTGATGTTATACCGCAGATAGCAAAAAAGCGCCTTTAGGGCGCTTTTTTGCATTGGTGGGTCGTGCAGGATGACTCGCTTCGCTCGCCCTTCGGGCCGTCGCCGTAAACG